>OY970176.1:0-2346764 GCA_963707955.1 Candidatus Bathyarchaeota archaeon | reverse complement strand
GGCCCAGAATGCAATGTCCATACCATATTGAAATCTGTTTTTTTCCTCAGCCGCCAGAAATAGAAAGAAGACCAAATGTCACTGCAATGCCAGTTCACTATGTTAGGCTTTTCTTGGTTCAGCAATTTCGCGAGCGCTTTTGTATCAAGAAACAAGCCTTTCTTGTTCACTCTTTCAATCGGGACAGAATTAATTTCTTTGCTCTCCTCTTTTCCAGGTAGTTTGTCAGAAACTATTTCTACGTCGATTCCGAGTTTTTTCATGCGAGTAGCTAGTTCAATAACGTGCTTCCAAGGTTGGGCCACTATTGTCTGGTCGTGCAAACCTTCGCAAATAAGGATGATCTTTCGCATCAGGAACCTGCTTCGTTCAAATCAAGGCGAGTTTTTCTCGATTCTTGCTAAGATCAAATCTCGGATTCTCTGCTGGTTCACATTGAAATCTTGCGAAGAGTCTACGACGCAGAATTGAAATTGCTGTCCAATTTGTAAGAATGCTTCTCTTTTTGTTTTGAGATCGTGCCAAGCGAAACCGCGTCTTTGGGCTGTCAGGCTCGGAGGTGCGTCAAGCAAGAAAGTTAATTGCGGTCTGGGCAGAGTTTTTGAGATTCTTCGGACGAATTCTTCTGAAGACGTGTGGCTAACGCGAAGGTCCATGAGCAGATCGTAGAAATATCTATCTAAAATAACGATCTTTCTGAGCATCAAGAATGGTCTTGTCTTGACCAAAGTTTTTATCTGGAAGTCAGCGAAAACGAAGAGTCGCCATATTCTTCCCAGCTTTGAAGCAAGTTCACTTGGAGCGTACTCTAATGGATCTGTGTAAACGTTTTTCTTGGTCTTTTTCCAATAGCCGAGCGATCTTGCGAACACTAAGAAGGCATAAGAAAATATCGGTCTCGAAGTTCCCCATACATACTTGCATGTATATCCTTTGTCTTCTAAGTATTTTTGTAGAGATTTTGCATGCGTAGTCTTGCCTGAACCATCAACGCCCGTGAAGCAGATCAAATAACTATTTTTCATTCTTTATGCAAGCTCTTTTAGCTTCTTGCTTGAATGACATTTCGGTAGACCTGGATGTACTTCTTGACAATATCATTCCAGTTGTGGTCGTTTACTATTTTTGAATGGGCGTTTTCGCCCAGTTTCCTTCGTAATTTTTTGTCTCCGAGCAAAAAACAAATGGCATTTCCAAGCTCCTCAACGTGTTTGGGTTGCACGATATATCCTGTTCTCAGGTGCTCTATTATTTCCGTGGTGAAAGGATAATTGAAGGCAACAACGGTCTTGCTGAAACCCATGGCCTCCATGACAGCAAGGCTCGCACCAACTTCGATTAGAGATGGAAAAACAGCCAGGTCACACTTGTTCATCTCATACATAAGTCTGTCATAGGGAACGTGCCCTTCCAAGCTAGCATTGTTGGACAATCCTAGGTGATTTATCAATGTTTCAAGGCGAGAACGGAGAGGCCCTTTGCCAAATATCTTCAAATGAACATCTGGGAAATTTCTGACCACCTCCAGCATCGCTCTGATCAGATATTGTACCCCCTTTGAAGTGTAGAGTCGGCCGCACGTGAAGATAGTAAGCCCGCCATCTTGCTCAGGGTCGCTTCTTGTCTCTTTAAAAGATCTCGCCGCTGACTCAATCTTAGCAAGGTCTATCCCATTTTGGATTAGGGTTGTTTTGTCAATAGCCATCTTGCTGTAACGTACGTAGTCTTCAAACCCAGAGAAACCGCATGCGATGTAATGATCAGCGTACTTTATTTCTATTCTTGTCATGAACTCGAATAGAGGGTAACCTGCGCTGAAAAAGAGCATATCACTCAGATTCAGGTCCCAAGGCCTAAGACTGAGGGCGATCGATAATCGTCTAAGTTGATGATCGTGGAACGAAACGATCCACGGTTTTCCAATTCTCTTTTTCAGGAGCCCGATTACTGATCCGGAGGAATGTTGTGCATGAACCACATCGAAGTTTCCCAGGTTCTTTTTGAAGTAGTCCACGTTTCTCAGCTGAAACGAGAGAACTCGCGGTGGGATATCATACAGTGGAAGACGGCAAATCCTAAGGTTTCGGTTTTCTTGTGTGAGCGTCGGTTGCTTAGCATATCCGCAAAAAACGGTGACATCAACACCCTCAGAAGAGAGCCCATGTGCCAAGTCAAAAGTCTGCGTATCTATGCCGCCAAAAGAATACGGAGGATAAGCTGCAGACACCAATGCCACTTTGACCAAACTAAATCAGACTTCCAGTGATGGAAAAACTTCACAACTTTACGTGAATGCTTTGAAGTTTGCGTTTAGGCATCTTTGACTATTTTCTTCAGGCTGTCTCTAGTGAGCCCATATCTTCTCTCTAATTCTTTATACCTGTCCATCGCTACTGGCCAAAAACCATCGTCATATATTACCTTGCCATAAAACAGGGCGTCGAGCGCTTGGAAATCAAATTTTTCAATAGATCTGATGAATTCGTTCCTCGAATAGTAACAACTCGCCACGATTCCGAGGTTCAATGGCCTGTCAGAATATCGAAAATGGACTTTCAATTCGTAGAGTCTTTGGGAAATGGGGTCCAGATTTTTGCTTGATAAACTGTCGGAAATAATCGTTACGTCAACGTCACTTCCTGGCAACCATGTTCCTTTAACTCTCGACCCTAAAACCAATACAGTATGAAGCTTCGAATCTCGAGTTCTCAAAAGCCTAACATATTCTTTTAGACCGCTTTCTATGTCTCTTCCATGCTTATCGCATCCAAACCTTGAAGTCATCTGATATTCGGGAGCCTTGTCAGATGAGGCATCTATCCTATACAGAATCTCTCGATTTGCCCCCTTGAAAGTGTCTTTTAGCCATTTGCGGAGTCCGCCCTTCATTGCAACCTGTCTTTCGATCTGGGCCTCAACTCTCCACATGATTCCCTGTTGAATTGCACTTGCTGATTTGGCTTCAAAAGAAAAACTATTCTCATAGTTGCTCAAATCGAAGAATCTCTTAAAGTGCGAGTACAAGAATCTTGGGTCGTAATGAAAGAGTTTTCTTGCAGCGTAGGCGCTTCGATTGTATGCTTCTTTTAGGTTAAATTCTGGAATGGTTTCTTTCTCAATTTTCAGCGAAGGAGTGACTGCGATTAGTTTCATTCTTTGCAAGATGTTAAGCATTCTGAACGTCAATTCAATTACGCATAGTCTTATCGCGACATCCAAAGACCCGCGTTCGATGTTCTTTGAGTCCTTTTTCAAGTAGTTCCTTCGAGTCTTGAAGACAAGTCGGGCGGGATGCAATGATAACACCGTGCAAGAACCTCTGAGTATCGTTGGAAGAGTCAGGTTTAGTTTTGACCCTCCGTTCTTTGCATTCAATGGACTTTTCCCCCAGAAACCCACGATGTTTGGGATTCCATCAAGGGGCAGCGCAGGCGGGTAGAACATTACGCCTCGATAGTAGAATGGCCTATCGGTCACTGATGAAGAGAAGTCGTAAGATATCCCGAGTGACTGCAGCGCTTCAAGATGCGGAGGAGACCAACTCATAAACGGTGCTCTGAACGAGACTATGTTCCATTCAGGAAACATCTCTTGAAAGGCCAAAAGTCCTTTTCCTTGAACATTTTTTGCTACGCCTGATCGGGAAAGTTGTGTTTCCTTCTCAATCGAGACCTCGATGGCTGCGTTGTAGTTTGGGATGTCTGTAAACTCAAAAATCAGCGGTCTCATCGAATGAGTTGAATAGTGGTATCCTATCTCATGCGGTTGCAAAGCCGCCATTAGTTCAGGGTGTTTTTGAACGGTCCAAGCCACGCTTCCAGGAAGAAAGAACAGTCCTCTCAGCTTGTTTCTCCTGAGCTTTCTCAAGATTGCCATTAGAATGAATTGCGTTCTTTGGTCCAAGACATCTTCGTGTGGTGCTGGACCTTCAGCGTCAAATGTTAAGAAAACCTGATGTCGCTTCTTCGGCACATTCTTTTCCTTCAGATCAGTCCGTTCTGAACCAGCATTTGCTCTTCTAACAGGGCTCTGTCTTCTGGTTGTGACCAAATGACGGATCTCTTTTTTGACAGAGTTGCGAAAATAGCGTAAGCCAAAATCAGGTAGTTCAGCGTAGCCTCTGCAAAATAGGATCTTGCCTTCGGAACCAGCAAGATCAACAAGCTTGCTGCTGCTATTGGAAACTTTACAACGAGGTAGACTGTAGTGGCTGCGAGAAGCAGAAACATTATTGGAGACACCAAATACATGAAAACATTCTTTGCAACGACAGGTTTCGCAATCCTGATCTTATTCTTGAGGAGTAGAACGGCATATTTCCTGAAGAGCCGAACAAGCTGATTGGCTCTTCTCGCTTTCATCGCGATTTTTCCTTTCCAAGTTCTCGGAAAGGTTGTGAAAAACTCGGCTTCTTGAACCATAATGCTCCTGTAGCCTTTTTCCAGCAACGTGATAACAGTTCCAGAGTCATCAGACCCTGTGATGTATGGGTCAAACGAGTCTAGTGCTTCTTTTTTGTAGGCGCTGAACCCACCCTCAAACAGTATGGTTGAAGAACTCTTCGATTCGCCTAGTTTCATCAGATTCATTGATTCAAGATATGCATCTTCACTTTTGGTCGCTGAAGAAGCTCCTGAATTTAGCAATTTCTTCGGTCCCGATATTGCGCCAACTTCAGGATCAGCCAAGTAAGGTAGGGCTCTGTTCAAGATGTTGGATGGCCAAAAACAATCGGCGTCAGACACGATGATAACATCTCCATCGCAGCTTTCTAGACACGCATTCAAGGCCGAAGATTTCCCCCTTCGTTCACTCTCGACTAGTGCCTTGATATTCATGTCACGGTGATCTTCAGCAAACTTCCGAATCCTTTCAACGGTTGAATCAGTAGATGCACTGTCTACGAAAAGCATTTGAGTTGAGCCTTTTGGATAATCCAACTTGGCTAGGTTTTTGAGCTTGAAATCAATCGTTCCACTTTCATTAAACGTCGGCACTATGATTGCCACTTTGGGGTAATAACCTTCTACTTTCCTTATCTTCCAAGGTTTTCTCGCACAACGTCGGGTCCAAAGGTAACTCAGACCTAAGATGCCAAAAGATAAGAAAGCAAAAATCACCCACAAAATAGAAACAAGTAGCATGTTTCTTCCCTGCTCATTCCAGACAAGCCCAAAAATGAGACCCACAGCGGGTATGGTTCTTGCGCTGTTTGATGGTGGAATCACTACTGGAGTCGACACTTACTCGATCGTGAACAGCTTGCTTCATCTTAATCTTTGATCTAGAAGCCTGAACGTTTCCAGTGCGTGCTTCTCTTTTGAAACGCCTGCGGCAACGCCCTTTACGTTAGGCAGAGCAGCTATATAGTCAACAGCCTCTTCGAGTTTCAAGTATCCAGCGGCCAGAATGCTTATGCCTATTAGCACTGGTCCTTGGCACTTCTTCAGGGCCTCCTCGCAGGCTGTCTTCGACGGATTCATCTGAAAACCTACCTTGTTAAACGGTGATGCGACAACCGTCTTGCACGGGTCAATGCCCCACCTGTCAAACTTGTCAAGCAGGTATGCGAAGTTGCAAGTGTTAAAGCCTGGCGTGGCTCCCGTTTTGGAAACGAAATCAACGTATGCTTTGAAGAACCAGTCTAGATTAAGGGCTAGGGCCACGTCGGTGACTATCTCATGAAGCACCACAGAAGCGATGTCAGCCTTTTTACCTGCTGAAGACCTTATTCTGCTCACTTCATACGTCAAGTAAGTCTTCATCAGAGAAACCGGGTCAGTCCAGACCGCACCCTTGAAACCTGTCGCAAGCGCACCAAGGTTCCCTGACAGCACTATCTGTTTCGCAAATCTTCTAGCTAGTCCAGGAATTCCGCCGGACTGCGTAGCCAGCTGCACGTATTCGTATGCATATGGTACGATTGGATAGAGGCTCAAGCGTTCAGTCTGGTCCCTTTCGCGGATCACTTTCAAGATTGAAAGCGTCTCTTCGCTAACTGAAAACATAAACCCGTTCGCCCCGTTATCAAGAGACATCAACACTAGGCTTGCTGCATGCTCTGGCTCAGTAACCGATCCGTCTCGGGCTCTCATTCTGTCCTGCGACAAGTGGCTTATGTTATGGAACGGGTTGTCTCCAACGAGCAAAGCCTTTTTGCTACTGTTGACCAATGGCACCAACTCTTTTTTCCACTTGGCTGATGACTTCATCAACCTTCGAACCAGCGCGAAAATCAAGCTCTGCTTTAACGCGCTCCTCAATTGACTTGACAAAGCACAGGTCTTCACGGTAGTATTCAGGCATCGCTAACCAAAACGGAACGTTATCGTCCAAATCATGTCTATACATCGTGGACTTTCTGCCATCTTTCAGATTAAGCTCTATTTTGTCATCATTAACCATCAAGGTTCCTTCAGAACCAGTAATCGACAGTCCCGCCTCTGGCATGCGATAATTCTCCATACGCCACGATACGCTGAAGTCTCCTTTCAAACCGCCATAGTTCTCAGCTTCAAAATTCACTGAGTCATCGAAGTTAGGACCAGCGGAAGAGGCTGAGTGAGCTGAACGAACCTGCAGATCACCAAAAAACCATAGCGCCAAATCTACCGCATGGCAGCCCAAGTCCCTAAGAACACCTCCTCTGGAAGCAGACGTTCCTGCTTCATGATCAACGCCAAGAAAGTCTGACGAATAGGCATAGGCTTTGAAGGAAGATAGTTTTCCTATCACGTCTTCAGACAGCATGTCCTTAGCCTTTCTGAACGTAACGTAAAACCTCCTCAGGTAGCCAACCATGTTAATCCCCCCAGAATGGTTGGCTAACTCGCAGAGTTCTTTTGCCTCCTCATAGCTGGCCGCAAGGGTCTTCTCAACAAACACGTTGTGAGTCACGTTCATTGAATACAGACTCTTAACAACCGGATAATGAGAGGGTATCGGCGTAGTCACGTAGATCGCATCAAGATCGGAATTGGCAAGTTTTCGAACGTCATCAACCATTCGGACCCCGTTAAACAGCTTCTTCAACAGCCTGCGAGTCATGCCACTCTTCTCACATAAGGCCGAAAGCTCAACCTGAGGCAAGACATTCAAAATACAAGAGTGAAGAATGCCCATCTTGCCCAGTCCTACGACAGCGATCTTTAACTTCTCTTCCTCCAAAACGCGTCACACTCGAGCTTGCAGCCACTCAAACCGTTTGACTAACTGGTTATTCTCTGCAGGTTTCTAATCAATCCAAGACTTCAAGATTCTTAATCTCTGATTTGATTCCAAAAGAGCGCAAGAATAGTTTTGGGAATTGTATGTTTGACAATATCCTACTTGCGCTTGTTCAAGAGTTTTGCTGCTTCCATGGCGTAGTACGTCAGTATCATGTCTGCTCCCGCCCTCTTGATTGAGCTAAGAGTCTCCATGAAAAGTACTTTTTCATCAACAGGTGTCGACTGAGCGAGTAACTTTATCATCGCGTATTCACCGCTAACTTGGTAAGCCGCAATGGGAAGAGTAGGATACGTTTGCTTGACTTTGGCCATCAGGTCAAGGTTAGTGAGCGCGGGCTTGACGATCACCATGTCAGCCCCTTCACTCACTTCTAATTCTACCTTCTGCATGTACATCTTCTCGTTGATGATGTCCGTCCTGAACTTGCTCGAATCCACTCCCTTTCGGGGCGTTTTCGATAATGTCATGGCCTCGAAATACGGTTCAAAAAGGCAGCTGTCAGTCTTGACATACGCCATTACCGCAACGTCTTCCAAGCCTTTTTCATCCAACGCTGCCCTAATATGCCCAACTTGCCCGTCGCACATCGCGGCAGGAGCAATCACGTCGGCACCGGTTTCTGCGTGGATGGCGCCTATTTTCGCGAGCATCTCAGCAGTCTTCTCGTTCAAAACCTTCCCCTTTTCACTGTAAACACAATATTCTTCCGCAGTGTAATCGCAGAGGCAGACGTTTGAAATCAGAACCAAATCGTCCCCGAACTCCTTCTTCAGCCGCTTGAAAATCTTCGAGTGAAAGTTGTTTTTCCGCAAAGCTATGGACCCGTCAGCATCCTTCTGCTTCAACACGCCATAAACCATAACCGCAGGAATACCCAACGCGATAGTCTTGCTGCAAATCCCAACAGCGTCGTCCAACGAGAGATAATTCTGTCCCTTCATCGACGGTATCGCATACTTCTTGCCGTCCTCCCTGACAAAAATCGGATATATCAAGTCACTCAAAGTCAACTCAAACGGTCTGACAAGACGAATCATCTGTCTCGATTTCTTCAAGCGATTTGTTAAAGGCATCTTAAAGGTCTCCAGTCTTGTGAACTGTTTTCTCCTCATATTAATCTTGTTAACCCAGCATTCTGGCCATGACGAGCCATCAAGCTTCGAAGAAGAACGTTTCAAAATGTTTACGAAGATACCTGGGCTCGTAGTGGTAGTTTCTCCTGTACCACGCAGCCATTTCGCTGCATCGTTTTGTAACGCTGGCTCTGTCAATCGAAGGATGGGCAGATAGCACTTCAAGCCTGGGCGTAACTTCGAACAGGTTCGCTCTCTGCAGAGCTTTGATTTTGCTGATGAACAATTCGAACGTCGAAAACATCCTCATCGTTTCTCCCAGGTTTCGCGCCTTCGTCAAAGTCAGCACTTCTGGGTTTCCATTCGCATAGCATCGGTCCCAAGCATCAACGTTCACGAAGTGCCACTCATGGAAATTCAGCACTATGGTTCGCTTGCTTGGCAAAGCTCTCAGCAGCGCGCGGTACACGCCCATTCTGTTCCAGTAGTGAGAGATCGGGTACGGGTAGAAGTTGATGCCTCTGAAGGCTGCTGGTTCAGGAAAAAGCTTTGTGGAGAAGTCGAAATTTACTCCGAGGTCGGTCAGTGCTTGCAAATGTGGTGGAGACCAACAGTAGTGGGGGGCCCTGAAGGCTCTTATGCTTTGATCAGGAAACAACTCGCGCAGACTGTTTATTCCGCCTCTTCCTTCAATTGCTCCTGTCAGCGGATTTATGTGGGAAGTTTCCCTTCTGATGGATTCCAACTGGGCCTGGGCGTAATCTTCCACATCCGTGTATTCGAGGATTGTCGGTCTCACCGAATGGCTTGACGAATGATATCCTATTTGATGTTCACGAAGAAGATCAAGAATTTCTTCATGCCCAACAAGTTTTTCTGCCATGTGCCCCGTGATGAAGAACAATGCTTCGAGTCTATTCCTCTTCAATATCTCCAGAATACCGTGCAATGCCTTGATTGATCTGTCATTTATGAAATCTTCTACGTCAAACGTTAAAAAAAGGGTTCTTGCAGGAGACATGTTCATTTGCTTCTGACTAAACTTCTTATTCTCTCTGCTTTCGGAAACATGTGCCTAATCATGACGTTGTCTTCATAGAAGAACGTGCAGCCTGAGCATTCTCTTCGGTATATTTTTTCTGCAAGGGTCCTATATTCTTTGGACTTCACTATCTCGCTGAGTCTTGTTTCCCTTATGCTTCCGATGGGCTTGAAAACGTAACATCCTGGATAGACTTCTCCTCTCGATCCTATGGAGATCAGCTTGTACCCAAGAGTGCATGGAAGATCATCGTCCCTGTTTGCCCCCTTAAGGTAGCTTCTGGCATATTCAAGAATGTCCAGTCCAGAATAAACGAGCGAAGGCTTCTCATACCACAGATTCTTCAAATAATCTATGGTTTCATCAATGACCTTCCAATCTTTGATGGCTAACTCTGAAATATCAACTCCCTCAAAAAAATCAAGATTATTATCCAGCAAACTGAAACACCAGCTCACCCCCATGTCTTCGCACAGCTTCAGGAGCGATGGCACCTCACGAATATTCTGCCTCAACAACGTCGTAAAAACGGTCACAGGAACATCGGTCTCCACCTTCTTCACAGAACGCTTTACAGCACTGATTCCCTCCAGCGCTCTCTTGAAGCTTCCAGGAACCCCACGAATCAAATCATTAGTCTCTTCAATTCCGTCCAACGAAACACCGAAATGGGTTACTCCACCCTCAACAAGCTCCTCAGCCTTCGGCTGAAGCAAGAGACCGTTTGTTGCGACGTATATTTCTTGGAATTTCAGCCTTTTGCACTCTTTTATCAACTCGACGATGTCAGACCGAATTAACGGTTCTCCTCCCGAGATGCGAATAGAGTTTACACCTATTTCCCTCAACTGCTTGAAAGCATCGATCATTTCCTCAGTAGATAATTCACCTTCTCTGGAATTCTTCCAAGCTCTGCACGTTATGCATCGGCTATTGCATCCCTCGGTAACTCTCACCTCAACATAATCTGGCCTTGGAGAAATAAGCTTCAAAACAGAGTAATTCCCCAAATACAGAACGCCATAACGTACCTCATTTGAAAGACGCCTTAAAACTCCACTCATTCTAGTCTCTCTCCAACAATCCAGACAGACAATCAGTGGGCGCGCGAAGTTTACAAACTCGCTGAACATCCATCACATACCGTGCAGGATGCTCGTTGCGCGCGACGCGTGCACAGATCTAGAACGCAGCCTCTGACGCGCCTTGAAATTCTTGCTGCCCAGCAGGTAGGACAGTGTCTTCATGGGCTTCGTGCACAGTTCTTGAATTTTCGACGTTGAAGACGTGTAATAAAGTGAATTCAACAGGTTAGTGCGCTTGCTAATCTTGCCTTCTCTTAGGGCAAGGTCGTAGAGCATCGTGTGAGGATATATGCGCATTCTGTCTAACGTCATGTATGCAAGTTTTTCTCTGCATTTAGTCACGATTTTTTCTGTCAGACGCGCGATGGCGAACATGTTTTCAACGTTGCCCCGTGGTAAGTCGTAAAAGAAATTGTAGCCTACGCCTGCGCGTTTCATAAAGCGCGTCAAATCCATAGTCTTCTCAATGTCCTTGATCCGGATATTCTTGTTGAGCATGCTCAAGGCTTGATCAGAGGCGCCGTCAGAATGAAACTCAAAGATCCTGCATCCTGCGTCTTCAGCTTCTTTGACAAAGCTTGAGTTTAACAGGTCTTCGCGGAAGTAAGCATTCCATTCTACATCGAGTTTCCTTCTGCGCATCTCTCTGCACACTTCACGCGCATTCTCGGTGGGATAGTTGAAAATCGGATCAACAAAAAAGAATGATTCAACACCATAATCATTCACTAATGCTTCCACTTCGTCCACAACGCTCTTCGGAGACCTCACCCGCAGCTTGTATCCACCTAAGAAAGGGTCTGGACAGTATATGCACCTGAACGCACACCCACGCTTTGACTGAACACCCACCGAAAAAGGCGTCTTCCTATACTCAGACATGTCAAATAAGCTCCTTGAAGGAGCAGGCAAACGGTCAAAATCAATCAACTCGCCTTCCCCCGAGAAAAAGACCTGCCTTCCCCTTCGAAAGAAAACGTTCTTCACCCTCTCAGGATGACCCAAATCTTTCAAAAGATCCCTTATCGCAATTTCACCGTTAGAAACCACACCATAATCGATCTCCCCGTTCTCAGCCATTAACTGTTCCGCAAAGATCGAAAACCCAGTTCCGCCAACGACCAACTTGGCAGACGGAGCCTTTTCCCTAATGAGACGTATCATCACTTTGAAACGCCCATAAAAATTCACGTCATTCCTGGGCGGATCCAACAAATCAATATTTCTCAGAGATATGCCGACCACGGTGGGCATGTCACTTTCAAGCAACTTCGAAAGTTTTCCCAGCGGATCGTCAACCACGTTCGCATCAAAAACCTTCACATCATGATCATCGAGAACTGAAGCAATGTATGCCAACCCCGTTGGGAAAACTATCCCAGCAGGAAAAACCCGACCGCCGTTACCATAAAATTGAGAACAAAGCAGCACTTTCACGAGACTCACTTCCTAATTCAGCGCAGGTATGCGCGCGCCACCAGATATGCGAAGGATTTGCACACCAATAGGCCTCAGGCAGCTGAGACATTCACTATGTTTTTTACGTGCCTTATGCCCGTCATCGTCGCGTTTCACACCGTTTCTTTGTTTCAGATACCATGTCCCACGATCTCACAAACGAAGCCCATAGACACGACCGAAGCTGTAACTTGCCATCTGGAAAAAGTGTAACAGCTTCCTATCATCAGGAGAAACCAGAGAAAGCAAACGGCGAACAAGAAAGCAAGAAATGAAGACAATTTCCTTTGCCCTATTGTCCAAGTGATACATTCGCTTCATATGTGTCGATTGTGCTCCCCACCTGAACTGCTGCCTGAAAATGCCTTTGAGGTTCGACGGAAAAATGTGACTGACTCTTATTTCAGGATCAAAAAAAAGATTCCGTCTTAAACAAGCGAGTCTCCACGCAGACTCCAAGTTTGAACCCCCAGGCTCGGAGTAACCCCCTGCGGATCTAACAGCATCCTTCTTGTACGCGCTGTTAGACCCGAAAATCATGCCGCTCATAGAGCCAAACCGCACCTTCCTGATGCTACTCGGATATCCTTGATCTTCAACAAAAAGCTCGCCCGTCAGCCTCTGAATCTTGTTCTGACTAACAGGATAAGGAAAAACCGGCCCGCCCACCCCATCCGCATCTGAATGCTTCTCGAAAAAACCCCAAATCTTCCCCAGCCAATCCTCCTCGACGACGCAGTCTGAATCCGTCAAACAAACAATGCTTCCCCTGGCCATCTTGATGCCAACGTTCCTAGGAGGCCCAATGCCTCTCTCAGCACAACGCTCCACTCTCACCGGAAACCTCTGAGCCACTTCCACAGTCCCATCGGAACTCCCATTATCAACCACGAGCACCTCGAACAATTCCCGCGGAAAACTACTAGAAAAAACCGAAGAAAGAGTCAAACCGATCGTAGACGCACTGTTAAGCGCCGGAATCACAACAGAAAGCAAACCTGACACTCCGCCAAACGTCACACTCAACTAGCGCGCCCTTCAAAAAGGGCACGCATCAACTAGGCACACTTGGTTTCTAAAGCTTCGAGCAATCGGCAAGTCGTGTGTTTCCATGAATACTCTTCGGATCGCTGCAATGCTTTTTGTCCCATAGCGTGCCGAAACTCAGAATCTGACAGCAGTCTTGTAGCGGCTTTCTCCCACTGAACTGGATCTGGCTCAATAAGGAATCCCGCGTCTCCGACTATCTCTGGAACACCTCCTCTGTTGCAAGCCACAACTGGTTTTCCACAGGCCATAGCTTCAAGAACCACAAGTCCAAAAGTGTCAATAGTGCTTGGAAACAAAAAAGCCGAACAACTCTGCATCAACCTAACAATCCGCCTTTCTGACGGATGCAAAATCAGTTCAAACCTGTCCGAGATTTTCAACTCCTCAGCCAGACTCAGAAGCCTCTCCACATACTCAACGTTACCGTCGTCAACGTCTCCAGCAATCACCAGCGAATAGTCTGAATCCATGTTCTTCATGGACATCATCGCCAGTTCCAACGACTTATGAGGATGAATCCGCCCTACATAAAGCGCAAAAGGCTCCTCTTCACCCGTCGGACAAAACTCGCAATGATCAACTCCTAACGGAACAACAGCAGCCTTCTTCTGCCCAATCACACCTTGCACCCGCGCTTGCTGAAGCTGAAACTCGCTCGGAGTGACAAACAAAGCCACGTTTCTGAGGCTTACTTTCTCAAACCTACGGACAAAAGGCAGACTGACCAGCCTGTCTACAATCCTTCGTTCCAGAGTCGATTCCTGAAAAGGCAAAGCCTCCGACCGAGGCCTCGGCGGAACCATGTTAAGAAACACGGCACCTTTCGCTCCGTTCAGGTGATAGAAGACTGGAAAAAGCCAATGTTCCCCATGGTACTGAAAAAGAACTGCTTCGTATCCCATGCTCACAATCTTTTCGCTCGTCTTCAAAGCGAAATCGGTCTCTAACAAGTCATATTCATAATTATTCGCAAGATTGATTATCGCATTTTTTCCGAACTTCCTGATCGCCCTCGTCAGCACACTTGCGCTTCCCTCTTGAGAGGAACCACGACTCGAAGCGACATCAACAGGAAGAGATAAGCACTGTCTAAAACATCTCTGAGTATCCAGCCTAGACGTGAAAATTCCAACTTCATGACCCATAGCCTGAAGTTCACTAGCCACCTCACAAGTAAAACGCCTCGATCCAGTTCTCGGAGACATATCCAAGTCTACAAACGCAATTCTCAACCGAAGCCACACCGAACCTCTTGTGTCTACTCAACACTTACAACTCCAAACGTACAAGAAACCCTCATTAGAAGGATATTTCAAGCCTAACAATATATCAAGAACGACCACTCACTCGCAGCGCAAAACTGCAACGGGCAACGACGCGTTAACAACATTCCCCATTCCTCATCCCACGCCATCAACTCTCAAAGCGCGCGCTAATCACAACAGAAAGCAAACCTAACACCCGCCAACCGTCACATTTTAACAAGCAAAGCTCAAACCGCGCATGCGTGCGCGTGGCGACGTTCTCGTCTTAACCGACGCGCGCTATTTATGAGCTATCCAACAACTTACGTCAGGTCTGGAAGCATATTTAAAGACGAAATAAACAGGGTTAGGAATTCTCGTTCTATGAAGATGGTAATCTTTGCGTACACTGTATGTGAAGCTCAGTTCTTTGAAGACACGCTTTATTCTTGCGTTGTCGATCTTCCGCTCTGGTTGTCCCCAATAGTCGGCCAAAGTGGAAATTGCACGATTTAGGATGCCACGTTCATCGTTAGCCTTTCTGATCTGAGGAATCATGGTTCCGATAAGTGAGTTTACAACCCAATCGATTCGGTAGTAGGTTCGTGCGATTCTGTCTTCCGATCCCACGAAAGGGGAAATCTCATGATCTAAGTAGAGTATCCCGCCCTTTTTCAAATAGGATGCAAGCATTTGGATCACCTGTTCGTAGTCAGGAAGGTGATGCAGTACCGAATAGCACGTAATCAGGTCGAATTCTTCTAGACCGAAGTAGGCGTCTTCAATCTTGGAATTCACGATGTGCAGCATGCCATTTTTGACGAAGTCAGCATATTTATCCTGCAGCCTTCCGCACATTTCCCTCGAAATATCGACTGATGTAACTTCGTACCCCATGCGCAGAAATTTGCCCGTTACGTTGCCTGTCCCAGCACCAAAATCAAGGGCTCTTCTCCCACCGCTTGCAACTAATCTAACGGCTTTTTTAAGCTCTTTGACCAACCTCCTCTGCTCGATTTTATTATATATTTCTGGGTGAAGTAGTTCGAAGTACTTTGATTCAATTCGGTGAGCTGCGATATTAGCTTCATAGATCTGTTCTTCCAGCGTTTGGTTCTCCAATTTTCCCATCTCTCCCAAAATGTCACAGTTGCAGTTAATTCCACGGTGCAACCTAATAGACGCGCGCGCTAATGAGCGATGGTCAAGCACATAGAAAAGTAACTACCCTCGCGCAGCCCTCTTTCAAACCCTCCACACAAGCTCAGCTTAAAGCCCATACAAAGTCAGTAGGGCCCTCGCGAACGCCCACGTGCAGTACTAACACCCTAGGGGGGAGGGGGGGGTAAAATAGAAGGGGAAAAACGCGAATACAGGGATGTAGCGTCCACCCATCCACACGGAACGAAAGCCAAGCAGACGTCGACTGTATATACAAAACGTATATGCAAAACGTATATACATTTGAAAAAAGTTCAGAAATTAAAACTGAAGAGCCCGCTCATAGCATTCGACAGTCTTCGCTAAGTCCATGTCCTTGTGAGCCGCAGACAAGAAGCACGTTTCGTACTGCGAAGGCGGAACAAACACGCCCCCGTCCAGAAGCTTCCGGTGCACAACCATAAACTTCTTACTGTCACTCTTCTTCGCACTAGCATAATCGAAGACAGGCTCGCCTGTGAGAAACATCTGAAACATCGAACCCACATGGTTAACCTGAACCCTCAAACCCAAACCCTCCGCTATACCTTCTAACCCCTTAACCAGTTTCTCACACTTCCTCTCCAACTCAGAGTAGAAACCCTTCCTGCCCCGCAGAACCCGCAACGTAGCCAAACCAGCCGCAACGCTAATCGGATTACCGCTGAACGTGCCCGCCTGGTACACTTTCCCAGAAGGCGCAACCATCCGCATAATCTCTTCTCTACCAGCATAAGCTGCCAACGGAAAACCCCCGCCTAAAACCTTGCCCAACGATGTCAAATCAGGCTTAACACCATAAAACATCTGAGCCCCACCAAGCGCAAGCCTAAACCCCGTAATCACCTCATCAAAAACCAACACCACACCAAAGTACTCAGTAACTTCCCGCAAAGACTCCAAAAAACCCTCCTTCGGCAACACCACACCGATATTACCTATAACAGGCTCAACAATCACCGCCGCAAGATCCTTCTGCTCCTTCTTCACCGCCGCCTCAAACGCGGCAACATCATTGAAAGGCACAACAACCGTGTTCCTAGCCGTCTCCTCAGGAACCCCAAGCGAATCAGGCATCCCAAACGTCTCCGCACCAGAACCAGCCTTCACAAGCACCGAGTCATGCGCACCGTGATAGCACCCTTCAAACTTGATAATCTTCTTCCTACCCGTAAAACCCCTAGCCAAACGTATCGCACTCATCGTCGCCTCACCGCCCGTGCTCACAAGACGAACCATCTCCGCCGAAGGCACAAACTTGCACACGAGCTCAGCAAGCTCCACCTCCTGCTCAGACGGAGTGCCGAACAACGTTCCATCCTCAAGCTGCGTTCTCACAGCGTCGATGACCTTCGGATAAGCATGGCCTAATATCAACGGCCCATAACCCATACAATAATCAATATACTCTTTTCCATCAACGTCAAACAGCCTCGACCCCTTTGCGCTTCTCGTAAAAAACGGGTAAGGCAAGAAAGCCCTAACAGGACTGTTCACTCCGCCCGGCATCAGCTTCTTAGCCTTTTCATAAAGCCTCTCAGACCTACTCATGCTCCTCCTCGCCCTTCACCTTAAACAATCTTCCAGCAGCCGACAGCAGTTCGCTTTCACTTTCTAATGCAGCCTTCTTCAACTCCTCGGTTGGAACCTGCATGATCCTTTCAACAAGCTCCATGGAAAACCGTTCCACAACCATAACCTTCTTCACATCCGACTCAGCCATCTTCCGAACGGCCCTGTCAAACTCTCTACGCCTCACAGCTTCCAAACTCCGATAGATCGCCGAGACCAAAGGCTCAACAAGAACCCACGAAAGCTCCCGCTCAAACAATTCCAGCTCCTCAGCAACAAGCAATCGAGCCTTCTCAGCTTCCACACGACGCTTCTGAACATTCTCCTCAACGATCCCCTTAAGATCCTCAATGTTCCTCAAAACGACTCCTCGAAGCAGACCCACAGCCTCCTCCACCGCCCTAGGCTGAGAAATATCGACCACAAGAAGCCTAGAACCGCTATTCCTAGCAAGTGCTTTCTTAGCGCGACGAGCTTCAACAATCGGCTTATCAACCGAAACCGCCGCAACGACCAAGTCCACAGATGGAAGCACATCGTAAACAGCATCAAGACCCACAACTCTTCCAGACACCTCTGCAGCAAGAGCAGCACCCTTAGCAAGGGACCTGTTTGCAACAACGATCTCCTTCGCCCTTCTCCTTCTCAAAGCGTCTGCAGCGATGGAAGCAGCTTCGCCAGCACCGATTACAAGAGCCCTAACATGCTCAAGGCCTCCAAGTTCCCTCGCAGCCAGGTCCACCGCGGCGGAACTGACCGAAACCGAACCCTCATTAATCTTCGTCTCGCTCCTGACCCTTCTGCCAGTGTTAACAGCCTTCATAAAAGTCCTGTCAAGAACGTGCCCCACACTGCCAAGCTTCTTCGCCTTCACGTAAGCCGTCCGCACTTGGCCGAGAATCTGGTCCTCACCAACTACCATCGACTCCAAGCCGGCTGCTAAAGAAAAAAGATGAGCCAAAGCCTCCTTTCCCACATAGAACTCGTAAACCCTGCTCAACACGTCATAGCTAACCCCAACCCTTGAACTCCAAAACCTCAGTATCCGATTCACTGAACCATTCTTCATCGAATCCTGAGCCACACCGTAGACCTCGACGCGGTGACAAGTCTGCAGAACAACGCACTCCTGAAGCATGCCTTCCTTACAAAGAGCCCTCGCAACCTCACCTTCGTTTCGAAAAGTGACCGATTCAAGCATGGGCAAACCTGCCTTCTTATGCGACACCGAGAGACAGACAATCATAGAAAGCGCCCTGAAAACCGCAAGTATCAAGCAATGTCAGGTTACGACAAGTGCCTTCTTATACTTGGCCTCGAAAGTTCCTGAAGGAACAAAGACCACTTCGTTGAACGTTATTCCAACCCTGTTCTTGACCTCTTCAACAATCGCCCGCGCAATGGTTTTTTTGTCAACCTGCGAAAGAATGTTCTGCGTTTCAACCTTCAAACTGGCCTCATGCTGAGGCGTCCGCTTATCAACGATCAATTGGCACTTGCCAGTGAGCTCGGAAAACCTGCCCAGTATCAGCTCAACCTGGCCTGGAAACACGGGCACCCCACGAATCTTCGTCATAAAATCCTC
This sequence comes from Candidatus Bathyarchaeota archaeon, assembly GCA_963707955.1. GTDB lineage: Archaea > Thermoproteota > Bathyarchaeia > Bathyarchaeales > Bathycorpusculaceae > DASPPK01. Next base: position 2,328,225 of record OY970176.1, on the reverse strand, counting down.
ACGGTCAATCTCAACGCTGACCCGCGGATGAGCCATACCGCACGAGCACTTTTCAAAGCCCAGAAACTTGGTCACGTCACGCGAAAGATACCTAATCAGAGGAAACGCTTGCCTCTGCAAGCTCGTGATGGCAAGCTCACCCCTGTCTCCGTCTTCACACAGTTCATGCGTCTCTGGATCCACAGCTTCAATCAGATAATAATCCGCCCAAACATGATGAAAATCGCCCTGTTCGCAGTTGACCGAAAAACCAGGAAACTCCGTTGCACCATAATCTAACGCGATTTTTTCATAACCAAACTCCTTCTTCAACGTCTCAACCTGCTGCCTGCTAGGCTTCTCCGCCACGCAGACCCCGAGCCACAGGCTATAATCGCTCAAAACTTCTCCCAAAGCCTTAGCAACCTCGGCAATTCTGAGATGATAATTAGTCACCCCGTAAAGAACCGTCGTCTTAAACTGCTTGATAATACGAATCTGCCTCTCAGTATCTCCGGCGCCGACAGGAATCACGCACGCGCCGACCTTCTCCGCGCCCCAATGAACGGACCAGGCTCCCTGCCACAGACCGTACGCAGACGTGACCTGTAACACGTCCTTCCCGGTGACTCCGTGATAAGTAAGCTTCCTAGCAGAAGCCTCAGCGATGTTCTCAACGTCTTTCTGCGTGTGAGCCACCGCCAACGGAAGACCCGTGCTGCCACTGGACATGCGAAGAGTCGAAACATCAGAAAACGGAACCGAAAGCACAGTCCAAAAATTCCGTTCAAGCTCCTCACGAGACGTGAAGGGCAGCTTCTCCACGTCGTTTAAACTCCGAACCCGCGGAACGCCAACGCCGCTCTCCTTAAACTTGCGACGATAAAACCTGCTATTCTCAAAGGCAAAGTGAACCTGCCTCTTCAAAAGCCTAAGCTGCAAAGCCCTCAACTCGCTGACCGACGCGATCTGAACCTTCCTGTTCCAAAACTTTCCAGCCATGCCGCTTAACCCTCTAAGTCTAAGTCATCTTTCCACTGAACACTTCTCGAAACACCCACATGCTCCTGTACAACAAGAGCATCTTCAGAGGGCTACCCCTCAACCTCAACCTGCCAGTCACCACGGCCCGAACGAGACTCCACCTTCCACCCCTGCCCTGACCCTTAATCAAGGCTAAAGTCGCCACGTCACCCGACACCGTAACGTCCGCGCCGCCCTCAGAAACATCAGCCTTCACCCTGTCACGGTTCACCTGCAGACGCAGCGGCGGAGCACCCCGCACTCTGAAAACCACCGTCAGATCAACCTTCGAAAGCCTGTCACCGAACTCTCCAAGCCTTCGCCCTCTCGCTGAAGGTACCCGCGCTGCTCTCAACCTTGTTCCAATTCAGAATCTTCGTGTACAACGCCGTGCCATGCTCAACGGGAACGTAACCCGCAACAGGCGTGTGAAAATGCCTGCTCAACGCAGGGTCAGCAAACATGTACATCAACGGCAACCTCCTGTCAGCATGCTTCCCCCTCATAAAATAAATCAAAGCCCTCCCAACACCCCTTTTTCGATACTCAGGAACAACCGCGATGTCGGCGCCCAAGGCGGCGTCAACCACAACCGAACCTGAAACCTTGAAGCTTCGAAAAAGCCAATGATTACACCCAATGATCCTGCCCCCTTCCTCAGCCACTGCTACCCATGAACGGTCAAAACCCGGACTCTCCAGATACTTCCAGTCCCAAAACCTCCCCCCAAAAAAACCGCTGAAACTCGACCCAACCAAAGCCCTAACTGCCCCCTCATCCTCCACGCGAAGCGAACGACAAACAAAAGACTCAACCATAAACATCAGCCGAAATCACTCAACGGAAAAAACCATGAACGCGTCAAACGAATCGCACTCAAAAACCTCAAAGCCACACCGAACTTCCGAAACGGCTTAACACGCATCTTACCTGCAAGAAACAACCGGCCAGCACTCGAACCTTTAAAGAGCACCGACAGAAAATCCATGAAACCCATCTCAACAACAACCGACGCGCCCGAAGGAAAACCCTCACCAACCTCCACCGCCCCGCCACGAGCCTTAACAGAAAACTCTCCACCGACACCGAAGGGCACGTCACGCAGGCGAAAACCCAAAACATCATCAAACCCGCCCACCTCCCTGCTCTTCCAAGAACCCACAAAGGCCTGAACCAGCATTGCAGGACTCACAGACGTGACAAACATCCTCTCAGCAGGAACCTCACCGAAACCAGCCTCAACCAAAACCTCAGCCACATCGGCGTTGCAAGGAACGTTAACGCTCACCGAAGAAACCCCAACTCCTTCAAGATACTTCACAGCCTCGGCCAAGAGAACCCGCGCTGCCTCCTTCTCTCCATCCGCCACGCAGAACTCCCAAATGTTGCCAGAGGAACCCACAACCGCGTAACCCAAAAGACCGCTGCCCTCATCTTCAGAAACCACAAAAACCCCACCCTCCTTCACATCAGGCCTCTGAAGACAACTCCAACGCCAATACTCCACGGTTCTGGGAACATAGCCGCCATAACCCTCGTACACTTGATCAAAAAGCTTGACAATCGCCTCTTCATCTCCGCGCCTGAAATTCCTAACCTTGTACTGGCTCAAAAACGTCAGCCGCCTACACCGTCATGTTCAACTTCAAATCCACGAAACGCTCATGATACTGAAAAACGCTTGTCGTAGCGTTGAAAATCCACAGCTCAAAAACCAGGTCACCATAAAACTTGCTCTCAGTAGCGTTCCAAGCCGTACTGGAACCATGCAGGTCCAGCACAACATCGTTCAACGTCATGTTAACGAAATCGACCTCAAGCAGCGTCGCATTGTACTGATAGCTCCAAGAAAACGTCAGAGGCATCTCCCAAACACCTTGGTCAGCCACAAAAGCAGTTATGTTGAAAAGCGAAGGCAAACTGCTCGGCGTGCTGTCGAAACTGCTCGGAGCCGACTGAGTCTCATTTCGAAACTTCACCTCAACCACATAGTAGGCACAGTAGCCTAATTGGTTACCAATGCCGAGAGTTACAGTGTAACTCTGGCCAGAAGAAATGTTAAACGGATAGTTCTCAGCCGTGCCGTTAGACCCAAGAATATAAAGCTCAGTGAAAAACTTTCGGGGAAACACGAGAACCCTGCTGAGCGCGGGCGAAGCCACCAGCAAAGCCACGATCGCCACGACGACGAAAAAGGGAACACCGATTTTCTTTATGTTCATCTTGTAACGCTTCCAGACTTCTCGTATCTTTTCTTCAGACTAAACCAGAGCAACAAACCGATGACTATGACGGCAAACGTCCCCGCCGTGGACCCCACAACGTTAACCAAGAAATCCACGCGTCCCTGCTGGGCCGCCGTGTTCCTCAAGGAACCTGCCTGCGCTTCAAACCCGGTGAGCGTCGAGTTACTCTGAACAGCCAGACCGTAAGCAGAATCGAAATCCCCATTCTGAAAGGCCAGTTTAGCCTTAGACAACAGCATCCCAGCATCGTCAAGAACAGAGAGCAGACCGGTCACGTTTGCCCCAGCCTTCTCCGCGTCCGCAGCTGCTGAATAGCACCCTTCGATTCTCTGCTCAGCCTGAACTATAGCTGAACTTGCATCCGACTCAGTTGATGCATAAGAAAACGTAACACTGCGCACGATGAAAAGCACAATTAAGCAAAGCGAAAGAACAAGGCAAACAGTCCTAAACCTTTTCAAAGCTTACTCAACCCCCACCGCTCCTCTTCGAACACAAACTCTCTAAAACCTTCTTCTTACCATTAGCATCGTCAAGACGCTTCTCAACATACCTAGTACGCCTAGAATACTCCTTATACAACAATAGAAACTGCCTTCCCTTCGAAGTCAAAACATAACAACGCCTCCCCCGCTCAAAACTCACAAGATACGCCCTCCTAACCTCAACCAAATACTTCGTCAAAAGCCTATAACTCAAATTAGCCTGATACATAATCTGCGTCTTCTTAGCACCCCCACTAGCCACAGACAGCATGTCAGCTATGATATCCAACTTCCGCCTATAACCCAAGAAAACCCCCTCAAAAACCACAATCAAAACGTATATGCAAATTGTATATGCAACAAAAAGCCGCGAAAACCACACCGCGCTAGTCTACTCACAAAACCGTATGGGCCTAGAGATGAACCCAGCCCCTTCCACCCTTCTTCAACTGCTGTCTCTCGCTCTTCTCAGCCACGTAAGAAGCAGCCCTCCTAACTCGCCCTGGTAACGCGCGACTAGCAATGGTCGAGCGAACAAACTTGCCCCAGCCCCCGACACGAATGTCAGGAGGAACATGCCTACCCGCATCAACTATCCCATGCCGCTCCAAAACATCCCTAAAACTCAACAACCTAAAATTCCTAGTCGCAAAAATAACCGTCCCCCTCTCCACAAACAAACCAGAAAAATCACTACTCGCAATCCCCTCAGCTCTAACTTTATCATCAAACCGCTCCGTCCACAACCTCTTCCACTCAGACTTCAACCCTTCAACAACATCCTTCTCATCCGAAGCTTGCACTAACTAATCCCTCCCTGACAGGAGCAGACAGGAACAACAAGACCACCCTAAACAACCGCCAACACAGGTCTACTGTCTTCCTCCACCCCAACCATTCTTCATAACCGATATTTAAACAATTCAGTATGAAACATCCATGCAAATTTTCTAGAACAATACTCCACTCATTCTATATCTCCATTATTCCCAACATGTTCTATAACACCAAAACAAATCTTCCACCACACGAACGAGGCTTCCCATAAAGCGCGAAACACGACCCCACCCCAGACTCCACGCCGAGCCCCGCACACACACCCCGCCCTAAGCCTACGCAAAGTCGGTAGGACCTACCCGAACGCCTACGTGCAGTACTAACACCCTAGGGGGAGGGTGGAATAGACGGGGCCAAAACGCGAACACAGGGATGTAGCGTATCAACTCGACGGTAACCAGCATCATGTGGCCCACGGCACAGAAAAGGCTCTTTGAAACCGAGTTCTCACCTGTACAAGTCTTTCTCTTTCGGCCTGACAAGCTCCGTGGCCTTCGCAGAATCAGACCCGGCGTACTTGTACCCCCTGATTATGGCAACAGGAACGCCCTCACTTGCTTGCCCAATCACCAGCTCAGCAGCCGAAGCAAGCTCGTCCGCAATCGCCGTCTGCTTCACTCTCAACACGTACCCAAACAAATCCTTCTCCCCCCTCCTGTCCCTGATAGGCTTAATCCCCGCGACGCCTATGGCCACGTTTATCTCGCCAAGCCTAAGCGGACGACCATGCGTGTCAGAGACAATCACGGCCACTTCACACCCAGTCAATCTTTTCATTTCACGCCTAATCGCCTCAGCCGACCTATCAGGGTCCACAGGCAACAAAGCCACGTTTCTCTCTCCAGGAACGTTAGACCTGTCAACCCCAGAATTCGCACACACAAACCCATGCTTCGTCTCCGTAATGAGGATACCATCACCCATTCGGCTGATGCTCTTCGACTCGCGAAGAACAACCTCCACCAAAGCAGAGTCCTTTCCAAACTGCTCCGCTATGCATCTCGCAAAATCTGACGGAACAACCTCATCAAGATCGACAACGCTTCCCTCAGCACGCGAAACAAAAACATGCGTAACCACCACTATGTCCCCGTCCTGAACCGGAGTACCCTGCCTCCGAGCCGCATCACACACGAGCTTAGCAACACTGTCCCCTGTTCTTATGATAGGCAACCCCTGCACCGCGATCACCTGAACCGCGTTCAACCCTAAGCCCTCCTCCAACAAACACGCCGTACACTTGAAAGCAACTTGAACTTATGCATTACACCGCCTAATACCAACCCGTACCGAAGACGGCTATGACCAAGTTCAACAAGAAGAACAGCCATCATCTTCCCCCCTCTTTCACAACAATCCTCGCCAATTCAACCCTGTCCCCCAACGTCTTCATTATCGTGTTCGCCGTGACCACTTCAACCCCGAGTCTTTCGATCCTCATCCTCTCCTCTTCATCAACAACGTCCAGCACAAAGACATCAAGAAAATCCTTGTAAAGACAAGCAACAGAATAGGCTGACACCTCCAACCCCAACCCTCTCATCAACTTATCCGCGTAGCCTCTTATTGGAGCACCCGCAACTATCGGACTTACCCCAATTTTTCGAGCCTTACTCCGTCTCAAAGCCTCTCTCACTCCTCTTAAGGACAGGATCGTGCCTATACTAACGATTGGATTGCTCGGGCACACGATAATCAACTCGCTTCCAAGAATGGAGTCAATGACTCCTGGCGCAGCCTTGGCAGCCTCTGCTCCCACAAGTTTCACGTCTAACACGGCGTCTCTCCCGCCTCGTCTCACCATGTACTCTTGAAAATGTGTGGAGCCTGCCTCGGTTGTTACCCATGTTTCACACCTGTCGTCAGTCATCGGAAGAATCCTCACCTTCAATCCCAAGGCACGTGATATTTCAGCCGTCACCTCAGACAGCGTTAGTCCTCTCCTCAGTAGACCGGTTCTGTACAGATGCGTTGCGAGGTCCTTATCGCCCAAGTTGAACCAAGTTTCAAATCCAAAACTTCTCAACATTTCGAGGCAACGAAACGTGTCTCCTTTTATCCCCCAACCCTTCTCCTCATCGACCATGCCTGCCAAAGTGTACGAGACTATGTCGAGATCCGGTGAAACGTGCAGTCCGTAGAGCTCGATGTCATCACCCGTGTTCACAATCACCGACAGTTCCTTCTCCGGGATAACTCTGACCAGTCCAGACAGGAATCTTGCAGCCCCAACCCCTCCGGCCAAAGCAGTTATCAAAACTCGCACCTCAACGATCTTTACCCGCTTTAGAGAGACATCCCTTAATATCACTGTCGCACGCTATGGGAAAAGTTTCCCCACAAGCCACATGTACGTTTTATGTCAGACAGCGAGCAACGTTTATATTAACAATTCAGACTCTGAAAGCTTTCCAAGAAGAAGGACAATTCATCCATGTCACACGCCAACTCCAGACCTGCAGCATTATGCTTCGTTTCGTGTTGCAGAGACGTTGAAGGATGTGACCTTTGATGCCGTTGAAAGCGCTCAAGGAAGAAACGCCAGAATCACTAACGTTAGAATGGGTTTTGCACGTGAAGAATTACAAGCTCACCCTTGATAAGAGCAGGTGTGTGGGCTGTCAGATTTGCACCTTAGCTTGTCCAAAAGAGGCTATTAGACTTGAAGGACATCCGAAGTTTCAGGGGGAAAAGGCGCGGAAAGCTAGGGTAGACATCGACTTGGCCAAGTGTAACTTCTGCGGGATATGTGACATATCCTGTCCATACGGTGCGATTAACGTTACTGTAGACGGAAAGCATTTACTCTCCGTTCTTGAAAGGCAAAGTTTTCCCCAGCTCGTACGCGACATTAAGGTTGATGCAAACAAGTTTCCGTTGGACCGAGAGAAGAATGAAGACGTCTGTCCGCTAAAACTTATAAAAGTCTCCTTCTTGACTGCGGATGGAAAAACAGTTGAAGATCTTTCTTCTTTAAGCGAGCCTGAGAGACGACGGCTTAGCGTCAACGTCGAAATTGAAAAGGAGCATTGCCCGTGCTGCGGAATATGCGAAGTTAAACTTCCTGATGGGGCAATTCATGTGCGCAAGTTCCTCTCCGGAAGGCTCTCGATCAACGCTGAGAAGTGCCCAGACGGATGCACGGCCTGCATGGATGTTTGCCCAATCACCCAAGCGCTCTACCTTTCAGAAAACGACAAGAAGGTGCACGTGAACGAGATGTTCTGCATCTACTGTGGGGCCTGCAAAGTCGCTTGTCCGGTGGACGATGCTCTTTACCTCAAAAGGACCCACATCAACCATACGCCTGTCCGCTCAGGCGCTTGGAACAAGGCTCTGGAACGCCTCACTTCATCGACAGAGATGAGCAAGGAATTGAAGACCAAGGGTTCTCTGAAAGCGCGAGAATCTGTGAAGAAGAGGATAGGATTGAAGGGGGAGAAATGTGCCTAGAAGAACTGCCCCTAAGAAAGCTGAAACCCCTGAGAAAGAAAGAAAGCTGAGACAGACGAAGCCCAAGGCAAAAGCTGAAAAGCCTCGGATAGGAGTCTTCGTCTGCCAATGCGGTTCAAACATAGCTTCAGTGATAGATGTCGATGCTCTAACAAGATATGCCAAGACTCTGCGGAACGTGGCTTATGCGGAGAACATGAACTATCCCTGTAGCCACCAGGGTCAGGACGCGATAATCACAGCGATAAGGGCCAAGAAGCTCAACCGCGTAGTCGTGGCTGGCTGCTCACCGAGGCTGTATGAACCGACCTTTCAAAGCTGCGTGTCTCAAGCAGAGCTCAATCCATGGCTTTTTGAGATGGCAAACATCCGAGAATTCGCATCCTACTGTCACCGGACTACACCTGGAGAGGCAACGGAAAAAGCGAAAGACACGGTCAGAATGGCCGTTGCCAAAGCAAGACTTCTGGAACCGTTAAAACCGATACAGCTGCCGATGACGAAGAGGGTTATGGTCATCGGCGGTGGAATCGCCGGAATCAACGCTGCCCTAGACTTGGCCGACATGGGTTTCAAAGTTTACATGGTTGAAAAAACCGAAACCATAGGAGGCTACATGGCGCTGCTGGACAAGACGTTCCCAACTCTTGACTGCAGCATATGCATCGAAGGGCCCAAAATGGTTGACGTCGGCAGGCATCCTAACATTGAAATAATCTCTTACGCTGACGTCTTGAAAGTCGACGGGTACGCTGGCAACTTCAAGGTGAAAGTCCGTAAGAACCCCCGTTACGTCATAGCCGCAAACTGCACCGGTTGCGGCGAGTGCAGAGACGCGTGTCCGATAGAATATCCAAACTATGCAGACATGTATCTTGGCGTGAGAAAGGCGATATCGATTCCGTTCGGTCAAGCTGTTCCGCTCACGCACACGATCAACCGCGACTACTGCATCGAATGCTACAAGTGCGTTGACGCTTGTGGAGCCCGTCAAGCGATAAACTTTGACCAGAAGCCCGAAGAGATTGAGCTCAACGTTGGAGCCATAGTCGTCACGATTGGCTACGGAATGTACAACCCCAAAGACCTAGAGTGGACCGGCTACAGCAAGTTCTCCAACGTTTTCACAGCGCTGGAGTTTGAAAGGCTTATACTCGCCGCAGGACCGACTGGCGGCAAAGTCGTCCGGGCCTCAGATGGGCAAAAACCACATTCTGTAGCGTTCATCCAGTGCGTCGGATCGCGCGATATCAACAGATACGAATACTGCTCGAGCTTCTGCTGCATGTACACCCTCAAACATGCGGTTATGCTTAAAGAGAAGTACAGGGACGCCATCGAAGTCTACGTTTTTTACAACGACATGAGAAGCAACTTCAAAGGCTACGAGGAATTCTTCAACAGAGCCCAAAAATCCGGAGTCAAATTCCTGAGGGTCAAGCTTGAAAACCGGCGGATAACCGAGGACGCGCAGACCAAGAGCTTGACAGTTTACGGGGAAACAGAGGAGGGCAAGCCTGTCTCAGCGGAGGCGGACATGGTTATCTTAGCAAACGCGGCTGTTCCAGCCGAGACGGGGCCCGAGTTGGCAAGAATTCTGAACATCCCCCTTGGAAAAGACGGGTTCTTCATGGAATGTCAACCCAAGATCAGGCCAACCGACACTGAAGTGCCTGGAATATTCTTGGCAGGCGCATGTCAAGGCCTGAAGGATATTCCCTACAGCGTAGCCCAAGGAAGTGCCGCGGCAGCTCAAGCTGCATCTGTTCTCAGCAAAGAGTCATGGACAGTTGAGCCGCTCGTTGCAAAAGTCAACGAGGAACTTTGCAGCGGCTGCAGAATATGCGAATCAGCCTGCAGTTACCGCGCCATCAACGTTGAGAAAGGCGACGAAAAACCCGTCGCAAAAGTCGTCGAAGGCTTGTGCCGAGGCTGCGGCATCTGCAGTTCCGCTTGCCCGATGGACGCGATAACGATGCCGAACTATTCGGACAACCAGATCGTGACCCAGATTCAGGCAGTCATGGAAAAAAAGGTGAAAAAGCGTGAGTGAACAGTCGGCCCTGAAGTCCTCGGCGAAAGTTGAGGAACCACGCATCGGCGTTTTCGTGTGCTACTGCGGTCTCAACATTGCTGGCACGGTGGACGTTGAGGATGTGGCAGAGTACGCTCGCAAGCTGCCCAACGTGGTCTATGTTAAGACAAATCGTTACACGTGTGCCGACCCGGGTCAAGAGGAAATACGAAAGGGTATAAGAGAGCATAAGCTGAATCGTGTTGTGGTTGCCGCATGTTCACCCAGAATGCATGAGCCAACCTTTCGGAGAACTGTATCGGAGGCTGGGCTGAACCCCTTCCTGTATGAGATGGCAAACATCCGCGAGTTTTCGTCCTGGTGTCATCAGGGAACGCCTAAGGAGGCAACTGAAAAGGCAAAAGAGCTTGTGAAGATGGCCGTTGCGAAAGTGAGACTTCTTGAACCGCTAGACGTGATCGAGGTGCCAGTCACTAACAGAGCGCTCGTCGTGGGTGCAGGCGTTGCAGGCGCAAGCGCCGCCGTCGACCTTGCAGAGATGGGTTACCACGTGTACCTAGTTGACCGGGCCGAAATAATGGGCGGCCACATGGCGCAGCTCGGCAAAACCTTCCCTGTCTTTGAATGTTCAAACTGTCCACAGCAGATTCACTGTCCTAGGTTCTCGTGCGTTGCCACGAGAATAGGCGCTGCGGCCGTCAATCCGAAGATCAAACTTCTTGCTTACAGCGACGTGAAGCACGTTGAAGGTGTCATAGGAAGCTACAAGGCCAGCGTTGTGAGAAAACCGCGCTTCGTCGACGAAAACAAGTGCATAAGCTGCGGCAAGTGCTCTGAGGTCTGTCCGGTTGAATCACTGAACAAGTTCGACGCGGGCATGAGGAAACGCAAGGCCATTTACTTGCCGTTCGCAAACGCGACGCCTAACACTTACACGATTGACAGAGAGACTTGTCTTTACTTCAAAGACGGAAGCTGCAGGAAATGCCAAGAGATCTGTCCTGTGGATGCTGTGGATTTTGAGCAGAAACCTGTAGAGGAAAAGCTTGAGGTCGGCTGCATGGTTGTAGCAACGGGCTACGACATCTACGAGCCGTACGACCTGCCAAACTACAGCTTTGGAAAACACAAAGATGTGATCACGGCCCTGCAGCTTGAAAGAATCATAGACACTGACACGCAAATTCTCGGAGACCTTCGCAAACCTTCAGACGGTAAAATGCCTAAAAGCCTGACGTACATACAATGCGTCGGTTCGAGGGACGTAAACAAGTTTGAGTACTGTTCCGGCTTCTGCTGCATGCTCACGCTCAAAAGCGCCGTTTTCCTTAAGGAGAAGTACAGTGACAAACTTGAAATCAACGTGTTATACACTGACATGCGCGCAAACAGGAAAGGGTATGAGGAGCTGTTCAGAAAGGGTCAACAGCTGGGCATAAACTTCATCCGTGTCAGCCTGACGAACAGAAACGTGAGTGAAGACCCGGAAACAAAGAAGCTTGTGGTGCATGCTGAGAAAGAGAACGGCGAACCCGTCGAAGTTGAAACCGAGTTGGTCGTGTTGGCAACAGCCGCGGTGCCGAGCCAGGGGTCGGAAGAGGTTGCGAGGGTCTTCAACATCAGCCGGGGAAGCGACGGGTTTTTCATGGAGAGCCATCCGAAGCTGAAGCCTATAGACACGCCGTCAGACGGGGTTTTCGTCGCAGGGGGATGCCAGGGGCCGAAAGATGTTCCTTACAGTGTTTCTCAAGGCATGGGAACAGCTGCTAGGGCAGCGACGGTTCTTTCTAAGCCGACGTACAAGATTCAGCCAATAGTAGCCGTGGTTGACCCGACTAAGTGTCGGAACACTAAAGTGAAGTGTGGCCTCTGTGCCAAGGCTTGTCCGTACGGCGCTATCAGGGCGCTTGAAGGTCAGGTTGCAGAGACGATGAGTGCGATGTGTCACGGCTGCGGCACGTGTGTTGCCGAGTGTCCGACAGACGCGATTACGCAGAAGCATTTTACAGACGTGCAAATAGTGTCTCAGATAAGGGCTGCGCTGGAGACGGATCCTGAAGGCAAGATATTGGCGTTTCTGTGTAACTGGTGCAGTTACGCTGGCGCTGACTTGGCTGGCACAAGCAGGTTTGAGTATCCGCCTGTTATTAGGCCGATCAGGGTGATGTGTTCAGGCAGGGTTGACCGTGACTTTGTGCTTGAAGCTTTCAGGCTTGGTGCAGGCATGGTTATGGTGGGCGCCTGCCACCTTCCCTACGACTGTCACTACATCAGTGGAAACTACAAGATGAAAGCCAGGATGGATGCTTTGGCGCCTATGCTGCAGAAACTTGGCATGAGTCCTGAACGGTTACGTGTAGAATACGTGTCGGCAGCTGAAGGCATCAAGTTCGCCGAGGTGGTTAAGGAGATAGCCGCACAGATGAATACGTTAGGCAAGGAAAAGATTAAGGCGGAGAACGCGAAGATGCGGCCGATCTTGGAGAACATGCTGAAGAGGAAGGAGCAGAAGCAGTAACGTGCTTCTTTGAGGATTTGTGTAGGCGTGCTGTTTCGCGGTTGACCCGCCCTTTTTTTAAGTAACGTCAGTTGTAATGTTGTGTGGTAACGAGCGTTGAAGAAGCAGACAGGTTTTTGGGTCGATGCTCAAGTGTGGGGTGCCTACAGGGGTCTTTGCGGCCGCGAGAAGCTGCGGCCATCTGAGCCGTTAGAGGAGTTTCTTAGGCTTATCCTGCGGACCGGTTCGGCGTTATCGGTTTTGAACATGATGCAGGGCATGGCAAAGGCAAAGGTTCAAGGGTTAGAAGCTTACGCTCGCGTGCTCTCAACTGGTACAAAAATGGAAAGCAGTGGGTCCCCGTTTCAGATGGTAATGAGACCCCTGTGGAAACGATGCTTTTGCACGCGTTGATGGACGTTGCGGACCCGCAGCTGCGCAGAAGTATAGAGGAAGCCCTCATGATGAGGCCCCACAAACAGGCCGACAAGAAAGCGGGGAAAAGAAAAATAATCGTGAAAGAAGAGCCAGCACCAAAGGAAAAGCCGCCCGCAGAGTCCGCAGCAACCGCATTCTCAGAAAGAATGGGAGAGATCGAAAAGCAAGTTGCGAATCATGAAATGGACCCGGAACAGGCGGAGAAAATGCTGGAGAAGATATGTCAAATGCGAAAAAAACTCAAGACCGATGAACAGGGTTGACGCTTGAACAGCGCAGAATTCCAGAATCCCCAAAAAAAACCAATAACCCAGACACGAACAATTGCCCTTCCACCCTTACAAAAACGTGCGTGGACTTGTGAACGTGCCAATCAACGCTCAACGGGGGCCCGCTCGGACTTAGACCCAAATGGGTTCGAGTCCACTGCTTTAAATATCCTGTGACCAGCATTCTCTTTGTCTTAGGCCAACTGGTTCAGAGCTGCCCGTCCCCGAACCCAAATGGGTTCAAGACCCTATCAGAGTTGGGTTAGATGAGTATGTCGCTTGTCGGAAGCGTTGGATGCCATACAAAATGAAAGCGGGCCAGGTTAATGTAGCGTCTTTTCAAGCCTTCTTAACCTTAGCGCGCGCGAATCGAGTATACGCCCTTCAGTTGTAGACAAAAGGACAACGCTTTGAAATGCTAAATGTTTCTACTGCCTGCTAAAGTTGATGAGTTTTGTCAAGAAGAGAAACGAAAGCTGCAGGTTTAGAGCAGCATAAAAAATTACGGCGAGAGAAAGAACTGAAAAGAAAAGAGAAAAAGCAGGTTTCGCTTCTTGCAAAACATTCTAAAGGTAACAAATAGTTGCGTTTGGGTTTGGGAAGTAAAAGGATATGCTTGCAAGTTCTATGAATGGTGAAAAAAGCTAGTTAGCCAGCTAGCTAAAGAAACTAGTCTTTGGGTACTTTGCTTTATGCTCGCTAGGTTCGTCGAATTGCCCAATGGCTGAAGCTGTCGCCTTTCGTCCATTTACCACCTAAACTTCTCACAGTATCGTTAATTTCATCCCACTCATTCTTCAAGTATTGATTTGGCTTTATTATGACGTATTCTCCGTCTGCTGTGAAACTTAACAACTTGCGCTGCTCTGGGCTGAATTCTTTTTCTACTGCGCTTGTGTCTTGACTTGGCTGAACCGGCGTTTTCTCTGTGGGCTTAGATTCAGGTTTGGAGTTTGTTGTGGGCTGAGATTCGGCTTTGGGGTTTGTCGTGTAGATTATATTGAATTCGGGAATTAGATAGGATTCTGCAACGTCTTCAAAACTGTCGCTTCTTATGATTGCCGATACTTGCTTGGAAAACAAGTCGTACTTAATATCTAAAAGTTCTATATCGTCTGGCAGGTTGGAAGTGAAAGATGATACTTTTCCTTGTAGTTTTTCTATGAGGAATTCAGGGCGTAGTTTTATCATTCTCATTTTCATGGTTTCAACCACTCAGAATTGCTTTCTTAATTAGCATCAAATAACTTAAAAGTGTTGTTTATCACGATCAATCGCAAAACGCTGTGCTCGTGTGCGCGTGCATGCGCGAGTGAGGCTTACCAGGCTTAACAGACTAATCAGGCTTATTCAGCTACCTCGCACGCGCTCTTCGTCTTTATCTTCAGAATCTTCGTCTTCATCAATCATTCTTTTCCACCTCCTTGCTTTTCTAATGCGGATGTTTGCTGTAGTTGTTACAATCTCGGTCGGCGTAAAGTCCTTCCGTATCATGTTCTCCTGAACTTAACCCTGTTCAATTGAACATGAACGGGGAGGAAGTGAATGCAGGAAAGGACTAAGCAGAAGTGCAAAACTTGTGGAAAAATATTCATGTCAGACAATGATTTTCAAGGCTTCTGCTCAGAAAGGTGCTACCGAGTTTTCAAAGGAGAAATAAAAGCAAGTGCTTAGTAGCGCGCACTAAATCGCTATGCAATCACACTGAGTTCTTGGTATGCAAAAATAGAGTTGGAAAAAGAAGAACGGGGAAACCTTTCTAATCTTCGCTTTCTGCGCCGCCAGGTGGTTTGCCTGCTCCCGGTCCTTCTTTGGGTTTGGTTGAGGCTATCACGTCGTCTATGCGGAGTATCATTGCTGCGGATTCTGTGGCTGACTTCATTGCTTGTTCTTTCACGATTATTGGTTCGACGACGCCTTCTTTGCACATGTCTTCAACCTTTCCTGTGAAAACGTTCACGCCCTTGTATTGACCCTCTGGTTTCCCATGTGCGCCTCTCAATTCCACGATTATGTCAATGGGCTCCAGTCCCGCGTTTTCAGCCAAGGTTTTAGGTATTACCTCAACGGCGTCGGCAAACATTTCTATTGCAAGTTGTTCTCTTCCGCCCACGCTTGTAGCGTAGTTTCGCAATTCTTTGGCCACTTCGACTTCTACTGCACCGCCGCCTGCAACTATCTTGTTAGTCTCTATCACGTCGGAAACAACCGACAAGGCGTCAGTCATCGCTCTTTCCGCCTCGTCAACCATTCTTTCGAGTCCAGCTCTTATGATGATAGCAACTGAGCGTGGGTCCTTGCATTTTTCGACAAAGATCATTTTGTCTTCGCCAAGCTTACGTTCTTCAACGATGCCTGCCGCGCCCAAGTCCTGCGCTCTTAGATCGGCCAGATTTGAGGTTATTCTTCCACCTGTCGCTCTTGTCAGCTTTTCCATGTCTGACTGTTTCACTCTTCTAGCAGCCATTATTCCCTCTTTTGCCAGAAAATGTTGAGCCATCTCGTCTATGCCTTTCTGGCAGAAAACAACGTTTGCGCCCGAGGCTTTGATTTTCTCAACCATGCCCTGTAACATCTTGTTTTCTTGATCAAAGAACGCTTTCATCTGGTTTGGGTCACGTATCCGTATTTCAGCGCTCATCTCCGTTTTCTCGATTTCTAGAGCGCAGTCGAGCAAGGCTATTTTTGCTTTTTCGACTTTTTTGGGCATTCCAGGGTGAACAACTTCCTTGTCTATCACAAGGCCTTTGACGAGTTGGGATTCGAAGACGCTTTTACCAGTTTTCTTTATCACTTGGATGTTGTCTATGTCCGCTAGCATTTTGTCTCCACGTGTTTCGGCTATCTGTCTCACAGCGTCAATGGCGATGTCTGCCAAATGTTCCTTTGCTGCACCGACCGCTTTGCTCGCCATCGAGGTCACCGCGACTTTCTTGAGTGTTGCACGGTCTTCGATGTCCACTTGGATTGCGATGTTGTTTATGACGTCAACCGCCTTTTGCGCTGCTTTGCGGTAGCCGCTTACAATTATTGTCGGGTGTATATTCTGTTCTAGAAGCTCCTCAGCCTTTTTCAGTAGTTCGGCTGCAAGCACCACGACGGTTGTTGTCCCATCGCCCACCATGTCGTCCTGTGTTTTTGCGATTTCCACCATCATCTTCGCCGCTGGATGTTCAACTTCCATCTTGTTCAGTATTACTGCACCGTCATTCGTTATCGTTATGTCTCCCAAGCTGTCAACGAGCATCTTGTCCATACCGCGCGGTCCCAAAGTCGTCTTCAACACTTCACCAATCACACGAGCTGCCATCATGTTGTTTCTCTGAGCTTCTTTTCCTCTGCTTCGGGTCGTACCTTCCTTAAGAATTAAAACTGGTTGGCCCGTCGCAGTTGTTGTCAAATAAGCCATACAAACCCTCCATCCAAGGTTAATTTTACTAGTCCGAATAAGGCAAAAGTGCTCACAAATATAAATCTTTACCACAGCCCGTCGCGTGCGGGTAGTTCTCACGGTCAGGGTATATTCACAACGAACACCGGAGAACTACGGTTCTGAAGGCTTCTGGGCATGGCAAAGTTGCGCGCGCGCTGCGCGGCGGGTGATACGTAAAGATTTTCCGTAACAATGGGGCGCGGGCGTCTGTTGTTCTCTGATTCAGACTCTATGAGTCTAGGCTTTATGATTTATGAGGCATTTGTTTATAAGTGTCGGTGTGAAGGGTAGGTGCAGCGTGTAAGAAGTGATTTTTGCACAGCAACCGTAAAGGAGTTGAGAGAGTTGACATATGAGAGAAAAGAAATGTACAAGGCAGTTTGCGCTGAATGCAAAAAGGAATGTGAAGTGCCATTCAAGCCTGATGGCAGCAGACCAGTATACTGCCGAGAATGTTACGCTAAGAGAGCACCCCCAAGAAGAGACCGATACTAGATCAAGCCAACAGCTCTATTCTAAGATTGGTTTTCTCCCCGTTTTTATATTCTTTTTTCAAGTCACCTGAGTAGATATTAGCGTGCGCTAATTTTGTTGATTGGTGGACAGGACCGGTTCCATTGCCAAAAAGAAATGGGCTTCTTGGGATTAGAACCCAAATGGGTTCGAGTCCACTGCTTCAAATATCCTGTACCCAACATTCTCTTTGTCTTAGGCCAACTGATTCAGAACTGCCCGTCCCCATACCCAAAAGGGTTCAGGACCAACCGAGCAAGCGCTATCTTAAGTGACTCGTGTGCTTTTTTCACTATTCTGTGTTTCCGACGATTTGATTCGAAAGGTTTTCCCTAGGGGTTGGAGACACATAAACTGTAACAAGCGCGCGCCATTTAGCGTGCAAATGCTTCTAAACGTTCCCAACAAGCAGGCGTCCCGTGGCTGCATCCATGTTGATTGT
Source organism: Candidatus Bathyarchaeota archaeon (assembly GCA_963707955.1). Classification (GTDB taxonomy): domain Archaea; phylum Thermoproteota; class Bathyarchaeia; order Bathyarchaeales; family Bathycorpusculaceae; genus DASPPK01. The sequence continues at coordinate 2,310,575 of OY970176.1, read as the reverse complement.
GCGTCTTGCCTTCTTCGTTTTGTGCTGCACCTTAAGGCTCCAGATGGGCAGCAGAACCAGTTCCGCTGACTCTGACTTCACGCCTATCTTCAATTCCAACGTCTGACACGCTTTATTCTTGCTTAGCCTTATCTGGGGTAACTTGTCCATTTCGCCGGGCATTTTTGAGACGAATGTAAAGCGTTTGTCCTCATCCAGATTTCTGAGTTTCTGAGACGTGCCTGAAAGCAACTTGTGAAACATTATCTCCCTTTTTTCCAGCGATACGAGGTCACCCATCTCTCCGCTGACGTAGTATGTGCGTGCCTCTTTCTTCTTGACGAGAAGCAATCGTGTTTCTTTGGTTGCCCTCACTCTCCAGAGGGGCACATAGCGGAACTCAGCATCGTAGACTTGCTCGTCTTTATGAAACACTCCCCCCTCAAGCAGAGGAGCAGACTTTTTCACGGCTTCTGCTTGGCTGATTACTGGAGAAATCATCAACACTTCACCTCTAATGCCTATAGACGGGTCCAAGTTGAATTCTGACAGCCAGTACAAGGTTTCACCATCAGCCTTGTTTCGGCCCTTCTTGACTATTCCAGCTTTTACAAGACTAGCCAAGACCCTCTCAGAGTCCCCCTGACTTATCTTCAGGTCCGTTGCTACGAACAATGCTGGAACGGCCCTTCCTTCTGAACGGAGTAACCGTTGAATCTTTTCATCCAGAGTCTTAGACGGTTCAAAATGGGCAGCATTGGTCCATTTCTTCATGACATCCGCCTGCACGTGTTTTTCGAAAAAGGCCCTTGATTCTGCGGGCACGTACTGGGCGAGATTCCTCTCGTCCAACGTCAAGTGTTTACTGACCAACCACCGAACGTCAAAATCGACTACGTCACTGTACAGGTCTGGAGACAGGAGAAGAAACTCGCCCGTCTGCAGGCTGGGCAGTTTCTGCAAAACGGCATCAGCATGTACGGGGTCGATGGACTGAATGATTTTCTGGACTCTCGCGATGTCTTGGGTTGTCATCATGCGGCCTAGACACCACGTGTTGACCTGCGCCAATGCTTTGTAGTCTATGTCCGTGATGTTCTGGGTGGCCGCAACGAGTCCTATGCCGTACTTTCTCGCCTGCTTAAACAGGAGCGTGTAAGCGTTTTTTGGCGGCGGGTTCCTCGGGTAGGGTGGAATGTAAGGTGAGATTTCATCAACGTAGAAGAGCATCCGCAAATCGTTGGAGGGGTTCTTCAGCATCCAACAATAAAGCTCCTTAAGCAACGTAGCCAAGAAAAACTGTTTATCGTTCTCAGACGTCAACGTGTTAAGATAGATTATGTTCACCGGTACTTTTCCATCGCTGTTGTCCACGAACAGGTTGATGTCTATTTGGACTCCCATCTGAAACATGAGCGACGAAGTGCCCACTGTCAAGAAACGCAGCTTTCGGGCAATCTCCTCAGGTTCTTTCTTCGCCACAAGACCGTTCAGAGTCGCAGTAATCTTCTCAGGAGGGTTCAATACGACGTCGGCGAGTTGAGCCATGTCACCGATTCTCTGTCCCTGTTGCCACATGTATTCCAGAATCGTGAAGATGTAAGCCTTCGCACTTTTTCCAGCGTCCCCGTTTAGATCATAACCTAGGAAGCCCGCTAGAGAATCCGCCGTGAGATCGATGGCCTGTACCGCCTCCTCATGCGGAATGTCCTGTGAAGGAGACCTGAAAGGGTTGACACATATCGGAATCGCCCTGTTGCTCGCAGGAGTAAAAATCGCTACACGCGCCTTACTGAAAAAGTCCTCCTGCACTTCAACCGCTGTCCCGTGCCGCATCAACTCCTCGACGTCACCCTTTATCGCAAGGGACGAAATGTCCCCCTGCGGATCGACTATTAGGACTGGAACGTTGTTCCGCACGGCCTCCTCAATGACACATTTGCACAGCACGGTCTTACCCGAACCGCTTCCCCCGAGCGCCATGAAATGACGCTTGAAAGCCTGAATCGGCAACAGAACCTCAGTCTCATCAACCACGGTTTTGCCTAAGAACAGGAAACCCGAAGCGGCATTTCCTGAGTCATCCTCACCTATTTCCGTGCTCATTCATGATTCATCTCCAAAACGGCGAGCGCCAAGCAGCTCAGGCACGTTGTAATTGTCCTCTGCCCATTTAACGATTACTTTGACGCGTCACTGTCAACTCTAGAGCACCCTAGAGAGCAGAACGTGTTGGTTCCATTGCCAAACGCGCGCTGAGCGTTACCCTCACAGACGTTTTTTATTTATGCTAGATAAGCATGATTTCTATTACCGAATGTAAAAGGAGGTGAACACATGGCCTCAAAAATCGTCAAGTTCTTGCCTATGCTTGTCCTGTTGTGCTCAGCAGTCCTTGCCGCCGCAATAATCCCCACAGTCTTCGCAAAGAGCCTCGGATGGAAAGTACTCGACGTGCACGCGCCAACAGCCGATTACGCGAGTCCGATGATGGGTGATCCTGTTCCAGGCGGCGGAACGCCGATGGTGTTAGGCGGACTTGGTTAGACCAAAAGTTTCTAAAGTCACACTGCCTATAACACGCTAACGGTGCTGACGTGGTCACATTGACGAAGTCGACTAAGCAGGCAAAGCTTCGCTGGATTGATGTGAAAGTACTGGAAGGACTAGCGCTGTACCACGCCAGAAACATGACTAACCTCGCAGCGCAGCTCAACATGCCCAGAGAAACATTGCTGCACAGGATCAACCATCTTCGTTCCCATTTTTCTCTGTATTTGCAGGGAAACTTGTACCACACCAACATTGGCCTAAGAAAAGTGGTGGTGCTGGCCGAATCCAAGCCAGGATACGAAGACCTCCTCTACAAATGCCTAAAGTGCAACGATTACTGGCTTTACGTCAGTCAATGCATTGGGAAGCCCGGATGCGTAGCAACCTACGGCATCCCAGCTGGAAAAGAAAACAAGTTTGAAGAATTCATAAACCAACTCAGGGAAACGAGCACCATAACAGAAGTCAGACACCTTTGGTCAACGTGCATACACAGTGTGAACACCACCAGCACATGGTTTGACGGCGCCTCGGAAAACTGGGTCTTTCCCTGGGACCTGTGGCTTCGCGAATCACAGATCTGCCAGGGAGAATTGCCCTTCACACTCAGACAATCCGCCGACTACCCCCAGAAAGCAGACTGGACGGACATCATGATACTGAAAGAGCTTGAAAAAGACTGCACCATCAGACTCCAGCGAATAGCAGAGAAGCTTGGCACGAGCGAGCAGAGAATAAAGTACCACTATGACAATCACGTAGTAAAAAAACAGATGTTTGAAGGGCCCCAGATACTCGCAGACCACTATAAGGAATTGTCCCCTGACCTTCACTTCTTCATATTTTCGTTCAAGGACCACGAGACATTCAAGAAGTTCGCCTGTTCACTGTTGGACAAGCCCTTCGTCAGAGCCATGGGAAAAGTGTACGACAAGAACCATCTGTTCGTCCGAATCTACATGCCGAGACAAGAACTCACGCACTTTATCACGACGCTCTCCAAACTCGTCAGAAACGGATTTATTGAAACCTACGAATACGTGACCGAAGACGCGACCAAAACAGAAAGACAAACCATCTCATACGAGTACTTCAAGAACAACAAGTGGGAATACGACAGCGAAAAATACCTAGAGAGACTCCAGTTCACGATAAACGAATCGGCCGTAACCTGTTAGCTTTTACTTTTTACGCAAAATATTCGCCAAACAGACCGAAAGTAAAATATACACGCGGAAAGGCACTTAGTGAGAACAAGCCGCGCTCCGAGTCTCATGCATGTTCCAGACCAAAAGAAAACCGAGAGTTCTATCGCCGACATCTTCACACATGAATTAACAGGTGCAACATGCTTCGACAGGACAGAAAAAAGTGCAGCTACGGCGGAATCAAAACGAACGAGCATGAAAAATCGAGTAGAACAATGATGAGCAAGGCCGAGAGGACTCGCATCCTGAACCGAATAGGAGAACAAGAGATACTGTCACTCGCGCAGAAAATATGGCAGAGTCAAAACCAAGTGGCCACAGAAATAGCGTCAGAGACCCTGACCGTCATCCGCGAAAAGTACCAGACAGACCCAACGTTTTTCAGCGGCAAGAGCGCAAAGGGAATCGTAGGCGGACTGTTCTACCTTCTAGGGCAACGGTGCGGCAGCATCAGAACTCAGAGACAGATCGCACTGGGCCTCAACACAACAGAAGTGACGATAAGGACTTCTTCCCGCGAGTGGGCACAGCCCCTTCAGAACCACTGCAGACACGTGAAGAGAAAGTAGAGGGATGTGGTGCGAACGGTTCGCCTCTTCAAAACCGTCCGAACGCAAACCCAAACGGTGACTCGTCCTTGAAAAGACGCTGAGAGCGGTCGTGCCATAAGTTGCAGGGTGAAAGGCATAGAAATCAAGCGGGTTGCAAAGCATGGACGAATTCGATGAGATCCTACTCAAAACCTTAGACAAAACACTCAGGTACGTCCTGGGCGACCGAAACACACTCATAATCTACGACTACCTCGAAAAGAGCTCTTGTCCCATGCAGGACATACCCACAAAGTTAGACCTGTTTTCCGCAAAGCTCAGAGACCTACTCGGGACAAGCAGAGGACAGATTCTCGGCGCTCCCACAATCCTAGAGGACGCAATCGTAGAAGCACTATCACAAGAGTTAGGGTTGAGCCCTGAAAAGGGACTAGCAGTACTCCAAGACAGAATAAGAAGGCTGAGGGAAAGATACAACAGTGAAAGAAGCAAAGAAAAACAACATCAACACATTCAAGCGTAAGTAAAAGAGAACTCGCACGCCTCAAGACGGCCGTGAAAAGCCACTTAGCGCGCGCTTGTGCAAGAAAGGCAGAACTATAAGGATTCGTACCGTTTCCGGAATTGGTCTCTAGGGATTAGAACCCAAATGGGTTCGAGTCAGCTGCTTCAAATATCCTGTGACCAGCATTCTCTTTGTCTTAGGCCAACTGATTCAGAGCTGCCCGTCCCGAGCGCGCGCGATTTAAATACCGTCGTGTCCCCTTGTCTAAGTTGACATATGTTGACTGGTCGATCCTGATTGGAGGTCTCTGATATGGTAATGACGAAGATTCTGATTTCTTTCGATTTGCCCGAGATTTATGTTGAGAAGATCAGGAATGTTTCGCCTGAAGTTGAAGTCGTGAAGAGCGAAGAGAAAGAAGAAGTCTGGCCCTTGCCAAGGATGTGGATGGTCTGTTTGCTGGTTTCTTTTCGAAAGAACTGTTCCAAGCTGCCAAGAAACTGAAGTGGATCCAATCTTGGGGCGCGGGTGTTGAGAGGATTCTCATTCCGGAAGTAGTAAACAGCAGGGTGATTGTGACGAACGCTGGAGGCATCCATCCAACGCCCATCTCGGAACACGTCATCGGTATGATGCTCTGTTTCACTCGAAGGTTGCATGTCTTCATCAGAAATCAGACGGAGAAGAAGTGGGAACGGCCCGAAACATGGACCTCGCCGATGATCGAAGAATTGTCAGGCAAAACCCTAGGAATAGTAGGACTTGGCAAGATCGGAACGGAGATTGCCAAAAAAGCAAAGTGCCTCGGAATGAGGGTGATCGCCACGAAAAGAGACCCGACCAGTGCAGCATCGACCTATGTTGACAGGCTTATCCACCCCGCTGATTTGAACCAGTTGCTCGCCGAGTCTGACTTCGCCGTTCTCTCTTTGCCCCTGACTAAGGAAACAGAAGGAATGATCGGAGAAAGGCAGTTAAGAAGCATGAAACGCACGGGCATACTCATCAACGTGAGCAGAGGAAAAATCATTCAAGAAAACAAACTCGTTCAAGCCCTCAAAAAAGGATGGATCGCCGGCGCGGGCTTGGACACCTTTGAAAACGAACCCCTACCAGAAAACAGCGAACTCTGGAACTTCAAGAACGTCATAATCACCCCTCACATCGCGGGGGACACACCACACTACGCCGAACGATTAACGAACATATTCACAGAAAACCTGAACCGATTCATTCACAAACAACCCCTAATCAACGTCGTAGACAAAAACCTCGGGTACTAAACCAGAGGCGAGCAGCAAAAACGGTGGTGGACCGGTTGGGATTAGAACCCAAACGGGGTCAAGTCCACTTTCTCTCTCTGCTAAAAATGGGCCGAGCCGGACTTAGACCTAAACGGGTTCGAGCCCGCTGCTTCAAATATGCTGTAACCAGCATTCTCTTTGTCTTAGGCCAACTGATCAGAGCTGCAAGTTTCTGGAAAGGCCTGACATTGAAACCTTCATGATAAATCTGAAAGACACGGTTCACTATCGAACTCTGGGTTCTCAACGCTTGGGAAACAGATTTTAACGGTAGGCGGGGAATGGTGAGAAGAAATTTAGAAGGAAGTAATATCTGGTTCTGATAACTTGACGGGGTGATGCTTCTCCCTGTTAACGGTGGGGTGATGGCTCGATGATACAAGAGGGCTAATTGCACGGTGAGAACGCTTTTTTCATTTTTGTCAATACAACTAGCAAATGTATGCAAAATCTTAAAAGCCGGAGTGTTTCTATACAATTTGGGGAAAAACCATGAGCAAGAAGTGTATCATGGCTTTCTTAGGCATCTTTCTCGTATTCTCGGCAACCCTGCCGACTACGATTGTGCATGGGCACGCGTATGACGTTACAGGGCAGTTCGCCACGAATTTTCTGACGAAGGTCATCGGATTCAGCAATTTCCAAATCGTCTCCTTCAACTCCACGACAGGTAGCACAATGACTGGTTCTGAACACGTTGAGACTCCCATGCAATTGGAGGTCACAGTCAACAACGACACGTTCGTGGCTTCGATGCTCCTCGAGGATGGAAAACTCACCATGTTTGACTTAACCTCACCTACTACCCAGTTCTCTGGAAATGAAACTTTTAGCAACTGTTTAGCAGTGGCAAGCAGAACTGTCAGACAATACGGAGAAACCCTGAACTTGACCTATGGCGACACATTCGCCGAAATGATCCCCGCTGCGCTTAACAATTCTAAATTCTCTGCCGAAAATGGCGACACTGTACTGAATGCGTCATGCGTTGCAAACTGCTCAACGCCCGAAGACTACAGGAGATACACCGACCTTCAATGGGCGAAAAGAATAAACAACACGAATTTTGAGGAATTTCTGGGAATATGCGTGTCAAAGAACGGCCTAGTAACCTCGATCTCCGATAACATGGACCTCTATTACGTTGCAAGTACAAACATTACTGTCTCAGAGGAAGAAGCAGAGGTCATCGCAAATTCCATTGCCCAAAACTACGCGCAACAACACGGACAGCGGGTCGTCTCTGTGAATGCGTCACTCACTTGGCTCCGGGACATTGACATGTTCAGAGGAGACGATTTTGCGATTTATCCAGCATGGGGTGTCGCGATAACCTTTGACAAAGTCAACAATGAAAGCGTTTCTTGGTACACCGTTGGAATATGGGCTGACAATGGCCAAGTCTTCGAAAACGACCCACAAGGCGTCGATACTTTCTTAAATGGGGGCAACGGTGCAAACGGTCCTGCACTATGGATCGCGCGCGCGAATGAAGGGAGTAGCCACTGCTTTTGATTATACGCAAGGACAGCCAGTATCAGGGTACAACGAAACAATTGCACAGACACATCATGTGCAGCTTACGTCGAACAACCTTCTCGGCGACTATTATGGCGAAAAGTACGGCCTATATCAGAGCCAGTTAAATTTCTACATTGCAAATAACAATACAGGTGGTAGCGCAAGCGATCTAATCTTCCTGGGATCGGATCCCGTTGGCGCTAAGACGTGCGGCTTAACAGAAGTTGTCTTTGATGGTCATTTGGAGGCAACATGCTACAAATATTATGGCCCTTATGAGATAGGAGACATAACGACAACCGTTTGCATCCCATGGTTTATATCGCCTTAAAGCAACTCTCTCTGAGGTGTTGGCAATGGCAGGACTCTTGGTTGGATTAGGTATCCGCGCAGATTTGGCCAGGAGAAAGATGAAAGAACTGGGCGCTGTGTCAGAAGAAACTGCTAAAAGGCCTGAAGAGTTAGGTCTCGAAGAGTGGATTCTGAACCACGATCTGGCCAAGATTCGTGGAATAAAAAGAACTAAAGATGGGCGCTACTACGTGGAAATAGTCAAACCTTCGTAACTAAGATACCAGTCAAAGCCTGTTTTCAGAGACAGAGGGACGTACGTTGGAAGTCTCGGAAGTGGAACGTGAATCCACCACAGTGGATATCACTCGCATCTCCCCTTTTTTACAGAACAGAGATCTAGTCACCACGTTGCCTTCGCAGTTGAAACGTTTAGACTTAAGACAATGCCTAACATCAAAAAACCACGAAGATTGCCAAAGCAAGGTTCCGAGGCATTGTAACATCACTTGTCATATGTCACACTATTGATATTTATGATTAGCGTGTGCAAACAGTCCTGGTTTGATGCAATGCGCGGGCACCAAGGGTAGGCTAAGTTATGGCACTGTGCGCGCGTTTTCGAGCTACGAAAATATAGGGGGCATGGGCTTCAAGAATTCATGAGCTTCCGCCAATGCGTCTCTTGAGTCTTGAAGGGTCAATCTTTCCATTGCCTCTTGGAACGGAAGCCATGCGTAAAGATCGTGTTCAGCACTCATCTGGAGGTGAACTTCTGTGTTTAGCGCTTTCGCGATGAACAAGCGGACATCACCGTCATATAGGAAAGGATAGATCCAGTCAGAGACTGGGTCCAAATCGGAATAGTGCGAGACACAGTTGAATCCTTGTAGAATTTTTATGGTCAGCCCGGTTTCTTCTGCGACCTCCCGCAGTGCCGTTTCTCTTGAGGATTTGTCCTTGTCTTTGGCCTTGCCTTTCGGGAAGTCCCAAACGGCACTTTTCTCGCGACGCAACATAAGGAAGCGAATTGCTTTCCCTTTCCCCGTAAATACAATGCATCCTGCGGAGCATCTCGGTTCTGCCTGCCTTCTGCTGAACTGAAGAATCCTCTTCAGATGACAGCTACCCAACAGCTGACTGCTCAGCACATGGGCACCAAAGTTGTCAAGATAATTCGGACAAATATCCTTGATTTCTAAACTCTCTTTCATTTCTTGATATGAAAACGAAATCGGCAGAAACAGGCTCGAGATTGCTGCCAAATTCAGTCCCATGGTGAGCAGCCTTGACCAAATGAAATCGTCCGGGTTCTATGTGAACAACGTCAAGCACTTCGGATGGAAGATCGCCCAAGAACAGGATTTTCGAATCTGGGCTCTTCGATTCGAAGGCAAGAGAGACGTTGTTAGCGAGATCATCACTGAATATTACTTCAGCGCGCGCGCTGTCTACAACCGCCAACTTAAGATAACCTCATCCACGTTCTACTGGGGAACAACCTCGTACGAGAGCCGCATACAAAACCTCCAATACAGCTAGAACCATTCCCAACCTCATTCCCTTTTTTTCTTGCACCGGGTTCGCCAGATTTGAGCAGTTTTCTTGCGCGCGCGATCATTTTTAGTCTAGATCAAGCTTGTTTTTATAGTGCTTATGGATCACGGAAGGATAGGTATCACGCTGTGTGTTTCCCAGTGCTTGGTTGACGAGGTTGCTGAGAGCGCCTTCGTGGATTAACGCGCGCTATTTTCCACTTAGTAATGCTGTCAAGAACCACTAGCTACTTGGTAGAACAATCTTACTAGTGTGTCTCCAAACTCTTTGCAGTCCCATTTGCCAAAACACGTTTTAGGCATCACAGATAACTCAACAAAAGTCTAGTTTCAATGGTCGAATCCAACGTGTCCTTAGCGTATTGTGTAATTCGCCTAGAGAGAAAGCCAGCGCGCTCGCCCGGACTTAGACCTAAATGGGTTCAGTTCATTCTTCAGCGCGCCGTCAGGTTTAGTTCACGGACTTCCATTTCATCAATTCATCAACCTCTTACCATAGGCGCTTTATACTCTACCGATCATTGAGATCTCGATTATTGTTGACTCTGAGAACCAATCGTTAATCGTGTCTTCGTCTGCCTTGCCATAATACTTAAGGTAGAGAACATGTTTTCCCAATTCAAAAACCTCCCCACCTTCAGCAATTCGAGCAATGCCCTCAAACTGGATCTTTCCGACCTTAAACTCGACTCGACCATCCTCAAGAATGTTCTTCATCCAGTCAGTGTACGCTCCTTCATGGCTAAGATAGATTTTCTTTCCAGCTATCGCAAACCACAATTCAACCGTGTGTGGATTTCCAGTCTTCCTACCTCTAGTTGTTAAATAGATGTACTTCTCGTCGGCAACGCCGCTAACATCCATGTGACTTCAACACTTACTCCCGTAAAGTTTTAGGATCGGCCAGATAATCTTTACGCGTGATTCAGCCTTAGCGCGCGCTAATATCCATACATACCGTTCCATCTAGGTGTAAGCCAAACGTTCAATGGTACTCCTAAACTACTGTTATAGATAACTACTATATCATAGACGTTTTCCGTATGCCAAGGGTCAAAATCAGCTAAGGTACGTACCCAAGTTATGGTCGTATTCTGTACTGAAACAGTAATGTCTATTTCCACATTCACCGCTGTGGTTGGACTCAGATTTAGCAACGTGCAGTTAGCACTCACCATGCTCTCTAATGGGTCATATGAAGATAGTGCCCATGTATACGACAAGACAACAACCTTAGGTTTAATGCTCTCGTCATTCAGATGCTGAACATTGTCTAACTGTGACTGTAGATGCATTATTAGGTATGATTGAAAGCCGAAACAAGCTACGAAGATGATAGCCAACAAAACGAATCCATAGATTATTCTCATTATACCACTACATCCTTTCCTCTTTAGTTCTACCTTTGATTCTGATGATACATAAAAAATATTGTATTTTTTCATGTGTGTGGGATTAAACTTTACCCCCAAACACACACACACCTTCTCTCTCTTCTTCTTTCTTTCTCTTAGCTACTTACATATCTCACACAGAGATATCACACACATACATCACACAAATAGACAGGCAGACAGACACGCGGAGTATTTCTTATTGTGCAGAAAAGTTATAGTGCAACTTAACGGATAGAACTAATCGTGGGTTAGGAGAACGTAGCATGCGGAGAAATCGCTTGCCGATGCTCAAGAGAACAACTGGGCTATTGCTCATAATTTTGGGATTTTTGCTTCTCTTGTTAGGCATCCCGTTTGTCTTTCGATTCGGTTTGCTCTGAGCCTTGATGTTCGGTTGGTTGGTTGCTCTTATTCTTGGAGAGGCTTGCTTTCTTCTGGTCGATTTAGGATTTAGACGTTCTGTGATAGCACTACTGGGCGGTTCTTTGCTTGTGGTTCCTTCGAGTCTAATCTTCCTCATCCAGCTTCCCGATGAATCGCAGTTTCTTCTTTGGTCATTGGTGGTTTCAATTATCCTTCTTTCCTACAGGAGATACTACCAGAAGCATAAACCCCAACAAACAGCACGCATTGAAGGCATTGAACAGAAGCAAGAGAAAACTGAGCCACAACGGGCTTCACGTCCAAAACCAACTCAGGAATATTTGGGCAAACCATCTCTTCTCCAAAAAATAGTTGGTAGCTTGCTTTTCGCTACTGGCGTAGTCTTGTTTTTTACGCTCTTTCCATTCGTGTTGTTATTTATTGGTCTTTTTAAGGGATTGCTTGTTTCCATACCCATTCTGTTTCTAGTGACTGTCGGATATTATCTGCTTACAAATCGCAAACTTAAGACAGTCATTCCGACATTGATTGGTATTTTGCTTTTGACCCTTTTGCCTTCCATCGTTCTTTTTCCTCTTGTTTACCAAATTCTTTCAGTATGCATCCTAGCACTAACATTCGTGTCGGCTCTATATTGGTATCGTTCAAGATACATCAAGTCAAAAGTTGCAGAGAAAATCAAGTAGGTCATCATCTTGGAGCGCGCGCTGGTGATTGAGAAGAATCTTCTAACTCGCGGTTACTGGGCAAGCCTTAAAGTGTGGATTTCGCTTAGAAACCTGTTGGGTGTGGAATAGGGAAAACGGCTTTTTCAAAAGCCATTATCTCTAGTCACCAAATTAGAGAAAGCCTTAGCGCGCGCTTCACTGTTTACACTTTGGGCACAATCTGTTTCTTGACTTCTTGTCTTGAACGAATAGTCTGTTACATCCCATTCCTTTCCTAGGATGTGAGCAGATAAAAACTCCACGTCTTCTCTCGTCTTCGGTTTTGGCATAGACTGTCCAATAGATCTCCTTTATGACACCGGTGGGGCTCACTTCACCAATCTCAGCCAAAGCATCACCTCCCAATTCCCACCCGTGCCTAGTGGCTGGACGGATATCGCGATCGTTAACAATTTCCTTACCGACTTGGGAGATAAGGAAGCTTCTTAATTGCTTGACATCTGGGTAAACACTGAAGTAGACAACCCTAGACACGTATCCGCCGGGGCAGACGTATGCTCCGATGACATTATCCGAGTCGGATCGCAGATCTACGAAGGAGGAAGGGCTATCGCAGTGCCTGTAACATTGTCCATCGAACGTTAGGTATGCCTCCACAAACTCCTTCAACGACTTACGACGGGATGATGAGTGAGGCAACGAGATAGCCGGTTCTCCATGTACGAGACTTTGATAGTAACTACTCGAAAACAGCGCTTTCCAAGAACGTTCTGTCACCGAAACTGCCTCTGAAAAACCAGTTAATACGTGATTAACTCTCCCGTCCATGTGTTCAACAAAGACTTGAGGGATAAGATAATCCTCCGACCAATCGCCGTGTTCTTCGACGAGCCTGTCAGCCGCCTCAAGCTGCTCGGGGATCTCTATGTCAAGAGTAAGAAGCGGAACCCCAAGGTCTCTGGACATTTTGTTAGCATTACGCAGAGAAAACGGTACACAGTGCGGACAATAATTCGCAAGAACGATACTAACTCGCTTAATCAATCCCTTGCGCCTCTCCCAGTTCGGCAACGACGCTCTTGGTCGCATACACAATTAAGGATTTGCTGTGAGGAGACAGATTTACATGTTACGATAGCGCGCGCTGCACAATAGCGCTCGCTCTTCTTAGAGGCAGAATTGGCAGCCATTATGACACAATTGCGACCTCTCAACGCGATGTAGCGCTATTTTTGTTTAGTTTTCCTGGCGAGATCGAGGATTATAGGTAGGCTTAGTTCTGCGGAGGAAACCCCTGTAGTGAAAGCAAGTAAGGCCGCTGCTTCTACTTCTTCCTTCGTTGCTCCAGCTGTTAATGCCTCACCGACGAAATGACGCAGCGCGCCTGCTTCTCGTATCGTAGAGCAGATGCCAACATAGATTAGTGCCATCGTCTTTTTGTCAAGGACATTGTTTTTGTTAACGCGCTTCATCATTTCTTGGAAAGCTTTCACAACCTCAGGCCTTTCCTCGTTGAATATTTCCCATGGGTTGGCTCTACGTTCCATTTTTTTCACCTCCTTACGTACGAGGCACATTTAACTTTCAGTTGCTATGTTATAAAACTTCTTCGATTTTGATGTCCTCTGTGTGATTTCAACCACAATTTTGTTTAGTACATTAGCATTTATGTTTCTTACCAAAGATATGCATATATGCAGAGCTTCCTTATGTAAGGCAATGAATAGCGTGCGGCGCGCGCTGAGGAAGGGCAGAGAGGCAACATCTTTTTGTGGCCTTGTTCTTACCGCACTTGTGCTATGTTCTTATAGACGTGAACTAGTCTGTAGTCTTCTTGGTGTTGGGAGTTGGTGGGGCTTCTTGATCCTCTAGAAGTGAAGGATCTGATCTTCAGGAACCGGATAGTTATGCCTCCTATGCAAACAGGTCGAGCCACGGTTAAAGGCGCCGTCACTGGCAGGCTCATCAAGTTCTATGTTAGGCGTTCAGCGGCGCTAGGCCTGCTCATTGTGGAGCACTCTTTCGTTTCTGCAAGTGGAAAGTTGAGTTCAAAGCAGCTAGGCATGTACGATGACGAGTTGATCGACGGGTTAGAGAGGCTTACGGGCGCCATACACGCGGTCGACACTCCTGTCGTTGTACAGATTACCCATGCGGGGGGCATCGCGAACGAGAAAATCATCGGCGCAGAGCCTACGAGCCCCTCTGCAACGGAGAAGAGCCGCGAACTGACAAGAAATGAGATTGAGGCTTTGGTAGAAGAGTTCGCCATGGCTGCCGATCGCGCGGTTAAAGCCGGTTTTGACGGTGTGGAGCTTCATGGGGCGCACGGTTTCCTGCTCAACCAGTTCTTCTCACCCCTGTTCAACAAGCGTCGAGATGAGTACGGGGGTTCCTTGGAGAACAGGACACGTTTTCCCCTCATGGTAGTTAACGCGGTTCGAGAAAGAGTTAGAGGCAAACTTCTACTCTACCGTTTAGGCGCGGACGACCTTGCCCCGAAAGGAACGCAGGTTGAGGATTCGGCTGCCTTTGCCTTGAAGCTTGAGCAAAATGGCGTCGACATCATCGACGTGTCAGGCGGCCTTTGTGGAAGCGAGCCCAAGCAGCTTCGAAACGTCAAGGGCTACTTCATTCCTCAGGCCTACGAGATAAAGAAGGCCGTCAATGCTCCAGTCATAGGCGTAGGAGGAATCACCGAGGCCGAGCATGCTGACAGACTAGTTCGAGACGGCAAAGTTGACCTGGTGGCCGTGGGCAGAGCGCTCTGGAAGGACCCGAAATGGGCAGAAAAGGCCTCAGAAACTTTGAAAACGCGCGCTAAAGAAGCATCGAATTAACGCGCTATTTAGCGCCCGCTGGGATCTCCAACCAGTGTTGCCGAGTGGACAAATACTGCCAAAAAGAGACTGTTAGATAAGCGGCTCCGAAAGATCCTGGGTAAACCGCGCGATTCCAAGAATCAGACATGGCAGTAAATAGACCCTTGACACGTTGATTAATGAAGAAGCTTATTTGCTTGCGAAGTTTCTGAGGAATGAACGAGAAACATGGATTCCAAGAATAGCGAGCCTAGCCTAATGAGCGAGCCGTCTAGGAATCTTCTGGTTGTTGCTTAGATAAACTTAAAAGTTAATTAGGGCTATGTTTGTAGTGGGCAGGGAGAGTAGAATGAGGAGAATTGTTTCTTTGATGATTTTGTCGTTGCTTCTTGCAGGCACGTTCGCCTTGGCGTTTAACATTGGGCTTGTCCATGCACCAAATGAAACCGTTTATATTAACAGTGACGGAAGCGTTTCTCCGTCTTCCGCACCTATTTCAAGCGTTAACAACGTCACGTACACGCTAACTGGCAACGTCAGCTACCCAGCTTACAACGGAATCGTCGTCGAAAGAAACAACACCGTAATCGACGGAAACGGCTACACTGTACAAGGAAACCTAAGCGGATATGGTCTAAGCCTGACGGACATAAGCAACGTGACGATCGAAAACGCCAACATCGAAAACTTCCAAGAAGGGATCTATCTCTACTCTTCTTCAAACAACACTGTTAGCGGCAACAACGTCACAGCAAACAGCGGGGGTGGCATCGATCTCGAATATTCTAACAGCAGCAGCATAAGCGGAAACAACGTCAGAGCAAACGGCTTTGGAATTAACCTCGGCTCTTCTTCTGATAACAATACCGTGTCAGGCAACAACAGTACAGCAAACGTCTTTGATGGTATTGAGCTCTTTTCTTCTTCTGATAACAATACCGTGTCAGGCAACACCGCCACAGCAAACATCTATGGCATTTATCTCCGCGCTTCTTCTGGCAATGTTCTGTCTGACAACGTGATAGCAGATAACACCTACAACTTTGGCGTCTCTGGCAGCGCCTCTGGCAGTGTTTTGAGCGATTTTGTGAATCATGTTGACACTTCAAACCTCGTGGAGGGTAAGCCCGTGTACTACCTGATGAACAAGTCGAACATCGTGATAAGCCCCCAGACTTATCCCGAGGGCGTTGGGTACGTGTGCCTCGTCAACTGCAAGAACGTGACAGTGCAAGGCTTGGCTCTCACGAGAAATTATGGGGGACTCACGCTGGCAAACACGACTGATTCAAAAATCATCGGCAACAACCTCACAGCTAACGGCTGGTATGGCATTTATCTCTACTCTTCTCCTGGCGATATTCTGTCTGGCAACAACGTCACAGCAAACTACTATGCTGGCATTTGGCTCGACAATTCTTCTGGCAATGTTCTATCTGGCAACAACGTCACAGCAAATAGTTATGGTAGTGGCATTTGGCTCGACAATTCTTCCTCAAACAACACGATATACCATAACAATTTCATTGGGAACGGTGCCCAGACTTTAGTCGACAGCACATCCATCGGCAACACTTGGGACAACGACTATCCTTCAGGCGGCAACTATTGGAGCGACTACAACCGTACGGACCTGTACAGCGGGCAATATCAGAATGTGACTGGAAGCGACGGCATAGGCGACACACCATACGTTATTGACGCCAATAACACGGATTTTTACCCTCTGATGGGAGGATTCTCAGACTTCAATGTTGTACAAGGCGTTGATGTTCAGGTTGTGAGCAACTCCACGGTTTCTGATTTTCAGTTCAACGGAACCGCTATACTCTTCAACGTTTCAGGCGTGAACGGTACGACGGGCTTCTGCAACGTGTGCATACCAACAGCGATGTTAAACGGCACTCTCAGCGTGTTCGTTAATGGGACGCAGGTTCAATACAGCCTCTTGCCCGTCTCAAACAGCAGTAACACCTGCCTGTACTTCACCTACGGCCACTCAGCAGAACAGATTACAATAATGCCCGAGTTTCCTGATTTTCTCATATTAGCAATGTCCATGTTAGCGACACTGTCAGCAATAGCAATCCACAAGAAAAAGCATAACCGTTCCTAGCGCGTGCTTTGTCTGTCTCTGTGTGTGTGCGTGTGTGTAGAGAGAGTGAGTGAGTAGGGGAGAGTTAGCGCGTTAGAATTAGAGCGTCGTCGTGTGCGTAAGAAATTGAGAGAGAGAAAGATAAAACTTTACCCCAACTAACTATCACCAACGTCACACACGTAGCTGAATCCTGCCTCCACCAACTTACAGTACTCATCAGTTGTCCGCGTACGCTAGCTCTTGCGTTTCTGTTTCTGAGCTTCTCTTTTGAGTCTCGGGTCTTCTCTGTATTTCGTTCGGCAAGGATTTCCTTCAGCTCGGAACACTTCAAGATTCTTGAGGCCAGCTGTTATCGACCATAACGTTCCTAGCTTTTTGTTGTCCTGATGAGAACATACCCAGCCAGTGTGGTCTGACATTATCCTTTGCGCTTTCTCAAAATTCATCTTGCTTCCTGCCCTGCGTACGCCTTCAGATATTGCATCGTAACGTGGTATCGTGTCCCAATTTTCTCTGCTTCGGCGCTCCAAGTCCTCGTACTGCTGCATTTCAGGAAGAACGAAATGGTTTGTGCAAACGATGAAGTTCTCGTCATTCTTTGGTTTGCGGATCATAACCTTGTCCGGCGAGACTTCGGCAACGGCCATGTCGCCTGCTTTGTCAGCTAACAGAAAGTTGGCGTCAGCCGACGCATGCATGTTCAAAAGGCTTTTTGCGGCTTCTTTGACATTTGCGCACTTGTCGAGTACGAGCCTCACTGCCAGTACGAAGCTGATTCCAGGTTTGACCTTTTTCTCACACACGCCCGTCATTGCGATGGCCAAGCCATTTTCGTTGATTCCGTCTTCTCTTCCTATGAAGACATCAGAATGCCCCAGACTGATAAATGCGTCCTGCGGCGCAGTCAGATAGCTTTCCGTGTACTTCTTGAAGCTGTAAAAGAAGTCATAGTTTCTCCCGAATATCACATCGGAGCCGTTGAACGCGGCGAAGCTGCTACACATTGGTTGAGGCTTGAATGCTCCAATTGTCATCATGAAAGATGCCATGTCTTGGTATGAAGCATGGCAGCCTTCTGCGAAGCCTCGTATTTCGTCCAATATTTCTGGAAAGATTCTTTTTACTTCGGACTCAGATTCAAGGGCAAAGTCAAGTTTTTCCTTTGGTTGTGCTGAAACTTTGAAGCCATGCCTATGCAGTATGGCTCCATACCTGCATCCCATTTCGCAGTATGAACCCTTTATCCTTGGATGATGCATGTTCGACTCTACACCCTGCTTCAGTCTTGTCAGCCTACACAAAAAAGTGTTTCCGAAGCTTGTGGAATAGTTTTGAGCTGGTTGTAGTGAATCTTGCTGGAAAGCGCGCGCTCAACAAGTTCTTTGACATCTTAACAAGAGTTTGAGAAATCTTTGTTGCGAGGGCGTCCCTTTAAGCAGAGCATGCTGTAACTCAATCAGAACTTCAGTCTATAGACTTTTAGAAGGAGTAGGATTCTCTTTCAATTCTTGCAAGTACCCCATTTCCGTCTTTCTTGATGTTACGACAGCCAACGAATGTTGAGCAAAGAGAATTATCCGCTCAAATGTCCAATGGATGGCGCGAGACTTCAAGATTGAACGAATGGATTTGCCTAGCCTAATAGCCGCTTCTATTTCTAATTAGAAAAGCGCGTGCGGGAATTTGTAATGCCTTGTAGTTCCGTCAGATCATGCTGGCGGCGTCGGAGGAGGAGGCGGTTGAAGTGGAGTTGGAGTGGGAGCAGTAGGCAGCTTCTTCCTACGCATCCTTACTGCCACAGCAGCAACAGCAGCAACAGCAGCCACTATGATTACGATAATTACGGCCCATATCCATGGGTCAAGTCCAAGAAGACCACCACCGCCAAATCCACCGCTCCAAAGATCAGTTCCGACCATCTCCAACTTGTAATTAAGCGAATAGACACCTCCATAACCAAATGTGGTCGTTGCAGACAGGAATATCCCTGTGGTTTCATCATAATACCAGTTCCCCTGACCAAGGCTGAGCCCGCTTGAATACAGTACGACTGCGCTTCTGCCGCCCCAACTTCCGATTTGCTGCACACTGCCAACACCTGGAATGCTGCTTCCTGCTGTCATGTTAGCCGGTATTGCAAGAGGATCGATGAAACCAGTGATTCCAGAACCTGATCCGACATCCCCTGAAAAGGTCTGATTGCTTTCAGGGATAGTTAATATGCCTGTTGGCACACTTCCTCCAGTTACGGCCTCCTCAAACGTGCCCGAATAACTAGATCCAGATACAGATTGAATGTTGACGTCCAAGGTTCCGCTCATGCTGTAGCTTTGCCCCATCGCTGAGTATGTTATTGACCAGTCATACTTGGCGTATTTTCCACTTTGAAGACCGCATGCGTATTGCGCCATGGCTGGAAGAATCATTATTTGAAACATGCACACCATCACAACTGTCAATGCCGCTACAAATGCCTTCTTCAAATCTATCATGCTCCTTGGCTTTTGAATATCCAATATCTGTCCTTATAAGACTTCTCGAACGAAACAAATAGCCAACCGACATATAGCACGTGCTGCGTTCTTGGTTTGGGCACTGCGCCGCGCATGCTAGGACCTGAACCCTTTTGGGTATGGGGTCGAGTAGCTCTGAACCAGTTGGCCTGAACAAAGAGAATGCTGGTTACAGGATTTTTAAAGCAGTGGACTCAAACCCATTCGGGTCTAAGTCGCGCGTGCGAAATGCGCTTGGAAGAGGGGGTCAAGTCTGTCACATGCCCTAACTTCGTGGAAATGCAGATGCGTGTGCGTTTCAGGTGAAGATTCCATACATCTGGTTGGGTGCAAGAATCTCTGGGAACATCTTTCGCAGTTTCAGCCGGGTCAAGTAGCAGAGGTGGCATTCGTCCACATAGGCTTCTTCGTGATTAACATGATATGTTCTGACAAGTTCAGCTGGGCCTCCTTTTAGAATTGGTTTGCATATAGGGTGCTGGTATGGGTCGAACTGTTCAAACAATCGGTGCAGTGGGGTCTTATTCATGTTTCCCATGGTTATGCCTTGACACAGGTGAACGTACCCGAAGGGGTCGATGTGTACCCGCTTCTGATTGGAGAAATCCTCGTCTAAGCACTTGTCAAATTTCTCCCATGGCCTCCTCGGCAAGCCTTCAACGAGTTTTTCAGCAGGTCTCCCTTTGAATAGCACAGCTCCTTCTGTGACAGGTCTCCCCTTCCATTCTTTCCTAGTCATGTATTCTTTGGGTTGCTCTATACTGATGTTGCTTACAGCAACTCGCAACTCCTTGGCTGCCTGAAAAGCATATTTCGAAAGGTTTTCTTCCTCCTTGCCGTAGTGGAAGAGGTCATCGCTTATTATCACGTTAGATATGCCTATTTCTGAAATAGGTTTCAGCCATTCTTTTGCATCTTCAATCGACGTCGCCCAATAAGCATTCGTAATAAACCCTGTCTTGAACCCCTGCTTTTTTGCTTCACGCAACCCCCACAAGAGAATCTGATAGTAAAGAACAGGTTCGCCACCTTCAATATATATCCAGTCAATGCTCTTGATCTTCCTTGCTTCTTTCAATATTTTTCGTATGTCAGCAATTTTCATCACACCTCTTGCATCTGGGCTCCCGAAGACAAAGCAATGATCGCATTCTAGGTTGCATTTGTAAGTTAAAAGAAGGTCAAGCTCGTTTATGGGCATAGCGGGTCCCAATAGAATAGGGGCTAACTCTTGTATTTTAGTAAAACGGCACACTCAGAAGGTTTGCACCAAACACAAAGTGGAGATATCTCCCGAAGTCCGTCTTAGCATGACCGTTTTTTTCCAAGGGATAAACGCGTCAAACTGGCATAAAAGGAGTGATAGAAGTAATCTCTAGTCAATGAGAGTTTTCAAGAAATTGCTAGACTGAAAAGCACTAATACTTAGCGGTGGCATGGACTAATGTATTAGCGCGCTGGCTCGTCACGAAACTATGTGCTGAAGTATGCTGGTGAGACGCAGTCTTCTCAACCAAACTTTTAAAGCAAGCTCAAGTTTGATTAGGAACGTGACGGCTAGACGCGCAATAAGCATTCGCCCAATGCAAGATGAAGACAGATCCCTCGTTTACGGGGGACTCGCTGACATGAATTGGCGGGACCGCATAAGGGATAAATCGGACCATGATTCTAAACAGTTCGGGAGAAAGGTTGAGCTTGGGGGAAATTGAAGACTTCCGCAAATCACCAGCAGCTTGTCCAGAGTGCAAATCTGCTGAAGGTTTTTGGCTCATCGCAAAGCGCGAATCGACCTTTTTTCAATGCAAGCACTGCGCGGCCATTTTGGAAGCTTGCAAGGTCTTTACCAACCAAAAGGAATCAAAGCATTTCAAGTTAGTCATAAAATTGCACAGATAACTAGCGCGGTCTATACTTTTCTGTTTGTTCAGTCTTGTTGGTTGGCTTGGGTTAAAGTTAGCCTTTTTCTTCTTCTTCCTTCTACTATTCTACTTACTATTAATTATCTCTCTTACTTTCTACACCTTGACACAAACAAACAAAAAAAACACACGCAAACTGACAGACAGTCACAGACAGAAAGCGGACGCTAAGAACGGCTATGTTTTTTCTTGTAGATTGCAATTGTCAACAGTGTCGCTAACATGGACATTGCTAGGATGAGAGGCTCAGGAAACTCGGGCATTATTATGACCTGTTCTGCTGAGTGGCCGTAGGTGAAGTACAGGTAGCTGATACTGCTGTTTGAGACGGGCAAGAGGTTGTATTGAACCTGCGTCCCATTAACGAACACGCTGAGAGTGCCGTTTAACAGGGCTGTTGGTATGCACACGTTGCAGAAGCCCGTTGTCCCATTCGTACCTGAAACGTTGAAGAGTATAGCGGTTCCGTTGAACTGAAAATCAGAAACCGTGGAGTTGCTCACAACCTGAACATCAACGCCTTGTACAACATTGAAGTCTGAGAATCCTCCCATCAGAGGGTAAAAATCCGTGTTATTGGCGTCAATAACGTATGGTGTGTCGCCTATGCCGTCGCTTCCAGTCACATTCTGATATTGCCCGCTGTACAAGTCTGTGCCGTTGTAGTCGCTCCAGTAGTTTCCACAAATGGGATAGCCAACATCCCAAACACTAGTCGAGCCAGAAGAATAAACTTGGCCGGTGTTGTTTATGAAGTTGTTATGGTAGACTGTATTCTTAGAGGAAGAATCTATCTCAATGCCAACCCTGTTGTTTGTTATGTTGTTTCCGCTCACACTATTATTATCAGAATAATCGATATAGACGCCAGCCCAGCTGTTCCTTGTTATGTTGTTTCCGCTCACGCCATTATTAGCAGAAGAAAAGAGCATCATGCCATAGCCGTTGTTCGTTATGTTGTTTCCGCTCACACTATTATTAGCAGAAGAAAGGAGATAGATGCCAGCCCAGCTGTTGTTCGTTATGTTGTTTCCGCTCACGCTATTATCATTATCAGAAGAAAAGAGCATGATGCCATAGCCGTTGTTCGTTATGTTGTTTCCGCTCACGCTATTATTAGCAGAAGAAAAGAGCATGATGCCATAGCCGTCGTTTGTTATGTTGTTTCCGCTCACACTATTATTAGCAGAAGAAGAATCGAAATCGACGCCAGCACCGTCGTTTGTTACGTTGTTTCCGCTCACGTTATTATTAGCAGAAGAATAGAACGAGATACCGTCGTTGGTGTTTGCTGTTATGTCGTTATCTGAGATTGTGGTGTTGTTTGTTTCCCATAGTTCAACGCCTGTGTTAGTGTTGTATAGGTTGAGGTTTTCCACGGTTACGTTGTTACAGTTGACGAGTATGACTTGCCCAGCGTCCCCAACCGCATAGTCTGACACATCTTCAAGATAGACCAAGGGTTTACCGTTCACCAAGTTATCAGTCACCACATTCCCATAGGAATCAAACACAAGTAAGCCGCAATTAACAAACGAGTTTCCGCTCACGCTATTATTATCAGAAGAAGAATCGAGCCAGATGCCAGCCCAGCTGTTGCTTGTTATGTTGTTTCCGCTCACGCTGTTGTTAGAAGAAGAATTGAGATCGATGCCATAATAGAATGCTGTGATTTGCATGTTTTTGATTGTTACGTTGCTTCTTCCTGTCAAATCTATTCCTTCGGAGTCTGAAGCTCCTGAGTCTTGCAGCGTGTGGCCTGCTCCGTCTATTGTGATGTTGTCTCTTTGTATGATGATTGCGCTGGAACTGGCTGTGACGTTTGCCGTGATATCGTTTGTTAACGTGTAGGTCACGTTGTCAACGCTGGAAATCGGCGCTGTTGACGGTTGTATGCTTCCGTCGGCCTGTATGTAAATGGGTTCGGTCGAGATATAACCAGCGGGCGCGTGTGTTGTTAATGTTTGAATTCCTGTCGATGCCCAGTTGCCATTCGTGTCGTTTGCGAACCATTCGTAACCGACGACCGTGCCCACTATGGGGTTCAAAGTCTTCGTCACGTTTGTCCACGCGACAGTGCCACTGAGACTCACCGTGGAGTCGTTCTGCCAGTTGCCGGTATTGTTTGTCGAGAAAATGAACGCACCAAGTCCTTGCGTGTCGGTCCAACAACAGCTGAACGTGCAAGTCGAATTTGCTACTGTGCTGCTTAAACCGATGTTTGAGAATGTCAGTGCTGTCTGCGGTTGAAGCCCGAACATTATTTGACCAGTGTTCGTCACTGTTTGATTGTTTACCCACAACAAGCCAATGCTACCATCAAGAGACATTGTGAAAGCGTTTAAACGTCCATCATCCGTGCCGTCGACGGAGGTGCCGACTGCAATCTGAGAGTTTGTTTCATTCACTATCAAAGTCGGGTCAGTATCCCATACGCCGCCAACGTATTTCTTGTAGCATATTGAGGTGGAACTGTTAATCCAAAACAGTCGCAGGTTGTCGTCGTATAAGTTGAATGAAGGAGACGAATAAATGCCACAGCCACCTTGCACGATTGTTTCGCTAGTCCATCCACCGCTCATCGTGCGCTCGACAAAAACCAAGTTCAGTGTTGTGGACAAAAAAGCCAGGTATATGTTATCGTTTGAATCCGCAACTGCAGTTCTGTCCCAGGATTCCTGTCCCCAAACGTATTGCTCATTCACCTGACTGGTTGTGCATGTTTCCTGAGGCCCCCACGCAGTGCCGTTCCACAGTTCACCATAGATCTGACCGCTTAAGGGGGGATTATCAAGAAAGTACATTACGTAATTTTGACCGTTCGAAAGCGGAATCATCAAGTCGTTTGTATAGTTGCCAGTGCCTACGTTATAGGGAAAGCCTGAGGCAGTCTGCCACGTGCCATTGTTAAACGCGTCTTTCCAAACGTACATTTTAGTGTCTGAAGGATTGAGCAACTGTATCGGCTCTTGGACGTACCCCCAAGAAACCCAAGGATAATTGTTAGAGTCGACTATTGCGAAAAAGTCACACGTACCGCTTGCTTCTCCTTCTGCTGCATTAGCATTGAAGACGAGTTGCCAGCTAGGTGTCGCCCACGTTATTGAACCGTCTGAGTTGGGACTCCCCATGCGGTAGAAAAGCTCATTATTAATCCTATAAAAAACTTGGAGATATCCACTATTGCTTAGAAATGCCTGTACGTTTTCTCCAGAGTTTTCACTGAGACCAGATGCAAGTGCGGTCGGAGGGGTCCAAGAAACTCCATCCGTGCTTGTCGTATAATACATCGTGGAGCTCGGCAAGGAGCTCTCTGTGGGGTAACCTCCGTCAACATAAAAAAGCCAGTACCTTCCAGCAGCGAAGAACGTTTTTTCCTGCCATCTAATGGCCTCGAACGAAGTGACATTTGTGACAACATTGCCGCTGATCGGGCTTATGCTTCCGTCAGCATTAACGTAGACAGTTCCATCGTCTGCTTTGACTGATTGAATCTTAAATGCCAATGTTAATGTGCTTATCACCAACAAAAATAGCATTATTGCAGAAACAGTCTTCCTAGACAATTTAACTCCTCTCTCTAAGCAATAGGTGAACTTGCAGTGGTAAAAAGTTTACGAAAGAAGCTTCAACGTCCATCTCCATCGCTAACACTTTTCTCCTACGGGGCGGGCGCGCGCTCTTTGTGTGTGAGTTATAGTTTATTGTGCAGTTTTGTGAGAAGAGGAGTAGAATAAGAGAGGTAGAGAGGAAGGTAGAGTAGGAGAGAGAAAAAGGGTAAAGTCTTATCCAAACCAACCAACATTGGATATGTCGGAAAAGTTAGCCGGCGCGCTAAGCGTCGAATGAATGCAGCGGAGAGGGAAATCTGGAGTCAGTGAATAAGGAGCATATTAAGGCTGGCCTAAGGACACTGGGGTTGAAGAAAGGCGACTCTGTTGGCGTTCACAGCTCCTTGAGGCGTTTCGGGCACGTTGAGGGCGGGGCTGATGCTGTTATCGATGCTCTCTTGGAGATTGTTGGGCAGGAAGGAAACATAGTAATGTCGACGCATTCTGCAAACGTGTCTGAAGATCGAAGGACACCTGAGGAGATTGCGATAGGGGTTTCATGGTTGCTTAAGCTTCTACCGTATGATCCTAAGGAGACACCCGTAAGAACGGGCATAATTCCCGAGACTTTTAGAAAGAGGAAGGGTGTAGTCCGCGGCTCTCATCCCAGCAACTCTATCGCAGCTCTAGGACCGAACGCAAAAGAACTGTCAGAAGGCTGGCATAGACTGCTTGACCGGGACGGTTACATACTGCTCATCGGCGTCGGCCTAGAAAGCTGTACTGCCATGCACTTGGCTGAGAAACTTGTCCAACTCCCTGAGCGCATCCTAGAGAAGATCACTCCGCCACATTGGCTCATTGAGAAGTATCCTGAGGGCGAGTGGGAATGGGATTTTGGTCCTTACCCAGATTTTGCAAAGTTGACGAATCCTTGTATTGCACGAGGAATAATGAAAACTGTCAAGGTTGGAGAAGCCACGCTTGAGCTAGTCAAGTTAAGACAGCTAATAGAATTGTACGTGGAGTATCTGAAGATGGATCCAGATCTCTTCTACGACAAATCGTACAAACAAGACGCATCTGCCAAGCCTGATAAAATCTAGATCTAAGAAGGTCTGTGACATGTGCAAGTCAAGCTATTTCGAAAAAGAAAGGAAATCCGCAAGTATGTCGCGCGCTCTGTGACCTGTAAGAGTGTCTAAGTCAATTGTCCAAACACGTTTTTTCTGCTGTTCTTTCTTTTCATTCAGGTTCACGTCTATTGGAGGTTCATAATTCAGTGCGTAATCTCGTTTTCCATCAAGTATTTCTTTCACTTCTTTGACGTCGCGTGCGCTCTCTTCTCTTGGAACCCATGTTTCCCGTTCATGCCTCAGAAACTTTGCAAGCAAGTAAGCCTCTTCACTAATCAACGTGTCAAGAGTCTGCCTACTGCCATGTCTGAGCTTCCTTTTGACTAAAAATCCTCGTTGGATGTTGGGCTATGTTCCGTTTTTCAGAACGAATGTAATCTGAATATTCAAGCAATTTCCTGTTGATTTGTGGCAAGCGCGCGCTTAGGCATCGAAGCGAAATATCTTATATGTGAGTTTTGCTGTTAACTTGTTTCGATGTCTAAGGTTGATCTTAAGTCGGAGCTCACACTTTTTGACGTGACGAATCTGGTTGTTGGAGCCATCATAGGTGCTGACATTTACGTGGCTTCAGCGTTTGGAGCCAAATACTTGGGACCTTTCTCGTTGGTGGTCTGGGTCTTCTGTGGAATCATAGCGATCGTGATCGCCCTGTGTTTCGCTCAGTGTGCTGCCCTGCTTCCGAAAGTCGGTGGTCCATATGCATACGCGAAAGAAGCTTGGGGACCGTTTGCCGGATTCACGGTCGGCTGGTCGCTGTGGCTGGCTGAATGGGTATCGTTAGCTGTTTTTCCATTGGCGTTCGTGCAGTATTTGGGGGTTTTTCTCAGCCTTTCCTTTCCTATTCAGACGCTTGTCAAGGGACTGTTCGTGGCTTTTCTGGTCATAACGAATGTCGTTGGGGTCAAAGCAGCTGGGAAGACGAATGACGTCTTGACTGTGGTTAAGCTGGTCCCGCTGGTTCTTTTCGCGATTATTGGCATATTCTTCGTGGTTCTACATCCTATTGCAGCAGCCGGGAATTTTACGCCGTTCTTGCCAGGTGGGTTGGGAAGTTTCGGGATAACTGTCGTTCTGGTGTTCTGGGCCTATGCTGGTTTCGAAATCTCAACTATACCAGCAGGGGAGATAAAGGATCCTGGGAAAACGATTCCGAAGGCCATAGTGGTTGGGATCACAATCGTGACAATCTTCTATTTGATAACGAACATTTTGCTTTTTGGAATAATGCCATCTTACAAGTTGGGTGGTTCCAACGCTCCTTTGGCCGATGCGACAACGGCGGCGCTTGTCTCATTGCCGATCTTGGCAGCGATATGTCTATACATAGTCGGGGGTGGGGCGTTGGTTTCAGTTGCTGGGTCTGATGAGTCTGGAATGATAGGTACGTCAAGACTTGGGTATGCGCTTGCTGCAGACGGTCTCTTTCCTAAAGTGTTTGCGAAGGTTCATGCAAGGTTCAAGACTCCTTACCTGGGGATAATAATTGAGGGTGCCGCGGCGTTTGTTGCAGCTTCAGTGGCTCCGACTATTGGCGGTCTCGGTATGCTGATTGCTGTTTCAGTGTTTTTCATGGCGGCTTCTTACCTTGCAACCAGTGCCTCGATCTTTTTCCTGCGCAGAAAGGTCTCACAGCCCAGTTTCCGTCTCAGAGGTGGGCTGATCATTCCAGTTCTGGGTGCAGGGTTTTCTTTGTACCTGATCACACAGTGCAGTCTGACGCAGATCGCATTAGGTCTGCTCTTGCTTCTCGTGGGAGTGCCCATCTACATCAAGTATTCCCCGAAGAAAGAGATAGCTGAACTCAAGCAAGAGTTGCTTTCCCGAGAGGCTGTTTTGAAGAGGGCACATGAGCAAGAACAGACGTTTCTGGCGCATGCTTTGCAGCACATTAAACATTTCTATAGAAGAGTCACTGGTAAGAGGCAGACTTGAAAGCTTGGCTTAAGCGCGCGCGATGTAAAGCTCCATGAATTAGTTAGGTAACTTGTTAATTCAGACTTGGTCAAAAACTTTAACTTAGTTCGATTGATATCTAAGTTAATGTATCCCAAATGGTCGGGAAATATTATGATGCAAAGTGTCACGAATGAGGATATTAAGCGATTTTTAGCATCTTTTGATAGGGACCCTAAGAATCTTCTTGCGTTGAACGCGGTGACCCAGAACGGTATTGCAGCTGTGGCTTTGAGTCGAAAAGAAATCGATCGAATTAACTACACATTCAGTAATCTCATAGAGTCACCGGAGGCTACTAATCAAGAGCGGTCAGGGCGG
Organism: Candidatus Bathyarchaeota archaeon; assembly: GCA_963707955.1. GTDB lineage: Archaea > Thermoproteota > Bathyarchaeia > Bathyarchaeales > Bathycorpusculaceae > DASPPK01. The sequence continues at coordinate 2,282,339 of OY970176.1, read as the reverse complement.
TGTTGGTTGTTCTCTGGGCTTAGTCTCCTCTGCCTGGAAGCTATGAAAAAGTTGAACCTTCAGACCTTTGAACTCTCCGAGGTCTACCAGATGTTCTGGGATAAATTGGAGAAGGCAAATTATTTCCTTGAGAGCATCATCGAGACCAGGGATGAGCCACTGGACAGCCGGATGATTCTGGCGCTTCTCTCTGATCCACTTCCCGATGGTGGACAGTGGGACATGTTCGTGAATCTCGTAGACAAGTACGGGGTTGTGCCGAAGTCTTTTATGCCGGAGACATTCAGTAGCAGCGATTCCGATTCTATGAACACTCTGCTAGTCTCCAAGCTGAGGGAATATGCGAAGTTGCTCAGGGAGATGCATGCTCAGGGCTCTTCTGCAGAGGAATTGCGAAAGTCAAAGCGCGAGTTACTTGAGGAGTTCTATCGAATGCTTGCAATTCACTTAGGGAAACCTCCGAGCAGCTTCTACTGGGAATGGCGAGACAAAGACAAAAGATTCCACAGGGATGGTAATATGACACCGAGAGAGTTCTACAAGAAATATGTGAACGTCGACCTGGATGATCTAGTCTGCCTAATAAACGCCCCAACCAAGGACAAACCCTACAATAAACTCTACACGGTGCAGTATCTCGGTAACGTTATCGGTGGACGTCCAGTCCATTACTTAAACGTTGATATAGACACATTGAAGAAAGCTGCCGTTGACATGATAAAGGACAACCATGCGGTTTGGTTTGGCTGTGACGTGGGCCAGATGCTTGAAACAGACATGGGCGCAATGGATTTGAACGTGTATGATTATGACATCGTCTACGGAACAGATTTTAAGCTAGATAAGGCCGGAAGATTGGAATACAGGAATAGCGAGATGACACACGCTATGGTACTGACAGGTGTGGATCTTGACGAAAAAGGAAAACCGAAAAAATGGCGAGTTGAAAACAGTTGGGGGGCCACGATTGGGGACAGAGGTTATATGTATATGATGGATAAGTGGTTCGACGAATACCTGTTCGAAATAACTGTTAGAAAAAAATACCTCTCTCCAGAACTCTTGAGTGTTCTCTGCACCGAACCTGTTGTTCTTCCACCTTGGGATCCTATGGGAACGTTAGCAAGGCAAAATTAGCCCGCGTGACAATTCAGGCTGCCAGTATTAGCAATTTCCATTTTGTCCATCAAATCAGAATGCCTTAGCTGGAACCCAGCGAAATTAATTGGATTCGAACCTGAAGTTGTTTGGGTCTCCCAGCGCGCGAAGCGGTCGAGATTAAGTAGCAATTGTCGTCTTAAACAGTACCCCATTTCGTGTTTCCATTTCCAGGACAAGAATGTTTAAGATGAAAGGGTAAAAACCACATTAGACAACCGCGCGCGCTCACTATAGCTCTTATATATTGAGACCGTCTAGGACTTACAGACGGGGTGAGGTAGACTTGTGCACAAGGAACTTTGATGTTAGTGAGTGGAGTGGAAGGGATAAATGGAGAGTACGTGCTTGGCAGTGGAGAAGTGCAAATGCCACTGTACGTTGATTCTTAGAGAAGCGCGCGCACTACCGTTTATGCTAGAAATGCAAAGTGAAGAAAAGGGCGCGCGCTTGAGAAAGAAACATAAGATGCTAGCGCGTTTTGAAGAGAGAAGAACAAGCGCCTTAAGGTGAGGTGTCAAAATGGCACAGACTACAGTCGGATCACCCGCGCAGGATGAAATAAGGAATGTTATAGTTAGTCGGCTCGACGCCATGAAGAACAAGGACGAGGGTGCGGTCAAAGCAATCGTTGATGAGCACTACAACAAATTTGACGACTGGCCCCCCTATGAGAGGCAGGAAGGCTCGAAAGCCTTAGAGAACGAGTTCGACGCGTTCAAGGTAATGTCCAGCTACACTTACGAGTTGAGGGATTTTCAAGCCAACATTCTCGGGAACACGGCGATCGCCACATTCATCATACATTATCGAGCAGTGATGAGAAACAGGACATTCGACGTGACTTCACGCGTCACATCCGTCCTCAACAAACAAGATTCAGGATGGAAAGTGGTCCACGAACACTACTCCAGGTTTCCTGACCCGATGCAACAACAACAACAATTCATGCCCCGCCGAACAATGCAACCCTAACCAACGCGCGCCGCTTTTCTTCTCCAACCAGAACTGTCAACCGAATCTGCACCAGCATAAAACATCAGGTGCATGGTCAAAGTGCTCCCGACCCCAAAAACGTGAATTTGCTTGTCAGGTAAATGCTTTAGCGCGCGGTATACTACCAATACTTATTCCAAATTCATAATTGTAAAATATAGTCTAACTAACGAATGGAATAGCATGTGTGGCGTAAATTGTGTTATGTTCAGAGTGTTAAATCTGACAAAGGACGGAGTTCAAGGACAGAGAGTAATTGAATTTCGTTCATGCAATGTAAATGGCACTCTTAGACCCTTTGTTGAATCATTACACCCAACCGAGCATATAGGGATAGACATCGAGAAAGGACGGAATGTGGACATAATATGCGATGCGCCCGCGGGGCAAGAAAAACCAGCTAGGAGCAGACAAAGTTGATTCTTGACGTTGGGTGCGGAGGAACCGATCCCAAAGGAGATGTGAACGTAGACCTTAACATGGTGAATCGCGGCATAGACTTCGACCTTAATCCACACCTAATGCAGAATTTTATCAGAGCAGATGCACAGCATTTGCCTTTTCAGGACAACAGTTTCGACATGGTCTATTCACATCACGTAATAGAACATGTTCCCAATCCGTTTCTGATGTTGAAGGAACTCATCCGAGTAAGCAGATACAAGGTGCAGATATACTGCCCTCATCACATGGGGGCTGGCGCTAAAGCTGCGGACCATCTTTATTATTTCAATAAAAAGTGGTTCATCGAAGCTTGCAAAGCTTTCCCTGTTGAAGTTAAAACTGCAACAACCGAATGGAGGCCGTTGCGATTCTATCTCCCTATTCCATGGGATTATGAAATTATGGCAATCATAGTCAAAACATCCCGCATAGATGAAAGAAATGAAGCTTAGAAAGCCTTTAGCACTATTGAATTAATCATAGGGGCCTATCTGGCTCTCAGAGATTCGAGAAGTTGAACGAAAAAACCCGACGAACACCTTAACAACTGACGGCACTCACAGGTCAACATAAGGGATTCGCTCGGCGACTTTCTCGCCAGACCTGTATATCCCTCTCTGAGTAGATGCGTCCTGTCGCCTCGCTCTGACGACGGGACGAACCATCGAGAATGTTGGTATTATGACTGGACGACGACAGAGCAAGAACTAGAACGGACAAACGGAAAAAACAGAAAACATGGAAGCAGAGAAAAATAAACAGAGAATAATTGAGAACCGATTAGTCTCTCCTGTCCTCTGAAATTACTAAGCCATAAGGCAGGATGCTATGTACGTGTGGCTCCGATGGAGTGGCGAAACAAAGAAGCCCTTTGAACCAAGTGAACACTGACTTTTGTTGATTCTTTTTATACAACGCGCGCTTGCATCAAAACTCATAAATAGAAAAGGTGGCGAGCTTAGGTTTTGTTTGAGGTTGTCATCTTATGTCTGTTGCGTTTCATGGTGCAGGTTTCTGTTGGATGAACGGTGAGGTCGTAGGGACTGAAAAGGCGCTTGTCTCCGCTTTGGAGCCTATCCATCTTGGCATTTTCGAGGGAATAAAGGCTTACGTGAAAAACGATGTCAACGGCAGGGGAAGTTTGAACATTTTTCAATGGAAGCCTCACGTTGATCGGCTCCAGCGTTCTGCGGCAGTCTGTGGGATGAAAATACCTTACACTGACGAGGAGTTATTGGAGGCTACGAGGAAGACTATCAGGGCAAACGGTTTCCAAACGAACGTTTACATTCAACCCAGAATTTGGCCAAAGGCTGGAGCGCCAGGAGAGGTTCACGTTGTCATTCCAGTCTGGACATTCGAGACGGTGCTGGGAAAAGATAATATGCAGTTTTCTAAGAACCGCAGGTTCATGATTAGCAGTTGGAGGCGCATCGCTTCCGACGCGCTTCCTCCGCAGGCGAAGACGTGGGCGAATTACGGCAATTCTGCTTTGGCCCTGCGAGAAGCCACGAGGATGGGTTATGACGGCGCAATATTTCTGGATAATAGGGGTTTTGTCAGCGAAGGAACAGGTGCCTGCATTATGGTGGTGAGAAATGGAAAAGTGATAACTCCACCAGTGACCGCTTCAATTCTTGAGAGCATCACGAGAGAGACGCTTCTCAAGATAACACCAGAAGATCTTGGCGTTTCAGTTGAAGTGAGGGATATTGCACGCGTTGAGCTTTATGCTTCTGATGAAGTTTTCTTATGCGGAACCGGTGGGGAAATCACGCCGATAACCAGCATAGACGATTTGACCCTGGGCAAAGAGTATCCAGGGTCCGTGACGAGGCGCATAGCAGGATACTACGCGGACATAGTCGCTGGAAAAGTGGACAAACACGAGGAATGGCTAACTCCAGCTTAAGCAATCAGCGCGCACCATGGTCGACAAGGAGATCCATCTTGAAACAAAGTGAAAAGGCAATATGCTGACGCACAACATCCACGCGCCGGGTATCGATGCCGATGATATCGACAAACGGGTGTTCTCGCAGGGCCACAGAACCCATACGGGTGAGTCAGTGTCGTTCCTTGCAGCAATAACCGTGATGACACCGCTTCCGGCGATTGCACACACGAATGCTCTGCGTGCGCTAGGAACATGAGTAATCCCTTAGTAGTCATTAAAAGAAAGTCTTGACAAGGTTAGACACAGAACTGTTTTGGGGATTAGCGCGCGCGGGTCGCTAACTGTTGCCAACTCAAAATCCATACTACCACGCCATAAAAGGCAATTGAAAAGGCTCAAACCTATAATGACGACGAAGTAGAGAACAAGAAGCATAAAACCGTTCAGTTTTCTAGCTGTGAGACATATCACAACAGCTTAGCAGTTACTCCCACTCTCACCAATTAGTGCCAGCAACATATGCTTGTTCTACCCAAGCCTCTGCCTTATCAGCCTTCACTCTTGACGCACCATGTCTACTTGTTTTCCCGCTTATCTCATGTGGCTTGCCAAACCTTCTTGCTTCAATAACTACCCTTTCGCCCTTTATTGCATCATACGTATTTATGTGCCAAATCAAGGATTGTTTTGACACGCTTCACTCCTTCCTCAGTTTTCCCTCTTCCTCTAGAACATTAAACACTTCGCATACTCTCTCATATTCTAGGCAAAGCGCATCAGCTACATCACTAGGGTAAACTCTTCGATTTTCCTCAAGATATTTCTTCAAGAAATTCTTGACCAATTTCTTAGCTTCTTTCAACGGTAGGTCTCTAACTTCAATCTGTTCAGGAACACGGCTTTCCAATTTCGCAAGTCTAGCACTCATCGACTTGAGATGTCTCTGTGTACTCTCAAGGTCAGCCACAACAATTTCATAACTAGCTGGAATGTTAGGATGCAACTCTAAACGAATAGGTTCACCGATGTCCCGCTTCAATAGCTCACTGTAGTACCCGTGAGGCATCACTCTCCTTCTTTTTCTTGGATAATACTTAGGCAGAGTGGCATGTAGTGGTTGAGGGTTCTTTCTTCGCAAATACAGATCGCTCATGTTTCTTTTCTCTCGCTATCTGTCACTAGCTAGTAGTCTCAAATCCGCCTCTCATTGGCGGTTCTTTGATTTCTTTTTCTCGCATGAAAGTTGTGTATGATCTAGTTACATATGAACGAGTTGAAACTAAAATGTCATACAACTCTGCCTTTGCCTTATCATTCTTTGGTGGAAAATATGTTTGAAGAAACTTAATCAGCGAACCTATCTTGGTCTTGGTTGGTTCAATTTCCTCTTTTTTATGTTCAAACATCTTGACCATGCTGTCAAAATCGTCTAAAATTCCCTCAAGAAATTCGCCAACGAAAACACCTTCATCAAAATCAAGGAAACTGGAATAATGTGTCAAGTCTTGAGAATTATTTACACATGCCATAGTATTGTTGTCAGTCAAATAGTCTCGCATTCTGCTTAGAGTTTCTTTGTACTTCTGGGTAATGTCTACCGTAGCCACAGAATCACGCTTCTCCAATTAGAAAAATAAAAGCACCTATATAAAAAAGTGATTGTTAATTGGGAAAAACAGACAACGAAATATCGTTCATATATGTACCTTAATCGAACAGAATCTGATTTTGTTTTCGTTTGGGCTGAAGTATGAAGTAGGAGAGGACAGCTAGAGGTGCTATTATGGCGTAGGAGCTGAGGGTCCCGAGCCAGATGCCGATACTGGGATACAGGTATCTTACTGCAACGCCGTAGGGAATAACTGTCAGAATACCAGATATTACCAATGGCTTTGTCATGGCACGGGAGAACTCTGTTCCTTCGCTCTTGTAAAGGATAATCAAAGTTGAACTGAAAATCGCGGGAAACGCGGAGGCGATTCCGCCGATGATGGGACCTCCAATTTGGCTAAGTAGTACCGCGAGGAAAACGAGAGAGCCAGCGCCAATTGCGCGCCCTAAAATCTGCATAGGAGTATAAGGCCGCTTTTCCCCAGTCAATTTTTCAAGGTTAAGTCTTTTGGCAAAAATGTAGTAGACCGCTGCGGAGACCAAAACACCGCTACCTAAACAAAATGCGAAGTCTTTCAGGCCCGACACGACGATTATGACGGAGACTAAAAACCATATTAATAGGGAAATGGTGAAACCGACGGTGAATCCTTTGCGGGCGAAGAACGCGTAGAACAAGAGGAAGGCGCTTGTGAAGCTGAACACTAATGGAAAGACGGTTGTGGCCTGAACTGCAGCCGATGAAGATTGGTTTAGCCCGATGAATAAGAATGCAAAAGCTGATGTAGATGGGAGCCCTCCTAGAATGCCGCCGACTGCACTGTCTCTTCTTTCAGCAATAATAGTTATGAGGGTTACCCACAAGCTTCCCACCGCAAATGCTAGAATATAACGTATCAGTAACGAATCATCAATCATGACTTGCCGTTTCAGTCTGTAACTTTATTAATTCTTCTAATTGGCCGCGCGCGACTTTGTCCCGCTCTTGCGGGAGAAGGATGGGAAGATCAGGTGGCGTTTGCAAGCGTGATTGGAAGCTCTATCTGCGCTGATTCCACTTGGCGGGTATCGAGACACCGGGAACAAATATCCACTCCCAAAAGACAAATAAGCGAAAATGATGCGGCGTTAAGTATATGTCGAAGCGAAGATTTCAATCAGATAGTCATGAGTTCACAGAGCGAGATGTCCTAGAGCTGGCGAAACAGGCCTATGAGAAGAACCCTGTCTTTGATGTCAAACAAGTCAGATGCGCTTTGCTGGTTATTGACATGCAGGATGAATTCGTGAAACCTCATTGGACACCTTTCTGGGTTCCTGAGGCAACTCGCCAAGTGCCACGCATAAAGCGTCTATTGGAGTTCTGCAGGAACAAGGGGATTCCAGCTATTTTCACTGTCTTTGCAAAGACCCACAATTATTTTGATCGCCCATTAGCTGGGAAGTTTATGTCAAACCGCTACGGAGAGTTAGGATCCAAGGATCCGTCTTGGTTCAAGGACGGGAACATATGGCATGAAATCGCCCCTTTAGACGAGGAGATAGTTATCCAAAAGCCATCATACGGTGCCTTCTATGACACTCCCTTGGAAACTATCCTTAAGAACCTGGACAAGGACACCGTCATTATTTGCGGTACACTGACGAATTTCTGTTGCGGCACAACCGCCAGACAAGCTTACGAGAGAGGATTCAAGGTTGTGATTGGAAGCGACGTGACTTCCACCGACGACCCAACTCTCCACGAAGCAGAGCTGAAGACTCTGAGAAAAGGGTTCGCAATGGTCTTATCCGCAGACGAGATTATGGAGAGACTAAGTGCAGTGCCATCAACGTAGGCGGTTTACCATACAGATAATTCAGCCTATCAAGGATTATCAAGCCGGTCGGTCAAGATATTTATAGTAAGTAGCTCCCACAGAGGAATGGCGATAATTTGTGTTTAGACAGAGCAAGGCTGAAGAAATCGGCAAATTTTTTGCTTTAGGGCTTTCTGAGAACCAGATTGCCGTTATGTACCTCGGGGCTTCAGGAATCCTCGCAAGAACCTCGAAACAAAGCGTTCTGATCGACGCGGCAGGCTTTTTGAAGGATGACGAGGCCGCGGCCCTCAAAGAAGTCAACCTTCTGCTCTTCACGCACAGCCATATGGATCATTTCAGTGAAGGCAAGACTTTGAAACTTTTCAAGACGACTGGAGCGCCTATATTGGCCGAGGCTAAAGTCGCCAACAAATTGAAAGGAAAAATCCCCGGCGACAAGCTGACAAGTGCGACGTCCGGTCAAACGTACGCTTATGGAGACCTCATCGTAAAGGCCGTTCAAGGAGTTCACAGTGGTCCAATAATGCTCTTCCAGGTAAAAATGGGGAACCTTCTCGTGTTCCACGCGGGCGACTCAGGATACGTGCCCGTGAAGGATTATCAGTCACAACTAGCTTTTCTGCCTACAGGGCGATGGTCTCGAACGGCGTCCCCCGAAAACTCCTTCAAAATGGCCTCTGAATTAAAGCCAAACGTCGTCGTGGTCATGCACGGATCCAAAGGACAATACAACAAATTCGAAAACATGATAAAGGAGAAAATGCCGCAGACAAAAGTAATCATACTTGCGCCCTACGCTTCCCAGACTTTAGAACTTTAAGAACAAGCAGCGGGTCCACGAAAAAACCGCTTAACGTTTTTGCGCGCGCTACTCTTCAGAAATAGTCTCTATGACAGCCTTCAAAAGGACCTTTGTGCTTTCTCTAATTGATTGGTCTCCGAAAGCTAGCTGCCACCCATTCTCAGTCAAGATGTCAGAGGTGACCTGCGCTGAAGCAGCCTTAACATTCCTGTATTTAGCAATGGCAAAAACGGCAGACGTCTCCATATTGACAGTCAGGATTCCGCGTTGTTTGAACTTTCCAAGTTTTCCTCGGGTTTCTCTGTAAGCTCCATCAGTCGACCAGACAGGACCGATGAGATGTCTGATTCTCTTCTCCTTCAGATGCTCAATCAGCTTGTCTCTAAGTGGAATGTCGGACTCAACTTCCACTTCTGGTGGGAAATAATGGTACGAGGTTCCCTCATCACGAATCGCTCCGGTTACGACAACAATGTCGCCTGGTTGAAGGTTAGACTGGATTCCGCCTGAGACGCCAACTTCAAAAACAGTCTTTGCACCGCATGCAATGGCTTCCTCCAACGTGAAACCGGCAGCAGGAGTTCCTATCCAGAAGCGACCAACTCCAACTTCTAAGCCGTCTACCTGCCCAACGCAGAAAGGCTGGCTTTCACCATAAAGCCATTCGACGCATTTGCCTTTGATCAGGTTTCTTGCGCATTCAAACGTGCTTCTCTGGTAAGTCAATACAAGGCGCTGAGGGATTCCTAGCGATTCTATCGAGACCTTTTTGCTTTTGGCAGCATAACTGACGGCGTCAGACGGCTTGCAAACGGACTCGTCGTCGCTCAAACCTCTCCCCATCCCTGCACTAATCTACCTCGTATGGTTCAGCTATATCCTTTCCGTACCACTCCGCAGTGGAAGACCTGCTGTTCTCTTCAAGCTCGGCTTTCGGGTATTCTTCGAAATGTAGAGTGCGAGGTTTCTCCCGATGTATGGTCCGAATGTAGAACTTGTGCCTTGGACACGCGGAAATCCCTTTAGTGTAATAATGCTTAGCGCGCGTTCTTCCAGAGCAAGGTTGATGTTTCAAGGGTGAGGATGGGTAAGCGTCAGGAAATTGAAACTCTGATCAATGAAGAGGCTTTACTGTTTGCCAAATATTTGAGAAATGAAAGGGAAAATTGGATTCCCAGAGTTGTTGTGCCAAATTACTACCAAACTAATGCTTCTAGTTGAATACAAAATGTTATAAGTGGAAACTAGAGATGGTAGAGGGTGAGGGGATGAATATGGGCAAAGCTCTTTCTTTAGAGGAGAAGCTTGCAGGCGCCAGGTCTTTCGGCAACGTGGGAATGATAAGTGCCATAGCCTTCATCAGAAGCAATTATGGTGACGAAGGGGTTAAGAAATTCTTTGCTGCTTTCGCGAAGGATTCTGTTAACTCGGATGTGTGGAAACAAACGCCAGGAGAGGGAGCATTAAAGGCTCTGAACTATGCTCGCACATTCTTTCAGATCGTAGGCAACGACATAAAAGTTCTTGAAGAGTCGCCTAGGAAGGTTGTTCTTCAAGCAACCACATGTGGGGCATCAAAAATTGGCGTTGGAGGTCCTGGAACACCACTGTGCGAATTCTGTGCTGCATCAGTCGTGGACACAGCAAAACTGTTGGGATGGAAAGCCACGGCGAAAACAGGAAAAATTCCATGCGAGTGGTCGATCACAACAAGCTAACCCGCTACTCGAAGCATACTATCTATCCCTATTTTTTCTTGTTATAACAGTTCTGCATTTCTCACATGGGTTTTGTGTGTTTTTTGGGTTGGGTTTGGGGGGTAAAATTTAATCCCGACACATACCTGAGCATTTTCGGGCTTCAGCTCAATTACTCGCTAATAATTACTGATCGTACATACAAAGAATAATATAAATGCTATTTCAACTATTTTGTAAATTATGAGAATAGCTGTCGTCGGGATTGGAGGTGAAGGCGACTTCTTCGGAGCGCTTCTCGCAAATGCTGGAAACGATGTAACCCTAATCGCTAGGGGGCAAACCCTGGATGCCCTGAGGGCTAATGGCCTATTCGTCAAATCCAACTCACTCGGAGACATCAAATTATCCGTGAAAGCAACTGATAGGCCCGCCGAAGTTGACCCCGTTGACCTAATCATGTTCTGCGTGAAGACCTACGACCTCGACTCCGCCGCGCAGCAGATGTCACCACTTATCAGTGAAGGAACCGTCATAATCCCAGTTCAGAACGGCGTAGAGGCCGCTGACCACATAGGGAATATAGTTGGATTAGAGCATGTCCTCGGAGGAGTCTCCTGGGTGAACGCCAGAGTCGAGAAACCAGGCGTTATCATACACGGAGGTTCGACGAGGCTAATATTCGGGGAACTCGCAGGAGGCGTGACGAGGCGCACAGAAGAGATCTCCAAGGTTCTCAAAGAAGCTAATATCGCCGCCGAGCTTCACCCAAATATCCGACAGGCATTGTGGGAGAAGATGCTCTCCAACTCAGCGGTCAACGGGGTCTTTTCATTGATTAGGCTCCCAGCAGGGCCTGTCTGAGATTGCTCTGATTCTTGGCAATTGGTACGCGATACGATGGAGGAGAACGTTGCTGTGGCAAAGGCGTCTGGAGTCACGATACCTGAAAGATTCGTTGATGACACTATGAAGATGTTAGAGGGGTATGCGACGTGGGCTAGGCCGTCTATGCAGGTTGACCTCATGGCGGGTCATCGGCTGGAACTTGACGCTTTGATCGGCACCATTGTTCGATTGGGTCGAGAGAAGGGGGTGGAGACCCCTATCAATTCCACAATTTACAGGGCGCTCCTACCTCATTTAAACGGGGCATCCCCAAATCCGACTCCTCCTGAAGATCGATTGTAACGCCGATTTATGCGGTCCGTATGTACGTAGCGCGCGCGTGTTTTATGTGTATATTATGTCTTGTATTATGTGTGAAGAGAGTAAGAGTATAGGTAAGTTAGAAGTTTAGTCAGTAAACGTTTGGGTTTAGGTTTGGGTTTGAGGTGTAAAGTTTTATCCAACCAGCATTGGATGTGTCGGAAAAGTTAGCGCGCGCTAGTTTAAAGCATAAAAGGCCTGTCGACCCTAGTTACTCTGGGTGTATTATTGCCTCCTAGTGCCGTGAAAACTGTCGGAGACTTGATTTTCTGGCAGTATGCCAAGATCATTTCAGAGTCTGCCGGTGCTGGGAAGAGGCAGTACGGTTTTGTGATGGACAGGTTCAAGAAGCTTGCTTCTGGGGAGATCCTGTGGTCGACTTCTATTCGGGAGTACGTGAAGGAGCGTGAGAAGACTGGAGAGTGCATTTATTGTGGTGGCAAGAAAGATCTTACACTTGATCACATTTTGCCGAAGTCAAGAGGAGGGCCAGATTTGCCTGACAATGCGGTCTGGGTTTGTAAGAGCTGTAACTCTTCCAAGGGTGATAGGCGGCTCTATGAGTGGTATGGGCTAGATAGGCGGTATGATGTTCCGAGAATAGCTGAGGGAAAATACCTTAAGCTGCTCTATGCCCTGCACGAACGAATGGGCACCCTCAACGTGAAAGATGTTTCCCAGCTTTGCCCAAAGTGCGACCTTGGAGCAAAATGCCCAGAAAAAGAGAAGCTTACAGTCTACTGCCTGGAAGGTTTATTCTCCAAAAAATTAAAAGCCGAGCGCCACGGATAATCTTCTGGGATAACAACTAGCTTCATTCAAGGGCAATGGATCAGAGAGAATAAAGAACATAGCTGATTCTACGGCGATGGTAGACATCGTTGAAACGATATTCACACATCCTGAGACAGCTGAGAAAGCAGTTAAATTGGGGATGATGTAATAATTAGCTTGATGCAAGTTGGAGTTAACAACGCATGTTGTATTTGCTTTTGCTGTAGGGCTAATTTTCTTTGGTCGTGCTGACGCCGCGCTACTCGTTTGTCTCGGAGCCTTTGTCCCCGATTTGGACAGAGAGTATTGGTTTGTTCGAGCAAAGAAATATCGAGATGAACAACCTCACAGGGCAAGGTTTCATAATGTGTTTGTGATGGCGGCAGGGTTTCTTTTGAGCCCTTTCTTTTCACTCGGTATTTTTATGCACGCCTTGCAGGACTCGTTTACCACCGCAAAAGATAGAGGCTGTGAATGGTTCTATCCCCTAACAAGATGGGTTAAACGCGGCACAATTGATGCTGATGGAAATCCACAGCTTCCTATTGAAAATGGAAAAGTCTACTTCTTTCAAGAAGACCCTAGAGGCATCATAGAACAAGCAGATCCAGATCTTCGCTTGCCCGGTGACCAGCCTACACCGTGGCGGAGAATATACGGACCAGCACTTAACAGTCACCTATTAGATCGCGGTTTCCTTTTAGGAGCAATATTCCTTTCAATAATCTGGTTGCTAGTGCCAAATGGATCGAATCTAGAGGTCTTCGCCAAACCATGGTCATTTTACTATCCGTTTGTTGCAGGGTTCGCATTTTTCGGACTAGTTTATTGGTCGGGCGAACTAGACCGGAGAGATAGAAAAGAGCCTCTAAAAATAATTCCCCAAACGATGATCAAGCACCGCAACATCTGGAAAAAACCCCTTTTCGTTGCAGGTCTTGTCTGCCTTGGTATTTGGCTTGTTCTTTATCGAATGGGCATATGGGCGAATCTTGAGGCTGTATCCGCCAATTGGATTCCGATAGTCATTGGAACAACGACGATGGCACTACTAAGTCTGGTCCTAATAAAACTGGAACAAAGAACAAATAAGCAAAAAAATAAACCAGTGATTATCTGAGCGCACGCTACAAGAGAGATCCAAATCTAAAGGACTTTCATAAAGAACAGCTAATCAAAGCTCTGGTGAATCCAGATCCAGAAATGAACGAAGACAGATTTCTTTCACAGTTACGTCCACATATTGAAGTATTTTATCTAGAGCATCTGCCATACCAATTCCCAAATACCTCCTAGAACCGAAAGATTGCAAATAGCGCGCGCGAGAACTCTTGAAAGGACATTCTAAGTGATAGTGCGCCACGTTCGTTTGGCGTATTATCCCCTAGGTGCCAATCAGGTCAATTCCTCTTTTCTTTCTCTCAGGGTTTTCTTGTCAAGCTGATCAAGCAACTCTCTTGCTTTTTTTCCTAGTGCGTTCAACTGGTTTTCACCAATCGCGCCTAATAGTCCATTGACACCTAGAAATACATCTTCGGCGAATCGAGTAGCCAAATCCAAGGGGTCTCTAAAATAGCCTCTTGAGCTTACTTCTATCTCATTCATCGAAGAGGAATTCCTCATTAGTATTTGGCTATAGAACCTTAAGAAATGAAATAGGATGTTCGTTGACGGAGCGCTTCCCTCGTGATGTATTTCATGCGTAACCGTGAAAGGATTTACTTCATACACATTATTTTTCTCTGCGACGTTTATTGCCAATAAGGATAGTCTTCTTACGAAGCAGTTATAGCATTCCCCGCACATTGCAGCCCTGCCCCTTGGGCTGAAACATGAGTAAGTATCTTCGAATCTTATTTCATTTTTTAATGGAAGAAGCATTTCAGCCTTTGTCATGTCCTTGAAAGGGCATTCGATTTTGAAGGTTTTATCATAGAAGTTGCTGAAAATGCTCTCAATTTTGTCAATATAGACTGGGTTTGTATTCTTCGTGGCGGGTTTATTCGGATAGACTAATGAACCTAGCATCACGTCAAGCATCTGCGAGCCATTTTCGCAAAATGTCACGTATCTTAGGTCCAAAGAAGCAGCAATTGCATAAGCGAATGAAAGGAAAAGTAATCCCCTCGTATCGGATACTCCAGCTATCGGTGTTTTGGACGTAGCATCCATACAATATAAAACGGACCTTTTGAAAGAATTCATGTCTGAAAGTTTCAAAACCTTGCCAAAGATGACCAGATTCGTCTTGCAGTGAGACAGAATGATTCTTGAATGTTTTGATGAACTAAGAGCGCCACATAGACTGTCTAATCCACCGGAAAATGGAACGATATCTTTATATAAAGTACCTTCATCGATTTTTCTCCAGCTATGTCTGGAACTGCTTGGAATAATCTTGAGGTTTACCTTCATATTTGCCAACAAATAGAAAAGTGACTCGCAATCATTGACTATAGAAAGAAAATCATCCGGATAGCTTGTTTCCATTCTCAGTTCTTTGACGTATTCAAGATGTCTGATTTCTATTATATGAAGCCCCAAAACAAGTCTCAAGAAATCTACATATTGTTCTTTGAGAGGTATAGGATAACTAATTCCGTCTGCTTTCCTTTCTTTTCGCCAGAAAAATTGTCTTAAGGGGGATGTTTCTGCCAGATGTTCACTTAGAAGGGAATCCAGGTTTAACGACATCCCAAAGTCGCCTCCTATGCTCTTCAAATTTCTTGTAACATATTTCCCGGACTTTTCCATAGGATTTTGAAATATCCTCCATGGAGTTTATCCCGTTCGCATTGAACTCTTCAACTATTTCGTCAATTAGATCGTTCTTTAATCTACTCAATTCGGAATCGATCTGTCTTATCTCATCCTCCGACCTAGGGTTTTTTTTCCGTCTAGAATCTTTGTATAAAATATAATTCTCAGCATCGTTGTAGAATTCCGTTTTCCAAACATGCTCGATGATTTCTTTAGCTACGCTTTTCAGAAGGAGAATGTCAAGATCACTCATCTCGCGCACTCTCCTCTTTTCTAGCGCGTTCAACCGAACGGGCTATGGATTCAAAGACTATTGAGAGGCGTTTTCTGTTGACTCTCGAATTGAGTTTCCGTTCAGCGATAGATATACCTGCAGAAACTAGATCTTCAGTAATCTTTTTCCAGTTTATTTGTCGGCCCAGGGTGATAGCTTCGGCTGTGGCCAACATTGAAATGGCGAAATCATCTGCAATAGGCCTGGATGAATAACTGAAAGCAGCAATGTTGGCAGCTTCTGCAAACCTCCCCTCTTTGAGTGATTGTTGAATTCTATTCTTTATCGTCTTTGTAGATCTGGGTCTGAAAACTTCCCTTCGATGTCCCATAGATTTCATCCTGCCTCTGAATATAGGCTTTCGAATCATTATATATAACACTAGTGAATCTATAGTACAACTCAATGGAAGACATATCGAAGCAAAACCCGTTCGTAGTCAGTTTGCTTTTCGACAAAAAGATAATAGAGCTAGGGAAATGGCCCCAAGACATCTGCTCTGAAATAGAAGATTGGAATGAAATAACTGATTATGAGATGCAGAAAACGAAAGCAGCCTCCTTAATGAGTAATTTGATTCTCAAGATCTTAGGTGCAGACTGCAGTTCGAAAGGAAGAATGAGGTCGAAACGATTAGGTAATGCGTTAACCAGTTTGGAGCAAATAACAATATCAACTCGAGGGTTAGCAAGGAAATTTTACCGTGATCATCTAAATCATACGATACGCGTTGCATTATTGGGCAGAGCTATTGGCCAAAAATCCCCTTTCAATTTGTCTCCGCAAGATCTGGATAAGTTGCTCCTGGCTTCCCTTTTCCATGATGTCGCATATCCTTTGGCTGACATAGACCAGAGCATCCGATTCTCTATAAATGCGATAAAAGACTGTTACAATATAGCTTCGGAAGCATTATTGAATGCGGAAAAGAAATTGCGATTTGATATCGAGAAATTCTCATCTTTGCCGCCAGAGATCCTGCAGGAATACAAAACTAAGGAATTTGACCATGGCATATTGAGTGCATTAGAGTTCACATCTTATCTAAAACAAGATGCGAATCTAATTAAGAAATATGAGGACGTAATCAGAGCCATTGCTTTTCATAGCTCCCGCGGCACAAGGAAAATCAAAGCATCAAAAGAGAAAATATTGTCTGTCCTCATTTTGGCCGATGAACTGCAAGATTGGGGTCGACCCTCAGGTAGCTCGGGCGTTTTTTCGTTCATACCAAAAATCGAGAAATTCAGGTTAGACGATTTCATGCTGCAAGGCGAATACAAAACGAAGAACATATCCGAGTTTTCTACCCTAAAACAGATTTGCGGAAAGGCCCCTAGCTTGACAAGAATCAAATTGCCAAAGAACTTTGATTTCAGTATAACATTTCCTCTTGATAATTTCGATGAAATAGATCTGCAGAAAGCTGAAAAAAGCTTGAGAAAGCTTTTCAAGAAATGTGTGGAATTAGAAAAATCTTTGTTTCTGCCTTCCCATTTCAGGAAATTGTATCAGAACAACTCAGTGTTTGAAAGTGAGTATTACGGAAAGTCAATACCTAAAAGAATCAAACTGGGTTTAGTCGCATCACTGAGCAGGGATAAACTGTTTTTCCCTTGCCACGATTTTCGACTGTTTTTCAACGACGTTACCAAAGAATTATTCATTACAAGTGCCAAGATAAATGAAATCAGACATTTTCAGTTTGCGTCATCTCCGTCTGGTTTCATTGAATTGAGACTATTGTCGAAATCAGACGAAACTGAGGGTTGGATAAAGTCAGTCTATGACAACAAAGTGCTCGATCTTGCCATGCGTTTATTGTCGGAAATCAGATTCTTCAATATTTGTGTTCAAAAAATAGCAAAATTCCGAAGGAAAGAATATCCTGTGGATATAGGAATGGAAGGATTCCCAATGAAAAAAGATATAGAAACAGTAGAAAAAGAAGCAGAAGAAACGAAGCTTCACGAGCACTTTAATCTGCTGGTTAAATTGAGAGATTCTATTCGGAATGATAATCTTTTCTTCTTTCAGGAGAGCTGATGCAAATAGATACTATTTCTGCCAAGAAACACAAACCGAAAGCGTTTTCTTGTCTCCGTAGCAATCTAGTCACATGTCACTTAGGGTCGATAATGGACACTCGAAAAGCATCATAATATTCTTGGGAGCAGGGGTTTCTGCAAAGTTTGGTTGTCCTGCTACGAAGGCTTTTATGGAAAATTTCTCAAAAACTTTGAAGGATGAAGAGAGAAGTTTCTTGTCGTCCCTCCGCCAATTGCACGGTGTGAGAGACATTGAACATATTGTTGAGATTCTCGATTCGCTGTTTGAGATAGATCGGCTCTCGACAGCCTCTTCCATGCACAATTTCTTTGAACGGTACAAAGAGTCTGTAGATTTCGGAAAAGATAGTCATCCTTACCCTCTTCAAGGTACAATTGAATGGCATAAGATAGTTAGACTAGCAAGAGCTCTTGAAGAAAAAATAACTGCCGCTACTTTCTCAAATTATCAGCGAAAACAAGGGTTTTTCGATGATATCAAAGACTATTACGGTCGCTTCTTTTCCTTGATGAAAACGTATATGGCGAACAAACCTGAATTCGAGATATTCACGACCAACTATGATCACGTGATAGAGGATTATTGCGATCAGTCTGGGCATGCTCTGAGGTATGCGGTCCTAGAACATACTTTGGAGCCACAGGTGACCCCCACATCCAGCGAAAAATATACACTGACGAAGCTTCATGGTTCCCTGAACTGGGTATGGAACAAACAGACAGAAAAGATTGAGGTGATAACCGTACAGTTTCCAGTTCCGCCAAACACCATACTTTACCGAAACAACGAGTTTGTTCTTTTTGGCAGGAAGCCGAACACTGAAAACCCATATCCGTACGGCGATATGTTTGCCAGATTCAAAAATAAACTCACGCAGACGGATATTTGCATCATCGTCGGCTTTGCATTCAGGCACGAGAAGATTAATACAATAATCAATGAGTCTCTGGTGGCAAATAGGTCTCTCCAGCTTTTTGTTATCTCTACAGCGCCTACAAAAGCAATCCGAAGATTGGTTCCTCAAGCAAAGCTGAGGGGCGCACTCTCCAAAGAAAAGCGAATAGTCCCCATTAAGGGCTCATTCGGCATAAGCAAGACACTGGAACTGCTTGAGACGAAACTTGCCGATTCATGATCTCGATAACAATCAAAACAATCTGTTCTATTATGAAACAGAAAGAACAAACACATCTCTCGCAATCCTTCTGCGCAAAGGGGGCCGTATACTCGATTCCGATACTACCTATATCCCTACCCTATTATGATCTGATTTCCCGTAATAGCCTCTTTTGCAGAGATCAACCACTATGCTCTGAATCGTGTATACTGCCTTTCAGAAGCCATTCTGTTTCCACGTAGCACATCGTCGTCAGGTTTGGTTTGGGTAAAACTTTACCCCAACAACCACCACATTGCTAATTCTCATTGAGAGCCTACTTACTTATGTTCAAGGCATACCAAAAAGAAGGGCATTTTATGATCAAGAAAATGATAGAGGTGCCAAGGTATTTTTGAAGCGATGCATCCGTTAGTTGTGCTATAGATTATGACTGCATTATTGTTATAAGAAATCGTATGATGATAGAGTTACAGGAGTTATTCTTGCTCCGCAGAATGATTAAACAATCCGAGAAGCCAACTTTGGAGAGCGAAGCGACAGCCAGACCAAAGTGGAGACCTCGGTCATGGCAAGGTTTAGTCATCAGAGCGATTGTCCAAAATGGCAGACCCTTGACTTGGAGAGAAATCCAAGAAGTAACTGGTTTGGGCAAGAAATCATTGAACAGGGCACTTTTCGAACTTATCTCCTCAGAAGACATTCATAAAATCGAGAGCAACACTAACGCTGAGAGCAAGTATTACATATCTGACGAACGTTTTCAGATTTATTCGGAGTTGTATAATCCGAGGACCGAACTCGTCAAATGGATAGCGCAATGGAAAGAAATTAGGAATCTTGATTTTTCCATTGAGCATGAACATTTCTTCCTCGAGCGAAGACATCTAGATGATTTTTCAAAAGAATTAATCTCTCACGCCAAATTCGATGTTCTCACAGCAAATCCTTACATTCAAGATTGTGACCTCAGCAATACGTTGATAGAAGCGAGTAAAAACGGAATCAACGTTCAAATTATTACTCGCCCTCCAGAGGACAAGCATCCTGAATATCTTAAGAAAAGGCAGGATTATCACTCAAAACTCAAACAGGAAGGCATTTCATTATTTTATGATGCCAAAGTACACGCGAAATTAATCGTAGTTGACCGTGCAATAGCTATTATATCTTCAATGAATTTCTTTGCAGATTCATCGGCTGGTGTTTCTTGGGAAGCAGGGATTGTTTCCACTAACCAAGAGGTAGTCAATTCGATAGCAAACTCCTTCTCGAAAGTGCTCGCGGATACACCCGAGGTCACGGAATAAGCGTATGAAGTGTAATCGGCGTGTGCTTAGACTAATTCATGTTCATGAATCCAGACGATTCTGTCGGGATTCCACGCGTCAATGTTTTCCTTCCAGAACTGCTTGCATTCGGCTATGTCTTCGAAACCTTCTTTGCGTGAGTCTTCGTCTGTAAATTTGCCAAGAGCCTTGTCGTAAACCGCTGTTTTCTTAATGATTTTCCAGTAGCTTTGGAGTATTCTCTATTCGCCATCAAATTGAGCTGAAAACGTCTCGAAATATACCCTTTAGAGCCTCTAACGGGTATATTATTCTCCTATTGAGCGTGGGTAGGGTTATTTGCTGTGCCTCATGCCCCACCTCTTTTATCAGCGTACCAGCGTCTGTTTTTTGCCTCAAAGAGGATAGCTGGTCATCCTGCTGCTTAGAAAAAGGTGCCGAGCGACCAGCGAGGCACCCCAAAAAGCCACGAACCAAAGTTGTTGTGTGTGTGGGGGGGTAAAGTTTTGTCCTTTTCTCTCTCTCCTACTAACTCTCTCACTCACTCTCTCTCTAAAAAAACAAACAAATAAAAAACACACACACGCATAAAACGAAAAACACATAACACTGTTCAGTCTGTGATTTTGCGCGGGCGCAAATCCTTTCCTTGACGGCTCGCAGTCTTATCTCGTCATGGAAACCACACCATTTTGTTTTGACAATCTATTTTCCATAAGGAGGTTAACATCAACTTGGGCGTTTCCAATCTCAGTCTTGGCGGAAGGAGGTAGTTCGAAGAGTCGGAATTTTCTATCTTTGAGTTCAACAAAAGGAACAAGTACCGTTGAACCCCCTTTCTGGTTAGTATTACAGAAAACTATTGCCGCAGAAATCAGCACCATGAGATTGTTTGCTAGCAGCTCCGTCGCCCTTTTTGGGTGTTCGGTGTGTGATGGGTTGAAGACTAGCACAGGGCACTTGCGGTCTTTCAGTCTCTCTTTGAGTATCTGTCTGATATCCTCTCTTTCTGAATCGATACAAATCAACACACAAAATCTTCCTTCAAGGAAATCAAACTCGTTCAAGTATTCTATTGGTTTCTCATTGATACCTTCGTTTTTGGATCTGAAGATTTTGCTCTGATTGAACCAGTTTCCTTGGGGTGAAAAAATCACAGAGATATTAGATTCTGTCTTTTCATCGTGAAAAGATCCTGCTATTATGAAACAATCTTTTTCCTTTCCAATTTTGCTCAAAACATCGTAGGTTTCTTTCTTATCAAAGAATGATAGTTCAGGAAAACAGACAAAATCAACTCTTTCTTCAAGCTTCTCAGCAATCTCTGAAAGTTGCTGCATTATGTCTTCAGCCGCTTCTTCTTTAATGATACAAAGTTTTCCATTATTGGTAACCTTTTCTCTAAACTGATCCTGAGAAGGAACACGTGGTTGCACTACTACAATTGAATAAGGAGACTTCTTTTTTGATTCAAAACCAACTTGATAGGTGCGAACAAGAATGATTGGAGGATTTTTACGGCGGAATTCCAAACCTAGCATGAAAACCGTCTCAAAAAGTGACAAAGGTTCAATCGTCATATCTTTGCCATGCATAGTGACATATTGGTTGACAGCCTCATCCACTGCTACATTAAGAATGTCACGAGAAGATTTGGGAATCTCAATATTCTTCTCTAACAATTTTCCTTCGAGGAATGACAAGAGAAGATAGGCAAAGGATGACTGCTTGTCTTCCGAGGATGACAAGTGCCAGCCTCCGACTACTTTGTATCAAGTGTCTTCTTCAACAAACTGTCAGCGGTCTTGATTATTGCTAATACTAGCTGGTCTTTTTCGTTTGAGGAAAACCGTTCAACGTTCCGAGCCTGAGCTATTTGGTCAATTTCCTCGTAAAGTTTATCCTTTATTGCTGCTGCCTCTGTCTTTCTGATTCTCAGCTTCTTTTGAATTGTTTCAGTTAAGTCAGTCTCGCTTTCTTCATCTAAAACAATAGACCATGTCGTATCGCCACGTCGATAGAAGTTTGGAGCGACTGAATGCACCAAGTATATTCTTTCATCAGGGAACCAATGATTTGGCTTCCATACTTCACGCACGCGTCTTAGTCTCGCGCGACGCTTGGAATTATCCAAGAGATCTGCATCCATGATGTATCTATCTCCACTTAGAAAACATCTCTGATGCTCTGCGACAGGTTGCGGTTCTTCAAGTACTACACGTTGACTGAGACGCATTGTCAGTTTCAGTCCTCACGTTTGAGTGTATATTTCCTAAGTACACTGGAGTTTCTATATGTTTCGGTCAAAACGCGAGTTATACGTCTTAGGGTGCCAATGTCAGTTTGGAATACAAACTCTGAGGATTTCCCTCCTTCATTCGTCGCTCTGAGTTTTAACAATACAATAGGGATATACGTCGATACTTGGTCTTTCTTGATTCCGCACCGTATGTCAAACGAGCATTCAATAGAAGCCAAAGATGGCAAGACTTCCGCAGTCAGAGATTGCCATTGATCGACTTCTCTGACTTCATCGTGACCCCCTTTTTTCCTCAATGTGTTCACTAATTTTCCGTATCTTTCAATCTCAGTTTTGTTAAACTTCAATTTCAGCAGGTCTGATTCTCTTTTCAAAACAAACTCTTTTTTCTTCACATTACGCAAAATGCCAATTATCGATGACATGACCAAACTTGCTTTTTGGTCATCAAATTGACAGATCTTAGCTATCTTCCGGTTGAATTCCTCCTCTCGCTTATCTTTCCAGATATCAGGCAGAAGTCGTCCGTAATCAACCAGTTTCAGTATATCATTGATTTTCTCGTCAGAGATGTTAAGAAGCACATGGTATCTTTTCCTGAATTCTTCAGTACGTTCAGGCCTTACTGTTTGAAGTTTTTCCAAATATCAATCCCGCCAACTTAGTTGAAGATATGAGGATAAAACTCTTTGTATTCTTACTCCCAGCAAGCAGACTTTACAGAATAGCGCAGATCAGAGGACTCTGACAAATTAGCGCACGCCAAGTCCCACATCGGGATATCACTACTTATTTCCATCAGGCTAGGCTCGCTATTCTTGGAGCCCATGTTTCCCGTTCATGTCTCAGAAACTTTGCAAACAAGTAAGCCTCTTCATTAATCAACGTGTCAAGAGTCTGCCTACTGCCATGCCTGATTCTTGGAATCTCAACTATGCCGTTCAAAAAGCAAATTCAAACCTTCAGCTAAATCATTAGTTTCAAATTCACATAGGTGAATCCTCTTTCCCATTTTGAGACGCATCATAAAATCTGTAACAAGCACAAAATCCTTCTTACGCAATTTCTGACACCGTTCTATCAGGTAGTCATCTATCAAGTAGCGGTAAAGTTCTTGAAAGTCGCATACTAGACTAGGCTTTCCAACTTGAACAGAGTGAAGGAATCCTAGGTATGGTTCAAGCTTAGCTTTCAACAATGTCTTATGAACTCTGCACTTCAAAACATAATACGCAAAATTAAAGACGTTGTTCAAGCCATCTTACGCCGCATAGCCTGTCCTCTTTTCAGGTCTAATCTTTTCAGGAAACAAGTTGAAAATCTGGTTGAAATACAGCTTAGCATTATGGCTCTCAATTAAGACAAGCTTTTTCCTAGCTGATTCTAGACTTTCAAATTGAATATTACCGATTTGATGCCTAGCATCAACATTGAGACGTTTCAGACCATATTTCTTAAAAACGAAGTTTTGACCTTCAATCTTGGAGATTAAAAACTGTTTAGCTATAGCAATTCCTTTACCGTTGCTGAGAGCCTCATATTGACAGAGCCTAGTTTTAACGTGAGAGTCATCTTCAAGGTTCTTCAAAACTGCTACAACTCTGTTTTTCCTAGTCATAATGTAGGTGTCTATGTTCCAGAGTGCAAGGTCAATTAGGGCGTCAACGGAAACGTAACTTCCGCTCTTCAGGACAGCTTCGCCTATTTCCTTCTCAAAATGCGGATAACGTTCAGTCTGCCCGTTTTTGTCTCTGACTTCTGTGTGTTTTTGTTTGTTGTCTGCGTGTGTGTGTTTTTTATTTGTTTGTTTTTTTAGAGAGAGTGAGCGAGAGAGTTAGCAGGAGAGAGAAAAAGGGTAAAGTTTTATCCCAGCTCAAACCCAAACAAAAAAGGCAACTTGCGTGGTTTTCAATTGAGTTTCAATCTTTACAGGGTTTTCATAATCCTTATCGCGCTAGCAGAGATTAAATAGTAGCCTGGTTGGTATGTATCGCCGTCGAAGAAGTGCGCCTTTCAAGTTCGAAAAAGCCTATGAAATGCGACACAATCCGAAACCAGCAGAGGCGCGCATGTGGGAAATCATAAAAGGTCAAGTGATGCCTAATTTTCCAAATCATATCTTCCACCGACAGTTCGTGGCATATGGGTACATCCTTGACTTTTACTGTCCAACACTGCGATTAGGCTTAGAAATTGACGGTAGCATACATGATGACCGGAGAAGATACGACAGGCAAAGAGACTCAAACCTAGCGCGGCGGGGCATAAAGGTGCTCCGACGCCGCAATGAAGATGTCTTCAACAACCCGCAGATTCTTGCAAATCAACTCTGTGAAATCATCCAAGATAGAATGACGCCTTGGTATAAGAAAATCTTCAGATTCCTAAGGTAATGCGCGCTGTTCTTGGACCTTTTTTGAATATCAAACTCAAACATTGATTTAGTCGGTTCCCTATCGAAAAGTATTGAATCAAAAACTGCGCGCACGAAGAAAAATAGCGTACGACCAGCGCGCGCTACAAACCATTGGCGATAGGAATTCAGCTAGTCGTCCTCAACCCGGCAAAAGACTCTTGAAGAGGCGAAAGTTTCCTTAGGTTTGAGGAATAGTTCTCTAGCGCGGTTACAAGTTCTCTGGAAAACCTCGGTCAGCATGCAAATTCTTCCAGAGTAACGAACTTTCGTACTGGTAGGAACCAGCTTCAGTCTCCAGAAAGAGCTTACCCCCTCTGCGCTCTTTTTTCAGGTCTTCCGTCTTCACAGCGTTTGCGACTTCAATCCCCATATGTGGAACTGTCAAAACTAATCCCAACAGCTTTGAATAAGAGGCCAATGCAACTGAGACATGATCCATTGGTTGTTCAAATAACTTTGAAACTGATTGTCTGCGTATCATCTGCGTATAAAGAAAAAGTATCCCAGGTTCATTGTGGTGTTTTAGTTGTTTGTTTTTCTCTTCTATCTTTCTTTTTATTTGCTCCTCTATAAGCTTGCGGGGAGGTTGAACAAAGCAAAGAGTGTGTCTGGAATCCTCGGGCATCTGGTCTACCATATCATGTGGAGCGAGATAAATTGTCGCTACTCCCTCGTAATTGAACTTCTTAACCTTGCGCGAATCTTTAGTCTCGTCAATGGCCCGATTCACTTGTTTTAGTACGTCTTCAAGTATTTTGGGCGATGGAACCCTGCTTACGAATCCACCTGTTGCGACTTCTTTCATGAAACCTAAGGTGTTAACTTGGTCGACCAATGTCCAAACGCGCGTTTCCTCATCAGGCGGATTCAGGGAAGTTACCTCAATTCTAATCACTTCGCTACCCAAATTCACAGTCAGGTCACACGTAGGCTGAGAGGCCACTCTGGAAAAAGAAACATCCAGTCCTTCTAAGTACATCTTTAGAGCAACCTCAGTCTCAGCATTTGCAGCCAAGTATTCCCGAGGATCTGCAAATCTTCTTGCAATCTCCTCGAACCCTGACAGTTGACTGGCAGTGAGCAGTTTTCGTGCATATTGTACTAGCCATGAGTAGTTCGGAGCCATGCCTATACGCAGTCTGTTGTGAAGCGGATGGTTTCGGGGTAGTTCCTCGATTCCGATTCCCTCAAAAAAGGATCGAATGAAACAAACAGCCCTATAGCCCTCCTCACCATTAGGGAAATCTCTGGACATTCCTTCGTGAGATCGTCCTACCCAGTCCCAGTACTTCATGCCGCCTCAGGGTCATTTTCAGATTTGCCTTTATATCCCTTTATTACTTTTTACCAAATCAAATTGGCGCTATACGATGATGGTCGCAAACCCGGCTGTTACGATGTTGATCATTCATCTAGATTTAGGATGCGCTATCTATTTTAGACCCATCGCAAAGTTGCATTATTGGTAGGAACGGATCTGGTAAATGTCACTTGCCCTAGACAGAACTAGCGATGAAATAAGAGAACTTATCCTGGAATATCTGTACTCAAAGTACAAAAAATCCAGAAGTGTGAGTGGAGCGGGCGTTAGAAGGAGAGAGATAAAACAAGTATTGAAGGAAAAGGGACTCAACGAACAAGAGGTAGCTAGTAACCTCTACTATCTAATTCAGAGCGGTTGGGTAAATGAAGAAAGGAAAACGTTCCCGATAACTAGAGGTAGCGCAACCATAAGGGCAGAGAACGTCTCTTATAGAATAGCTGATAAAGGCATTAATCATTTTGAAGGCCCTTCCAAATTCCAACGGACTCCGAAGCTAACAGGTATCAACATAACCAACATTCAAGGGGTTACAGTGATCGGGGATGGCAATTACGTGTATAATCAGTACAGTAATCTTTACCGGAGTCTCGATTTGCTTGGGGAAGAAATTCGACAAACCGATAGACTCTCTGACGAAGAGAAGTTGAATTATCAGGCTGAAATTGAAACCATTAAGAGCCAGCTATTGAAATCAAATCCAGACCGAAGTATACTCAGAACAGCGTGGAATGTGCTAAAATGCGTCGCTACCGTAGGTGGAGTCGTGAGTGCGCTGGAAAAAGTGAGAGCACTGATCCAACCTCTATTAAGATAGCTCTTCAACAAAGCCAAGACAATCGCAGTCATCCAAGTTTTCTATGCTTATGAGAAATGGTTCGGGATATCAGTACAGACGTAAGCCAATGACAAAGACATCGGGCGAAAGTCTATATTAGGTCTCTGAAAAACTTCTCTCGCATTCTGAGGATTTCCAGAAGGTAGATCTGCGTCTCATTGAAAACGCTGACCAATTGGCTTTCGAGATCCTCAGGTTTTATCTCTGGATGGCTTGTTCTTTCGTGGGTATATTTGTTGAGCTTTTCATATGATTCGCGAATATTCTTGGCTAGGTCTGCTGCTGACTTCAGATCCTTTTGTTCAACCGCTGGATTCTTTCCAACAATGGCATAGTAGGCACGCTCTGCTTGAGTCGGCTTTCTGTTGGGACCGTTTTGGGAAAACCAAGAAGTCTCTTGTATTCCTGAATCTGGAGCCAAAACCTGTAAAGTGTCAGAGATTAGCTCTCTCATCGAGCTTGAAGATTGACGAAACCTATCAACTTTGGTTCTGTCGAACAAGGTTTGCCAAGCTCCGTTGAGTTTAACCTCAAGACGTGGCTCAATCTCATGAACCCTCGAAGTGAGCGCATTCTGATTTTCCCTGGGCGTGGGCAGATTCCATCCTGCGACCAGTTTCCTTGTGTCCTCAGAGCTTTCAGCAATGTTTCTTGCGATTTCAGCAATGCCAAGAACAAGTGCGCTTCCCGAAGAAACTACTGCAGAAAAATGTGGAATGGTCTTCTCGATCTCCCTCGCCCTTCCTAAGGCCATTGTCGCGTTGTCAGCTCCAGAAACAAGAAGGCTTTCGAGGTTCGCCTTTTGGAATTGCGAGAAAGAACCGGTTGGCATCGCTGAGACTTGGCCGCAAAACTTGTTCAGCATGCTATACTTGTTGATCACTTCATCGAGTTCTCTAGACGTGTCGTTCAACTTCAGCTTTGATTGGTCAATGCTTTGACGCGCCTTTCTGTAGTTGGTAATGATGTAGTCACAACGTCGAGGCGCGTCTTCCTTTGTTTTCTTGACTTTTGACAATGACTGTCCTCTGTGAAGTTGCTTAGCTGATTCACGATCTAGTAATAAAAGATTTTATGTCGCCATTATAGGTCCATTTAGCGCGGGCGGCAATTTAAAAAAACTCGTAATAGTCTTGAGCGCGCGCGCTTACATGTTGTAAATCCTAATCGTTCTATTTCCAGAAGACCGCACCTAATTTCAGGCATGTTCTGCACTCTTAAACCATGGTAGCGCGCTACGTTAATGCAGTTTTGAGAATAGTTCCATGTGTTAACGCAAAAAAGAGCTTAATTCTTTGAGAACTGGTCTCTTTTTTGTGAAGTGTCACGACACCTCAAAAAGTCCATCGTGTTGATTGGAATTCTGGGAATTCTAGAAAAACTGAGTTTGTGACAGATTGTTACAGCAAAATTGTTACAAAAGTCCATGCTTTTCTGCTAATCCTCATTTAGCGCGCGATCCTAGGCTTTAGGCCGTGGCGTTGAGCAGTCCTAACGTCGGCTTCAGCGTGGATCTCTGGTCATGTTCTCTATCCTTAATGGCCCTTAGTCGTTGGGTTTTGATCGCGGGTCATTGTGGTCTCGTTATTGGGCACGCTTTGATGCAGAGGCCACATACGTCTCTGCCAGAGACGATGTGAATGTATTCGTGGCATTTCTCCTTGTCTATCAGCCATCCTTCAGCAGCATCGTAGACTGGGTTTTCCAGGGCTCCGGCGGGACAGGCCTTGACGCATTTTAGGCACTTGTCCAGAAGGCAAATGTCTTCGGTTAAGGGTCTGTCAGGTCTGAGCGCGGCGCTTGTTATGACTGTGACAAAACGTACGTAAGGCCCGTACTCTGGTGTCAGGACCAGATTGTTCATTCCAAATCTGCCCAGGCCAGCTGCAACGGCAGCGTGCTTGTGCGACATATCCCCGAAATTCTTCTTTTTATCGTACGGTGAGCTGGCTGGAATCGCTAAAGCTTCGTATCCAAGGTCTTCGAGAAATCGCGCTGTCTCCCATGCTAGGCTGTTAAGCTTGAGGTTTGCCACATCATAGTTTATCTTGTACTCTCTCATGGGATACTGTTAAGTTATTTGACCCAACCTGGTACTGAAGTTTGCTGTGGTGGCGCGGATATGAATTCTAGGATGGATTGCTCATACTATTATTTTAGGCAATTGAAAGAACATAACCAGCATAAAAAACTAGACTTATTAGCCAACTGTGCTCACTATCTTTCAGGTGAGGAATGTTGGGTGCAAGTCAGACTTCTGACTCCGTTGGCAAAGACTTCGCAATGACCGAAAAGAGCAACTTGGCGGTACTCTTCGACGCCGATAATACTTCAAAGGATTACGTTAAGGCAATACTTGATGCGTGCGCACGATATGGGCGTGTGATTATCAAACGATCATATGGTGATTGGACGTCACCGAACTTGCAAGGATGGATTTCGGTTTTCAGGGAGTTCGCTATAAGACCGATTCAGCAGTTTAGGTTCTCATCGGGTAAAAACATCACTGATTCAGCCATGACAATCGACGCAATGGACATTCTTCATTCGAAGGATGTCGACGTATTTGTGCTGGTGAGTTCTGACAGTGACTTTACAGGATTGGCCACACGAATTCGCGAAGAAGGTTTGAGAGTTATAGGCGTGGGTCGCAGAGTTACTCCTCCAGCATTCGTTAATGCGTGTGACGAGTTCTTGTTACTCGAAAATCTCATAGGAGAGGTCGCGGTCGAAAAAGGGGAGATTCAATCAGAGAATGTTCAAGGTTCTGCAGAGGCAACGAACGCAGAACCAACAAAGGAACAAGGGCGAGAACTCTTAATAAGGGCAATAAAGGCCGCGCAAGATGAAAATGGGTTCGTGAAGGGAGCAGCATTAAGCACTGCTCTAAGACGCCTTGACCCAGCTTTCGACCCCAAATCTTATGGAGTCTTCAAGTTTGCAGAATTCATTGAATTGTATCCCGATCTTCTCGAGTTACAAGGACGTCGAACTGCCACTGATCCTACCTACAAATCAAAACTATGAGCTATCGTCAGGAATCGATCGATGCATTTTATCGGGCAAGAAAAGAGAAGTAGATTTTGTTATTAACATAGATAACAGGTTTCTACCTATTGAAGTAAAATACTCAGACAATGTTCAACGTGATGACGTAAACAGAATTTATGACTTTATGAAAACTGGTTGTTCACATAAGTGTGGAATTTTGACATCAAGGACTCAGCTAGAAATCGGAAGAAATTATGTTGTTGTTCCCTTGAGCATCCTGCTCTTGTTGGCATAAAAATAAAACTGGTGATTGCATGTCAAAAAATGACAAGATCAGAGAGTTTGGTGAATGGTATCAAGAGGTCATCTTGTTATCGGTAAGAGCATTGGGAGCAGATAATAGAATCAGAGTTCTTGATGTTACTCATTACGATGTAGACACAGAAGAACCGTTCTGGCATGGTATTAAATTTCAGCGAATATCCAAAAGCAAAAAAGGAAAATGGCGCTATCGAGAGAAACTAAACATCCCTTTTGACCATTTTTCAGAGTTCTGCGACCTAGTTCTAAAAATCAAAGAAGAACTGGGTCAAATAACTTAACAGTATCCTCTCATGGTTTTTGGAAGTTGAAGAATTGAAGACTTGTTTATTCTTAGACCTATGGAGATGACACTTTTGGCGTTCGGCAAGAGGTCTCTCGGACGATGGCCTTTCGGCGCTCTTGAGAATCTTTTGGCGGTTGCAACTCCTACGAGTGTTGCTCCTTTCTTTTTGACGAAATCTTTGAGCTTCCCCGTGAGATCAGCCAAGTTTTCACCTTGGGAACTGTTCATCTTGTTATGAGCTATCAACACTGCGGAATTCTTTGCGATTTTCTTTTTCTTCCCAGAATTCGCGGGTTCGCAGGTACTGGATCTTCGCCTTCAGAAGGTCCATGAAAAACTCTTCTTCTTTCGGATGCATTTTTCCAAGAATTCTTGAGGCAGTTTCAGGGCCTACACCCTTGACTTCAAGGGCAATGAGCGCTTTTCTTCCGTAGCTCAGCACCAGGTCCGCGGCTCGTCTTGCCTGAGTTAACTCCTTCAGCTCTTCCTCCGTCAGCATGCTGCCTTCTCGTCTTCTTCTAAGCAATTCGCCCAAATGGTCTGCGTCTTGGCTTGTGTACAGAACCGTCAGAAGCTTCGATCCGCATTTCCTGCATGACGGTTGTTCAGGCATATCTCTAATTTTCAGGTCGCCTGCGAATTCGCCGCAAGACATGCAGAGCATCCTTGCTGTTCTGGCCTCTATTGCCATTTTCATCCTGTCTATGTTGCTTAGCAAGACCTGTTCAGGAGCCATCAGCTCTGACATGTCTGAAAACTTTGCGAGTATGTGATAAGCCAACGGTGTTGGTTTCTCCAAGCTGCACACGGTGCTGACCTTTACTAGGCCGCTCTTAACATGTCGCATGATCTCTTTGGCTCTCTTTTTGTCGACTTTCTCTATCATCGCCTCTCGCAGTGTTTCATCATAAATAGGGGTATCGCCGAATCGTCTCGGAAGCTGGCTCAACCTTTCATAGCTCATGGTTTTTCCCCGTGGCAAAACACCGAACCTTTCAGCAACAAACTTCATCTTGTAAGAGAAGGGAAACTTGGCTTCCAAGTAATCCTCGAAAGCCTTGTCAACCTCTTTACTTGTCAATCCAAACAACGTTTCAGACAGTTTTTCAGTCTCATTCGGGTTCAGTTTTCTGGGCGTCTCGATGAGTATGCGGTAACCGTCGTTCCACCAGCCGACTATCACTTCCCGCTCAGAGAGCACAGCGTCAAAAACGCAGCCCAAAGTGCGATTCACCAGTTCACCGAAGCAAGCGTGAATTATCAAGTACTTGTCGAAAGATTCGACAACGATATGATTATGCGTGGGCAGTGGCGCTCCAGTTTTCATGTGCTCTTCAACCTCTTTGACTGTTGCAAGCAACGCAGACCTGTCGGTTGAGAGTCTCGATGCAAGCGTTTCCGCTGCGGCCTCCGCGTTTTTCGTCTTCTTCAGCTGATCTGCAATTTCTTCGCGCAGTTTGCCCGTTGCCTGTGCGAGATCAAAAGGGACGGGAAGCATCTCACCGTCCCATCCTGGAATCGCGGCCAGAGGATCTCCGAAGGAACAACTTACACAACCCCAGTTTTTTTTCCTCCTCCGAAGGAACAACGTAGACAACCCCAGTTTCCTGCTCAATCTGGACGATTCGCCACACTCTGCCCTTGACGATGATGTTCAAGCCCACTCTGGCTTTCAAAGCCATGAATTCGTCGCCCAAGGTTCCGATTTTTCTGTCAGAAATCACGTTCACGATTGGATAGCGTCTCTCATCTGGAATCATGGATAGGTTCTCATAATAGTAGCTTCTAGTCTTCCGAGCCTTTCTCAAAACTCTGCCTTCTTCCCCTATTCTTATGTTTCCCAAGCGCTCTAAAAAGTATACCACTTCATAAAAAGTGCCTCGTGAAATCTTCCTGTAGGGATAGGCTCGCCGTAAAATTGACAATAGTTCCTTCGACTCTACCAATCCTTTATCCATCACTGCTCCAACGATTTGATGAGCCAAAACGTCCAAGGCACCTTCGTGGATCACGACGGGTTCAAGCTTGTTCTTGCAAGCGTTCCTCACCGCTGCAATCGACTCCAACGTGTCGTCTGGAAACGCGGTTACAATGACGCCTTCTGACAGCATGTCCAATCGGTGGCCGCTTCGGCCGACCCTCTGAATCAAGCTGCTGACCTGTCTGGGCGAAAGATACTGGATCACCAAGTCAATGCTTCCAATGTCTATGCCGAGCTCCAGAGTGCTCGTGCAGATTATCGCTTTCAAGGCACCTGCTTTAAACTCGTCTTCAATTTGGGCTCGCTCTTCTTTGGACAAGGACCCGTGATGAACAGCAACGTCACTGCGCCCGAGCTGATTGAACCTGTAGCCCAGCATCTCAGCAATCGTTCGAGCGTTTACAAAAATCAAGGTTGACTTGTGACTATCAACAAGCTCAGTTATGCGTCTTATTCTTGCAGCTGCCTCAGGCGCCGTGTTGAGCTTCGCAGCTAGGTCGAAGTCTGACTCGATTGGGCTCGGGTTTTCAACATGATATCTGTAGCCCTTGAGAAAAGAGGCTTCTACCACCTCGATGCTTCTGCCTGTTCCAGCGATGAACTGGGCCACTTCGTCGGAGTTGCCAACAGTTGCTGACAAGCCTATCCTTTGAAACTCTTTTCCAACGATTTCTTGAAGTCTTTCTAAGGCGACTGCAAGCTGAACACCGCGCTTGCTTGACGCAAGTTCGTGCACTTCGTCAACGACAACATACCTTACGTTGGCCAAGTGTTGTCTCATTCGTGAGCCTGGCAGAATGGCCTGCAGCGTTTCAGGGGTTGTCACAAGCATTTCAGGTGGAAAAAGCGCTTGTCTTCTTCGAAGCTTCATTTCGGTGTCTCCGTGTCGCACCTCGATTGAAATGCCCACTCTTGACGACCAGAAGGATAAGCGCTTCAGCAGGTCACGATTCAAGGCCCTCAAAGGCGTGATGTAAATCACGGCTATGCCCTTCCTCGTTTCTTGTTGAATCAAGTCTGAGAAAATCGGGAGCAGAACCGCCTCTGTTTTGCCGCTTCCCGTGGGAGCTATCAGGAGGACGTTTTGGCCCTTTGCTACGTGGGGAATGGCCATTGTCTGGGGTAAAGTGGGCTCGGTGAAGCCCAGCTCAGACAAAGAGTCACGAATGGGTTTCGCGAGCTGGTTGAACACTTCTGAGTTCGCTTGGCGTTTAGGCATTCTCACAAGCTGAAACGATGGTGATCGAAAGTTTTATTCTTTATCTTCGCGGCAACGGGTAGGACAGTATCAGACCAACGCTTTCGCGGTACCGTATTGAAACCGTCTCTCTGAACTTTCCTGTTTCAAGTGTTTTCCCGAATTCCTCTACTAACGGTGGTTTCCTTGAGCAGAAGATTACCTCGCCTTTTTCGCTGGTCCAGACCGTTAGGCCCCTCGTTTTTCCTTTGTGAACCAGATGCAGAAATGAGTTCTCCTCTCCTAGCTGCAGCATAGCCACTGCGTTTGAGCCCTTCAACGCACAGAAAAACCCGTAAAGGGCTTCAGTAACGTCTCCTTTTTCGTTGAGCATCTCTTCGAAAAAATGCGGAATGACCTCTGAATCGATGAGTTCAACCTTCTCAGATTCGAAAACGTGTCCGGCACCGAACTTTTTTCTGATCTCTTCATAATTTTCCATTTTCCCGTTGTGAACTGAGGCTACTGTTAACCCTGGGTCGCGTTCAACGACGTAGGGCTGTGCAGTCTCTTTGAACTTAGCCGTGCTCATGAACTCTGGGCTCGGCATTCTTACGTGTCCAAGCAGGACGGAGGCGTTCTTGACATTGACGATTTCAGGCAGGTGGCAAGCAGGGGATCCATCGATCTTTCCAACTTTTTCGACTAGGAGGTCGCCATCTTCCAGGAGCACGGCGACGCCGGCACCGTAACCGCCGACGGGCCGTGGCTCATGCGGAAGCTGATGGACCTCCAGTTTTTGAAGAACCTTGAAGACTTTGTTCATGGACACAGGTTTTCTTAATGAAAAACCGAATATTCCACACATTTTTCTACTATCCCTCAATCGGAGCTCTAGATCAGTGCCAGTTGATCTGAAGAATCAACCTGTTTCAGTGCTTTGCCTAGATGATTCTTAAATCTCTTCTTATCTTCGGTTCTGGTAACTTGGCGGGTGATCGTTCTTCGTGTTAACAGTCGGGTGATGGAGGCGATATTGTTCTCATTCTATTAGCGCGGTGCGTTGATTATGTTTCTTGACGTTTCTTCTTCTTCTTGAGTCCTGCGTGTGCTCTTTTCTTTGGCATATTCTTACCGAGTCTATCTATGTCCATTGTTTCTTATAGGTCTGATAGGTTAGAGCCTACAATCTACATAAGCAATCTTATATGGTTCGCGCACGGAAAACGAGCCCATACTGTTCGTCTGCCGAACACCATGCACAACCAGATGAGCTCTAAAAAATCCGTTGATATTGCCCTCCTGTGAAAATCAAGGGATGCAGCATTTGCTGTTTTTCACCTATGACTCTTCAGTCCCTTCAATTGGTTCTTGCGGTTCATCTTGGTCTTCATCGTCATCTAGCCACGGTTCATCATCGTCAAAAATAGGTTCTTCAATCATTCTTATCGTCTACCTATAACCGCACTCAGCCTATTATTTAAAGTGTGAACCGTGAGGTTCTGTCAAGTCTGCGGTTGATGCTTGTCCTTGTCAAAAATCGGTTGATGCTAACTTTTCACCGAATCTTTGAGTGCCTTAACAACATCAATTATCCCTGCCGTGGTACTCACATTGACTATCGGAATCCTCGCATTTATCTCGTTAATGATGTAAACGGGCTGATACTTAGGCATCAAAGCCCACCCAATTGCGTTCCAATGCACTTTGCCCGCAAGCATCTCCCTAACTACATCCTCAGTCGGGGGCATAGGCATGTGACGGAAAACTACACCGTCAGCCCACTGCAACGGTTCAGCCAAACCACCAGCTTGAATCCCAATACAACACAATTTAATGAAATCATCAAGCTCGTAACGGATAGACTCATGGATCACTATTTCTTCCCAAGGCTTGATCGTCACTTTGACCAATGTCATCTCACTTTACCATTTATAATAGTTCATCAAGAATAAAACCTTTTGACCAGATGGATAGCTTGTTGCTCAGAGATGACTTGTTTTGCAAAAGGGTTCTGTTACCTCTTCGTCGGATTGTTCTCCTTGTTACTTTCCGTCGGATACGATTCACAACGGGTCCATAAGAGTTTTCCAAGTTCTGAAACGAGCCCTGATGCAGTTTTGCCAAAACGGGCCCTATGGTGATTGCCATTTTTCTTTTGTTGATTCAGACTTGCCTTATCACAGAAGGTACACGAAATATTTGAAGAGACAAGCTAGACGACGGGTAACAGGGGTTCGCCACTAAAAAGGGGACCTATAGCGCGCGCTTTCAATTTTTCCTGCAGACAAACAGAATCTTCCTGCCTTCTTCTCTCAAATCGGCTTCAACAATCTCGAAATACTCAGACAGGGCAGATTTCATCTTTGCAACCGGGTACATTGTTTCCTTAAACCTGTATTTGTGAAGCTGATAAAGTCCATTTGGAAGTCTTTCAAAGATTCTAGAATCCCAGGTCAGCGTGTTGCCCTTCACTAATTCTCTGTCATAGTAGAATCCTTTGGCAAATTCCCTGACGGATGAAGTGCACCTGTTGTATTTTTCCAACCAATGAACAGTATCTCTCAGCATCTTCGGAGTATACACATCAAAGATGAACAGACCATCCCTGTTAAGATGCTCATTCACCGTCTTGAACGTTGATTTCCACTGGGCAAAATCTTTCAAAAAGTTAACGGCATCGTTAGCAGAGAATATGACATCAAATTTCTCATCAATCTCAAAGTTGTGCATGCTGAAAACAAAAAACTTGCCCCTGGGCATTCTCCTTCTGCAAACCTCAACGTAGTCTCTTTCAACGTCCAAACCGTAAACAGCGTATCTCTCAGGAAGATTAACCAAGACCTCTCCGATTCCGCAGCCTATTTCCAGTATCTTCTTTGCCTGCTTGCAGTATTCATTTACGAGTTCCAGCACGCAGCGTGCCCTCTCCTTTGCTCCTTCCTTGCTTGTAATTGATTCCCAAAAACTCACAAACGGTTTTGAAGTCTTGCCTCTATGCTCATACCCGACCATGAACAACCCCTGAGACCCGCGAATAGCTAGTTTTGACCCAAATTGTATAAGACTTTGCTTCAAACCGCGATCAACGGTTGCTCGAACTTGTTTACGAAGCGCGCTGCCTTGTCCCGAAATTGGCTAAAAATGATTTTTGTTCCTTTTTGAGCTTTGAGAACGGTTTTGAATTGCTTGAGTTTCCGTATCTTCTACGTAAGGGCAGTCCTATTCTCAGTTGTGAAAGCCGAATTTTGACCATTTTCCGAACAGACATGCACGCCACCCATTGCGATAACCTACTTTTCTCCAACAACAACTGCAAACGTAGCCATTGGCATCTTGATTATTTCTTGTTTTCTAAACCCCGCTTTTTTTATCATGTTTTTTAGTTTAATCTGGCTGATGGGGTATTCCTTCGGATGTTTTTCTTGATATTCTCTCATGCTTGGCTCGGATATGAAATCTTGCCAACTTTCGTCGAATTTCTTCGATAACGTTGGATTCTTTGCTCTTAACTTTTCTATTTCCTTTTCATATTCTATGGTTGGTTTGAACCAGTCACCGATTATCACTCTACCTTTTCTGAGAAGAATTTTGTAGATCTTTGTCACTACTGATAGTTTGTTTTTAACATGGTGAAAGGCTAAGTGAGATACCACAAAACCGGCTCTTTCTATTTTCAAGTTCTCCATTGGCGAAACAACGAATCTCACATTTTTTAATCCTATTTTTCTCACTTTCTCTTCTGCCTCATTTATCATGCCCGAAGAAACGTCTATTCCTATGACGCTCGAATGGGGAAACTTTAACGCAACCCTTATCGCTATTTCACCGTTTCCAGTTCCCAAATCCAGTATCACAGATTTTTGTTTGTTTATTTGTTTGATAACATTATCTGCAGTCCATCTGTAGAATAGATATTTGTTCCTACTCTGAGCTTCATATTGCTTCGAGAACTCATCAAAAAATATCTTAGCAGATTTCATATTATTTACATTTTCAATTTAACAAATCCCACGAATATAAGTAGTATATGCGGGACCTGGAACCCCCAGTGCACGCTAGTTGGTTTGTCGCGCGCGCTGTCGTACTTGAATGAGTATGAGCGCAAGGCTGGTAGTATCCGATCCCGCAAATCTGGTGTTCTACTCCAGACCGCTTTATGATGTGACAACCAAACTTCGTTCTCACCACGGCTGACGTCTGGCCCTTCTCAAGCGCAAACGCGACCGTCTCGAACTCTCGCACCATCTTCCCCCTCGTGAAAGTTCCAAGGTCTCCGCCACGCTTTCCAGACGGGCACAGGGACACCTCCCTCGCTACGTTCGAGAACTTTTCGCCCTTATTCAGATGGTCGAGCACGGACTTGGCTTCCTGCTCTGTCTTCACAAGAATGTGGGCGCAATGAACCTTGTCTGGCATATGCTGATGGTTCCAACATTGAACTTATAACACTTCTTCAAAAAGGATCAAAATACGAGTATGCGTCCTCGGACCAAGTACAAGGGGATATCCAAAACATTATTCGACAACCATCCTAGCTGCCAAAAACATAGACTTGAACTCTGAATCGTCGCTTCACAACTCTTTTCTAGCATAAGCGTTCTGATCATGCACAAGTGAGAAAATGAAAGTACAAGCGTACAGACGAGCCAAACCAGGCAATAAGCACAAGACAGTACACGTCAAGGGTTACGTAAGAAGAAAGTAAAGAAAAAGCCAATTCTTCTTGCAGTGTCCAACGCAGCTCGCTATTCTTGAAGACCAAAGACTCATCGTAAACCAGCAGATTTGCAGCTGTAAGCCTTCATGGCAACAGATGATGTTGACCCTTAAACTGACGCCGTTGGACTCGGACTTCTAGGAAGCCAGGTTCTCGGCGGATTCTTTCTTTTCCCATTTCGCTCATTCATTCTGCGTCTTCAAGTTGAACCTGAGCAGGTCTATCACGTCCCTTTTCCACTGATCTGGCGAAGCGTGCATCACTCTTCCAATGTACAGGTTTCTGAGCACTTGTAGCGTCACGCGCATTTCGATTTGTCACAACTATGTTTGCGCGCCCTGAATAACCCACGGTCAGACGAGTGAAAACGAATGCTCAGTCTATCAACAGCAGCGCTGTGGGTTCGGGTTTTCCCTTGATTGGAAAGGTTATGGGCATACCTGCTTTTTCAGTTGTCTTTTTCATGTTCACTCCGACGGCGTGTTCTGGACAACGGGCCATCGTCGGGTGGAGGCAGATTCCAGCTTCCACGTTGCATTTTTCGCATAAGCCGCATGAACCAGAAGTGAATCCAACTGCAAACGTATATCCTCTGTTGAAAGCAGCCTTCTCAAGTTCAAGAACGGCCAGAAGGATTCTCTTCTTGTCGTTCTTCCAGTCAGACCAGAATTTTGATGCTTTTTCTCGCAGAGCTCTACTCATCGTGGAGTCATATTGGCTTCTCAGCAGGCTTCTTGAAACATCCTTGTCAGCCTCGGCTGGAGACTCGAACTTGACGATCAAAGCATATTTGTAGTCTTTCAACATTTTTCGAAATTCGTCAACCTTCGGAGTGAATGGTGGACAGGTCAGCTTCTTTCCATAATCGTCGCATCCAAGTCTGCATTTGAGAACAACCCTGTTTTCAACAACCACCGCACCTGCAGGAATCACTCTTGCCTCTGTGGCCCCAAAATTCAAAGCCAAAGTTCTGAGAAAATCAAACTCACGTGCGTTCTTCACTCGAGACACCCTTTCAAACCACCCAATAGCTGAAGCAGACAATAGTTACTTAGGCAAGGGCCTTTTAAGGATTTGAGCTCTGACTTTCGCGAGCGCGCTTTGAAAACTTCGGCTCACACGACATCCTTTCTCCGTCACTGGCCTATACAAACCCTTTATTATCTTAGCATCCACCGTGAATACCATGAGTCAAGAACGGCTGAAGCCCACGTCTCAGACGCGAAGAGAAGTGGCAACCCTTGGAGGGGGTTGTTTCTGGTGCATGGAAGCTATATTCAGCGAATTGAAAGGTGTGGAAAAAGTTGAATCAGGCTATTCCGGCGGCACCATGGCAAACCCGACTTATGAGCAAGTGTCAACGGGGACAACAGGGCACGCGGAAGTTGTGCACATAACATTTGACCCTAACGTCATCTCCTTCAAGCAGATACTGGAAATCTTCTTCACCATGCATGACCCGACGACGTTAAACCGCCAAGGCTCTGACGTTGGTACTCAGTATCGTTCAGTCATATTCTACCACGACGACGAACAAAAATCAATCGCCGAACAGGTGATCAAAGAAATAACTGAAGAAAAACTGTGGGATGCACCCATAGTGACAAAAGTAGAGCCCTTCAAAGCCTTCTACGAGGCCGAAGACTATCACAAAGACTATTTCAAACGTCACCCAGAACAAGCCTACTGCAGGATAGTCATCGCCCCCAAAATCACCAAACTGCAAGAATTCTACTACAGCATGCTCAAAACACCTTAGCCCACACACAATATCGCAGCACGCGCTCCCGAAAATCGTAGAAAAGAAAACCTGCGATTCTAGCAGATTACATCCTGTTGTTTCTTGCCAAACGGCGCACTATCGTTAAATAAGCATGTAAGAAAGATTCTCACGTGAGGAGAGACACAGGTTTGGTCGATGAAGTTTATGATCAACTTGCAGAAGCCTTGAACCACCTTCCGAACGGTTTTCCCAGAACACCATCAAACGTTGAGATTCGAGTCCTGAAGAAGATATTCTCACCTGAAGAGGCAACGATCGCAAGTCAGCTAAGCGGTTCCCAAGAACCAGTCGAATCGATCGCCAAGAGGGTTGGGCTCTCAGTTAAAGAGGCTGAAGCAAAGTTGACAAAAATGGCCAGACGGGGGCTCGTGTGGCGTGATTACAAAGAAGGAAGACCGACCTTTAGACTCGCTCCCTTCGTCGTCGGAATCTACGAAGACCAACTGGAAACCATGGACCATGAACTAGCTCACCTCGTCGAAGAATACTTGGCGAATGGAGGTGCAGTCGGCATAATGAAGCCTCAGCCGGCTCTCCACCGTGTAGTCCCCGCGCAGAAAGCTATGAAATCCGAACTTATTCTTCCATACGACGATGTCAAATCAATACTGTTAGAGTCCAAATCGTTTGGCTTACGTGATTGCGTCTGCAGGATACAGCAGAAGCACCTCGGCCACAAATGCAAGTTTCCATTAACGACCTGTCTGTTCTTTTCGCCGTACGAGCGCCCTCCACACAGGTACACCATCTCCAAAGAGGAAGCATTGGCTTTCCTCGACAAGGCTGAGGAAATAGGGTTAGTTCACACC
The DNA here is from genome assembly GCA_963707955.1 of Candidatus Bathyarchaeota archaeon. Lineage (GTDB taxonomy): Archaea > Thermoproteota > Bathyarchaeia > Bathyarchaeales > Bathycorpusculaceae > DASPPK01. Next base: position 2,241,515 of record OY970176.1, on the reverse strand, counting down.
GTCAGTAACGTGATGAAGGGTGTGGGCTACGTGTGCAACTGTTGCGGCTGCTGCTGCGGCATACTCAGAGGCATCAACGAATGGGGCATAGAAAACTCCGTTGCCCACGCAAACTACTACTCCACAATAGACCCAAACGAATGCCTAAACTGCGGAACGTGCAGAACCAGATGCCAAGTACACGCAATCACTGAACAAGACGGCGCATCCGTTGTGGATAAGAAAAGATGCATCGGCTGCGGACTATGCGTAACCGGCTGCCCAAACAACGCAGCACAACTCAAACGCAAACCCGACAACCAAATCATCAGCCCACCACAAGACTTCGCAACATGGGAACACGAACGTCTACACAACCGAGGACTAACGGAATAGAGCTCATACGACCACTATTTAGAAGTAGGCAGCGGGAATTACTCTTTGGGGGTCTCGTAGTTTATGATCGAGAACACTTCATATTTGTCTCCGAGAGATTCTCTCCCGTGAAGATACCCGAGTTCAATCAGAAAGCCCATGCCAACGATGTTTCCGCCCAGTTTTTCAACTAATTCAGCGTTTGCCTTGATAGTGCCACCTGTTGCCAGCAAATCATCAACAAGGAGAACGTTCTGACCAGGTTCGACAGCATCTTCATGAATCTCGATGGTGTCTGACTCATACTCCTTCTGGTAAGTCAGGTTCACCGTCTTCGAAGGCAGTTTTCCTTTCTTCCTGATAGGAACAAAACCGGCTTCAAGTTCATAGGCTACCGCTGCTCCCAAAATGAAACCTCTAGCCTCACTTGATACTACAACGTCCACTTTTTTGTCTCGAAAATGGTCAGCCAACTGTTTGATGCATTCTCGAAAAGCGTGCTTGTCTTTCAAAAGCGGGGTTATGTCCCAGAAAACAACGCCTTTGAATTCGGGTATTCGCCTTATCTTCGACCTGAGACTCATGTTTTCATTCTTCATTCCCTTGTTACTAAGCCAATTCAGATCAGAGCACTCTGCAATGCGCTCTTACATTCGCATCTTCTTTCTCTCGGTATGTTTGGAACTGCTTCAGCAATTATGCTCTTGACTTTTTCCACGTTCGCCCTCATAATCTTCAAAACTTCATTCGCCGTAACAGGCTGGTCCTTCCACGCGTCGTAGTCAGTAACAGTCGCAATTGAAGAATAGCAAATCTCCGCTTCTCGGGCAAGAACGCACTCTGGAACAAGAGTCATACCTACGACGTCTGCTCCCCAAGTCCTGAACAATCTAGATTCCGCTTTCGTCGAGAACCTTGGCCCTTCTATACAAACATACGTGCCAGCGTTGTGAGTTTTGACGTCTACGTTGTCAGCTGCTTCTATCAGAGTTCGCCTTAACTCTGGACACATTGGTTCGGCCACTGATATGTGGCACACGCGCTTTCGTGTATAGAATGACTCTTCTCGTTTGGTCGTTCTATCTATGAACTGGTCGACGAACACCACGTCTCCAGGCTTGCATTCTTCCTTCAGAGAACCAACCGTTGAAGGCGCAAGTATCCTTTGAACACCCAGTTTTTTCAAAGCGAATATGTTTGCTCTCGAATTAACGTCAGTCGGCCTTATCGTATGTTTCCTCGAGTGCCTCGGCAGAAACGCTACGCCTCTACCTTTCAACTCTCCAACCGCAATCAAATCAGAAGGCGCACCATAAGGCGTGCGCACCCTTATTTCCTCAACGTTCCTGAGAAGTTTCGGATCATAGAAGCCCGTTCCGCCAATGATTCCGATCTCTGCCCGCATGAGAATTCATTTTCAGCTCCAATTTATAAGAATAGCGACGACAACATCAACAGTTCCCAATTGCGCACCGATGTGTCTGAAGCGCGCGCGACTGGTTGGTTATCAGTTTTGTTCATTCTGTATTTAGAACAGTCTTCTATCATGGCTTCTAAGTCCCTTATTCTGTTTTTGCGGAAAAGTTATAGCTGAACCTAGACAGACCGCATTGTGATTTGAGGGCTTCGGCTATGGCTAACGAAGAGCGTGTCGCAAGAATCGTTGAATACCACAGAAGAGAAGCTGAAGAAGAATATTACAGAGAGGTTGGGGATGATGCTATCTATGATGAGATAACATGGGAGAACCTTGAACCTTTTCTTCCTAGGCAGGGATGGATTCTTGATGCAGGCGGCGGTGCTGGTGTTTGGTCGAGAAAAATGGTTAAAACAAGAAAGTGCTCGGTTGAGCTTCTGGACATAACTGGGGAGCTTCTGAAAACAGCGAAAAGGAGAATAAGTAAAGATATGCTTGGGGAACGCATTGAAGTTTTGCAAGGTGACATTCGGTCTGTTCCACATCCTGACATGAGTTTTGACTTTGTTCTTTCTGAAGCAGACCCAATATCCATCTGTGGCGACCCAGAGAAAGCTGTGAGCGAATTGTCGAGAGTGCTTAAACCAAACTGCCATTTTGTTGCTGGAGTGGACAGCACATTCTATCGTGCGCTCAAAATGTTATCACAAGGCAAACCCCTTGACTACATACTTGATTTTCTACAAATTGGAATATCGCCTGCAGAAGAAGAAGCGAATTTTGATTCCAAATCGTTCACTCCAATCGAGCTTATATCACTTTTACAAAAGCACGGCTTGAACACGGTTCGGATTGTCGGAAAGCCATTAGGTCTACGCACGGGCATGCTTGACATATTTGTAGAAACTCTTCCCTCAGAAAAGCGAAGAGAGATTTTTGAAAACAAAGCAGAAAAAGAAAAACTGAAAAAGATGCTGAGCAGAATCTACAAAGACCCACACATTGCTGGAATAGGAAGTCATCTTCAAGTAGTAGCTGTAAAAAAAGAAAACTAGTATCTGGACGACAGTAGAGCATTCTTCTATGATTGTTTGTTAGCCAGTTTTTGGTTTTGCGGAAAAGTTATAGCTGAATCGAAAGTGACTGTGTGGATTGGCTATTTGGATTGCTTGAGGGCAGGAATATGGATTCGAGGATTGTTGAGAAGATTAGAAAACTTGTCGAAGAAGAATGCAAAAAGGATACAAACACTTTCGGCGACCAGATTTGGACTTATCATATTCTTTCTGTTGTAAGATATGGTAAGTTTCTTGCGAGGAAATTGCATGCTGATGAAGAAATCGTGGAAATTGCAGCCTTGCTACACGACATTGCAGGCATTAAGGATAGAGACAACTATGAGAACCACCACTTGCTCGGTGCTGAAGAGGCGGAAAAGATTCTGAAAAGGTTCAAGTATCCGCAAGAAAAAATCGAAAAAGTCAAGCATTGTATTTATTCCCACAGAGGGAGTAAGGCAATTAGCAGAGAAACTCTAGAAGCAAAATGCGTTGCAAGTGCCGATGCGATGGCACACTTTGACCGAATACCTGCACTTCTTTACTTTGTTTTTGTTAGACTTGGAATGGATATAGATGAAGGTACGAAATGGTTGAGGGATAAATTGAACCGAAGTTGGAGCAAACTAATCCCTGAGGCAAAAGAAATTGTTAGAGATAAATATGAAGCAACCAAGATAATCTTTTGATTGCTCATTTGCCTTGAAAGCACGCCTCTTGAAGAAAGCCATTTTTTGGTTTTGCGGAAGAGTTAAAGCTGGACTGCTCTTATCGTTTTGAGTGGTGACGTTGATTGCTTGAAGGCAAGAATGTGAACCTGAGGGTAGCGGAGAAAGAGGACGTGCCATTTCTTGTGGACTGGTGGAGTAACCCAGACTTTGCTGAATATTTCTCTCCAACACAGGGTACTAGGGCAGGGATGGAGAGGTTCCTAGAGAGTACTGTTCTCGAAACGAAGCATTTTATCATTGAGAAGAAAGACGGAAGCAAAATTGGTTGGATTATGCATTTCAACTTTCTTAATACTTATATGAATATGTTAGAACTAGCCTATGGTCTCGTTCCAAGCGAAAGAGGAAAAGGATATTCCACTGAAGCTGCACAGCTAATGGTGGACTATCTTTTCCTTTCAAAGGACATTGTTCGAATAGTAGCAACGACTCACACCAAGAATGTGATTTCTCAGAAGATTCTGGAAAAGGTGGGGTTTAAGAGAGAAGGAACAATGCGAAAGTGCTACTTCTGCAGAGGAGAATGGACAGACATGTTCCTCTTTAGCATTCTCAGGGAAGAATGGAAAGAACCAAAAATACTAACAAAGACTGCTTGAAGAAAGTCAGTTTTGGTTTTGCGGAAAAGTCCTAGCCAAACCGAAAGTAACGTGCGAGACTGGGTGTTTCTTGCCGTTCATTCTTTCCAGTAATATGTGTGGTTGCAGTAGCTGTCTCCTTGCATCAGGGTTTTTGTCCGTTTTAGTCTTAGTTTCGGGTGATAGGCTCTTGCCATTGCAAAATCGGTGCGGCAGAATAGGATGTAGCCAAGGTCTGTGGCGTTCACTTCCTTGAAGGTCTTAGCACCTAAACACTCTGTTATGTGGCAGCTCAATTTCTTGGGCGTTTCTTCTGGATAGGTCAATGTCAACGCATGCGCCCACAAGGGAGACCCGTATAACTCTTTGAAGAACAGTTTGAAGTCTTCAAAGTTTTTGATTGGCTTCTTAGACGTCTGTTTCTTGGCAAGCTCTACCCTAGACTTTTCAGCCCACTTTCTAATTATTTCGAAAGTTCTGTCTTTGCCCAGAGCATGCTCGAAAGCCTTAGCCAATTCCACCATGGACTGGTCGGTCTGGAAATATTGCTCATAAGTGAGTTCCATTTTTTCCTGAAACTTATGCGGAACCTTCTTGTTCATGCTTTCTATCTCACCTACATATGTTGGACTGCTCTGGATAAGACTTGCTCCAAACCAAAAAGTGCGAGTTCATAGCGTGTTTTCTTGTTCTACGCTTTCGACATATTCCTTATATGTCGCTGTCTTCACTTTGTTCTTTTGGCGATATGATATGTGAATCCGAAATCCTACTAAAAGTAGGGTCTTCGGGAGATGTCTCCACTGCTTGTGGTGTTGCAACCAACACGCCAGCCTGCCGGAAAGGCGGGCGCGTTCTCGTTTGTTCTTCTCGAATTCGGTGGCATTCGTTCGAATCGATGGTTAAGGTTTAACTCGTCTGAAGGCAACTGTCGCGGCTGCGAAGGCGATGAGACTCTCAACTACGAGTGCTGCTATCTCGATAGGCAGGAGGGGAACGTAAACCTGCAGGAGTCCGGCTCTGAGCATGTCTGCAGCGTAGGTTAAAGGATTAGCCAATGAAACGACTTGAATTGCAAACGGCGCTTTTTCCAGAGGGTAGTAGACTGAACTCAGAAACATCAGAGGGGTGAACAACACGTTGAGAATCGCGTTGAACGCCTCGTTGGATTTTATGAACACAGAAATGGCCAGCGTCAGAGAACCGAAGAAGAGAGCCCCCAACAGAAGCGAACCGGCAATGTAGAGCGCCCCTTCTAGGGAGATTTTCAGCCCTGCAAGTAACGGAGAGGCGATGAGAAAAACCAAGAACGCGTTCAGCATTCCTTGAAGCATGATAGAAACCAGCTTGCTAAGTATGTACTGCCACCTGCTGAACGGCCCTACAACTATCTGCGAGAACATGGCCAGCCTCTTGTCAACCCAAAGCATCGCTCCGGCCATAGACGCGGCAAACATTATCTGCATGACAACGACTCCTGGGGCGAGAAAGAGGACGTAACTGATCGCTCCGCTGGCAGCAATCGTTTTTGGATCGATGATGGCTCCATAGACGAACCCGGCGACGAAGATGTAGAACAGCGGGGTTACAAGCTGGACAGCCATGATGGATTTGGTTGACCAAAGTCCAGCCCTTAGGTCCCTGTACAACAATCTAAGAAAACTGTTCATCGCGCTTCACTCCCTTCGAATTCACCATCTGAATGAAGACGTCATCCAGTGATGGCTCCTCTATCCTGAGTTCTGTTATGCGCGCTCCGAGGGTCGTTGCCGCATCGATTATTCTGGGCATCACCACGTTCGCATCTTCTGCATACAACTTCAACGGCTCGTCCCTCTGCTGCGGAGGGACAATTTTCTGAACGCCCGGCAAACTCTGCAGTTTTCGGTCCAAATCGCTAGTGTACTCAGCGAAACGCAGGTGGATAACGCTTACCGCTCCAAACCTGTGCTTAACATTCTCTATAGTGTCTAAGGCCAGGATCTGTCCGTGGTTGATTATGGCTATTCTGTCGCAAACGTACTCGGCTTCCTCCATTATGTGCGTCGTGAAGAAAACGGTCACACCGTTTCTCACCTTCTCCCGCACGAAATCCAAGGTCACTCTTCTGGCCTGAGGGTCCAAGCCAGTCGTGGGTTCGTCTAGAAACATGAGCTCAGAATCGTGCATGAACTCTCTCGCAACCTGCAGACGCCTTCTCTGCCCAATTGACAACTCAGGCGCAACCGTCTTCCGCGCCTCCTCCAAACCAAACTTGTCGAGAAGAAGCTCGATCCTCTCCTTTCTCTCCTTCTTGGGCACGTTCCACAAAAACCCGTACATGTCAAGATTTCCTTCCACACTCAACGCCATCTCGTAGCTCGGCTCCTGCTGCACGACTCCTATCCTAGGCCTGATCTTGCCTCCTTCAGAGACAACGTCAAACCCAAGGACGGTGGCCTTGCCGCTCGTCGGCCGCAAGAGCGTCGTCAACATCTTAATAGTCGTCGATTTGCCAGCGCCGTTTGGACCCAAAAAACCGAAAACCTCACCCTTCTCCACGTTGAAAGAAATATGGTCAACAGCCACTAGGCTACCATAACGCATCGTCAGATCGCTCGTCTCAATGCAATACTGTGGCAATCTGCTCCACCGATGAAATCAAACTGTGGTCAGTGCTCAATAGCGTTGTGGAAAAAAGTGGTCACCACCCATGAGGAATCAGAAAAAGATGTGGTCACTCGAACGACTCCAGCGTTGGGCTGGTTTTGAGCTGTTGGAGAGCAGAATATTCCGTTTTTCGATACGTATCGGGATTTGAAAGAAATGTTATCTTGAGATTCGCGATATAAGACTATGATGACAGAGGTGTTGAGGGCATGAAGAAACGGAAAAAGGCTACACTGCTCAACGCTGAAACCGTCGACAGTATGAAGCTCGGCTGGAAAGTCGAAAGACAAGTTCAACAGGAAATTCTGCAAAAGAAGCTACTGGAATGTTTCTTAGAGCCAAGCGAAGGGCACGCGTGCATCGCCCGATACCCTAAATCTATGCAGCCGATGATTGAGGATTTCATGCGAAAGGCAGAGAGGCAAATGAGACTCAGTGGAACATAGCGTAGTCAAGCAAGTCCGCACAGCTCCTTGGCAAAACTAGTTCCTGAAGTTTTCAGATTTCTGACAAACCGCGCGAGTGAAAACGCGAAACAGCGAAAGTTAACGCCTGCGCTTTCAGTGCCTTAGAGTCCTAGGGAATTCACAACGTTCTTAACGATCGCTGCGGATTCTTGGAATTCTGTCGTCTCCTTCTCGTCTAAGGGGAGTTCTATGACTTCCTTCACACCTTCTCGGCCGAGAACCACTGGGACGCTTAGGCAGACGTCGCTGACACCGTGATAGCCCTCCAGCAGACAGGACACTGTCACGACGGCGTTCTCGTTTCGAAGTATGCTCTCCACGATCTTCGTCATTCCCAGAGCGACCGCGTAGAACGTTCTGCCCTTCCGCCTTATGATTTCGACTCCAGCGCTTCTCACTTTTAGGAAAAGGCTGTTGAAATCTTCCATGTTGTACGGAACCCTGCATATCGGGCAATAGTCTTTCAGCCTGATTCCCGCAACGTTTGCCAAGCTCCACACAGGCACCTCGCTATCCCCGTGTTCGCCGATGATGTAAGCGTGCACGTTCCTAGAGTCGACTTGAAGGTACTCGCCGAGCAGGTAGCGAAACCGCGCCGTGTCCAAGATCGTTCCAGACCCGATCACCCTGTTCTTCGACAGCCCCGACAGTTTGAGAGCCGCGTAAGTCATAACGTCCAGCGGGTTGGTCACCACGAGCAGGATGCACTCCTTGTTGTACCTCGTAATGCTTGGAACTATCTGCTTCATAACCTGAAAGTTGCCGTCGGCCAGCTCCAACCGTGACTGCTCAATCTTCTGTCCCTTGTCCACTGCGATGACCACGATGTCGGCGCCCTCACAGTCAGAATAATCGCCTGCCCAAATCCTAGTCGGGTACGCGAAGGGTAGACCGTGGTTCAGGTCCATAACCTCCCCCTCAGCTCGGTCCCTGTCAACGTCTATAATCGCGATCTGAGAAGCCAACCCTCGAATCAACAGCGAGTAGGCAAACGTTGACCCCACGAAACCCGCGCCTACAACCACGATTTTCGGACCATCAACATGCTGAGTTACCAACCTCAACCCTCCACTTCTCGTAAACCATCTGTCACTCTGACAAGATATCGTGGCGCTGCACCTTATAAATCGACGCTAAACCCTTCAAGCGAAGGTGAAGGCAGACGGACACAGCTTGTTTAAAACGCACAGTTCACACGTGGGCTTCTTCGCAGTGCAGACTCTTCTCCCAAGAAAGATAAGCAGGTCCGTTATCCTCATCCACTTCTCCCTCGGCACAATGGTCATCAAGTCCTGTTCTATCTTCTCCGGGTCCTCATTGCCCGTAAGTCCAAGTCTTGCTGCAACTCTTCGCACGTGAGTGTCCACGGCTATTCCTTCAACAACGCCGTACGCGTTCTGAAGAACTATGTTAGCCGTTTTCCGAGCAACACCGGGCAACTCAAGAATCTCCTCCATTGTCTCAGGAACGTGAGAGTTGAACTTTTGAACCAGCATTTCCCCAGCGTTCTTGATGTTTCTCGCCTTGTTCCTGTAGAAGCCCGTCGACCTTATCTCCCTTTCAAGTTCAGCTAAGTCGGCTTTTGCATAGTCCTCTGCTTTCCTGTACTTCTTGAAAAGCGACTCTGTGACAATGTTAACTCTTTCATCGGTGCACTGCGCGGAAAGAATCGTCGCGACGAGAAGCTCAAGAGGGCCAGTGTAGTTCAGAGCTATCTTGGCGTCGGGAAACTCCTTCTCAAGAAGGCCGATTATCCTCAACACTCTGCGTCTGTTTTCCTTCTCCGTAAACCTCGTCTTATCCTTCATCTTCTTGCCAATTTTCAGTGGTCTGCCCTGCCTAAAAGGTTTACAGAAAACTTTTACACTTAACTCACTAACCTAGCTAGGAGGTGATGGCCTCTGGAAACCAAGCTCTCGGTTGACGGTGAAGAGATCGCCCTGAACGAATTCGTCAGCAAGATTCTCGGCGGAACCGTTGTAGGCGCAGTTACGTCCCTGCGGGGGATAAACAAAACCTGGAAGAGAATCGAAATAACAGTCACAAAGTGAACGGTGATCTCTGCTTTCGTCTTACCCGCTTGGGCTGATCTCTATTCTTGCAAACATCTCTCTCTTGGCCTTGCATATCGGGCAAACGTAGGGCGGGTCTTCGCGAAACACCACGTAACCACACTGCCTGCAATACCATAGTTTCTTCTTCACCTCAACAGACTGTCCCTCAGCCTTCACGACTGGCGTCTTTTCAGCCGCCGTTCCCGCAGTTGCCTCTCCAGTTGCAGTTGCAGCATAGGCTCTGGCCTGCTTGTCCGCGGGTCTGCGTTCTGGAATCGGAAGGATAGGGGTCTTGCCTTCGTACAAGTCCTTTCGGACGTACAGGGCGCAGTAGCAGCATCCGTGTTCTGCAACGTCGGGGTCTCGATAGTCGCATGGACAAAATATGTCTCTGTCCAACTCGAACTTTCCTGAGGCAAGTCTGCAAGGACACGATGGGTATCCGTATCTCTCCTCGTTTCGCTTCAACCCTTCCAGCAGATCTTTGAGAAACTCCGGGGCAGGGTTTAGATAGTAACCGTTTGTCTTGGCGTCAGCCTCGGCTCTCTGCCGCACTTGTTCAACGGTTATCAAAGCTCTAACGCCTCTTCAATCTTGTCTTTGCGAAAACCAGTGATCACAGTTTCGTTATCAATGATCAGCGTCGGATAGCTAGGTTCTCCTCCTTTGCTGATGATGTCTTCTCTGATCTTCTCGTGATCCTCGTCACTGGCCAAGTCAACGTCAACGTACTCGTACTCCACATCGTTTTCATTCAGGAATTTCTTCGTCATCTTACACCAAGCACACGTACTTATCGCGTACATCAACACCTTGTGCTTGTTGTTCTTGCCTGCAACCTTGACCTTGTTCACGCTATCACTTACCATTTTGCATTGAGCGTTATCATTGCCCTAGATATAAAAATTTAGCTTCCTTGAACGAAGCATCGTCGACTCATACAAGATTCTTGGAAGCTTGTTTTCAGAAAACGATTGCAATCGCAGACGTTGACAGTCTTTTCTGCCTCGAAACCATAGCATTCTTGCTAGGGCTGTTTCAGGGTGCTGAACGCGTTTTGAACGACTTCAGTCATTGAGGGATGAATGTGTAATCCTCTAAAGATCGGAACGAAAGTCCCGTCTCCTGAAGCCATCGCGTTGATGATTTCCTGAATCAGCATAGAAGCAAAGGGACCGATTATGTGTGCGCCGAGGATTCTTCCAGTTTCCTGTTCAACGATGACTTTTACGAAACCTCCCGTTTCAGCCATTGCAGCTCCCTGTGCTGTGTCTTTGTAAAAGGCTCTTCCAACCAAAATCTTGTAGCCTGACTGCGAAGCCTCAGCTTCCTTCATGCCTACTGAAGCGACTTGTGGGTACGTGAAAACCGCGTGAGGCGCTGCGCTGTAATCGACCTTCACCCTGTGATCATGCCCGGAGTTGTGCCAAGCAACTTGGGCTTCATAGTTTGCAACGTGCTTGAACATTTGCTTGCCGATAGCGTCGCCGAACGCAAATATGTTCTTCTTGCGGGTTTCAAGAAACTCGTTTACTCTCACAAATCCCATCTTGTCCAGTTCGACTCCTGTTCTTTCTGGCTTGAGGACGTCCGAGTTGGGAACTCGTCCAGCGGCTATCAGAATAGCGTCTCCAGAAAATTCCTTGACCTGCCCACTTACTCGGCTTCTAGCTACCACTGCCTTAGTGCTGCCTTTTTCCATAACTTCAACGGCCTCGTAGTTCGTGAAAATCTCCATCCTTTTTCCCATCTCTTCTGTTAATAGCTGAGAGATCTCCGGTTCTTCGTCAGGCAAGATTCTCGAGTTTCTCTGAATCATCGTCACCTTGCTTCCTAAGCTGGAGAAGAAGTGCCCATACTCTGCAGCGACGTACCCTCCTCCGATGACAACCATGCTCCTGGGCAGCGCCTCAAGGCTCAGCACCGTATCGCTTGTCAAAAAACTCACATTCTCTATTCCCTTAAGCGCAGGAACATCCGGCCTGGCCCCTGAAACGATGAATACCTTGTCTGCTTTCACCACGTCTTCTCCCGTTTTCAGCGTGTAATCTGAAACAAACTCGCCCTTGCCTTTGAACCACCTGATCCTAGGATCTTCGTCTACGGCTCTTGTCTGTCGTTCAACATCTTCTGCAACAAGCTTGTGCGTTCTCTTCATGATTCTGTCAAAGTCTATGGTGTCGATCGTCGCTTTTATTCCCAGTTTTTCGGCTTCATAAATCGCGCTCGCAACATCTGCAGGGTAAATCAGCATCTTCGAAGGCACGCACCCACGGTTTACACATGTTCCCCCGATCGGTCCAGACTCAACCAACGCTGTTTTCAGACCGTTGGCAACGGCGTTCGCGGCTACTATCATCCCAGAGCCTGCACCGATTACGAGAACGTCAAACTTTTCCACAAAAACCCTCAGACCACATGTGAAAACTATCAGTGTGATGGTGCACAAGCATTCTTAAGGTTTCTCCGAGTCCAAACGGCGAGTGACAGCGCCAAAGAAAGGATGCACAGTGTTCGTTGCAACCGGTGAAAGACCAGCGTTTCCGAAAAGACTTTATAAAGCGTTGAACACTAAGAAGAAACGCAGGTTGAAGGCCTATGGAAAGTGAACATGTTTTCAAGAAAATGCTCTTTCTAACAGACGGCTCGGATCCAGGGCTCTCTGCTCAGGAATTGGCGATTCTGCTCGCCAAGAAGCTGGAGTCAGAAGTAACTGTCTTTCACGTCGTAACTCATGAACTGATGAGGTCTCACTTTAAAGACTTCTTGATTGAAGGTCGCACCGTCGCAGAGTCACCTGATGCTGAGCCTGGAGTTGCCGTTGGGGGAGAGATGTCTTTTGATAGGGAGACTCCGACATCTGCTGGTGCACATTATTCGGAAAGAATAGAAGATGAGCTTACCAGTATTTACCGCCAACAGGGAGAAGATATCGTTGCTGACGCAGCGCTGACGTTCAAAGAGGAGGGCGTGCATGTCGACCAGAAGGTTGTGGAGCATAAGAGCGTGGCCGAAGCCGTGATGGAAGAAGCTGACGGAAAAAAATATGACTTGATAGTCATGGGACGGAACGCGCAAAAAGAAAAGGAGACCCACCTAGGAAGCGTGGCTTACAAGGTATCGCGCCAGTCGGACATACCTGTCCTAGTAGCCGGAGAAAAAGCGGCAGTTTCAATTTCAAAGGTACTCGTTCCGGTTGACGGCTCGGAGGGTTCGGAGAACGCGCTCACGTATGCTGCTGCACTATGTAATAAACTCAATGCTGCACTGACATTGCTTCACGTCCAAGAATCGCATCTATTTGGTTTGCGGCCTGAAGTGTCCAAGGCTATCGGCAAAGGCATTCTTGCTGATGCTGCAGAAAAGCTCAAGGGAACGAGTTTTGAACAGAAACTGGAGTCCGGAGACCCTGCTAGAAAAATCTCGGAGATCGCCCTGAAAGAAAACTTTGATATCATAGTCATGGGGGGCAATGGTGTAAGCAACCATGTTTTACATTACACGATGCATTCAGTCCTCATCGTAAAATGAGCCTTGAGTGGCGAGCAGATATAAACTAACTAACGCTTCGCACGCCAGCGCTGCATTTCGCTGCAACCAGAATATTCCAGCGGTAGAACGCATTCTGAAAAAATGAAATTGACAGAGCGGACCACCATTTTAGCAAACGATTTCAGAACAATTGTTTCCGTGCCAAGAGCCTGGAGGCGCGATCAGCCTCCGTAACGCCCCAGGATGTAGAAAAGCACAAGAACAGCAGCCATGTACGCCAAAATGAAACCAAATAACACGCCTAATTGCGCGCGCGCTTTTATGGTATATCCATTCGGTTTCAACTAATATTTTTGACGGTTCGGTCTCCGTTCCACGATTGAACCATCGGGCTCACTGTTCTTACCGAAACAGCGAAAGCGTAACGGTCGTTTCACTTCAGAGCTGCTTCGAATCTCTTGTTCACTTCGTTCCAGTTGACGAGGTTCCAGAATGCCTCTACAAACTTGGCTCTGTCGTTCTTGTAGTCGATGTAGTATGCGTGCTCGAACACGTCGAGAACCATGAGGACTTTGTACGTGGGATAAACGTTGGTGTTGTGTTTCTCTATCTGCATGATTAGCGGCCTGCTAGTCTGTGTGCACCTTGAAAGAGCCGCCCATCCGGAGCCTTCCACACTGGTCGCCGTCTGCGTGAACTCCTTCTTGAACCGGTCGAAACTTCCGAACTCTCTCTCCAACCAATCGCCTAATTTGCCGCTCGGTTTTCCTCCTGCCCTGCTCGGTGGCGCTAGGTTGCCCCAGAACACGGAATGCAACAGGTGTCCCCCTATGTTCCATGATAACTCTTTCAGAGTGGACTTGACGTCCAAGTCGACGTTCTCTTTCCTCGCCTTATCAAGCTTCTGAAGTATCGCGTTTGCGCCGTTAACGTATGCTTGATGATGCTTGTCGTGGTGTATCGTTAACTGTTCCTTGGACATGTGCGGTTCAAGGTCCGCGTAATCGTAAGGCAGTTTTGGCAAAGTGTAAAACTTGTCTTGTTCCATGTATGTTTCTCCTTTGTTACAACACTTGCTTTCCTGCAAATCTTAAATCTTTCGCTCTTGAGCCAAAGCCAACTGCTCACCTGATGGCAGCAAAAGGGTTATATTTCCACCGCCTATCGTGTTCATAGGTGAAAAAGTCTTGCCGATAGACCCAGATTTTCAGAAGAAACGCAAGGTCGTCAGTCAACATCAGGGTCACAACGTTTGGGGGCCTGTTGAACCTCCCAAGAAGCTCGGTGTTCATGGAACAACTGTTGCAGTTGATTGGGACGTTTGCACTGGAGACGGCGTCTGCTTGGAAGTCTGCCCCGTGACAGTGTTCGATTGGGGGGACGCGCCTGGACACCCTGTTTCTGAAAAGAAGTCTGATCCTACGAGAGAACAAGACTGCATAAAATGCATGGCATGCGAAACTCAATGCCCTACTCAAGCGATAAAAATAGCTCAGTGAACAAGGAACAACAGCAAACACTCCTTGCATTTCTTTTCGCGACCAAGGCCACGTTGAACACTGATGGTTGTACGAAAGGCTTTTTACTTTTCTCTTTAAGCTGTAGTGCATGAGAGGATGTCATGAAAGAAAAGGCTGGCAGAACGTTGGATTGCTTAGGTTTATACTGTCCTGAACCTGTTTTCAAGACGAGAATGGAACTGGATGAGTTGAAGGTCGGCGAGACGCTGGAGGTCTTGGCAGATGACCCGGCCGCAGAGTCAGACATTAGGAGCCTCGTGAAAAACTTGGAGCAAGAACTTGTAAGCGTGACCAAGAAAGGAAACGAAGTTCAAATAGTGATTAGAAAGGTTAAGTAAGAAGCAACTAAACTCGTGTCAAGTGAATGATGCATGTCGACGACGCAGCGAGTTTACATGGACCATATGGCTGGAAAACCTGTAGACCCTCGGGTCACAGAGGCCATGCTTCCTTATATGGAATCGTCTTTCGGCAACGCTTCATCCTTGCACGTGTTCGGCCAAGAAGCTAAGCGTGCGCTTGAAGGCGCAAGGGCAAAAGTTGCTGAATTGATTAACGCTGAAAAAAGGGAGTCTATAATTTTCACTTCAGGAGCCACTGAGAGCAACAACATGGCTATAAAAGGAGTTGCAAATCGGAACAAGGACCATGGAACACGAATAATAACGTCAGCGATTGAGCACATGTCAGTGGTCAACTCGTTCAAGTTCTTGACCACAAGAGGATTCGAACCCGTCTTCGTCCCAGTTGACAAGTACGGTTTTGTGATTCTCGAGAACCTAGAAAAGGTGTTGACCGATAAGACAACCCTCGTTTCTATCGTGTACGCAAACGGCGAAATAGGAACAGTTGAACACATTAAGGAAATCAGCAAGATTGTGCACGGCAAGAACGCTTACCTCCACGTAGATGCCACAGCCGCTTGTGGGCAGGTTCCGATAGACGTGAAAACCGAGAACGTAGACCTGCTCACGATTTCTTCCAACGACATGTATGGCCCTAAGGGTGTCGGTGCCCTGTACATCAAGGAAGGAGTCCGATTGGAACCATTGTTACATGGCGGCGGACAGGAACGCGGGTTAAGGTCAGGAACAGAAAACCTGCCTGGCATAGTTGGTTTCGGAAAAGCTGCTGAAATAGCCAAGATGGAAATGCAGAGTAATAGCGTCCAGCTGACGAGGTTGAGAGACAGATTCATTGAGGGTTTGTTGAAGCCAATTCCATATTCATTCTTGAATGGGCATCCGACCGAACGACTGCCTGACAATGTTTCTGTTAGGTACAGTTTCATAGAGGGTGAATCGATGCTGCTGAGCCTTGACTTGATGGGCGTTTATGCGTCGTCAGGTTCAGCCTGCACAGCAAAGACCTTGGAACCCTCGCACGTGTTGTTAGCAATTGGACTTAAGCATGAGGAGGCTCACGGTTCCCTGATGTTCACTCTGGGGAAGGAGAACACTGAGGAACAGGTTGATTACGTGATAGGCTTGATGCCTAGCATAGTAAAAAGGTTAAGAGCGATATCGCCGTTAACTCCGAAGGAGTCTGAACGCTTGATGTACACCGAGAAAGTGATGGAGCACTTCAGGAACCCACGGAACATGGGCGAGATCCCGGATGCGGATGGTGTGGGCACGGTGGGTAACCCTGTTTGCGGAGACCTCATGACCATCTACATCAAGGTCAAGGACAATCGACTCGAAGACATCAAGTTCAAAACTTTCGGCTGCGGGTCAGCGATCGCGACGAGCAGCATGATCACGGAGCTGGCCAAGGGGAAAACGTTAGAGGAGGGGATGAAAATCACCCGCGCAGACGTCGCGGACTCTCTCGGCGGCTTGCCCCCTATCAAGATGCACTGTTCAAACCTCGCGGCTGACGCGCTGCACGCTGCCATAGAGGACTATCACAAGAGACAGAAGGTCAAAGAGGTGAAAGAATGAAGCCCAAGTTCGTCAGATGCGAATACTGCAAGGCTGAGATACCGACAGAAACGTGCAGACTCGCGGCTTACACCACCACGATAGACGGAAAAGAGTACGCCTTCTGCTGCGTCAGATGCGCCGAGCGGTACGAGCAGAAGAAAGCAAAGGCAAAATAGCTGAGGACAGAAAGTTTTAAGCATGGAACGCGTAAAACTTGCGTGTTGAAGGGTGATGTGTGTTGGCTTGCTGGAAATGGTTTAACGACGTGCTGAAAGAGGCCGGTGTCAAGGTGACCGAGAAGAACAAGGGCAAAGTTGACGAGGTTATCCACAAGTACATCGGTGAGCAGTCGAGCTACGGAACCTGCTCCGCAGACTGGCGAAAGGCAAGAACGCAGATTCAGGGAAACGAAAGGATGAAGAAGGAACTGATCGCAAAGCTCAAAGCCTTAGCTTAGGATTTTTTGAGCGACAGCCCAATTCCAGACAAACCTCCATTTTTGTTTGCGATCCTAGGACGTAGTTGAGTGCAGTCTTTATGCAGAGGCCTCGCACAGCGTTTTTCACAGGTTTCCAACGCATGATGCTGAAGAGCTGTCTAGGTCAACGGTTTTCACTTTATCCGCAGGGACACGTCTCCGGCGAAAACATGTTTGAAGGCCCCGTTCTCAAGCATGAGAATCAGGGCTCCGTTCTTGTCCACGTCATAGGCCAACCCTGTGATCTTTTCGTTTCTGTCTGTCACTTGGACCTCTTGGCCGAGAAAGCCAGCATACCTTTTCCATCGCTTAAGAATCGAGCTGAAGCCTCTTCTGGTGTAGAGTGAATATGTCACTTCCAGCTTCTCGAGCAGTCGGATGAAGAGTTCTTCCAGCTGAATCTTTCGGGCGAGTTCGGTTTCCAACGATGTGGCCCTTGCTCTAATCGATTCTGGCAAGACTCGTTCGGCGTCGAAGTTGGCGTTTATTCCGATTCCCAAGACGACAGCGTTGATTTCTTTGCCCATCGTGCTCGCCTCTCCGAGTATGCCGCAGATTTTGCGTCCGTTCACGAGTACGTCGTTGGGCCACTTGGTCTGAGTCCTCAGGCCGTACTGTTCATGCAGAGTCTCGGCGACCGCGATCCCGGCCACAAATGTGAGTTTGGCAGCTTTCGCCAAGCGTTGTTTAGGCCTGAGAATCAACGAGAACCACAGGCCCCCAAGCGGTGAGATCCATTCGCGGTCGAGTCTTCCCCGCCCGTGGGTTTGAGTTTCTGCGATAGCGACCCAGCCCTCTGGGGCGCCTTGGCTCGCCAGCTTCTTGGCCCACTCGTTTGTTGAGGCGACTTCTTCTGAGAAGAAGATGCTTTTGCCCAGAAGTCTGGTTATTGAGCCTTCTTGGAGCTTGCTGGGGTTCAGCCTTTTTGACATGTTGGGTCGCCGTTGTCTGGTTTCATGCGGTCAATTGTATTACTTTTTTTGGGTAAGGGTAGCCAAGGTTGAGTGTGAGGTTCGTTAAGGATTTAAGTTTGGTCTTCGTCTATGTTATTGTTGAAGCAGGTGGGGCGGGTGTTCAACGTTTTTCCGGAGGACGTTTCACTGCTCGCGTCATCCTTGGTTCTCCTTGCGATGGGTTGTGCTGCGCTGGTCTTTTCGTTGGCGCTTGACAGGAAATCGCGTGCTCTTGAAAGGCTTTCGAAGAACTTGTCGGTTAGGGTTTTCAGCAAGACTTTCAACATTTTTGATCCGAACATGAGCATAGGACGATAATAAGCAGTCACACGGGGCTGATTGTTTTTCTTGCTATCTACGGTTGTTGGTTTGTTGTAGCGCGCGCTTTCAAGCGTTTGTGAGCACGGAGAGCCAAGTCTGATCCTCAACTAGTCTTCACACGATGTAGGCTGGCCTCAGCTCTGTGCTCTGACTTAGACAGCCTTTGTACCTTGCAAGCATGTCGTTTAATCCCCTCTCCAATTCTTCCTTAGACATTAGGCCAACAACCTGTCCCACTGGTCTTCCCCTGCACAGGAACAGCAACGTAGGAGTGCTCAATACACCGAAGTTGTTCGCTATCTCCTGATTAGATGGGCTTGCAAGCACGTTCAGCTTCGCAAACTTTATCTTCCCTTTGTACTCTTGTGCGACCTCCTCGAGAATGGGGTTGAACCTGAAACACCATGGGCATCGTTCATGCCAGAAGTAGACAATCGTCAAAATGGTGGACTTTGAGATTTCCGGTTCCCAGTTGCTCGCATCCACGTCTGAAGTCTCCATGACGATCGCGTCTTGGATAACTGCGAGAAAAGGTGTATTAAATGTTTCAGCTAGGAACCATAGGTGAGCTTTCGATTTCTTGCCGCCGACTCAGTCTTCCTCGGATTCTTTGAATCAAGAATGCCAGTATGGTGACCCATGCTACTATCGTAAGGAGGCTCGTAACAGCGATCACCGTGGGGTTGGTAGTGTCTATCAAGAAGGCTGTCGAAATTACCGCAAGAAAAACGGCCAGATAAAAGCCGCCTTGACTGCTTGAGAATTCCTTGAACTCCTTCAGGACCGTCCTTGAATATCTGTTCAGTAGAACGAGTATCGATGCTGAAGCCAAGAATATTATTATGAACGTGTAGCTTGCTCCAGCCCAGTAGTTGTTGCTCTTAAGTGTCAGCAAAATTCCCGCTTCATCACCTATAAGTCCACCTCCAGCCCCAAAAATTATCGCTGCAACTCGATCAACCCGCGGATCATTGTAGCTGATGCCCAGCCAACCGCCTACAGCAAGC
Source organism: Candidatus Bathyarchaeota archaeon (assembly GCA_963707955.1). GTDB lineage: Archaea > Thermoproteota > Bathyarchaeia > Bathyarchaeales > Bathycorpusculaceae > DASPPK01. The sequence goes on along the minus strand of OY970176.1, from coordinate 2,222,511 downwards.
ATGACTATGCCGTACCAAAAATGGTGAACGTGGAAACCAGAAGGAGAAAGAATCAATTGGGGGCTCAGGGCCGTGAACGTTCTGGCCACAGCAAACGAGAGAGCAAAGGATACCAAGGCCACAACGGACAGGTTAGGCCGTCTCTCTATCTTCCCCATTTCTTCCCTGATTTTCTGTACACTCCTACCAGCTTTATGAGGGCGCGATTCACGCTGATCGAACAATAATGACTGTTACATCGTCTGATCAGCACGTTGGTTAATGTTAGAAAGTTCTGAATTTGTCTCTTGAAGCGTTGCAGATTGGACATTTTTCTGGCGCATCGCCCTCGACCGTGTAGCCGCATACAGTGCACACCTGCACAGGTTGCAAAGTCACGTCTCTTTTCTGGTCTACTGCTGCCTTCGCTTTCTTGTATAAGCTCAAGTGGATCTTTTCAGCTTCTAAGGCCCACGTGAAGCTTGTCTCAGCCGACTTCTCACCTTGAAACTGGGCTACAGCCTTGTATGCCGGGTACATCTCGTTGATCTCAAAGCTTTCCCCATCGATGCCTGTTTGCAAATCTTCTGAAGTGCTTGTGGACCCGAAAACTGCGGCTGAAACTGTTGTTGCTCCCCCCTTGGTGAGTATGTGCCTGAAATGGTTACCTGCATGAACTCTCTCAGCGAAGGCCACGGCATCAAAAAGTCTAGCTACATTGAGAAAGCCCATTTTTTTGGCTCTCTCTGCAAAGATCTTGTATCTCATGTGAGCTTGGCTTTCACCTGCGTACGCGCTTCGAAGGTTCGTTTCAGTCATTTCTCTAACCATTTACGTCACACTTCCACCTAATCTTGTGCGCAACTTCGTTTAAAAAACCAGAGTACGCGTATATATAACTTCATCGACCTAGGTTAACCTGAGGCCTGGAATTGGATGAGTAAGCTGATTTTAATCTGGCCTCCCCGTGCGGGTAGCTGCTTTGGCTTAGTGCAACTCTTACAAGAAGAATTGCAGTGGCTGCGGCTACGTGAAGGGAAAGCCTTTCTGGGGCGAATGCCGCTTCTACTCCTGCGTTAGAGAGAAGAAAGTTGAACACTTCTGCATGTGTCGTGACTTTCCATGCGACTATTTCCTTTCAACGTACGACCCGAGCGAAGGAAGATGGCGCGTCTTCTACAGGGCTGGTCAACTGGCCTACAGAAAAAAGGTCGGAACCAACGCTTGGATAGAAGAGAAGGCAAGAGGCGGAAACCCAGACCCGAAGTACAAAAGATGATTAGGGCATTTTGCTCAAAGTCACTTCGAAGAACTGTTCGAAACCCCTGCGGAAGACTGTAATTCTCACCTTTTCGCCGACCCTTCTCTTGTGAATATCGTTCAACAGGTCCTCGATGGTGTCGATCTTCACGTTGTCCATTCTCAGAATTATGTCGCCCATAATCAGGCCTGCGTGCTGCGCTGGGCTTTCATCAGTGACCTTGGATATGAGAACACCATGCTCCAACGGCAAATTATAGTATTGAGCTATGTCCTCGTTAAGGCTTAGGCCTACTATCCCGAGCCAAGGTCTGACAGAAACCCCGTCCCTTATCATTTCGCCCGTGCACTTCTTCGCCATGTTTATTGGAATAGCAAACCCTATCCCTTGAGCATACGGAATTATCGCTGTGCTTATCGCGATGACCTTTCCCTCAAGGTCCACGAGAGGACCGCCGCTGTTTCCAGGGTTTATCGCCGCATCAGTTTGAACCAGGTTTTCCACTAGCCCTCTCTGAGATTCTATCGTTCTCTTAGTTGCGCTGATCACTCCAGACGTAACCGTGGGCCCCCCAGCCAATCCGAACGGGTTTCCGATCGCATAGACTCTCTGACCAACCCTCAGCTTTTCCGAATCCCCCAACTCTGCGGCTTCCAAACCTTGTCTTTTAACTCGCACGATTGCAGTGTCGTGTACGGCGCATGCCCCCACTATCGTCCCCTCCAACACTTCTCCATTCCACAGCGTCACACCTATCTTCTCAGCGCCTCCGACAACGTGGTTGTTAGTCAATATATCCCCTTTCGGGTCTATTATCGTCCCAGAACCCATGCCCTCCACGGGGACCGCCTGATAAAACATCCGACTAACAAGCTTAACCGTGCTTATGTTCACAACACTTTTGCTCACTCTTTCCAGAACATCAAGAACAGCCTTCTCATCGAAAGAAGACATCCTTCTACCTTCTTTTTTTGCCTAACCTCAGCTCCATGCAGAAGCCGCACTCTTCTATTTTGATTTTCGGATCTGACTTTTTGCAGAATCGGCACACCATACCCGTTTTCCGTATGGTTCCACACGCCTCGCAGAAGAGACTGCAGAAACTCTGCCCTTTGGTGCTCTCCGTTCACGACCATTATCACCATGCTGGCAATGAGAGGTCGAGCTTCCTGCACTTTGTCAACCTCTATGACGTGTCCTCTGACCTTTCTGAAGTACTTGCTCACTGCAGACTGCGATATCCCAAGGATTTCTGCCACCTGTTCCTGGTTCATGCCATACTCTTCGACTAGTTGTTGTGCCATTAATGCCTTCACTGCTGGCACGACTGATTTTACAGCCACTTCGCACGGAAGTATCAACAAGTATTCACCGTTTGATTTACCATGGTGGAAAAGTATATAAAGATGACGTACGTCATACTGTTTATGACGTATGTCATGACAGGCTTAGCATCCCCAAAATCTGGTTTTAAGCGCGAATCCGATTCCTTTCTCAGCCTGCCATGACGTACGCCTGAAGGGAATCGACGAATGGAAACCCAAAATCACTCAAGCTCTGCTTTGGATTCGGAAAAGCATGCAAGCCTAATAAATATCCTGAAGAGTTTGGAAGAGAAGTGTAAGAGCTGTAACCCGCTCAGCCCCATCACATGCATAACAGATTGTAAGATTTGGAGGCTGAAAAACCAGCTTAGAAAGATAAACGAAAAAATGCAGAGACCAAATTTTGTCGAACAGTTGCTGAACACGCTGAAGAACGGCAGGCGACTGCAAATACTCGACTTGATTTCAACACAGGGCTATTCCCTATCTCAACTTCAGCAGAAGCTTGCATCATTTGGCTTTCACCATAGTCAGCAGACCATAGTTGAGGAATACGTCAACCCGTTGGTCGAGGTCGGGCTCGTACAAGAAGCTCAGAACCCCTTTCACGCAACTGTGCTTGGCTGCAAAGTCAACGAGTTCGTAAAGAATTTCCAGGATTTGGAAAACGTTCTGCCTCCTCACTCCGAATGCTACGAAGAAACAATATTGGATGCTCTCCTAGAAAGACCTAAAACCTACCAAGACGCGAGAACGATGATTCCAACCAAAAGCGTTGCACGAGTCCTCAGCCGACTACAGAGGACAGGATTAATCGAGACGAGCAAGGAAAAAAACTACATATTTATATTCAAAACAAGAAGAGATTCAAATCTGGAAACGTTCTCGCCGACTGAGAGAAGAGTGTACCAGAACATTCCTGCTGATGGAGTCTCTGCAAAGAAACTGTCGGAGAAGACGGAAATCTCGCTGAGAAGAACGTACAAGTATCTGAGAAAGTTGAAGGGAAAGAAGCTGGTCTTCACGAGAAAAGAACCGATAGCCTACTCTCTGACCGCCAAGGGTGCCGAAGTAGCTACGATGTTGAGAGCAATACGTAACCTAGCAAATGAAACACAAGCAGTAACAGCACAACTTCTAAGAAACGAGGGGACGACTGAGCCTCTAACGCAAAAGACCGATGCGGCACGGAAGAAAGACGGAGAAATCATGACATTGACGGGTACACCCTACACTCGACATTATTAGCCCCGTTCGCCCAAATCGATTGTCAGCCTTTTAGGCGTGCACGTCACGATTCTTGCAAAGTGGCTCGATAATCATCTTTCCCCTTTTCTAACCAGCCTTTGACGCCTATCCTTTGACTGATAGGTCTATGTGTTCTGGTTCTTGAGAAAGAGCACCCTCAAAAAGAACAGCAAAATGCATTGTCCTGCAGTATCCCACTAGACAGAAAGGCTTAAGGAATTTCAAGCACATACTCTTTAGAAGTGCCTCGAAGTCTTTCAAGACCGAGAGTGAAAAGGTTTGAAGGTAAACATAGTTTCTTTGACGTGTTGTGCTGGTTGCGTCTCGTCGTTCTTGAATGCTGGTGACGCACTGATTGAAATTCTCGCAGGAGACTTCGACATCGTCTACTCCCCAACCTTCATTGACTTGAAAGAGGTTCCAAACGTTGATTTAGCAATCGTTGAAGGAGGAGTCAGGACCAAAGACGATGAAACGTTGATAAGAGAAGTGAGAGCGAAGTGTCGGATACTCGTAGGTTTGGGACTATGCGCGACCCATGGTGGAATAACTAGCCTCGGAAACATGCTTGCCCTCAAGAACCTGTTAGAGAAAGAATATTCCCTGATCGACGCAACGAAACTTCCGGAACTTGAGGATCTCATGTATCCCATATGCAACTTTGTCGATGTTGACTACTATATTCCAGGCTGTCCGCCTATGCCTTTCCTGATAGTTCACACGCTGAAAAGCATAGTGAGTGGTAAGCAGCCAGAACGCCATCAAAGCGTAGTGTGCGCCGAATGTCACAGAAAAATAGTTGCAGCGAAGCTCGATCGTTTGTACGGCATATATGAAAAACCAGCAGACCCTGTGCTCTGTATGGTCAGTCAGGGCTTCGTGTGTCTGGGCTCCCTAACACGTGAGGGTTGCGGAGCGCCATGCCCCAGAGCTGGCTTCACGTGCTTCGGATGCAGAGGTCCGCCTGACTCTATGATGTACAGGTCAAGGGACATGTATGCCTTCTTGGTCAAAGTCATAGCGAGCAGAACGAGCATCCCTGAACAAACGATTAAGCAGGAACTCTACCGCAACCCCTTCGTCTTCCACACTTTCATCTTTTCAAGGTTTGAACGTGCCAAAGCGAGGGACAGAGTCGTTTGAGCAGAAAAGAGATAACGATATCGCCGACGACGAGGATTGAGGGGCACGGCAAAGTCACGATAATGCTTGATGAATCTGGAAACGTTGCTGACGCTCATTTCTATGCCACAGAAATTCGTGGTTTCGAATATTTTCTAAGAGGGATGGAGGCGGACAGGCTGCCATTCATAATCTCAAGGATATGCGGCGTGTGCTCAACGGCCCACATAATGGCGTCTGTGGAAGCCATAGAAAGCATTTACCAAACAGAGATTACTGAGTCAGCCCGGAAACTCCGTGAACTTCTGCTCATGGGACAAATAGTCAGCAATCACTCTTTGGTCATCTACTTTCTCACACTTCCAGATTTCTGGTTTCCTCTAGAAGAGGATCCTTCGAAGAGAAACATATTCCAGATCATGCGAGAAAGACCTGACGTCGGCAAAAGGGCTATAGCCCTCAGAAGCTTCGGTGCTAAAATATTAGACGTCGTTGGAAAACGTGAAGTACATATTCTCTCGGTGATTCCTGGGGGTCTAATCAACCCCCTCAGGGAAAGAGAGCGCGAAGAGCTGCTCAAGGAGGCTGAAAACTCGATCGCCATTGCCAAAGAAGCTTTGGCCACGGGCAAGGAGCTTTTCGAAAAAAACTGGGCAGACTTCAAGAGAGACTGGAGACTACAGGACTCATTACATGGCGTTAACGCAAGATGACGCCATAAACTTCTACCGCGGAAACATCCGAATCATCAATCCTGAAGGCGGAAACGTGGCAGAATTTGCAGCTCAAGACTACATGGAGCACGTCGAAGAAAAAATCTATCCTTGGACATACGCGAAATTTGCGTACCTGAAAGCCTTAGGATGGCCTGAAGGCATCGTGCAAGTGGGTCCGACAGCAAGAATCAACGTGAACAGCAAAACCACAACTGAACTTGCCAACACGGAGCTACATGAGTTCAAAAGAAAATTCGGAACCCCTGCTCACACCACTATCCTCCTCGATTACGCCCGTCTGATTGACCTGATGTACGCGGTTGAGAAAGCGAAGGAACTCCTGGAAGACGAGACCCTGACACATTCAGACACCAGAGTCAAAGTCGAACCGAAAGGTGGCAGAGGAATCGGAGTAGTTGAAGCACCAAGAGGCACGCTTGCACACGAATACGTTTTGTCCAACGACGGTCGGCTGGAACAGTTGAAACTGATAATACCCACGCAGATCAACAATCAGGCGATAAACCTGAACGTGAAAGACGCTGCAACCGAGTTCATACAAAACGGCGAGGTCAAGCCGGGACTCTTGAACAGAATCGAAATGGTGATCAGAGCTTACGACCCCTGCATAAAATGCGCCACGAGAACCACTGGCGAGAAACTAAGAGTCGAAATAAAGAATCAAAGAGGCAAGGTGCTCACAATTCTGTAGAACGTTTCAAACCAGAATGTCTATTGCCTGGCCTGGACAGTTGACGATACAGGTTCTGCACATTATACAGTTCTCCACGTTGACAATCTCTACTCTTTCTGTTTTTCCTTCACGGAAAATTGAAAATGGGCATATCTCCACGCAGATCTTTTCTTTTTCTCTTAAGCACTTGGCGTTATCGATTTTGATCTTAGCCATGTTTCCGCCTTTGAGAACTCAGGTCTCTGCTAATTACTTTGATATTATCATTTAAACCAATCGTTTCGAGCTAGCACATCCAAAAAATGAAAGGAAGCAGGCGTGTTTCACGAACGCGTTGATGTTTAGCCTCCGGGTGCTCCGTGAAATGGCACGTCTTTCCAGAGAACGTCCCACCAGTCTGCTTCTGTTATGGTCTCTCCTTTGACAAGGATTTCCAGCACCTGTTTCAAGAGACCATGATGTCTCTTCTCATCCGCCAGTATCGCATTCAGCAACAGTTTGACCTTGTTGTCTTTGACTGAGGGAAGTACGTTGCCTATTTTCTCGATAAGCTCCGCCTCCATCTGAATGTGTTTTTCCACGAGATCCTTCTGTTTGTCAAGGTTTTCTTGCGTCAGAGCTTTCGAGACAGTGGTCATCAGCATGACTGCCGAGGCGTACAATTCAGCGTGTTTCACAGAGTCCAAGGATACTCCTTTCAAAACACCCTTGACCGTGGGGTTTCCAATTTCAGGCAAAGACTTGTTTAACGATTCCACAATTTTGTTCTCAACTTTGATTTGGTCCTTCAAGAATCTTACCAATTCTTCTTTCGAGCTCAAACCTTCGCCTCCTAGTCGTAAGCACATGTCAAGCTTTACGAATAAGGCTTTCGGCAACCCTTTTACCCAAAGCAAAGCACTTCTCCAGACCAGCCTAGTCCGGCGTATATACCACTGATAACGGCGACTCAGTCACTTCCATGCCAAACCTGTTCCTCAATATCTCAAGAACCAGTCGAGAAACTTCGCCACTCCACCCGTATGAACCGAACGCCGCTCCGACTTTGCCTTTCAGCATTACGTTTTTCACAGCCGCCTCCTCAAAATAGTTCTTAAATGTAACGGGCATGTCATGATGATAGGTTGCTGCTCCAACAAGTATAGCGTCGAAACCCATGAGCTCCTCTTGAGGCACGTAGTAGTTCAGTTCTACTTCAGTTCCAGGCACGCTTTTGGCTCCGTCTGCAACGGCCAAAGCCATTTTCTCAGTGTTTCCAGTTCTGCTGTAATAAAGGACAAGAACTCCTGGCATTCACTCACACCTCGCTACATACTGGACTACAACACTTATACGAATTCTCTCATTTCCCGAATTGCTCAAACGAAGGTCAAGAACTGAAATAACTGAAACAGTGAGAAGCTTGGACCTAGCGCGCGCTTGAATTTCGAGTCCTTCTGTTTGAATATTCAATCCGTGAATTAGCGCTTATTACGACGGAACCGGGCCTAGTCGAGTTTTTCCGAAAGACGCTGTGAAAAAGCTGGGAAGCGGGCAGCTATGATGCTTTTATAAACAATAATAGCCTTTGTCAGAAAAGGGCGCACACGGTATACTGAAATGGTTACATGAACAACTTAAAGACGAAAAAGCCCATTTGAGCAGTAAGCAACCTTGGCGGCGCCTTAACATTTGCTGCTGCGTAACTCGCATATTTTTGCGAGAATTAGAAATGCTTGCTGCAGAAAGCAAGAAAAAGGAGTTAAATGGAAAAAGATCTAGCTGGTTTGGCCCCAGTGCATCAACAGGGTGGCCAGGTCGTTGAGATAAACTATCCCGTTTTCGTTGACGTCCGCCGCAGGGTTCCATCTCGGATGAGTCGGGTACGAACCGAACGCGTCTTCAAAGACGATAACATCGGCCATGTCGACTTTGCCATTCCCGTCCAAGTCGCCCAAAATTCTAACCTGCATGGTTCCATCGGACAATGTGTTTGAGCCAGTGGGTATTCTTGCAACTGCCGTTAGCGTGTAGTTATCGTAGCTGATTGGTACGCCTGTGGTGTTCCACACGAACAGGAGTGTCTCGTTTTCTCCGCTGATGAGCGTCACGCTCTGTACGCCTGCTATCTCGCCAGCCGTTATGTTGTAGTACAAGGTAACTGTCGCGTTTTCGGGGAAACCTCCGCTATCCGAGACTGTCACGTTGATGTTGACATCTCGTCCTTGGTAAACCCACGTGCTACTAAAATAGCTACTAACCGTAATGTCTGTCACCACAACCTCGTGGATAGTGGTTGTTGGGATGTTACTGAAGAAGCCATTGGCCTGAGTGTAGCTTATGGATCTGCCGAAGGAGTCAGTCATTTGTATATCTGCCATCACGATTGGCGTGCTACCATTAGCCAAAACTTGAAAAGTTATCGTGGCAATGGTTCCCTTTCCAGAAGCACCTACGCTTCCACTCGTAAAATTGCATGATAACATCAGCTTTCCATTTGTGGCATTGAAGTCTTGAGTGGTGTTTGACGCGAACGTCGTTGTTCCAACGCTATTCATAAAACTTCCTTCCACCGAATTTGCAACACCCAACATCGTGTTGTTGTAGTAGATGCTCATGCTCCACCTGTTCAAATCGGTTGCGTTACTTATGGTAACGTTAACGCTGAAGGTGCTTGTAGGAACCAGTGACGAATCGATTATGCTAGATGGGCTAATCGCCAAGGCGGCTATGGTCGGAGTAGGAGCAGTCACTGGAAACGCGTAAACAAAGTTCCCGGTGTTTGACGTGGGAACTTCCGTCCCGCTTGGCCAGAAGTAAACAGCCGTCCAAACTGGATCAAATGTGAACGATGAACTTACTTGTGTGTTTGTGCTGTTCACTTCTGCTATTATTTGAAACTCTACTTGAGCAAGTGTGCCTGTGCCGTTGAAGCTCCAAGGAGGCGTAGGCGGAGTATATGAGGCGCCATACTCTATTTCTTGGTGAGTAGCATCGACAGGAGCAACTACTGGCGAAGGCGCTACGACGCTTGCACCCGCGTCCACAGCACCCGTAAATACGTGGTCGGTTGGAAGCCAAGCTCTGACAAACTGCAGGGTCGTGTTGTCGTAGACTATGCCTATGCCCCATCCGAACAGGTTTGTCACGTTCGTTACTGTGACGTTCATGAAGAACGTTGAGTCGAAGCTTGTTTCATTGCTGTAGAAGATGAAGTTTGAGGTGTTATAGTCGCGCACCGTTGAGGATGCGTTCCATCTTGACGGGTAGCTGCTGGGCCCAGGGTTTATGATGGAAAACTGCTCCGCCGTCGGCTGAGCCTTGGCGACAAGCATGAACGAAGCTCCCTGAACCAAGAGCGCAAACAAAATCAAAGTAGCGAGCGCTGCTTTCCCATATTTCAACATATCCCTCTCCCTTCAATCTATGTTGTTATCCTTTCTCTTTCCTATCACATTATAATTTCTCGACGCCACTTATTTAACTATTATGGGATTATGTTCTATCTGGCTTTCAGCGCTTCAGAGATCAAACTACAGCGTACACGCGCGTGCTGGTGGCCCATTCAACGTTCTTATCAATTTGCTTTTCGCATACACATTTAACGTGGTGCGTGCGAGAAACCGAATTTAGGTAACACTCATGCGCACCATTGATCCTTTCAGTGGGCTTTCGCAAAAAGTTTAAGGGCTAACGAGCTTAAACTGAGTCGGCAAGAGACGAGAAGGCTAGATAATGGAAGAATTTGAGGAGAAATTCATAAAACCGATCGTTAATGCTTCCTATCCTGGAACGTTGGCCGCACTGAGTTTGGCGGTTCTGCAGGTCACAGGTCTCCACGGCGCGCAAACTCCCTTTCCGCTAAAGTTTACGCTACTGCTGGGCGCAGTGACATTTCTCCTGTCAGCGTTTTCCATATTCTTTTACAGCATCTATCCGACTCGGAAGAAACTTTGGACAAGCGCTGCTGTGATGTTCCTCGTTGGATTGTTCTGTTTAATTGCATCAGTGTTCCTACTGTTTATCGTTTAAAATGGACATTAACGATTAGCTGAAGCCTTGTTTGAGCAATCTTTGAACAGGGAGAAATGGGAGTAAAAATGTTGGGCACGTCAGCGTACGCTTCCCAGGTTTTGGTTAGACTAGTCTTGTGTGGCTATGAAGGTGAGGGTGTCGAGAAGCAGAACGCCGTAGTATTGTGTGCTTACGTAGACTTGAAAGGTCCCAAGGTACGAAGGATCTGGTGGTACTCGAATTGTCACGGTTGCTATTCCTGAAGAGTTTGTCGTGCGCGCTAGAATGACAAAGTCTGTTCCGTTGGATTCTTTTATTTCAAACCCTACCGCTTGATTGGGCACTGTCTGGTTGAGCTCATCTCGAACTTCGGCGTAGAGAATTACAGTTTCATTAAGTGTGAAATTTCCCCCTGATGTGTTCGGTCCAACGCCGCCCTTTTGGGTGAAAACGTCTATTACCGGTGGCAGCAAAGAACATTCAAAGCTTATCGTGGCGTTCAAGGCCTGTCCGTACACTTCGCTCGCGGCCGATACTCGCCAAATTCCAAGGGAGACGTCTGAGGGCCACGGAATGCGAAAGGTAACGTTTGCTGTTCCAAGGCTGTTTGTGGTCACTGTTGGCGGTGATATAGGGAAATCAGTGTCATTTGCAGTTGTTGCATCAAAAGTAACCGGGGTTCCAGCTATTGAGGCATTTTTGTAGGACAATTGAGCCTCAAGGAGAACTGTTTCGTTTGGGAGAAAGGAGATGCTGGGAACCCCGTTGCTTTCAGAAAAGAGGTCAATTCTAGCGCTTTGCGATTCGCATGTGAAGTCAAGCGTATCATTCACGGCTTCATTGTCTACCGTCGCGTTTGCAAGGACTTGCCATGTTCCTATCACGTGGCCCTCAGAAGGAAGAAGGGATACATCTGTTTCAGCAAGACCTGAGTCGTTTGTTGAGGCTATCGAGACTATATACGTGCCATCTGGCTTCTGTATCGAAAATGTCACTGGACGGTTTTCTACTTTGATGCCTCCCTGAGTGAGATAAGCAAGGATGGAAACATTATCGAAAGGCTCAAAGTTTCCACCGGAAACGTTGATTCCTATGCCGCCTTTCTGCGTGTAAACATCCAGGACTGTCTCAAGCTTCGTTGGAGTTGGAGTTTCAGAGAACAACCCAAAGCTCACTGTCCCAAGCCCGATTGCAAGCCCGATTGCTAGGATCGACGCTGCGATCATTTGTATCTTGGAGTTCATGAGGCATCAAGAGAATGAATAGTCAGTGAAAAATTTAATTCTACGTTTTTGTACATGTGTACAAATAGTTTGAACAGCAACGGTTCAAATAGTGTGATACGGTTGGTTTCTCATATGGAGACGGGAAAGCTGTGAGCGAATCGAAGGACGTTCTGAGAGGGCTCACGCTAAAGGTTTACAAGTTCATATTGAAAAGCGATAGGCCGACCGGAATCCGCGAAGTTCAGCGGGCGCTGAATCTGAGCAGCCCGACCCTAGCGCTTTATCACATAAACAAACTGGAAGAGGCAGGGTTAATCAAAAAGGAACTAAACGGTTATGTTGCAGATCGAATAATCCTTGAAAACCTCGTTCGTTTTAGAAGGTTTTTAGTCCCGCGAAATTTCTTCTATACAATATTCTTAGTAACTTCATTGATATTTATGGTAGTTTTTCTTAGACCGCCCATCCTAACAAGAGAATACGTATTCGCTCTAGGAGTTATCAGCTTTGCAACGGCAGCATCAATCTACGAAACGATCAGAGCCCTTTCTAAGAAAGTGCTGTAACCATAAGCCTATCTTGGGGAATAAATCGTGACATTGGACGACTTCCTTCGGTAGCATGAAAAAACAAAGGAATCCTACGCGAAGTGAAAATGCTTGAACATGAAAGTATGAAGGAGATATTGGTTCACGCTCAGTAGGAATGACCTGCTAGTCTACGTAGTTGAGTGTGAAGGAGGAGCCGTTGGAAGTTAAGGTTGAAACACTCACCAGTTGCGTGTTTTGAAGATTGTACATTATTACTTGGATGTGAGGAAAACTGCTTACCGTTCCAATTGTGCCGCTTATGGTCGCTGTGCAACCTGTGAATGTCACTTGACCAAAGTCAGCTAGAGTCGCAAGACGGTTGTTTATTGTTGGTCGCTCCACAATCCATTCTGCAGAGAGCATTGAGGAATCATAAAACACATTTTTCTGGAACGATTGTTCATTTGTGACATCATGAATTTCTATCGACCAGATGCTATTGGTTGGAACCAAAAGCGATATTGAAGCCGTGATTCTGTCCCCTGGCATTATGTTCAATGAATCGATAGTCACGACCGATTCATTCAACAGCTCATACCAGGCCGAGTATGTCCCTTGTCCTCTTGTTGAGTCTTGTTCAGTTCCTGCTTGGATCAACGTACTGTCAAATTGTCCACCAATACCAATCCACGCCACTGAGAAAGAGTTTCCTACTGAAACGTTGACTGTGGGAACCGTCCAAGACCCATTGACGCTCGTGACGCTCGGTTGCGGGTAATTCAAGTCTGAGGCGACAGTATAGCCTGACCAGAAGGAGCTGATTAAGTGCTGATTTCGCAAATTTATAAGAAGCGGAAAGACAAAGACCAGAGTAAGGAGCAGCAAAGAAGCCAGCAAGACAAACAGCAGAACTCGGTAAGCGGTCCTTCCCCTCTCCGTAGGAAGCTTTTCTGGAGGCAGTTCTGGAGGCACTTCAGGAGGCGCAGCCATAACGTTCATCCACGTCTCTCCACTTGTGATTTGACGTTTTGCGATATTAAAACACTTCCGACTTTCATGCTACAGCATCACCAACGATCAAACTCGCCGAACTAACAATAGCTGGAAAGTAAATCGTCGCACAGCTTGAGCCAAACAGCGCGCGCTAGAAAGCAAAAAGTGCAATTCTAAAATTGAAAAATCACAATCATTCATCCTCGATTGGGAATACGTCCTCTTATCTTCTTTGAGCTGATCAATTTACCACTCCGCATCAACTCATAATCCATGCGCTCTTTTGCTTTTATTTAGTCAAAGCCTCGATTATCTCGGTTTTCTGTAGTAGGGGCATTAACTTTCCTTTCAATTGACCATCTCTAAAGATTAGAATAGTGGGAATACTAGGAATGTCATAGTTGTGCCAAATCTCTGACGTAGAAATATCCATCTCGTAAAGCTCAGCGCGCCCAGCTAAGTCCTCAGCAGTTTCAACATACACTGACTTCGCTGCTTGACATGCGGGGCAACTTGGCGATGAGAAAAGAACGGCAACTGGTTTGGATGCATGTAGTACCTTTGAGGCAAAATCAGCGTCAGAAATAACTTTCACGTAGCTTGGTTTTTCTTTTTGAAAGAGCCCCTTCAATTTTGAAGCAACACTGGGATACTTCTTGTAAGCAATCTGATAACCAACTCTTTCAACAGCCGACTCTATCTCGGACAACCTGACCAAATCCGAATCATACACAATCTTTACCATTTTAGTCAGGTAATTTGCTCGAGCTTCTCTCACTCCTTTAAGCTTCAGGATTTCTCTCTCCAAAATTGGAACGCATGTTGAGCAATCCATTTGAGCGATGGGAATAAGCTTCGTTGTAAGCGATTTTTCGTTGCTAGTGCTCACTGTTCATTTCTCCGGCTTGAATCGTCTCAGAAGCAGGGAGTTTGAGACTACGGATATGGAGCTAAAGGCCATGGCTCCCGCTGCAAAAACGGGATTCATAACTATGCCGAATGGCTGAAGCACTCCCGCCGCCACTGGAATGAGAGCTGCATTGTAACAGAATGCCCAGGTGAAATTCTGTTTGATTTTTGAGTACGTTTTCTTGCTGAGTTGGATTGCAGTTACCACATCCATGAGATTGTTTCTGATCAGGACTATGCCTCCAGTTTCCACTGCAATGTCCGTTCCGCTTCCCAAGGCAATTCCCACATCGGCCTGTGCTAAGGCCGGCGCATCATTTATGCCATCACCAACCATGGCCACAACTAAACCTTCGTTCTGGAGTTTCTTGACTTCTTCAGCTTTCTTGTCGGGTAAAATCTCGGCTAGGTACCGGTTGATGCCTGCTTTCTTGGCGATGGCTTCGGCTGTCCTTTTGTTGTCTCCGGTGATCATTATGACTTGTAGTTTCATCGTTTGGAGTTTCTTAACGACTTCTGCGGCGTTGTCTTTGAGTTCATCCGCAACGGCGATTAAACCGGTGACTTTAGTGTCTACCGCTACGTAGATGACGCTTTTTCCTTCGCTGAACAGGTTTTCAGCGTTTGTTTGGTTTGTTTTGCTTATCGTTATGTTTGATTCTTCGATTAGTCTTTGGGTGCCTATGACTACCTTTTTGCCTTTGACCTTGCCCTTCAATCCTTTTCCTGGAAGAACTTCAAAATCTTCCGGTTGTTCCAAGGCGACGTTTCGGCTTTTTGCTTCACTAACGATTGCTTGACCCACTGAATGCTCTGACAGGTTTTCAAGCGAAGCCGCCGAAGCCAGTAGTGATTCTTGATTGTCTCCGATGATGTCGGTAACAGCGAGTTTGCCCTTGGTTAATGTGCCAGTTTTGTCGAAGACTATTGCTTCTAGTTCTCTGGTTTTTTCGAGGTAGTCGCCGCCTTTTATTAGAATCCCGTTCTGGGCACCCTTTGCCGCCCCGACCAGTATCGCAGTAGGGGTAGCAATACCCATAGCGCAGGGACAGGCAACTATGACCACAGCTATGAAAGCCGTTAAGCCAAAGCCGAAGCTCGCACCAACCACAAACCTCCACAGCAAGAAGGTGATGACTCCGATGGAGAGTATGGCAGGCACGAAATATGCGGATATTGTGTCGGCCAGCCTCTGAATAGGAGCCCTGCTCAATTGAGCATCATTTACCATTTGCACGATCTGGTTCAGGGTCGTGTTCATGCCTATGCGGGTGACTTCAATTTTCAGGGCACCTTCCTTGTTCACGGTCCCGCCGATGACCTGTGCTCCTTTTTCCTTTGTCACAGGCATACTTTCACCAGTGATCATGCTTTCATCTACAGAAGATAAACCATCTATCACCACACCATCTAATGGTATCTTTTCTCCTGGCCTAATCAGAAGTACTTCCCCAGGCATTACCTTCTCGACCGGCACCTTCTCCTCTGTTCCGTCTTCTTTTAGTAAATTCGCAAGCACGGGCTGAAGGTCAACTAGTTTACGAACTGCCTCAGAAGCCCGGCCTTTGGCGGCCTCCTCCAAGTATTTTCCAATTAGAATTAGCGCTATGATCAACGCTGCAGTGTCAAAGTAAACATCTTGGCTCGGCATCAGCTTGGGCAAGAAAGTCACCAGCGTGCTATAGCCCCAAGCAGTGGTTGTTCCAACCACGATCAGCGTGTCCATATTTACCGTTTTGGCTCGGGCCGCACCATAAGCACCTCGATAGTACCTGTAGCCCGCAATGAACTGGACGGGTGTCGCAAGCAGAAAAAGCCAAACGTTCAGGGACAAGAATGGTAATGGAACGACGAAGAAGCCAAACAGGAAAGTCAACAAGCCCAAAGTGAAACTCAGAATGATTAAACGCCTTAGGTTGCGTCTCTCAACCTCAGGTTGGGTGAATGTGCGCAAACATTGTTCACTGCAGAAATAATAGGTTTTTCCATCAACCACAGTCTTGAAGGCCGCAGTGTCCTCATCAACATACATTCCACAAACGGGATCACGAGCCAAGATTGCCGCTCCTATGGCGTGCTCGAAATAACACTCTTATTAAGCAAATACGCGCGTTCATAACGCTTATGGTGCTGAGCAAGCATTCTCCGCGCGCGGAGTTCTACATCTATCAATGCTTAGAACAGCCTGTTTGTCGCCTATTTCGATAGTCTTGAAAGGATGATCCAACGCCCAACTGGACTTGCGCAAAAGATCAATAATTGCTGTTATGCCTAGCTTTTCGCTAATCGATCGGAGGGCGCTCCACTCACCGTTTTCATTTTTCTCAATCGGCGCTGTCATTTTTCAAGTTTAACGCACAATGAGTTGTTACCATCCCGTTTCTGTCCTCCTTACAAAGAGAAACTTTGCTAGATCATTGATTGTAAACGAGAACGCAGCAGCACAGAACGCCACAAACAGAGTCTCAGTCAATGGTAGAGGCTTGAGGCCTGGGATTCCCGTTGTCGTCACTATTGTTGCAGCAATCATGCTCAGTATTGTTGCTATTAGCAGGGTCTTGCTTGGTCTCGACTCCCAAAAATGCCCTCTTTCTCTTACGTTGAATATCAAGAACATGGCGAAATAGAACAATATTTCAAAGCTGAACGTGTATAGGGTTTCGTTGGCTGCAGTCAGATGGAACACGTTGAGTCCAGCGTAAAGCAGCCCGAATGATTCGATAACGATCAGCGTGCTAAGCACCAGCGATGTTTTTACTATGCCAGCTATGTTCCACGTGTTAGGTTTCTGTGACCATTTCAGATCGTCTGTGGACAATGCTATTTTGACGAAGTCAGTCATGAAGAAGAGGAGCACTATGGCGAACGCCGACACGACATAACTACCTGTTAAGATAAAGGACAAGACTACGAAAATGGCAGTCTGCAGAGTTCTCACTATCTTGCTCAGTACCCATGCAGATATCCTTTCATAGATTACTCTTCCATTTCGGACCAAATCGACAATGCTGGTCAGACCTTCACTCGTCAGCACGACGCTGGCTGCGCCCTTGGCCACGTCTGTTGCAGTGTTCACGGCTATACCCACTTCCGCCTGTCTCAGCGCTGGTGCATCATTCACTCCGTCACCTGTCATGCCCACAACCTGCCCCATGGCCTGAAGGCTTTTGACAATCGCGTATTTGTCCTCGGGATATATCTCCGCGAACCCATCGCTTTTTTCGGCCGCCTGTGCCGCCTCTATCGCGTTTTCTTTTACGAATTCTTTCAGGTCCGCAGTTCTAATCACCCGTTCGCCGAGTCCCACTTCAGCTGCAACTTCTTTCGCTATTGCAAGAGCGTCTCCTGTCAACATTTTCACTGATATCCCTAGGTGCTTGAGCTCTTGTATCAGCTGTTTTGAATCAGCCCTAGGCATGTCGTAAAGAGCCACTAGACCGACGATATCCTGAGACTTGTGATCGTGTGCTCTCGCGACTGCCAGAGTTCTGTACCCTTTTTCGGCAAACATGCTCATCCGCGATTCTAAGTCTCTTACAGAGTCCTCTTGAAGCCCACATGTTTTGGCTATGACGCTAACAGCTCCCTTCATAACCTTGAATTCACTATTATCTCCTTGCACCAAGGCTTCAGTTCTCCGTGTTTTCGCGTCAAAAGGAACAAAATCTCTTTGTACAAACGAAGAAACTGGCAAATTCTCCAGTTTGGCCTTGGCAATGAAGGCACTGTCTATAGGATCTTGGTTAGCCTCTTGAGAAGCCAAGGCACCGTACAGTATTACATCTTTCTCAGTAAACCCATTCAGAGGGATTACGTTTGCCACTGAAAGCTTGTTCACTGTTATCGTGCCAGTCTTGTCGGCGCAGAGCACACTCATCGTTGCCGCATCTTCAGAAGCGCTCAGTCTAGTCACAAGTACGCCTTTTTTGGCCAACTCCATAGAGCCCAACGCCATGCTGACAGTGAACATCGCCGGCAAGGCAACAGGTATCGCAGACAATAACAAGACTAGGACTATTGGCAGCACATCCAAAAGACTGATTCCGTCAAACGCTGAAACGGCGACAGCCACGATGATCAACGAAGCAACTATGATCAAAAGCCACTTAACGACGTTCGAAACGACTTCTTCCATGTGAAGTTTTGGCCTTGCAAGCTGCACCAACTGGGCAGTTCTTCCAAAATACGTTTTCAACCCTGTTGATACGACGATGCCGTCCGATTCGCCTCTCTTGACAACGGAGCCAGAATACAGAACGTCACTTGGCTTCTTGTCTATTGTCATTGACTCACCTGTCAAGGCTGATTGGTCGACGCCTAGCTCGCCATCTATTATCTTCACGTCGGCTGGCACGAAGTCTCCGGACCGCGTTCTGATTATGTCGCCAGGAACCAATTCTCTCGCGGTCACGTTTGTCCAAGAACCGTCTCTGAGGACTCTCGCGTTAACTTGCAGCTTCAGTTTTAGTGATTCCACTGCGCCTGATGCTCTCTGTTCTTCCTCAAAACCCAGTATCGAATTGAAGACAAGAAGCCCTGTTACGATATACAGGTCTGAGTATCTGTGGAGGAACCATGAAAGAACTATTATGATCTCAAGCATCCATGCGGTGAGACCCCAGAACTTGCTTGCAAACATCCTCAGTGGGTTAGGTTTTTTCTCTGGGATTTCATTGTGTCCATATTGCCTTAGTCGGGTCGCAACCTCGCCCGATGCAAGTCCAAGGCTTGGATTCGACTGCAGAGATTTGATTGTATTCTCTGTCGTCGTCTGACTGTAGTCTACGGTCTTCTCGGCCAATTCTGAACCTTCTGTCGGACGTTCACTCCCAGATCATGCCATTCAAAAGTAGAGATCTTTTCTTCATAAAAAAGTGATAGGTCAGTATGCGCGCGCTATCAGATGCTTTGGTCAAGCAGTGTTCTTACTTTTCTTTCTATTTCGTCTCTGATTTCCCGAACTTTCTCTATCGGTTTGTCCTTTGGATCTTCGAGTCCCCAATCCACAGTTGTTTTGAAAAAAGGACCTGGACACAGGTCTGCCGCGCCACAGCCCATAGTTACGATCAGATCTGCTTCTTCCAACATCTTGGGGGTCAGCAGTTTCGGCAGGTTCATCGAGATGTCTATGCCCTTCTCTTTCATGGCTTCAACAACTACAGGATTCACCTTGTCGGCTAACTTGATACCTGCGCTTGAGGCTGTGACCTTTCCCTTTCCATAATGATTGGCAAAGGTTTCTGCCATCTGGCTCCTGCCAGCGTTTTCGACACACACGAAAAGTACTCTCTTCACTTCATCCATCTCTCATTGAAGCATAGAACAACGCATTTAAATATGTTATTTGCCATCACTCAATTGAAGTCTCATGCCAACATCAAAAACAGAGCGAAGACTACAACGACTAGCCGAGTCAGGCATCTGTTCCAGTGAAAGTGCTTCAGAATATGCTGCCGAACTAGAGAAACTAGCTAACAAAAACATGAGCAAAGAAAACGCCTCGAGAAATAGCAAAGTCTTCAAAGCTCTTGCAGATTCGACAAGGCTGAGGATTCTGGGGTTATTGTTGGTTCGAGAAATGTGCGTTTGCGAGGTCATGGCTGCTTTGAATCTTACGCAGCCGACAGCATCTCATCATCTGGGAATATTGGAAAATGCTGAACTGGTGAAGAATAGAAAACAAGGCAAATGGGTTTTTTACAGCATAGCCAATCTCGAACTTATCAAGGGCATGCGGAAACTGAACATTCTTTGACGTTCATAAGAAACCTTTAGTTTCTCGCAAAGTAAGGTAAAGTCGTAACAACAGATTTAAATATCTGAATATGTTCTAGCACTTAACTGCAGGTAGCGAATATTAAGAATAGGCTCGCAATTGCCTCATGAAGAAAAAAAGGAGATACCGAACATGGCCATTGAAAAAATAGTTCTAAAGACTCAAAAAATGGAGTGCACTGGATGCAAAACATGCGCAGCTGATTATGCAGCGGAAAACCTGAGGCATGCACTTTCAAGGTTGAATGGAGTATCAAAAGTCAAGGTTGATGAAGTAACCGGCAAAGTTACAATAGAATACGATTCACGAAAAATCAGCTACTCCAAATTTACTGAGCGCTTGGTAAGACTAGGCTACCAAGTCGAGATTGAATCCAGAGGGATTCCATGAGGGAATATGTTCAAGGCGTAATTCTGGTCGCTTCACTTGGGCTATTCGCTTTAGCAGGCGCCCTAATTTCTGGAACTCAAGTAACTTACGCGCATGAAATTAGCATTGTTTTGACTTTGATCGCCGTTGTCTTAGGCTATCGCATCTATGTGCATGGCATTCGATCCCTTCGGCATGGGAACGTTACTGCCCAATTGTTTGCAACAATTGCAATCTTCATTTCAGTAGTAGCTGGTCTCGTACTACCTTCAGTATCAGCCACTGGCACAGTAGAAGCAGTTGGTTACCTTACAGCATCAGCAATAGTGGCGTTCATAATACTTGCAGGCATGACACTTGAAGGATACATCATCCACAGAACAAGAGGCGCGCTTGAGAAGCTCATAAACATGAGCCCCACCACAGCTCGCATACGTCGAGACGGCGCAGAAGTTGAAGTACCCGTAGACGAGGTCAAGTTAGGCGAAATCGTCTTGGTCAAACCAGGCGACAAAATACCCGTTGACGGAACAGTGATTTCTGGACACAGCACAGTTAACCAAGCAACCATAACTGGCGAATCAATCCCTGCGGAAAAGACAGTGGGGGACCGCACATTTGCGGGTACACTCAATGAGTATGGAGCATTAGAAATTAAAGTTGAAAAAATCGCTGAGGACACTACGCTTGCTCACCTCATCCAACTAGTCGAAGAAGCTCAAGAGAAAAAAGCACCAATACAGAACGTTGCAGACAGGTTTACCACTTACTTCTTGCCAATCATGGCAGTTTTGGCATCTTCTGTCTTTGCCGTCAGTTATTTCGCACTTGGTTTTGATGTGGCACTGGCTAGAACCGTGACTGTTCTCTTAGTCGCATGTCCTTGCGCTCTTTCGATAGCTGTTCCCGTCGCAGTTGCCGGTACTATCGGTAATGCCAGCATGAACGGCATAATAATCAAGGGCGGCACACACATCGAAAAGCTGAAGGACGTTAAGCTGGTCGCATTCGACAAAACTGGCACGTTAACCATCGGCGAACCTAAGGTTGTTGAGATAAAAATCTTCGGTAATTGCTCTGAAGCGGACATAATCAAGTATGCAGCAGTCGCTGAGAAATTCTCAGAACATCCCCTGTCCAAAGCCATCATCGCTAAGGCAACTGAGATGGGCATGAAGATTCCTGACCCCACAGACTTCAAAACCATTCCGGGACATGGCGTGGACGCCCATTACGGAAACAAGCATATCCTAATTGGAAGAAAGATGATGGAAACGGAGATTTCAGAAGAAGCGAATCAGTTGATGAATCGGGTTGAAAGCGAGGGTAAAACAGCCATTCCTGTAGCACTTGACAAAAATGTCATTGGAGTCATTGTTGTGGCTGACACAGTTAGAGAGAATTCTTTGGAAGCTATACAGAGGCTTAAGCGTTTAGGAGTCAAAACTGCTATGATAACTGGCGATAACATGCGGACTGCCAAATCTATCGCTGAGCAGATCGGGGTTGATGAGTACCATGCTGAGCTTTTGCCTGAACAGAAAGTTGCGGTCATTGGGGAAATGAAAAAAGGGAATGTTGTTGCGATGGTTGGTGACGGTGTGAATGATGCTCCTGCGTTGGCTAATTCGGATGTTGGGTTTGCGATGGGTGCGGCTGGCAGCGACGTAGCAATCGAGACGGCTGATGTTGCTCTGCTTGGGGATGACTTGACAAAGGTTGAATATGCGATTAGCCTGAGTCGGAAGGCGTTCAACAGAATGAAGGGGAACATAGTTTACGCGTTTATCTGGAACATAGTCGCATTGAGTTTAGCCGCTTTTGGCATCTTAAATCCAGTCTTAGCCGTTGTTCTTGCAGAAGCCGGATGCATATCAGTAGTAATCAATTCCGCTTTGCTGTTGCTGAGCAAGCCAAAGCCTCTGGCCAAGAGCGCGTACAGTATCATCCCATAAATTGGATCGACAAAAGCTGAACCATTCATGCACTCAGGCGCGCGCGTCATGAGGTTGTCGCGCTCTTTTTGATGTGGGCATATTTGGATCCAAATATTCATGGTACGTTGAAACCGAGGAGGGGTAGGTTCCTCAGCCCACCTGATAAGACTTCTCATCCCACCGAAATCTAAGAGCCGGGGATGGGAGTTGAACCCATATGTAGCTGCTCTGCAGGCAACCGCCTGAACCGTTCGGCCACCCCGGCAGTCTACAGATCGCTGAGACTCGGATAAATAGGTTTATCGGCCCTCATCGAGCTTCTTTCTTACGTCTCTGTAAACGTCTAGGGCTGACTTTTCACTCTTGACGTTTTTTATTAACATCCGTCCCCCGTTGAACAAAGTGATTTCAAAGGTTCTGTAATTGAATATTATTGCAAGTTTGGACTTTATTCGCACTTTAAAATGCTGCTTGATGAGCTGATAGGCTTCGCTGAGGCCCATCTTCAACGGTTCTTCAGGGTTTATGTTCGCCGTGTCTCTTCCACATAGCCAGGCAAGTTTTTCCTTCCTTTTTGGGATGCCGACGTTGCCCTGGCACGCTGGGCAACCGTCTCTTCTGAAAATGTCTATCGTAGTAAAGTACATGTCGGCGAAATCGCAGATCATCAGCTTACCCTTAAGCGGCGAGCCTATGCCTGTCAACACCTTTATCGCTTCCATAGCTTGCATCGTGCCAATTATGCCGGCCGTGGCGCCGAGTACGCCTCTCAGGTCGCACGTCTGCAAATTGTCATCGTTGACATCTGGCAAGACGCACTCCAAGCATGGTGTTTCAGGCACGGCGAAGACTGAAAGGTTGCCTTCAATCCCTATGGCCGCCCCGAACACATACGGAATCTCAAGCTTTGCGCATGCGCAGTTGACCAAGTAACGTGTGCGCATGTTGTCCAAGCCGTCAACGACGCAGTCCATGCCAGCTAAGAGCTTTTCAACGTTGTTGACGTTCAGATTCTCTGAAACAGGCTCGACTTTCACGAGCGGATTCATCTTGCGCAGTCTTTTGGCCGAGACCTCAGCCTTCGGATAATGCAGATCTTCCATGCCGTAAAGGATCTGCCTGTGCAAGTTAGCCAACTCAACCGTATCCTGGTCTATCAGACGCAGGTGGCCAACCCCCGCGAGCCCCAGATAAAGTGATGAAACTGTTCCCAAGCCGCCTAGTCCAACGACAGCTACCTTTGACTGGGCAAGTTTTCTCTGCCCCTTTTTCCCGAGCTCCTTCAACACGGTTTGACGACTGTAGTACTCGTCGAATGAGGGAAGCTTGCTCGTTCTAGGCATGCACACGTCACTCATCTATTCTGCTGTCAATCGCTTGTATATCTGCCTTTTTTCTCGAACTGGCCCTCATAGATTTGCCTGACCCGTTGAATCGTGTCCGCTTCCCCCGGTGCTTTATCTTCTCTGATACGCGTGATCCTCGCGAACCGCAGAGCCATATGGCATTCATATTTCGGGCTTCTCTGAATTTCGTTGTATGCGACTTCAACAACTATTCTCGGAACCACACTGACCCTTCTGGGTGACCGCTTTATCGTCAGTTCTTTTAGACGCTTTGTCATTCCGATGATTTCGGCGTCTGTCAACCCCTTGAAGGTCTTACCCACCATGAGAAATTTGCCAGTGTCAGCATCAAGCGCCGCCAAGTAATAGTCTGAGAGCCACTCGTGCCTGCGTCCATAGCCATACTCAGCCCCTACTATAACAAGGTCTAAGGGTTCGAGGATTGGCTTTATTTTCAGCCAACGTTTTCCGCGGATTCCAGGCGTGTACGGGCTGTCAAGCCTCTTGGCCATCAAACCTTCATGCCCCGCGTCCATGGCCTGTTTCAAGAACTTCTCCGCCTCCTGAACATCGTTCGTTACCAGCTGCGAAGTCATAGGTATTCCGCCAGCGTTTGCGGCAAGTACTCGCCTCCGTTGGACGTATGACGTGGAAATCAGGTTTTGCCCGTTGAGATACAATACGTCGAAAAGGTAAAGCCTCAGAGGAATTCTTTCGGCCACGCCCGCTATTCCATGAACTCTTCTGAACCTCCGCATCAGATGCTGGAAAGGAATTGGGTAACCCTGACTGTCGACGGCCACAACCTCGCCCTCCAAGATAGCTTCCTCTGCCTTCAAGTTCCTTCTAGCCAAGTCCACTATCTCTGGCAAGCTGTCCGTCACGTCTGTTAGTCTGCGGCTGAAAATCTTGATGTCGTCGCCTGACTTGTGGATTTGAACTCTGGCACCGTCATACTTGTACTCAAACGCCGTCTTGCCATCATGCTCTTCCAACGCCTGCGCCACGCTGTCAGCCGTCTGGGCCAGCATAGGGCCCACTGGCCTGAAAACCTTGAAGCCTATCTTGAACAGGCCTGTCTTACCCTCACTCTTGGCGATGGACGCTACCTCTCCGATGTCGCCTGTGATCATGCTTGCCTCTTGAACGGCTCGCAGTGGAACTTGAAAGGCCTTAGAAACTGCTTGTTCCATCAACCCTTCGTGAAAACCGGTGCGCATCTCGCCTATGAAGATCTTGACCAGATACTTGGCCTCAACCGGCGAGGCTTGACTCAGAAGTGCTTCAATCAGGCGTTCTTTTCTCTCTCTGGAACCTGACCCAGAAGTTTCTGCTATGGTCTGCAGGTTACGCCTGACTTCAGTTATGGTTAGGGCTTTCTGAAAAAGGGCGGTTTGTTTTCTAATTTTGCTGTTTTCAAAAATCGTCTTGGTGGCCGCGCCGATGTCGCCCGTTTTGCTGAAGACTTCTGTGAAGACGTCCCATTCAACGCCCGTGATGCGCTTTATGATTTCGCTGAGAGTAGCCCAGCTCACTTCGAGAGTTCGCTGATCCCATCTTGGGAAAGGCCTCCCGAGAATCATCGAAACCGCGGGTTCTGTCTCATCAGACTCTACGTTCATCAGGAAACTTGCTGCAAGGTCCACCATCAAAAGACGTTTAGTCGTCGCTTCCAGCCTTTCCCCTAATTCTGCAAGAGCCTTGAAAGGATTCGGCATAGTCGTTGACCCTTAAAACATGTTCAGCTTCTCATCTGTCAGCTTAAAAAGATAAACGTTGTTTCAGGCCTGTTCAGTCCAAGAAGAACAGCGTAATGTCGGCGGGGTTTTTAGAATGTAGTCTCCAGTTTCTTCTTCACTTCTTGAATTTTCTTGTCCAACTCCTTGACCTTTGTATTCTTGCGTAAAGCCTTGTAACTGTCTCTCTCATACTCTAGGGCGCTGACTCCGAACCGGTCAAACCCCTTCTGGAAGGACAACTCTGCAGACTTCGTGAAATGCTCAACTGCTTTCTCATATTCCTTCAGCGCGTAGGCACACTCGCCAGCCTTGTAGATCATCGACGTCGAATCGAAAAAGTTCTGCACCTTATGATATAACTCAGCGGTCTTCAAGAAGATCTCTTCAGCTTCCTTATACTTGCCAGCATCGTAAAGCGTCCCTGCTTCCTTATGTAACTTGACCGGATCTTCTTTCACTTCGCTCATAGCTTTCAACTCTTGACTTCTATCTATCAGTTTTACACTCACATTTAGGTTTTCCCATTACGAGGCCTAGACTGAAATTTGCAGAGGACAACCATACATGTATGCGGAGGAAAGCCAGTTGACTTTAGAACACTAATCATAAAGTATTCTGAAGGCAGGATCGTCGGGTTCTTGAACAAGAGGGTTCCAGAGAGACTTCAAGGTCTCATTGGAAATCACAGCACTGTTAGGAACGCCGCGAGAGAAAAAACTTAAATCTGCCCATTCGTTGTGTTCGTTATCCTGTTTGCCGTGATGATATGAGAGTAACTAAGGAGATCATTGAAGAGAAAGGAACTGATAGGTTGAAGAGAGGATTCGCCAAGATGTGCAAGGGTGGAGTGATAATGGACGTCGTAAACGGAGAGCAGGCAAAGATTGCCGAAGATGCTGGAGCTGTCTCTGTTATGGCTTTGGAGGCAGTGCCGGCAGACATAAGGGCCAAAGGCGGAGTGGCAAGGATGGCCGACCCGCAAAAAATCAAAGAAATAATAAAAGCTGTTACGATTCCTGTTATGGCCAAGTGTAGGATAGGCCATTTTGCAGAAGCACAAGTACTCGAAGCTTTAGGAGTGGACATGGCTGACGAGAGCGAAGTGTTAACTCCTGCAGATGAAGAAGATCATATCGACAAGAATAAGTTTACAATTCCGTTTGTTTGCGGAGCAAGAAACTTGGGTGAAACTTGAGAAGAATAGACGAGGGCGCGGCGATGATAAGGACCAAAGGTGAACCCGGGACTGGAAATGTCGTTGAAGCTGTGAGGCACATGAAACTTGTGAATCGAGAGATAGTTGAGCTGAGAAAGATGTCAGAATCACAATTGAAGGAAAAAGCAGAAGAGTATCGTGTGCCGGTGAAATCGGTTATAGAGACGAGGGATTTAGGAAGGTTGCCTGTAGTGAATTTCGCTGCAGGAGGCATTTCAACACCGTCTGATGCTGCTCTCATGATGCAGCTAGGGGCAGATGGCATATTTGTCGGTTCAGGAGTGTTCAAATCCAAGAATCCAAGAGGATATGCGAAGGCAATAGTTGAAGCTACGATGCATTATGACGATCCGAAGACTCTGGCAAGAGTTTCTGAAGGTTTAGGTGAACCGATGGAAGGTATCGACACTTCAAGAATGGATGAAAAACAGAAGATGCAAACACGGGGAACCAGTTGAAGATTGGAGTTGTAGCTGTACAAGGCGCTGTTTCTGAACATGTTGAAGTTTTAAGAAAAGCGATGGTAGATTCAAAAATCAATGGTACTGTTGCGTACGCAAGAAACTTGAGAGATCTAAATAATGTTTCAGGCATTGTTATACCTGGCGGTGAATCAACCACAATAAGCAGACTCATGCTGACCACAGGAATGCACGAAAGAATTGTTGAACTCGCAAAAAAAGGGCTACCAGTCCTTGGAACTTGTGCTGGCACGATTCTGTTGGCGAAGGAAGGCGATGAACAAGTCAAACAGACCAATACACAATTGCTGGGCTTGTTAGAAATGAAAGTCCTTAGAAATGCTTATGGCAGACAAGTAGATTCCTTCGAGGCGGATGTAAAGATACCTGAGATTGGAGACAAACTTTTCAGGGCAGTGTTTATCCGTTCACCGACGATAGAAAGGGTTTGGAACGACACCAGAGCGTGGACTGAATATAAAGGTATGATAATAGGAGCAAAAAAAGGAAATATATTGGCCTTGACTTTTCATCCCGAGCTAAGTGACGATCTCAGAATTCACAAATACTTTCTCAGAATGGCAGTAGATAACGCTCTTTCTCCACAAAACGCGTCTGCATAGCATATTTTCCGTTACACCATGCATGAGCCTCACTTACCTTTGCTTCTCAAATTGATTCTCCATTACACCAACCCAGCTCAATTTAACGGAATTCTGTCTCTTAGAGACAAGCAGCTTCTATTCCAGTCTTGTTACAGCTTAAAAGCTTCTTTCACGATTATACGTCGGAGAGGCTGATCAAAATGGCGTTGCCTTCTGGAAAGATCCCCGTCGAAATCTTGAAAGAGGTCATATTCAAGAATCTGGGTGCTAAACGTAATGAGGTTGCATTAGGCCCCGCGGCAGGAGTCGATGGTGCCGTGATAAACGTTGGAAGTAAATCGCTCATAGTATCTATGGATCCGATCACTGGAGCCTTGGAGAGAATAGGCTGGCTTGCAGTCAACGTTAATGCAAACGATGTCTCCACGTTTGGTGTCGAGCCAGCCTTCTTCTTGTCGTGTATTCTACTCCCAGAAAAGGCGGACAGAAGCACCGTTGAAACCATCAGCTCCCAGATGGGCAAGGCTGCGAAGGGTTTGGGAATGGCTATCGTCGGAGGACATTGCGAATCTACTCCCGGACTGACAAACCCGATAGTTGTGGGTTGTGCTATGGGTACGGCAGAAAAGGGAAATTACGTGACAGCAGCGGGAGCCAAAGCAGGAGATAAGATTATGATAACCAAAACCGCGGGCATAGAAGGCACCGCCATTCTGGCGGCAGACAGGGAGGAAAAACTGAGGAAAACCGTCAGTTCCTCAACGTTGAAGAGGGCTAAGGAATTCTTCAGCATGATAAGCGTGGCGAAAGAGGCGGCAATAGCCTTCAAGACAGGCGGTGTTCACGCTATGCATGACCCGACAGAGGGGGGAATAGCCGGGGGAATACACGAGGTTGCAGACGCATCAAACCTAGGCTTCAAAATCTTCGAGGACAGAATTCCGGTAGCGAAAGAGACTTCAGAGATATGCGAGGCATTTGAAATTGACCCGGCTTATTTAATCGCTTCAGGAAGCATGCTGATAGCAGCTAGAAAAGACGTCGCAGACGATATTAAGAAAACCTTGATCAAAAGCGGAATCAGCGCAAGTGTCCTTGGCGAATTCTTGCCGTCCCCAGAAGACCGAATTGTAAAACGAAAAAACGGTTTTGAAACAGAACTGCCAAGGCCCACTTGCGACCACTTATGGATTGCTCTCGCAAAACAGTAGGCTAAGAAAGTAATTCTATGGCAAACTCACTCGGGTCGGCTTGGGAAAGCCTGCTGAAAGACACTCGCGGCCTATTGAGCAGGTCTATTTTTTGCTGAATCTGCCTGTAAACGAAATAACCTTTCAGGTTTCTTGCAGTTTCGCTAAGAACCCTTCCGTGAGAGTGAAAAACGCTGAACATTGGATCCACTATAATCCTGAAGCCGCGGGCCAACATTTCTTTGCTCCAATCATAATCTTCAAGACCATATTTCTTGGTTTCAGGAATGATTTTGGGCAGGTTCTCGTCAAAAGGATAAACCCGCCATAGAGACTTTCTGATTATACAGTTTATGGTGGAGCACCAGTCTTGACGCAAGATCGCTCTTTGAGTGAACTGATAAACAGCCTTGTCAAATCCTCGGATAGCAGTTCCTTCCCGATGAGGGATGAAAAACCCGCTGACACCAGCAACGTTGCGGTCTTCAAAATGCTTTGTCCCCTCTTGTAGCCAGCACCGGGACGACGGAAGAGAATGTGCGTTCGTTATGCAGACTAATTGATTCTCAGCGGCGGCTACGCCTACGTTAGTAGAGTATGCATGAGAGAACTCATCATCTGAGAGAGCGATAAGTTTGACGCTGACTTTCCCTTTCCAGAAGCCGCTTCTCACCGTTTCGCTCAGATCGCTTTTCAAGCTCCGCCTTTTTTCTTCACTCGAGAAGTTGTCAACCACAACAAGTTCTGATGCCTGAACCGTCTGCGAGGCCAGACTTTCCAGTAGAGAATCAAAATATCTTTCCTTGTCTCTCGTTCGAATGACAACTGATATGTTCAAAGCCTCGTCTCACACTTCTATCCTTTCGCTTGGTCCCTTTAGTTTTCGAGTGAGACTTCTGTACACGACGTAGACGGTATAGAACGCATATGCAAGAAAATAGCGCGGCATCTTTTTGAGCGAACCGTATCTCAAGGTCTCAACTACCAGGTCTCGGTTTCCTTTCAACGTCCAAACAGACTGGGGTCTGTAATGTATGCAGAAAGGATCATAAGTGGGAACTACTCTGTACCCTTTCTTGATTATCCATTCTTTGATAAGTGCGTCCTCGAAAACATGCAGGTTCTTGGGAATATCTATGTCCTTGACCGCTTCATTGCGCACGAGTAGGTCATGGGTTCCGCCTCTCAATCCGAAAATTCTTCTGGTAACAATCAGGAAAAGTTTCAAGACCTTCTGAGCGCGCATCCCAGCCCATACTTCCGTTCCCCAAACCGCGCCCACGTCATCGTCCACGTAGTTCTTCGCTTTTTCATACCAGTTGTCGCTCAGAGTGACATCACTGTCGACGAACAGGAACCACTCTGTTTTTACTTCGCCTAATCCTCTCATCCTTGCGCTGCCCCTTGTGCCGCCGTCCTTGATCAAAACCACGTTGCCGTGTTTGTCGCTGAATTTCCGCACTATCTCCAGAGTGGAATCAGTTGAGTACCCATCCACCACTATCAAGCGGTTCACGGGCACGTTTGCGAAAATCGAGTTGAAGCATCTTTCCAGGACTCTTTCGCTGTTTTTTGTGAGGACTACGACGTCGACCTGGTTCGAGTTCGTTCGAATCATAGGCGGGCCATCACATTTTGAAGTCTCGAAGTCGCTGAACAACTCGTGTTCCAAAGGAGTCTACCTTTATATAGGGTTTCCTCATATTTCGCTCATGCCAAAAAAGACAGTGGTTTACGTAAACAAGGAAGAAAGACGAGGCGCCCGCGCATTTGGTCATGTCTCTTAAGAAAGCTCGCAGCATTGCAATTCGAAGCTTTACGCCTAACAGACCCCGCCATGCTCAATGGATGCTCACCAGAAAATGTAACTTCCGTTGCAGAGGATGCACCGTCTGGCAGCAGCAAGACCCCCGCGAGCTGTCAACAGAACAAGTGAAGAAAGGCTTGAACATCCTTCGGGAACTTGGCGTAGTAGACCTTGTGCTCTCTGGTGGTAACCCTCTCCTGAGAGACGACATAGGCAAAATCATAAGACACGCTTCGGAATCCTTCATAACAACGGTCTACGACAACGGCAGTATGGCCGTTGAGAAAATTGAAGCCCTGCGCCATGCAGACTTTGTTGCAATCTCGATTGACAGCTTGAACCCTGAGAAGAACGACTACATAAGGGGTGTTAGAGGCGCGTGGAGCGCTGCGATGAAGGCTGTTGAAGAACTTCACAAAAACGGCATCTCAGTCGGTGTAGCTCCGACGATATCGCAGTTTAACCTCTACGAAATCTTGGACCTCACGAGATACTTCACGAATAGGGACATTCCAGTGTGGTACAGTCTTTACTCATACGACTCAGCCGACGAACAAAGCCACCTTTTCACAATAGGGAAGAAGAATGATGAGTTCACGATCGTTGACAGGAACGCAATGGTCAAAACGTGTGACTCGTTGATAGCGATGAGGAAGAAAAACAGCAACATCATTATGACCACGAAGTTGTTGAAGGCAATAAAGAACCTCTACTTGACCGGTGAAAGACCATGGAAGTGCCGTGCACTTCAGAACTTCTTCGTCATCGACCATGTTGGCAGGGTGGCTGGATGTCACGTACACGACCCGACAACCACGATATTTGATCTTCCCAGAATGTGGAACACTCCACAACTCAAGGCCCTGCGCAGGAAATACAGCGAGTGTACCCAATGCACGTACATGTGCTACATTTTCTATTCTCTCCAGGGAAGCGTTCTCGCCAACCTTCAGATCGCGCAAGAACAATGGAAGAACGCGAGACTGTTCCTGAAGAAAACGCCGCTTGCATCCCTCTGATGGGACCGGACAGCGATAGAAAATCAGCCTTCTATTTCTTTTCGGCAGTTGCTTCGATGTCAATCAAGCGATCAAACTGTCTCCACACGAGCACCAAGTCTCTAGATGTTTGTTTGATGTCAATGTCTTCGAGCTGAAATAGTTCGTGATCGCCCATCTAGTAGATCGTTACTGTTCTAAGTTTTGGTTTGTTTAAATGTTTTGCGGGGCGACTTAAGTCTTAATGCGCGAGAAAACCCTTCTAACCTGTCTGAAGTCAAAATTCGGCGTCTCTCTTTCTGATGACGTTCACAGAACCAGACTCTCTAATACCATGCACAAAATC
Organism: Candidatus Bathyarchaeota archaeon; assembly: GCA_963707955.1. Lineage (GTDB taxonomy): Archaea > Thermoproteota > Bathyarchaeia > Bathyarchaeales > Bathycorpusculaceae > DASPPK01. The sequence goes on along the minus strand of OY970176.1, from coordinate 2,190,725 downwards.
TGAAACACTTCTTCCTCGTTCAGAATGTCCGTGTCTAGGATGAAATTGAAAGGAGCATAATCGTCTCCCAAACTGAAGCCATACATTTTCTTGTAGATGATCTTTGTCTGCCTCTCTTTACGTTTCACCGCTTCAAGAGCCTCTTTGAAGCCTATCTTGTCCCTTTCAGCTACTCTTTCAGCCCTCTTTTCTGCTGACGCCTCAAGCCAAATCTTGAAGCCCTTCTTGAGAAGCCACGGCATGGTCCAACTGTCTAGGACCACGTTACCCTGCTGTGCTATTCGCAAGAGTTTCTTGTCAACAGCCTGGTCGAACCAAGGATCTCTGCCTCTCTTTTCCAGAAACCGCATCCCCTCTTCACTTTCCCACCAGCCATGTTCAATAGGCCTATACCCCTCTTCAACAGCCAGCGCCATCAACGCAGCTCCACCGGAGAAATACTTGAGCCCATATTTCTCGGCGATTTTCTTTGCCAGTGTGCTTTTTCCACTTCCTGCCATTCCGCCTACGCATATCGTCACATGCTGCGAGTGCCCTCTCTCAGTCTTCTTTGACCGAGCCATCTGCTTACCTCAAAAACTCGAGCTTAAAGTGCCCTGGCAGCCTGTCTCAAAGCAGTCTTGATGCAGTCGTGGCAGAGACTGTCCTCCGTGGACACGCTGAACTCTCCTTCCGCTTCGGTTTAGTTTCCGGGCTTTCGGAGAGCTGTTTGAAACGCCTGCTAGCTGCCGGCCGCAGCGGCTGCAGGTTGACTGAGCAGCGATCTCATACTTGAACTGTGTGCCAGTTCTTCCGCCTGGTAGGGGTTTGGTTGTGCGTTTTCTGCTCCGCGTGCGCTCGCTAGGTCTCGGCATGCTACTCGCTCACCTCAATTATACCAAGGACGTGTGAAAAAGTTGTACCGAAAAGGAGTGAACACAGCAAATAAAACCAGATGAGAGAAGAGCTGAAAATCGGTAATGGAAGATTAGCGCCGATTCCTGGAAGATAGGCTACGGCACGCCCGCCGTAGAACCCACCCAGAACTTGCCACATGAGGAGCAGGGGAACAATAAACAGCAGTGTCACTTTCATCGATTGCCACATCATCTTGGTTTGAATCTGCATCATGTAACTTTGCTTTTTCATAAGTTTTTCGATGGCTTTTTTGTCTTTGTCGCGTTGCGCTTGGCGCAGTTCTTTGCTCCATTCAGTAACCTCTCTTCGCACAGATTTTGTCTGCTCTGGGTTTGTCAGCAAACGGTTCACAGCGGTGGTCAATAACGATATCAATGAAGCTAAACCGAGTATTAAAAGTGCCGAATAAGGAATCTCCTTCAATATGGGCTGAATGGTATATGTTATAGTAACGTATGGAGCTAGTGATGAATTGGAAATGTCTTGACCATAAATCAAGAAACTGTCCATATAGCTAACTGAAGCATTACTGTTAAACGGAATCAAGACTATGTATATATCAGTGAATTGTGAAGTCTTAAATGGATTTGCTGTCCGTACAGCTGAGCATATACTAGTTATATTTAGAGTCTGCCATCCAGACGTGGAATCATTAATTGTAATCGTGTTTGAATAAAGACTTGCATTATAAGAAGGCATAGTATTCCATGCAACAGTACCTTCATTGAATGAAGATAGTAAATCATATGCAGTTATGTCAAAGTAATCTGGAGAAGTGGTTGGATCATCTGAACATTGATATACGTTCAAAGTCACATTACCTAATGTATATGATGGGCTTATCTCAGAAAAGTTTAGATCCAATAGAAGTCTAGAAAAAGATACTGTACCATTGGCTGTCATTGTGAAGTTCCCCAGAGCTCCAGTAGATGGATCTGAATCCCCATAATTTGTTGCTGGATTTCCATAGTTTACTGCTGTGTCTTGTAATATTCCCTCATTAACACTAGCAGCCTTAACTTGTGATACGGAAACAAGATATATAAGGAAAGATAAGACAAGAATTGAGATTATTAGGATAGTTGATATTCCTTTATTAATATGCATAGTATGATATCGCCACGTTGTATATTTGTCCTATTGCCGGATATCCTGTAGTATTCCATACGCAAGTCTCAAAATAGCAATAGTAATTTGAAGTTGATGTCGAAGATGTAATAGAAAAGGCTCCGTTTGTAATGCTGTATCCTTCGGTCATATTTAGACATGTCGGAACAAGTACCGCCAACAACACTTGCATCATATCTACACAACTCCCATAGCTCTGAGTATGTCTTTCGCGGCTTCTTCAGGTTTTCCCTCAGCGTTGACGACTATTTTTACGGGGGCACTCATGAGAACGGCACATGCACCAGCAATTGCCCGCGAAAAAGTGAGCTCTTCCTTAACAGAGTCTTCTAATGAAGTGTCTCTTTTTCTGCCAGCATCCTTCATTCTTCTTGAAGATATTTCACCTGGGTGGACTTCAACGAGCACGAGCATTTCAGGCTTCAATAGCTGCAGGTTGTTGCATGAGAGACCGGGAAAATATCCTTCAGGAGTCTTTATCGACGTGTGTGTGTCGATGACTGTTAGGCCGTTAAACGTTCTTGTTCTCTTTGCGACTGCTTCGGCGACTTGTCTCTGCAGTTTGCGTTGAGTTTCTACGCTGTCCATCCTCATCGCGTCTCTTTCCATGGGTCTCCCAGATTTGTGAAGGATCTCCATCATAACTGTTCCATAGTTTATCACGCTGACTTCAACGCCAGCTTCTTCTGCAAGCTTCTCGATGAAACTGCAAATCGTGGTCTTTCCAGTTCCAGGTATTCCAGTCACGATTATCGTCTTGTTCATGGGCTATTCTCCAAATATGCGCCTGAACGCCGGATACATTTCAGCTGCTCTTTCCTGCATCAGCGTTTCGTAGTACTGGTAGATTATTCCTACGGAAAGTAGAATGCCGATCCCTGAACCGAAGACTCCGAAGAAGTCTGAGAGCCCTGCGAGAAGTCCGACCAGTATTCCGCCGACAACAGTGACGGCTGGAATGTAACGCTTGAGGATCGATTCTATGGCTCTTCCTGATCGTCTGTATCCTGGAATCTGCATGCCAGCATCCATGAGCTGTTGTGCAACGTTAGACGGCCCTATACCGCCGACCTCAAGCCAGGTGAGCGAGAAGATGACGCAAAAGACGATGAGAATTCCAAGGTAACCAAGGGCCTTCCACGGGGCTTGCATAACGCTTGTCCAGCTGCTCGGTGCCAGCACGTAGTAGACGATGCCTCCTATGGGGGTTATCGTTGGCGCCGCAGTTGACCCGGTGGCAGGTTGCACGACCTTGAACTGTGCTAATATGTCAAGCCATGGGTTTTGGCCGGCAGCTGGCTGACCGCTCATGCTCCAGAAGAGTTGCGAGAAGAAGTAAACGTTAGCGAACAAGGCGGAAGCGAAAATAACTGGCAGGTTCGACACGTACAAGAGCTTTATCGGGTATCTGCTACGGTAACCCTTGTAGCCAGCATAGGATAAAGGCAGTTCGATTCTTACGCCTTCCATGTAGATTATCACCAAGAAAGCGATGATCGTGACCGCGAAGCCGAGCAGCGTCGGGTTTGATGAGACTAGCGCGCCCGTGGTGTCCACGTATTGTCTAAGCCAAAGGTTCGATAGCGATTGACCTGAAGACAGGGATGCACCTATTTGGACGAATAATCCGTAGGCTCCCGACTGACCGACGGCAGGTGCAGGTGAGAAGGACTGCCAGAAAATTGTCTTGGCAACGCCGGCCATGATGAACAGGCTTACTCCGCTGCCGAACCCCCAACCTTTCTGGACAAGTTCATCCATTAATAGCACGACAACTCCCGCCGAGATTAGTTGCAAGAAGACGATTACAGCCGTGGTTCCAGGTAAGATGCCGTACATGCCGCCGACTATGTAAGCTGCTGCTTGAACTCCTGTGAGAGCAATGGTGAACGCTTTGCTTGCTGACGTAAACAGACTCCTATCTTCAGCGTTGCCCATGTCGCATTCAATCATGTTTGAGCCAGCGAGGAGCTGCAGTATCAACCCTGCAGTCACTATAGGGCCTATTCCAAGCTCCATGAGGGTGCCGCGACTCGAGGCAAAAATGATCCTCAGAGCTGCAAGCTGCCCCAGCGCGCTCGCCTGAATTCCATAGAGAGGAACCTCTGACATGACTAGGAAGATTATCAGGACGAGCCCAGTCCAGAAGATTTTTTCGTTGAACCGAACCCTGCGCTCTGGAAGTTTCACTTCTGGCAAGACTCTTGCAATAGGCTTGAATAACGAGAGAAACCTACCGGCCATGGGCTAACCGCTACGCTCCAGTTTCCTGTTTCTCTTCCAAGACTTGCCCGCCTGCATCCTTTATTTTTTCAGCCGCGGACTTTGAAAACGCTGGCACTTTCACGACGAGGGCCTTGCTTATCTTACCCGTGCCAAGAAGCTTCGTGTAACCGAGGCTTTCCAAATCGATGAAAGACTTGCCTTCCTCCTTCTCCACGGCGAACTTTTCAGCCATTCCGTCGAGACTCCCAACGTTTATTACATTCACTTTTTCCCTGAGACTCTTCGCAGAAGTGAAGCCGTCTTTCCCATAATAATCTGGCTCGTACTTAATGATGTAGGACCACAACGCCTTGTGTCGACCAGGGTTCCGTCCGCCCTTCGATCCTGTTCTCCTGTGCTGACCTACCCTACCCCACCCTTGAGTTCTTGAACCCCGTCTCTTCCTAGTCTTTCTGAGCTTGTGCGGCATCGTCTAACCAGCCATTTTGTTCATGGCCTTCTCTTCAACAGCCTTTTTTAATCGTATTTCGAGAACGCCATTCTTATACGTTGTGCATATAGTGTCGGGAATCACTCTTTTTGGAAGATTTAAGCTTTTGTAGTACTTGCGGTCCGAAGTCCTGGCAGACAGGGTTAGCTTCTGGTTTTTAACGTTGATTCTCAGGTTTTCTCTGTTGAAACCCGCGAACTCTGCGAAAACTGCTATCTCGTCGTTTTCTTCAACGATGTCGATCAGCGGCTTGGGGTCCTTCAACTTTTCCTCAGGTATCTTTTCAACCTTGTATCTGGACGCAACTGCGCGCCGCTTGGAAGTTGAACTCTTGACGCGAAACGTTCTAGGAGGACTTCTCTCTTTAACCTTGTTGAAAACCTTGAAAATGTTGAATTTTCTCAAGCTTTTTTTGTTTCTCCGCCATCTCGCGCTCAACTCTGTCCTCCCCCGCATACATGGCATCTGAAAAGCAACTATAAAACGTATCGCAAACAAAACGCAAAAAACGAGAAAAGCCGCTGAGCCCTAGAGCATTCTTCTCAGGAGTTCGTTGATTTTCTCTCCGCGGTATCCCAGCTCCCCGCCTGAGCCGTATCCTCTTTTGATCTTTCCCTTGAAACCCTTGGATGGTGGGTGGAGCCTGAAGACGGGCTGTATGCTGGGCAGTTTCCAGTATTCGATGCGGCAGGTGTGAGTTGCTTCTGCCAGATCATCAAGCGAGTTGAAACGAGCTTTTTGTGCGTATTCATCCGTCAGTTTCTTGTCACCGGCGATTCTTCCCTTCTCCCTTATCATCATGGTGACAATTTCCTTCGAAGCTTCGCCGTACGTTATGTAGTCCCGAGCGGCTTTCAGCATCCCAAGATATGACGGTCTGTCATCGATCAGCACGGCATAGTTGTTCCTCGTCAAATGCAACATCTGCAGGGTTTCTCTAGCCTGCATCGTAGCACTAACGGTTCCGCGAATTCTCACAACTGCGATGCACTTTCGTTCCTTGGTTTCTTGAGCCAACTATCTCACCCAGTCTGTCGGAGTTATGAGACCATAGGTCTGCTTCAACGCGTCAAAAACCGCGTATGCAAAGGAAGGAATGGTTCTTGTTGAACCGTAGGTTCGGGTCCAACAGTCTTTCACGCCCGATAGGCCGAGTATCACCTTTGACACTTCGCTTGCCACGATACCTAAGCCTCTGGGGCCTGGGACAAAAACCACTCTCACCCCGCCGGTTTTACCCTCAATCTGAAAGGGTATCGAGTGTGGCCTTCCGCACCCACATTCCCAACTTCCGCATCCGCGTCTGACCGGAACGATCTTCAACCGGGCGTCTGTGGCCGCTTTCTCTATGGCATTCCGCACTTGGCTGGCTTTTCCGGAGCCCAAGCCTATGTAACCGTCTCTGTTTCCAACGGCAACTATTGCCTTGAACCTGGATTTTTCGCCGGCATCTGTCTGTTTTTGAACCAAGTTTATGTTTATGACTTCTTCTTGCAGGTCCGGTATCAGAGCATCAATGATCTGAGACTCGCGCACCTGCAGACCTGCCATAAAAACTTCTTCGATCGAGGTGATTCTGCCTTCTTGAATCATCTTTCCTAAGCGAGTTTTTGGAACCCACTGCTCCATCCTTTCTGACGATTCTCTCGCACGGTCTCTCCTACTGTCTCTCCTACTGTCTCTCCTACTGTCTCTCCTACGGCCTCTGAACGTCAATTCTTCTTACCTCTGCTTTTGAATGCTGCAACCATGTCCGACTTGACTTTTGCGAAGTGTTTGGGAAGAGTTTCTGGTCGAATTTTCTGCTCCAAGTATTTTGAGAACTTTGTCTGATACTCTTCAGCGTTGGACGCAAGGCCTTCTGCGTACTTGGCGATGTGTTCGCCTCCGATTCTCTTTTCATCAGGCAATTTTTCCTCGCTGTGGGGCACGTTCACCTTTGCGTCTAGGACTCCCCTGAGCACGGCGAAGACTCTTGCTCCCTTTGAAGGCGGATAGAGTCCTATGTCTAGGATTGCTTCTCCTATCCCGTGAGCCTTGGCTTTCAGGCCGCACAAGAAACCGGTGAGATATGCTGCTGGGATGTTTCCCCGAGGGGCCTTCCATCCGTACTTCTTGGCTAATTCCCTGCTGTGAGCAGAGACGAGAACTTGGTCTCCTCTCGGCTTGGCCACGACTATCTGGGCAGTTGTGTTGTTGATGCTTGTGCGAGTCACCAACCTAGGCTTGCCAGAAAGTATGAAGGCTTTTCTAGCCCTGTAGTCCGTTTTTCCCTCTCTTCTGCGACGGAATTTCGTGCAGTAGCGTGAGTTTTTCGCCACTAACGTTTCCTCCAGAGCTCATGCGCCTTCAGGTAGCGCTCCAGGTCAGCAACCGATTCAAACCTGCCGCTGCCTGCCATCCTGTACAGTTTTTGGTAGGCACTTTCAGGGAAGACCTTTTTCGCTTTTAATTCTTGAAGCCTCTTTCTTAAAGCCCTGATCTTGCTCATCCAAGCCTCTTTCTTTGAAACTCTTGCCTTCGCAGAGCCGGTTCTGCTCCCAGGACCTCTTCGTCTTCCCTTCTTTTTCTTATCGTGCAGGATTCGGGCTCTCGCGCGGCTCACACCCGTTACGGGCAGTGACTTTATGGTGCCTTCATGGACGAGTCTTCTGATTTCGTCACGAGTCATCGCGGTTTCCACGTCAACCGTTCTTTCAGGGTCTATCCAGACGCGGTTTCGCCCAACCTTCATTATTTGAGCTGCAAGACGACGCTGATTTCGGAGGCCTGTCATTGCTCCTTCGCTCTCCCTTTACGTCTCTTGGTCTTTTTTTCTGGCTGCGCTTTCTCTGTTGCACGGGCTTCTTCCGCTTCTTTGGGTTGTCCTTGCGTTTCTTTTGCTCCTTCCTCTTCTTTCTCTTCCTTCTCTTCTGCGGACTTCTCTCCAGCTGCTTCTCTGGCCTGCCTCAGGTTGAGAACAACTATTTTCTTTTTTGTTGCTTCTGCAAGGATTTTGGTCCGCTTTCTTTTGCCAACCGTGTGGGCGATGCGCAGAGCCTGAGTGTTCGGTGTTACTTTGCTGACCTGTTCAACGTTGTAAACCAGGACCTCCTCATAGCCTGAGGGGTGAAGACCCCTGGAAACCCGCGGCCCTCCGTATCCAGAACTCACTGGTGGAGGCCAGCCTTTGATGTACATTCTGACCTTGTTGTCCAAGCCTCGTGGGTTGCGCCAGTTTTCCTTCAGACGCACGTATCGCCAGCTCTCTGGCCTCGCAAACTTTGGCTTTCCTTCCTTAAGGCGCTCCCTCAGCTTCAAAGCTCTTTTACGTGTGATCGCGTTTGGCTCTGTCATCCTTCCATCCCCTCGGCTTGTTCGTAAACGTAAAGCCCGTCTAAGAAGATGCGCGGGTCTTTTCTCCTCACCTTCGTAGCTTGTTCAATGTTTGCTGCCGTCTGGCTCACGTCTTCCAGGTTTATGCCCCGAACGACGATGTCCTCTCCTTGGATGCTGACTTCAACGTTGCCGATTATTTTGGCCTTTCTTGGGTTTCGCTCGCCAGTGAAGTTTTCAATAAGAACTGTCCTTTCCTTGAGCTTGGCTGAGACTGGGAAGTGTGAGAAGACGATTTTAAGCTTGTACGTAAAACCCTTCCTGACGCCTGTGATCATGTTCTGAATGTGCGAACGAACGGTGCCAACGAGTGCCGCTTCCCTTTTTCGAGGCCATTCAGCCGACACTCGCACCGTTTTGCCGTCAAGTTCGATTGAAACAGGCTCGTGAGAAAAGTCACGTGTCAATGTTCCTTTCGAACCTTTCACTGTGATTCTTCTTCCTTCAAGGCCTACTTCAACATCCTCTGGGACTTGAATGGTTTCGGACTTTTCTGGGGCTCGCATTTTTGAACATCTCTTAGTAAACGAAGGCTAGCAGTTTACCTCCAGCGCGTTTTTCCTTCGCGTCCTTGTGTGACAGCACGCCAGCAGGAGTTGAGACAACGAGCAAGCCCACCTCTCTCGACGGGAGGAACTCTTTTTCCCATTCTTCAAACTGGTCTGCTTTGAGTGAAAACCGTGGCCTGATGGCTCCACACCTGTTTATTCTTCCAAGCAGCTGAACCTTGAATTTTCCAGAACGGCCATCGTCTATGAACTCGAATTCACCGATGTAACCGTTCAGTTGCATGATTCTCAGGACTCGGCCCAAGAGCTTAGAGGCTGGGCTGATTATGCATTCGTGCTTGTTTCGCATTTCGTTGTTGATGACTGTTATCAACCCGTTTGCCAAGGTGTCCATCATGCTTTTCCTCATTCACTCGTATTTTTTGAAGCCGAGTTTTTTGGCTACTTCCCTAAAACATTGCCGGCACAGATATAAATTGTAACGTCGGATGATTGGACCATAAGACCCGCATCTGCTGCACGGCCTTGCACCTTTGCCGTACTTTTTTTCCTTCTTAGGTTTCTGTTTTCCCATTTGCCGTCCACCTATTCAGTGATTTCCACACCCAAGGTGTCCTTGACGAACACGATAGAGTCCTCGGGTGTCAGAACGTGCCTGGTGCCAATCTTGCTCCTTTCTTTCCTTCTTGTCTTAACCCGGTAGCCTGGCCGAATGACCGACACGCATATGTCCATACCGAATATTCCGACGTCGGGGTCGTATTTTACTCCTGGCAGCTCAATGTGTTCTTTTAAGCCGAAGGAAAAGTTGCCCTGTCTGTCGAAACTCTTGCTGGAAAGCCTCTTGTCAACGACCGGCAGAACCTTGTTCAAGAATTCAATCGCTTTTTCTTTTCTCAGCGTTGCGATGCAAGCTATCGATTCTCCTTTTCTGATGCCAAAATCTCTTACAGTGTCCTTCGCCCTTCTCTTGCACGGAGTTTGACCCGTTATTTCCTTCAAGACTCTTGCGGCTTTCTCCAGAGGTTCACCAGACTTTCCAACGCTGATGTTGACCACGACTTTTTCTATCCTTGGTCTGAGCATTGGCTGCGTTTCCCATTTCTTGCGGATCTGGTCTTCGGACAAGTCAGTCTGCCTCCGGCAACGAGACGAGAGGCTGTGCCTCCCCTACCGCAAAGACGAAATCCAGCGTTGTTTGGTAGCGCGCCCCTTTCTCATTCTCGATCGTCACCAGTGCATTCCTGCGCTTTTTTCCTTCTGCCTTTTCGATCTCAACTATTCTCCCGAACTTTCCAACGTTTTTTCCACCAGTTATGATCGCGTACGCTTTTTCTTTCATCCTTGTGTGTTCAAGTATCTGCTTCTCTGGAAGGCTCAACTTCAGCGTGTCAAGTGCACCGAAAACGTCTTCCTTCGGGTTTTTTTGGTCAGCAACTTGGATCATCAGGTTTGAGCCATCATGAAGGTGAAGCTGCACCTGCCCTCTTTTGACAACCGTTTTGTCTTCTATCCTGAAAAGCTTGAACTTCGCCTCTTCATCGCTGATCGGGTTCAGGATCAGGCCTTTATAAGAAGGCAGAGTGCAGAAGCTCTTGCCCATTTCAGGTACTGAAATAACGTCCATCAGGCCGACGGGGAAATCGTCTCTTCGCCTTACTTTTCCGTCTACGTAGACCTTCCCTTGAGCGACAATCGTCTTCGCCTCTTTCCTCGTTTCGGCGAATCCTAGGACATCACGCAAAACAATTGCTAGGGGCATGCATTCTTCGAGTGAGTGAGGCCCTGACGCGGGCTTCACGGCCCATACAAACTCTTTCCTGTGAATCGGCCAGAATCTTGGGGCCGGCTTACGTTTCAGTCCTGAAGATTTCTCCTTTCCGCCCATGCTCATTGTCCCTCTTCTTCAGTTTTCTTGGCGGTCCTGCGGGGGCTGCGTCTGGTTCTCCTCTTTGGTCTCGGCTTCTCTTCTTTTTCAGTCACTCTGGCTTCGGGCTTCGTCTTTTTTGAAACCTTCTTTGCAGGTGTTTTCCTCTCTGTCCTCGTGATTCTCTTCCTAGAAGCTTTCTCCTCAGGAGCCGGCTTCTCTTCCACCGCTTCCACCGCTCCCTCCACTTCAGCAACTTCTTTCGGCTTTTCTACAGGTCTAACCTCTGGCTTCTCCACGGCCTTTTCTGGCTTCTTTCGTCTTTCCTTCTTTCTCTCTAAGATTTTCTTTCGCCACTTGTCGTCGAGGTTCAGACCTGTGATTACAACTTTAGACGGGTGCACTGGAAGGAACACTGTTGTTCCGTCAACTTTTTCGCGTGTCAACCCTTCAACGTAGACCCTGTATTTTGCCAAGTCGACGCGAGTGACCTTTCCTTCGACTCCTCGATGGTCTCCTCTCATAACGCGAACTGTGTCTCCGCTCCTCACTGGAAGGCTCTTCACGTCATGTGAAGCCCTGAGGCCCTTGGAAAGATGCGCCGCAAGAAACCTGTGCCGTACGTGAGCCGGCGCGTCGTATAGCATTTTTCTTTGCTTTGTTGGTTTTGTCAATGGTTTTGGTGCCTGCATGTTCTACGCTCCTAGGCTATTATGCTGGAGGCGCTGGCAATCCGTGGCCACCTCTCAGCAGCCTCTTTTGCTACGGGACCGCGAATCTCTGAACCTTTCATTTCCCCCTCAGGAGTTATTATAACCGCTGCATTATCTTCAAACTGGACCCAGACACCGTCAACCCTTCGGAATGGCTTCCTCTGTCTCACAATCACTGCTTGGAAGATCTTCTTCCTCATATCCGGAGTCCCGTGTCTCACAGAAACGGTTATCTTGTCTCCCACTGTCGCGGATGGGTAACGCCTAATCGTGCCCTTGTAGCCGAAGACCTGAACCAGCCGAAGCGTTCTTGCCCCTGTATTGTCAGCGCACCTCAACATCGCCGGGGGTTGAAGCCCTCTTGACAGCTTGGGCCCGTGCCCGATCATTCCTCTTGCGACGAGCGCCCTTTGCTTTGCCTTTGCCGCCATCCCTACTTCTCCTCCGTTTTTTCAACGACCACAAACCCAACTGTCTTGCTTATCGGGCGGCTTTCTGCTATGATCACGTGGTCTCCTTCTTTTACGTCGATGCACGGTGGTTTGTGTGACGGAATGCGACTGTGTCTTCTTTCGTACCTCTTGAACTTCGGCACGTATAAAAGGTAATCGCGTTCCACGACAACTGTCTTGTCCATTCTTGCGCTGACCACGACTCCTTCCAGAACGTGGCCTCTTATCGGCAGTTCTCCATGGAACGGACAGTTTATGTCGTCGCAGGTCTTCTTAGGCTTCTTAAAAGTCAGTGACATTACCATAGTCTCCTAACGCGTTTCTTCAACCGGTCCTCAGGTCTTCCGACAAGGATTCTTCCTTCGATTTCAACAACCGTACCGTCAGGAAACTCAAATCTGAAGGTGCTTGAGCCTTTTGGAACAGCCTTTCTTTTTCCATGACACGCGATCGTGAAGGTGTTCCGGGTTTCGTCAATTACGTAGCCAGATATTCCGACGTATCCGTTATGGCTGCTCTTGCTAACCCCGGCTTCAGTTCCGATGAACTCGCATCGGATGATATCTGGCGCCACCTTCATTTCTTTTTCTTCCTCTCAGGCTCTGTTTTTCTTATCCCAAGCTTTTGTTCTTGTTCTATCGTGAGTATCTTAGCAATCGCTTTGCGCAATTCTTTCACTCGGGCGGGGTTTTCGATCGTGCCACCCGCCATGATCATAATTCTCAACCTAAGAAGCTCTGTCCTGAACTCACCAAGTCTCTTAGACCTGCCTTCTGAGGACATGTCCCGTATTTCTTTGACTCGGATCAAAGGCATTATTCAACTGCCTCCCCTTCTTCTCCTACCTCTCTCGCCCCTGCTTCTTCGGCCCCTGCTTCTTCAGTCTTCGCCTCTTCAGGTTTCGCTTCTTCAACCTCGGTTTCCTGCTCGCCCTCTTTTTCTGTCGTTTCCTCTTCTGGTGGGAGATTTTCAATTATGTGAAGCTTATCCGGAAACACTGCATCTGGAGGCATTATTCTGACTCTCACGCCGAACACGCCTGGTTTCAGTTGAACATGAACCTCCGCCCTCTGCATGTACTTCAGCGACGGTTCTCCGCACTTCACCAGATAGCCAGCTCGGAATTTTTCAAATCTCGCTCTTTCGGTCCTAAGTTTGCCGCTGATTACTATCTCTGCGCCAAGGGCTCCTGCTTCCATGACCTGGTTCAGAGACCAGAAACCGGCGCGTCTAAAGTGCACGCCCCTCTGCAAGGCTGAGGCGACGCGAGAAGCAACAACGTAAGCATTTAACTCAGGAACCTCGATCTCAGACACAGAAATCTGCGGGTTTGAAACGTTGAACTTCTCTTCCAAGAAAGATGCAAGCTCTCTTATTGTTTCTCCACCTCTGCCTATAACAAGGCCCGGGCGCATTGCGTAAATAACTATGTGGGTTCCAAGCGGAGTCTTGGATATTGTTACGCCGCCGTATCCTGCTCTGTCGAGTTTCTTCTGCAGGTACTCGTCGATTTCTGTTTTCTTTATAGACTCTGTTATAAAGTGTTTGACAACGGACACTAGGCTTCTTCTCTCCTCTCCGCTTGCTCTTCAAGGGCTATTTCAACGTGTGATGGAGTGTCAAAGTCTGGCGTCGTTCTTCCCTGGGCTCTTGGCTGAAACCGCTTCACTTTCATCCCTTGACTTGTAGCTGCATGGATGATGCGCAACCTGTCCGTGTCTAGTCCCTTGTTTTCGGCATTTGCCTCAGCCCCTTCAAGTAACTTGAGAATTTGTGATGCTGTTTTCACGGGGTACCTGCCTGCAAAAGCTTTTTCCAAGCCGTGGCGGTGACCCAGTTTCTTCGTGAACCTCCTGTAGGGAACAGGCTTCTTCTTGGCAATAACATCTCTGAGGTACTGCTTGGCCTGAGTCAGCATCATTCCCTTGATTGTCCTACATACTTCGCGGGCCGATTTGTGGGATACTCTGATCTCTCGTGCGCTTGCTTTTACCGTCTTCTCGGGATCCAGCTCTTCTTCTGCTATCGAGTATCCCCATTTTGGCACTTCATATTCTCTCCAGTTGTGCAATTGAACAGCGGTATGGTGATTTATATGGTTTTCCTTTAACAAAAACGGTTCAAAATCAAATTAAGCCCGCTAGACCCTTTTGTTTTGCCTCAAGGATTTTTCCTTTCCACTTCTGGGGACAGCACAGCGGATGAGCCATGCAGAAAGTCTCACCCTGCAAGAGTTCTTGTTTGTCCCAATTCGGCGCCTTGGCTCTCTCGGCTGTTGGGATCCACATGAGATGAACCTTGAAAATGCGACCGCCCGCGTTTCGTCTTGTGGACTAAATCGATCGAATCTACTGACCTGAAGCCTAACCTTTCTATCTGATCTTTAGTGAACCACGGACCCCAATGGTTTTCCAAAGCTATTGTTGCGAAACCATACACATTTCTCTTGCTCTTGACCATGTGTTCCACGAGTAATCTCCCGAAACCATGCATCTTTGCCTTTCTCAGAACCGAGACACAATTCATGACAATGACATGCTCGCCACTTATGGATAGCCGCATGATTCGGCAGTTCCATACTCCATCGTGGCGACAACTGCTCCATCAACGATCAGTAGCTTCTTGTGCAACCTTCTCGGAACGGCCTTTTGGGGATATTCTTGTCTCTATCTGTATTTTCTGAAGGGCATCCGAGCCAGACACTTGTGGAGGTACTAATCGTACCCTTTCTTGCCGTGATGTCGATGATCTTCACGTTAAAGGTCGCCTTCATTTGGCCTTACCTTCTTTAGCCCGTTCCGAAACGCCCTATTTGATGACGTTTCCTACGATGCGTTTATGTTTGGCTCTTAAGGTTACCTAAGTCATAATTCAGTGTGGGCGGAAGCTTGTCAGACAATAATGAGTACATCACTATGTTGCATGGTGCCGGCGGAACAGTCATGCACGATTTGGTCAGAAATTATGTTGTCAAGTACTTTGGCGGTGCAAGCGGTGCTGAGGTGCCGCTTGAGGCCTTGGACGACGCTGCTGTTGTAGACGGTTTAGTTTTCAAGCTTGATTCTCATGCTGTGAAGCCGATATTCTTTCCCGGAGGCGACATCGGACGTTTGTCAGTATGTGGCACAGTCAACGACATTGCGATGCTGGGCGGTGAACCGTTTGCGTTGGCTTGTGGTTTCATCTTGGAAGAAGGATTGGCTATAGCTGATTTTGAAAGAATCTTGATCAGCATGCGGCAGGCGTGCATGGAGGCTGGAGTGAGCATCGTTACAGGTGACACAAAGGTTGTTGAGAAGGGAAGCTTGGGGGGCTGTGTCATAAGCACTTCGGGGATCGGTCGAAGAACCGCGGCGCTGGACGAGAACCTGAGGGTTGTGAAACAGTTTAGGAATGGTTTCAAGTCCCGTTGGGTTCTTGACGGAAACCTTGCTGCTGGCAATAAGATAATCTTGTCAGGAACAATCGGAGACCATGGCTTGGCTGTGTTGTCTGCTCAAGAAGGCTTGAGCTTCGGCAGCGGGATAAGGTCTGATGTTAAGCCACTGAACCGCTTGGTCCAGCGTATGCTCAAGGACGTGGGCGGAGTGGTGGCGATGAAAGACCCGACCAGAGGAGGTTTGGCCGACGCGCTCAACGAATTTAGCGAAAAATCGCATGTCGGCATCCTTGTTGACGAAGACAAAGTTCCCATCAGAGAAGATGTGAAAGTGGCCTGTGAAATGTTGGGGTTGGACCCGCTCGAGGTTGGGAACGAGGGAAAGATGATCATTGGTGCTGTGAAGGAAAAAGCCCTGGAGATCCTGCATTTGTTGAAGGAAACTGAGGAAGGAAAAGACGCTGAGATAATTGGCAGCGTCGTCGCCGACATAAAAGGCGTGGCAATGCAGACAGCAGTCGGAGGCAAGAGAATCATACCCCGCCCTGTGGGAGACCCTGTCCCCAGAATATGTTAGTGTGAAACGTATACATAAGTCGCGTTTTAAAAATGGGGAAAAGATAGGTCAATAGGTTGTTTAGCGTTGGGTTTGAGTCGGTGGGGGTGGAGGTGGCTACGCAGGTCTGAGTTCTGATCGAGAAGAATGCAACCGCCAGCAGTATCATGGCAACCCAGAGGAGTATGAAACCGACTAAGACAATTGTCAAGACAGCTCCTATCAGCGCGCGCGCTGGGAGATCAGTGTTCTGCTCTCGCCCATATCCTGCACGTTCCCTCGACGCTAACCATGCAGGCGCCCACGGGTCTTTGAGGAGTGCAAGCCTTCATGAACAGTGGACATTCAGTCGGCTTTATCTTTCCGATCACGACGAGGTGGCATCTGCAGCCGTGCTGCACGTCAACGCCCTTCTCCACGCGCACGCCATACTTCAGGTGCGCGTCATACTTCGAATATTCGTTTTTGAGTGTATACTTAGAAAGGGGAATTGTGCCGAGTCCCCGCCATGCGCCGTCCACTATGGAGAAAACCTTGCGCATTGCTTCCTGCGCTCTTACGTTTCCTTCTCTGTTCACAGCCCGCAGGTACTCGTTTTCCAGCTTCGGCTTGCCTTCGTCCAACTGTTTTAGCACCATGTACACTCCAAACATGAGGTCTAAGGGTTCAAACCCAGCAACCACAACAGGCATAGCATAGTCTTCTGGGAAAATCTCGTAAGGTTTCAGTCCGATTATCGTGCTGACGTGGCCTGGGGCGATGAAACCGTTCAGGCTCAGGTCTTTCATTTCGACCAGTAATTTCATGGCCGGCGGGATTGTGCGGTGAGAAATCAAGAAGCTGATGTTTTTCAGGGGTTTTCCAGCTATTTCGACCGCTGTGGATGGGGACGTGGTTTCAAAACCTACGGCAAAAAACACAAACTCCTTGTCAGGCTCGTTTCTAGCCATCTGCACTGCGTCGCCGACGCCGTAAACCACTCGAACGTCTGCACCTCTCGCTTTGGCATCCAGAAGCGACATGTTTGAGCCTGGAACACGGAAAAGGTCACCGAAGCATGCGATAACTATTCCTTTCAAGGCCAGCTGGATTGCTTCATCTATCTCTGAAGCTGGAACGATGCAAACCGGACAGCCTGGACCAGCTATGACTTCCACGTTTTTGGGTAGGAGACTCCGCAGTCCGTAGTGAGTAATTGTCCACTCATGTGTACCGCAGACGTGGCAGATTTTGACTACGTCTTTTTTTGGCGCGATTTCACTTATCTTTTCTGAAACTAGTTTCGCAAGTTCTGGATCCCTGAATCTTGACTTTTGAGCCATTGTCTTTCCAACTTGCTTCTCATCGTCGCCCAGTCGCGGCTTCGGCTCCAAGAATCTCATTCCACAGGCGCAGTGTCTCCAAAGCCTCTTTCTCATCCAAAACCTGAATTGCATAGCCAGCATGTACCAAAACGTAGTCACCTACTTTTGCTTCTACCAGGGTAACGTTGACTTCCCTCAGAACTCCTTCACCAAAGTCAACTTCGGCTTTGTCTTCTTTGCGGCTTACAACCTTAGCTGGTATGGCCAAACACATATCTTGATTCTCAGACTTTTGTTCCAATGGATGTTGGAAGAAGCAGGCTGATAAAGTTAGTGACATTGGAGAAGGATTTTCTACCTTTAAGTCTATTCTTTGTGAGGTGAAAATCGTTCCCACAAAGAGGGTCAACGTTACTGACGTGATTGCCAATGCGGAAACCTTCCAAGGTACACGCGAGTCTGGGTGTAGTTGTTCGCGATCTTCGGTTCTGTCTATGCGCCATCGGTTGTGGTTCATGGTTGAAAAAAGCTAGATACAGCGGCTTGACCGAAAGACAGGCCCCCGTCGCCTGGAGGAACGATTTCATGTACAAGAAAAAGCAAGTGTGCATCTTCGACTTGTTTTCGCATCGCCCTCGTCAATATCTGGTTGCATGCGACTCCCCCTGAAAAACCTATAGTTTTCACGTCGTTCTCGTCTGCCTGTTTTATAGCGAGCGCGGCCAAGCCTTTCGCTATGTAGGCGTGTGTGGAGTAAGCCAAATCTCGTCTGGAATGTTTTCTTATGTTTTCGAATATCTCCTCAAGAATTTGTGTCGTGTTCAGGGTGTCGCCTTCAATTATTGGGTTCAGGTTTAACACGTCTTTCCCTTTCATTGCAGCGGACTCAAGTTTCATGGACGGTTCTGCTTCATAAGTGCGCTCGTGGCATATGCCGAGGACGGCTGAGACAGCATCTAGCACTCGGCCACAGCTCGTGGTTTCGATTATACCTTTTCGATTCTTGAGTTGTTGAAGGATTATTTCTATTTCCTTTTCTCCGTGTGGGAAGTGCTGCTTGCGCTGTAGGAGCCAATCTTCAATATGCGCTTTGCCATGGAGTATTCCTGCAGCAACTCTCAGCGGGTAATGAGTGGCTAAGTCTCCTCCGATTAGGGGTTGTTTTTCAAGGTGGGCTAGACGTTTGAACCCTGGGGCTTCTTTGGTGCACAGCAGGATCTCGCCTCCCCATGCTTCGCCGTCGGAACCGTATCCGTATCCGTCACAGCATACGCCCACCATTTCCTCTACGTTGCGTTCAACCATCAATGCGGCGATGTGAGAGTGGTGATGCTGAACCTGAAGCAGCCTCCAACCCTTTTCCGCAGCTAATCCGTGAGCAAGGGTAGTCGTCGTGAACTTTGGGTGCAAGTCACAGGCAACAGTATCGACTTTGCTGTTCGTGAGGCGGATCAAATGTTCGGCCGCTGTCTCTAGGAAGTGTCTTGTTTCCACGTTTTCCACATCGCCTATGTGTTGTGAAATGAAAGCTTTGTTCCCGTTGAGCACGCATGCGGTGTTGCTCAGTTCTCCGCCCAACGCCAGCACGCAGTGCTTTGCTTTTTCTTTTAGCATTAAGGGAACTGGGGCGTAGCCTCTTGAGCGTCTTATGAAAACAGTGTTTTGACCGTGGGTACGCAGTACTGAGTCGTCGCATCTGTGGGCTATCTGTCGGTTGTGAAACAGGAAATAGTCGACTGTGCCGCATAGACCTTTCAGGGCTTCTTCATTGTCTTTGATCATAGGTTGGTTAGGTGGGTTCGCGCTTGTCATCACGAACGCAAAATCTTTCACGTTATCGAAAAGCATGTAGTGAAGGCCCGTGTAGGGCAGCATCACGCCGACGTTGTGCAGTCCAGGAGCAACCATGTCAGAAAGATGGAAATCATTTTTCTTGTTGAGAAGCACTATTGGACGGGAGTACGATGTTAGGAGTTCGGCTTCTTTCTTGCTTACTTCGGCAAAGGTTTTTATTGCGTCTAAGCTTCTCGCCATTATGGCGAAGGGTTTTTGACTTCTATGCTTTACCACTCTAAGCCTGGCCAAGGGTTTGTCTTCGGTTGTCGACGCTGCAACGTGGAAGCCACCATAACCTTTGATTGCCAGGACGTTGCCCTCAGACAAGAGTCTGCCTGCTTCGCGGACTGGGTCCTTGTGTTCAACGAATTTACCGTTCCGTGTCGTTAGGTAGGCTCTAGGTCCGCATTCGGGACACGCTATGGTTTGGGCGTGAAACCTCCTGTTCAGCGGGTCATTGTATTCTTTCAGGCAAAAGCCGCACATAGGAAACTCGCGCATCGTTGTGTTCTCTCGATCGTACGGCAGTTTTTCGATTATCGTGAACCTTGGACCGCAGTTGGTGCACGTGATAAAGAAGTAATCGAATCTTGGGTCTTCGGGGTTTCGAAGCTCTCCCAGGCAGTCGTCACAGATTGCTACGTCAGGCGGTATGACTGAACCCGAAAGTTCAGTTTCGTTAGAGCTTTTCTTGACTGTAAATCCCAGGTATTCGTTGTTGCCTTCGATTTTCGTTGTTACGATTTCATGGATTTGGGCGAGAGGTGGCTTCTTCACGTTCAGATTTGTTAAGAAGTCGTTGATGTCCTGTTCTTTGCCTTCTAGGAATATTTCTACGCCAGCGTCACCTCGGTTTCTAACGTATCCGGTGAGGCCGTGATGAACTGCTGTTCGGTAGATGAAGGGGCGGAAACCTACGCCTTGAACGATGCCTGTAACTTTAACCCTCAGCCGCACTATGGCACATCTCTTCAGTCTATTGCGAGACTACCGTTCATATACATTTTGACAAGACAACTTCAATAACAAGTTGTGATTACGCCGGGTGAGTTTCCTTTTTTAGGATTATATTCGTTCATTGCAAAGCGAAGGCTTAGAAATGAAAAACAGTCAGTGCTTCGTCTTTAGGCAAACAGAAGCAATGGAAATATCCAAGGAGCTTGCATGATTTGAACGGCGGTTTTGACTATAGGTCTCGGGTTTTTCTGATTTTATGGACTGTGAACTTTCTGTTCACTTTTTCTACCAATTTGATTCCTACACCGAGGGCCTATTTGACGAAATTGTTCGTGGGAGGTTTTGAAACGGCAACCATGGAAGCTTTGGGCATAATGCTTTCGCTTGGATTTGCGGCGACCACTGTGGGATATTTTGTCGGAGGCTTTGCAGCAGATTCATTGGGCAAAAGAACATGTGATCATGTCCTTCGGAGTTCTGGCCGCTGGATGCGGAATGTTTGTTATTGCTCCGAACCTGTACTTTCTGTTCGCCGCCAACTTTGTCGAATTTTTTGCAGCTGGATTCTCCAGTCCGGCCATTTCGGCCTTAGTTGCTGACTGCAGTGAACAGTCATCTAGAGGGATGGCGTATGGCGTGTTCAACCTTTCATGGGTGTCGGCTGGAATAGCTGGGCCATTGCTGGCTGGATTCACAGCCCAGTTTGTGAAGTTGCAGACGCCCTTCATCGTTGCAGTGCTCGTAAGCATCATCGGTTTGTTCTTGGCCTCATTTCTGAAAGGAAAAAAAGTCGAGAGGCAGAAAATTGAGAAAAACGGCGGAGAAGTGGAAAAAGCCAGCTCAAAACTGAGCTTACCTTTTAGACGTGTGATCTTCATCTTCAGCATAACAAATCTTCTGAATGGTCTGTTGAATGGTTTCATCAATCCAGTGTTGAATGGCATGCTTCTGTTCAAGCTTGAGGCTGCTCCTGCAGAGTACGGTCTAGTCTTGTCGTTGTCATCCAGCCTTGTTACGGGGCTTGTCCAACTCCCAGGCGGGAAACTTGCCGACAAGTTTGGAAGAAAACCTCTCGTGTTGTTCAGTTTTTTGGGTGCCCCTTTGGCCGTGCTCTTGGGTTTCAGCACATCACTTCTGGACTTTTCCTTGATAATGGGAGGAATAAGCGCCGTTGGAAACATTAGCTCACCTGCGATTTCAGCATGGCTCATGGATCTAGTTCCAGAGCATAGACGGGCAAGTGCCTCGGGATTGACTCAGACGCTCAACGGAGTCGGTTTGACAATCGGACCTAGCGCTGGAAGTTATGTCTGGAATTCCACCAATTCTGACGCGATAGTGTCGTGTGGGGTCGCAGCGTTACTGTTTGTTGCGTCTTTGCCCTTTTATTTGATGCTGGGAGAGCCCAAGAATAGCTCCTCGCAGACTGGTGGTTCATCTCAGACTCTTTCCTAGTTCGCTGGCTCTCACTAGGTGTGTAATCGCTCACTTCATGCTTTATAAACGGCTTGCATGCTTACGTACTAGTCGAAATTTGAAGGAGAGATCACATGATGAACACTCAGGGATCTGAGAAGTTTGAGACTATCTCAACAAACTTGTGTCCAGAGTGTCTCCAGAGGATTTCAATGAGGATTTACGAGGAAGGCGGAGTCATCTACCTCGAGAAGACCTGCCCTGAGCATGGAAAGTTTGAGGACGTTTACTGGGGAGACGCTGAACTGTTCAAGTATTTTTATGACAATTGGTACAACGCGCGGTACTGGGGTGGCGGCCTGGAAAACCCGCACACCAAGACAGCCAAAGGATGCCCGTTTGACTGCGGAATCTGCCCTCAGCACAAAACGCCAACGATCTTGGGCATCATAGACGTAACGAACAGGTGCAACATGGCTTGCCCGGTCTGTTTTGCCTATGTTGGGGTGACAAACTACGTTTATGAGCCTTCGTACGACCAGATCGTGGACATGATCAAGCTGCTTAGAGCCAACAGCCCTTGGGCGTGTAACGCTCTGCAGTTCAGCGGCGGGGAGCCAACTTTGAGGAATGATTTGCCCGACTTGATTCGGGAGGCTCAGAAGGCCGGAATAGATCACGTTGAAGTCAACACAAACGGTATCCGCATCGCAGAAGACGTTGACTATTTCAAGAAGTTGCTCGACGCCGGGTTGAGTACGCTGTACCTTCAGTTTGACGGGTTAAGGGAGGACATTTACAAGAAAACTCGGGCTAGAGGTGACATGATTCCGATAAAGCTGAAGGTCCTAGAGAACGCCCGGAAAATCGGGTTACACTCTATTGTCCTGGTTGTTACTTATGCGAAAGGCGTGAACGACAAGGACATTGGCGAGATCATCGATTTCGCCGTCAAGAACCATGATGTTGTCAGGTGCGTCAACATTCAGCCTGTTTCGATGGCAGGAAAGGCTAGGAAAGAGGAAATGCGAAAGATGAGGATAACGATTCCTGACACCATTAACGAGATTGAGAAGCAGACGAAAGGTGAAGTAGGTCGTTTTGATTGGAGACCGGTGAACTGGCCTGTCCCAATCTCCAAGGGAATGGGCCAAGTGAAAAACAGGCCTTATCCAGAGTTTACGATGCATCCTATGTGCGGAGCGGCAACATTCTTGGTCGTGGACAAGGACGGCTCTTACAAGCCTATCATGCATTACGTGGATGTTGACAAGTTTGCCGACGTGTTCTGGGATGTTTACTATTCTGGAGCTAAGGGCAAGAAGACGATGGCTAAGATGAAGATGGTCAAGTTGCTACCCATGGCCAGATCTGACTTTGTCAGAGGTTTGATCAGGAATGTTGTGACGAAAGGAAGTTACAAGGCATTGGGAGAATTGATGCGGCGCATCGTCATGATCGGAATAATGCATTTTCAAGACGTGTGGAACATTGACCTGGACCGCGTCCAGAAATGCGGGATCCACTATGTAACTCCTGACGGGAAAATACGGTGCTTCTGCACGTACAACAGCATTCACAGACCTGAAGTGGAGAAACAATTTGCAGTGCCCATCGCTGAATGGACAAAGAAAACAGGAAAGAAAATCAATGAGCCAGTATAGCAGAGCTGAGCTAGCACGGGCTTTCAGGTTTTCTCAAGTTTCTTCTTTTCCTCTTCTTGAAGTACCCTTCTAAGCACTTTGCCAACGAGGGTCATTGGCAGCTCGGTTCTGAATTCAACCTCTCTGACAGCCTTGTATGATGCCACTTTGCTGTTGACGAACTCCTTGATCTCTTCTGCTGTTGCAGTTTTTCCCTCTTTCAGCACGACGAAGGCTTTCGGGATCTCGCCAGCAACAGGGTCTGGTTTGCCTACGACTGCGCAGAGTTTCACTGCAGGATGCTCATAGATTACGTCTTCAACCTCTCTTGGGTAGACGCTGTAGCCCTTGTACTTGATCAGGGCCTTCTTGCGATCGGTTATGTAGAAGTAGCCATCTTCATCCACATTTCCTACGTCGCCTGTGTAGAGCCATCCGTTTCGAAGGACGGCAGCAGTTTCTTCAGGCATTTTCCAGTAACCCTTCATGACCTGCGGACCCTTAACCACCAGTTCCCCAGTTTCGCTTGGACTAAGCTCTTTTTCTCCCGTTTCTATGTCCATCACCTTCGCCTCCGTATCCGGCCATGGCAAGCCTATTGAACCTACTTTTACGGTTTTCATTGATTTATCTAGTGGGTTGCAATGCGTGACTGGCGAGGATTCTGTCAGTCCGTAGCCTTCAACGAGAACGCCACCTGTCGCTTCCATCCAATTCTTCTGGACCTCAGGGGGAAGCGGAGCCGAGCCTGAAATGCAGAACCGTATTGACCCCAAATCATACTTCTTGCAGTCTGGATGAGCAAGAAGCATTGAGTACATCGTTGGTGCTCCACAGAAGACTGTAACCTTGTGCCGTTGGATTGCTTGGAACGTGCTTGTTGCATCATGGCCTGGAAGCAAGACCATTCTTCCCGCCATACAGATTGGAGTGTTCATGCTAGTTGTCATTCCATAGATGTGAAACAATGGCACGACGACCAAGTAGGTGTCCTCGCCCCTTGTTCCCCTAAGCCACTCGACACAGCACAGCGCGTTCGACACAAGGTTCATGTGAGTTAGCATTGCTCCCTTCGGGATACCAGTGGTTCCGCCGGTGTATTGAAGGACTGCGAGGTCCTCCTTCGGGTTGATGTCGACCTTCGGCGGGTTTGCATCATACTTGCTCAACAATTCCTGGAAGAAGTAAATATTAGGTCCACGTTCAACCCTGTGTGAAGGAATCTTCTTTAGTAGCGACCCCAGAAAAGCTGTGCCCGCAGGCATGTACTCTTTGAAACTTGTTACAATCACTCTTTTGACCTTGGTGCTTGCCAAACCTTTTTCTAACATTGGGTAGAGTGCATCTAGGACTACTACTGTTTCTGCTTCAGAATCGTTCAGCTGATGTTCCACTTCTCGCTCTTTGTATAACGGGCTTATGGCGGTCTCGATAGCCCCGATTTCTGAGATGCCGTAATAGGAGATGATGAATTGAGGTATGTTCGGCAAGAAAATGGCAACCTTGTCGCCCTTCTTCACGCCTAAACCGTCCAGCGCGGTCGCAAACCTGTCTGAAAATTGTTTGAGATCTCGGTAAGTCATGGTCTTGTTGAAATAAACTATGGCTGTGTGCTCGGGGAATTTTCCGGCTGTCTCGGCAAGCAGGCCGTGAAGCGGAATCTCGGGAAAATCTATGTGCTTCCGAACTCCCTCAGGCCAAAACTTGAACCATGGCTTCTCAGCCGGTTCTTCTCTGATTGGCTTTTCTCTTTCCTTC
This sequence comes from Candidatus Bathyarchaeota archaeon, assembly GCA_963707955.1. Classification (GTDB taxonomy): domain Archaea; phylum Thermoproteota; class Bathyarchaeia; order Bathyarchaeales; family Bathycorpusculaceae; genus DASPPK01. The sequence goes on along the minus strand of OY970176.1, from coordinate 2,166,219 downwards.
TTTTTCTTTGCGGACATAACTAGCCCCACCCTTACATATTGGCTACGTTAGGAAGTAATAATATTTTCCACGACTGGCTTATCACTATTACACCTTTTCCCATGGCCTTCATTTCTGAAGAGGAGACTGACGGGATGGTTGGGTTATCCATGTTATCTAAAGTAAGAATAGACCTTAACAATTAATCTTAGCACGAATGTGGCAAGACTAACCCACAATGAGCTTAAACTGAGCCAAGCGTACGGCCTGCACAATGAGACATTTGCCGTTTTGCCTAGGTACACTCCCCGATGATACAGGGGTTTGAGCTGAACACCCTTCACCGCGAGTGCTCAAGATCGCTCAAGCCGTGCGCAAGGATAAACATGGAAAAGGAAAAAAGGGAAAGTGCGTGAAATATCTAAGCTCACAGAGACAATCCTGCGGAAGGAAAGTGTGTGCAGACCGAGCAAGTATCAATATTGTGTCAAAACGCGAGGCTATACGCTCAATTGCACATTCCTGACATTGTTCCAGCTCCTGCCGTGCTTGTTTGCCACTTCATGGATGCGCGAGGCTATCACGGCCTCGGCATCTACACTCGCTTAGCTGAGGCTGCTTGTCAAGCTGGGTTTGTATCTCTGAATTTCGATTTTCGCGGAGTCGGGAAGAGCACTGGGCAGTTTGATTACGGTTTGGGAGAGCAGCAGGACGTGAAATGCGCTTTGAGTTATCTAGCCTCGAAAAAAGAAGTTTTACCTAACAGCATCTTTGTCGTTGGGCACAGCTTGGGCGCGGCAGTGTCGCTCTACGCTGTTCAGAACGATGCGCGAATCAAGGGACTCGCATTGTGGTCTCCGCCCAAGAACCACGATTACAATGTTAAGAAGTTCATAAGACGCACAAGAGGCAGAGGGGGTCTTTACGCGTTTCTTCTCTTCTCTCAGCTTGACCGAGTTTTCAACGTTTCACGAGTATTTAAGATGGAAGTTTTCGGAATAGATCTGCGTTTGAGAGATGTCCGTGGAAAACTCATGAAACTAGATGAGTGTGAGGTGATTCAGAAGCTGAAGAATTTGCCTGTGCTGATTGTCATTGGCGATGCGGACAACATTCACGGCTTAGATGAGGCTCAAGAGGTTTATTCATGTGCGCAGGATCCTAAGGCGCTCTTAGTGATAAAAGGGGCGAATCACGGTTATGAAGGTAAAGAGGATGAATTGGTAGCCAAGACATTGGAGTGGATAAGAAACGTGGAAGCTGGAAGTCTCAAGTGCAACGGTTATCTCGGTTGAAGAGGCACAAACTCGTAGGTTACGTTTCCTTCGGTTGTGACTTTGGCCGCTAGTTTTGCTCTCATGCCAACTTTTACTTCTGAAAGCTTGAATCCTGTTAGCCACGCAAGCACTTTCACACCTTCCTTCAACCTTCCGATAGCGACGGTGTACGGCTTGTTTTGCTGGAAAGTGGTCGGTCTTACCACTACATATGTGAATGTTTCAATTTCTGCTTCGTTGCTAAGCTCAACCCACTCTAGACCCGTAGATAAGCATTCAGCGCAGTCGACGTTTGGCGGGAAATAGATTTTTCTGCAGTTTTTGCATCTGGTCGCGTAGACTTTTCCCTCTCTTAGGCCCTCGTAAAACTTCAGATTCTTGCTTATCGGTATCTCATGAACAATCTTTATTTCCCTTGATTTTATCGATGGCATCGAGGACATTCTGTTCACCTCCGCAGGATAGTCACGTAGCAGTAGTGTCCGGTTCCGCCTACGTTGTGTGCAAGGCCGATGTTGTTTTTCAGCGGCACCTGCCTGCCTTTTTCAGCTTCTCCTCTCAACTGTTTTGTAAGCTCGTACATCATTGAGCAACCTGTTGTGCCGATGGGATGACCTTTAGATTTCAGCCCGCCGTCCATGTTCACAGGGATTTTTCCGCCGATTTCAGTCTGTCCGTCTCGCAAAAGCTTTACTCCTTCGCCTTTTGCACAGAATCCAATGTCCTCATATGCCATTATTTCTGCAATGGTGAAACAGTCGTGCACATCTGCGAAGTCAACCTGGGTTGGTGTTATGCCTGCGGCTTTGTAAGCTCTTTGTGAAGCTAGTACGCTTGCTTCCAAACCGACGAAGTTTGATCGTTTGCTAAGGTTTGCGGTTCCTGAAGAATAGCCGATTCCGGCGACCCATATTGGCGTGTCAACTTTCAATTCTTTGACTTTTTCTTCAGACGCAAGAACAAGCGCTGCCGCCCCATCCGTCAAGGGGCAACAGTCGAAGAGCTTTAAGGGTGAAGCGATGACCATTGAGTTTAGAACGTCGTCAACTGTGATCTTGTTTTGAAGGTGGGCAATCGGGTTCATAGAACCGTATTTGTGGTTTTTCACGGCTACAAGCGCCAAGTCTTCTTCGGTTGTTCCGTACTTGGCCATGTGGGCGTTTGCATACAATGCATAGTACGCTGGGAAGGTTACTCCGAAGTTATGGAACTCCCAGAGATAGTAGCCTGCTCGACCTATCCATTCCATGGCCGTTGCGGAGTCGATTTCCCTCATCTTCTCGACGCCCATCGCCACCGCTATATCTGCCTGGCCACTGGCAATGGCTGAATATGCCGTGAAGAAAGCTGCGCTGCCGCTTGCACATGCTGCTTCACATCGCACGAGCCCTGCCTTTGTCATCCCACAGTATTCTGAAACAACCACTGCTGGAAGCAGCTCTTCATACCAAGCTCCTGCCCCAACAGACCCAAGAGCGACAAACTGAATGTCAATTGCACCTAAGCCTGCGTCTTCTAGAGACGGCCTTACAGCTTCAAAAGCAAGCTCGGAAATGGTCACATCGTTTCTTGCTCCAAACTTTGAGTTGCCAATTCCTATGACAGCCACATTTTTCATTCCAAACACACCCTTCTTGCTAACTCGATGCACAAAAGTGAAAGAAAAAGGATGTTTAAGCTATTTGCCTTTGAACTCGGCCTTTCGTTTGGAGAAGAAAGCTTCTACGCCTTCTTTGAGATCTTCGGTTGAGGATGACAAGGCGAACAGTGCTGCTTCCAGTCGCAACCCAGCTTCCAGAGGCACTTGCGTTCCAAAGTTCATTGCGTGCTTCACATATTTCATGGCTATCGGGGGTCTTTCAGCAAGCTCCTTAGCTGTTGCCCTGACCTCGTCTTTAAGCTTCTCGTAGTGGACAACCTTGTGCACTAGACCTATTCTCAGTGCTTCATCGGCTTTGATCCTGTTTCCAAGCATCACCATTTCTTTAGCCCTCGCTAGACCCACTATCCTGACGAGTCTCTGCGTTCCACCCCATCCGGGGATCAAGCCCAGACCTGATCTCTGTATTTCCAAGCTCGGCATGTTCGGCCGCTATCCTGAGGTCGCACGCCATTGCAAGTTCGAGGCCACCGCCAAGAGCGTAACCGTTTATAGCAGCGATGACTGGTTTGGACATTTCTTCAACCTTTCCAAAAGTCTTCTGCCCTTTCCTCGCAGCTTCTTCGGCGTAGACAGGAGTTCCTTTCATCATGGTTAAGTCTGCGCCCGCGCTGAAGGCGCGGTCGCCTTCGCCCGTTATCACGACGCATTTGATGCTTGGATCGCTTTCTGCCGTGTTGAGCATGTCCAAGAGCTCTTCGATCATGACAGCGTTGAAGGCGTTGAGGCGTTGAGGTCTGTTCAGTATGATCCACAGTGTGCTTTCTTCTCTTTCTATTTTGAGGGTCTCGTATGCTTTGCTCACACTTTTCACCTATTTCCTTGTTTGTTTCATTTGCATATATGATTTTTTCACTTAACCCTCTAATACTTGCTCAGAAGATACTTGAGTACTTGCAGCTTTTGGATCTCGCTTGTGCCCTCGTAAATTTCAGTTATTTTTGCGTCTCTGTGGTATTTTTCAACGCGGTATTCACCGAAGTATCCATAGCCTCCCAAGGTTTGAATTGCGGAGTCCGTAGCTTCCATTGCAACGTGGCTTGCGTAGTACTTGGCCATAGCCGTTGCCATAGCATCTAGTTTTCCTTCGTCAACCGAAACTGCAGCCTTGTAGGTGAGTAACCTTGCAGCTTCGATCTTTGTTGCCATTTCTGCTAAGGTGACTCCTATTGCCTCGTGCTGCATTATGGGCATACCGAAAGCTTCTCGCTGTTTAGCGTACTTGAAGGCGATTTCCCATGCTCCCTGCGCCATGCCAACGGCTTGTGCAGCAACGCCCACTCTGGTCTTGTCGAAGAACTCCATGGAATAGTAGAATCCCTTGTTCAGTTCTCCTATTATGTTCCAGTCTGTCACTTTGACGTTGCTGAAGTTTAGCTCCCCGGTTATGGATGCTCTGATTCCCATCTTGTTATGCAGTTTCGTGGCTTCAAGGCCGGGTGTTCCCTTGTCAACAACAAACAGTGTTTCGCCACGGTGTGTAGGCCTGATCTTAGTGTCTGTTTGTGTAAGAACGACTATGAAATCTGCAACCGTGGCGTTTGTGATGAAGGTTTTCGGTCCGTTTATCCACCATTCGTTTCCATACTTGGTGGCTGTGGTTTCCATGTGGTTTATGTCGCTTCCGCTGACGTTCGGTTCGGTGAACGCCGCTGCAGACATGAAGTCGCCTCTGCATATCGGAGGCAGATACTTTTCCTTCTGCTCTTTGCTTCCGTGAGTCATGACGAGTTCGCTGCCGAAGTTTCCGCTTGAGATGGCAACGCCAAGCGATGAGTCTCCGCGGCACATTTCCTCAATTGCTATGCAGGTTTCAAGTAGTCCGAAGCCTTGTCCACCGTATTCTTCTGGGAACATCATGCTCGTAAAACCCAGTTTGGCTGCTTGCTTGTACAGTTCCATTGGGAACTCTTCTTTCTTGTCGAGTTCCAACGCTAATTCCGGTTTGAATTCTTTCTGGCAGAACTCTCGTACTGCGTTTTTGATGTGCAACTGTTCTTCTGTCAAATCAAACTTCATTTGTAGAACCCCCTTCCAACTTTCTTCCCAGTCCAGCCTTTGCCCACGTACTCTTCAAGAAGTGGACACGGCTTGTACATTTCCATGTTGTACTTGCCATGAAGCTCTTTAAGCTTGTTGACAACTGTGTCTAGACCAATACGGTCTGCGTATTCACATGGACCTGAAGGCCAGAACGTGCCCAGTTTCATTCCAGCGTCAATGTCTTCTGGGTTGGCAGCATCATCGTGAATGATCCATGCGGCCTCGTTTGCAGCAACTGCCCAGGACCTTTCCACGTCATACTCGTCCAACAGGTTGAAGGGTATTCCCGGTCGGCCCTTCGTCCAGTCATAGAATCCTACACCCGTTTTCTGGCCGAACTTCTTTTCCTTTATGAGGGGGTCGACGACTTCTGAGCATGGCTTGAAGCGTTCGCCGTAGGCCTCGTACAGAATGTTGCCGACTTCATAGGCTATGTCTAGACCGACAAAGTCTGCCAGTTCAAACCACCCCATTGGAAAACCGCCCGTATACTTGACCGAAGAGTCTATTCCTTCCTTGGTCGCTTCTCCCCGCTTGTAGGCCCAGAACGCCTCGTTGAACACGGCTCCGAGCACACGGTTCACTATGAAGCCTCGCACGTCCTTTCTTACCACTATAGGAGTTTTTCCGAGTTTCTTTGCGAGTTCGGAAAGCGTGGTAATCGTTTCTTGGCTCGTGTTTTCTCCTTTGATGACTTCGATCAGTGTCATCATCATTGGTGGATTAAAGAAGTGCATTCCTGCGACTTTGTCCGGGCGCTTCGTTGCCTTGCCCATTTCTGTTATGCTCAGCGTTGATGTGTTGGAGGCGAGTATTGCATGCGCAGGTGCTGTTGAGTCCAATGTGGCAAAGACTTTCCTCTTGAGTTCCATTTTTTCTGGTACTGCTTCGATGGCTAGGTCTATGTCCTTAGCGGCTTGTTCATAACTGGTCGTCGTTTTTATTCTTGCCAGTGCAGCGTCGATGTCTTCTCGTCTTATTCTTTTTTTCTCAACGAATTTGTCCAAGCTCCACTTGATTTTTTCTTTTCCTTTCTGGAGAAGGTCGTCGCTTACGTCTACCATTGTCACCTCGTATCCTGTCATTGCAAGCATTTCGGCGATGCCGTGGCCCATTGCTCCCGAGCCTATAATTGCCATTTTCTTCAGTTTCTCAGCTGCCAAAATGGTCCTCCCAACGTTTAATGAATTGCTCGAAGAAGGGTAATAAAACTTTTGAATGTGTGATCCATGTTTAGAAAAAGAACAAAAAGAACGTGAGTTTGCTACTGCTGTTTCATCAAATAGTTCGTTATCGTGTACTTCTGCATTTCACTCGTTCCTTCGTAGATCTCGGTTATCTTGGCACATCTGTGATAGCGTTCGACGTGATAGTCGGCTAGGTAGCCGTAGCCTCCGAAGATCTGGATCGCGTCGTCTGTGACTTCCATGGCGGCCCTGCTTGCAAACGCTTTGGCCATTGAGGTTGCTACAGCGTTCGGTTTCTCTTTGTCGTAGAGCCAAGCTGCCTTGTACATCATCAGCCGCGCTGACTCTATTTTCATCGCCATCTCTGCAAGCTTGAAGCCTATTCCTTGGAAATTTATTATTGGTTGACCGAACTGTTTCCTCGTTTTCGCGTAAGTTAGGGCCCGTTCGAAAGCACCTTGCGCCATGCCGACTGCTTGAGCGGCAACGGTGATTCTGGTTCCGTCGAAAAGTTCAAGAGTGTAGTAGAAGCCCTTGCACAGTTCTCCTACGACGTTAGCTTCTGGAACCTTTAACTCAGCCATGGAAAGCGAACCGGTGACGCATGGTTTGATGCCCATCTTGCCGTGCAGCTTCGTTGCCTCCAAGCCACACATCCCTTTTTCCGCAAGGAATAGGCTTTGTCCTCTGTGCGACGGTTGTACGTTGGGATCTGACTGGCACAGTATTATGAAAGTGTCTGCTGTTGTGGCGTTTGTTATGAACTCCTTCGCACCGTTTATTGTCCACTCGCTGCCTGTCTTCATAGCTGTTGAATCCATGCGTGTAATGTCACTGCCATGTTCGGGTTCTGTGAAGGCTGCTGCAGCTATGTGTTCACCTGTTGCCAAGGGCGTAATGTATTTCTTCTTTTGCTCTTCATTCCCGTGTTTCAGCAGCACGTCCGGGATCATTAGGTTTCCAAGCGAGACAGCGACTCCGAGGCCTGGATCTGCACGGCACATCTCCTCAACCACGAGGCAATCTTCGAAAACTCCGTACCCCTGTCCACAATATTCTTGGGGTATTCGCATGCTAGTGAAACCGAGACTGCGCAGCCTTCTTATAGAGGGCCATTGGGAACTCTTCTTTCTGGTCCAACTCCAATGCAAGTTCCGGAGTGAACTCCTTCGCACAGAATTCTCGGACAGCCTTCACAATTTCCTTTTGCTCATCGTTCAATCTGAAGTCCATAATCCTCTTTCTCCCGTTTAGGAGCCTTTTTTCTTCGTTTGAAGCTCATATACTTTGCTTTTCAATGCAGGTACCACTTTGAAAAGGTCGTCGACAACGCCGTAGTCCGAGAAGCTGAAGATGGGTGCTTTGGGGTCCTTGTTTATGGCTATGATGAGGTCTGAGCTTTTCATCCCTAGAACATGTTGGAAGGCGCCGCTTATGCCTACGGCGATGTAGAGCTTGGGCTTCACAGTTTTTCCAGACGTGCCGACTTGGCGGCCGGTAGGTAGCCAACCTTTGTCCACGATTGGACGAGAGCACGAGAGCACCGCACCCAGGGTTTTTGCAAGCTCTTCCATTATTGGCAAGTTGGCCGCATCCTTTATTCCCCTGCCGATGCCGACCAGTTTGTCTGCAGCTGTGATGTCAACTCCGCCTGGAGGCGGCAAAACGTATTGTAGGAACCGTTTTTCTCGTATTTCTTCCGTGAGCGTTGAGGGAATTTCCGTTATTCGTCCATTTGCAGGAGGCATCGGTTTCTGAGGGGTAAAGGTTGCCTGACGGATGGTCGCAATGTAAGTTTCGGCTTTGCGGATGTTGGCCTGGACGTTCACCTTGCCACCGTACATCTGTCTAGTGATCATGAACCCTCCGCCTTCAAAAGCTATGTCTATGCAGTCTGTGGCCAGGGGTAGGTTCAAGCCGGCCGCTAATCTTGGAGCTAGTTCGACGCCATATGAGGTGTGTCCCATTAGCAACAGTAATGGCTTATGCGCGGTGATCAGGGTTGTGAGGATTTTCCTGTAAGCTTCGGAGTTGAAGTTCTCAAGTTTGGAATCTTCAATGAGCAACACGTTCTTTGCGTATTCTGCCAGACTTTTGACGTGTTCCTTTACGGTTTTTCCCAGCAGAACGGCGTTGAGCTCTGCACCAGTCTTTTCTGAGAGTTCTCTGGCTTTTGTGAGCATTTCGAAGGTTATGTCTCTTATCTGTCCCTGTCTGTGCTCGGCTAAAACGAAGATCTCTGTCATGTTAAATTAACCCCCTTGCCTTGAGGATCTCAGCAATCTTAGCTGCAACTTCCTCTGGGCTTCCCTTCAGAAACTCAGCCTGTTTCGCCGCTAGTGGAACATACATCCTTTCTATAGTTGTCCATGAACCCGCTGGACCAACGTCGTTTTCAGTTAAGCCCGTGTCGGCAAGCGCCATCACCTTGATCTCTTTCTGCATGGCTTTTCGGATTCCCATTATCGAGACATACCTGGGTTCGTTTATCCCCGTCTGCACGGAGAAAAGCGCGGGTAGTTTAACTTCAACCTGCTCTTCCAAGCCTCCTTCAAGTTCACGATTGACTTTAGCCACACCTGTGCCTATCTCGATTTTCTTCACCATCGTCGCGTGTGGGATATTGAGCAGTTCTGCGAGTATCGGTCCAACTGTTGCGCTTCCGTCATCACCTGCCTGCATTCCAGTCAGGATCAAGTCGTAATGCAGGTTCTTTATTGCGCTGTGCAGAATCCTCGCGACCGCATAGCCGTCGGAGCCGTTGAACTTCGGGTCGGTCATCCTTATCGCCTTGTCCGCTCCACGAGCCATGCATTTTCGAAGCGTACTGTCAGAGTCGTCGCCGCCTAGTGTTATCGCAGTGACCGTTCCCCCCTGTTTCTCCTTTATCCGCACGGCTTCTTCCAGTGCGTAGTCGTCCCACTCGTTGATGTCGAAGACCAAGCCCGTCTTGTCTATGCTTTTTCCTGTGGTGTCGATTTTCAATTCTGCTTCAGCTGTCTCTGGAACATGTTTGGCGCATACAATTATGTCCATGTCAACTTGACTCTCCTAGATGGTGAGTCTGTTTCACACTCGTTTTCATATAACTTTTGCCTGACAGAGCGCACTTCGGATACCTTGCAATCATGGATCGCGCTTAGCTTCGCCTTTGAACATTAGTTTGCTTTAATGGCTTTAGCGGGCATTAGGCGTGAATGGTTCCGAAAGAAACTCCGGCCAATGGAGAGATTATGCCCGCGCAGTTCTTTTAGCCCTTACAGTCTGAGCAAGCCGTTTTCGCGCGCTTTATGGAGACTAAACCTTAATCTTTGCAATTCACAGGCTAGGCTTCGCTTTCTTTCTCCACCGTGTTGTCTACAACTTTGATCCATTTGGTCGCCAGAATCTGGTCAAAATCCTTGCTCTTGGGGTCGAGATCTGTTCCGACAAGGTGCCAATGATCGTTTATCGTCGCAAACGTCGTGTCCATTATCACAAACTTTGGAGTATAGCTGAAGACTTTCTTCCCTATGTCAGAAAGCAGGTCCAGAGCACGTTCAAAAGCCTTGTAGGGTATGGTGTGTTCATGCTGCTTGTACACTATCATAATTCTCTCCTTGTGTCCCTTCAAATTCTTGGTTCTCAAGACTAAGAATGAGTTGTCATCGTAGTAGATTTTCTCCTTTTTCAAATCAAGTCTGCACAGAGGACATTGCACAGTCTTCAACTCGCATACCTCACTGGATAGTATTCTACCGCTCACAGTATAAAAGAACTTTTCAACTCTTCTGCTTCGCAATCAGCTAACGTAGTTACCTGTTGAAGAGGCAGTGCTGCAACTCAAGCAGAACGAAAAGTACTCCAACGTAGTATAACAGAAATCCAAAGAAAGCGTACTGTATCAAGACGACGAAACCTGCTAGTCCTACAGCAAAACATGCAACACGCAAGAATGCAAGAAACAAGATGTTGATGTCTTCCATGACTCTGTGTTTTGGCACTTTTTCTATGAACAAGAGAAACCTCAACGGTTCGTTTTCCGAAAGGTGCTTCCTTACATCCTTAAAAAAAGAAAGACGTCCGGGGGTCTCATATTCTCATCCTCTAGCAGATACCGGGACACTTGCCATAAGGCGTCAGCCAAAAGAAATAGACTGCTACAGCGCAAGCGCCGAATCAAACATGCTCGTGGACGTTGAATATGCTCAGGAGTAGTGTTCCATAAACCTTGGCCTGCGGCGACTGCGTACAGAAACTCGTCCTCAACCTCATCGAAAACCATAGGAGACATCTTGACCTAATCAGGGCGTATGAGCTTGCAGAAAGGGCTGTTGAATGCGTCGAAGCACGCCAACGGAGTGAAGACCCGTACGCGCCAAATCCATGTTCAATCGTGGGGAATTGTTCAGGACAATACTATGATTACTCTACATGCGGAACCGTGAGCAGCCCAGTCCCAAATTCCACTTTAGTATGCTACTGCTGCAACAATTCAAAATGCACGTCACGCACCTTTTACTATACGTGTAATTCTGGTAACAAATGGAACGGTTCCGCATGTGTTTTGCCGTCCGTGGCTGCTGCCAGAGGAGACGGGTCAACACGGATAATGACGATGCCGAAAAAAAATTTGGCCCGAAAATTAGAAAAAACGGGGGAATTAGACTAAAATTCGGGTCTATCAAAGACGTAGTGGGCCAGTTCAAGCGTGCCGAAGGCGAGTGCAGTCAAGAACAGTATTCCGCCCGCGAAGTTGTAGTAGCCGACGATCTCAAGTCCAAACCGCGCAAGAACCATTGATCCTATGCCGACAGCACTAATCAATGCCACCGCTTCCCCTAAGCCAATCGCTCCTGCAACGCGGTGAACTGGATTCTCCTCCCTGAAGAAGAAGAATCTCACAGCTTCGGAGTCATACCAAGCTTTCAGTTTTCTCGGAATTGTGGACAGTACTCGACTGCAAGCTACTGTTGGCCGAGGAACAGACCTGTGGTTGATAGGAACGTCAGAAGAAACATCACTATCATGCACAGATAAAGCCAGTTTTTTGCTTTTCTCATCCTGTTCACCTCCCCATATGATGGTGCATTTTCGCTAGTGTTTAAGACATCATGGAAAGATGAAAAACACGAAGGGCAAGATTCTCAAGACAACTAGTTTCCAGTTCATGCTAGATCCCTCCATATTCTTAACGGTGAAAGGCGCCCGCCTTTTTTCGCCGCAAAATCACAGATATGCACAGGAAATGGACTTAACCACACGCGCGTAGACATTGTGACAGACAGTTAATGTACATTCAGACAGAAAAAGACTCAACAAATCAAGAGGTCATGTTGGGCCCTCATCAATCTGAACCTTCAATTCAGATTCAGTATTCATAAGCGTAAAGTATGTTGTATATCAGAACTCGTAACCGGTTCAAAAACGGCAAAGTGAAAACTTGGCATTATCGATGATGAAACCGCGCGACCTCATCAGAGTGCATGATGAAAAGGCAGACCCTTGGAGGATCGTGTGTAGAGAGAAGGGTCCTAACAAGCAGCTGGAGATTATGCATAACGCCTTGGCAAGATATGGGCTGTCGCAGAACGAAATAAGAGCATACGTTTACCTTGCAAAGGCCGACGAAAAGAAAGCTGCAGAAATTGCTGAAGCTATATCACTTCATCGAACCGAAGCCTACAGAACACTTCGGGACTTGGAAAAAAGAGGCATCGTGCTCTCAACTTTCGAAAAACCGTTGAGGTTCACAGCGGTGCCTCTTGATAAAGCAATCGAACGACTGATGGAAACTGAAAAAACGAGGCTCAAACTTCTTGAAAAGGAAAAGGCCGACTTGATCCAGCTTTGGTCGTCGATGCCAAAGCCAAGAAACGATAAAAGCAAAAAGGAAGTGTTCCAAATACTCGAAGGCGAATCTCAAGTAATTCTAAAAGCCAACGATCTTCTTGGGAAAACTCGGACGGAACTGCGGATTTTTGCTCCTGAAGAGTACCTAGCTCAACTGTACCGCAGCGATTTCATGGATAATCTCGAGCAGCGCTCTTACGATGTGAGCATCAATCTGCTGACTGAAGACTCGTTGAAGAGCAGATTCTTCTGTGAACGGATCGGTTGGTCAAACCATTCATGTTGCGTTGGCGATGTAAGCAAACTGCCCTGTTTCATCATCTCAGACAGAGAAGAACTTCTTATTGTTTATAGTAAAAAATCCCAAGACGAGGGCAGAGCGAGGAAGAAGAGAAGCAGAACTGCGGCCCTCTGGACCAATTCTAACGCTCTTGTCGCAAGTATGCTGGCGCTGTTCTACAGAATGGCCGAAGCAAGAGAAACTGCGCAAGTCTGCGCCGCGCAGGCACCAGAAATTGGCTTACAAATGGAAGACCGGCACAGTTAGGCAGACAACTTCTCTCTTATGGCGATGCGCTTCTCCTCTGGCAGCGGACCGAACTTCTTAATCCTGTCAGTGAACATGCTGAACAGTTCGGCAGCTTTCTTGTAGACTGGCAACGGCACGTAGCTGTAGCGTACTCGCATGTTTTCGACTCCGTATTTTGCCAGTTCTTTTCCGAGATCTATCATTCTTTTCTTTGTGAACTTCTCGTCGATCTCCTGCGTTCCTTCAACGACCAGAACACCGTCAGCACCGTATGCGAAAGCATAAAGCAGGTGTTTCAAGCCTAGTATGGCAGTTGTTGGAACTGGAATGATCCTGACGTTTTCTGGATAACTTGTACGGTCCAGTCCAAGGAAGTCCATACCGGTGTAGCCAACATTCTTGTCGACAAAAGCGACCACTCTGACTTCGCCAGACTGCTTTTCTTCCAAAACTCCTCTGAGACTGGCAATTATCTGCTTCGCAGTGGCGTTCTTGAAGTCTATGGCTTCTTGCGGGCAAACAGGTATGCATGCACCGCAACCTGTGCACTGGAACGCGTCGACCTTGGCCTTGCCGTTCTGCATGCTGATCGCTTTCACTGGACAAATGGGCACGCAGCCGCCGCAGCCATTGCACAGGTCAGAGATCACGAAGGCTTTCTCAGGAGAAGTCGTGACATAATCACTCTTCAAGAACAGGGCCGCTTTGGCAGACGCGGCTAAACCGTCTGAGACCGTGTCACGGACGTCTTTCGGGCTTAGAGCGCAGCCGCAAGCAAAAATTCCGGTTACAAGCGAATCCACTGGGTCAAGCTTCGGATGCTTCTCCGTGATGAAACCGTCCTCACCGATTGAGACCTTCATTTTTTCGGCCAGTTCCTTCAGTCCTGCTGGCGGAACCATCGGCGTTGCCAGCGCGATCATGTCAAACTGCTCCTCGGTCGTTTCGCCGGTTATCGTGTCTTCCGCCACTGCAACGAGCTTGCCGCTCTTGTTATCTTTGTAGACTTCTGCCACTTTGCCTCGTATGAAACTGACTCCTGCCTCTTCGTCACGCCAGTAGAGGTCTTCGTAACCCTTGCCTGTGGCCCTGATGTCTGTGTAGTAAATGGTAACATCGATTCCGAGCATTTTCTTCAGCACGAAAGCCTGTTTTAGCGCGTACATGCAGCAGATGCGACTGCAGTATGGGATGTATTTCTTATCCCTGGAGCCCGCGCAGAGCACTATGCCGATTTTCTTGACATCGCTGCCGTCTGCCCTCTTGACGTAGCCGCCCGTCGGGCCTGTTGCCGACACGAATCTTTCCAGATCCATCATGGTGATGACATCTTTGTAGTTGCCGTAACCGTAAGTCTCAAGCTTCTTGGCATCATACAGCTGGTAGCCAGTTGCCATGATGATGCCTCCCACGTGCAAGTCGACCGTGCACCCTTTGTCTGTCAGGCTTATTGCCTTGGCTGGGCAAAGCTGCTCACACTTTCCACACTTTGTGCATGTTTCAAAGTCAATGGTATAGGCTGAGGGCACAGCCTGTGGGAACTCGATGTAAGCTGATTTCCTCTGCGAGAGGCCTTCGTTGAACTCGTCTGGACACGAAACAGGACAAACCTTGGCGCAGACACCGCAGCTTCTGCACTTCTGCAAGTCCACGCCTCGAGGTTTCATGAAAACCTTGACATCATAGTTTCCTGGGCGGCCGCTGACCTCTTGCACTTCAGAATACGTGTACAGGGCAACGTTGGGGTTTCTGCCCACTTCCGCCATCCTCGGCGTCAAGATGCACTGCGCACAGTCCAGTGTTGGGAAGACCTTCGTCAGCTTCGCCATGTTGCCGCCGATGCTCGGCTTCCGTTCGACTAGATGAACCTTGTAGCCGAGATAACCAAGCTCAAGAGCGGTCTGTAATGCCTGCTATGCCGCCGCCAACGATGAGAATCTCCCTAGAACCCTTCTCGCTGATAGTCTTCAACGCTTCAAGCTGCTGGCTTCGCTCGTAGCCGCCTCTAATTAGGCTTATGGCTTTTCTCGTGGCCTCGGCTGAAGGGTGAGGACCGTGAACCCAGGAGTCCTGTTCCCTGATGTTCACAAATTCGAGCATGAACGGGTTCAATCCGGCCCTCTCCATGACAGCTTGGAAAGTTGCAAGATGCATCCTCGGTGTACAACTTGCAACCACAACTCTGTCCAAGTTCTCCCTCTTCACAGAGTCAAGTATCAGTTCCTGAGCTGGCTTGGAGCAGAGATACTTTTGATACTTGGCCACTGCAACGTCAGGCCAACTCTTAACAGTGTCAACGACAGACTTTACGTCTACAACGTCGCCTATGTTGCCGCCGCATTCACACACGAAAATGCCGATTCTAGGCGATTTCTTCTCCATCGGCGGAAATCTACCTCGTTCATGAACGATTTTAGATGATTCACGGGAAAACGCTTTAATAACCTTATGCTCCCGTTTCAACAAAAAGCGATGGACGACATGAACGCTAAAGAGCTCACTCAGAAACATAAACTTCTTGAATGTATCCAGTGTGGAACGTGCACAGGAAGCTGTCCTGTTGCGAAGAAGGCCAACTTGAACGTCAGAAAGTACATGCGCGAAGTCGCCACGCTGGGCAAGTTGACCCAGCACCCACAGAATGAATTGTGGAGCTGCACAACATGCAGCACGTGCGGTGTTCGCTGCCCCAAGGAACTCAACCCGTACGAGTTCTTGATCGACATCCGCGGCATGGCGGTTGAAGAGGGTCAAATTGCTCCTACGATTCGAGACGCTTTAGAGAGCATATTCAAGAACGGCAACCCTTGGGGAAGAATGCGCAACAAACGCTCTGAATGGATGCAAGGACTAAACATCAAACCCATCTCACAGGGTGCAGAAATCCTTTTCTTTGTCGGCTGCACATCAGCCTACGATCCACGCGTCCAAAACGTGCCAAAAAGCCTCGCAAAATGCTTTGAAAAGGCAGAACTGAACTTTGGAATCCTCGGCGACGAGGAGAACTGCTGCGGAAGCGAAGTTTATGGCATGGGTGAGAAAGGGCTCTTCGAATTTCTAGTTGAGGAGAACATGAAAGCGTTCAACAAGTACAACGTGAAGCAAGTTGTAACAAGCTGTCCTCACGGATATCACGCTTTCAAGAAGAGATACAACCAGACAAGCTTCGAACCTCTTCACCACTCTCAACTTCTCGCCAAGCTGATCGACGAAAAGAAGTTGACCTTCTGTAAAGAAGTCGACAAGAAGGTCATTTACCATGACCCGTGCTTCTTGGGCAAGCAAAACGGCATCTACGACGAGCCGAGAAAAGTCATTGAGAGCGTTCCAGGCGTCAAACTGCTGGAGTTTGACCGTTCCAGAGCCAGAAGCGTCTGCTGCGAGGGCGGAGGTGGAAGAATGTGGGTTGACATTCCAGGCCAACGTTTAGCGGAAACACGCGTGAAAGATGCCGTTGAAGCTGGAGCAGACATCCTAGCCGTGGCCTGTCCCTACTGCCTACTAACCTTTGAAGACGCCGTAAAGACTACGGGCGTCGAGGGCAAAATTCAGATCATGGACATAGCAGAGCTTCTCACACTTGCCCTGTAGCGAGGCGTCTATTTCGCTTCCTGTGACGACTACTTTCAAAATCAATCAGTTACGTCGAGACTGAACCAGGTGCGACCCGTCTGCTCCACGCGAGCAAATCAGGGCTCACGCGTAATCATCGTCGCTGTCGACCTGACATTCTGAAGTTTTCTGATGTGCGTTACGCTCTGGTTAAGCTCGTCCATCGTTCTTCCGGTGAATTTTGCAACTATATCATAGTCACCCAGAACAACGAAGGCTTCATCAAAACCTTGGACGCTCTTCAGAGCTTTCAACACGTCATTTTCACAGCCCAAGTTCACGTTTATCAACACAAAAGCATTGAGCTTCATGTCAACCCTCTACCGTCTTGTCTACCTTTACGAGCCACTATTTAGCATTTTATCTCTCCTGATTTGTAGGATTCCGCCACTCTAACTGTTAGAAACATGAAAAACCGAACGGGCAGACGTGCTAGGCGAGGCAAGACACGAAACATGGAATGCTAAGGGTTTCTCCAAGACACCTCACTTCTCAATTGAACGCTGCAACGATGACGCCCGCGGAAAATAGGAATCAAGCTGCTGCTCAGAGACTAGAGGAAAGGGCAGCCGTGCATCCATGAAGAAACGTTAGTGATCAAGTGAAACGGGCACACGCTAAGGATGCGAATGCTTCATAAACATGCAACAAGCAGATCAGCCTGTCTTGGAGGGGTTTCGGCATGGAAAGCTATGATTTGATAATCATCGGTGCAGGTGCTGCTGGTTTGTCAGCGGGGATCTACGGGGCAAGAAGCGGTCTTAAGACTCTCATTCTGGAGGAGAAAATCGCCGGCGGCACGACTGTAGACGCTCCATGGGTAGAGAACTACCCGGGCTTTCAAAGCATAAGCGGAACCGAACTTGCACAGAGAATGGCAGCTCATGCCAAGAGTTCAGGTGCGAAGATCAACGAGTTTGAAAGAGTCGTGAGACTGAGCCTTAACCCTGAAAAGAAGACCGTTGAGACCGAAAAGGCGAGTTACGAAGCCAATGCGGTGATAATCGCTTCTGGAAGCTATTATCGCCAGCTCGGCATTCCAGGTGAAAAAGAGTTTCGAGGAAGAGGAGTAAGTTACTGTGGACTCTGTGACGGCCCGTTCTTCAAGGGAAAAACAGTCTTAGTCGTAGGAGGCGGCAACTCGGCCCTGATAACGGCTCTTTATCTCGCTCATATCGGCTGCGGGGTCAAGGTTGCACATCGCAGGGATGCCTTCCGCGCTGAGGATGCCCTAGTTCAGGGACTGAAAAACGTCAAGAGCATTGAAGTCTTCATGAACACTGAGGTCAAGGAGATCATCGGCGAAAAAATGGTCAAAAAAGTCAGCCTGGTCAACAAGCAGAGCGGTGAAACCGAGGAGTTGCCCGTTGACGGTGTCTTCGTCCAAGTCGGTGAAGCCCCGAACAGTCAGCGGGCCGGAGAGGCGGGTGTATCAGTTGACGAAGACGGCTACATTATAATCGATGGGTTGCAGCACACGAACATTGAAGGGGTTTATGCGGCAGGTGACGTTACAAACCATCCTGTTAAACAGGTTGGGACAGCAGTGGGACAGGGCATAACCGCCGCGCTTGAAGCTTATTCTTTCATCCGCAGACCATATTACAAAAGGTAAAGAATGCTCCAAAACTAATATATCGCCCCGAACTCCTTTCCAAACTTTCTAGGGTCTTTCATTCCCAGCTCCACCGTAAAGGACCGCTGGCAAATGCTGGAGAAACATTGAAATGAGCGAAGAATGCGTGTCTGCCGTAACGATCAACCAAGACTACTGTAGCAAGTGTTCCATTTGCCATTCCGTCTGTCCTTACGAAGCCATAAAGCGAGACTTGGAGACGGGCAAGGTGGAAATAGACCTGCAAAAGTGTCAGGTCTGCGGCATATGCTACAGCGCCTGTCCCGTTATGGCGATACAAATTGTCTACTATGACTATGACAGCCTCGTCAAATACGTGAAGGACATGAGGGAAAAATGCAGAAGCGACACGCTCGTGTTGATGTGCAGGGGAAACTCGCCAGCAACGTGCGAGGTTGAAGAAATCCTTAAAGAACAAGGGTTGAAAACGAAAAAATACATCCCTTTGCGCCTGCCCTGTGCGGGACGCATCCCCGCCGAGTTCGTATTTAAAGTCTTGAACAGTGGCATAAAGAAAGTAGTTTCCATTCAGTGTGAGGACAGTTTCTGCCGTTTCAAAGAGGGCACCAAGACAAGCACCAGAAAGCTGCTCCTGGGCAAGGGGGTTCTTGAACAGCTCGGCTTGCCCAAGGACGCCTTCACAGTCATTAGGCACTCTAGGAAAGCGGTTTACGACACGACAAAATGTGTTGGTTGCGACAAGTGCGTGTTCATTTGCCCTTACAAAGCAATAGAGGCAGAACCATTCGCAACACCGAGGATACTTGAGGAATACTGCACGGGCTGTGGAGCATGTGCTCTAGTCTGTCCCCACGAGGCGATTGAAATCAAGGGTTTCGAGTTTGAAAACGTTCTGAAACGCTACACAGAATCGGCCAAGAAGCTGAAAGAAGCGGGCATAACGCCCCTGGTCCTAGTCTTTGCGTGCCAATGGTCAGAGTTCCAAGCGTTGGATGGTCTTGAAAACCAACTATTCAAGAAAAAAACGGTAACTATGGAGATTCCCTGCTTCAAAGCACTCGACCCGGTCCACGTTATCAACGCGTTGCAGAACGGTTTCGACGGAGTAATCGCCGCCGTGTGTCCACCAGAAGACTGCAAGCTTCAGGAAGGAAAGGACACTGCCGAAAGAAACGTCACTGTCTTAAAAGACGCTTTAAAGAAGATGGGCCTGCTCGAACGCTTTGAGCTTTTCACTACTTCTCCGCGATGCGTCGGCGAATTCAACAAGAAACTCGACGAGTTCTACGAGAAGATAGCTGCGATGCCGCCTCTGAGGTTAGAAGCGGTAGAGGCAAAAGCCCATGTATGAAATCATATCAGAGAAAGAGCTTGCCCCGAAAATCAAGCTCTTCGAAGTTCACGCCCCAGAAATTGCTGAAAAGACCCGCCCTGGACAATTCATAATGCTCATGATACATGAAAAAGGCGAACGAATACCGCTAAACATAGCTGGCTACAACACAAAGAAGGGAATGATTAACATCGCTTTCAACGAGGTCGGTAAAACGACAAAACAGCTCGGATGCCTGAAAACAGGTGACCGCATACTGAGCATAACCGGACCGCTCGGGAACCCCTCAGAAATAAGAAAGTTCGGCAACGTTCTTTGCGTCGCGGGAGGCGTGATGGTCGCACCGATGCTGTTGCTGGTTCAAGCCCTTCGCGAAGCGAGTAACAGCGTGACCACGGTCGTCGGTGCGAGAATCAAGGACCTACTCTTTTATGAGGAAGAGATGAAGAGCCTCAGCGTCAAGTCTTACGTTGCGACCGATGATGGCTCAAAGGGCTTCAAGGGCTTCGATTTTCTCAAGCGTGTTCTTGAAAAGGAGAAGTTTGACCGCTGTGTGGCTTGGGGACCTGTTGTGATGATGAAAAACGTGTCGGAAATGACGAAACCCCACTGCCTGCCCACGATTGTAACCTTGTCGCCGATAATGATTGATGGGATGGGCATGTGCGGAGTGTGCCGCGTTACAGTGAACGGAAAAATGAAATTCGGATGCTTTGACGGGCCAGAATTCGACGGCCACATGGTTGATTTTGACCAGCTGATAAACAGGCAGAGGATGTTCCTGCCAGAAGAGAGGCTAAGCTCACGCGTGTGGGAAATGCAAGGAAACTGCGCATGTGGCGGAAAGTAAACCGAAACTAAGAGTGAAGAAAGAAGCCGAGCCGATGCCCAAGCAGAAGCCGGAAGTTCGTAGGAAAAACTTCAACGAGGTTGCTCTGGGCTATACGGAGGAGCAGGCCAGAGCTGAAGCGAATCGGTGCCTGCAATGCGCAAAACCGCAGTGCGTCGCAGGCTGCCCTGTGGAAATAGACATTCCAGACTTCATCAGGCTACTCAGAGAAGGAAAATGCGAAGAGGCTGCAAAGAAGCTCAAGGAAAAAAACAGTCTGCCAGCGGTCTGCGGGCGCGTGTGCCCACAGGAAGACCAGTGTCAGAAATTCTGTGTCCTCGGGAAGGTTGGTGAACCCGTGAGCATCGGCAGGCTAGAACGTTGGTTGGCAGATTGGGAAAGAGAAACAGGTAATGTCAAAGTTCCAGAGAAAACGAGGGCAACGGGCAAGAAAGTCGCCGTAGTCGGTGCTGGCCCGGCTGGGCTTACCGCTGCCGCTGACTTGGCAAAGCTTGGGCACGAGGTCGTTGTTTTTGAGGCGCTCCACTTGCCAGGGGGTGTGCTTGTCTATGGCATTCCCGAGTTCCGATTGCCGAAAAGAATAGTTCAGGCAGAAGCTGATTACGTTCAGAAATTGGGTGTCGAGCTTCGCCTAGGATACCTCGTCGGCAGGGTCTACACGATTCCAGAGCTTCTCAAGGAGAAGGGGTTTGAAGCGGTCTTCATAGGTACGGGCGCCGGTTTGCCTGCCTTTCTAGGCGTGCCCGGAGAGGGCCTTGGCGGAATCTACTCTGCTAATGAGTTTTTGATTCGAGTGAACCTGATGAAGGCTTACGCGTTTCCAGAGTATGATACGCCGATAAGGATCGGAAAACACGTCGTTGTCATCGGCGGAGGCAACGTGGCCATGGACTCTGCGCGCTCTGCACTGCGCCTCGGCGCCGAAGAAGTGTGCATTGTCTATCGACGTTCAAGAGAAGAGATGCCCGCTAGGCACGAGGAGGTGGAGAACGCTGAGGAAGAGGGCATAGTGTGCAAGTTCTTAGCTAACCCGACTAGGTTCTTCGGCGATGAGAAAGGCTGGGTCAAATCCATGGAGTGCATCTGCATGCAACTCGGCCCCCCAGACGAATCTGGCAGAAGAAGACCAGTTCCAGTAAAAGGTTCAGAGTTCATCATGGACACTGACACGGTGATAGTTGCCGTTGGAAGAACGCCGAACCCCATCGTTCAGAGCACAACCGAAGGATTAGCAGTCACCAAATGGGGAACAATAGTGGCAGATGAAAATGGCAAGACCAGCCTTGAAGGCGTCTATGCTGGCGGCGACATAGTCACGGGCGAAGCAACCGTGATAAGTGCCATGGGCGCCGGTAAGAAAGCGGCAAAGGCCATAGACGAATACCTTAGGAAACGATTAGCAGCAGGTTCTTAGTTAGGACATGGAGTTTTGGCGCGCGCGCGATTTGGCTGCGTGCACAGCAGAGCATGCCTTATGCGAAACGCTTAATTTTCAAATTTGCTATAGTGGCACTGGAGGTTCTGAAGTTGTCCGAAGCAGCGAAGATTGCTCTTCTTCAAGAAGTGATGAGGGAAGCGAAACGAAACGAAAGAGGCGGTTTCTTAATCTGCATTGTTGGCGTTGTATTGGCTGTTGCGGGATTCTCAACTATTTCGCTTGCTCCAAACGGGTTCAATCTAGGGATTCTCGGGATAGTGATCGCCGCGATAGGTTTTGTCGTATATCTATATTACGCGCGTGTATATCTGAGGTTCGTGGGACAGTTGGCATCAATGACATCAAAAAGTGCAATTCCATGTCCGCACTGCGCGAAGCCTTTGCCGGAAGGGGAGTTTGCTTTTTGTCCTTTCTGCGGATCCCCGCTAAGGTCCAGCGCGGGCGCTAAAGAGGATTGACGAAACGAACAGTATTGCATGAACTGCATCATTACCTAATATACGTTAATGACTTGGACATGACTGGAACAAGACAGGTAGACCTGCTTTCCAGCCTGTTGGTTGTTGTTGGATAAAGTTTTATCCCCAAACCCAAAAGAAAACGTTGGTTCCAATATGGCGAAATAGATTAATCTACTATTCAACGCGTGCATAGAGCCTATCTCTACGTATTAATTTGCGCGTGACTTTGTGTGACAAAGCTGCACAGTCGAGGAATGAACTGAAGGACTGGCCAAAGTCGGATTTGATTGGGTGGACAGCACAGATGGATTAGCGTATCTTGGGAAATGGAGTAGAAAACGCATGAGAATTTCTTCAAAATGTCCCTATACTTCGCGGATTTCGCATTGAAGCTTCTTGATTATCTCTTCAGCTTTCAGTGGCTCAACTTTCAAAGTGTAAAGCCTGCCCGGCGTGCGAAGCTTCAGCTTCACAACCTCTTTCAGTCTCTTGACGGCACAATAGTGTGCACGCTCGCTTATCGCGACGAATCGTTCGGCATCAACGATTTCAGCAGGCACAGCTTTTCACACCCGTTTAACGCAGTGTTGGTTCATACACGAGTTCTTATCTGTTTTGGTGACCGCGTGCATTTGAAGGGTCGTCTATTTCCTTCAGCAAAGCTTCAACAGTTTTCTTTTCCTCTCCATTTAACGGTAACGCTGGTCTGCGAGGGTAGCCGCCGGGCATTCCGTTCAGTCTCATCGCTTCTTTGATAGCTGAGAGTTGGTTAACTCTTCTAACAAGCACCTCGTTTGCAAAGGTTATGCGGTTTTGCAGTCTGCTTGCCTCTTCGTATTGGCCATTCTTGAAAGCCGCGTACATTCGACTGCACAATGTTGGGAACACGTTTGCAACTGCTATAACCGCGCCTCTGCCTCCAGCTAGAAGTGTCGGAAGCGCAACGTCGGCTGTGCCAGCTAGGACTGAAAGCCTGTTACCCAGCAATCTTATGACCTCGCTTATCGTGCCAAGGCTTCCGCTGCTTTCCTTCACTCCCATTATGCTCTGATTTTCAGACGAGAGTTTCTGAATAGAAGCCGGTTCCAGAGAAAAGCCTGTGAACTTTGGAACGTTGTAAACAACAATCGGAAGGTCCACGGCTTGACAGACTGTTCTGTAGTGTTCATGAATTTCTCTGTTTGTGAGTCTGAAATAGAACGGTGTCACTATTAGGGCAGCATCCACGCCTAAGTCAGCCGCATCCTTGGTTAAGGCGATAGTTTCCTGCGTGCTCATGCTACCCGTGCCCGCGACTACCGGAACCTTTCCGTTGGCCTCGTCGAGAACGGTTTCAACGACCTTTTTTCTTTCTTGCCGAGAAAGGTAAGGAGCTTCGCCGTTGCTTCCACAAGGAACTAATCCTGAGACGCCGCTTTGCAGCCAAAACCTCACACATTCCCGCAGTGCGTTGATGTCGAGTTGACCTCCAAGCCTGAAAGGTGTCACGTGAGGCACAAAAATCCCATCCAACACAAGTCTAGGCATAGTCTTAGCCCCAAGATTCTGACATGCAAACGTCGTTAATTAAGCTTGCAACCTCCAGATCGTTCTTGGCAGAAAGGCTTGGATACCTATTAAACGAGCCAGAATTAGCGTTGACGGATAATTTGGGAATCATAAGCCTTCAACGTGGATTCAGCGTATCCATGTTTCTTCAGTTGCCAAATCGTGTTCAAAATCAGATGAAACGTCTTGGGTCATGTTTTGGTGGGCCGGACCGGACTCGAACCGGCGACCTTCTGCACGTCAAGCAGATGTCCTAACCGAGCTAGACTACCGGCCCTCGTATTTTCACTTGAGGAGCTGTTATTTAAGAGTTTTAGGTCAATGTTCTTTAGGTCAATTGGGTCAATGGCTTTCACAGTGCAATTGGAATCCTGGACACTTTTTCTAATTTCAGCATCAAAGGCTTCATTTCAAGATCTCCCTAAGTCTAAAAAGGTGTCCTGGACACTCAATTCTTCAAATCAGGCTTATTCTTAACATAACAAATCGAAGATCGATCAATCAGACATGATAAAGAATATGTCGAAAGTGTAGAACATGAAGCTATGAAGAAGGAATGCAATGCATTTAATTGCAGAAATGCTATAAGCGGTAAACAAACTATAGAAAATGATAAAGGATTTATTGAGGTTAAAAGTTTGGCTATCCCTCCTCCTCCCGCTCCTCGCTCGAACGATAGAAAATTCATTCCTCAAATGGTACTTCTTTCCATTATTCTTGCATTAGTGGTCCTTCTATCTGCCTATTTCGCTTGGACTAATTATTTGGATTTTCACAATCATGTTATGAACAATCTCCTTTGGTATTGGGGAAGTTTCAATTATATGATTATAGGGGTTTTCTTTGCTGGCTTCTTTTCAGCGCTACTTCTTCTTTTTGGTCTCGTCGTACACTATGCAGGAAAACGATATCAAAGAACCCTAGAGAGAGAAAAACTCAAAGAAGAAATCAAAAAAGAACTTGAAATGGAAAGACAGAAGCCTTGATATGTTTCGAGTTAGGTTGAAAGTGCAGAACAGAGAAACACGGAAAACAACCAACAAAAGCCTGTGAGAAACATTTTTCTAATAAGACTAAGTGTGAGATGAACTGATGAATTGCTCGGAAATCATCAAGTTGCGTGATGAACATAATAAAGAATGGAAAAGTGAAATAGAGAAAGAAAAAGAGATAGGTGACCAACTAAGAGCGACAAAGACTCTGACGAAATCTCAACTCGAAGAAATAATACCGTGGAAGTTTGATTGTGACGGCAGAATAAGGGCAAACGAATTGAGACTCATTAAGGGCATCAATGAACAAGCCCTCAAAGAAAAGTCTACTCGTGTCTTCAACTTAGATGTAGACCACGACTATGAACGCATTGAACTTTTGCGTAGCTTCAAAAAAGGAATAGGTGTTGCAGTTGCTAGCGTGATACTTGCTTTCTATGACCCAGAAAATTATTGTGTGTTTGATTTTCATATTTATCAAGAACTTTTTGGGGAAAGACCAGATTACACTACTGATGAATATGTAAAACTTCTAACGGTTCTTAGGAAAGAAGCCAAGAAATGCGGTGTGTTCACACGAGATATTGAGAAGGCATATTACAGAAAGAACTGTCAAAGAAGCTAATAAGAGAGCCTCAAATCTGCACAGCAACAGAAGACAATAAGGCTATTATTTAAGGAGAATCTAAGGTTTTACTAGATAGCGATGAAATGTGAACAATGTGGGAAGGAAGTTGTTCTTCCTTTCACTTGCACTTATTGTGGCAAGGTTTTCTGCGATGAGCATAGGCTACCAGAAAGCCACGAATGCAATAAGTTACCAGAAGATTCGAAGTTTTGGTATCGACACAAAAAACTTGTAAATGCTAATACTCTTCAATTTGGGGTCTGCCCAAACTGTGGTTCTCAATCAAGCAAAATGACAGGTTATGACGCTATCACAATGACTTTTCAGTGCAAAGAATGTGGAGATAAGTATGTTCAATCCAAAGCATTTCCCTATGGCTACATAGAACCTGAAACTGCTAAAGCATATCCGAATGGCGATACAGAACCTAGAGACAAAATAGAATCTTCTGGAAAGCCAAAAACACGAAGACGTTTTCCAGTTGGGAAAGTGGTCGGTCTTATTCTAGCAGTTGTAATAATAGGTGCTTTCTTGTGGTTTTCGTTTCCGAACTTCTTGCGAAATAACCCTTTTTCTCCAAGCAATTATTCGCCAAGCAATTACAGTCATGAAGAACTGGTAAACTATACGTTGTTTCTAATTAACTCTGACAGAAATGGGTTTGTAACTAATCCAAACGGAACGATAGACGAGTGGGTTCTGCCAATTGGAGAGAATTATCCACAGAATGTGAGTCTCAGCTCTGTATATTCAGCTCAACAACATGCTGACGACATGCTTAAGAACAATTATTTCAGCCATTATGACACTCAGGGCTACAAACCATATATGAGATACACGCTGTCTGGAGGAAACGGTTCAGTTGACGAAAACATCGCATGGCTGTCCACTAGTGGTTCGTTTGACGTGAAAGAAGGCATAGAAAGCCTAGAATGGCAAATGATGGAGGAAGACTCACAGTGGAATTGGGGACACAGAGACAACATCATTGATGCGTTTCACAATAAGGTAAACATTGGAATAGCCTATGACAGCAACAACTTGTACTTGGTTGAGGATTTCGAGGACGACTACATTGTATGGTCAAATTTGAGCTGTTCTGATAACGAAATGATTATGGCGGGAACCATCATGCAATCAGGGTTATCAATTTCAAATGTCGCAATCTACTACGACAGAATCGGAAATCTGACAACCCAACAATTGACAAATGCTCCTTATAGCGGCAGTTATGACTCTGGAACCTTCGTTGCCATGGCTGTCCCTTCAGGATGGAAATCACCAGAAGGCATTACCATAACTGCCAGAACGTGGAGCCAAACAGGACAAAACTTTCAGATAGATTTTGACCTTTCCCCTGCCTTTGCTCAATTTGACAAAGGAGTCTATACTCTTTATCTAACTACAGAATCAAATGACTTTCTCACAAGCTTTTCCATTTGGAATTGAGAATAGGCTCTGACAGAATCAAGATAGAAATCTTAAATCTGCACAGTTTTCATGTTCTCTGGCAGTTTGACTTCTGCTTTGTTGATAAAAGAAGAATGGATGAAGTTACTACCCTGTCATGTAGTAACTTACTTCATACGATTGGGTTCCCATAGTGTCTCCTAGTATGATTATCATAGTCTCTCCTTTGATGTCAAACTCTCTCCAAGCACTTCCATAAATCCCAGTTTCTCTATCCTCATAATGCTCAATCTGGCCCCACCAATCTTGACTGCTGGAATTGAATGCTCCTTGAGTACGCCATCCAATTGTGAGATTGCATATATAGTTAGAAGGACCGCCTGTGAGGTAGAAATAGATTTTCCTATATCCTTTTGTGTCTATTGCTGGTAAGGCCTCATAAGGAGTGGAAATATTGAAAGTAGGGTTAATAAAGACATATCTTGTGCTGTTGGTAGCAGGTATTGTCTGGATTGTCGTTGGCCAGTTTGTCACACTCACATTCATTGTTGGGTCTCCTGAACTGCCAAAAGCTCTTAATACTGCCACGATATCTCCCATGTTAATTACACCTTGATGAAGGACATCAAGGTTAGGGTCATATTGCCCTGCAGTCTGACTTTCTATGGGTTTCACCAAGAACAGCGTTGCTGTCAAACAGAAAGTAACCAGGATTGCAATAACAACATCCTTTCTGATCATAATATCACCTCCTTTCCCCTCTAGAACACGCTATTTGTTGTAGTCTCTATTGATTATAGACTTTGTGAAAAACTGTTCTAGAAGCAAATACAATGATGGAGATTCTCCAACCTAAGCCATACCGTACAGAAATCTTAAATCTGCACAGCAAGAGAAGACAAACTAGGGGTTCAAAAATGAGTGTGGGGGAAAACAAACAGAGTTTTCATTCACTACTCGGTTTCTTTCTCCCTAATTCTCTGAATTCCTTAACGCCATAAATTATTGCTGGTATTCCAAGGATTATTGTCAATACGAGGGTTGTTTGACTTACAAAAAAAGAAAGTTCATATGAAGGGCTGACAGCCTGAAGAATTTGGGGGCCAATATCATACTGACCCGTTATATCTCCCATCGTTTGAATGATTTGAAAACTAAAACCATTGCTTCCTTCAGAAAGAGGAAATTCTTCTGTGAAGTTCTCACTTTGATAAGGATTCAAGGTGAAATTTCTAGGTTGCCCATAATAATTAACATATGTGGCTGAGCTATTGTAATTAAACGTAGCGGGTTGGTTGGCTGTGTTAGTTATGTTGAATGAAAAAATCGCCAAGTCTCCAGCAACAAAATATGTCAGATTCTGAGAATCACTAACATTCTCTTCCAAAGTCATGTATTGCCCAGAGTAAGGCATATAATTCGGAAGGGCAGGGGTCTCAGTTATTGCTCCAGGAATAGGTAGAAAGTTAATGACGAAAAATACATAGATGATTAAAATAACAACTGCCGCCATTTGCCATGCATGGCGAACTAACCATGACTTCATTACTATCGTCTGCAGTCGATAAATATCATTGGATGTTTAAGTGTTTATACCTTGTCATATAGAAGGCTCTAGTCAGGCTGAAAGAGGGATATGAGAAAGCTGTTAGATTATTAACTATGCTTAGGCTTTTTTTCATCCAATGACTGAAGATTTCAGGGACTCCATAGAAGTTTTCCACTGAAGATTTAGTTGATTTAAGCCTAGAGTGGTTAATCACAAACCATAAGAACTGAAACATTCAATGAAACGTGTGATGATTCAGATTGCTTGAGGGTAAGACTGTAAATCTGAGGATTGCTGAAAAGGAGGACCTTTCATTAGCTGCTGAATGGCTAAACAAACTTGACTATTTCGGTGAGTACAATCCTCTTATGCAAATTTCGAAGGCAGAATTGCAGAAGATGTATGAAAACCTGTCTCCTGAGGAGAGATGGTTCTTCATAGAGAAGAAGGATGGCAGCAAAGTCGGCAGTATAAGTCATAGACCAGTGGGAAAGGCACAGGAGATAGGCTATGCTATACTGTCAAGTGAAAGGAAGAAAGGCTACTGTTCTGAAACTGTAATGATAATGGTTGACTACCTGTTTCTTTCAAAGAACATAGCACGTATCCAAGCCCATACTGATGTGAGAAATGAAGTTTCACAAAAGGTCTTGGGAAAAGCAGGTTTCAAAAAGGAAGGAGTAGTTCGGAAAAATGCCTTCTACTATGGAGAATTAAGAGATTCCTGCCTATATAGCATTCTCAGAGAAGAGTGGAAAGAACCAAAAATACTGACAAGAATTGAAAAGAAGTAGAAAGATTCTGTCTGTTATTAACATACTAAGCTATGATTGAACTCCTTTTCTGTCTGATATTCTATTCATAGCTTAGGATGTAGTCTTTAATACTAATTCCACTAGATTTGATTTCTTGAGTGACTCAGATGTTGGATATACCCTCTATTTCAGCAATTGTAGCAGCTATAGGTGTGTTAGTAGGTGTCGTTCTGACTGTTTTAGAGCTTAGACATCTGGTCAAGGAGAGACAGTCAGACCTTTTGGTTAGACTGTTTTCGACTGCAGGTAGCAAGGATTGGCTGGAGGCATGGATGAAAGTCCGAGATAGAGAGACCTTGGACTATGATGATTACAAAGAAAAATATGGATTTGTTGAGATTAATGAAGTATTTGTGTTCTTTGAGTTGGCTGGAAGACTTGTAAAGAAGAGACTCATAGACATTGACCTACTACCTTTTGCACGTGGACAAGTCGAAGCCACATGGGAAAAAATAAAACCAATACTTGAAGGTAGCAGGAAGAGATTCAATGAACCAAGAACTGGTTACGGGTTTGAATATCTCTACAATGAAATGAAGAAGAGAGAACAGAAACTCAACAATCAAAGGCATAGGCAGATGGCTAGTCCTTGAGATTTGATGTTGGTTGCAATGAAGAGGAGTTCAGGGAATACTGGAGTAGGAATGGCTATGATGGAAACCTCGATCATCTGATGGATGCAGTAGTTAAGGACAAATCTCAGATCATTGTTTGGAGAGAGAATGACAAGATTGTAGGTCATGCAGTCTGGCATGAAAGCAACACTGAAGAACACAGGAAAGGTGTTTTCAGAGACAAGGAAGATAGAGAGGCATTGGAGAGACTTCTTGGTAGGAAGAAAGACTTTGTTGAGCTTCATGAATGGTGGTTGATTGAGAAGTTTAGGGGAAGGGGTTACGGGAACGATTTCTTAGATTTCTTTGAAACCTTCATGAGAAGCAAAGGCTATGCTGACCTCGTGTTCTATGCTGATCATCCAGCAGCACTGACCGCATTTCGAAAACATGGATTCAAAGAAGGAGGATACTTGAAAGGGTCAAAGGAATACGTCTTCTATCATTCACTTGAGCAAAGCCCTTAGACAGTGCTAATTTACCAAGATTTCAAGGAGTCCCTAGAAGTTTTTCATCGTAGTTCTAACTGCTGTATCCACAAAGAACAGCCAAGCCCACTTTCCATAAAGGCGATGAAGAGATTTTAAGAAACACCAATGCAACTAGTTAAACCTGGACGGGAAAATGGATAAATGCCCTCGCCTCGGAACAGAGAAGACACTTCTTTCCAAGACAAGAACAATTGAGATTGACAAATTGAGACACCCATCAAAAGGCTTTAAGAAACACCAATCGTAACTAACTAGAAGTGCCGGGATGGCAGAGTGGTTAATGCGCTGGCCTTGAGGCAAAGGAACCTGTTCCCAGCAAGTGAGCCAGTGGCCCTTTTGGGCCGCGCGGGTTCAAGTCCCACTCCCGGCGCCAAAAATCCGAGCTAGCTTTTGCTGTTTAAGTAGCTTTTTCTAAGATGGCTACGTAGCCCGAGTTCTCGGAGTCTATGAATCGACTGATTTTCCATCCTGTTCCGTTGATGAGCTGTTCCATTTCTTCTTTGGAAACGATTAACCATTCAATCCATTTGGTGACTGTCTTTTCGAACCTCACTCTGATCCTTGTCTGTCCGCTCAGTTTTCCCCTGCTCTTGTTCAGCCTGTGGTACTTCAGGTGTAGCGGGTTATCCGTGTTGTAGGGGTCTCTGGTTTCGGCTATGATAATGGCGTTCTTGGTGGTTATTCTTCGAAGCTTCTTTAGCAGTCTTCGCGTTTTCTTAGGGTTGCCCATAAGGCCGAAGTTGCCGCCGAGCATGAGTATCGTACTAAAAGTGTTGGGCTTGAAGCTCAGGTTTTCAAGAGACATTACTCTGGCTTTCTTTAGCCCCCTCAGTTTGCACACTTTGACGGCGAGGCGAGAACTGTCGACTCCAACCACGCTGAAACCCTTTTGCTGCAGGTACAAGGCGTGTCTGCCAGCACCGCAACCTATGTCTAAGACTCTGCCCTTGACGACGGCCATCGCTTTCTGCTCGATGATTGACCAGTCTGGATATTCTGAAAAGTAGACTTTGGGACTTTGATGGGCGGAGAAGTAGCCGTCGTCCCTCTCGATTATTTCGCAGATGTCTTGACCCTTGAAGCAGGCCCAGAGTTCTTGGCCGAAAGCATCACGCTCAGGCTCCACGGTTCTGAGTTTGCGCATAAGCCAAAGTAATGGAACTTTCTCACTTTATAATTTTCGAATCGGGTTCGACTGACTAGATCTCATAAGGGTTTGAGTCGATGTTGAAGGTGAAGTGCGGAAGCCTTACACAGACTTCGAAACGGGCATGCGAGCAGTGGAAACGAAGAAAATAGCGAAGCTTGTTCTGGAGAAGGGATTCTGCAATAAGCCTGAGGGTATCCTGAAGAAGTTGCTTTTGGCCTCATCGAACTTCATGAAGCAAATGCCGCTTGGAAGAAAGCGAGGAGAAGATAGGCGAAGAACTGATTTACGTGATATTCTATG
This sequence comes from Candidatus Bathyarchaeota archaeon, assembly GCA_963707955.1. Taxonomy (GTDB): domain Archaea; phylum Thermoproteota; class Bathyarchaeia; order Bathyarchaeales; family Bathycorpusculaceae; genus DASPPK01. The sequence goes on along the minus strand of OY970176.1, from coordinate 2,134,924 downwards.
TTTTAGATGCTAGCCGATTGGCGTGCCCTTCAGTCAACTTGGACGAGACATTCATGAAAAAGCTGGAAAAAAACACGGGTGACGGTACGAGTACGGCCAAGGGCACCGCCGCCTATGATGCACTTCAATAGCGACCGCGACTATTATGGACCATCATGCGAGAACGAATCAAAGAAGCGGTGTTGTCAGGAGCCTTGCGAGGTTTCACTGCTTCGAGACTCTAAGGACAAAAAAAGGTGGGGTTATGGGTAGTGGTGTCCGAAGTTGCTTAAGGCGATGACTATGTCGCCCATGTCAACTTTACCATCACCGTTCAGGTCGCAGATGGCATTATATTTTTGCATCCCAGCTTTCGACCCGAACGCCGCGAGTATGAGCATTACGTCGCCCATGTTAACTTTATAATCGCCGTTAACGTCGCTTGCCAAGCAAACCCTGACTGTACCATTAGTGCACATAGGTCCGGTCCACGAATTGGTTCCGTTTGTGCATGACGGTTGAGCGCGGATAGAGTAGTTGCCCGGGTTAATACCCGTTATGGAACAGGTTAGATTTAGGGTCCATACGCCAGGCGGAAGATCGGTAACAAGCTGCTCCGTAACGTTAAGGCCGCCAAAGAACACGGTGACGTTGAAGGTCACAGTAGTATTTTCCGGGTTCGTCACTGTCACGTTCATGGGCAGTGCCCCCGCAGTCTGGAACATATTCAAAGCTTTGTTAAACCAAAGCTCGTCGGGTTCAATGTCGGTGATGAAAACTTGGCCTGGATTAACCTCCACCGTTTTGTTCATCGACCACGTAAGAAGTGACTGGCTGTCCGTAACGGTTAGGTTCACGTTGAATGGCTCTGAGCTAGTGTAATTGTGGCTTACAATGGGTCCAGTGTCACTCGTGCCATCACCAAAGTCCCATTGGTAGGAAGTGATATTTCCACCGTCTGGGCAGTAACTGTTTGACGCGTTAAAGTATACTTCCGTGTTTACCGTGGGTGTAAGAGGCAAATAAGTGAAGTTTGCAACTGGTTTAGTAGTGAAGAAGTGACCGTCTCCCAGTGTGCAATTAATGCTGGCAAACGTAGAATTCTGTAGCAAGCAGGAAACTATTTGGAAGGTACAGTTTCCCGTCATGGTACCGTTGACGTGAAGGGTTATTATGGCCAGAGTTCCGCTGCCGTTCACTCCATTCAAGGTACCAAGACGTGTACTTGTTATGTAAACGTAACCTTGATATTTTGAAGGTGTGGGCACGAAGTCTTCAGTGGCATTCTGTGCCAAGAAACCGCCACTCACAGCAACTGGGTCACTGTCAAATATAGGATATGACTTGGTGCCTGGCCATGTCAAATTGAGTTCATATTGAAATAGGTCTGTCACGTTTGTGACTGTTATGCTGATATTAAAATAGTCGCCAGGGTTGTGCGCGATGTTCGGGCTTCCGGTTACACTGTCCGTCGCGTTTAAAAAGACCTGGTAGGAAACACTCACATTAGCGTTTGTCCAGCTGGTTAGTCCCTGATCAGAGTCGGTCACGGTCAGATTCACATTGTAGTTTCCGGGGCTTTGAAAGGCGTGTAAGATGGTGGGGACGTATACGGTGATTATAGGCGTGCTATCGTTGAAGTTCCAGGTGTAGTTGGCGATACCGCGTGTGGGACCAGTGGGATTGTCGAGATCAAGGCTGTTTGTGGCGTCGAAGGTCAAGTTATCACCAACGTAACACGGTGAGTGAGGCGGTGTAAAGAAGGCGATGGGTTGACCTGAACCGATATACACCGACTCGTTTACTACGTCGCTGACTAGGCCGTCGAAGTCGGTGACATTGAGAGTAACGGTGTAGTTACCCTCTGCATTGTACGGGTGAAGTATGGTCGCGTTAGGCCAGCCTGTTGTTGTGTTGCCGTCTCCGAAGTCCCAGTTGTAGCTGGCAATGCCCTTTGTGGAAGTCGCGTTGTTGTCGGGGTCGATGCTCGTTGAGGCATTAAAGGTCAGGTTTTTATTGACATAGAGCTTGCCTAGTACTGTGAAATTGGCTATTGGACGAGCGTAGACCGATATGTTTTGCGATGCGGGCAAGCTGGTTAGGTTCTCATTGTTAACCAATGTGAGGGTTACGGTGTAGTTCCTCCAATTCGTGTACTTGTGAGTCGTAGTGGGGTAAGAGTAGTTCACGCTGGGGCCGTCTCCAAAATTCCACGTGTAATTGACGATGGTACTCCAGTCAGAAGGTGTCGAAGGCGGGTTGTAGCTGTTGGAGGCGTCGAAAGTGACGGTCTGATTTTCGACTGGTCCCAAGGGCGGATTTGGTGGTGACCAGGTCATGTTGAAGATCGCTGTAGGAGGTTGGTTCGGACAAACTCGGATCCACCTCGTGATGTTGTTGTTTGTCTCGTTAGTCACAGGCAGGGCATAAACAGTCAGGTTGTAGTCAGTTACAGGTGGCACATAATCCGTCGGGTTCCAGAAGTAGGCAGCCCAGAAGGTGCAGTTGATATCCAACGTCGGTGTTACAGCGGTTAGAGTCACGGTGCCGTTGACCAGAAGCTGCAAGGTTACGCTAGACGCGCTGGCATTGCCCACGTTGGTTACGGTGGCGTTTAGAACCGTCGAACTTCCATTCGTGAGATGGTTATACGTGCCGTTAATTATGGACGGGCTGAAAGAGCTCAGAGAGACCTCTAGGTCAGGCGTGTCCGTCTGACCTTTCACGAAGTTAGTCGCCGAAAAGAGCATGCTTGCGATGAGCAGCGTTATCACTATTGCTGATGCAGTTTCCTTTTTCAATTTTCCTTTCTCCTTTCTCAATTATACTTCGGGGTAGCGCGCACGCGCTAACTGCCCCTTGGACACATGGTTGTGCCCGTAGGACTTAAGCACACACGAGGTATAAAAGTTCTTTCATCTGCAATTTCGCCGTGCTTGAGATTTTCATTTAACCTTCAACAGAGCGCGTATTATCTAGAATTTGCAATTTGCAGTGTTGCGGCTAGGGTTTGTATTCTCTTGAAAACAGGGGGCTCGAGATAATCAGGTCCGCTGTCGCCCGGTTGCACGCAGTGGGGATGTTGTACAGTACGGCTATTCTGAGAAGGGCCTTGACGTCAACGTCGTGGGGGAGAGATTCCAAAGGGTCCCAGAAGAAGATCAAATAATCCAATTTCCTGTTAGCTATCAAAGCGCCGAGCTCCATATCTCCTCCTTGAGAGCCATCCTTGAGCAGGGCAACGTTTAGACCCGTTTTCTCCATAATCTTTTTTCCGGTTCCCCCAGTCGCGTAGAGGTTGTGAAGCGATAGTGTGCCCTTGTTGAATTCAACCCACTCAACCAGATCAGTCTTCTTGTTATCGTGAGCCACCAAGGCTATTGTTCTTTTCAAGACATATCACGCCAGTTCAAACCAAATCGAAAACTCCTAACAGCCTTAAACCCTTTCTCTTTCTAAATCTTCTCTGGTTAGTAATGCCAGAAGTGTCCAGATAACAAAGCAAATCTCGAAGTTATGACAATTGTGACATCAGAAGATTACACGGTCCTTGAAGAAGGTCTGAGGCATGCCAAAGTTTCGACAGACGGCAGAATTGCTGAAGCTAATGGGCAAGAAAGAGCGTATTCGCAACGTCTGCGTAGTGGCCCACATCGACCATGGAAAGACAACGATGACAGATTCGCTGCTGATCGAAGCGGGACTTCTGCCATCACGCGTAACGGGTTCAGCAAGAGTTCTCGACTATTTAGAAGAAGAACAAAAACGCGGAATCACGATTAAAACAGCAAACATATCATTCCTGCACGAAGTCGACGGGTCCCCTTACCTGATAAACCTGGTCGACACTCCTGGGCACGTAGACTTCACTGGTAAAGTGACCAGGGCTTTACGCGCGGTTGATGGGGCAATCGTCGTCGTGGACGCTGTGGAAGAGGTTATGGCTCAGACAGAAACTGTCACGCGTCAAGCTCTCGAGGAGAGGGTGAGACCTGTTCTCTTCATAAACAAGGTTGACCGTCTGATAAGGGAGCTCAAGCTTTCCCCCGATGCGATTCAGAAAAAATTTGTCCGCATTATCACCGACTTCAACAACATCATCGAGATCTATGGCGAGCCAAGGTTCAGCGCCAAATGGAAAGTTGACCCTTCAAAACAGAGTGTTGTCTTCGGTTCAGCACTTCACAGGTGGGGATTCACTCTGGAAATAGCTGAGAAGAAGGGCATAAGATTCAGTGACCGCGACATCGCGGACGCTTATGAGCATGAAACATGGCGGGAACTCTCGAAAGTTGTTCCCCTCTACACAGCCATACTTGACATGGTCGTGAAGAACCTGCCTAGCCCTCTGGAAAGCCAACGATACCGCGTACCGAAGATCTGGAAAGGCAGTTTGACGTCAGAAATCGGTCAGGCAATGGCAAACTGCGACGATCAAGGACCAACGGTGATAGGCATAACTGCGGCTCAGGTGGTTCAGAACGAGGGTTTGGTTGCCACTGGACGGATCTTCTCAGGATCTGTGAAAAAGGGCGACGATGTTTACTTAGTTGGCGCAGGCAAAGTCCATTGCGTGCAACAAGTTTCCCTCTACATGAGCGCTTTCAGGGAAACTGTGAGCCTTATTTCGGCTGGCAACATTGCTGCCTTGACAGGGCTTGAATCGGCAAGGGCCGGGGAAACGGTTGTCGATGTTGAACACAAGAGCATGAGCATTCCGTTTGGGAATGCCCAGTATGTTTCAGAGCCTGTCATGACGATAGCGATAGAACCGAAGAACCCTAAAGACTTAGAAAGCCTTCTTGAGGGACTGAAAAAACTTTCGATTGAAGACCCAAACCTCATTACAACGCTGGATACTGAAACGGGTCAACACTTGCTTAGCGGGATGGGCGAACTTCACCTGGAGGTCGCGATGAACTTCTTGAAGAAGTACATTGGTGATGTCAAGCTTGAAGCAACTAGTCCGATTGCAGCGTATAGAGAAACTGTTCTCAAGAGTGGAGCACTGGTGATGACGAACAGCCCCAACAAGCGTAACAAGTTCTGGATAAAGATAGAGCCGCTTGAAAGCAAAGCGATAACAGTCCTAGAAAAAAGCCTCACATACAGTAAAAGCAAGTTTGGAAAAAGTGGAGAGGGAGAGATTTGGGCCGTGGACGAGCGCATCAACGTTCTGGTAGATTCAACTAAGCATGCTGAGCATCTTCAAGAGGTGAAGAACGATGTTGTGTCAGGGTTCTATTGGGCATGTAGAACTGGGCCCCTTAGCGAACATCCTTTGAGAGGCGTGAAAGTAAAGCTTATGGACGTGAAGCTTGACGGAAACCCTGAAAATCGAGAACCAAGTCAGGTGACGCGGGCAATAAGCCGCGCAATTCTGGGTTCGTTGTTGACGGCTAACCCCGCACTTTTGGAGCCGATTTACAAAGTCGAAGTGTCCGTTCCACTGCAATGGCTTGGCACGTGCTCCAAGATAATAACTCGCAGACACGGAAAAATAGAGGCCACTCAGCAGAAAGGACAGTCAGCAATCATCACGGGCTACGTGCCAGTCGCACAGACTTTGGGCCTTCCTGCAGAAATGCGTGCTGCAACTTCCGGCCATGTTTTTTGGCAGCTGACTTTTGACCATTGGGAGAAAATGGCTCAAAAGCTTGAGGCTGAAGTTGTCACACAGCTCCGCGTTGGAAGAGGTTTGCCTGCGGAAGTTCCTCAACCGAAGGCTTTTGTAGACGAGATCCTCAGCTGACCTGGAAGTTGCCAGCTTCCTGCGGTCTTGAATAATAAGGGTTTAAAACTACTTTGAAGAAAGGTTAACGTGAGATCGAATATGGTTCAATTGGATCTTTCAGTTCCTTTTGATTTGGACTTCACCTTGTGTTGTGGACAGACGTTTAGGTGGAAAAAAAAGGACGATTGGTGGTACGGTACAGTTGGAGAAAATGTTTTCAAAGTTCGACAGAGCGGAGACAAGCTGGAGTTTGAAAATGCAAGTGAAGACTTTGTCAGAAGATATTTCGGGTTGAACGATAATCTGCCAGAGATTTTCTCTCAAATCAACAAGGACAAGCACATAGGGAAAGCGATTGAAGAGTTCAAGGGTCTCCGCATTCTTCGGCAAGACCCATGGGAATGTCTCATCTCATACATCTGCGCAACCTACAAAAATATTGCAGCGATAGAAAGGATGCTGTTGTGTCTTTCCAGAAAATTCGGGAAAGAAGTCGTTCTTGATGGTTACAGTTTCTTCACGTTTCCGACCCCGATGAAACTGGCCAAGGCAACTTCAAGGAATCTAAGAGAATGCGAACTCGGCTACAGAGCGAAGTACGTTTCAGAAACCTCCAAGGAAATCTTCAAAAACGACTATGAACTAGAACACTTAAGAAAAGCAACCTATGACCAAGCAAAAGAGGAATTGCTCAGATTTCCTGGAGTAGGCCCCAAGGTGGCGGACTGTGTCCTGCTTTTTTCTCTTGAGAAACTCGATGCTTTTCCAGTGGATGTATGGATCAGAAGAGCGGTTTTGAGGCATTATGCCAGTAGTTTTCCGAGCGAGTTTGTGGACACCATCTCTCGTCAAAAATCCCTCAGCGAGTCAGGATACAAGCAGCTGAATTTGTTTGGAAGACACTACTTTGGCAAGTACGCGGGTTACGCACAAGAATACCTGTATCATTATGAACGCACTCAAGGCCGCAGTCATTCATGATTACAAGCTGTTTCTGAATGGGCACACGCGCTTTCATGACAGCGGCCCAAATGCGGAAAACGTTTAAATTGACTCTGAAACAGCATACTAAAGAGATCAAACTAAGGTCTGGGCCCGTAGTTCAGCTAGGTTAGAGCGCCAGGCTCATAAATGCTCAATGCGTTGAGAGACCTGTTGGTCGGGTGTTCAAATCGCCCCGGGCCCACCTTTCCCAAATGCGCGTGCCCTTAAAAGCCGAGACCTTTACAGGTTGCGTCTCAGTCAGCAATTGGCTCTAGGTTTCTGTCCTATTTTGGGCGTGCGCGCGCTCATAGATTGCTGTGTTCCTCTATCAGCTTGATGTCGCGTTGCGTAGTTTAGCTCGTCTGTGCTTGCTATAAACGTAGAATCCGAGCAGCAGTGCCAAAAAATGCACTGATTAGCCCGTCAGCCGAATTATAGTTTGCGATTAATGCCGATAACTTGGCCGTAAATGAAACCATAAGCGCACCAGCAAATGCTTCAGGACCAGCGACAGCAACAATATTCCCAAGCCTGTCAAACAAAGCTATTGCACTGGTAATGGAAACCATCACTTTCGACAACAAACCAGTTACACCTGTCATGGCTGACCCAACTTTCACTGCGTTGCCTAAGGGCAAAGCGGAAATTCCTATGTCAAATGCGAGGCGCCGTCTGGAGTAAACTTAAAGTGAAATCTGAACCATGGGTACCACCAGCTCCACTGGCTGTAGACACTAAGCCACCCGCTGTTTGTTGCGTTCTGCTGAATCTGTTGAGGCGTCTCTGCGAGCATCGCCGCCTGAGTAGACTGTGGAGTCACGGTTAACGTTGTGCTGTTGCTGCTGGGTTCGTAGCCCTACTGGACGGTTGTGCACGCTGGGTACTGTTCTCCGTCTAGCGTGTTGTCGTAGGCGGTGGCGTTTGTGGGGTGATCGCCTGCGAAGCTGGCTGTTACTGTTACGTTATCGCGTTGTCTTCTATAGCTGGGAAGTCGAATGAAACTGAAGCCGCCTTCCCACAAGCCGCCCACGCTCGTCTCAGCCACCTTACCTTAATGCCGTTAACCCTAAGAGAGAGCGGGCAAGTCCAAGGCGAACACACACGACACACGACGCACTACCACGCGCGCGCTACCTGCTTCAACATACGCCTGCTATACCTTTTGCGATAGCTATGCACCCCGACCACAAACGCTACCACTGTCAGGACGATAATCAAAGCCTCCACGACGATCTGGTACGCTATCGGCATGCTGAATGCCGTAGGCAAAACAACGAGGAACGGGTACAGCATAATGGCATCCAAGACAAGCCAAGCTAATACCGCATCTTTGAGCCTCTTTCCTCTAACTAGTTGAAAACCTACCAAGAGGCCTAAACTTGCAGGCAACATGGAAAGCCAACCAACAAACAAGCCCAAGTCATCCACGATGCTTACAAACATAATGAATAGTGTGAAGCTGGGCACAAGGAGAACAGCTCCAGCAATGGCTAATAGGCGTCTGTGAACGCTTGGCGATCTCCATGAAATTACAGGTTTCTTTTTCCAGTAGTACAAGAACAAGCCGAAAATGAAACTTGTAAACGCGAACATGAATATCTGAAAGTTGCCCGGAAGCTGCAACAGCAAAACCATGGTCCACCCAAGCAGAACGACGAAGACAAGAAGCACCGATCGTAAATAACGACGCATGTCAAACTGAATAACAAGGAAACTTCCTGCGCAAATCAACCCCGAAGCCACCCAAGCAGAGAGAAGGGCACCAGTCAGGCTGGTTGAAGCAATGACCGCGGCGGCAAAATAGAACACAAGTATTCCGGCTGCAATAAGCAACAACCCGACTACTTGTTTAGTCCAATGCCAGCCTTTCGCATGCAAATTGTCCAACGCTCAGAACCTCACTCCAGCACCCAATTGACTGAGCCTGTCAAAGATAACTATCCAAAATGCTATATTTATAGGCACGCTGAGCAGGCAGTACAGGGTTCCGAAACCAACTTCAGCCATGCCCATCGTTTCGCTCACTATCTCGATGATTGATCCTAAATTTTTCAGTAGGCCCACTCCCATAGAAACTGCGCTGCCAGCCAAAATGCTCTCAAGTCCCCCGACTGAGTTCCAGTTTGCGGCCAATGCGCCCAGCTTTGTAGTAAGAGAGATTATGAGTGCACCTAGAAATCCCGCGGGCCCAAGCATACTGATGATGTATCCTTGATATTCAGAGAGAGTAATCGCGCTAAGTATGGCCAAGTTGGCGTTCAGCACGAAGTTGACCACGGTATTATTCATATATTTGGTGTACGCTAGCGTATTTCCAAAAGGTAGCGGACTGACGCCATAATCGTATTCAACAGTACCATTTGGGATAAACTGATAATGGACTCTGTACCATGGATACCACCAGCTCCACTGGTTTTTGACCTTGAGCGTCCCATTCTGCTCTGCTTGTTTCTGCATCTCTTGAGGCGTCTCGGTCAGCAGTGCCGTCAATGTTGATTGTGGGGTTACGGTCAGTATTGTGCTGTTGGTGCTGGGCTCGTAAACGTACTGAACGGTTGTGCATGCTGTGTAGTTGGTGCCGTCGAGCGCGTTGTCGTAGGCGGTGGCGTTGGTGGGCACGTCGCCTGCGAAGCTGGCTGTTATCGTGTAGGTAACGTTCTGGTACGCGGTAGTGCCGTTGTGGCATTCGGGCTCGAGGTCGATGGTTAAGTTGAAGTAGCCGTTCTGGTCTGTCTTGTTCTGAAAAGATTGGCCGTTAACGGTGATGGTCACGGTCTCGTTCGAGACGCCCGTGCCATCGCTCAGCAGTTGGCTCTCAATCGTGTGGTTTGTGGAAGAGTTGGCTCGGGAAACGTTCAGCAGGAGCACGGTTGGGTTGCCTACGGTGAGCTGGACGGGGCTGCTGGCGATGCCTTGACGGAGGACACCGCTCACGGAGTCCGCGTTTATGTCGGCCTTGTAGGCGTATGCGGTTCCGTTGCTCGTGTAGGTCGTGCTCCAGAAGGCCATGCCGCCGGCGGTGGAGTTCGTGCCTAGTTTCTGCTGAACGCCGTTAGAGTCCACGTTGTAGAAGTTGACGTTCACACTCTGGCTTGTGAAGGGCGCTCCCGTGGAGGGGTCGATGATGGTGGCGTTCAGCAGCACGGTGGTTCCGTTTTCAAAATTGTCCGGGGTGACGCTGAACAGGATTCTGAGGGGCACCGCGCTGGCGTTGGCGACGATGCTGGTTTGGCAGGGGCAATCGTAGTTGTCACCGCTGAACATAGCAGTCACATCGTACGTTCCTTCGCCGTAGGGCACGTACCAAGTCAACTGGGCCTTGCGCAATGGTGGTACAGTGGTGCCGTTGTAGACCGCGTTAAAGACGTTGACTGTGCTGCCATCGAAGTAGCTACCGTTGACGTCGAAGCAGATAGGCTCTTCATTCGCATAGGAAGAGTTGATTCCGTTGAGCGCGCGCTAATCATAAAAGCAACAACCATGGAGCAACCTGTGAGTAAGATGAAGCGCTAGTTGGACTTGACACGTTTTGATTCCGAAAGTCCAATTAAAGGTTTGCTCTAAGACGCCTAGCAAGCTTTAAAATGGAGAAAGAAAGGGGCATTACCGAGCGCGGAGGCGCTAATGCGCTCCGTGGGTGGCGGGCCCGCAGGGACTTGAAACCCACTGGGGTGAATTTGTACTATCCCCTTTTCTCTGTAGCGCGCGCTTCTCTTCCCGCACACGTAGTAAATAGAGGGCGTGTGGATCTGATATGAGGAAACCGTGCGAGCTAATTACGTCGGCTATATAATGCCTCTTACTCGAAGGCTTTTCTAATGTAAGCATGGATTTTTCGGGCTCTAGCTGTAAACACAACGATCAACAGGGGGAGCATCACCATAAAGCCCAGCACCAGTCCAGTCAGGCCGAGAAAAGGTTCATTGGTGAAATAAAGACTAGGAAACACTTCTTCAAAAATGAACCCAATTAGAGACAGGACAAGCATGTATACGAACAGCAATAGAGCGACTGCGAGAACGCTATGCACACGCAACTTTCTCTTTTTCCATCGACTAAACATGATTTCTATGGCAACCGACATCGGGAAAAAGATGAATAGAAAACTAAAGAAAACCACGCGCCACGCAAACGCAAGGAAGGCCTTCTCTTCTTTCAACCCAAGATCCCTCACCACAACCAGCGAAAGCCATGATCCCAAGAGACTGATGACTGTAACGAATATTATGAAGATGATTCCGTAGATTTGCGGAGGCCCTCCACCACGATTCCTGTCCATAATCCGGCTAGCCCTCTGACTCACCCATACCAAATGCCACTGCGCCGAGCGCTCCGGTGGCGATGGTGAATGCAACGTCGAACCAAGACGCGACTCCTAGCACATAGGCCACCTGCTTGATGCCAAAGGAACCGAAATAGTTAACGGTTGCTTTGGCAGCCGCGATCTGAAGCGTGGATCCAGTGGACAATGACAAGGAGGCAGATATCCACCAGTTAGCTATGAAATTCCCGCTATATATGCCTATCACGAAGCCTATTAACGCGCCTCCCACTCCCAGAAGAATCGACCTCGAAAGAGACCTGTCCGCCAATGCATAAATCAATCCAAAGGAGGCCGACATGGCACCAACATAGATTCCTAGAGCAACCCAGTACAATGGATCTTCTGGTCCCATGGTGGCTATGGTTGCCACCCATCCTGTCACAGAGAGCCGCTGCTGCCGTAGCTATACCGTTTATCACTGCGCTCTGGGTGACACTTATCGCACTGTCCGGAACGCCCTCGTAAGCGTCGATGAAAGCGTTCTCGAGTCCGTTGCACTCGTCTACTCCGGCTCCCAGTGGAAAGCCCACCCACGCGCTTATTGTCAGGTTAAGCCAGTCAACGTGAACCATGACGTGTGTCTTAAACCAGGTTAACCATCCACTGCCAGGTCCCACCCACACCTTCAACGACCCGTTACTTTCAGCTTGTTGCTCCATCTGCTTAGGCGTCTCTGTCGCTGTCATAGCCTGCGTGGACTGTGGGGTGACGGTTAGCATAGTGGTGTTGCTGCTGGGTTCGTAGCCGTACTGTACGGTTGTGCACGCTGGGTACTGTTCTCCGTCCAGCGTGTTGTCGTAGGCAGTGGCGTTGGTGGGCTGGTCGCCTGCGAAGCTGGCTGTTATCGTGTAGGTGACGTTCTGGGAGGCGGTTTGCCCGTTGGGGCATTCTGGTTGGAGGTTGAGGGTCAAGTTGAAGTAGCCGTTCTTGTCTGTCGTGTTCTGGAAAGATTGGCCGTTAACGGTGGTGGTCACGGTTTCGTCCTTGACGCCAGTGCCGTTGCACATCAGCCAGCCTTCTATGATGTGGTTTGTGGAACAGCTGTTGCGGGAAACGTTCAATAGGAGCACGGTGGGGTTGGCCACAGTCAGCTGGACGGGGCTGCTGGCGATGCCTTGATGGAGGCTGCCGTTCGCGTAGTCTGGGACTATGTCAGCCTTGTAGGCACAAGCGGTCCCATTGTTGTAGGTATAGTTCAGGCTCCAAAAGGCCATGCCCGTCAAGTTGGTGCAGTTCGTGCCGAGAAGCGAGATGGTGCCGTTAGAGTACACGCTGGTGAAGTTGACGTTCACGTTTTGATTTGTGAAGAGCGCATCTGCGGAGGGGTCTATGATGGTGGCATTCAGCAGCACGGTGGTTCCTGACTCAAACTCGTCTGGCGTGACGCTGAACAAGACTGCCAGGGGCACCGCTTTGACGGTGACGGCCATGCAGGCTTGGCAGGGGCAATAGTCGGTGTTACCGTTGAACACGGCAGTCACAGCGTACGTCCCGTTGCCGCTGGGCACTGGCCACGTGAACGAAACGGTTCCGTTCTGCAAGGTTGTGCCGTTATAGACACTGTTGAAGGGCGTGCACGTGCCGTCGTTGTATGAACTGCCGTTAACATCGAAGAAGACAAGCTCCCCCGACAGCCCGGAAGAACTGTTGCTGTTGATGAGATCAAAACTGAGAGTCTCGTTAACGTTTGCTTCGGCGCTTGTCACGTTGCCATCTTGCGACGTGATGTTCGTGGGCCACCTGAAATCGAAAAGACTGCTACACACACCTCCCGCGTTATACTCCCCTTCTGTCCACGAAACAGTCACGTTGTAAACAACGTTGTAAACACCGCCTCCCCCTGCCCAGAAATCCCAGAGGGAGTCATAGTTTCCAGACTCGTCAAAATGCAGATAACCCGACTCATTAACGCAACCGTTCACGCTTGTCACTGTCAGGTTAAAGGGCAAATTTGGAACTGGTTGCCCCGTAACTTGGTCTAATTCGTTCGCAGTGAAGTTCCCAGACTCGCTCATAGGATAGGTGACGTTGGGCTGCAGGTCGACAGTGACGTCCACAGGTCTCTTCAGCACGTAGAAGTAGTTGGCAACGTTCAAGGAAGCGTTCATCTCCGCGTAATTAGGCAGAGAGGCCGAGTTCGATACAGTCACGTTGAACGTTGAGGGCAGTTTGGCCTGAACAACGTCCAATCCCACAGTGTCTGGGCACCAACCTACGCTGGCAACGCCGACGTTGTCGGTGGAAACGTTCTGAGCCGGATTAGCAGCAAAGAATTCTACAACGCCTCCAATCGACATGTTAAGCCACTCGGCGCCAGCAGGAACACTTGCGAAGCCAAGACTGTCCAAAAACGCGTTCTGGCCCGTGTTAAAATCAACTTCCACACCACTAAAATCATAATTAGCAGTATAGTTACCCGTGGAATTCCCAGAAACCAAATACGCCAGACAATGGCCAACGCTTGCATTTACTATGGCAACGTCAGTATCGTTTATCACACCGTCGCCGTTGAGGTCATAACGCCAATCATACAGTAAATCGCCAATAGTCGAGTTCTCATGCTCCATTACATCGTGTCTATCACCAGGAGGGCTAACCCATCCGTCATGATCAACGTCTGCTAGTGGCGATGCCATGTAGGGTTGAAGGAGGCAGGCGGACTGTACGCGGAGGTAGTTGCAGCCAGCGGGGATCTGTACCCATCCGGTGCTGTTGGTGGCTGAGCGGCTTAGGAGTGTGGCGGTGGTGACCGTGGCTGAAGCGTTGTAGACTGGGGAGTCAAACAGGGAGGCGGTGGCGTTAATAGAGTTTTGCGTGTCATAGTAGGTTGTCTCGGCACCGTTGGAGACGCTGAGGGAATAGTTCAGGTCGAAGTTGCCGCTGCCAGCGGAGGGCACGTCGGAAACGTTGGTCTCTGTGAAGTTGAAAATGTCGTTCACGGTGACCGCTTCGAAGCGGCTGTTGCCGTTGACGAATGCGGTCACGTTCAGACACCCGCCGTTTCCCAACGGACCCAGATCAGTCTGAACCGTGCAGAAACCCTGAGGGTTAGGAACGAAGCTGGTTTCGGAGCCGTTCACGTAAACGTCAATCAGCGTTGAGTTGTCTCCGCAGTCCAGCATGTACGTGTTGCCCGCCCACTGGACATTCGGCGCCAGCGTGGTGCACACGAAGAAGCCAGAATCATCCTGCTCGTAAACACTCGACCTGGAAAGGGCAACAGACAGGTCCAACGTGTCGCCGCAAAACGTTTCAGGATAATAAACGACCAGGTTGACGGGCGCAGGATTTATGTTGAACGAGTCGCTGGAACCTTGAGCAAATAAATCCTGCCCACTAGAGTCCGTGGCGTTCACGAAGAGCCAGCATCCTCCGTAATAGTCCGGTTCCCACACGAGACTCCCCGTGTACTGGTATATGAAAGTCCATCCCCCATTATCGTTGTGAAAACGGTAGGTGTGTTCGGTGGCTCCGGCTGACCCGAGGTGACTGGAATCATTCTCGTAAAAGTTAAACCAAACGCCAGTGCCGAGGTATGTGTATGAGGAGAACTTAACGGTGAATGTTTCGGGCAGGTCAGCCGTTGCTGGGTTCTCGTTCAAGCTTACGATAATGTCGGGGAGACCGGTGTCGGCGGGGGCGGCGGCAGATTTCACGGCCGTCTGGCTCAAGTCCGCACTCGCGGAAGAGGTGGGATTGTCCACGCCGGAAGCGTTGCCAGCGGGCGCTTCGGCTGCTGCGCCTATTAACAGCCCTTCAGATGCGCTCGTGCCAGATGCAGCTTCAAAAGACGGGTTTGACCCCGTCAGGTTCAGCGTTGCAAGGGCCCGAAGCTCCGAAGTGTACGGGTCTGTCAGCACTGTGAGTCTCGAGTTGACGAGGCTTAGGGAAGCGTTGACGTTGAAGGTTACGGTGGCGTAGCCGGCACCGTTGCTGATGGCGTAGACGGGTTGCCCGCCCGACGTCAAGTCTTCGTACGAGATGAGTCTTCCTCCGAGCGGAAAACCGTAGCTGTCGGTGACTTGCAGGAGCGTGGTGACTGCGTTTTCGACCTTCGTGACGCCCACTATGTGTAGGAACGGCACTGGCGAGACTTCGACGAACCGAGTGGCGTTCTGGGAAGTGGACGATTCGAAGTTGTTGTCTCCGGCAAACCTTGCTTGTAGCCCGTAATCGCCGCCTTTCGCGTTCACGGCAACGTCAAACAGCGCTGTACCGTTCGCGTCCGTCAAGACCTGGCCTAAGCAGATCCATCCCCTGCTGGTTAGGGCTACGTCCAAGTCGGGTTGCATGTAGAGGCTTACCGTTTCGTTTACGACGGGCACGGAATCGTTGGTGGTGAGGAGGGCCACAGCTCGAAGCTCGTGGGTGACCGCGTTGTAGTCTGACGTTAGGTTCAGGTTCGTCAGGCCCTGGACGACTGTGAAGGCCGTGGAGGAAGAGTCGTAGGCGCCCACGCCGAGAAGAGGGGTGTTGACGACGCCCTCGTCGAGTACCAAGCTATACGTTCGGCTGGCGTTGAAAGACGGCGGGAGGATAGGCACGACGGCGTTGACGTCGGAGTCTTTCACCGTCCCGTCCTCCTCGAACACCAAGCGGTCGTTGTTGTCGTACACGTTCAACTGGTAGAAGTTGCCACGCGTAACCGCGGCTGAAACGTTGATGGTGTCGCCCATCGCAAACCGACCATCACTCTTTGAGCCAGATTGGCTTGACAGCCTCATCGATTCGATAAAGCCTGTCCCAAACAGTTCACTCACCACGCCCACAATTCCAGGATAAACCGACAAAGCCAACACGACGCACAGCGCGATTCCAAAAACCTTACCACGCTGATGCCTAACAGAAGCCACAGCGTTTCCCCGCGGTGTTTTATATTTGACTCAACATATAACATTTTGCGTCAAAAAATAAAACATACATCATATCCCGCCGCATATGATTGGGCGCACGCACATGTCTTACTGCGAGTTTGTCACGAACAGATTGTTCCTGTAACATCGCAATTTGAAAAATGTTGAATTACTGGTTTTGGCTCGCCAGCAGGTTGCATGATGTGTAACAAAACTGTTCCTACGTGTTTGCGCCGCTGGAGAAATTCCTCACTTGGCTCTAACAACTTCTCTGCTGCAGATAGAGCACAAATCCCGGTCCAGTAATTGAATGAGTTCGCAGGGCTTTAATTCGCATCCACACCTATCGCAAAAGATCTTTCTGACCATGTATGTCATCAACCCAAACTGTCGGAGCGAGCCACTGAATTATCTTGGGCGCTAAGTTAAAAAGGCATATTCCCAAGCTGAAACATTTGAGTCAACAGGGTCTCATTATTTCTGGTGCGACTAGAAGATTGTTCCATAAGCTATAAGTGGTCAGAATGGTACTAAAGAAGTGTAAATGAGGGAAATGGTCTGTCACTTCGATAGGGAGAAAGGAGAGAAGGGAGCAGAAATTAATTCTTCCATTTCCCTCATTCACTTCCCGTATTTCATGCATATGTTGCTTTTAAATTTTTTCCTGTTTTTTGAATTCTATTACCAAAAAAGACAAAAAAAAGTGCCTTTCGCTCATGGCTTGCCCGATTTCTTGTTTGAATTTCTTCTTTTCCACGAAAAAACGCGTGTGGGCCACGCTGGGAAAACAGCCGCGTAATCCTAACCGAACTCTCTTATTATCTGCTCAACTGTCATTATCTTCGCGTTGTAGATGTCTTTCAAATATTTGAGTCCTTGTTCATAGTCTTCTTGGGTGAAGGCTTCGACTCCGTCTTCTGCCACTGTGATCTTGTATCCTCTGAAGAAAGCGTCCGCGGCCGTGTGTCTGACACATATGTTCGTGTGCAAGCCTGTGAGGATCACGGTCCTGACGCCTTCTCCATGGTACAAGCCTCTCAACAGCATGTCTAAGCCTGTCTCATGGAAACCGCTGTACGTTCTCTTTTCGACGACATAATCCTTCCTAGTCGGTCTCAGCGCGGGAATCACTTCTGCTCCCGCAGTGCCCTTTATGGCGTGTTTTCCCCACCTTGCAACGACCTCCTCGTCCAGAGGAAGATGCGCATCGTTGCTGTAGATGATTGGCACTCCGTGGTTGCGGGCAGCCACGATAAGTTTTTTCAAGTTTGGGATTATGTGCAACGCTCTCTCGCACTTTAAGTCTCCAGTGACGAAGTCGTTGAGCATGTCAAGAACTATTACGGCTTTTCTATCCATAGAATCGTGCTCCTGAAACTATCTGAAGGAAAGGGACGAAAAATAGTTTATGGTAGACGGTTCTGTTAACTCTTCGGGTCTTGCATGGATAAATGTTTGTCCATGTTAACCAAATAGGTTTTTACCAAGTAGAGTCAGTTATGACTTTTGAGTTGGGTCAAAGCGGATAACAAGTTGTGTCTGTTCCGTCTTAGGTAGTGCCACATCGCCTCGTCTCTTTTTCTGGTATGCAGTGGAAGCTGTTCTAGTGCCAGGTACGTTTTCGATCATCTCTGTGGACCTCACATTGCATTGAATGGAAAGATCCTGCGTAACAAGCCAAAATCGGTGGTAACTCAACGCCTGAGAATTGGTTGTCTCCAATCAAGAAAGCCTCGATGGAGAATCATCATTGACCGATTGGTGTTCATTTTGCTCGCAGAGTTTTTGGAACCGATCGATTCTCTGTACCTTTGAAGTGATAGCTCAAAGACACTAAATTCATAAATACGTCAAAATAAACGTAAGAAGGAGTTAAGATGAGTGAACATCGGTACATCGCAACCGACGAGAAAGATGAAGTAGAGCTTAATCGCCTCAGAATATTAGAGAGAATCTTTGACCCTTCGACAAAACGTCATCTTGAAATGATAGGTGTTTCCGAAGGCTGGAAATGCCTCGAAGTCGGTGCAGGTACAGGTTCAGTGGCACAATGGCTCTCAAGACGTATAGGCCCAGGAGGAAGAATCGTGGCCACCGAGATTAACACGAGATTCCTTCGACTGCTAAGCGCTCCCAACATCGAAATACGTCAACACGACATCACAAAAGAGGATCTAGAGACAGGACAATTCGACTTGGTTTACTGCCGCACCTTACTCATGCAACTTCCTGAACCTGAAAAAGCGTTGAAAAGAATGGCTGACGCAGTGCGCCCAGGTGGTTGGCTGATGGCTGAGGAATGGGATTATGGCTCTATGTTGTCCACAGACATCACGAACCCTTCTGTCGCCATTTTCACTAAAACTTGGAGAGATAGTGTCGATTTTCTGCGGAAGAGGAAAGTGGTTGATGCATATTTGGGACGTCGAGTGCGCAGTCTTATAGAACAGCTTGGACTTGTCGATGTGACTCAAGAAGGATTGACCTTTGCTTGTCGAGGAGGCGACTCATTGGCGCAGTTTGACGCAGCAACGCTCTTAATGGGAGCAAAACCGATGATTGCGGCAGGATTGCTTACGTAGGAGCAGCATGACACTGTTCAGCGGTTACTCAAGGATCGGGCATTCGATTATCTTGGAGCTACTATGTTCAGTGCTTGGGGCAGGAAGCCTGCGTAGGCTTGAAATCTTGAGACTGGGTTCGGGGACAACTTTCAAGTTGGATGTCCGTCGTTCTGGTGAAGAAAGGAATATCTTCTATTCGTAATTCTGTTCAATGCGAAAGTAACGAGAACAATGCAAAAAAAGCCTCCCTGGTTAACAAACTTCTTTAGGCCCCCTAAGAGTTAACGGAACCTGGTAGACTTATCTTGCAGTCTCCAGACTGTAGAAGCCATCAGTGAACTTTTCGGACACGCGTTGTTTCACGAGTACGCTGTCTTCGATTCGGACGCCTCCGAAACCCGGAATGTAAATGCCTGGTTCATCCGTTACTACGTTTCCAACAGCTAGTCTATCCTTGCTAATCGGAGACAAACCCGGTCCTTCGTGAACTTCTAACCCTACTCCATGACCTAAACCGTGATTGAAATACTCGCCGTAACCTGCATCCTCTATTATCTTGCGGGCTGCTTGATCCACGTCTTTCCCTCGTGCTTTGGCCCTTATTGCCTGATAAGCCTCTCTTTCGGCTGTCTTCACGACCTCGTAGAGTTTCTTCTGCTTGTCTGATGGTTCGCCAGCGGCGAAAGTTCTTGTCATGTCGGAACAGTAATACTCGTAAACCGCTCCGATGTCAACGACTACTAGGTCGCCCTTGCGGATTTTTCTCTCAGCGCAGCCACCGTGAGGGTATGCAGAGCGAATGCCTGAAGCCACGATCGTGCCAAACGCTGTTCCGTAGCCTCCTTTCTTCCGCATTGCGTACTCGATTTCGGCTGCGACTTCGATCTCAGTCACGTCAGGCCTTATTGTTTCGTAAGCGGCTTTCATGCCTGCCACTGTTATTTCTCCAGCCTTTCGCATGCGGTCGAGTTCCTCTTTGCCCTTTACTTTACGCAGTCCGCTTATGAGGTCTCCTTGCATTTTCAGTTTTGCGTGTCCACGAATGGCTCTTGCTAGGAGACGGTGGAGTTCGTAGTTGAGCGGGTCTGACGCGAGTTTCTTGACATTCAGCGCCTTGAGACCTGGGCCGATTTTCTCACCGAGTTTTTCTCCTCGTTTGAGAAGTTCAACCTTGAACCCTTTTGCTTCTGCTTTTGTCTGCTCGAAGTTGACGCCGTACACGTAGATCGTGTTTTCCCCTTTCTTCGGAATCAGAAGGCATGCTGCACCTGGGGTTCCTGTTAAATAAAACAGGTTAGACTCGCTTGCGACAAGAAATGCGTCAAAATCTTTCTTTTCAAAGGCTAGTTCCTTAAGAGCATCGATTCTCTTCAACGGTGTTCACCACTATGAAAGAATCTCTTACTACGGGTTCTTGGCTAAAATGCTTTGCTCTTCTCAGCCGCCGCTGACCACAGGCATCAAGATAACGTGATCCCCGTTTTTGAGTTTCGTTTCAACACCCTTCAGCTGGTTGAGCAGGTACCCGTTCACAGTGGCCATGAAGTTTGATTTCACGTCTGCACCGCCAGATTCGTAGACAGCTTTCTTGAAGGGCTCACCATATTTTCTCGACAGCAACGCAAGCAGGTCGGCGATTGACGAGTCGTTTCTCATCTCAATCTCTTCCTGTCTCTTGTCGCCGGTCATGTTTTTGATGTGTCCGAGGTATTCAACCTTGACTTTCAACGCTGAGCACCGATCTCTTCAAGCAATCCTAGAGTCAACATCGTTATATATTCGTTATCCAGCGAAAAAGGATGCCCATTTCCTTTGTTACAAGGCGCGCGCCCTTTGGCCGAATCCTGCCCAGAAATGCCCAGCTCTGGGACCACCACTAGCCTACCCCCCCATCGGTTCTCCAGCGGCTCCCATGCTGACAACTTAGAAAGGCAAGCTCGGCAGCCTAGACTGGAAAGCTCGGGAAGGCCGACTCATTAACATGGCTCGGCGAAGGAGCAATGTTATGGCTCGCGCCGCCAGCGCAACTCGTACTTGTCAGTTTTGAAAGAAAGTTCTGGATAGGAGAAACGACAGGAACAAGAAGAATTGAGCGACAAAGACTTAAGCAAAAAGCTGTATACGGCAATGTATAAGGTTGAGGGAAGGGGCATGAAATTCTTCCTCCTTTCTCCCCTTGGCTTCTTCCCTCTCCTTACTTTTGTTTTCTCCCTTCTCCTTTCACTGAAGACTTTGTTTAATGGCCACATATTGCTTATGGAAGATAGTTCTAGAAGAATCCTCTAGTCGGGTTTATGGCAATTATGACACTGGGAAGCGCGCGCCATGGGATTCTTCTTAACGTTGCTTTTTGCTTTGGGATTGTCAAGCTTGAATGTAGAGATGTATTTTTGATACGTAAGATGCTTATAGTCCGGATGGCAAGGTATGAGGGAAAGAGGGCAAGTGTTTGAGAAGATCAAAGCTTGAGATGTATTTGGACATTCTTAAGGTTCTGTCCTGCAGTGGTCAGCTGAAGCTGACGCACATAGTGTATGAGACCAACGTTAACTGCTGCGTGTTGAAGGGGTATTTAGACTTTCTAATGAAGCAGAACCTAGTTGAAAAGCGGAACGTAGGGAGACAAAGAGCGGCCTACTCAATAACTCAAAGAGGCATAACGGTGCTCGAATATTTCAGAGAACTCAAACAAGCTCTGCCAATCGTGGACGAAGACTACGACGTCACAACAGCGCCTACTTAATCTAAAGGATCACGCGCGAAGTCTGTCATTTCGGAAGAGGCACCAGCTTTTTGCCATGCCCCTTAGAGTATCACAGAAACACTTCCACAGCGCGCGCTTGGTGGCGGAGGGGAAGGTTGGGGAGGTGGTATTGCCTCAGCGGGTTTTCTCGTTAGCGCGGCAAACATTAAGATTGCGGCAACCAAGGCCAGCCAGAAGCCGAAAGACAAGTATGCCGAATAATTAATGATTGTTCCAAAGAGGCTGTAGGAACCGCTGGAGAACAAACTTGCTCCTGTTGGGTAACCCCCCACCGCCCCGTTTGAAATATCGCTTTGCAATCCTGCAGCGAATACAATAATAGAAAACAAGGCAAGTATCCCACCAAGTGCAAGTACTATCCTTCTACCGTTGGCAATAACACTGCCTGTCAAACCCAGCAAGCCGCTTAGGACAAGAAATGCCAGAGCAGTCGAAGCATACCAAGGATTAGAAGCAGCCGTTGATGTTCCAAGTATTGATACCTTCGCTTGGTATAGATACAAAGTCGCCTCATCAGAAAAAATAT
Source organism: Candidatus Bathyarchaeota archaeon (assembly GCA_963707955.1). Taxonomy (GTDB): domain Archaea; phylum Thermoproteota; class Bathyarchaeia; order Bathyarchaeales; family Bathycorpusculaceae; genus DASPPK01. Next base: position 2,113,196 of record OY970176.1, on the reverse strand, counting down.
TTCCCATGGCTGAACTCGAAATGCTCACAGCCCACCAAGGTAACACCAGGCTGATGAAAGCCAATATGCCTCCGATTATACCTAAATAGTTGGGCCTCAAATGACACATCCCACGCGACAATCTTCACCGATTGGCTTATAACATTTCTCTATTAGCGCGCGCTGGGTTCTGGGCGAAAGCCTTCCAAAAATGGCTTCTTTGGGGCTGCAGAAGGGCTAACATCCAACACTTCCAACAACTCCAACAACTTGTCCGTAACTGCCACAACTCAGGGAACTTCTACTAGAGGCATTCATAACAGTAGAAAAGATACTGTTGGATTTGTTGATGCTGTTAGGGCAGGTTAACCGTCTCTCGGCCTGCATAGACTGTCCTATGGAAACCAAGGCAACCGATTCTATATTATATACTCGGTTTTCTCAACTTTCCATAGGACTGCTCAATGCAAAGGCAGCTGCGAAGAGCGGTTGCTTCTTCGGTGCAGGGGGCTAGTTGTGTTCTCATCGGCTAAACACTCGAATATCCTCCTCCGTCCCGTGCTAAAACGGGGTTATGGGTAGTGTTGTCCGAAGTTGCGTAGGGCGATGATTATGTCGCTCATGTCGACTCTGCCATTGCCGTCTATGTCACAGTTTGGAACGCACCTTGATTGTCCCACTGTTGAACCAAAAGCCAAGCATAGGCTGACTATGTCGCCCATGTCAACTCTGCCGTCGCCGGCTATGTCTCCTGGGATGCCCACGTAGACCGTGCCACCAGTCATGTTATTGTTTGCCATGTTTATTTCGCCTGGGACGGGCCAAGCGTAAGCGCTTATGGTGTAGTTGCCGTAGACAAAGCTAGTAGTGTTCCATGCGAAGGTGACTGTCGTGGAGTTGCCAGCTAGTAAGTTGACGTTTTCTGATGCTATGATGGTTGCGTTGACGTATGCCGTGACATTGAAGGTTTCTGTGAAATCTCCATCGTTTGCCGCCGTAACACTCACGTTGAATGAGAATCCTTGGCCCACAACATTCTTAGCATTTGTAACGTTTGCGATGGCCACGTCGTCGGCAAGTACGGTTATGCTTGTTTGAGCCTGGTTGTTGCTGTAATCAGATTCTGGGATTAATTGAGCACCGTTGACAACTATCGTAACGTTGTGTGTGCCTCTGGTCGCTATCCAGTCAAAGTCTACAGTTTGATTTGCAAATGTTGGAAGGAAGCTGACAATTGCAGATTCGACTTTCACTGAGTCAACGTACAAGTCGACAGGAACGTAACTCATTCCAACAGTTCCTAAGTTCAACACGTTTGCCGTGATTGTAATGCTTTGGCCTTCTCTTGGCTGGGATGTCGAGAAAGCTAGGCCTGGAGCTACGTTAAAGTCGGGCAAACAAGCAACTGCACCGCTCAGCTGCTCCACCAAGCTATCTGCCTCGGTCTGATTTGACGCTACAACCGTGAGCGCAATTTGCTTTAATTGCAGAATTATCTCCCAATCTGATGTGACAACATAGTGCCCGCCATTCAGATTATCCATTTTCATGGTGATCGTATTCTCTGAAGGACCGTTGGCCGCATAGTTTAATAGTGAGCTGTTGAACGGAAAAATATAGTACCCCTGAGGTATCGTGTTTGTAAGGTTGCCTATTTCAACACCATTTATGTACAAGCGGACATTGTGATGTCTATAAGTGTCCATTGGCCAAGGAAGAGAGAATTTGACAACAGCAGCAGCCTGCACCACATCAACAGAGGCAGGGTCAATGCAGACTTGAGCACTCACCACAGGACGGTTAGTACAATACCACATACCTATTTTCGACAGCACGCACACACAATATCCAATGCTCCCTTCTGCCCCTTTTGCAACCACTCTGTATGCGTCATATACGCATTGCCCAAGGCCACCGACCAGAAGTATAGATCCTGCAGCGCCAACCGCCTCCCCGCCACCTAATGCAAGCACAAACGCAGCTCCGCCGTATTCGGTAACCATTATTCCCTTTTCTATGTCGTCAGCTTTCGTAAAAAAAGCCCATCCATCGCTTACCGCGCCCACGAAACTACTCGCTGTTCCTACAATTCTTCCCATTGAGCCTGTTATTGCAAATGCTCCACAGGTATACACTTCTTTCATCTCAGGGCTTGCACTTTGGTAGGCTTCCCAAGCACCATAAGGGGGAAAAAGTGCCATATAGACATAGTCCATGATACCCTTGTCCGAACCAACCCAAATTCTTGAGTCATAAATGTAGCTCAATTGAGGCGTGGTCATGGTCGTGACTGAAGCTGAGTCTGTTGAAAGGGTCGCATCAAATTCTCCCTGTAGCGTCCCGTTCGATAGCTCCACAGGAACCGTGAAATTGACTTCAACAGGCGTTGCAGGTTCAAGATTCAAATGGAAAGTCGTGTTGTACAATTCTCCTTCTGTCGTGTTCACGCAGAATTGAAAATCTTTCTGAACCGTCTCGTTTGACACTATTACGTACTCGAGTTGGTAAAGTGAGCCCGTGGCATCAGCAGGTTCTATGTTGACGAGGTCAAAGGCTACAGCAGGATCTCTGGATGAAACCGAACGTTCGGTAACCAGCCTTATGAAATATGTAGAGTTGAATGGAAATGGCGTGTAGTACGTGTAGTTTCCCTGAATGTACATGCTCGTTGAATCTGCGTTTGTTACGTTGATGGCTGGGGAAACTGATAGTCCCGTGGCTGGAGAATAGTAGAACACTATGGCTGTGAAGTTTCCAGCAGGGATGCCGTCTGTTTGAAAAGTGAGTGTGTCGTTTTGAATCGATCCCAGAATATACACATCCTTGAACACATCAAGGTCCCATCTTAGCACGAGGGCGAAAGTAGCATTCTCTCCTGTAGTAGCCGTCGTCGCCCTGAACGTGAATGGTGCTTCAGTGAGTGTGACTGTGCCCATATTTTCTGTCAAATTGTACGTTGAACTCTCGTCGGACACGTCAAGCCACGTAATGCCGTTGGAGCGAATCTCATAAAGGGGGCTCGTGCTAACTGAGAAGCTTCTCGTCTCGGTTTTTAAGCCATAGTCAACGAGTTCAGCCTGATAGGAATAGTTGCCTGCTGGACCAACGACGTTGAACAAGGCTTTCCCAGTAAAATCAGTCACAGTGTATTCAAGAGATGCGACGGCGCCTGTCGAATCCCACACAGTGAGCGAAACGTTCGCGCCAGATGCCGGGGTATTATTTTGGAATACGTCTACTATTATCTGGCTTGCAAAAATTAATGTTCCATTTGCGAGGTACGATTCAACCGGCTGACCTAGCAGAGGATTAGTATTCGGCGAATCGTCTGTGTCGTAGTAGTTGTCGAATTCTATGCTTACCTGAGGTATGGTGGCCGAGTATACGCTTTTGCCTGGGGGCAAGGTGAAATTGACCTGCAAAGTCGCAATGACTTGTCCTGCACCAGTTGCTGTTATGTTACCTTCAATGCCCGTGAAATCGGTTGTGAGGACGGGCACAACTTGGAACGTCAAAGATCCTCCTGTTGGAAGATCGTCATGATAAACTGTTGGCTCAAAAGAGACTTCACCAACTAGACCGTCGCTGCTGCTAACGGACAAGTCGGTTATTGGATCTCCATAATTGGTTGCAGTTATAGTCTTCGTCAACGTTACGGGATCTGTTGAATCTTCGGTCAGTGTCAAATTTAGGTTGGGTTGTCTCACGTTGACATTGACCAATGCGTAGTCAGTTATTTGCTCAGGTCCAAGGTTTGTCAGGTTCACTGTAAACGTGTAGCTCTGCTGCATTGCATCTTGCGCAAAAACTTCAAAGTCTAATGGTTTTGTCTCTCCAGGCTGAAGAGTGACATTCTCATCGACGGAGCCTGGACCTACGAAGCCCACGATAAGGTCGTCGTACGGATTGGTCGCTTCAAGAAGCAAGTCATGTGGCACCACATCTGTGTTCACGACAGAAATCGACTCGTTCTGTGCATAGTCTCGTTGGACATTAAACGTATAGTTTCTCTGAGTGAAGCTTACGCCGTTGCTAACATGCAGAGCCCTCATGTTACTGCTGACATTTCCATAAGCCGTCTCGCTATAAGCATACCACACGTAGTCTGCGTTCCTGGTTAGGTTGGTCGCATATACATAATGGTTCTCTCCTGCAGTGTCAAGAATGTGGTTAAAAGTCAAATCGCCTGTCTGTTTGATGTAGACTTCAGAGCTGGCGTTTGAAGATGTCTCCCAAGAGAATAGAATGTTTGTCGATCCGACAGTAGAATTATCATCTGGTGCCAAACCGTACATTAATGGGGCTTTGGTCACAACAAGGTTTGCAGTAGCCATTCCTTGACCCCAAGTACCAGAAACGGTGACGTTGAACCAGTAAGTTCCAGCATAGGCAGGATCTTCAGCAGGCACCAAGTCAAGTGTTACATTCGCAACGCCGTAGGCAGCAAGGGACATATTTTGTTGGCTCAATGAGCACCATAACGGGTCAACCCCTTGGATGTTTATGGCAAACGTATCTGAGATATTCTCATAGTTTTGTATCCCGATCTCATAGGTTGCCACTCCCCCGATGCTCGTTGTTGCGTTGGATGGCGTGATTGAAACTTCAACGGGCCCCGATGTAATAGTTATCGATGCGGTGACTGTGCCGCTGTTGTCACCTGAGATCTTAGTCACAGCGGCGTCATTGCAGCCAAGCCAGAGTTCGCCGGTCTTATTGCTTATGAATTGGCCACTGCTGCCTACATTCCAGTATCCAGTGTGCTGTGGGAAAAAGCTGCCGTCCCCCCAATGCCCTTGGTATGGATCTGATCCAACGAATGCTATTAGCTCTCCATGGTTTGCATCATATAGGAAATAATCTGAACCTCCAGCCGTACCGATTGTGCCGTCAGGACCAACTACTCCTGCCCCCCAATCCCAAGATCCTGAGGCGTTGATCGCTACTTTTTGACCAATCTCCACACTAAGTTCAGTGTCTGTCCAAAGAGGATTTGCAGTAACAGTCACTACAGATGAGAATGCATGAGCTGGTTGAACAAATCCGATTGAAGGAAGAAAAGACACGGTGATCAAAACAATCAATAACACAGCCACGTACTTGACCAATTTGCTCTCCCTCTTGTAACTGTACACGTATGCTCAAAGAGCCACCCGCGCGCGCTTTAAGTTTTGCTACACAATGTTATAGAGGAAAGCTCTGTTCGAGCTAACGCAGGAACCTGAAAGATTCCCTGCACTGTTGCCATACTCCTCGCGCGCGGGTCTTATGTCCCAGGCAGTTGTTCATACGGAGAATCCGACGGCTAATGTTATAGTATTAGCGCTCTGTCTGCGGACGTTTAAACTTCGGCAGGGAGACTTCTTGAAGCTCGGAGAAAATACTAGGGGGGAGGTCACGAGACGCGCTTGACGATGATTTGCCCGTCGCTGAGTTCTTTGACTATTTCCCAGCCATCTTTGAGGTGCGTTAAGAGCTGTGCCTCAGGTATCTGGGAGAACTCTGCGCAGTGCTCGCCGTCTGGGCAATCTTCTTCTTTAGACTTCGCGAGCATTTTCTCAAGCTCGTCAATCTCTTCTTGAGCAGTGGCTGTTGGCTTTCTCATCTTTATCCGCGCTATGTCCGCCTCAGTAAAGCCACCTGATGACTTAGCGAAGAGCTTTAATGCCTCTAGCTTGGCGATTTTTTGGATGTCATCGCTAGCCCTCTTCGTAAACGTCGTCTCTCCCATGGCTCTTGCGTAGTCTTCGCGTAAAGTGTCCGGGCTGACGTACGCGCCCTCGGAAATCTGCTTGCCAACGACCTGCTTCCACTTACTTTCGGACATGAAACTACTGAGGTGGTCGCAGAGGAACTTACGCATGCAGTGGAAACGTACCTGCTTCCCACCCGTGTTTATACCAGCTTTCCGAACTAGACGCCTATATTCGTTTCAGTCTGCGCCTCGCACGGAGCAACACGCAAAAGACTACATTCAAGACACAAGGACGGCTTCTCAAAACCTACGTTGAACGCAGAGCGCGCGCGAACGCAGACCTTAGCATCGATCCACACACCTGTCTACTTCTTCAAGGCTTGTTACCACACAACATTACCACAGACGTTACCAAAAAAGGGAGGGGGGCCGAACTTTGAAAACTGATGCAGGGTACATCTCAAGATACTTACCGTTAGCCGAGGATCTTCCTTCATCAATCAAGAACGTTCATTTAAACAATTCTTTTATGTTCGCCGAGTAGTCTAGCTTCTAGGTGCCATCGATGATGTTCAACAAAAAGAAACTGGATGACATCCAAAAACAAATGATGAACTGGGAGAAGGAAACCGTCGTGAAGAGTTTCGACAGGCTTCCAGAAAGAGGCGAGTTGTCAACAAGCTCAGGCATCCCTGTCAAGAGACTCTACACTCCGATTGACGTGGCAGAATTGGATTACATGAACCAACAAGGTTTTCCAGGAGAGTATCCGCTTACGCGTGGCGTCTACCCAACGATGTACCGTGCCCGCTTCTGGACCATGCGGCAGTACGCGGGTTTTGGTACAGCTGAACAGACAAACAAGCGTTTCAGGTACTTGCTGGAACACGGACAAACTGGCTTGAGCGTTGCTTTCGACTTTCCAACGCAGGTTGGGTACGACTGTGACCATTCTATGGCGCTCGGCGAGGTTGGAAAGGTCGGAGTCAGCGCGAGCACACTGAGAGACATGGAAATCCTGTTTAACGGAATCCCGCTTGACAAGGTAACAACTTCAATGACGATCAACGCCCCTGCAAATGTGCTGCTTGCAATGTATGCCGCCGTAGGCGATAAACAGGGTGTTAAACAATCGCTGCTTGGCGGTACGGTTCAGAACGATGTTCTGAAGGAATACGTGGCCCGAGGCATGTACATATTTCCACCGAAGCCATCCATGCGCATGATTACAGACATCTTCGTTTACTGTAGCCAGAACATGCCGCAGTGGAACACGATAAGCGTGAGTGGCTATCACATACGCGAGGCCGGCTCTACTGCTGTTCAGGAAGTTGCTTTCACGTTGGCAAACGCGATTGCCTATGTGCAAGCAGCCATCGACCGAGGCTTGGACGTGGACAAGTTTGCTGGAAGGCTGTCCTTCTTCTTCGCGGCCCACAGCAACTTCTTCGAAGAAGTTGCCAAGTTCAGGGCAGCACGCCGGCTGTGGGCGAACATCATGCGAGAACGATTCAAAGCCAAGAATCTCAACTCATGGATGCTTCGTTTCCACACTCAGACATCTGGAGTTTCACTCACGGCTCAGCAACCGTACAACAACGTTGTACGCGTGGCGTTGCAGGCTTTGTCAGCAGTTCTGGGAGGAACCCAGTCTCTGCACACCAACTCGTTCGATGAAGCTTATGCTTTGCCTAGCGAGCATGCTGTGACGGTTGCCTTGAGGACCCAGCAAATAATCGCCTACGAAAGCGGAGTCGTAGATACTGTTGACCCATTGGCTGGTTCGTACTACATTGAGTATATGACGAATGAAATTGAAGAGAGGGCACGAAAATACATTGACAGAATTGACAGAATGGGCGGCGCGGTCGCTGCGATTGAGAAAGGTTTCATGCAGCGTGAGATCACTGAGAGTGCTTATCGCTTCCAGAAGGAAGTCGAGGCCAAGAAGAGAATTGTTGTCGGCGTGAATGACTTCATCGGTGAAGAAGAGATTTCGATCAAGACCTTACAGGTAGATCAGACAGTAGAAAAAACTCTTGTCGAACGGTTAAAGAAGATAAAAAATAAGAGAAACCAGCTGAAGGTTAGCGAGGCCCTAGACAGGTTGCGCATTGCAGCTGAACGCGAAAACGAGAGTCTGATGCCCTTCATGCTTGAGGCTGTCAAGGAATATGCAACTTTGGGCGAAATATGCGGCACGCTGCGCGAAGTTTTCGGTGAGTATAAACCGCCTTCCATCTTTTAGCCAATCATGAGAAGCGGCTCTCCCTCGCTCACTGAGGAGCCATCAGAAACGTAGACTTCTTTGACGGCGCCGGCCTTGGGCGCGGTTATTTCGTTTTCCATTTTCATGGCTTCGATGACGCAGAGCACTTGGCCCGCCTTGACTTCGTCGCCCTTCTTGACCTTAACCTTGACTATCTTACCCGTCATCGGCGCCGTTATGCCACCTTCAACAGCCTGTCTGTTTGCGGCTGTTCTCTTTGTCGGCGTTGCTGCAGTCGGCTCAAATGCGGTTAGAGATGCTTTTCTCGCAGGTACTTTAACCTCGGCTTTGAACGTTGCTTCCTCAACTTTCACTGAGAATTCTTTCCCTCGATCTATTTTAGGCAATTCGACGCGGTAGTTTTTGTTATCCACCTTCAGAGTGAACGGTTTTTCGAGGTCCGGTGCGCTGGTCACGAACTCCACGCTGCGAGCCTTGCCATCTACTCTGATGCTAAAAGAGCTTTGGCCAGTTTTTGTCACCTCTACCTTTTTGGGCTTGTCGTCGATGAAAACTTCGTACTCTGACATCGTTATGCACCGTGCTCTGCTTGGTTTTGGCGAGCAACTAACACCCAGTATGAGTGCGTGTTTTTGGCTCTCTGCACCGTGAGTGCTTTCGTTCCTGACGATCTTTGCAGATGGTTTACAGCCGCCACTGAAAGAGCAGCCACTTCCTCAAGCTCCGCTAGCCTTTCTGGTCGTATTCCAGGCTTGGCTTCTTCGCGTCTTGCTTTTCTTTTCTTGAAGAATTCTAGAGCGGGCTGTGGGAACAACACGTAGGTTATCTTGTCTTCTTCAGATTCAATGAAAGGCATTACATCTTCCGGGATCTTGCCAAGGGCTGGCTCAAGGAGGTCGGCAGGACGGCATGTGATGGTTCTTTCATCACCGATAATTCTCTTCTTTACCTTCTCGTCGATAGGCGCTGGAGGCTTGCCGTACAAGCCTTTCACGTAATCTTTTATCTCTTTAGGAACGATGCTGTATCTCTTACCCGAGATAACGTTCAAGACCGCTTGTATCCCAACGAGTTGACTGGTCGGCGTGACGAGAGGCGGATAGCCCAGCTCCTTTCTCACTTTCGGCACTTCTGCGAGCACTTCATTCAACCTGTCCGATGCTTTCTGTTCTCGCAGCTGTTCAAGCAGGTTTGAGAACATTCCACCCGGAATTTGGTGCACAATGATTGAGGCGTCAACTCTTTCAGCCTTTGGGTCTATCAGTTTCAAAGGGTCGTAGTACTTCTCGCGCAGTTCACGGAAGTACTGTGCGATATCGTTAAGCAACTCGCTGTCTAGGCCCGTGTCATAAGGGGTCCCTTTCAGGGCAGCGACGACTGATTCCACAGGCGGTTGTGATGTGCCCCACGCCAACGGGGAGAACGCCGTGTCCAAGATGTCCACGCCTGCTTCGCAAGCGTGAAAGTAGGTCATCATGACCATGCCGCTTGTGCTGTGACTGTGCAGGTGGATTGGTAGGCCCACTTCTTTTTTCAGGGCAGAAATGAGGTCGTAGGCCGGTTTGGGAGCGAGCATTCCGGCCATGTCCTTGATGCATATCGAATCGCAGTTTAATTCGGCAAGTTTCTTGGCAACCTCCACGAAGTATTCAATCGTGTGGAACGGGCTGATGGTGTAGCTGATGGTGCCTTGAGCGTGTCCACCCACCTTCTTGACTGTCTTGATGGCGACTTCCATGTTTCTTATGTCGTTTAACGCGTCGAACACACGGAAAATGTCTATGCCGTTCTCCGCTGCTTTCTCTACGAATTTTATGACAACATCATCGGGATAGTTCCGGTAGCCAACAATGTTTTGTCCCCGAAGAAGCATTTGAAGGGGTGTCCTTTTGACATGACGTTTCAGCTGACGGATCCGCTCCCACGGGTCCTCAGAAAGGTACCGGATACTGACGTCAAAAGTGGCTCCGCCCCACGCTTCAAGCGAGAAAAAGCCAACCTGGTCCATTTTCTCAGCTATAGGCAGCATCGTTTCCGTTCGCATTCTCGTTGCGATCAGGCTCTGATGCGCATCCCGGAAGGTCGTATCAGTGATTTTCACTGGTTTCGGAACCAACGTAGGCTACCTCTTCAGTCTGCTAGGAACTAGGAACGTGAAAAAATGAGTTGAAGATGTATTAATCTATAATGGTAAGTTTGAATGCTTTCGTGATGGTCTGGCTTCGCGTTTGGTGGCCAGACTTTCGAGGGCACTGATGAGTTTGGGTCGGGTTTCTGCCGGTTTGATCACTTCGTCTATGTAGAATGTTTGTCGATCCGACAGTAGAATTATCATCTGGTGCCAAACCGTACATTAATGGGGCTTTGGTCACAACAAGGTTTGCAGTAGCCATTCCTTGACCCCAAGTACCAGAAACGGTGACGTTGAACCAGTAAGTTCCAGCATAGGCAGGATCTTCAGCAGGCACCAAGTCAAGTGTTACATTCGCAACGCCGTAGGCAGCAAGGGACATATTTTGTTGGCTCAATGAGCACCATAACGGGTCAACCCCTTGGATGTTTATGGCAAACGTATCTGAGATATTCTCATAGTTTTGTATCCCGATCTCATAGGTTGCCACTCCCCCGATGCTCGTTGTTGCGTTGGATGGCGTGATTGAAACTTCAACGGGCCCCGATGTAATAGTTATCGATGCGGTGACTGTGCCGCTGTTGTCACCTGAGATCTTAGTCACAGCGGCGTCATTGCAGCCAAGCCAGAGTTCGCCGGTCTTATTGCTTATGAATTGGCCACTGCTGCCTACATTCCAGTATCCAGTGTGCTGTGGGAAAAAGCTGCCGTCCCCCCAATGCCCTTGGTATGGATCTGATCCAACGAATGCTATTAGCTCTCCATGGTTTGCATCATATAGGAAATAATCTGAACCTCCAGCCGTACCGATTGTGCCGTCAGGACCAACTACTCCTGCCCCCCAATCCCAAGATCCTGAGGCGTTGATCGCTACTTTTTGACCAATCTCCACACTAAGTTCAGTGTCTGTCCAAAGAGGATTTGCAGTAACAGTCACTACAGATGAGAATGCATGAGCTGGTTGAACAAATCCGATTGAAGGAAGAAAAGACACGGTGATCAAAACAATCAATAACACAGCCACGTACTTGACCAATTTGCTCTCCCTCTTGTAACTGTACACGTATGCTCAAAGAGCCACCCGCGCGCGCTTTAAGTTTTGCTACACAATGTTATAGAGGAAAGCTCTGTTCGAGCTAACGCAGGAACCTGAAAGATTCCCTGCACTGTTGCCATACTCCTCGCGCGCGGGTCTTATGTCCCAGGCAGTTGTTCATACGGAGAATCCGACGGCTAATGTTATAGTATTAGCGCTCTGTCTGCGGACGTTTAAACTTCGGCAGGGAGACTTCTTGAAGCTCGGAGAAAATACTAGGGGGGAGGTCACGAGACGCGCTTGACGATGATTTGCCCGTCGCTGAGTTCTTTGACTATTTCCCAGCCATCTTTGAGGTGCGTTAAGAGCTGTGCCTCAGGTATCTGGGAGAACTCTGCGCAGTGCTCGCCGTCTGGGCAATCTTCTTCTTTAGACTTCGCGAGCATTTTCTCAAGCTCGTCAATCTCTTCTTGAGCAGTGGCTGTTGGCTTTCTCATCTTTATCCGCGCTATGTCCGCCTCAGTAAAGCCACCTGATGACTTAGCGAAGAGCTTTAATGCCTCTAGCTTGGCGATTTTTTGGATGTCATCGCTAGCCCTCTTCGTAAACGTCGTCTCTCCCATGGCTCTTGCGTAGTCTTCGCGTAAAGTGTCCGGGCTGACGTACGCGCCCTCGGAAATCTGCTTGCCAACGACCTGCTTCCACTTACTTTCGGACATGAAACTACTGAGGTGGTCGCAGAGGAACTTACGCATGCAGTGGAAACGTACCTGCTTCCCACCCGTGTTTATACCAGCTTTCCGAACTAGACGCCTATATTCGTTTCAGTCTGCGCCTCGCACGGAGCAACACGCAAAAGACTACATTCAAGACACAAGGACGGCTTCTCAAAACCTACGTTGAACGCAGAGCGCGCGCGAACGCAGACCTTAGCATCGATCCACACACCTGTCTACTTCTTCAAGGCTTGTTACCACACAACATTACCACAGACGTTACCAAAAAAGGGAGGGGGGCCGAACTTTGAAAACTGATGCAGGGTACATCTCAAGATACTTACCGTTAGCCGAGGATCTTCCTTCATCAATCAAGAACGTTCATTTAAACAATTCTTTTATGTTCGCCGAGTAGTCTAGCTTCTAGGTGCCATCGATGATGTTCAACAAAAAGAAACTGGATGACATCCAAAAACAAATGATGAACTGGGAGAAGGAAACCGTCGTGAAGAGTTTCGACAGGCTTCCAGAAAGAGGCGAGTTGTCAACAAGCTCAGGCATCCCTGTCAAGAGACTCTACACTCCGATTGACGTGGCAGAATTGGATTACATGAACCAACAAGGTTTTCCAGGAGAGTATCCGCTTACGCGTGGCGTCTACCCAACGATGTACCGTGCCCGCTTCTGGACCATGCGGCAGTACGCGGGTTTTGGTACAGCTGAACAGACAAACAAGCGTTTCAGGTACTTGCTGGAACACGGACAAACTGGCTTGAGCGTTGCTTTCGACTTTCCAACGCAGGTTGGGTACGACTGTGACCATTCTATGGCGCTCGGCGAGGTTGGAAAGGTCGGAGTCAGCGCGAGCACACTGAGAGACATGGAAATCCTGTTTAACGGAATCCCGCTTGACAAGGTAACAACTTCAATGACGATCAACGCCCCTGCAAATGTGCTGCTTGCAATGTATGCCGCCGTAGGCGATAAACAGGGTGTTAAACAATCGCTGCTTGGCGGTACGGTTCAGAACGATGTTCTGAAGGAATACGTGGCCCGAGGCATGTACATATTTCCACCGAAGCCATCCATGCGCATGATTACAGACATCTTCGTTTACTGTAGCCAGAACATGCCGCAGTGGAACACGATAAGCGTGAGTGGCTATCACATACGCGAGGCCGGCTCTACTGCTGTTCAGGAAGTTGCTTTCACGTTGGCAAACGCGATTGCCTATGTGCAAGCAGCCATCGACCGAGGCTTGGACGTGGACAAGTTTGCTGGAAGGCTGTCCTTCTTCTTCGCGGCCCACAGCAACTTCTTCGAAGAAGTTGCCAAGTTCAGGGCAGCACGCCGGCTGTGGGCGAACATCATGCGAGAACGATTCAAAGCCAAGAATCTCAACTCATGGATGCTTCGTTTCCACACTCAGACATCTGGAGTTTCACTCACGGCTCAGCAACCGTACAACAACGTTGTACGCGTGGCGTTGCAGGCTTTGTCAGCAGTTCTGGGAGGAACCCAGTCTCTGCACACCAACTCGTTCGATGAAGCTTATGCTTTGCCTAGCGAGCATGCTGTGACGGTTGCCTTGAGGACCCAGCAAATAATCGCCTACGAAAGCGGAGTCGTAGATACTGTTGACCCATTGGCTGGTTCGTACTACATTGAGTATATGACGAATGAAATTGAAGAGAGGGCACGAAAATACATTGACAGAATTGACAGAATGGGCGGCGCGGTCGCTGCGATTGAGAAAGGTTTCATGCAGCGTGAGATCACTGAGAGTGCTTATCGCTTCCAGAAGGAAGTCGAGGCCAAGAAGAGAATTGTTGTCGGCGTGAATGACTTCATCGGTGAAGAAGAGATTTCGATCAAGACCTTACAGGTAGATCAGACAGTAGAAAAAACTCTTGTCGAACGGTTAAAGAAGATAAAAAATAAGAGAAACCAGCTGAAGGTTAGCGAGGCCCTAGACAGGTTGCGCATTGCAGCTGAACGCGAAAACGAGAGTCTGATGCCCTTCATGCTTGAGGCTGTCAAGGAATATGCAACTTTGGGCGAAATATGCGGCACGCTGCGCGAAGTTTTCGGTGAGTATAAACCGCCTTCCATCTTTTAGCCAATCATGAGAAGCGGCTCTCCCTCGCTCACTGAGGAGCCATCAGAAACGTAGACTTCTTTGACGGCGCCGGCCTTGGGCGCGGTTATTTCGTTTTCCATTTTCATGGCTTCGATGACGCAGAGCACTTGGCCCGCCTTGACTTCGTCGCCCTTCTTGACCTTAACCTTGACTATCTTACCCGTCATCGGCGCCGTTATGCCACCTTCAACAGCCTGTCTGTTTGCGGCTGTTCTCTTTGTCGGCGTTGCTGCAGTCGGCTCAAATGCGGTTAGAGATGCTTTTCTCGCAGGTACTTTAACCTCGGCTTTGAACGTTGCTTCCTCAACTTTCACTGAGAATTCTTTCCCTCGATCTATTTTAGGCAATTCGACGCGGTAGTTTTTGTTATCCACCTTCAGAGTGAACGGTTTTTCGAGGTCCGGTGCGCTGGTCACGAACTCCACGCTGCGAGCCTTGCCATCTACTCTGATGCTAAAAGAGCTTTGGCCAGTTTTTGTCACCTCTACCTTTTTGGGCTTGTCGTCGATGAAAACTTCGTACTCTGACATCGTTATGCACCGTGCTCTGCTTGGTTTTGGCGAGCAACTAACACCCAGTATGAGTGCGTGTTTTTGGCTCTCTGCACCGTGAGTGCTTTCGTTCCTGACGATCTTTGCAGATGGTTTACAGCCGCCACTGAAAGAGCAGCCACTTCCTCAAGCTCCGCTAGCCTTTCTGGTCGTATTCCAGGCTTGGCTTCTTCGCGTCTTGCTTTTCTTTTCTTGAAGAATTCTAGAGCGGGCTGTGGGAACAACACGTAGGTTATCTTGTCTTCTTCAGATTCAATGAAAGGCATTACATCTTCCGGGATCTTGCCAAGGGCTGGCTCAAGGAGGTCGGCAGGACGGCATGTGATGGTTCTTTCATCACCGATAATTCTCTTCTTTACCTTCTCGTCGATAGGCGCTGGAGGCTTGCCGTACAAGCCTTTCACGTAATCTTTTATCTCTTTAGGAACGATGCTGTATCTCTTACCCGAGATAACGTTCAAGACCGCTTGTATCCCAACGAGTTGACTGGTCGGCGTGACGAGAGGCGGATAGCCCAGCTCCTTTCTCACTTTCGGCACTTCTGCGAGCACTTCATTCAACCTGTCCGATGCTTTCTGTTCTCGCAGCTGTTCAAGCAGGTTTGAGAACATTCCACCCGGAATTTGGTGCACAATGATTGAGGCGTCAACTCTTTCAGCCTTTGGGTCTATCAGTTTCAAAGGGTCGTAGTACTTCTCGCGCAGTTCACGGAAGTACTGTGCGATATCGTTAAGCAACTCGCTGTCTAGGCCCGTGTCATAAGGGGTCCCTTTCAGGGCAGCGACGACTGATTCCACAGGCGGTTGTGATGTGCCCCACGCCAACGGGGAGAACGCCGTGTCCAAGATGTCCACGCCTGCTTCGCAAGCGTGAAAGTAGGTCATCATGACCATGCCGCTTGTGCTGTGACTGTGCAGGTGGATTGGTAGGCCCACTTCTTTTTTCAGGGCAGAAATGAGGTCGTAGGCCGGTTTGGGAGCGAGCATTCCGGCCATGTCCTTGATGCATATCGAATCGCAGTTTAATTCGGCAAGTTTCTTGGCAACCTCCACGAAGTATTCAATCGTGTGGAACGGGCTGATGGTGTAGCTGATGGTGCCTTGAGCGTGTCCACCCACCTTCTTGACTGTCTTGATGGCGACTTCCATGTTTCTTATGTCGTTTAACGCGTCGAACACACGGAAAATGTCTATGCCGTTCTCCGCTGCTTTCTCTACGAATTTTATGACAACATCATCGGGATAGTTCCGGTAGCCAACAATGTTTTGTCCCCGAAGAAGCATTTGAAGGGGTGTCCTTTTGACATGACGTTTCAGCTGACGGATCCGCTCCCACGGGTCCTCAGAAAGGTACCGGATACTGACGTCAAAAGTGGCTCCGCCCCACGCTTCAAGCGAGAAAAAGCCAACCTGGTCCATTTTCTCAGCTATAGGCAGCATCGTTTCCGTTCGCATTCTCGTTGCGATCAGGCTCTGATGCGCATCCCGGAAGGTCGTATCAGTGATTTTCACTGGTTTCGGAACCAACGTAGGCTACCTCTTCAGTCTGCTAGGAACTAGGAACGTGAAAAAATGAGTTGAAGATGTATTAATCTATAATGGTAAGTTTGAATGCTTTCGTGATGGTCTGGCTTCGCGTTTGGTGGCCAGACTTTCGAGGGCACTGATGAGTTTGGGTCGGGTTTCTGCCGGTTTGATCACTTCGTCTATGTAGCCTTTTTGTGCGGCTATGTATGGGCTTGCGAATTTTTGGCGGTATTCGCTAACGAGTTCACTGTGTTTCTGCTTCGGGTCCTTTGCTTCGGATATTTCTTTTCTGAAGATGATGTTTATGGCGCCTTGTGGACCCATGACGGCTATTTCTGCTGTTGGCCAAGCGTAGTTTATGTCTGCGCCGCTGTGTTTTGAACCCATAACGTCGTAGGCTCCGCCGTAGTCTTTTCTTAGGATGACTGTGACTTTTGGCACGGTTGCTTCGCAGTAGGAGTAGAGCAGTTTTGAGCCGTGTTTGATTATTCCGCCGTGTTCTTGTTCAATTCCCGGCAGAAATCCGGGGACATCTACGAAGGTTACTATTGGGATGTTGAAGGCGTCGCAGAAGCGTACGAATCTTCCCGCTTTCATTGAACTGTTTATGTCCAGTGCACCTGAGTAGTGGGCAGGCTGGTTGGCGACGATTCCCACTGTTCTGCCGTTTAGACGTGCGAAGCCTATAACTATGTTCTGCGCCCAGAGGGATTGAATTTCGAAAAATTCACCGCTGTCCACCACACGGTCGATGACTTCTTTTACGTCGTACGGCTTGTCCGGGTCGTCAGGTAAAATTCTGACCAAGGTTTCATCAGCGCGGTTAGGGTCGTCGCCTGTTTCAAGAATAGGCGGGTCTTCCAAGTAGTTGCTGGGCAAGTAGCTCAAGAGTTTCTTGACGATCTGTACGCAATGCTGCTCGTCTCTTGCGATGAAGTGTGTCACTCCACTGGTCTGGCTGTGAACCATGGCTCCGCCCAATTCTTCGAATGTCACTTCCTGTCCTAGAACGGTTTTGACAACGTCTGGGCCCGTGATGAACATGTGACTTGTCTTGTCAACCATTATTATGAAGTCCGTAAGCGCTGGGGAATACACGGCTCCTCCTGCGCATGGCCCCATTATAGCGGAAATCTGCGGTATCACACCTGAACTTGTGACGTTTCGGAAGAAGATGTCCCCGTATCCGGCGAGGCTTGCTACGCCCTCCTGTATGCGAGCGCCGCCACTGTCGTTCAAACCTATGACGGGTGCACCTGTTTTCATGGCAAGATCCATCAGCTTGCAGACCTTCTTTGCGAACATCTCGCCCAATGAGCCTCCGAAGACTGTGAAGTCCTGAGAGAAAACGTAGACCAATCGACCATCAATCGTGCCGTAGCCCGTTACAACACCGTCTCCGAGGAACTTCTTTTCTCCCAAGCCGAATTCTGTGCATTGGTGAACAACAAACCTGTCGAGTTCGTTGAAGCTTCCTGGATCTAACAGTAGGTCAATGCGTTCTCTGGCCGCCAATTTGCCCTTAGCATGCTGTTCTTCGATCCGTTTTTGTCCACCGCCAAGCTCGGCTTGCTTCTCGAGTTCTTTCAGGTGTTTGATCTTCTCCTCGACTGTGGGCTCCTTTGTCGGGCTCATATAATCCCCCATATTCTCGAGTATACTGTTGTGCATGTATTTAGGACAAACGGGGGTTTCATCAAACATTCATGTGGAAAGAATTACGGTTTCTCAACGAGTTCAAGAAGAACGCCGCGGGTGCTTTTCGGATGGACGAAAGCGATCTTTGCTCCTTCTGCGCCAGACCTCGGCTTCTCATCAATCAGTGTTAACCCCTTCTTCTTGAAATCTTCAAGCACAGCCTCGATGTTTTTGACCCTCAAAGCGAGATGTTGTATGCCCTCGCCTCGTGTTTCAAGGAACTTTGCAACTGGGCTGTCGCTGCCAAGAGGCTCTGACAGTTCTATGCGGCTTTCCTTTCCTGCTGAGAAATAGGCAACTCTTACCTTCCGCTCTTCCAGCTTGTGGACTCCTTCAAGCCGAAGACCTAGAATGTCACGGTAAACGCGGATTGCTTCATTCAGGTCTTTCACGGCTATCCCGATGTGATCGATAGCTTCGATCAACGTACATTCCTCTTCAATGACAGTGTAGGGCAAGTCAGACACGTTATAAAAAAGTTTCCAGTATTCCCTTCGAGCGTTCTCACGGACCTGTTTCGAAGGTCATCTTTCCCCTTTGATCCAGCCTTTGATCCCCAATTCTCTGACTGTTATGCTAACCGGTTCCGGCTGGTGCGATTTGTATGTGCCGTTTTCATCCAGATACAGTATCGTAGGTTTCAAAAAGAATTCTCCCTGCGCCTTTGACTTAATAGTGAGCCTCACCTCTTCTGTCTTCAACGGGTCAAGCCGTTTTCCCTTCATGTTGAGGTAACTGTCTTCTACGCGGTAGATTTCAGGTTTCTCTGCCAGCTCAAAACCTGCGGGAATGACCTCCGTGATCTTAATGAGCTGGGCAGAGCTTTTTCCCGCGTTGACAAGCTCTATCTCAAGATCCAGGTTTTCGCCGACTTTCAGTTGCTTCTGGCGTGTAATGAGGTTTGCCTGTACATTCGCGTTTTCAAATTTCTCCAAGCCCACAGCATTTTCTTGGTTTGGTGTGGGCGTTGTGAAAGCGGAGGTTGTTGAAACGATCGACGGCGCGTGCAGCACCTCGCTGAGAGACAGGGCTAGTTCTCGTTCCTCCTTCACCCTCTCCAGCAGCCTAAGCACCTGTTCCCTTTTCTCCGGATGCTCCGCCTTCATAAACGAGCCTGCTGAGGTCTGCAGCACCTTTTCGGCCATCATGTAGAGCCTTGCTTTTTTCTCAGGATCGCTTTCCTCCTTAGCATTGTCCATACGCATGTAAGCATCAAGGAGCAGTTCGGTTGCCTTGGCATACTCTGATGCGTTCTGGAAGCCAGCTCTTACATAGTGTTTCGCGGCGCTTTCTAGTTGCTGAATGGCGATCTTGTACAATTCTGCGTTTCCAGTGTCAGCAAATTTTGTTCCGGCTTCAAGCGCTCTGCAGAAGCGACTGTGCCCCAGCGCCAGCATTTTCGCTTTCTCGTTGGGACTGAACTCTTTGGCCTCCTCGAAGAGCTGGGACGCTTCCAAGTACAGGTCTGGGGATCCCTCAGCTTCTGCCCCCGTCATTTTTGCCCAAGCCTGAGAAAGAATCGTGATGAGTCTGAATTCCTTCCTGTCTTGTTCCGACTCTGCCGCCTGGGCTATTTTCTGAAGAGTCTCCGCTGCCGAACAGTATTTTTCTGAGCTGGCGTAGTGGTCGCCTTTCTTATCAAGGATTTTTGCCTCTTCGATGGCGATTCTCGCCAAGCAGTATTCGCGCCTTGAGTCGGTTGCATTGACCATATGAGTAGCCATCTGTTTCTCGTCTGGGTCTTCAATCTTGGCAAGCCCATCCTGGATTGATTTCTTGGTTTCTTCAAAAAGTCTGGCTGCTTGTTCAAAGGCTTGGAGGGCTTCTTCGCTCTGGTCTTTTCTGCTCAATTCTTCCGCATGCTCAACTTGGGCCCAAGCAAAGTAGTTTGGAGCTAGGTAACTCCACTGTTTCAAGGATTTGTGCATGTTGGCGGCTTTCTCGAAGTGCTCTTCTGCTAAACCACACTCTTGTCTTTCGTGATGATACCGTGCCTTCTCGATTTCGCTCCAGGCCTGCATGTAACACGCGTGATCCTGATAAAAGCCCTTGAGCTGAGGAATGCTTTCTGCGGCGCTCACGTAGTTGTCTGAGGCTGAGCCGAAGTGTTGAGCCGCATTTGAATGCTCGCCCAGTGCGTCATAAGCTTGGGCGATCTTCCAGTGGCACTCAGCCACGCGACTTTTAAGATTGAGCTTTTGAAGTGATTCAGTCGCTTCTCTAAAGGCTTCTATGGCCTTTTTCAAAAACTCTTGGTTTCGAGTAAGGCCGTATAGACGATTCAACACATTTCCGTATTCAGATTGCGAATGCCCGAGAACAGCAAATAGCGATGTTAAACCTGAACGTTTGCTTTCAACGAATGTCAATTCTTTGATAAGAAGTTTTAAGGAGTTCTCTCTGGATAATGCAACTTCCTCGAGCAGGTTCTTCTTGGTCTCAGGGTCATCTGCTAGCTCGGCAAGATCAGATTTTTCCTTAGCCAAACTGTCCTGCGTTATGCCACGGTTCCAGTAGAGAAGGGGCGTAAGCTGCTCAGTTCTTGCAACAGATTCTTTCTTGTGTTGCAGAGCCTGTTCAAGTAGCTTCTTTTTCTCGTCGCAGTTGGTTTCTGTTTTGGCTAAAGCTGAAATAATCCCGCCGAACACGCTATGCGCATACATAATTGCCTCCGGATACCCAGAATTCTCAGCCTTCTTCAGCATTTCCGGTGCGGCTTTCACGGCTTTTTCTAACAGATCACGCTTTTTCCCAGCGTCTGTTTCCATACCAGCTAGCCACATGTCGGAATCGGCAGGAGACGCTTCGATCCAAGCAAGGTCTGCGCGTGGACTTATGAACGAGATTTGAATGAACTGTTCTCTGGCGCCTTGAAGGTACTGCATGACTGCTTTGGCGAGCCGAGCTATCTCGTCCTTGTCTTCGATGCCGTTTGTCTTCCAGACAGTGTGATAAGTCAGCCAGTCCAATGCGCATCCGATGAAGAATCTGTCTTTGGTTTTCTTAGCAAACTCCAATCCTTTCTTGTAATTCGATAGAGCTTCATCCGAACCCTCCAAGCCAAATATGGGTTGACCTCCAAACAGTGGGCATAGCGATTCAAGGATGGCTATCTCTTCGGAAAGCTCTTTGGCCTTGACCCAGTAGTCCAGACCTTTTTGATAGGACCGTTCTCGCTCACGTCCGTCCTGGCAGTAGTAGCCGAACACTCCTAGACAGACAACCGTTTTTGCGCAGGCTCTCGCGAGTTCGGAAACGTCCTCGGAAGCGGTAAGGAACTTTATTGCCTTTTCTCCGCAATCCACGGTTTCCTTCATGATCCTTACGCGTGCTTGAAAATCCGACTCAAGTGTGAATTCAAAAACGGGGCCCACGGACAGCTGATTGTACGTCTTTCCATAATCCCAAGAGGCCTCAGCAGCTTCAAAAGCTTCTAGAGCAGCTTTTGTCAGCCTCCAACAATCATTGAGTAGTTTTTTCTTCTCAGACGCTTCGGTTGCCATCCAGTAGCCCATGAAGACTACCATGGCTTCACATCGAAGCATCCTTGGCGCTTTTTCCACATCACCTAAACTGCCATAGAATTTCTTGGCCTTGTCGTAGTTCGCGATCGCCCCTCGAATTCTTTCATTAAACTCATTGACGCTCTCAACCTGCATAGCAGCTTTGTAGAAAGCGCAACCCATTCGCTCGTAAGTGTCGCCCATGCCAAAGGCGTCTTGCTCAGAAAACAAGCCCAACGCCTTATTATAAGATTCAACCGCTCCCAGCCAATCGTACTCTTTTTCCTTTTCCTCTGCTTGAATCAGAACTGCCTCGGCACCTGACGCATCTGACATGCCAATAGACCACTACAACAGTATCAACTGGTCTCTGAAATAACTTTTCATGAAATGCCAGCCAACCTAGACGAGGACAGTCGTTTGCTCAACGTGCTGATCGGCTTCTTGTTCATGGTTTTTTTGGTTTTTTAGAAACTTTATATGCAAAGTAGGGGCAAATTTGAGTTGATGGGACATGACTATCCAGAACATCGTTAAGCGAGACGGCAGAGTAGTTGATTTTGATTCTAACAGAATTAGAGACGCTATTTACAAGGCTTTTATTGCTGTTGAGTTGGAGGATGGTAAGAAAGCTGAGGGCATATCCCGAGAGGTAGTTAGGCTTCTGGAGGAGAAATTCGATGGAAGAACTCCTTCCGTTGAGGATGCGCAAGACCTCGTGATAGAGGTTCTGAAGAAAGAGGGTTTTGAAAGAGTTGCAAGGGAATATCAAGTTTACAGGCAGAAGAAGCTCGAAATAAGGGAGCTCAGAGAAAAGTTCGGCATTGAAGAGCCCAAGCTCACGGTCAACGCTCTTGAAGTCTTGAGGCAGAGGTACCTTCTGAGAGACGAGACTGAAAAGATCACTGAGACCCCTGCAGAGCTGTTCAAGAGAGTCGCAGGAGCGGTGGCAAGACCTGACGGAGAACACGGTGGAAACGTCATTCAAAGTGAAAAGACATTTTTCGAAATGATGGCGAAGCTCGAGTTTGTTCCGAACACTCCGACTCTGTTCAACGCTGGAACAGAGCTTGGTCAACTGTCTGCGTGCTTCGTCCTGCCCGTTGAAGATTCGCTGGAAGGTATTTTCAACGCTGCAAAGGACATGGCGATCATCGAGAAGAGCGGCGGTGGAGTCGGCTTCGATTTTTCGAGGCTCAGACCTAAGGGAGACCTGGTCATGTCGACCAAGGGCGTAGCATCTGGCCCTGTCAGTTTCATGAGGGTTTTTGACACTGGTACAGAAGTGATAAAGGCTGGTGGAAAACGAAGAGGGGCAATGATGGCGATCCTGAGGGTTGACCATCCGGACATCCTTGAATTCATAACGTCAAAGCAGCAGCCTGGTTTTCTGTCTAACTTCAACATCTCAGTCGCTGCTACGGACGCCTTCATGAAAGCCGTGGAGGAAAATGAGGAATACTGGTTAGTCAACCCTAGAAACAAAGAAAAAACGAAGAAACTCAACGCCAGAGACGTTTGGGCTCAGATGGCAAGGTCCGCTTGGGCCAGCGGAGACCCCGGCGTAGTCTTCATAGACGAGATCAACAGGCACAACCCCACGCCTCAAGCTGGAATGATGGAGTCCACCAACCCCTGCGGGGAGCAACCGCTGCTTCCTTATGAGTCCTGCAATTTGGGCTCAATTAATCTTTCACACGTTGTTGAGGATGGAAAAGTAAGCTTTGAGAAACTGAGGGAAACCGTGCGGAACGGGGTTCATTTTCTCGACAACGTGGTGGACGGGAACAGGTATCCTTTGAAGGAGACTGAGAAGATAACGAGGGCCAACAGGAAGATAGGCCTGGGCGTGATGGGTTTTGCAGACATGCTGATAAAACTCGGAGTTCCCTACGATTCTGAGCAGGCTCTGAGCGTCGGGGAGAAGATAATGAAGTTCATCCAAGAGGAGGGACATAAGAAGTCCATAGAGCTGGGTGAGGAAAGAGGGTCATTTCCGAATTTTGAGGGAAGCATCTGGAAGGACAAGTACTCGGCCATGAGGAACTCGACAGTGACAACCGTGGCGCCAACAGGAACCATAAGCATAATCGCCGGCTGCTCATCAGGCATCGAGCCGATTTTCGCGATCTCCTTCATACGGAACGTGCTGAGCGGGACTAGACTCTTCGAAACTAACCCGCTGTTCGAGATGATTTCAAAGGAAAGAG
The DNA here is from genome assembly GCA_963707955.1 of Candidatus Bathyarchaeota archaeon. Lineage (GTDB taxonomy): Archaea > Thermoproteota > Bathyarchaeia > Bathyarchaeales > Bathycorpusculaceae > DASPPK01. The sequence goes on along the minus strand of OY970176.1, from coordinate 2,089,781 downwards.
GCTTCTACACCGCAAAGCTTCTGGAAGAAATAGCCAAAACGGGTTCTGTTCAGAAGATTGAAGGAGTCCCGGAAGACATCAAGAAGCTTTTTGTAACGGCTCTAGACATCAAACCAGAATGGCACGTGAGAATGCAGGCCGCATTCCAAAAGTACACGGACAACGCCGTGTCAAAAACCGTTAACCTGCCGACTGACGCAACGGTTGAAGACGTCAGGAAAATATACGACTTAGCCTGGAAGCTGAAGTGCAAAGGAGTAACCGTGTTCAGGTACGGAAGCAAACCCGAGCAGGTGCTGTACATCGGCGAAATAAAAACTGAGAAGGGAAAGTTCGTCTCTCTAGAACCAGAATACGCCGGCGGCTGCCCCACCAAGAACTGTCCATTCCCCTAGCGCGGCGACGCCCATCGCGCAGGGCGCGTTTAACCGGTGCCGAGAGATTGCAGTTCAAGCTATGGCAAGGTAGAGTTCAAATTATTTGTACAGCAGTCTAGGCTATGAATCAGCCTGGTTCAAATTATTTGTACGGGCGTACAAAAGCGTAGAATTAAGTTTCTCGTTGACCATTTGTTCTCTCAGTTCTGGAAGGGAAGGGAGACTGTGGAGATTCGGCTCAGGAAACGCGAAAGGGACAGAATAGCCATCGTTGCGGAGATTCTGGAAATGGCCCGTGGCGGAGTCTTGAAGAGCAATATTATGTGGAGAGCAGGACTGAGTTACGATATGCTGAACGGTTATCTCGGGCTCATGATGAATGCTAGGTTGCTGGACAAAGTGCATTTGAAGAACAAAGTGGTGTTCAAGCCAACGGAAAGGGGCATGAAGTTCTTGTACCACTGCCGTGAAATCATGGAGTTGCTGGAAACTGAAGATGATGAACATGAGCCTTGCAGAAGAATTCAACTTCTGCCATGTAGATTATCATAGCATTAGTAGCGCGCGCTAATCTTGGCGCACACGCGAGGATGAAAGCAGCACTATTCCGTTGTGTTTCTCAGATTGTACCTCATTTTGACTCCGGCTTTTTCAAAGAGTTTTCCAACGGGGCAGGTCCGCACGGTCAGTTCGTGTGCTCTTTGGAGTCTGTCCTTCGGCATATCGGTTTCCACAAGAACGTTAACGTTGGCTTCGCTTATCGTTCCCACGGCTTCGGACTTCACGGCTTCAACGTTGACTTCCAGATTCTTGAGTGAGAACCTCATCTTCTTCGCCGTCAAGACGAAGATCGTCGCGTAGCAGCCTGCAAAACTCATAAGACAGAGGTCCAATGCTGAGGGGCCCATGTCAGTTCCATCTGGGGAAGGCTGGTCCAAACACACTGCATGTGTCCTCTGGTCGTCAACATCGATTCTATAGTTTTCAACCAGCTTTGCTCTTGCATGAAGCTTTGTCACGGCACATCGCCTTCAACAAGGAGGGTGTAACTGGAAATGTGGAAGTTAAAGCTTCTTGCAGGAGAATAATGCCTTTTTAGTCAACGGCTATAGGTTAATATTCTGGAGAGCCGGAACAGTAGAAGGTGAAGAATCATCTACGCCTTGTCGATTCTGAAGGAACGAAATGTTCAACCATAGTTCGGATGGTGTGGCTGAATGAGTCTGATACCTGATGAGCACAGGGAACACATAAAAAATGAGCTTGCCGAAAACCTCGTGAACCCTGTGAGACTGATCATGTTTACTCAGCAGTTGGAATGCCAAATGTGCGTGCAGACCAAACAGTTGGTGACAGAAATCGCCGCGTTAAACGATAAGATCCAAGCTGAGGTTCATGATTTCGTCGCGGACGCTGAGCTGGCCAAGCAGTTCGGGGTGGACAAGATCCCAGCTGTCGTTCTTGTGGGACAGAGAGATTACGGCGTGAGGCTCTACGGACTTCCGTACGGATACGAGTTTCAAACATTGATGTCAGCTTTAACGGTCGTTTCGCGCGGCAGAACAGACCTGTCAGAAGAGACGAAGTTGAAGCTTCAAACGGTCAGAACGCCCGTTCACATTCAAGTCTTCGTGACACTCACGTGTCCACACTGTCCAGCCGCGGCAAGCATGGCTCACAAGTTCGCCGTCGAGAACGAGCTTATAAAAGCAGACGTCATCGACGCAGGCGAGTTTCCACAGTTGGCCTCCAAATACGGAGTCATGGGAGTCCCAAAGATAGTTATAAACGAGCAGATAGAATTCGTCGGAGCCGTGCCCGAGAACATCTTCTTAGACCACGTCATGCTCGCTGCCCGTTAGACATTGTATGGTGAAGGCTCAGGAAGAGGCCGAGCGGATGAAAGAAAGGGACGCAGTTCTCCAGATCTTGGGAACCCACCGCACGCTTGCGCAACGCGCGCGTGATAGAGGCTGGGGTGAACTTCGCAGCCGAGCAAGCCACAGCTCTTGACTCTATTGTCCAATGACGTATCTTGATGGGTTCTCGTCGAACGCTGTCTTGCAAGCCTGAGCACAGAAGTAGTAGGTCTTGCCCCTGTGCTGCGACTTAAACTTCGCAGTTTTCTCGTCCACCATCATCCCGCAAACAGGATCCTTAGCCATGCATCGCTCACCCCCGACTCTCATCTAAGGCCTGAAGTATTTAGGCATGCTCTTTGCAGAAACTTCATCAGAGAACAGGCACGCAAATTCCGGAGCCTGCGAAGAGGCGTTCAAGGTTTTCGGAACGTCCACTAGGAGATACATCTACTTGCTCTCTTGAGCAGATACTCATACGGCTTGTGATCCCAAAACGTTAGCGCCTGAGTGCGAGTCTGTGCTACCGCGCGCCCGCCCCCCCCCCTCTTTTTAAGTAACGTCTATGGTAATGTTGTGTGGTAACAAGCCTTGAAGAAGCAGACAGGCATGTGGATCGATGCTCAGGTATGGGAAGCTTACCGAGATCTTTGCAGCCATGAAAAGCTGCGGCCATCTGAGCCAATAGAAGAGTATCTTAGGGTTATCCTGCGGAACGGTTCAGCATTGACCGTTTTGAACATGATACAAGGCATGGCAAAGGCAAGGTCCGAAGGTGTTGAAGCCCATGCCCGCGTGCTGCTCAACTGGTACACGAACGAGAAGCATTGGATCCGTGTTACGGATGAGAATGATGCTTCTGTAGAATCGATGTTGTTGCAGGCTTTGAAAGAGGTTGCAGACCCGCAGCTGCGCAAAGAGATCCAAGAGGCTCTTATGATTAGGCGGCTTGAACAGGCTCGCAAGAGAGGCGAGAGTAAATCAAGGGTGAAAGAGAAGCCAGTGGCCAAGGAAGAGCCGCCTCTCAAGCCTGCAGCGGCTACTATGTCAGAAAGAATCGGAGAGATCAAGAAACAGTTTGCGGACCATGACTATACAGAAGAACAATCGCAAGAATTTTTGAAGAAGATACGTCAAATCCGAGAAGAACTCAAGAGCAATGAAAAGGCTAAAACGTGAACCGGTCTTGGCGGTGCGTCACGTTGAGGTGGTCATGGTGTGAGCGACTGCGCGCGCTCTTGGGTCTACGTAAGCTCAATCATCCATATTGACGCGTGAGGTATTGAAGACCGCCCGTCTTTTCCATAGGGCAGTATGGTCTCCAACACACGCTGGGTTTCTCTGATGTTGCGAATTGTTAGTTATCGGATTCGTTCTCCAACTGGGATCTGATTGTGGCTCGTTGTTGGCGAAAGATTCCTGCGGCTGCGAATGCCACGGTCAGGGCTAAAAGGCTGAGAGTTATTGGCGTGAGTGTCAGCGCGCGCGGGATTTGCCTTGAAGACGCTTATATTCTCTGATGGTGCTCATGCAAAATTGAGCTGCCATGTCGATTTTTTGAGGCAAGAATTGTCTTGACAATGCGTATTAAACTTCAGAAAAGCTAATTTTGCATAAGCTACGCTCGAAAAGCCTTTTGAGACTGGCATCTTGACATAGTTCTACGAGAAAGCCGTCTACGCCTTCTTTGATGCCCAAGTATACGTAACTTTCGGGAATCGTGCGACTAGATTTGTTGGGTAGGAAAGAGGCAAGTGCTCCTACAATCAACGGATCCCTAGGAGGCGGCTCAACATTTCCAAGAAGCTTCCTGAACTCACTCATGGCCTGCACGTTATTCAAGAAAGACGATATCTTTTCCAAATCAGAGCATTTGCCTCTGAACAAATCGGCATATTTGACTTTGTCTTCAAAAATCAAAACAGCATTCCTTCTGATTGCGACGTGATCAGGTCTTTTGAATCTCGGCGGATTCGTAAAAGCAATTCTGTAGTGAAGAGGTTCTCCTTTGATAGTCTTTGTATAGAGCCCAAAGCCATTCTCCAAGAGAAAACGGCGAATAAGGCATTGCACTTCGCCTTCGGTTATTCTCCTCACATTCAATAAAATGGCACCACAAAATCCTTAAAGACTAAGATGTCAGCGGCGTAGCAATACTGACGTATAAAGTCTTTCAACTCGTGCGAATAACCTTGTGTCAGATGCAAAGAATACTTGGGAAGAATGCGCCGGGAAGGTTGCGAAATACTGCCCAAAGGACTTGCATCATGTATGCTCTTGTGAAAGCTTGCAAAGTCCGCAAACGACAATTCGCTTAGATCTATGATAAGGTTTACGTCTCTTTCGCGGGGCGTGATTCCCAGCCGACAAAACATGAAATCAAAAGCAAGTGGCATTCCATTGTAGGGATTACCATTTCTTTTTTGGATTCTGCCAAGCAGACTTTCTTTGGGATTCCTGCGCCTTCTCGAGAGAATCTGAGGGCGCGGAACAAACACAAGACTCTTTCTGCGATTCTTGATTCTCTCCGGAATTTCTGGTAATTCTCGTTTCACTTTTCCCTTGATGTAATCCAATGCTGACGATGTGTCCACGATTCCATTCCTATCTGCCACACACAACCTTTCATAATCTGAAGGCTTTGGTATTTGAGAAATCTGGACTACTAGCTTATCCCTTAGTTCTACGATAAGCCGTTCTTGAGGCAAATTCCTAAAGTCTCTTCCATGAACAGTATATTCCATAACCATCTCAAAAAAAGCAATCGAATCTACCATTGGAGTACTTCTTCTATCTGGAATTCCTGGATACTGGGGATCTTCTTGGAGTCTGCCTGCTGAATCCGACTGCCAATTCGCAATATAGATAGGGATCCGGTGAATATCCATGACTCTGTTGTAGGCGTAGAAGAACTCGGATTTGATTTTGGATGACCAAGCATCAGTGATCGTTTCAAATCTTAGAATGAACACGCTCGGAACTCCAGTTTCGCATGCACCTACTAAACTCGTAAACCTCTGCATCCAATGATCTGTCGCAGGTTTTGCGTCGGTGATTTCCCAAGCAAAGACCGCTCTCTCTGGCTGAATTCCATCGTAATAGCTCAGTATAACATCAGGATGTCCGAAAAAGAGTAGTCTTCGGACACCATAGGGCAGCAATCCAAATTGAGGATTGGAATTAGTATTGGGCAATGCATGAATGACGACGTCGTCGCCGTACTGCTTCAGTTTTGTATTATCCCTCAGGAATTCCGCAAGTGGTCTGCTCGTTTCTCTGTGGTAGAAGAGTGTCCATCTCAAAGGGTGAGCCATCATTCTCTCTCCATGACTATTATATTGTCAATGTTAATTTTCCTCCCTGTCACGTGCCGTGTAATCTTGAATCTGTGCCTTTGAATTTGGTAGGAGAAAACGTTGACAGTGTGGAATCCAATTTCCTCGGCACATTGTCTAAGTATATCAAAAGTCGGAATTTCAACACCTTTTATAGTGTTTGATCCTACGACAAACACGAACTTTCCATCGGGTCTAAGCACGCGATGAATCTCTTCCATTGATTTTGCCATAAGATCAAGATATCTTCTCGTTATGTATGCACGCTTCGGTTCTAATTTGCAAATCTTGCTGATCCTTTGGTTGAGATCATCAAATGACCTTCGTCCTAAAGCAAAATCCTCTATCCGCTCGTATTCGCAGGAATAGACTCTTTCGGTGCCAATGTAGTCTCTTTGATGGGTGATGTACGAATTAGGGTTAACCAAGTTCAAAAGGAATAACTCAAACCTCGTGAACATAGAGTAGTTTATTGCGTTAATGTAGGGGGGAGACGTTACAACCAAATCAAATTCATTAAGTAGATATGTCTGGTCATATCTGACGGCACTTTTCGGAATCTTTGTGGAATCGCAAACAAACGACTGCGCGTAAGTCTTTGGAGAAGCGACAGCGGCGAATCTCTTCATTCCCCTAATTGCAGAAATTGATTTTCTTGTGAACAAATCCTCTGGATCTGGTACGCCTTGAAGCAGTTTTTTCTGATCACGTTCTATTTTGATCTGCGACTCATCCCAAAAAGAGCATGGTTTCACTATGCTGCCTAGTACTAGAAGGAAAAAACCCTGGAGATCAAGGTCGTTTTGTTCAAAAATCGCAGCGCGGATTTTACATAATTTTTCCAATATTCTGCGGTCAAACCAAAAATCACGTAACGGAAACTCGGGAAGGTCGGTAAACTGAATTTCTCTAATTCTTACGAGAATTCTCTCCAATTCTCTCTCCAGTGAGTCTCCAGACAGCGGATTCGCTTTAACGTTAGATGCTAGGACGGCCAAAGGATTTATGTCGAGTCCTATGCTGTTTCGTCCGAGCAAGCGAGACTCAACCATCGTTGTACCGCAACCAACAAAAGGGTCTAGAATGCGATCTCCATCACTTGAGTAGTTTATGATGGCCCAGCGTGGAATGTCGGGTATGAACTTCGACGGATACTTAATCATGCCATGGGTGTAACTCGCCACATTATTATTGTCAATCCTAAGGGTCGTTCCATTCATAACTACTTTAGGTATTTCCTTTACAACCAGGTTTGCTGTTGGAAAGGACACCTGCTTCTCAGAAACCGCCACACCTTGTGTTTTGATCTCCGGCTTGGGAAGATGATGCAAATTCTGAAATACCAAGATGTGCTGACGCTTGATAAAGGAGTTCTTCAGAGCTGCATTTTGTGACTTGAATGATCGAGTTATGTCTCGAAGGAGATAAGATGTCTTAGCTACAAGAGGCAAGCCAATTTCTTTGCAGATTTCCTCGTAAAACTTGTCCATCTCAATGAATTTCTTACGGACTATCGAATCACCTACTAGGACGAAGATTAGCTTCCCCAGTTTAGTTACTTTTGCTATCTCAGAGAAGCACTCCTTCATCTCGTGTCGAAACTCGTCAACGGACCTGCCATTCGTGCCTGAATAGTGAAAACGTGAACCAAGTTCTAGGTGTTTCACATTTTCGACATTAGTCACTTCCTTGTCAAAACCCAGCCAATATATCCTGAACTTGTGATACAGGTAGTAATCGTAGCTGTTGAGGTAGGGTGGAGAAGTCACTACCAGGTCTATTGAGCGCAGAGGGATGTATTTCGTCATCGTTCTTGTATCTGCAAGAAAAACTTTGCTCTCAACCCGTTTGTTCTCCAACTGAGAGGAGAGTTCTTTAAGTTTCTTTGACATACTCTTGACTTTGCGCAAGAACAAAGTCTGCACTATGTCGGATCCGAGATTTTTGTCTATGGCTGCAAATCTCGTTTCGCTCTCTTGGTTCGATACAGAAACTATTATAGATGAGAACACAACTTCAAGAAAATTCCGTGCCTTAACGTTGTCAATTTTTTTCAGCTCGCCAGCAATTAATCCCAAATCCATAGAGATGTTGTTGTGGAACCAATGATCAATCTTTGGAATTCTCGGGATCCAGTTCTCTGAGTAATCCTTAGCTTTGAGTTTTGCCTGTATGCTCAGAACCGCCGACTCAATGCTATCCCAATCTTCTTTCGAAAGTTTTGTCGTCTTAACTCTGCTTACCATGACTGCAATTGGGTTGACATCGAAACCGATGGAACGAATACCTCTGATGTATGCTTCCAACAATGTCGTCCCTGAACCACAAAAGGGGTCAAGAACAGTATGTCTTTCATTGACGCACTCTTCAATTATCTTGGCAGGCACTTGGGGTATGAACTTGGCAGCATAAGGATGTATTCCATGTGTGCTGTAAGTTGTGCCTTCTTCTGGAACTGCAATCAGTTTGGACAAACCGTTCAGTAATGTTGCCGCTGCTTTTTCAGGTTCTTTGTATCCCTTCTTATCCATTGAGAAATCTGAATCGCCGACGATAGCAGTCTCCTCTCGCATCTATTCTTCTCTCTTGACAAATCAGCTAAAGAGGATATCTGTCGCTTCGAATATAAGAATTAGGCAGACTATTATTCCTAATTGGCGCGCGTGCTATCATCTGATCAGCAGAGCAACCAGCACTATGTAGTTTAAGAACCGCATACTTAAGACAAGTATCAGCCTCAGTCATAGAAGCCCTGCCTCTTAGAAATAATCGAAAGTTCAAGTGTTAAATACTTTTCACAGTTATAACATTCTTGCTGATTCGTATGATCATAATGGATGGGGTCAAGTTTAACATGTGGACGCCCAAGGACGAAGAGAAAGAGTTTCATCCCATCGTGAGGGAGCACTCAAAAGAAATATTCGGCGAAAACTCCCTGTACTTTGACGTCAAACACGTCCTTAAAACAGCTTCGGGAATCGGTTCCATTCCGGACGCGTACGTCATCAACCTGTCAAAGCCTCCTGAATGGTACGTCGTAGAGAATGAACTTGCCTCTCATCCAGTATACGATCATGTCGTGAAACAACTCACGAAATTCATCAACGGCATCGAAAATCAAAACGCCAGAAGTCAGATTCTCGAAATGTTATACGAAAAAATAGACAAGGACGGCGTGATGAAAGCCACCGTGAAAAAACTAACCGACTTAGATGATATCCACTACTTTTTATCAAAGCTACTTTCCACTCCCCCGAGAATAGTGATCATAATAGACCAGAGAACTCCAGAAGTACAAGAGGCATGTCGAGTCCTAAAATATCCAACCCATATAATTGAATTCAAAACCTACGTGAGAGAAAATGCCGAAACCGTTCACGCATACTTGTTTGATCCACTTTCCAAGCCTCCTCTACCGCCACCTGAGCATCCAAACTGGGAGGAAAAGCTCGCTTCGGTCGACGAAAACGTGAGAGAAATCGCCAAGGCTTTGACAAATAGAATAACGCAGCTTGGGAATGTATCCCACAGGCCAAGCGGGCCCGATTACCTTTTCTACAAGGAAATATCTGGCAGAAAATTAGCCTTCACAGGCCTGTTTCTCACAAAACCTGCCCTGAAAGTCAGAATAAGAACTGACCCAGCAGCATTCAGAGATCCCAAGAAATGGACCGGAGACAAAGAATATCACTGGTTCTTCAAAGCAGGAGAAAGAGAGTTCAAGATGACCATCAAAGACCAATTAGACTATGCCATGGAACTGATAAAACAATCCTATGACCTGTCAAAATGACCTGCGAAAACGCGCGAGAGGTGCAATAGAAAGTGTGATAATGAAAAGGACATCTGTTTACTCTCTTATGCGCGCGGCTTTAATCCCTAGTTTATCTTTGCTTCACTCCATTCCCATATTTCGATATGGGTTTTCTCTTTTCGAAAATCGGGTTCTTCTGTGGGGATTTTCGTTGCCTCAATGTTCTCTATCCAACAATCGTCATAAATCGGATATTCTGTTCTATCATCGTGTTCATTAGCATTAAGGCTGTCAATAACGGTTTTTATCATGTTGTCTACGTCCATTTTACCTTCATAACGACTTTTCGTTAAGAAGAATTCTAACCTTATTTGTAAACTCACGTCTAGTTGTTCTTTTCCTTTCAATTGTTTCCACACAGCTTCCTGCATCAGCTTCGCCCATTCAGGATTATAGTCAGTACAAATATCATGCACAACACAGACATCTACCAATTTTTTTCCACGCATTCTTGAACCTCTAGTTTGACTTCTGTTGCCGTGCAGATTTAAGATTTCTCATATTCCTCTTTCAGCTTCATCACTCAGCATGACCGCTATGCGAAATGCATTCGCGTGAAAAGAAACATTATGGACATTGAAAGAGATAATAGAACTATAAAATATCCCCACGATTTGCGTTTAGAATAAAGACTTCTCTCAAGTGCTCTCACATAAGCAAATTTTATTTCGAAAACTAGACACCCCCAAACGATTAATGTCAAGCCTACAAGGAGCCAATTAATACTACCCGTCACAAAAGCCAAAAAGAAATTTAGGAAATAATAGAGTATAATCGCCCAAAAATACCAGCAAAATTCCGTGAGAAGTATAGTTCCATCTCCGTAAAACCAACCCACTAATTTTGCAGTTCGCACGTGAGAGGTATCTTGAAGCACTTCTACATGAACAGAAATGAATTCTTTCAACATCCATGCCATGATAAGTGTAACGATGGGATACGTGAAAATCCAGAAGAAATACTTTGTTGTGCTTATGTCGTTCGAGACGACTGCAACGAATCCGAATTCTGCCGCTCCTAATACGGTTATTAGCACAAGAGCAACATTGAACAGGTCGTCAAGCCTTTTTCTGTCCTCTTCACTCATTTTTGAACCCCTAGTTTGTTTTCGTTTGCTATCCACTCGGATAAAAGCTTTTTATTTGACATCATTGGATAGTGATAACTATGGATTTAGTAAAAAAGAGAGAGAATAGGGAAGAACGGCTTTATCTCCCTATCAAGAATGCTTTGGAGAGAGAGCTTAAAGAATATCTGAATTCTCAGAGAGAAAGGATAGGACCACAATTTACGGGTAAAGTCCATTCAGAGATAACTGCAAACGGACATTTTCCTGAAGAACTGAAAGAAGTGCTCGATAACGAAATATTGCACATCATAAGAGTCGAAAAGTTCTCTCCAGACCTCATGGGGTTTATAGAAAAAACTCAGTATCAAAAGGAACTTATTACCATTGAAGTTAAAGATGAAAAAATCAGCATTCAAAGTATTTCGAGAGCGAAATTGTATGCAGATATTTTCAATGCTAAATATGGAATGCTTATTTCAACACAAGGGATTGGAACAGAAACAGAGAGATTCATAAGCAATAGATGGGCGATAAGAGGAAATGTTATCATTGCTCAATTTCACGAAGCAAACAACAACTTTAGTTTTGACAAGAGACTCTATTCGACTATCCCAGAACCTTTTGACCCAAGAGAAATAAAAACCGTTCCACTCGTCTAAGGTCAATTTTTCCTTTCCTGATTAACTTCGATATATGAAGACGCTCGGAATAACGCCTTTTTAATCAGTTGATTAACTCGAAGTTTTCCGCTCGTGGCTTTCCTTCAGCTTGACTAGAGCCTCTTCTATGCCGAAACCGCAAATTCTTTAAGTTCTCATCTTACAAACAGCAACATGAGGGGTAATGTGTCAAGAGAATCGCTTATTGCAAAGTTCCTCACCTTGAATCAAGAGCTTGAGAAAAAGACAAATGATATGGTTAGTGGAATGACTAAAGAATTCAATGCCCAAATTGAAAGGGCTATTCGAAGAGAATTGAATGCTATGGAAACCGCCCTCAAGAATGGTGCTTTGACAGAAGCAACTTACTATAAAATGAGGGCGGAAATGCTTTTCAGTTCATTGCTCTAGGTTTCGGTTATCGCCTCTTTTTCCCTCTTTTTTCCGCTCTGATTCCTCTTTCAGCTTGACTAGAGCCTCTATTAAGTTGCTTTCTCTTGGGCTTTTTTCCACAAAGGTTCTATGTCAAAGACATCTATTTCAGAAGGACGAGTTCTCCAATTGTCATCCCAGCATACTATCAATGTTTTCGAATACTCTTCTGGCTTAACCTTTCTTATGTCGTTCTTAGCATGACTGCTCCGAGACTCAAATTCGATATCCACCCACAATTCTTCACCATCTTCTAATAGTGCTGTAGCATCTAATTTGTTCTCTAGGTCTTTCAAGTGTCCGATACTGATATCCTTGAATTTCAGGTACTTGAAAATCATCGCAAACAAGAAAACCACGGCTTGTTCTCCGATTTCGAACTGAGGTTGCCACACGAAAGGAGCGTTCGTTAGTTCCGAAATCAATCCATCATAGTCTTTCACATATTTCTTAATTATTCTGTCGTCCATTTTCGAACCTCTAGTTTGTCTTGTGTTGCTGTGCAGATTTAAGATTTCTTGAGAGGTAAAATAATATAAGTTGGTTGAACCCTAGTAACTATGGGTTGAATCTATGAAGGATTCACATCAGGCTTCTTGTCGTAGTGGTTGTTTGGCTCGTAATTGGTATCGTCTTGATTGGTTTGTAAAGAAGCAATATTCCTTCTGCAAACAACCCATTTCTTAGCACGCAAGCTTTTTTCACTATGGGGTTCCTCTATTTGGGTTTTGGTTTCGGGGTGCTGGGAGCAATCGGTTTCATAGTTAGGCTAGAAAAGAAAATACCTCAAACTCCACCACCACCGTAAGTCCAAGTTTTCCTTTCTCATATTTCTCTTTTTTTTTTTGTTTTGGTGATTGAAAATGACCAAAGAATATAAAGAAATGCGAGAATATCAAAATAACTATCAAAAGAAGAGAATTTATTAACCCGTCAAGAATAGTCGAACTAAGTGTATTTTATGAGAAAAGGTGTCTTTCTTGTTGGTCTGATTCTTCTAATCATTGGCGCGCTATTTATGGGAACAAGTGTTCAGTTCAACCCTAAAAGCGTTCTGTCCCAAGGTACACAAGAAGTCTTAGATTTATTGCTTATAATAGCGGGCGGGATAATTGGCTTTTTTGGAGTCTTAATGATGATTAAGAGTTTGGAGCCTGTGATGGAATAGGTAAGAGGGATTTTGTCGTTTAATCAACTGATTAATTTAATTCACTCGGTATATCAGTAATGTTGCAAAAACCCGCTATTTGGCGGGGTTTTCTCCCGCACAACCCCCTTTGTCTATTCTTGCACGTAAAAGTGGAAGCGCGCGCTCTTCACTTTTCTTTTTGCCAGAACAGATAGACCTTCGTCTGCATCAGAAAGCCGCAGATTTTGATCAGGCTTGCAAGCTTCTCCAGGCTTGCGTTCGCTATTTCCTTCTGATAAGCATCTCTCGTGCCAAAAGGAAGGTCATTAGAGAAACTCTTCAGAAAGCGTGGATGCCGCTGCGTGGCTAAGGTTTCTCTTATTTTCGCTACGCCCTCTTCGTTGAGCGCTTGAAGCGTCTTCAACACGTGGTTTGTGCTGCCGAGCAGTTGAGTGTTAAACCCGAGGCCTTCAAGAACATCCATGATCTTTTCAGCTTCTTTTGGCGGGTGTTGTTCCACTATTCTCTTCATTCCGGCCTTTTCCGCAAACGGGTTATACTTTGCCATGACGGCTGACATTTCAACATAGTCTGTTCCAGCAAGGGCTAACGTCTCCCTTACAAGCTTAACACCTAAGCCGACCGTTCTATACTTTGGATGGACAACAACCCTGCTGATGACACTCAGCTTCTCATTCAGTTCCCGCATGCTCATTCTTGAAAGGACAATCCTTCGCCCAAAGCTTGCAGAAGGCGGATAACAGTAAACGATCACCCCGCAGAGCTCATCGCCACGCTTCAAACAGAAAATCTTGCGCGGCGCGCTTATTCTGTGACTTCGGTAGTGAAAGCCTGCCAAGGCCCGCCAATCTTCCGTAGAACCCTCTTCAACGCGCATTTCCTTGACCAAAGTGCACTCTGTGGCAGGGCCGTTTGGGAAGTATTTGATGGTGATCTCTTTCCCAAACCTTTTGTGAACGTGGACGCTTGGATGCAAGTCTTCAAACAGGTCCATGTGTGTAGTCGCTGCTAACACTGCTTTGCCCTGTTGGCGTGCAAGTTTCTGAAGGTTGAAAGCCACGATCTTCGCCGTGTCTCGGTCCAAGGTAGCCGCAAACTCGTCGAGGATCCACCACTGCTTATCGCTTTCAACAAGCTTGGCCAGGCGATACCTGTACTTTTGCCCGTCGCTGAGCTGGTCGTAGGACCGAAGAAAAAGGAAAGCGTCGCCCAGGCCCACCTTAGCCAGCAGCTCAAGACCCTCTTCAACCGTCTTACCAACTGTCTCGATCAGCGGCTTATCTCGACGGACCTGGATGTCCGCGACGTCGACTGCAATGTCTCCGAGGTCCTTCTTAATGGCTCGCAATAGGACGCTCTTTCCGCTGCCAGAGTCGCCTGTTATGTACACGATGTCTGCGGGGTTTATTTTCATCTCGGCATCCAGGACGGTGAACGTGTGCTCCTCGTCAACGCCGAGTCCAAACGCTTCAGCGACAGACGTGGTTCTGGGCGTTAAGGCTACCGCTGTGTTATACGAAATGTTGAAGGAAAACGTGTTCCGGGCCCGGTCGTAAGTTCTGCGGAACTTTCTGATGTGGAAGAACTCGTGTCTTCGCATGGTATCCACTGACTCCAAAGTTAAATGCTGAAAAAGCGATTGGGCGCTAAGCTCTTTGCCCGATTAGAACGCCTGTGACCGTGCCGATTAAGCCGGTGATTGCAGCGAAGACCTCACTGTTCCAAACGTGCAGAACAATGATGTTTGTAACCTCAACGCCTGACAAGAAGCCTGTCATGCCAAGTGCAAATTTGACGGTGTAAACAAGCTTCTCATTTGGCTCCTCGACAATGTCAAAGCGTCTGGGCCCTCTTTTACAACGCTTACTTGTGAGAGCCCTTTTCACCCAGTCAGGCATGATGATTCAGCACCCTTCGCTGCTGCTTCTTCTGGCCTAGAGTTCTACGTCCACCCGTGAGGAAGCTGTTAAGCATCTCCTGCGCTTCTTTTAGCCGCACATGATTCTTCTCGAGAACCGTTACGCTTACGCTCCAGTGGAGCGGTATGGCCGTATAGTCGAGGTCGTACAAGCCGTCCGCGTATCGAAAATTGTTCTGGGCGAGAATGATGTGCTTCGCTTTTGCCCCCAAGACAGCCAAGTATATGCCCCAGCTTTCAACGGGGACGTCAATGTTACTGCCTGAACCGAGACTCTTGCCCGTGCTCGCATCGCACCATTCGACAAGGACCAAGTCGCCTAGGTTCAGACTTTTGATTTCATCAACTATTCTCTTTTTCATAACGCTAACACCATCTTGTTTTCTGGATCTGCTGGTGAGAGGTTCACAATGGGATTCCCAGAGTCTAACAGTAGGGCTTGGGCCTTTGCGAGCTTAATCTCCCAGCTCGTCTTTGCTGAAAGCACGAAGGTTTTCACGTATGTCTGGTATCCCGCCTTGATTATGGTCAGGGCATGCGGAGCGTAGTCTGTAACTGTGCCGCCATTGGTCCCGCCGTACGTGATGCGAGTTATCGTCTGGGTAACTATTGTCCCGTCTGCTTGAGTTGTAACGGAAAAGACCAGCGTTCCATTTACATCTGTGACTGTGACGGTTGCGCCTGAGATTGGGTTGCCTGCCTTGTCGGTTACGAGCAGATCAAGTGTGTACTGTCGATAAACAGTTCCGGTGGAATGGTCGCCAGCGCAAGCGTAAGTATCGCTGTCCCAGTTGACGAGGTAGAGGTCTGAAACAAGATAGCTCAAGTAAAGCGTATTTGAACAATATCGTGTGTAAGGATTTGAAATTGTGTATGGTCCTGCACTTCCGCCAGCAAAGATGCCATATGTGCAGCCGATAAGGAAAACTCGCGCGATCGAAACTCCAGCATAACAGCGCACTCCACGGTATGCGTTTGTCGCTACGATTGTGTCGATGTCTCCGCCGCTGTTTACTTGATTCAGGTCGCTGTTGCTGTCGAGAAGGCAGTTCCATATTCTCGTTCCACGGATGAATAGTGATCCTCCTGCTGACCAGAACTCGCAACTGTAAAAGTATGCGACTGCAACTGAGCTAGTTCCTAAATAGCCATAATGTGCTGCGTCTAAGATGCTAAACGTGATCCCGTTATATGTTGTTTTCTTGCTTGTATCAGCGCACTGTCCAAACGTAATCGTTGCATTAGCTGTATCAGCAATCCAGTTCTTGCCGTTTGCGCTTATGGCTGTTGCCGAGAAAGTTATCTGCTTAGCATAGTCTGTGAAGACTGTTGCTGTTGTTCCATCACCGAATACGATTCCACAGTCAAACAGGAATGAGTTTGTGCTTCGCTTCCAGACGACGCCCCACTGCGGCTGAGTTACGCTTATGCTGTACGTGCCCGTGCAACTGATTCCAGCAGCGTTGATAGAGGAATAGTACAGTGTTGTCGTATAGCTGCCGTTCGCGTTTACCGTGATATTCTCAGAGATTGCGTTTCCCCACGCGTCCAACCCGTTAACCGAGATGACTCCAGCAACTGAGAAACCCGAGACGACGAAAGTTAGTTTCAATGCAAGTTTATCTGTAGGCTTTACCGGCGTCGTTAGAGACATTCCAGAGCCACATGCTATTGTCGCTAAGAGAGTGCGGGTCCCAGCTTTATCTGCGTTCCAAGCGTCAATAAACCCAACTGGAGCGCCAGAAGTGCCGCCAGTTACGGTTATGATGTTATTAACGGGATCATAAGTCCATGTCCCAACCATGTTATCAGCTTCTCGTTATGCTAAGAACGCTGCCAGCGCTGTAAGCGAAAGTTAGCGTGAACAGAAGATTATTGTTCACGTCAAAGAACTGAATCGTGTTGATGCTTCCGTCTGCGTTGTAGCTGAACGCGATCTTGTTAACGCGTGCTACAGGAAACCCAGGCGGAGCGCTAGTTATGGCGCTGAGAATCGCTTGCTGAGTTGCTTCGCCGCCCCATGTGCTCATCTTTTATACCTCTCTTATGGCGTGATGTATTCTCTGAAGTCTACGATGAATTTGCGAATGTTTTGTCCTGCCTCGAACGGCGGGTTCATCGTGCATTTTGCAACGACAACGCTAACGTTGAGCGGCCTAAAAGGATGGTTGCACTGGAGAAGAATTGCTGTCCCAGCGCTTTGGATCCCGAACAAGTATGGAACTGCACTGTTTGCCCACGTAACGCCCTGCTCGATACATGTAAGCGCGTACTGGTGATACTTGCCGTAAACTCGTGTCGGATGCACGTAATAGCCGATGCCTGCGCTGACTTTCCAACTGTCAGTCTCTGTGAACGCGCTTGTCGCAATCTCCTGCCAATCGATGACTATGAGAGCTGCTGTTCCTGCTGAAACTTGATAGCTCATATTCTCACCCTAAGCTATACTCGTGATTATTCCATTTGTTACTGTAACAGTCTTCCCATCAACAGTCGTGAATGAACCTGATGCTCCCGTCATCTTTGAACTGTCCAAGACAGGTATTCTACTTGTACTGAATACGCCGCTTGTAATTAGACCCGCATCTATGCTGACGTTTTCAAGAACTCTACCACTAGTGATAACTGCAGTTCCGCCAATCCCTAGGCTATCAAAATTGCCTAAGACTCCTCGTACCATTGACCATCTGAGACTGTCAAGACCTAGATCATAACTGTTATCAGAAGTTGGAGTAAGGTTGCTCCCAACAGTACCTGACACGATAAGTTGACTATAGACGTATAGCTTCTGGACATAGATGCCTGCCCATGTCTTGCCAACTTCACCTAAGCTGAATGTGTTATCAATCAATGGAAATAAGTCAATGTCTATTAGTCTACCCATATACAGTCACTTTCCTCAATATTCATAGACTAACCATGCCAAGAAGAGGATAACAGGGTGTGTCCCATCATCTGCAACTTGCAGATTCACATCTCCCAAATCACCAGTATAGTTCCTTACAAAGTTACTAACATCTATCTTGTCATACCTGTTACTGCCAGAACCATCTGCTGGAGCACATTCTCCAAATCCCGTAGCAACCCCACCAACAGACCATTCCAATCTGACTTTGCCAGATGCAGAGCCGGGATTCCACCTATAGATTATGGTTGCTTTAACAACTTCAAACTGTTCATTAGGCAATGGGTGGGCTTGGGTGTAAGGAGAATAAGTTGTTCCTACTGCTGGGATGTACCCGTATCCAAAGCTGTCGTCTACTAGCGGGACTATTGCCCTGTCAAAGCCTCTGAGGCCAGAGTTTGAATCGACAAACGTGACTAGGTTATTTCCTATGACGTGGCTTATTCTGACTTTTTGAACAGTACCATATTGGCCATTTGTTATGATGTTGGCTCCTGTAAGGTTCGTCGGATATAGCGTGCCGCCGCGAACTTCAAGAGTTAGGTTTCTGCCACTCAGGTCGAAGAATGTGGTGCTGTTAGTCGTCATCGTGCATCCATCAAAGATTATTGAGCCGATGTAGATTCCTGTTGAGGCATTTGTTACTCTCAGTATCATTGTGTTTGCATTCTCTACCCATACTCCAGCACAGTAGAGAACATTCATGTTCTGGCCGCCTATGATCTCAAATGGTACTGCGCAGCCACTGAAGACTGTACCATAGAACTCTGCACCAGAATCAGCCGCACTTGCACCAGCAGCTCTACCAAATTGATAGCCTATTGCACTGCTGTAAAATGTGCCGCCGAGAAACTTGCACTGGCTACTTAGATTATTGACGGCAACTATGGATGAGTTTCCGAAGTAGCAGTTTATGAATGTTGAGTCATCGGGTCCATATGTAGCGCCTTGGAGCCCGTTTGGGAAGCTGTCAATGACAACGTCAAGCCAGCTGCTACATTTTGTCTTATTTGCAGAGTTTGTGTTATCGCCCACTCTTACGCCTATGAGGTTGCTAACTGAGCTTTGATTCTTGATTTTGATGTTTCTAAGCGTTACGTTTCGGCAGCCTAAGCCATCAATAAACACTTTCCCTGCAGAGCCGTTGAAGATTAATGTTGTGCCTTCTTTGAAGTTGTCGAAGGCGCCCATCTCTTCTCCTTCAATTATCAAATCAGCCTGATTAACGCCTGAGATGCACGTAATAGCATAGTAAACGCCATTTTTGATGAAGACTTTCTTTCCAGGAGCTGCCTTCAGGCAGGCCTGCAAGAGCTGGCCAACGTCATTTCCCCATATTCCTCCAGCGTTTGACGGTCCGCCGAAGTCTGTTGCTCCTGTGTGACCGTTAATTCCTTGATATGTTCCTGAATCTGGGTCTATCAATATTATGTATCCTGCTACTTTTTCAGGAGCCATGTATCTCTTAACTATGTTCAAGACTGATGAGTCTACAAGTGGCGGAGGAGTGTTTTTATAGACGCTCACTGAATGTCCACTCCGATATTTTCCACGCATGCGCCGAGAAGAATTGATGAGTCCATTGTTAAGGATGCGATTATCACGTTTAAGGAAGTGAAAGTGTAACTGAAAGAAAGAACCCCGCCGAGGACTGTTCCTGAAGCATAATAATCGCTTGCCCCGTATGAAATGCTTTTAGATATGCCTATGTAACAGTTTTTTGTTCCGTCAGCGAAGAGGCTCCCAATATTTATGTAGAAAGTGCTTAACTGTGAGAAACTCAACAAGAAGGGTTGGTGGCCTCTTCCTGCAGCAGCCAGTATCCACGGGCACGCGACAACGGAGACGTAAGCGACAGCTCCGCTTGACAACGTGAAGGCAACAGTATGCTGAACGCCGACAGAAAGCGGAATGTAAAGCTTGTAAATGTAATACCCGTTAATCGGCTCAGTTCCTGAAACGCCACTAATTTCATCCATATCAGTATGAGCTACGCCGTCAACAGTAAGGTTGAAAGTTGATCCTAAAGTCCCACTTGTACAGATATTGATTGCGAACACTGCTTGGTTCAAGCTTCCAACTGGGAGGGTACGATTTGGAACTGTTAGCTGTATCGAGTTTGTCGCGCTCGTGTAGTATGCTAGTGCTGACGGCTGAACATCATTGAAATTGACGAGTCCAACTTTCATGTTTCCTACGCTTAAGGCTACAGCAGTGAGGCCCACGACTGAAACGTCATATGTTCCTGCTGGGAGCCAGATTAAGGAGCTGAGATGCTTAGTTCCAATTGTGTTAGCAGGCCCGCTGTTAGCGTCAAAGCAATAGCCTGCGGCATACATGAGGCTGCCAACCTGGATCGCGATAACTCCGCTAATCCCGGCTGTAAGACTACATAAAGAGTCAGCGCTGAAGATAACTAAGCTTCCGCCCGCTGGGACAGTGATATTACCGTAATCGTGTATCGTCACAAGACTTGTTGAGCTTGTCTGATATGAAGTAGGGTCATTGATGAGACTTTTCTCTGCAGCTAAGTTTCTTTCTTGTTCACACAACAGCATCTTTCTCGCCTCTTTTTATCACTGACCATACCCAAGGCGAACTCTCTTTCGCGTTTGCGCTCCCCCACTTGTCGGCTCAATTATCACGTCTTTGAGGCACTGCTGTACAAGGTCAGCGATATACTTCGCATCTTCCTTGTGCGGGTTGCCCTGAACCTGCACAAGCGGTGCAGTAATGTTGATAACGGGTGCTTTGCTGGCGCCTGCAGCAGCTATTCCACTTATAGGAGAAGCAGTTCCTCCAGCTCCAAGACCACTAGCGAGTCCAGCCTGCGTACCAAAGTTCTTGATACTCTCAAGCCCTTTATTCATGGTATCCTGAATCATGCTGACCCAACTACTCATCGTGGCTTTGCTTGCATTCGCTGCGTTCTCAAGTGCGTGCGCAAAGCAGATTGAGCCTATGAAGTTGCTTATCGCTGAGCCAGCTTGTATTCAGCGCGCCGCCGACGCTGCTCGCAACTGACCCCATTCCTGAGGCAACTGTACGTGCAGCATTAGTTACGGCCGATCCAATAGAACTTATAGTACTACTAACTGTGCTCACTGCTGAGCCCGTATCTTTGACTGCTGACTGCACTCCGCCGACTATGCCGTTCCAGATTCCGCCAAGCGTTGAAGCTAAGCCGCTGAAGAATCCTTCGATGTCACTTACGAAACCCTGAATTATGCCGATTAGCGGTCCAATAACATCATTCCAGATTGAGACTAAGCCACCGCACAAGTCTCGCCAGATCGAGACCGCCAACAATCCAGCCAAAGAGCGTCTCAAAGATTCCATGGATCGTGTCTGCAAATGACGTAATGGCTGCGATGATAGGCCCTACAGTAGCGTTCCATATTGAGCTTATCCCGCTGCAGAGCGCATCCCAAACGCCTTTAACATCGTCCAAAACAGACATAAGATTCTTTAAGCTAGAGACGAAGACGCCAACAATGAAGTCAACTACAGGCTTAACGTAACTATCCCAGAAGCTGCTGATTCCTGAGCAGACATAATTCCATGTTGCGCCTAAAGCATTCCAAAATTCTGTCAGGTTTCTGACGTCAGCAATGAATACTGCTTCGATGAAGTTTCCAATAGGTGCCAAGACATTCTGCCAGAGCCACGTTAGAGCGTCACGAACAGCATTCACTGCAGTCATGAAAGCGCCGCTGAGGGCTGAGCCAATCTCGTTTATAGCATTTCTGAAAGGCGCACAGTTTTCATAAGCCCAGATAAGGCCCATAATAAGGGCAGCGATCACAACTATAACGAGCACGATAGGGTTGGCCGCGAGAAAGTCTAATGCTCCACTCATTGCGTCAGTGGCCGCTGTTACTGCCGGGCCGATTTTTGTTATACTTGTAAAAGCAGTGATTAAGCTAGGGATAATGGTCATGGCGCTGAAGGCTATTGTGTTGTTGTAGTTTCTCTGAGCTTCATCAGCGCGTTCTTGAGCAACGACTAAAGCGTCTTGCGCAGTACTTAGCTTAGCAAGCGCGTCCTGGGTTTCTTTGCTGTTGGGCCCGTACTTCGTAACTGCCGTATTATACGCGTTCTGGGCTGAGGTTACAGCATTCGTTGACTTCTCAACCATTAGGTGCGCTCTGTCAAGCGAGACCTGGGCATTTTCTATATTGTTAACAGCCATATAGAGGCTCATGCCTGAAGTTGCCAAGTTGTTGAAAGCCAAAGCGCTCTGGGTTGTACTAGTTTGCACTGCTGATTGACTATTCTGAAGATTCTGCCCAGCACTGCTAACCTGGCTATAGTCAGCAGCAATCTGGGAAGTTGCGTCATCAGTCGTGGAGACCAAGTTCTCTGTTTGCCCTTCAATATTCGTGAAAGTGACTGAAAGGTTAGAGCCGACGCTCTGTATAACATCTGAAGCCTCATCGTAGGCTATCAGGTGAATCTCAACGTCTTGGCTCATTTCGTTCCCTCTTTAAATTGACCTTATAAGTAAGCTGCGTCAGATATTGACAGTACGTTTTTAATCTCAATAGGAAAGGGGGTGAAAGATGTGGGAGAAATGATCGAAACAGTCAAGCATCGAAAGAAAGAGTCAACGCTCAAATGGTTTCTCATACTAATCATCCCAATCCTTGACCTCTATGGACTATGGAAACTCGCTGAGATTCTTTCCGCGCACGAAAAGACTATTGTCCCTAAAGAGTAGAAGAGTCTTTCAACGTCACTGCTTTACTCTTGCCTTTGCGCCCACCACCATCGAGCCCACTCCTTGAGGAATTGGATTTGAAAAGGCGTAAGCTCGCCGATCATTTGAAGTGTGTAACTGTACTCATGCGCGATGAATCCGATGGTCTGCGCTCTTCCGTCGATTCCGATCCATTCTGCGACGGTCTCTGAGGATGTGGAAAAAAACTTCCTTCAGTCTGCAGCTTCGTCAAGAGCCGTACAACGACTTCATAGGGCATCTTGCGTATGTCGTCAACTGTTAGACCTTCATTAGCCGGTACGAGCTGATAAAAGAGAAGCTGAATACTTCTGTCCTTGTTATCTTTGTGCTTCTCTACGATTTCATTTAGCTCATCGTAGTTCAGCAAGACATAGCGAATAGTGCCTAAGTCCTCGTCAATGATTTCTCTGATATCTTTGGCTCTGCGTACGATCTCTTTCGGGTCGAAGATTCTGACTCTTGCAAGCTTTTCTTCATCAATCTCCTTAAGGCGCTCTTCCATCTCTGTCACTTTCGTCCAGTCTATTTCTCCATTTTTGCTCAATTCTTATACCTCCGAAATTGTGAATTGGCGCAACGCGCCGAAAAAAAGAAAAAAAGAAAAAAAAGGTGCTTAGAATACGCCTACTATTCGGTCGTTTCCTTCGCCGCTTACCTTCTCTCCGACAATGCCTTTCTGATCGTATTTCACATTTCGTGCTGTGATGACGACGTTCTTTATGGTTATCTTCTGACTTCCTGTACTAGACCCTGCCGGACCCATAACAAAGTCTACAACCTGATTTCCATACATAACGGCACCGAAAGTATTGTCAATATACATCTTGTCAACTGCTATTTTGAAAGTCTTGTTGCCTGCTGCGAGAATCGCTGCTTTGTCGCTGTTAAGCTGAAACTCTTTGATCAGCTCAACGTTGAAGTCTTCTGTGACTCCTTGCGCGAAACCTATCGTTGCCGCTGTGCCGCCTGACACATATTGTATCGCGGCGTTACGACCTATCAATGGTGTGCTCATGCCTTTTTCACCTCTATTCAGGTTCAAACAAGATTCATAAGGAAGTTCGCGAGAACAATATTCAGGAAATCTTCCTTATGAGCGTTAAAGTACTCTTCTGGAACAGCTCCTTTCATGTCAAACTGCCACTGATCCCAGACAAGTTCCTGGAACTCTTCAAAGCGCAAGTTTTTCAGCCAGAAATCAACTTCTTTTTTGACAAGTAGCATAGTTGCACCGAGCCACTGCCTGTAATAGCGGTCCTCTTCGCTGAAGTAGATAAGGAGCTTCCGAGAAAGTTGCAGGAGCCGTTGGAAGTTTCTATCTTTCAACCCAGCAAGCGTTTGATATGCAATATCATCAAATCTCCCGGCACTAACTTCAGTCTCATAAGCGCTGGTTAGCTGGCAGAACACTGAGTCAAGCATTTCAGTCTGCGGATAAGTCGACGCAATCTCAGGTATTAAGCGATTAAGAACGCGTACAGCGAAGTTCAGAAAGTTCTTTCGCCAATGCAGCTTCTTCCACTTATCCAAGGCTTATCACTCCACAATCCTCAGCAGACTGCCTCACTGCGTTAGCCACTTCCTGGGTAAGCTCTCCCTGATGCATCTCGATTGCCCGAGTCATGTAAAGTCGCGCAGCCATACGGACTGTGCCCCACTCCACATATCCGGCGTATGGAGCACGGGCATAAAGCGTGAATGCCCACCTAGCAAGAGTCTCAGCGCCAATCGTGCTTAACAAGAAGCCAGTACGAACCGGGACCAAGCTACGGGCATCTCCTAAGATTCTGTCCACAACTGTCTGAATGGCCTGGGAAATGTTTGTATCAAGCGCCCCTGGAAAGACATTTCGTAGAACTGATGAGAGTTGGTCAGCATACTCAACTTCGCACTCTATGCGAGCACTCATAAAGACCGCCTTAACTCTGCACACTGAAGCTCTTGCACTTGACCTGGATTGCGAGCCTAACAAGTTCTGGGCTTTCAGCCTTCGTCTGTTCTCGCAGAGGATAAACGTCTGCGCATTCAGAGAAAGCAAACTCGTTCTGGTGGATGATGCTATAAACCTGCTGCCGCATGCTTTCCCGCGCATCAATCGCTTCCTGAATCGCTGAGCCTGCGCTGCTCATACCCGCTGTTTTAACGACGATGTCAATGATTACGTCTTCAAGCATCTGCCAGACTTCGCGAGATAAAGGGTCAGAAGCGACCGGGTTACCAGGGTTATAGCAGGCGATAGCATAAGAGTTTGTGACCTGCCCAAACTGCATCGCTGTAAAGCGCGTAGTTGCCCAGAAGATATCACTTGCCTTCGGAGACGAGAGACCCCACTTTGCCTGAAGCATCGCGCTTACGACTTGCGCTGTGTCTGTCACGGCAGATTCACGACCTCGACGTCATCACCGTTATCAAGATACTGCTGAAGCTGCGCGTCAGTTATGAGCATGCGGTAGCCGTTAACTTTGGCAATGATGTAGTTTCCAGTGTAAAGCGTCTTCCCAGTCGGCTGCTGCGGAATGCTATAGTCTTGAGCTGTCCCGGCGCTTGATGCAAGAGGGGCACTTGAATCTTGGGTTGGAGGAGCTGGTATATCTGGTCCTGCTACAATTGCATCAGCGATTTCAATCCAAAATGTAGTAGAAAAGGAAAAATCAACTATTGTGCCGCTCTGTGGAGATGAAACTACGTTATATTCTGAACCAATCTGAGTCTTAAGTTGGATTGGAGTATAG
This sequence comes from Candidatus Bathyarchaeota archaeon, assembly GCA_963707955.1. Taxonomy (GTDB): domain Archaea; phylum Thermoproteota; class Bathyarchaeia; order Bathyarchaeales; family Bathycorpusculaceae; genus DASPPK01. Next base: position 2,064,790 of record OY970176.1, on the reverse strand, counting down.
GCACTGCCAGCTTGAGGTTGAAACCCAGAAGTAGATACAAGCCCAACTATAAGATCATTGACGTTAGAAGTAGAAATTGAAACGCTGCAAGTAGTGCCGTGACCAGAACCAGTTGGATTAGCGTTGGCATTACTATCAAAAATAATTGTTGTATCGGCACCGCTTATGCCAAACGCAACTCCTTGTCCTGACCAACTCGGTGCACTTGTTAATGTAACCGTTATAGAGAGACTTCCGCTACTCGGTGAAATAGCATACCATTCTTCAAAGTCTTCATAATATCCAGAAGACGTATAATATGTCTGTGATTGCCTCTTTTTCCATGTTAATGAAGGAGAAGACGCAATCTGACTAACTGTTACGTACCCATTATGATCCAATGTTCCAACAGCAACAATTATTACATCATTGTTATTTTCTATTTGTAAGGACAGAGGTATTGAAGAACCAGACACGCCCGCCTCAACGCTTCCATCGATCTTAATTGTCATGGACTCGCTAAGCCTCCACGATAAGTCGGCGTTTGACTACCTGCAGCAGCGTCAGCAGTCATTATCGGCGTGCTCAGGTTCGTCATCATCTTTAGAAGGTCATCTTTGAGTCCCGCAATCGTCCGCAGAAGGGCAGCTCCGTATGGTGCGTTTCTCATAACGCGCATGTCTCCTAAGAAATAGTCAAACGCTCCGACAAGAGAGCCGCCGCTTGAAATCACGAGGACTCGCAAGCAGGCGATGTTGAGTGCTGCAAGCTTCGCGAGCGGATAACGCGAGTCAGAAGTGGACAAGTTGGCTATTAGTCCGTTCATGTAGAGGTTTGCATAGTCTACGTGGGCCTGCATTGTCGTATCTAAAATCGTGAGCCCGTACACTGTGTACGTGTGAACACCGTCAAACGCGGCATTAAGCTGCGCTTGAACGTCGGTTATCTGAATGAAAGTTACACTCATGTTTTCACCACGAGATAATGGGTATAACCCGATATAATTTTCAACTAAAAAGGGGAAAGGAGATTTTTTGCTAAGCTCTCTTACTGCTTAACTGGAGGCGTAGTCGCTGCGGCCGCTGCAGTAGCATTTTGAGCATCAAGCCAGTTGCTGTACTCGTATGTGACGAACATCAGGATGCAAACTGCGAATGATAGGCTGGCTAGCTGGACAGGTGTTAAAGTGAGCCATCCTAAAGCAAAGATAGCCCCAGCCATCAAGAAGACTGCTAGACCGAAGTATATGCCGAGCACAACACCTGACAAGAAACCGTTTGCCAAACCGAAGATCAAGCCGCCGTTATGCTGGTTCTTGAGCCATTTGCCATACTCCATCGCTATGCCGCCGAGTATGCCGTTTGCGAATACGAGCGCTGCGAGAGTCGTTGGCGCTATAGTAATGAAGCCCATGTTAGAAGCAACTGTGCCTATCAGGAATATGGACAGGCCGAAGAGTATGCCGAGCGTTATGCCGTAAAGCAAGCCTTTTGACAAGTTGAATACCAGAGACATTTTTCTTCATTCACCTCCATGAAGTTTTTATTTACGGGCGCAACTAACGTGTGCGCAAAAACGGTTCCGCCTATCCTGCTTGAGGACAGGCTTTAGAACAAAAAAGGGGAAAAGAGAGGGGAAATGGATTACTGAGTTTATGTGGTTGCTAGTCCTGTTATTTGGGCGATGCATTCTCCGTTCAGCACGACAGGCGCGTATCTCGTAGTCAGCTCGATGTCAACGCTGTCAAACTCTTTCTTCGGATCTATGTCACTCATTAGTGGTCTCTTGATCACGAAGAATCCGAGCGGCGCGTAGCTTGAGCTCAAGTTCTGCCCTGTGCTTACGACGTAAGCGGTGCCTGCGCTGCAGACGTTGCTGACATAAAGGTCTAAGCCGTAGACTCTGCCGACTGCTCCTGCTTGGATAGCAGTTTCACCGTAGAAGCCTGCTAGCATGAACTGAGGCAGATACTTCAAGTCACGAGCCTGAATCGGGTTGCAGATCAGTGAATCAGCGATGAAGTTCTTGCTCGCGATATAAGCGTCTGCTGCCAAGATGTCTTTGGTGCCGAGGCCTCCTGTTATGGTGAACTCTGTACCTGTGGTTCCCATGCTTTTGCCTGTGCCTGCAGATGTGTAAGCCGCGGCGTTTGCGATGACGTTCATACAGTCGTAGTCTATCTGATACGCGACACGTCTTGCTAGACGCCGCAGTTGCTGCTCAATCACCGGGATGTAGAGGTCTTCGATGTTTTCTCTGCTTATACGTTCTCTTGCGCCTTTCTTGTACGGCGTAACTGTCACTGTGCTAAGCGGTGTGAAGTCCATCATTATCTCTGCGCCTTCGGCGATCTCTGTGATGCCGATGCTGCGCGAGCCTTGTTCTTTCACGAATGTTGCAGTTCGCCCAGCGACGATTGGGAACTCTGGCAGAAACCTCTTAACGACGAGGGCTGGCATAGTCAACTCGATGATCTTCTGGTGTAGAGTTGGATACTGTACTGCCCCTGTATCTATCCATGATAAAGCGTCTCTTACAAAACTCATTCAAACCGCCTTACCAGAGCTCAACGATTGCTGTACCAGCGCTGTTACCGCCTTGACTGCAGATGCCGAGAATAGTCGTATTCAGGCTACTGTTGTCTGTGAGTGCTGTTCCGCCTGATGTTGCGCAAACTTGGTCTCCATAAGTAAGTGTTGCGTATGGGACAACTCTGACCTTGCCTCTTGAGACGACAGAGATTTTCTGGCCAGCGAGCGCCTTAGTCAGCGTTACGCCTACAACTTTCTTACTATTCGGACCTGTGGTTACGTTAACAGTATTGTCTGCTGTAAGTTCTACAAACAAACCAATCGTCTGCAGGCTAACAGCTGCGATGTAGGTCTCGATGAAACGATCAGCTATGAGCGGTGTTGTTCCTTCTAATGGCCAAGATGTTGACAAAGTTTATCACCTATTTCATGCCTTTAAGCTTCTGGCTGGCCTTCATGATGTCTTTGAACCAAGCGTAGTTGCCGAGAATATCTTTGTTCGCTTCATCAACTGCGACGATTCCGTGGCCGCTTGCGCGCTTCGCTTCTGCTTTCTGCTTTCCATCGCCATCCTGGCCGTCACCGTCTCCGCCATTTCCGTCTTGACCGTCTTGACCAGCGCCGTCTCCAGCTACTTCAGCGCTTTCTGCGCTTTCGGTAAGTTTCCTGCTTAGCTCAGTAATCTTCTTACTGAGCGCCCTCTTCGTTGCCCTCTTAGCGACTTCTGCTTCAAGGTCTGCGACGCGCTTCGTCATGGCAGCACTCTCTGCGTCTGTGATTGACGGCGTTTGCTTGATCTTGTTTTCCAGAGTTGTCAGTTGGTCCATCATCTGCTGATACTCAACTTGCTGCGGAGCCGATTCACCTGGTGATACGTTTACGATGCCTGCGTCTTGTGCTTGATGTGGAGAACCCTTCGCCTGAGCATTGTCAGACAAAGGTTTCACCTCCATTGTTTCGCTCTTTTTGTTTTCAGGTTCTTGCAGCTTCCGCTTAGAACCCACATCTTCGTTACTTTGCAGTAACTGGGAACAATGAGCACATGGAAACTCGATCTTCTGCGATTCATTCATGGCAGCAGCGAAACCGACTGGCGCAAAAACAGTCTTCTCATAAGCCGGACTCGCTACGATGCTAAGTTCCCGCACCTTCGGCTTATGGACGATCTCCCAAGCGCCTGGGCAGAGGTGCACGAGCATTCCTTCTTTCCGCGTGGGCTTCATACACTTGCTGCATTCTACTTGATCGCTATCAACTTGAACGCTGACGTGTGTTAAGTAGCCTCTCAGGACTTTCTCAATTATCGGCAGATCACCGATCTCAGCCCTGAACCAAGCAGTATTCCCGATCCTCTTGCTTTCAGGAACTCTACCGATAACAGCCATGGCACTTTCTGCATGATCGATTCGCAGCTGAGCACTTATGAGTGTTGATACGAAAAAGTCAAGGTCCTCTTCTGGCACCTGCCATTTGTTAGCGTTGACGCTCGTATCTATGGCGAGACCTTCAATGTTCAACAGTTTCTCTCTTAGCGCGAACTCTGCGCTTACGCCTTCTTGGGCTTTAAAGGGAACGAAATATTTCAGCTGCATGAAGGACACCTTAGAGAAAAGTCGTGTACATTCCGCGTCTTTGCAGGGCATAGAAGGCTTCACTGTCTTCAAGCATGCTCTTCTTTGGGCTAGTGCCTTTGCAACCTGGGAAGCTGCATGGCTTATGCTCTTTCCCAAGCTTCTTGCAAGCGTTGACTAGCGTTTGATGTATATGCTTCTTCGCAGCTACTGGAAGCTTCGCTTTGCTGAGATATGAAAACCCGGCGTTTATGTGAACTTCATCAAGTTTTCCGCTTTTGTCTTTGTACGGAAAGTGCCTCAAACCTCTCGGTATCGTCTTGCCTTCGCCGTCCTTCTTGCCACCCGGCTCGATGTATGCGAAGGAACCATCTGGGAAATCATTGACTTCTTTCGTACTCCAAACTCTTGCTTCAAAACTCATTTTGTTTACACCTTAACTATCTGGGGCCTAACCAGAGCCTGTTATGTCGATGTCAAAAGTGAATGAAGTGAACCCTGTAACAGTTGAGCTGACTGTCAGAGTAAGCGACACTGGAAGCGAAGCGTTCGGCTGAATCACTACGCCTGCTGAGTAGCTCCAAGAAAGCGTTATGTAAGTCGGGGCACTTGCTGGGTTCCACGAGTCTGTGCCTAGACTCAGAGTTATCGGTATGTTGCTTGTGCTCTTGATGTAAGTTTGATAGTTCGTTATGCTCCCAGGTGTTAAGATTCCCCAGTTTACGCTTGTCACGTTCTGTGTACAGGCAGCATCACTGAAGACGCCTACACCGACCGCAGTAATTGTTCCAAGGCTTGGGATTTGCCGCATGAAAGACTGGAGAGCAAGACCTACGACGATTGATGAGAGAAGCATAACAGCAACTATGGTCAGTGCACGATTAGAGTTCATTTTTTAACTTCCAAAGTTTTTATTACTGCTTGAAGCCACATCAAAACCGCTGAGGAGAAGGCTTCGAGAACGGAAAAAATGTAGCTTCAAGCAGTAACTATGATGAGAATAGATAGAGTGGCTACCCCAGGAATCTTCGGGCGACATCCCAGACACGGAGGTGCTCTGCGCCACTCACAGGAAGATTCCCAGCAGTAGTCGCCAACTATTCTATTCGCTGAGTATCTTTTATGGATTAGGTCACTATACTTTGCTGGATTGTGATGAACTTAGAATTTCTGCTCTGCCCAGCTTCTGTTATCTACGATAAAGAAATCTCTCGCCTTTACATGCTCAACTATCGTTAAGTCGAAAAGCTTCATTATGTACGCCCTTGGAAAGTTTGGCTGTGTAGACCTTCGTAGCTCTTCGTATATTTTATCCAACACTTTAGGATTAATGACAAGAGCAATCGGCTCCCTCCCTGCTTCTTTACACAGCTTTATCGCTTCTTCGACTTGCTCAATTATCATGTATAACCTACCCTTCCAACTTCGCTGTCACACTACGCTGTCGATTCGCAGCTTCTCATTAGGAAAGTGACCGTTATTGTCTTTGATCTTTGCTTCCATGCTTCGTTTACATTTTTCTGAACATAAGTAGAGAGGTCTCACTGCGTCATCTATTATCTGAACTGTCTTCCATTTGAAGTTGCCATCTCGGTCAACCAAGTTTTCTCCGCAATTGTCGCACTTTGTTACGTTGATATAGACCAAATGCCCTTCATTGTCAGGAAGTAGAACAGAAGGAGGGACTTTTGCTGGTAACACTTCCATACACGACCAACCACTACTCTGTTCGCCCTGCCTTATTTATTCGTCAGGTCATTCTATCTTGCTGATCTGCATGTAAGCATTAATGAACCGCCGACGCCACTCATCAAACGCTTTAAAGTCAAGGAAGCTACGGATCTCACTCTTCAGGTGAGAGTCAAGCCACTTCCGTACTTCTTCCCGTGTTTTGAAAGCGCTTTTCTCAAACATATAGTTCTCGATTTCCCAGCGCTGCGAGCCTTTAATGCGGCCGAGAGTTATCTTTACGCCTTTCCCAAGTTCCTTGACCCGCATCTTATCAAGCTTATCACGGTCTTGAACTCTGTAGCGCCAGACTGTTGTACCTTCTTCTAAGCCGGGCATGTTAATTCGCCAACGCTTCTGCTACATTGTAAAGATAGCGTAACTCAAGCTGCTTTGGAAAAGAAAGATTCTCAGTATTTACCAATTCTTCGATTTTCTTGAAAACTTTATCAAAGAGGATGTCTTTGACAGGTTTGAACCGTCTATTATTATCAACCCATAGATTGTAGACCGGCCTTTCATCCATCAATACGTGGTTTACTTTTTTCACCTGTAATCCTTTTGAAGTCCGAATCAAAAAAGTTCTATCTTTATAGACTTTCTTGAATATGCTTCTCAGAGTCACATCATTCGGCACAATCAGTGGGCCGAATTTTGGATTAAAGTGATATTTTGATCTGTCTAGTTTTCCATAGAAGAACCTGCGGAGACGACACCAGAAGCAGCTTACATGGAAACGCCGCATCACAAGAGTAAAGCGACATAACCCGCTACAAGACATCCGAGGCCAGAATGCTGCTGCTGGATGCTGCTGGTTATATGGCTTCTGGTTCACCAAGCTGTTAAGCTGGTATGCCAACGTTTTGTCGATCTTCTGCATTGAGTTTCCCAAACTTAAAAGTGGTCTTCGTCTTCGTAACGCTGCGGACAAGGCCTGTTTTGCAGTATTTACACTTCTTCGGAAGATGCTCCTCCATGTGGCTTGACCCGTTTGAACGGTTGATTATGATTATTGGCTGCTTGTCGAAATCTGCCCCGCAGCTCGGGCAGTGCATCGTTACGAGTTTCTCAGGTTTCAAGTCACCCTCTCCATAATGCAACGGCAATTTGGATGGATGTTACAGGCGAAAGTTGCAGAGTCAACTTGCTCGCCATACGGAAAAGCCTCTTCTAACTCTGCTGGGTCTGCAAGTTCATATGATTCTCCGCGAAACTCGTCACAACTTTCGCAGAGTTTTTTGTCATCAACTAGAGTGAAGACCCAAGTATGCGTTACAGGTTTTTGAAGAGGCGCAAGCTGGGCATAATGGCTGTAGTATGCGGCAGCCTCTGCGTAGCGAGACAAAGAAGTCACTTCGTTTCAAGAGGCAAAGCAACAGGCTTCTTTTCCTCGGGCTGCCCGGTGAGCGCAGTTCCGCCGCTTGCTGTAGGCAATGTGCCTTCGCTTTGTTCTGGCTCCAGCGGTAGGCCTAGGGCTACTCTTGCTTCAGGTATCGTTGCAATTTGGTTCTGTACCAGCGCGACCATGTAAGCGGCTTTCTCCTGTACTGTCGGCTCCCAAATCGGACGCCACTTGACCTTCGGAATCTCGACGCCTTCACCGAACTTGCTTTCAACCAGCTGCTTAAACAAGTCAGTTTCCAGCGTATCTCCAATAAGCTCTTGAAGCATCCTTAGTCTAGTGACATATTCTTGCATCACGATTTCAGCAGTTGCGCGGTTTGTCCCTTCGCTTTCACCTAGGAAAATCTTCGGAACGCCTAAAACGGCTTGACGCTGCCCGTGAAGATAGTCGAGCCACCATTGAACGTTTATCTCTTTGGTCATACTTGGCAGAACTTTAGCGGTGACATCGCCTCTTACGAACACGTCTGTCGCAGGCATCCTGTCTTGAAAAGCCTGAACAAGAGCGCTTAACTGCGCATCTCCCCATGGAATCTCAGGCGTACCTGCTTGGACGACCAGCATCGGTTTCGTGTACACTTTCATGATCGTTGCCATGTCGGTCTGGAAATCGTCTATTAGTGCTTGAATGAGAAGAAGCGGTCGCAGTAGGCTTGTGCCGTAGCTGTACTCGTACCACCAACTCTTAGAACCCCAGCGAAAATGAACAATATCTTGAGCAGTGAACGTTACGGGTGGAAAAGTTAGAAGTTGAACGAAGCCGAAGACGTTGCCGTAAGCATCCCGGCGAACGCGCATGTGCACCGGGTCTAATGGTTTAAGCCACTGTATTGTGCCATCGTCTTCGTCACGGCAAAGTTCTAGGTAAGCGTTCCCTGAGACAAGCATGTCTGTCCCGACAATCCTTAGCGTTTGCAGGATGTTCTGCTCATCAAGCCAGTTCGTGAGCCATTCTCGAACAGCGTCATCTGCGCCTTCGAGTTCAAACCCGTTGCTCAAAGCAAGGTTAATAGTTACATCAATGGAGGCTTTGATGTACGGCGTGAACGTGTACATGTCTTTGTATTTCGGCAGGTCTTCTATCGGTGTTGCGCCCCAGATTCGCTCCCAGTAGGCCATGTAGGGCGGAGTGATGAAACCGATGCCTGATGCTTTCAAGATGTACTTGTTAACGTAGCCTAAGAGGGTTGGGTCTTTTCCCCAAGTAACAGGAATCTCTTCTTGGATCTGCTTCTTGCTAATCTCAGGCGGAACTTGTCTCTGAGCTGTAAACCTGCCAGTAGCTTTGCGAATCGCATTAAAGCCTTTCTTAACTCTCTCTCTGAAACTCACTTTCAACACCTTCTAATGCGGAAGCATGAACGCGCCTCTTCCAGGCAGCGGCGCCTTGACAGAAGCGTAAACAGCTAAGGCTGCAGACCAGAAAACGTCATCGTGGCCGCCTTCTGGATGGCTGAACCTGATGTGCCCAGTCTTCATCAACTCATACTTTTCAATGTTCAACTCAGCAGTCAAATCGACATCTTCCAGTTTTCTCGCGGGTACGTATGGAATCTTGACCTCAGCTGTCCGCATTTTTTCCCGCATGATCGTGGCCATTTCTTCCTTCGACTGCACCGTGAAGGTTACGCCGGTCACGCCTTGGATCCCGCTGCGGACCATGTCCTCGACGATGTAACCCCCTACGCCGGTTATGTCTGCGTAAACTGCCCTCACGGTTTGCCAGCGGTCCTGGAGGCTTTTCACGTAGCCGATCACGCTTGCGTATTCCGTCTTTAGCGGGAACCTGTGCACATGAATTATTCGTACTGTAGGTCCAGACTTCTCAGCTACTAGGACTATGCTGAAGTCCTGTTCTTTGCCGAAGTCGATGCCGACGTAAAACTCGCCCTTCGGTCGGTCCTGAAAATCGTAGGGCTGCAATTGACTGTCAATGCAGCTTACGATCAAGCTCTGGGTGAGCCAAGTGTCGATATCTTCAATGAATTCTGCTTTGAATTCTCTTTGGAAACGTTCGTACGGAAGTTCAGCACGCATCTGGTCGATGAATTCTTGTTTGATGGTGCCGGCTCTTACGACGTCGTCGCACGTTGCAACATGCTTGCTGAACTGGTTGCTTTGGCACATGCGGTAAAAGATGCTGTCTTTATTCCAAGGAGTACTCGCAGCGATGAGCGTACCGTCCGTCGTTGCAAGCATTGGGTAGATGACACTGTGAACTATCAGCTCGTCTGCAGGGAAAAAGTTGCACTCTTCTAGTACGACTTTGTGAGCTGTGTAACCTCGCAGAAGCTGAGGCGAGTTTGGCAGGATCACGATTCTGCTGGCGTTCTTGAACCGCGTGACAGTTCGCTGCTGCTTATCTATGAGTGCCTCATGAAGGTCTTGGGGTAGACTGTTAAGGAAATCCTGAACACAGTCACCCATTATCATGCTTTGCCTCAAGCTTGGCGCCACGATGAGCGTCAACGTTTTCGGATAGGTCAAGCCGAACCAGATTGCTCCCAGCGCGATAGTCGTTGTTTTTCCAGCTTGACGGCACCACCGCACGACTATTCGCTTGCTCTTGTCTCTGAGAAGCCGCTCCTGGTAGTCTGTTGGGTTAAAATTGAAAACGGCCTTCACAAATTCAACAGGATCTTTTGGAAGAGCAACGTCCTCAGGCTTGAGCACCTCGCGCTTAAGCCTTTCCATCCTTCGTCTTTGCTCTGGCTTGATTGACAAGGTTCTCTAACTCGTCAAGCTCACGGTTAACCTTCTGTTCGTCGAATCCTGCCGAAACGCTGTTAATCGTTTGAGCGATGTAGGCCGCGATTCTTGCCCATTTCTGCCGTTCGCGAAGACCCAGACCTGTGTTCTGACTTAAAGCATGAGCGCAGTCGAACATTTCCTCAAGCTTTTTGATTACCTTGAAGCGAATCTGCTGAGTGTCAATCTGAAGAATTCGCCTGCACTTCTGTAGGCGTTTACAAACCATCCTTTTCATGCTTACACGAGGCAAATAGACCCATCCTCCTCTTCGGTCAGTGGGCATTATCTAACGCATCCTTTGAAAGGAGCCCTCGCCGCGAGAGTCTACGAGAACCTCGCCTTTTTCTACTTCTGGAACCTGATCCAGTTGGACAGGATGATTTAGCAATCTTAAGAGTTCTATCCGTGACAACTTACTGACGGTTTCGCAACGCAGACGATCATGGAAACTGGTAGAAAGTGTTAGCCGGCGAATCTGTCTTCTTAACAAAGTCTCTTTACTTCTTTTATGTGTCAAAAATACCAACTCGAACGCCACTCAAAGGCGGCGAGGCTTCTGTCTTTACAATGCCTTATGGATTAGAAATACCAGACGGTACGCAGGAGGATATCGTGCGAGACGACGAGCAAGAGTCCGCTGGCGGTACACAGGACACTTGGTATACAGGGGAGAAGTTTTAAACCTAATACTACTAAACATTCTTGTGCTGCTCTGATGACATATGAACTAGGATGGAAACGTCATGAAAACCCTCAAAATATCGGATGACACCCATCAGAAACTTACATCGCTACTAGGTGAGTTGATGGTTCAGACAAGCAAAATGCAAACCTACCAAGACGCGATAAACGCGCTCATCAATGAGTCCGTCATGCTTCCACCCGAACTCCTCATACAAACGCAGAATTTCATTGAAGAAAACAAGCACATGGGTTTCACCACTAAGGAAGAATTCATTCGCGACGCTATACGTTTCAGACTAACCTGGTTGAAGGGAGAAAACGAGTGCGTGGAAATCCCTAGAGAACAGTATGAAAAGCTGAATGACGCTGTGAAGGAAATGAGCACACCTTACCAAAGTGCGGAGGACTTCATAACCCGCCAAGTCGATGAGGCATTGGAAAAGTATGACGAGTGGAAGCGTGCCCATAAGAAACGCTAGAATAAGTATTTGGGTTGCTCTCCTTGCCTATTCAATCTTCTCGCTCCTAATCAATTAGCGCGGGCTATGAGTGAATGAATACTTCTGGTATTTTACGTGAAAATCCTTTGAAATCGTGTAAATGCGCTTGACTACGGAAATGCGTCCTGTTTGCGGACTCCCAGTTTTTAGAACTCAAAATGATGGCGCGCGCGAGGCTAAGGATAGATACGCGACGATTTGTCGGTGTGGGGGTAAAGTTTTATCCCAAACCCAAAGAGAAAAGAGAGACTCGTTCAGACGTTGAGCACACTCTTGGCGCGCGCGATTCGGCCAATATTTCAGGTTATTCCATAGAGCTGGATTATAGAAGAAAACTCCACAAGTTTTATAAATGAACCCGTAGAGCTAGCTAAAGAGTCTAGTGCATTTTGAGCAATCAAATTCGAAAAATTCGCTTTACGAAAGTTGAATATAAGAAGAAAATATTAATCGGGCTTATCGTTCTGGTGATGCTCAGCACACCTTTTTTGGTACAGGCCGAAGCTGACAGTGGCAAACGATACAGCCTCTCTCTCACTGCAAAAGTGCATTTCAGCACGATCACTCTGACAGCTTGTCTTACGGTTACGGAAGAACGCTATGAAAAGGGACGCGTGTCTTATGATAAAGAAGACGTTGCAGGAGTCCTAATCCACTTTTACACTTGCAATTCTGCCGGCCGCATCCTGAAAGAAATTGGCCATAGCGTCACTGGGCACAATGGTACAGCGACTTTCTGTTGGTCAGCACCCAGCAACGGCAATTACTGGTTTATCGCAGCCTACACTCTGAAAGACAACGAAAAGGAATAGGCAATAATGGTCATTTCATGACCGAGCGGTTCACGTTACGAACTAAACAGGAGAAATAGGAGAAAGGAGGAGGTGAGATAGAAATGATGAAAATGAGCAGAAGTGGTTTGTTGTTGGCTACTAGCGTATTGCTACTCGTAGTTGGTGCTGGTCTGGTTGCTTATGCCTCATTTACAATCACCAGCCCAGTTGTTACGGTGGATCTGAGATACACTGTTACAATAACTTCGGCTGCTTATGTTCCTGGTACAGGTATGGAACTGACTGCACAAGTTTTAGACGCACATGGCAACCCGGTTGCAGGACTTACGACTGTTGTCTTTTTAGAATCTACCGATGGTGTCAGCTACTATAGTATTGGGGCTGGTTCGACTACAGACGGTAGCGGACTTTCAACCATAACATGGACTGGCGCGTTGGCAACGGTCTATGACTTTGAAGCACAGGTCACGCTGTAGAACGCCAATATGCTTTCGAGGCAATAGATGGATTTCTGCAAATGTAAACAGTTTTCTTCCATTATCCCCTTTTTTAGTGTTTAAGAGGATCTCCTATTCGCGCGCGCTACTAGACTTTTTCATAAAGGTCTCAAAAAGACGAAAGTAAGCTATAAACACACAAAGTACTCATTGAACATGTGCCAAGCCATTCTTCAACAGGATCAAACAAGCCCATAACGATTCACAAAATGAATCTTATGCTAAAGAGAGACGAAAACGTTCTGAAAACCAACTACGCGTCGATAGTGTGCTATCCCATGGCGACCAAGACGGAACTGAGGAAGCGTCTGGCTGAGCTGAGAAAACTGGGAATAGCCGCCCTAGAGTTAACGGGGGAGAAGCAGGTCCTCAACGTGCACGTGCTGGGCAAGGGTTGCGTCGGCATAGTCGCCATTGCTTACAAGGACGGTGAGAAGGTCGCCCTGAAAATCAGGAGGATGGACGCTGACAGAGCTAGTATGCGCCGGGAAGCCGCAATGCTCAGGAAGGCAAACCTAGTGGACGTGGGCCCCAGACTCTTGGGAGTCAGCAAAGACTTTCTCATGATGCAGTTCGTTGAGGGCGAATTGCTTCCAAAATGGCTTGAAGAAAAGGTGGGCAGGGTGCGGACGAAGAGGGTTCTGCGCGACGTACTTGAGGAGTGTTGGAGTCTGGACGTGGCCGGTCTGGACCATGGTGAACTGAGCCACGCGCCGAAACACGTGATCGTGACCGCGGAGGACAACGCGTTCATCGTTGATTTTGAATCGGCCAGCGTGAACCGAAGGCCATCCAACGTCACGTCGATCTGCCAGTTCTTGTTCATCAGCGAGTTCTCGCGTAAAGTGGCTGAGAGACTTGGCTGTAGAGACAGGAAGACCATGATTGACTCGCTTAGACGCTACAAGAAGAATGTAAACCGAGAGAATTTCGATGACGTGTTGGAGTCTTGCGGCCTCTAAGCGATGTAGCCCGCTGTCGACTGTGCCCCCAACTTGTAAGGTTCCAGGTCCAGCATCTTCAACTCTGTCACGAGCCGCGAGAGCTCCAGCCAAGTTTCCACTTGAAGCTGCCTCGCAACCCTTCTCCTGTCGTAGAGCAGGGGCACGTTGTCAACGAAAACCCAGCCGCAAGACTCAGCCATTCTCCCTTCTCCGCAAGAAATCAAGCCGCTTTCATCTCTTATAACCACGTATGTAAGAACAAAATAGAAGAAACCTCTAGAACATCACCATATTTTGGGCATATTCTCGGTTCGGGTCGCAGAGCGCGTGCTATTTCAATTCTCTAAGATACCTGTCTAGATTAGACAGTTCCCAAAAAACCTCGTTGGCACAGTTGTCTTCAGTCAGCCCAAATGACAGACGATCAATAAGCTTCTGTCGGTGTCACATAAGTCACGAGTGGCCAGTCTTCTCCCCAGTCTTCTCCAGCACAACCTTAACGGGTTCTTCCGGCTTCGCCTTAGTAACTTGAATTGTCAATCTCGACGATGGTCCCCACGCCGCAGGTGCGTCGATGCGGGCCACCAACATGCGCAAGGCCTCTCTCCCCCTTTGCACTATGGGAGGGGAGAACATTGCAAGCTCGTACAAACCGGGGTTCACTTCTTTAGTCTCCCACAGCCAGTCGTAATTTTCAAAGTACCGCAGCTGCACCTCCACGGGGGATTCCTCCTTCACAAACGCTGCCTCCGTCATAGCCGCCTCACGCTTGACGTTCCACCAAAGCCTCAGCTTGCCTGGATGATCGCCGCGATCTCCAGAGTTCAGATTTGTATATGTTATCCTCACAGGGGTACCCTGACTCACAATCTTATTATCGACGCTCCAATCTTCCAACGCCGTGGGTTTTTCCCTGTTGATGAACCAGATTAGCCAACATGAAACCAATGCAGCTACGAGCATCCCAATAATGAGTAGCGCGTTGCCCCACAAGATTGCGAGTCCAAGCACAAACGTCAGGCCCACAAATGCGTAGTAGAGAACCTGCACGTACCACCACCAAGCTTCCAAGCCGTAGAAGAAGGATATGTCGTTGGTTATGTCGAGGTTTAGCCGATCTTCCAAGATTCTGCCACGTATCGAAGCGGCCTTCTGGAACAGGCGATAGTGAGTATCCAGAAGTTTGAGAGCCACAATCAAACCCATAGTGGCCACGAGAATGGCTGCCTTGACTCCGAGTGGAACGACGGATGTACCGCCTTGGCTGAGTAGACCATTGGCCGCCAGGAGGGCGGTGACGAAGCCGAATCCGTACTTCCTCAGGTCATGAAGGTTGGTGTCATACCTGGCGAGTACAGAGCGTGCTTCTTTCCACTCGTCCAAGGCATTTCCATACGATGGTTGAGTTGACAAAATGATCTCACAAGAGTCAGTGTATTGATAGATATATTTAAGATTTGGCGTTCGACAGATGGAGAGCGCATTAAAAAATAAAAAAAGTGAGTGTGCTTGAGATATCTCTATTTCTTGCTACAAAGGAAACAGGTATAAGTGGCGGTTTGTCCCTAGCAATTTTGACCGAAAGGTGCATATAAGTAACCCAAAAATGGGTCGTTTCTCTAGCAAATCGCCGTTGACGTGTGCCTTCCAGATTCCTTTCCGACTCTTCAAGGGTTTTGCCTTCTTTTGTGAAAAGATTTAAAATGTGATTAATAGCTAACTTGCTACCCACAGCGGTGAAGTCTATGGTCATAAAGAGAGAGGAGATGCAGGAGATAGTTAGAAGATACAGGGAACCCGTCGGACTCAACCTCGGGTCCCACTCTGCCTTGGACGCTTGGCAGGGCCAACGCAACTACGGCGTGAGGAGCATAATTTACACGACGCCTGGAAGGGCGAGAATTTACCTTCAGAACCCCATGGTCGGCAGGCCAGACGAGACCGTTGAAGACCTGCCGGGCCTGGTGAAGCGTGACCTGCGCGTCGTCAACGACCCTAAGGACATAAAGAAGAACGGAGACTGGAGAAGCGTCATACTCATACTTGACAAGTACTCTGACATAGTCAAGTACGTCGACGAGCTCGTCGACCTGGAGTGTATGCAGGTCACGAACAGGGCCTTCGCCGTCTACGTGGGTGGAGACGAGCGGTGCAGCGTGATCGAGAACAAGTACGGCGTGCCGATACTCGGTTCGAGAAACCTTCTGAAGATAGAGAACAGGGGCGAGGTCGAGAAGGACTACTACTGGTTTGCGGAAAAAGCCGGCATTCCAACTCCTAAGTCTTATCACTACCAAGTGCAGAAAAACGGGATAAAGTTCAAGGAGCCTGTTGACGAGCCGATGATCCTTAAGGCTGAACACGCGCACCGAGCGTTTGAGAGAGAGTTCATCTTCGCCGCTGACTCGAACGATTTGGAAGAGAAGGTTGCGAGGGAAGTTAAGGCTGGAAACCTCAGCAAGAAGGCCCTGGAGAACGGCCGCGTGGAGCAGATCGTTCTCGGACCTCACGCGAACTTTAACTTCTTCTACTCGCCGCTGGACGCGAAGAGCGAGTGGGGAGACGTTGACGACTGGTTCGCGAAGCTCTACAACGTTAGCATGGAAGAAGCCCGCATCTGCCTGGCCAACCAGTTCCTGTCGATAGACGAGCGCAGAGAAACTATTCTCGACGGGCTGAAGAGACTGCCCATTGACGTTCAGGAGAAGATAAAGAGGATCCCGTCTTTCGAGGTCACGGCTCACGCTATTCTTAGCCTCAGAGAATCCTTGCTGAAGGACATGCACCGCTACGCGGACCGTTTCCTGCTCGCTTGCAGAGAACACGCGAGCCCAGGAATAATCGGAGCATGGTGCCTGCAGACCCTGATCACGTGGGACAGAGTTTCAAAGTATGAGCTGAAGCCCACGGTTAAACTGGACTTCACAGGCGGCGCTGAAGCGAAGAAGACGACGGACTATGCTCTCTACGACATACACGGAGAAAAGGACCCGTACATGCACATTCCAGTGACGCAGGACGTTGCCCTGAGGCACGGGGGAGGAACGAACGTGCACATGGGGTTGGGCTCGCAGTACGCGAACGCGAAGTACAAGAAGCGGCTGAGCACCGGCGACCGCATAGCCCTTGAAATGAGGAGAGCCTTGAAGAAGGGCCAACTGCACGAGCTTGTAACCTAAGTGTGGCCCACGTAATCCCTGTAATTTTTCACCGTTTCTGCAAGGCTCGGAACATCGAACATCCTCCGCTCCGTCACCTCGTTTGAAACCGCCATGTACATCTCTCCGATGATCCTCTTCAACGCGGCGTCCAGCTTAGGCGGCTTGGACTTGCACAGCGCTTTCCAGTCTTCGACTCCTTCTGCCTCCGCCCTCTTCTTCGCTTCCTCAACGTCTCTGAACCAGCTTGTCTCTCGGTAGAACTGCCTCGCGATCTCCTTGCTCACGTGAAGCCCTTCGTAAGTGAACCTGCACTCGTCAAGCGTGCCCACAACGTCGACAACCATGAGCCTCCTTTCAGGGTTGAAGGCCAACTCTATCTTTCCATCCTCGTTCTCCAAGTCAGCCTTCAGAGCGACCTGAGTTATCAATCTGTTAACCCTCAAGAGCAGATCCTTGACTTCGCTAACCTCCTCATCCGTCAGGCCTGCGATTTCCTGCGCTTCCTTCCACGGCAGGTACCTGTCTTTTTCTTCAAGCTTGGTGCTCACGTCGAACATCGGCTTTGACAGCCTGTCGCCAGGTTTTGGGTAGCGAGTCAGTCCGAGCTGTTCAATGGTGACTTGGCCCTGCTCCAGCCGTTTGAACACGGAGGAGCCTTCGGGCAGACCGTTTCGGTAGATGATTTCAAGCGGGATCAGGTAGTTCTTGAGGCTCGCCGTGTATCGGCCGTAGTCGTAGCATAGTTTTCCATTCTTGACCCGCGCGCCGGGCTTGTACACGTTGACCAAGTCTATCTCCATCGTGTTCACAGGCCGCTTAAGCTCCTTGAGCTTGAAGACTTTTCCGTTCTCAGCGATTAAGCCTCGGTAATGGGTTCTGATGCCCTTTTCCTCCAGTCTTTCGAAGCAGTAGGCCCCCATGAGACAGAGGGCTGCTCCCTTCCCGGCGATACGGTCCGGCATCTCGCCCCAGTCGAACACTGAGTACCTGTCTGAAAAATGGAATCGCCCGGTCCCCATGCTATCCTGGGTCGGTTCTCTGATTGTTTCCAGGTCCTTTACGGTGCCCATCTTTCTGCACTACTTCAGCTTCCTAACCTTTTCGTCAGCCTCTTCGACCTCGCGCTTCTTTGCCAGCTGATAGGCTTCCACGCGCTTTTCCAGCTGCTGATCTTCAACTGCGAGGATCTTGGCGGCGGCGATGGCGGCTCCTTCAGGCTCAAGCGTCACCAGAGAGGCCACTCCGCTGGGAACCCTTAATGATGAGTAGATGTCTGCGCCGCTGAACTTTTCCGAGTACGGCGGACAGGCGATCACTGGTTTCGTGGTGTTCGCGTCGACGAAGGCGCTGAGAGCGTTAGACCTTCCCGCAACGGTGATGTAAACGATTCTTTCTTCCTCGTACTCTTTCAGCGTCTTCAAGACTTTTTCCGGCGTCTTGTGAGCCGACCCGACGCGGAACAAGAAGCTCAGTCCCAAGGCCTTGAGAAACTTGCCGATTTCACGGCAGAACTCTATGTCGCGTTCAGAACCCATGATTACGATGACTTTGCCTTTCATCCTTCCACTCGGCAGTTGCTTTGCTAGAAGGTTTTACCGACTAATTAGTTTTTAATCTTAACTCAGACTTTTTTGACCGTTGCTTGTGGTACGCCAGGTCGATCGTGACCAGCAACGCTGCCGTAAGAGCCAAGGGCAGAATGGTTGATGGTGGAAACTCCGGAACCGAGTTCAGGTCCTGTTCAACGATCAGGGTGTAATTCAGTATGCCTGGTGTTCCTGCCTGCACGCTCATGTAGAAAGCACCGGTTGTATTGTGAACGTTGACGGTTCCGCTGGTAGGTGAACCACCGATACTGTGGATAAAAGCTACATTTTGGGTTTTTCCCTGCGGATAAACGGAAACGATGAAAACTGCGTACGCGGTAAAGTTTGGGTCAGGGGCGAATTCCCATTGGATCTGCCATTCAGGATGGCCTATTGTGAAGGAGGTCGCGCGCACGCGCGCGCTTCCCAGGCCTGTAAACGTCGCCACTTCACTCCAGTTGGCCGTCTCAGCCAGGGCAAGACTGTGAACTGTCAATGTGGTTACCACGAGAAAGGTCAGCATCACGCAGAGGAAAAGCAGCGATGTTTTCATCTTGACACGACGTGCATGGGCGAAAACTTACGAGTTCTCTCCGGTATATACGGGTTTTCCGAGCACGCTTCAGGGCTTCTGCGCTCCGGTCAGGTTCACGACCACGAGTGTCAACGCGATAGTCAACATTCCAACGATGAAACCGACCGCGAAGATCAAGAGCCCCAACGTCGCAAAGTCAGGCGCCACGTTCAAGACGCCGAGAGCCAGCATTCCTGTGAGAAACCCCGCGATGAACAGGCCGAAGCCCAGAACGAAGAAACCGCCCAAGAAACCCTTCTCCAAATCCATCCTGTGCAACCTCAGTTCTTTGCATGCTATTCCCGCAAGCATCACAAAAAAGCTTTTCTAAGGTTACATGCTTTTGCGCCCAATCGTCGTGATTATTGCGCTCTTCAACGATTCGTGCGTAGCGCGCTGGAAAAAACCGCACGTTACGCGACAAACTCGATGACCCAGCCCATCATCACAAATGAGGCAATATCCTGAAGTTACACTTGGTCCTTTTCTGAGTGCTCTTCATAGGCGCTGATTCTTGTCCGCGATTGAGGATACGTATGCTTCGATGAATTCCATAGCGAACTCACCTGCGTACTTTTCTGTTCCCCTGTGCTTCTTATCTATCGAGGTGCGCAGGTGATGATAAAACTCGTGCAGGACCACAGCTGGTTCCTTAAGCGTGTCACTGTTCAGAACGGTTATAGTCTGGTTCTTCGCCGTGTAGCAGCCAAGAGTGTTTTTTCTGTGACGGCCAGGCAACCCCACTCTTATGCGAGGTAAATCGACGTTGTACTGTTCCGCAAGGAGTCCCAAGGCTGCCTCGACCTTCCCGTTCAAGATCAGCTGCACCACTGATGCTCTGAACTCGAGGTCAGAAGCCTTTTCCGGAGCATTCCTTTCCTCACGCATGGAGGCTCATTCAAACCTGGGAGTATATATCTGATCTGGCTTGAAAGCAGCTTGACCGTACGCTCTTGCAGGCTCTTCAGGTTACAACACTCTTAAATCAGCCTTCAGTGAAGGCTCCCCTATGCATGAATGGGCGTTGGCCGAAGCCGTGATCACGGCGGCCTCTGAGATAGCAGAGAGGGAAGGATTGAAGCAGGTCACCCAGGTGACAGTAAGGGTTGGCGAGCTGCAGCAAGTAGAAAGAGCCATACTAGAATTTGCCCTGTCACAGCTCAAGACGGCAAAATTCAAGAGAGCGAGATTCGACGTGGAAACCGAAAAAGCACGGTTGAAGTGTCGAGTGTGCGGTCACACCTGGGTTTTTCGAACGAAAAACCTGGACCAAGCCACGTTGGAGGCAATACACTTTGTTCCAGAGATCGCGCACGCGTACATCAAATGTCCAAACTGTGCCAGCCCAGACTTTGAGATAGAGCAGGGACGCGGAGTGTGGCTTCAAACCGTCAGAGGAGTGAAGTAGAATGGCTGACCCGCGAATCAGCATCATAAACGAGAGGATGAAGGAAATAGACGCGATCATCGCCGTGTCCAGCGGAAAAGGCGGCGTCGGAAAGAGCCTAATCGCCTCAACGCTTGCTCTGAGCCTCGCAAAAAAGGGCTACACAGTTGGCCTTTTCGATTTGGATTTCACAAGTCCGTCCACCCATACGATTCTGGGCATAAGAGGCGAGCGACCGAAAGAGAACAAGGGCATCGTTCCGCCTAAGGTTCACGGCTTGAAGTACATGTCCATAACGTACTATTCACATGACCTGGCCACTCCGCTGCGGGGCGAAGACGTTTCAAACGCACTCGTAGAACTGCTGTCAACAACCAGATGGGGAAAGCTGAACTACCTCGTTTTGGACATGCCGCCCGGAATCGGCGACGCAACACTCGACGCGGTCAGGTTCATAAACAACATAGAATTCCTGATAGTCACGACTCCTTCAAGACTGGCTTTTGAAACGGTCAAGAAGCTAGCCACCCTGCTGCGGGCGCTCAGAGTTCCAGTCTTGGGCGTCGTGGAAAACATGAAGATGAACGACTCAAACACGATACAGCAGGAAACTCAAAAGCTGGGCTTAAAGTTTCTTGAAGAAATTCCCTATGATTCAGAATTGGAAGCTGCGATAGGCCACCCAGACAAACTTCTGCAAACCACACTTGCCGACAAGGTGAAGTATTTATGCTCAAAAATCCTAGAAACCCAGGCACACACTGGATTGAGGGGTCAGCGAAGCAGGAAAAGAAAAGAATGAAAATTGAAAACAGCAAGTTAACATTTCGACGGCCCACAGTAAACAACATTCAAACCTTGATCGATTACTGCGTACGACATCCGTGCTACCAGGCACGGTAGTTCAAAGGTTCATTCGCGACAAAAAGAGGGAAAAGAGGAGTCAGCTTCTCGGCTTTGATGAAAGCATACTCAAGGCTTGACGGCATTTGGCTTTCAAGGGTTCGAGTTTTCTTCTTTGTTTGAAGGTTACTATGGCTGCGATGAGGGTTGAAATTGCTAGGACGAGTGGCAGAATGTCTGGTTGAAACTCTGCGAGTACGACTGTGCCGATGATGGATATTTGATGTTCTGAGTGGGTGTAGTTCAGGTACACGAACACGTAATCATCGTTTTGTGTTATGTTGAACTCTTCCGAAGTTAAGGTTTTTCCATCGAGCACGACGACCCAATCACTAAGTGCGGTTGCGTTGAGCAGGTTTCTTGGGATTGTCACGTTGCAGAACCCTAGCGTGTCTGCTGGTCCGGTGACGTTGAACGTTATCTGTTTGGCGCTGGCGTCGAAGGCAAAGTTGGTTACTGTAGAGTTTGTGAATATCGGAATGGGGTACGTTCCTCCGCGGTAACTGACTTGTTCTTGGTAGGCTTCTAGAAACATCAGGTCTTGCAGGCTGCTGAGAGAGACGTTGTTCCAAGCCATGCTCCTGTAGTCTCCGGATATGCTGTCTGGGTTCGGCACGTCGGATGGCTGGCTGAGCAGAACCGTCTGGTTGGCGTTTGACTCTCCGGTGATTATGACTGAGAGTTTGTCAAATTCAAGCGGCGGCGCCTCCGCGTTATTCGTCAGGTTCAGCCACTTTTCGAGTTTGAACCTTACGGAATCTATGTTGTCGGCCTGAGGTTTGAGAATCAGCCCGCTGAAGCTCCCGTTAATCGAGTCTTGTCCAACCTTGAATTGTGCTTGGAAGTTGTTGATGTCTATGTCAGTCTCGTTGAGCAGATTAAGCTCCCATGGCAATGGCGCTGAAGGTGGCGCTGAAAGTAACAATGAACTCGTTGCTTCCAACAAGAAACTCTTGTCGCGGTTCAGTTCAGCTTCGAAATCGCCCTGAAGAGTCTCGGTTGAACCAAAGGTCGCCACTCCATTAACCATATCGAACGTTTCAGTTGAAGAAGACAAGGTGCAGTAAGGCGTTGCGTTGAAGAAGGATTCGAAGAGGTCATGCATGCTTGACGGCACCGCATCTGGCAAAAATGAAAGGATGTCGTTCTTAAGCTGCCTTGCATTGGCTGAGAGCCACGCGTTAAGAGAAATCTTCCCTTCGGCGCTCGAATAGGACGCGTTCAAACCTGCACTCGTAAGCTCGTGGGCCGTGGCGTTTGCGATCTTAAGCCAAGTTTCGATCTGCGTTTCATATGAAGCCCAAGGACTAGGTATCGCGGGGGGCACCGAGACAAGAAGGCTGTTGCACAGGCCTTGCACATCACTCGTCAATCGTATGTCTACGTCTGCGATTCCTGAGCTATGATAATAGTTGAGTGTTAAAGAAGCGTTTCTAACCGAAGAGGCCGCTGACTCCAAGGAGGCGTGTGCTAAATTCTGCAGATAATCATCTGTAAGCCCCGGCGGAAATACCATGTAGGCTATAGCTCCTGTGAAGCTTCCGTTGACGGTAGCGCTGAACGTGATGTCTGCGCCAAGCGTTGGGTCTGACCATGGAATTTTGGTGACGCTCACCTGCGTGCATTCCAGATAACCCCCAGTCATGTTGTAGAGGGAACCCGGCCCTTGTCCAGTGAAGTTGTCAAATATGGTGAGCGCTTGGTCTATCGTGGTTTCGTTTATTTCAACACCGTTATAGTTCCCATAAGTGACGTTGACGTCGCCTGTGAAGGAGAGGTTGCTTCTGTTGCCGCTGAAGTCTAGCCTGACGTCGGCAAGTGGAAATCCTCCGATCGCGTGGAAAGTGATGTTTCCTATGACGTTTGTTCCGTCGAAATCTGCGCGAACCGTGACGTCGGACATGTTAAGTGGAAGAATAGTGCTGTACATGGTGCCGAAAATGGAGCTAGTGTAACTGCTGGGCATCACCGTTGACCCTGTGATGGCCACGTCAAACAGGCCGTGATTATATGCAGCGGTAAGACTAGCGTCCGTTGTGTTGAACGGGTAGATCCCAGCCACTTCCGGAGGCAAGATCGTCGAGTCGTTGAGAGTGTCGCTTTCGACCCCATTCTCGTATGATGAGCGGGCGTGTGCTTCAGTTGCGTTGTAGTTGAAAGATGGGTTGTTTGGAAGAACCACGGTGCCGCTGGATGTCTCTGTTGTCACGTTCCCGCTCGTTGAAAAGCCCATTGTGGCGTTCATTTGTGACACGGACGTGTTCTCTGGGTACATGTGTGTGTAGTTGAATGCTCCGTCCACTGCGACCGTGGCGTTTGGATAGACTTTGAAGTTGAGTTGAATGTCTCTTGAAGGCGCGTTGAAAAGTGTGTAGTTGTACCGCATCGAAAGAGGTGCAGAATCAAGGTGGCTTGTCAAATAGTTATTTAAGACATCGTATACGTTTATGAAGTATAGCTCGTTCGGGTTCAACTGGTCAAAAGCGATTTCTGGACCTGAAAAATTCAGGTAAACCGTGTGAAGGCCGACAGTAAAGTTTCCAGTTTCAGACTCGTAATCGATCAAGGATTTCGTCACGGTTACAGGGTCTTCCATTAACCCCTCGGCACTGACCTGGTATTCTCCAGCTCCCGTCACGTTGATTTCTACTCCGACTGCAAGATAATTGAAGAGGTGGTCGCCATCAGTGTCAACGCCCATGTCCGAAATGTGTCCCGTCAAGAGGGCACCAGGAGGATCAAATTCAGAAAAGTTGTAGACTCTCGACAATTGTACGTCGTACATATAGCCTAGAATGTAGGATCCCGTGTATAACGTGATATAACTGATTTCTTGTGGATTTAAGCCAGAGCTGAAAATAGCTGGACCGAACAAGGACACGTTTAGATATTGAATGCCAGCGGCAAGGTCGCCTTGATTACTATTATAGACGGATATGTAGTTAAAAGACTGGTCGAAAAGCCCACTGATTGTCACCTGAAAGTTTCCTGCAACAGTCACGTTGATTTCCACATCGACCTCTAAGTAATCATACAGGCCGTTGCCATTAGTGTCAACACCATGGTCAAAAATGGTGCCAGTCAAGGTTGCTTCAGGCATATCGCGCGCAGCTACGTATGATCTAGATATCACTGTGAATGTTGAAATCAACAAGAGAAACAAAGCCGTTGAACTCAAGATTTTCTTAGTAATTTTCATTTTCTTTTCTCCATTTCAATTTTCACTTAGCGGCATAATCATCCGTTGTCAATGCTTATATAGTTTTCACGCGAGACTAACCGCCTAGGGGATCGTAAACGCGGCTACTTACGTTCTGCTTCAGAAATCTCTTTCGAAGAAAAATTAGAACAGCACTGTGCATCCTAGGGGTTGCGATTGCGGCAACATTCGTGATCGCCGTTGGCGCCACCAGCATGCGATATGCAACGGTGATACAAGAGATGGACGTGCTTTTCAATGGCCAAGTCACGGTGGTGAGCAAAGATGCTATCGTGATTCAGGCGATTCCCATCGGCGGCGGCATGTTGCCCCAAGAACAAACAGTTGAAGAAATAAACGGTATTCCAGGGGTGAGTGCCGTGACTCCAGTGCTGTTTATCACATCGGTTGGATCTCAGGCGCTGCTTCAGCCTGTGCCCGTAAACTTTACGATGGGAATCCCCGTTGAAGATTGGGAGCTTGCACTTGGACCCATAGCGCTGAGGGGAAACGGACATCTTCCGGCAAACGATTCAAGCAGCGAAATCGTGGCCGGCGCTTCTATAGCGGATCAATATGGTTGGACTGTGGGCACGGTGATAGAACTGAACGGCTACGGGTTACGCGTTTCTGGCGTTTTGGACACGAAGATGGCCCTGTTGAATCGCTGTTTGGTCATGCCTCTCAAACTGGCGCAAAGCGTTTACGATTATCCGCAAATGGTAAACATAATTGCGGTCAAACCTGTTCAAAACGTGCCCGAGCAGAACTTGACCGAGGCCATTGATAAAAAAATAGATTACGTCAATGCTTTGACGGAGACTCAGAGGAACGATATCATTCAGCCCATTCTGGAGCAGCTGCAGACTTGGACCATCGGCACCGAAGCAGTCGTCTTCACCATCAGCCTGATCCTAGTCATGACTGTCACGGTCATGAGTGTGTCGGAGAGGCGCCGCGACTTTGCAACCCTAGATGCTATGGGAGCTCCGGCGAGCTACGTGTTTCGAGTGGTAATCATAGAGACTTCCCTGATCGGTGTGCTAGGCGGCGTTATCGGAATAGCCTTCGGTTCACTGGGAGCCATCGTTTTGGCAAGCCTCTACACGAGCATTCCCATTGCACTTTTCTTTCCCAGCATCTTTGAGATCGTGCCACCGCTTTACATGTTGGAAATGTTTGCAGCTATCGTCGGCATATGCTGCGTCGGTGGGGTAATTCCTGCGGCAAACGCCATGAGGATGAGGATAGCCGAAGTTCTAAGAGCGGAATACTGATGAAGATCCGAACGGTGAACCTGACAAGATCGTTTCGAGTAGGCTCATCCGAAATAACAGCCGTCAAAGCTGTGAACTTGCAAATCAATGAACCAAAGCTGGTCACCGTCATCGGACCGTCGGGCTCAGGTAAATCTACACTGCTGAATCTCATCGGACTGAATGATTATCCAACTTCTGGGGAAGTCTTCATCGATGATTCTGACACCTCACAACTATCTGGCAGTAAGCGCAGAAAGATCCGCAGTGCGCGTATCGGGTTCGTTTTTCAAACTTTCAATCTTTTTCCCACGCTCAGCGCTTTGGAGAACGTTGAGTTGCCTATGGCACTGGTCGACAAGTCCCAAAAAGAGCAGCGGGAAAGAGCAATGAAGCTTCTTGAGACCGTGGGACTGGCACGCAGACAGGACCACAGGCCCAAACAGTTGAGTATGGGCGAGATGCAACGTGTGGCGATAGCAAGGGCTCTCGCGAACAAGCCCGAAATAATCATCGCCGACGAACCCACAGGGGAACTTGACTCAGCAACGGCTAAAGAAATCATCAGTCTTCTTCAGGACATCAATGAACGAGAGAAGACGACGGTGGTGGTGGCTACGCATGATGAAAAGATAGTCGACGCGGCAGACCTTGTTTACACGATGCAGGATGGCCAGTTGAAGCCGAAGCGTGGTCCTGAATGATTCACGAAGGTTTGTCGTCTACTCAGTGCTGTCTATGGGAGAATTTTATTATTTGAGAATCGGCATTTCATGGGCGTTAGTAGCCTCCCAAGCGAAGAAGGACTGAGAATTGGCTGACATCAAAGCGGTCGTCTTCGACTTCATCGGCACTTTGACCAGCGTCAAGAACTACAGTCTGGAAGCTTCGACGCTGAAGCTGTACAAAGCAATAGTTGAAGCGGGCTTCAGCGTGGATAAAGAAGACTTTCTCAGCGCGTACAGCCGTGCGCACGAAAAATACCGTTTGATACGCTATGAAGAGCTTATTGAGGTCACAAACGGCGTCTGGATCTCGGACGCGCTGAACTGTCTGGAGTTCAAAACGAGTCCAGCGGACGCACGTGTGAAAACGGCGGTTAACGTTTTCTTTGAGGACTATTTGACTTCGCTTGAGCTGAACCCTTGCGCGAGGCGGATGTCAGTCCGACTTTCGAAGCGCTACAAGTTGGGTTTGATCTCCAACTTCACGTATGCACCGGTGATCTACGCTGCCTTGAGAAAACTGGGCGTGAACAGGTTCTTCAGTGCTGTCTTAGTGTCGGAAGACGTTGGCTGGCGTAAGCCTAACAGGAGGATCTTTCAAGAAGCGTTGCGGAGACTAGGAGTGAAGGCTGAAGAGACGGTTTACGTTGGGGACAGCCCGGTTGAAGACATAGGAGGCGGAGCTGCGGCTGGGATGGGAACGATTTTTGTCCCCTCACAGTTCTACACTCTTGAGAACCTACGTGAAAGTCACACGAAACCGGACTTAATAGTCAAGGACATTTGTGAATTGTGCAGGGTTTTTCCAGAGTTTGCCGGAGAGATTCGGCCGAAAAAGTGAAGACCATGTGGGCTCGTTGGAATAGGTCGGGGTTAGCGAGCAATGGAAAGTGTTTTATGCTCATGGCATGTAATCATTCAAAAGGGATTTCCATGGCTAAATGTCCCGTATGTGGAAAGGAAGTTAGCACTCCTAAGAAGACTTGGAAGATGGCAGGCAGAGCTGACAAAGCCGGCAAGAAGACGGAGCTCACGATCGGACTCTTCGAACACTGCGGAAAGTCTTTCAGGTCAACTCTGGGCAAGAGAAAGATCTAGGCTTGCTAACAACATAATATCTCTTTTTTCTCTTTTTTCTCTCTCGATGCTGCGAGGTTTTGCCGATCTTCGGCGTGCATTGATGTCCCCGTGTTTCGCGTTTTCGCCCGTCTAACACGCCTGTCGCGCGCGCCAGCGCTGCGTGCTGTGTTCTTGTTTGTATTCTCAACGTCCTGCATTTCTAACGTAGAATGCTTGGGTCCTAGTCACACGCTGTGTAGCTTGCTTCGTTAACGTGCGTTATCCTTAAAAAGCAGACGCAGTATTCGGAACTATCAGTAAGCTTGGAGAACCATGATCGAAGAACCTGGTGCTAAGGAATCAGCTTCGCCGGAGAAGTTGTTGATCGACAACCCGTCTGACTTTCAGTTCCATGCTGCCTATCTTACGTACTCGACCACTTATGACAAGGCCACCAGCGCTGAAACCAAGAAACAGTTGAACCAGAACATTACTGCTCTTCAGAAAAATGAGATAGACTACCCGACCTTCTACAGAAATATAAGTCAGTACAGGACGGAAGACACTCAGCAATATCACGGTAGAACTCTCATAAAAACACAGAAAAAACGAGAATGGCGCAGGAAAACGCAGAAACACGAAAGAATCGAACGACACAAAAGATAGCTACGAAAGGTTTGGTTTGAGCTCGAAGCAAGAGCAGTCCCCTGCAGAATTGAGCGGTGAAAAAACAGTTCAGCTTCGAAACATTATAATGTCCACGCTATCTTGGAACTCTTACGACTATTGTGTCAGAGATGTGGTTGAACAATCTCTGTCTTCTTGATAAGTAAAGGAGGCCACCCTATTATATAGTCTAATGGACGCGCGTGCTAAAGCTTTTCCTACACTTTCAATAGCGCGCGCTGCTTCGATTCGGTCATTATCTGGCGAAATGTAGAAATGTTAGAGGAAAGTTACTCAGTTCATAGCATGGGCGTCGATCAATCCCTTTGGGGATTGCGAAAGCTAATAGTGGCTCGTCATCGCCAGGTGGAAGATTTAATGTCAGTTGCGTTCACATTTGAAGGTATGAGGGTCAGAGGGGAGGTGATCCCTGGAAACAGACTAGTCTCAATATGGAATACGCTCACGACGAAACCGTTTCCGAAGGTGGCTGCGTTTCAGCTTGAAGAACGCGACTTTGAACATATCCTAAAGTCAAGAAGGTGCAGAGAGGATGAGATAAGAGAGGTACAGGAATGGGGAAGGCTGTTGTCGGTCAAGGGTACTGACGCCTGTGTTCTTAACGCTGAAGGATTCGTCGATTTGGATTATGTTATCTTGATCAGGGAGAATCCTTATCACGCTCTTGACAAAATTTTAGAACACGAGATGTCTCACATCGCAAAGGGAGACTTGTAAGGTCGCTCCTAGCTTCTGTCGGCAGCTGTTCAAGACAAACGGCGAAACCATGGACCTGATGGAAGCCGAACATGTTAAGAACACGCCTTGCCGAAGGATTTAGCTTTCATCAAGTAACATAAGCGCAAGCTTGATGTCAAGCCCTTGTCAATGAGTGCGCGGCGCCCGCGGTTTGGGGTAAAGTTTTATCCCCAAACCCAAACGACGCATAGACGACGCATAACATTTTATAGCAAAAAAGTTATTACAGCGCGCGCTAGGACACCTAAACAAAGAGCAGCTAGTAGATTTGATCAACTACATCCAACCTGAGCGGATCTTTCCGGTGCACACTGAAAACCCGCAACTGTTCAAGAACTACTGTAATGGCGTCGAGATAGTAGAATATGGAAAAGAATGCATTTTGCAATAGTGTAGGAGTGCTCGCTCAATGTTGGCGTGCCTTGCGGAGAAGAATAAAGACGTTGGCGCCGCGCGCGCAACTAGACACCTTTCCAAATGACTGTGTTCTCCTTGAACGTTATCCCTTTTGTTTTGTCGCATAAATCTTCAACTGGACATTGTCCACATTTTCTGTCACTGCACAACTTTGACGCGCGCGCTACTCGTCGTGTGCACTAGATGCACGTCAATTTTATATGAACTTGATGTATAGAGAAACGGCATGCTGCGTATCAGTCAGGAACAGATAGGAAAGTTCAAAGAGATAAAAGATCGTTTCTACAACAACACAAAGGTTCCTGCCGCGGATAACTGGCAAGATTGGAACGACGATGACGTTTGGTGGCACTTGGTTGCTCAGGTAATCACTGTAGGCAATTCACTTCCCGCTCAGAAATTCGAAAAGGATGCTCGGCTCCAAAATGAAGTTGCTTACGAAAAGCTCATCAAAATGCGAGAAGCTGATCAAGCGAGGACAATAAATCGCGTTCTGCGCAAAGTTGGAACACGCTATGCCAGCTCTTCTATCTCAAAGTGTAGGAAAACTGGAGCGTTGGTACATAATCTAAAAGCGTTACAGAACAAAGGAGGCCCGAAGATATTCATAAAGATACTATCTGAACTCAATGGACCCGATGCTGACAAGAAAAGAATAGAATGTTTGATGAGTGAACTCCAGTTTCTGAAAAGCAAAAGCGCCAGAGACTTCTTGATGGAACTTGGCCTCCTGAAAAACGCAATAGCCTTCGATGTTCGAGTACGAAATGTGCTGAACAAAATAGGAATTAAAACCCCAAAGGGCTTTGAAAGTGCCCCCGAGTCCTATGACATGATTGAAAGTGACATTCTAACAGAAGTCTGTAAACCCCTTGGAATCTTGGGAATAGAATTTGACAGAATGCTATACCAGAATTACGACGAAATAATGACAATGGATTCGAATTGACGTGCGGTTGAGAGCTCAGGCGTGATAAACCGACCACATAACTCTAGTTGAGCTGAACTTCGATCTCAAATAACTCTGTTCTGACCTTCAGATGCTCAAGCTTGCGTGCCAGCAGTGCAAGCACGATGCCCACTGAAGTCAATATTCCTCCGCCCGTGAAATCACGATTGACTAGAAAGATCAACAGCGCGCGCTTTACTGTTTGCCAAATATTTGAGAAATGAAAGGGAAAATTGGATTCCCAGAGTTGTTGTGCCAAATTACTACCAAACTAATGCTTCTAGTTGAATACAAAATGTTATAAGTGGAAACTAGAGATGGTAGAGGGTGAGGAGATGAATATGGGCAAAGCTCTTTCTTTAGAGGAGAAACTTGCAGGCGCCAGGTCTTTCGGCAACGTGGGAATGATAAGTGCCATAGCCTTCATCAGAAGCAATTATGGTGACGAAGGGGTTAAGAAATTCTTTGCTGCTTTCGCGAAGGATTCTGTTAACTCGGATGTGTGGAAACAAACGCCAGGAGAGGGAGCATTAAAGGCTCTGAACTATGCTCGCACATTCTTTCAGATCGTAGGCAACGACATAAAAGTTCTTGAAGAGTCGCCCAGGAAGGTTGTTCTTCAAGCAACCACATGTGGGGCATCAAAAATTGGCGTTGGAGGTCCTGGAACACCACTGTGCGAATTCTGTGCTTCATCAGTCGTGGACACAGCAAAACTGTTGGGATGGAAAGCCACGGCGAAAACAGGAAAAATCCCATGCGAGTGGTCGATCACAACAAGCTAACCCGCTACTCGAACCATACTATCTACTCCCTATTTTTTTCTTGTTATAACAGTTCTGCATTTCTCACATGGGTTTTGTGTGTTTTTTTTGGGTTTGGGTTTGGGGGGTAAAGTTTTATCCCAAAACCCAAAACACCAAAACCCTTGCTCTACTACTACGACTCCCTAACTCACTCTACTATACTTACTTAGTCTCTCTTCACACACAACAAACACACATAACACACACACTTTTATTTGTTGTAAACTTCCGAGCAAAGTCTTTTATATTGTTCGTGCAAAAAAGATAGTTTGGAGCGTGTTAATATGCCTACATTCTTAGTGCTTTCAAGGCATGCGCCCGAAAACTGCCCTTTGGTACATGAAAAGACAAGAAAGGTCTACCTGGATTGGTTGAGCAGCATGGACAAAATATCGAAGAAGTACAAAGTAAAGATGCTTTGGGGTGGGAGTGTCGAGACAGAACATCTGAGCGTCTTCATAATGGAAGCCCCAAATTTAGAAGCTTTCCAAAAAGCCAGTATGGAACCAGAAGTTATGGCATTAATGGCAACCGAGACAACCGAAGTCAAATTGGTTTTCCCGACCATGGAAGAAGCCATGAAAATTCTAAAGGGCAAATAGCCTCAAACCTCCAAAACTAACCCTCCCTTCTTTTTTCTTAATTCCAGATAACTACAACTCTTCTTGTGTTAAATCTCTACAGTTCAGTTAGATTTTGTATCCTAGAAATAACTTCATTATTGTAAGGTAGTAATGCCATTGCTGTTGTCTCTGTATTGGCTGAGCCTATTGGGTTGCAGGCACCTCGCGACCAGCGAGGCAACCCAGAAAGCCACGAACCAACGTTGTTGTGTGTGGGAGGGTAAACTTTTATCTTTTTCTTCTTCTTCACTTCTCTTATTACTATTAATTATCTCTCTTACTTTCTACACCTTGACACAAACAAACAAAAACAAAAAAACACACAGCCCACGCACGCAGACAGACACAGTTTTTGGTTTTGCAGAAAAGTCATAGCCAAATTTCAGATACTTCAAATAAGAACAACGCAAAGAACCTAGACGGCGAGATGTCTTGAACACGCCTATTCGGAGACTTGAAGGGATAAGCTACTGGGTGATTGACGACCTTGATGCAATATACGATTTCGTCAACTCTGAAATTCTAAAAGAGTGGGAAGCAGATGCCAGAAGTGAACATAGAGACCCAAAAGATGACCCGTGGCTGACGACTCTTGCAAGACGCAAATGGCATCTGAAAATAATGGATATAACCCGAATAAAGCTAGACCCCGATATTATGAACTACGTGGACCCTGAGAGGGGCTATGTTTTTTCAAAGAGCCTTGAGAAGAGAAGTGCAGAACTTCGACACAACATGGAAGCGGGGGCAGTAGTTCTCTCACCTTTGATTATACGAAAGGAAGACTATCAACTCGTTGATGGTTACTGTCGCTACACAACACTCAAAGCAATGAGCGTGCCAAGAACCTACACCTACATAGGAAGCCTTTAGCATGTTGGGACCGGTTTTGCGGAAAAGTTATAGCTGAACCGACTTAAACACCTAGATTGGTGGTCAGGTTTGCTTGAAGGCAAGAATGTGAATTTGAGGGTTGCAGAGAAAGAGGATGTGCCGTTTCTTGTGGACTGGTGGAATAACCCAGACTTTGCTGAATATTTCTCTCCAACACAGGGTACTAGGGCAGGGATGGAGAAGTTCTTGGAGAGTACCGTTTTCGAAACGAAGCATTTTATCATTGAGAAGAAAGACGGAAGCAAAATTGGTTGGATTATGCATTTCAACTTTCTTAATACTTATATGAGTATGGTAGAACTTGCCTATGGTCTCGTTCCAAGTGAGAGAGGAAAAGGCTATTCCACTGAAGCTGCACAGCTAATGGTGGACTATCTTTTCCTTTCAAAGGACATTCCTCGAATAGTAGCAACGACTCACACCAAGAATGTGATTTCCCAGAAGATTCTGGAAAAGGCTGGGTTTAAGAGAGAAGGAACAATGCGAAAGTGCTACTTCTGCAGAGGAGAATGGACAGATATGTTCCTCTTCAGCATTCTCAGAGAAGAATGGGAAGGACCGAAGATATTGACAAAAACCGCTTGAAGATAATCAGTTTTTGGTTTTGCGGAAAAGTTATAGCCGAATCGACTTGAAATGTTGGGTTGGTGAGTTAACTTGCTTGAAGGTAAAAATGTGAATTTGAGGATTATGGAGAAAGAGGATTTGCCACTAATTGCAGAATGGTTCAACAAGCCTGAGGTCTTTGGTGAATACAATCCTCTACATCAGGTGTCCAGAACAGAAGCAGAAAAAATGTTTGAGAACCCTCATGAAGAGAAGTCATTCATCATAGAGAAAAAGGACGGAAGCAAAATTGGTTTCATAGGTCATTTTTATGTCCTACATGTTGCGGGCAAGCAACTAGAAATAGGCTATAGCTTAGTGCCAAGTGAGAGGGGAAAAGGGTACTGTACCGAAGCTACACAGTTAATGGTGGATTACTTGTTTCTCTCAAAAGACACAATGCGTATTCAAGCCCAAACTGACCCAAGAAATGTAGCCTCTAACAAACTCTTAGAGAAAGTTGGGTTTAAGAAGGAAGGAACACTTCGTAAAAGCTTTTTCATGAGAGGAGAATGGGTAGATTCCTATATCTACAGTATCCTGAGAGAAGAATGGAAAGAACCAAAGATACTGACTAAGAAAGCTTGAAGAAAGCCAGTTTTTGGTTTTGCGGAAAAGTTATAGCTGAACAAATAGGAATCTACGTCTTCAAGGTGTGCATCGCTTCTAGGAAGCTTTCAAACAATGACCCGTCTATTCTACCTTCAGGCTCGACTGTGAGCAATCCTGAATATTTCCATTCCTTTCTTATTTTGTTCAAGGCTTCATAGAAATCAAAGTCTGAACGCTCTAGAACCCATTTACTCTCCTTCAGACTCCCTCGCAGATGAACATTCACAATACCGTTAATTATCGACTCGAAAGCGTCAAGCTCCTTATACATAGTTGCCCATCTCAAGTCTAAAGTCACATAATTGGCAGACCCAACCAACATGAACGGAGAATAACCTTCTAGATGTGTTGGGATATTTTCAACCGAAGCTTTAACCTTTGGAAACTGTTCCGCTGTCTTCAGAAAAATGTTCTCGACATTTCGCAAATCGAAACTGCTTTTCCAAGTGTCCCAAAGATGAAATACACAAACCTCCGCTCCCAATCCTTCAGCAACTGACAATGCACCATAAATGACACGCTTTCCCTTCTCCCAATCTCTTTCCTTCTCAGAGCAGAGATAACTTCCGACATCCCTGCTCGCATGAACAGAAAGGATTGGTAGACCCTCACTTTTGATTAGTTCCACAACTTCTTCAAAAGTAAATTTGGGAGTCTTAGTCCAATCAGCCCAGTCAGCATCGGTTAATGGTGCATTTTCGCAGTCCCATTCTGGTTCAAGTTGCAACTCAAAACCATCAACCACAACCTCTTCAGAGACTTTTTTCATCACTTCAATCGTGCCCAGAAGGTCGTAGTATTCCTTGTCCCCAAACCCAGCGATAGGTGCACTAGAAACTGAAATCAGATTGGTCATGAGTGTCTATTGACTATTCTGAGGAGCCCGTTTATTAACTCGACTTCAACTTGCAAACCGTTCCAAGATGTAGTTTGGATAAAGTGTATTCTCCTCTTGGACAGTCTAGTAATATGTTTTTTAAGCCAGTTTGACCAGTTGATTTTACCGTTTCCATGTTCTACGCTTTCGACAGAAACTGGTGCGTTAAGGGACATGGGAGAATATTAGGTGGATTCGTTTTTTGTTCGCTCATGCAAACTTCTCCTATAAGTGCAACTTAGGACGATATATAATAGAGCCTCTCAAATTGACGTAGTTGTTTTCCTCAGTCGTTGACCATGAGGCTATATCACACGGAATCTTTGTAGAAACGATTTGCTCCAGACCAGTAGCGAGTGATGTGAATGAAAGTCTCAAACCTTTCATGGGTGCTGTTGGGTGTTCAGACCCTAGTGGGAGTAGGAAGATTATTCCATTATCAATGAGCCTTCGAGAACCAAGAATTTGAAGATAGACAATCTCGCCTAGTAATCTTTTCGGGTCTCTGGGGTTGACTACCTCGATTAGAAACTTCGCTTTGTCAGGTAAAACTAAAACCAAATCGGGTTTTATGTTGAACATATGAGTTTCATTGAAATGCTTTATTTCAACATGGAAACTGTCTCTATTGTAATCAGAGACAAGCCTTTCTTTCTTTAGCCTTTCAACAAATCTAGGCAAAGTTTTCGCTACTATTGTTTCATGCAAACTGTCGTGGCTTTTGGTTTGCAATCTAAGATTCTATCTCCCTGAAACTTTGCGTTGTCTTTGCTGCTTTTTCAACCTTCAACTTTACCTCTTTTTCCCATTCTGCAGAGGTCAAAATACCCTTCTTTTCTAAAACATCCACCAACGCAGCAATCATGTGATCAACTATATCAAGTTCCAAAGCCAGTTCTTTAATGCGGTCTTTCTTGCGTTTACTCATTCATTCTCCCTCTTAGCCAAGTATCCTTTCTCACTGAGGAAACTTATCACCATAGTGCGAACAACCTCAGAATCGCTGTCTCCAAGCTGTCCTTTCAATTCTTTGACAATCTTGAATATACCTTCTGGAAGGCTAACAAGAATCTTCTTCATTTTACAGTCACCTCAATTTGCGGAACTTGCTTTTCCTCTTTCTTCGTCTCATTCTTCGTTGCATCCTTAACCAAAGTGTACCAGTCATTCTTCACGTTTAGACCAGAAGCTTGTGCAGGAGTCATCTTCAAAGTCTGATGCTTTCGCACATAGTTGTAGTGGACAACCCATCCTTCGAGCAAAGTTCTAACAGTGTTTTCTCCTTTCAAGCCTCTGGTTGGTTTTATCCTATCCTTCAAAGTACTGTGTAATCTTTCGACTACGTTCTGATTATGAACTGCTCTGATGCCAACTTTCCTTATCAACTCTGGTCTTGTGTCCTTTCGCATGGTTCTGAAAACCTTGTTGTAACCATCCACGTAAGAAGGCAACCCATCACAGTAAATTGAAGTTGGTTTCTTCTTAGCTACTCTGATGCTTTTCTCAAAAAGAGTGATTGCATCTTCGGCTGTTCTTGAACCTGACAAGTGACCAGCAACTAGGAATTTAGTCTGGTCGTCAATAATTTCCCAGAACCACTTTTGAACACCCTTACACTTAATCACTGTTTCGTCAACGTGATAGATACCTAGCAACTGAGGCGTTAGTGTTTCGACATACTGAGAGACTAGGTTAGAGTATTTCAAGATCCACCTTAACACTGTTGAATGGTCAACATGAACGCCATAGAGTTTCTCAATCTGAGTCTGAATCTTTCTAGTGCTTAATCCTTCAAAATAAAAGTCAATGCTAGAAGATATGATGCGTGCCTCGGTTCTCATTCTCGGAAAATCTGAACCTTCAACAAACTTGTGACCACAATCGTTGCAGAGGTATCTCTGCTTATTGCCCTTCATACCAGCCTTCACGACTTTCTCGGAGTCGCAGTATTTGCATTTCATTCCTATTACGCTCCTATACATATCCTATAAGCCATATTTAGTATTTAAGGCTTGCCCTCTTTATCAGCACTCGCTTCTTTTCTTAATCGTTCTTTCAATCGAGCTTGAATCTCATCCCTCAAAGGTATCGCTGCTTCTGCAAAAAAGGCAAAGAGCAAAAGCACAGTTGTGCTTATCCATGTATTCGTATCAATATGGAAGTAGGATGTGAAATAAGCTACCTGAACCAGCACAATTAGAACGGATGTTATAGCCATGAACCATTTGTAGAAGGGTGGAATTTGAGAAACAAGTTTTTCCATTCTTTTGAACGGTGTCCGAGTTGGCTTAATTGCTAAATCATACGCTCTTGCTGTTGCAGGATCATACAATTCTTCTTTCAACTCTTCTATAGTGGCGGGAGAATCTGCATGCCGTAATCTACCCTCTATTTCAAAGATTGTTCTATTTCTCTTAACTGCTGATTCATCGCTTTGTTCATAGGAGTAAACTCCAGAATGGTAAGCTACAGTTGCAAGAAGGGAATGATCCTTGTTTCTCGGATCAGGACCAAGAACCATAAGAACCTTATCAACAAATCCTGTAGGCATTTTATAAACGATAAGACCGTCATCCTCTTCGTGTCTTCTGTAATCTTCTAATTCACAAAGAACGCTATCAAGAACCTCGCATTTTGCATTAACAGCGTACGTTTTTCGCCATACACCAATCAAATTAGGACCCACCATCAATCGAACCATAAGCAGTTGACCGAGACCAGCAAAAACAAAGATGAAGAATAAAGCAAACGAATTGGAAGCCCATGTTGAAATCATTGTGTTTATTTGGGCAACTGGTGGAGGTGTGTGAGTGTAGTAATTGTAATACGAATAAAGCGTGTCGTATTCGTGTAGAAACTCGACTACAGACAGTATTAACCAAGCAAAAATCTGCGTATTTAAGGGCGAAACAATTCTTTTTGGTGAGAAATAGAGAGATGCAATTATACAATAGAGAATTGGCAAAATTGACCAACCTGCCAGATACCAAACTCCATAGTCTCTTAGCACAAATATCTGAGTTGTTTGACCATTCATAGTCGACCAGTTTGTTGATACAAGTATTCCCGCATAAAACAGAACAACCTCGGCTGGAGCAAACAAAACTGTGGCAACAATCAGAGTTAATGTTGTTTGGGAATCTTTTATTCTTTGGAGACTCATTGCAATGCTCCACTACTATACGATGCTTTTGAGATATATCTATGTTTAATGAGCCATCGTTATGTCCCTTAACGCACCAGTACCCTTTCGACATATTCTTTTTAAGTGTCTGTCCTCACTTTGTTCTTTTGGCGATATGATATGTCAATCCGAAATCCTACCAAAAGTAGGGTCTTCGGGAGATATCTCCGCTTTCTATCAGTCTAGGCTCAGTATTCTTGGAACCCATGTTTCCCGTTCACGCCTCAGAAACTTAGCAAGCAAATAGGCCTATTCATTAATCAACGTGTCAATGGTTTGCCTACTGCCATGCCTGATTCCTGAGAACCTCGACAAATCGGTCAAAAAGCAAATTCAAACCTTCAGCTAAATCATTAGTCTTAAATTCGCACGCGCGCGCTACAAAATCCTTCTTAAGCAATTTCTGACACCGTTCAATCAGATAGTCATCTATCAAGTAGCGGTAGAGTTCCTGAAAATCACGCACTAAACTAGGCTTGCCAACCTGAACATAATGAAGAAATCCTAAGTACGGTTCAAGCTTAACTTTCAATGGCATGCGTTGGCAAAAGGGTTTTCAAGTCGATTCGTGAATAGGGTCGTTGTTGATGCATGATCGATCTTTGGTTTGACAGGGGCACTCTTCTGCTGCGGGGGGACGTTGGGACTCCTTACGGAAAGTGGGACCCTAGGGTAGGCTGTTACAGGGTCAAGGCCTCGCATTACCGCGACGTGCTGTCCTATTTGAAGGAGAGCATGCTTCAGTTTCGGGACAGCGTTCCGAACCTTCCTCCCGTCGAGACTCTGCATGGCGGGGTTGAGCTGCGTCCTTACCAGAGCGAGGCTTTGGTCAGATGGCGGCGGGCTGGCAAACGGGGAATCCTGGTGCTTCCGACCGCTGCTGGAAAGACGTTTATCGCGTTGAAGGCGATTAGTCTTTTGAAGACGCAGACTCTGGTCGTTGTTCCAACATTAGACCTGATAGATCAGTGGAAAAGAAGAGTGCAAGAATGCTTCGGCGTGGAGGCGGGAACCGTGGGCGGCGGCGAATCCACGGTGAGAATGCTGACCGTGTCCACGTACGACTCAGCTTATCTGCAGGCAGACGTGCTGGGCAACAGGTTCATGTTCATGGTGTTCGATGAGGTTCACCATCTGGCTTCGCCGGGTTACATGCAGATCGCTGAGATGTACATTGCGCCTTACCGTATGGGTCTGACGGCTACGTACGAGAGAAGCGACCAAAGGCACTCGCTTCTTCCAGCCCTTGTCGGCGACCTCGTCTATACTGTAGGCGTCGAAGAGTTGGCGGGAAAACATCTTTCGCCGTACACCTACGAGAAGGTTTACGTTGAGCTGACTCCTGAGGAGCAGCAGGTCTACGACGGCGAGATGAGCGTTTTCAACGGTTATCTGAGGGAGAGGGGGATCGTTCTGAGGAGCGCTGAGGACTTTCAGAGGTTCATAATGACCACTGGAAGGGACAAGCAGGCGCGAGAGGCTCTTCTGGCCAGAAACCGCGCGGTGAGAGTAGCGTTGAACTCCGAGGCAAAGCTGGACCTGCTTGCCAAGCAGCTTGAAGCACACGAGAGTGAAAGAACACTGATCTTCACGCTGCACAATGACCTGGTATACAGGATAAGCCGCAGGTTCCTGATACCCGCCGTGACTTATCAAACACCGAAGCAGGAGCGCCGCGAAATCATGGAAAACTTCAGAAACGGAAGTTACAGGGTGATAGTTACCTCTCAGGTTCTCGACGAGGGCGTGGACGTTCCGGATGCTTCGGTGGACTTCATCCTCAGCGGAACGGGAAGCACACGAGAGTACGTTCAAAGGCTTGGAAGACTGCTCAGAAAGGTTGAGGGAAAGCAGGCCAAGCTTGTTGAGATAGTGTCCAAGGAGACCGTGGAAGCGAGGATGAGCCGAAAACGGCATCAGAACCTAGGCTCGGAGGCGTGAGAGCATGCTTCCGAGCGAGCTTCTAGCGGTTTGGAAGAGAAAGGGCACGGTCTGGCCGCGTTACGCCACGCTGTCCGCCGATAAGCTGGATGTCGCTAACGGTCTCGTTGAAGCCTACAAGCGCCACGTCGGTGAGAAGAAGCGCGTCGTGAAGGAGTTTGTAGACGGGTTTGAGGATGAAGGCTACGATTATCGTTTTGTCCGGGGTTTGTCCCTTCTTCTCGACAGGAGAAGCCGCTTCAGATGTGACGACAAGATCAATGCTGTGGACCTGAGAAGGAGGATCTTTCAGGCAGTCGGAAGACTCGGGTTGCCCACCACGCAGGAACGCAGAGCGCGAATAGTTGAGGCTGTCGCCTCAGAATTGAAGGTAGACG
Source organism: Candidatus Bathyarchaeota archaeon (assembly GCA_963707955.1). GTDB lineage: Archaea > Thermoproteota > Bathyarchaeia > Bathyarchaeales > Bathycorpusculaceae > DASPPK01. The sequence continues at coordinate 2,024,846 of OY970176.1, read as the reverse complement.
TGGCGATGGTTGAGCAGTTCTTCGACGCAGACTTGGACACCGAGCTGGTGTTGGAGGAGTTTGAACCTTTATCTGCACAAGAGCTGCTTCAAGAGTACAACGTCAGCTTGACGCAGACGCTTCTTTTCGACTCTACCGAGGTAAGGTTCACGGCGTCGGGCAACTGGCAGCAGATCTTCCGTTCTATCAAGCGGTTAGGCCTGATTTACGAGGCCTATCAAGCTGAGCGCCTGTGGGTGAAGGTAGACGGTCCCGCAAGCCTCTTCAAGCTGACCAGAAGGTACGGAACGGCCACAGCCAAACTTGTTCCCGTCATAGTTGCCAGCCCAGAATGGACGGTTGAGGCGAAGATCCTGTGGAAATACACGAACGAGATATGCGACTTCAAGATCGAAAGCTGGAAACACCGCGCTCTGATGAGGAAAACAGAACCAGCACAGCTGTCCTTCGACAGCAGCGTTGAAGAGGATTTCGCCACGCGTTTTCAGGCCCTGACGTCCGGGTGGATCTTGAAGAGGGAACCTGAGCCTGTTCTAGCGGGCAGACAGGTCATCATCCCCGACTTCTCACTTGAGAAAGACGGAACTAAAGTGTACCTAGAGATCGTTGGGTTCTGGACCGTCGATTACCTGCTACGAAAGGTCGAGAAACTGAAGAAAACCGACGTTGACATGCTCGTGGCCGTCAACCAGAAGCTGGCATGCGAAAAACTGTCAAACCTGGGCAAGCAGGGAAGATTGAACGTCATGTACTACCATGACAGAATCCCGTTATCGCCAGTTCTTCGCTACTTGGAACAAGCTTTTCGAGAGGTCAAAGCGAAGCAGACCAGTCTTGTCAGAGAACTGCCCATAGTGTTCACTGAGCCCATCGTGAACTTTGAAGAGTTGGCCGCGAGAATCGGGGTTTCATCAGAAGCTGTCAAGGCAGCGCTGACTGAAAAACCTCCGCAGGACTACGTTGTGATGTCCGACAAGCTGGTCAGAAAAGACCGGCTTGAACAGATCGGGAGAACAATCGATGAGCGAATCAAGCAGAAGGGACGAATCAGCCTGTCCGAAGCCGCTGAAACGATCGAAACTGAAGGAGTGGAAGATGCAACAGGCGTTTTAGAAGCACTCGGATACAAGATAAACTGGCGCGGAATCAGCACCGAAAACGCTGAAGTTGTCAAGCCCTAGCACAGCCTCACAGACTTAGAGATTCTAACACTGCCTGAAGGTGCGACAACAACTCTCAGAGCTCAGAGCCCTGTCAACAATCTCCGAGATGGAAGACTTGTGGCGACCTGAGGCGAAAGGCTGGGTTTATGCCAGGCCTAAGAACCACCTTTCTTTTTTCTGGAAGAACGCGCGCGAAACGAATAGAGCTTTCAAGTGTATGGTCTGGGTAAACTTTTAATTCAGGCTTTAACCATCAGTATGCAGGGGAAGGGGAAGGAAAATGAAAAGAGAAGCGATTGTGTGTTTCGTCCTAGTCATGCTGTTTTTCATATCGGTATTATCCACGAGCACTTTCATCGGAGCAACCGAGTCCCATGGTAGCTCTGGAACCACTGTGGCACAGTCCACTGCAGACGTCGTAGACTGGTGGCCGATGTTTCACCATGACCTGAACCACAGTGGGTATTCAACGTCAGCACCGACAACAAACCATACGGCATGGAGCTACGCTACGGGAAATTATGTGCTTTCTTCTCCTGCTGTTGTAGGCGGGATGGTTTATGTTGGTTCGGACGACGGCAACGTGTATTGCTTGAACGGGTCGACGGGGACTTTGGTGTGGAGCTACATAACAGGTGGGGCAGTGTATTCTTCCCCAGCTGTTGCCGGTGGCGTTGTCTACGTGGGCTCAGGCGACGACAAAGTCTACGCCTTGAACGCCACAACAGGCGCATCGGTGTGGAACTACACGACTGGCGGGCAGGTGGAGTCTTCTCCTGCTGTTGCCAACGACGCTGTCTACGTGGGGTCGTGCGATAATGATTTTTACTGCTTGAACGCGTCTACGGGGACTTTGGTGTGGAGCTACATAACGGGTGGGGCAGTGTATTCTTCCCCAGCTGTTGCCGGTGGCGTTGTCTACGTAGGCTCAGATGACAACAACTTCTACGCCTTGAACGCCACAACAGGCGCATCGGTGTGGAACTACACGACTGGTGCCTGGGTGTTTTCTTCTCCAGCTGTTGCCAACGACGCTGTCTACGTGAGTTCATATGATAACAATGTTTATTGTTTGAACGCTTCAACTGGGATGCTTGTATGGAAATACACATCAGGCTTGGCTCTGTCTTCTCCGGCTGTCGCTGGCGGCGACGTTTACCTTGGATTAGAGGATGGAGTTTGCTGTTTGAACGGTGCGTCTGGCATGCCTGTGTGGAGCTACATGACAGGAGGCGAGATGGATTGCTCTCCTGCTGTTGCAGGAGGGATGGTTTATGTTGGTTCGGACGACGGCAACGTGTATTGTTTGAACGGGTCGACGGGGACTTTGGTGTGGAGCTACACGACGGGTGGGGCAGTGTATTCTTCCCCAGCTGTTGCTGAGGGGATGCTGTACGTGGGCTCGCAGGATGACAACGTGTATTGTTTCGGTTCGTCTCAAACTTACGTGTACAGTGTCGTCATTTGTGCTCACGACTACTCTGAGAACGCGGATGTTAACGTGCCGATTACGATGGACGGGTTGCCAACCGGCTATGGGACTCCTTACACGGCGACAGGGCTAACGGGCACTCACACTTTTACCGTGACGACCGCAGATGCGAACAATAATGCGTTTCTGGATTGGGAAGATGGTGAAAGGACTACGACGATAACGGTGTCATCCGGCGGAGTTTACACTGCTCACTATGTGGCTTCAGGTGAGACTATTCTTCCGGTTCCTTTCAGCTTTCAAGAAAAAGACTACTATTGCGGTCCAGCCTGTCTTCAAATGGTCTTCAGTTACTACGGCAGGAGCATATCGCAGTCTGAAATAGCATCCGCCGCGAGAACCATCGGCTTTCCTTCATACGACGGAACTGCTGACGATGACTTGAGGAGGGCAGCGCAGTTCAGCAATTCGAGCACGTCGACGGGTAATCAACTTCCCTACAACATTACAGGGTACACTTCGCAGCCTTTAGGGTGTTCGGCCTTCGAAACATATGGCATGAACTTGACGGTTCTTGAAAGTCTTCTTGAACAGGGGAAACCGCTTATACTGTGCATGTGGTTTACCAGCAGCCACGTTAATGGCCATTTTCGCGTTGCAATAGGCTACAATCAGACTAATATTTTTATGCAGGACCCGTGGAACAAGGCGTTATGGGGAAGCAATTACGGTGGCCCAGTTACTGCTTTCAACATCAGCAAATTCATGGACCTTTGGTCGTATGATGACTACTGGGCTCTCTATGTCTCTCCTTGGAACGTGACTTTCTCCGCACCGACTGGTGTTTCGCCCGGAACGCCGTTCCAAGTGCAGTCGACGATTACTTATCCACAACCTCTACCAGGCGCTGTGTCAACTTATCCAGCTTCATCTTGCAATGCATCGATAACGTTGCCTTCTGGGCTAATTCTTGCTCCTGGCGAAGACCAAACCAAGACCTTAGGCACAGGTTTCATGGAAGCTGGAAACAGTCAAACCGTAACTTGGACATTGATAGCAAACTCGTCCGTGACCGGAACGGTCAGCATAACAGCTGAAGCCATGATTTCAGGCTCGGTCACCGCTTTTGGGAACTATCAAGCCTATGATTACAGCGACCGGATAGGCGCTGCAGCCAACTTCACAATCAGCCTCACAACCTCTCCATATCACGACGTTGCTGTCACCGAAGTGTCGTCTTATAAAGCCATCATCGGCCAAGGCTACTCCCAAAACCTGACAGTGACCGCTACAAACCTAGGAAACTGGCCAGAAACGTTTAACGTAACGCTCTACGCCAACACAGCCCCAATTGGAAATATAACCGTCACTAGTTTGCTCAGCGCAACGTCCACCCTCATCACCTTCACCTGGAACACTGCTGGCTTTGCTTATGGCAACTACACCATAAGCGCTTACGCATGGCCCGTTCAAAACGAAACAAACACTGCGAACAACAATTGCACGGGCGGCAATGCGATCGTAACCATTCCAGGCGACGTTGACGGAAACTTTAAGGTTGACAAGGGAGACGTAACGCTCATACTCACGGCATTCGGGTCAACGACTGGAATGGCAAGGTACAATGCCAACTGCGACATAGACGACAACGGCAGAGTAGACATGGGAGACGTAGTTACCGCCCTACGCCACTTCGGCCAACATTACCCGTAACGCCGTTTTCTCCTAGGTTCTCTTTCCGAGAAGAGAAAGTTCTTGGTGCGGGCGCCGAGATTTGAACCCGGGTCGTCAGCGTGGCAGGCTGATGTCCTAGACCAAACTAGACTACGCCCGCAGGTTGCGCGTAGCGCAGAGGACACTTCGCAGATGTCCCTATTTTGTTTTTCTAAACACGGCATTTAAGTCTACTCTTTGTGCCAAAATCGTTGTTCAAGTATCTTTTGGCGTTGTTTTAGTCAGTGGCCGTTTTGAACTTAGCAGCGCCTACCCATTGGGCACATAGCATTAGCGCGCGCAATATGCGAGGTGCTAACAACGCTAGGCAAAAACTGGAAAAAAGAAATTCGGCAAACATTTGTCGGCCGAAGCAAAATAAAGGCAGAGCGAAGTGCTGCTTATCTACGCTGCCTTCAGGTTCTTCGCGTCCTTTTCGCGCAGTTTTTTCATCTTTGGAAGTGTTATCTCAAGCACTCCGTTCTTGTACTGGGTTGAAACACCGTTCGTTGCAATGTGTCGGGTGGCCAAGTCTATGGTCTTGTAGAAGTTTTTGGCCTTGACTTCAATACGACCTTCTCCGATTTTCAGCTTTATGTCGTCCTTTTCAACGCCAGGCAACTCGGCGTACACTTTTACGGCACTATTTTCTTCGAAGATGTCAACCAGTGGCTCACGCATCTCCTTCAACGCAGTCTTCGGAACTTCGAAGGGCCTTTCACGCAACGGTCGTCTCTTCGAAGGCTTCAACGGTTCGACTGGTTCCAACGAGTGAAGCGGCTCCTCTGTCCCGAAGCGGCCTCGAATTTCGAATCCCTTTATGTCAGGCTCATCGATTTGCTTTATCTCCCATAAGCCCTCGATTTCTCCGCTCCGGATTCTTTTCAACATCTTTTCCAGCTCGTTCTGAGACTTCTTCATCAGCTTGAAGATATCGAAGTCGTTGAAAATATCGCCAAAGTCATCATCAAACGACAAGCTCTTTCACCTCCCCTAAAGTTGCTCCATTTCTTCTAGCGATTCTATCAGACGGCGCAAAGCCAGACTTATCATCATGAACGTCTCCCCGAACTCCGAACACACGTACTTTCCCCTTCCAGTCTTCTCCAACAGGCCGCCTTTCTCAAGCTTTTTGGAGTTCTCCCAGACGATCTTGGGGTTTAGGTCCAGGTCCTGCATGAAATCTGCAAAACTCAACGTGCGATCGTCTGCTCCAACAAGTCGCATCATCATTCTCAGCCGCGTCTCGTGGGACAGAACATCAAAAATGTTTGAGAACCTCTCAAAATTTTCCTCCGTCTCCTTCAACTCTTCTTGCAAGTCCTTCTTCGCCCAGTCCTCCGGCGAAAGAGGAATCTCGAACAGCGTCTCTCCGTCTCGCACCAATTGAAGTCTCAGCTTCATCCGTGATTCGCTTCCTTTATTACAAGACAGTAATTACCTTTAGGTAATATATAGGCTTACCTATTGGTAATATTGCTTCATGCCAATCGTCCGGACAACCAGAAGACCCGAAAACAAAGCCAGGCAAGGCTGACATAGCTATACACAATCGCAGAAAATGGGCAAAGCTTTTGTTCCAGATAGGCACATTGACGTTTTCCGAGGTGGAGCTCCAAAGAATCGATCGACTGAAGCTCTTAGATCATTCGCTGTTTGCCAGAGATTTTCTTAGAGGTCTCTCGATTGAATCTCAACTGTAGTGAATCGATGTAAAACGTAAGGACTATAAGGCAAGCGTTCGTTTAGCTAGCCAGCATTGGAAGCGTATGCAATTTGTCCTCACATCGTCTCCCTCTCTTCGTCAGATTTGCCTTGCTTTTGGAGCCAGTGTCACCTCGTTTCATCTCTTTCTGGCTGCGAAGAAGACTGAAGGACTGGAAGAACAGAGGACTGATTGACGACTACAACGTCAAGACGAGGAGAATTGGCAAGTTTCACTACAGAATTGAGGTTGACCTAGATTTGAAGCGGCAACAGGCAACGTGGATATTAAGAGACACGTTAGTTCGAATGTTCAAAAGAATCTGGAGGTGATACGATGAGTGAAGAGAAGAAAGGCCACGCGAAAATTACGTTGGAAGTAGAGTTAAACGAGGCTTTGATGGAGTTGATGAAAGAGAGCATGAAGAACATGCCTCAAATGCGTGGAATGATGCGAAGGATGATGCAACGAGGAAGCGAAGAGAGCGAATAGCGCGACCGAAGGAAGAATGTGCACGATAGTTTTTTTCCACGAGTTTTTCTTGACTCCATCCACTGAGACTTGACTGCGTCGCTGAACTTTCGATCAAGAACCAAAGCTTCGAGGCTTGCCGAGCCTCATGTTCCCTGTTTTTCGAAGCAGCATCTTCAAACGTTCAGATCATTAACCTAGGTGATCGCTCACTTCCATGAACTCGCCGGCTGATAACGCCTTACAAAAGTTCGTACGCCAGCGCGGGCAAGTGTGTCTAAGGTCTCCGGTGTCTTCTTTCTGCTACAACGATGGAGTACAAGGCGGCAACTATGATTATCACTCCGACGAAGACGAGGAAGAGCGCACCTAGGAGCTGTACGCTGAAGCCTCCGACTATTAAGAAGTAGAGAAAAGCTCCGAATATTATGAGCACCAGTCCACCGATGAGCGGCCCCAAGAACATGTACTCATGCTTCTCTGTTCTCTCCCACTTTTCCTCCTTTTCGCTTTTCTCACCCTGTCTTCTCTGTCTTCTTTGCTCTCTTCTCTGCTCCCTCCATTCCCTCCGTTTTGTCCTCCACTCATCTCTCAGGTCCGCAGGCTGTTCCATCCTCAGCGGTGCGCCACATTTAGGGCAGAAGACCATTTTCTCATCCACTTCTGAACCGCACTTTAGACAGTGGGGCATAACCTTTCGCTCTTTTAATGCCTACGCTCCTTGTTCCCCTTTAAGCTTGTGACAAGTCGAGTTAGATCGGCACAACGAACGCTCTAGCATAATGGTCCTTAAAAAAAGTGATAGACGGAAAACTTACTCCGCGAAAAGGAAATACTTCTTAAAGGTAGTCCAGCATCTATTTTCTAGGAATGCGCTTGCCAAGGTCTAAGTTAAAACCAGATGAAAGGGTGAACGCGGCAGTCTACATGTCGGACTTATGCTTGAACATCTGCGCTGGTTCCATCAAAGATCAAGACTGCAAGATCACTGAAGGAGAACTTATGAAACGTGTGAGAGAACGAATCAGTTTTGGCAGGAGACGTTATCGCGGGGTTTAGAATCTGGAGACTTTTGAAGGATTTATCAGAAGGATTGTGAAGAGCTTCAATTTTGCAGGGATAGATTATATGTTCACCGGAGCTTTGGCAGCGAGTTATTATGGTACGCCTCGCACTACGATGGACGCAGATGTTATTGTCAGGATTTCATTAGAAGGTAGGAACCGGAGCGAGTTTGAGTCCGCGTTGAAGGAAGCAGGAGTAAAGGTTGAAAAGCGCAGGATTGACACGGCATTTGAATCCAGATTCAAGATAGCAACGTTCAAGGACAGCAGATCGCCGTTCACACTCGACACGATTTTCTCAGGAAGGAGGTTGAACAAGAGACCGGGAACTATCCTGAGTCTGACAACGTTCTACCAGATCCCTGAAGAACTGATTTTGGCAAAGCTCCGTATGATAAAGGCAACGATTCCCAAGGAAAGAGCTTTCAAAGACATAGAAGACGTGAAAGCCATCCTGAAGTTCACCGAAGTAGATCTTGATGCCCTCAAGAGAAGGGCACGCATAAGCAACATGCTACCAATACTTGAAGAAATACTCATGGAAACAAAAGGCTAGAACGAGCAAACATGCGTTCGCGTGATCCAATAAATGAGTACGATTTCAATTGCAGAGCTGCTGACGTGTTGGCTGCAACACAACAAAAAGTCCATTGTGGTGCCGAGGGCCGGGTTTGAACCGGCGACGACTCGGTCTTCAGCTTCGCCCTCGCTGTTGAGAGACAACGAGACGAGCGCTCTCCCAGGCTGAGCTACCTCGGCATTGACATCCAAAAAGTGGCAGGGTTTGTTTTTAAGTTTTCTGAGCGTTATGTTGGAAATTGGGGCGCAAGCACGATTTCAGCTTATGGGAGATTAAGCCAAAAGGAGAAGGGAGAATGGATAAATCTCCAAGCTTGCACCCCGAATTTAATGGTTTGGCACCGCCAAAAAAGCTTTGTGGAACAAAGTTTCACAACCAATCGCGCTGGAAGCTTGATTCGCGACGTCGACGACGGTCAGAGCAGATGAACTAGAAGGTAGCCAACAAAGGCACATGCTAAGAAGAGCACGATCATCAAGACCTCATCGATCTGTTTTTCCTCTTTGAAATGGCCATCATCCTTGGTACCGTGCAACTTGGCTCGCCTCTACTCCTTCTTGAACCTGCTTTTCGGGAAAGCTTTTATGAAGCTGAAACAAGTATTCCAAATCTTAGGCGAGGAAAAACAAAGATGGACAAACAGGGCTCGTAGTCTAGTTTGGTAGGACGTCGCCCTCACAAGGCTGATTAGCACGCGCCTGAGGAAGCGGCGAAGATCCCCGGTTCGAGTCCGGGCGGGCCCACTCCCATTTCGGTTTGAGTCCCAACAAGGCTTTTATGGTCAAATCTTCAAATAGTCGTTTATGTCCCCTGCAACCAAACGCGAGTACGGGCGCGCGCAACGCGCTATGGCTCTGGGGATACTTAGAGCTGCCATCTACTTGGCGTCGGCAGTTCTGATCTTCTTGGGCCTCGTCTTCGTTGTCTCAGTTAACCTTGGCCTTGTTTACTTTCTTGTGGGCCTGGTCTTCCTCGCGGTCGCTGGATTCCTGATTTTCCTTGGCCTGGAGAAAAAACCTATAGAGATTAAGCAAACCGTAACGGTCACTGGACCGTTAGAGGCTAAAGAAATACGTTGCCCAAACTGCGGAGCTCTGATCGACGCGACCAAGACTGAAGTTCTTGACGGAAAACCCTTCGTCACGTGCGGCCACTGCGGAAACAAGTTCGAACTCACAGAGGAACCAACATGGTGACGAAACAGCAGCTCGCCGGTTTGTCCGTCATCGTACTGATCTTGTGCCTCGGATTATTGCTGACAAAGGCTCAACTTGCAAGGGCTCAGGGTGTAACCTACTCCGTAAGCCAAGAGTGGGCCCAGATCCAGATCAACACGGACAGGTCGATATACATTCTGTACAACATAACCTTCACGTATCTCTCCGGCTCGCCTCAAGGCATATTCACTGTGGGAATGCCCCAAGGAGGCTTCCAAATTCAGTATGTGCAAGACCTGTCGGGGGCCACACTTCAATATCAAAGCGCGTCATCGGGAAGCTTCTACGGCATCGACGTTTACCTCAAACAACCCGTTGCGCTGAACCAGCCCTACACATTCGTTGTTTACGCTCTGGTTCCAAACATGATCCATGCGGACACCACTAACCCGGGAAACGTCGACCTGCTCTTCTACCAAACAACGTTCTCCACCGCAAGCGGCTTCATAACAGACCTACGCGTGGAAATCATCCTCCCACCAGGCGTACAAAAAACCGAAGTGAAATACCCCCCAAGCTCACCCTTCGACAATGTCTTCACAGAAACGAACAACGACACCGCCGTCTTCTGGGAGAGAACAAACTGGCCGCCAAGCCAACAATTCACTTCTGGCGTTTCTTTCCCAGCCACGTACGTTTCCTCCGCGCCGACCCCGACCCCTGGGCCATTTCCAGACATAACAACCACGGCTTCATTGGTCTTAGTCTTTCTCATAGTGGCCGCCGCGATAATCTTGTACTTTACAAGAATTGCCAGAATGGCTTACGCAACACCCCGCATGTCGATCGAAGCCTTGGGCGCCAACCGAACACTCACGGCTGTCGAGGCAGCCCTCGTTTTGGATCAAAAGCCCGTCCGCGTCCTCACCATGATTCTCTACGGGCTTCTCCTAAAGCGCATGGTCGCCGTCACCGAAACTGAACCCCTCATAAAACTCACCGAACTCGAACCAGCCCAAGGCCAGTCGCCTCCACTACCAAGATACTACGAAACAGATTACCTGAACGCCATAAGACCAGACGGAACCCTCGACGAGCAGAAGCTCGCCAGCACCTACGTAGAACTCACCAATACGGTAGACCAAAAGCTACGCGGCTACTCAAGAGACGACACAACCAACTACTACAAGTCCATAGTAGACAAAGCCTGGACCCAGGTAACCCAGGCTGGAACCCCAGAACTCAAGGGCGACGCCGTCGACAAAAACCTCGAGTGGCTACTGGCAGACGACAAATTCGAAGACCGCTTCAGAACAGCCTTCCCACCAGGAATAATCATTTATCCAAACCCAGCTTGGTGGTGGTACTGGGGCGGCCTACACGCATCGACGGGACAACAAAGCCCCCCAACGCCAGTCACAACACCAACGGCCCCACCTGTCCAAGCCAAACCGATCCCGGGCCAAGACTTCGCCAACAACATCGTACGAGGACTCCAGACAGCCTCAAACAACATCGTCAAAAACGTTCAAGACTTCGCCAACAAACTCGTGCCTTTCAAGTCTGCCCCAAGCCAGCAGCCAGTAGGCGGAAAACCATCCTGCGTATGCGCATGCCACGCCTGCGCATGCGCCTGTGCCTGCGTAGGTTGCGCTTGTGCCTGCGCCGGCGGAGGTGCAAGATAGTTGAATGTACTTGACAAGTTAAGAGCAAAACCCAGAGAGGTGCTGCACCACCTCAAAGTCGCAGAGGGCGAATACCGCGGTCTCAGACTCCATCTACGATTAGAGAAAAACGGAGAAGGAGTTCTAGTCATAAACGCCTCCAGAGTCATCTTCCTCAACCAGACAGCCACCGAAATCGTACACTCTTTCATACGAGGAGAAAACGAAAAACAGACAGCAAAGAGAATTCTAAAACGCTACAAGGTTGACGCGGAAACCGCCCGAAAAGACATCAAAAACACACTGTTCACCATCAACTCCTTCGCCAAGACACCCGACGTTTGCCCCGTCTCCTACCTCGGCGTAGAAAAGATAGAACCTTTCCAAAAAGAGCTGAGCGCACCCTACCGCATGGACATAGCCCTCACCTACCGCTGCAACAACAAGTGCATACACTGCTACGCCGGAGGCCCAAAACAAACAGAAGAGCTAACCACGCGAGAATGGGTGAACGTGATCGACAGACTCCAAGCCCTAGGCATCCCCCAAGTGGTCTTCACAGGCGGCGAACCAACCCTAAGAAACGACCTGTCAACGCTGATAGCGCACACGCAAGAAAAAGAGCTGGTCTGCGGCCTCGTCACGAACGGACGAAAACTCAAAGACAGCGCGTACCTCAAAACCCTCATCGACGCAGGACTAGACCACATCCAGATAACCCTTGAATCACACGACCCAAAAGTCCACGACAAAATAACAAGCGTCAACGGCAGCTGGGACGAAACCGTCCAAGGACTCAAAAACGCCATCGCATCGCCAATCTACACGGTCAGCAACACCACACTCAACCAGCTAAACGTCAATGACATAGACGCCACGATAGAATTCGTCCACAACCTCGGACTCAAACACTTCGCCTGCAACAGCCTGATCTACTCTGGGAAAGCACCAGAAATAGCCAAAACCTTCGCGTTAGACGAAGCAGCACTAGAGCCGATCCTGACCCGAATAAAGAATGAGACCAGAAATCTAGGAATGGAATTCACGTGGTACACCCCGACGGAATACTGCGAAACCGACCCTCTGAAGCTGGAACTGGGAATAAAAAGCTGCAGCGCCTGCCGCATAAACATGGCCATCGAACCAGACGGAACGGTCATACCCTGCCAAAGCTACTTCGTCCCACTCGGAAACATCCTCAAAGACAAATGGCAAAAAATCTGGAAAAACCCCACTTGCCTGAAGCTCCGAAAACGAGAATACGCCCCAGACAAATGCCACGAATGCCCAAGCCTCCAAATATGCGGAGCGGGCTGCCCACTAAAAACGGCAAACTAAACCAACAGCCAGTCACAGCACACTTCAAAAAATGAACCGCGCAACGAACTGTGCCTTGTTCAGTTTCAATTTTTCAATGAATCTCGCTCGGCCGAATTGGACTAGACCCATTTGGGTCTAAGTCCGGGCGGGCTCACCATCGATGACTATGATGATCAAATCTCTTGCCGAGTAGGTTCGATGATCCCGTTGAAAGCAAATGTGTTGGGTTGTAAACATAATGGCCTTGGATGAGGAGAATGGTAGTGGGGAGAAAGGAGACAAGGAAGAAGCAGCCATTCTCCTCAGGGCATACGCCTTCATACTATGTCTTTTCACGTCCAATTCTTAAGCTTGTCGTGTAATTCGCCTCCGGCCGCATGGTTTTGTCATGCGAAAATGGCCTGCCAATAGTTGACTCAGATGAACTCTTGCGAGGAGAAACGGGTATACTGGAGTATACAATTCGAAGAATAGAATCGGGCCTTCTAAGTGTCTTTTCGTTCGACACGTATCCAAAAAGGTTTATTAAATATTAACCTTTCAGATATAGGGTTAAGCTGTGATGACGATGCAAACAGACATTAGCTCTGGGAAACTGGAGCATGATTGTCCAAAGACGATAAGCCATGCTGACCTTACATGTGACAAGTGCGGCAGAGCTTTGCAGAAACCAATTCTTGCAAGAGTGGTAACAGGCGTTAGCGTACAGACATACCCGGCATGTCCACATTGCATGACAAGAATCCACGGCATCGAAGCCTTGAAAGAGGAAGACAGAAGACCTGAGGTTCTACGGAAAGGATCTAGCGAACTCGGTGCTCAACCGGTGAGCGACTTCAGGTGCGGGCACTTCTTCGGGTATCTGAACAAACGCCAGAAAGGAACTCCGATTCCGGAACCTTGCTTGGTCTGCACAAAGATGGTTGAATGTTTGTGCGGGTAGGAAAAACGACCGCTCTGCGGGTTTGCTAAAGGATAAATATTCTGCCGAGCCGTATTCAGTATCGGCTGTCAGCATTTGCTTCAATGCCTCTTACGATTCTATGACTTGGCAGCGAAGTCGCTTACTTTGCGCACGGAGGCAGCTTCATCGCAGGAATGATTCTGGCTCTGATTTTCGGACTGAAAAGGAAAAAGGCCCTCAGAGCGCGACTACGCTCGCAAGCCGTGTGAGTGTTGGGGTCTGTCCGTCATAAGCTCTTCATCTCAACAATCAGACTGGGACGGCGACATCATCCCCCAGTTCAAGCACGTGTAACCAAATAATAGGGTTTTTGGCCATGACATCAAGGGTTAAGCGGCAGCGCGCGCGAATTGAAAACTGCAGCAGCAAACCTTTCAAAGACTATTGTCTCAGACTTTTATGAAGGGCCTTTATTGTGCCTGAAACTGCCAAGACATGCACGGCCGCAGGCTTGTCTCTAATCCGCGTTATTGAAGCCAACGCGGTTCGAACCATATCGACCGTTGTGTGCCCGGTGCGCAGGACGACGCTCTTGTTTTTGTCGTCAAAGCTGATTAGACTCAGGCTCGTTTGACTTGCGCCGTATTCGCCGTAAAGCCCAGAAATGGTTTCCCAGATGGCGTCCATAAACTCGTTCGAACTGGGTGTCTCGCAGGAGTCTATTTTCAGGGCTAAGTAGCGCCGCTTCACTTTTTTCAGCAATCGTTTCCTCTCCGGGTGACCCGTATTCCAGGTGCGATGAATCGCGGGCTCAGCTTTTCCCTGTTCCTTCTGACGATTGCCATGGGGTTTTTGGAAACCGCTTCCATAGCAGCATCCTTGTCTAAGCCTAACAGAAACGAGAGGGCTGCTAGGTCCAATGGTCTTCGTATCAGAAGTTCTTCTGAAACTCCGCTTGAAAGAACTATTGGAACGTGAAACTCTTTGGCCGTCTGAACTTCCTTCCGCAGGAGGGAAAGAAGCCTTACCCTTGCTGCTCCTTCTTGGGTGAGCAGCGGTCTTATGTCTACTTCAAGAGAAGCCAGGCATGCTGAAGCCAGTTCAGCTTCAGCCGAATCGAAAAACGCCCTCCTGAAGTCTGGCTGGGGAAAGTTCAGAAGGTCGACGCGTCGGTCTTTCGCCGCCTGCCTCGCAACAACCTTCGACTCGCACATGACGGCAATCAGCTCGAACCTTCGCCTCAACTTCCTCACGTCCTTCAGCAACTCTTCGGGTGTGCGGGGCTTCAGGTCCACTCGGGATGCGAATCCTATGGCTGCTTCTTCACAGACTCTTTGCACTTGCTGAAGCTGGTGTTCAGGAGTCCATGGTGAAAGGGGCACAGCCACTAGGCTGTATCCAAGAGTTGAAGCCTTGCTTATCAAGCCTGAAACCTGTGACGAATCGCTGATGTTCGCGCGCAAGTGTAAGTCAGCGTAGGCTCTTTTCATGGTAGCAACCCGGATCTTCTGCAGATGTCTATGACTTCTTCCGTGCTGTGCTTCTTGAAGTGTATTCGCAGATGAATGGGGTCTGTTGAGCTTAGCTTGAGTTCGTTGAGGTAGGCAGACTGTTTGTGCAATCGAACGTAGAGGTTTCCCTTGTCCACGTGCTGTTGGACCTCGTTTGCCAAGATTTCTTTGTCTAAAACGCTTAAACCCGAACACAACTTCTCGAAGGCGGCTTGAACTAGCTTCTTCTCCTTGATTTTTGTTTCATAAAGAATTATGGGGTTACCATGATGCCCTGTCAAGTTGGCCTTCTTGAAGGTTACAGTGTCGATTGATTCTCTGGGCAGAGTGTTGCGTGTTGCGGTCAGAACTCTCTCTGGGTCCTCGGTTGCGTGTGCAAAGACCCTTATGTCAATGTAGCCGACTTGAACCTTGGATGCCAAGACCGCATCACTAGTCGTCATTAGCGCGGCCTAAACTTTTAGGTTTTCTCTTACGCTTCTTTGTCTTTGCCACGGCTTTCCTTTCTTGCAGAAAAGTCTGAAGGGCCTCGACGTTTTCTTCGTGAGCCGTCTTTCTTCTCGGGTCGACTGCAACGTGAAGCTTCACGGCTTCGCTCATGCTGAGGCCTGCCTTCTTCAGCTCGCCTGGGCTGTAACCTTTTCCCAGGCTTCGTCGTCCACGCTTCTCAGATACTTTGGGTCTTTTAACCATCATTCGGCTATTTTCCTCCCGTGCCAGCTTTCAAGCTTGGTCTAAACTTCTCCGCGCCCCGTCCTCTCCTTCGCAGGTTTCTGACCTTCTTGCCAGCGCTGGTTAAGCTTCTGAAAACTCTTCTATGATGCTGTTTCTGGCATATCCAGTTGATGTTCTTGTCGGCTCTTATTGACGGATGCTGAGGGTCAACCATTATCACTTCAAACCATTTTGAAACGCCGTCTTCACCGACCCAGTAGGAGTTCAAGACCTCAAGGTTCGGAAACTTTCTGCCGACCCTTTCCTCAGCGATCAGTCGCATGCTCTTGGACAGCTTGAACTTTTCGACACCCATCCTCTTCGGTCTTCTGCCAGAGGTCGGCCTCAGCTTTCTGAAGCCACTTCTCCTGACGCGCACACGAGACAGCACAAAGCCTTGCTTGGCCTTGTACCCAAGTCTTCTCGCCCTGTCCAATCGCGTCGGCCTCTCTATCCGAGTTATCACTGGCTGCCTACGCCACTCTATTAACCTGCTACGCATCAGTTCTTCAACGAAGGATTTCTCTGGTTTCGACCATGCCTCAGCAATGTACTTGTAGGCCATTCGCTTCACCTTAATCTCTAGTTTGCGGTTCAGCCTTTCGGCCACATCCCAGCGGACGTCTCATCCGCCATTGATTTTGAATCATAGCACCAGGCAACGAAATAAACCTTTCCAGACCTTGGTACTGTTAAGTTATATGACCCGCTTGCCTCGTCGTTCCTTTGCAAAAATCAGGCAACACTATCAATACTTGAAACAAAGCATCATCTCCATTTTCTCATTTCTTATATACTCCCACCCTACTTAGTAGGGCAGGGTACATAATCAGCTCAAGCACTCGAATCAGATACACGACCTTATATACCCATACCCTACTTAGTAGGGTAGGGTACATGATGATTCGGTGCGAATTATTTGATACACGCCCGAAAAGAGAACGGTCGTTGCTTTATGGGCGGGAAGACGACCTTAAAGAGATAGAACAGATAATTGATAGTGGATTTTGGGCAGTATTGATTGGACCCAAGCGCATTGGGAAAACCTCTCTCGCAACGGTCCTTACCAAAAGTCGCGGCGGTATTTACATAGACGTTTCTTCAGTGTTGACGGTTAAGGAGCTTGGATTGAGACTGATAGATGAAGTCGCGGGCGGGAGGTTAAAAACGGAGGGAGAGATTGATCTCAAAGTTTTTCGTCTCACGATGAGACGCGAGCCAATTCAAACGTTTGAAAAAGTCATTCGCAAATTGGGAAATCGCCTGATAGCTCTTGATGAAGTGCAGAGACTGAATGATCGCATGCTTCCAAGGATACTCTCGACGCTTTATAATGAAACCAAAATAAAGCTTCTCTTCACTGGATCCGCCACGGGGTTGATTAAAACCATCGCAGAATCAGCAGAAATTCAAGGGAAACCAATTGAAGAGAAAGAAATTAACCCCTTCTCAAGGGATATCAGTATAGCCTTTTTAGAAACGGGTTTTCAGAGGGGCAAGATAAATTATGAACCACGCGAACTTGAAGAAGCAGTAGACCGCTTTGGGGGTATTCCAGGCTGGTTGACGTATTACGGGGCAAAACGTTGTTCTGGAAAATCTCACCCTGAAGCGATGGAGGAAGTGACAAGGCTGGCCAAAAAGACGGCGATCAAAGAGTCAAAAGATTTTGGGTCATTACAACGTGCAATCGTGTTGTCGCTAGCGAGATTTAGCGGCGGGGCGACATGGAATGAAATAAAGGTGCTCGCGGCAAGCAAGTATAAACAAATAAGCAAGTCATCAACATTTACGGAGTCTCTGAAATCGCTACAGAATCTGCGAATTATCGAAAAAAAGGCGGAAAAATATTACCTAGTTGATCCCGCTTACAAACTACTTGAAAGATAATCTTGAATTTCTTGATTGGTTTAAGCTTCTTCTTGTTTCTTATCTAAAGCATCTTTGCGAGCCAGCACCGAAACGGAGAAAAACTGATGAATAACCTCATGCTGAACATTTTGATTTGGGAATAATGGATGATATAATCGTCAATCCGTTAATTCCGTCGCCCGATTGCTGAGTTACAAAAGACTCTGGCGGGAATTATAATGCGTGGTGTGACGGATGGGGTATACTGACGAGATGCACACTAACACAGGCGGCAATAAAGCGTTTCTCTCGCTCAAAAAACGGGTCAAACAACTTAACAGTACCCCAGACCTTTCCGTTTTGGGTGGCGACGCGAGTTGAAAACCGCCTCCGAGCTTTTATGAGTGTCAAGGGGTGGACAGACCTTGTGCTGTTCCTTACTTCATGATTTTGGAGGCAGCCTCTTCGAACAGGGCTCCTGTTTGCACGCGCCACTTTTCAAAGTCTTTAGGAGTCTCTGGGTATTCTTTGTAGTGGGCTTTGACCCGATTCATGTACTTGACCGTCAGACGGAGCTTGTTCAAGAAGCTTATTCTCTTCAATCCTCTGAAGACTCTCCTGCTGGTCTCGGTGATGTTCAGATGAAACTCGTCGCCCATCCCTGCCTTGAGGACATCTTCTTCCGTCAAGAGGTGATACCTCATCCCGTAATTCAGGTCATCATCGCGACAGGACAGGAGCATCATTCGAAAAACGTCCAGTCTGGCCTGTTTTGCTCCGTACGCCGCGTTGTACCTTAGGCTGTAAGGCCACAGAGATTCTTGGCTGACGTCTTCTTTTTCGAGAGCTTCGATGATGGTCTTGCCTGCAAGGTGGCCGCTCAACATCGATGGCCCTATTCCACCGCCGTGTATCGGGTTAACCAAGCAGGCCGCGTCACCGGTGATAACAACGCCGTTTCCAACCATACAATCTAGAGGCCTTCTAGTCGGGTCGTACCAGGCTCCTCCGTTTAGAAGTAGAGAACCGTCAAAAGCAGGCTTGGTGAGAATGTGCTTGTAGAACTGGTTCTTTGGGTTTGGAAACTTGTTGCGCATGCAGATCCCTAGGCCCGCGTTGACTCTTGCCCCGCCCTTCGGGAAAATCCAAGCGTAGCCTCCCGGAGTCGCCTTCTGGTTGAGGTAGATTTCGCAGTAGTCCGTGTTTTCGCCCTCCTGCTTGAGCTGGCGGATCTCGCGGTAGCAGGCTTCAACGTCCTCGTTTGCAACCTCGTTCTGAATGCCCAACTCCTTAGGCAGCTTCTTCCTTACAGCCGCTACGAAACCGCTCGCGTCAACAGTCACCTTGCCTCTCAGCTCCGTCTCCTCGCCAGTTCTCAAGTTCTTAACCAACACGCCGGCCACGAAATCCCTGTCGATCAGCGGCTTCAAGCATTGCGTTGAATCCAGAAGGCGTGCACCCTTATCTATTGCCTTCCTGAGCAGCCACTGCCCGAAGAGTCGTCTGTTGAGCAAGTAGCCAACGAAGTCCTCGTGTTCAACCGTAAACGTCGTGTCCATGTCTGGAGAATAGATCTTGATGCCCTCGATCCTCTTCTCAAGTTCGCCGCCCTGCGGCTTCTCTAAGCCTAGGGCTTTCAAGTGATGCTCTCCAAGGGCGTCCCCGCAGATTTTTTCGCCGACCTCCTCCCTCTCCTTTCTCTCGATGAGGCACACTTTCAGACCTGCTCGGGCAACTGTTTCCGCGGCCAGGCACCCTGCTGTTCCAGCCCCGACTACCAGTACGTCGAACTTCTCCAACGTAGACACCTAAGGGAGAGACTTTGCCTTCTACTCGTTTGTTATGACTCATAACCTTTACTGAACTCATCCCCCAGCCCCTATGGGTTGTTTCGTCCCCCTTATGCATCGAAAAGCTTTTCATTAACTATGCGAGACTTACGAGTAATACTGATTAGAGATTCATAATAGTTAATTATATTCTGGGCCAACGATGGAAAACAATCAAGACCGATTGGAAAGGTGCGTTGAAAAATGATGAAGAAAGCAGATGTTCAGAAAAGCATGGCGTACACGGTTGACCTGACGAAGATCGACGGGGACGGGGCTTTTCCATGTCCAAAGTGCGGGTCTATCATATCTCCCGACGACGAATCAGAGGAGAACTATAAGATCGTTAATACCAAGGTGAGGAACGACGAGCTTGCAGAATTGGTTGTGATGTGCAAAAAATGCGGAATCACGATCAAGCTTGTAGGCTTTGTACCGCAGCCGCAAAACTAGATTAGGCGGCCGGTCAGTCAACCTATTTTTCTTGTGTGAGTCTCCGACTCACAGCGATGAAGATGAGCCACAGCGCAACGCTGTAAAGAACCCCGTTGAAAAGCGCGCTCACGATAGCAGTGTACTGGATGACAGATGCTCCGATCAGAGTGCAGAGGACATTTCCTGGAAACATCGGCGAGGGAATCAGCAGAGACGCAGCTGTAAACAATATGAAGAAGACCATCAGGATCGTTCCCTTCGTTGGTGATCGCCCCGCTCTTGATTTTTGACTCGTCTTCTAATCGACTGTTGTCTAACAGTGTCTAGTATCGCAATATTTAATAAACCTTGCCGTATGGTCGTAGAGCAGAAATACACCAGGGGCTTGCGAGTCCTAAAGACCAAGAAGATTCAGTAAGTATAGCACGTAGTATTAGATTAAAGAACAGAGAATGAAAATTGCCACCAGCCCGATTGCCAACAGCTTCCTCCCGTTTGACAAGCCAGAAACATCGTCTAGGGGCCCAGGATGCCTATACATCGAGAGTAAGACCACAAAGAAAGCCATCGGCCAGAATCCTTCGATCACCAGCAACAGAATGGACAGAACAGTCAAGACCGTTCGCGCTTTTCCGCCGAGCACAGACGTGGCTACGTGGCCGCCGTCGAGCTGTCCAGCGGGCAACAGGTTGAGCATGGTGACGAGCATGCCGGCCCACCCAGCGAAGGCAACGGGGTGCAGTAGAATATAATGATTTGCTGGAAGTTTTATGAGAAAAGTGGCAAACAGGTCGAAGATTAGGGGTGATGGAAGGAAACTCTCGCTGCCTGTGATCGGACGAATTGGAGAGAGCATTAGCCCAACGATGGTTGCTATCACGGCCACTATGAACCCGACGATTGGGCCACTGGACCCCACGTCGAACAGGGCGTCTCTGTTAGGTGGAAGAGACTTCTGCATGATTACCGCACCAAAAGTGCCGATGCCCAAGAGGTCCCCTATTGGAGGTGGACCTGGAATAAAATAGGGCGGCGTTGCTTCTACGCCGTTTCTGTTAGCCGTGAGCTTATGACCCATCTCATGGGTCCCAAGTATTGCCATAATGGCCACTGTGAATGCTACGCCTCCTATCAGTGGGCTGGGCATCATTCCCGTACCAACAAGGTCGGCTGAAAGCAAGTAGCCTGTAGCGAACGTCGTGCCTATCGTGGCGAAAAACAGCGCCCAGTTCACGAGTATGTTGCTCTTCTTCACAGGCTGCTTTGGACCAACTTTCAAGACCACCTTCCCATCAACCTTGCGCAGGAGCGCAATCAGGTTCATTGACTCCAAGTTTTTCAGAAGCTTGAGAAAGGCCTGCTTCGTTTCCTGGGGCTGTTTCAAGTAGTACGTTGGAACGCCGTGCTCCAGCAGAGACTCTTCAGCCTCGAAATGTGCAGAAACTAGCTGGGTTATTTTCTCAAAGTCCGTTTGCTGAATGAGAGGTGCTTGAGCTACTTCGCCGGGTGTTTCAGCCATTAGGTTCCTGCCCTTTGACGCATTGGCGTATTAGAGTGTTCAGGGAATAGAAAAGTCTATTGGAACCATTCTCTCACTCTTGCGCAGGCTATTCCCTCAGCGATTTTGCCTGTTTTGCCGAGCGCGCGCTAGGACCTGACGCATCGGCGACACCCTGGGGACAAGGCAAGGTGGCACACCGTCTATCTCGTTTTTGTCTGCAGGAAGCTTATGACCCATCTCATGACGCGCTGGAAAAGGTTAGTGTAATCATTAACGACGACAAAACGAGTGTGTAAAATAGCTGAGGTGGAAACGCTGACCAAATCCATTGGCAATGCCAAAAACCTTTTTATGCTGATCATGACAGAAAGTCATCTCGTCAGGAGATATCGACGCTGATCTTTCCTTTGCGTTGCTGTTGTAAATTTGGTAGGTATAACATTTGCAGACGGTCATGACAGCCCCAGACGTACAGGAAATCCCTCTCGAACTCGCGCCTTTAAAGGTTAGTATCGGCGTTTGTGCATACAACGAAGAGAATAACATAGGTAAACTGCTTGAAAACCTAATAGGACAACACCTTTCAAAAGAATTTGCATTAGAAGAAGTGATCGTTGTGTCCTCTGGATCCACAGACAGGACCAACAAGATTGTTGAAGAGATATCAAGGAAAGATCGACGGATAAGACTTATTACAGAAAGAGAAAGGAATGGAAAAGCCCAAGCATTGAACATTTTCTTCCCAAATGCACACGGTGATATTCTGGTAATCATCTCTGCTGACACAAAACCTGCGCAAGGATCAGTAGCAAAGCTGGTAGAATCGGTCAAATCACGCGTGGGAGGAGCGTGTGCCAAGACTCTCCCAATTAACGAGAACAAGGATGTCATGGAGTTTTGCTATTGGTTCCTATGGAGGATGCACAATAGGGTCTTGCAGAAAGAATCTGGAAGAAAGGCTTTAAACCATTTGGGAGGAGACATGTGGGCACTTAGGAAAGGGATTGTCTCGTACATACCGAACGGCGTAATAAACGATGATGCTTACCTCGGTGTAACCTTGAAGAAAAAAGGTTGGCAAATATCTTTCGTTCCCGAAGCGGTTGTGTCAATTAGGGGCCCAGCCACCCCACTAGAGTATATTCAGCAAAGAGTGAGGATAGTAATAGGTCACAAACAAATCAAGGAAATAACTAATGTTGAACCGACGACAATAGGGGCTGCGGCATTCAGGCAACCACTCTTCGTGTTGAAACTGCTTGCAGAAGAAATGGAAACTCAAAGGGTTCGAGACTATCCCAAGATCTCTACGGGTCTTTTCTTAGAATTCTTAGCTCAGATTCTTGCAACAATGAATTTTAGAAGGAAAGACGCATACTTAAAATGGAAACAAATTCGAGGAACTAAGAAGTTTTAGACGGATTTCAACCCAGTGTCAACTTCCCAGCGCGCTCTTTCCAGAATAGGGCGCGCGCTAAAAGACAGATATCCAAGATTGAAGCGAATACGAGGGACCAGAAAATTCTAAACGAATTTTCATGCATTGTTGGCCCCTCTATTATTTTCCCGCAGCCTCTCCCGAAGAATGTTGAACAACGTTCTTTGCAACTTTTCTATCCCTTCCATATGTAGTCCTGAACAAATCGAGGAGAGTTGTGACCTAACCGGACATGTTAGAAATCCTTCCAAGCAATTACTATTGCTTTTTGTTCGATTTCCCTGTGGCGAGTTTGATTCCAATTGCGTAGACAGTGATAACTATTAAAGGCTCAATCAGAAGATACACTGGAATTCTGATTTCAGGGGGCATCGGAGAAATATAGGGAGATATGAAATACGAAAGATCATAACGATACAAGATGTCCAAGATGAAGAATCCACTTATCGCCCAGTAGAAGTGTCTGAGGTTCACGCTGTTCTTTTTCGCGGCTAGGACCAGGATTAGCGGCAGAACCCATACTAGGTATTGCTCATTGACGACGCTGTAAGTAAGGTAAGTGATAAAGTGTGCAATGACCACATACGCTATGATCTCTTGGTCCTGCAACGATTTGCTTCTGAGAATCTGGAAACCAAGAAGGATCACAGCGGTGCTCATCAAGATAGGCGAAATTGGAATGTTCGTGCTCACGTGTAGATCCGCAAATACTTGATTGAGGAACGTGAGCGGTGTGAGGTTTTGAAAGAGGTTCTGGCCTAGCATATCGGGAGAGGCTCGCTTGTAGAATAGGTTCACTGATAGCTGAACTGCTAGGGACAGTGGATTTTGCCCGGCGAGGGAAACTGCGATCGCATAGGCCATGAATGTTGCTATCAGGACGACAAGCGTTGAAAATAGGAAATATCTCAGTGCCTTGGCTTTTTCCCCTCTCTTGTAGATGATAAGAGACATGATTGGGATGAGTACGATCGCGTATAACTTGAACAGCGCAGAGGCTACCAAGAGTATGGCGGAGGACTTGTATCTTCTCGCTATCAAGAGATAGACCGATAATAGCATGAGAAGCGCTGGGATTGCGTCAAACATGCCCCATACGGATGATATCCAGATGACGTAGGGATTGAAGAGCCATGCAATAAGAGCATAGTAGGCATGCTTTGGTGAATCTCGCTTGATAAGTTCATACAAGACCAAGGCGATCAGAAGGTCAGCCACTACGATAGGTGTCTTGTCAATCAAATCTAATATGGGAAGTCCGACTGGGACAAATGAGCGGTAGATTTCAAAGACGTTGCCCGTCTGTGCCCATTTTTGCCACAAAACAGAGATGTTGACGGGTAATTGAGGAGAGTAGAAACGTGAGTAGACAGGATAGAGTGCTAAGAGTGTTAGAAGCCACAGGGGAGGATATGACCAAGCAAGTTGAAGAGGAACTCCAGATTGGGGCCAGAAAGGGTTAACATGATAATTGTAGACGAGTACTTGCTCTATCCTCCAAGTGTACATGTCCCACCTTTGCTCCGTAAAGGGAGCGAAGGCAAAGCGTATCGCCGCTCCCACAATAAACGGCAAGAGAATTCTTGGCTGACGCAGGTTTTTCCCCAACCGCGCGAGTCTGCTAGTCCACTCCTTGAGCACGCGTGCCACGCTTGCTGGAACATTCCAGCCGCTAACTTTTGCTGTCACGGATTTCCATCAACCTCGTGTGCAACCTTCGAAGCATGAACGTTGGAAGCATAAAAAGCCTCTTTCCACCGTAGAACTTCTTCAGGAAGTTGTTGTGATTGCGAAACACGTAATATTCGTAGACAAGCAGTTTTCCATGCACGTTTGACCATTGTCCTCCACGCGTTAGACTTTTCTGGCAGTAGATTCTGGCTCTAGGCTCATAATACAATCTGTAGCCCTTTTTCCTGAATCGTAGCCAGAGATCAGTCTCTTCACGATAATAGTTGCCACTGTACGTTTTCTCATCGAATCCTCCTATGTCAAGGAAGGCTTCTCTTGCCACCATTGAGTACCCATGTAGGATGGGCACCTCCATTAAGGCTTGGGCTTCAACGTTGAAAGAGCCAGCTATGTCTCCTGTGCTTGCTTGCAGCGAAGCATACCTTCTGAAAGCCTTTCCCGATGTCGGATTGGCTGGGTCTCTCGTATATATGAGGCGCGGAGCGATAGCTCCTAGCATTTGTTTGTTAACCGTCTCCACTGTCTTGGCTAGGGTGTGGACGCAAACTGGTTCCAGTACGACATCGTCTCCCATCAGCAACGCATAATCTTGTTCCGATTCGTTAACGCCGAGGTTCCAAGCACGTGGTGTTCCAAGATGCGACGTTTTCACGCACCGAATATTCTCACTCAAATACTTCTGAATCACCTTCCCTGTTTCATCCGTTGACCCATCATCCACGATTATGAGCTCCCAATCCTTGTGCGTCTGAGACTTTATGGAGTCTACTGCCCGAGGCAGTGTGAAGCAACGATTGAAGGTCGGCATTACGATTGAAATTCTCATAGACGCACATCACTACAGTTAGACGCCGCTCTGCTTGCATAAAACACTTGTGAGAACACTATTTCCGCGCAAAACGGGCAAGAAGGAGCAGGCACCGCGATAAGCTTTGCTGGTTATCCTCACAAAACAAGCTGGGCAGACTTTCCCCCTGACTTCACCAATTCTGTTATTCAAAAAAAGAAAAAGGGCTTCCTTATAGTCGGCACACATTTCGCGCACGCTCCTCTTTGTCTTCGATGGCTACGATGAATACTCAGCACAAATGAAGCATCGTTCAGGGAGCGCGGTCAACTTTGGCATTCGAAAACCGTACTTGGAAATAGACGCTTATGCCTTGCGCGGTGAATATTGGTGCTTAGAAAAACAAAAGAAAAAAAGAGGAGTTTTGTTTATGGGTCGGGGTGTATTCCGCCTTTTATTGGAGTACTAACGCCCCAAACGTATGGTGGCCAACATGTGCTGTCGATTCCTGTTTCGCTTATCGTGCCCAGCACTTCGACGACGCTGAACGCTTTCGGCTTAAGTGTCGTAGTGTTGTACGTGATCTGTAGTACGATGCTCGTTGCGCCCCATGGGAAGCTCTGGAATTCCTGTATGAGGTCCTGGTAGAAGTAGCTAGCCGCGTAGTATGTGTCTCGTCCCCAGACGCCGTAAACCAAAAGTCCCGTTGTTCCGTTGAGGTCTTCGAAGGTTGAAATCACTGCGTAGCCAACTGAGGCACTAGTGAAGAACGCTTTGTCGTAGTCGCTCCAGCATGATAGTGCAACTATGGCGCCATTCCAAGGTCCGTATGGTGTGAACTGGCTTATACCGTAGAAGGCTGATGTAAAGTCGTTGCCGTAGTACGCGAGCATGTTCACGAGCGGACCGCCTGAGCCGACTAAGTTGGCCCTTGAGATCTGCGTGTCAGTGCCCGCCGGGTCCCAGTCGTCTCGGAGTCCTGTTCTTAGATCGGTCGTGCTGTAGTAGTAGGGACTCCATAGTGTGCTTGTGCCGGTGCTCATCTTGCTGAATACATATGGCATCTGTAAAGTGGGATCCGTAGCGTTGATGTCCGCGCCTGCTACACCGTACTCTACTTCTTTATCCTTCAAAGCAGCGCTGATCATTGACAGGCCTGCAGAGTCGACGGACTTCGCATTAGAACCGACGATGCCCCACGTGTAGCTTCCAGGTATCTCTTCCTTGTACAGAGTACTACCATACTTTGGCTCAAACGAAAGTGTTGCGGTTGTAGTGTAGTAGGGGCTTCCAGTAGGTGGTACTACATAGTTCACGTATACGTAGATGTATACGTTGAAGTCCCACTTAGAGACCATGACATCTAAAAGGTCATTGAACCAAGTGCCTTCTGGACCGGTTATTTGCCATTTTATTCTAAAGTCCTGCAGTTGAATCGTCATGTCGTATCCAGGTACAGTTCCATTTGCTTCCACGGTGTCCGCCGAGAAGTCATAAGCGCTTATCTCAAGGCTCGTAGTGTCTTCCTTGAACACTGTAAAGTCCTTTGCCTCCCAGTCCATCAGTTTGTAGTATGTCCACGTCGTGTTTCCGGTTGGTGTGCTATCGGGTGGTGTGATGGAACCGTCAAACTCTTTGATGGTTATGTCGTGTTGGACATTCAAGTAGTCCACCCAGACTCCAAGCGTCAATTGGCCAATATGTGTTGCTACCGAAGTCGAAGCTGGAGTTTTCACCACCAGGAGTCAACGTATTCGAAGTTACACTGAAGCCAGACTCATAGTTGCACGTTTCTGTCGCGTAGATGACCTTTATCACGTCTCCCTTGGTGAAGATTGTGCTGTCGGGGAAGTATATGTAGCCTACACCGTCTTCTGTGTAGAGTTCATATGTAGGTGTCTGGTACGTCGGTGACGTATCCAGTTCATTGGCTGCAACACTTCGCGATGGATACTGTAGCACACCGTTTACGAGCACTCTTTCAGACTGGCTGTCATAAGTTTCCCAAGGATATACGTAGTGAACTGGCGAATGAGACAGGTCGACGTAGAGATATCCTCTCAGTATGTCGTTTGCTGTCACCGTATAGTAGTCTACCCAAGTGTTAAGGTTCTCCGTTATGGCTTCACGCAGGTTGTACGGTGCGAAGACTGAGTCAAGCTGGTACTGGGCTTCAATGTCAAGTTGCGTCCCACGGTATGTCGAGAGGGTTTCTTGAGGATCTTGTGCATTGTGGTCGTTGCATATGCCTTTTACTTCAACTGCTCTGAACATCGGGAATGTTGAGGGATCCATCGCAACGTCCCATTGGCCTATTATGAGTGGAGACCGCTTCGGCGCGCTGCTCAAGGTGTCTGTATGCACGTTATAGAGCGGCTGCAAGAAGTTTTCGATGCCGTCAACCGTCTGCGAAGATGTCGGTGGCCAAAAGGCAGCCCAAGCCACGTACTGATTGTCGGACGATATCACCTGTGCATAATCGTATTCGTTCGCCCATGATGGAAGTGATGGATCACTTGCTGTCGAAACCGTGCTCGTCGCCGCGCTTACCCCATCAAGCACTTGCGTGGTGCTTTTGAACACGTACTTGTAATTGAACTGCACAATGGAGCTTGATGATGGAGCCGTGATAAGCGTCACGTATGTCGTGGGTCCATAGCTTACTGTGTACAGACTTGGGACTTGGAAAACGCCGTTCACGTACACTTTCATGTAATCCTCAGACACTGGATATCCGTTTGGTGGATTCAGTGTGAAGGTCTCTGAGCCGTCCAGGTTTACTGTGCCGGTTGACCCTACTTGGTGCTCGATGTTGTCTGCGGTCAGGTTCTGTGCGATTGACCAGCTTGGAGTCATGCTCGTCCATCCGGCTTCTTCGTAGAAGTGGGCGTAGCTAGAATACGCGTTGTCTGATGATGCTGATCCCATGTCGTATTCTTCACGGTCGCTCAGTTGCACGTCAAGCTTGCCCCATAAGTTCAATTTGTCTATTGTGGTCTTCACATCCTTGTACAGAATCACTTCTTTGGAAACTTTGTCGAAAATCATGGTTATGATCAGATCGACAACTGGCCACGTGTACGTGCCATCGTTGTCATAGATGTGGTTCGTTGCCTGAGCTATGTACTCTCTTGGACCGTTGTAGAGCACAGTCAGCGGGTCTGTGATGACCATGCCGTTGGTTTTCCTGCCACCGTAAGGCGTGCTAGTCGGAGAACCAGTAACGTTGATTACCCAGTCTCCGCCGGCTACGTGACCGTCAGAAAACAGTGCGAATGCCCACAGGTTCCTGTCCTGAACTGGCTCATTGGGGTCGATGTAGCTGATGTAAAGGAACCAGCCGTTGATCCATTGATTCTGTGGAATCGTGGTAGTGTTCGGAGCGAATGGGTCGCGACCATTGTAGCTCATGCCGACCCAGTTTGCTTGTACTGCTTGGTTTGCACCTGGTGCAATGCCGATTAGTTCACCATATTGTGAGAAGCCAAAGCTTACGTTGTTTGCTTCAAACGGATACAGCGAGTATGTGTCAGTGTTGAGATTGCCATTGGCAACTGTGTAGAAAGAGGAGGGTTGGTTAACTCCTCTCGTTAGGCTTATTGCGCTGAACATTGATAGAAATATCGTTATAGTTACTATCGTTGCAATTAGTACTTTCTTTTTTTGCATTTTCATTCCTCATCTAAATTGTTCTTTCTATAGTTTGTAACCATTCGATTTAAAAGGTTTTCCATCCCAGAAAAAGGGAAAAAAAAGAGAAAAATTCAAAAACAGACAATGTTTTGAAACGAATAGAGGCAAAGTAGGCTCGTATAGAGGGGCGTACCACCGTTGCACGCACGCACAAACCACAGCACAAGACCGCGTTCAGCCTCATAACAATCAAACATTGAATTCAGTAGCGGCCTGCTGGCTGCAGACGAAAAGCACCTAAAAGCATGAAACCTCTAAGCAGACGCAGGAGGAAACGATAGTCTTTCCCCGGCAACGGCTACGATCATAGGGCACCCTTAAACAGGTCTTCCTGCCTCGAAATCTGCAGACCTCTTGTGCTGCACTCGTCACAAACCGCTACTGCACCGCTCAAACCCCTGAAAACCACAACGGGCCTTGCTTCCTTCCCTTGTCCCATGAGCAACTCTGCCGCGGCAGCAACCTCATCCAACACAGCAACATTCTTAACCTTCAAAACCTGACCGAACAGATCCCGCGTTCCGCGATAATCCCTGAACGGGTTGATTCCAGCAGCTCCTATCGCAAAGTTCACCTGCCCACGCCTGAAAGGACGACTGTAAGTGTCGCAAACGATCACGGCCACGTTCACGCCTGTCAGTTTCTTCATCTCCAAGCGGCACTCTTTCGCGGACAAATCAGGGTTCTCGGGCAGCAACGCGAAGTTTCCTCTCCCCTCAACGTTCGACTTGTCTATTCCAGCATTTATACATATCAAACCGCGCTTGTCCTCAACCAGCAGCACTTCATAAGAAGCCTTGAGCACGTTCGCAGTGTCCCTCAAAACAAGCTCCACGAACCTCGGACTCTTCCCAGTCGTCTTGGCAAGCTCTTGAGCTCTTCTTGAAGGAACAACTTCTCTCAGTCTGAACAAACGATTTTCAGCCTTCGAGAAGACCTTCTGGGCAACAACGATCACGTCGCCTTCCTGAATCCTAAAACCGTTCTTTTCACAAGTCTCAACGATGATTCCTGCAACGTTGTCTCCTGGCTTCACAAGCGGAAAACCCTCCGGAGCGAACGCAGTGAAACTTCTCAAGCAACCCCCTCACAACTGTGAATCAGGTTGTTCTTTCGCTTCGTTAAATCTCTTGCCCAACCACGCACAACCAGAAAACCATTCACCTCAAGATTTTGAAGTTTTATTCTGAATTCATAACGCTTAAGCTGGTACGAACGAGAGGAATAACACGAACTCGAATACAAATTGGATGTTTCCCCATGAAGAAACAATTCACGTTACTACTCCTCTTATTCACCATAATCTTTGGTTCCCTCAACATCGCCTACAAAACCCTGCCCACCGCCAAAGCGACATACGTTGAGGGCGTAATCACGCAGGACACGATATGGACCCTAGTGGACAGCCCGTTCGTGCTTTCTAACGACGTGACCGTCAACCCGGGTGCAACGCTGACGATCGAGACCGGGTGTTGAGGTCAGGTTTGGAGGAGACTTTTCGCTTATAGTGAACGGAACAGTCGTAGCAAACGGAACGCCGGAGCGAAACATTCTTTTCACCACCAACGACCCGTCCGGCGCCATCGCTTGGGAGAAAATCGAAATCAAGGGAACACAACCGTCATCGTTCATGAACTGCATCATCGAAAACGGAACAAACGGAATAACAGTCGACAGCGGCATCTTGGACGTAGAAAACAGTGTGATACGATTCAACTCTGAGAACGGAATCATATTGAACGGTGGTGCATTGACCATTCAGAACAGCGAGTTGGCCAACAACAGCTTGAGCACCACCAACAACACCTTCAGCGCCATCAACATAGCAGGCGGAGACCTTGCTTCAATAGAAAACGACATCATAGATTCAAACGGAAACGGCATCCTCATAGCTGGAGGTAACCAGGTGAACGTGTACAACAACCTTATCACATCAAATATAAACGGCGTGCTCCTGACTGGTAATCTAACAGGAACAATGGATATCAGACAAAACGAAATTTCTTCTAGCACGCAAAACGGAATACTCCTAGAAGCAGAAACCCTGGACAAGACAGTCATAACCGGGAACAACGTGACCGCAAACAACTTTGGGCTTTTCATCTCGGCCAACGCGAGCACCTATATCACCGGCAACTACGTCTCAAACAACACCGTCGGAATACAGTATGATGGCTCCGCAAATCACACAGTCTACTTCAACGACATATTCGAGAATGGGCAAGGTGTCGAACTGGCCCTATCATACACTGGCACAGTCAACGCAACACACAACTACTGGGGCCAGGAGACCGGCCCCGAGCATGAATCGTTGAACCCGTACGGAAAAGGAAACAGCGTCGGAGGTAACGGCACAAACCTTCTCTTCATACCGTGGTTAACGCACCCATTCGCATACAATAACGCCCCTCCAACAGCAGTTCTCTGGACAGACAAGCTCCTAGTGGCACCCGGGCAAGATGTCACGTTCGTGGGAACAGACTCAAACGATGACGGAAGCGTGTACCAGTACTTTTTCGACTTCAACGACGCAGGAAACAGCGGTTGGACAACACTTTCGCTTTTCAATCACAGCTACTCTTCACCAGGAACCTACGTCGCGAGCCTGACCGTAGAGGACGATTTCGGAAACGTAAGCGCACCTACATTCACGACAGTAACCGTTGCAGACCTTCCTCAGTTGGGTGCATCAGTCTCTGTGAGCAATTCTACCGTTGCCTACAACGGACAGACGTCAGTTACGGTCTACGTGTCAGCGGGAGGCAGCGCAGCTGCTTACGCCAACGTCACGATGCTCTCCGTAAGGGGCGGAAGCTTCTCACCCCAGTCAGGGTTGACGGACGTCAATGGGTACTTTACAGCGAACTTCACGGCGCCAAACGTCACAGAGATAACGGATGTCAGAATAATCGCGAGAGCCTCAATGAACGGGTACGCGGACGGTTCCGACTACGCGTACGTCAGAGTTCTTCCACCACTGATAGTTCAGGTGATCCCCGTACCTTCGACGATAAGGTCTGAAGAAGTGACAGCATTGAATGTTTATGTGACGGATCAATCCGGAGAACCCGTTACCGGGGCAAACCTGACATTATCGTGCACCAACGGCACACTTTCAGCTAATACCGGAACAACAGACTCAAACGGTTCAGCAGCATTTACACTCACAGCCCCGCTGACGCTGAGTGAGGTCAACATTACCGTCACAGTCACAGCCAGCAAACCGCAATATGCTGACGGACAGGGAGAAACGATCGTAAGCGTTGAACCTCGAGAACTCGCTGTAGAAGTGATCTCCAGCCCCGACGTAATTCTTTCGGAAGAATCAGCGACCATAACGGCGGTCGTAACTTTTGACGGGAACCCTGTTGCGAATGCGACGGTCACCGTGACCTCAGACGTCGGCGGAAACTTCTCCACGGTAACGCAGCTAACAGACACAACAGGTGCCGCAATATTTGCCTTCACAGCACCCCAGACCTCATCGAGCGACGGACTCAACGCAACCATCACTGCGACAGCCGTCATGAGCGGATACGTAGACGGTGAAAGTCAAACGGTAGTGATGATAATGCCAAAGGTTCTTTCGGTCAGCATCATTCCAGATTCGCCCATCACATATTCATATGGAAACTCAAACGTCACGGTTCACGTGGGATACGGAAGCAGTCCGATTCAGGCGGCTAACGTCACGATCACGGCAGCCAACGGAACCTTCGCCCAGACGACAGGAGTGACAGACGGCTTTGGCAACGTGACATTCGCCTTCACTGCACCCACAGTTAATGCGGCCACCAACATCTCGTTTTTAGCAACCGCTTCAGAAACGGGATACCTTGACAGCACAGGTCAGCTGAACATCACAGTGAACCCTAGGACGTTTGGTTTTCAAACAGCCCCGGCGACACTTTGGTCAGGCCAAACAGAAACGGTGTCGATACACGTGACGTGCAAGGAAGACGCCACGTCAGTGGCCGGTGCAACAGTCACAGTATCATACGGGTACGGAGGCCCACTGACAAATGTCACAGACTCAACTGGAACCTGCACATTCATCATAACCGCTCCACAAGCCCCAGTAGACACGCTGAACATGACGGTTATGTTGGCAAAAAGCGGATATCAGCAGAGACAGTCAACCGTGACATTGATCGTTGCTCCTGAAGAACAAGGCTTCCCGTTGTTAACCGTGCTTCTCGTTGCGATCCCAATAGTTGTTGCGGTCCTAATCCTTGTTCTGATCAAGAAGAACTCATAGTTGTTTCAACCAAGGAAGAGACGGAAGGGCAGTAAGGTCTCGTGAGACGTAATATTTAATAGACCGTTCGCATATGAACAGTATAGCACAGGAGAACAACAATGACACAGTTGCGTCTGAAAGGAAAACTGGCAAAGCTGAAGACAGTGCAGATCAAACTCAACTTTAAAAAGCGCGAGCAGACAGCCGTCCCTGCTCCAACGCCAAGACCCGTACCCAGAGGGTACAAGGTTGTGGAAAAATACCCGCTTTACGAGCCTTTCGCCCACGTGGCTATCGCACAAAACCCAAAAACTGGGGAGTTCAAGTACATTCTAGACGAACTGCAGCTCGACCCGCTGGAGAGAAGCGTCTACAACCGCATCCTAGAAATACTCCTCGCAGAGATCGAGTCCCCAAAAGAGGAAATTCTGGATCCTAGAAGGTTCTTCGCAGACGAGGCAAAGAAGATCGTTGACAAGTACCGCATAAGCCTCGGCTGGTTGCCCGACGTGTCGTGGTACAAGATTCTCTACCACGCGGAAAGAGACCTCGTGGGGTTCGGTCAGATCGACCCGTTGATGCGAGACCCGAACATTGAAGATATTTCATGTGACGGTGTAGGCAAATCCGTTTATATTTGGCACCGAACCTACGAGAGCATCGAAACCAACATCGAGTTTCAGACGGATGAAGAACTTGACAACATGGTTGTTAAGCTCGTACACATGGCTGGAAAACACGTAAGCTCAGCCTTCCCGATCGTCGATGCCTCGCTGCCGGGTAAGCACAGGCTTTCGGTGTGCTACAGACGCGAAGTCACGCCTTTCGGCACGGCTTTCACCATAAGGAAGTTTAGAGAAGACCCGTATTCCATAATAGACCTCATAAACATAGGCACTTTCTCGGAGGAGATGGCCGCTTACCTCTGGCAATGCCTTGAACAAAGAGCCTCCATAATGGTTTTGGGCGGAACGGCAGCAGGAAAGACAACCGCCCTAAACGCTCTGGCCTGCCTGATTAAGCCTGGAAGCAAGGTCATCACGATAGAAGAAACAGCTGAGCTTAATCTACCCCTTGAAAACTGGGTTTCACTAATCGCCAGACAAAGCTATGGCCTGGGCGGAGACAGCACAGGAGAAGTTGCACTTTTCGACTTGGTCAAAACTTCGATGAGACACCGTCCAGACATACTCATAGTGGGAGAGGTGAGAGGACAAGAAGCATACGTGCTCTTCCAAGCCTTGGCCACGGGCCACGGTGGAATGTGCACCATGCACGCTGAAAACCTGGATTCAGCGATTAAACGACTGACTTCTAAACCCATGGACATCTCTCCAGCATACATTCCGCTGATGAACATAGTGCTGTCGGTTCAAAGAGTCCACCTGATCAAGAACAGCGAACGAAAGGCGTACAGGCGTATACTGGACGTGAACGAGATCGCGAACTACGAGGACTACAGGACAGTCTTCAAATGGAACCCGAACAAGGACGAACAGATACAAGCGTTTGACAAGAGTGTAATGCTTGCCGGGATCTCCGAGCGACTGGGCATGAGCAAGAAAGACCTCATCGCAGAAATTGAGAAGCGCAGAGTCGTACTCCATTGGATGAGAGAACATGACATCAGAAGCTACAAGGACGTGGCCGCAATAATAGCAGAGTATTCTGCCAAGCCAAAGCAGATCTACGAGAAGGTTCTCGCAGGGGAGGAGGTTAAGGCAGTTGCCGTTTCTAGAAACCCTTGAGGCGTGGTCCTTCCGCATCTTCGGAAGAACATCGCCCTCTTTTCTGAAACATATACAGTTTAAAGACTACTTGGAAAAAGCAAGGATCAAGATTTACCCAGAAACCTACGTGTCATTGATGCTTTTCATAGCCGTATTAACCATTCCAATATCGGCAGTCTGCGCAGTTGTCATGCTTCTCTACGGCTTCATTCCGGTCATTTTCCTGATTCCCCTTCCGCTCTTCGTGATTATCGGGTTTTTCCTAGTTCCAATGTCTAGAGCCGGTGACAGAGCGGCCAACTTGGAACGAGAGATGCCGTTTGCTTCATCTTACATCAGCGTAATGGCTTCCGGAGGCATAGCACCGTACAGCAGCTTCAAAAGACTCTCCGAGGTCGATCTGCTGCCATACATGAAGAGCGAGGCAAGAGAAATCATAAAAGACGTTGAGATCTTCGGCATAGACCCGCTAACTGCGATTGAAAACGCAGCAAAGAAAAACCCCCTGGACATCTTCAAAGATTTCTTGTCAGGGTACGCGTCGACAGTAATCATCGGCGGCGACATCGGACACTTCCTCGAAAGAAAAGCCGAAGACATATTCAAAGCAAGAGCACTTCGTGTCAGAGCCGCTGCTGAAAGACTTGGAATGCTCCTGGAGACTTTCATAATCGTCAACGTCATGATGTCCCTCTGCTTCTACATCATGTTCAGCGTTGAAAACATCGGCGGCGTAGGCGGCGGAGGGTCCACTTCAATGATAATCCTCTACACATTCGGACTCAGTCCCATGCTTTCAATGATGTTCATCTACCTGGCACACAGCATGCAGCCCAAGACTCCTATCACCGAAATGCGTCCCTACAAGGTGTTTGCATTATGCGGCATCATAGGCATAGTGCTGTTCGTGCTACTCTACGTTTTCAAGATCTTTGGCTCACTAGTCGACCTGCCCGTGGCCACGGCCGTATCGTTGTTTGTTGCCACGGCGCCCGCTGCGATAGTGCACAGCAAACTCTCAACCCATACAACGCAGACTGAAGAGGGCATAAACAGTTTCCTTAGAGACTTGACAGAAGTCAGAAAAACTGGCCTGTCGCCAGAAAAATGCATTGAAAGTCTTTCACACCGCGACTACGGTGTATTCAGCAAAGAACTACGCAAGATAAGCTCAGAAATCTCTTGGGGACTTCCTGTCCGAAAAGTGATAATGGATTTTGTCAAGAGAACTCGAAGCTGGATGTCTCAGATCGTCATGTTCTTGCTCGTTGAAACTGTGGACGTGGGCGGCGGCACAATCGCAATGATAGAATCGCTTGCACGCTTTAACAACTTGACGCAAGAAATTGACAAACAAAAGAAGTCGGATACCCGTCCGTACATAATGATGCCTTATATGTGCGCTCTTCTTCTTGTGATAACAACAACCATGATGTTAGGCTTCACTTCAGGCACTTTTGGGATATCCGGAGGAACGCAACCGCCGGACATGAGCTGGATAAGAGCCGTATTCAACACATCATGCATTTTCTCCAGTTATCTCATAGGCATAGTAGCAGGTAAGATAAGCGAAGAATCAATTGCGGCAGGCTTCAAGCATGCCTCAATCCTCGTGGTAGTATCCGTTGTCGCTGCGAAACTGGTGCCCATGTTCATAAAATTTTGATAGGAAAAAAGATCAAGGAAAGAGCGAAGAGTAACATGATACATCGACTCAGAAACGACAAAAAGGCGGTTACCCCAGCCATTTCCACCGTAATAATCACGAGCACCATAGTGGTGCTACTCCTAGTCACTGTTATTTTCGCAAACAACTACATGAACGCGCGGATAGCAGAAAACGAGTTTAGCGCGATGGAACAGTTTATGCAGACAGTCGGCCAGCAAATAGACGACGTAGCATGGACTGTTGGACGCACGCAAACAATGCGTTATGCAAGCCAGTTTGGTCAAATCACCTTTGGGACCGCGAATTTGACCTACGCTCTTTACGTAAACGGTGCAAACACGCCGAATGTCAGCTTCACCACAGGCGCCCTCTTTTTCAACATGCCCACGGGCAGTTACAACATTGCCAACAACTACATGGAACTCATATCTCCCACATCAAACAGTTCCTTCCTAGTACAGGGCACCACCGCACCAGTGAGTCACGTATTCGTGATCGAAAGAGTTCCAATGAAGGATGGTAGTTACGTAAGAGTAGTCGTTGCACCTTCGATAAGGATGCTGAATTCGACGGTGGCAAATACGGGCTACTATAACTTTTATTTGCCCATCCTTCAACCATCAGGAAATAACCTGCACATTTCACAATCCGTTACACTTATGGCAACGGCATTCAATGTTCAAACAGTACAGAATGTCAAAGAGATCAACATAACCGTTGCCTTTCCACAAACCTCCCCAAGTTTCGGGGGGGTTCGACTCAACCTTTTTCGATTTCAACAGTTCTCAGGCAGACTTACACGTCCCAGCAGGCTCTTCATTGGAATTCTACACTGGAAATGTGACCGTTGCTATAGGAGAGTATGCTTAACCACTTTGGAGGAATATGAATGCCACACGTGACAATCGAGTACATCATTATGATGCCGGTGTTGATACTTCAGATCTTCCTTTTTCCCATTTTTGCAAATTCGCTCATGAACACTTGGGTAGATTCGCGAAGAACACTTGCTGTCCAAGATGTTGCAGGTCAACTAGGAAGCGCAGTGCAGCAACTGTATTTCTCCCTGAATCACGACTCGATACCTGCAGGAACAATAACCTATTCCCCAGGACTTCCACAGTTCATTGAGAGTTCTTATTACACGGGAAATGCGATTCTGTCGTCGAGCACAAACCCTTCAAATCCGTCCTTCTTGCAATTAACAGTGAAACTAGTCGGAACCTCAAACTCCGTGACCACCACGGTCATCTTAGGATCCAACGTTCTTTGGAAGCAATCCATCTTTATGAGTAATTCTACAAACGCATGCGTCAGCGCCCAAAAGTTTTCGAATGGAACGATATCGCTATGGTTCGGAGGGTAGGGAAAAGATGGCCGGCGCAACTATTGATCACATTGTTGCCCTCATAGTGTTACTGGCAGCGTTACTTCTTTTCATAGGTCTTTTCAACCAGACCATACAAACTGCAATTCTGTACCAGAGCCACAGATATCTCGCAACTAAATGCAGTGACCTGCTTGACAGCATGCTTCTCAACCCTGGCAGTCCGCTTGACTCGGCAACCACGACGTTCTGGGGAAGAACCGATAGCACCCCAACGACTTTCGGCCTCCAAGACCCAGAATTCACGCAGTACGAACTCAGCCCATTTTCTCTCATGCGACTGAGCAATTCGTTAGGAAACCCGACATATTATCCCATGACCAAAATGTATTACAGCAACGCCAATATGGGGTTTGAAAAATCGTTATTAGCGCCTTTCAACGAAGTCATCAACTACTCAACCGCGGCACAATTGCTTGGAATAAACGGAACCTACGGGTTTAGCCTCACCCTGACACCGATAGTGACAGTTAGCCTGAGTCCGGCCACGACGAATCCATTCAGCCTAACCGTGACAGTGAATGGAAATGGTTACCCGCTGGCTAACGCAAACGTCAGCTACTGCCTCGTCAACGTCACAGGTCAAGCCCCATACCCAGACTACGGGATCACGAGCGGCACAGGTGTGACGAATAGCCAAGGTCAGGTTTCTCTGAGTTTTCCAGGTCTCGATGGGAGCACGTCGTACGCCATCGTCGCTTATGCCCGCTCAAGCGGCCTAGTCGGAGACTGGAGACTACGAACACGTCACTTACAGCAACAGTTATCCGGTACCGTTTATCGGCGATTTTGGCAACGAAAGTTTGCTTCTTGCAAACAGTGGTGACGTGTACGGTGGAAGTAACGATACGTTAGGATACAACGCGATTTTTGTTGTTCTAGCCCAAGACTTCACTTTACGTGAAATGCCACTGTCCAATGTCACAGGAAGCATCAGTTCTGGCGCTTACAGCAATGTCGCAATCCCAACGAATAACACTGGCATTCTAGCGATTGCGTACGAGAAAGACGAAGCAAATTCCGGCATCGTGTTGATGCCATGGGGAGTAAGCTCATTGGCTTTTCCAGTGGTCTTCGGAGCTAGCCCGCTTTCAAGAGACTGGGTTACCACAGACACACGCTTAGTCACAATCGCTGGCGTTTCATATCAAGCAAAACTCGCATTATGGAGTCTGCAAGGCTATCAGGTCGTGAGCTAAAATGATGCGAACCATAGAGGTTTTGCTCGTAATAATCATCATCACTGGAGCCTCAATAATAGCTTCGTTCTTCGCTTTCCTTCCTCAACCACAACAAGTTTCCCCTGTGAATCTTCGAAGATTAGCGTTAACGACGCTCGAAATGCTGGACTCTGACCATTCCCTCAGCCAAACAGTCTTCACCGATCCAAATGATCCATCATGGAACCAGCTTCAGACAGCCCTCTCCGCTAGTCTCCCCGCACACATTGTCTACAATCTGACGGTCTACGACGCGTCAACCGGAGGAACGCAGTTGTATAGCGTAGTTAATTCCCTTTCGAACGCCCAGAGCTTAGGCATAAGCTCCGACGTTGCCACTTACCTGGTTGCATCCTCGAATGCAACCTTCCTTTCAACCCCCGAGAAAATCGGAGCAAACGGAGCAGGGGGAACCCTCTACATACTGAATTGCAGCGACTCCAACGGATGGTGGATCACAGGATACACAGCGCAGACGTTGGCTGGAGATTTGTACAACCTGCTCTCGCCGTATTTCAAGGCAACAGTAATGGTACAGAACACCACGCAGCTCGGACAGCTATTAAATGGGACCAAGATATCCAACTCACTGTACGAAAATGTCACTAACGCTGTCGTGATAAACACAAATGGAGAAGCAGTACCGATACCAGCCGGATATTACATGAGTAGCAATGTTGGATACGATCCATCCAACAAATCGTATGCTCTCTACGACTACACTCTGGGGCAAAGAGTACATCAGTATAATTGGACCTGGGCAAGTATAGTAGGATGGCCATTTTATTACGTAACTAACACTAACACCACCACTGTAATAGGAACCAGCCAGAACAATTGGGGAATCTATGGGATGGTCATGGTTGGCAGTAATGGTCTCGGGTCTTTTCTTGAA
Organism: Candidatus Bathyarchaeota archaeon; assembly: GCA_963707955.1. GTDB lineage: Archaea > Thermoproteota > Bathyarchaeia > Bathyarchaeales > Bathycorpusculaceae > DASPPK01. The sequence continues at coordinate 1,985,081 of OY970176.1, read as the reverse complement.
GGGTTAAGCAACAAGAGCTATACTTATGCCAACAGCGATACTAACGAAACTGCCACGGTCGTTAGTTTATCAAACGTCGCACAATACTATTCCAACTACTATGGGATTTATCCATCTTCCCAGCAAACATCCACCAGGGCTATGGACTTATCGATACTAGGCACGTACCAGTTAACGGTCACTACCTACATACTTAATCCATGGGGAAACTGGAGCGCTGGCGCCGTATACAGGCACATTATCTCGGGCAACGTCACGGGCAGTTTCATGTCATTGGGGTTAGCTAGAACCCCTGACATCAGGCTTACGGCGCTTGGACTCCTGAGCGATTATAAGCCTACACTCTTTCCTTCTCAGTACGGTGCCAGCGGAACCTCAAGACTCGTGGTCCTACAACTTGGAGAGGCCGGAGGAGTTTAGCATGAACAACAATGGCCAGTTCTCAATAATCGCGGCGTTGCTTGTAGCGGTAATCCTCATCACAACCGTTATAGCGACCTACTCGACAATTCGCAGCAGTCCAGTCCAAAATCAGGCACCGATTCTAAACGCTATAGACGAGACGAATCTTGCAATCAAACAAATTCTGGGTTTCACGTTAGGCTACTACGGTTCCGTTCTACAAGTCACTGGAAACGTGTCATACGCGCAAGCTGTAGCAACAAGCTACCTTCAATCCGGACTTCAGAACATAGCAAATATGCATCCTGAATGGGGAACTTCAATCAACTTAAACAGCTCTGCACTTCATGCATACTGGTTCTCAAGCACCAGCTACAGCAGCGGAAGCTTGACTGTGAACTATGACTTGCCAGGGCTTGGCATACTAGGCGTTAGCTACCAGGCTTCGTGCGAACTAACCGTCCAGATCATCAACACAACTACCGGCCAAGCATGCCTGAGCATAACCCAAGACCAAAGTCAACCCCTCGTAACCCTTGGACAACAGAACTTCGATTTCTACCAATACAACAACACCAGCTCAACTTGGCAGTCTCGCGAACCCAACCACAGAACCTACGGCCTACGCAAATGGCACATATTACGTTAACTTACCATCTGGAATTAACCCTTACTCCTACGTTGTTCAGGTGGAAGACCAAAGAGGAATCATTACTGTCGCTGCTTCGTTCAACAGTTACAATGTCGCGTTGACTTGGAACTCCACGTCTGGCGTTTCCGCTCTGACACTCTATGCACATCAGGAGACTGCGACAGTTGGCAATTCAACCTATTATCTGTTGAAAAACAGCAGTGCTGACGCTTCTGGATTAACGCTCAACGCCAGCGCAGGAAGCATAGGAAGACAACTGATGGGCAAGTTTGTTTATCCTCTGACAGGTGTTTCTTCAATCCCGACAAGCGCTTGGACATTGAATTACAGGGCATGGTTTAGTAGCAGTGCAAACACCATAACCTTTGACAGCTCAAGCTCTGGAAACAATGGAAATGGCGCAACGACAATTACGTGGAAGCACACAACTGGTTCAGGCTCAAACAGGACAATGATAGTTGGAGTCTCAATCAAGTTGTCAAGTGGGAGCGAGAAGGTTACAAGCATTTCGTATGGCAGTCAAAGTCTGACATTTCTAAGAGCAGATACCGATCAAGGCCAAAACATTCGTAGCGAAATTTGGTATCTGATTGCACCTAGTACAGGAACAAGCACGGTCACTGTGAACCTCTCCGCAAATACAAAGGCAACCGGCGGTTCGGTAACCTACTCAGGTGTTTCCCAAACGCCGCCGGTATCTGGAGATTCATCTGGAGGAAGTGGATCGTCAAGCTCACCTTCCGCAAGCATAACCGTCAGCACGTCTAACAGCTTTCTGGTAGGAAACGTGGCTGTAAGATACCCTGGCAATCAAGCACCGAGTGTGGTTTCCGAAGGAACTGGTCAGACGATGAGATGGGACAACGCTACGACCTTTCAGAGCCCCAACTCGAACAACAGAGACCATGGCAGCGAGATGGGACCTGTAACGGGCAGTCTAACGATGTCTTGGAACCTGTCCGGGAGCGCTGACTGGGCAGTTTCCATCGTGACGCTGAAGCCTACAGTGCAACCGCCGTCTGTTCACGGGGACATCAACATTTCAATTCTAAGATCAGACGGCACGATCAGAACAGCGATAGCGACAAACGTAGCCCCTTCCGCTAATTTCACGTCAGCTCCAACAACATTGTCTGGAACTTACTCTTGGGTTAACTACACCGTCGTGGACCAAACTGACTACTTGGAAATAGACTACTACGTTGACGTATCAACCGCCATGTCAGGCGTAAACGTTCACCTCAGAATAGATGACACAACCTTGGCCTTAAGCAATCAAACAAGCGCAACTAACGTACTGTTTGTTTCAACCAACGTAGACCTGTACTCGTTGTCAAAACAAGGAACGATCACTGTAGAGCTACTGCAGGACGGCACGATGCGGTGGCTTGGACAAAACTTAGTCCTAACAAATTCTAATTCAACGTTGCCCGTTCCTCCAGTGCCAGTGAAATCGATCCACGTTAACGAGACCATAAACGGCGTGAACGGCGAGGTTCCGTTCCAAATAGAAGACTGGTCCTCGGGATATCAAGTTCCACAGGGCTTGACGAGTAACATGAGCCTTTTCAGCGGTAGAACAATGCTCGTCTTCCTCGCGACGTCGAATACTTCAAAAGTCACAATGTGGTGGAACGGAAGCGACACAGCCACGCAGACACCCCTTGCATACACGAACCGGTACTTTAACGACTCGCCTGGTTCTGGAATAATCTCGAACCGCCTTGCAACGCTCCGGTTTCAAGGCAACTTTGAACCTGTGACCTTCACTGTTGGAAACTCGTCATCTACGGCCAATTTCATGCAAATTAACGGCAACCCAGGCTATTATGGGGCGGGTCCCTCATATGTAATCACGAGTGGCGTTGTAAGAGACATCGTCCATCAGGAAGCTGAATGGCAAAATGGTGGTGTAACCAACCCTAATTGCTCAGACGTTTATTCTGATATTGTGTTAACCCTGCCAGCTAATGCGACGTACTATACGTATCAGCTGAGCTTGTTCTTCGTTCAGTCGCAGCAGAACAGAACGATTAACAACTTGTGCCCAGTGCAGTTGACTTCGTTGACGGGTCAGGTGCAGACCGAAAACGGAACGGCTAACGGCTTGCCGATCGTTTCGAACGCCACCGATCTGTTCTACAATTACTCAGTCTCAACGTGGGCTCATCATTGGAGCCAGATCATTTCAGGAACGACAGGAGCTGGAATAATGTTCACCGACAATGCCAACCAGTATCTCTACATCTTTGACACTATCACAGGCATAAAGACTGGAGGGCTGAACACAAATTCGACCGGTACAATTCAATTAACGCCAGTAGCAAAGTCCCAACTGACTTTCAACACGACCTTAGATTCCCGCATGCAGGATATGATTTGGTACGGTGCCGTCGCCACATTCAACACAACTGCAACTTCAATCTACAACAGTACCGATCAAACAGGCTTGTGGATTCTCGTGGAGTACCCGCCGACAGTTGCAGTGACGGGAGTGAACATTCAGCTATGATGGCACGGTTGTTCCACCGTGCTGAGGATGGATTTCGAGTTCATGTCGTGTGCTTCGCAGTTGTTTCGAATGTGGATTTCGAGTTCATACGAGTTAAATAATGAATCGCGAGATTTGCTATGCAGACAAGGGTGAACATGTTTGACAGAAAAAATCGTGAAGTCGCGAAGAGCAATTTCACCGATACTTGCCACTCTGCTGTTAGTAGTCATAGCGGTGGCGGCAATCGTCGTGACGTACGCTTGGGTCATGACCTACGTGAACAGCACTGCAACCCAAGCAGGCGTCTTCTTGAAGCAGGCAAACGTCAATTTCTACGGAACCGCAAATGACAAGATAGATATTGACATAGAAAACACAGGAACTTCTGACGCGCACTTAATCCAAGTTTATGTTGGGACATCATCCTCAACGCTGGAGAACTTGACAAGCTCATCTCTTCCGGAAACGTGCGCGGCGGGCCATGTAGCGAGAATTACGGTAAACTATAACTGGACGTCAGGCACAACGTATTACTTCAAAGTCATAGCTCAAGAGCAGATCCTAGGACCATTTGGACAGCTAGCAGGAACCTCTTAGGAAAATCGAGAACTTCGCCCTAAACGATTCGCAACGCTTCTTGTGCCAACACGTGCTAACTTATTAAGTTCTAGAGCAATAACGACAGAAGATCTGCAACGGTGTCGCTGTGCAAGTAATATTTGACTTAGCAAGATCAACGACAGTTTTGCTCTTTCTGCTTTATGCTTCTTGGAGTGACCACAAATCCCGCGAAGTAAGCGACAACGTTTGGCTGGCGCTCGCACCTTTATCTTTCGCACTCACATACACAGAACTCTTTCTCTATGAACCCTCACAACTGATCGGGTATGGTGCTTGCTTCGGTTTAACCGCGGCCTTCGCGCTACTGCTCTATTACTCAGGCGGCTTCGGAGGGGCAGACGCAAAAGCGCTCATGTGCTTGGCACTTGCCTTGCCTTTCTATCCTGAGAAGCTGTTGACACCGTTAACAGGTCAGCCTTCACCGATCTCAACAACCTTTTTCCCAATAACCGTTTTCACCAACTCGGTACTGTTCGCAGCGCTTACGGCAATAGCAATCCTGCTCTACAACGTGTCTTCACGCTTCAGAACTCGACAACCCCTGTTTGAAGGAGACCACAAGAACGAATCTCTTGGAAAGAAGATCCTGGTGTTAATAACAGGGTACAAAGTTTCCATCAGCAAGTTGAAGGAGAAGTGGCACGTGTATCCCATGGAGGACGTCGAGGAAAACGCAGAAGGAAGCTTCAAGAGAAAACTGGTCATCCTGCCGAAAGACGAAGGTAGAAACGAGATGGTTGAAAGATTGGATAAAGCCATCGAAGCCGGCCGCATGAGAGATAAAGTTTGGGCTACCCCGGGCCTCCCCATGCTCATATTCGTCACGGCAGGTCTGATCGTTGCCTTGTTTGCGGGTGACATCGTCTGGGTGTGCATACGCCTCATTCTCGGCTAACAACGACCGAAAACGGGCAGACCAGCTACGAGCGCCGATGTTGAAATGTCGCCTAACTTTTAAAGGAGCAGGTCCTTTTCATCAATGTGACAGTTCGATACTTCAGGTGACGTGGAAAGCTTGCCAAGATTGTTCGGCAGCTCGGGGGTGCGTGGCCTGGTCAACGTTGACCTCACACCGGTCCTGGCAGCCCAGATAGGTATGGCTATTGCAGCGTTTTCCAAGGCAAGCAAGGTGCTTGTTGCTCGGGACACAAGAAGCTCAGGCGCAATGCTTGCAAACGCCTTGGTTTCTGGCCTTCTGTCAGGGGGAGCCAACGTCAAAGACATGGGAATCCTGCCGACTCCAGTGTTGGCTTTTCTAACTCGCAGAATGGACGCAGGCGCGGGCGTGATGATTACGGCTTCACACAACCCACCTCAGTACAATGGCATAAAGATCTTCCACAGTGATAGCATGGCCTACGGTGAGCAGAGTGAGAACGCGATCGAAAAAATCATCGAGGATAAGAGGTTCAATCTGACAGATTGGCGAGACATCGGCGACACTCAATCCGAAGACCAGTCGCGCCTGTACGTTGAAATGATTCGCAATGCCGTGAAACTTCGCAAGAAACGGCATCTGATAGTGGATTCGGGCTGCGGAGCAACATTCAGCTTGGCCCCGACAGTTCTAGCATCTTTAGGCTGCAAGGTTACGGCCTTGAACTCTCAGCCAGACGGGTTTTTTCCAGCCAGAAGCCCTGAACCAAACGAGGAGTCTTTGGCGCCTTTCGCTAGGACTGTCGTGGAGCTGGGCGCAGATTTAGGCGTGGCTTACGACGGCGACGGTGACCGAGTGGCTTTCATAGACGAAGAGGGAAATCTGGCAGACTTTGACCGTGCACTGGCCGCTTATGCCGCGTACGTTACAAAGGAGAAGAACGGTGGAATCGTCGTAACAAACGTTGAGGCTTCGATGTGTGTTGAAAAAATGGTGGAGCCGTATGGCGGCAAGGTTCTGAGGACAAGAGTCGGCGACATCTACCTCTCGGAAGCAATAAAAAAGCAGAACGCCATTTTCGGAGGAGAACCGTGCGGCGCCTGGATACATCCTCAATTCCACTACTGTCCAGACGGAATACTTTCTTCAGCCCTGCTTCTGAAAGCCCTAGATGAAGAAGGCAAGAAGTTAACAGAGCTCATCTCCGAAACACCCAAGTACGAAACCCTGAGAAAGAACATGACTTGTAACGATGACGCAAAACACGAAGTTGTCGAGAAAATCGGTGAAAACTTTGAGCAGGTCTTTCCAGGAAACACCGAGCTGTCAAGAGTTGACGGCGTCCGTTTATCCTTAGAAGACGGATGGATCCTTATTAGGGCATCCGGCACTGAGCCTGTGATAAGGCTGACGGTTGAGGGTGAATCGTTAAGAACAGCAAAGAAGATAATGGAAAAAGGCGTTATGCTAGTCGAGCAGTCCGCTAGGAAAGTGAAGTAGGATGAAAGCTGCGATCTTGGCCGCTGGAGAAGGATTAAGGCTTCAGCCCATAACGGCAACTAGGCCGAAGCATCTGATAAAGGTCGGTGGAAAACCAATACTCGAACACTGCCTAAACGCTTTGAAGGCTTCCGGAGTGAACGAAGCGGTCATAGTCGTCTATTACATGGCAGATGCCATACGCGCATATTTTGGCGACGGTAGAAAATATGGGTTGAACATCGAATACGTCGACCAGAAGGCGGTGCTTGGAACAGGCAACGCGGTAAGCGTGGTCGAACCATTCGTGCACGAAGATTTCCTGCTCGTTAACGGAGACCTGCTCTTCGACGCTGAGGCTGTTGGGACCGTTGTCGACTTGCATCAAAAAGAAAAGCCGACGGCCACCATGGCTGTCGTTCCTGTTGAAAATCCAGAGAACTACGGCATAGTGGAACTTGAGGATGGAGGAAGGGTGAGGCGGATAATCGAGAAACCTGCCCGTGGAGAATCCCCATCAAACTTGGCTAACGCTGGAATCTATGTTTTTTCAACAGAGATTTTTGGTAAGCTCAAGCAGATTTCTGCTTCGGCTAGGGGTGAGATGGAAATCCCAGATGCGCTCTCGCTACTCATCAACGAGAAGACCGTGTTGGCTGCCCAGATCGCCGGCGAGCAGTGGCTTGACGTTGGAAGACCATGGGACCTGCTGGAGGCAAACCGTTGGGCGTTGATGCGGATGAAACACAAGATAAACGGCTTCATCGAGAATGGTGCCCACTTGATCGGACAGGTAACCGTTGCAGAAACGGCTCGCGTACGCTCAGGAGCATACGTTGAAGGCCCAGCCTACATCGATGAAGAGAGCGATGTGGGACCAAACTGCTACATACGACCATACACGAGCGTCGGCAAAAGGGTGCGGGTGGGAAACGCCTGCGAGGTTAAGAACAGCATCGTGATGGACGGCACGCACATAGGCCACTTGTCATACGTCGGTGACAGCGTAGTCGGTGAAAACTGCAACATCGCTGCTGGCACGATAACCGCCAATTATCGGCTTGACGCTGAAACGGTCAGGATGATGGTGAAAGACAAGGTTGTGGACACCGGAAGAACAAAGCTTGGAGTACTCTTCGGCGACAACGTGAAGACCGGGATAAACGCGCTTTTCATGCCGGGCGTAAAGGTTGGAAACGACAGCTGGGTCGGCCCGAACGTTCTGGTCTCACGGGACCTCCCGCCTAAGAGCGTTGTGCTGCTGAAGCAAGACTTGGAAAAAAGGACCTGAACCATCGAGACTTGAGGACCCGTGCGCCGAAAACGATAAAAGGCTTGTACACTGTTTTTGCCTCGAAGACGCATGAAAGAAGAGAAAATGGACAAGCTCCTGCGCGAGTTGGTCCGAGATTCAAGGAGAAGCGACAGGCAACTGGCCCGAGCAATCGGGACGTCTCAGCCGACTGTGACGAGGAACAGAAAGCTGCTGGAAGACTACATCAGAAGTTACACGATCGTCCCCGAGTTCCAAAAGGTCGGCTACGAAATCTTGGCCATAACTTTTGCAAAGGCGAGGGCATACGGAGAAGAAGAGGTTGAAAGGAAGCTTGACTTGGCAAAGAAGTGGACGATGCAGCATGCCAACATTCTTTTCGCCTCCGACGGAGAAGGCTTGGGAAAGGATGCGGTCATGGTGTCGGTTCACAGGGACTACTCGAAATACGCAGATTTCATGAGAGACTACACGGCCAAGTTTTCAGACTTCATAACGGATGTTCAGTCGTTTATCGTGAGTTTGAAAACGGGGACACTGACTAAACCATTCGACCTCGCTTACCTTTCAGAAGACATCAGCATCAAATAAGGGCTGCACGGATCTTTTCACTTTCTGCCCAGAATTAGAAATGCTACATACCTGTATTCGCGTTTTGACCTCGTCTATTCCACCCTCCCCCTCCCCCTTAGGATACTAGTACAGCACACAGGCGTTGAGAAAGGCCCCACTGACTTTGCGCGGATCTGAAGCAAGACGCGTGTCGAACACTTCCCAGAGAGTCTCGGCAAGATTAGTGAAAGTGTAATGCATTTTACTGTCACTTCGTCTTCTGGTTTCAGAAGATTTCAGAGCTAGCTAACGAGCGCTAGCCGAACCAAAATTCAGTCAGAGCAAAAAGTGGAGAAGTAAAATCATTAGAACAAAACTTGGAATGTCGGTGCGAGCTCACCAGCGAAGGGGAAAGATGCAGTCACCACAATAGGAAACGCGCGCGTCAGTCTTTCAGTTTTGTGGATAGCTTGCAAGAAGAACCGCGCTAGCGCGTTCCTGAATTCTTTCAGAAGCAGTTTGCGCTACTCATTCTCCTCTTCAATCATATTTGGATCATATAGGATACCCGGGGGGGGAGGGTGTGAGCAAGCAAGAACCGAGCCGAACCGTGACGGTAACCATCGAGAAACGTCATGCCTCCCTCTTGAGCGAAATCTGGGAATTTAGGAACAAGCATGCGCGCTAGAAACGGGGAGAGCTGCGTTGCAAGTTGAGTTCTATAGATCTTAAATAGACCTTTCACAGATTCATTTTGGTAAGGTGGATGTTCAGAATTGTCAGTGGCGCAGAGAAAATTTTTCACTGAAGTGTCAGCGTTAGCAGACAAGAACGTGATAGTTGTGACCGCGAGTGGAAAGAAGTTCAGCGGCAATTTGATCGGCATCAACCCAGACACTTTGAGCCTGTGTCTTTCAGAGGCAAAGGATGATGAAGGAAAGATACTTCACAGAGTTTTCGTAAACGGGAACACCGTGTCTCAGATACTGACCGTTGAAAGGCCTTTTGACCTGAAGGCGCTGGCTGATCGCCTTGAAAAAGTGTTTCCAACCATGGTTAGGCTTTACGAAGACAAGGGTTTCATCTGGGTTATGGACAAGGTTAAGATAACTGAGAAAGGCGTTGTGGAAGGTTCAGGTCCGGCTGCTGAGCGTGTACAGAAGGTCTACGATCAATTCATGGGTGAAGCTAAGGGCAAGAGCTAGATAAACCAGCGGAACTGCTGTTCCTCTCTCTTCTTTTCTTCTGCAACATTTCTGATAAGGCCGAAGGATTCAAGTATTTTCTTAGTCTCTTCTGCAGCCGTGTCTAGCCTTGAAAGGTCAATGTTCATGCTCAAAAACTTGTTCAAAGCTGACAGTAAGGTGCGCGTCGCATTCACATCCGGATGCGTGCCCAAAGTGTCCACGAGAAGCGAGAAACTCTTCACGCCTCGAAGCTTGGCCAACCCCACCATGATGCCAGCGATTCCGAATATTTCCCCGACCATTATTTTGGTCCCAAGGGCCAGGGCTTCCTCCAGAGTTTCATGGTCGGACGCGGCACAGTACATCTGCGGAGGCGTCTTGACTTCTTCTTGCCTGTACCCACCCAAGGTTATCACGTACTTGCAGCTCAACTCTTTGGCAACATCAAGAACACGACCGCAAAGCTCATACTGCCCCGAAGTCGTCAAGGCCTGAGTGTTGCCATACCAAACGATGATGTCACGCTCACCGTCTTTGCCCTTGTAATAGTAAAGTTCGTTCACAGGTGACCGCGTCCTCCCATTCTCAACTGTGACCGCGAGATCTTGAAAGGCCGAAGAATGAATCTCGGCGAAACGTTCAGCCTTCAACTCACGGATCAAATGCAGACCAGCGATGTTGGCCACAAAACCTATCCCTGGCAACCCTTCAATCAACACTGGATCTCGAAGCTTCGGCTTCTCGAAGACTTCAACCGCGCAGACCATCTTATCATATCCTTGGTGCTCACGTGAACGCGTAGTAGATGAAGAATAACGGTATAAGTGTGTTTTGATGAAGCAGGACGACCTGTGACTATTGGAAGGCGACGAGGCTCATCTTTTCTAAGTCTCGCAGAAACTTCAACACGTATTCTGGATCAGTCTCACCGTATTCGGCGGATACGGCATTCAGAATTTCGTTTAAGCTTCGTTTTCCATCCATGAAGTTTAGAATTTCAGCTGCTTTCCTGTTAAATTCACGGTCTTTCTCGTCGATTTCCCGGTACCACTCAAACTCTTTTTCGCTCAAGCCTTTTCTGACAGCTTCGAAATCAAGCGTCCCTTTGAAGAGTCTCTTGGGAACTAACTTCCTCAGCTCATTCTTCGTGTCCTCTGCTTCAACCGTGACTGGAAGTGTCAATGCCCAGGTTTTAGCAACGAAGTTTAAGGCTTGAAGAATCCTCGCAACTTCCTTCTTGCCGAAATCTGCAACGTCCTTGCAGTATTCGTCTAGAAGCGCCTTCAACTCTTGGGTCTGTCCAACCCGCGTCACCGATTTGACTGCTTGCTGCTCGCGCAGGACAAGATGCTCTATCTTGTTCTCGTAGCGCTGCGCCGTTTTCACCAGTTCCTTAGCCAGTTCCTCTGGCTTGTCTTTGAGCTTCTGATCCCTTTTCTTTTCGAACATCGTCTCAACTGCTTCGCGTCCAGTTTCTTCGATTCTCCCGATGCCTCTTGAGGCCGTCTGCGTTGCCAACAGAAACGCTTCTTCCCCTCCAGCGCTTGCGAGTGTCAGGGCTGCAACCGTTGCGATCCATCCAACACGTTTCAGACTGTCAGGACTGACTTTGTCGATAGTGTCCATGCTTGTGTGGTAGTAGAGGTCAGGCCACTGCAACAGCATGATGCACGGGACGCCTATGGTGGAGTCAGTGAATTCCGCGTGATCGCTTCCCCCGCTGAAAGCACCCGTAGCGTAGCGAAACGTGGATGTTGAACCGAAGGCCGAAGATGAATCAAATTCCTTCACCGATTCTTCCATGAGGCTGAAAACGAAATCGTTCAGGTACGAAGGCAGAGAGTCTGGAGTGCGGTCAAGGTTAAGCGTGGACTTGCACAACTCTTGGTCTTGGCCGACCATGTCCAAGTTTATCCCCGCAACCAGCTTCGGCGGCAAGTCTTCGTGGCCGTGAAGATAGGCTATTGAGCCGAAGGTCTCAGGAACCCAGATGAAACGTATCGTCCTAGCTGGCCTTTCAATCTTGCCTTTGGCGATCAAGGCTATAATGGTTCTGGCAACTTCAAGAAGGAGGCCGCTGCCGGAAGCGTTATCGTTAGCGCTGGGCTTCGGATGGCACAGGTGTGCAATCAAGAATACTTCTTCGTCTGGCTTTGACACGCCAGGAATGGTCGCGGTCACAACGTCCAAGTTGCTGGGGAACAGCTGCGCGTCCACGGTTGCTTTCAGCTTTACTGGTTTGCCGCCTTTCAGCAGGGCCCTAAGATGATTTCCCTGTCGTTTACTCAGGGAGAAGCCAAATTTCACCTTTGGAAGTTCGTCTGCGCTTGGCCAGATCGATTGATACGCGTGCGCGTCGGGTATGTCTACGCTTTCTCTGACGTCTGGCATTTCGAAGGTTATCGTGTCAGTAATAACGCCAGCAGCATCGTACTCGTAGACGGCCAGCTCATGTACTCGTCTGGCTCTGCCTGTTGCCAGCACGATTTTTCCTTTCACATCTTTTCCTTCGTAATCCGCCGACTTGATTCCTGCTCCAACGTCAACGAGTTCCGCCGTGACCCCTTCCGGCGGCGTCGCGCTACTGCAGGTGTGTAAACATTGAGGAACATCCTCATATGTCGCGATCAGCTTTTCTTGAGGCTCGATAAGGCGAAGTTCAGCACTTTTGACCGTCCAGCCGACTGGTGAAGTGTACGTCCAGTACTTCTTCTTTCCATCAGCAGGAAACTGTTCGATAGTGGCATCGTTCAAGCCCATCTTTACCAATTCGCTCTTCACGTACTCTGCGGCTTCATGAAACATGGTGGAAGCCTGAATCCTGTGGAAACGCGAGATCTGCGCCACAAACGACTTAGCCACGTTGCCGGAAATCTCTTCCTTAACAACCTTGTTCAGACTCATACTCAAACCACACAGCCTAAGCGATAATGGTATGTGGTGAATGTTTTTTATATTTGTGCCTGTCAGTCTTGTGTAAGGTCTGATGATGTCCTTTGAAATCAGAGAAAAAGCTTTGCTTGCAAGGGTCGGCCGACTCAGAACAAAGAGCGGAACAATCGAGACTCCCCTGCTTTTTCCAGTGGTAAACCCGACAATCCAGCCGATCTCTCCGAGAAAGATCCGTGAAGAGTTTGGCTTTGAGGCCCTGATAACCAACGCTTACATACTGAAAAAACACTCACAGAACCAGCCCGCACAAAACGGTTTGCACGAATTTCTGGATTTCAAAGGAACGGTGATGACTGATTCTGGGGCGTACCAGATCCTGGTCTACGGAGACGTGGAAGTAACCCCGAAAGAAATCGTTGAGTACCAAGAGATGATAGGTTCAGACATCGCCACGATACTGGACATACCGACAGGTTGGAAGGTGACGAAAAAAGATGCAAGCGAGACTGTGAAAGAAACGTCGAAGCGTGCAAAGGACTTTTTCAAACAGAAAACTAGAGACGACATTCTCTGGGTCGGCCCAGTTCAAGGAGGAAGATACCTAGACCTCGTGGCCAAATCGGCAAAAGCGATGGGAAAGCTGCCGTTCGAGATAAACGCGCTGGGAAGCCCCACCGAAGTTATGGAACGCTACAGGTTTGACGTTTTGGTTGACATGATAATGGCTGCGAAGATGAACTTACCCGTTGAGCGGCCCCTCCACCTTTTCGGGGCAGGGCACCCCTTCATGTTCGCTCTGGCAGTGGCCCTCGGATGCGACTTCTTCGACTCAGCAGCTTACTCCCTGTTCGCAAAAGAAAATCGTTACATGACGGAGACGGGCACAGCAAGGCTTGAAGAGCTGGAGTATTTCCCATGTGCGTGTCCAAGATGCACAAGAACAACCCCGAAAGAGGTATCCGAGATGCCTTCAACCGACAGGCAAGTGTTCCTTGCGGAACACAACCTCCATGTCTGTGCCGCCGAGATGAAGCGCGTGAAGCAGGCAATAAAGGACGGCAGACTTTGGGAACACTTGGAGATGCGCGCACACGGACACCCTTCGCTCCTTCAGGCATTCAGAAGACTGGGAAAATACAAAGATTTCATCGAAAAGAATGATCCTGAGGTGAAAAACAGCGGACTCTTCTTCTTCGACTACGTTGACTTGACCAGACCAGAAGTTGTTCGCCACAGGAAGAGACTTGCAGGAAGATACGCGCCTCCGGGCTCAAGCATTCTGCTGCTCGTACCTCAAACCAGAATGAAGCCTTTTCACAAGTCCAGAGATTTCAGGAAACTTGGAAGTCAACTGTCCGACAAGCTGGGGGCGAAGCAAAGCAAGGTCCACGCGTGCTTCTACGCTGCCCCCTTCGGCATAGTTCCACACGAGCTCGACGAGGTCTATCCGCTTTCGCAGTATGAGACCGTTCTTCCTCCCGACCCGCAAACGGCGAGTTACGTTGCAGACCAAGTAGCCGAGTATATTGCACACAATAGTTATGAAATGGTCATACTGCTCAACGACTCCGAAAATTGGGGAAAATCGATCCTGAAAGCGTCCAGAAAAGCCTGCTTGAAAAGAAAAGTGAGTTTTCAATGCTTCAACACTAACGAAAAGCAAGAAGAAGCCCTGCTGACGCTCTTAGAGAAAATTCTGCGCAGAAATTGAGGAAACAAGCTTGATCCAAGCCGACCTGCATATACACACAAAATACTCATTGGATTCCTCAATAAACCCGAAATCGCTGGTAGACCAGCTTTACTCTCACCAATCAATCAAAGTCATAGCCATAACTGATCACAACACAGTCGAAGGCTATCACAAGGTCCAAGAATTGGCCTCTGCGTATTCGGACATTCTTGTAATTCCGGGGATCGAAATCGGCACACCACTGGGCGATTTAATAGTTTTGGGCACAGATGAAGCTCCTCCCAAACCCTGGGACGTCAATAACGTGATCAGTTTTGCTGAAGCAAAAGACGGTGTGGTCATTGTTCCGCACCCGTATAGAGAGTACGGTCTGGGAAACTCAGCCAAGACCTACGCTGTCGACGCCATAGAGACTCTGAACGGCTCCACATCGCTTCACGCGAATAAGCTTGCTGAAAACTTGGCTAAAGAAATGGGTCTCCCCGGCGTTGCGGGCAGCGACGCTCACAACGTCGATCAACTGTGGACTGTTCGTAATGAAATTCAAGCTTCTTTGGATGTTGATGAGGTTCTCAAGGCTATTGAGAAGGGTTTGGTGAAACCTTTTTCGACTGGAAAGTCAATACGCTTTTAAAACAGCACAGGCATGTTTACTGAGACAGCGGTTGAAAAGAAATGGGACAGCTACAGATTGGATTTCTGGGTGGGACCCAGGAAGTTGGCAGGATAGCAATAACGGTTAAGACCGAAAAAACTCAGGTTTTGCTTGACTACGGAGCAATGTTGGACCATGAACCTGGGTTTCCCAGGCACATACCGCCGAAGGATGTTGATGGAATAATTCTTTCCCACAGTCATCTGGACCATTCAGGTGCTATTCCCATATTTTACATTCAGGGAAAGAAACCGCTCTACACAAACAGGCTGACCATGGAGCTGAATCAGCTGTTGATATCAGACTTCATTCACCTGTCCAGCTATTACCTGCCGTTTGAATTCTTGGAACTCAAGTCGATGATGCAGAACAGCAAACACGTAGACTTCGACACCGAACAGAAAGTCGGAGACATGGCGTTCCAGTTTAAGAACGCCGGACACATCCCAGGAAGCACGCAGACGCTCATCGAAGCTGAAGGTAAGAGGCTGCTTTACACCGGCGACTTCAACATCATGAACACGAGACTGCTTGAAGGTGCAAAAATGAATTACGGAGACCTCGATGCCGTGATAATCGAGAGCACCTATGCAAACGAAGACCACACTGAACGCTCGGAGCTGGAAAAACGTTTCGTGGACGGATGCACAGAAGTCGTGGAAAAAGGCGGCGTAGTCTTGGTTCCAGCCTTCGGAGTCGGCCGATCTCAGGAGCTGGCCTGCGTTTTGGCAGCTCACCACTTTGAACACCCAGTCACGATCGACGGGATGGCCCGTGAAGTGAGCAGGGTGATGATGAACTACTCGCAGTTTCTCAGGGACGAGAGAGCCTTTTCTGATGCCATTCACGCGACCAACTGGGTTGAGGGTTGGAGAGACCGGAGAAAAGCCACGAGAATGCCCGGCGTCATCATCTCGCCCGCTGGTATGCTTAAGGGTGGCCCTGCTGTCTTTTACACTTCAAAGATCGGGAAGAGGTCAGAGAATGCGGTGTTTCTGGTCAGCTACCAGATTCCGGGAACACCTGGAAAGGAGCTGCTTGAGAAGCGTATATGTGTCATCGACGGGAAGATGAGGAAGATCAAGGCTCGCGTTGAGCACTTTGATTTTTCATCCCATTGCGGAGCAAGCGAGCTTCGAGAAGCGTTGAAGAGACTCGGCGGAAAACCGAAGGTCTTCGTAGTTCACGGGGCAGAGGGAAACTGTGAACTCTTGGCAAAATGGGCACGGAGCGAATTGGGACTTGAAGCTACGGCGCCGAAGACCGGCGAGACATTCAAGGTTTAGAGAGAACAGGGAAGATGAGAATCGGAGTCTTGCGCGTAGGCCAGGTTGATTCTGACACCACAAAAAGGATTCAGGAGAGCATCAGCACGATTTTCACGCAGACAAGGTGCATGATGATCGATGAGCAGATTCCACTGCCTGAAAAAGCGTTCGACGAGGCGAGAAAGCAGCACCGTTCGGACGTTATTCTGAGGAAAGTGAGAAGCTACGCTGAGAAGAGTCGCTTCGACCGGGTTCTCGGGGTTGCTGATGTTGACGTTTTCGTTCCAAGGTTGAACTTTGTCTTCGGACAAGCAGACTGCGATGGAAGAGCAGCGTTGATCTCGCTGTGGCGACTCAGACCAGATTACTACGGAGACCTCCCAAACGAGCAACTGTTTCATGAGAGAAGCGTGAAGGAGGCGGTTCACGAGCTTGGACACACTTTGGGTTTAGAGCACTGTTCCAACGTGTTCTGCGTCATGCACTTTTCCAACTCTATCTACGAAACGGACGTGAAACACAGCTTGTTCTGCGGCAGATGCTCAGCCAAAGCAGAAGCAGCCATAACTGGACTTGGTAAGAACCATGAAGGAAAAGTTTAGAGCAGAACCCATTGACTTGCTACCAGTAGCGGCAAGCCTACTTGTCGGAGTCTTCTGCGCCGCAATAGTGCTGATCGCACCGGTATCCCTCTACGCGGTCACGCCTTTTCCAGAGAGTACCGAAGGCTCACTGAGCAACGGACTTTACTTCGTCGTTCTCGCAGCAGTCGGCGCCACTCTGATATACCTGCTGCTGAAACGCAGGAACCTCAGGTTGGTCACTCTGATCACGGGCTTCGCCATCACAGCCGCAGCCTTCCTGCTTTCATCGGTGTATCTCTACGCTGCATTATCGATCTTCGACGTTCCCTACACCACTGTGCTCGTTTTAGTCCTCGCAGTGCCCATCACTGTGTTAGCCGACCTAGCAGTCTTTCGAGCACGCGGCAGAGGCTACAGCTTGGCAATATTGCTGCTCGGCGGAGCTCTCGGCGCCTTCCTAGGAATATCAATTCCCATACTGAGCTCAGTTTTGATCCTGAGTTTTCTGGCTGCTTACGACGTTTTCGCCGTCTACCGCGGACCAGTCGGAAAAATAGCCCAGACTGGACTCGAACAGCTCCGCGGCCTAAGCGTTTCTTTCAGGGATATCCAAATCGGGCTGGGCGACCTGACCTTTTATTCTATGCTCACGGCACTTGTTCTGTCCAACGCAGGCCCTGCCCTCTGCATTGTCTCGATCACAGGCGTCCTCATCGGAGCTTTCTTAGCCCTCAAGATGCTAGAAAGAAGGGGGATATTTCCCGGTTTACCCTTCCCAGTGGCTTTAGGCCTTGCGCCTCTCATCGCATTGCTTTTCCACTAGTCGAAGGTGCTGAACAAGATTTGAGAGCAACAACATCCCCTGTTTCGCGTTTTCACTCGTCCAACACACCTACCCCCCTCCGTTTCTTTTGCGGCAAGCACTAGTAGCGACTCTCCAGCGGCCACGCGAGGAGTGCTGTGGGTGGCTGTGGCCTCATTTCCAACATAGAGTCTAGAGTGCGCGATGGCCCGATAAGCGCGCCTTCCATTCTTAAACGCCAATCTGGTTGCAGATTTTGGAGAAGTAATGAAAAACATGAACAAACGGGAGAGGCCAACCGAGGATACGCGACATAGATTTAAGCTTAATACCGGATGAGGCACGCTCTTGGTAGCGCAGCATACACGGAGGCCTTGATTTTACACGCTTTACTAGAAGCAAGGAAGAACCGGAACCTTTACATCGTAGCAATCTGCGCGCGCGAGAAAAACTACTGCTTGCAAAACGTAGCGCGCGCCCCTGCGCGTAAATCTTAAATATTTGTAAATATATAACTATTTACTGAATAGTCTCGAAGGGATAAACTTGTTTGCTTCGCCACTTAGCCAAAAGCAAAAAATCGTTTGGTCTTTGACAAGCAAAGGGCTATCCGTAGCTGATGTTGCGGATAGGCTTAAGACCAGTAGGCAGTACGTCAACCAGACCAGACAAACAGCAGAAGCAAAACTATCCAAGGCGCTGATGGAGGTTGCGCGGGTCAACGATCTCCAAGTAACAGAATTGCACCCAAAAGAAGCGTTACTCATTGGTTATCATCCAGTCCTTAAACGGAAAGCTGTTGTCACCTACACCACAAGCCACGGAATCAAAGTGTGGTACTGGCACAATAACCCCGAAGAAGAAACCAACCAAGACTTCCTCAAGCAGACCAGAGAGTATTTGCTCGACATAGCCAAAGAAAGAGACTTAGAAATAGAAGACGCCACAACGATTCACCCAGCCAAGCTGGCCCGTATAGTATTCCGTAAGTTGGTTCCGGATGCAGAATTATGAATCCGAAGAAGTACTTGGAAGATCGCATTCGAGGCTGGCTTCCAAAAGATTCAGTCACACTGTATCTGCGTAAGATGTCAAAGCCTATCTGGTGGAGACCTTTATGGATAGCTGTAGTGATTTTAACCTTAGCTTCGGGAATCCTTGCCTTCTTTGCTTTACACATGCCCCTCCAGCAAGTAGTTATCGGGACAGTTTTTGCTTTTATTTGCATTGGCATTGCATACTATATTCGAGTAAAACCTTCGTTCAGGATAAACAGAGCCTTGTATGTACTGTTGGGCATTACACCGTTTGGCTTCGTCATTAGTGTTGCCTACGCAGTCTTTCTTGGACGTTATGTGACTGGCTGGCTTATGGGCTGGTTTAACATCATAGTTATAATTGGAATTCTAATCACAGGAGCGTTTATAGGTGATAGGATAGGCAAACGAAGAAACTACCAGTTGCCTCTTTCAATATGAAATGGTTGTTTGAATACATGAATCCTAAGAAATATTTGGAGAACCGTATTCGAGGCTGGCTTCCAAAAGAACCCACTTTGCCGAGCCATCAAAGAATAAGAGCAACGCGCGCCAAAAACCCTGATTCCTTTCCCTTTCCTTGGCGCTCTTGTGTTATATCGATTGTAATATTGGCGTTGTTGCTGCTGGCCATAAAATTTCTTTTTCCCGAAGCTCCGACGTTAGATATCTCTTCCATAATGCTCACATTCTTTAGCCTTTTGTTGGGAGTCTATCTCACATCGCGGGTTTGGAAAAGAAGGTTGGAGATACGCATTTTACGCATAGCTTTCCTTGGGGTTGGCGCGCTTGTGGGCATGGCCGCCTGGACTTGCATCGTATATCTGGATCTTGCCTTCAAAATCTTTCCCAGCGGCGTTCTTGGAGGCGTCATTGGATTCTTACTGTTGCCCGTTCTGATGGCGATTGGAGCCGTGATTATGGACGCTGTTGGAAAGCGCAGAGACTATCAACCTTATTATCCTTTTCATGGAGGGGGAGGAAACATCTGAAGATGAGAATCCTGGGTTGGCAACATCTTGGGCAATGGTGGTATATTGCTGTATGGCCTGGCCAGTATCTTCGGCACACTGATGTATGGCCAGTTGGTTTCTGGTGGAGGTGACAAAGGTGGTTGGACGACTGATGGCGGGTAGAGCACTAATGATAGCTTCATTAACCTTATATGTTCTTTTGGCAGCGTTTTTTCTGGCAAACATTCACCTATCATCCTTTACTTCGGTAACCCTTTTTCTTGTGGCAGGTTTGCTTCTGTGTGCCGGTTGTATCATTGCATATTTAGCGAAACAGGATAACGAATTTAAAGAACTGGTTGCAAGAGCAGGTGGAACTACTGGCATAAGCCGAAAGATGTTCAACTGCTGGTGCGATTAATGCATACACTGGCAGACAAAGACGATAGATTGTGACGGTCGCCCGCCAAAAATCCCTTTTTTCTATCCATAAATTTTCATCTGAATAAAGTTCAATGTCTTCAAATGTGAAGGTGCTGTTGATGGGTGATCAAGTGCTTTGGAACATGGGTTTCAGCGCGCGCGCTACCATTAAGCTAATTTAGGGACAAGCCAGCGCGCAATGTGTCTCATGTGGCATTAGTGCGAATTCAGTCCGTTTTCTTTGTAACATCGGACTTGAGGAGTCTGTAAGCTGCTATTAGAGTGAATACGATCGCGTAGACGGCTATGATCAATGACGCTTGGGCAAGAGCCCCAAGGTCACCTGCAGGAAGCACACTGGAACCAGTTATCAGTTCACTCATGACAAGCGACAGGAACTCTGTTGCTGCCCACGTTGGAAGAGCCCGCGCGCTTGTGCCGTAGAGAAAGGTTAAGATCGGGCTTATGACTGATGAGGCGATGTATATTGCAAAGGCCAACAGGATTGCGAGAGTGGTTCCTCTGAAGACTTCGCTGAACATGAATGATAAACAGAAGAAAATGAGAGAAGAATATACAATGGCCAAAAACATTATCGGAGCAAATTGCAGGCCGCTCTGTGCACCAAAGAACGCGAGTGAAAGGACAACGCCTACAAAGGTTATCAAGGCTTCAACCATGGCCAACAAGGAGAATCCGCCCAAGAACTTCCCAGACATGTACTCAACCCGCTTAATGGGTTTGGAGAGCAATATGTCAGCCGTTCCATGTTCATATTCTTCAGACATTGAACCGCCGCCAACTATGATGGCTATCAACTCAACAAACAAGCCACCTTCTACCACGCCGGTAATCCATATTAGGGACACTTCAGTCGTGAAGAAACCCTCTGCAAACAACGCGTGCTCTCCAACCATTACCAGTGTTTGAAATGCTACGGCCAGAATTATGAGAGCGAGAATTTTCTTCTTAGCTAAGGCTCTCCTCCACTCGTACCCAGCAATCACACCAACTCTTCTAAGGGCACCCATGCTATTGACCTCCCTTTAGAGCTTGGAGATAAGCGTCTTCCAACGTAACCTTACGGAGGTTTAGGCTTAGTAACACGCCTTTTTGTCTGAAGATTTCTGAAGAGATCTCGCCTCTCACATCTTTTTTCTCCTTAAGCTCTATCACTAGTCTGTTTCCGTCCACCTTCACATCGCTCACAGACTCAAGCGCCCTAAGACTTGAGACTATGCTTTCGGTTACTTTTTCAAGCTCGGCTTCCACCACCCATTGCTGAGTGAAGGCTTCCAAGACCTGTTCAATTGGACCGCTGAAAACGATCTTTCCCTTGTTTATCATTCCAACGTGAGTGCAGATTCGTTGAACCTCGTCCAAGAGGTGAGATGATATAAAGATGGTTTTGCCCTCCTTTGAGAGATTCATGAAAAGGCTTCTGAAATGAACTGCGGCCTCTGGATCCATACCTATAGTTGGCTCGTCCATAATCAGAACCATTGGATCGTTGATGAGGGCAAGGGCTACAGACAGCCTCTGAACCATTCCTTTGCTGTAGGTTCCAATCTTCTTTTTGCCCCACTCTTTCAAACCGACAAGGTCGAGGAGTTGCCGAGTCTTTTCCTTCCTAGTCTGCGTGGACAACCCAAACATTTTGCCCATAAAGTCAAGCAATTGTTCTGCAGTGAAGAAAGTTTGAAGCGTTGGAAGTTCCGAAGCATACCCAACAGACCGGAACGCCTGAACAGGGTCTTTGGATGGATTTGCACCTGTTATCTGAACTTCCCCTTGATTTGGCTTGAGGAGACCTAGCATAATTCTTATAGTGGTTGTTTTGCCGGCCCCGTTTGGTCCGAGATACCCGTACACCCAACCTTTGTCTACGGAGAAGGAAACAGAGTCCAAAGCCTTGAATTTTCCGTAATACTTTGTAACGTTCAAAATGTTCAAGACCGGATGAGACGCCAAAACGGGCACCTAATACGAAGATATTTCGCCTGAGCCCTAATAACATTTAGGGTAACAACCCATGGGTTATCCTGCCCGGAGCCATTTAGAGCGCGCCGACCAACTTGCCTCTTTATAACAAAAACACGTGAATCGCCCCTTTTCTCAATGTCAAAATTCAAAACCTCAATCCTCAAGCGGCCGCAAGGACCCAAAGGTTCGAAAAGGTTTGAACAACGGCGGCAGACTTGTGGAGCATAAGGGAATACTGTTTCAAAGAGGACAAGAAGAAAACGTGAATGTTCCCAGTCTATTCAATGAGCACACAAAGTTTCGTTTTAGAGCACATTTTGGACTAAGAAGGTAGCCATCTGACGCGACGACAGGAATAAATAGTGTTCAGTTGAATCAAGTCTATTAAGGGAAGGCGCGAGTTTGCGCAAATGTCTATTTGCACTTTTCAGCATCATTTCCGTGCTAGTTGTTGTACTGGCGGCTGGTCTAGTCAAAGGATGCTTGAGCATGAATAACAGTCCACAATGGAGAAACCAGCAGCAAGGTGCGCTGATAATCCCGCAAGGTGGATACGTCACTTTGCAAGCAGACGGCATGGACACATCTTCCCTGCAGAAGGCTGTTCTTTCCACGAATGAAACAGGAACTTGGAGAAATGAGACAACGAGCGCACTTCTGTGGGTACAGAACACTGTCTTCGGGTTCGACAACTTCGGCACAGCGACCTACATGGACGGCGTACTCTACGCTCCTTCCAAAGGAGACAACAAACTTTACGCAGTGAACGCCACGAACGGCGCCATAATCTGGAACACCACCGTCAGGCAATGCGATGGGTCTCCCTGCATAGATGGTGACGTTGTTTACGTTGGAGAATGTATGGGACCGAACGAAGAACCCACGCCCTTCGCCAGAGCTATGGCACTCAACAGGACCAACGGAGAAGAGATCTGGCAGTTCATAGAGCCAAACAACAACACTTGGGTTGGCTCGCCACTGGTTAACGGCGAATATGTATACTACACGACGTCCTACGACACGTCTTACAACTCTGGTTCCGGAGTCTACGCTTTAAACAAGACCAACGGAGACGTGCTGTGGCGCAAAGACATAGGAAACATCGTGGGCTCCGTAGCCTATGACAGCGGCATGGTCTTCATTTCAGTTTACAACCCACCAGGTCAGTACGCGTTAAACGCGACGACAGGAGACCAGGTATGGAAGCAAAACTGTGGAGCGTCATGGGACTCGTCGCCAGTGATCTATGATGGGATGATCGTTCAGGCTGTATTCAACACTGGAGGATCCTGGTCAACCTACGTGTTAAACGAGACAAATGGAGAGGTCGTACGAAGGTTTGAGGGAAAAGGAAGCACGGGAACTCCGCTGGTTCACGATGGCAAAGTGTTCATTCCCAGCAATTTGACTATGTGGGCTTTCGACCTGGCAACAGGAACCGAACTTTGGCAGACCGTACCGCTTCACGACGGAACTCTGCAAAACCTCACGTACTGTAGCCCAGCATTGGCAGGCGGGGCCATCTACTGTCAAGCCCTGAACGGAACGTTCTACGCGATAAACGAGACTGACGGCGGAGTGCTCTGGTCCTACAATTTGGGCTTAGGGAGCCCTGACAGTTATGGCTTTGGGAGCCCCAGCATCGGCGACGGTTGCGTGTTCATCACGAACGATGCAGGCCTCTACGCCTTCAATATAGGCCCCGGCTCGGGTGATTGGCCGATGTTCTGCGACAACAACTTGCACAATAGTTTTTCAGAGCAGGGAGTGGAATATGTCAGGTGGCCATTGACAGAGCCGCAGGATCTTGGAGAGGTTTCAAACACTTGGGTGACGGCGAAGTTCACTTGGTGCAACGAGACGATCTCTTCCGCTGCAATAGCGTGGAAAATATACTTCTTCGACAGTCTGGGAAACGCGAACGCGACGGACGTGAAAATCTTCTTCGTAATGCCCGTCCATGACGTAGCAGTGGTCAGTATAGTGCCAGAAGAAACGCTCATTCAACAGAACCAAACAATATCTGTCAACGTAACAGCATCTAACCCTGGCAACTACACGGAGACATTCAACGTAACGCTATATTATGATTCCGTCGAGATAGGCTTGCAAAATGTGACTCTAGAAACAGGCGAGTCGCAAATTCTGACCTTCGTTTGGAATACGACAGGAGTCTTCCTCGGCAACTACACGCTGAAGGCAACAGCAAGCACAGTTCCATACGAAGTTAGCACAGATGACAACACGGTTACACTACAGTCTCCAGTAACAGTCGCTCCTGAATTCCCATTCATGACTACTTTGATTGCAGCACTCATAGCTTCCACGATGACTGCAACAATGCTGACCAGGAGAAAACGGACAAGGACCTAACACTCGGAACTGCAATATTCAATTCAGAAAAACCGAATTTGGCCGCTTTCCTCCTTAGCATTGGGAACATAGACTTACCTTGGTACGCTCAGTTTCAACGTGAAGAACTGATCAAAGTTGCCGGCTATCTTCTCAGCAACACTCTGTTCACTCGTCTCTTTGATTTTTGCGATCGCCCTCACAACTTCAGGGATAAAAGCCGGCGTGGTCCTTTTCCCTTTGAAAGGCGGTTTGTAGAAACGCACAGGCCCATCGGTTTCAGTCAGCAGGTTCGTTATCGGAACTTTTCTCACGACTTCACGTATTCCTTCGGAGTACACAGCCGCAGGTCCCTCTGAGACGTAGTAACCATTCTCAATAGCCTTGGACAACGCATCAGCTGGGCCGGTGAAAAAGTGAAGCAGAACTCTCACCAAATTGTATGATGGAAGCCTATCTATCACCTGTTCAGCAGCACCCCTTGAATGGACTATGATAGGCAATCTCATTCTTTCAGCGCAGTGCAGCATTTCATCAAAGACCCTCAGCTGATCATTCCAAGTGCTCATATGATTTGCGTCCAAACCTATCTCGCCAATGGCAACCATTGCTTTGTTCATCTCTTGCTTCGAAATCAAGTTCAGCGTTCTTTCAAGCTCCTCCTCAGCCAGGTGCTCAACGCTTACAGGTTGGATTCCCAGTGCAGCATAGACCAAGCCAGCATATTTTCCAGCCAACTCTAGGCTTTTGATGCTAGTTTTTAGGTCAACAGAATTTGAGACCAGAGCAACAACATTTGCCATTCGAGCTTCCTGTAGGATTTCGTCAATACATTCTGAATATTCTTTGTCTGACAGATGGACGTGCGCATCAACGAACCTCGGAAATATCTCTCCGTTCATGCGTGTTTGATCAACAGCTGCGTTCATCCTTTTTCGCCCCATGATACGTTCTATTTCCTCTTCGACATATTCACAGCCCGTTCTCGGCCTGTTTTCACAACGTGACTTCACACTGCACGTTGATTAGTTTGTCTGAGTTTATCGAGTAACATTTATCTGTAAAGACCTACTCTGGTATCAAACTTCTTGAAACGATCCGAGATTGAAGGACCGAACTGTCACCACCATTGACCTGCCAAAGTCGGTTCTAGGAGGGTTGAAATGACCGAAAATCCGAGTGAAAAGATGCGGATGGAAGCAAGCGTAAGAATAAGTGATGTCAATTGTGGCAGGTGCATGATTTGCCCATCCGTCTGTCCCTTCGACGCCATATCGTTCGAAGAAAAAGCTGGCGAAATCAAGTTAAACATCGAAAAATGCCAAGCTTGCGGCATCTGTTCCAGCGCTTGCCCAGCTTCGGCGATAGAGACAATCTATTACAATGCTGATTCACTATTAAGCTACATTGGAAAAACCATGCACAAGACGGGCTCAGATAAGCTGCTTCTGACATGTCGGGGTACTGGTTCCTCTGAGAAAGTGACTGCGGACGAGTTAGACAAGCGGCACTTTGACAATTTCGTCTCCGTAATTTTGCCATGCGTCGGACGCGTGCCACCAGAATTTTTGTTCAAAGCACTAGCATCAGGAATAAACAAGCTGGCGATAATGCCCTGCGAAGATAAATATTGCCGGTTCAAAGATGGAAGCATGATTGGCACGCGCAGACTTGTCCTAGTTCAGAGCCTCTTAAGTGAGCTAGGTTTTAAGCCAGACACTTTGACTATAACGAAACGGTCAATAAAAGCGCACATCGACAGCGACCGATGTATTGGCTGCGGAAACTGCCACTACATCTGCCCATACAGCGCGATAAAGATGGAAGCCTCGAAAGTGCCGCAGCTAGATTTAAAGAGTTGTTCAGGCTGCGGAGCCTGCGTGGCAGTCTGTCCAGCGCTTGCCATCGAGCTGGACGGTTTCGAGTACGAAACTATCTCCCAGCAGATTCGCAACTATCGCTCGCTTATTCCGAGAATGAGACAGAAAAACAAGAAACCGGTCATCCTGGTTTTGGGTTGTCAATGGAGCGAGTTTTCCAACCTCGACCTGCCCCGGAAAACCGCTATCAAAAACGTCGTGTTTGAAGGACTTCCGTGTGCGGGCAGAGTGGACACGTTGCACATACTCGAGGCGTTCCATTTGGGTTTCGACGGCGTTCTCGTTGCAGCCTGCAAGAAGGACGAGTGCAAACTGGAAAAAGGGAACGAAGAAGCTGAGCAGCGCATCGCTTCGCTGAAAAAACTGCTAGCCGAAGTCAACCTTGAAGAAAGACTTGAAATGTGCTTCGTGTCCCCGAAGAACGCCGGAGATCTGGACGGTCACGTTAAGTCATTTATGGAAAAGATAGATTCATCATCTATGAAGGGAGCTATAAAAGAATGATAGTGACAAAAGAGAAAGCTCTGGAGGAAATATTGCGTCTGCTAGCACCGTACAAGAGGATTCTGGTCGTGGGCTGCGATGGCTGTACGACTCCTCCGAGAGGATTACGAGAGGCTAAAACTTTCACTATGCTTGTGGAAATGGGTGGAAAACTCAAGAACAAAGAATTCAAGTGCACACCAACGACGATGGGCAAACAGTGTGACAATTATGAAGTCAACACAACCCTAACACCCCAAGTCAAGGACATCGACGCCGTACTGTCTCTGGCATGCGGCGTCGGAGTGCAAACCCTAGCAGAAGTTTTTCCGAACATTCCAATTTATCCTGCCCAAGACACAGTTTTCCTCGGGTCGCAAGATCGCGACGGCGCAGCCATGCACGAGAGGTGCAGAGGATGCGGAGAATGCCTCCTGGGCGAAACAGGCTCCATATGTCCGATAACTCGGTGCGCCAAAAGTCTTCTCAACGGACCATGCGGGGGACAGGTGAAGGGAAAATGCGAGGCAGGAGGCTGGAAAAACGACTGCGCATGGATTCTGATCTACAACAGACTCATAGAAAGAAACGAGCTAGACCTCTTCAAGAAATTCAGGATACCCAAGGACTACCGAATCTCCGAACACCCACGACAGCTGGCCATGGAAACGATTACAGAGAAAACGAAGACAGAGATGAAAGAGGAACCTGTGAAAAACGTGACTAGGGAAACCTACGGAGAGTTGATGAAGCAACTCAAAGACGGCAGGTACGTCTTCACGGGCGAACTTGAACCGATGAAAACGACAAATCTTCACGAAGTCATTGAAAGCGCGAAGATCTTGAAAGGCCATGTTGCTGCGATCAACGTGACGGACAATCCTACAGCCTTCGGGTTTTTCAACGGGCTTGTTTCATCTTATCTGGTCCAAAGAGAAGCGTGCGTAGAAGCCGTTTTTCAGATAACCACTAGGGATAGGAACCGTATAGCACTGCTTTCTGACGTGCTAGCCGCTGGCACTCTGGGAATAAAGAACATCTTGGCCATAACGGGCGACTACACAACGGTCGGCGACATGCCACAGGCCAAACCGGTCTTCGACTTAGACTCGGCAACGTTGGTTTACATGCTGAGAAAAGTGGTCGACGAGGGCCTAGACCTGAACGGGAACAAAATAGAAGAGCCACCTAAGTTTAACATCGGTATTGGAGCGTCACCCAACGCTGACCCCTTAGAGGCCGAAATTCTGAAAATCGAAAGAAAGGTCAAACTCGGAGTCGATTTCATACAAACCCAATGCGTCTACAGCGTAGAACAAGCCGAAAACTTCATGAAAGCAGTGTCCTATCTCAAAACGCCTGTCCTGCTTGGAATCGCACCCTTCAAATCGCAAGCCATGATGGATTGGATGATCAAGTTCGTGCCAGGAATAAAGGTTCCACCTGACTTGGAGCAACGCCTCCGGAACGCAAGACAAAGAAGCAAGGAAGCGTTTC
This sequence comes from Candidatus Bathyarchaeota archaeon, assembly GCA_963707955.1. Taxonomy (GTDB): domain Archaea; phylum Thermoproteota; class Bathyarchaeia; order Bathyarchaeales; family Bathycorpusculaceae; genus DASPPK01. The sequence goes on along the minus strand of OY970176.1, from coordinate 1,957,042 downwards.
TGGAGGAAAACATCGAATCCTTCGCTAACCTGATCGGCGAAATCCGCAGAACAACAAGTGCTTCAGGGCTTCACTTAATGGCCGTCGGTTTTGAATGGGTCCTGCCGAAAATCATTGAAAAGAGCGGAATAAGGCAATAACTGAAAAACATGGCAGACTTCTCTGCAATTCCATTTTCGAAATCAAGAGAAGACGACGCATATTCTAAAGCACATGACGCCCGAGTACAGTCGACTCAGAAGCGCGATAGAATCAGCCGCGTCGAGTTTACGTTAACTTCTGTGATCCTACAGTTGTCAAATTGCAGAGATTCTCCAAGCACATCCTGAAGGATCACCTTGCCACCCTCCATCTTAGCGTAAACCACTTCTTTGAACACTTCTTTTCCATCGAGAATCACGGTGAATTCACACATTTTCAGCCCAACCAGCACTTAGACGAAAACACCAACGTCGGTTATAAACTTCCTCTTGAGAACTAGAGACCTTTGTTGGGATAAGTCCTGTTTTCTCAGATTCGATTCTGAAACGTTTTTCCTTTCGACTTTGATTTTGGTTCTCGGTTGCATATTTGGGATAAGTAATTATAATTCACGATGATTATACATCTCAAATGTCATACATGGTCGAAAGAGGAAACAAATGCGAAAGGAAAGCAAGCCCAGCAAACATTCGAGCACCGACATGTTCGAGATGCTAACAGAAACGGCCGAACAAGAGAAAAAGAAGCGAAAAGAGGAGCTCCTGACCCCGCTGGGCATAAAAGAATTCTTCGCCGAAGGAAGCATATCCATCAACAAGAGAACGTGCAAGGGTGTTGAATGCAAGCTTTGCATAAAGACTTGTCCAACAAACGCTTTGTTTTGGAAGCTGGGAGAAGTCGGACTTACGGAACATCTTTGCATATATTGCGGCGCTTGTGTCTTAAACTGCATAGTGGATGACTGCATAAAGATTACGAGAAAAAGACCAGACGGAAGCTCAGAAAGATTCAGCAAGGCAAGAGACGTTGTGGCTTTGCAGCACAGCATCGATACTAAAAGACGTTTTGAGAGAGTTAAAGAAGCCTTTCCGAAACCTGAAGATTACACTAGACCGCGGAGTTCTAAATCTTAGCGTCTACAAGAAAGAATTGCCCAGTCGACGAAAAAGACCTCTTCATGTATTCTTATTCGCTCATAGTCCAGACGGTAAAACTGTTGAAACCGTCTATCTTCTGTCGCTAGGTTCAAGTAATTCTTCTAAACTAGATATCCTGTTCACGCTCTCATCCCGAACTTTGCCCTCACGGTCAATCAAAAACGCCTTTAGCCCAATCCTTTGCGCTCCCTTGTAGTCTGCTTCGATGTCATCCCCAACGAACATAGCTTCAGGCGAGGTCGCCTTCATCTTCTCTAACGCATAACGGAAAACCTCTGCGTCAGGTTTCATCTTCCGCAAAGTGTCAACCACAACCACAACATCAAAAAAACCTTGTAAACCCACTTTGGGCAGTATCTGGTTTGTGTCGCTCTGCAATCCATTCGTTACGAGTCCTATCTTCAAACCCTTTCCCTTAAGCCGCGGAAGCATCTCTTGGGCGTCTGGATAAAGACTCACGTTGGCATATTCCCACCAGTGAGATGCAATGAATCTGGCCAGCTTTTCAGCATTCAATTCAACTCGGAGATTGCGCAGAACCTGTAAGTTCTGTTGAACCCAAAACTCATCAAGAAGCTTTGCTATCTGTCGGAAATTCAGTCCTTCCCAAGATCTCACCCATTCCTTTGACACATCTTTCAAAGAACGATTGACCCCGCAGTCTCCAAGCATCCTCTTCATCACCTGAGGATCCTTACTGTTATCTATATTGACTAACGTGCCTCCCAAGTCAAAAAGCACTGCTTTGACTTGACCTCCGCTGAGCTTCATCTTTCTCAATGATTGAATATTATCAATCCCTTAGTTTAAGATTGAGGTGACGAGCAAAGCGCATGATGATTCGAACAAGCGAACAAGTGTCTATTGTTAGAATAGAGTCTGAAGCCACAAGAGCGAAGTTCAGAAGGCGCGCTCTAGATGGAAACTACGCTGGGCCTTGGTATTTTTCCTTCAGGTATTTCGGGATTTCTGACGAGTCACGGGGTCCAACCAACACTTGCCACCCGCTCATTTCCTCGATTTCGCCGCTTAGACGTGCGGCTTTTCCTGGAATCAACAATTTTTTATGCTTGACCTTGCTTTCAATTCCAGAAGCCTTTACCGCATCGGCGACCTTTTCCGCCGTCAACTTTCGGCCTGCGACGGCGCTGTCCACGGCTATTCCTTCAGTGTCGATTACTAAGAGGTAGACGTTCAACTTTGCAGACTCTATGTCTGAAGCCACAGTGTAGTATGTTAGCGCGAAGTTTGTGGTGAACATCACGGGCGAGTTCTCATCTGGAGTCCCGAAAACCTTGAGTCCAGGTTCGACGGCTACTGGTTTCCGCGGGTCTGTGTAGATGTTCTGTCGCAGCACAACGGGTGGAAGAAGCGCCCAGCCGTCAACGTTGTGCATTATCAAAACGTCTGCGTAACGCGTGATAAGCATCGCAGCTAAATAGGCTTCACGCCACTTCAGAATCTCTTCCTGAGTGTTGCCTCTGTCCATCCACGCGACTAATGGGATGCCGATCAGCGGAAAACCTGAGAGTTCATCTCCTCTCTTGCATGCAGCTCGGCGAAGCATTGTGAAGTTGCTTAACATGTCAGCCAAGCCTTCGTCCGGAAAAGTGCCTGGGTCTAAGACGAGGTCTTGAACCCCATATTCAAGCAGGGTCTTCGTTAGAGATCTCAACAGTTTCAGATCGCCTGGCGCAAGAACTGTCAGGGGGCAGTTGTACATTTGGGACAGTTCGGCCATCTCTTTCCAGTTGTCCTTTGTGGCAGCATACAGAAGTGGTCTTGTCTTTGCGGCGACCATCAATCCTGCTTCGAGGACAGCTGGGTTCAGTGAACAAAGGATTAGCGGTAGTTTTGTGTTCTCAGTCACTTTCTGCACTGTTGCCTTGAACTTGTCCGGGTCGTCCGAAGTGGAACGGACAGCGATCATGTCCAGCTTCAGGGTTTGTCCTATGTATTCAAAGCTGAAGTGTTCAACCTTCCTTATTCTTTCCGATATCTCTTCTTGAGGCATTTCGTCGGTGACGTCGAGGGCTATTGCCGTTGGGTTGGAATACGTGAACTCGTGTCGGTACATGACGAGTTTTCCGCCGATCTTGACGGCTTTATCTCCAATGCCTAGGACGACCTCTCTCACAGCAGGCTTCAGCATTTCCTTCAACTGTTTGTAGGATTTCTCATACTTCTTAGTCAGGAGGGGAGGACACTTTTCCAGCGATACTTCACGGTTCACGACCTTTGTTGCAAAGGCCATGCAGTTTTCTTCGCCGCACTCCTTGCAATTTGTTTTGGGAAGAAGCTTGTAAACGTCAAGTGGGCTTAGCTCCTTGATTCCCGTTTTGACTTTGCTTTCTCTTTCACTCATTTGGTGTAGCGCTCCTTGGTTTAGGTCTTCATGGAAACCCATTGTGCGAGTTTACTAGCGTCGCTTTGGCTTCCACTTAACAGTTGGCGAGTTACGTCCTTGACGGTTTTCATTGCGGCCGGATGCATCATCATAAACAAGTCGACCCCTGCAAGCAGGAGGGTGAGTGCAGTGGTCAGTTCCCAAAGGGGGCCTCTGAGCTCGCGGGGTTCCCACTCTGGAGCCATTTCCATCCAAGCTTCTCTAGCAGCCCAGGCGTTGGTGGTTCCTGAGGACATGGGATGCGCCAATTCTGAGTCTCCCATTAAGCCGGAGAGTCTGGCTCTTTCCATGTTGGTGAACGCATAGTCCAGACCGTAACCAAGCGCCGCTGTAGTCAAATCCATAACTATGTCTTCTCTTGGCAGAAAATCGTAGAGCCTGCGGTTGAGCTCTCTGGCCATGTTCATGTCCATAGGAGTGAAAGACAACGCTACGTGTCCATTCTTTTTGACGAACTTTGCGCACCTCTCAACGTCCATGTCCTTCGTTATCGAGTTTATCAGGAATCTCTCTCCTTTGAATGTGTCACAGATGGCTTCGAAAACGTCCGCGTCTTTGACTGGGTCTCCGCAACCTCCGATCATCAGGGGCACGTCGACGGCTTGGACAACGTTCTCAACCGTTTTCACGGCTTCCTTCGGTGAAGCATCCTTGATAAGCGGATCGATGCTTATGAGATGCAGGGTCAGCATTTCAGCCCCGAACTTTTCGACTGCAAGCTTGGCCCAAGCAGCTGGGTCTTCCAAAACTTCTTTCACGTGCATCTTCACGGCCTTGGCCAGTGGGACCTTTATGTCGAAAATGTCCACGGCCACGACTGGAGGATGCGGCATTGACCTTTCAAAAGTGTAGAAGGCAGGTGCAGTCTCTCCTCCTATCGTCAGAGACTTGCCGCGGGTTCCACCCTCACCCTTTGTTCCTCCAAGCTTCACCTCAACGATTTTGCCCGGGTAGGTTTCAACCGGTGGAACGAATTCTGCTTCGATTATTTCCGTAGGCTTGAGCTTCAGTTGGGGGATTGTTTTCTGCTGAGCAAGCCTGGAGACAGCGGCTGTTCCAGGCTGTATCCATATTTCTAAGTCTCCGACGTCCATCTGGAAGTCTTCAAGTTCGATTTCTTGGAGTTTCGCGAGGATTTCTATTAGGCGTGGAGTCAGCTTGAGCCCTACGGCTTCTTTCTTCTCATCCTTTGGCAACGCTTTCACCTTTTTTCAGTTTTCTCGCTCTTCTGAGAACGTATGATGACTTTTTTGGCGTAGATTTTGGCGTCCTTCAATATGATTTTGAACCCGCCGGCTGTTATGGGCAAGGTTGCCGCGGTGGCCACAGGAATCATGTCTGCTTCCTGCGGCGTCTCTGTTGGTGCCGCTTCTTCAACGGCAACCGCCTCTTCTTTCCATCTTTCTACGACGGGATGGTTGTGTTCTTTCAGAAAAGTTTGCAGCTCGTCTATGGTTTTCGCCTCATCCTCCGTGGCCACTTTGTCAAGAATCTCGGCTGCGACGAAGTTTCTCACCCTTTCTTTCACTTCTTTAGGCAGCCAAACGACGCGTTTCCAGCCGCCGTCTGCCTGCAGAAACTTTGGAGAGCGCATGTACTCGATGGATAAACCGTGGAACCCATCCACCTGGCGCCCTCCGGCGGTGGAATCGGCGATCGTTGAGAAGCCCAACCCGTTGACGGTTGTGTCCTTGAAGCCTCTGTGCACGATGCCGAACCCGTCTACTTCTGGAATGTAGAAGGCGACTCCCTCGAAGCAACCGCACGACGTGTGCGGGTGGCCGAACGCTGTGTAGAGTTGCACCCTGGTTATTTCGCCCAGAGACTTCTTCTTCACCGCTTCATTTACACCTGAGAACTCTCCTGCGACGGGGTCAAGCAGTTCGCCTCTTTCGATCGTGAAGACAGGCCCCTTCGGGTCTATGCTGGCCGCGGCTCTTCCGTCAAACCAGCTTATGGCTCCGCAGTTCGAGTATCTCTGCGGTGTGATCACGCAGACGTGGGACGGAGCGAAGGACTGGCACAGAACGCATCCGTAGAACTTGTCCACTTCCTCGTCCTTCAAGCCTCTTGCTCTTGCGTCTCTTGTTTCATAAACCTGTAAGGCTTCATCGTAGAGTTCCTTCACCTTCTTAGAATCCGTGATGAACGTTACTTGCATCTTTTCGATTATTGGCAGCTCGCTTTTGAAGAGTCTGTGCAGGACCTTTCCAACATAATCGAAGGAGTTCAAACCTTTCTCGAAGGATCTCTTGCTGAGCCTGAGCCAAATGTCGTATCGCTGGTTCAGATGCATGAGCCCTTCAATATAGTTGGAGAAAGCGTGTATCCGCCTCTCTATCACGCCCTCTAGTTCTGCCTCGAGCTTGGGCCCCGCGACTTCGATGAGTATTCCAAACGGGTAGATTTTGCCTTCTTCCATGTCTTTCAGGTCAGGTCCAACGATGGTTATTTTTCCGTCCTCGACCTCTTTTGCTTTCTTGACCCTCACTAGCTCAAACTTCTCTTTAACGTCAGGTCCGCCAAGCTCGACGTACATGTCTTTTCTGCGAATTCTTTCGCCCTCGTAGATAACGCCCACGTCAACGGGTATGTCTTTAAACATTGACACTTCTTATTTTCCTCCGACTTTTTCAATTATCGCTCTGAGGTCTTCTGTCCAAATTTTCTTTGCAATGTTTGGTAAAGACCAGCTTGCGTTGGGTTGATAAACGTTGTCCAGTGTGACAGTCCTGAGCGTTGGAGCGAAGTGTTTCACGCCGGAAAGAATCGTCCACTCCATGTAGTATGGAAGGCCGACGAACAAGGCTAAGTCGTACTGGCCTTTACCGTCAAACCCGCACCAGTCTGGGTCGATCAGCCTGTTGCCCACGTCAACCGCGGGCATCCAGCCAGCTGGTTGGCAACCCCTTTTCAAAAACTCACCTACAATGTGGGCGGTTGCGACAACCGGAATTTTGGCTTTCTCAGACAGCTCAATGACGTAATCGATCAGCTTCTTGTCTCCTAGTTCAATTTCAGCAGCTCTGTGACCGACGATGAGAATCGGGCGTTTTGCCTGCTTAATCATCGCTACGGCCACTTCTGGTTTTGTGACTACCATCGCCTTTTTTGGTCCAGCTATCTCAGCCGTCTGCCAGGGTTCAGCTGTTGCCATGTCCGCTTACTCCTTCCTCTTTCTGATCAGTCTTGGCAAAAGCGTCGGGTCGGGAATCACTGTTTCCTTCCAATCCTTCTCTTCAAGAGTCTTGATGATTTCATCTTTCATCGTTATCGGAACGTCCGCAAGTGTGCGAACAAACAGGTGTGTGTCCTGAGGCATAATTCCGTACAGCCTCTTATGCAAATCGATGTAATGCGTGAGTTTTATGGCCCTTCCTTTCGGAGTGTCGTTGGGTCTCATGCAGAGCTTGCTTACCATAACTGTTGCTTCCTCTTTTGTCTCAGCGGCGCAGAACAGATGCTCGGGTGTTGGTCCAACATACGTTTTTTCTCCTGTCCTTGCATCGTAAACGCACCAGTCTTCTTCTCGGTCAGCCCTTCCCAGAAGCATGCGCCTGTACTTTGTTCCGTGAGGGCCAACGACGACGGGAACGCCTAACCGCCAGAACCCAGCTGAGATAGAAGCTGCCTTCTGAGAGTAGGCTCCCCAAGCAACGCCGACGGCGCCCACACGATTGAGCACGTAGTCGGCTATCTCCTCATAGTTCCCCCGCAGATTCCGCTTCGCGAATATGTTTGCAATCTTTATCACAGCGCCAGCAATGTGCGAGTTGGCAACGCATGAACCAACGTTGACGATTCCTCCGGCAGCAAATTCGCCCGTGTACTTCTCGTACGGTGATTTTCCATCTTCGTCTTTGTACATGCCAGCAGACATTGCGGCACAACCTGAGGTCACAACTATGTAGCGTCTGTTCGCAAACTCCATGCACATCTCAGCAACTTCTTTTCCGCCCTTCGGATAGTTAGCGCATCCGACGAAGGCTACCACACCAGGAATCTCGCCGAACACAAGCGGGGCCCCAACGTTCCTTATCTCCACGTCTTGTATGGCTCCTCTTCCAACTCTCAACTTGTACGTCTCGTTCCTGAGTTTCTTGTCCCCAGCCCTCACGATGCAGCTGTGAATCTTTGTGCCCTTCGGGCACGGAGCCTCGCATCGCCCGCAGCCAATGCACAAGTCGTACAGTTCTGCGAGCTTCGTCAAGTTTCCTTCGCCCGCTGCCTTCATGGCTTCAGGAATTTCCAAGTCTTCCGGGCATGCTCGAATGCAAGCGTTGCACTGAGTGCATTCCTTTCCTGCCTTGATGACTTCGTCAACATCGGGCAGCACCTTGAATTTTTTCCGAAGAGGCGCCACTTTCAACGCCACTTTTGTAGCTACTTCTCCGACTTTTTCAGGGTCAAGAATCAGCGCGCCCGGCGTCTTTCCTGACACCAGATCTTCGACTATCGCGTCTGCTGGGTCGTTTGTTCGGTTTGGCAGACCCATGCAGTTCTTTTCTGATGTAACGATGACTGGTGTTTTGATGTTTTGCGATTCGTTGAAGGCATCTGCTCTGACGCATTGTTCATCAAGCACAACCAGGTCTGGAACACCACTTCTTATGAAGCGTAACTGCCACGAGATTGGGCCGACAACCTTTGCACGGTTGTAGTATCTGGTTATGTCGTGGGCTGTGCAGCACAGTCCGCAGACCTCGATTTCACCGTCAAAACCGTTGTCTTTCATGTAATCTATTATGCCAATGGAAGGGACAACATTGTGTCCTATGACAAGGATCACGGGTTTTTCCGTGTTTATCGTGCCAAAGCCCAGATCAACAAGCGGGGCGTCTGGGTCTGCTTTTGGAAAGCCGTAGGCCGCAATTTGAGCAACGTCTGCGACTTCCATGCCCAGATGGTCTATCATCCCTGCATGGAAGACTTTTGATTCAAAGTCAAGGTTGTTCCCTTCTTGTCCAGTGTGCACGACAGACAATAAGTGTGTGAGTTGGGACTCAGCATAATCCAGCACCTCCCGTAGGTCAGCAAGTGTTCGAGGTCTTAACCCGCAAACGAGGCGGATCGTCGGAGCCTCAACTTGGACGTTCAGCCCGCCCACGTCAATTTGGTGTTCGCGTCCGAATTCTTCGATCAGATGTTCAAGTAAGTGGCGAGCGTGGCCGACGTGAGTTGCTGCTCCGATGCAGCAGGCTAGAAGCATTGTTCTTGACTGTTGAGCCGGCATGTTGATTCCGCACGCTCCGCGCTTGGATCCTGTAAGGTCGCATTTTCCCATGGTGCAGAGGCAGCAAAGGTCGCAGAAGGGCATGTAGAAAGGTTTGTAGCGCTGAAGGATCCTCATGTCCCACTCCCTTAGAGTTGTCAGGGACGGAAAAGGCGTAGGACCCATGGGTTCGGTCCAGGTTCCATCGACAACCTTGCCGATTGAAAGTTCAAGATTCTTCACAAAACCAAAATCAGTCTTCAATTCTCCGATCTTCACATTAAGATCTTTTCTACTCAATTATGGCACTACCTGACGACGAAGAAGACGAAATCTAATGACGCCTTCGCTCATAAGCATTTCTGGAACAAAAGTCCACTATGAATAATCGATCTGCAGAGATAATTCAGGTACTTCTCGGCAGGGTTCACCCCAGAATAGTGAAAAAGATGAGGCCAACTACTCTTTCGTGTAGCCTGCCCTGTCCACTATTCTCTTGACGGAGAGGTAGGCTGGAGAGTCAGGAGGCAGTTCTAGGAGCGATTTTCCAGCTAGAACGTATTCTTCAACTTCGTCGTCGCGAGCGATTTTTCCCAAGAAATCAAATTTCAAGGTGCTATCAGCGCTCTTCTCTAAGCCTTCTGGAAACCTGTAACCGCCAACGACGTAGAAATTCTTGAATTCTATCTTTACCTCCTTCGCTATGCGGTAGGCCCGGTCAACGTGGTCGAATGATTTTTTGGACGGGTCGAGGACGTCGAAGATGTCGTCAACTTTCGACGTGATCCTACGGTTTAGATGTTCCAGTCCTGCTGGCGAGTCTATCAAGATGTACTTGTAGTTTTTAGAAACTGATTCCAAGGCTCCTTTCAATGCGGCGTTTGGCAGGCAGTAGCAGCCTTCAACCCATTTTGTTCCGATAGAAATGAAATCGAAAAAGTCGCCTTCGTACATGCCTTGAGCCCAGATCCTGTTTTCGATTCGTTCAGTGGGCGGAACACCGACGGTTGTTCCACCTTCCTTCAAAAAAGCCTCCATGAGCAGTTCGGAAATCGTTTTCTTCCCCTCTTCCTTCAAATCTACGCCAACCATTTCCCCAAGGTTCTGGTCCGGATCAGCGTCCACCAAAAGCAGAGGCGTCGCTCCCATTTCAATGAAGTATTTTGTCTTCAACGCCACGAAACTAGTCTTTCCCGTTCCCCCGCGACCTATCGTCACAAGTTTCTTCAATATTACTTTACACCTTCTTGCACAGTCGGTTATTTCCTCAACTTTTTATTATTCTTTCTTCGCTATGAGCATGTCAGCAAGCACTTCTATTGCTCGAACCGCCTCTGAGCCCCTGTCTTTCAGCGGCGTTTCCCCCTTCATCTCCATGTCCAGGACTTTCCGATCGAAGGGAATAAAGGCCAATATTTTCAAACCGTTTTCCCGCGCAAAATTATCGATCGCTTCTTTTTGAACCTTGTCTCCGACCTTGTTTCCAACCAGATAAATCTGCTTCATGCTCGAGCCTGAGGCCAATTCTTGAATGTGTTTGGCTACCTCGAGAGATTTCATGTTCGCGTCCGCGACGATCAGCAGAGTGTCCACATGCTTTGCCGTTCCTCTGCCCATGTGCTCAACCCCCGCCTCCGTGTCAAGAACAACCGCCTCGTCTCGCTCCACAACCAGATGGCGAAGCAAGGCCCGAACGACGGCGTTCTCTGGACAAGTGCACCCTGAACCCATCGATTTCACCGTTCCCATGACGATCAAGTTCACGCCAAACGGTGTTTTCACCGAATACTCGCGGACAACGTCGTCCACTTTGAAGGAGAGACGGTAAACGCCCGAGAAGCCTGTGTCGGTTTTTGATTCAACCAGTTTTTTGTTCTCTGAGATGGGCAGTATTTGTCTTGACTTTTCAGGCGTTAAGCCCAGGGTCAAGGCAAGATTCGGGGAAGAATCAGCATCAATGGCTATAGTCTTGAAACCCTTATCGACTAAGCAGCAGGCAAGACCCGCTGCTATGAGAGTCTTACCCACACCTCCCTTGCCAGAAACTGCAATCTTCACTCGTTTTTCCCTGTTTTGGTTAAGTGTTTAGCGCCTATTTACGTTTTCTAAAGTAGAGAAGCTCATCTTTTTCGCAGACGAAGTCAAAGCCCACTTCAAGTAGTTGCTTGATCTCCTCCGGTTTGCTGGCAACTCTGACGGTAAATTCATCGCTTGTTTTGAATCGTCTCTGCTCTGCCAACTCACTACGTTTATGCCTCATCAAAAGCCACTCCTACTGCCACGTTTATCTCTCTTGCTTGAGGACGTAGCCACAGAATACTTAAAAAAGGATTTTCACTGTAGAATAGATTCCGCATCGCACACGCTTTTAAGCTTTCACACTTTGTCCGTATGGAGAGAGCGCGCTCAATTTGAAAGCACGCGCGCTTTTTTGAAATTGAGCATCATTGTGGACCGCTTTTGAATTTGCGTATCAGATATACCTTGACGGGGTCATTGATCAGAAACGTCACTATTAATGTATAGCCCAAGATTGTAAGTACGGGTATGCAGCCGAGTGGAGCAAGTTCTAGGAAGCCTAAGAGCGAAATCGCAATCACAAACAGGATTTCCGCCGTGACTGTGATGCTTAGAAAATTGCTGGGCCGTGACTTCCAGAAATGATTCCGTTCACGTACGATCATGAGAGTGAATACTCCTGCAAGATTCAAATAAGCAAACCCGAATGTGTAGATCTTGTCCACGCTGCCGGTCAGCCCGAAATATGACAAACCAGCCACGGTGAGAACTGCACTTTCAATTACCATTAATATTCCTAATGATCCGCTGACTCCAAACAGCCGCGAAACTTTGAACGAATCAGGCTTCGAAGAAGACTGCACGTTATCCGTCGATATAGACATCGAGACGAAGTCGCCTAGGAAAAGCAGCAGCACCGTGCCAGTAATTGACAGCATGAAGGAGTGAGTTAAAAACAGCATAACAACAATGTACCCGACGATATGCAGTTTCCGAGCGACCATCATCAACGCCCAGCTATAGATTCGCTGGTAAATTGTCCTCGACGTCTTGATCATAGCTATTATGCCTCCAAGACCCTCAGCAGTGAGCACGGCACTTGCCGAATCTTTGGCAATGTCCATTGCGTTCCTTACTGCTATTCCCACTTCTGCCTGCCCCAATGCGGGAGCGTCATTTATGCCGTCTCCGGTCATTCCGACCACATGCCCGCGGTCCTGGAGAGCCTTCACTATAGTGAACTTGTCTTCAGGGTAAATCTCAGCAATGCCATCACTGTCTTCAACCGTGGAGTCAAGAGTCTCTCTTTGATTCTGGATCTTTTCAATCTTTGACATTCGGGTTATTTTGTCGCCTAGTCCTACTTGCTGGGCGATGTTTCTTGCAATCGGGAGCGCATCACCCGTAAGCATCTTTACAGATATGCCCAAATCGCGGATTCGGTTTAATGCACCTCGCGAGTCTTCCCTTATCCTGTCGGCTACCCCTGTGAGACCCACTAACTGAAGCCTGCTTCTATGACTCCCCCTAGCAACAGCAATCACTCTAAATCCCTTAGCCGAGAGTGCCTCAGCATGTCTGAACAGATCTTTTGTCTCCTTATCTGACAAATTGCAGGAAACGCATATGGCGTCGAATGATCCTTTTCCCACAAAGAATGTTTCACCCGATTTCTGAATCGTAGCTTCTGTCATTCTAGTTTTAGGATCAAACGGCAGGAACTCCATCTGTGAGTAACTGTCTAATGAGATGTGTTCCTCAGCTGCGGCCACTAAAAATGCTGTGTCTATGGGGTCTTGATTAGCTTCTTTCGACGCGAGCGCCCCGTAGAGCAAAACGTCGCTTTTGCTGAATCCATCAGTCGGTATTTCCTCTTCTATGAAGAGTTTATTCATAGTGATTGTGCCTGTCTTGTCTGCGCATAACACGTCCATAGTAGCTGCGTCCTCGCTTGCACTGAGTCTTGTAACAAGGACTCCTTGCTTCGCAAGCGCTGACGATCCAAGTGCCATATTTACAGTGAACATGGTCGGCATTGCAACGGGCACAGAAGCCACAAGGAGTACGCCTGCAAGCGGCAGCAGCACATCAAGTGGGAAACCTGTCAGAAGAGCGTACACGAAGACGGCTAGAAGAGATACAAGCACTATTGTGAGAAGTCGGTGCGCAACTTTGACTGTTACCTCCTCCATGTGCAGTTTAGGTTTTGCAAGCTCCAGCAGTGAAACCGTTTTCCCAAAGTAAGTCTTTGTTCCCGTGGCATCGACTGTGCCCGTAGCTTCACCGCGTTTGACCGCTGATCCTGAATAAGCTATTTCTCCAGTGGACCTTTCCACGATTATGGATTCGCCGGTGAGGGCTGACTGATCAACGCCGAAAGAACCGTCAATGATTCTCACGTCCGCTGGCAACAAGTCGCCTGCCCTGACTCTTACAAGGTCACCCGGAACAAGTTCCCTAGCCGGGATGATTGACCATTTTCCGTCCCTCTTAACTCTTCCCTGGATCCGCAGCCTCTGCTTCAACGCGGTCATTGCCACTTTCGCTCTTTTCTCTCGCCACAGTGACATTGCAGCGTTGAAGAAAAGAAGGAACACGATGACGAGCGTCTGCGGATACTTACCCAGTAGAAACGTAATGACTGCTGTGGCTTCCAGCATCCAAGGCACGATGCCCCAGAAACGTTTTCCAAGCCTTACGAAAAAACTCTCTTTCTTCTCGGAGATCTCATTGTATCCATACTCTTCAAGCCTTCTCTGGGCTTCAAGAGTTTCTAGTCCATTTTCTAAGTTTGTTCCTAACAATTCCTGTTCTTTGTCTGGACCGACCAAAACGCTCACCTAAGCTAATAAACCAATTCTTCAACGATACGTTTTGAAATATCATCCATCAGTTCAAGGGTCGCCGCATCAATTATCTCGAATATTCTGCGATCTGTAATTGAATAGAGTCTTTTGTTGCCGTCTTTTCTGTCCCTCACCAGTCCACAGTCTTTGAGAATTCTCAAATGGCGGGATACCACGGGCTGGATTAATCCAACGTGCGGAATTATTTCGCACACGCATTTCTCATTGATGCGTAGGAATTCGAGGATTTCAAGTCTCGTCGGGTCCGATAGGGCGTTGAAAATCTTTGCCTTGAACTTGACGAGTTTCTCTGCTTTGGAATGCATGCTTACGATAAGAGTAATAACAATATTTAAATATTGCTATGAACTCTTCTGTATCCGCGTGGTCAAAAAAGTCAATCGAGATATGCCAGAAGAGGAATAGTTCGTGGAAAAAAGAAAAGTAAGCTTCATATTCTGTGTCTGCACGGGCAAGTGCCCTGGGTTCAAAGATTTGGATATGTGGGATTTCATAAACGTCATAAGAGCAGAGTATCCAGTTGAATACGCATTCATCCATCCCATGCTCTGCGATGAAGACGGGGAACGTTTCTTTGCAGACTTTCTCCGAAAAGACAGACTCTATGTCATAGGAGGATGTGCCCCAGTTATGCAGAAGAAACTGTTTCGAGACGCCTTTGCAAAGGCAGGACTTGACATAAACAAAGACCTAGTTTCTCTTGACGTCAGGAATATGACGACCGAAAAGGCCTTAGAAACCGTGAAGAAAGCGCTGGAGGCCAGCAGCCAGCCATGACAGAAGAAACATACATGGGAGTTCCACGAAGCAAAATCCCTTGGTGCCCAAAGATCGATACATTAAAATGTAACCAGTGCGAGGGCGACCCGCAATGCCTCAGATTCTGCCCCCATGGAGTGTTCGAATACAACAAGGAAAAGAAGGAATTCATCGTCAAAAACCCGAACAACTGCGTCGTGTTCTGCAGGGCGTGTTCCAAAGTTTGCGCTGCGGACGCCCTGAGTTTCCCAGAGAAGAAGGAAATCCTGAAGGTGATAAAGAATGTCAGAGAAGAAAAAAAGTAAGTACATAATCATCCCGTGTAGCGGAATCGGAAAGGCACTGGGAACCATAACGCGTAGAGCCACGTACATCGTAACCGAAGAACTGTTGCCGAATGATACTGATTCTATTTGTCTTCCTTTACTCACAATCGAAGACGAGGAGACTGTGCGGAAAATAAGAAAGAACCCTTGCATAACCCTAGATGGCTGCGTTGCTCAATGTGCCAAGAAAAATGTTGAACACCATCACGGAGAACTCAAAGGAAGCATCAGGATCCTGGACGTGATCAAGGAGAATCCGAAGCTTAAGCCTGGAACCGTGCTTGACATCGGACCTGACGGTGAGAAACTGGCAAGAAAAACAGCCGAAAAAGCTGTCAAAATCATAGGGGATAAAAGTTGATCAAACGCAAAATAGGCCTGATCTCCTGCAGCGGAGAAGGGCTTCCTGAAGGAATGATATCCCGCGTAGCAACTCGAAGAATACTAGAGGAACGCGACGATGTCGTAACAATCTGCCTTCCACTCTTTCTCGCAGGCGGACAAGAAGAGAGAGACTTCGCTAAGGATAATCCTTGCATAACCGTTGACGGCTGTGGCAAGATGTGTGCCGCCAAAGGCGTCAAAATGTACGGCAAAGTGCATCCCAAATCGTCAATAATCATATCAGACATTGAAGAAAAACATAAACATCTTAACCCTAAATCAAAAAGCAGAATAGAACCTCAAGACGAGAAGCTTGTTAGAGAAACTATGAAACGTATTACTGCGGAGATAGACAGACTAGAGGAGGAAGAAGAGTAGCATGTCAATAGAAAAGAAGGTTGCCGTTGCTGTTTGCACGGGCATGGACCGACCGCTTGCAACAGTGTCCCGATACGCGGGATATCATGTTCTAGAAAAACTGAGGCCAGACAAGACTGTCTTGCTTTGCACTCCAGCCCTAATAGGTGGCGTTAAAGAGGACATGACCTTTGCCAAAGAGAACCCAATTTTGGTTATCGATGGCTGTGGAGAAAAATGCTGCGAAAAGATAGTCAATGAAGCGAAGGGGCAGATCAAAGCCGTTATCAACGTTGAAGATGTTCTGAAAGAATACAAAGACCTTCAGCCTGAATCGAGAGCTAAGCTAGGACCAAAAGGAATGAAACTTGCAGAAATAGTGGGAGAGCTGGCCGCGAAAAAGATTGACCAAATACTTGCAGAGGGGGACAAGCATGGACGATAAGAAAGTTGCCATAGTAGCCTGTACGGGCATGGGCAAAGCACTCGGCACGGTAGCTAGACAAGTCGCATACAAGGTAGTTGACGAATTGAGGCCCGAAAAAGCAGTCCTAATATGTATTCCATCTTTGACCGCAGGAGTCGGAGAGTACAAGAGCCTATTGCAGAAATATCCGTCTATCATACTTGACGGTTGTGTGGAAAGGTGTGCCACCAAGATCGTCTCCAAGAACAAAGGCATGATGAGAGCCAAAGTGTTTCTGCCCCAAATGATCGCTAAGTACGGGCTAAAACCACAGTCACGAACCGACATTGGAGACGAAGGAGAAAAGCTTGTAGCCAAGATAGCTGAAGAAGTGGCCACGCTCGTCGATCAGCTTTCAAGGTGAAGTGAATGGAATCGTTAGAGCTAAAGGTTGACAAATGGACGTTCACGGTCCCGAAAGGGTTTTTCTACAATGAAAACGATTTCTGGGCCAGAATCGACGGGAATATCGCCACAGTTGGCATAACGTCCTACCTGCAAAATCATTTGAGTGACATAATCTTCGTTTCCCTCCCACAAATCGGGACCGTAATTGAACAGTTCGGTGAAGCAGGATCTTTTGAATCAGTAAAGGCTGCTCTCGACGTCATATCGCCTGTTTCAGGTTCAGTAGTGGAAGTCAACAATGAATTGGTAAATTCACCTGACCTGGCCAATTCAGATCCGTACGGCAAAGGCTGGTTTCTGAAGATTGAGCTAACAGACTTTGAATCAGACAAAGAGAACCTCGCAGACGCCGAAGGGTATTTTGAGGTCATGAAGAAGAAAGTTGAGAAAGAACATGAGCAACTGAAGGGTCCGCACGCTGCAAACAAGACGTAGAGAGGAGATCAAGCCATCATGGATGCAAGCTATGAGGAAATAAGCAGAAAGTACCGGTTACTCAAAACTGAACAGACGAGTATCGACCTTCTCTCTCTGCAAAGGGAAATTGAGGACTACATAAAGAACCGCCAAGGTACAAAGCGAAAAGCTGGTGATTTGGTGGCGGAAGCACAGGACATGTTAATGGATGTTACGCAGATGATTGAAGAGAGCCACTGCAACCCTCTTAGAAATAGGAAACTGTAGTAATACTTCTGTCTGAGGTTGGAACTATGAAGAAAATTCTGTTTGTCGCGCGCTCTAGTACTGAAGTGAGGCTGTGATTAAGACTTGGAAAAGACCAAAGTCATTTTTCTATGCACAGGAAATTCGGCACGGAGCCAAATGGCTGAAGCGTTCCTAAGGAAATATGCGGGTAATCGTTTCGAGGTTTACAGTGCAGGCTTCGAACCTCGACCTATCCACCCGTACACCATTAAGGTGATGGGAGAACTGGGATATAACCTGAGCGACCAGCATCCAAAAGAGTTGAAACAGTATCTGGGAAAGATACATTTCGGGATAGTCATAACAGCATGTGAAAAAGCAGAAAAGACGTGTCCTACCATACCGGGGGCATCCACTAGATTGTACTGGCCCTTCGAAGACCCAGCAGCATTTCAAGGAACAGAAGAGGAAAAATTAGCCAAATTCCGAGAAGTTCGCGATAAAATCAGCGAAAAGATAAAAACATGGCTGAAAGACAGAGGCATCACGGAAAACTGAAAGACTCAAGATAATCGCGCGCCCAACATAGGCAATGAGGTTACGGTTAGTTTTCCAATCGAAAAAAGTTATGTATTCGCATATGCATGTGGATGATTAAGGGAGGAATTAGCTATTGAGTGAACTCCTATTGAAGTGGTTTGAGAAACGCAGAGAATCAAAAGCTATAGCTCCGATGCAACGCCATCTTGCGATAACATTGAGCTCAGTTGAAGACCTTGAAAGTGCAGTAAAAGCAGCAGTTGATCTCAACGAAAAAGAAGCCAAGGCCGCAATAGGAAGGGTCACAAGCTCTGAGAAGGAAACCGATGGATTAAGGAGAGCCGTTATGACTGAACTGACGTGCGGAGAGTTGCCGCCCTCAGACAGAGAATATCTGATGAACTTAATGAAGTCCGTCGACATGGTCGCAGACTGTAGCCAGGAATCAAGCCGGGTTTTAAGTGCCATTCCAATGGAAGATGTGTCAGAAAACCTCAAAAAAGCGCTGGTCAAGATGGTGGAAGGCGCTAAGGAATGTGCCACAGCACTGCGAAAATGCGTTAATAGCATACCGGAAAAACGAGAAGAAGCCTTAAAAGCAGCAGACGAAGTCGAACGGTTAGAAGAGAAAGTCGACGACCTATTTGAAAACTCCAAACGTTTGATCGCCAGAGAGGAGAAGATTCGGGTAGGAATCGCCATATTACTGAATGATCTTTTTGAAGCTATTGAAATGGTTGCCAATCGATGTGAAGACGCCTGTGACCAAGTCAGACTGATTGTTTGCTGCCGATAAATGTTTTAGAAGGTGTACGACTATTGTCCACAGTAATTGTCGTAGCGCGCGCCAGTAACACGACAAGGTGTTTGTGAATGAAAAAGTTAAAAGTTCTTTTTTTGTGTGAACATAATTCCGCTCGATCGCAGATGGCTGAAGGTTTGCTAAGGCATCTGTACGGTGAGAAATATGAAGTGTTCAGCGCAGGCGCAAATCCGACGCAAGTCAATCCTTTTGCCACTAAGGTTATGGCTGAGATAGGGATAGATATTTCCAAGCAGTATTCCAAGAGCATTGAAGAGTTCCGAAACAAGGAAATCGACTTAGTTGTATCGGTGTGCCGGAGCAGTGCCAAATTAATGTGTTCATTGTGTTCTTCACCGATAGTCTTGGGTAGGCCAGAGATAATCAACACAATAATACCTGAAGCAAAACACTATCTTCACCATGGATTCAACGATCCTTCTGAAGTGGACGGGAGTGACGAGGAAAAGACCATGGCCTTTCGACGCACAAGAGATGACATCAAACAGTGGATAATCGATAAATTTGCCGATCCAAAGACAGTGAACTCGGATAACGATGCATAGGAGCGAGCAGGAATTTAGCCTGCGCGCGCCAAGGATTTTGAGCGTAATCATTCTCGTCATTGGTCTGTTAGTACCGGTTTGGCAAACTTTCAAAATAAACAATGATGCTCATTTTGGTGTGCAAGCAGACTTGTTAGCTGACTTGTGTTGGATCGCTGTGGGAATGGCAATTGAGTTCTTCGGCGTAGGCTTAATCATCCTTGGCGAAAGGAATGGCGAGGGCTAGAAGCACAAACAAGCACCCACCTTATTTTTACAATTCAAATTTCGTTCATAGCGCGCGCTCTAACGCGGATGAATTAATATGCAATTCAATATTGAATTGTAGTAGGATTCAGATGTTCAAAGAGTTTGGCGAACTACGGCACATTGTCAAATTCAACAGGGTAATCTTCCCGATCTCGATCGCATTTTTCATATACACTTTCGGCTGGGGAATTACGTCCCCTATCTTCTCAATATACGTTGAAAACGTCACTGGAAACCTGTTCCTGACCGGCCTTATCCTTTCGCTCACAACGATGATGGGGATATTCCTCAACATGCCATTCGGAATCATAGAGAACAGAATGAATGTAAAACGAGTTCTACAGATAGTGCTGCTAATCTACTCGGCACTTGCGCTGCTCTATCCTGTGGCAGACACTTTTCTATCGCTGTTGTTGGTAAGCGTCACTAGAGGGGTTGCTTCATCCTTTTTGTGGTTGACTTCGTGGGCATATGTTTTCGCTTATGCTGAGAAGAGTGTGAAAGGAAAAGAGGTTGGATTCTTTTCTGGCATGAACGATTTCGCCTCAGCTTTATCTCCAGTTGTCGGGGGACTTATCTCGATTCTTTCGTTTTTTCTGCCTTTCTATATACTAAGCCTAACAAGCCTAACTGCGTTCATCGTGGTTTCATTGTACCTGAAGGAGACGCCCAAGCCCGAGAAAGCATCGTTTAACGTTCAGCTAACTACATTGTTGAGTTACATGCGCAATAGCCGGTTCGTAAAGACTGTTTTTCTCATAATCGTGTTCTACGCTCTTATCAATGTGTACTACTCGTTCCTTCCAATATTTCTTAACAGTGAAGGAATTGCTATTCCACTGATAGGCGTGATACTCACTGTAGCCCTTCTGCCTGCGGTTGCTCTTGAAGTGCCGATTGGAAATCTGATAGACAGACATGGAATACGGAAGACACTTGCTGTGGCTGCTTCCTTGACAACGTTGACTGCAGTTATGATGCCATTATCAAATAGCCTATACTGCACATTGGCGATTGTGACAGCCTTTACGATGAGCTACACGGTAATCTTCATAGCGCTGTATTCAAGAATGTCAGACATAATGGGTGAAAGCAAAACCGCGATTACCGGAGCCATAGCCACATTCAAAGACTTGGGCTACACGATTGGACCATTGGCAGCAGGCGCGCTGATGGGATTTATCAGCATCAGAGACACCTTTTTCATAGCAGGAGCAGCGTTCGCACTCTTAATACCTGTCGCCCTTCTTCTCCATGATTGACTCTTAGCGTTCAGTCAACCTCTTTCTCGCGCGCTGGTTCTAAGCCATCGGCAAATAGCAAAAACCAGTTAGCGCGCGCGGTTACAAGTTTGGTCGCTAGAGGTTTTCCAACAATGAGTGCAAGGAAATAGAACGCGCATGCTTGTTCTTAAATTCGTTTGCGAAAGGTCTAATACTTCTTTCTTCATGACACAACTCTTGAAGAAACATACGCAACTCAATCCCACTCCCTCCCAAAAAAGGAATTTAGGAACACGCTAGCGCGCCAAGCATATAAGCGGTTCAAGATTTACTCCTAGAAGCAAGGAATAACGTCTGAAAGGTGGGCATTTTGAGTATCCAGTTGAGTCCGATAGGCTTTGTAAAAACGAAATTTGCTGGTGAAGAGATGAGAAATCAGCCGGTTGAGGAACTGGAAGCGGATATTGAAATTCTCGACGAGTACGCCGATGGTCTAGAAGCCATTGATGGTTTTTCTCATCTGCTTATTTTCTTTTACATGCACAACATCACTGCGGAAAACAGAAAACGGCTCAAGATCAAGCCTAGAGTCGTTGTCAGGTATGGTCTGAACCTAGAAGAGGTCCCCTTGGTTGGAGTGTTCTGCTTGGACTCGCCTAACAGACCAAATCCTATAGGCTTGTCTGCAGTGAGACTACTATGGAGGAAGAGCAAAATCCTTCATGTCAAAGGATTAGATGCCTTAAATGAAACACCGGTGCTAGACATCAAACCCTACTCTCCAGCAAGAAAAATCGAGAAATTCGAATTACCAGAATGGTACAAAAACATAATAGCCAAAGCAAGAGCAAAAGGCTATAACATAACCGATTTCTGAATGATCTCTAAACCGTCCAGAACGCGCGAGATAACATCGATACACAATGTGCGTTACCTATCATCCGTTTCATTTTTCTCGAATGGCACGGTCATTCTTTCTAGCTTGTTCTCGTTGAGAAGACGGATCGCTTCCTTGAGTTCAACCTGTTCTGGAAGAGCATATACCTGAACTAAGCTGTCTCTCAATAGGTGAAACGGAACTTCACCCATATCCCCTGCAAGCACCGCGTCAACTTTTTCGTCTACTAAGAACTGTGCAGCACCTATTCCTTTCTTCCTCGCTATTCTTGCCGCACTATTGACCTTGACATAGACATTCCTTGTTTGGTTATTCTCTAGTTCTATGAAGGCAAAAAAAGGTACATTGCCAAAATGAGCAGAAGTCTTTGATTCCAATCCCTTGTCTTCCACCACTGGAATGCCAACCTTGATTTTCTGTTTTTGTGCTGGTTCTACATGAATTGTGATTGATTCAATGTCCTTGAAACGCTCTCTGATTATTTCTTCGATCTCATCTGAAATCTCATGTGCTTTCTCCAGAGGAAGACTTCTTCCACCTCTATGTGCATCTCTCCAAAGGACACGGGTCCTGATTTGTGCAATCTGAGATCATGCACTCCTCTTACTCCTCGCACCTTCGCGGCTATTTCCTTCATTTCTCTGGCCTTCTGCGGACTCAAACAAGCATCCATGAGAACCAGCACCGCATCTTTTCCAAACCACAACCCCACTTTCATAACGTACAACCCAATAGCCAAGCCTGCCAAAACCTCAGCTACCGGATACCCTAGACTGGCAAACAAGACACCTACGAAAACTAGTAACGAGGTGTAGACGTCTACTAGGGAATGTTGCCCTTCACTGACCAGTGACTGAGAGCCGATAAGGCTTCCCACGCCTTTCTTGTACCTGCCAAGAAAGTAGGAGACTAGCCCTGAAAAAGCTGCGACCGCGAGAACGGCAGATGGAAACAGGACGACGCCGGGTTCGAACAGTTTATCCACAGCTTCTTTCAGGATCAGAACACCTGATACAACGATCGTTACGGCGACTATCAGCAAGGCCAAGGTTTCTGCTTTGTAATAACCGTATGGAAATCTTTCGGTAGGTTTTTTCTGAACTAATTTGAGTCCAGCCCAGACAGCAATCGAGGAAAAAATGTCAGCAAAGGAATGAATAGAGTCCGCAAGCAATGCCACGCTCCCAGAGATCACCGACACTGTGCCTTTCAGAAGGCTGAACGCTAGGAGAACAGCTGCAGAAATAATCGCAGCTCTTTCTCCTTTTCTAAAAAGCTGGTTCTTCTCGTTCATTCTAGAACCGAACCCTTAGACTTCTAATCCTAGTGATGGTGTGCGTGATGGCAGCCTTCGGTAAGCTCTTGAAGCTTGTCATCCTTGTATGCAGCGACTACGTCTTTGACCGTATCTGCATTTGCCTTCAGCACTGCTACTCCTGCTTCTTGGAAGCCAGTTAAACCTCTTGGGCCCATTCCGTAGGTTATTATCGCGGTTGGTTTCCGCTCCAGAATGTGGTCGTGCATGTGTCCTTCGCCCCCGAAATGTTCGCCTTTGTTTTCCATGGTCTCGACGTTTTCGACTTTTCCGTCATTGTCCAAAGCCACGATAGCATAGAAAGGCGCTCTTCCGAAATGCTCTGCTATCCTAGCGTTCAAACCGTTGTTATCTGACACAGGAACAATAACTGTGGTTTTCAATGTGTCACCTCCTTTTTCACTACTTTCTTCCCTTCTGTTTCAGGAAATCTTCGATTTTCTTGACAATTTCCATGAAGGACCTTGAAGCTGGCGAGTTTGGATGCTCGACGATGAATGATTCCCCTCTATCAGCATCCTCACAGATTTCTTGATCTATCGGAATGCTTCCAAGAAACGGAATATTCAGTTCTTCAGCTATCTTCTGTCCGCCGCCAGATTCGAATATGTCAGATTTTTTTCCGCAGTGAGGACAGATGAAGCCGCTCATGTTTTCGATGATGCCGATGATGGGCATTCCGAGCTGCCGAGCAAAGGTGATAGATTTCTTAACGACCACTTGTGAGACTTTGGATGGGATTGTCACTATTACGACGCCGTCCATTTCCGGTAGTAGCTGAGCAATGCTTAGCGGTTCATCGCCTGTTCCAGGGGGGAGATCAATTAGCAGAATGTCTAAGTCTCCCCAGACTATCTCTGACAGAAACTGGCGAATCGCAGTCATCTTCAGTGGTCCACGCCAGATTACGGGTGCATTTTCATCGGGCAGCAGGAAATCCATGGAGACAACCTTTATTCCCAACGTGCTTGATGCCGGAAAAGCTCCTGGCGGGCCCACTTTGAGTCTTTGGCCTGTCAGTCCTAGCATTCTTGGTACGCTGGGGCCATGTATGTCTGCGTCAAGAATCCCGATCCGGTTGGCGTGTCCATGCATCGCGAGGGCCACGGCCAGGTTCACTGCCACCGTGCTTTTGCCCACGCCACCTTTGCCGCTTATTACGGCTATCTTGTGCCTGACCTTGCTCATTTTGGCCCTGAGCTTCTGCTCCTGGTCCGAAAACTGTTTTTCTCTCTCTGTGACTTCTTGCGTGCTTGTCAATTCGAAAACTCCTTCATATTTCAAAATGGCCTCTGTGGCCTCTTCCAAGTCGAGCGTACCCCCTGTCCGCGGGAGCCCTATGGATGTTCTTGCTTCCGCACTTAGGACAGGCGCCGGGTCTTCCTCTCCCATGCGGTTCCTCCCACTCGTGGCCGCAATCAAGGCATTTGAATTTTCTACTTGCGTCCGACATGTATTCACCTCCTTCTATTCGTATTGCTTTGCCATTGACCAATGCATCAGCCACCTTCTTTCTTGCCGCCTCTATGACTCTGTGAAATGTCGGTTGCGATATTCGCATACTGTCAGCCGCCGCTGTCTGCTCCAATCCCTCGTGATCCTTCAACCGTATCGCTTCAAATTCATCCATGCTCAGGCCGACGCTTTCCAAGGAAGTCATTGGAACGCCTCTGGGTTTGAAATACGTCACCCCTGGTTCGCAGCATACTCGTCGGCAGATTCTGGGCCTAGGCACGGTTATGAATATATATTCATAACTCTCTTAAAGGTTTCGCAACGCAAGCTGGAAACACAACATTCCGAAAACATGAAAACAGAACAATAGCTTTTCATAGCGGTCAATTACTTAAGCGCCTCTTGATGGTGAAAGGTATGAGTGAATATCCTCCTGGAAGTCGAGAAGACCGTGAGACACTGGCCGAAATGCCCATGGAGAAACTGTTTGATTATTTCTTTCTGCAAATTCGCAACATTTGGAGAGTTGATGGCCTGTATTTTCTAGGCATCGAAAAGAAGTTTGGGACTAAAGCGGCAACTGAAATTGATGCTCAGGTTTGGGAGAGCATGGCTGCAATCGAAGCCAAGAGCCTACAACGAATGTTCAAGGTTGGAGAAAACCCAGACGTAGCAACGATTATTGGTCTTTTACGCAAATCCAGTTGGGCACTGGATCAACCCTTCAAGACCATCGAAATCGGAAACAAACGGGCTACCCTTGGCATTGATAGGTGCAGGACTCAGGAGGCTCGTCTGGGCAAAGGTTTGTGCGAATTTCCCTGCAAGAGAGTAAGGTTTAGATATTTGAAGAATTTCGCGAAGACTCTGAATCCAAAAGTAGAAGTAGGCTGTTTGTTCTGTCCACCAGACAAGCACCCTTCAGACTCGTGGTGTAGATGGGAATTTACAATATGATTTTCGGAATTTAGCGCGCGCTTAGATTTTGAAAACTACTTCTGTGCCCACGTGGCAATCGTGTACTACTTCTGATCCAAATTTGCCTCTCAGTCGTCCAATGGCGTCTTTTCCGGTGCAATGATTCAAGTACAGTTCCGGAGTTCCATACACCTTTTCCAGAACCTCTCCTACGTGGTCAACATCCTCTTGCGAGTATTCCACCATGTGAGTGCCCCCGAGTATGGCAATGATTCTCCCATTGAAGAGTCGTGTGGCACGTGCACACGTATTCAACAATCCCGCATGACAGCAACCAGTCACCAACACTAATCCATCTTTTGCTTCAAGAATCAGCGACAAATCGTCAATGACAGGATCCCACTCCCGCCGTCCATTAACCTTATGAAACGCACCCGTCACTATCCCCGGTTTCTCCAGTCGTTCCGCAATCGGAATCTCTCCCGTCGTAGCGAGGTTCGGAAGCACTTCAACTGAATCTTTAGTCAGATGGAATTCCGCTTTTTTGGTCAGTTCCCTACTAAGCTTTGGCAATCCCATCGAGATGTGAAACAAGAATATCTTCGCTGACTTGGGCTCCATAGCACTTGGATGCGCAAATATCTGCACTGGTTTCTGGACTGTTCTCACCCCAAGAAACGATTTCAACCCGCCTGTGTGATCCCTGTGACCGTGCGAAAGCACCAACTTATCGATATAATCAGCATCTATTCCCAGTCTCTTCATATTATGCAGGAGTTTTCCGCCTTTCCATCCAGTATCAAGAAGAATCTGTTTGTCGCCGATTGCGATATGAAAGCATTCTCCGTGCCCACTTTTGAGGGCTTTCCCGGGCAAAGCCTCATTATTGTAGATGTTGGTAATCTTGACATCCATTACTATCGCCTTGCACCATATCGATTCGTGTTTAGCCTCTGCATATTTAAGATAAATGGTCAGCGCGCGCGCAGGGTGCAAATGGGAATTCACAATGTGACGAGACGGGTAAGACATAAGTTCTGCAGAAACAACGTTATCCTATTCGCGGGGAAAGATCGTGGTTAAATGTAGCAAATGTACCGTTTTCGTGTGCGAACATCCTCAACGAGCTCGAGTTACTTCCAAGCTGGATTTTTGTCCGATGAACGTTGAGAAAGATGTTTTAAGGAAAGCTAGGGAAGAATATGAAAAACCTGGCGTAGCGAAATTAGCTCATGCTTCTGCTCTGGTGGAGTCAGAGGGTTATATGAAGTGGACCAGAGTCGAGGACACGATGGAATTTGCCAGAAGGATGAATTTCGCAAAGCTTGGTATTGCCTGCTGTGTAGGACTAGCCGAGGAAGGAAGAATACTGACGGATATTCTCGAATCCAATGGCTTTCAGGTGACTTTCGTATTCTGCAAGACTGGCGGCGTTCCAAAGGAAGAGTTGGGACTGAAAGACAGCGAGAAAGTACATCCCGGTGCCTTCGAGCCTATTTGCAACCCAGTGGCACAAGCCTTAATCATGAACAAGGCGAAAACGGAGTTGAACATAATCGTAGGTCTCTGCGTAGGGCATGACTCCACCTTCATCAAGTATTCTAGAGCACTAGTAACAGTCTTAGTTGCCAAGGACAGAGTCTTGTGCCACAATCCTGTTGGAGCATTATACACTGCAAAGGGATACTATAAACACAAACTCTATGACACGCACAGCGCACGCTATTGACAAAAAGGGGATAGGCCAATAGGCTTCTTCGGACGGCGCTACATGGTTTTCGCGACTTCGCTGAAGGGTACGACGGGTCTTACGTCAACTGCCATTTGACCGAAAAACTTTGAAACCGTTAAGGCACTGTCGGCGTCTATAATGAAGAAACCTTTATGGTCAGTACTCTTGTCTTTTGGACAACTCATATAGGCTCCGACTATTTTGAGACCCGACTTCCTAACGTTCTCATCTGAAAAGAGCATTTTGATCATTGTTTTTCCTTCAGGCGTTAGTAACGGACATTTTGCGGCTTGATGGGTATGGGTAGCGACAAACAGCAAGGACTCACCTCCTTTCTGCATTTCAGCCTAAAGTAGGCTGTTCTGGCTATTTGGGCACTACTTCGAATTCCACTTTCAAGGGAATTGATTCTTTGAATATGGATAGCACTGGACAGTTTGCCTCAGTTCTCCGCCACGCGGCCTCCAGCAGTTCTTTCCTCGCAGCTGCACATACTTTGGTCTTCACGGTTACTCCACTCAATATGGGAGAGTCGGGAGATTTTTCTGCTTCCGCTACGGCCTCGACTTTGGTGATTTCAATTTTGCTCTGCTTGCAGACATCCGCGAATATCGTTACAGCGCAGTCTGCTAGGGCCATCATGGCCAGTTCAATTGCAGTCGGACCTTTGTCGTCTCCACCCGCGGGGGTGGAAAGGTCGCAGACAACGCTGTGGGTTCTTGAATTGTCAACTACCGAGCGAACATTTTCAATCCATTTGGCTGTAGTTTTGTATTTGGGCATTTTATTCACCATCATGAACGACATCTGAAAAAGAATTTAAGGCTTGTGCAATAGCGGGGGCGAGCGCTCATAAATCGCATATTCTACCCTTGATGCCCTTCCTAGAGCCTATACCTATCGGATCTTCAAATAAGCGATGCATGCGCTTCTGATGATGTCTGTCCTGTTCGACTTGAGAAGCTCAGCTACCCTGTCGATGCGATCAACCAGCTCCTCTTCGAGCTTCCATTCTACTCGTTTCTTCGCTCTGCCTCACCCCAGACTTCAAGCGCAAAACAAGTCAGGGCCCACTTCCAGCCTCGCTTCTAACACGCTCTCTCCGCGGACGTTTAAGCTTCTGCAGGGAGACTCTTAGAAGCTCGGAAAAATACTAGAGGAGGGTAGGTCACAGGACGCGCATGACGATAACTTCGCCGTTTGAGAGTTCTTTAATTGTTTAGCGCGCGCATCGGATCCTCCAACGAAAAATCATAAACGAAAATCATTCTGAGCGCCGCAGTCCCGTCTGCTCCCTCCGTCACGATACTCTTCAGAATCGGACGCATTTCAAACACTCGTTCTTAAGAAAAAAAGGGTTTGCGGAAGACGTCGCCAATAATTGTGGAAACTGCAATCTTCACCTAACAGGTCTCCAGAGCTTTCTTAGACAGTAAAGCCATTAACTGACCTATTTTCGTTTTTCCTTAAGTCTCATTTTAGCTGTCTTCAGCGCTTTCTCCACTTCTTCTCGTATTACGTAGCCTCCCATGTGAAGTATCGGCT
Source organism: Candidatus Bathyarchaeota archaeon (assembly GCA_963707955.1). Taxonomy (GTDB): domain Archaea; phylum Thermoproteota; class Bathyarchaeia; order Bathyarchaeales; family Bathycorpusculaceae; genus DASPPK01. Next base: position 1,928,810 of record OY970176.1, on the reverse strand, counting down.
CCTTCGTTTCTGGATCCACTCCCATCGTCGCAGTGCACGGGTAACTGTGATGGGCCTTTGCCACAGCGTCATAAAGCGTGTCCGTTTTCGTTTCGGTTCCTATCAATTTTCTTGCTACGTACCATGTGGAGCCGCATGGGGCGCTTCGTCTTACAATGGCAGAATCTATCAATTCGTGGCCGCCTCTTTTAACAGTTGAAATTTCAAGGGAAGGTCTTCCAACGTTGAGTTCAGTTATGAACCTCGATATTATCGGTGTGCTTGCTGACGGTTTCAGCGAACAGAAGGGTTTTGGAAACGCAACTTCCAAGCCTAGTTCTCGACACTTTTCCTCCACCTGCTTTATTAAGCCTGTGGGAACGTCTACGAAGTCTTCTATCGGCACGATCAAACCTTTCACTCCGGCTTTCTTCAAGTGGTTTGGCAGTTCAAGCAGCAGGTCTTTGTGCAAACCTGAGGCAACGCATAAATCAGCCCGAGGAATGTTCTTCGGCATATGTTTTTCTGGAAAGTCTATGAAAGCTGGAAGATCAGAAGGGCTCGGCAGTTCCACGGCTGCTCGAACGTTCTGAACGTGACTGTACACGCCGTACTTGCAAGAGTCACAGGACAGGTCGCAGGACTTGCAGAAGCTGGGATCGTTTATCAAATTCCTAATCACTCGTTCTGCAAACTCTCCACTGTAGATGAAGATCAACGCTAATGGTTCTTCTCTGCGACCGGTTTCACGCTCGCTGCCTGAGACCTGCTTACTATGTGCACGCATCGGTGTCGTCGCTTCCAGTGATTATTTCCCGTAAAGAAAACGTTGAATTAAGCGTTTCTGAATATAGAGACTTTGCTTCTGCCAGAAAGGGCTGAGAGGAGAGTTTTCCAAGCAAATGCTGTATTGTTGAGACATAAAGTTTTAATTTTCCCTAAAACATCAAGACCTAGACTCAGAAGGTTGTACCTTTGGTTACGTTGAACCTGGACAAGATTTTTAATCCCAAGACCATCGCTGTGGTCGGAGCCAGTGACGAAGTGGGCTCTGTTGGGTATGCACTCATTAAGAATTTCATAGACTTGAAGTTTGAGGGAAAGATTTTCCCAGTCAACCTTCACAAGAGCGAGATTCTTGGCCTCAAGGCCTACGCAAGCGTGGAGCAGATTCCTGAAACAGTTGACCTTGCCGTAATCGCCACTCCTAGCAGAACTGTCCCAGACGTGCTTGAGCAGTGTGGAAAAGCCGGAATAAACGGCGTGATCATAATTTCAGCAGGCTTTAAAGAGATCGGGCCCGAAGGCAGGGCACTGGAAGACAGGATCACCGAAATCAGGAAGAAATATGGCATGCGGATCGTGGGGCCCAACTGCCTGGGCGTCATTCGTCCGAGCATCAGTCTCAACGCTACTTTCATGAGTAAGATGCCGAAACCAGGCAAAATAGCCTTTCTATCACAGAGCGGTGCGTTAGGCTCCGCTATCCTCGACTGGGCGATGCATGAAAACATTGGCTTCAGCAACTTCGTCTCCTTGGGTTCAATGGTTGACGTCGATTTTGGTGATCTAATAGACTATTTCGGCACCGACCCTAAGACAAGAAGCATTCTCATGTACATAGAAGGAATAACCGACGCTCGAGGATTTATGAGCGCGGCCAGACACTTCGCAAGAACCAAACCGATAATCGTGATTAAAGCTGGAAAGTTCAGCGAAAGCGCCAAAGCTGCTGCTTCGCACACAGGCTCACTGACGGGTGAGGATTTGATATACGACAAGGCGTTCAAGCGTGCCGGAATGGTCCGTGTAGATGACATCGCTGACCTTTTCAACTGTGCCGAAGTCTTGGGCATGCAACCTCTGCCACAAGGTCCAAACCTTGCCATAATCACAAACGCAGGCGGCCCAGGAGTGATGGCGACCGACGCCCTCATAGCTCGCGGAGGAAAGCTGGCTAAACTCAGTGAAAAGACAATGGAGAAACTCAACAGCATCTTACCGCACTACTGGAGCAGAGGGAATCCAATTGACATTCTGGGAGACGCCAAGGCTGACAGGTACAGAGCAGTGGTTGAAGCCTGCCTAGACGATGAAAACGTCGACGGCATAGCCATAATATACACCGCTCAAGCAGTTGCTGAACCCGTTGCAGTTGCCAAGAGCATCGTGGAACTGTGTAAGAGCAGAGGTTCCCTAAACAAGACGATCTTGACTTCTTTCATGGGTTACGGAGCCGTGGAAGAGGCCAACCGCGTATTTCACGAGAACAGCATCCCCACATACTCCACACCTGAACAAGCAATCAAGACTTATCACTACATGTACCAGTACAAACGCAACCTGGAGCTACAGTACGAGACACCTGAAGAACTTCCAGTTGACGTTGTCCCGCCGAAGCGGCCACTAATGGCGATAATGAGAAACGTCGCAAGCGAGAACCGCGAAACAATGAATGAAGCTGAAGCCAAGACCTTCTTGGAGTACTACAATCTACCCGTCGTCAAGACAAGAGTTGCCCGAACTGAAGACGAAGCTGCCCTCTTGGCCCAGCAGATAGGCTACCCTGTTGTGCTCAAAATCGTCTCTCCCCAGATAGTGCACAAAACGGACGCAGGCGGCGTCGTACTCGACATCGGCAACGAAACCGAAGTTCGAAACGCTTTCAACCATATTGTGAAAGCGGGTAAAGAACACAACCCGAACGCTGAGATTCTGGGCGTCACCGTGCAACCCATGGTGAAGAAGCAAGGCTATGAAGTCATAATTGGCGCAAAAGCCGACCCCCTGTTCGGTCCTGTGATACTGTTCGGAATGGGAGGCGTCGGCGTCGAACTGTTCAAAGATTTTGCCCTCGGAATTCCCCCGCTTAATCAAACCCTGGTTCGAAGAATGATGGAGGAGACAAAGGTCTACCAGCTTCTAAGAGGTTACAGAAACGTGCCGCCAGCTAACATCAAACTCCTCGAAGAGATACTCGTGCGATTCAGCCAGATGCTCGTGGACTTTCCACAGCTCAGGGAAGTTGACATCAATCCGCTGTTCATTAACGAGAAAGAAGCAATTGCACTTGACGCCCGCATCGTGATCGACAAGGACCGCGTGTTCAAGAAGCTTGAGCCTCACGAGCACCTGGTGATAACTCCTTACCCGAAAAAATACGAAACAATGTGGAAACTTCGAGACGGCCGCACAGTCATTCTGAGACCAATAAAGCCCGAGGACGAACCCTTGTGGCTGGAAATGTTCCAGAACTTTTCAGAAGAATCGATACGCTACCGCTTCTTCCAAATACTGAAAGACACGCCACACGAGACCAGAGTCCGCTACTGCAACATTGACTACGACAGAGAAATAGCCATAGTGCCAGAACTGACGGAAGATGGCCGCAGAAAAATTCTCGGAGTCACAAGGGTCAGCATTGAACCAGACGGGAAAAAAGGCGAAATAGCCTTCATCGTTGCTGATCCATGGCAAGGTCTCGGCTTGGGCACAAAAATGGTTGATTATGCGCTTGAAATCTGCAAAGACATGAAAGTTGAAACCGTCTACGCCATAATACTTCCAGACAACTACAGAGCCATCAGCCTCATGAAGAAGATGGGCTTCACGACTGAGTACGCAGGTGATGGCACGGTTAAAGCAACAGTTAACTTGAGAGAGGAAGAGCAAGTTCCATGCTCAGAGAGTCAAACCGCCGAGAAGGCACAACAAGAATCTCAGGAACCACTAAGACAGGAACAAGCAGAGAGAACTGACGCGTCACAAAACGACATCTTGGAAAACGCGGAAACCTAGTTCCCCAAAACTAGTCTTCTTTTGGCAGGCTATAGACGATTTGGTTGTCTCGGTCCCCCGCAATCTGCACTTTTCCAAACGCTGTCATCGCAATCAGGTGTCTCAAAACCCTCGACTTTTCAATGCCTGTGACCTTTGAAATTTCCTCAACAGTCAATGAGTCGTGATTCTTCATTGCCTGAACTATCAGGTTTCTCTCCTTATTGCGCTCCTGCATCTCTTTCGCTTTTTCCGGGCTTATCTTCAGTTTTTCAGACAAGCGTGCCACTTCCTTGAGAAGACTAACTCAGGTCGGTAGGCTGTATATAAAAATGATTCCGATGCAAATCAAAATCAGATGTCCCTTTCCGGCGTGCAGGACATGCATACAATTATATCTCAGATTTACGAACATTCAAGAACGGAGACTCTCTTGAGAAAAGATCTGACAGAAGTCAAGTTTGAGGAACTAAGAGGCAAATGCTTCGAATTAATCCGCGTAGTCGAAATGCTCTGCGAAGTCTGCCAGAAACCGTTAAGCACCAAAGAAAAACTTCTCAGAAAGGTTCAGATTTCGAGCACCGAGGACTACCAGAATCTTTTGAATCGAGCGACCGTACATGACCGTGCTGAAGTCGATGTAGAAAAGAGCAGAATCTACTTTTACGACCACGACTTTCCCGGAGACATACATCCAGAGTGCATAGAAAAACTGTAGTCAGGAGAAAGCGTTGCCGTTTGCTCCGCGCGCTAGCGTGTTCCTGAATTCTTTTGGGAAGTAGCTTGTGCTACTCATTTTGCGCTTCAACCATATTTGGATCATATAGCATACCCAGGGGAAGGGCGTGAGCACACAAACACCCACTCGAACCGTGCCAGTAACCATCGGCCATCGGAAAACGCCATGCCTGCCTCTTCAAGGCTCGTTACCACACAACATTACCACTGACGTTACCTAAAAACACGGGGGAGTCAACTTGGAAAAGTCCACCTACTATATGCGCTAGCTTGCTAAGCTATGCAAGTGTAGAGATATTGCCTGTTCTTTTCTCCAGCTTCCGCGATAACGCCGTTCTTTCTGAGTGCTATGATGTGCTGAACTATCACGCTGGGCTGAAGCCCGGTTAACTGCGAGATCTCTTCCACGGTAAGCGGGCCTTTTTCCTTGAGTGCACCCTTGATCAGGTTTCTTCAACCTCATCGCGCATAATCGAATCCACTGCTTTCTTGTACTTGTCTTCATCGACTTCAACTTTTATCTGCGATCTTCCCATGACCCACCGTAATCTCTGAGACTTGAAAGCATCTATTGTCGCGTCAGTCCTTCTCTTCATCTTCTCCTTCTTTTCGCTCATCATTTTCACCTACTTCGAGTTCGCGGTTACTCGGAAAGGACTGGGCCCCAAGGCCTTCACTTGCTCCGTCATCTCTCTGATCAGAACTGCCCACTTTCCTCCCTCACTCGCTGAGATCCACTCGAGCCTCACGCGTTCCGGCTCAATGCCTATGCTCTGAACAGCTTTCTTGATGTACTCAAACCTCTTTTCCATCATGTAGTTGCCCTTTTGGTAGTGACAGTCACCTGGGTGACAACCAGCGATTATGACGGCATCGGCTCCCATGCTCAGTGCTTCCAGCACTAGCGTCGGGTCCATTCTGCCGGTGCACATTATTCGAACGATTCTGATGTTTGTCGGATATTCGAATCGACTCGTCCCTGCCAAGTCTGCGCCTGCGTAGGAGCACCAGTTGCAGCAGTATGCGACGATTACTGGTTCAAACTCCTCCTTCGTCTTCTCTCCAAGAACGTCTTGTTTCGCCATTTAGGATGCTACCTCCTTTAGGGCCTCAGGCATCAGAAGCGCCTTCACTTGAGCAAGTATCTGATCTTCGCTGAAGTGACGCATCGTTATTGCCCGTTTCGGACACTCCGCGGCGCATGAACCGCATCCTCTGCAGAGCACCTCTAGGACTTTTGACTTGCCATCCTGAACCTTTGGCGCCCCGTAGGGACAGATCTCCTCGCACAGGCCACACCCGATGCATTGATCCTCGTCCACGACCGCTGTTATGGCTTCTGTTCTGACCTTTCTGTTACCCATCAGGATTGACGCTCTAGCCGCCGCTGCTTCGCCCCCGATTATGCTCTCTGAAACGTCCTTCGGGCCGGAAACGGTGCCCGCGACGAAAACGCCGTCCACGTTCGTGTCCACTGGTCTGAGCTTCAAGTGTGCTTCCATCATGAAACCGTCGGTTCCTATCGGAACCTTCAGCATTCTTCCAAGCGTTATCTCATCCTTGTTGGGAATGAGCGGGGTTGAAAGAACAACCCAGTCTGATGGGAATCTGACCTCAAGGCCGGATAACGCGTCATAGGCTATTACTGCGAGCTTGCCGCCCTGCTCCTGTACAACTTCGGGCTTCACCTCAATGTGCCTCACAAACCTCACTTCAAGATCTCTTGCCTTCCGATAGAAGTCTTCGTATTCCTTGTAGACTCTTAGGTCTCCAAAGAGTACGACTACGTCCGTTTTGGGTGATCTTTCTTTCACAAGTATAGCGTTCTTTATGGCGTTCATGCAGCAGATTCTTGAACAGTAGGGCCATCCTTCCTCCTTTCGTGCTTTGAGGATCTTTCTGAGAAGCTCGGCTGTGTCGGATTTTGGAAAGGCCTCAAGCTCGGACGGTCGGATTTCACCTTTCCTTGCTCCGACGCATTGTATCATGACGACTCTTTCCGGCGTCCCAAGCTCGTCTTTTCTAAGCATCCCGTCGAGTTCTCTCTGGGTTATCACGTGGTCGCTCACGCCATACTGGTAGAAGCCGTTCGGAGGCGTGTAGTTAGAGGAGCCGGAGGCCACTATTATCGTCCCAACTTTAACTTCCTCATCACCTTTCGGGCCTGTCAGGACAGCGTTGAAGTTACCAACGTAGCCGCTGACGTCCTTGAGGGTTGTTGATGTCATGAGTTCAATGTTCTCGTGAGACTTCACGGCTTTCACCATGGGTCCGACAACTTCGGAGGAATCTTCCAGTGTTGGGTACAGTTTGTAAAGCCAACGTGTAATCCCGCCTGGTTCCTTCTCCTTCTCGGCCAAGTACACCTTGAAGCCCTGGTTTGCCATGGAAATCGCTGCTGATAACCCAGCCACTCCCGCTCCGATCACGAGCGAAACATCCTTAACCTCAACCTCCGGTTCAGTCTCAGGCTCAAGCAGAGCAGCTTTTGCCACAGCCATCCTGACGATGTCCTTAGCCTTTTCTGTCGCTTTCTGATGCTCATGCCCGTGCACCCAGCTGACATGTTCGCGGAGGTTGGCCATTTCGAACAGGTATGGGTTCAAGCCTGCCTCCCTGCAGCAAGCCCGGAACAAGGGCTCGTGCGTTCTCGGCGTGCAGGATGCGACAACAACACGGTTCAGACCGTGCTCCTTGATTGCTTCTTTTATGGCGTCCAACCCAGCTTCTGAGCACGTGTAGAGGTTGTATTCGGCGTGAGCTACATTCCGAAGTTTCTTGGCGTACTCAGTGACTTCTGGAACGTTGACTACACCGCCTATGTTGACTCCGCAGCTGCAGATGAAGACGCCTACGCGTGGTTCTTCCGTCATCTATGCTGCCTCCTTAATCTTCAAGAGTTCAGCCACTCGACCGGCCGTGGCGCTTCCCTGAGTTATCGAGTCCGGAATATCCCCAGTCTTGGGACCCACGCAATAACCACAGGCAAAAATGCCTGGCACAGTGGTGTCCAACGGTCTTCTCACCGAATCTTCCAGCTTGAAGAATCCATAATTGTCCAGCTGCACTCCCACCGTCTTCGACAGCTCCGCAACCCCTTCGCTTGGGACCAAGGCTGGACTCAGCACCACCAGGTCAAAGGGGATACTCTGAACGGTTCGGGTTATCGGGTCCTCAAAGCAAACGATCAAGTTGCCCGTCTTCGGGTCCTCTGAGATCTCTCCAGGGTTGCTTCGAATGAACTCTACTCCAAACTCGGACTTCGCCCTGTTCACGAACTCTTGGAACCCTTTGCCGAACGCCCGCATGTCTATGTAGAAAATAGTGACGAGAGAACTCGGTTCATGTTCTTTTATGAGTACCGCGTCCTTGACCGCATACTTGCAGCAGATGCTTGAACAGTAGGAGTGGCCGATCCAGCTTCTTCTGTCACGGGAACCCACGCACTGAATGAAAGCTATGCTTCTTGGTATCTTGCCATCTGATGGTCTCATCAGATGTCCGCCAGTTGGACCTGATGCGCACAGAAGGCGTTCGAGTTCCATGGCTGTAACGACGTTCTTGAAGCGCTTGTATCCGTATTGTGTTATCACTGAGGGGTTGAACACGTCGAAGCCTGTTGCAAGAACTATCGCTCCAACGTCAAGTTCAATCTCTTCTGGTTGTTGAGCTCTGTTCACGGCCTTGTTTGGGCAGACCTTGTCGCAAAGTCCGCACTCAACGCAGTCTTCCTTGTCTATGACTGCGACCCTCGGAACTGCCTGCATGAAGGGCATGTAGATAGCCTTTCTCACGCCTATGTATTCATCAAACTCGTTGAGTGCTTCAGTGGGGCAGTTCTGCGCGCAGATCAGGCATCCGCTGCACTTTTTCTCGTCAACATATCTCGGCTTCTTGAGAACTGTGACCTTGAAGTTGCCAGCCGAGCCCTTTACAGCCTTCACTTCCGAATAAGTCAATAGTTGAACGTTCGGGTGGTGAGAGCACTCTATCATCTTTGGCGCTAGAATGCACATCGAACAGTCCATCGTCGGGAAAGTCTTATCTAACTGTGCCATCCTTCCGCCTATGCTTGGTCTCTTCTCAACCAAGTATACTTTTAGTCCCCTGTTCGCCAAGTCTAGAGAAGCTTGTATGCCTGCTATGCCGCCTCCTACTACCATGACTGCTTTCGGCATATCATTTCGCCTCCGCCATGTCCAATATTTTCGTGATCGGAATCCTGTGGGCTTTTACTTCCCAATCTTCCAGTTTGATGCCCATCGCTATCCTGAGTAACTCGGCAAAATGCAGCACTGGGAAGTTGTAGTCTTCGTTTAGGTGCCTTTTGATCTCTATCTGTCCCATGTCGAGTTCCAGATAGCAGAATGGACATACAGTTGTTATGCAATCAACCCCCGCGGCCCTCATACAATCCAGTTTTTGCTTTGCCACCTGCAGCGCAACTTCATCGTTGATGCCTCGAAGCGGGCCGCCGCAACAAGCCTCTTTTCTCTCGTACGGTACCGATATTGCACCGGTCGCCTCCACAAGCTTTTCCAAGGCCAGTTGACCTATCTGCTGTTCAAAATGTATCCGTTTAGGCTTTGTCAGGTGGCATCCTGGCTGCACTGCCACTCGAAGTCCATCGAATGGTTTCTTGACAGCGTCCTTCACCTTTTCTAAGCCCACGTCCTCGTACAAAACGTCGCTGAAGATTTTGACGTCTGTCTTTCCTTTGAACTCCATGCCCACATCAGAGAGAATCTTGTTCACACTGTCTCGCAGGTCCTTGTTCTCTTTCAAAAGCGTGTTCACTGCCAGAAGAGATTCGTAGCAGTCGTTGCACAGTGTCATGATGTTAAGTCCCATCTGCTCAGCTATGCAGAGGTTTCTGGCGGCCAACGCAAGCCAACTAGTGTAGTCCAAAGATTGAATGCTGAACGGAGCACAGCAGTTTGCGCCATCCATATCGACAAGCTCCACGCCGAGTTGAGGAAGAATCTTTCGGACTGAATTCTCGTAGTGCGGTTGCCTAGCAGGTATCAAACAGCCCAAGAAGAAAGCATATTTCACAGATATCACGAACCCTTCTTCAGCAACTTGTCAAAACGCGTCTTTTTGAGAATCTTCTGCACGGCTTTAACATCAACCGCCGGTTCTTTGCACAAACCATACTTCTCCCTTTGAATCACGGCCATCCTGCCTGCAGTCACGACTCGTCCATTGTCATACAGACTTTGAGCTTGGACAAGTATGCCCTCAGGAATGTTTCCTTGCCTTGCCGTCAAGTTCCTTATTGCAAACATGACCTCTCCCACGTCTCCGCCTTGTGGACACCTGTCAAGGCAGGTGAAACATGATAGACAGTACCATGGCAACTGTCCGTCGAGCACGTCGGAACGCAGGCCCAGTATGATCATTTCCATCAACTTTCGCGGGTTATGTTCTTGTACAACCTTGGAAACGGGACAACTGCTTGTACATCTTCCGCACTGTATACACGCAAGGACCCCTCGTCCCCTGGGCGTGTTAGCAACTTCATGCATGAAGTTGGCGTCCAAGTGACTCAATGAAATCACCATTAAGTTCTACTTTGGACCGCATGCTAATAAGAGTATAGCTTTGGACTTTAACGTCCATATGGATCAAGAAAAGAGATGTTACACGCCTGTTTTGACCGTGCCCGAAGCTGTTAGAACAACGTAGATTTCACGTGAGAAATGACATCAAATTAATAAGGGGGTTTACATATGGAAAGCTTTTGAATCCATTCAAGGATGAAAAATTATGAACGGAAAGGTCGGCGCCGTTCTAGTAGTCGGCGGCGGAGTCGCCGGTATTCAAGCATCCTTGGATCTGGCGGATTCTGGTTTTAAGGTCTACCTTCTTGACGAATCAACAAGCATCGGCGGAACGATGGCGCAACTGGACAAAACGTTTCCAACTAACGATTGTTCGATGTGCATTCTGGCGCCGAAACTCGTTACCGCAGGCAGACATCCGAACATTCAACTCTTGACTTATTCTGAATTACAAGAGGTTAAGGGTGAAGCTGGGATTTTCGAAGTCACAATACTGAAGCATCCAACGCTTGTGAACGTTGAAAAGTGCACGGGCTGCGGCGTTTGTGCACAGAATTGCCCAACTGAGGTGCCGAATGAGTTTGACGTTGACATGGGCATAAGAAAAGCCATCTATGTTCCTTTTCCCCAAGCAGTGCCGCTGAAATACTGCATCGACCAAGATCACTGCATCAAATGTCGTCTCTGCGAAAGAGTGTGTCCCGCTAAAGCCGTGGACTTTGATCAGAAGCCTGAAACGCTCAAAATCAACGTTGGATCCATAATACTGGCACCTGGGTTTGAAGAATTTGACCCCCGACTGAAAAAAGAGTATGGTTACGGCCGTTTCTTGAACGTTGTTTCGAGCATAGAATTTGAGCGCATTCTGAGCGCTTCCGGCCCGTTCGGCGGAAAAATCGTGCGCCCACTCGATGGGATGATACCCCGAAAGATTGCTTTTGTGCAATGTGTTGGCTCTCGTGACGCTCAGCTTGGAAACAACTACTGTTCTGCTGCATGCTGCATGTACGGCATCAAAGAAGCCGTCATCGCCAAAGAGCACAGCGCCTTCCCACTGGATTGTACAATCTTCTACATGGACATGCGCTGCTACGGAAAGGAGTTTGACGCCTACTATAACCGAGCCCAAGGGGAATGGGGCATAAACTTTGTCAGGTCAAGGGTGGCAAGCATCTCAGAGGACCCGTTGACTGGAAACCTGGTTCTGCACTACGTTGAGAATGAGGACCCCAAGAAAGAAGAGTTTGACATGGTTGTCCTTTCAGTTGGAATGCGGCCTCCTAAGAATGCTCAAAAACTCGCTGAAATCCTAGGGATAAAGCTTAACAAGTACGGCTTCTGCGAGACAAAGACCTTCGAGCCTATGGAAACGTCGAGGCCAGGCGTGTTTGTCTGCGGAGCCTTTTCAGCACCAAAGGACATCCCTGAAAGCGTTGCCCAATCAAGCGGTGCAGCATCAAAGGCCATGGGCATAATCGCAAGTGAAAGAGGAAAGTTGATAACTGCAAAAGAATACCCGCCTGAAAGAGACGTAAGCAAAGAACAACCGCGAATAGGAGTTTTCATTTGCCACTGCGGCATAAACATCGGCGGCGTGGTGAACGTCCCCAGAGTTGTGGACTATGCCAAGACCTTGCCCAACGTGGTTTACGCAGAAGCAAACGTCTACACGTGTTCCCAAGATACGCAGAAGTTGATGAGGGAAAAAATTCAGGAGCATAAGCTAAACCGTGTTGTCGTCGCCTCGTGTACTCCACGCACGCACGAACCCCTATTCAAAGAAACAGTCCAAGAGGCCGGGCTGAACCCATACCTCTTCGAGATGACCAACATTCGGGACCAGTGCAGTTGGGTGCACATGCACGAGCCTGAGAAGGCAACTCAAAAAGCCAAGGATTTGGTCAGGTCGATAGTTGCCAAGGCAGCCCTTCTGAAGCCGCTGGAGAAGCCTCGGATAAACGTTACACAAGTCGGCTTGGTCATAGGCGGCGGCGTTGCAGGCATGACTGTGGCCTCTGAACTCGCCAACCAAGGGTTCGATGTTCATCTTGTTGAACGGGAAAAAGAGTTAGGTGGACATTTGCGTACAATTCACTACCTGCTTGAACCGGATGAAAAGCCCAAGGAAAAGCTGGACAGCTTGATCAAAGCGGTCAGACAGAACGAGAAAATACACGTTTACACCGACGCAGAAGTAACTGATATCACAGGGTTCGTTGGCAACTACAAGGCAAAAATCAAGCCGCACAAAGGCAAAGAAAAAGAAGTCGACCTTGGCGTCGTAATAATAGCCACAGGCGCAACCGAGTACCTGCCAACAGAGTACCTTTACGGTCAAGACCCGAGAATCCTTACACAACACGAGCTGGAGGAAAAGCTGGCAGACGGCACATTCAAGGCCAATAACGTTGTCATGATTCAATGTGTCGGAGCTCGAACCAAGGAACGACCAAACTGCGCAAGAATATGCTGCGGGCAGGCAATAAAGAACGCCTTGAAAATCAAGGAAGCATGTCCTGACACAGAGGTCCTAGTCCTGTACAAAGACGTCCGCGCGTACGGGTTCAAAGAGGACTACTACCGTGAAGCCTCAACGAAGGGCGTTTTGTTCGTCAATTATGAAGACGAACGGAAACCAAGAGTGGTAAATGAGAACGGCAAGCTCAAGGTGACCTTCTGGGAGCCTGTACTCAAGGAAGAAGTGACAGTCGAACCGGACGTGGTGGTCTTGAGCGCAGCGACCATTCCGAACATTGACAATAAGCATGTGGCCGAAATGCTGAAAGTACCTCTCACAAAAGACGGGTTCTTCTTGGAAGTCCACATGAAGCTCAGGCCTGTTGACTTTGCCACAGAAGGCGTCTTCCTCTGCGGAATGGCTCACTCACCGAAGTACATTGACGAAAGCATTGCCCAAGCATGCGCGGCTGCCGCAAGGGCAACAACCATACTGTCCAAGAAAACGCTCGAGACAGAAGGAATCATCGCAAAGGTCAACGAAGACCTGTGCAGCGGATGCAAAGTTTGTGAACATCTGTGCCCATACGGCGCCGTTGAGATGAAGGACAAGAATGGAAAGCCAATTGCGCATGTGATCGAAGCCATGTGCAAGGGTTGCGGCGCATGTGGAACAGCATGCCCGACCAAAGCAATTTTATTAGGACACTTCACTACGGAAGAGATACTTGCCCAGGTCAAAGCTGCCCTGGTGGAGGTGTGCCGATGAGCGACAAGGATGGGTTTGAACCAAAGATAATCGGGTTCCTGTGCAATTGGTGCAGTTATGCAGGCGCGGATCTGGCAGGAGTAAGCAGAATTCAGTATCCAACAAACATCAGGATCATACGCGTCATGTGCAGCGGCAGAATCGACCCAGCTTTCATTTTTGAGGCCTTCAAGGATGGCGCAGACGGAGTGCTCGTCGCTGGCTGCCATCTGCCGTCCGACTGCCACTACATAAGTGGAAACTTTAAGGCTTTGAGAAGAATAACTCTGCTGAAGAACACTTTGAAAGAACTCGGAATCGAGCCGGAACGCGTGAGGCTCGAGTGGGTCTCAGCGAGTGAGGGAGACAAGTTTGCCACGATCGTGCGCGACATGGTGGAAGACTTGAAGAAGATCGGGCCGAACCCCGTGAAAAACATGGAGGATGAAGCGAAATGACGGAACAAGAACAGAAGCAGAAACCAATTCAAGCCTCCGAAATCGACCCCAAATTCAAGTATGAAGTTGCAAAGATGCACGGCGGGGAAAAACTGATGCGCTGCTTCCAGTGTGGAACATGCACGTCAGACTGCCCAGTTGCAAGGTTCAGCGAAACTTACCGTCCAAGACAGATCATCCGCATGGCACACCTGGGACTCAAGGACCGAGTGCTGAAGAGCGATACGATATGGCTGTGCGCTGCATGCTTCACGTGCACAGACAGATGCCCACAGGACGTTGAAGTTGCGAGCGTCATACGGGTGCTGAGAAACATAGCGGCTGAACAAGGCATGGTGCCACAAGTGTTCAAAGAGGAAGCCGCAAGCATACTTGAATCAGGCTACGCTTACAGGATTCCAGAACTGAGATTGAAGAAGCGACAAACACTGGGACTGCCTCCGCTGCCGAAAGGCAACCCCGAGAGCATACGCAAAACGCTCCACGACGTGAACCTCATGAAGTGCATTGAGAAGAAGAGTGACTAGAATGGCCGAGCTCAAGTACCTCATGTTTCTCGGGTGTGCAATTCCCTACCGTGTTTCAGCTTACGAAATCTCAGCTCGCAAAGTCCTGCAAAAACTAGGAGTAGAGCTTGTTGAAATGCCCGAGTTCAACTGTTGCGGCTTACCGCTAGACCCTGTAAGCCACGAGACGATGCTCGTACTGGCAGCCAGAAACCTGGCCATGGCCGAACAGAAAGGCCTGAACATAATAGCCCTGTGCCCTGGCTGCGCCGGAACGCTCAAGAAAGTCAGCAAGATGCTGAAGGAAGACAGGGCTCTTCGCGAAGAGATCAACAAGCACCTGAAAGAAGCTGGGTTGGAGTTTAAGGGAACCGTAAACGCGAAGCACATGATGCAGGTGCTGATCGAAGATGTCGGCTTGGATAAGATAAAGAAGGCTATCGTTAAACCGCTCACGATGATCAAAGTTGCCGAACACAACGGTTGCCACATCTTGAGACCCAAGGAGTACATCGGTTTCGATGATCCTGAGGACCCGCAGACCCTCAAAACTCTCATTGAAGCGACAGGCGCGACGTGTCTAGACTACTTGGACGAAACGGAATGCTGCGGCGCCCCAAGCGTGGGTGTCAACGACAAAATTGCGTTGCAGCTTGCCAGAGACAAACTCAATCACATCAAGAAGGTTGAAGCCCAGGCCCTGATAACCATCTGCCCGTTCTGCCACATAATGTACGACACAAACGAGCTTCGCATCGAGAAAATGTTTAACGAAGTCTACGGCATCCCCGTGCTGCACTATCCACAGCTGCTCGGTTTAGCGATGGGATTGCCACCTGAGGAACTGGCGTTTAACGAGCTTCGAGTTGACTGCTCAAAGATATTAGGACAAGTCTGTGAGGTAAAAGCATATGCCTAAAGAAAAGCTGAAAATAGGTCTCTACTGGGCTGCGAGCTGCGGCGGATGCGAAATCGCAGTCTTGGACATGAACGAGAAGATTCTAGACGTAGTGAACATTGCAGACATAGTCTTCTGGCCAGTGGCTATGGACGTGAAATACAAGGACGTCGAAGCCATGCCTGACAAGTACATCGACGTCTGCTTCTTCAACGGTTCAGTGAGGAGCGCAGAGCAAGAACACATGGCTAAGCTCTTGAGACTCAAATCCAAGACGCTCGTGGCCTTCGGCTCATGTGCCCAAGAAGGATGCGTACCTGGCCTTGCCAACCTTCACGATCGAAAAGAGATTTTCAGTAAAGTGTATCTAGAAAGCAAGTCGATCTCGAACCCCAAAGGAGTAGTCCCCAAAACAAGGTCCGAAGTGAAAGAAGGCGTGCTGAAGCTTCCAGAGTTTTATGACACAGTCAAAACTCTGGATCAAACCGTAGATGTCGACTATTACTTGCCCGGATGCCCGCCTCCAGTCAAACTCATAGTAAACGCTGTGGAAGCCATAGCCAAAAATGAGTTACCGCCAAAAGGCTCAGTGCTTGCCCCCCTAAAGTCTGTGTGCGACGAATGTCCGCGAAAGAAAGAAAACAAAAAGATATCCAAGATATACCGAGTCCATGAAAAAACTCCCGAGCCCGAACGATGCTTGCTCGAGCAAGGGATCATATGCATGGGCCCAGCGACCCGCAGCGGATGCGGAGCACAATGCCTGACGGTTGACATGCCTTGCACAGGATGCGGCGGACCGTGTCCTAACGCGCCAGAGCAGGGGTCAGCCATGCTAGGTGCGTTGGCCTCCATAATGGGTCTGGAAGGCGAACAGGAACACTACGCCACGGAAGAGGAAGTTGAGAAGCTTATGAGCCAAGTCAAAGACCCTGTGGGAACTTTCTACATGTACTCGTTACCATCATCGATTCTCAGAAGGAAAGTGATGAAAAAATGAAGGAAATAGTCATCGACCCGATCACGAGACTCGAGGGCCACGGGAACGTTTCAATATTTCTCAACGATGCAGGAGAAGTAGAAAACGCTTACCTGAAGATTCCCGAACTGAGAGGTTTCGAGCAGTTCTGCATCGGAAGAAGAGCTGAACTCATGCCGATTTTGACCACCAGAATCTGCGGAGTCTGCCCTGTTGCCCATCACTTCGCTTCAGTTAAAGCCTTAGACGCTGCTTTCAACGTTGAACCACCGTCCACAGCCAAGAAACTCAGGGAACTCATGTACGCTGGATACATCATCTACGACCACACACTCCACTTCTACTACCTAGGGGGCCCAGACTTCATAGTCGGCCCCGACGCTCCGCCTGAGAAAAGAAACATCCTTGGCGTCATTGAAAAAGCAGGCATGGACGTTGCCAAAGAAGTCATCAAACACAGAGCCTACGGTCAAAAGATAACAGAGATTCTCGGAGGAAAAGCGACGCACCCCGTGTGCGGACTGCCCGGCGGAATCTCTAAGGCCCTCACCGAAGAGAACAGACAGGAAATCGAAAAGATGGCCGCGTCATCGCTGGAATTCGCGAAACTGACGCTTAAAATATTCCACGACATCGTTCTGGGCAACAGCAAGTATGTTGACATGATCAAGAGCGACGCCTACACTATGAAGACATACTACATGGGCCTTGTCGACGAGAACAACAAAGTGAACTTCTACGACGGAAAAATCAGGGTAGTCGATCCCGATGGGAAAGAATTCCTGAAGTTTGAACCTAAAGACTACTTGACTCACGTCGCCGAACACGTGGAAGAGTGGACTTACTCGAAGTTCCCATACTTGAAGAAGGTGGGATGGAAGGGTCTAGTTTACGGACCTGACAGCGGAGTTTACCGAGTCGGCCCGCTTGCAAGACTGAACGCTTCGAGCGGCATGGCCACACCGCTGGCTCAAGCCGAGCACGACGAGATGTACAAGACTCTCGGCGGCAAACCTGTGCACGGCACCCTGGCCTTCCACTGGGCACGGCTAATTGAGTTGCTCTACGCT
The DNA here is from genome assembly GCA_963707955.1 of Candidatus Bathyarchaeota archaeon. GTDB lineage: Archaea > Thermoproteota > Bathyarchaeia > Bathyarchaeales > Bathycorpusculaceae > DASPPK01. The sequence goes on along the minus strand of OY970176.1, from coordinate 1,911,636 downwards.
ACTGAACGAGCCCTAGAACTGGTAAGAGACCCAGAGATTACGGGCACGAACATACGCGCTAAACCAGGTGAACCCGGTGAGGGCGTAGGCGTCGTCGAAGCAGCAAGAGGTACGCTCTACCACCACTACGTGTTGGATAAGGATGCCCTGGTCAAAGACGTCAACATGATCGTTGCCACGACCAACAATTATCCAGCAATCTGCATGTCGATCCGTGACGCAGCCAAAGGCCTGATTCACGGTGGCGAAGTGAACCAAGGCCTACTCAACATGGTAGAAATGGCTTTCAGAGCCTACGACCCGTGCTTCGGATGCGCAACACACTACGCAGTTGGACAGATGCCGCTGACGGTCGAGATCTACGACTACGAGAAAAAACTAATCAAGATCGTGAAAAGGTAAACCCCCTTTCTCACTCCTTCATTTTCTGCTTCCGCGGCGATTTCTAATGCCAAACAAAACTGTGAAGTATAATGTCCAAGAAGAGTTGAGCAAGTGGCTAGGAAGAGCTGAAAGGCTTGTTCTAGCCGGAATCGGAAATCCAATACGCAGGGACGACTTCATCGGGGTCAAAATCGTCCAGAACCTGAAAGGAAAAGTCTCGAAAAAAGTCCTTCTAGTCGAGTGTGAAACGATTCCGGAAAGCTACATCGAGCAAATAATCGACTTCAACCCGACACACATTCTCCTCATAGACGCAGCAGTTCTAGGATTAAAACCCGGTGACTCTGAGCTTCATGAACCCGAAAAACTGATAGCCACGCCTGCATTCTCAACCCACATGCTTCCGCTACGCATATTTTGCGAGTACCTTTCCAAGGCAACCAAAGCGAGGATCGCGCTACTACTCATAGAACCTAAAGAGACCGATTTCGGAGAGGGTCTATCCCCAGAAGTTGACGCCGTTGCTAAGAAGATCACGAAAACCCTGCTTGAGACTTTCTCTCAGGAAAACTGATCATCCTAGTCTTTTCTGAAGCCTTAACTCGTCTCTTATCGGCAGGTTTCCTATGCCCATAAGAATTTTTCCGTGTTTCTCAGCTATGACGTTAGGCTTCACTCCGCAAATCTGGAAGCCAACAGACTGGTAGAAGGCCAATGCAGGTAAATCATCGTTCGACGTTGAAACAAGTAGCCTTTTCTTTTTTCTTCGAATAGCCCCATCTTCGACTTTCTTAACAAGTCCTTTGCTCAAGCCTGAGCTTTGATACTGAGGCAAGACCCCTAAGGCTACAATGATGATAGCATCATCCACCTCTGCAGTAGAGATGAAGCCAACTACGCCGTCTTTGAATCTCGCAACGTACGCTGGCAGTTCTGTAACCTTGAATTTTCGGTCAAAGGTCAGCTGCTCTTCTTCTCCCCAAAAACCTCTAACAAACCCTCCGATCTCGTTCTTTTTCTCCTCAGAAGTCGCTCTGTCAATAGTGTATTCGAGTTTAGTTTTCCTTACGCATTCGGGACAGGCGGTTCTGAGTTGTGCATGCTCTCCGCAGAGAAACTTCCCGCACAAACCGCACTTGAACACTGCGTCTCTGCAACAGTAGTGGCACTTCATGAGTCACTCTTCCCATTCTACTGTTCTATCAAAAAGCTATATAACAACAGAGCTTCAATATTGCTAGGAAAGCACTCAGGGGATCTCAGCAAATGTGTGTCTTGGGCAAAGACAAGTTGAAGGAACTCATCGACAGTTACAAAATCGTATACCCTTACGATTACAACCTACTCGACGGCGACGGCTACATTCTGACTGTCAGGGAAGAAACAACCCTACACTACATGGAGCATAAAAACCTGATATCCCACGAAATAGTCTTCGTCCCGCCAAACTACGTTGCTCACATGACTGCAAAGAGCAAGTACGGTAGAATGGGCCTGTCCTTCCTGAACGCCGCGAAGGTGCACAGCGGATTCATCGGCCGACTAGCCCTTGAAGTAGTGAACCTCAGCAACGACCATCATCCCATCATAATCAAGAGAGGAGACCCTTTCATGCACGTGGAATTCGTAACAAGAGAAGGCCAGCCCTCACCGTACATGGGAGAATACCAGTTTCAGTACATGAGCGAGGAAGAAATGCAGATGTACATTCCAACCCTGAAAAAAGTCTTTCCAAACTACGAGGAGCTGGCCAAAGCATGGCTCAAGAACAAAAGGCTACTGCCGTGAGGTTTGCAACGTCGTGTTTTAGAACGGCAGAGAAATACACCACAGGGGCAAAGTGGGCTCAAAATACGTATCAGTGAACCAGAAAACAAATCAATCATTTATAGAAGTATGTTCTGCTTTGACTGTTAAATGTTTAAATACAGCGGCTTAAGGTATGCTAAAGGGAACCACCATGAAAGCAAAAAACTACAGAGCCGTAAAAGGACAAGCTTACACGAGAAGAGAGTTCATAAAGGGTTTTCCCCAGCCCAAAATAACCAAGTTCACCATGGGCGACACAAAATCCAGCTTTGGATACGAGGGAAAACTCATATCCCTCGAAGCGGCGCAGATTCGTCACAACGCTTTAGAAGCTGCCCGTGTGGCGACGAACCGCTTGTTGATGGAGAAGCTGGTTAACAATTATCAGTTACAGGTTCGTCCCTACCCGCACACCATACTTCGGGAGAACAAGATGATTTTCGGCGCACACGCAGATCGTCTTCAAGATGGTATGCGCAGATCTTTCGGAAAACCAATAGGCACAGCCGCACGCGTCAGACCCAACCAGACGATCATCAGCGTTTTCGTGAACGGGGACGCTGTTGAACTCGCCAAGGAATCTCTTAAGCGTGGAAGCGCAAAGCTTCCAATGCCCTGTCGGATCGTGATTGAAAAACTTGAAACTGAAGAGGCGAAGACAGTTGACTGAAATGAGAACAGACTTAGTGATATGGTTTGAAAACCTGAGAAAAACAGACATCCCGTCCGTGGGAGGAAAAAACGCCAACCTCGGCGAAATGACGAGCGCAGGCATACCTGTCCCACCCGGATTCGCCATAACAGCCTACGCCTACAAGAAATTCATTGAAGACACGAAGATTGCCGCAAAGATCTATGAGATCATAGACGAAACAGTAACCGACGTAAACGACCCTGGGCAATACGAGTTGGCCTCAAAGAAAATCCGTGAGCTAATCGAAGCAACGTCAATGCCTAAAGAGATTGAAAACGCCATCAGAGTTGCCTATGAAGAGCTAAGCAAGAAAATCAACGTTAAAGAACCATTCGTTGCTGTCAGGTCAAGCGCCACAGCGGAAGACTTGGCAGACGCATCTTTCGCTGGGCAGCAAGAAACGTTTTTGAACACGAGAGGAGTCAAAAACGTTCTCCTAAACACTGTGAAATGCTGGTCCAACCTATTCACTCCACGTGCAATCTTTTACCGCAACGAGAAAGGTTTTGCACATGAGAAAGTCTTCATAAGCGTCGGAGTACAGAAGATGGTGAATTCCAAGGCTGCAGGCGTCATCTTCACGCTGAACCCTGTAACGGGCGACACAAGTCAGATAGTTATAGAGGGCAACTACGGTCTAGGCGAAGCAGTTGTTTCAGGGTCTGTCACGCCTGACGACTTCGTCGTTCACAAGGAGTCAATGAAGATAATTGAGAGACGAATAGTCAAGAAAACTGTCCAATATGTCAGGGATCCAAAGACAGGGCACACTATACATGAAGAGGTGCCCTTGGAAAAGCAACAGTTGCCCTGTATTAGCGATCAGGAGATAGCCAAGCTTGCAGAATTGGCGGAACGAATCGAGAAGCATTATGGGAAACCGCAAGACATCGAGTTTGCAATAGACGGGGACATCGAGTTTCCGGACAACGTGTTCATGACTCAATCAAGGCCTGAAACAGTTTGGAGCGCGAAGTTGGCGGAGGCCCCAGCAAAAAGCGAGGCAGCAGAAGCGAAACCGGAATTGAAGGTCGTTATCAAAGGAATCGCCGCTGGCAAACGAGGCTACGGCATAGGCATCGCCAAAATCGTGGCGGACCCACAGGAAGCTGCCAAAGTCATGAAGAAAGGCGACATACTCGTCACGGACATGACCAACCCTGACTATGTGCCGTTCATGAAACTAGCAGGCGCGATAGTCACCGACAAAGGTGGAGTAACCTGTCACGCGGCTATAGTGAGCCGTGAACTGGGCATCCCATGCGTCGTGGGAACCGAGAAGGCCACGCAGGTAATGGTCACAGGAAAGGAGTACACTGTGGACTCAAGAAGCGGTGTGGTCTACGAAGGCGCGCTTCAAACATTAACTGCACAGCTTTCATCTGCGAGCACCGCCGCTGCAGGCCAAGCTGGTGTCGGTGCAGGCACATTCCAAGCCGTGCCAACAACGGCGACCAAGATCTACATGAACTTAGGCGTGCCGGAGAAGGTTGCGGATTACAAAGACCTGCCCTTCGAGGGCATCGGACTGATGCGCATAGAGTTCATTCTAGCTAGCTACATCGGAGAACACCCAATGCAATTTGTAGAAACCGGAAAAAGCCAACAATTTGTCGATAAACTCGCAGAAGGAGTAGCGACAGTCGCAAGGGCAATACAGCCACGTCCAGTGGTGGTACGCTTCAGCGACTTCAAGACTAACGAGTACAGAGAACTGAAAGGCGGCGAGAAATACGAGATCATTGAAGCAAATCCTATGCTGGGCTGGAGAGGCTGCAGCCGCTACGTAAGCCAATGGTATGAAAAGGCGTTCAGACTTGAATGCCAGGCCATAATCAAATGCAGAAAAGAGTGGGGACTGAAAAACGTGTATGTCATGCTTCCAGTTGTGCGCACTCTGTGGGAAGCCAAGGCAGTTCTTGAAATCATGCGACAAGAAGGCTTGGAAAGATCAAAAGACTTCAAAGTCTGGTTCATGGCTGAAACACCCTCAATCGCCATACTGGCTGATGAATTCTCAAAACTTGCCGACGGGTTCTCGATAGGCTCAAACGACATGACCCAAGGCATACTGATGATCGACAGAGACTCAGAACGTTTGGGGCAGATGGGATACTTCGATGAGAGAGACCCAGCCGTGGAAAGAATAATCGCGCATCTGATCAGAGTTGCCCATGAGAACGGGGCCACCGTATCCATATGCGGGGAAGGCCCATCAAACCTGCCTGACTTCGCAGAATTCCTCGTGAGAAACGGAATCGACAGCATCTCGGTAAACAATGATGCAGTGGTAGCCACTAGGAAGCTTGTCGCAAGTATAGAGCAGAAGATAATTCTAGAACGACTTGCTGAACTGAACGAAAAAGCCCTTGGGCACGCAGTGCGAAAACCGGTTCAACCTTGGGAATGGACACCGTAAGAGTTACCTCGGCTCATTCCTGCCCATGACTTAGGGTGTGTTCGCATGAGACAGTTTGACCTAGAAGAGGAGAGGGTCAAACAGGAAATTCTCAAACTCGGCGCAAAACGCGTCCTGATCCAACTCCCGGAGGGCTTAAAACCCGAAGCTCCACACATCGCAAAGACCGTCGAAAAGTTCGGTGTGCTACCCATAGTCTCTGCAGACCCTTGCTATGGTGCGTGCGATTTGGCGATAGCTGAAGCTGAAAGCTTGGGCGTAGACTTGATAATCCATTATGGACACTCAAAGATCGTTAGGTATGAACGCGTTCCAACACTTTACGTTGAAGCCCGTGCAGCCGTTAACGTAAACTCTGCTGTCGAAAAGGCTCTCCCGCTGCTGAAGAAATGGCATAACATAGGGTTGGCTACAACCGTTCAACACGTTCAAACCCTCGACGAAGTCAGAGAAACCCTCGTTCGCTCAGGCAAGACCGTTATGGTAGGCGACACCAGACGCTTAAACTATCCTGGCCAGGTCATAGGGTGCGACTACAGCAACGCGATCTCGATAGCGAAGGATGTTGAAGCTTTTCTCGTCATCGGCGGAGGACAATTCCACGCTTTGGGCGTGGCTCTTTCAACCTCAAAGCCAACAGTTGTTGCTGACCCCTTCGATGACACTTCGTTTTCTGTTGACAAAGAAGCGGAGAAAATCTTCAAGCAGCGATGGGCTATGATAGAAGACGCAAAGGAAGCGAAGAACTTCGGGGTTCTGCTTGGGATAAAGCCTGGACAGAGAAGGCTCGAAGAAGCTCTGCAGGTCAAAGAGAAGCTTGAAGGGAACGGGAAGACAGCATATCTCCTAGCAGCTAGAGAAATCACCCCAGAAGCACTCATGGAATTTCCAACGATCGACGCGTTCGTCAACACGGCCTGCCCAAGAATTTCTCTTGATGACTCCGCCAATTTCCGAAAGCCAATTTTGACCAAGAATGAAACCTTAGTCGTCGTTGGTGAACTGCCCTGGGAAGAATTATGCAAAAGAGGTTTGCTCGAAAACTAGAATTAGAGATGATGCTCTCAAAAATCAAGCCTCACCCTGCGCCCACACCTAACTTTGAGCAGTACACCATTTCAGCTGACACGGCGGCAACGATGCTTTACATTGCTGCCTACTCAAACGGGGACATCGTTGACAGGACCGTTTTGGACCTGGGTTGCGGCACGGGCAGGCTGGCCATCGGAGCTGCTCTATTAGGCGCGAAAGAGGTTGTAGGCGTAGATCTGGACAAAACTGCAGTGAAAGCGGCCTTTGAAAGCGCTGTGGCAACAGGTGTGAAGGAGAGGACGCAGTGGGTTGTTGCAGACGTTGATTCTGTTCGAGGATGTTTTGACACGGTTCTAGAGAACCCGCCCTTCGGAGTTCAAAAAAGAGGGGCTGACAGAAAGTTTCTAGCCAAAGCCTTAGAATTGGGAAGAGTCGCCTATTCTCTTCACAAAAGGCCCCGTGGAGATTCGACGTTTGCCAAGAGACTGAGAAAGAGCAGCGATGGTGCGGTCGCGGTTCCCCCGTCTTCTTTCATGAAAAAGTTCATCGAAGAAAACGGTGGAAGAATAGAAGCTGTTTATGCCTTGTTAATGACTCTCCCACACATGTTCAGCTTCCACACAGAAGAGAGGCATGAGTTTCTAGTCGACCTGTACGTCGTGCACAGAAGGCAACCTGTTCATGATGCGCGCTAATCAAAAGGTTTATTGATAAGCGTAGAAAGAACAGTTATAACTGTTTAGTTGACGGCACGCTCAGCAATGCGCAAGCATCTGACGTGCGAGCCAACTTAGCGATGAACAGGGATTTCCAATGAGTGCAAAGTCCACCGAACCTAAGACTGGTCAACTGGCCTTGCCAGGCGAACGCCTAGGCGTGATCGAAGAGTTCACTCCCGATGCCGGAACATTCGTGAAAGACGGAGTGATCTATTCCAAAGTCGTCGGCCGCGTCTTGATCGATCTGGCACACAAACGTGTCACAGTTCATCAATTGACCCACGGGGCAAAGGTGCCCATTACAGGAAGCACCGTTGTGGGGCAAGTTGCAAGCGCGCAGTCTGAAACCGCAGGAATGCGCATTTTTGAAATAGACGCCGAGGAAGTTTCCAGCGGTTTCATGGGCATACTACACATCTCAGATGCTAACATGAGGTACGTCGATTCGATGTTTGACGTGTGCAAGCCCGGCGACATCGTAAGGGCAAAGGTGATCAGCGAAAAGAACAGAACCTACCATCTGTCGACCAAGGACAGAAATTTAGGCGTGATCTATGCTTTCTGCTCAAACTGTGGAACGCTACTCGAACAGAGAAGACAAGGCATGCACTGCCCAAAGTGTGGGCGGCTTGAGAGACGCAAGACCGCAGCAGACTATGGAAAAGGATTAATCGAGCGCAGGAAGGGTGAAGAGGAAAATGAAAGTTAACGTGCTCAAAAAGACCTCAAACGAGCTCAAGATCGAAGTGGAAGGCGCCGGCCACACGATTTGCAACCTGCTGCAAAAAGAGCTCTTGGAGGAGGACAGCGTAGACATGGCCGGCTATGACATCCCGCATCCTTTAGCTTCGAACCCAATAATCTATGTGCGCACGAAGGGCAAAATGAAGCCTGAGCAAGTATTGCGGAATGCTATAGAAAAAACGCGGACCATAAACAAAGAATTCGGCAAAGAGCTAGCCAAAAGCCTCAAGGAAAAGTGATTCTGCCTTTTATATTTGCAAGCAGTCTCGCTTAGGCCCTCAACAGGATCACTCTTCCTCCCAATCATCGCCACACTTTCGTCCAAGCTGACCCAGCGCTGAGCCAAGCATAAACTATCAATGCTTCTCCGCCATCAGCAAGCCGTGTCTCAACATTCCTGACGGCAAAGATTCTCTAAGCCCAGCCTTCCTCAGAGCCTCCGCCAGAACGCTTCCTTTCACCTTTGTGCCCAAGAGGCTGCCCTTTCTATTGGATATGGCAAGTGAGTAAACAAAATTCACGTATGAATCTCCAAGGGACGCCAACGCGTGATCAATCAGGACTTCGTTAAGGTTTCTGCGAGGCCATGCAAAACAAAGCGCTCTACAACCTTTGGTCAAGTTACAGCCTCCAGTCAGGAGTATTCTTCACTAAGCTTATAACGCCTCCTTTCCCCATATTTCCACGAGCTTCTCTTGAGGAATCGTTTTGCCCCTGAAGAAATTCCGTGCAATCAAACAGGAGATTCGTGTTCTAGGGGTCGATGACGGAGTCTTCATTCCCCACTCAAGAGGCTCTGCCCCCGTCATCGGCGTCGTTTTTCGCGGAGGATACTGGCTCGACGGAGTAATGAGCACCAAAGTCGAAGTCGACGGCTTTGACGCTACAGACAAAATAGCCACAATGATAGTCAACTCTCCGCATTACGAGCAGTTAAGAGTCATAATGCTCGATGGAATAACGGTTGGCGGTTTCAACGTGGTTGACATGAAGAAGCTCAATGCTGAAACAAGGCTCCCAGTAATCGCGGTTACGAGGAACAAACCTGACTTCGATGACATACGCAAGGCGTTGAAGAATCTGCGATCGCCCGAGAAACGGTGGAAAGCCATTATGAACGCGGGAGAGATTTTTGAAGTGAGCACTAGAAGAAAAGGCGAAAAGGCATTCATGGAAATCTGCGGAATTCTCGAAGACGATGCGAGGAAGATAGTGCAGCTGACCTCCACTCGAAGCAACGTTCCAGAGGCCCTGCGCGTGGCCCATCTCATCGCCTCTGGTATAAACAGACTTTAGTCTTGGTATTGATTCTAACGAGAAAAGATTTAAAAGAGACTCTGCTAAGGCTAATGAAACGGACAGCGGTGAAAATTTCGATGGAATTTTGTCCAAAATGCGGTTCTCGACTCGCACCGAGAAAAGCGAAGACGGGAAAGGAAAGATCATTGATGTTGGCTTGTCCCAAATGCGGCTATAGAAAACACGCTTCTAGCAAAAAAGTGGAACCAAAAGTTGCGAAGGTGATCCAGCACAGACCACAGCAGCTTGTGGCAGTAATAGGAAAGGAAGAACAGAAACTGAGAACGTTGCCAACCGTCAGGATCGAATGCCCCAAGTGCGGAAACAACTTGGCATACGTCTGGCAAGTGCAGACAAGAGGCGCAGACGAGTCCTCGACCCAGTTCCTGCGCTGCACAAAATGCAACTACACATTCAGAGAATACAGCTGAACTCCGGTTTTCAAGCTAGAGGAAGATTCTAATAGTGGCTTCTGAGCTTAGAAAGCTAGTTTTCTCTGAGGCGCGCCCAAAGACGATGGTCAGAGCCTCGAATTGCTTAGCTCCTCAAGTAGCCATTAGAAAGTGAGACAGGGTTTCAGAGTCTTTGTTATGGGGCTGTTCCTCCGAAGTTGTTTGCGAGCACTATGGCATTCTATTAGGACGATCCATGATGAAGTCTGGAACAAAGAAAAAGGAAGAAGCAAAAACAAAGCTTTTGAACAAATAGTCTAGTCTGATACGACCTGCACACCATCGATCGATGCACGTTTGAGTTTTTAAGACACTTTAGCCATAGAATTTCCTGTATGAGGGCTGTATTTGAGGCAGATCTTGAAAGATTGGGGCAAGGAGCTTTGGATAGCTGAAGAAGCAGAGTATGGTGGAAAAATCCTGATAATTAGAGAAAACAAGAGCACCTTTCAACATTATCATAAGGATAAGAAAGAGACAACTTACTGTTTCAAAGGCCTGGTAGACATCATATTGACTGACAAAACAGTCACGCTAAGAGAAGACGAGGACATAACGCTATTCCAAAGACTATTCACACCATAATAGGAAAAAAAGAGTCGATATTGTTTGAAGTATCAACTCCACATTTAGCTGACATAGTCAGAATACAGGAAAACACAAAGAAAACAAGCAAGACCTAGAAACGCAACTCTTTTGCTGAAACCCATCGCGCGCGCTGTAGTCTGATAAAGAAGTAGCGGTTCGGAATAAATCCTCTACAACATTGCAGGCACAACAACCGAGTCTAGTAATGAGGCAACTAGCGCATGATTCTTTCGCTCAGCGTCATGCTTAAGTGTGTAAAGTCTTTTATTAGCCACCGAGCATATCCGATACAAAGGTGATCTCGGTGTTCAAACTCAAAGTAGCTGATGCCAGACTTCTGAGGGACATGATCACGTCTATTTCCATCCTCGTGGACGAAGCCACGTTCAAGCTCGACCAGGACGGCTTGAAGCTTAGAGCGATGGATCCTTCACGAGTCGCCATGATCGACTTCGAATGGCCCAAAACCGTCTTCGAGGAATACGTGTGTACTGAGCCGACAAAAATGTGCATCAACATAACAGAACTGCTGAAACTTCTCAAAAGAGCAGGCAAGGGCGAAACAGTGGAGCTTTCTCTTGACGAAAAAACGGGGCGTCTACAAATCGCAATGGCGGGAAAATACACGCGAAACTTTACGATGCCCACGCTTGAAGCCTCAGAAGAAGAAGTGCCAACGCCGAAGATCACCTTCAACGTGAAAGCAAAGGCTACGACTGAAGGCTTGAGCCAAGCGATAGAGGACGCTCAACTCGTAAGCGACCATGTTAAGATTGAAGCAGACCCTGAAAAACTGGTTTTCAACGCGTCGGGCGACCTCATGGGTGCAACTATCACTCTGCAAAAAGGAAGCGACATGCTGCTGGACCTAGAAGCTAAGGAAGCGCAGAAAGCAACCTTCAGCCTCAGTTACCTGACAGAGATAATAAAGGCGGCATCTGCAACGTCGGACATAGCTACACTCGAATTCTCTTCGGACATGCCCATAAGGCTGGATTTCCAGCAGGCAAAAGAAGGAAAACTAACGTTCTTCCTAGCGCCGAGAATAGAGACAGAATGAGACGAAAAACGAAGAGCAGATGACCACGGGAAGATTCGCAAAAAGCGACCTGGCAAAATATCCTTTTCTCAAAGAAACCACGGAATATGTAAAGAAACTCAACGTGAAGATTGAGGACCTAGCAAACCCTGAACTTGAAAGAGTCCTCGAACGTGCCGAAGAGAGAGTTGCGGACGCCATTTTGTACACGCTTGTTGGCAGAAAGACACGCAACGAAGAAATCGAAATTTTGTCCTTTCCAGCTGCAATAATGCTGACGGTTGCAACTGGAAATTCCTTCATCAAGAAAAGGTACGCTCTCGCCGAAGCAAAGCGGATATACGAAGACCTCAAAGAAGAAAACAGAGATCAAATTCTCGAAATCGCAACAGACTTAGGATGGAAACTGGCCCTCAGCCAACGAAACGTGTCCCCGCTCGAATTCGCAGTAAACTTTCAAGATTATCTGAGAAGCACAACTCATCTGCGCGACAAGAAGTGGAAGCTCGTCAACCGGGTCTTGTCCAACGGAACCGTTTTCTTATCTGGAAACGAAACATCTAGATTGTTGAGCGAAGAAGCGCGCAGGCATATAGAAGAAAGACTAGAAGTAAAGGAACTGCCTGAGTTTCCGAAGAAAATAATGAACGTGGCAGAAAGAATAATGAAGCTCTCAGCTGAGAAGATAGGCAAGGCCGAGATAGAAGAATTTCCGAAGGTTATGGTTCAAACAGCATTCCCACCATGCATAGCAGCGCTGTACTTGGCGTTCTCATCTGGACGCCACATCTCACACGTGGGAAGGTTCGCCTTGACCTCGTTCCTCATAAACATCGGAATGCCCTCGCAAAACGTCATTGACCTCTTCAAGAACATTTCGGACTTCAACGAAAAAATGACCCGTTACCAAGTGGAACACATCGCCGGCGAAACAGGCTCGAGAACGCGGTACATCCCACCGAGATGTGACACTCTGCAAACGCATGGCATATGTACAGACCCAGACGAGGTGTGCAGAAGAGTACGCCACCCGTTAGCTTACTACCGGATTAGGCTTAAGAGCGCTGGAAAGAGCCAGTGAAAGCAGACTAGAGTGCAGCATACCTTATATATCCAGTGCGACAAATGAACGCTATCTTTGAAAGGTGAATAGACACTAATGGAGTCTTCGCACGTAGAGGGAAACCTCAAGGTTAGTTCTGAAATCGGGATAATACTCCCGACGTATTGCGAAGCGGCCAACATTGAAAAGCTGATTCTTGAACTGGAGAATTCAAGCCTGAACGTCTCAATACTGGTTATCGATGATTCGAGTCCCGACGGGACAGCCGACCTTGTCAGAAAGCTCCAGAGGAAATACAGCAACGTTTTGCTTCTCGTTAGGAGCAAGAAACTAGGACTTGGGACTGCAATTACTGCCGGGTTTAGGATCTTCTTGTCGGTGAAAAAACCTCCCAAATGTATAATCACGATGGACGCTGACTACTCACATAACCCTCAAGAGATACCCAAGCTCTTGGCTCCTATGCAAGAAGGATGCGACCTCGTCGTTGGAAGCAGGTACTGTCAAGGCGGCGGTACACGAGAGTGGAGTATAGCGCGCTTGCTAATAAGCAAAGTCGCAAACCTCATCACGAAGCTAAGAGTGGACGCCAAGATATCTGACTACACCAGCGGAATGCGCTGTTACTCCACCAAGCTGGTTAGAGGAATAATAAACGACTTGCACAGTCAGACCTATGAAATACAGATTGAGACGATAAGGCAAGCCAACGCAAGAGGCTTCAGGATAAGAGAAGCGCCAATCGTTTTTCTTAACAGAAAGAAGGGCAAATCAAAGCTAAGCATCAACGAGATAAGAGATTTTCTTTCATACATTCTTTCTTTGAACAGAAAATACTGAATACCCGACGCTTCTAAATCCAACGTACAATTTACATTCTTACCAACTGAGTCAGCATAGACTGTTACATCGGTAACATGGGTGTAAACAAAAGCAAGCAGATTATCAATCTCAGACTAAAGCCCATGGGAGGACTAGAAAGCACGTATTGCAGATGCGCATGAAGAACTTATCATACTCGCACATAAACTCGGTCAAAATACGCAATGTCTGCCAAACAGATGCATATGTCCATTGTTTCCACTTGATCGTTGAACAGACAAGAGAAAGTGAGAAAAAGGGGGACAGTGCTAGTAGTTTCACCGCCTCCTTTAGAAGTGCACAGCAAAGATGAGAGCAAGACCATGAATGGATTCAGCTTTGTCAAAAAGGTCAGCTTTGAGAACATTGAGAAATGGCTAGGCCGCAAGGTTCTTGACAAAGTCGATGTAGGTGCCCTTCTTCTTGGGCTGGCCGTTCTAACATACACTGTCTTGTTATCATACTTCACGATACTTAGGCACTACGAATTTGAGACTTACGCATGGGATCTCGGAATCTTCAACCAGTCATTTTGGACAACTTTGCACAACGGAGGATTCTTCTACTCAACGGTTGAGCTACTCGTCAATCCTTCTGGCAGCTTCTTCGGGACACATTTCAGTCCGATCGTTTTTCTTGTCTTGCCATTCTATGCTATCTATCCGGCTCCACAATCGCTGCTCGTGATTCAGTCATTCGTTCTGGCGTTAGGAGCGGTACCCTTGTACGCTCTCGCGAAGCGCGTTGGGAAATACAGAGTCTTTGCGCTCTCATTCGTACTGGCCTACATGCTTTACCCTGCGCTTCAAGGCATAAACTGGTTTGACTTCCATGTTGAGATCTTTTTGCCGCTGTTCTTCTTCTCAGTTTTCTATTTTTTCGAGACGCAAAGCTGGAAGCCCTATTTTCTCTTTATTTTTCTCTCCCTGATGTGTGAAGAACACGCCGCTTTTATCGTCGGTTTTATCGGCCTGCTTGCGGTTCTACAGTATAGAAAACACTTGGCGGAGGAACTGAAGAAGAAAAACTTCAAAGACACGCTTTTCTTAATTTCATTCTTCACAATTGCACTCGCTATTCTTTGGTACGCAGTGGTCGTGGTCGTTCGAGGCGCCTTTTTCCCAGTGAACCCGACATTCATTTCCACGTTCAATGCAGCAAGCAATTGGAGAATTCTCGGCGTTCAAAACCCCATAATGATTCCTTTCTATCTCTTTCGATATCCAGCCAACGCGGCAGCCGCTCTCAGCTACGATATCCCATTGAAAGTGAGCTATGTAATTGCCTTATTCGGACCTCTTGCGTTTATGTCTTTTTTCAAAGTGCGTTACTTGTTGCCCACGGTTCCTTGGTTCGTACTTGGTCTATTCTCCAACTATCAACCGTATTACACGATTCTCTTCCAGTACCCAGCTTACGTGATAGCGTTCATTTTCATAGCGGCAATATACGCTCCAACAGCAATATACGCGGTTGGCAGCAACGGCGGAAACAACCTGAGAGACTTGGAGAAGCGTCTTGCAATATTATTGGCATTCAGTTTCATAGCATTTTTGTTCGTGTCTCCGTTGAGCCCTACTGTGGCCATTTTGTACCCATCCTCAGGCGTAAGCTCAGTTTCTCAGCGGGACAATCTTGTACATCAGCTTCTAGCGTATGTTCCTGGAAATGCTTCAGTGTTAGCGGACAACGCGCTTTTTCCGCAAGTTTCAAGCAGAAGCAACGCGTATGTCATACCGACGATACCGTCAATATGGAATGATCACGCTGCTGAAGTTGAGAATTTTACTAATGCAATTCTGGGTCAGGTGGACTATCTCATCGTCGACACGAAAACAGACCCCCTTGCAAGCAGTGTAGTTTTCTCGTTGATGAACGAAAATTCTACCTTCAACGTTCTCGCGTCTGTCGACGGCGTTGTGCTATTCAAGAGGAACTATAGCGGCAACGCTACTATTCTCTTGCCTTATGATGCCACGTATGATTACAACAGTCTTAGTCTCTACAGTGGAGAGCTCATGAAATCACCCAATTCTACGAGCGACTTGGTTCTGTACTACAACGGATCATTCGGACAGTCTCCGATGTTTTGGTATGGTCCACGCGTTCCTCTGCCACCCGGAGATTACAACATAACGATGAGGGTAAAAATCAGCGGAACTGGCGAACTGTTCGGCGTAAACATTTGTACGGACAGTGGGCAGAACATTCTATTGTCCAAGAATTTCTCTGCAGCAGAATTTGCCCAAGAACCGGCGTGGACGAACGTAACAATCCCATTTCATACTAGTGCGGCCCTCGCTGACTTCGAAGTTAGAGCTGTTTGTTTTCCAGGAACAGCCGACATGTATCTAGACTATGTTACCGTAGACCAGATCAACCCTAGCTGACGCAGAGAACAGAATTGAAAGGTTAAATAGATTCTTCAGCCTGAAAATGCGCAGAAACTGCATGAGCGATTTTTTCAAAATCTACTTGCTGGATGAAAGTTGCCTAAGCTGTTTCGCTTGGCGTTTCAACCTTTGCGTTCCTAGGCTTTCGCGTATTGCTGTATGAATGTTCAAGGAATAGAAAAGTCTATTGGAATTGTTCCTCATTCTCATTTGGGATTAGTTCGTGAGTAACCTTGGCTTTTACTAAAACGGCAGTGTATTGGGATTAGCCAGGTTTTTTGCAGCTCATCGAAAGTATTATAAAAAGACGACAAGCTTAGTCTGTACTAATCTCGGCAGTTGAAGCAGGATGGATTTCACGCTTGTCTGCGACATCATGATGGATTTAGAGGGATCTATTCGCCCAGCTACGTATCTTGCTAGAGAGCTGAACGCAAGAGGGCATAATGTGTCTATGATGTCGCCAATGATGTCAAAGGAGGTCGAAGATCATCTAAGCGCCATTGGAATAACTCCTGTTAACTTGCATGCCAGCCTTGCTGCGAAGAGTTCAGGTCTTTCCATGCTTTGGCTTGAGACGTGGGCTCGTGAAGCTTTCCTTCGACTGAATTCGAGGCATGCCATTAACGAGTCTTCCACAGTGATCAATTTCTCGCAGGTGATCGCCGCGCCTTCCTTAGTCTGGTACTTGCAGGGGCCTCCTTCCTTGGCCCTGAAGGACATGGAAAAAGAGCTTTCAACTAGCCTTCGAATGATGTATGATCTCCTCAGACCGGTTATTAATTATGCGGATGTGAAACTTGTCTCTCGAATGGATAGACGCTCAACATTAGTCATTGCAAACTCGAAGTTTTGCGCTTCAATGTATTCCAGCTTTGGAGTCAAAACGGACTGTATAATCTACCCACCCATTGACTGCCAGACTTTCCGACCTTCAACTTCAACACCGTTTTCCGACTATGTCTTGACCTATCTTGGAAAGGAGACGAAGTTTTCCATTTTAAAGAGCGTAGCAGATTTGGGTCTCAAAATCAAGGCGTTCGGTTCCAAGACACCGTTCATTCCGAAAGGCCTGTTGAAACATCCTAACGTCGAGTTCTTGGGAAGAGTGTCCACAAAGGAGCTAGTGGACCTTTACTCGAACGCCCTTTTCACCATGTTCCCATTTACTCACGAGCCCTTCGGATACGTTCCACTTGAGAGCATGGCATGCGGAACTCCGGTGCTCACATATGACTTCCAAGGCCCGAGCGAATACGTGGTCAACGCCCACACAGGTTGGCTTGTTCGCACAGACCGGGAACTTGTACAAAAGAGCATAGAGTTGTGGAAAGAGAAGTATCCTTCGCAGACAAGAACAAACTGCGTGAAAGCAGCTTTGAAATTCGACAGGAGAACCTACATTGAACAATGGTTAGAAATACTAGGGAAGCTATGCGAGGATCAGACTGTTTTTCCAAGATGCAAAGACCACAACAACAATGTAGCGCTGAAAGCGCTCACTCAGACAGAAGAATTAAGAGCTCTCTCTTAGTAGAAAAAGTGATGAGACAAACCAGCAATAACCGCTCGTTTGAGGGCACTGAGAAAAACCATGCATAGTGTGTGTTTTATCACGGACCCGCTCGTGACAACTATAGGAGCCGTAAGACCAGCCATACTGCTGGCAAGAGAATTCCGCCGAAAAGGACACGAGGTTACGATCATTGCACCACGCTTTGATCAAGCAGTACAGAAAGAATTGCTCAACGAAGATTTCCTGCTAAAGGATGTTGGTCCGCATTTCGCATTCATTCCCTCGCTCCCCACACTTGACGCCTGGGGACGGTGTGTAGTAACGCAGAAACCTGTGGCAGAAATTAACCATTCAGACCTTGCAGTCAACACTTCGTCATGTATCATAAGTCAAGCTCAAGCATACTACGCTCAAGGCCCGATGACAAGAGCTCTTGATGACCTATTTCCTCAAATGCCAATGCATTACAAATATTCCTACAAGATACTGAGATCGACCCTTCGGATTCTTGAGGGACGTCTAGTCAGAAGATTTCGCGATCTATCAAAGCTTTTCGTTGCCAATTCGGTGTTTTGCGGTTCAATGTACGAAAAGTGGGGGATCACTGTTGACGCCATCATAAACCCACCGTTAGATTGCTCTCTATTCGAGCCGAAGACTGCGAACCCGACTGCAGACTACGTCTTGACGCACTTTGGCACATATGGAAAAGAGGGGAAATTGTCGACTGTTAAGGCAATCGCCGATTCTGGAGTGCCAATCAGAGTCTTTGGCGACACGTCGCAGATGCCACAACCCTTGAAAAAACACCACATGATTAGCTTTCTTGGCAAAGTCGCCGACGCAGAACTGGCAAACCTCTACTCGAACGCGCTCTATACCCTCTTCGCCTTCGAGCATGAGCCTTTTGGCTACATACCCGTGGAAAGCATGGCATGCGGAACTCCCGTCCTAACGTATAGGAAGCAAGGACCTTCTGAGACTGTGGCAAACGGAAAAACTGGTTGGTTTTCAAACAACGACCGAGAAATGGTAAACCTTGCTGTGCTTCTCTGGAAGAAGGGCTACGGTGGCGATGTGAGAAACGAGTGCAGAAAAAGGGCCCTTGCCTTTGACGTGAAGAAGACCGCCAAGGTGTGGGAGGACACTTTAAACTGAAAAAACTCTTTAGCCTGCGTTGTCAATTTATAAACAAATTGCAATTCTTAAATAAATCACAATTGCATTCATTCATAAAGCTCAGTGAGATTCAATGCAACTGCGCAGTTGGGATTCTCATTATTCACAGGAAACAACCCTTCAGGCTTTTGCCGCTAGCTTGATTTATCACTGGCCATATATATGGCAAATATGCTTGAAGGCTAAGCACAGTGCGATAGAGATTGGTTGTGGGAGAGGAGTTCATTCTATATTCCTCTCTTGTTTTATCCCTAATGTCCTTGGCATAGATAATAACATTAAACTTGTCGAAAAGGCTAGAAAAAACAACTCTAAGTTTCATGGGCACGCACGATTCTCAATACGCGATGCCTTTAAACTTGATTTTGCGCCAGGGACATTTGATGTGTGTTTCTCGCAAGGTTTTCTGGAACACTTCAGTGATGAAGAAATACGCTTGCTCGCAGAAAAGCAGCTTCGCATCGCAAAAGTCATGGTGGCCTCTGTGCCGAGCGCTCTCTATGCAGTGAGAGACAGGGGCGATGAACGCTTAATGCGAATCGAGGATTGGCAACAAATCCTTAAAGATTTTGATATGCGCATATTCTCCTACGGCTTCAGACCGAGAGAGATCAACCGAATCATCTCGGTGAAAAACCTCGTGGAGATCACCAAAATCGTTTCAAGTATGTCTGGCAAAGCCCATGTCTGCATGGTTGTCAAGAAGGCAACCAACTAAATGTTCGGAAAATCCGCGAAATCTAACGTTTTTGAACTCTATCCAAACCGTTTTGACAACTCTGTCCCTTAGTTCTTGCCATTATGCGAGATAGAGAGACTAAAATACCCGATACAAAAATGCTGTTATGAGAGAAATGTCTGATCTCACACGCGATTTTGTTCAGAGACTTTTCCTCCAGTACTATACTGGATGCTTTGACGAAATTCATATTGCAAACAAGTTTGAACAGCGCGAGTTCGCTGTGTTTTTGACGAAAGAAAGGATCATGGTCAGACACAGGAGTTTCAAGACTGCGAGTGAAATCCAAAGCTTTCTGTGTTCCACGATTCCGTCAGACGTATATTATTCAAGTGCTTATTACGAGCAGCCCGACGCTTCAGAAATGAGCGCGAAGGGTTGGATCGGCGCCGACCTGATTTTTGACATTGACGCTGACCACATTCCCACATCGTGTGACAAGGTTCATGACGAGTGGGCCTGTAGCAAGTGCGGGCTTAAAGGAAGAGGGGAACTGCCGGAAAAATGTCCGTCATGCGGGGGAGAAAAGTTTGAGAACACCACTTGGCCGTGTGAATTATGCCTGGCTTCTGCAAAGCTGGAAACGACTAGACTTTTGGACGTTCTTTTGAGAGACTTCGGCTTTTCGGAAAAAGAGGTCCACTTGTTCTTCTCAGGCCATCGTGGGTATCACGTTCACATCGAAAGCGAAGCCGTTAGGAGTCTTGATGCGATGGCCCGCAAAGAAATTGTCGATTATGTCAGCAGTCTAGGCTTTGACGCCGCTTTGCACGGATTAGATGACAAGAGTCAGGGAACTTTGTGGTTGAAAGATGTTGGTTGGCGTGGACGAATTGCCCGAGGAATATACAAGATCGTAATCAGCGCCAAGACGGAAGATTATAAGAAAATGGGGTTGACCAAGAACATAGCCGAAACCATAATGAAGAACAAGGATGCAATCTTGAAAAACCTGGATGAACCCAGACCGGTGGGAATTCCCAGCGGAGTGGGCCCTCAGACATATAGAAAACTTGTTGAGTACTCTAGAAAATCCCAATCTGCAAGAGTAGACACGGTTGTCACCACGGACATTCATCGTCTGATTAGACTGCCGGGAACGTTGCATGGCAAAACTGGCCTGAAGAAAGTCGAGTTTCCCATCGCAGCCCTGGACGATTTCGATCCCTTCAAGAGCGCATTAGCCTTTAGAGGAGGCGATGCTACTGTTCTCGTTTCGAAGGCCCCAGAGTTTCGATTAGGCGATGAAGAATTTGGCCCGTACAGGAATGAGAGGGTTGAGTTGCCGAGCGCAGCTGCCTTACTGCTGGCTTGCAAGAAAAGAGCGGAGGTAGTGGTGCAGGATGTATGACGAGCTTTACAAGGCTTGGAAGCTTGAGTTTGAGAACATCGAGTTGGAGAAGCTTCCCCAAGAGTTTTTCTCTAGAGCTGCTGAGTACATGAAAAGTCTAAGAGAAGAGAGTCGAATGCTGGACAAGAGAACCTTGAAGACAAACCTGCTCGAGGAAGAGATGCAAAATGCAAAACGAATGGTTCATGAACTGATTCAAACACGCTACAGAAAAATAGTTAGCAAAGTGGCCAAAGGCGAAGAAATCGCTCCTGACTTCCTCACGCCTGAGGAGAAAACGGTCTATTCAAGACTCTCACCCCTTGCAGAAGCTGTCCAAGGCTTTGCGAAAGAAATCGTCAGAGGACACACTCCCAAGATCAAGATCGAAGGGGAGCACAGAAGGGTTACTATGCGCTTCTTGAAGGACGTTCCAGCAATAATCGGCGCCGACATGAAGAC
Source organism: Candidatus Bathyarchaeota archaeon (assembly GCA_963707955.1). Lineage (GTDB taxonomy): Archaea > Thermoproteota > Bathyarchaeia > Bathyarchaeales > Bathycorpusculaceae > DASPPK01. The sequence continues at coordinate 1,890,914 of OY970176.1, read as the reverse complement.
TTACGGCCCGTTCAAGACCGAGGACGTGGCTTCCCTACCAGTCGAGAACACCAAGATCTTAAAGAAGCAAGGCTTAGCCGAAAACGTAGAAACCGGGTAGTTTTGACCATAGCCTTAGACCTTACCACACTCCCAGGCTGTGAGATCCCTGGGCCTTGATTCAGAGTAGCTCTTCCCGGCACAATTCTGGTCCACAGAACCCGAGTCGCGATTATTATCAGAGGATAGGAAATTATCCAAGATATAGAATAGAGCGGACCGTAATAATTATGAAAAGGATTGATGTCGCCCCCACCTGCTCCGATCATGAAGATGGTTGCGATCCTCAACGCGTTGATGAGGTACGTGACGACAGCCCCGAAAATGAAGTAGACTATCCCTTGTTTCCAAGGAACAGCACTGCTCTTTAAGAACAGAAGGATTGTGACCGAATAGATCAGAAGACTGTCGATACCTGAGCATGCCCAAGCTATAGCGTACTGAGCAGATTGTCCAGTTGAAGACGTAGCCGTCAAGACTGGCATCAAGCCTTGCTTAGGATTTGTGCCGTTAGCAATGGCCGTGGTGTACCCCATAATATTCAGAATCCCTGCTGCAAGAATTGTCGTTGTTGGAACAAGAATTTGGAAAGGAGTGAAAAGCCCATACGGATACAAATTGTTGATAGTGTAGACTGACCCAATTAATCCAAGAAACACGGCTGTGATTGAATAGTTCCTAAGGCTGGCAACTCCGTACGCTGCATAAGCGATCGCAACAAAGAGCACTGTGAAAACCAAGTATTCAATCGACAGCGGCATGTATTGCGAAATATTGAGATCAGAGTTTATGTTCCTTTCAGCAAAACCCAAGAGGGCCCCGTTCCACCCGTAATAGTTGGATCCTATAACGTAGATTGTTGGAATAGAGAGCGATATGATGAAGAAAATGGTCCATGCAGATCTTAACCTCCACCTTTTTGGCCGCAGCTTCTCCCAGTTCAGAATCGTTTCCAGAATCATGAGCCACACGAAGAATAAATAGTACGTTCTTCCCTCCCATGTCATGTCGAACGAACCAGGATCTAAGTAGTACAATATGCTGAGCGGGATGACAAACGCCAGAATGGGCAAGCATTTCATTAGGATATCGGCGTATCTCCGAGTTGGCCGTCGGATCTCAGTCATTCTGACCCTCTATCGTGCCCATTTTGACTCACTTATTTTCAACGAGTAAATATGCAAGGTGTGACAAATATTTGTTTGGTGGTATTTGTCGTGCGCGCTACGTTGACCATTCGGATGAAACATAACGCACTCGGGATCGCGAAAAAGTATAAGAACGTGTACGGCTTCCTTTATGCAAAGTCGGTTGTGACATAGTGAACGTTCCCAAAGAAGTAAGAACATACTGTCCGAGGTGTAAGCAGCATCAGACTCACTCTGTTACTCTGTACAAGGCTGGCAAGCGCAGACCCTTAGCGAAGGGTGAACGCCGCCATGCTCTGCGAGAAAAGAGGGGGTACGGCGGACAAAAGTATCCGCTTCAAAGAGAGTTTGCTAAGACAACGAAGAAGCAGACTTTGAAGTTGAAGTGCAAGGTCTGCGGCTTCATCAGACACAAGGATGGCATACGTTTAAGAAAATTAGTCATCGCGTGATGAGGAGGGAAAATCTTGTCAGAGTGGGAAAAACTCATTCCGAGGCCGAGAAGCAGCTTCATCCGAGTGAAATGCCTGAAATGCGGCAACGAGCAGATGGTGTTCAGTAATGCAGTGAACAAGGTCAGCTGCAACGTTTGTGGAACCGAACTTGCGGAGCCTTCTGGTGGAAAGGCAAAAATCAAGGGTGAAGTAGTCGCGGTTTTTGAATAGGGATGAAGAGTTCTAATGGCGCTTAAGAAGCAGGAATGGCCTGAACCCGGTGACCTAGTCATAGGCACGGTGGAAACTGTCACCGACTACGGCGCCTACGTGAAGCTGGACGAGTACGGCAAGAAGGGGTTGCTGCACGTTTCTGAAATATCTTCTTCTTGGATTCGAAACATTCGAGACTTCGTCCGTGAAGGACAGAAGATCGTGCTGAAAGTTTTGCGTGTCGACACAGAAAAGGGACACATAGATTTGTCCTTGAGACGCGTAACCAAAAGAGAAAGAATCGAGAAGATAATGTTCTGGAAAAAAGAGAGAAAGGCAGAAGCCCTGCTTCGAAACATCGCTGAGAAAATGAGCATGCCGCTTGAGGAGATTTATGAAAAAGCAGGAAAACCCCTGGAGGACGAATACGGCTTGTACGAAGGCTTCGAAAGAGCCGTGAAAGAGGGCCCAGATATCCTGACAAAAGTAGGCGTGCCCGAAGACGTTGCCAAGGTGATCATTGAAGTCGTCCAAGAAAGAATACACATTCCCATGGTCAAAGTCAAGGGCACGATTGAGCTGCGCTGCGTGAAGCCGAACGGTGTGAAAATAATAAAAGAAGCCTTCGCAAACGCCAAGAAAGGTGAGAAACTTGGCAACGCAAAGCTTCGCTTCTACGTCACCGCTGCACCGAAATACAGCATCGAGGTGTTGGCTGAAGATTACAAGCAAGCTGAAGACGTCTTCCAGAAAGTTGCGCAGAATGTTGTCTCGAACGTCTCCAAAGCCGGAGGTCAGGGCACGTTTAGAAGGGATAAGTGATGGTCTGGCTTCTGCGAAAATGCGAGAACTGCCAAAGCTACACACTGAGGAATGACAAGTGCCCATACTGCGGAGGCAAAGTTCGAGTGCCACACCCACCAAAGTTCTCACCTGATGACAAGTATCTGAGGTACAGGATGGCCCTCAAACAGGAGAGTTCAACAAAGTGAAAGAGACGTTCATTAAGGAACTCGCAAAAGCCGAGTTGAAGAATCCGATCCTGATCGAAGGACTCCCAGGCCTGGGACTCGTTGGAAAAATCGCCATACGCCACCTAGTCAAGCAGTTGAAGGCCGAAAAGTTCGCCTACCTCTACTCCCCACACTTTCCATATTTCGTGATCGTCAGCAAGAAAGGAAACGTCAGGCTTCTACGAGGAACATTCTACTTCTGGAAGAACAAGAACGGAAAGAACGACCTCATCCTTTTCACAGGCGACAGCCAAGCCCAAACGATTGAGGGACAGTACGAGATTTCCGACCGCATACTGAACTTCGCCAAGCAGCATGATGTAAAATTGATAATAACGATAGGCGGATACCGAATGGAGGCCAAGGACAAACCGAAAGTCGTCGCAGCAGCCACGGAGCAAGAACTCCTGAACAAAGCCCTGAAGGCCGGAGCAGAAGTGAGTCCGACTGGAAGCCCCATCGTCGGCACGGCCGGCCTGATTCTAGGACTTTCTCATTTCAAGGGAATAGACGCTCTATGCCTTCTAGGCGAGACCAGGGGATACTTGCCCGACCCGAGGTCTGCCAAAAGCGTCCTAGAGACACTGCAATCTATGCTCGGTTTTGACGCCAACCTCGCAGGCCTAGATGAAGAGATAGCAAAGGGCGACAAGATGGTCACACGCCTGCAGAAGATCGAGGAAAAAAGAGTTTTGCAGGCCGAGGAAACACGGAAAGAAGAGGACAAAAAAGTCACGTACATCTCCTAGAACTTGCGCTCTCCATCCACGGCGCAGTCCATTCTCCATCGATGAAGGGACCTTGTGGCGCAGGCAGTTCTAAGGCATCTTCTTTAAGAAGTCTATTATCTCTCGGATGTCAGGAAGCTGTCCTAGCTTGTAGATTTTGAAGAAGACTATCTTCTGGCTTTCGTCGATGATTATGTTTGCGCGCTCAGAGAATCCTTCTTTGGTCCTGAATATTCCGTAGAGTTCTGCGACCTTGCCGTGTGGCCAGAAGTCTGAGAGAAGCCTCGTGTGTTTGATGCGAAGGCTTTTTGCCCAAGCCTTTTTAGAGGGCACGGTGTCCACGCTTACTCCAACAGCTATTGTGTTGAGAGAATCAAAGATTTTCTTGTTATGCTCTAGAGACTTCATCTGCTCAGCGCAGACAGAGGTCCATGCCGCCGGATGAAACGAAAGCAGCACTCTCTTTCCCTTGAACTTCGAAAGCGTGAATTCTTGTTCGTCCTGATCTGGCAGACTGAAGTCCTTCGAATTATCGCCCACTTTCAGTTTTCTTTCCACCATTCTCTTTCCTCCGACCACGCCGTCCTCAGGCGACCCTCACAATTCCTAACTGCTAGGACTGAAATCCAACCTAAGCCGTCGCCTTCAGATCCTGAATTCATGCTAATTCATACAAGTGAGACCTATCTCGAAAGTACTGTTTATATATTTTATGACAAGAAAAGAAAATGAAAGAGTGGACATAAGCTCGGTTGATAGACAGAGCTAGAATAGATGCAAAAAGACTGGCACATGACATATATCTAAAGAGTGAGTGCTAAGGAAAGATTCGCCTAATGACTAGGCAAGAAAAATTGCTGCACCGTTCAAGAGTGTTTTCGTAGGTGAGCTAAACGCAACTTCCACAATTTCCGAACTTCAGAAACCTCACCATAGGCGACAAACCATTACTCGACTCACTTCTCAAGGAGATGCAGCCGCAAATATCCGAGCTCACATTCACGAATCTATTCGTGTGGAATGGTTCTGAACCAGGCCAACTCTCGCGCCTTGACGAAACAGTGTTGCTACAGCGGAGGAGGCTCCATGACGGCAAGACCTTTCTCTTACCCCCGTTGGGGAAACAACCGTTGACGAGCGTGGTGAAGACATTGAGGACGATGAGCCTTGGAAACTCTCAGTTGCCGCCGCTTTATGGACTGACTCTTGAAGAATCACAACAGCTGAGCATTGAGGGCTCAAAGGTTGAGCCTGATCGTGATGATTGGGACTATGTTTACTTGACAAATGACCTTGCTGAGCTCCCTGGCGATAAGTACCACGCGAAACGAAACTTTATCACCCGTTGTCTTTCTAAACACGTATGCAGGTACGTAAGCATTGGACCATCAGAAATCAACGAGTGCCTCCAGCTTCAAACGCAATGGTGCAGCCTTCGCAATTGCAACTTGGTTCCAGGCCTAGAGGCAGAAAACACGGCGATAAAGACGGCTTTTGACAACTATGCGTATCTTGGTGTTATCGGAGGAGCTGTCTACGTCGACGATAAGCTTGAAGCCTTCACGTTGGCTGAACTACTAAATGATAATACCGCTGTCATCCACTTTGAAAAAGCCAACCCTGAAATAGAGGGTCTGTATCAGGTCGTCAACCAATGGTTCTGCCAAAAAGAACTCAGAAACCTCAGATTTGTAAATAGAGAGCAAGACTTGGGCCTCCCAGGCCTTAGAAAAGCCAAAGAAAGCTATTACCCGCATCATATGGTTGAAAAGCATGTTGCGCAGATATGAATAGCGCAATCGTTAGACGATTCGAAAATAATCAGCGGTGCATCACTCCCGGTCTACGGAAAAGCATAGCGCGCTAGTCGTTACAGTTTGACACTCACTTCAACTCCATCTTCGCCGAAAGACACGTATTCGCTACGATACCTCGCTGAAGACCTCACATAATCCAAGTAATCCTTCATTTGATCGGCAAAGATGCCTGCGTTGTCCGCAACGACAACACTTCCTCGATGGAGTTTTCGCTCGACAAGTCGCAAGTAGTGCAGATATTCTGCCTTCTCTGCATCGATGAAGACCATGTCGAACTTGCCAGCTAGTTTTGGTATAACTTCGATTGCGTCGCCTACGACGACGTCTATGCGTGGGGACACCTCTGCCCTTTTTATGTTCTCCCTTGCCATCTCAGCTTCATTCGCGTGAATTTCAATGGTGATCAGATGAGCGTCGCTTTCAAGCTCTCCTGCCATCAGGATTGCTGAGTAGCCGATTAGTGTTCCGACCTCTAATATTCGCTTGGGCTTTACTTCGTGAATGACTCTCGCCAATACATGTCCCTTATCTGGCCTCAAGATGGGTAGAGATTTCCTGTCGGTCATGCTTTCAATTTCCTTCAAGACTTTGTCCGCCTTGCTCAAGATCATGTCCCCCTTAGACTACGTATCGGAAGATCGCACTGATTATTCCGTCTGGAAAACCTTTGCAGCGGTCAGATCTCGAATTTTTCTATTATTCTCCTCTCTTTTTCCCAGGTTATCTCCGCTACCACGTGTATGTAGTTCTGCAGCCCAGAGTTTTCGATTCTCGGTTTAAGCAGTTCATCTATTTGAAAGATGCCGGCCGAGTTCGACATCGTTATTCTTATGATCACCGGTTTCTCTTCGCCCTCTTGGATGTCCACTTTCTCGATTGACAGTGCAGAAACCGAGTGAATATCCACTTTTCCAGCCTGAAACGGAATTCTAGCTCTGCCCTCTTCCATGTCCAAGGCGTCTGCAACTCGCACTATGCCGGCTTCCACAGTTAAGGGTCTGTTCGGATCTTCGTGAGTCACTATAGCGTGCAACACTTCTGAACAGATTATCGTGCGCTCCTCCTCAGAGTAGATCGGTGCCAAATACTTCTCAAGGAAGCCCAGAGCTAACAGAGCGCTGAACCAGACATGTTTGTCCCTTGCCACAATCATGCCTAAGTCATGAAAGATTGAACCCAGAACGACAACGACCTCTGCATCTTCGTTTTTCATTCCGTAGTTCTTCACGATGCTGGGCACGACTTTGCTCTTAACCAGGATTCTCAAGAGTTTCAACGCGGAGTTAGATACGATTTTAACATGTGTCGGACCGTGGTCAGTGAAGCCCATACGGTCGATAGCCATGACGTTTGAGCATCGCCACATAGTCTGCAGTTTCACATCTTTTTTAACATCATCGATGATATGCTTTAGCTTAAGGTTGTCTCGAAAGGGTATATTGAAAACGTATGACACTGCAATTCAGCCTCCACTTGATATTAGCTCATACAAGCTCCTGTACAGCCTACTAAGTTTTTGGTCTCCTTGAATTTTTCGCAGAAGGCCCTGACACTTGCAAGATGACAGCACGAGCCATAAAATTCCTTCGGTTATGCGTTTTTCACGTTTTTGCTGGAACTATCAACACCGAACACTTCGCTTTATAACTGACATCATCACTTACACTTCCCAGCAAGAACCTCTTAACTGCTCCCAACCCCCTGCTCCCAAGGACGATCAAGTCATGATTCCCCTTTTCAGCCATGTCAACTATCACATCTGATGGAACGCCAAACTCGAGTCTCCTCTCAGCCGCAAGTTTCCGTTTTGCAACCGCACCTAACGATTCGATGAGAACCCGGCCGCCAAGTTCCATTGCAACGTCAGGCGAGGTCTTATGCAAGCGTGGTTCCTGGACATTCAACAACGCCATTCTCGAACCCATCTTTTCGGCCAAGCTTAAGGCATAATTCAAGGCTTTCATTGCATGGTCAGAACCGTCCACACAAACGAGCATGTTTGACAGAGTCGAAACCTTTTTGACAATCATCGTTGGGCAACTTGCGTGCATTATGACTTTCTTCGTTACGCTTCCAAGTGCGTTCAGACCTTTCTCGTTCTCCCCACGAGCACCCATGACGATTAGGTCAAAATCATCTTCTGAGAATTCAAGAATAGCCGCAGCAACGTCCTCCTCATGGAGAACTTCTGCCTTCACTTCCACTTTTTCCTCCATGAAAAGTTCCCTAAGCTTCGCCGACTATCCGCTGCCCTTCTTGGTCTAAGCCGCTCAGAATCAGAGCGTTTGTCTGTGGCTCACCGTACGACACGCTGGGTACAACATGCAAAACCGTGACGGACGCATGTGTTTTCTTCGCTACCAACGCGGCTGTCTCTTGGCTCCTAAGGCTTGAATCAGACTTGTCTACAGGAACCAGAATTTTCTTTATGAAAGCCTCATTCTCCATGAAACCGACCTCTGGCCATTTGCTTACAGGAACAATTGACGCCAGTTCAGTTTAATACTTTTTGCGCCCGCTCACCCTGAGAAACTTCGTACGCTGAACAACACTATCGTCTCCGCGGTAACCATTGAAATCACGCTCGTCGGTCCTGCTTAACCCATAGCAACGCCCAGCACGACGAGGATTCCTGACCGATTACTGCTCCGATGCCGATTGCCGCTGCGTCAAGAAAGTTCGGAGTCCATTTAGCTCCAATGTTTTCCCCACCCAAAACCTAAAACGCGCGGGCTCTAGGGTCTAACTTCCATCCCTGGCTTCTAAGCGTAAACCCGTAGACTCACTTTCTCTTCCTAGCAGGCTAGGGATCCCTCCCCTCCTCGGTTTCAACGTACCATGGATATTTGGATCCAAATAGGCGTGTCCCTTTTCTACACTTTAGCTTTAGAATCTTATCCAATAATACCGTGAAGACTGAGACTAAGCGCGCGCTAAGTATTGAATCACGATGGCTAGGCGAGCGCGCGCAGCGCGATTCAATATGATATCAACTAGGAATTTTTACCATTGTGACTGTGGCCATACAGAACAATAGATTCATATAACGTGAACAGAAGAGTGACACGTTGAGGCAAGCCGTTGCCAGAGAAATTGCGTTTCAGAAAACAATGCGGAGGAATCAGGAATCATAAAGATAAAGCGGATTTATGAGCAGCCCTCTAGGGAAGATGGGTTCAGGGTTCTTGTGGACAGACTGTGGCCTAGAGGAATGTCAAAAGAAAAAGCGAAGATCGACTTGTGGTTGAAGGAAATTGCGCCCAGTAATGATCTGCGTAACTGGTTTTCTCATGACCCAATGAAGTGGGACGCGTTCAAGAAGAAGTATGAAGATGAATTAGAGGCTAAAGGAGAGCTGGTGCAGAAGATCAAACAGGCGGAAAAAGAGCATGGAACGGTCACTCTTCTATATTCCGCGAAGGATGAGGAGCATAATCAAACAGTCGCTCTGATCTTGTTCTTGAAGAGACTATAGTTCCGCTGGTTGCTAGCTCGCGCCTTGTTCAGTGCCCAAGGAGCTCTCCACTTTGAAGCTTGTTTACACCTATGAGCGGATTTCATGTTTGATGGAACAACGGAGCCTTTTTCAAAGCACTGATCAGATCTTCAACTTGAAGCGGAGAGAGCTTACAAGCGTTGAGGTCCTTCAAAAAAGGAAACTTTCTCCGAGCATGCTTCAACTCATGCAGCTCTTCCCACTCGACTCTGAAGTTGCCAGAAAAAGTGTGCGGATCAATGACTTGAGTCCATGCTCCAGGCTCTGGTCCTGTTTTAGATGAACCTGAGGCCGTGAATGGTCCCACAAGTGTGTCTGAATCCGCGTTAACAAAGAAGACCAGATAGCCTGGTCCTATCTCGCGAGCAGCCTCGCCTGAACAAGTGAACAGTCTGCTTCTCACACAATTCTTGAGAGATTCCCCAAAGCATGGGAAAACGTAACCCTGATGCATACCTACACCATGTTCTTCTTAAGCTAATAAAAATAGCGCCCGCGCGGAACATCGAGCTAAAGCAAAGTTAAACAGAGCCACCGCCAAAACTTTCACTCGCACAACGCGCGCTGGGCTGAGCGTGCTGGTGAAATAGTGGGATAAGACTTAATAATAAAAAAGACGAACATTCGCAGAAAACAGGTGTGGAAACAATGAGTGCAGAGGAACTTCCGAACATCTCGAATAACCTTTGGGTGTTGTTGTCAGCTCTTCTAGTCTTTCTGATGACGATAGCTGTTGGGTTCTTGGAAGTTGGTGAGCTTGGAGAAGATCACTCAAAGAGCTTGCTCAAGACCATTTTGATAAGTGGTTCTGCATTGTTTTTTATGGCATTTGTGGGTTTTGACGTGGCGTTTGCACCGACATTTAGCGGAGTGATAGGAAACCCGTTTTACGGTGGAGTCTTTCTGGGCGGGTTGACACCAAACGTAGCTGGACTCTTGACTGGGGTCTGGTGGTCCATGACGTCGCAGTATTTCGCTACGGGTATAACCGCCGGAACATACTTCATCTTTGAGGCTGCGTTTGCCTCAGTGACCTTGGCGCTAGTCGGCGTTATAGTTCTGAAGAAGGTGAAGTTGGAGGCTTTTTTCTTGTATTCTATTCCTTACTTCATCATTATCTGGAGTTTGCCAGCGGCCTGGATATGGAACCCGACAGGCTGGTTGTACCTTATGGGAATGAGAGACTTTGCAGGAGGCCTAGTCGTTCATGGAGCAGCTGGAGCTGCAGGACTGGCTTTTGTCTATCAAGTATGGAGAGAAGAGAAGAAAAAAGGGTTAAAGGAAAGCCCAAGCGTTCGGATTAACTTGAACCCAAATGTGCTTACGCTTTCTATATTGTTGCTCTGGATAGGATGGTTTGGGTTCAACCCTGGCAGCGTGCTAACGATTGGTTACGGAGCCGAAGTAGTAGTGTTGACAACATTTCTATCGGCTGCATCTGCATTAATGTCAACAATGCTCATCAGATACTTGATGACAAAGGAGAACCCAGGTTTGCTCTATGCAGTCAACGGAGTACTGATGGGTCTTATCGTGATAACTCCTCTAGCAGGCTTCGTAGGTCCAGGCGTCGCCGTGATCGTTGGCTTCATAAGTGGCCCGATTTTCCTAGCAGCGGAAAGATGGTTCTCAAGGTTCAAGTGGTTCTCTGATCCGGTAGGGTTATTCCCAGGGCATATGGTAGGAGGCTTGTTTGGAACCGCCATGATAGCTTTTTTTGCAAGGAGTGCTTTTTCTACGGCTTCTGGTTTTGCATCGTTGCCAAATGGCCTTTTCTTTGGTGGAGGGTACGCCGCTGTTCATCAGCTAGGGGTGGAGCTGCTTGGGATCGCGGTCGTCATGGTCGTTGTCTTCGCACTATCCTATCTTTGTCTATGGCTGTTAAGCAAGGCTCTCCATGGCATCACAACTGACTACAAAAAAGAAGGCCTCGCCCAGTAAAGTGATTTTTTGCGTTGCAACAACATCTAGCGCGTTCCTCAGACTGTCCTGGTTGTCGCAATGTTCGCCTTCATAGGATCGTTCGTCTTGCCGAAAAGATAATCAACAAGGTAACCCTGCTGCACGTGAGTTCCAAAGAGGAAGATAGTGGTTCAGACAGTCACCATGACAGGGACCACCTTAAGGAGACCCAACAATTTAAAACTTGTTTCTCTGCTTGTCCCCAAGTAACAAAAGGGCGATTCCCAAGAAAAAGTCTCCTGCTCTTTGGCGCGCTACCAGCAGATTTGAGCGTCTTTTCTTCAAATAGCAAAACCTGCTCAACGCTTTTCGTCAAGTTGCTCTTTCTGCGCGCCCTGAGCATGCTGGCGTCGTAGATGTGAAGCCATCGCAATGCCTACTGTTGCGATTATGGCTGTGGACATTATTATTACAACGGCGAGATTGATGAAGGTGTCGGGGTAAAGTAGGCCGTACTGTATTGGCAGAGTTGCCAAAACTGCTGCTGCTAGGCCACGTGTCAATACAAACGTCATGATGGATCTCTCTTTTTGCAATTCGCTTCCGATCGTAGTGAGCCATACAGCGCCAAACCTCACAAGTAGCAGCAGAAGCGTCAGGATTATTCCAAGAAAAAGCAGGCTGATGCTAGAAATGGTGGCAATTATTCCTAAGAAAACGAAGAAGAACGTTCTAATCAGGAAGGCTATCTCCGACTCAAAACGCTTAAGACCAGCATCAACAGCTACCATGCGTGTCTCTTTTCGCCTCAAATGTTTCATGATCTCCTTTTCGTTGCCCAATATCAGGCCGAAAAGCAGTGAACTCAAAGCTCCGCTGCCACCAAAATTCTCAGACAGAGTATAGGCGAGAAGTGCAATGGCCAGCGTTAGCATGTAAGAAAAGGGCATTGGAGACACAAACTTGAGCAGGAACAACCAGACAATTCCAATAATCAAACCAAATACCGCTCCGACCGCGAATTCGGTAATAATGCCTGTGGCGACAGCCAGATAGTTCGCTTGGCCAGTTATTATTATCCCTATCAAGGATAGTGAGATAACAATGCACAGTATGTCAGTCGTCGCTGATTCTAGAATCAAGGTTGTGGAGCATTTTTCACTGACGTGGATTTTTGAAGCCAGAGAAACTACGACAATGGAGCTGCTTCCACCGTAAATGCTCCCAAACAACAATCCATAATACAACGGAACTCTGTAGAGAACGATCATGAAAAGTGCAACTGCAAACATGCTGAATATGAAGCCTAGAACAGCCAGAAGAACAGCCCTTGGGCTGTGTGAAAGAACTTGGCGAATGTTCAAGCTCATGCCGCCGTCGAACAAGATGAAAACTAATGCTAGGGCAGCTATGTACGGAGCCAAGCCCATTACAATTGATGGTTCAAACAGCTTCAAAACAGGTCCAACGAGAACTCCTATGATTATCAGAAACAGCATGTCAGGCAAGCCTGTTCGCTTGAAAAAGTAGTTCCCCAGAAAGCCTATCACTATTATCAGCGCGCTGATCAAGAGAGCTAGTGATACATCAACCAAAGATGAATCACAATCCTCTTAACCCCAAGCTCTATTTAAGAGATTTTTGCAAAAGCCTCAGGTACGTGAGTAGCCCAGCAGTACGTTGTTTCATTTTTGTTTTTCGCTCGTTGAAGGATTTGTTAACGTAAACTTCGCCATCTTTCGTCCCAAGAAGCCCACTATGACTAGAGACGCAAGAACAACTATCATGACTATGCTGAATATTTTGTCAGCCCCTGCTATTCCCAATCCGATTGCGCTTGCGGCTAAAGCCGCTGGTACTGCCCCCCTAGTTCCCACCCACGAGATGAAAAACTTCTCCTTTTTCGACAATTTCTTCTCGAAGGAGGTGGCCGAAAAGACGGAGATCGGGCGAATAACGAGAAAAAGAAGCAGAATAACAATCGTTGCCTCAAGCCAAACTGAACTTAATGCTGCAAGTGAAAAACCTGCTCCCAATACAAGAAAGATTATGCTTCTGGCGAGAAACGACACGTTGGACCAGAAATCAAAGACCTTTCCTTGTGTCACGCCATAGACGGGTTTCTTAAGAGTCCCTCCAAGAACAAGACCAGAGGCAATTACTGCTGTCGCTCCACTAGCATGTAGTACGTCAGCGATAGCATAAGCACCAAAGAAGTTCACAAAAGACAAAGCAACTGCGTATTCTTGCATGTTGAACCTTCTGATGAAAAATATGACCAAAAAAGAAAGCGACGATCCAACAAGCAGCCCCCCAAAGAACAGCACCAAGAAAGAAAAAACTGCGCCAGAGAAAGACAAACCTGCGCCAAGAACAGCCCCGGAAATGATGGTGAACAAGACAATTGACGTGGCATCGTTGAAAGAAGCTTCTCCTTCAACAATAGTAGAAATCTTTCGCTCGATCTTCAATTGTTCAGTAATAGCTATTGCCGCAGCAGGGCTCGTTGCGGCCAATATAGCGCCCATGAGAAGGGCTTGGAGCAGAGGCATCCCAAATACAAAATATGCCACAAGACCTACACCAATCGTTGAAACTACAACGGCAAGCGTTGCCAGCAGAAAAATCGTTAATCTGAAGTCGTTCAACAATTTCAGGTCTATCCGCATACCCTCGTCAAAAAGTATGATTGGTATGGCCAGAGTCACAATAGCACTCAAAGAAAGACCAAGACTTAAAGGAACAAAAATGTCTAATCCCCATGGACCAACCAAATAGCCGATGATGAAAAGAGGAATGATGCTTGGCAAACCAAAACGTTCCGATATCTTGGCTGCGATAATGGCGGCAAGCAAAATAATTATGATTTGGTCCATAATCACAAAAGGCTCGACCATGCGCTTGCACGCCCTAGGCTAGCAATATCTCAATGTACACGCTTAATTTGTTTTCGCGCTTGAGGTCATCCAGAACAGTCCTTTGACGCAAGCGTGCGCCAATTAACTCATCCCGACTATGCGACTTCAAAACATCTGCCGCTTTTATGTTTTCTTAATCTTTCAACCTTCGCGTTAGCGCGTTGCATATTCGGGGAATTGACATAAACTTGTCTGACCATGCTCTGGCGTGAGTGGACACCCTGATTTGTTCCTAGAAACGTTAGGAGAATTCACCACGGGCCATCAGCGCGCGCTAAACAATAAAAGGAAGACAGAAGAGACTATATCCTCAGGTGCAGGTTTAATGGTGCACGCGGCTGTTTGCTTTGAGAGAGAAGTTCTCGTAGAAAATGCGTCTATGGATGAAGTAACTAGTTTTTGTGACGAAGCTTTGAAAGGAATGAGGTTGAGAATAAAGGAAGAAGAATCAACTCGCGACGGGAAGACAACTATTTTTGCAAGCGAAGGCGCATTGGTTCCACTCATATTGAAAACATTGCTGTTCCCTTTCAGTTTAGGTGAATACGTAAGAAGAGCCCAACGGTCTGGACTGCACGTTCTAGTCTCACCGAGCAAGGATGGAATCCACGTGTATTCTTGCGGGCTCGCACTTGACGAGTTTACTGGAAGATTGGCTAAGTACACGAAGGACGAGGTCATTGAGGAAGTCACAAACACGATGGAAGCCTTGGATTTCGAAAACAAATTCATTAAGAAGATTCTGGGACACTTCCCCAAGGCAAAACAAATAACCTGACTTTTAGCGGGTTCTTTGAGCACTCTTACGAACAGCAAATAATGGAGAATATAATTGTATCTGATCGAAAGCGAAAACTTCAAGCGTAAACGAAAGCCATCAAATGTGACTATACCAAAAGAGAAATGGTTTACTCTTTGCCACATATCACATGCAGTATCTCAGCGTTAAACGCATTCCCTTGTTTTCATCCAAGCGCAAATAGAACCCTTGCCACTTTCCCAAAGAGAATTCCTAGCTATACTACGTGCTAAACACAATCCACTTATGGACGGAACACCCTAATCATTTCTGAGACGTGCGCCAGAACTAAATAACATGCCTTGCAGAGAAATTGCTGTGAGAAGACCAAGAGATTTGCTAGATCTTGCGGTATACACCCCGTTTTATATTGTCAAATCTGTTTGGATTCAACTTTCGATACTGTGCTCGATGTTTATTTTCGGAGCTTTGGTTTTCATGTATTATCAGGGGCTGGACCTGTTGACTGCACTTCTCGGGGCTGTTTCAACGATCACGACCATAGGGATCTACAATCCTGGCATCCTCACTATGCCAGCTTCTGAAAAGGCTCTTCTAATAGTAGTTTTCATACTTAGCGTAGGGTCAGCAGCTTCCCTTGTCCAAGGGACATTTACGGCTGCGCTTAAGAGCGAGCTGCGGACTGAGACATTGACGATGAGAAGGGCAAGGAGAATGAAGAACCACGTAATAGTAGTGGGCTACAAATTCCTGGGAAAATACGTCGTAGACGACTTGAAGTCGCTTGGTTTAGAATTTGTTGTCATAGCAAAAGACAACGACCAAATGGAAATGCTCAGAAAGGAAGGAATAACGGCCGTGGGGGGACCGACTACCCACATTTATGAGACTCTCAAAAAAGCCGGTGTGGAAAGAGCTTCCTACTTAATATCCACCTTTGATGACGATGGAGACAACATGCTTGCTGTTCTGACCGCCAAAAAGCTCAACAAGAACATCCGAGCAGTCTCCATCATAAATGATAAGGAGCTCGTAGAAAGTGCTAAGGCTGCGGGATCGGATACAGTTGCACCGATTTATGACATAATAGGGCGAATGCTAGCATCTTCGATAATTTCGAATGAAGTGGCAGGTATCGTTCTGTCTGAAAAACTCAAATCCAAATACGTCATTGGATTCGAGATCACTTCTGAAGGAATAAAATATGGAGACATAGACAGAGGCGACCCGATACTGCTGGTTTACCGAAACGGTGAGATAATTCACAACATGACCGCTGACTTTGAACTGCAAAAAGGAGATTATCTATACATACTCGCCGACAACCAATCGGCGGCATCCTTTAAGAAAAGATTGGAATCACTGCCGCGAAAACACGACAATAAAGAATAATATTCCTCAAAGCTTGTTCATTACTCAGAAGAACTCGCAAGGCGAAGCCTGCGCCCGAATCCCCACTTCTCTATTATGTATCACGTCAAATATAGAAAAGAAACGCGCGCGCTTTTGAAGCACAAACCAACTTCTTCCTTTTTCCAAGAACACATAAAAGCCAAAAGACCAAACTGCGGACATTGCAAAACTATTGATAAGAAAAATGAATAATTGAAAACCCCGAGACGGAGTGCGCGCGAAATATGCTGGACTTAATTGAGTCAAAGCAGAGAAAACCCATGTTATTTCAGGCTGAACTATTGTCCTTCTTTCTGGAAACAGCTGTAACCGAATTTTCACGGTCAAGCCTGAATTACTCGCCGTTAAGCTTAACTTGGAATGTGTTATGTCTAGGATGCATGAGGAGATGTTTTGTTGAAGAAAACAAAGATCATATGCACTGTGGGTCCTGCTAGTTCTTCAAGGCAAATGATTGAAAAAATGTTCAAAGCGGGCATGAACGGCGTAAGGATAAATACCGCTTATGGAAATCTCACTCAATACCAGTCGGTTATAGAAACAGTGAGGGAAGTTGCGGATATTCCCATAATAATTGACATCAAAGGACCAGAAATAAGAATCAGGACATTTAAACGAAAGGTCTTCAGCAAAGGAGACATTTTGGAAGTAGGCTTCGATGGCGAAGAAGTCTGTTTCAATCACGATTTCTATGACGAAATGGAGGTTGATGACGAAGTATATATCGATAATGGAAAAACTAGAACGCGAGTGGTTGAAAAGAAAGATCGAAAACTTCGGTTTCTGACCTTGACCAGCGGCGTCATAGAAGATGGAAAAGGAGTTAACATTCCCAACAAGCATCTTTCCGTCCCAACCTTCCCCGAGAAGGACTTAGAGATCATAAGGTTTGCAAAAAAACATGACGTCGAATACGTTGCGCTCTCATTCACAAGAAATGCAGAAGACGTGAAAAACTTGTCTCAGACCAATAGTTTTGAAGGCGGAATAATCGCCAAGATTGAGAACTCTGAGGGTGTGCAAAACATCGAAGAGATTTTAGACGCCGCTAGCGGATTAATGGTTGCAAGGGGCGATTTGGCAGTTGAAATAGAACCTGAAAGAGTGCCTCTGGTTCAGAAATCTCTCATCAAATTAAGCAATCAGAAGGGCAAAGTGGTTGTAACTGCAACAGAGATGCTTGAATCGATGATTCATCAACCCAATCCAACCAGGGCTGAAGTTAGCGATGTGGCAAACGCCATACTAGACGGGTCTGACGCCGTTATGCTCTCTGGCGAAACAGCGGTTGGTCAGTATCCTGTGGAGGCCGTTGAGATGATGACCCGGATAGCGAATGAAACAGAGAAAGCCGTCAAGAGCAACGTTGAAGATACTCCGTTCATCAACATTTCCGACACAGTTAGCAAGGCAGTCCAGAGAATTTGTCTGAGTATGCCCGTTCACAAAGTTGTCCCTTTAACGCGGTCAGGCTACACGGCCCGAATGATAGCTCGCTTCAAGATTGCTCAGCCTATAATTGCTGTCACCCATGAAATCAAAGTCAAAAAACAACTCGAACTCACGTTCGGCGTGTACCCTGTTCTGATAAACTACCACGAGGAAAAAGACAGAATATCTACAGTTGCAAATCGACTTCATGAAATGCGTATGGTTGATAATGAAGAAACTGTTTTGTTCACTGAGGGTGTGAGAACCACTATGGAACATGCCAGCAACTCGATAGAGATCCATAAAATTGAAGAGTTGAGAGAATTTGCGTCTTCCTAAAGGCTGCTCATTTTCTTGGTGAAAATGGGCTATGATTTGTAATCTGCTCGTTGCTCGCGCGTTCTAGGCACGCGCTTGTGACCGTCACTGTTCTTATTGTTTGAGGTGGTAGAGGCGGTTTTCAACAGTTCTTTGTATGGCTTTTCTCAATGCTTCTCCCTGAACCGATTTGTCGATTCTGCCTATTCCATCTGCAAGGTACTCGTCGCCCAGCGTCTCCCTGGTCCACCGTTCAAAGTCTCCTCGTTTAAAGTGGAACTCTATCGACTTCAATGGTGCTGTCTTTAGCTTCTCGGAGAAATCGGCCAGTGAAGTGGCAGATTTTCCGTCATATTGCCCGATGTCTGTAAAGAAATGGAATGCCTCTGTCAAGGAAACGGTTCTCAGAATTTTTGAGACTAACTCTGCGCTAATCGTCTTTTCAGCCACTTTTTTCGCACTCGTTAACTCCTCACCTCCCTCTAACCAGTTTCACGCTACGCATATCTACAGGAACGCATTGTAGAATCTTGGCATTTTTTGTTTAAGCCTACGCTACGATGATTTCATTCTGCACGTAATAGAAGAAGTGGCTTAGAGGCTTCTTTTTTCGTGATCATTCTGATCTTAGCCTCATCAAAATCTATACTGCCAGCTGGATTTTCATTACCCTCAAAACTATGAACGACATAATGCTTTTCACCATTTATAGTCTGAACACAAACCACTTTTAAGTTCTTAACCAAGATCTCCACCCTCCCATTATGAGTGCTGGTGTGGTGCCGTATAATCATTTCCCCAAGCCTGAATAATGGTGATAGAATCGCGTTCACAGCATAAGACATCGTGTTACAGACAACCGCTGATTGAGACCATCGGAAGAACGGTTCCTGATGAGCAAAGCGGGCTTGAATGACAATTTCTTTTTTATCAGGCGGTTCAAAGAGCTTAACGACGGCCAGAATTGCCTTTGCAAAATAGCCAGCGTGCGCGTTGCATCAGCCGCTGATACTTTCGTGTGGGCGCTCATTTTGTAGGTTCGATAAAATCCTTTAGTTCTGCTATTGTGTTAGTAAGAGTCACAACATCAGCTACAGCCTTTACTGCACCCACCGAAAGCAGAATTTCCACGTGCCCCATAAATGGTTTCTTGTAGCCTAACGTTTTGACTGCTTCATCAGTCAACTCTATTCGCAGATGGGTCACTTTCCATTCTGCTGGGTCGAATTCAATGTCTGAAACAGATCCTAGTATTTTTGCTCCCGTTCCAACGACACTCTTTCCTTGCAATTCAGATGGACGCACACTAACACCTTCTTAAGGTGTGTTTGCCGTGGCAATTTAAAGATATCTGAAAGCTACTAAGTCTTTAAACTGTTCAAAGAGCAAAGGATATTGATACTTAAAGAGTCAGCGACTTCACGATGTTCTTGAGCGTCGACGCTGAACTCTGAAGCATGGTGATTTCCTCTTCCGTCAAGGGTAGTTTCAAAACTTCTCTCACGCCGTTTCTGTTCACGATTGTTGGAACGCTAAGACAAATATCGTCCACCCCGTAATAGTCGTGGAGTAGACTTGAAACTGTGAGTATCGCGTTTTCATCGCGAATTATGCTTTCAACGATTTTGGTAAGGCCAAGCCCAATAGCGTAGTATGTTCTTCCCTTAAGCTCAATAATCTTGTAAGCCGCGTTTTTCACCTGCTCAAACAGGTTGTTCAAATATAGGTCATCAAGCCCTTGGCCGAGAACTGCACTGTAATCCTTAAGCCTCGTGCCTGCAATGCTTGCCAAGCTCCAAGCGGGTACTTCGCTGTCTCCATGCTCGCCGATAATGTAGGCGTGAACGTTCCTTGGATCAACTTTGAGGTGCTCTCCTAGTAGGTACCGCAAACGTGACGTGTCTAATATTGTGCCAGAACCAATCACCCTGCTAGACGGAAAACCTGAGAGTTTCAAGGCTGCATAAGTCATCAAGTCAACAGGATTTGTGGCAACCAGAAGGATGCCCGTTCTGTTGTATTCCTTTATTCTTGGGATGATTTGTCTAAAAATCCCAACATTGCTTGTCACCAAGTCCAAGCGGGATTCACCCGGCTTTTGGGCCAGCCCGGCGGTGATAACAACAATGTCCGCGTCTTGACAATCTTGGTAGTCTCCAGCCCAGACTCTGACAGGTTGAACGAAGGACACACCATGGTTCAGATCCATAGCCTCACCCTCAGCTCTTTTCTTATCAACGTCAATGAGCACTATCTCTGACACAGTTCCATGAATCATCAGAGAGTAGGCAAACGATGATCCTACAAATCCTGCTCCGATTACAGCGACCTTTGGAGCATGAGAATATGTGCTGGCCGACAAAGAACCACCTCTAACAGCTACCCGTACTATTGTTGATTTTGGAGATAAATCTTTACCACCTATGTCCTACTAATGCAAAAGTGCCATAAGAGTAATTAGGCAAGACACGCTAGCGCGCGCTACTGATAAAGAGTGTAGTGTGGTGTGAGTGAAATCGGTGCAAAGAGTGACATGCCAACATACAGCGGCGGGCTAGGGGTTTTAGCGGGAGACGTGATTAGATCAAGCGCGCGCTCAACGTTTCTTTTTCATAATTGTTGCGGCTGTTAACGTTCCATTGGGATACGCTGCTGAAGCAAGAGTAAAATCTGTCTTCGCGTCAGATGTAACAGACTTGAGAGGTGAAGTTGGTTGAGGATCGGTTTTTTTGTATTAGAGTATCCACCCCAGCTAGTTGGTGGTTTGGGCACGTATGCAGAATACATAACTCGCGAGTATGTTGAGTTAGGCCACGATGTCTCTGTTTTCACTCTTAATCCTGGAAATCCGAACATCAGAGACTTTGGAAGGAGTAGAAGTTCATCGTCCAATCATCGCCGATGCAAGTAACGTATTTCCAATGTTCGTTACCAATGATTTGCTGAAGTGGGGGACAAACATCCGGTTCTTTAGCGACATTTTCATTTACAACGTCTTAAGCGCAACTAAGTTCATCAACAGGTTGATCAAGGAAGAAGGGCACAAGTTCGACATTGTCTGTGTTCATGACTGGCTAAGCAGCATCGCAGGCATCATAACGAAGAACGAAACAAAAATCCCCGTAGTTTTTCATGTTCACAGCACTGAGTGGGGCAGAAGCGGAGGAGGAGGCTCTGAAGTGGTTTCGCATCTCGAGCGAGCCACAGCGCAATTGGCAGACCGGATAATCACAGTGAGCTATGCAATGAGAGACGATCTTGTTCGCCACGGATGGACCGAATCAAAAATCAGCGTCGTCTGGAACGGAGTAGACCCAGAACGGTATAATCCACAGAATTGCAATCAAGACTGGGTTGATGGAATAAGAGAAAGATATGGTGTTCCCAGGGACTGGAATTTGCTCTTGTTTGTTGGCAGGCTCACATGGGTCAAGAGTGTTAGGAACCTTGTGCAAGCTATGCCGATGGTTCTAAAGGACTATCCGAAAACGAAACTTGTCATCTTGGGCAAGGGCGAAGAGCAGAAAGACATTATCGAGATGGCAGCCCGGCTTGGAATCAGGGAGAACATGTCGTTTTGAGTTTGTGCCCGAAGACGAAAGGATCCTGCATTATGCCGCTGCTGACATCGGCATTTTTCCATCGGTCTACGAACCGTTCGGCATAGTTAGCCTAGAGGCTATGTCAATGGCAAAGCCAATCGTTGTTGGTGCTCATGGAGTAGTCGGTTTCCGTGAGCAAGTCATTTCTTCAGGTCCAGATCAAAATGGAATTCACGTTAATGGCGAAGATCCGGTCGACATAGCCTGGGCAATAAAAGAAGTGCTTAAGGATCCACAAAGAGCAAGAGCGTGGGGCGAAAACGGTCGCAAACGAGTGTTAGAATATTTCACTTGGAGAAAGGTTGCCGAACAAACACTAGATATTTACAAATCACTCCTTGCAATGGGGAATTGAGCACTTATTATCGTTTCGCGTGAAGGTTGGCGTTCACGCGCGTTGTCTGTTGAAACGAGTCACGTAGAAAGCGCGCGGTGCTGGTGGGCATTCAGTCTGTGAAGTATGCTACTCGAGGTTTAGTTCAAAGCTTATTGGGACTTTTTCTCCCCATGATTGTGTCAGGGGGCATATCTTCTCGGCTTTTTCATAGATGGAGTGGGCCTTTCTCCTTTCTCGTTCATTGTCATTTTCTAGCTTCACGGTGATGGCGAAGTGTATATGAGTGAAAATTAGTTTTTCCAGTCCTTCAGCGTTCATTTTCACAGCGGCTTTGGTCTCCAATTTCTTGAGCCCCAGCTTAGAATTGCCCGCGATTAGAAGGAATATCGTGTTCATGCAGGATGCAAGTGAAGCTGCAAACACCTCTTCTGGAACGCAGTATCCTTGTTTTCCGCCAAAATCAGGCGGAGGACTGACAGTAATGAAGCGCTTGCCTTTGATTGTCAGATCGCATTCGGTTCCGCTTTTCCAGCTGGCAGTACCTTCAAAACAGAACTCTGGCATGAACTAGCTTGCGGTATTGCTTTTCTTAAGCTTTTTGTCTCGCACTCTTGGTGGGCGCTAAGCCAGTAGGTCTTTTCAAAAGGTGAAGAGAAAAGCTAAAACATTCCTATGCGTTTTGTCGATATGAGGGAATGATGGTTGAAGATTATAGCTGTGGTTACAAGTGGCGGAGACGCGCCAGGCATGAACGCAGCTATTCGAGGCGTTGTCCGAATTGCCCACTCAAAAAACTTCGAAGTTATAGGCTTTGAAAGGGGTTGGGAAGGCTTGCTAACAAACTCGTCTAGACGGTTGACCCCCCGCTCCGTTGGTGGAATATTACACTTGGGCGGAACCATCCTTCATACGTCAAGATGCCCAGAATTCAAAAAGAATGAAGCAATCAAGAAAGCTGCCGAAACCCTTGCATTAAACAATGTCGATGGCCTTATTGTTATTGGTGGTAACGGCTCCTTCCAAGGAGCCCTAGAACTAAGCAAAGAAACCGGCACGTCAATCGTAGGGGTTCCAGCGTCAATTGACAACGACGTTTTCGGAACGGACGAAACTATAGGATTTGACACAGCAGTAAATACGGCAGTAACCGAAATCGATAAGATTCGAGACACAGCAGTCTCCATCGAGAGAATCTTCATAGTTGAAGTCATGGGGGTTAAATACGAAAATGAAAAAATCTTCAGAACTATTAGAGAAACGAAAGAAAGAGGAAAAAGGTCAGGCATAATTGTTGCAGCGGAAGGAATCGGAGACAACCGTCAGCTTGCGAGTGAACTTGAGAAAGCTACGGGAGCAGAAGTGAGGCTTAGCGTTTTGGGCTACACTCAGAGAGGCGGCAATCCATCGGCGAGAAGCAGACTTTTGGCCAGTCTATTCGCAGATGAAGCGGTTAAACTGTTATCTAAGGGACGAGGAAGCAGGGCGGTTGTGTTGCGGAATGGCAAAATAAAGAGCATAGGGCTCGAAGAATCATGCAAGACAGAAAAGCCTTTGGATTTGAGTTTCCTGAATCTGGCAAGAGTATTAGCGACATAATTTTTCCTCACTCTCCCTCGTGAAATTTCGCCCGAGCGAAGTACCCAACTTTGAGTTTACTGACATCAGTTTTGTTCTGCCAGTATTTTTCGGGTTTCCCTTTTGTAGCTTTCAACGTTTGGCTGGTCAAAAGGATTTACATCTAACAATCGTCCTAAGTACATGGTTTCTATCATCTTGAACTGTAACAACTGGCCTACGGAGTGCTCCGATTTGTCAGGCAGAGTTATCTCGATGAATGGTCTCTTGCCGCTCCTAAAAGCCGCCTTTGTTCCTTCCAATGTCGCATCCATTATATCCATCAGACTCTTACCATGAATCTCAGAAACTAGCTCCGAGTAGCCTTCAACACTTGGCACTTTTAAACATGAACGACTGTTTTTGATCCTCACGAACGTTGTGAATTTATCGTATGGACCTCCAAGATAGAGTTGCGCCGTTGAATGCAAATCCGTCGAACCTATTGAGACAGTTGGAGTCATGCCAATGTTCACTCTTTCCCCCTTCTTGTTAAACTCTTTGCCTAGGCTTTCAGCCATTAATTGCCTATACCATTTGCCTAAAGACTCCAAATCATTCGCGAACAGAAACAAGTCATATATGTTCTTTCCGCTCTTGTAATGCAGATATTGTACAATTGCACTTATCGCTGCGGGATTCTTTTCGACATTCATATTAATACAGGCATCTCTGATGGATCTTGCTCCATCCAATAATTGTTCAATATTTATTCCCAGTAATCCGAGAGGAAACAGACCTACAGACGAAAAGACAGAATACCTTCCGCCAACTTTCTTCGGTATTTCTAGAACATTGAATCCTTCTCTGACAGCAATGTTCCACAGTTCTGAATCTTTATCTGAAGTAACATTAATACAATTTTTGTAATTTTTCTTGTGCCGTCGTAATAAATCTATGAGCACCTCGGCGTTAGCTATCGTTTCCGTCGTAGTTCCCGACTTGCTTATCACATTCAGTGCGATGTTACCTCCTCTTTCTAATACAGGCTTGGCCAGCGTGATTATGTTGTTAATGCCGTCTGAATCAACTGTGTCGGCATACAATACCTTTGTAGACGCCGTCAATTGATTGTACAGTTTTCCAAGAACAGCTTCCTGAACAGCTATCGTCCCTAGATTGCTGCCGCCAATGCCCACGACAACGAGGTAAACCGGCTTCAGTTGCAGATTCTTGCCTATGACTTGTCTGACTTTGCCTAACATGAGTCTATCATCAGGCAGATATAGCGAAGCCATATCACCTTCGTAGCCTCCAGAAATAGCATTCGCCATATTTCTAATCTCAGGTCTTAACATTTTTGCCGTTTCGAGGATCCTCTGTTGAGGGATCATTGCGTCTCCAAAAGAAAATTCTGTGTCTTTCACTCAAAAGTCATCTCCAAAATCTGGTTTACCCGAAAATCTTTGAATACTCGGCTTTTCCCTCTAATTCTTCTTCAATCCTGAGCAGTTGGTTATAGTTACAAGTCCTCTCACTTCTTGCGGGAGCGCCATACTTGAATTGCCCCGCATCTAAGCCAACAACCAAATCCGCAAAGAAAGTTTCCTCAGTGCTTCCTGATCTGTGAGAAACGATAACGTTCCACCCGGCTTTTCTGGCTGATTTAAAAGCATCTAGGGCTTCGGTAACGGTTCCGATCTGATTGAGTTTCAGTAGCAAAGCATTGCAAGCATCTAATTTAATTGCTTTTCTAATTCTCTCAACATTCGTAACCAGAAGATCGTCTCCGACAATCTGAATTTTTTTCCCCAGTTCGGATTTCAACTTAATCCAGCCATCCCAATCGTCTTCGCTCAAGCCATCCTCGACTGACACTATCCTGAATTTTCCACACAGCTCAGAATAGAAATCCGTTAATTCTGCAGAAGAGTATTCTTTTCCCATGATGTTATAACGCCCCTCACCATAGAATTCAGATGCTGCAGCGTCTATTGCTAGAGCGAATTCTTTCGTGTAGCCAAGTTCTTCCACCGCTTCTGACATGAATTTGAGCCTCTCATCGACGCTTTTCAAGGGAGGAACGAAGTCTCCTTCATCACCAACTTGTATCGCGGAGTTTCCAAACTTTTCTTTCAGGTTTTTCTTTAGAGTGTGATAAGTTTCCGAGCACATTCTTAGAGCGTCAGAGAAAGTTTTAGCTCCGAACGGGACTATCATGTGTTCTTGAAAATCATTTTTCATACCAGCGTGCATCCCACCGTTAATCACGTTCATCTGAGGAATAGGCAAAGTCACACCTCTTGAATCCACAAGCTCAGCAATATATTCATAAAGAGACAAGTTCGACTCCAAAGCTCCCGCTTTGCATATTGCCATGCTGACCGCGAGAATAGCATTAGCCCCTAAGTTGGACTTGTTAGGAGTTCCATCCAAATCTATCATCAACTCGTCTGCCTCTTTCTGTTTTGTACAATCCCGTCCGACAATCTTCTTTGCTATAACATTGTTAACATTACTAACGGCTTTCAGAACTCCCTTCCCCAAATAACGCCTCCCGCCATCCCTGAGCTCAAAAGCTTCGTACTCGCCTGTGCTTGCACCAGAAGGAACAGAAACCCTTGACAACCCTCCGTTTGTGAACACGTCAGCTTCGACAGTTGGGTTGCCCCTCGAATCAAGGATTTCCCTTGACCTGATCTTCATTATCTTAGACATGATCCAGCTTCATCAAGATTTATGTGATTTTGTTACTTTTATCCTTTTGACGCGCGCGCTCCACTGGCTTGACATCTCCAGCGGCGTCCACCTCATGCTCCTGCTCTATCGCCTCAGATTCCTCTTGCGCTTCGTTCTTTTCGTCTGGATCGTCATTCGTCGAGTTCATCGTCGCCTTCTAACACGCTTCACCTGTTTAAATCAAGTGCCCCATACACCAAAGGCCTGCGAGGAGCTCTCCAGACTCCCGGATAAACTCGTATTCCAATCGATCGATCTCAAAACTCTGACCCCGTTTCGGAGTTAAATGTTCCCAGATAAAACGCCCGGAAAAGGTTCTCGCGATTCTCATTCCACTTTATCTAGGTCTGTATCTCAAGAGAGCGGCAAAGCCTCCCAAAGCTGTGAGCTTTGCTTTTTCTTCCGACTCTGAAGATATCACCTCAACCCTTGCGTCTGTCTGTGAAGCCACATCCTCTAAGACATCTATTATGTCCTTCTCCTCCACCTCGAATTCAACCGCGTTGCACTTCTCGCATGGGCGCGATATCATTTCCTGTACAGTTTGAACCTTCTTCTCCTTATCCACTATCTTCGCCCTTGACAGTTCGCATCTTTTGCACATTACAACAATTTCAATCATATCTGTACTATCTGTCACTAGTACAACTTCTACTTCACCATTCTTAAGCGCGTTCAACACTGAATCTAGGCCGCAAATAGCCAAACCGTCTTGCTTGCCCACATCTGCCAGAAGGCGCTGCACGGTCCTCTTCTGCTCTGGCGCACACATATTCTTCAGTGCCTCAGATGATTTGCCAAGCACCTCTCTCACCCCTTCTCTGCCGGCGGATTGCGTATCAACTATGGAAAGAAGCGCATTCTTTAGCTCATAATGAAGGTAATCACCCTTTAAGAAATCCTCTTTCGTTGGACCAGGTCCTCCAACTATCAACACCGTGACTTTATGGTTTTCGAGAAATGCCTTTGCTGCGTGCTCCGCAACCCTGTGGAAATATTGTGTGAGTTCCATATCTCGTTCTCTTTCGTACCTCCTTTGGCTCATCCCGCCCTTTCCAGACTTTCCTGGAATCCCCGACGTGATATTTTCAATTAATTCGAGGCGTTCACCGTCGAGTATCCCAAAGCTAGCCTCCTTTGAATCTATGGCGACAAGCCCCACAACTCTTTGGTCTCTCAGCATTTCCCTCAGCGGCTCTAACCGAAAATGGTCGTCAACCTCGTAAAGACAGGCGGTAATCGGCTCTGGTGGGACGAGCTCTTCAACGTTCAAAACTTCGCTTTTCGGATCGTTCGCGGCGTAGGTTCCGGCAAATATTGCGAGCCCATTCTCTGGAATTTCCTTCTGCAGCTTCAAGCGCTGAATTACAATCTTGAGAGCGTCTTGAAGGCGATCCCTAACGCTCTCAGATTTCATGACAACAGAATCAGACTCCTCCTTGAGCATTGCGACTATCTCATCTATTGATTTCTCCCGAGGTATGTAGAGCGAGATGAACTCCATTCCCCTTCCCTCTTTGTCTGACAACCACGCCATGAGTTTCCTCAGTTTGTGCTGTTTCACGGAATTAGTGGTTGCCATCTGGCATCCGTGAAAATGTATTCCCCTTTCAGTAACCAAATCTGACGCCTTAACATTCAGGTACGGCAGAGACCAATTTATTAGTTTCTCAGAATTAGAGCCAATTGTTTCCACTCTCAAAGTCTGATTTCACACTACTTATTGCGCGCCAGTCTGTTGCTAAATTACATTTTTGTGTTTAGTCTCTGCTCATCTTGCGAGTAATGTTATGGCTTGGCTTTTTCCACCCTATTCAACGCACGCGCTGGCATGCTAACCAATCTGAGAGTGTCTCCTCTGTTCTGAATCCAAAAATCGGCTTTGATATTGAGGTTTCTTTAAGAGCATGTGCTTCGCATGAGTTCGATTTGTGAAGCTAGGACGTCAAACTTATAATGCGAAGACCTACACAATATAGCCGGTTTGGACAATGGTTCAAGTTAAGAGACCTTTGCTTAAAGATTTGAACCTTAATCTTGGTAAGAGGACTAGGCTTTATCGAATCTTGTATGAGCATGGAGTGGGTAACGGAATGGCGCTTATTCTGCCAATTGATCATGGATTGGAGCATGGCCCGAGAGATTTTTTTGCAAATCCAGAAAGCGTTGATCCTGCCTACCAGTTGAGATTGGCAAAAGAGGGAAGTTTTTCAGCCATAGTCTTGCACATTGGGCTGGCTGAAAATACATGAAGGAATTCACTGGCGAAATCCCTTTGATTCTTAAACTGAATGGAAAAACATCAATCCCTCCAGATACTCATGCCTTTTCACCTCAAACCGCCTCAGTAGAGGATGCAGTCCGACTGGGCGCTGACGCCGTTGGATATACCTTGTTTGTGGGCTCACCGGCCCAAGATAAAGATTTCATTCAATTCGCAAAAATTAGAGAGGATAGTCAAAGGTTTGGCGTGCCCCTTATTGTTTGGGCCTATCCAAGAGGCGAGGCGATTGAAGCTAAGGGCGGTAGGGATAGCGTTTACGCTGTTGACTATGCAGCACGAGTGGCCAACGAACTGGGCGCTGACATGGTTAAAATAAACATTCCCGAATATGACAAAGAGAGAAGTCGACTGTATCCTAAGCCGTACGACACGCTCCAGCTTAACGCAAAGGAAGCCCTTGAAAGAGTAATAAAGTCCGCAGGAAAAACGATGGTGCTAATATCTGGGGGAGAAGAAATGGGAGACGGCGAACTCCTAGAAAAGGTCAGAATCTCTTTAGAAGCAGGCGCAACTGGTCTGGTATTTGGAAGAAATCTTTGGCAACGACCCTTCAAAAAGGCTTTAGAAATGGCTGAACGGATCAAGATCTTGATGGCGGAGTTCGCGCGCGCGTAAGGATAAATAGTAAGGAGACTGTCATGACTGTATCGAGCAATTGTCTGTTACCTGCCCTGCCGGAAGGACTAGAAGGACTCGCCGAGTTAGCCCTCGATCTTCGCTGGTCATGGAATCACGCCGCTGACAAGCTATGGAAATACATTGATCCAGAATTATGGAGTATGACCTCTAACCCATGGCTTCTGCTTCAAACAGTTAAAGCGAATCGCCTTAACGCACTGGCGACCGATTTCACTTTCCGGGGACTGATGGATGAACTTGTGGAAGAACATCGCGAGGCGATTGAAGAAAAGGCTTGGTTTCAACAGACTCATTCTCAATCGACACTAAAAGTAGCCTATTTCTGCATGGAGTATGGGCTTGGTGAAGCTCTGCCGATTTACTCGGGCGGTCTCGGGATTCTGGCGGGTGATTATCTCAAGGCGGCCAGTGACCTGGGCGTTCCAGTAGTTGGAGTGGGTCTTCTCTACCAGCAGGGCTATTTCCGTCAAACAGTAGATGCCCGTGGCGACCAGACCGAGTTTTACCCCTACAACGACCCTGGCCAGCTTCCAGTTATGCCAGTACGCGACCAGAATGGAGAGTGGCTCCGGATAAGGATAGATTTTCCCGGTGGCGCCTTGTGGTTGCGTGCCTGGAAAGCTATAGTGGGACGGGTGAAGCTGTATCTCCTGGACAGTAATGATCCCATCAACAGTCCCCCTGACCGCGGGATTACCAGCGAGCTCTACGGTGGAGGACCGGAACTGCGCCTGCAGCAAGAGATTGTGTTGGGGATCGGAGGCTGGCGACTGCTTGATGCCATTGGTATTCAACCTGAAGTATGTCACCTGAATGAGGGACATGCGGCACTAGCTGTGGTCGAGCGGGCGCGCAGCTTTATGTTGAGTGAACATCAGCCTTTCAAGGTGGCTTTGGCCGCAACTCGTGCGGGCAACATCTTTACCACGCATACACCTGTTGAGGCGGGTTTCGATCGATTCTCACCAGAACTGGTCAGCCGTTATCTGGCAAATTATGCGGATCAACTGGGTATTGGATTGGGCGGTCTTCTAGCGTTAGGTCGCCAGGATCCTGCCAACTCACAGGAACCACTCAACATGGCCTTTCTGGCTATGCGGGGTTCAGGAGTGGTCAACGGTGTCAGCCGTCTTCATGGCGAGGTAAACCGGCGCATTTTCCAACCATTATTCCCTCGCTGGCCCAAGGGCGAGGTACCAATCACCCACGTTACCAACGGTGTTCACATGCCGTCATGGGACTCTGCAACGGCCGATACGACCTGGACCAATGCCTGCGGGAAAGAGCGTTGGCTAAATACCATGGATACGATTAAAGACGATTTGAAGAAGATAACTGACGAGTCGTTGTGGCAACTACGCATGGAAGAAGCAGAGCAACTGATCCATTACGTACGTGCACGTCTTGGCCGTCAGCTAGCGAGAGCAGGTGCCTCGGTGCAACTCATAAAGCAGTCCAACCAACTACTGGACCCTAGCGTTCTCACAATGGGTTTTGCCCGGCGCTTCACCGCATACAAACGACCAAATCTATTGCTCCATGATCCCGATCGGCTAAGCAGAATACTGAACAACCCTCATCGGCCTGTTCAACTCGTTATTGCCGGTAAAGCCCACCCTCACGATGAAGAAGGCAAAGCCTTGGTACGAGCTTGGTGGGAGTATTCGCTTCGTTCCGATGTGCAAGACAAGGTAGTCTTCCTCTCTGACTACGATATGGCTCTGGCCGAGCAGTTGGTACAAGGCGTGGACCTTTGGATAAACACACCCCGCCGCCCTTGGGAGGCTTGCGGTACTAGTGGCATGAAGGTTCTGGTAAACGGTGGCTTAAACTTATCGGAGCGGGATGGGTGGTGGGCAGAAGCTTACCGGGCCGAGGTTGGCTGGGCTATAGGCGATGGGCAGGAGCATGGTGATGACCTTAACTGGGATGCTCAAGAGGCGGAAGAGACCTATCGTCTCCTCGAGGAGGAGATTATTCCGTGCTTCTATGAACGTGATGGCCGAGGCATCCCCACCGGTTGGATAGCACGCATGCGGACGAGTATGGCTGAGCTCACCCCGCAATTCAGTACGAACCGAATGCTGCGAGAGTATGTCGATAGACTATACCTCACTGCTGCCAAGAACTATCATAAGCGCTCTGCCGACGGGGCAAATGAGTCAGTACGCTTATGCCACTGGCGAGAGTTACTGGAGACGCATTGGCAGAAATTACACTTCGAAAGGCTGGGTGTGCAGAGAGAAGGTGACGAATATATTATGACGGTAGAAGCGTATCTTGATAAGCTTGATCCGAAGGCAGTGCAGGTCCAGCTATTCGCCGAGCCACAGGGTAACGGAGAATCCGAAATTCATGTCATGGAGGTAGCTGAGGCTGCCGGAACAGCGAATAGCTATCTCTATCGTGCCCGTATCCCGGCCCGTCGGTCAGCAGAAGACTATACGCCACGCATCATTCCCTATTTTGGTGGGGCTGCGATACCCCTGGAAGCCAGACAGATATTGTGGTATGAATCATAGTTGGCCACACTTCGACCCCAGTATGTGGAAGATAATACTCGGGGCTGGAGGAGCTAAAAATGGCGCGCGCAACGCGCTAGCGCGGAGGTTGAAAGATCAGGAAAACATAAAAGCGGCAGATGTTTTGAAGTCGCATAGTCGGGATGAGTTAATTGGCAAGAAAGGTTCAAGCGAGTAAATGGGAACCAGAGGCCAGAACGGATCCAGGTGCTAGGACGGAGCCAGCAGCAAGAACTGAACCAGCGGCTAGGACGGAGCCAGCAGCAAGAACTGAACCAGCGGCTAGGACGGAGCCAGCAGCAAGAACTGAACCAGCGGCTAGGACGGAGCCAGCAGCAAGAACTGAACCAGCAAGTGACAAGAGACAGGCTATCAAGTGCCCATCTTGTGGTTATCTTCTGTTCTACGTCAAAGTAACCGAGAAACGTAGCATCAAATGCACAAAATGCGGAAACGTCTTCCAGGTAGAGTAATATTCAGTTCGTTTTGGGTTTGGGCGAAACTCTACTCCAGCCAACCACCGCGCGTGCACCTTAAGCTTTATATCTGCAGTACCCTTTTGGCAGGGTGAAAACATTGGGCGACTTGATATGCTCGGTCCGAACGTAGCCTCCGCGTTTTTGGGCCTGCGCTTTCGAACAGGGACACTGCTGCTGTCTAGAAGGGATTGTTCCAAACTTGGAAAAGGAGTTACACTTACTTGAAGGCGCGTCTGCGCTTCGGCCTGTTTTACGCCCTGCTTTTTCTTGAGGTTGTAGGTTGTCTTTTTGGAGTAATCATGAAAGGGCATGCTGAGGGAACATTAGGCCCAGTTGTAGTAGTCAATTTTGATGTCCCTGTTGATCCTGGTTCTTCAGGTTTCGTTGACAGTGCGGTTAGTTATGCTATTCAGCAGGATGCTTCTGCGATCGTATTTCAGATGAACACTCCAGGCGGTTTGTTGAGCGATATGGTTTCGATTATAGGCTCGATAACTCGCGCGAATCAGTCTGGCATACCTAGCTACACTTTCGTCGTGCCTAACGGGTTAGCAGCCTCCGCTGGAAGCTACATCGCGATGGCAACTAACAAGATTTTCATGGCAACGGGCTCCGCCATCGGACCTAGCACTCCGATCGTTGTTGGGGGAACGGATTTGGAGCAGAACCATACGCAGGCTGCAATGCTTTCTTTGATGATCAGCCTCGCCGAAAAATGGGGGCGAAACAGCACGGCTGCATATAATATGGTTCAGCAGGATGAGGCTTTCTCGGCGAATGAGGCAGTGGCATACCACGTTGCGGATGGTTCTGCAGGTTCATTGAATGATGTAATAAATGATGTTGGGTTGACAGGAGCGCCTCAGGTCACGCGCAACGAATCCTTGTACGATCAGTTCATAAGCGCCTTGAGCAACCCCACACTCGATGGAATCCTTATTCTGCTGGGAATAGTGGCGATCGTGCTTGACATTTACCATCCGACGATCATTCTCACTATAGCGGGGATCTTTGGAATAATCACGGGGCTGATAGGCGCAGAAGTCATCGGAGCCTCAGTTCTTGGCTATGCAATTCTAGCCATTGCAGCAGTTCTAATCGTGCTCGAACTCAAGCTTGGACACGGTTTCGCCATGATAGCCGGTGTAGCTGTCGGGGCATTTGGAATATATTACTTGGCGCAGGGATTGAATTATTCGCCGTCGCCTATCACAAACGTGACAGAGCTCGAACTGTTTCTGGTCGTGGTCTTCGGGGTTGTCGCGGGACTCTACTTCAGATGGATGATAGGCCCCATACTACGTAAGACCAAGCTAACTGGACCTGAAGCGATTATTGGAAAGGCCGGAATGGCGGTGACAGATCTGAAGCCTGACGGGGAAGTGAGAGTCGCAGGATTCGTGTGGAGAGCCAAGTCAGCTTCAGGTGACATTCAGAAGGGCGAGTGTGTAAGGGTCAAATCTCTGCAGGATCTAGTTCTCATAGTCGAGAAAACTGATGTGGAACCTTCAAACGAATCCAAGAAATAGGGCTGCAGGCTGCTTCGTTTAAGCATGACAAAATTAATAAGTGAAGAACATTCTCTCCAGATCAGGTGGTTTTGAATGGATCCAGTGACTTTGGCGATAGAGCTTTTTGTTCTCCTCATAGTGCTGATAATTCTTCTGAGCGGCATTAGAGTTTTGAAAGAGTGGGAAAGGGCTCCACTACTCACTTTGGGCAGATACAAAGGACTCAAAGGCCCGGGAGTAATCTACGTGCCACCAATCATAAGCCGAGTGCCCTTCGTCATATCAACCAGGCTTCAGGTGGTTTCCTTCAAGACCGAGCAGACTCTGACTAAGGATAACGTGCCTGTGGTTGTGGACGCCGTCATGTACTTCCAACCTGTAGACCTGCAGAAGGTTGTGTTGGGCGCAGAGAGTTTTAGAGACGCCACCGACTTTGCCGCACAGACGACGCTGAGAGAGGTTATCGGGCAGGCAAGCTTTGATGAAGTGCTTACTGAAAGAGAGAAAGTCGGGTCAATCGCTAGAGGAATAATCGATTCAAAGACAGAGGCTTGGGGAATAAAGGTGACGTCGGTTGAAATCAGGGACGTCGGCATTCCTCAGGTGCTTCAAGATGCCATGTCAAGACAAGCACAGGCCGAACGTGAGAGAAGAGCAAGAGTTACATTGGCGACGGCAGAATTTGAAGCGGCACAGATGATGATTAAAGCTGCAAACCTCTACGAAACAAGCCACGAAGCTTTAAGGCTGAGGTGGATGAACATCCTCTACGAAATTGGACAGCAATCCAGCACAAACACAATAATGCTCGTTCCATCATCGATGCCAGAAGCAGGATGGCCACCAATCGGCATGTACGGCTTCAAAGAAATCGTCAAAGACACAAGCAAGAAAGACCCCAAGACGGGGAACCAGAAAACTTAGCATGCGCGCGCTACAATGACAAGATTGGTTTCATGAATGCGACACATCACCTTGATCCGAAACTGGGTCTGGACCTCATTCTTCATACGCCAGGTGGCGAGACTGCTGCTGTTGAATCAATAAACCGTTTCTATGTGAGGCCTCTTCTGATACTTCTTCTGGTCTTCCGCGCGCGCCCTAGTGTTCTATTAGGTTAAGTCTTTTTCTTTGACACTGAACCTGTTTTCCTGCGCCCAAAGATTGACACAATCTAGAACTAGCCACAAACCTTCAATAGATTTTTCATAATCCCATTTTCCTCTTTCTTCCACGATTAGATCTAGTTTTTCAACGTCTCTGAGGGCCTCTTCTTTCAAATGTACATCGTATTTTGGCGAGAAAAGATCATACAATACTTGATGGTTTCCTTTATCCACGCGGAACTTGGCAGTCAGAAAACCATACGGACCTTCAAGCCAAAATTCCGAATCAGAAATCATCCGCAGTTTCATTTTGATTCTCTCTTTTCTTAAAAACTTCAAGATATTTGAGACAAGATCGGTTGCCAACAGTTGCCTCTCCTTGAGGTTTTTACCACTTTCGACTCTATCTACTTTTCGTTATATTAAAAACCAATCCCAATCAATCCAGAACCCAGACGCACGCGCCTCAATTACACTGATAGACTAGTTTTCGTGATCTGTGAAGAATGTAGAGAACTTCCTTTTGTCTATAATCAGTGTAGCGACTGCGGCGATAGTCCTGAAAACACATTAGTCATAACTCCAGTAATTTTCGGTGTGAATATTAGCTGATTTATTTTGAGGATTTCTTGGCTGCATTTTGGATTAAATGCGCGCGCGGAAGTTTCTTTTCTTTTCGTTGCCTCTGAGAGATTTGTTATTTGACTGACGCGCGCTTGAAGCTCTAAACCCGTCGTGTGCCAAAGAAACGTGTGTGAAAGCATAACTAATAAGAAAAGGATCTTTAATAGAGAACGTCATATTGAACAAATAGAAGCCTTGTGATAGAAGATGGGCATCTTCAGAGCTTACGACATAAGAGGAATTTACGGTAAAGATTTGACTGACGAAATCATGATGAGAATCGGTGAAGCAGCTGGAACATGTTCTCCCGGAAACTTCACGATTGGAAGAGATTTCAGAGAGCACGGAGCGCAACTCGAGGAGGCATTCGTTTCGGGATTGAAAAAGACTGGGTCAAACGCCAACATGGTCGGAACATGTCCCGCGACCCTCTGCGTCTTTGCAAACTGGAAAATGAAAAACGACGTAGCCGCGTACATAACCGCGTCTCATCTGCCAGCAAAGTGGAACGGCGTAAAATTCTTCCACCAAGACGGAGTCGGTTTCTTTGAAGACGAGAACAAAAAACTGGGGGAGATCAGCTCCCTAGGAAGTTTCAAAACAGGCGCAGGGTCAGCAAAAAAGCTCATAGGAATGGACGAAGAGTACGCTAATTTCGTAGCTGAAAGAATAAAACCAGAGAGAATAAACATCGCCGTTGACTTCGGAAACGGGGCTGCATGCCTACTGGTTCCGAAGATTCTCAAGAAAATCGGTGTTAAGGCGACTTTCTTGTTTGATTGGCCTGATCCAACGTTTTCGAACAGGGATCCTGAACCGAAACCTGAATCCTTGACAGCTCTCTGCGAGAAGGTTGTGAAAGAGAGGGCAGATCTTGGAATAGCGTTCGACGGCGATGGTGACAGAGCCATATTCGTTGACGACACAGGCAAAGTCATCATGACCGAGCAAAGCGCAATCCTTTTCATAAGGGACATAATGAAAACTCAAAGAGGCCCCGTTGTCGCCAACATAGAATGCTCAGACATCATAGAGGACGAAGTCAGGAAGTATGGAGAAAAAGTGTTTCGGATACCGGTTGGCCACACTTTTCTGGTGCAGGAAACCAAGAGACACAACGCTGTTTTTGGTGTTGAGAAATCTGGGCACATATGCGTTCCAAAGTTCTTC
The DNA here is from genome assembly GCA_963707955.1 of Candidatus Bathyarchaeota archaeon. Lineage (GTDB taxonomy): Archaea > Thermoproteota > Bathyarchaeia > Bathyarchaeales > Bathycorpusculaceae > DASPPK01. The sequence continues at coordinate 1,854,717 of OY970176.1, read as the reverse complement.
TGGTTCGACGACGCGATAATAAACAGTATGTACATGGCTGACATAGTCTCCAAAATGGGGCAAAAACTGTCAGAAGCCGTGAAAGAATTGCCGGCGAGGCTTTTTGAAAGAATCGAAATAAACTGCTCAGACGAGACGAAGTTTCAGGTCATCAATAAGATAAAAGAAAAGGCTACGGAAACATATGAAAACACAGACACAATCGACGGCATCAAAATCGTTTTTCCAGATTCGTGGGCTTTGATTAGAGCATCAAACACCTCGCCGATACTCCGCTTATCAATAGAGACGATGGATCAGAAGAGACTTGACGAACTCAAGAAGGAAATGACCAAACTGATAAAAAGCGTCAACAACAAATAACGCGAGTAGCAAGTGCACCGAGAAAAGGTTGCTCCAAGCATGTTTGAGCGAATTCGATGATGCAGACGCATCTTAGGCGGGCAACGAGAGTTCAGTTCAAAATATGAGATTACAAAAAAGTTGTCGATTGCAGATACGGTGTGTTCATGAGTAAGAGTCTTTTAACTGCAGACGAGGCGAAGAAAGCTAATGTTGATGAACTGTTAAGCAGACTTTCGACGAGCACGGATGGCCTTTCTTCCTTCGAGGCGGGAAAGCGACTTCAACTATATGGCCCTAATGAGATTCCTGAGAAAAAAGCGAACCCGCTGATCAAGTTTTTAACCTATTTTTGGGGGCCGATTCCATGGATGATAGAAGCTGCGGTCGTCATGTCCGCATACATCAAGAGTTGGGAGGACTTCGCCATCATACTTGCCCTATTACTTTCAAACGCGGTGATAGGGTTCACGCGAGAACGTCAGGCGGGTAACGCTATTGAGTTGCTTAAACAGAAACTTGCGCTCAAAGCACGCGTTCTGCGTGACAACAAGTGGCAAGAAACGCCTGCTCGCGAACTCGTTCCTGGAGACATCGTGCGCATACGTCTTGGCGACATAATTCCGGCGGACGTCAAGCTCATTGAAGGCAGCTATCTGCTCGCTGACGAATCAGCGTTGACCGGAGAATCATTACCCGTGGAAAAACATTTGTCAGATGTTGCATACGCTGGTTCTGTCGCTAGTCACGGAGAAATGAATGGACTAGTAGTCACTACAGGCATAGGAACATATTTCGGCAAAACCGCTAAGCTCGTGGAAGAAGCCAAAACTCAAAGTCATTTCCAGAAAGCCGTAATCAGAATCGGCGACTACCTCATTTTCCTCGCCATTGCACTTGTAGCCGTTATTGTTGTTGTTGAACTTCTCCGTTCTCAAAATCCACTTCAGATTCTCCAATTTGCCCTTGTCTTGGTCGTTGCTGCGATACCCGCAGCGTTGCCAACCGTGCTTTCAGTTACGATGGCGATAGGCGCAATAGCTCTCGCTGCCAAGGAAGCGATTGTGAGCAAGTTAGTAGCCATTGAAGAGATGGCAGGTATGGACATATTATGTTCAGACAAGACGGGCACCATTACAAAGAATGAGCTCACAGTAGGCGAGGTTAAGCCCCTTAGCGGGTTCACAGACAATGACGTACTGCTGTACAGCGCACTTGCATCAAGAGAGGAAGATAAAGATCCCATTGACAACGCAATTATCGCAAAGGCACGGAGCATAACAGCGTTAGCTGAACCCTTACGGCACTACAAAATTAGTGACTTCAAACCATTCGATCCAGTTTCAAAACGAACCGAAGCCACATTGCAAGAAAGCAATGGAGCCCGCTTCAGAATCTCGAAAGGGGCGCCGCAAGCAATTCTATCCTTTATTGCGAATAAGGAGAAAATCGGTGGCACGGTTGAAGAAATAGTTGATTCACTGGCGGTAAAAGGGTACAGATCTCTCGGCGTGGCCAGAACTGATGCTCAGGATAAGTGGCAATTTGCCGGTTTAATCGCTCTATATGATCCGCCTCGTGAAGACTCTGCTGACACCATTAAAATCGCGGAGTCTATGGGTGTCGACGTTAAAATGGTTACGGGCGACCATTTAGCCATCGCAAAGGAGACTGCACGCCGCGTGAATTTGGGCACTGATATTGCAGTGGCCTCTTCTTTTCTGAACAAGCCAGAAAGCGAAGCTGTGCAAGTTGTTGAGAAAGCTGATGGCTTCGCTGAAGTATTCCCTGAGCACAAGTATCACATAGTCGAACTTCTCCAGAGCAAAGACCACATTGTAGGCATGACCGGAGACGGAGTGAATGATGCGCCCGCGTTGAAGAAGGCTGATGCAGGAATCGCAGTGGCCGGCGCCACAGACGCAGCGAAGTCTGCCGCTGCAATCGTTCTCACAAAACCTGGCCTTTCCGTGATCATAGACGCTATCCAGCAGAGCCGCAAGATTTTCCAACGGATGACCAATTACGCCATATACCGCATTGCCGAGACCATCCGCGTGTTGCTTTTTATCACTGCAACGATCTTGGCATTTACCATCTACCCTGTCACTGCACTCATGATAGTGTTGCTGGCAATTTTAAATGACCTACCAGTCATCACGATAGCTTATGACAATGTAAAGTACTCTGACTTCCCAGAGAAGTGGGACATGCGAAAAGTGTTGGGTATAGCCACATTCTTGGGCATTATAGGAGTTTTTTCCTCCTTTGGGCTTCTCTTGATAGGCACGAACGTTTTGCACATAGGTCTGCACAATCCCATTCTCCAGTCTTTTATATACTTGAAACTCTCTGTCGCCGGTCATACGGTGTTGCTTGCGGCTCGAACAAAAGGTCATTTCTGGACAGTTAAACCAGCGAAAATCCTGCTCTTCGCAGTAATAGGCACCCAGCTGACCGCCACGCTTCTCACCGTTTACGGAATTCTGTTACCCGCCATGGGTCTGGGGTCTTGCTGCCATCGTATGGGGATATGCCTTGACGCTGTTCGTGGTTACTGACTTCCTGAAAGTCCAATTCTACAAGCTACTCGGTCCCAGTGATTGATGCAGCACCGACCGCAATAAGCATGCGCTGGTAGACTGTCTCTGCAAAATTGGTGCGTATTAATACTTGCCAATGTAGCCATGATTGACGCGCGTGTTGCTTTAGTGGTTTTTCAAATAATCCTCAACTATTTCGTCGAACCTCTTGCCAAAATCTTCCCACTCGCTCTTTGAGAAGTAGTCTGGTCCGAAGGGTATCATAGTTTCCTCCTCTTTCAGCCAATGAGCGTGCATGATGTCATACAGCGGCGCCAACTTGTAACGCCAAATCTCTCTGTCGAAGCCTTCCTTTATAAGAGCTTCAAAATGCACCTTCATGTCTGCATGCTCTACTTCGAGCTCAAGGGCCATATCTCTCAGGTCCGGAATCTTGGTCATACGCGGAAGAATCGTCAGTTCCTCGGCTTCATGGTGTGCATATAGCTTCCTCTGAAAGTCAGTGAACAATTGCTCGCGCAACTCTGCATCTTTTGGAGTAGTCTTGAACAGTTTTGCGAAGAACCTTCTGTACTCGTCATGACCTGTTTTAATTGACTCGCCGATTCCCACTCTTTATCACCTTCCGTTGCAAGACTCTTGCTCCAATCGAGCTCTCTGGGCGTACCTTAACGATGTCCGAGAGATTTATATATAAATTTTGAGCTAACAAGAAAAGCGCGCGCAGACAAAGTGGTCCTCGTGGGCTCACATACGAAGCCAAGCCAACAACAGACGCACAAATGAGTCCATAGTTGCAAATCACAGAGGAATGGCCAGTTGACTTACAAAATTGAGGTTGACAGGGACAACTGCATAGCCTGCGCAACCTGCTACACGATTGATCCTGCTCATTTCGAGAGTGACGCAGAAGGAAAATCAAAAGTAGTAGGCGGCAAGAGCAATGGCAGATCGACAGGCAGCTTCGACGATTCAAAAATTGCAGACGCGCAAGCAGCAGAATGCAGCTGCCCAGTAAGCGTCATAAAAGTCACCGAAACCTAACAAGTAGATTTCTACTAGGCAAGCATATGAAGTGAACGCAAGTCATTTTAGCTGTTCACTACTGATTTGCTTTTGGCAAAGTGTAATCCTGTGGAGGTAGGCGTAGCCAATGTTGAAGGAAGAGGCAGAGAAGTATCTCAACCAAGTTAAAGATTGGAAGCTAGTCGGCGATGCTATTGAAAAAAACTATAAGTTCAGCAATTTCAGGAAAGCGATTGAGTTTATTAACAAAGTCGCAGACGTTGCAGAATCAGAGAATCACCACCCTGACATTCTGCTATGGAGTTGGAACAACGTAAAACTAACACTGACCACACATGCCGTCAAAGGCTTATCGAAGAATGATTTTGCACTCGCGTCAAGAATTGATAATATAAAACTGGCATAGGAAGATAAAAATCCCTCATTTGACCAAGCTTCATCAAAGGCAATATGTGGAACCGTGAACGGCCATGAAAGACGAAGGATGCCGCGGAAGGATCGAAAACTCTGTTAGATCCATCCTAGACGAGTTCGACATAGACAAGAAATCTGAGATGTACAGAAATACCCCGAAGAGAGTAGCAAGGCTTTACACGGAGATTTTTTCGGGGTTGGCTAAAACCAGTGAGCCTAGACTCACACTTTTCGATAACCCGGGCTATCGCGACATTCTGGCCATAAAGCGGATTCCTTTCTACTCTCTTTGCGCTCACCACTTGTTGCCGATATTCGGGGAAGTCTCGATTGCCTACATACCTGGCGAAAAAATCGTGGGGCTATCAAAACTCCCGCGGATAGTGAAATACTTTGCTTCAAGACCGCAGGTTCAAGAAGACTTGACAAAACAATTAGCTGATTATTTGTACGAAAAACTAAAAGCGAGAGGAGTGCTTGTCCTGATCAAAGCAAGACACCTTTGCATGGAGATGCGTGGACCGCGGGCACACCACGTTCAAACAGTTTCCAGCGCAATTAGAGGCAACTTTGAAAAGCATCCTTCCACAAAGGAAGAAGCACTGAAAATCCTACATGCGTAAACTTCTAACTAGACCTTGCAATGTTTCAGTGAAACTCTTCAGCTCCTTGATCTTGGATTGTTTCTTAAATCGGTCTGCTATTTCTCTCATAGGCTTATTTCCAATTGGCAACGCCAAGTCGGGTTCAATTTCTGATAGAGGTATGGCCAAGAACGCTCTTCTCTGTATATCTGGGTCTGGAAGAGTCAGCTCTTTTGTTGAAAAGACTAGATTTCCATAGAGTATTATGTCTATGTCGATTGTTCGGGATTCGAACTTGTCTTCGGTTCTTTTCCTTCCCAATTCGTTTTCGATGACTCTCAACACGTCAAATTTCAACTTGCAAGGCTCGATGTCCGTTTCGATTTTAATGACGCAGTTGTAATATGCCGGCTGCGATTTCCGCTGCAACGGTTCAGTGAGATAAACTGTTGACGCCTTCAGCACCTTGACATGATGAGACAGCAGCCTCACTGCTTCAAGCATGTTTTTTTCTGGCTCGATGTTAGAACCTAAGGAAAGGAAAGCCACGGTCATGGCCGAAGACTAGTCCCTTTTTCGAAGTATGCTTACTCCTACGCTTCTGGCAAATCGGAGCGCCCCAGGCTTCTCAACGGTCACCCTAACTTTTTGGACTCGTGCGTGTTCAAGACAACTCTCTGCCACTTTTTCTGCTAACGTCTCAACAAGGCGAAACTCTGACCCTTCCACTAGCCTTATGATGCGCTTGGTTATTTCTTTGTAGTCAACACTCTTGCGTATGTCGTCTGTCTTAGCTGCCTCGGTCAAATTCGACCAGATAACAACGTTGATTGCCACATCCTGCTTTTCCCTACGCTCAAACTCGTCAATTCCTATGATACATCTTAAACGCAGGTCTTTGATCAGAATCTTGTCCATATCTCGTTCACTTCTTTTTTCCATAAGCGAGATCTTCCTAGATTTTCACAGACCCTCTATGGTCTGGGTCAAATGTTTGCCCCCATCGACATAGACTATTTGTCCTGTTACAAAATCACTCCTGAGGAGAAAAATGACTGTTTCAACTATGTCCGAAACCGACCCATACTTTTTCAGCGGAACTGTGTCCTTTTTCTGCTCAAGATAAACGTAGTCTTTGCCCTGGGGAGGAAGTATCAGTCCGGGTGCTATGGCGTTGACAGTTATGTTGGGTGCCAGCTTCAGCGCCATCGACCTTGTCAAGATTTCAAGCATTCTTTTGCTGAGATAGTATGCGAAGTGATTGAAGTCATACCCGGCAACTCTTGTGTCCAGAATATTGACTATTTTTCCATGATCGGTTTTTTCAGAGAAATACCTACTCAATAAGAAGGGGGCCCACGCATTGGTCAACATGTTAACCTCGATGTCTTCGAGTCTGACATCGTTCACGCCATTGGCTGAGAAAATGGAAGCATTGTTGACAAGTATGTCAATTTCTCCAGATAATCCGTAAGCCTGAGCGATCAGTTCCTTGCACAATTCAGGATTCCCAAGATCAGCACTGACGATCCAAGACTTGCGACCTATCTCAACTATTTCATCTCGCAATTCTCTTGCTTCATTTTCAGACTTGCCATAATGTATGATGATATTTGCACCTTGTTTCGCCAATCCAACAGCGATAGCCTTACCGATACGCTTAGCCCCGCCCGTTACGAGCGCCGTTTTTCCAGCCAATTCAAACATGCTATCTCACGGTAGTAATTCTTATAGTCAGATTCAAGTCTTGTTCACGGGTCTTTGAGCGTCAAGAAAGGCGGATACTCAACGTAGATCATAAGCGACGCGTTTTAAGGGTAGGTGTGAGCGTCCACTTCAAGTTGCTTCGGAAGCCTTTTTATTCTTATTTCTATGCTTGCCGGAGCCTCTCCTTCGACGTGTTTGAGAGTTTTTGAGAAACCTATCATCATGTTAGCCAAGGCTTCCTGCACGAAATGGTTCAGTGGTAATCTTACGTTGTTAACCCGCATCTCCGTCTCAAAGTTTTTCTTGAACGTCCTATGCTTTGAGCTCAAAACATCACCACATGGTACAAACGTCGGTCTTTATTGATAACAATTATGGTAGTCGCGTATGGCTCATCCTTTGCAACCAAGATTTGACGTTTCCACGTGCCCTTGGCTATTTGTATGCTATCAGAACTACGCCCAGTTCTTTCTCCAATTTTTGAAGTCTTCTCAGTTGTTCCTCGGAGAGGTTCGCCGGTTCTGGTGCCTTCTCGTACGCCAAGACCACAACGCCCTTCCACTTAGCTTCAAGCTTCCTGATATCATTAAGTTGAGTGGCAGTCAGCTTGGCAAGTCTATACATTCCACGAATCCCCATTATCTTTCACGCTAGAAGCCATATTTAAGCGTGCATTAGCTTCTAGGAACGCACGCTTCAGCCATCGTCATATGTTTGATTGCGGATGCCGTATCCAATTTGGTTTCAAGGTGTCGTGCGCGGACACGTCTTGATAGCACTTTGGATGTTTTCGCGTGCCACGGTGTCGGCGGAATATGAGGTTCTATAGCCACAGGACTGTTTGCAACAACCGCCGTGAACACTGCTGGCGCGAACGGACTGTTTTATGGAAATCCAAGCCAGTTCTCTGGCCTCGTTGGTTCTTTCCCTTATCGATTTTAGAGGCTAGAGCTAGTTAGCGCCCCCCAGATTTCCTCAGTCAGGGTTTTCTTGGACAGTTGGGACAGAAAATCTGACGCAACTATAATTCCTGCTAATGCTCCACCCTCCACGACTGGGAGCCGTCTTATCTTATTTTCGAACATGATTCTAGCAGCTTCCTTCAGAGGTGTGTTAGCATCAACCGTTTTGAGAGGCGAGGACATAACCTGCGAAACTAGCGTAGTGCAAGGGAGGTTTTCCGCTGCGACTCTCGTAATAAAGTCTTTCTCGGTCACTATACCAACAGCGATATTTCCCTCCATAACGACCAAGCTGCTCCGACCACAATCTCTCATAAGCTTCGCAGCTTCTAGAACCGTTTGCTGCGAACCTATCTTAACGACAGGCCTCATCATCTCTTTAACGAAGTGCATAATCTTCAAAACAGATCCGCCGCAAGAAGCAATTAAGTCTTCCTAGCGCACACATCAGTATACACGTTAAACATTCTTTCTTAGCGCATGCATCACATCGCTTCTTGTTAAAATTCCCAACAGCGAAAGCTTGTGCTTTCCATCCACAACGAGGAGTCTTCCAACATCGTGCTGGCTCATTTTCTCGAGGGCCCTAGCAGCGGTGTCATCGGGAAAAACTACAAGCAGATCTTTTGTAGCAATCTCCTGGACAGAAACACTGTTTCGATTCTCTTTGGCGACCTTCATTGCATCCTGCAAGGTAACGATCCCCACAATTCTGTTTAATTCATCTATTACTGGGAAGCCAGTGTGGTGATGTTTAGCTATTTTGTCGAGGAGCTCATCAACTGTCATTGCTGGCGGTAGAGTGATCACTTTTCTTGTCATAATCTCTCTCACTTTCACTTCCTGCAGCGTACTGATTTCGGTGGATGCAGTTTTGTAGAAAAGCTCCACGCCGGTAGGGACGGCAACACCTACTTTTTTCATAGCCTCGATTTCCTTAAAAGCAGACTGTCTCTTGTACGAGGCCAACTGAAGCAGGTGAGCCAAGGCGTCTGGTTCAGTTTCTGTCTTCTTAGTTGTTATTACGCCCTCTCTGACAGCACTGTTGAAGAAGTCTTCGCCCTGTTTGGTTCTGATGATGACTATAGACCAGTCTTTCAATGGGCCTGCTCCGCCAACGCTCAGGTCAGCAAGTTGCGAAGTGAAGTAGGTGCAAGTCCTACAGCGATTCATAACGTAAGATTTAGCTTCCGAAAGTGGGATTCGAACAACACCGTTTTCCGTGGTTACAACGTACTCATTCGCCGTCAAATCAACGTTTTGAATCTCGTTAGCCGCAATGCTGTATTTGTCCAGAAGGTATTCGAGGAGTTTACCCAAGGAGAAAGTCCAAAGGCAGAAGAGCCCTATAGTTATTCGAAGGCTTCCCATCATCTTGTGATGCCAAGCTTCAAGTTTTCGAAGTGCAACAATATGGCATGGAATACCAACAAAAGCGATGTTCAGCTTGCCGTGCTCAAAAACTGCCCGACCAAAAGCCTCTGCCACTGCAGAAGGCACGATCTTGGCGTCCACGGCGGAAAGCGTATCATCTGGTACGAGGCTTATTGAAGGGTTAATCTTAATAGGCACTCTAGACGAGGCTTCTGAGACCACGGCACTGTCGATTATTTTTTCGGTGATGGCAAAATTAAGAAGTGCAGTTACGACGCCTCCGCTTCTGCTAGCATCCCTCAAGGTAGGATTAGTGGCGTGGGCGAGCAAAATCCTTCTGTAATAGCCCAAGCTTTCTCTTCTATGAGGAGCGTCTGCAACAAACCTCAACGTTTCAAACAGAAGTGCATCAGTGTGTGGGCAAGTGTCATAGCAGATCGGGCAAGAGTCCAGATCGTCAGAACAATCATGAAGCCTGTAAGGTCTGTCATGTTCCACCTTTATTGCATGAACTGGGCAGGCAGCTTCGCACGCACCACACAAAGTGCAGAACCCAGGCCCTATTATCAATCGTTCCAAATCATTAAACGCGATTAGTTTATTCTTCTTCTCAGGAATGGTTCGACCCTCTATCTATAGAGGGTGGAAATTATGTTTAAATGTATACCTGAAATTTCGACAGAAGCTATGGTATACGCGGAAATTGCTGACTTACGGGTTGGATGAGGTTTAAAACAATCGTAGGATAGATGCCTAATATGATTATTGCTGCAACAAGAATGAAAATGGGCACAAGTAGCCTTCTCGGCTCCTTAATCCTGATTGCATTTTCTTGGGGTGTTCTTGCATACATGCGATTAACCAATCTCAGCAAGTACGCGGTCTGAACGACGCTGGCAAGGACGCCGATTACTGCTAGCCAGCCTAGGTTTGCTTCTATCGCAGCGGTGAAGACCAAGTACTTTGCGATGAAGCCCGCAAGAGGCGGGACGCCTGCAAAGGAAAAGACGCTCAGGACTAGAGCCAAGCTCGTAAACGGCGCTTTTCTGCCCGCTCCTGAGAGATCATCCAGAGTCTTGAACCCCATGCGGTTTAAGAGCCCAATACTCATGAAGGCAAGAGCTGTTGTTATTCCTCCCACCAAGAAGAAGAAGAGGTTTCCCATTATTCCGAGCGATGTTACGCTGGTTATAGCCACAAGATTGTAACCTACATCTGCAACGCAAACGTACGCAATCAAGCGTTTCAAGTCTCTTTGTGTCAAAGCGAGTATATTGCCTACTACCATCGTCAATGCAGAGAAGACAGCAAGCATAACAGTCCAGTTCAAGACAGTCATTGGCGTCAGAATGTAAACGAGAACTCTCAAAAGAACATAGTAGCTTCCTTGGTCTACAAGAGCAGAAAGAAAGGCTGAAGACGATGCTGGTGCTGCCGTGTAAGCGTCCGGAAGCCACATGTGAAAAGGCACAACGGCAGCTTCAATAGCGTAGCCTGTCGCAATAAAAACGAAGGCGATTACGAGCAATCGTTTGTCTGGTAAGGCTATCAATGCTTGTCTTACTGCCCAGAAGTTAAGAGTGCCTGTTATGCCGTACACTATTGAAAGTCCATAAACTATGAATGCTGAAGCTATTATTATCATAACTAAATACCTCAGAGTAGCATGCAAGGATTTGCGGGTTCTCTGATAGAGCATCAAGAAGCTCGAACCCGCGGCGGAGGCTTCCCAAAAAATGAAGAGGGTCAGAAGATCCCCTGAGAAGGCAGCGCCTATTGTGCAACCAATTACGATAAGCATGATAGCATAGTATCTCTCTGAGAGTTTCTCGTCAAGATCAACATAGAACATGCCGTACAGAAAAACAACTGCACCCACAATTGTGAAAATGATAGCCATGTAAATCGACATTGCGTCTATCAGAAAAGCGCTTGAGAACACAGTATTGGTTCCGGTTGTCAGCGCTAAGGTTAGGAACGGGTTGGATGAAGATTGGTCGTAATATTTTATCGCGAGGTTGGCAACAGTTGCAGTTGCAGTGACGAAAACGATAGCAAACCAGCAAAGAGAGAGAGCAGTTCTCTTGCTAGGCCTTTTGCGGATGGCCTTAACCACAGGGATTGTCAGAAGCGAAAACAAGACGAAACTGATTATGGGAGAAGAAACGTCCAAGATGTTAACCATATGCTTTCCTTCCTAAACAAACCTCAGCGTGTTAATAAGGTCAAGGAAAAAAGTGGGCCATACGCCGAGAACTATGACAAGCGCAGCCAAGATCAGCATCGCGAACTTCATGAAAAACGGCGATTCCTTGGCATCCTTATACTTTGTCGGTCCCAAGAACACGTGGCTAACGTATCTCAAAGCATAAGCAAGCGACAAGACCGTAGCCACTAACATGAAAGCAGTTGGCAAAAGGTAGAAACCATCTCTGCTGATCACTTGAAACGCGCCGACGAATAGTAGAAATTCACTGATGAAACATGCAAAAGGAGGCGCACCAGCGATGCTTAATGCGGCTATGGTCGAACAGGTTGCTGTTGTAGGCATCTCCCCAGCGAGCCCGCCCATTTCACGAATGTCTCGAATGTCGAGCTGCTTCATGATTGACCCGCCCGACAAGAAGAACAGACCCTTGCTTACTGCGTGATTTATGAGATGTAAAATTGTTCCCGCCATCACAACCTGGATCAGTTGCGGAGGGTTACCTGAAAACATCATAGAAAGCCCAAAAAGAACATACCCCATGTGTGATATGCTCGAATAAGCTATAATCCGTTTGATGTCATTTTCCACCAACGCAATGAAGGAACCGAAAAAAGCGGATAGGACTCCGAACACTGCCAAACCGTGCATGAACTCAGCACCAAAATCGGTTCCCATGACCGCAGGGAACACAGTCCCTAGGGACACACGAAAAATAGCATAAACCCCTGCTCCGATTATCACGCCGCTTAGAAGGGCAGACATCGGTGCTGGTGCCTCAGAATGAGCGTCCGGAAGCCACATGTGAACTGGCACGACGGCCATTTTCACGGCGAAGCCAGCGGTAAGAGACAGCAAAATCCACCTAACAATATCCGAATGTGTCGTCATCAAAGCTGCTTGTGCCTGAAACATGTCCAGACTGCCCGTGGCCATGAAGATGCCACCTATGCCGAGGAGGACGAAGACGGCACCTGCGTGGGTGAATATGAAAAACTTAAATGCTGCTTTGTACGGCTCTTTGTAGCCCCACCCACCGATTATGAAGTATGCTGGGATAAGCATCAATTCCCAGCAGAAGTAGAAGAGCAGGAGGTTTGACGTGATGAAAACACCGAGGAGACCTATGAATAGCAACGTCAAAAGAGCATAGTACTCGGCGAGCCCCTTTCTTTCCTGCATGTAGTTGACTGAGAAGAGCGCAGCGGTCAGAATAAGTACCAACGTTACGATTGCCAACGATAAACTAACCCCGTCAACAAAAAGGGTTAAAGAGGAATTGAGAACTGGAATCCATTGATAGGACTCGACGTATTTGTGCTGTGCACCTCCAAGAATTGTCGGGATAATTGTAGAGAGTAATAGGATGTCGGCTAAAGCAATTAGGGCGATCAGAACTGCAGCTGCTTTTGGACTTTTTCTGCCAGTCAAGTAAACGAATGGGACAGCTAGCGTAGGCAACATCAACGTTAACAACAGCGTGCCTTGCATCTGCTATCACCTCACTTCGCGTGCAGCTTCCGAAATGCTCTGGCGGACGGTAAAGGCCTTACATGGCAAGTGCGCGGTGAAGAATGATTAAGGAGAGATTCTTCATAACACTCGATTGCTTTTGACAGCGTTGTTTTGTCTTTCCTCTTGACGAGCCAGTTAACAACTGGATTTCTGGGGAAAAAGAACAGGGCACTGCATATTACTGGTAGGTCTCTGCCTGATATGTATATCATTAGATTCCCCCAATTAAAGCAACTTTAAACGTGTTGATGAGATTAAGGAAGAATGACGGCCATACGCCTAAGATTATGACAAGTACAACCAGGATAATCATCGCGAAATTCATGAAAAACGGGGCTTCTTTCACTTTTTCGGATTTGACAGGACCAAAGAAGACATGACTTAGGTATCTCAAGACGTAAGCAAGTGATAAGACAGTGGCTATCAACATCAAGGCCGTCGGCAAAAGGTAGAAACCGTCGCTGATGATTGTCTGGAAGGCCCCAACGAATATTAGGAGTTCGCTTATGAAGCATGCGAACGGTGGTATTCCTGCGATACTTAATGCTGCTGTGGTTGAACATGTCGCTGTTATTGGCATCTGTCCTGCGAGTCCTCCCATTTCCCGTATGTCTCGAGTTTCAACCTGCTTTGTCACCGCCCCGGAAGACAGGAAAAACAATCCTTTGCTTATGGCATGATTCACAAGATGCAGAACTGCTCCCGCTATTGCTATTGGGGAAGAAAATAGGGAAAATCCGAAAAGGACGTATCCCATGTGTGATATGCTCGAATATGATATTATCCTCTTTATGTCGTTTTCTAGCGTGGAAATCAAGGCACCGAATAGGGCAGATGTGACTCCGAACAATGCCAAACCATGCAGAAATTCGGTGCCGAAAGTAGTAGACATAATTGCTGGGAACACTGTTCCTAGCGCCACTCTGAGCATCGCGTAGGTTCCGGCCCCGGTGATTGCTCCGCTGAGAAGGGCAGACATCGGTGCTGGTGCCTCAGAGTACGCGTCTGGTAGCCACATGTGAACTGGCACGACGGCCATTTTCACGGCGAAGCCAGCGGTAAGAGACAGCAAAATCCACCTAACAATATCCGAATGCCCTGTCATCAAAGCTGCTTGTGCCTGAAACATGTCCAGACTGCCCGTGGCCATGAAGATGCCACCTATGCCGAGGAGGACGAAGACGGCACCTGCGTGGGTGAATATGAAAAACTTGAATGCTGCTTTGTACGGCTCTTTGTAGCCCCACCCACCGATTATGAAGAATGTCGGGATAAGCATCAATTCCCAGCAGAAGTAGAAGAGCATGAGATTCGATGTTATGAAAACACCGACGAGACCTACGAATAGCAACGTCAAAAGCCCATAATACTCAGCAAGGCCTTTCTTTTCTTGCATATAATCGATTGAGAACAGGGACGCTGTTAGAATAAGCACCAGAGTTACGATTGCCATCGATAAGCTTACGCCGTCAACAAAAAGGGTTAAAGAGGAATTGAGAACTGGAATCCAGGAGTAAGATTCAACGTACTTGTGCCCAGTTGTGGGATCAAGAATAGTAGGCACAGTTGACAAGAGCAACGCGATGTCAGTTAGGGCTATCAAAGCAAGAAGAATCGCTGCTGCCTTTGGAGATCTCTTTCCTGTTAAGTAAACAACTGGGACCGCGAATGCAGGGAGGAGCAGTGTCAACAAGAGTGTATCTTGAATCATGTTACCACAACTTCAACACCGTCACTATTACTATTATCAGGAGTACCAGAAAACCGAGTAATGCTGCTACTATGTAACGTTGTAAAGATTCATTGTGTGTTTTTCGGATTTTTGAGGCGGAAGACATCGTTTTGTCTGCTACAGCGTATAGCATTTTGTCCACAAGAATGTCAAAATACTTATGAGTGCCACGAGCTAGGGTCATTACTCCATTTGCAAGAAAATAGGGCAAGGGAGTAAAGACTGTTTTCTCAACATATCCAAGGCCTTCAGTAACTCTCATGATTCCTCTGGCAACAACTTTCTCATAGAAATCATCGAAGAAATAGCCATGCTCCAAAACTGCTTTCAATGGAGTCAAGCTGTTTGAAACTATCTCCGTTAGTCTAGATTTACGGTAATAGAAGATGTACACGGGAACACCCCCGATGAGGAGAACAAGCATGAAAATCAGTGTTGATGAACTAAATACTTCACTTAACCCGATTCGCACGCTAACGTGCATGAACGTGGCAATTGAATTCGCGAGGAAACCCCAAACGAAGCACAGAACGGCGAGTATGCCTGAAGCAAAAAGCATTATCTTTGGCGGTTCATGTGGATGGCTTTGCTTCACGTATTCCGATGGTTGCCGCAGGAAAGTGAGTATAATGAATCGCAAAGTGTAAGCAAAAGTGACTGCGACGGCGGCATAGACCGTGAGCACAAGTGGGAAATCGCCAGTCGACCAGAGACTGCTTACTATCAGGCCCTTGCTGAAAAAACTTGCAAACGGAGGCACTCCGGTGCGAGCGAACAAGACAATAAGGCAGAGTGCAAAAGTTATCGGCATGGCTTTTCGTAGTCCACCCATCTGTCGCATGTCACGTGTTCCAATCGTGAGAACTATTCCGCCTATGGCAAGGAAACCAAGGCCCTGAAAGAAAGCATGGCTTATCAGGTGAAACAGACCTGCAAACCAACCTTCTGAAGCAGGAGACGAAGCAGTGCCCAACGCTGCCATCATGAATCCTATTTGACTAACAGTTGAGTAAGCAGGCACTCCCTTTATGTCAGGAGTGTACAATGCCAACGTGGCACCGACGAATGCAGTAATAGCTCCGATCCAAGCCATAGAAAAAAGCCACAGAGGGATCAAAGAAATCAGTGGGCCAAACAACGTAAATAGTCTAGCGATGAGGTAGACTCCCGCCTTCACCATAGTTGCGCCGTGCAGGAGAGCGCTGACTGAGGTGGGAGCCTCCATAGCATCATACAGCCACGTGTGCAAAGGAAGCTGAGCTGATTTTGCGATTGCCCCGCCAAGCATCAGAAACGCAACGGCAGTTAGAATCGGCATTGGCACGGTTCCTATATGAGCGATCGTGTAGGAGAAGGAAAATGAGCCTAAGCTGGCGTAAAGAAGCGCAATAGCGGCTAGTAGGCAAACGTCACCTATGCGAGTTATGAGGAAGACTTTGACCCCTGCACGAACGGTCTCTGGGCGTTTGTACCAAAATGTAACCAGCGAATACGAGCAGAGCCCTACTACTTCCCAGAAGATGAACATCTGGAGGAAGTTGTCCGACATGACAAGTCCTATCATTGAACCTATGAAGAGGAGCATGAAAAAATAGTATCTGCCCAAGCCCTCTTCTCCCGCCATGTAACCTACGGAATAGAGGATTACTATGAAGCTGAAGAAAGCAATTAGACAAGCGAAGAAAACGCTAAGTGGGTCCACGCGCACTCCTGCACTGACACCCAGCGAAGGAATCCACGCCACAGTTGATTCTGGACTGCTCAAAGTGCCAAAGTAGATGTCAGGGATCATAGACAGAGCGAAAATGGTCGTGACTAAGCTTACCATAACTGCATAGTAGTTTCTCGCCTTTCCGCCAAAACGGCTGATGAGCGGAACTAACAAGCTGGAAAAAATCGGAATTATCCATACAAGCCAAGGCGTGAATGGGAGCAACTAAGCATCATCCTCGCTTGCTTCACTGTTGCCTTTTTCTTCTTCGGTTTTTTCCAGCCACTCCAGTTCGGCCAGTTTTCTTATGTCGGCCGTCCCGTATTTCTTGGCTATTAGAATCAATAATGCTAGGACGACGCCTGTTACACATGTGTCTGTAGAGAAGGCAAGTATTAGGAAAGCTTCTCCCAATGCTCTGTTCAACGAGGAGGCGAGCAAGATGAAATTCATCGATGCTGCGGTTGCGATCAGCTCAATCGATACAAGGATCTTTAGAATATGACGCCTAGTCACTAGGCCGTAAATGCCGATTGCCAGCAGAGTCATAGATAAGACAACGTAGTCAATCATCTACTTCTATCCTTCTTTGTCCGTAAAACTATGGCAATGCCCAAGGCCACGGTCAGTATTACTAAGCCCTGCAAGACAATGTCTATTGCTCTCAAGTTCCACAAAGCTTCTGGAAATGAGACATCGGAAGAAGTGGTGCTCGAGGGGGCGCCAACTGAAAACAGAAAGGACGGAACTGAGAGCAGTATTCCTGCTATTGTGGCGAGAAATGCTTTTCTTAAGGGCTTTCTCTCTTTCGTTTTCTCGCTTAGAGTCTCACCTGACAGGAAGAGGACTGCTAATGTTCCGATGCTTATGCCCAACTGGAAAACGGCTGCGAAGCTAGCGTCATTTAAAGAGTATAGAATCGCCACCAGCATGAGGGTTATCGCTAGAGAAGCAACCGAGTATACAGCGTCGTCAAGAATAACTGCTAGAAGAGCTGAGACGACCAATGCGATTGCGAGTATTTCTAGGATCGTCTTACTTCTCGCCCCCATTTTTGTGGTCTGTTTCAGGTCTTATTACCAGGTCACACTTACTGGTTGAGGCAAGTTCGAAGAATCCTGTTTCTTTTATCGCGTTTCTCGGGCAGCCTTCAGCACATTGATAGCAGAAAACACAACGATCAAGATGAAACAGAGGCCTTTTCTTACCCTCCACATCCACCATTTCGATGGCCTTCGCTGGGCAGTCGCTAGCGCATAAGCCGCAACTTATGCAGAGGTTTATGTCAAATATCTGTTTGCCACGAAAGCCTTCAGGAATTTTCGGCCTGACTGCTGGATATTTCTGAGTGGCAGGCTTTGTGAAAATCTGGGCAATCACTTCTTTCAACATCGGCGACAACTTTCTTTTCTTAGCCATTTTTCATCAGATCCTCAAGTTAAGCCAGAACGCGACTCCAACCGTGGCAATAAGTGACAGAATCGAGAGCGGCACTAGCGTTCGCCAGTTGATGTCCAATACTTGATCGATGCGCAGTCTCGCAAAAACGCACGTCAGGTACTCAGTGATTATGACAATAAGGAAAACCTTGAGAATAAACCATAGCGTATACCAGAGTCCTGGGGGGCCAAGAAAACTGGTCCATATGGACCGGCTAAGAACAGTTCTACTACGATGGCAGCGCCAAGAACGATTTGTACATCTTTAGAGAGCTTAAGTAAAGCCAATCGCCGACCGCTGTATTCCGTCTCGTATCCACCTACTATCTCAGTCTCGGCATGAGGAACATCAAATGGGTCTTTCTCCAACTCGGCTTGAAGAGTGATAATAAACAGTGCAAAAGACCATGGAACCAAAAGAGCAAATGGAAAACGCTGACTGGCTGCTATTGTTGAGATACTTAGGCCGCTTGCAAGAACAGCAGGGCTGAAGGCAAGAATTGAAAGAGGTATGTCATAGCCAAGAAACTGGGTCAAAACTCTAGTTGCGCCAATTTCGCTGTAGGGGTTACGTGAGGACCAGCCTGAGAGAAAAAGGAAGAAATTGGCAATGGATACCAGGGCTAAGACGAAGATCAAGTCACCTTGAAAACTCGAATTGAGAATCACGTTCGAACCATCAATAGGCAAGAAAAACATGGCAAGGACAAACGTTGAGAAAGAAAGGATCGGGGAAAGCTTGAAAACGATGCTTCTTGCGTCGCGGGGAACCATGTCTTCTTTTGTAAGCAACTTCACGAAGTCGGCGAAGGGCTGTAGAATGCCAGCAGGACCAGTGTAAGTTGGGCCGATTCTGTTCTGCATTCTTGCCTCTATTTTTCGTTCAATCCAGTCGCACAGAAATGTGAGAAAGAGGATAAATGAGAAGCCTGGAAAAATCAGCACGCGGAAGAAGAAAGTGAAATCTAGACTCATGCTTTCGCCTCATTATCTATCTGTGCATGAAAAACAAGGGTCAAGACTCACGAAACTTGCGGGCACATCGGCTATGTTGCCGCCTCTTGCGATCTGAACGAAAGATGATATGTTCGCGAATGTTGGAGTACGCATCTTGACACGCTCAGGGTAGGCTGTGCCGTTGCTTTTTACGTAATAGAACAGTTCGCCTCTTGGTGCCTCGACACGGCTAAGCGCCTCGCCAGGAGGTACAATTCTAGGAACTCTCACTCTGTAAGGCCCCCCTGGCAAGTTGCCCAGCGCAAAGGTTAGTATATCGATGCTTTCGTTGACCTCATCAAGGCGAACCACTAGCCTTGCCCAAGAATCACCTTCACTGCGACTTATCATCTTGAAAGGAATCTCATCGTATGCGGCGTAGGGTTCGTCCTTCCTCACGTCTATTTTCACGTTCGATCCACGTGCCACGGGGCCAACAACAGAAAGTTTCAACGCATCCTCTCTCTTCAATATTCCAACGTCTTTCGTTCGCATTTTCAAAGTGGAATCACTTTCAAGCAGGTTCTTGTAGAAACCCATTCTCTCCTTCAACATTGCCAGTCCTGCCTTGATTTCCGGAATCCTTTCCTCTTTCAGGTCTCGCCTTACCCCTCCAACGGCAACAAACGATGCGATAACCCTGTTACCGGTAAGTGATTCCATCATGTCCATCGCGACTTCTCGGTCACGCCACATGTACTGGAAAAGAGGTTCATAACCGATCTCAAGCCCCGCGTGGCCTAACAACAGCATGTGACTCTGAATTCTGTTAAGCTCTAGAACTATGGTACGCAAGTATCTTGCCCTGAGAGGTACCTCAGTTCCCATTATTGCTTCTACCGTTTGGCAGAAACATGTCGCATGGCATGCGTTGCAGATTCCGCATATTCTTTCAACCAAATAGACATCCTTTAGGTACGTGCGGCTCTCTGCGGCTTTTTCGATTCCTCTGTGAACATAACCGATGCGAGGCGTGACTTCTGTCACGATCTCTCCGTCGACTTTCAAGGAGAACTTCTCTGGCTCGATTAGCGCAGGGTGCTGTGGCCCAAGAATAATCGTTGTAAGAGTTCCTTCATCTGAGGACTGTTTATCCTCTTCCTCAAGAGAAAGGTTGTCTGTTTTGCTTTCAATGTTTGTGATCGGAGCATCTTTTCTGAGGGGAAAGAGGTTCTTCGGCCAGTCTTCTGAGAGAATCAATCTTCCCGGGTTTGGATGGCCCTCAAAGATTACGCCAAAGAGGTCAGCAACCTCCTTTTCGTGAAAGTTTGCACCTGGAAGCATGTCGGTTATGCTTTTGATTCTAGCATCTTCTTTTCGCACTTGTGTCCTGATCGTCACGATGGTTCCATGCGTACGGATGTGGTACAATATTTCGATGGTTTCACCTAGATCCACACCTGTGATTGCTGATATGCCGGCGGTTTCATCTCCGTCAAGCAGGATTTTCAGAGCGTCTCTGTGGACGCCTGGGTTGACTCGAACAGAGATCTTTTCGAGTTGTATGGGAAGCGTCTGGAGCACTCTTTCTCCGAGTTTTTCTGTAAGCGTTGCCAGAAGCTCTTGTTCAACGTTTGTTATTGGTTTCTTCCTCCTTCCTCTTTTTGAGTAGCTTCACGATTCCGTCAATTATTGCCTCAGGTTTCGGTGCACAGCCAGGAATATAGACGTCTACCGGAATGATCTTGTCTGCTCCGCCGACTACGTTGTAGTTGCCCTCGAATACGCCGCCTGAGCAGGCGCAAGCTCCTATTGCAACGACGAACTTCGGGCTGGGCATCTGTTCATAGATGCGCTTTAGCCTGTCTGCAACTTGGTTGGTGACCACACCTGTGACTAGCAGAACGTCAGCGTGTCTTGGCGAGGGCTCAAGAAGAATTCCAAATCGTTCCACGTCATACCTTGGCGTTAGGAGGGCAACGACCTCGATGTCGCATCCGTTGCAGGCGCCAGAGTTGAAGTGGAGGACCCATGGCGACTTCTTTTGAGCCCACTTAGCCAAACTGGCACAGCACGTCACTGGTCGCCTCCTTCAACAAGAAGCAAAACCGCTGCAACCATTATTAACAGATAAAACATGAAGAGCAGAACGTTTGATACGGAAAGGGCTAAGGAAGCGAAGGCTACCAGTAATACTGATGAGTCCAAAACGACAAAGTAGACTAAGTACTTTGACAATGACACGTTAATCCTCAGTTTCGGGAAACTCGCTTTCTCGCCACAGGCGTACGTCGATTGGCCGCCTTCAGTCTTGGCCGATTTCGGCGACAAGTAGCGACCGAGCAGATATATCAGACACGAGGCAGCAAATACCAAAATGAAAGCTACCACTAAGTCAATAGCGAACGCGAGGAGCACCTCCGTCAAAAACTGAAGGGGTACCCATCAAGTTTCCTTCTAACGTTTCTTTCAAACTTCCACCAGGGTCTTTACCCTTAATCTCAAGGGCTCTCAGTCGGACTTTTGCTCTTAGTTAGATTCTCTTTCCGCTGGACGAGAACGATGGACCTGCCGACTCTTTCGACCTTGTAGCCTAATTCAATTGCTAGCGCAGAGACAGCCCCAGCGAGTATTCCCCAATTTAGCCCTGTAACTCCTTTGAAACCTAAGGCCTTGAAAACAAGGGTGAGCGGGATGATCGGACTCCCAATCTCTATCAGCAATTTCTTTATCGAATGGGTATCTATTCTATCTAGTTCAACTTTTTTCATTGATGGCATCTTCGGCCGAATTATATCGCAACGTAGCTGATATACTCGAATATAAAGCCTCGTCTGACATACGCTCATCCGACACTAGCTTCATAGGGCGCGCGGTTGTTTGGGTTTTTGTGTATTCAATACTCCTCACAACTAGTTTCGCAAGCTGAGTGTATGAACATGCCGACAATATGAGACATGAACGTTCTTTTTTCGAAGGGCGCCAAAGTACTTTTTGAAATGCTGTCTATCAGGACGGTATAACAGTTCCGGAGATTTGAGTGCGCGCGCGGTAAGGAACTCCAGGCGTCGCATGCTTTAATAGGGTTTTGCCTGACTTATAGTAGGGTGACAAAATGACACTCATGCCACTGTCAGAGAAGCTGATTAAGGAATTGATGTCTTTTGGTCTTTCTGGAAACGAAGCGAAAGTGTATCTAGCCCTTCTTCAGCTCAAGAAAGCAAGTGCTCGGGCAATAGCAAGGTTGTCGAATATCCCGCGCCAAGAAATCTATCGCGTTTTACCACGATTGGAGAAATTGGGCATGATCGAAGTAATTATTGACAGGCCCACCAAGTTCTTGGCAATCAATCCAGAAGAAGTTCTTTCAGAACTAATCAAACATCAGCAAGAACTTCTTTCAAGCCAGATCTCTGAACTTCATGAAAAGAAAATGGTACTTGAAAGTGAATTGAAAAAAGTTGAAGGCAAGTCCGCTGGGCTAACAGAACCTCAGCCTATACGCTTTGCGCTTATCTCAGGCCAACGTCTGATAAATGAGAAAATCCAGGAAATGTTGCAGAATGCGAAAAGCGAAGTCCTCTGGATAACTCCAAGTATGGAAATCCAACGTGCCATCATATATGACAGGGATCGATTGCTCCGAAAGTGTGCTCAAAGGAACGTAAAGATAAGAATAGTGACCGAAATCAATGAGAAAAACTTGAAAGAAGTCGACAAACTGAGCGATTTTTGTGAGATAAGGCACTCTGCTGGAGTGGCATCCTTGGCGACGCTAGTTGACAATAAGGAACTTATCATGGGCTCAGCAATATACCTAGATGGAAGTTTTGCCGACGAAGGGTTGATGCACGAATTGTGGACTAATGACTCCAGTCATATTGGTACCATGAAAGATCTTTTTGAAAAAGTCTGGCAGGTTTCAGTGCCAGCTGAATTAGAGATGAGCTCGATAAGAAGTGGGAAAGCCATACAACCAATCGTAGTTGTTCGGGGGACTGAGAATGTGAAGAAACAGTTGCTCGATTCGTTAGCTCGTGCACAATCGAAGTTGTTCATTGTTTCGAGAATAGATAACGAGAGTATTTCAATGATTACACCACAATTTGAGAGGCTGCGAAAAAAGCATGTTTCAATACGGTGGGTAACAGTCGTTGACGAGCAGAATGTCGAGCTCATACAAAACTTGGCGGGCAAGGTCAATTTACGCGTTGTGGAAGAAAGACCCATAAGCCTCATGGTTACAGATTCGGAATGCTTGTTTGCGTCATCTCCTGTGCTCAGGATTCCACGCGAAATGGTTTGGTCAATTGATCGCAATGTAGTCAGTATGTTTTGGGCTTTAGCGGAGGAAATATGGGCTGATCTCTCCAGAGACATAGCCAATCTTCGATAAACCTACATGCTTTCAATGTAAACTTGCCTCGCTTCTAACGTGTTTTGTCACCTTGTCGAGTGACTGACATACACTTAAACCAGAAGTGGATAGATTACAAATTGCCGAAGTCGGAAAACCAGTTCCACCACTTTCGAGCGGTCTTGACTTAGGCAACATTGAAGCAATAGAACTCAGGTCTGACGAGGACAGACATTTGGGAACATATCGCCTTCAAACAACCTGAGTGTGAGAAAGAAGATGGGCATGGCAAGAAATGACGCATCTATGAATGCGCTGCACAGAAGAAAGTCACCCATCTGTAAAAAGTACGGCGTGGAGATTGACAGGACTTGCGACGTTTTTTGTGACGATGGCAAGACCTGTAAAAAGAGTGAAATGGAAAGGGAGGAATAGAATGAAAAAAGTTGAATTTGACCCTCAAGAGGGAACGTACTACGAAAGGGTGTTCTCTCCCACAAAGGTGGAAGTGTTCAGGGCCGTGTCCATCCACCTCTCTCCTTTCTCCTCTCGGTTTTTGTGCCCACTCCGGCAGTGAACTATTTTACGCACCTAGCGACACTAATTGAGAAATGATATCAGAGACACTGTAAGATTGTCACCTGACTGGCACATATTTATGAGCCGAGATTCTGTTTGGTATCCTTGGTGAGCTAGATGAAGAAAACCCAAATGCTTGAGACAAAAGAAATTAACATGCCACGAATCGTGTGTAAGTTATTTGTGCACATAGACTTAGCCGATGGCAGTGAATGTGGTTCGCCAAAAATCACACCGCGGTCACTGTTAACCGTTTGCGGGACTATAGATGATTTCAGATTGTCTTATCCTCTATCTATGGGTGCTGAGTTAACTATCAATAAGCTACCTCTTGGAACTGTTGAAAGACTGATAATAGAAGATAATGGGAAATCCTTAAACATCTTTGCTGAGACTTCTGGCAAAGTCTTTATCCCGAATGCTAAACAGAATCTAGCTGATATTGCTGCCAGATATGAAGCGCTAAAATTGAAAAGTGCCACAGTTGTTACTTTAGCGCACGAGCTTAGACAAATCTTGCATAGCGCGCGCTAATATAAAAGGAGAAAAAACATGCCCAATTGTGGTAGGTGTAGTAAAAGAGAAGCCGAATTTATAGCAAAAGAAAAAGGATCAAAAAGAGAAGTATACGTATGTTCGCATTGTGTTGGATGTTATTCTAAAGAATACTGGAACATAGAAGAAATAAAAGGTCAATAATGTTTGAAGGTGCAGGAGAGTTGGATGTATGAAAATAATAACGCGCTAGGCTGTTGCTAAATCGAATCGTTCGTGTCAATTTTTGAATAGCCTCTGGGCATGGTGGTGTTTTCCTAGCAATCTTACGTCCCAAGTCTTGGTGTCTGTCCACGCCTGAGAACGGCAGAACAGGTTTATGTCAATCCCGCGAATTTAGCAACAAACTGGCGCGCGTTAGGGATGATCGCGGACTTGAACCCGTTTGGGCATGGGGACTGGCGGGTTTTAGCGTATATTTTGGGAGTGGTGTCTGGTCTTGGGTCATGGGAGGACCTTGCCGACACGTCAGACTGACATGTGACTGACATCTGTTTAAAAGAGGATTTGTTTGGTATGCTGGTGATCAAAAAATGAAGAACGTCTCAGGGTCGGGTTGTGAGGTGAAGGAATTACCGAGAACCGAGAGAACCACAGAGCATCCGAGCAAAGGATCAAAGAAGTCGATTTCGCTAACAGATGTTCCTCTTGAACTAAGGCGCTCAGAGGCTTCTAAGCCGCTGTACTTAACCAGGTATGAATGAAGAATTCTCGGTTAAAGGAACTGAGTAAAGAAAAACTCGCAAACAACTTCCTAGAAGTGCATCGATTAATAGTTGACGAGAACGAGATCATCTACTTCGCAAAAACCACTCGCACTTGCCAAGTCGGAGCATTGCCTCAAAAATCGGGTCAAAAATCGCCCTGAAGCCCCACTGACGCGCTTTATATGGAATTCAAGAGGAATCGTAACATTATCGTGCGACTGACACACATTTAATAGACGAAGACACCAACGGTTTTCGTGCAGGCTCAAGTGGAAAGGATGTCGATGCTTCAGGAGAAGTGGCAGCAGGTTTTGGGTGTTGTTCCGAGAGTGGTTTCTGGTCTCAGGCTATGGGAGGTTTTCCCCGACACGTTAGGCAAAGCTAAACCAGTGACTTTTTACCAGTCTACGTATAATCTTATTCGCGAGCAAAAGGGCGCACGAATATGGATACACTTTTGAGCGCATGTGACTCTTATCATGGTGGAGGTTGAATGCTTTGTTCTCATGGGGGAAGGGGAGGTTGAAAGTGAATTTGGGCGAATTAAAGGATGAAAGAGAATCGCTGGCTAGCTTCCTTCGTACGACCCTCAAAGTGGAGATCACTTCTTACGACAATAACGTGTTAGTAGATTCTGAAAAATCGTCCCCACAAGAGCTGCAGAGATTGGTGAACAAGTTTATTTACCATCGAAAACTGAACAACAAATATTGGGCTTCACTCGAAGGTGGGACCGTTAGGATTAACAATTTCAAGGTTGCGAAGAGTGAAGGACAAAAGAAGAAGGGGATTACACCTTCGACTATTAAGCACGGCTGGTAACAACCTTACATTTTTCCAAATGATGTTTGCGCGCCCGTATAGTGCAAGAAAATAGTTGCATAACAGAACACCACCAAAAAATTCTTCGCATAAACAGTTATTCGTAAGTACGCGTGCCAGCGCGCGCGAACTACAGGCTGCTATTGACGAAACTATCGCTTCAGCGAAGAACGACAAGACGCGTCTTTGGGAAATTCGGCAAATTATTTATTCAATTAGCCACCATGATAATCTGAGAACAATGCCCAAAGTAAAAGATTTTATGACCAAGGGTGTGCTAACCATTGACAAAGACAAAACCATCGTAGAAGCCGCAGAACTCATGAGCCAAAAAGAAGTCGGGGACATAGTTGTCCTGGACGGCGAAATACCCCGAGGAATAGTCACCGAAAGAGACTTCGTAAGACGCGTAGTGGCCAGAAGAAAATCAATAGACACCAAAATTTCAGACATAATGACCAAACCCCTCATAACCATCGGCCCAGAGCCTCTCTAAGCGTGGCAGCCAGAAGAATGGTTAACAACAAAATAAGAAGACTTCCAGTCATGAAGCACCACGAACTAGTCGGAATAATAGTCGTTTCCGACTTCGCAAAACATCTCAGCAAAAAAACGTTCACCGAAAGCGTACTCGAAGCCATATGGCGCTCCCCCACGCCCCAATAACTCGTTCAGTTTAACGAATGCCTTGGCGCGCGCGAGTTACAAAAACTCGCCCTTAAATGGCACTCTTTACTGTTCAAGATGCAAATCCGAAGATACAGTCCTAGAGCCAGGTTATATGTGCAGTTTCTGCCCTGTAGCCGCCAAATACCGATTGAGCCTAGAGTACTATTGTGTGCGAGGAAAATCGTCAGACATACCATAGAATTTGAAGATTCGCTTTCCCCAATCGCTGGGAAACGTTAAAAAGCGATGATGCTATTGAAGCTTGCCTATTCTGTTAATAAAAACACTAATTCGGTTAATAGAATAGAAGGCTTTGCAAGCGGAATCCAAACAATCAAAAAACTCATCAGAAGAAACTCCATTCCCAACCTACGTGAAGACTGGGCTATCTACAGAAGAAGTAACGAAAAAGCTTCAACAGTATGGTTCTAACGATATTCCTGAAAAGAAAGTTGGTCCTTTTCGCAAGTTTGTGGGTTATTTCTGGGGACCCATTCCCCTGATGATAGAAGTAGCCGCAGCGCTATCTGTAATCATACAGCACTACGATGATTTTGCCATCATTTTCACGTTGCTAATTGTGAACGCCGTAGTGGGGTTCTGGCAGGAACGGAAAGCAGACAACGCCATAGAACTGTTAAAAAAGCGACTTGCTCCCAAAGCCCGAGTGTTAAGAGACGGGACATGGCACGAGATACCCTCAAAGGAACTCGTCCCTGGGGACATCGTACGGGTCCGCTTGGGTGACATTGTTCCTGCCGACGTTAAGCTTATGAAAGGCGACTACTTGCTCGCGGATGAATCCGCGTTGACCGGTGAATCTCTGCCGGTGGAGAAGCACGTTTCTGATGTTGCCTATGCAGGAGCTATCGTTAGGCAAGGTGAAATGGACGCTTATGTCGTGGCCACTGGAATCAGCAGTTTCTTTGGCAAAACCGCCAAACTGGTCGCAGAAGCCAGAACCGTAAGCCACTTCCAAAAAGCCGTAATAAGAATTGGTAACTATCTGATTATCCTTGCAGCCATAATGGTTTCGGCCGTGTTCATCGCAGCGCTCTTTCGACATGCCAATCCTTTAGCTATTCTTCAGTTTGCGTTGGTTCTTGTTGTAGCTTCTATACCTGTAGCTTTGCCTGCCGTCTTGACAGTCACTATGGCTATTGGGGCAATCGCCCTCGCCAAAAAAGAAGCTATCGTTAGCAAGCTGGTTTCAATTGAAGAAATGGCTGGAGTTGACGTTTTATGCGCGGACAAGACAGGCACGATAACAAAAAACGAACTTACCATTGCAGAAGCACAAGCCTTTGGCAAATTCGAAGTCGACGACGCTCTTCTATATGGAACATTAGCTTCCAAGGAAGAAAATCATGATCCCATCGATGACGCCGTCATCGTCAAAGCCAAGGCGATCAGAGCAGTTTCCGACGCCCTTAGCCAATACAGCGTGATTCATTTCAAGCCGTTTGACCCTGTTTCAAAGAGGACTGAAGCCACGGTGGAGAGCCGTGATGGTGGGCGCTTCAGAGTGTCCAAGGGTGCGCCGCAAGTTGTTTTGTCTCTTGTTTCCAACAAGGCAGAACTCGAAAGCAGAGTTAACAAAGTTGTGAACACTTTCGCGAGCAAGGGTCATCGGGCGCTAGGAGTAATTAAGGGAGACGAAGACGGAAAGTGGCAATTTGTTGGTCTTCTTGCAATTTATGACCCGCCTCGCGAAGACTCTGCTGAGACAATAAGAACAGCGCAAGAGATGGGCATAAACGTAAAGATGGTCACTGGCGACCATATTGCTATAGCTAAACAGATTGCTCAAGAGGTTAATCTGGGCACAAACATAATACCAGCTTCTTCTTTCATAGACAAGGCTGACAGCGAAACAAAAGGCATTATTGAAAACGCTGATGGTTTTGCTCAAGTTTTTCCTGAGCATAAGTATCACATTGTTCAGTTGCTTCAAGAAAGAGGACACATTGTCGGCATGACTGGCGACGGAGTTAACGACGCTCCCGCATTAAAGAAAGCAGATGTAGGGATTGCCGTTGCTGGAGCCACTGACGCGGCTAAATCCGCAGCGGGAGTCGTGCTCACGAAACCAGGACTTTCGGTTATCATCGATGCGATAAAAGAAAGCCGCAAGATTTTCGAACGCATGACCAATTACGCCGTCTACCGAATCGCCGAGACTACTCGCGTGCTAATTTTCTTGTCGCTTACAATTCTTATCTTCAACAAGTATCCCTTAACGGCAGTTATGATAGTCATTCTCGCATTGCTTAATGACATGCCCATCATGACAATTGCATACGATAATGTCACGGTACAAGAAAAACCAGTTCGCTGGTACATGCGAGGCGTATTAATCGTGGCTTCTCTGCTTGGCGCAACAGGCGTCATTTCAAGCTTCTTGCTCTTCATAATTGGCTTGAACGTACTTCACTTAAGCTATGGCATGCTGCAGACGCTGATTTTCCTAAAAATGACCGTGGCTGGCCACCTCACGATTTATCTGGCGCGCACCGGAGTGAACCACTTCTGGAAACGTCCGCTTCCAGCCAGTATTCTCTTCGTGACTACAGAGAGCACTCAAGTCATCGGAACGTTGTTCGCTATCTACGGCGTATTCATGAATCCGATTGGGTTGGGATTAGCTGCTTTCGTCTGGGGCTACGCACTGCTTAGCTTCTTTATAACCGACCAACTAAAGATTCACTTCTTCAGATTAATGGGACATGAAGAGAGTTTATCCAAGAGATAGCAGCCAGCGCGCCACACTCACACACCTTTATGTCTTCGAAACTTTAATATCCAGAGCACATCAAAGTGAAGCAGTGTGATCATATGCTTCGAAAAATCATCCTCGCAACGATCGTCGTGCTTCTCATCGGAATATCTGCAACTTCAATCAGAATTCAAGAAGCGAGGGCCGCAACCACAGTAAACATCATGCTTTACGGTTCAGCAACCTATGGCTGGGGTTTTACTACTACAAACATAACGAGCCCAGGACCAACAATAACCATTAACCAAAACGATTACCTCAACCTGACCTTGCACAGCCAAGATGGTCTCCCACACCAATTTTTCCTCGATTACAACAACAACAGTGTCATCAACCAAGGTGAACCCAACTCTACTGCATTCTCATTAAGCACAGTCTTCGGGTTTAATGCAACGACGAGCGGAACCTTCACCTACAGGTGCGCTGTACATCCATCCATAATGTACGGTACACTGATAGTCGTGCCGACGGTTCCTGAATTCTCGCCTTCTCTGATTCTGCCCCTGTTCATCGTAGCCACAATAGCCGCAACCGTTGCCTACAGGACGAAACGCTCGGCGAAGAAAATGCCTGACGTATCCTGACAACAGGATAAGACGGACAACACTGACTTCGATTTAAGATTAAGCATGGGCTAGCTTAAAGACGAGGAAAATATTCTTATTCTAATCAGAAATCATACCCTTTCCAAACGGTCAATATGAAATTCGAAACAAACGTCACCGACATAATACAGCGCGCGCTTGTAGCTTGTTCCAAAAGATTCAACTCAAAAGACCGACTTTGCATCTTGCTTAAATCCATTACTAATAAAAAGGGTTCTGTGAAGTCTTCGGTTGATAAGGCTTCGTGTGAAAATTCGTTTGGTAAGGGTTTGTTTCCTTGTTAACTGTTGTGGGATGAGCTGATTAGACAGAAAAAGATGGGAATCTTAGTGGCATTGCGTCTTCTGTATGATAGTGCGATTCATTTCATTTTTTCTCTTTCGTTCTTGCATTTCTTTCTTGTTTTGCATATATCGCATGTTTTTCACTTCCTTACTGTTTCTAAGCTGCTTTGCCAAAAAGTAAAAGCGGAGAACCCGATTTTCTCGGTCTTACTGGGCAAAAACTTTTGCTTCTGGCAGAGTGGGAAGCGGAGTATATTAACATGCTGGATTCAAAGTTTGTATTGCCACGAAGTACGAACGTGTCAAAAAGAGTCCATAGGCAATTTTTCTGTTGTGAGCCCATAATGAGTTATCATAGACATCCTTCACCCAGCTATGTTGTGATCAGAAAACAAGGCATCAGCCCAGTAAGAATAGTGAGGCATTCTCTAACTAAAAAGAAAGCCCAAAGCGAAGCAGACTTTCTTAACAGTCAATTCAAAGAAAGGAAGGACGCGCGCGCTAAGAAATCAACTCGACAGAGGAAGAAAAACAAAGATACTGTTGCCTTCAGGAATACCGATTCCAAGAGTTCTAGAATATGAAACAGTAGTTAGTGCAGCATTAGAAGACGGAACTGCATGGGCATGTTCAAAATGCGGAGCTGTGATTGCGGTTAGCTATTTCATATTCGGAGGAGAGTTACTGGGAGTATACGGCATCATCGCGGCAGCCCTGGGCCTCACCGGGATGAAAGGAATAATCATGGCTTCTGACACCTTCGGTCCCATAGTAGATAACGCTGGTGGAATAGCGAAGATGTCTGAGGTGGAAGAAGACGTTGAAAAATCATTGGACGAGCTGGATGCTGTCGGGAACACTACGAAGGCAGTAACCAAGGGTTTCTCCATGGCCGCTGCAGTTATGACCAGTTTTGCTTTACTTTTTGCTTTTGTTTCCGACGCGTTTCGAATACAGACAGGTGCTCTTCCCACGTCCATTAGCCAAGTAGCACCTTACTTTGATCTTGCAAGCCCCTTGATTATCGTCGGCGTATTGATCGGCGCAACCATTCCCTTTATTTTTTCAGGCATGGCCATACTTGCAGTGGGCAGAACCTCTGGACAGATGGTTAACGAGGTAAGGAGACAGTTTGAGACCATTCCAGGGCTGATTGAAGGTAAAGCAAAGCCTGACTACGCTAAATGCGTGGATGTAAGCACCAAGAATTCGCTGAAGGAAATGATTCTTCCAACCCTACTAGGCTTGATTTCGCCGATTGTCGTGGGATTTGCTTTTGGAATATGGACCCTCGCGCCCTTCCTCCTGTCAGCCACAGTTGTCGGCGCGTTACTTGCTACCTTCATGTTCAACACGGGTGGAGCGTTGGACAACTCTAAGAAGTACATTGAAAGTGGAAAACTCGGCGGAAAAGGAACTTTTGCCCATGACGCAGCCATCACAGGAGACGTTTTTGGAGACCCATTAAAGGACACCGCAGGACCATCACTCCACATCTTAATAAAACTTCTCAATATCGTCTCGATAACGCTTCTTCCCCTGTTCCTAGCCCTGAAACTGTGAAGGCGAAAAGTCAAGACGGTTACAGAGACCTTAAGACGGGTCGCTTCATATGGAAGCCTTAGAGCTCGCGCTGGCCTTGTATTTTATCTCCATCATAGATTGATTGTCAGCATGAAGAACAAATATAACGGAACAAGCGCTGTTTTCGCAGCAGTATCTTTTCTTGCGCGAACCCCTTTTCAATGGTTTCCCACATTCTGGACAATTAACCATCTTCAAATTCCCTGTTGATAGCTGGAGAAGATGATGTAAAAATGTTATGAATCTCGAATAATGAGCGCGCGCTCGGGTTCAAACACGATTCGTGGCACTTTAACTGATGGACTTGAACCCGTTTAGGTTCAAATCCCAGCGGACCCGCGTTGAGCCCTGATTGGCAGATTCACAAATCAGCGCGCTACCTTGTCCATTTATTATGCGTGCCCACTTGAACAGCCCAAAGGGCTCCGCGTCCAACATGAACAGCGCCACCTTTTTCAACATTGCCCGTCAACTGTATATGCAAAATGTATAAGCAAAATGTATAAGCTTTGAAAATTCGTCTTTTTGCGAATTTAGGGACAAGCCAACGCGCGACATTCAAAACGCAAAGACGGTAGAACCTGAGCGGCTAGATGAGCCAGTATTGTATACGGATTGTCATTCTATGTCAATCTGTGCCTTTTGCAGTTTTCCAGAGTAGTCTACGTAGACCGTTTTGGTCTCAGAGAACTCGTCTATCCCTTCAATGCCGCCTTCCCTTGTTCCGAAACCTGTGTGCTTCACTCCTCCGAAGGGAAGGTGAACCTCGGACCCAATCGTGCTCGAGTTGATGTATGTCAACCCTGCCCTGATCTTCGTGATAGCCTCGCATGCCCTGCTTATGTCACTGGTGTAAATAGCTGAGCTCAACCCATACTCCACCGAGTTCATCACGTCTATTGCTTCGTCAAAGTCCTTCACAGAGATGAGCGAGACAACTGGACCGAATATTTCCTCCTGTGCGATTCTCATCTCGATCGTGCAGTCCGTGAACAGCGTTGGCTCGAAGAAGTAGCCGTCCATTTCTGGAATTCTACCGCCGATCATCAGTTTGGCACCCTCATCTTTTCCGATTTCAACGTACTTCGCACTCTTTTCCTGCGCAGCCCTGTTTACTAATGGACCAACGTCTGTTTCAGCTTTCAGT
The DNA here is from genome assembly GCA_963707955.1 of Candidatus Bathyarchaeota archaeon. GTDB lineage: Archaea > Thermoproteota > Bathyarchaeia > Bathyarchaeales > Bathycorpusculaceae > DASPPK01. The sequence goes on along the minus strand of OY970176.1, from coordinate 1,822,141 downwards.
CCATTACCCAGCCGCAGTTTTCCTATTCTGCTTATCAGCATCTTCTCAAACTTGCTTCTGACCTTCTCATGAACTATTACCCTGGAAGCTGCTGTGCACCTCTGTCCCGTTGTGCCGTACCCACCCCATATCACTCCCTCCAAGGCAAGGTTCAAGTCAGCATCATCCATAACTATGATGCCGTTCTTTCCGCCCATTTCCAGACCGACTTTCTTGATACCTGCTTCTCTCAGAATCAGAGCGCCGGTGTCTTTGTGCCCCGTGAATGAAATCGTTTCGACTTTCTCATGCCTCACAAGGCTCATTCCCACATCATCGCCTGAGCCAGTGACCATGTTCAAGACGCCTCTAGGCAGCCCAGCCTTCTCCAAGATTTCTACGAGCCGCGTTGCACAGAGCGGCGTGTCAGACGAAGGCTTAAAAACCACAGTGTTTCCGCAGATCAGCGCAGTCATGATCTTCCACGCTGGGATAGCCATAGGAAAGTTCCAGGGTGTTATCAACCCACAAACGCCAACGGGCATCCTCACGGTCAAGCAGAGTTTCTTCCTCAATTCTGAGGGCGTGGTAAAACCGAGCAGGCGCCTGCCCTCACCCGCCATGTACTCTGTGATGTCTATCGCTTCCTGAACGTCCCCTCTGGATTCTACGATGACCTTTCCCATCTCCATAGTCATTTCTCTTGCAAACCGTTCCTTGTTCTCTCGCAGCAACTGAGCGGCCTTTAGAAGAATTGACCCTCTTCTCGGCGCCGGTGTTTCACTCCATCTTTCAAAGGCTTTTTCAGCAGCCTCCACAGCCTTGTCAACGTCTTCCTTGCACCCTTTCTGGAAGATTCCAAGAACCTGCTTCGGCCTAGCAGGGTTATCGCTCACAAATGTTTCGTGAGAAACAGAATCAACCCAGGCACCGCTTATGTAAAGCCCATGATTCTTAATGTCTTCCATGTCTCATTACTGTGATCGCCTTTCAACTTTTATGATTTACCTCAGCAGGCGCGAAGATGGAAAGCGCAAAGAGACAAGTAAAACTAAAATGCAGTTTGCGTTCTGATACATAGAAAGGAGCGGCTGGTGTTTGGAAAACTGTGTATTCTGCAGGATAGCGAGAAAACTGGAGCATGCGAGTTTCGTTTACGAAGACAAAGATGTCGTAGCGTTCTTGGATTCGAGACCGGTCAATGAAGGTCACACGCTCGTAGTGCCGAGAAAGCATTATGAAAACATTTTTGAGGTTCCAGATGAAGAGGTTGCAAATCTCTTCAAGATCGTGAAGAAGCTGGCCTACGGCGTTTCAAAGAGCGAAAAAGCTGAGGGAATAAGCTTAGTCCAAAACAACGGAGAAGCTGCTCATCAAATTGTATTTCACTTTCATGTTCACATCATTCCCAGATATGAGGGACAGGATTCACATAGACCCCGTGGAACCGCTGAACAGAACGAACTGGACAGGGTTGCGGCCAAGATAAGAAAATTCTTAGACGAGAGCAACATGAATCATTGATAGGCATCTAGACCACGCTTCGTCACAAAAAAACGGTTTTAAACTAGGCAACACGGATATATAACGATGCCTAACGTGTGGATTGCAATGATTTGGCTAGTTCTCTGACTTTGTCTTCAACCTGTTTGTAGATCCTCTCCGCATCTTTGTGATCTAAAAGGTATGGATCTTCAATACTCCACACAACTGTTCTTTGCTCACATTCTGCGCACAATGCTACAACAGCGTCCCTGTGACGTTGCTCCATGGCCACGATCAGATCGTAATCTCTGAGTCGCTTCCTCGTCAAGTTTTCGGGAACTCTCTTAAGATATTTTCCTGCATTTTCTTTTGCCAAGTATTCTTTTACCTCTTCTGAGACTGGAATAGAAGTGCTTGTTCCGGCTGAGTCGACTTCTAAGTCGGGTCTCAGCTTCTTCAGCAGTGCTTCTGCTAACGGACTGCGGTGAGCGTTGCCAGAGCACACAAACAATACCCTCATGACTTTCACAAGCTTTAGAATGGCGTACCCGCATCTTATATAGAGCGTTTTTCTAGTTCGCGCACATCTATGGTTCGTAGAAACATTTGTATTCGAGAGGTTCGACAGAGGAGCTTGATGCTTATGAAGACCAGAAAAGAACGAGACATGCTCGGGGAGATGCTGGTTCCAAAGGGCGCGTACTGGGGAATAAACACTCAGAGAGCGATTCTGAACTTCCAGATAAGCGGCAGGAGGTTCCCGAAGTCTTTCATCATCTCTTTGGCCAAGGTGAAGAAGGCGTGTGTGAAGGCAAATGTTCAGCTTGGCGAAATAGACGAACGTAGAGCGAACGCGATAATTCAAGCGGTTGATGAAGTCGTGGAGGAAGATAAATGGTTGGATCAGTTTCCGCTTGACGTTTTTCAAACAGGTTCCGGGACTCAGATAAACATGAACATGAACGAAGTCTTGGCGAACAGAGCCAATGCGATTCTGGGGCATCCGTTGGGAAGCAAGTTTCCGGTCCATCCGAACGATCACGTGAACATGAGTCAGTCGTCGAATGACGTGATACCAACTGCCATGCATCTGTGTGCCCTAGAGCTCATGAACTCTAAGCTGCTTCCAGCCCTTGAGACTTTAAGGAAGAGCCTTCGACGAAAAATAGGAGAATTCAGGGGCGTCGTGAAAGTAGGCAGGACGCACCTTCAAGACGCCGTGCCTATCCGCCTGTCCACAGAGTTTAAGGTTTACGAAAGACAGGTTCAACAGAGCCAGCTACGCATAAAAAACGCTTGTGACGAGCTTTGTCTCGTTCCCATCGGGGGAACGGCAGTCGGAACAGGAGTGAACGCTGACAAGAACTTCGGCAAGCTGACGGTTTCCTACCTGAAAGAAATCACGGGTATTCCTTTCAGACTCAACCCGGTCAAGGCTGAAGGAATCGCATCTCACAACTCAATCGTAAAAGCAAGCGGCGAACTGCGCCTCCTAGCCCTTTCAACCTTAAAGATGGCCAACGACATCCGCTGGATGGGAAGCGGCCCACGTGCTGGCCTAGGAGAACTCACACTTCCCGCAAACGAACCCGGCTCGTCGATGATGCCCGGCAAAGTCAACCCCACTCAGGCCGAAGCGCTGATACAGGTTTGCCTGCAAATCGTGGGAAACGACACAACCATCTCGTTTGCCGAAGCCTTCGGCAGCACACTCGACCTGAACGTGACCAAACCGTTAATGATCACCAACCTCACCGAGGCGATTGAACTTCTCACGAACGGGATTCACTCCTTCGTGAAAAACTGCTTGGACGGACTGAAAGCAAACGAGGAACACATCGGATCCCAGCTTGAAAGCAACCTTATGATCGTCACAAACCTGGTTCCGATAATAGGCTACGACAAGGCTTCAGAAATAGCCCAGACTGCAGCCAAAACCGGCAAAACCATAAAACAAGTGATAATCGACGCAAACTTGAAGATCAAAGGAGACCTAGACAGACTGCTTGACCCCAAGAAAATGGTCTAAGCACGTGTAGAGCCCTCGGTGACCGTCAAGCGCATTGAAAGTTGCCACCCTTGCCCAGACTCGTTGCCAAGTCCTTCGCACGCGCTCAGCCTCAAGCCCATACAAATCCATTAGTGCCCTCCACAGCGCCTACGTGCAGTACTAGCACCCTAGGGGGGAGGGGGAAGGTGGAATAGACGAGGCCAAAACGCGAATACAGGGATGTAGCGTCAGCCAAATCACACGTTTATGTCTTCTTCAGGTAGCCCTCCCTGGGCTCGTAAATCGTGCCCTCCCGCAGCAACTGTCCGAGAAGACGCTCCGCGTCACCCCTCGAAACCTTGTACTTCTCCTCAAGCTCAGCTTCCAACGCGGCTCTTTCAACCATCCCCGTTTGCTTCTCCATGTCCATCAGCGTGGTCAGGATCACTTGCAACCTGTCCCTCATGCTCTTGGACTTTCCTGTCATTATGATGTCAATGTCTATCTTGAACGAAGACAAGTCTATCCCAACCTCCTCCAGTGACCTCTTCATAATCGCCACCGCAGCCTCAGCGTCCTCAGCCAAAACCTCCTTTCTCAATGCTGCACGGGCTCTTGCCTCCGCCGTGCGAACAAGCGACTCCAAGCTGACGCGCGGTGATCGCAACAGGCGAGCCCTCAGTCTCGCTTGCCGCACGCATAGCCAGATAGAAATCGTTCAGACGCTTCAAAGCCTCGTCAGTCAACACGGGCTTGACGCTCTTAGAATAACTGATGTACTTCCGCAGCAGCTCCGCAGAGATCGGCGGCTCAACCGGGCTTGCACCCTTCCTATGAAGCTCAAGGATGTGCATCGACATCTTGCTGTCTGACTCCTTGTTCGGAACGTCCCTCAGAACAAAGATCAGGTCAAACCTGGAAAGTATCGTAACCGGCAAGGAGATGTTCTCAGCAACCGTCCGATGCGGCTCGTACCTACCCAACGCAGGGTTCGCCGCTGCAAGTATAGCCGCCCTCGCGTTAAGCGTAGCAACGATGCCGCCCTTCGCCACTGAAACGGTGTGCTGCTCCATAGCCTCATGAATGGCCACCCTGTCCTCTGGACGCATCTTATCCATCTCATCGATGCAGGCGATTCCCTTGTCAGCCAACACCAAAGCCCCAGCCTCAAGACTCATCCCGCCGCCCTTCTCCCTGATCACCGCAGCAGTCAAGCCCGCAGCAGTCGTGCCACGGCCAGAAGTGTACAACCCGCGCGGCGCGATCCGCGCAACGTACATCAACAGCTGAGACTTGGCAGTCCCAGGGTCCCCAACCAACAAGGCGTTCATCTCACCCCGTATCGTGATGTCCGGCAGAGTCTTAGGCACCCCGCCGAAGAGAAGGTACATAATCGCCTCCTTGATATGGTCGTAACCATAAATCGACGGAGCAATCGAACTCACTATCTTTCGATGCACCCAAGGATCTTTAGCGAGCGCAACGATCTTCTCCTCCTCCTCAGGCGACGGCATAGCGGTCTCAGGCTCCTTGCCCAACACCTCGATCGAGTTAGCTTCCAAGTGAAGAATGAACGTGCGAAGCTTTCCAACCCCCGGAAGCGTCGACGCCTGCGCACGGACCTGACCCACAGCAGAGACATCGTCACCCGGCCTCGCGACATCAACGATCTCCTCTCCGACAAGCTTGATGCCTAAAGTTCTGGGCAACTGCCCCGGCGGAAGGTCTTCTGGCCTCTCCTGAACACGCAGGTCCTGCGAGTCTACGAAGGTGGATTCCTCTTGAACGAACTCGAAAGGACCCTTAGACCTGCAGTCTGGACTGCTACAAGCAAAAGGTCCCCGAAGGAAGCTGCCTGCTTGGTTCACCGGGTTCGTCGTCCCGCACCTCTTACACTTGAACACGGCCTGCATCACCATCGGCCGCACCGGCGACGAGCGAACAACGATGCCCTCAACCATGACGAGCTTGCCTATCTGCTCCGAGCCGAGCTTTCGCAACGGCGCCGCCTCTAAAAGCTTCACAATTCGGACAACTAAGCCCGCGATCTTCTCTGCATACTCAGGGTCCTCAATCTGCAGTTGCGCATAGGCCGCGTTGTTAGCGTGCTTCAAGTACTCATCAGGTCTTTCCAGAAGCTCTTCAGTCAGCTTCTGGTCAAAAGCTAGGAGGTCTTCAAAATCAACCGTCAAAGACGTCTTTCCAGACATTGCCATCTGGGAGATCCTCTGCCGGTACTGCTCAGTCTTCAAGAAATTCTGGAAACGCTCCTGCGGGTCTCCAACTTCCAGTTCTTCCACCATCTACTCCCCTCCCCCGCGCTCCAATATCTTCGTCTTCCAATGATTGATAACACTGAAAAGCCGCTCGTACAGAAGTCTCTCCTCTGCAGTGAAATCTCTCAGCCTGCTCTCAGTCTGGGCCGGCGCCGACGCGATCGACACGACCTTCTTCAACCTAGAATTAACGATGTCCATCGTCAACTGATCAGCTCTTTCATACTCCTTCATCTTCTCAGGGTTGTTGGCAGCGCCTTCTCGCAACTCTGCAAGACACCGCCGAAGCTTCGGATAAAAACCCTCAGGAAGCTTAGACACCTGCCCAGCCGTTTGGACACGCTCTGTCCACTGAATCTTGCCCAGCTTACCAGTGTCAAGCTGGTCTTCCGCGTGAAAGTGAACAATTCCAGATTTTGCAAGTTCTGAAGCCACCCAATAACTGACCTCGTACTCGTTTCCCTCCTCGAAGGGCCCAACACTCAACCCCGCAAGCTTGATTTCTGCACAATTTCGGTTGGCCACGATCCTCACGGGCGAATTCTGGAATATGAAGTCCAAACTGTCCATTCTCATCGAAGCTGTCTTCGCCATCTGCTACCCCTCCTCACGCTTGACTCTAAGGCAAATCACTTAGAGCAGATATAAGAAGAACAGTTTAAAAGTTTAGATTAAAGAGCATAACAAAGTTGGAAACTGCATCCGATCTCTCGCTCTTCAGAGAAAAAAGAAGACTGAAAGTGTCTCTGCGCCACTACGGCCAGAGACCCAGAGTCTTAATCGCCTCCGCTACTCTTCCCACTCCCAGCATCAACGCCCCCGTTCGCATGTCACTCTCCTCCTCCTTCGCCATCTTGTGAACATCATTGAAGGCCTTGATCATCTTGCCTTCCAGTTTCCGGTTCACATCCTCCAACGTCCAATGTTCTCGCGTCAGATTCTGAACCCACTCAAAATAGCTTGTCGCAACGCCTCCAGAGTTTGCCAAGATGTCTGGAATGAGAACGATTCCCTTCTCGTGAAGAGCTCTGTCGGCTTCAGGCGTTGTCGGCCCGTTTGCACCCTCAACTACGATTCTCGCTTTGATCTTGTCTGCGTTCGTTTTCTTTATCTGGTTTTCTAAGGCTGCGGGGATAAGTATGTCGCATCTTGCTTCAAGGACATCCTCGTTCGTTATGTTTTGGCTTCCCTTGTAGTTGATCACTGAACCCGTTTTCGACTTGTGCTTGTACACATCGTAAGGGTTCAGACCCCTTGCAGAGTAGATTCCTCCTATTGAATCACTCACTGCAACGACTTTGGAACCAAGGTCATAGGCTATCTTGGCAGCGTTCCAGCCGACATTGCCAAAGCCTTGCACCGCAACCGTGGATCCTCTAAGCTTCAGGCCTAACTGCTTCGCTGCTTCTCTTGCGCATACTACCACGCCGAGCGAGGTGGCTTCGGCTCTGCCTTCTGAACCGCCGACGCTTATGGGTTTCCCCGTGACACATTCTGGGACGCTGTAACCCCTGATCTGGCTGTAGGTGTCCATTATCCAAGCCATGGTTTGAGCGTCGGTGTACACGTCCGGTGCGGGCACATCGCGATACGGCCCTATGAAATCGAAGAGAAGCGTCGTGAATCGTCTGGTCAGTCGCTCCAGTTCGCCTTTCGACATTTTCTTTGGGTTGCAGCACACTCCACCCTTGGCGCCGCCGTACGGAATGTCCACGACTGCGCATTTCCACGTCATCCAAATCGCTAAGGCAGTAACCTCGTCAAACGTGACATTCGGATGATACCTTATTCCACCCTTGAACGGTCCTCTAGCATCCCAATGCTGCACTCGGCAACCCGTGAAAACGTTAACGTTGCCATCGTCCATTTTCACCGTGATGGAGACTATAAGGGATCTCTTGGGACGTGCTAACATGCAGTGCAATCCGGGGTCAAGGTCGAGTTTCTCAGCAGCTATTTTTAACTGCTCCAATGCTACTGCTAACGCTGTCTGCGTCTCTACCATAAACGATTACTCCAACGATCTTCTGTCTGCTTGACGTTATTAATATTGCGCGTCGCTTTAGAAACAAAAAAAGAAAAATAGGGTTGGTGCTAGCCGAGGATTTTTTCGACTGCATCTTTTTCTACTTCATCGGGCATCGGTATGCCTGTAACTTTTGCAGCTCTTTCAGATAGGCTCATCAGGTCGTTTCTGCTGATAAGATCCAGCTTCCACTTTCTGTTTCCAGCCAGCATTTGCTTGAGCCCGACGCCGATTCTGTCAGTTAGGTAGGTGTAGACTCCGACGGCTTCCCATGGTATCTCTTTGAAGCGTGCTCCGTACTTGGTCTTCAAATCCGGTGCGGCAATGAAGAATTTGTCAGGTGTAGCTCCGAACTTGTCTGCAAATGCCTTTGGCAGCTTCCCTTCTTCAGCCAGCTGCTTGAAGTAGCCTCCTTTGAAAGCTGCGGTTATCGGTGAGCGTCCGAGAAGTACTGCTTTGATGAACGGGCCTTCTCCGAAGTTGCTCATCGCGATCGCCTTGAAGATAGATGTCTCTTCTATGAAGCCTCCTGCCATAACCAGGTCTGGAACATAGCGGCCCTTCTTCTTCAGTATCTGTGCACATTTTAGAACCAAAGCTTCCAGGTAGACTGTCGGTATGCTCATTTCGTCCATCATCGGTACAGGGCTCATGCCTGTTCCGCCGCCTGCGCCGTCGAATGAAACATAATCGATCTTCGCTTCAGATGCTATCTTCATAGTGTAGGCAACGGCTGAAGGTCTGTAGGCCCCTGTTTTCAGTGTTACGTGTTTTGCGCCCTGCTTTCTCAGCCACTCGATGTCCTCGACAAAGCTTTTCTCCTTTGGAATGCCCACTCTGCTGTGCCTTTCAAAAGACTTGAATACTCCATCCTTGAAAGCTTCTTGAACAGCCTTGTCTTCCGGATCTGGAATCACGATGTAGCCTCTCTTCTTCAACAATATGGCTTTTTCCAAGTCTCTGACTCGCACTTCGCCGCCAATTGCCTTTGCACCCTGTCCCCACTTTCTCTCGATGACGTTCACTTCGAGCTTTGAGATAGCGTAGACATCGACGCCAAGCCTCTGATCTTCCACGTTTGTTTGAACAACCACTTCTCCGTACTTCTTGTCCCAGAACTTTCGGAACAGATCCACTCTTCGCTTCAACTCTTCCGAATGGGTGACTTTTCCACCGGTGATCTGGGCCTCAGCGTCCATACCACAAACGTTCTCTCCAACGATGACTGATGCACCAGAGAGCGCAGCTCCTATGGCCAAGCCTTCCCAGTTCAGTCTTGCAACGTCTGTTGAACCGAATGCGCCAGCCAGGATCGGCACTTTCAAGGGTATGCCACCCACTTTGGTCTCTATGTTCACGTTCGGGAAAACGGTCAGGTCCGAGTTCTGCTCAATGCCCTGCGCATCGAATAGGCCTGCTTGTATGTTGAAGTGCGACCAGTCCAAACCGAAGTCTTTCAGAGCACCAGCGGTGCTATAACCAAACTGCACCGGTTCTGGATAAAGTGCCTCTCTTCCCCTAAAGGCTGACATGCTTATTTCACACAAGAATGGACAGTCTCGAATGCAAATTGGGCACATTCCGCTAGTCGGGCTTGTATCTTTGACACGCGTTTGCGTTCCACACGTTGATTTACCGTTCAGATAAGCACTGTTTTTATGCACACGTTCCGACATTTTTCTCACTCCCTTCAAATTTCCAGTTTTTTAGCGCAAAGTGAGTAAAATCAGTCAGCATTTAAGCGTTACTTTGAGCTAGAAAGGAAACATCCTTCAGAACCAACGATTTTTCCAACACAAAGCCAATAAAATAGAGGAAGGCAGGCTTCTCTGCTCAAATATACTTTTATTAGTACATGAAAACTACGTATAAACTAGGAGGATAATTCAGGTTGAGTTTTGAGATGTGGGCTGAAAAGTACAGGCCTAAAAGGTTAAGCGAGATGGTCGATCAAAAGGAGATTGTCGAACGCTTAAAGAGTTTCACTAAGTCAAGAAACGTGCCGCATTGCATCTTTGCTGGCCCGCCTGGAACAGGGAAGACAACGGTTGCTCTCTGCCTAACAAGAGATCTTTATGGTGATGTGTATAGAGAGCATATTATGGAGTTGAACGCGAGTGACGAGAGAGGAATTGATGTTGTTCGGGAAACTGTGAAGACTTTCGCCAGAGTCAAATCCATCGGAGACATCCCGTTTAAGATAATGATTCTGGACGAAGCGGACAACATGACCTCAGACGCACAGCAAGCTCTCAGGCGAACGATGGAACGCTTCACGGAAACATGCCGTTTCGTCCTGTGCGCAAACTACAGCGGAAGAATAATAGAACCCATCCAGTCAAGATGCGCACCCTTCCGTTTCACGCATTTGCCCAGAGAAGAGCAGGACCGCTATTTGAAGGAGATTGCTGAAAAAGAAAAATTGAAGATCTCATCTGACGGCTTAGACGCTATCTTTGAAGTCTGTGGCGGAGACTTGAGAAAGGCAATCAACACCCTGCAGTCAGCCGCGTCGTTGAGTAAACCCATAGATGCAAAAATCGTGTACTCAATAACTGGAAGGGCCAGTCCGGCAGACGTGCAAAAAATGATCAAGGTTGCCATGGACGGCAACTTTGTGGAGGCGAGAAAGCAGTTGCGCGACATGATTCAGAAATACGGCGTGTCTGGAAGTGACCTGATTCGCCAAATCCACACAGAAATCTTCAGATCAGACACGCCTGAAAAGTGGAAGATCAAGCTTGCCGACATCGTTGGTGAAGTAGACTATAGACTTGTTGAGGGCGCGGATGAAGAGGTGCAGTTGAGCGCACTATTGGCCAGGCTTGTTGAAGCAGGTGACGAACTAAAGAACGCAGAATAGGTGCTAGACTTGTACGATGCCTGGACCGTTAGACACAAACCAAAATCACTGACCGAAATTGTAGGAAACACTGAAGCCATCCAACAGTTTGTCAACTGGATAAAATCATGGGAAAAAGGCGTACCGAAAAAGAGATGCGCATTTCTCTACGGATCACCAGGCATCGGAAAAACTGTCACTGTGGAGGCCATCGCAAACGAGTATAAAATGGAGTTTGTAGAGAAAAACGCCAGCGACTACCGAACCGAAGAAGCGATAAACCGCTTTGCTGGCCTCGCTTCGCAGTATGGATCTTTGTTCGGCGGAAAAAGAATCATCCTTCTAGACGAACTGGACGGTTTGACTGGAACTGCAGACCGGGGAGGCGTCAAAGCGATAACTGACGTCGCGAAAACAGCACAGTGCCCTATCGTTCTAATCGCCAACAACGCGTACGACCCACGTTTTTCTAGCCTTCGCAACTATTGCCTCCTCATAGAGCTCAAGAAACCGCCTGCAAGCGAAGTCGCGAAACACCTCAAGAAGATTTGCGAAAAAGAGGGAATACAGTCAGATGAAAACGCGCTTAAGTTCATTGCTCAACGCTCGGGAGGCGACATACGGTCAGCTGTGAACGACCTTCAGGCTCTCGGACAGGGCAAGAAGAAGCTAACCTACGAAGATGTTTCTTGGCTTGGCTACCGCGACCGACAAGACAGCATTTTCAACGTGTTAAGAATGATATTCTACGGTAAAACATGTTTCGGCGCAAAGCAGGCGGTGGACATGGCTGACGTTGACGTTGACATGCTCTTTGAATGGATCTATGAGAACGTTCCAGCGCACTTTACAGACCCGCATGACTTGGCTAATGCCATGGATGCATTGGCAGTGGCGGATGTCTACCGTGGCAGAATCCGTGCAACTCGAGACTGGAGCTTCTTGCGTTATGTAATTGACTACATGACCGCCGGCGTGGCCATGGCTAGACAGGGCACCAAAACATCTGGGTGGATACCCTTCAAGTTCCCCCAGCGCATACAGATGCTGTCAAGGTCCAGGGCTGAACGTGCAATTCAGCGCAGCATAGGATCCAAAATCAAGCGAAGATGCCACATTTCAACCGTCAGAGCATCGAAAGAGGTACTTCCCTACTTGAGAATAATCTTCAAGAACAACGTGGAAATGGCGGCTGGACTTGCCAAGTGGCTTGACCTAGACCAGGAAATGGTTGAATACGTAGCTGAAAGCGAAGAAAAAGCTGAGGCAATAATCAAATTTACTGGCTAGAAAAAAGTTGCCCAGATTAGTGTACCTTGCTGCCTTCCGCAATATCCTTCTCTGGTTGAAGAATCACAACACTACCCTTGTCGTCTTCGGCCGCAAAGATCATGCACTGCGATTCTATTCCCATGAGTTTTCGTCTCTGTAAATTGAGGATGAAGGCGCATTTCTTGCCCACAAGCTGTTCAGGCTTGTACCATTGCAGCAGCCCTGCAACCGCCTGTCTCTTTTCAGTTCCAAAGTCAACAATCATTCTAATGAGGTTTCGGGAGCCTGGAATCTGATTCGCTTCCAAGATTTTTCCGACGCGGATGTCAAGATTCTGAAACTCCTCAAACGATATCTCCATCTGCAAATCACCTTTTCGCACTTCTCATTTGAGTCGACTATTAAGGCTTGCGTCCTTTCTTTTTGCGGCTTAACCTTTCTACAGTTCTTGCAACGCCTTCCCAACCTTCGACAGACTTCGAATGGACTATTTCGAAAGCTTCCTTCGAAGTCATTCCAAACAGTTCCTGACCGGCGACTCTTCTCGTCAGGTAGGCCGCCGCGCTCAAGACTTCACCGTTAAGTCGTGAGTCCGCAAAGTCTGCTAGGTGGCAGATCAAGGCTTCAAGCGTTCGGGGCCTAATCGGGCCATATTCTCCGTGATGCGCGGCCACTATGTGAATCAACTCCAGCGGGAAACCCCTTCGAACAAGCTCTGAAGTTGCAATCAACAGGTGATCCAGATAATCTGCTAGAGGTGTCGACCCGTAGCGTCCATCCTTGTTCACGAAGTATGTTGCCGGCTTGAAAACGTCATGCAACAACATCCCAGCTATGACGAGGTCATGGTTCACTTTCCCATGGTAGATTTTCTCCGCAGTCTCACACATCGCTAATGCGATGTTTGTCGCTGAAACAACATGCTCCAAGTAACCTCCAGGGTAGGAATGATGGTGGCTTCTCCCAGACCGGCGAGATTTCAAGAGGCATTCCCGAGTACGTTTTGCCGTTTGCTTCGAATGTTGGTGCCTCAAGCAAAGCGATAGTTTTTTTTCGAAGAGACTTGTCACGGATCTTGTTCGCCAATTCTCTCAGTTGTGGGTTCAGCAATTTTCATTCACTCGTTACATGTTACTGCTGCAGTGGAGATATTGACTTTTCTTTTTTCAGCCGTGGCTATTCTGTGAGCTTGTAAGACTGGTTCCGGAACACGGTTGTAAAGTGTACATTGCTTAACGATCTCTATGGCTGTTCCCAGTGAAACCATGTGCCCAACGCTAACACAGATGGGTTTGAGTCCACGCTTTGAGACGATCTGAGCACCGATCACTTCTCCTTTGTCGCGTATGAAGGCAACGTCTCCTTCAACCTTCGTGCGCTCAACCTCCCCAACCAAAATCCCTTTTGCAACTCCTACCGTAGGTTTCCTCATCACGAGTCCGAGATGGCTCGCAAATCCACAGCGATATGGATGAGCGAAACCGTGTCCGTCGACAAGGAAAACGTCAGGCTGAACACGCAGCTTTCGAATACACAGGAGCGCTGGAGGGATTTCTCTGAAGGCAAGCAATGTTGGAATGTAGGGGAAACGTGTCGGGCATATAGCTGTTTGTGACTCTTTCAGCTTCATAGAACCAAAATCCAAAACTGCCACAGCTGCGATTGAAGCGCCTTCAACATAAGCAACGTCGACGCCTCCTATCAGACGGATTCTCTGTGGAGCCTTGTCCTCAGAAATAATGTGTTCAGATAAGCGCCTCTGAGCTTCATGAGCCTTTTTCGCTGAGAATGCGGGTTTCAGTCCGACGCGTGTCATTCTGCCCTTCACAATTGTCTCAAGTGCGTCTTCGTTTTCTCAGGCTTTTTTCGACTTGTTTCAAGTGTTCTTCAAGCATGCTTCTTCGAATTTCCTGGGTCACGTCCCCCCGTGTGATCTCAATGAGCTTTCTCGCAACATCACATTTTCTCCTCAAACCAGGAACCAGCATGTAAGACTCGTCCATACCCATAAGTTCAATGAAGATCTCGTCCATTCTCTGCAAACAGTTTTCAGCTCTCTCAGCGTTCCCCTCACGCAAGGCGTCGAGCACTAGGCGCCTGCACTCGCCTATAACGTCTGCTAACCCCAAGACATAATCTGCTGAGGGCACTTGGATTTCCTTAGGAGTTAAGAACCTAGATTCCTCAACCAGTCTCAAGAAAATGTTTGCCTCAGAATACTCCTGAAGCGCAGCGCTAAACAAGCCAGTGTAAATGATGTCTGGATGAGCAGCCGAAGTGTCCCAAAGCTTCGAAAGAGTCTCACCTGCTCTCGCGACAAGTTTCTCGGCCTCCTCCAACCGTTTCTGATGAATCAAAAGTATCGCCTGCTTCGAAAGACTCGTCACTTTCCGCATGTCTCCTTGAGACTTCTCGCGCAATTCGTCTCTGAAGATGAGGTCCTTTCTCACGACACTTAAGACAGCTTTTAGGGTAGGCATTTGAACAACACCAGTTCACAGTTAACAATGCGAAAATCAGAATATAATGTTTAGTGTCGAGGGGACGATTGAAGATAAACACTCGGCTGCAATACTTCATTCAATCATACTTGGCGCATGCGCGCAATCGTATTCCCGAATTTCCTCTTTCAAGTTGAGAGTTTCAGGTCGCACAGACACGCGCGCGGTTTTTGTTGAATCATATTTGGATCATATAGTGAACCGGAGGGGTAGAGCGTAAGCGAACTAACACACCGAAAACCCGAGAACCATTGACCGGAGCATATTTATGCCCCTAGATTCCTTTCCTGAAGTATAGTAAGGTTGAGTCACGCCCTCCAAACGATGCTTCTCGTTTCCCGAGACACAATTTCAGCTGCAGACGAAGCAACTCAAGAAGTACAACCCACACCGCAAGCGAATCCAGGAATGAGAAAGCGGGCTATCTTCAATTGTTCAAAATGAAATGTCACGCTGCGAGAATGGGATAAGAAGTCATTGTTCTCGAAGAGCCATTCTCTATTCGACCGCGGGCTCTTTCCATTTCTCTATCAGCAGCTTGTTGTCCCCGAACTTGAAGGCCACTTTCACAAACACGGAGTCAGAGCCTTTGAACGGAAACATACTGTCTTCTGCAAAGTCCTTAGGCAGGTAGATCAAGTACTTTCCGTCCTTCCTTCTGAACAGGCGGCCTCTTCCATCACAAACCATTTGTTAACACCTCGATTCAATTTTCAGTTCAAGGTCAAGGCTAATGAATGAGGCAATATTTAAGGTTTGTTCTCACCTAATTCAAAGAAACACATTCAACTACGTCAAGGTTACTTGAACATGAATTGTTTGCAACGCGGTCTAATCATTGCAGAATTTTATTGGGTTTTGAAGCCTGCTCAGCAGTACAACGCGGCTTTCTGGCGATTCATCGATGGAATTGTAGCCTGTTTCGTTCGCCAACTGCGCCGAAAACTGTTGCATCTCGCCGTGGCTCGGCATGGCCTCATAATCTAATCTAAGTCTGGAGAAGCCTACGTGCATGTAGGCCTTAGCTTCAACGTAGGTCGGGTCTGCCTTCTCGATAAGTGCAGCGTATGCTTTTGGGTTTTTCATGTTTAGGCCGCGGACTGACGTTATTCGCATTACCGTTGGACATTTGAAGCTGGGCAACAGCGATAGGGTTTCGTTCAGTTTTTCCCAGCCTCGCGAGATCTGTGGACGACAAGCACGCTTATAGGTTTCTTCGTCTGGAGCACAGACAGAAATGTAAAGCTGAGTGGGCTCTTCGGTTAGTTCTGCCAAAGCGGAAGGCAGAGTTCCGTTTGAAACCAGAAATGTGGTGAACCCCTTCCTGTGGAAGACTTGGATCAACTCTCCCAGAGGTTTGTAGAGAGTCGGTTCGCCAGTCAGGCTTATAGCTACGTGTTTGGGCGTCAATGCTTCCGTGTATTTTTGCCTGTTTGTTTTGGGGTTCCCTATGTATCCACTCAAGATCGCATGCTGGGCTTTGAGGCTTTTCTGCACGATCTCTTCTGGAGAATCCCACGTTGGCATGTTTGTCTCTTCCCACGAGGCTTGAAGTTCTCCGCTTTGAGTTCGCCAGCAGAAAAGACACTGCTGAGTGCAGTAGAATGCTGCGGGTGTCATTTGTATGCACTGATGCGTCTTGATGCCGTAGAACTTTTGCTTGTAGCATTCTCTATCATGGATCAGGGTTTCATGGAACCATCTACATCTTTTCACTGCCGAATGCTGGCCAACCAGGTGATACTTTTGCTTCTTCAGAGCATCAATGAGCGAAGAAGGAGCCAATGTCTCCATTGCATGTCACTCTTAAACACCATGTGAACCTTTGGAAATTTAGCAATACGCAAGATAAAGAGTTTTACTGGTCAAAACAGTATTCAACTTTCTGGAATTCACTGCATAGCCTAGCCACGTCATTCTTGACCGCTTCTGGCCTTTCCTCGTCTATGATTACCCTTCTTAGTAGTTCAGCTACTCTCAACATATCAGCCTCCTTCATCCCACGCCTTGTAACCTCGCAAGTGCCGACTCTGATGACGCAATCAACGATTATGTTTGCACGCTGGAGTTTTTCGGCGACGCTTCTTGCTTTTCTTACGTCTCCATAGTCCAAGATTACCTGATGTGATTTGGTGAAGCCAAGATGGCTGCAGATAACTGGAAAGCCAAGGTCATGCAAACTCTTGGCCAGAGTCTTTGAGTTCCGAACGACTTGTAACGCGTAGTCTTTGCCGAAATTTCTCATCTCAGCCAGAGCCAAGGTCAGTGCAGCGATTCGATTCCAGTGAGCGTTGTCAACGAAGGCCGGGTATATTTTCTCTTTCAGGAACTCTCCAGTTTCTTTGTTCGCCAAGATTATGCCTCCTTGAGGACCAAAAAAGCTCTTATGAGTCGACCCGAAAAGAACTTGTGCGCCTTCTCTCAACGGGTCCTGAAACTGGCCGCCGGCGATCAGCCCCAGAACGTGTGAACCGTCAAACCCTACGATTGCACTGTTTTCGCGTGCAACTTTGGCCAGATCTTTGACGGGATGAGGAAAAGTGATCAAACTTGCACCGAAGATAACGGCTTTTGGCTTTGCCTTAGGTATGATTTCTTGGGCCGCCTGAACTTTTATGTTCATGTCTTTCTTCGAAAACGGGAAAGGTGTTACGTTAAGCTTAAGGAGGCCTGCCAGGCCGTCTCTCCACATTCCAGGGTACCCGCCGTCATCCGGAGAAACGCACATTAGTGTTTCATTCTGTTTCGTCAGGTTAGCTAGAACGATCAGGTCGGCAATGTGGCCTGAGAGAGGGCGTAAATCCGCAGTTTCAGCTTTGAAAAGTTCCCTTGCAACCTTCTCGCCGTACTGCTCGATTTGGTCCGTGAAACGTGTGCCCATGTAGTAACGGTCTCTTGCGGTGTAGCGATGTGCAAGCTCGGATGAGAGCAGGGCTCTGACAGCCGGACTCATGACGTTCTCTGAGGGTATTAGGTTCAAGCATTCCTTTCCACGCCACTCTTCATGGCTCTGAACGAGTTCTAGAATCTCGTCGATCATTTCTAACAACTCAAAGGGCAAGCCGTACTATTCCCCTGCGAACCTAATTCATCTTTCGGCCAACTCTTACGTAACGACTCAGCATTGTTTATGCTCGAACCGTTCATGCGCTAAGCAAATCGTTCAAGAGGCAGAGACAAAGGTAAAGTTTAAAATGGTCTCAGTGCTAGAGTTGTTCACACGTTTCATTCGAACTGCGAGGGGAAATGCTGATGAAGACTCGGCTTAAAACGATTGAACGATTGACATGTCTAATTCTTATATTGACATCGGGTTTGATCACCCTTTCTCTCTTGCCCAAAGCAGTGGCTGGGATGTCGATAATGGGATTGAACCCTGATACTGGAAACGTTGGAACACTTGTGACAGTAACTGCAAATGTAACCACGGCGAACGGCAAGTACGACGTTTATTTTGATCAAGACCTGACTGCGAGCGGCACTTCTAGCGCAAACAGCGTAAACGCAACATTTATTGTCCCTCAAACCACTGCAGGCAACAACCACAATGTTACAGTTGTGGACGTTGCTACTCACGACAACGCCACTGCAACTTTCAACGTTACGACATCATACTCGCTTGTCATACCTACAATGGCAGAACCGTTACAGGAAAATGACTCGATACCGATTTCTGTCAACGTAACTGGGGGCGCATCAGGCATGACTTATGTCGCAAACATCACTGTCCAAGCTCCGACCAACGTGTCGTACGTAAATATGCTTAACGTTGGACCAACCTCGACTTTGGGAAACGGGACTGCAACTGCAAACTATCCAAACGATTTCTCAGCGGGCGCCAACACGCACTTCGTGGGTAACTATACGGCATTGCTTAACACCACGATGAGTTATCAGACTTTCTACGTCGGTTTGACAAACGCGACCCAGTATCACAGGAATCAAACAGTAAACATCAAGGCTGTCTATGAGCCGAACGAAAATGTCACAATCACGATAGCAGGAAACAACATTTACAACCTGACAGACCCTTCAGGTTTGATTAACTATAACTGGACTGTGCCTGCAGACACGTCGGTAGGGAACTACACTGTCAGCGTCTTCTCGTCGTCAGGACCCACGGTTAAGAACCCACCTGACATCCAAACCTTCGCAGTGCCTGGTTTTGCAGTGAACGTCACTGCGAGGAATCTTGCCGAAGAACCTGTTTCAGGCGTGACCGTCGTAGCGTTTGAGAACGGAACCGTTGCGGACGCTGAGACAACTGATACAACTGGCCTAGCAGCGTTAAACCTTGAGGTTGGTAGCTACACGTGTAACGCGACCACTCAGAACGAGATCGTTGGCGAGCGGGGGATAGAGGTTAATGATACTGCCTCGCTGGACCTTGTCTGCAACCTCACCAACTTGAAGGTCCAGGTCTCATCAGCTAACACTAGCATTCCTGATGCTGGAATATATTTAACGCCGTTGAACGAGACATTCACTACAGATCTCAATGGCACTGCCATAATTCATTCTCTGTTGCCCGATTTAGAATACGGCTTGAACGTAACCCGTTACGGCACATCGTTCAACGTGACGTCGAATTTTCAACTTTTGATGAATGAAACGGCTGTGGCGTGGTATAACGTGACGGTCAGCTGTCCTACCTTGGTGTTACGAGTCATCGCCACTGAGTCACGCGGACAACCGTTCAATAACACGCTGGTAAGGGTTCAAGAAATGTCTGGTGAACCTCTTTATGAACAGTACACTGACGAAAATGGAAGTGCTACGTTTAACCCTCCTTTGGGCATATACAGTGTAATGGTGTACGACAAGAGCGGAATAATGCTTAACGAAACAACTGTAGATCTGTTCCAGAACCAGAGTGCGATGGTGCAATGCGACCTCTACGACTTGACAGTCTCTGTGAAGGTGGTTGATTATTTTGGTCAGGGCATTGGAAACGTGAACGTGAAACTGCAGAGGGAAGGAGAGCCTACGATGTCTGCGCCGCCGACAAAAGCGGACGGAATTGCGACGTTCAACAACGTGATTGGAGGAAACCTGGAAGTTGTCTTGTTTCTGGGTGATTCGACCCAGCCGATTGTGACCCAAGGATTAACCGTCGAGAATTCAACGACGATTCAGGTCACAATAAGCAAGTACATCGTCCTAGGAGGATTGCTAGTTGAAACAAGCGAGTTCGCCACGATACTCGTGATCGCGTTGGCAATCGTCTTCGTTCTGGCATTAGAAGTGTACAGGTTTAGACGCTCGAAGACGAAGAAGAGTGAGACTGAGAGTTCAAATAAGGAGTCTTAGGGAAAAAAGTTTATATGAAAACTCGTTAGAAGTATTGTTGAGAGAAGCGAGACTCGCAACGATGAAGTTTTGGTAAAGAAATGATCAAAGGTTGTGCATGTGTTGGCACAGGTCAAGACTTGTTCTCAAAGATGCGAAGCCTTCAAGTGTACAAAAAACGCGACCCTGCAGCGCCAGGACGACGTTTGGTGCAGATGGACTGAAGACACGTGCAACGTCGCAGACTGCACCTACGCTATCTGCGTGAAAAGACGACTGCTGCCAAGAGGAATCTGCGGAGAGACCATAAAGAGGAAGACCGTTGAAAAGCATCCGGACGAGGTCATCGGCCCGACGATAAAACTCCGCGGCAGAGTCTCTCCGCAAGATTGGAGAAAAAGAGATCTTCTAGCGGGGCCAGTGACATCTTAAGCATTCAAGGCGGAGCCAGCATCAAGTAGTTCATTTTCTCTTTTTTATTTCTACTTGGCAGGAACGCGTTTAACGACCGGCGGCTTTACCTTTTTCAGAATCCTGTAGCCGCAGACGATGCATTTTATTTCTCCGCCGCGCATGTCCAACTCGTCCGATGGAACCTTTGCTCCGCATCTTACGCATTCGTAGACTATGCCTGCCGGTGACTTTTCCAAGCGTTTCCCTCTTCGTACTGAGGAAAGCCGTTCTGCTTTTAAATGTTTCCGGCCATGGTTATCCTATCCGCGGAATGACAGGCCTTGAGGAAACGTTTGAGTAAAACGCTGACGGAGATTCTTTCTCCACAAGATTCTGTGTGCGTCTGTAATTCTTATGACGTTGTCGGTGACATCGCAATCGTACGTTTGACAGAAAGATCAAGAAAGTACTCTGAAAAGATTGCAGAGGCCATCATGGCTGTTCACAAGAACGTCAAAACCGTGTTGGCACAGGCAAGCGCTGTTCGCGGAGAGTTTAGGCTTCGCAGCCTGGAGTATGTTGCTGGTGAAAGGAAAACCTGTACAGTTCACAGGGAGTCTGGATGCCTGTTCAGAGTTGATGTTGAGAAGTGCTATTTTTCGCCGAGGCTCTTCTATGAAAGAATGCGGATTGCAAGGCTGGCTGAGGATGGGGAGACTGTTGTGAACATGTTTGCGGGCGTGGGATGTTTTTCGATAGTGATGGCAAAGCATGCTGAGGTCGAAAAGGCGTATTCTATAGACGTTAATCCGGAAGCGGTTCAGCAGATGCGAGAAAACATCAGGATGAACAGAGTCTATGGGAGGGTTGTCCCGATGCTTGGCGACGCAAGAGAGGTTGTTGAAGAGAGACTGTGCCATGTGGCGGACAGGGTTCTTATGCCTCTGCCCGCGAAAACCCTTGAGTATCTTCCTTATGCTCTGCTGGCGCTCAAAGAGAAGGGGGGATGGGTGCACTATTATGATTTTGAACATGCCGCGAAGGACGAGGACGCTGTTGACAAGGTCAGGGTGAAAGTGTCTGAGAAACTTCTGGACATTTGCGCCTCATTCGAGATTCCATTCGGTCGCGTCGTTAGAGCAACTGGCCCAAACTGGTACCAGATAGTCTTGGACATCAAAGCCAAGCCCAGTAAGGCGTGCACATAGCTAGGTTGAGAACATTCCCTGCTTCGTGTTCTGACCCGTCTAACATGCTTACTCCTCTCCCTCTCAGAGTTTTTCTCCAGACGGTACTGTTGATCTAGTCCTTAGGTGGAAGTTGGTGAGCTCGTCTTGCTTGGTCGTCTTAATCTCAAAATGGGGGTCCGAGGAACTTTAAGGCTCGTGCAACTGAAAGTTCTGGTACCCAGTCGTTTTCTTAGCGTTGAAAGATAGAGGGTGTCCTAAAATATGGCTTGGCGGTAGCGCATTTTCGCGGTAGCCCGTCGGTTCTTGAATCTGTTGCGTAACACGTAGCCTGAGGCGTTTCGCGACGCCTGCTATAGACAATCACCACTTTCATGAAAAAGCTTTAATGTTTAGGGCAAAAATAGAGTTGGGGAGTGACAATATAAAAAAGAAGCTGATGGACATACTCGCGTGCCCGATTGATAAGTACTACCCGCTTGAGCTGCACGTTTTTGAGGAGAAAGAGGAAATCGTTGAAGGCTTGATCGTGTGCCCGAAATGTTTGAGGTGGTATCCGATCCGTGAAGAGATTCCGGAAATGTTGCCAGACGAATTGCGGAAAGAGAAGGAAGACTTGCCTTTCTTGAAGAAGTGGAAGGAGAAGGTTCCGAGGAAGGTTCTTTCAGAGGGAAAACCCTTCAACCTCGGAAAAGCTAGCTTCGGACACGCGTCTACTTGAGCTTGATTATTCTGCCTGTTGCTGAAGACTTCAGAGCTGCCTCAGCTATTCTGAGGGCTCGCAGGCCGTCTAACCCTGTGACCAGAGGTTTCTCTTTTTCCAGAACGCAGTTTGCGAAGTGGCGGAGCTCAAGCTTCAGCGGTTCTTGCATTGGGTATCTCGGCTGCAGTGTTTCCTTGGCGTCCTCGATCTTCAGCTCCTGAGTGATGTAGTCAAGGTTCATTATGGCCTCGCTTCCCGTGGCGATGAGTATCCTGGTCTTGTAAGGCGTAAGCCAGTTGGATTCGATGAAAGCAGTCTTTTCGCCCTCAAACGTGAGCATTACCTGCGCGTAGTCCTCAAACTTCCCTTGCCTCATGCTTCCGGTTTTCGCGTAAACAGCGATGGGGTCCTTATTGAAGAGGTACAGCATAACGTCGATGTCATGGATCGCTGTGTCCTTGACCACGCCCACGTCGCCGACCCGCTCAGGCCATTGAGAAACTCTCTTCGCCGTGGCGCACACGAGTTCACCGATTGTTTTCTCCTCAACCGCCTTCTTGATGTGCTGAAGCCCTGGGATAAAACGCATCAAGAAACCAACGCTCACATGCACTCGCTTCTTTTTCGCCGTTTCAAGAAGTTTTTCAGCTTGTCCGACGTTTGCAGCCATGGGTTTCTCTACCATAACGTGTTTTCCAGCTTTCACAGCCTCGGTCGCCACCTTTGCAAGACTCGTCGACCACGTTGCCACGCTGATAGCTTCGATGTTTCTGTCCTGAAGCATCTTTCGAAAGCTCGTGTAAGGTTTTGCCCCAAACTGGGCGGCCACGCTTCTAGCCCTCTCAGGGTCTATGTCGCACACTGCCAGAAGCTCCGTCTCCTGGAGTTCCTTGTAGACTCTGGCGTGGTTCTTCCCCCAGAAACCAGTCCCGACGACTGCTACGCCTAGCTTTTTCATTTTGTCCACACCCCTCTTCCCAAGCCACGGTATATGAAACCTTCCTTTTCTGCCTTCGCCGGTTCTACGATTCTTTCTAAGTCAACGATAGCACTTGGCGTTTTCATCATGATCTTCAGTTTGTGGAGACCTAGCCGCTTAAACTGGTCGTGGCCTGTGAGTATGACGATGCAGTCTGCGGCCTCAAGGGCTTCGGTAAGGTTTTTCTTGAATAGCGGTTTCAAGTCGCCCAGTTCATTCTCCGAGAAGTATGGGTCGTAGAGTCTTATCCTGGCCCCTCTAGCAGTTAGAACCTGTACGACTTGCTTCACGATTCTCTTAGGATGGCTCTTTGTGTTGGGCGTCTGCGACAGCCCAAGGATGGAAACCCTGGACCTTCTAAGCGTTTTTCCACAGCTTCTCAAAGCATCCTTCACCAAGTTAGCAACGTGCTTTGCTGTCTGCTCGTTTATCTCTCTGGCGACTGCTGGAATCCGCAACTTCACGTTCTGATTCTCGGCGTCAGCCAGCAATAGATATGGTTCCTCTTGGACGTCCTCGTTGGAAAGGACGGGCGGCTCAAGACTGCTCACACTTCCAGCCAAGAGCTCGTTTGCCTCAAAATAGTCAACGCCGATTTTCTCGCAGAATAGGGCTAGCTCGTTTGCAAGCGCAACGGCGACATCTTTTTGCTGAACCTGGAAAAGGGCAGCTGCCCCTGCTGCTTTCATGTTTACAGTCTTTTCTACACCGCCTCTTGAGACCAGAGCCAACACGGCTGAGGCAGCGTTCAGGCTGTTTCTCTCAGTTGCTGCCAACAGTCGGGGGCGGTCTACGGTTGCTGCTGGACCTTGACTGGATAGAACATGGAATGGACTGTACGCTAATCCGAAGTCTGTACCAACCTTGAACCCTGAACTGTTTTCAAGCGCCTCTTTAACGGTGCCCTCGACGATGCCTATCCCAGCTAGCTTCACGAAGATGACAAGCGACCCGAGTCGAAGACTTGAGCCTATTCGTTTGCACACACCCTCCACGTTTGAGTAGTCAGGCTTTTTCCTACCGTCAGTTCTCACTGAAATTGTGACCACGATTATGTCACTCGGCGAGACTGCTTTCTCAATGTCGCTTGTTGCAGTCAAACGGCCCTTTCTCACCTGCTCTTTTATCTTCCCCTCTGTTTCGATTCTTGAAAACGGAGCTCTTCCTCTGGCAACGTTGTTGACCACGATCTGATCTGCGTCAAAGCATACGACTTTGAAACCAGCTTCGGCGAAAAGTGCAGCGTGGTGAATTCCGACCTGTCCGCAGCCTACTATGCACACGGTGTATTTTCCGCATTTCTCGACGGTGTTGAGGTCTTCAGGTTTTGCGTTCATTATCGGCAAGGACATATGATTCTTCTCTCCCAGAAGGGTATTGGAGGTTTAACGGTTCAGGCTGGCAACTATTTTCCTAAGCCTCAGAGTGTACTCTTTGACCAGCTCTTGGGCTTTTCGCTCTGTCTTGGCTTCTGCGTACAGTCGGTAGATAGGTTCTGTCCCACTTGGTCTGATCAGGATGGCTTGCCCGTCTTTGAACCAGATTTTGACGCCGTCGATGGTGTTTATGTTCAATTCTTTCACCTCTGAGATCAACTTTTCTAGAACCTTTTCCTTAAGTTCCTCTTTGCATTCGACCTTGTCTTTTTCAATGAAGTACTGTGGCAGTTCTCGGATTAGTTTTGAAAGCTTCTCCCCAGTTTTGGCCATTATCTGTAACATCAGAGCGGTGGACATTGCTCCGTCTCGAACTGGCTGATGGGGTCCGTAGAAGATTCCGCCGTTTTCTTCTCCGCCGAGCTTGGCCTTCAACTTCTTCATGGTTTGCGCAACTGTGACGCTTCCCACCTTGGTCCACACGATTTTTCCCTTGTAGGCGTCGGCTATGTCCTTTATCAAGCTTGAAGAACTCACAGGAGTGACAACCTGTTCATTCGGGTTGTCTTTCAGAAAGTATTTTTCTACGAGAGCGAAGCTCTCATCGCCCATGTGGACCTGTCCTTTTTCATCGACGAAAATGGACCGATCAGCGTCACCGTCGTATGCTACGCCCAAATCTGCGCTCATTGCTTTCACAGTCAATGCCAAGTCCCTGAGGTTCTCAGGGCGGGGTTCAGGAGGCCTTCCAGGAAATGTTCCATCAATGTTTGCGTTTATGGTTGTAACCTTGCATTCTAGTTCGCGAAGCAATCGGGGCGCAGCCAAGGCGCCCACGCTGTTTGCCGCATCAACCACAATGTGGAAGTGTTTCCTAGATATTGCTGCAGTGTCCACGTGCTTTTCTACAGCCTTGACATAGTCGTCGATTACTCCTGGCAGGTCGCGCGTCTCTCCGATAAGACTCCATTTCGAATACCTTATCCTTTCGTTGAAGTACACGTCCTCGACTGCAATTTCCTGGTCGCGCGAGATTTCCACGCCATCATTCCAAACAACTTTTATCCCGTTGTATTCTGGCGGGTTGTGCGATGCCGTTATTATTACTCCGCCTCTGAGCTTGTTGTGCTTGACTGCGTACTGCAGCGCTGGTGTAGGTGCCATCCCAGCTTAGAAGCACGCCGCATCCTGTTGCGGTCAACCCAGCTACAACAGCCTTTGCAAGCATTGGCCCGCTTGTCCTAGCATCATAGCCCACCAAAAGAGTTCCATTCTCAAAGAACGTGCCTATTGCGCATCCAACTTTCACCGCCATTTCAGGGGTCAATTCTTCATTGACAAGCCCACGGATGCCGTTCGTGCCGAACAAGCGTCTCGCACTCAACATGTTCAAACTTCCTCTACCGCCATCAAGCAGAATTAGACATTAACACGCTTTCACTGACTTCCTTTGCTGGGCAGATCGAAGTTCCTGGGGCTAGTGAAACGTCGTCTCTTATTTCAGCGTGATCGCCGATTATGCAGCCTTTTGGAATGTAGGCACTTTTTCCAACATGAACGCCCTCGCCAATTATGGCGCCGTCTATTGTGGCAAAATCAGATATCACTGTTCCAGACATAACAATGGAGTCTTGAATGCGAACGTTCTTTCCAACTGCAACTTTTGATCCTAGAACTGCGTATGGACCGATAACCGACTGTTTTCCTATCGAGATGTTCTTGCCGAAAGCCACAGCATCCTTAATCTCTACGTTGTCTCCCCTTTTCATTCTTCTTTGACTACCAGTATGATTGAGCATGATTTTGTTAAGCTCCAGATAGTCCTCTGGCTTGCCTATGTCCGCCCAAAAACCATCAAAAACGTAACCATAGAGTGCTTTTTCTTGCGCAAGCCTTGGAAAAACCTCTCGCTCGATCGACACCGCTCGCCCTTCCGGAATATAGTCGAAGATCTTCGGGCTGAAAACGTAGACTCCAGCATTGATCAAAGCACGGGAAACGCTTCCCGCAGGGGGCTTTTCAATGAATCTCGAAATGCGGCCGTCCTCTGACAGCTCTGCAACCCCAAACCTACTTGGATCCTGCACTTTGTGAAGCGCTATGGTTGCCACACCTTTTTTCTCCTCGTGCAGACTCAGGATTTCTCTGTAGTTAACGTCGGCGAATATGTCACCGTTAAGGACTATGAAGGGGGACTCGTGTCCAATCCGCTTTTCAGCCTTCTTGATTGAACCGCCAGTTCCGAGCGGCTTTCTCAGCGGATCATGAGAATAGGTGACCTGCACCCCAGACCTTGGAACCCTGTGATGCTTTATGTAGACTTCGGTTTGATAGAAGACAGCAAGCGTTACGTCTTTAACATCGTTCAACGCAAGTCTTTCAAAAGTCCACTGGAGCAGTGGCTTGTTAAGTATTGGAAAAAGAATCTTCGGGCGTGTGCAGCTTAAAGGTCTGAGTCTTGTGCCGAAACCGCCAGCGAGAATCACTGCCTTCAAATCTTTTCCACCGAGTCCAAAGTGCAGACTTATATTCAGTCGGCTCATAATAAAACCGTTTCGTGAAAGGTGAACGACTTGAAAGTCTTGCTTCATGAGATGAGTTGGCAGGAAGCCAAGGAGTATTTTGCTAAGAACGACATCGCCATCATCCCAGTGGGGTCAAACGAACAGCACGGGCCTCCTAACCCCTTAGGCACGGACCACCTGATTGCCAAAGGCATCGCTGAGGAAGTGGCCAAACGCACAGGGGTGATGTGCGTCCAAGTCATACCGTTCGGCGTGAACTCTCATCACAAGCAGTTCTGGGGAACAATTTTTGTTTCTGCCAGAACCTTCAAGAAGTATGTTAAAGAAACTTGCCTGGCACTCCAATACTACGGAGTACGTAGAATAGTGATCGTCAACGGCCACGGAGGTAACCTGGCTGCGCTCACAGAGTTGGCGAGAGAGCTGAGAGAAGACGGAGTTTTCGTGTCTGTCTTTCAGTGGTGGACGGCTACGGGTAAACTTTTGCCCAGACTTTTCGCAGACGACGAGAGAAGGCACGCGGCTGCTGAAGAGACCTCGTTGAACCTTGCCATGCACCCGCATCTGGTTGATGTGAGCAGAGCGGTGGATGAAGAACCAGGTAAGCACAAGCTGGAGGCCGCTGGCATAACGCTTCCCCTAGGGACCGTGGATGAAACGACCTCGGGCGCTTTTGGTAAGACATCAACAGCCTCTGTCGCGAAGGGGAGAAAAGACTTCGAAGCTCTTGTCAAAGAGCTTAGCAGACATGTTGAATTGCTGAAAAATGCGAAGATGAGAGATCTGCTTGAGAAACCCAAAGTCTAAGACTCATCCTAGAAGTGATCAGCTCCTTCGACAAGTTGTGACGTAATAGTGAAGCTGTAGAACGATGCGGTTGTCTTTTGATCTGGTTGGTTCTGCTCCAAAGGCATATTGAAGCGGGAAAGGTAGTCTGAACTGTGAAAACCATTACCTGTTTCCGGGTGTATATGTTAATAGCAAATGAAAATAGTGCGCATTGCACTATTACATATAGAAAATGTTGCAGTATCGTGAATCGAATCGGTGTCATATGAGTTGCGGCATGTTTCCCTAATTATTCCGGTGCGTAACGAGAGCAGTATCATAGCAAAGAATTTGGGTGTCCTTTGTGATTTTATGAAAAATGAGCGCTATGAAATTCTCGTTTGCGATGATTGTAGTAATGATGGAACATATGAAATCTTGGTAAGCGTAGCAGGAAAAAACGCAAGTGTTCGGCCCTTATACTTTAGACAGAGAATTGGAAAGGGGGGCACTATAAAAGCTGCACTTGCTAAAGCCAAAGGAGAGATAATAGTGATTATGGACGCAGACCTAGCCACAGATCTGAGACACATTAGAGAATTGATGGGCACTGTTGAGACTGACCGCGCGCTTATTATCGGTGAGAGAGCTGTCCATGACAGGTTAACCCAAGGGTATACTCGGACAATATTAAGCCTCGGGTACAATTCGTTAGTAAGACTGCTTTTCAGAACAGGGGTAGCCGATCATCAATGTGGTTTCAAAGGTTTGCGGAATGTTGATGCGAGAGTGCTGTTTGAGCAGGTTGTGGATAATGGTTTCTTGTTTGATACTGAACTGATTTTGCGTGCAAAGAAATTTGGACTGCCGATAAAGAGAATCCCCGTAAAGTGGAAAGAGAGAAGACCAGAAAGATCGCAGCTTAGACCTTTGGCAACGACCTTGAAAATGGGAATAGGGTTAGTTGCCCTAGTTCTGAGACAGTAGCCATATAACACTGAGTGCGAGTTTACACCATGGAAGAGTCGCGATCCTTACTTGGCTTGCAACCTCTCCACTCTGTAAGGCTTCAGTGAGCAGTCCGAACTGAACGAGACAGTGCTGCAAGCATTTCCCTACCGTTGACTACCGTCAGAGAGATTATCATAAGAAGCGGTATGAAGGCGTAGTAGTAGAGCCTTTCAGCGGCAGAACCTAGGGCCATATTCAGGAAACCCAAGCCAGTTCCGGGGTAGAACAACGCGAAGTTTGACACAAGAAGAGCCACTAGCATACTTTCTACCGAAACCCGAAGGTTCTTTCTATTGTAAAAAAGGAAGAGCGGCAGCGATAGTGCTGCGAACCTCGGGTCGAAGGCCGCGAGCGCAAAGACTATGCCTGAGAGAAATGGTCTGTCTGAGTCGCCTAGATAGAATGCGAGAAGAAGGAGGAAGGTATCGAAGACCTTAGCCTGCCCTTCCCCCCACTGCCAGAAGTAGGTGACGGAGAGCCCCCGATTCGGCAGAGGAAGAGGCTGGAGCAGCACAATCACGGCGACCGCGAACGTTAACGCGAGACCTTTTCTGCTGAGCAGTTTGTAGAGCAGCAGGGTCATCAGTGGCAAAAGAGCAAACTGAAAGACATCGAATGCGACGAGGGCTTGCTGGTAGCCGAGGGAAAGAAATGGAGATACTAGGACCAGGAAGGAGGGCAGGTACTTGTAAGCTTCGGATCGAGGGTAGACCTGGTACTCTCCATCATTGACGAATCCGTGGGTGTAGATCTGAGAGGGGTCGTGCAGCAATCGCCATGCCCCGATGTAATATGCTGAGAAGTCTTTGGATAGCACCCCGGTGCCAGAGATGCCCGAGTCGAGTCTAGAAGTCTCGGGATACGCGACTATGAAAGTGTAAAGGCTTAGAACGATCAGAACGGCCATTGCCACGAGGAAGAGAATTCTGCTTGAGCGCCGCAGCCAATGAGCTGCCATATACTTCGGTTCGTCTATACGGTTAAAACGTTTTTGATTGATAATGTTCCCGTTTCTCGCGTCCTATGGAGTTTCTTGATTGTGCCAATGGCTCGCTGTGCATTAGCTGCTGGACCGACATCGACGACAGTTTGGTTTGGGAATTTTGTGCGATCTGGAAGCCTTAAAAGTGAGCCTCCCCCGTCGGTTTTTGCCGCCTGAAAGTCCAAAACGCTTAACCCTTACCTCATGCTGTTGAGGCACGCTTCGGCACAGCCTAGAATGGTTAATGAGAGATTTAGGAACAGTTATGCTGTGCTTTTTACAAATCAATAGTAGCGGGCGCGATTTTTTCACCGTGTGGAAGTTTATAGAAGAATCAAAACTGTCTGTAGATGTATAGACTTCTTACCATTCTTGAAGCCAAATGTTAAGCATAACTTTCTTAACTGGATGAATGTACACTGATTCTGGTGGAATATTTCTTGGACGAGATGGATGTTAAAGTTCTGAAGGCGTTGACGCTTGACTCGAGGCTTTCCTCGAGGCAGATAGCCAAGCAGTGTGGCGTTTCAGTTGGCACAGCGCTGTCGAGAATTAGGAAGATGGAAGACGAAGGGATAATAAAGGGGTACACGGCGCTTCTTGACCAAGAGAAGCTCGGCTACGAGTTGACGGTTGTGACAGAAATAACTGTTTCCAAAGGAAGACTCTTGGAGATGGAAAACGAGATCGCGCGCATTCCTAACGTGTGCTGCGTTTACGACCTAACCGGCTTGTCAGACGCCGCGATAGTCGCAAAATTCAAGAACCGCGAAGACCTCAGCAAGTTCACAAAACGTCTCTTGTCACTACCTTACGTGGAACGAACGAACACGCATGTCGTGTTGACTACGATTAAAGAAGATTTTCGCATAATCTGAAAAACTAGAAGCTCAACTATCCCTTCTTATTGTCCAACGCACAATGGGCAAGATTTAATTCAGACTAAAGGTTACGAGATAGAGCGATTACTTCGCCAGGGCGGGGGTTGCCAAGCATGGCCAAAGGCGTAGGCCTGAGGCGCCTATCCCGCAGGGGTTCGTGGGTTCAAATCCCACCCCCCGCACCATCTCAGAACAATTCATTTAGCTCATTTTTCGCTCGTTTTGAGCGCAGGACGGTAGAAAAACGACTTCAAATTCAGGGTGGGTTTTGATTTCACTTGAGCGTTTAAACTGTCAACTTAGACAACTACCATCGCGCAATCCTTTTTTCTTATGCTACGCGTCGATCTTAATACCCAACCGTTCAAATTCAATCAGGTTGGCTAATGGAGTTAACGTAAACGACCTTCTCAGTGATTACAGGTTTCCTGTTATACCCACCCAATAATGCAATCTGCCATTTCGGTCAATATGCTCGGGCTATTTATGCGATCTTCTGAAAAAGGATTTGCCATCAAGTAGAAATTGGTTCTATTCCGAACCATTACTGCTGTCACATTCTTCATTGCCTCTTCGTTGAAGAATGCCCCCCTTTGATTATCTTCGATGACTGATCTGTTATTGCGCAGAATGCGCATTTTTGTCAGATATTCTTTCCATCCCAGATCGATTGCATGTTGGATGGTGTCATCAATTGTTGGCTCTGGAATTGGGAGAGGAGGATAAAACTCGGTTGCAAGTCCAAACATGATTATGTTATACCAATCTGTGTCGAAAAAAATCGATTCATCGTCAATGGCTACAACGTAAAGCTTGTCAAGCTCAAACCCTGACCAATCATTTCTTTTACTGCCTTTTTGCAAGACATCATACTTAATTCGTTCCAAGTATTCTTCGCGCAGGGTTATTACTTGTTTCATTGCACTCATCCCAAGATAGGACTTGCCTTTTCTTGTCGGGTACAGTTCTATGTCCGCAACGGTCGTACTAATTTCCGTCTTTTTGTCTTCTGGGATCTCTCTAATCTTAGTTCTGAATTCCTCCAACGCATTCCTTGAATCAAGTTCTTTCTGGTTTTTGGTTTCGTATTTATACGCTGGCTTGGAAAGGTTGCTCGAAGATCTTATTACCACCATAAATGACTTTCCCACTGAATTCAATGCATCAGCTATCGCTTTTCCAAAATTGTATTCTTCGTCATCAAACTGGATGTTCTTAACTTCAACGAAGTAATCTTTTGAGTTGCCAGTGACGAGCATGTCGGGGGCTTTTCTGCCAGAAAATGCGTCATTGGGCAGAAACTCAACTTGGCAGTTTTTCAGAATGAAGTAACGAGCAAACTGCAATTCTGAAACCAAGGACTGAAATCTGAGCAAATCTGAGACTTCGACAACTTTTTTATCTACCCCTTCGCATCCTCCATTATAGAGATCGTCGAATAATTGGTCAAGAAGCTTCAAGTATTCAGTTCCAGGAATTGAATAGACTAGCTCGCCTAATCTAGGGTTACTGCTTAGTCCTCTTTCTAATGAAGGAAAATGTAACTCCAATTCTTTTGTTCCCCAATAAGTTTACTAAATCATCCGAGTTTACAAATCTTCTGTAATTCAGACGATCCTCAGCGCTGAGCCAATGCATGTAAGCAAGTCTTTGAGTGGGTTATTTGAGCTATAGGAGATCAGCCATGAAGCAAGCGTGAGCGCTTACAAAGAACAAGATTCAAGAAATAACGAAAAGGTGCGAAATTGCGGAAAAGTTGAAATTGCTGGATTTTGGCAGAGGCCAAGAGTGTTGCAACTTAGCTATGGAATTTGGAACTTGACAGTTTTAAACGACAGCATAAACCTAACCCCCCGCACCATAATTTTGGGCATATTTTGAGGCTATCTTGGCTAGATAAGACCATTTCGGAACGCTGACGCATGGGTTAAAATTTGGCTCCAGTTTGTCGGTAGAAAAGCAGGATCAGTGAAGCATGAGGGGTTTGAGAAAGCCTCTGCCCTTTGATTTCTACCGGCATTTTCAGCACGTACATCAAGCATGTTTTTACCGTATACTTAGATTGGGGTCTTGGTTGCAGAAAGTGAGAGATAAAAAATGAGCCCTTTAGGCTTTCAAGTATTTGTTGAAAAACTGCAGCGTTCTTGTCCAAGCGTCTTTGGCGGCTTCGGGTCTGTAACTCTCTCGTGTGTCATTAAAAAATGCGTGTGGAGCTTCTGGATATGTTTTGATGTCGAAGGTCTTCTTGTATTTTGTCAGAGTCTGTTTTAGAAGGTTGATGTCTGATTCAGTTATCGCCATGTCGGCTCCTGCGTAGTTGCCGAGAATCGGGCATTGAATCGTCTTTACTCGGTCTATTGGTGATGGGTTTCTGCCATAGAAGACAACAGCAGCCGCCAACTCCTTGTTATGGCAAGCAAAGAGAAGTGAAAGTCCCCCGCCCATACAGAACCCTATGCTTCCTATACCTTTCGGGTTCACGTACGAAAAATTCTTGAGGTAATCAAATGCTCTGTTCAAGTCTCCAATAATTTTCTCTTCGGTGAATTGTTCCCTGAACTTGCGTCCTTCCTCCAGTTTCGTTACCGTCTTTCCTTCAAACAGATCCACAGCAAGAGCAACATAGCCTTCACGCGCAAGTCTCGCAGCCACATCCTTTATGTGGTCCACCAAACCCCATATTTCGTGAATCACGATTACGGCGGGATACGTCCCGTCCTTTTTCGGTCTCGCCAAGAAGCCCGCGGTTTTCCTACCTGCGCTCCTGTCTGAAAACTCAACCATAAGAGAGGTAATTTCCAAGGGAAACTCCCAACGGTTTTTTGTCAAGGCTATAGCGGTTGAAACGGCTAAATAGTTTTCGATTCTAAATGCATTCTTTGAGAAAAAAGAAAGCAGGGAAACACTTTGGGACGCACCATGGAGCTTCGAGCCCGAATTAAAGAGACAGGGAGACAAATTCAAGGGGACTACGGAAAAACTTTGGAAAAAGTGCAAAAACTGAAAAACAAGATGAACGAACTAGAGCAACGCACTCCGAAAACTCTAGATTTGAAAGCTTTAGACTCGGCGATAAAGCGTCTTAACACGTTAACCGATTCTCAAATCCTGCGAAGCAAAAACGCATGGGAGGAATACAGAAAACTCGAACAAGAATGTAAACAGTGTGCATTGTGTCCTGTTCAACTGGACAACCTGAGAGCCATATGCAAGAAAACGGAGGAATTGGCGGCAGACCTGCTATGTTATTCACTGGCACGATTTGAACAGAGCGAACGACAATCTCAAACGTGAGGGTCAAACTTTTCAGAAGTTGAATATGAATCATGAATCAACAGCGCGCGCGAAGCAATAAGACTTTTTTGGCTAAAGACTCTTCGCATAGGCGCTGATGCGCGCTAGCGCGTTCCTACATTCTTTCGGGAAGCAGCTTGCGCTACTCATTCTGCTCTTCAACCATATTTGGATCATATAGGATACCCGGGGGGGAGGGTGTGAGCAAGCAAGAACCCAGCCCGAACCGTAACACTAACCATCACCATCGGAAAACGCCATGCCTCCCTCTTGAACAGAATTTAGGAACAAGCATGCTCGAAGTTCTAAACAATAGTGTAAACATGACCTCGGCACCCTAATTTCTGGTTTGTTCTGAGCGTATTTCAGCAAAAGAAACCCAATTCAGGATATTGCGTAGAGCTCACTCAAAAGGAGGAGGGCATGCTTTCGACTTGTTGCAGAGAGGATGGGTCACGTTTGCTTTTTCGGAAAGGATCCATTATTCCTCACCTGGGTCAAAGATCATTTTCCTTTACTGGAACTATAGAGAGAGGAAGTTTAGCGTATACACACGAGGGTTCTGCACCTTGAACGTTGCTAGTCTTTATGGCCCATACCTCAAGAGGAGCCCAGAAATCCGACAAACTGCTCAAATCAAGGTTGAACTTTGTTACAGTTTAGTGCTGGTTCTGCCTCTCCGTGACTTCCACATGTTCGATCACAATCACTGTTCCGATAACAACTCGGTGATCCGCGTCTCCTGTTATCGAGACCTTGAGCTGATCTCGCACCGAGACCCACTTCTTGTGTACAGAGGCGACCTGAACCCCGTTGACCTGCATCTGATAGTCGTGCTCCGTGAAATTCCCGTAGATGCGCATGAACTCGCGCCCGTCTCTTTCCACCCAGTACTCTTCTCCAATCAGCTTGACTATCTTTTTCTGTATGGTTCCCAGTTCCACTCCAGCATTGTCATAGAAAGTGAACTGCCTTCGGAGCGACAATACTTTCCCTTCGACGTGCATCAACTCCGAACCATTGGTATCAATGACGACAAACTTCGCTGGAAACTGGAAGAGATTGCCATCAGCTTCTCCCAATTTCGTTCCACTCACATCCTCCAGATCGTAGTGCTCACGCACAGACAGTATCTTCTTCTTCAATACGAGATCGTTGATTTCAAGGAGAGAATTTGTACCGCTCATTTTACTCACAAAAGAACAACGATGTACGCGTAACTAAAACCTTTCGCGTTTCACAATCGTTCAAATGACACGCGATTAGAAGTTCGCACCGCGTTGAGTAGGCACATGCTCTTTCGAATCTCTTGGTTCATGATTCTTGAAATGTCCAACGAATACTTGTTTCTGATGCTAGTCTTCTCTCCACTTGAATATCCTCGCTGCAGCTACGAAGGCGACGATCGTGATTATCAAGACTACTATCAGGTCTATCGTTGCCTGTGCATAGTTGTTGTATATCATAACCCCGTTGAGTCCATCGATGATATAGAAGAGGGGTAGGACATGTGCCAAGTATTGCAAATACGTGGGCATGAGCGAGATTGGGAAGAACGTGCCTGAGAGAAACATCATTGGGAAGGTTATTACGTTTCCGACGACGCTGGCTGTTTCGGTGCTCTTTGATACGGTCCCAACTAGCATGCCCAGCGAGGCGAAGAACATCGGTCCAAGTATTAGGAACGGTATGAGCCATGGTGAGAGCGCAACGTGTGCGCCGAAGGCTATGACCCCTACGGCAACCATCAACAAGAATGACGCCACTGACAGGAGAATATAGAAGAGTACTTTGGAGGCTAGCCACTCGATCTTGGTGAGAGGAGTCAACGATAACTGTTTGAAAAGCTTTATTCTCTTGTACTCGGAGGATATGTTCACCAGGGAAAACATCGGGCTGATGAGTATTGAAAAGCCGATAAGGCCAGGAACTAGAAAATCGATGTATTTGGTCACCTGAGAATTGGCCGTGGTCTGAGTTATACCGATGATCGGTGAGCCCCCCGCGCGCGCTAGGTTAAACCCGTTTACCACTCCGTTTACGGTTCCGCTCACGATGGCGCTGGAGCTTTGAGAAGGATTACCATAGAGTGTCACGTTGACAGGCTTGCCGGTCATGTAATTGGCCGAGAAATCTGGGGGAATGATTATCCCGTCGGACGCGGAATGAGCCGAGAGGTATTGAGAGAAGTCTTTAGAATTATTCACCAATACCAGGCTAACTGTGCCTGTCTTGGTAAGGTTGCCTAGGAAATAGTTGGAGATTGGACCTGTGTCTTGGTTTTGAACGTAGACTGTTATCGTTCCGGAAAAGCCTGACGAGAAAATGGCGCCGAAAATGAGTATGAGGATCACTGGGAATATCAGACCGAAGAACAGTCCTGCCGCATTTCTCAGATATCCCCGACCGTACAGGCGAAGGTCAGAAACGATTCTTCTTGCGCTGGCCATTGGTCCTAGTGCCTCCCCTGATCACGTGAATTTTCACCGGAATTCTCTACTCTGATCTCGCCCTTCTCATCGATCCTTCCGCTTACAAGTTTGACAAACACATCGTCCAAACTGTCACGGCGTGTGTGAAGGTCGCGCCATTCGAGTCCTGACCGCTCGACAGCCGTCAAGGCCGCCAACGCATCATGCTTCTGACTAATCGCTATGCTGACCAAACCCTTGCCGTTATACTCAGCCTTCAGATTAGTGTTCGCCCTGACGTAGGCGGCCAACTCCTCGGTTCCGTGGATTTCCAACCTTTCCCCCGAACCATGACTTTCGATGATGTCCTCAGAAGTTCCCAGAGCCACTATATGCCCATGATTCATGATAGCAACCCTGTCAGAAAGCTGCTGAGCCTCGTCGAGGTAATGAGTAGTCAGAATTACGGTTCTGCCCTTACTTTTCAACCCTCTTATCACGTCCCAAATCGCTCTTCTCGCGTTCGGATCAAGCCCCGTGGTCGGTTCATCGAGGAAAAGAAGTTCAGCAGAATTCACGAGTGCGAGCGCAAGACCCAGCTTCTGCTTCTGCCCTCCAGAAAGATTTTCAAAAAGGACCTCTGTCGAATCGTCCAGTAAAACTTCTTTCAGGATCGCATCTACGTCGACGCTGACACCAAAAAGATCCGCATAGTATACCACCGCCTCTCTAGGGTTTGCTTTGTCAAAGAACGTGAAGTCTTGCGGTATCACCCCAATTCTCCTATGAAGCGCATAGCTGTTTCCCCATGGATCAAGACCGAGCACCTTCACAGTACCCTCGTCTCGTTTCCGCAAACCCTCCAAAATCTCTATCAGCGTTGTCTTACCAGCGCCGTTTGGGCCGAGAAGAGCGAAAACTTCGCCTTCATTAACCGACAAGGAAACCCCATCAACCGCCTTCACGTCGCCATACGATTTCTTAACAGAAGAGATTTCAACCGGAATCATTCGAAGTACAACCTCACTCAGCCATCCCTTTCACAGAATCTCCTGGAACTGGCATAGCCCCATTGTCCACAACTGTACTGCGTGAGGTTGTGCGGTGTTGGAAATATAGTTTTTGGACGGCACTTGCCAGCTTGTATCTATGTTTAGCTTCGATAGAAGTTTCTTGAAGGTTTTACTGTTCCGCCAGTTCTGATGAAGGTGTCTTGATCAAGCTCCTGGAAGGCTTTTGCCAACTCCTCCTGAGTGTTCATAACGATAGGCCCTCCCCAAGCTACAGGTTCTTTCAACGGCTTTCCTGATACAAACAAGAAGCGAATACCATCTTTTGTTTTTATTCTGACGATGTCGCCCTCACCAAACAGGGCACATTGTTGGGATTCGATTAGTTTGTCATCGAAATAGCCTGAACCTTTAATTACGTAGGCAAACACGTTTCGGTCCCTTTCCGTTGAGTGTTCGAACGTTTTGGAAGCAGCTAATTCCACATCGAAATAATCAACATCAACCACAAGATCTTGAACCGGCCCCTCAGTCCCATCGATGGTCCCCGCTATCACCCTGATCTCAGATCCTTCTTTTTCCAGCACTGGAATCTGGTCTTTGGTGATTCCACGGTATCTTGAGTCAATCATCTTCTTTTTTGCGGGCAGGTTCACCCAAAGCTGAAATCCCTGCATCAAGCCTTCATATCTCTTGGGCATTTCCTGATGGATTATCCCTGACCCTGCAGTCATCCATTGAACGTCACCGGTTCTAATCAACCCGCTGTTACCTATGCTGTCACCATGCTCAACTTCTCCACTAAGCACATAAGTGACAGTTTCAATCCCTCTATGAGGGTGCCATGGAAATCCCCTGATGTAATCCTCAGGGTTTTCTGAACCAAAATTGTCCAGGAGCAGGAAGGGGTCAAACAGAGGAACTTCATTATAGCCAAAAACTCGCTTGAGTCTGACACCTGCGCCCTCTACCGTTGCCTTACTCTTCAGAATCTGCTTAACATTTCTTTTCATCGTCTCACCGCACAGCTATCCACAGTATTTCTCGCCTGGCTCTTAGAGTTAATGCTTCGGTCGAATCCAATTCTCACAACCTAATAAGGAGGCGGTTCCTGGATTTCCACTCATCTTGAAAAAAGAACAGAGATCTTCAAGCATTTCCGAAAATGGTTCTGAGCCCTGAGAAAGCTATTTTTCGTTGTCTCCACATTGTCATCAGCGCCAGCTTATGTCAGAAGCGATCACCGGATTGGCAGCAAAATTTTATGGGTTTGCATCGAAGAGAATTTCTTTAATCAAAGACTTTCATGACGCTGTGGCAGATGAGATTCTTGGACGAATTTCGTCAGGAACAGTACTGGACATCGGAACAGGCCCAGGAGATCTCCTGGAGAAGGTTGTTTTACGTAATCAGCACCTGAGAATGGTGGGCCTAGATATCTCGCGGGATATGATCAAGATAGCTCGGAAGAAGACCCGGCAGGCTGGCAAAGAAAACTTGGAACTGCTCGTAGGAGACGCTGCAGAAATCGGCATCATCGACGAGTCCGTGGATCTTGTTGTAGCTACCCTGAGCTTCCATCATTGGAAAAACCAAGCGAAAGCCTTTGATGAACTCTTCAGAGTCTTGAAACCGCAGGGTGAGGTATGGATCTACGAGCTTGACAGCGAACTGACGCCGCAAAGTGAAGCTTGGATGAAGGAAAACTACAAACCAATCATGCGCGCCGTTGTGCGACATGCCATAAGAATCGTGAGCGGGCATTCAATCACCGTGGAGAAGGCACAAGAAGTCCTCGGCGATCAAAAACGAAGGTTCGCCCAAGTGAAAGTTGAGCGCCTCAAACCTCCACTGATAAAAATGACATTTGCCAAGAACATACATTACGCCGTGTAAAGCACAACTAACTCTTAAGCACCGAACTTGCAGCGCGGAAAACACCTCAATAGCTCTCCGGGTCTGCAAGTTACGGAATGATGCTTTCTTCAGCCGAAGAATCGATTGAAAAATTGGCTCTAGAATTCAAGTTGAGGGTACGTTTTCTTCAAGTTAGCCAAAGCGAGCGGGTAAATCATTCTCTGCAACAAACTATAATTGTACATCGAATGCATGTTGACCTTTGCAAAGTCTCCAATGTTGATTAGGAACGCATAATTTCTCTTGCATAGGACGTTTTCCCACAAATACCTGTTGACGACACCTGCTTTCAACTTGTTTTGAAAACGTCTATTCGCAATTCTTCCATAGTCTCTGTTTTCAATAAACCTTTGAGCTGCAAGATAACCCGATGTAATAGCAAACCTCATTCCGAAGCCTCCGAGAAAGTCCTGCAGCCCGGCAGCTTCACCAACGTATAGGGGAATCCTTTTCTTGGCACATTTCGATGAGAAATTTCCAACGCCGGCAACCTCTTTGATTGACCTTGCGTTTAGATTGAGTTTTCTCACGAAATATTCTCTTGTCTTCTGAAAACACTCATTAGCTCGCCATACTTCATCGAATACTACTGTACAGATGCAACCGTATTTTCTGGCGATTAATAGGTAGGAGTATCCTTTGAAAGCTAGGTTGTTGTTAAACACCGCCATTGCTGTGTCAGCGACATCAGTGTTGAAAACAATTCCTTTAACGATGCCCTGTGCTTTCCGATATGTAGGACCTGTTGCGACAATATCAGCTTCGTCCGGGGAAAGTGTCCGTCGAAAATGCAGGTTTACGCCTAATTTCAACGCCTGTGCTTTTAGACTATAATCAATCGTCCCACAAAAAGAACCCCGCTTCACCAAGTAAAACAGTGGTCTTTGGGAATTGATTTCCTTGGTTTTTGAGCAATTGGTCAGGGTCACTTTTGAAAAAGGGTCACAGTCAAAGCTGATTTCAATGTTCATTTCTCTCAGTTCTTCTAGGATGTCTTTCCTTTCAGACCAGTTCTCTAAACCTTGCATGTCACCGTTGAACCTCATGCCCACGTCTTCATTTCTCTCGTAAACGTCGACCTCGTACCCTTTCCTTGCAAGGTTTATTCCAGCAGTTAGACCCGAAAGACCAGCACCCAAAATGGTAATCTGCTTCATCACATGGCATTGATCAGACAGTTTAGACTTGTATTTTTTGCTCCAACTATTCTTGGATGCCTCAAACGCAAGAATCAAGCAGCGATCCTTTCCTCCCCTTCCACGCGAAAGGTGTCGATAGAGAATGTCTTAACATAAACTTTTATTGTGGCCCTAGCTTTTTCTTTGGCTAAGAGTGTTGTGAAAATCGAAAGTGAAGCAGTTGGACAATGCTATAGAGACGACCGAGCTTACAAGACGCTTTAACGGCCTTGTGGCAGTTGACAAGCTGAACATTTCGGTTGAGCGTGGGGAAGTCTTTGGGTTGCTGGGGCCCAACGGGGCCGGGAAGACGACGACGATTTCGATGCTTTGCGCCATTTTGAAACCTACTTCTGGAACCGCGAGGGTCAATGGTTTTGATGTTGTCAAGCAGGATATGCAAGTGCGGAAGTCGATAGGAATTGTTTTTCAAGATCCAAGTATTGATGACAGGCTGACGGGACGCGAAAACCTTTACATGCATGCCAATCTATATGGTGTGCCGCCGGGTGAACAGAAGTCGCGTATTGACAGCGTTTTGAAGCTTGTTGAGCTTGAGGACAGAGCTGACGATCTAATGCGCACTTATTCGGGCGGGATGCGGCGGCGGTTGGAGATTGCGAGGGGGCTGATTCATTCTCCAAAGGTTTTGTTTCTGGACGAGCCTACGATTGGACTTGATCCTCAGACGCGGGAGCACATTTGGTCGCACATTGAGGGGTTGAGAAAAGCTCATGACGTTACCATGGTTTTAACGACACATTACATGGATGAGGCTGACAGGCTTTCTGACCGCATAGCGATTATGGATTACGGTAAGATTGTGGCTTCAGATACTCCTGCCGCGTTGAAGCTAACGCTTGAGGGTGACGTTATAACGGTGAACACCAAGGAGGCGTCGAAGTTCTCTTCTGTTGTTGCTGGGACTGCGGGCATTCTGAGGACCAACGTAGTGGGCGGCGGACTTGAACTCACGGTTCGTGGTGGAAAGGCTCTGTTGCCCAGGATAGTGGAAGTGGCGGCGAAAAGCGGCATTTTCATTGAGTCGGTCTCGTTGCGAGAGCCGAACCTTGGAGATGTTTTCTTACACTATACTGGTCGGGCGATTCGTGTTGAAGGTGGTGAGGAGCTGCATGGTATGGCGGCTGTTCGAAGGAGGCGCATCAAATGACCGAGATCAGGGGGATTTACACCCTTTGGCTACGCGAGATCAAGCGCTACCTCAGGGACAGGGCAAGAATCGTGAGTAGCTTTGTTCAGCCGCTACTGTGGCTCGTGATATTTGGGAGCGCCCTCAGCGCTTTGATTCGGATCCCGATCCCCGGGCTAACCTATCAACAGTACATCTTTCCTGGAATTATTGGACAAACACTTCTTTTTACGTCGATGTTTATAGGCATCTCCGTGATATGGGACAGAGAATTCGGTTTTCTAAAGGAAATAATGGTGGCACCGATTTCGCGTTTTTCCGTTTTTACAGGCAAGCTGCTGGGTGCCAGCACGGATGCCATGATTCAGGGAATACTCGTATTCGTGCTGGGCGCACTTTTGGGGATAACTTTCAATCCTTTGATTCTTGGAGAGGCGTTGCCAATCATGATTCTAATAACGTTTGGACTGGTAAGCATCGGGCTTACAGTGGCCAGTTTCATAGGAAGCTTGGAAAGCTTCGGGTTGATCGTGAACTTCATTAACATGCCAATGTTCTTCCTGAGTGGGGCACTATTCCTTATTCGGGGCCCGGGTGTTCCAAGCTGGTTGCAGATAGTCGCAAGCTGCAACCCGTTCACTTATGCCGTTGACGCTTTGAGAACAGTGATCCTCGGCGGGTCGTGGCAGCCCCTGTACCCCCTCTACCTCGAACTCCTCGTGGTGACCTGCTTCGATCTTGCCATGATAGCAATCGGAACTTGGGCGTTCGGCAGAAGAAAATAGTCTTCACACGGCTTTTCAAAAAGGAAGATACCCTACTAGATAAATAAAAACGTTTAAAACTCAACTCGACTATTCTGCAAAGAGCCATTCATATGAAGCGAGCCCGTAAGAAATCCTTATGCCTCAACAGCAGTCTACCTAGTCGTCGTGTTAGATAAAAGTCGTACGAGAAAAAATCAGGTGACGCCCTCTTGCCCCGGGGTCAAATCCTGGCCGGAGCTCTCAG
This sequence comes from Candidatus Bathyarchaeota archaeon, assembly GCA_963707955.1. Lineage (GTDB taxonomy): Archaea > Thermoproteota > Bathyarchaeia > Bathyarchaeales > Bathycorpusculaceae > DASPPK01. The sequence goes on along the minus strand of OY970176.1, from coordinate 1,779,705 downwards.
GTGGACTCTCAGGACTCTTGGGTTCTTCTTGTGCACGCGCAGCTACTCTCCTGCGCCTGAGCATCACAACCGCCAGCAACGCACATGCCGCTGCTACCAGCGCTGAGGCTAGAATGGCGTACTGCGGTATCGCCCAGTTTCCCTGCGCAACCTTCAAACTGGAAACGTCACTTTCAACCTGTCCGATTCCTTGAATTATGATAGTTGCTTCCTCATCCCTAATTGAAGTCACTGTTCCGTTAACCGTGCCTAGAACAGTTTCCATGGTTGCTGTCGTCCCGTTTATCGCCGTGACTTCGAACCCTATCGTTTCCAAGTCAGACTGAATCGTCCCCAAAGAGGAGTTAAGCGTTACAACGTCTCCCTCAATGCGCGCTAGAGTCAGGTTAAGCGCGTCAAGGCGCACGTTCACTAAGCCCACATCTGTCTGGATTGTTCCGACAGTTTGGTTGACGCTGGTGAGCATGGCGTTCCACCCTGAGAGGGTTGGGCTCACCAAGAATGATTTGAACGCCGTTCCCACAGATTGAACCACGCTTGACGAGTAGTCCGCGGTTATGACCAACGCGTAGGAGCCTGTCTGAGCATCCGCGGGCAACGTGTAGGAAGCCTCGAAAAGCCCTTCTGCAACGGGTTGAACCGTCAATGTTTGGTTCGAACCGTCAGGCTTGTACAGCAAGGCGCTTGTAACCGTGGCGTTGACTGCGGACCCGTTGAAAGCCGTGTAGATCTGAAACGTGACAACTTCGCCTCTGAATTGAAGCGCGCCAACATCTACCTGAACGTTCAGCGGAGTGACATCGACAACGGTGAAGTCGGTTTCAGCAAAGACGTTAGCGTCAAAAGCCTTGACGACCCACGTTTGAGCCGTCGAAAATGGCACGTTGAACGTGAACGTGAAATCGCCAGAGCCATCTGTGGCCGCATAGCCCAAAAACATGTCATTAAACGTGATTTCCACTACACTGTTGGGAGTAAACTGGACGCCCGTCGCCGTTACGCCGGTTCCCACGGGTCCTCGTGACGGACTCAAGGTAAGCAAGAAATTCACGTTGACCTGAACTGATATTACATTGTCGCTGACAATGGTTTCACCAGTGACGGGCTGAACGTACATGGTCACATTGTAGGTCCCAATTTCAAGAGGATTCCACAGAAGCGTAACTGGAGCGGCGAACGAGTCACTTGCCAAAGCGTGAATGAATGTTGAATCAACAACGCTCCCATCGACAAGAAGGCTTACGTTAACGTTGCTTTCGTTGCTTGATCCAAAATCAAGAACGGTTACGCTGATCGGAACGATATCTCCAGGCTGAATAAACGTTGGCATATCATACCTGTACAGGAACACATTATGCTGTAATGGTTGCTGTTCAACGGCTTTCATTGCGTTAACCCTTCCAGCACCGTAGATCACGTCGAAGCCAGGGACTCCCAAATCGTCACACGTGAAGCTTAATTGACCTCTGACCCAGTCTCTCGTCGCGTTGGGAAACGCGCTCCAAATCAGAGCAGCCACACCTGCGGCCTGCGGACAAGCCAACGACGTGCCACTCAAATAATCATAGTTCATAGACTCATAGTAGGGGTAACCGTTCAGTGTCACATTGTACGTGGGCATCGTTGAAAAAATGTTAACTCCAGGCGCCGAAACCCCAATCCAGCTTCCCCAGTTTGAGAACGTCGCCTCCCTATCTGACTCGTCTGTGGCAGCAACAGCGACAACCTCGTCGTAGGCCGCGGGGTAAACCTTCACATTAGAATTCGAGTTTCCTGCCGCAGCAATCACCAAAACCCCATGCTGGTACGCGTAGCTAATCGCATCATGAATCAGCGAACTGTCAAAATTACTGCCCCAGCTAAGACTCAGAATGCGCGCACCTTTTTCCACTGCGTCGAATATGGCATTCGCCAAGTCGGTTTCAACGCCTATGCCACTCGCGTTCAAAGCTTTTTCAACCATGATGCTAACCTGAGCAATCCCTGCAATGCCCACCGAATTGTTCAGAACTGCTGCGATTACTCCAGCAACAGCTGTTCCGTGTCCATTGTCGTCCATCGTATTATTGCTGTTATTAATCCAGTTATAGCCAAGCGGAACGTAGTTGCCAGCTAGGTCAGGATGGTTATAATCAATCCCGGTATCGACAATGGCCACGAGTATGGACGAGTTCCCTGTGGTTGTGTTCCAAGCCCAGCTAGCCTGAATCTTCGGTAGAGCCCACTGATAAACGTAGTACGGGTCGTTTGGAACAAACTGTTCCTGGAACACCATGTTCGGTTCCACATATCTGGCCAGCCCTGTTCTTTGGAGCTCATTCGAGAGAATTGAGAAATTGTTTGAGGGCACGTTGACAACTATTGCGATAGTCTGCCCTTCAACTGAAACGTTGCCGACGCTTTCTCCTCCTGTCCTCAGAACAAGACCTGTCAATTCGTCATAAGCCCATGGGATTGTATGGTTTACGCCTATAACCAGTTGAGATGGATCACCATTGGACGAGGCAAGACCATTATGCCCCGTTGATTGAGGCAAACTTGAATTCGGAACAGCAGAGACTCTGAAGACAACACTGTTAACGCTTACAACAACTATCAATGCCATGAAAACCACTGCAAAACGTTTCAACATAGCTTCAATCATTCCCCACAAACACTTCTTCGAGAATATTCTGAATAACAGGATATAAGACTTAAAGCCTTGTCGGATAGGCATCTGACCTGCAACACTTAAGCAACGAGCTTGACAGCTTTCCATCTATTCATTGCACTTTCACAAAGGGCATGCCGCACGCTCACGTTAACATTGCCAAGTCGTCCACATGTGGCGCAATTGTTTTCTGAGTTTTGTTCTAAGAAAATGGACTTTAAAGCGCGCGCTAGCAGTGAGTCAAGGATCAAAGGTCAAAGCGTATCCTCTCAAGCGCGCAGTTGCGCCTTCAGTTACGAGTAATTTAAATATCACCTACTTCTAAACGCCTAGGCAAGAGGTTGAAAGATTGAACAGCAAGACTATAGGTCTGGGCCTCGGCGCACTACTGATTATCATCGCGCTAATACTAGGTGGAATTCAACTCTTCAACGCCTACGACTTCACCCCCAGTCTAGGAGGGAGACATCTGTACGTCTACGGCTTGTTCGGACTCATCGGTTTGATTGGCATCATAATAGCAGCATGGGCCCTGATGAAAAAGGAAACGCCAAAGGCAACAACCGCAACAACCGCAACAACCGCAACAACAACAACCAAGTAGCTCCCAATAAGTTGACACACATCTCGTCGAAGTCGAAATTTGAATACGAGAACTAGATGAGGCCGTCACACCAGTACTAGTGCATCCTTGAGAAGAATGAGCACCCCTGTGTTGCATCTTCACGTGCTTGGGCGTTTCAAATCCTACGAGCACTTCCACGATCCTGGGCTGACAATTTGCAACGGTTCTGATTTTGGTCCGTTGACCAAATATCGCATTTTTTCTGACTATTTCACAGCGGATGGTATGTATTTTAGAACAGCTGCAACAGCTCCGTAAACACCGACATTTTCGCCCAGAGGTGTAACCATAATCTTCGGAACCCTGTTTATCGCGTAGTCCTTCACGTATTTTTTGATTGGAGAGAGAATCATTTTCTTGTTCCTCAATGTTACAGTACCACCTACCGTGATCAGGGACGGATCGTAGGCGTTTATCACGCTCGCGAAGCCCATCGCGTTCAGAACCCCAATTTCGTTGACGAATTTGACAGACAGGCCATCGCCCTTTTTTGCACAGGCGAACAGGTCAGCTGCAACCAACCTCGACAGGTCGCCTTCTAATGTCTTGAACAGCAAACTTTCCTTCACCGTTTTTGCATGCATTTCTTTGAGTCGCATTCTGACATAGTTCGGAATGTTTCTCCCAGAGCAGTAAGCTTCCCAGTGGCCGCGTCTTCCGCAGCCACATGTCAGCCTGCCTTGAGAGTCTATGACGAAATGACCGACTTCATGGGCGTTCCCATCTTTTCCCAAGAGCAAAGTGCCGTTAACAATCGCTCCGCAGCCTAAACCGGTGCTTATCGTTACGTAAACGCAGTTGTCCAGCCCTTTTGCGGCGCCGAACATGTTTTCGCCCAGAACCGCCCCGGCACAATCGTTGATCAAACATGCTGGTATGCCCAGCTTTTCTGTGATGGGCTTCGTGATGGGTACACGGTCAAACGGCAGGTTTGGGGGTTTGAAGAGCACGCCCTCTTCTTGGATCAGAGGACCCGCCGACACGATCCCTACTCCCCGTAAGGATTTGACGTCAAAGCCATGTTTAGCGCATAAGAAACGAGTAAGCTTGACTATCTGGTCAGTGATCGCCTCGGCGTTTCTCTTGTCAACCTCTTCGCTTCTCTTCTCAACGAAGTTGCCCTTTTCGTCCGAGAGCACAACTCTCACACGGGTACCTCCCAAGTCTACCCCCACCAAGTGTGCACCTTCGGTCAAGCCTTTCACTGGCGCTGCACTCTCCAAGTCGCAACGTTCAACATCCTTATTCCCACCAGTAACTCTGCAGAATCGAAATATTGCTCTTTTGGAGTAGCTACGGATTAAATTCCGCCACTAGTCTCTTGCGGTCTTCAGCTTGTCCTTTTTCTAATAACACAAATGCCGTTAACTGGCTCTGTGGATACTTCTGTTTCCCGGTCTTTTCGCGCAGCGGACGTTTACGGCCTTCGCGAGCCGCCTGAAGTCGTCGTCACTCATCCACTCGGTCTTCAGGTAAGCACAGATTCTCTTGTCACTCATCCCCAGTCTTCTTGCCTCCTCAACTGCACACCGGTAGGCCTCGACCTCTGTCGGCCTTTCTGTGTAGGAGTAGTTGTGGTCAAAAAGCTCCTTCCCTTCGGCAAACTGCTTAACGTGAACTAACTCATGGATTATGTCGAGGTATATGTCGACCCTGTTGCCTCTGCATAAATAGTCTGCGCTGGCTATAAGGTGCCCGTCGACCTCGCTGACGCCCATGTAGCCTCTTCTCCCAATGAACTCAACCCTCAGATTTGACAGAACCTCATCCGTCTTTTCGCCGAAGATCCTTTTCACGGCTTCAACCGTGTCGAAACCGCTGAAGTAATCTTTGAACGGGTATGTCGATACTGGAGCCTTGCGGACTATTCTCACGTGCAAGCGTGGCGTTACCGTTGTTTGTCCTTCCTGTGGTCTTCATCATGAACAGAGTACGTTAGTAAAGTTTATCCTCTCGTATAAGTCTTGAGAATCGTCAATCCATCGTGAAGAGGGCTAGCGTATGGTGTTTCACGCAAGGAACATGTCAAGGGCAGATTTCGAGTTCGCCGTCCGCATCACCGGCCTGATGGGCTGGGGGTTGGCGGAGCAAGACTTTGAATTCATGATGGAGTTGGAACCAGAGGGGTGTTTTGTGCTTCTTGACAATTCGGACAGGGTGGGAATCGCTACCACCGTGAGCTTTAGCAAGCTCGGCTGGTTTGGAAACCTCATCGTTGATGAGAGCAAAAGGAATAAGGGTGGAGGAACACTGCTGGTCAAGCACGCTCTTAAGTACTTGACAGAAAAAAACGTTGACACCGTCGGCTTGTACGCGTACATCGAGAAAATCCCGTTCTACAAGAGACTCGGCTTTGAATGCGACTCTGAGTTCACAGTGTTGAAGGGAAAAGGCTTTTCTTCGCCATTCGGGGCTAATGTGAGGAAAGCTGCAAAACAAGAACTGGCGGAGGTCATCGCCTTTGACCAGTCTTGTTTCGGCGCATCCCGCAGAAAGATGCTTGAACCGATTCTCATGGACCGTGACAATCTATGCTTCGTATCTACCGAAGATGGGCAGATCTCGGGGTTCGCGGTCGCAAAAGTGTACAGGGGATTGGCTGAATTGGGGCCCCTAGCGTGTAAGAGGGGACAGGCCAAGACGGCAGTCGATCTGTTAAGAGCTACTTTAAGCGCGCTGGAGGGTCTCGAAGCGTCTGTGTTTGTTCCGAAAAGGGAAAAGCGGATTGTTTCCATGTTGCAGGAATCTGGCTTTCATGAAAGCTTCAGCGTGGAAAGGATGTTCCATGGTCCATCGGCCACTGAGGATTGCGTCTACATGGCCGAATCTTTGGAGAGAGGGTGATTATTAGTTGTCGTCCAACCTGTGCAGAATAATCGTTGAAGACTTTCTGAAGAGTTCATGGCCTTGTGTCGAGGCCCTAGTGCGAGAACTCGGCACGTTCAAAGAGGATAGAAGAAAACCCGTCAACCTGTATTACCTCAAGAAAGGGCAGAGAAACGACGTCACGCCTGACGGCTCACACTTCTTCCTAAGATGCTCAGTTGAGTACTCAAACCCGCAGCTCACGGTTGAAGAGGTTCAGGGAATCATAGCCACACGTCTGCTTGAGGTCTGCGCCAACTACTTTCACCAGCGTGGGTTGCATGAGCCGACCGTGCAGGACACGGAAGAAATATGCGCATTGCTGAAAAAGCCTCCTGATGGAGTCGTCGTCTCTTTCCTGCTGAACACCGACGATATCGAGGCTGACAGGTATTCGATGAACCCGCTCAAAGAGTCTATAGTGAACAGCGGCCAAAGTGCCTTTCCGGCCGCTGCTGTGAAAACAGAGAAACTTGAGATAGACCAGCAGTTCGCACAGAAATATGAAGGGTCACTTTTCTGCAAGGGCGAAGTTGAAAGGATAGACCGCCACCTCAAGTCCTGCAACAACAGCTACGTGGACATGATAGACGCCGTGAAATACGAACACTTAGAAAAACTGTCAGAGGCTTTCGGCATCGACCTACTTCTTTACTCGATGCGGTTGCCACTGAGTGCTCTGGAAAAAGAGTCATCAGACGGCTTGCTGCACTACATCATAAGAGAGGCTCACAAGGACTATTCGTCGGTTGAGCTAGTTTACAGATGCATGGGCAGAAGCATGAAGAACCTGACCACACTTTTAACGGTTCCACATTCGCCGAAGGGCTATGGGTCAAAACGTGCCGTTAGAGGGAGGATCTACTTCGACGGGGCCAAGCTCAAAAGCGTCAAAGTTGACTATCGAACGACGCTGCTTTACCCGAATGCGATCGACCCTTCTGACATCAGCCTGGCAAAAGCTGATGACAGTTTCACGGTGGAAGGTGAAAAGTTGGTGAATTACAACTTCAAGGAAACGCCGTCTTCACCCCAGTTCTTCCTGTACTCTCTGACGTCACCGGAAAACGCTGTTCTGTGGCACGGCATCGGAGCCTTCGGCGCTTCAGAGTTGTTGAAGAGCTATACTACGACGCGACTGGCATGCTCAACAGGTTCCTTGTTCAAGGATCTGAACGAAAAATACGGCGTCACAGTCAGGATTCCTTTACAGTTCAACCTCGTGCCAAAGAACATGTGGTTCCATCCTGTACACCGCAACATTGACGCAAGCGTCGGATGCGTTGGAAACTTGAAGGATCTGGCTGACCTAGGAATGAAGGTGGAGCATCTTCCAACAGAACAATATATTCGGAAAGAATAGTATAGCATGATGGTGTCTACCATGTTTTTTAAACAGATCAAATATCGAGGCGACAACTTCTCCTATGTCATCGCAGATGAGGACAGCAGAGAAGCCGCGGTCGTTGACCCCAGTTATAACGTCGACGCAATAAGCCTTTTGTTGCACAGCCAGAACCTGACGGCTAAGTATGTCATAAACACGCACAGTCACGGGGACCACACGGCGGGCAATGAAGACATCAGGTCAGCCTTCGGCGCAAAAATCGTCGCCCACAAGCTCTCAAAAGCTAGGAAGGACACAGCAGTGGTTGAAGGCGACATTTTGAAGCTTGGCAAAGTCTTAATCAAGGTCGTTCACACCCCAGGACACAGCCGAGATAGCATATGCTTACTGGTCGATGGCAAAGTACTCACCGGTGACACTCTCTTCGTAGGCGAGTGCGGAAGAACAGATTTTGGCGACGGAAGTTCTGAGGACATGTATCACAACCTCTTTGACAAGCTGATGAAACTTGACGACAACGTCGAAGTCTATCCGGGACACGACTACGGACCGAAGCCCAACTCAACAATCGGTGAAGAAAGGCGGTCGAACTACACACTTCAAAAACGCACCCTTCAAGAATTTGTCGCTTTCATGGAACAGCAATAGATTCCCGACTGCTCCGGCTGTGCCTGTCTAACGGTCAACTTTATAATGAACATGTTGGTAAGAGACTGAAATGTATACGCGGCTGAAAGATGAACAGAAATGTCCAACAAAGCTGTTTCCTTCTCGATTGACATGGAAATTCCCGAAAGCTACATGGGAAACTTGTTGGACTTCATTTATCAAAAATATCTCATGCCCCAACAACAAAGGTTTGCCAACATCTCAAGAGCCACAGTCGACGGCCGTTCTTCCCTCACCTTCACAACCTTGGATCAGTCTGGAACACGCGTTCTAGAAGTAGCGGTCAAGGGTGGGAAGCCGATTGACGTAAACATGACGCCGTTAAGTGAGAACGTCTCGGAAGAAACGATGACCCAAGTTAGGCAGGACCTCGTGATCTCAGTTGAATCATTTGAAGAAAAGGTTAGAGGGGGCACACTCTTCTTTGCGTGGCGAGAAGGTGAGAGGATTGTGCCAGAAAAGATGTCTGGCAAGGAAAGGAAACCGTTGAACCGCATTTTTCTCGAGACGCAAGTTTTCCTCTTCGTCATATTCATCACGCTAGGCTTGTTCCTGTTCTTCCTTATCGGCCCGTACACGCCGATTGTCCTGCTGGTGCTTATGTTCATCTTCGTGGTGTATTCACCAAAGTTTATTGAAAGAACGTCAGACTGGCGAATCACCGAAGAGAACCCGACCATACATATTCTTGAATACAGCCTGCCGGTTGAAGAACAGGACGGTTTCAGGCAGAAGTACCCTCCTGAAAAGGTTGCCGAAATGAAGAAAGAGATTTATCAAGAGACAATCGCCAAGAACGGGGAAATCAACTGCGAGACGACTGGGCAGATTTTTAAAAAGTATGGGCTTGAGTGCAGCCCAGAGAATCTGTCTTCAACAAAAGTGAATGTTTACGAACTAGTGAAAAAGGTGGCAGACAAATTCCATTTTAAAGTGCCCAAGATCGTGGTAACCAACACTTTGGCTCCTAACGCAGCTGCCTCTGGCCCAAGCCCAAGCCGAGGAGTAGTTTTAATTACTACGGGGGCTCTCGTACAACTTGAGGAAGACGAGCTTCTCAGCGTCCTAGGACACGAATTTGGACACCTAAGGGGACGTGATCCCTTCTGGCTCTACGGACTATCTGCTGTCCAATACCTTCTATGGTTCTACGTGATCTTCGGATTCTTTCCCACAAGCTCCCTTATTCTTCTCCTCATATATTTCTGGGTGCTGTCGACGATCACGTATTTCATCGCCAAGTTCTTCGAAGCAAGAGCAGACTTAACGTCAGCGATGGTGATGGGACAACCCAACATTCTGGCCAACGCCCTAGAAGAAATAGGGTTCAAAAGACTTCTCAATGAGCGGATCCCCTCGTATCGCATTCAAGAATGGATAAGCTTTGATCCACATCCGCCTATCTACTTCAGAGTCGACAGACTGAGAAAGTTTGGAGCTCTAACAGAAATAAAACACCCACTTCTTCAATCCGCGAGAGACGTTACCAGAGGCTTCCTAAAAAGCCTATAGACTCACTCGGTGTGCTTGCTTAAACGGCGCAGCTGCCCATTCACACGTCGATCAAGACCTGGTCTTCTTCTATCCTTACTCCATATGCGGGTTCAGATTTTTGTGCAGGTCCTTTCACCACGGCTCCCGTTAGAACGTTGAAAACTGAACCGTGACACGGACACGTTACGTTCTCTCCCCTCAGCGTACCGTCTGAAAGCAAGCAACCCATATGCGTGCAACGATTGCCAATCGCGTAGTACTTGCCTCCCATGTTGGCAACACAGATCTCTTTTTCTCCCGCGCCAGCATCGATCATTTCACCCGGTTTCAGGTCCTTTGTCGAAGCTACTTTCACAAACCCCATCAGTGAATTCACCTCTCAGCCTCCTGTTATCAGTCGAGTTACAACATAAGAGACTTGTCATTGTCTCGCGTCCACGAATTTCACAGAAAAAACTAACTTCAGACTATAAACGAGTAAATGTGTGGCAACACGGATGGTGGAGCAACCAATCTTGATCATTGACGGTCCTTGAGCAGATTTTGTATAGAGGAATCGAATAGAAGTTTGTTTTCATCGCGTTTATAAAGGAGAGTTGCGCATTATTAAGGCGCGGTAGCGTTCTGTTGAGAACATGAGACAGAGACACAACGCTACACACAATTAAAAACAAAAGGAGTGAAGAAAAATGTCAGAAAGTGCGAAGATTGTTTTCATTGGCAGGAAACCAGCAATGAGCTACGTCTTGGCGATCATAACCAGCCTATCGGCATCCAACAGCAAAGAGATAACACTGAAGGCAAGAGGACAAGCAATCACGACAGCGGTGGACGTTGCTGAGATAACGAGAAGCCGCTTCCTCAAGGACCTGAAGGTTTCAAAGATCGCCATAGGAACAGAGCAGATGCCCGCCAGGGAAGGCGAAAGCGGTGCAAGAGCGGTTTCTACAATGGAAATAACGCTGGCAAAGGATTAGAAACAGAAATCCTAAAAAAACCAAGTACCCATTTGGCGAGTACCTCGCCTTTTCTTTCTTTGTTTGACTTTAGTTAGACGCGAGCGGACACACGATTTGTGCGTACCATCCTGAGCGACAAACCTCAGAACTTCTGCGGGATCAGTTATCACTTCAACGTTCAACTGCACTGGCGAAGTAGCCACGACACACGCGGGATTTTCAATCTATAGATTTTCCAACTCGCGCGCGCTATTCCCTGTTGGAAAGTATGACGATGTAGTCAGCCGTGTCTGCACACATGTCAGCAGCCTGTTCGATGAACTCGATCAAATCGTCGAAGATTACCATTGTGCCCGCGTTCATCTGCCCTCCGTATTTGATGAACAATTTCTTTGTCTTGAGATAATCGTCGTCAATTCGATGCTCAATCTCTTCGACTTTTTTGGAACCTTCTGTTGCTTCTGCCGGAGCCACCGAGATCTTCTCGATGCTGTTATGTAGGGCACGGGCGCAATCGACCAGGTCCGATGTCATACACACCGTGTTTTCGCAGAGTTCCTGCGGAATCTGAGTGTCTGCGAGCATTTCCATGCATCTTGCTGCGTCCTTCACATCATCAGCTAGAGTGTCGAGCCTTTTAACAAGATGAAGCAGGTCCTCACGATAGTCAGCAACCAAGGCCGCACCCTTTGACAGCTCCTTGAAAACGTCCATTCGCAGACGGTCCACCTCTTCTTCAGTCTTGAAGAGAATCTCAATTCGCTGCATCGCTTCTTTTGTCTTCCCTTCTGCAATGCCCTTCGTTGCCTGATGTAACAGGGTTACAGTGTCGATTGCTTTCGCTATCTGCTCTTGAGCTAAGTCCAAAGCTTTTGTCCTGCGACGCTTTTCAAACCATGCATAGCTTCTTCTTTCCAAGTTCTACATCTCCGCTAAAACTACCTTTCCACATGTGCTTATAACCTTTCTCAGGACCAAAACCTCGCAGCAAGTTCTACCTTAGACTTATTTTCTCGCCGCTTGCGATGTAATAAATCGCTTCACCAACGTAAGTTGCGTGGTCCGCTATTCTCTCAAGGTACCTAACTACTAGGAGGTTGCAGACTATGCATTTTGTGGTAGGAGGAGCCTTTGACAACTTGTCCAGATAGTTGGAGTACATCTCGTCAACCTCGCTCTCAGTGCTTGCAAGAGACTTGACCAATTCTCCATCATTAGTTCTTAGGGCTTTTATGCTCGTCCGAACCATATGCAACGTTTTCTCGGTCATCTTTTCCATGGTGTCCCATGAGTATGCGCATTTCTCTGAGGTAGCGAATTTTCGGTGGGTAAAAGAGATGTCCCAGGCATAGCGGCCGTACCTTTCAAAATCGTAGGCGATTTTCATGTAGGAATTTATTATCCTCAAGTCCGACGCAACAGGCTGATACTTCACTATCAGCTCGAATGCCTTGTCTTCAACACTGACGGTCATCGTAACCAGCATTTCCGACAGTTCTCTAACTTGTTCACTTACGTCCCTGCCATCCATGAACCCTGCGATAGACGTCCTAACTGCTTTTTCAGCGGCCTCACCCATCTTCAAAACGATAGCCGTTAGTTGTTCTAAACCGGCGTCCAGCAATCTGCTCATGCGTCTTCACCTAACCAAATTTCCCAGTTAGATATTTCTCTGTTAACTCACTTTTTGGGTTTTCAAACATGCTCGTTGTGTCACCGAACTCCACAAGTTCACCTAAGTACATAAAAGCGGTAAAGTCCGAAACACGTGCGGCTTGCTGCATATTATGCGTCACAATCACTATCGTATAATCCTGTTTAAGCAACATAACTGATTCCTCAATTTTCGCGGTAGCAACTGGGTCAAGAGCTGAGCAGGGCTCATCCATAAGAATAACTTCTGGCTCAACCGCAAGGGCTCGCGCTATGCATAGCCTCTGCTGTTGCCCCCCAGACAAGTCAACTCCCGGTTTCTTGAGATCATCTTTGACTTCGTCCCAAAGGAAAGCCATTCGAAGACTTCTTTCTGCCACGCTGTCGAGCTTCTCTTTATTTCTCACACCACTGAGTTTCAAGCCTGCTATCACATTATCGTATATAGACATCGTAGGAAAGGGATTGGCCTTCTGGAAGACCATGCCTATCCTTCTGCGAATTAAAACTGGATCAACTCGTGGAGAATAGATGTTTACTCCATCTAAAATGACCTCTCCTTCGACTTTTGCGTTTGGAGTCAATTCGTGAATCCGGTTAAGGCATCTTATCAACGTAGTTTTTCCACATCCAGAAGGACCCATAATAGCAGTTATGCTATTTTCACGGAACTCTAAGTTGATTCCATTCAGAACTTGTACTTTGCCAAATTTAGCTTTCAAGTCTTTCGTTGCCAGCTTAACCGTCGATAAACCTAGGTTTTCGTAGTTACTTATTTTTGATCGTCCCTCCTAACTTGATTTTGTATGTCGCCTTTTGAATTTTCATCCTTTCACCTTACTATACATATACCATCCTTGTTTCTGTTAGTTTTCTTCCAATAATAAGCCTGACCGAAAGATTCAGTGCAAGCATGATGAGTATAAGGACTAAAGCTGCTCCCCACGCCTGAGTCTGCCAAGATGCGCTCGAAGAAGTACCGTAATTGTAAATGAGAACTGTTAATGAGCCTGTTTGCTGAAATAAACTTAATGCAATGTAATTGCTGTAGCCCGCTGTTAATAGTAATGGAGCTGTCTCTCCTGTTGCACGCGCCACTGCCAACAGTATGCCAGTCAAGAGTCCATTTTTCCCTGTACTTATAACGACGCTGAGCACGGTTTTCCATCTTGGGATTCCAAGAGCCATCGAGGCTTCTCTTAATGTCATTGGAACAAGCTTAAGAGATTCACCTGTCGTCCTTGCAATAATAGGAATCATTACGAAACTTAAAGCGACAGCACCTGCAAAAGCAGAAAATTCTTTGGTAGTCATCACAATTATAACGAAAACGAACAGCCCTATCACCATTGAAGGAAATCCAGTAAGCACATCGTTCATGAAACCTGAAACTGTGGAAAGCTTAGATGAAGACCATTCTGAAAAAAAGATACCTGCTCCAACACCAATTGGTATAGAAATAAGGGCAGCTAAACCCACCATTGTAAAAGAACCAACTAGTGCATTAGCTATTCCTCCGCCGGGAAAATTCATTGCAGTCTGCAAATGAGTTAAGAACGTTAGATTTATGGCTGACCCTCCTCGTATGAAAACGTCTCCGAGAATTAATATTAGGGGTACTACGGCTAGAACAACGGCTACTATCACTAATATGGTCATTAACTTGTTAACGATTTTTCGCCAGAGTGAAATACTCGTAGGCAGATTAGATTTTGTCATTACCGCAACCCCTCTCAAACCTTAACTTGTGTTCCATGAGTCATCCTCCAAAGCAAAAGTCGGGCAAAAACATTAATTAATAAAGCTACAAGAAACAGGATTAGTCCTATTTCAATTATGGCGGATTCATAAAGTCCTGAAGACTCGCCGAATTCATTTGCTATTAGCGAAGATAAAGTTTGGCCAGTCGAAAACAAATTCGGAGTAATTGTGGGAATGTTGCCGATCACCATGGTAACAGCCATTGTTTCACCGACAGCACGTCCCAGCCCCAAAACAAACGCACCAAATATACCTGACCTGGCATAGGGCAAGACGCTTTTCTGTGTGACTTCCCATTCTGTAGCGCCAAGCGAGTACATTGCTTCGCGCTGACTATTTGGAACCGCATTTAAGACATCTCTAGAAACTGCGGACATTGTTGGAATAATCATTATAGCTAATATGATTCCAGCCGTAAAAAAATTAAATGTAGAAGGAGTCCCCGAGAATAATGGGATGAAACCAAGAGAATTATGTAAGGGCTTTTCCACATAATCACGCAATAACGGGGCTAGGATTAATATCCCCCATAGACCGTAAATAACACTGGGCACAACCGCTAGGAGATCAACTATTGTTCCTAATAAATAACCAAAGGTTTGATGGCTTTTTAGCTTCTCTGAGATAAAGATAGCTACTCCCAGGCTAATTGGGAGTCCTATGACAATAGCAATCGCTGATGTTAACAGTGTTCCGTAAATAAACGGCAAAGCACCAAATACATCCTTACCTGAATCCCACTTTGATCCAATCAAAAAGGCTGGTCCGAATTTGTATATTGAGGGGGCTGCGCCCAGATAAAGTTCAACCGCAAGTGCAACAAGAAGACCTATAATGCATAAAGCTGCAGCTGCAAGAACGATTTTCAATATTGTATCTCCTCTTGACAGTTTGAATTGCAATTTTGCGGTCCTCAGTATTTCTTGGTTAGTATAAAAAATTGGGGAGGAATAGCCTATTAAATTCTAGCTTTGTATTGGCGTTCCGTCGTAGGTTATCAACTTGATCGTTGCGTTGTCAACAGCGACTATGTTAGCTGGCAATGCGACGTAGCCTAACCCTTGTCCATCTGTTTGGCCTGAGTTCACAATCCATGAAGTGAAGTTGACGAGAGCTGCACCTTGAGTATAACTAGACTGTTGTTCATATACCAGAGCGTAAGTTAAGGTCACAATTGGGTAGATATTAGTGGCTGCTGCATCGCCGTATACGTTGTCGACCATAGAGACACTTGTCCATGCAGCATTTCCCGCTGGAAGACCAAAAGAGGCTCCGGCTTGAAGCGCGGCTGCTATGTTTGTCACGTTAGCTAGGATGAAGTTGCCTGCAGCATTTTGAACGGTGCCATAGTAAAGTGAGGTTTGACCTGTGTTTTCAAGTATATAGGCAATTTCAAGCGGACCGATCGCGCCATTGTTACCAGCAATGGCAGCTGCTACACCAGCATTTTTAGGAGCTGCGATTTCAAGTGGAATGGTTGGCCAAATGGTTGCAGACGTACTCTTTCCAGCCGTTTTGTTCCATGTTGGGCTTGCTTCGGATAAGAAATCAGTGAAGGCGAACATGGTTCCGCTTCCGTCAGATCGATGAACCGTGGTTATTGGTGTATCAGGCAAAGGTATTGTTGGGTTTAGACTTTGAATTTGTGTGTCGTTCCATGTAGTTATGGTTCCCAAGAAAATATTTGCTAGAACTGTGCCGGTGAAATTGAGACCGTTCCCACAGATTGAACCGTTGGCAAGCTTTAAGTTATATGCTGGTACCACTGCGCTGGCGGATATTGGTATGGTTAGAGCCGTTGTGCCTGAAGGAAGTGCCGCATACTGTGCCGCAGTCATTGGTGCATCCGATCCGCCAAAATCGACAATTTGATCTTGAAAGTCAGTAATTCCGGTACCGCTTCCAACAGGATTGTAGTTAACTTTTATTTGGGGTTCGACTCCTGCATAGACTGATTCCCAAACAGACATTAGCGGGTAGACAAGTGTACTTCCTGCTCCGTTAAGGGTTGCAGCCGCTAGTTTTGGCGTAGGCGTTGATGCTGCTGATCGCCCCAGATACGTGTAGGCAAACACGCCTCCTATGACTATGACGAGTACTACTGCTGCTAAGGCGATTACGTATGTATTTTTCATTTTTTATACCTCAGTTTCCGCGTAGTTGCGTTTATCGAGTTCATTTTTAACATCTCTTCGTTTTTCATTTTAATTTTCAACTCTTAAGAGGTTGAGCAGAATTATATATGTTGCTTATATATTCTTTATAAACTATATAGAGAAGCATTTAATAAATAGATTGTAGTTGACTATAAATATGAGTAGAGTGTCACCCACTTCCAGAAAACAGGAAGGAGAAACGAGAAGGCTTCAGCTGACAGGCGGCTCAACGTACGTGATCTCTCTGCCCAAGAGATGGATAATTCAGAATCAACTGAAGAAGAGCAGTACGATTCTCGTACGTTCAGAAGACGATGGATCATTGTCAATAATGCCGTCAGACTTGATAAAACAAGAACCACTGCAAGAGGCCTACGTCATGGTTTCTCCAAAGGACCTGCCTGACCCTATAATACGGAAAACAGTTTCTGCTTACTTAGTCGGTTACAACACAGTGCACATCAAAGCCCAGGACGGACAGCAACTTTCTTCAAAGCAACGGAGTTCATTGAAGAGCTTTGCGCGCGATCTGCTCGTGGGAACCGAGATAGTTACGGATACGCCGACAGAGTTGATATTACAAGTCCTGCTGAGCTATCCTGAACTGTCCGTGCAAAGTGCCTTGCGAAGAATGGCCATAATCACGGCTTCGATGCACAAGGACGCAATAGTGGCTCTGCAGAAGGCGGACCATCAACTTGCAAAAGATGTTATGGCAACTGATAACGAAGTTGACCGGTTCAACCTGTACGTCATTCGTCAACTCAAGATGGCTATACAGAATCCAACGATCATAAAAGAAACAGGATTGGCCAACGCAAGAGAATGCCTCGGATACCGGCTCGTAACCAAGTCAGTCGAAAGAACGGCTGATCACGCTGTCAGCATTGCCGAAAATGTTCTGCCTTTGAAGAAGCATCTCGACGAAAGAATTCTCAAGAAGATTCTTGACATGAGCTCACTGGCCATTTCAATCTTTGAAAACGCGATAGAATCTCTGTTCAAACGAGATTTTGAACTTGCGGAGAGCGCTATCGAAAAGACGAAGGACATCCTTGCCATGGAAAAAGAGGCTGTGTTGGCGGCTCAAGAAATCGGTGTCGAAGAAGCTGCAAACATCCGATTGATCATAGAAAGCGTTAGAAGAACCGCGGAATACGCGTCTGACATCGGCGAAATCGTCCTCAATCTGACTGTAGAATCTGTTATAAGTCGACAGTTTGAAAGAAAATGAGACTGTGTCTATCCTAATCTAATTGCGTTGGAAGCTTGATGCGCACATCATTATACGTGTATCAAGTCTATGGCCAAAAACCAATCAATGATCTCTGCGTTTGGTCTCGTCGCCTGTTCTTTGTCTTTTTTCTTATTTGAACGTGCACCATCTTCCTTGACTTGATTTAGCATTGAAGACGTCAACCTCAAAAATGCGTAAAGTACCAAGGTTCACTCAGTTTTTCATCCTGTTTCCTTTTTCTGCTGCTTCTTTGCATCGCAGTACCTCCGCATAAAAACATCGGAGTCCTCGCATATTTAGAATTTCCAAATATTCTATCAAAAGCTATCTATTCTATATAGAAAAACCGCGAAGCTAATGCTACATGACAGTTTTACCGATGGCTCTGTCGTTCTTCTAACCAGTAAGCCCTTTTCTCGCCCTTCACAGATGTTACTGATTCTTTCTTGAAGATAGGTGCGTCTTTCTTGTACCTTTCGACCGCCTCTTCCAGAACAGGGAAAACCTCTTCACGATGAGAACCTGCAACCAGAACATAGACAATGTCCTCACCAACGTGGAATTCACCGAGTAGATGGTGGATTTGAACGTCAACTATGCCGGGCTTTCTTTTCAGGTCGTCGCAGATTTTCGTGAGCACCTGGTCTGCCTTTTCTTGGTATGCCTGCAGCTCCAGCCTCTGGACTTTTTCACCCTCCAATGTTTCTCCTCGCACGACACCGACAAACACTGCAATCGCTCCGGCCTTTCGAAAACCCCGTTTACCCTTGGTTCTGTTTATTATGTCTACTAGAGAGAACGTTCCCTTTTCATGAACTCCAGCTGTCTTTGTCACGCTTGCCACCACGATGGAGAACTGTTACCAGCGAGCTTGATAAATACTGTAGCTCTGCCGAGTCAAACTGTTTTCACGTATTTTCGCATGTCTTCGAGTGCAACCGACGGAACGGGCAGGTCCTTCATCGTAAACAAGCCGGCAGGCGCGTTGATCACTTTCGGAATCGAATTAACGATCATCGCAACTGTTCCCAAGTCGCCATGTACGCATGGACTTATTCGTTGTCTAATTTCTGGCATGCCCTTGATTGTTACTGCGTCGTACTCTTCTTCAGCTCCTATGTAAGCCCTGAAGTCTAAGACTATGACTTCTTTGTCTTTGGCAATGCCTTTTGCTTTTTGTCTCAGACCCGCCACTTTTCCTGCGCTGACTCTTATGTCTTTGCTCTCGACAGGTTTCTTTGCGATCACGGCCTCTGCGGGCTGGACGACCACTTTGTCGAGTTTCCATGCTAAAGCGTCAGCGATCATGGCGATGGATTGCTCAAGACCAACATGGCCTGTGATCTGTTTCTTCTCGATCTTCCGCGTGAACTCTTGAACTGACAGACCGGCACCTATCTTCTTCTGGAATGGTAAACGCCTCGTAGCTGCGTTCATGACTCGGACTGCCTCGATCATCTCTATCTTCTGACAGGGTGCGGTGAGAGTTATCACGAGAGCATCCATGAGAAAGCCCGGGTTTATGCCAGTTCCCAAGACCGTTACGTCGTGCTTCTTGGCCAGGGCGTCAAGCTTTTTCGCAAGCTTTGGTTCAGAAACGTATGGATAGGACAGTTCTTCGCAGGTTGATATGACGTTGACTCCGTGTTCTATGATTGAGGCTATCTGTGCGAAGGTGTCCTTCAGGTAGGAAGATGTAGTGTGGACTGCAATGTCTGCTTTGACCTTCAAAAGGGCTGAATCGATGTTGCCAGAGACTGTTACTCCAACTTTCTTTTTCAGCCCCAGAACTTCGCCCAGGTCCTTGCCGACCTTGTCTTTGGCGACGTCGACTGCACCGACGATTTGTACTCCTTCTTTTTCAAGCAAGTATTTCGCGATGTAACCGCCGACTACGCCAACGCCGTAGGCTAGGACCTTCACTTTTTCCATCGAAACGTTCTCCTTTGGGTCATGCTCTACTATGTCTCATCATATAAATGTGCACTCGAAACAACTCGCGGCTTGTATGTTTATTTAAAACCTTTACGTTTGTAAACTTTTATATCTCTGCGAACCTCCAGTACCTGAGAGGGCCCACGGCCTTGGAAAGCTCAACCTCAATCACCAAAGAAGTAATAGAAAAAATACTGGATGCCAAGAAGCTGAAAAACTGCTTTGAATGCGGCATCTGCACAGCCAGCTGTTCTATGGCTGAGATGCTGGGAAACGAGTACAGCCCCAGACGACTTCTTGAAGACATCTACTCGAACCCTGAAAAAGTCTTGGCCTCGGAGGCAATATGGGTCTGCGCATGGTGTTATCGATGTCACGAACGTTGCCCCCAAGGGTTGAACCTGCCCGAAATATTCTTGTTCATGCGGTCAGCTGCAGTGAGCCAAGGACACACGCAAGCACTCGACAAAGCGCTGCAGAAGATCGTAAGGAATGTTCCTCTTCCCCTTGTGACGACGTTAGTTTGTTTTCATCCAGAACGTGCTGGACTGAAAAAGGAGACTGTCTTGGAGAAAATTGAGCAAATGCGGGAAGAATTGTTCAAGATGAAGAAGAGAAAGAAAGCAACGAAGTCCTCGAAGGAGAAAGTTGCGGTCATCGGCTCTGGCCCTGCTGGGCTCACCGTTGCCTACGAGTTGGGACGAAAAGGATACGCGGTCACAGTTTTTGAAGCTCTTTCAGAGCCAGGCGGGATGCTGAGGAAAGGCATACCGCAGAGTCGCTTGCCAAAACAGGTCGTTGCCAAAGAGATTCAGTTCATAAAGAACCTGGGCGTGGAATTCAAAACGGGCATGAAGATTGGCAAGGACGTGGGCTTTGCGGATTTGAAGAAAGAAGGCTACAAGACGGTTTTCATAGGCGCAGGAGCCCACAGGAGCCAAAAACTGAAGGCTGAAGGCTCGGACTTGAAAGGCGTAACTAACGCTCTCGATTTTCTGTGGGACTCGAACCTCGGTAAGAAGGTCGACGTTGGAAAGAACGTCGTTGTGGTAGGCGGGGGAAACGTTGCCGTCGACGCGGCCAGAACAGCGCGCTGCCTTGGGGCAAACGAAGTAGCTATTCTTTATCGCAGGTCCGAGGATGAGATGCCTGCAAACCCGCGCGAAGTTGAAGAGGCTGAACATGAAGAGGTGACAATCGAATTTCTCGTTTCGCCCAAGAAGATTCTGGGTGAAAACGGCAAAGTCTGCGCGATTGAGTGCGTCCGCATGCAGCTGGGTGAGCCAGATGAAACTGGCCGTAGAAAGGCGATTCTGGTGGAAGGGTCGGAGTTCAAGCGGGAAACGGACATGGTTATTCTTGCGATAGGCGAATCTCCTGATCTGGAGTTTTTGCCGAAAGATGTTGGGTTGAACGAAGATGGAACGCTCTGGGTGGACCCGATAACGATGGAGACCAGCCTGCCTGGAGTTTTCGGAGGCGGAGACGCTGTTAGCGGACCGGTTTCCGTGATAGAGGCGATCCGCGATGGGAAACGCGCGGCGGAATCGATTGAGAATCACATGAAGTCTTTGAGGGAAGGATAAACTGATGGCGGAAAACAAGGAACCACAGTCAAAACAGGAAGAGGAACCTCGCATAGGAGTGTACGTCTGTCACTGTGGCTTGAACATCGCTGGCTCCTTGGACTGCGCGGAAGTAGCAAAGTTTGCGGGCACGTTGCCGCACGTTGTCCTAGCGCTGGATAACCGTTACACGTGTTCAGATCAGGGCCAAGCGGGCATAAAGAAGGACATCAAAGAGCACAAGCTCAATCGAGTTGTGGTTGCGTCATGCTCTCCCAGGCTTCACGAACCAACCTTCAGGAAAGCGTGTGAAGAAGCCGGGCTGAACAAGTACCTCTTCGAAATGGCCAACATCCGTGAACACTGCAGTTGGGTTCACCTCCATGACCGCGAGGCAGCTACGGAAAAGGCCAAAGACTTGGTTAAGATGGCCGTGGCCAAGGTTGCCCTTCTTCAGCCCGCAGAAGAGGCTGAAGTGCCGATCACCCGAAAGGCTCTGGTCATAGGCGGTGGAGTTGCCGGTATCCAAGCTGCTCTGGACCTTGCGGACACTGGTTACGGAGTGTACGTGGTTGAGAAAGAGCCCAGCATAGGCGGGATGATGGCGCGTATAGACAAGACTTTCCCCACGATGGACTGCTCGATTTGCATACTGGCGCCAAAAATGTCCGATGTGGGCCATCACCCAAACATTGAGTTGTTGACCAACAGCGAAGTTACGGATGTGAAGGGGTACATAGGCAACTTCCATGTTAAAGTGCTCAAGAAACCACGCTACGTCACTAAGGACTGCTCAGCCTGCGGAGAATGCGTAAAAGTCTGCCCCATAGTTGCTCCAAACGAGTTTGACGTAGGATTAGCCATAAGACACGGGATTTTCACACCGTTCGCTCAGGCAGTTCCGTCCACGTACATTGTTGACATGAACCTCTGCCTCAACAAGGAAGGCGTGATCGTCTGCGACAAGTGCATAAAAGCATGCGAAAGGCAAGCGATAAAGTTCGAGATGAAACCTGAAACCGAAGAGATCGAAGTGGGCACGATAATAGTCGCGACGGGCGCAGACGTTTTTGACCCTTCAGTGTTGCCCAACTATGGTTACGGCAAGTTTCCAAACGTCATCACCTCACTCGAGTTCGAGAGGTTAATCAATGCAGGCGGCCCGTCAGGAGGACACCTGATAAGACCCAGTGACAAACAGATTCCGAAACGCGTAGCGTTCGTCCAGTGCGTGGGCTCCCGTTCGGACAAGGCGGGAAAGCTTTACTGCAGCAATGTCTGCTGCATGAACACAATCAAGGACAGCTTGCTCATCAAGGAGCACTGGCCGGACACCGAGATCTACGTGTTCTACGTTGACATAAGAGCCTACGGAAAAGGTTTCGAAGACCTTTACAAACGGTCCAGAGGAGAGGGCGTCGTGTTCATTCGCGGGTTGCCAGCAGAGATAAAGGAGGACAGAAAAACCCACAACCTTTGGCTCATCGGAGAAGACACGCTGAAAAACGAAGTTTACAAGATAAGAGCTGACATGGCCATTCTGTCAATAGGCTTAGAAGCCCGAAAGGACAGCGAAATGATCCAGCGGATGCTGACACTGTCAAGAAACCAGGATGGCTTCTTCTTGGAAGCACACCCCAAGCTGAGACCGGTGGACGCTGCAACAGGGGGCATCTTCTTCGCGGGCTGCGCCGAGTCTCCCAAGGACATAAAGGACAGTGTGACCCAAGCAAGCGCGGCGGCAGCGCGTGCAGGCATACTGATGGCGAAAGGAAAAGTGACTGTTGAAGCCATCACGCCCATAGTCTTTCCAGAAAAATGCAAGGCGTGTGGACTATGCGTCAAAGTCTGCCCATACAACGCAATAACTCTCAACAAGGAAAAGAAATGCATCGAAATCATCGAGGCCGCCTGCGGCGGATGCGGCTCATGCGCAGCAGAATGCGCCTTCGGCGCTCTCACGCAGAGCCACTTCACTGATGACCAGATAATCGGGCAGATAGACGCCGTCACGGAGCATGACGCAGACAAGAAGATCGTAGCGTTCAACTGCAACTGGTGCTCTTACGCGGGCGCAGACTTCGCGGGAGTCAGTAGAATGCAGTACCCGCCGAACGTGCGCATAATCAGAACCATGTGTTCCGGCCGGGTGGCACCCAAGTTTATTGAAAGAGCGTTCGCAAGAGGAGCCGCAACGGTATTGGTAAGCGGCTGCCACATCGGAGACTGCCACTACATAAACGCCAACTACCAAACGCAAAAGCGGGTGGAACGATTCTGGAAGAAGATGGAGCAGAGTGGACTGAACAAGGAAAGACTGCAGCTTTTATGGTGTTCAGCCGCTGAGGGCGAGAAGTTCGCTTCAAAAATCCGCGAGATGAAATTGACCGTAGACAAAGTTAAGCCAGAGGAAATTGAAAAGGCCAAAGAAGTCTTTAAGAAAGCTTTGGAAGTAAGTTAGCACATGCCTGAAAGAATTCGACACGCCGCGCTCGACAAAGAAACGATAAAGCAGGTGAAGACAGAAATCCATCTGATCAAGGATGAGTGCAAAGGATGCGGCTACTGCATCGAGTATTGCCCACGGAAAGTCCTGGAAGAATCTGATGAAATAAACGCGAGAGGAGTTCACCCTCCAAAAGTCGTGGACGAAAGCAAATGCATAAACTGCGGCTTCTGCACTGCAGTCTGCCCGGACTTCGCGATTTTTGTCGTTGAAAAACCAAACGAGAAGGATACGAAGCATGCTAAAAGCTAAGAACATACTCACAGGCGCACATTTCCTGAACGGCGACGTAGCATGCGCAGAGGCCGCGCTTGTTGCGGGCTGCCGATTTTTCGCAGGCTACCCGATCACCCCCGCAACGGAGATCGCGGAAACCCTGTCTGGGAGGATGCCTCAGCTTGGCGGAATCTACATACAGATGGAAGACGAGATCGCTTCAATTGCGGCGGTGATCGGCGCATCATACTCTGGTTTGAAAGCGATGACGGCCACTTCTGGACCGGGCTTCAGCCTGATGCAGGAAAACATCGGACTCGCCGTTATGACAGAAGCGCCCTGCGTCATCGTGGACGTTATGCGAGCTGGACCAAGCACTGGACAGCCAACGATGCCTGGGCAGCAGGATGTCATGCAGGCAAAATGGGGCTCGCATGGAGACTATGGTATAATTGCGCTGACGCCTTCTTCCGTTCAGGAGATGTTCGACCTCACGGTTGAGGCTTTCAACCTTTCTGAAACGTACAGAGTGCCAACGCTCCTGATGGCCGACGAGATCGTTGGCCACATGTGGGAAAAAGTGGTCATCCCGCCGATGGACAAGGTGAGGATAGTTAACCGAAAGAAGCCGCGTGTGTCACCTGAAGAGTATAAGCCGTTCTTGCCTGATGACGATTTGGTGCCGCCTATGGCCTGCTTCGGAGAGGGATACCATTTCCATGCTACGGGCTTAACGCACAACGAGAGCGGTTATCCTAGAACTTCGAGCTCTGAAGACCAGACAAGGCTGGTCAACAGGCTGTGCGAAAAGATACAGAAGAACGCTGACAAGATAGTAAGAGTTGAAGAAGTTATGCTCGACGACGCGGATGTCGCAGTCGTAGCGTACGGCATAGTTGCGCGGGCCGCGTTGAGCGCCATAAGGAAGGCAAGAGAAAAAGGAATCAAGGCAGGATTGCTACGCCTGATCACGCTGTGGCCGTTTCCAGAAGAACACGTGGCAAAAGTCGCACAGCACGTTCGAGCAATCGCCGTTCCTGAGATGAACTGCGGACAACTCGTGCGAGAAGTCGAAAGGGCGGCAAAAGAAACGCCCGTTACTTTTCTTTCAAAGCTCGGGGAAGAACCGCACACTCCGACGGAGATTCTTGACGCAATAAGGAGGGCTGCTTGATGGTTCAGGAAATGACGCATCCGTTTTCAAAGTACCTCCGAGCCGAGATGATGCCACACATATGGTGCGCAGGTTGCGGCAACGGCGTTGTCCTCAACTGCTTCGCTCACGCACTGGACGAGTTGCAGTTCGATCTAGATAAGCTCGTAGTCGTATCAGGCATCGGCTGCATCGGCCGAACAGCCGGCTACATAAACGCGGACTCATTCCACACGACGCACGGCCGTGCGTTGGCCTTTGCGACAGGAGTAAAACTTGCAAACCCCGAATTAGAGGTCATGGTGATAAGCGGAGACGGTGACCTCTTCGCCATAGGCGGAAACCACTTTATACACGCCGCCCGAAGAAACATAGGAGTAAAGGTCCTCTGCGCCAACAACTTGAACTACGGAATGACAGGCGGGCAGCAGGGTCCGACAACCCCGCTTGAGTCGATAACGACCACAAGCCCGTATGGAAACATCGAGCACCCGTTCAACCTCGTGCACTTGGCAGCAGCGTCTGGAGCTACGTACGTCGCCAGATGGACGACCCTGCACGTGCGCAGGCTGACACAGTCGATCAAGAGGATGCTGGAGAAGAAGGGCTTCTGCTTCATCGAAGTGCTTTCACCCTGTCCTGAGATATACGGCCGCTACAACAAGATGCGGTCAGGTCTTGAGATGATGGGATGGTTCAGGAAGGCCTCAGTCATCGACAGCTTCTCAGACCCCTCAAAGGCGGAAATCACGCCTGAAAGAATAGCAGTCGGCGAGTTTGTGGACGTTGAGAAGCTCAGTTACGAAAGAATGCTCCACGAGAAAATATCAAAAATAAACGAAGAAGCCATGGAGAAAGTGAGCTGACGTGCGAGTTGAAGTTAGGTTTGCGGGCTTCGGCGGTCAAGGAATAATCAAGTCAGGCATAATCGTGGCCGCAGCAGCCTCTATACACGCCGGAAAGAATTCCGTTCAAACTCAGTCTTACGGTCCAGAATCAAGAGGCGGGGCCTGCAAGTCTGAAGTCGTTATATCGGAAGAAGAGATAGACTTTCCGAAAGTAGTTCAGCCCGACGTCTTGATCCTCATGTCGCAACACGCGTATAATGAGTACGCAGCAGACGTCAAGCCTGGCGGCACGGTGATCATAGATCCAGACATGATTCCCACGAAGAAGAACCTGGAAAATGCTAGGGTCTTCCAGGTTCCGGCCACCAAAATCGCAGAAGAACTTGGCAGAAGAATAGTCGCAAACATCGTCATGCTAGGCGCGCTCGTCGCAATCACAAGACTGCTGGACGAAAACGCCGTTAAAGAATCGATCAAAGAGAACATACCTAAGGGCACCGAAGAACTAAACCTGACGGCTTTCGAAAAAGGCTACGAATACGGGAAAACACTCGCCGCGTAGCTACTTAGCCTCTGCCGCCTGCGGCTTAGCCAGTTGCGTCACGACTTTGGAGCCCCTGATACCCACGTGGCGCAACGGAGCAATCTTCTTGGCTTCGTTGTAGATGTCCGAAGCTATCTTTCCCAACACCATCTCCTGCGCAACCTGGTCCATCGTAAGCGCCGCGGCCTTTTCCTTTATGATCCTGTTCATGATTGCACGCACGACTTTCTCTTGAGACGTCTTGATTCTTGAAAGCGTAAAAGCGCTAACAGCCACTCGCAGCGTGTACCCGTCTTTCGTCGTAACACCGAACAAGCCGTCAACTTTAGTCGTCCGTCTCCTCACAAGACTGCGCAAGTAGTCTCGGGAGTATTCATGTCCCTTGAATATTGTCTTGGCAGTTTTGCCGTCAACTTCGGATATTTGGAAGCGCATCTTCAGGTACTGATGGGCAAAGTCGTTCGTAATGTCGTAGAGCGTTGAGTCAACGACTCTTCCGATCAGTTTTTCCGGCTCGTCGGCTGGTACTCCTCCCAACTCAACGTTTCCAAAGTACGGTGGAGACATCACCATGTACCATACCTTGCCTCGCCACTTATCGCGCACACGCTTCGTCTTTGAGGACACTCTTACCCTCCGAATGCAGCTTCAAAGTTCACAGCATAGTATTAAAAGTTTTACCGCTTTGGAGCTATTTTCTTGATGTCCCCCATGTATTTTCTCAACGCTTCTGGGACGATCACAGACCCGTCCTTTTGTTGATAGTTCTCAATTATTGCAACGATGGTTCTGCCTGTGGCCAAGGCTGTTGAGTTCAATGTATGCACGAACCCTTTTGGCGCTGCACCTTCCTTCTCCCTGTACCTTATGTTTAGCCTTCGGGCCTGATAGTCCGTGTCGTTGCTGCATGAGATTATTTCCCTGTAAGCATTTTGCGCGGGCATCCAAGCTTCAACGTCGTATCTCTTCGCCGCAACTGTGCCCATGTCGCCCGTGCAAACATTGACAACTCGGTAGGCCAACCCGAGTTTTTGCACAAGCTCCTCAGCGTTGCGTATGAGTTCCTCATGAATTGCCCATGAGTCTTCGGGCCTGCTGAAAACAAACTGTTCAACCTTGTTGAACTGGTGCGTTCGGAATATGCCGCGGGTGTCTTTGCCGTGTGCGCCTGCCTCTTTCCTGAAGTTTGTGCTTATACCGACAAGCTTCAGCGGCAAGTCCTCTGCTTTCAGCACCTCGTCCATAAACATGGCTGCCATCGGATGCTCCGAAGTTGCGATTAGGTACAGGTCTTCACCTTCAACCTTGTAGAGCACATCTTCGAAATCACTCAAGGCCACGACGCCTTCGTACGGTCTTCGCCTCATGAGGAAAGGCGGTTCAATCGGCGTGTAGCCCTTCTTACCTATCTCTTCCAGGGCCAAGTTGACTAATGCCATGTCGAGGAGAACCGCGTCTCTTCTTAGGTAGAAGAAGCGGGCTCCAGCAATCTTTCCCGCTCTTTCAACGTCAACTATACCGAGACTTAGGCCTAGGTCCATGTGATCCTTTACTGGAAAAGCGAATTTGGGTATGTCGCCCCACTTTCTTATTTCGACATTGTCATTCTCGTCCTTGCCAAGTGGAACCGTTTCGTGCAGAAGGTTTGGAAGGCGCATCAGGTACTCGTGAACCTTCTCTTCGCACTCTGTTACTTGTTTTTCCAGTTTCGTGATTTTGGCATCAACATCTTTTGCTTTCAACATTTCGCTGCTTGAATCCGTTCCTTTCTTTTTGGCCTCAGCAATTGTGGCTGTTATCTGTCTCCTTTCATGTCGCAGATTATTCAACTCTGTCAGGTACTGTCGCCATTTTCTGTCGTAGTCGATTAGTCCATCGAGCATCTTCAGATTGTCAGGGTCAGCCCTCTTCCTCAGGTTGTTCCTTATGAGTTCAGGGTTTTCGCGGATCAGTTTGATGTCCAGCATGCTTTCACTCGCAGCCTCTAGGTCTAGCCTTGAATTAGCTATTTAAACTTACGATAAAGTACATTCAATATGCTGGAGACGACTCTGGCCGCGAAGTCTCTCACTCAAGCTTTCTCGCTGCTTGAAGAGCTCGCTCCGCTGTTGATGCACAAAAGAGAAGGTCGTCGATTGTGGCGATGAATGTCGCGAGTTTTCCACGGTAGTTGATGCAAGTGATGACTCTCGTTGACCGCCATGATGTTTTAATTGACAGGCCACTCGGCGTTTTTAGGTTGTCAGGCGAAACTGCTTTGGCAACGGCCTCTGCAAGCCTCACATCGTCGTATTCCAGCGTTATTTCAGCTTCCAATCTTCTCTCCCTTGAGCTGTTTGCCGACGAGTTCGTTCACAGTTTTTATGAAGTCGTCGATGTTCCCTATAGAGACTTGTGCACCTGCGGCTATGTTGTGTCCGCCGCCGTTTCCATGGAATTTTTCTGCGGCAACCTGCATCACTTCGGCCAGGTTAACGCCTCTGTTTATGACGGTGTCCATGGTTCTCGCCGAGATTTTTGCGATTCCTTCGTCTTGCAAGTTTGCGTAAGCGATCAAGGGTTTCTCCGGGTTTGGAAGGCTTGAAGTAAGTATGGATGAGATCGCTCCGACCATCTTGTCGTCGATGAAGTCTTCGCCGTAAACCACGTATATGTTTTCGAACTCCTTCATTCTTTCAGGCTTCTCCATCACCCAGCCGAGGTACTTGTTTATGGTTCTTCTGTAATCCTCAAGCACTCTGTTGGCTGCCTCGAGCGCTGGACCCCTGTCACCCATGCAGACCGCCACTCCGAGACCAGCCTTGTCCATTCGCCCTGTCGCGTTTAACAAGACTGCAAACTCACGGGCGTCCCTGAGCGGGGTCCAAGGCTCCTCACTGCATAGGATGTAAACGTGTCCGATGAGGCTCGATACCTCATAGTGTAGGCCTTTCGAGACCAGGTGGTCGGCCAACTTTGAGCACAAACGTTTCTTTTCTTCTTCCGAGAGGTCCCTAAGGGCGCGCCATTTGTCTCCAACCTTTGGCTCAATGCCTAGGCTTTTGAGGAAAGCTAAGCTCTTGTTCTCGTCGCCGCTTATATCTGGGATGAATGGACTTGTGGTCGAAGCCAACGCCCTAATGATTGGCCGAGTTTCTCTGCCGAAGAAAATCAGGTCTTTGTCAACGGTCAGGAGACCTGAGTTTGTTGCGTCCTCAACGATCTTTTCATTCAGTCCTTTCAGCATGCGCTGGTCGTATTTGTCCTGCAGGTCTCCGAGGGCGCCGACAACAGCGACGGGTGATAGGTCAACGTTCAGCTTGTCCAGAGCCTTAGCCACGAAGTACGCGACGCCGGAACCGCTGATGTCTCGAGCCCCATCGACTCCGTGCAGATGGGGGTTCACGTGGACAATGTTGTCTGACTGTTTGCCGACGATTTGATGATGGTCCAAGATTACAATCTTGAAGTCTGGAAGTTTTTGGCTGAGCAGGTCAATGTAGCCGCTTCCTAGGTCAGTTAAGATTATGAGTTGAGGCTTGTCTGAAAGAACTTCACCGACGATCTTGTCCTCAATCCACTGGGTTATGCGGATTCGAAACTTCGCGTCCAACCTCAACAACGCTTTTCCCATGATTCCGGCTGCCGCAATCCCATCAGCGTCCAAGTGCGAGAAAACGTGTATCAACCCGTCTTGCCTGGCAGTTTCTGAGATTGTTTTTGCTGCCCTTTCAGCCAGACCCAAAAAACCTGCGGCCTGATCTTCGAAAGCTAAGGCCATGACAATCACTTTAGCCTAGGAACCCAGTTATTTAAAGCTAGCCAACCTTTCCAGTTGCTCTGTGTCTTTGGATTAAACATAAAAAGCACGCGCGCAATTGCGTTCAAGGCGGCAACTATCATTGCCCAGTATGCAAGATTTATGTCTGCTTCGGCTGTGGATTGAAAATGATAAGCAAAGAAAACTATCCTCTCAAGTGCCCAAAGTGTGGCGCGAAACTTCAATAACAGCGCTCTATGGGTAATGTTTTCCGAAGTTGCGTAAGGCGATTATTATGTCGCCCATATTGATTCTGCCGTTGCCGTCTATGTCGCAGTTTGGAACGTACCTTGATTGTCCGAGTGTTGATCCGAAAGCATAGAGTATTTTGACCACGTCGCCCACGTCAGCTCTGGCGTTGCCGTCAACGTCTCCTGGAATAGTGACTGTCACTACGCCGTCTGTGAAATTGTTGTTTGCCGTGTTCGTCTCGCCTAGAACAGGCTCTGCGTAGGCGCTTAGGGTGTAGTTGCCGTAGAATAAGCCAGTGGTGTTCCACGTGAACGTGACTGTCGGAGAGTTGCCAGCTGGTAAGGTAACGTTTTCTGATCCTATGATGGCTGCGTTGACGTATCCTGTGACGTTGAAGGTCTCGGTAAAGTCGCCTTGGTTTGCCACTGTGACGGTTACGTTAACGCTAAAGCCTTGACCAACCACAGTCTTAGAAGACGCAACGTTGGTGACGGCTATGTCGTGGGTTCCGGGATTCACTGTAGCGGTCGCAGTGTTAGACGTTGCCTGCGCCCCGGCACCGTCGTGGACTTCCATGTAAACAGTAAAAGGACCTGCTGACGTAGGCGTGAAGGTCCAGCTGGTGGAAGTGGCGTCTTGAACTGCTGAGCCATTCGAATACCATTGGTACGTGTAAGGCGAAGTGCCCCCAGAGATGATTGAAGTGAACAACTGAGGTTGACCAACAATCAGGGTGACCGAGGTAGGTGAGATATTGACAGAGAGCGCCCGCCCTGGCAAGTAGAAATATATGAGGTTGCTTGGCAACGCCGATTGATAGGTCACGCTTGAAATCATGTTCCAACTGCTTGTAAAGTTGATTACGTAGACCCCGCCACTGGTGAAGTTGTGGGTTATTGGTGACTGCCCGTAATCGAAGGTTATGGTTCCAGCTTGCACAACTGGAACCGTGATTTGCCGTGCTGTGCTGTTCAAGTTGAAACCCATAAGAACAGGGTCAATATCATAGGTGTACTCATAGCCTAATTCTTCAAGTGGAAAAGCAACAGTGCTAGTGCCTGGGATAATGCCTAATTGAAACATTGTAACTTCACCGAGAGCCGTAGCAGAATTGGTAAATGTTTCGCTTGAAGTTCCAAAGGCGAACTGTTTATTTGAACTGTTCCATAATGCTGAATTTAATAGTAAGCTCCATGCTGGCTGAATATTGGTTGTCGTGTTTCCAGAAAGCATATCCTTCATGTTTGTTTGGTTGCCAGAACTCATTTGAAGATAGCAACCTAAAAGAGCCTGCCATGCACCTAATGTGTTTTCAAGCCTTAATTCTGTATTACTTACATCACAGTGAACAACAACATAGGAGGATGGGGCTCCTGGGCTGGTAGTCCACTGACCACTTTCCCATTCGCTTGTCAAAAATCTAGTTCCAATGTCAGCAAGAACATAGCTGTAGTTAACAAGATTTGAAGAGTAATATTGAAGGATGCTGATGTCTTTGAGGAAAAACCCAGCTTCACATTCCATAGAATATGCACTTGACATATCGTAATAGTTACTGTATCTGAAATATGTCAAGGATGGAGCTGCTGATAAAATGTCGAGAGGATTCCAATGCGTATCAACAACATATCCCCACCAATACAACGCTTTGTTCAGAGCATCGCTCACGTTGAGCAGCGAATAGAAAGTAACGTAGTCCTGTACAGTTTCAGAACCTTCATCGTAATATCTGTCTGTATAGGTCATTCCTGTGCTATCGTTGAAAATCCATAGAGGCAATCCAGTTCCATTCAGGTTTCCAACTCCTCCAATACCGTAGCCGCTGGCAACTGAGAAATTAGCAGCAATATCGAATTGATTATAGGCTGCTGCTATATTCCATTTAGATTGAATAGAACTTGGCACCCACGAATTGTTTGCATAGTAGTAGCCATACAGTGCCCACGCATCTTGAACAAGAAAGTCCCCGTTTGGAACAGTGTAGCCTTTAGCCTGCATCTGTGTGTAAGCAGAGTTGTCAGTCTGAGGCAAGCTTCCACACATTGTAATGTTGCCGAGAGCATAAATCAGGTCGTTATGTTGGCTTGACCATGTGAGATTCATTTTTTGAGCATAGGCACAATACTTGAGCACATCAAGGTAATCATGGACGAGGGGATGACTTATGCTGAAAGCCTGTGCTTCATTTATATACACGTTGCCATAATTTGTGGAAGAACTGTCGGTAAAGTTGAATTCGATATAGGTGAATGTTGACTGAATAAAGGTTAGATTTGCATACGCAGACCATGTTACCGTTATTCCATTTGCCACATTTGTCCATGAAGTCGTAGAATTTCCAATACTAACACTCATCGTAGTACTTGATTGAGCGGAAGCATTACTGTCACTGACATCATATTGAATTGTCGTTCCGTTTACTTGCGCTGAAAGAGCAAGTCCAAACTGAGTGGTTGTTGAAGCAGGAGATTGGCTATAACTCGCTCCTGTTGCCGTGTTGTTATCGTACGCCTGTGCAGGGTTGCTCCAACTACTATTCATGAAAGAATTAGTGCAATAAGCTTCAGAAATTGTTGTTCCTAACTGACCGTTAGCATAGCTATCTATGACGGACTCATACTGAGACTGTAGTGTTTTGGTTCAAAATCAATCCTTCATACGGGTTAACGCCAGAAGTCCCAAGAGCATCGTTAGCTGTTGTCCAATTGTTTGTGCCCTCAACGGCGGAAATGGCACTTCCCAAACTCGTGTAGGGCATGCTGGAATTGTAAATGGCTAAAGTTCTATAGCAGATGGTCGCGGGTGGAATTGAGCTGTTAGTGTTCCACAGCCAAAAGGTGAAGTTCAACATCGTGGTTGCAGTGAAAGGATTAACTGTGAAGTTTGCATAAGTTGGACCTGTCCCACTTAATTGAAGTGACGAGTTTGCTCCTGTGCCTCCAGTTCCGTTATCGTTCCAAAAAGCACAGTTCTGCAGGGCAACGCTGTCTGAAATGTAGAAGGCAAACTGAGTCGTGTTACCCGTTGCCGTGTTGTTTATGAGGAAATCTTGTATTGTTGGTGGAGTTAATGGGAATGTGGTCGAATTAGAACCTCCTTCTTCGAAGGTTCCAAACATGGTTCCATTAGAAATCAATAGAGTGGTTGCGTGCGCCATGTTAATTGCTGGTGGCAAAGCACCGAGAAGAAGTATGGTTAGCATTGTCCATACCGCAGTGCTTGCTCTCACCCATCTCGTTCCTCCCTTTCTCCCTACTTAGTATTTAATCAAATCTGTAATTTTAACACTTCTATATTTGTCACGAAAGGACTAGCGGACGACTTAGAGCGCGTCGCAAAAGGACGTCGTGGCCAGCCTCACTCTGGGAATACTTCCCAATCATGAAATTTCGATCCGCGCCCGCATGTCGGCACCAAGGGTTATGGATAGTGTTTTAGAAAGTTGTTTGACAGGATCATTGTGTCCAAGATGTCGACGATGCCGTCGCCGTTTGTGTCCGCGTTGGGGTTCCAGTTAGAACTGCTAGGCGCAGCGAGGAAGACGTTAGCGAATGTTGTAGCATCCAGGATGTTGTTCTGCGCGGTTATTGTACGTGCTATGGGTAGTGGTGTCCGAAGTTGGTGCAGGCGATGACTATGTCGCCCATGTCAACTTTGTGATTATCGTCTATGTCGCAGTTTGCAACGTACCTTGATTGTCCGAGTGTTGAACCAAAAGCCGTGCAGAGGCTGACTATGTCGCCCATGTCAACTCTGCCGCTGCCGTCAACGTCGCCTGGAATAGTGACTGCCACTACGCCGTCTGTGAAATTGTTGTTTGACGTGTTCGTCTCTCCTAGAACAGGCCAAGCGTAGGCGCTCAACGTGTAGTTGCCAAGCGCGAAACCAGTTGTGTTCCATGTATACGTGAGAGAAAACATGTTGGTCGGACCTAATCCGGTGACTTGTTGGGTGCCTATCAGAGTGGCATTTGCGTATGCAGTTACGTTGAAAGTCTCGGGCACGTTACCGTGGTTGGCGACAGTCACATTCACGTGTGCAGTGTAGCCTTGGGAAACTGTTCGAAAGGGTAAACATCCATCCTTGCAGGTCGTAAGGTTCGTGACCGCTACGTCGTGGACTGGGATTGGTGAGGTTGCAATCGCCCCTCTTATGAAAGCGTGCCAGTTCGGGTCTATGGTAAAGCCATTGATTTGCAGATAGTTCTGCAACTCCCACACCATCCCTGGGTACCCAGGCGGTGTTAGCACGGGTGGAAAAACGAATGGCACCACGTTGTAGGCATCTTGCGACACTAGTGTTGCATTGTTGTGGTCAGACTTGTGCTGATGTCTACGTGCGGGACGGGTGAGCGTCCCGGAACCAGACCAGCTTCGAAGGCGTTATAATAGGGGTCGCTAACAAGCACTTGGCTTGTTGTGGAGTTGACGCCAGCGCAAGTCACGCAGTGACCCAATTCAAAGATTGGTGTTGTAATCGGTTGCCAACCATTTCCGGTGAAGTACCAGAATTCAAGACAAAGCTCAACGTCCTGACACGCCTCCACCTGTTGGTCAACCCAGTTGAAGTTGGCAAAATCCGCTCCATGAACCTCGAACAATCCGGCTACACCATGATTTGTTAGGTAGGTATTAATCCCAGGCTGAATATCCGCGTATCTCGTCCCGACATAGCCTCCGCCTACTCCTATGCCATCTGTGTGCATGTCCACGGCCAATTCAGGGACAAGTCCAAAAACGTTCTGGGGGTCATGATCGTCCCACAAACCACCATAAGAAGTTACCAAGCTGTAGTGATCGCTAATCGTTGGAGGAGGTACCGGAGTCGAGTAGTTTATTGATTCGCCTTCTGAGTCAAGCCACCACAGTGAATCTGCAACAGCTACTGGAACACACCAAGAATATTGCACGTGTCCTACGTCAGTGGTAAACTGGGGCTGCTTCTCGTCGAAATCCGGCATACCGCTGGGAGCGTAATCTGGGAATGCAGGTTTAACGTAACCTTGCCAAGGAGCGAATGCCCCATGGGCACGAAAAACTGCCATTGTGCTTACCAATATTATAACGGTGATAATCAATACTACAGCATCAGTCTTACGACTCTTCATAATTACCTTTCTCCCCTTTGTCTGGCAATATACAATTGGATCCTTAGGGCTATTTAAGTATTTTGCACGATACGTGAGTCTGACGCGCGCGAAAACAAGATACTATGTCACCATGTCTATTTAGAAACATGGCTAGCACGGCTTTGCCCCTAGCGAAGTTCGTTTCGGCCGCAATTAGCTTCATCCTGGTCAGATTTATCGCGCGCGAATTCATGAAACGCATGGGATTAGCATATCAAGGAGAGAGTTGACCGTCTTTTGGCGAATTGTCATCGAAACGCATCGCTCACTGACACTCACTCCGTATGCGCTCTTGATGGTACAACGCGCGCTCATTGTGTAAACTTGAATTAGACTTGAATAGATGATTCTTCTAGAACTATCTTCCATAAGCCATATAGCGCGCAACCTCATTGTCAAGATTGCACGAGAAGGAGAAGGGAGAGGGAAAAAGGCAACGGGAGAAAGGAAAGGGAAAACAAATATGCCCTTCCCCCTCAACCTTCCGCAATATTCTTTGCGGTTGTTATTTAAAACTCTGTCGCGCGCGCAAAGTCCGTTTTCAGGAAGCCATGGAAGAACCTGAGATAGAAGATCTAGGACTAGAAGACTTAGAAGTGGCGGGTTAATGCTGTTCGATGATCCGACGTTTCCACATGACCGGGACCACGACGACTAGTACATGCTTAGCGCACGCGATAGTGGAAAACATGACTAAGAAAACATGTCCATACCGCGGAGAAGAATTTAGTTTCTTCTCTATAAAATGGAAATGGAGAGATAAGACACTTCGAACAGATTTGAAATGGGAAAATACAACATTCTAAATGTGAGCGGGCTAAAGTGATTTTGAAAGGAGAGAATTTAAAGATTTAAACTGCACATTTCATAGGCCGCCAGCAGATATGTCTGCTAGAAAACGCTAGGAAAACGGGGATGTTCAGGTTATTGAAGCTATTTTGGGTTCGTACTTCCACGTCTGCGGCAAGAGACCTTCACGCTTATAATACCTCGAGAGCTTGTGGACCTTCGCTTCAATCAGCTGAAGCGCCCTTCTGTTGTAAAGGTCGGTCCTGTTCTTCTCCAAGTGAAGCCCCAGACTGTGAGCCTTGTTAAGCAGACTTGCCAAGTCCTCAGGTAATGATGGAGCCAGCTCGTTCTCCTTGAGCACCTCTAAAACTCTCTTACCGGTTATCGGCTTCGACAAGGGAATCGCATGCTGGTCCCTCAGGATCGTCCCTATCCTGCTCGGCGATTGCCCCTCCTTGCCCAGCTTGACGATGAGGGCCTCCACTTCCTCAGGCTGATACTTGCACCAGCTCGGAGCCCGCTTGCCGACAGGCCTCGTCTGATGCGACTTTCCCTTTTCCTGCTTGGGCATCACTAATCCCTTGAACCTGTATCAGCGAGGGCGCACGCATATTTAAAAGTAGCCATTCTTTTTCAAAAGTGACCGCCGCCTTCATTCACTTCCTCTTCTTGAACAGCATCTTTCCATCCATTTCAGTCACGTATCCAAAGTCGACCTCAAGTAATTTGGTCGCCTCTTCTAATGTCTATGCTACTTTCACAAGAAACTCATCGTTCACGTCGTTGAAAATGGATTCATCTACGTTGACCCAAGGCATGAAAAAGCTTTTATTTTAAATAAGATGACAAAAAACTAGAGGAAAAAACGATGAATCTTGAATCAAGCAAGAACTTAGGCGGCATAGGCGCAATACTGATGTTCATAGGACTTATACCAATACCGGGCGGTCAACCTTTTCTGGGAATAATTGCACTCGTCGGCTTGATACTCGTTCTGGTTGCTCTGCATGGTTTTGCAGACTATTACAAGGAAAGCGGAATAACCAACAATTCCATATACGGCTTAGTCGCAGGCATAGTAGGCATCGTAATTGCAGGAGCAGTAATCGTTTATCTGTTTTTTTACACATCCATCCTAACGGATTTCCTACACAAAATCTTTCCAACTTGGGACGGCAAGTGGTCAACGCTCTCAGGGTTAACACCAACCACCTCGAATTTAAAAACAAGTGACGTCTTGCCCATAGTTGGATCAGTACTCTTAGTATTATTTATATTGTGGATTTTTGCTATAATTGCAGCTTTCTTTGCTAGACGATCACTAAAGACTCTTTCAGCAAAAACAAGCGTAGGTTTATTCTCAACTGCAGCTCTACTGCTACTCATAGGTGCATTTCTATCAATAATTCTCATAGGTTTCCTCCTAATGTGGATCGCTATACTATTGATTGCGATTGCCTTTTACCAAATAAAACCTCAACCAGAACAACCTGTAGCAACAATGGCTCCTCCACCGCCAACGCCAACACGGGTCTAAAAACCAACAAATATTTCCATTTTTTTATTAAGGCGCGGGCTTGTTAAATAATTGTTTTGGGGTCTGGGTTTAAAGTAAAGTCATATTTCATGCTCAACCACTGCCTAGGGTCCCTACTCCACTCTGTGACCAGCTGCTCCACTCTGACCACGCTCACTCCTTCTCCTACACCTACACATACATCCATACCTATACCATCATACATGAACACGGAGTGCGTTGGAGAAGAATGCGCGCGCTTTATTCTAAAGTGCCCATCGTCAAAGTCAAGTCTGATAGCTTCCTTATCCCAATCGTCCCAGACGCGCGCTCTACATTAGACCTCAACGCGGTTGATTCTTCTATTCGCAACTCCTGACAGCACAAAGACTAGGCAAGCAGAGAGCAGGACCAGAGTGGGCGACAGAAATAGGCCAAAGTATCCAAAGCTCGTTCCAAGGATGAACCCGCCGACTATAGGGCCAATTGTCTGCCCCACATCCATCATCGTGTCCAGAAAACCCGTTGAAGTGCCAACCAATTGGCTCGGAGCAAGCTCTGTCATCAGAGGACACGTGGATGCTGTGGCCGTAGCGAAGCCGAACCCGTACACGAGCGAGAGCAGCAAGATTATCCTAAGGTCCGAAGTGTATGGCAACGCTATCAGCGGGGCGGAACACACTAATAGACCAACGATTATCGGTGTCCGTCTTCCCGTTCTGTCCGAGACTCTTCCCATGTAAGCTCTGACGAAGATCGCAAGCACGATTATGCTGCCCGAAACAGCGGCCGTCGAGAAGAAGTCAAAATGCAGTGTATCCTTCAAGTATCCAGAGAGAAAGTAGTCCACTACGCCGAATGAGTAGTACAAGCTGGCTTGCACAAAACTGACAGTCAGCACGGCACGATTCTTGGCCAAAGCGCCCCAGCCAACGTAGATCCGCCTTAAAGTATCTTGCTTTCTCGACGCCGCGACCATGGGTGGCTTTCTCTCAGCTAGAAACAGCAGTGCCATGACGAAGGCAGCCAGCCCAGCCGCTGCGACTGCAAGGTACATGACGTGATAGTTGTACAGAGGGTCAGAAGTACTTGCGGTGCTGAACAGTATGTATCCGCCGAGGAAAGGTGCGATGCTTCTGCCGACGTACGTTGCAGACGTGAAGAGTGATATGCGTTCCCCCCGCTGGGACGGAAACAACTCGGCCATCGAAGCTTCGGCCACGGGAACGAAGATGGCAGTTGCAAACCCGTGGTAGAACCTGACGAGTATGAGCTGCCACCATGTTGATATGAAAAGGTAGAAGAAAGGTGCGGTTGCAAACACGAAGCCTGATACTAGTAGGAACTTCTTTCTGCCATAAATGTCGGAAAGCGAAGACGCAGGGAGACTGACCAGAATGCCAGGTATCGTTGAAGCTGCACCCACAAAGCCTGACCAATCAGTAGGCGTGCCCAGCGTAATGGCAAAGGGGTTAAGCAGAGTCTTGGACATTGTCGAGCTAAGGATTGCAAAGACTCCCATTACGCACAGTGTCCAAAAAACGGCTTTTCCCACTTTGTCAGACGTAATATTCATGCCGCAAACCAGCTTGAACTCATCTTGACGTTAAACTTATGCAAATAGATATTCTACTGTGATAAGTAGTTAATCTGCATAAGAGGGTGTGAAAAAAAGTATGCGTGAAGAACATGGCGAAGAACACCATGGGTATGGCAGGCATTGTTGGCACGAAGGCCATCAAGGATATGGGCAGTTCACTCGCCGCTTTCTAACGAAAGAAGAGAAAACCAAGAAACTAGAAGAGTACGCACAAGAACTGAAGAACGAGCTTGCAGCAGTGCAGGAACGCATCAAAGAATTGAAAGCCAAATAGTGTTGACGAAAAGCATGAAGTGGGTAACAAGACTATTCGTGCACGTGGACAGAACCGCATGCCCATGGTTAATAAAACGATTCATAGACCCGAAAGCCGAATTCCTCTTCGTTCCCGTAGAAAAAATTGAAGAAACCGTCAAAAAAGAGAAGGCAATACCCTACGATGCGCCAGGAGTCGAACTCGGACATCACGGAGACAAGTGCAGTTTCGACGCTATTATAGACAAGTATAAGGTAAAGGATCCTGCAGTCCTGGAGTTGGCAAAAATCGTCCGAGCTGCCGACACGGACAAAATGGAGATGGCTGCCGAATCCGCAGGAATGGAAGCCATTATGACCGGTTTTGGCATTGTATCAAAAGACGATTATGAAACCATCGCTAAGGCAAGCCCCGTGTATGATGCGCTGTACACCAATTGCAAGCTGAAACTGATTCGCGAAAAACACAAAGCAGAAATCGAAAAACTAAACAGAAAAGACCGAAGAGAATTCTTAAAAAAGAAACTCGCGGAGTAAACCAACCACCATCCTTTTTTTCTTTGTGCTAGCGCGATACCGCGCGCTGAGACGAAAGAATAGGGCACATTTACCCTGCACTAGAGTATCAGCAAATCTTTAATCCCTTTTGAATATCCAAAGCCCTTCAAGACATAGTGATAAAGGAAACTCACGATAAGAGAAATCACACAATTTCAACAACCATTCAAGGTTGCAATCACCGAATCAAAGCCTCGGGTTTGGGACAAAACTTCACCCCAACCAACCAACATTTTGCGGGCTCAAAGGCCTATGCTGTTTGTTTCGAAAGGAAACCGTTTATCTTCAAGTTGAACTCTTCAGGGTTCTCAAAATGCAGGAAGTGCTGGCGAAAGCTGCTATCGTCGGGGCGCAAGAGTTATCGCGCTTGTAGGACAGGTTGAGACGCAGAGGCCGCAGCCAAAGCACTTGGAATGGTCATACTGAAGTCTGCCTTCTATGAAGTCTCGGGCTCCGAAAACGCATCGGTCCGCACACTTGCGGCACGCTTTGCATCTGTCATAGTCTTGCTCCGCGATGAATCGGGACGTTAGAACTTGAGTGGCTATGCCGTGGCGCAAAAGCCCGCCCAACGTGTGGCAACAGCAGGGGCAGCAACTACAGACTAATGAAACACGATCCTCGCCTTTCATCGTGTAAGCCATATGCACCAGCCCGCCTCCATGGCTCGTTCTGAGCGCCTCAAGAGCCTCATCTAGCGTGCACTCGTGTGCGTTGTACTGCACGAACCTTGTGGCGTAGTCCGCTGCTGGGTCAATACTTATGCAGACGTGCGTAGGCGCGCGCGCTGGCTGAGGCTGAAGCACTCTAGCTCTTGTACCACTCTGCGAATTTTCGTAAAGCTCTTGCCCTATGCGAATGCTCGTTCTTCTCCGTGATGCCCATCTCAGCGAAAGTCTTACTGCTACTCAGCGGCTTGAAGATCGGGTCGAAACCGAAGCCAGACCTGCCGCTTCCCCTTTTCTCTTCATCCGCTATTTCTCCGATCACTTCGCCGTGAAAACAGACCGGCGACTGCAGCTCCGCTGAGAAGTAT
This sequence comes from Candidatus Bathyarchaeota archaeon, assembly GCA_963707955.1. Lineage (GTDB taxonomy): Archaea > Thermoproteota > Bathyarchaeia > Bathyarchaeales > Bathycorpusculaceae > DASPPK01. Next base: position 1,738,648 of record OY970176.1, on the reverse strand, counting down.
GCAACCGCGGACTCAAAGTGTGCCCTTCTGGCTTTGACGTTCTTCATCAGTCTCAACAGACCTTGGTTTCCAACGGTTTTGTACGTGTAAGCGGCGTAGGGGCCTGGAAAACCATTCAGAGCGTCTATAAACAAGCCGGCATCCTCCACTATGATTGGCAGACGACATTTGTCAAAAGCATTCAAGACGCTTGCTTTGGCAATGTCTTCGAGGCGTTCACTTTGAATCTCAAGCGACTTCACTCTTAGCATGCCAACGGCTACGTTGTATTCGGCTAGGACCCGGCGGGCTTCATCGAACTTGTTAACGTTGTTCGTTGCAAAGAATATGACGCGGCCTTTAAGCTGAAGACTCTTCCTGTTTCCTCTCCGCGACATAGCGTCCCCTCCTCTCTATTTCCCTGATTTTGTCTAAAACACTTTTTGCTGCTCCCGCGCCTAACACGCCTTCGTAACCGGCCAAAACAGACTTAAAACAAGTCTCAGCGAATTCGTAATGCGTGCTTTCAAGGGCCCTCTTCATCAAGTGCAGGTCAACGCCCCTCGCCTCAACCTCTCCGCTCCTGTCGCCAAGCCCGAAGTCCACGAAGAAAACCCTCCTGCTTGAGCCTGCAATCATGTTCGACGTGGTCAAATCGCCATGGATCAAGCCGCACTCGTGAAGTTTCGCTATCAACTGGCCAATCCTGAAGCACAAGCGTTGTCTCTCACCCTCAGAGATCGCATTCAGCAGCTGTTTCACCTGTTTTCCTTCGATGTACTCCATGATTATCGTCGTGTTCTTCACGTCGACCAGAAAGATCATCGGCGTTGGCACGCCAGCCCTCTTTGCCTCATGCATCAACTGCGGCTCATGAATCGTTCTGTACCTGCGAATCTGCTCATCAAGCTTCTGCGGCCTGTACTCCTTGGGCAGACGTTTCTTCATCACTGCCCTTCTGCCATGCCAATCTGCAAGGTAGAGATTAGCCTCAGCCCCCTTCATGATCAACACTGGCGAACTCACTCTGCCCACGGAACTTCAACCTCTTCAGGCCGCCACCTCAGCCTGACAAAACTCTTCTCCACCGGCGTAACAACACCATGAGTGTAAGCCAGAGCCCCAGTCCAAGCAATCATCGCACCGTTGTCCACCGCAAACTGCGTCTCCACCGTTTCGAACCTGACGCCATGCTCCTCGGCCACGGCTCTGATCATCGACTGCAACCTTCTGTTAGCAGCCACGCCGCCAGTCAAGAGAAGCTCCTTCTTCCCAGTGTGAGCAAGAGCCCTTTCAGTCACCTCGGTCACCATCGAAAAAGCCGTTTCCTGAAGACTGTAGCATAGGTCCTCAAGCCTGCAGTCTGCCTTCTTAAGCAGAGCAACGGACGCCGTTAACAGACCACTCAAGGACACATCCATGCCCTTAACCGCGTAGGGCAACGCAATCAACTTCTTCCCGTCTAACGCGAGCTTCTCTATCACAGCACCAAACGGCATGCCTGCACTTTGACGCAGCCCTGCCTCCCTCGCGAAAACATCAAGGCAATTTCCCAGAGCGATGTCCAACGTCTCGCCGAAAACCCGGTAACGCCCAGATTCAAAGGCTGCGACCATCGTGTTGCCGCCAGAAACATACAGCGTCACAGGGTCCTTGGCGCCAGCTCTAAGCTTACCTATCTCAATGTGCGCTATGCAATGGTTCACTCCGACAAGCGGAATGCCCAAGTAAGATGCTAAAGCCCGGGCCACAGTTGCTCCAGTGCGCAGACACGGACCTAAACCTGGACCCTGAGAAAACGCCAAGACAGACAAGCTTTTCGGCCTTATCCCAGATTTTGCGAAAGCCTCTCGAAGAACTTTACTCGCCACGTCAGCATGATGCCTGGCCGCCTCTCGCGGATGGATGCCACCTTCAATCGGCACGTAAGCGTCTATCACGTTCGCCAGTATTTCACCGTCAAACGTCAACACTCCAACGCTGAAGTCGTCAGCCGTTGATTCGATTCCTAAGCAGTAGCCTCTTCGTGCCTTAACCTTCATTTTCCCATCTTTCAACATAGTTTTTGTCGATCTTAAACATGCAGCTATTTTTATTTAAGTATCTCTTCAAACCAACTAGCTCGCGCTTACTTCCCAACACGCAAAGAAAAACAGTTATGGACAGTGTTGGTTGAAGTGGCCTGAAAGTATTATGGCATCGTAGCTGTGCGACGATGCCGTCGCCGTTGATGTCTACGTTCGGGTTCCAGTTGGAACTGCCAGGCGTAGCGAGAAAGGCGTTTACGAGTGTTATGGCATCCAAGATGTTGTTCTGCACGGCCCATTGCACGCGTTATGGCAAGTGTTGTCCGAAGTGGCGTAAGGCGATGATTATGTCGCTCATGTCGATTCTGCCGTTGCCCTCTATGTCGCAGTTTGGAACGTACCTTGATTGTCCGAGTGTTGAACCAAAAGCCGTGCAGAGGCTGACTACGTCGCCCATGTCCACTCTGCCGTTGCCGTCAACGTCGCCTGGGATGGTTACGACTACTGGGACGGAGCGGTTGTTGTCAGAAGTGTCAGCCTCGCTTGGAACTGGGCCCGCTGTGGCGAATACTGTGTAGTTGCCCTTGGCGCAGTCCGTAGTGTTCCAGGTTAACGTCAGCGTCGTGGAGCCTCCACTTGACAGACTAACCGTCTGCTGGGTTATGAGCGTTGAGTTGGCGACCACGGTCAGCGTGAACGTTTCGTCGTAGGTGCCGACGTCCAGGATTGCCAAGCTTATCTGTGCCGTGTAGGACTGTCCGATAACGGTTTTTGACGAGACAAAGCTTGCTATTTCGATGTTGTGCAGGCTGAAAGGCTTCACAAGAGGATAGTGGTCCACGTTGTTTGTAGCCACGACGTAGGGCGTGTTCCAGATGCCTGAACTGTCGATTTCAGTGGCGTTCGGATTCTGTGTTAGGTAATCGCTCCAGTAGTTGCCGCCGCTAGGGTAGCCGTTGTCCCAGACGTTTCCCGTTGAGTTTGATATGGTGAGTTGGTAGTTGCTGCTGATGAAGTCGTTGTGGAAGAACACGTTGTTGTTCGAGTTGGTTATGTTTATTGCAACAACGTTGTAGGTCATTATGTTGGCGTAGACGATGTTGCCGCTGGACTGTAGGTTGATGCCGATGCTGCTGAGGCTGATCATGTTGCCGGTGATGGTGTTGTTGGATGCTGAAGAAGTTAAGCTGACGGCGACGGTGTCTTGTTCGAATATGTTATCGTAGATAAGGTTGTTGGAGGCTTTGGAGCCTTGCAGGCTGATTCCGTTTTGGTTTATGAGAGACATTATGTTGCCGTAGATGTTGCAGCCACTGGCTCCGTTGACTAGAATGCCTTGAGTCCAGCTGGTTATCGCTATCCCAGCAACAGTCGACCCAGATCCACTCGGCACGATCGTTATGGCAATTCCGCTTCCGCCGCCAGTAAAGGTTGGTTCACTGCCTAACATGCCAAGGAGAGTTATTGTCTTATTGATTATCAAAGACTCATGGTACGTGCCCGGTGCGACTAAAACAGTGGCTCCCGAGGGAGCAGCGTTGATTGCTGCCTGCACCGTCGCATAGTCCTCTGTCCTGACGATCTCTCCAAATGCGTACACAGTATGGTCTGCTGAACCCACGAAGACCATACCGTCGGCGATTGCAGGAGAAGAAAAAACATAGCTGCCTGTCGCGTAGTTCCAAACTAGAGCCCCACTGGAAGCGTTCAAACAGTAAACCTTGCCATCATACGACCCCACGTAAACCCTACCACCAGCAACAGCAGGAGAAGAATATACCCAGTTACCTGTGGCGTAGTTCCAAACTGGAGCTCCGGTGGAAGCGTCCAAGCAGTAAACATTATGATCATCTGACCCCACGTAGACTTTGCCATCAGCAACAGCGGGAGAAGAATACACCGAGTTACCTGTGGTGTAGTTCCAAACTAGAGCCCCAGTGGAAGCGTCGAAACAGTAAACTTTGCCATCGTACGACCCTACGTAAACCCTACCACCAGCAACAGCAGGAGAAGAATAAACATAGCTGCCTGTCGTGTAGTTCCACACCTTCGCGCCTGTTGTCGCGTTCAGTGCGTAAACGTTGTCGTCACCAGAGCCCACGTAGACTACGCCGCTGGCAACAGCCGGAGAAGAATCCACACTACTGCCGGTCGTGTAGCTCCATACTAGCACGCCTGTCGTAGCGTTCAAAGCGTAAACCTTGCGGTCATCTGAACCCACGTAGACAACACCGCCAGCAACAGCAGGAGAAGACCAAACATAGCTGCCTGTCGCGTAGTTCCAAACTAGAGCCCCGGTGGAAGCGTCCAAGCAGTAAACATTATGATCATCTGACCCCACGTAGACTTTGCCATCAGCAACAGCCGGAGAAGAATCTTCCACCTGGTTGCCGGTTGTGTAGTTCCACACCTTCGCGCCTGTAGACGCGTTAAAAGCGTAGACATTTTTATCCGTCGATCCGATGAAGACCATACCGTCGGCGATTGCAGGAGAAGACCAAACATAGCTGCCTGTCGCATAGTTCCACATTGTGTTGTTTGTTTGGGGTGCCGGGCTCTCAGTGTAGCTTGTGTGCGTGAGGTCGTGGTGGATCATGGGCCACGGATATCTTGTTTGTGGACCGGACGGCGAGAAGGCGTAGATTTTCCCATCGTATGAGCCAACGTAGACGAAACCGCCACTAACAGCAGGAGAAGAATAGACAAGGTCGCCCGTCGTGTAGCTCCATAGGAATGCTCCGGTGTAGGCATCGAGGGCGTAGATGTTGTGATCGTCTGAGCCAACGTAAACCACACCGCCACTAACGGCGGGAGAAGAATGGGCGTTGCTGCCATCTGTCGTGTAGCTCCAACTTACGTCTCCTGTTGAAGAATTCAAAGCGAAGATGTTCGCTGAGCCAACGTAAACAAGGCCGCCACTCACGGCAGGAGAAGAATAGACAGAAAAGTCGCTCAACGGGCGACTCCACTTAAGGGCTCCGGTGGTTGCGTCCAAGGCATAGATGTAATCGTCTTCTGAACCCACGTAGACGACACCGCCACTAACTGCAGGCGAGGAATAGACGAGGCCGCCCGTCGTGTAGTTCCATTTCAGGACTCCGGTAGTCGCGTCGAAGGCATACACTTTTCCGTCCTCTGAGCCAACGTAGACGACACCACAGCTGACAACGGGGGAAGACTCGATGTAGCCGCCCGTCGTGTAGTTCCATTTCAGGACTCCTGTGGCCGCGTTCAATGCGTAGAGGTTCTGATCGTCTGAGCCGACGTACACGACGCCACCACTGACGGCGGGAGAAGAGTCCACATAGCCGCCTGTCGTGTAGTTCCATTCCAGCGTTCCAGTAACAGCGTTCAGGGCGTAGAGGTTCCTATCCTCTGACCCCACGTAAACAACACCGCCACTAACGGCAGGGGAAGAGAGGACCCAATCACTCGTTGTGTATTTCCATTTCAGCGTTCCACTAACGGCATCCAAGGCATAGATGTTCCCATCGCGTGAGCCAACGTACACGAAATCGCCACTCACGGCAGGAGAAGAATAGACTAGGTCGCCCGTCGTGAAGTTCCAAGTGAGTTCGAGTGGGGGTGTTACGTCCTGCGTTGTCCCTGTGTGCTCCGGGTTGAAGCGGAACATAGGCCAGTCAAAGGGAAGCTGACTGCTTACTGCAACGGTCGCAGTGTTAGACGTTGCCTGCACTCCGAAGCTATCGTTGACTTCCATGTTTATCATGTAAGAACCAGCTGATGTAGGTGTAAAGGTCCAAGCTGGATTCGTAGCACCCGAAACTGGGGCGCCGTTTAGATACCATTGATAAGTGTATGGCGATGTACCGCCTGAGACTGTTGAAGTGAACAGTTGAGACTGACCAACATCAAGTTTTGAGGAGCCAGGCGAAATAGAAGCAGAAAGAGGTGTTCCAAAAGCGTAAACCTTGTAATCCTCTGAGCCCACGTAGACAGCACCACCAACAACAGCAGGAGAAGAAAACACCCAGTTGCCGGTCGTGTAGCTCCATACGAATGCTCCCGTAGCAGCGTTCAAAGCGTAAACCTTGTAGTCATCTGAGCCCACGTACACGAAACCACCAGCAACAGCAAGAGAAGAATACACGTAAAAGCCAGTTGTGTACCTCCATACTAACGCGCCTGTCGTAGCGTTCAAAGCATAAACCTTATCGTCACTTGAGCCCACGTAGACCATGCCACCGACAACAGCAGGAGAAGAATAACCCACACTACTGCCGGTTGTGTAGTTCCATACTAACGCGCCCGTCGCGGCGTTCAAAGCGTAAACCTGGTGGTCAGCTGAGCCCACGTAGACAACACCACCAACAACAGCAGGAGAAGAAACCACCGCACTGCCCGTTGTGTAGTTCCATATCCGCGCGCCCGTCGCAGCGTTTAAAGCGTAAACCTGGTGGTCGAATGAGCCCACGTAGACCATGCCACCGACAACAGCAGGAGAAGAATAACCCACACTACTGCCGGTCGTGTAGCTCCATACGAATGCACCTGTCGTAGCGTTCAAAGCATAGACTTTGTCGTCATCTGAGCCCACGTAGACCATGCCGCTGGCAACAGCAGGAGAAGACAACACACCACTGCCGGTCGTGTGGTTCCATACTAACGCGCCCGTCGCGGCGTTCAAAGCATAAACCTTATCGTCGTATGAGCCCACGTAGACAAAACCGCCAACAACGGCAGGAGAAGAAACCACCGCACTGCCCGTTGTGTAGTTCCATATCAACGCGCCCGTCGTAGCATTCAAAGCATAAACCTTATCGTCGTATGAGCCCACGTAGACAAAACCGCCAACAACAGCAGGAGAAGAATCCACCATACCTCCTGTTGTGTAGCTCCATAGAGTCTGGTTTGTGGTCGACGCCGTCGATGTGGAGTATCCTGTCCGCGTTACGTCGTGGTGGAACATGGGCCACCAGTCAGCGGGGTCTTCGGTAGGCTGCGACTCAAGAAGTCCCGGGCTGCCGTGAGAATTGGCTGCTCCAAGGAAAGCACTTAATGGAAACATCGACACCAAGAACAACATAACCAGGACGAAACTAACAACTACTTTTCTCTTCATTCTCCAACCCCTTCCCCATGTTCCCTAGAACAACTCGCTCGACTAACAATGGTTAGCCCACTAGTGCTATTTAAACGCTGTGAAACACAGTTTCCACCCTTAGCGCGCGGCATGAAAAACGTCGCCAACCGCACTGTAAGCGCGCCGGATGCTAGTCAACAACCCGAACAAGGCTGTACAGACTGAAACTGTACTCCCAAGTTGCTCAATGATACAATAGAAACAGAGACAAGATATCGGACCAGCTCATGGAACAGTAGGACTACGTCGTTCCCACGTTAACCATACCACATGTTCTCAAATCTAGAGAGCAACGAATAATGCTCAGCATTTATAACGGAAATCGTGAACCGATATCTCACGGTAAAAGGTAATAGAAGGCTGAATCGGTTGAATGTCAAGGCTGTCCTCTTCGACTTCGCAGACACTCTGGTAAATACTGAACGATTTGACTACGACAAGTGCCTTGGAAGGATGGTGCAGAGCCTTAGTAAGAACGGTATATCCGTGCCCTTCGAAAGCTTCAAACAAGGCTACTTCGACTCACGAGACAGATTCTACAAACAGACAGAAAAGACCCTGGAAGAACAGAACTTCACAGAAAGAATCATAGAAACGTTAAGATCCTGCAGCATTAACGTCGGCGCCGAAGACGAACGAATACGCAAAGCGACAGAAGCCTTTTCCAACTGCTTCGCAAGGTCGCTGACCATAGACAGCTATTTACCTTCACTTCTGGAACAACTGCACAAGAAATACAAGCTAGCCATCGTCTCAAACATGTCATTCGCGGAAGCCATCTTCCAAGGCCTGAGAGAATTCAACATCGCCAAACACTTCGACGCCGTAATAGTCTCCGGAATCCTAGGATGGCGAAAACCCAACCCCAAGATTTTCCATAAAGCTCTCCAAACCTTGGACGTAAAAGCTAAAGAGGCAGCATTCGTAGGCGACTCCCCCAGAGCTGACATAGAAGGCGCCAAACAACTAGGCATGAAAACAGTCCTGCTCATCAAAAAAAGCAAGAAACAACCTGTAACAGACACTGCACAATTCTACATCAGAGAAGGCAAGAACAACGTGAAACCCGACAGAACAATACAAAATCTTGCTAACTTGGAAAGAGCCTTGCACAATCTTTCAAGACAACCATGAGCGCCCGCCGCCTCGTCCCTTTATCATGCGGGCCTACTTGAACAGCCGACACGGCTCCGCATCCAACCTGAACGGGCTAACCGTTTTCAACGTTGCTCGCCCGACTGTATATGCAAAGTGTATATGCTTTTTGTATATGCTTTTACACGCACGCTATTTGCGAATTTAGGGACAAGCCAGCGCGCTCGCGGGGTACTAATCATCGCCTCGTTTAGCAGGTGCCTTACGTTTACGTCGCTGTGCCTCTGAAAGCTCCGCTACGTATTTGTCTATCCTTTTATCGACAATCTCGTAGTTTTCCTCAGTTATCTTGCCCTCGGTTAATCCTTCCAGAACCGTGTTTCTTAGTGCATGGAGCTCTTCCTCACACTTTTTTGGATCAGTTTTCAACCTGGAATAAACGTCATTGGCCTCAGTCAAGAACGCTTTGATCAGGTTTCTTCTTTTCTTGGACTTGAACCAGGTGCCCCCAACTAGACCAAGAGTTAGCGTTGTTCCGAGCACTGCGACCATAGTTTGCATCACATCTGGACGAACCAAAAGTGCCCACCAAGCTTGCGCGCGAACGTATTGAGCTGTGATGTCGGTCGGCCCGTCCATTGTGATGTTTATGGAGTTGACCCCGTTTGGATATGCATAGCCTGCGCTCCCAGTCCATTGTTGAAAAGCGTAACCACTTACTTGCTGTGCTGTGCAGACCACTTCGGCGTTGCTATCATACCAGGTTCCTGCGGGATAGACGCTTGGCTGGGGGCTCAGCCCTGTTGGATCTGTGCCCACCGTTAGGAGATACTGGGTTTTCCAATTCCACTCTATGCTTGATGGCTGGTCCAATGTGAAATCGGTTGTCAACGAGGCTCCTGAAGAGGGAACGTTCCCCGTTCCTGTCCAGCCAGTGCACACGTATTGAGTACCTGTTGATCCTGAGAGAGGCGAAGTGACTGATCCGTTGAAGGGTGTCCCAGCTTCAAACCACCCAGTGGTCGGTGTGGGGGTGCCGTGCTGGGAAAAAACGGTTAGGAAGTATTCGTGTATCCATAAAGCAGTCGCATTGATCGGTCCATTCATCGTTATATTGATTGGATTGTCGGTGCTACTTGAGTTTGTAGCACCTTCCTGAATCATCCATTTAAGTTCAGTGTAATTTTCCCCTGCGCCGGCGCTTGGAGCTATGGCACGAACCGGTACCGGTGAACTTGCATTGCACCAGTATTGGCCGACTGGCGGCTCCGTTTGACCTCCGAAGTTTGTCTCTATGACTAGGGGATATTGAAGCTCGTATACAGCTTCAGCCGTTACATCGCTGTTTTCTATGTTGAACGTTCTTGTGCTTGAAGTGTAGCTGTCATTCCAATTGACAAACACTAGTTGCGAATCAGGTCCAGGTGAAAAGACTGAAGTGACGTTTACTGTGTGAGTGCCGGGTTGGAGAAACACGTCAATTTCCCCTTCAGCCGTAGTGTTATACACATCGTCGTCAACTTTGACTGGCATGTTTGAACACATTGTCTTTATGGTTAACGTGAACCCTGACAGGTGATATTTGACAAACTCATCCCAGGGCGTATTAATTGCAAATGCGGTACTTTCGTAAATGGTTGCAAACGTGTCATAGTCATACTTTTCTTTTTCATCGGGGAAAAACACTGCCAAACCATAAGTTCCTGGATCGTTTATGTAGAGGTTCATGATTACCGCGTTATCTATCGAAGTCATGACTTGGCTAGAATCTCTTCTTAGCTCCTCGTCCGGCACGGTGGCATTTACTAGGGAAGCGAAATCGTAAAGATCAATATAGTATCCAGTTTGGTAGGTTCCGTCTGAGTTTTGATAGGGTCCCGGATATCCTGTAGTCATGTTTCTTGCCAAGCTTATCTGCTCGTGGTAGAGAGTTTCTTTTTCCGTCAATGTTGTAGCGAAATCGTCGACTGCTACCGCGAGACTCGTCATCTTGGTCAAGTCTGTCGCTGTCATTGTTGCATCTTGGATCCAAGGGGCGTTGGCGTAAGCCCAGCTTGTATAGTTCATAACTATGTCTTGGGCAAACGCGTTGGGTGAAATTGACGGGTCGTTTGACAGGTTGTTTAGATAAGCATCATAAGGCGGCATATTCGAGGTGTAGCCGAGGCCTTCAGGACCAATTAGGATATTCGCAGAATCTTTAATCTGGTAAGCCACCTCTAGCATGCTCGGGCCGCAAGCGTCCATGAGCACATCGTCTATGATCGCCGGGATTCCGGTCAAAGCTTGAGTGATTTTTGGAAGCGACAAATAGTCATTTCCACTCGTTGTGTCGTAGCAAATACCCATGCAGCCGCTTCCATGATCCCAAAGAACCAAGAACAAGTAGTTCGCTGGGTAGTTGTTAATGGTCCAATTGACAAAATCTCTCAGCGTGTTTGGGTCTCCCATGTCGACATCCCCCAAGTCTTGAACCGCGTTTTCAGCGGTTGGCGTCATGCCTTCTTTGACGTCGAAGCGTTTTGCCCCTGTCCAATTGCCGTATCTTTCATCCTGGCTGGGCGCTCTGGCCATCTCTACGACTATGTTGAAGTTAGGTGACGATGTTACGTTCGCCAATCTTAAGAAGACGTCAATGCCGAGATCGTGAGTTTGTCCGCTTATGCTGACGTTTGCCAGGTTGTTGTCTGAGTCAAGGTAGACCATGAAAGTCCAATTTGCGACAGATTGGTTTCCAACGATGAAAGGCGTGGTTGCGATGGGTCCATACGGTATCCACGAATCATTTGAGTAGTAGCTGTCCACGTAGACTTCGACTTCCCAGTTTCCAACAGGAGTGGTTGAGTCGATAGAGATAGAATCGTTAAGTAACCCAGGCTGCTGCCAATAGTTCAGAGTCACATTGCTGCCTTTGTAATCAGGGAAGAAGGACGAGTGAGTCTTGTAGATCGTTCCGTCTGGTTGAATCCACACGATTGTGAAGTTGTGAGAGCCCCCCGTCTCTTCGTCGAAGTATGCCATATCGTCGAACGTTGAGTAATAAGCAACTTGCGTGTCAACTCCCACGGTGAACCGTGATTTCAAGTTCACAGGCTGGCCGTTCGCATCAACATTTTCGCACGTGCGCGGGCTGTCTAAGCCGCCGTTGGTAACCTCAAAGAATTCAGAAAATGAGAAAAAACCATCCAGGTATACGTCGACCTTGTATGCTCTGGGGAAGTATACCCCTGGCCAGTATCCAGCAATGGACAGATAGGCTGCGACGTGATAGGGGCCGTATGGATATCCAGACAAATCCTCCGCCAGCTCAGTCCAGTTGTAGCACGAAACCCAAGCCTTCGATGAATTGTCCCTGTCATACCATCTAAATTCGATTGTGTTGCTAATGTTGACGTCAGTCAGAATTACCGCCTGCTTGTCGCTCGGGCTGAACGTTGTCGTCGGGTCGATGGGATCGTACGAAGGTATAATGTAATTCTTGCACATCAGGTGCCGAGTGAACGAAGCAGAACTGGAAGCAGATGAAAAGACCATGAGCTGACCCCCTCCATCGAAGATTCCTGTCAGATTATCCTGAAGGGGCATCTCAGTTGATTGCTCAGCTTTCGTGGACATCTGATTTGCATTGTCGGAAGTTCCAGTGGCCGATGGGTAATTCTGTTCAGCATAGCTGGATACGTAACTCTGAACGCATAAATTGAAAACAGATGTCAGCAACAACAGGGACAACGTGAATGAAAAAAAGACTTTCCTTATAGTTTTCAACCGAATCGCTGCCCTCTGCTACATAGTATTCCCTTGGCATGTCTGGAATATAAGAATTCGCAACCGCGCGTCAATAGCCCGAAGAGTTATCGGAACCGCAGGCATAAATGCCTAAACACGTGGATGACGTCAACAATGGTGCTCTGATCATATGAAAGAAGAACCCAGACGGCAACATAACGCTTCGCAACGCTTAACTCCCATGTCAGGAATCGTCTGGGCATATCGGTGAGTTTTTATTTAAAAGCTGCGCATATTAAACATGAAGATTTGGAATTGATGAAGATGCCGAAGCGCAATGACTTGGAGCAAAGGGCTCTGCAGTTCATAATGACCACAGGCTTTGAGGGTGTGCTCCAATCTGAACTGTGGCATGAATTGGACGCCAGCAGCCGCGAAGGCTCTAGAATAGCCCTTAAACTCGAGAACAAAGGACTCATCCGGAGAGAGAAAGAACTCCAAGAGGGAAGATGGACGTACAGACTGTTTCCCAAAAGGCTACCAGCATCAATAGACTCGATAGCTGACTGCCCATGCCTGATGTGCCCAGACAACCCTCGATGTGACCCGTCAAGTGCCATTTCACCGCAGGATTGTGAAAGGCTCACAGAGTGGCTTCATTTTATTTCTCAAGACGAGACTGGGCGCTGTTGGTGACAGCTAGTCTTGCCTAAGGCATGGATTCAGAATAGAAAAAGAGACTACTACTACAAGAAGGCAAAGCTGGAAAAATACCGCTCAAGGGCAACCTACAAACTTTTTGAAGCCATAAGGAGATATCATTTCATAGAGTACGGCGACGTTGTCGTCGACCTAGGCGCAGCGCCAGGCGGTCTGGATCCAAGCGGCACGAAAAACCGTCGGCAAAAAAGGCTTTGTCCTAGGCGTCGACCTGAAACACATCGAACCGTTCCCACAACCCTACGTGAGAACGATAGTTTGCGACATAACAGAAGAAGAGGCAGTTAATCAGATTCTGGAAATGCTCCCAAGAAAAGCTGACGCCGTAATCTCCGATGCTTCCTCAAACATCTCAGGAATATGGGAAGTTGACCATGCTCGCCAAATAGACCTAGCACAACGCGCACTTGAAATAGCAATGCAGACATTGAGACCTTCTGGAAACTTTTTCGTCAAGGTCTTCCAAGGAGACATGCTTGACGACTTCATACACAAGGTGGAACACTGTTTCGAAACCATAGTCGTGGTAAAACCGAAAGCCAGCAGAGCCAAAAGCTCAGAAATCTTCATTCTGGGAACACACCTGAAGAAGCAAGGCTTAGAACAGCAAACATAAATCCTCGTCACCGCGCTAATTGACAAGCAAGGTGAAAGGTTGAGAGTAATCGCGGCAGATTCCTCAGCAGCCATACTCAACGGCAAGTTTGAACCGGTGTCGATCGTTGCAGCCGCATCAGTCCTGACCCTCCCGCCATACAGGGAAACCAGCGCCTTTCTAGCCGAACCCATCTTCGCCAACGCTGAAAACGGCCACGAAGTCATAATACACGAAGCAGAACTCTGCAGGGACCTAATTGCAAAAGCAAAGGCTGACGTTGTGCACCTCGACATGTCCTTGGGGTCGGTTACGCTTGAACAGCTCTCCCCCATAGAATTCACCAACATGAAAATCTCAGCAAATGCCAAACGCCACCTGTTGAAAGTGTTGCCGAGGCTCAGAAAAATCGCCAACGAAATAAGGCAAAAGTACGGGGTCGAAACGCTGGCCATAGGCAAAGAAAGCGTGCCAGTAAGGATCGCCGAGTTAACATCGGGCGCACACGCGATACTCTATGCAAGCGCAAGAGCTATCGATGAGAAACAAACTGTAATGCTAGGTTTACCCTCCAGATGCCAGCCAAGGCTAACGGAAAACAGCGTCTACCTATACTCGTTGATGCCTGCAGAGCACGACGTAAGAGGTGACGCGGAGGACACAGGAGAAGTTCTCAAAAAGGTCAATATCACAGAAGTATTAAACCCCGTGGCAAGAGGTTTCAGAGCGTTAAGAATAAGCCCAAAGGAGGCTAAGTGATTGATGCCCGGTTTTTGGAAAAGATCCTCATCAAGAAGGAAGCGGATCATCACCGTCGCGGTCTTTCTATTGCTGTGGCAGGTCGCCACCGGTGTAGGACTTCTGACGCACCTAAGTCAACAAGACGCCAACAGTATAAACCAGGAAATAGATCAGGAGCGGACCGCAGCCAGTGTCGAAAACATCTTCGGACACAACCTCATTCTCTGTCTAGCAACATTCGTGCCCATTGGCGGACCAATCTTTGGCTTCTTTTCAAGCTACAGCTCAGGCGTCGTATTGGTCGCATTTTCCATGTCTCCGAAGGCACAGGGATTAACGCCGCTACTGTTTCTCCTCGCATACTTTCTAATCCCGGTCTATTGGTTAGAGAACATCTCGATGTCCATAGGCCTAGCAGAAAGCGTCTGGCTCATTCGACGGACCATGCAAGGCTACGGCAAGAGAGAGCTTAGAAACGCCGCTGTCCTCATCGCCATTGTAACTTTGATATTGTTAGTATCTGCAATCATAGAAATCATTCTGATAAATGCAACTGGCGGCTAAATCGATCTGAGAAGTCAACTTTTCGCTATTTGTTGATTTCCAGACTCATGTCTAGGGCTTTTGGGCTCTGAGTTATTTCGCCCAGACTCACGATGTCGACCCCTGTTGAGGCAAATCTCGTGATGTTCTCCGTCGTTATTCCGCCACTGGCTTCTAACAAAACTTTTCCACAATACTTCTCTCTTTTGAGCAAAGTCATTGCCTGCTGTATCTGTTTCGGAGAAAAGTTGTCCAGCATCACGATGTCAGCTCCAGCTCGAACAGCAGCCAGAACTTCCTCAGCCTTGGTTACTTCAACCTCAATCTTCTTGCTGAAAGAAGCGTGTTTCCTAGCTTTTTCAACGGCCTTTTCAACGCTTCCTGCTAGGGCGATGTGATTATCTTTTATCAGGATCATATCATCAAGATGCAGCCTATGCGTGTCCCCGCCGCCTATCAGAACGGCTTTCTTGTCGAAGTACAGGAGCCCAGGCGCAGTCTTTCTGGTACACGCAACCCTAGTCTTAACCTTGGCCTTTCGAAGCTTCTCGACCACGTTCCTCGTCGTTGTCGCTATGCCACTCATGCGCGAAAGAAGATTAAGCAGGGTCCGTTCTGCCGCCAGAAGCGTGCGAGCATCTCCGGAGATTCTGAGCAGAACTTCACCTGGTCTCACTTCTTTCCCGTCATTCACTGAAGCTTTGACTTCGAGTCCTAAACTCTGCAGAAAGATCTTTGCTTCTTCAATTCCAGCAACGATCCCCAGCTGTTTTGCCACCACTGAAGCCCTCGCATTCGTGTCTGCCGGAACTATCAAAGAACTAGTTATGTCTCCTTGTCCTATGTCCTCAGCCAGCAATGCTCGAAGCTTCTCTTCCAGAATCTTGCGCGGCAAGAACATGCTTCTAAGTTCTCAACTATTAGGCTTAAAACACTTGTTGCAGTCTTCTATTTTCCAGCCGCTTCAATCACGTTCTGAACAGCGTTTTCCAATCCGTCATACTTCAGGACTTCTTCTTGAACCTCTGCAGTCTCTCTCAACCATTTTACCCTGCAAAGTCGCTTTGACGTTCTGCAGGAGTTTTTCTCTGCTCAAGCGATTCTGTAAGACAATTTTTGCAACGCCGATACTCTCTGCCTGCTTTGCATTACTGATCTGCTCGGTGTGACCAGGTGTAGGTACGAGTATCATGGGCTTGCCATAGCACATACACTGAGTTATCGTTCCATGTCCTGCGCGTCCTATGACCAAGTCGCACGCTTTCAAGTATTCAAAACGGTTAGGAACCCACTTGTAAATCGTAACATTACCATGGCGTATAGGCTTGCTGTCCGCGCTTGGATAGCCAAGGGACAATATGATTTCATAATCTTCTGGAAACTCCAGCAGGATTCTTCTCAGAACTCCGGTTACAAAAGCCTTCTCTGCCGTTGGGCCGCTCACTGCGGCAAATATTATTGGCCTGTCTGTTGGCAGGTTCAATTTCTCGCATATTTCCTCTCTAGCCGGTAATTCTTCTGGCTTCGTCGGGAGTATCGGTCCTATAAGCTTTACATTTTTTCGGTAGGGTTTTGGGATGGTGAGATTGCCGATTGATATCGTGTATGGTTGCGGAAAATCCGGGATTAGAACTGTGTTTCCGCCTGTCCAAATTTTACCAACAAGAGTCAACGTAACTGCGTCTGCGAACCTTGACAAAAGTAAAAGACGCTTTCTCCTTGGAACTATAGGCTGGAACTGGTTTAGTATGCAGATTCCGGGAACCCTCAAAAGTCTCCCCGCCAGCAAAGGTGAGGCACGCGAGTCTGAAACAACGACATCAGGCTTGAAACCCTCAATCGTTCTGATTTCTGCGTTGAGCTGTTTTAGAAGAGTGAACGTGGCCAAAAACGGGCCCGGATTGATCGCAGTCTGCGTGAAATCAACGCTCCCGTCTGGTTTAACTTGGAACCCGATAGGAGGAGCCTTTATCAGTGGAAAATTCTCGCGCTCAACGTATCCTATCCCTTCCCGATAAGTTGAAAAAACCACTTCAGCACCATTTTCCCTGAGCCTCCTCGCAACAGGCACGCATCTTCCAACATGTCCCAAACCGATCCCATTAGGAGCAAAATAGACTTTCATACCGCTACTTCCCATCAACAGCCTTGCGCTCCATTTCCTCTCTCAATGGTTGTTTATCAAAGACCAGCCTGAGAGTCTTATTGAAAGTCGAAGACGTAAAGATGCGCCACTAAGCGCAAATGATGCCGAGCGATTCTTAACTTTTTTGGGACTCGCAGAGCGTTTAGGTAAAACTATTAAGCTGTGCACACGCACTTACCAACGAAAAGGAGGATAAGTATGGCCAAACAGGAAAAGGCCGTCACCAAGGACATGCTCGTCGGCATGGCGGTTGTAGATTCTGATGGTCGTTCTGTCGGAACCGTTAAAGACGTAGCTTTCGTGGTTGGCAAGATGGGCTTGTCTTTGCGCGTTGAGGGAAAGAAAGGTGAAGGTCGAGACATATCGTGGGAAGAAGTCCAAGCTGCAGGAGACTTCATAGTGTTGAAGCCTGCACGAGCCCAAGTTCAAGAGACACAGAGGACGGCGCAGACCTGCCCCACGTGCGGCGGGCCGTTACGGTACATTGAGCAATACCAGAGATGGTGGTGTGACAGGGACAAGAAATACGTGTAGACCACATCTTGTCTCTCACGTTTTCTCTATGACGACAATTTTCTGCGTTAACAGCAATTGAAACACTTTGCGCGCAGGGCTTTAGAGCTGCTTGGTCCTTGTTTTCTTTCGCATATCTACCATCACCACATCGCCTTTCGGTGAAAGCTCTTCGGCAATGATGGAACTGAACTTGTAAATCTTCGTGCCTTTCACAAGCCAAGAATCTGGAGGTAAGCCAGCCTTGAGGCAGCATTGACACAAGAAAGTCTCCTCATCCCATTCCCATTTGACAGGCACCTGAGGCAGGAGCAGCCCCTTGCAGACGCCTCTTTCAACGATCAAACCGTCTTCGCCCACCTTGATCTGGGCGCAGTATTCCTTCGGATTCTTCACCTCCACTGTCTCAGGAGGTGTGAGCACGCTTACCTCGAAGACAACGTGATCAAGTTCATCAAGAGAAACGGGTGGAAACCTTGGGTCCTGAGTTGCCGCGCTTATCGCAGACTCTACAACTGCTTCAACCAGCGACGTCGTCGGGTACGGAAAGCCAATGCATCCCCTGAGAGCTTTCTGGTCACCCTCAAGCTTGTTTATGGTAACGAAGACCCCGCATGGTTTTAGCAGTTCTTCTGAGACGCCCATCGGGATCTTGGTGTGTTTCCCAGTTTTCAAATAGTCTTCAACGGCCTTCCGTGCCAGCTTCACGAGAAAACTGCCTTCATTCTGGCTAAGCTGAAACGACAATTTTGAATACTCCCTGCTTCACGGAGAATACTAGTGTGCAGAGATCAAAGTTTAAATCTTGCTGAGAATGGAAGGTCTAAAATTTCACGGATTCTTCGCTTATTCCATCCTTAGTTATTATCAGAAAGTCTATCCCGTCTCCGCTCATTATGTCTCTGCTCACGGCAGATTTCATTGCCCTCATGACTAGGCCCTTCGCTTCATCCATTTCCATGTTGTCCTTGTATCCTTCCTCAACGACTCCCATCGCAATCTCTGTTCCTGACCCAACGACCGTATACTTGTCCGGAAGCACTGAACCCAGTGGGTCCAGCGAGTAGATTGATGGACCCTCTTTGTCCACTCCCCCGACGATTGTCTGCGTGATGAGAGGTGCCAACCGACGGTTGAAGAGTAGACTTGACATGAACTTAGCGGCCGATCTGACCGATATGGGTCGGCCAACATCCAGGTTAAACAGGTTTGCGTAGGCTTCGACTTCTCTGATGAGAACCTGCATGTCTGAAACCAGTCCAGCACAAGCCGCGCCTATGTGGTCCGTGAGTTTGAAAACCTTCTTCCCTGTTTTGCTCACAATCAGATAACCATAGGAAACCCGCTTCTCAGAGGCCAGAATAACACCCTCTTTGAAGATTACGCCGACAGTTGTGGCCCCTGGAATGAACATGTAACCATTCTGCGCTTGCTTTTCCATACGACAACGCCTTTCCCGTTTTATGCACGGACAAACTATTAAACTTAATGATAAAGGGTTCTGTAAACTTATCGGTTGGTATATTTCCGAGCCGATACCGTAAACTTATCTGTCATGGAGATGTTACTTTTCGGTTGGTGACTGCCTGTTTCTCCTGAATAGCCGTATGATGCCTAGGACTAATATAACGAGAACGCAGAACAAGCCTAGAAATAGGCTTCCCGCAAGCAAATAAACCCACAATGCAGAAAAAGGTAAGACTATGCCATATAATGCCAGTATGCCAATGAGAATACAAAAAACGATGAGAAAATAGCAGACTACACTTACATAACCCAAGACCAAGACACTTTTTCGGTTAAAGGTTTTGGCTGTATTCAGTATATTAGGAAGTGGCAATAGAAACACTCCAATTACTAGAATCGCAAAAACTGGGATAATGACTCTAGCTACGGAAAGCACAGACCAAAATTGGGTGATCGTGAGGAATAGAAAGACTATCCCTGAACCAGTGCATATGTAAGAGATAAGTGCGTATAGCCCTAAAGATGGGCTTTCGTCATTTTTCTCCAATGCAAGAAACAATTTCAAAATCAGAGAGATTGAAAAGGCAGCTAAAAACATGAGCGAGGCAGCAATAGCGTATGTCTGTGCGAGGGCAAGTGATTCCTTCGCGAATGAGGTTATGAATGCAGCTATTGTCATTGACAGTGAGCTTAGAACTCCTAGCGGATAGACATCTCTTATGGCTTTTAGAAACTGAGGATGAAATTCAAGCAGAAACTTGTTTACTGACTTCTCGTTTGCTACATTCTTCCGATCATCGACCAATTCTTTCCCCTATGTACATAGCCTCTCTGTGCTAAATAGGATTTCCACGGTTGCAACTCTCCAAAAAACGAGTCCTATGCACAATTGCGATTTTTCTTCTGTGAACCCTTAATGAGTTATCATAGACGCGGTTCGTCTAAGCCTTATCTTGTTGTGAGAAAACAGGGAAGAAGTCCCGTCAGAATTGTTGCTGGAACACACTTCCGCACTAAGAAACAAGCCCAGAAAAGGGCAAGAAGTCTGCAAAGGGCTTTCAGTCCTAGAAAGGACATAAAATTCGTTGTTCGCAAAGAAGGTTGGAACCGCCGAAACTTCTCATCTTGAAACACCTCTATTTTTCGCTAACGGAAAGTGATAAAAGTGGAAGGAGGTGAACTAGAAGATAAGAAAGGAAGCAGACAATTGTCGGTATTTCGGTCGAATTGGTTACCTATTCTACTTGCGATCATGGTTACTTTGACGATTTTTTTCATCATTCCCATCTTTAAAGAAACAGACATCCACATTCAGATAGGCTACTCAGACGATATACAAAATGTTTGGGTTGACACCCCTAGCAAGTCTTTGATTTCTCCCTTGTTTGGACCTTCTTATTCATTAGGTGCCTATGTCCTAAACATCAGCATAACTTTAGTGAGTCAGTCCATCGCTAATTTTTCACGGATAAATGTTCCAATTGGCGAGTACGTCATAGTTTGGCAGAGCAATGTTCCTGATCATGGACTTTATACGATCAAGGTAGAACTGTACAAACTGCAAGTGCTGAAGTCCACATATTCTATCAACATATCCTTCTAGGTCGTATCAGATGAGTGAGAAAGAACTAACCCATTGGCATAAACTTGCGGAGATTTCTCTAAATACATCTTCTACCATGTTTGCCATTGTTTTTGCGATACTCTTTGGCTTATGGAGCAATGTTGGAAAACTTTCTGGCGGTTTCAAATTTGGTTTCTTTATTGTGGCGATCACCTTCGTCATAGAAGCCCCATTGTGTATCCTGAGTCTTTATGGAAGAAAAAAGGAAGTTTTATCTTATGTAAGTTTGCTGGCAAAGTGGTCCGTAATTGGTCTGTTCTTGATGATCCTAGAAATGGTTGTATTGCTCTCTGCTTTGCTAACTATGTGATTCTGTTTTTCGAATGCTTGCCGTGATTAATCCAAGCCATTTGTTCTTTCCTAGCTCTAACTTTATGTTGGCTTGTTGTGCCGGAGTTTTCCCATTTAAAGCTTGATGAGGTCTTATGCAGTTGTAATATGTTCTGTACGTTTCTGTCATTGTTTTTGCTGTACGTTCTGTCTTTAGACCTCTCATAACCTTGTCTCGTTCTCTGATCGTGCCATGCAACCTTTCAATGACGTTGTTGTTGGCTCTTGCTCTTATTCCAGCGTTTGCCATGTGCTTTGTTCTCGGATTCTTCAGAGTCCAAAACTCCTTTTTGAAAGCTTCAACGTATGAGCGTAAACCATCTGTTACAACAACCTCTGGGTTATGTCCAACCTTTTCCTTTGCTTTTGCCCATACTTGCCTTGCGTCTGAAGCTTCTCTGCCTTCAGAAACATGAGACGCAAGTAAGTATCTGGTCGAATTGTCCATGACGTTCCATAACCAGAGCCATTTTCCACCACAGCGGATTTTCATTTCATCCGTATTCCAGACTCTTGACAATTCTGGTTCAAGCTGATCAACGTAAGCGTTAATGATTCTTCCATACTTCTGCAACCACTTGAAAACTCCCATTTGGCTAATGTCCAAGCCATAAAACTGCTTGATGTGATCAACTATCTTTCTGAGGCTTATGCCCTTGAAATAAAGGTCTAGAGCTAACGAAACGATTTTGGGATCGAACCGCATCCTAGCGAACCCCTCATCAACAACGAAGCTTTGACCGCAATCTTTGCACTTGAACCTCGGAGTTTTCACGTTTCTGTTTTTGCGATAACCCCATTTGATAATGTTGATTGAACCGCAAAACTTGCATGTGGAAGCCTCTGAAAATTCTCTGTAAAGCTGGAAAACATCTGCATTGTCAATTTTGTCTTTGAGGCTTATCCAAAAGCGAACGGCAAAAATGTGTTTACAAACAACCTTTCTGTATGCGTGGTCTGGGCAAGTGCAATCCCATTCTTTGCCGTTGGTTACAACGTATTGACCGTTTCCAGATTGACTTTTCACCTTGAATGTGTGGGCTTCTTTTTGTTCTATCTGTTGGTGTTGGGCTATTATTGCGAAGCCTCGAACCATTCTTCCGTTTTCAGTCATCATGTTGCTACACCTATTGGTATCTAATGGTATAATAGCAAGTCTTAAATATAAAGGTTGCTAATGGTATCTATCGGTAGTGATTCAGAATGCCTATGAAAAAAATAATGGTATCGATGACACAAGAAATGGTAGATGCCCTAGAAAAGGAAAGAAAAAAACGAAAACTAGCCTCTGTCCCTGAGGTGGTCAGACAAATATTGGGAGAATACGTTTCTAGAAATTAAAGCAAACATTGGTTTTTCATGTTTAAGATCAAGGAAAAGATGCCACACTTTTCTATCTGAGAAGTTTCTACCAACGAATCGGAAAAGCAATTCATATTTGCGTCCGCTCTCCAGAGAAAGCATTGGCATCCTGAACACTTGATCATCTCGAAAAAGTTGGAAAATGGCACGTTGGTCTTTTGTCACTTCGCATACTCTTACTAAAATTGTTTCATCAGGATCAAGATCAAAAGGCGTAAGCATCTGTGGAAAATTGGGATTTAAAGTTCCAAACTCATGTACAAGCTTCGGCGGTTTCGGTCTTTTAGGCAATTTTTGATTTATTTTAAACTTGATTCTGACACCAATAGCTGTTCTTTTTCCAGCATTGTGAAGATAGAAAGAGCAATCTTGTAAGTCTGGATTACTCTCATCTGTTCCCGTGTGGCAATCTTCGATTTTGAGTTTAGGCTTGATAAGAAAAAACGGTAAACTCCTATAACCGTCGGAATACCAAAAAGAATTATCAGAATCACATCCGCCCAACTTGTCAAAAGCGGGATCGCTGTCATGAGAAAGCCGTTTATGCTTATTGCAATATAAGGTTATTCTCAGAAGGTCAATCACAGAAGAAAAATCATCTATCGGCTCATCCTAGCGAAATGCTTAAGCAAACAGAAACGAACATCGTCCATTGGACATGAGAATTTGACGGATGATGTGGATAGAAAATTACAGATAAAGATAGCGCAACTTAATGCTGATCTTCAATTCTGTCTTGCGTCATGTTTTGGTTTATTTGCTGGTGCCATAGCTCTTATCGTACTAGGCTATCTGCTTCCTTCTGACCAGACCTCTTTAAAAGTCTTAATTTTTATCGTAGCTCTCATATTGCTAAGCATCGCTGGTTACTATCTCAGTAAACTGAACCAATGTCTTAAAGCCTTCAAAAATCTTCAATAACAGAAAACCCTTGGGTTCTCGGAAAAATACCAACCGATAAGTTTACAGAACCTGATAAAGGGTTCTGTTAAGTCTTAGGCGCTTTTATGGATAAAGTTTTGTCCATGTTAACCAAAGGCATCTTGGATTGTGAAACTTCGTTCTTTAGGCGAGTATACCGTGCGGAACTATTTCTCCAGTTGCCGCATCAACCCAGTAAAGCCCTGGAGGAGGTATTGATCGTGCGCCTACACTGGGTTCAACAACGATGTCCCATATGTATCGATAAGTTGTGTTGTTGACTTGGACGGGCGAGTAGTCGTTTGCTGGTTGCGTCACGTAATGAAGCAATTCGGAACCGCTGCTTGAAGAGTTGCCCCAGAATTCCCAGTATTCTAGGGAAGCACACACTGTCATGTTACTCAGCGAGGACGCGTTCCATCGGTCACTTTCCAATGCAATTTTTATAGCATTGTACATGGATACTGGCGGAGAAAAATTGTAGCTACGACTCACAACAGAAACATTCCCAAACTCATCATAGTAAGAACTGAAGTTTGTCCCATAGATAAGCTTCGACACGGTGAGACCAGCCACAAGAACGACGCAGATTATTCCAAGTGTGATGAGGACGCTTTTTCGAGCGATTTTTCTTTCCTTTGTTTCGCCCATTGAACTCCCTAATCTAGTAGTGACAACTGAAAAATATAAGTCTAAGCTTTAGTACAGTACGTTCCAGAAACTGTCTTGCCCATAAATATTGAAAAGCGCCGACGGTTAACAAACTTCTTTAAGCGCCTAAGAGTTAACAGAACCTGATAACAAGGTTATAACCTATAGACTTTGGACTATTGGTATCACTGAAGACCCAAAACAACGCAAGGAGCAGCACGGTAATCCCGAGCATTGGGCGGATTGGAAAGCCGACAGCGAAACGATGGCGAGAAACGTGGAGAAATATTTTCTTGATAAAGGCATGAAGGGCGGAACTGGTGGAGGCGACCACCCAACTTACGTTTATATTTTCTAGAGAAGTCGTCATGTAAAGCGATTAAATCCCACTAGGTCAAAGGACTTAACAGTACTCTGCCAAAAGCGCCGATGGTTAACAAACCTCTCAGTAAAACTCAAAAGCGCCTAAGAGTTAACAGAACCTGATAAAGAGGTGGAGACTTCTCCCGACGATCCCCTGTTTTTTCTGTTCTCGTTTACCACGAGAGCTGCGGGGCCCCTTTTTGCTGAGACCATTGTAGGGTTCGTGTTTGCGGTGACCATAGAAGCCGGCGCTGAACGACAAAAAAATAATTCTTTTTTCGTGTGATCAACCAAAACGAGCCTACCGCTAGGGGCTAAGAAATACGGTGCATCAGAACATTGTAAGGTACGCGAGCCCGCAACGTTCCTCTACCCCGTCGTTTTTTACCGCTGAAAAATTTGTCCGCGAGAATGATGCTATTCCTGATCTGCCTTCCGCGCGCGGATGACGACGCTTCGGCAAGTGTGTGTGAGGTTTTCTTAATAGAGCGTGTGTGTGCAAGAGTGAATAAGAGGGGGCAAGAAATAAAACTTGATGCGGCGATAGTTCTACGAGAGGAAGCAAGCATGGTAAGCCTTTACACCGAGAAGGTGGGAGATGTCTGGTTTGGAGTCGCTCTTGAAGGAGAATCTGTCTACGCGACAACGTTTGCCTCAACTCAGAACAATGCTCGACGAGGATTGAGAGAAAGTGTCCCCTTTCATGTTTCTGCGGAAAACCCAAAGAAAACCGAGTTTGCCCACTCTGTGATCGAAGCGTTGAAGGAGATTTACGAAGGAAAAGACGTTTCTCACGGCTTCTCCCTGGCCGAGGAGCATCTGCCAAAGTACACTAAGAAAGTAATCGAAACCGTTTGCAAGGTACCGCCGGGTTACGTAACCACGTACGGTGAAGTTGCCAAAGCCGTCGGAGGAGGACCCCGAGCTGTCGGGCAGATCATGGCTTCAAACCCTTTTGCACCGGTCTGCCCGTGCCATCGAGTTGTAAGAGCGGATTTCACACTGGGTGGGTACGGAGGCGGCTTGGACGTCAAGCTTGCTTTTCTGAAGCGCGAAAGGCGTGACTATCCTGCTGAACGCGAAATTCCAGTGGACGGCAAGAAATTGCGAGTGTTTCCAGTCGAGCTTGTGATCAGGAAAGCTGAGCAGGGATAAATGTTAATTCTCTTCGACAGATAACATGTTGAAAAAGATGATCCGGATGGACAAGCGAGGCCTTTACGTAGGAAGGTTTCAACCTTTTCACCTGGGGCACCTCAGCGCGATAAAGGAAGTTCTGAAAGAGGTTGACGAACTGGTAATCGTCATCGGCAGCGCGCAGTACAGCCACAACCTCAGCAACCCGTTTACCGCAGGAGAAAGGCTGGTTATGGTTCGCGAGGCGTTGGAAGAATGCGAAGTAGATTATATACGCGTTTGGATCGTGCCCGTTCCGGACGTGCACTTGCACATGATGTGGGTCTCTTCCCTAGAGGGCTATACTCCCCACTTTGACGTTGTCTATTCTAACGAACCGTTGACACGTCGTCTCTTCACGGAGGCTGGATATAAGGTGAAGCCCATTCGTTTCTTTGACAGAAAGGTATACTCTTCGACCGAGATCAGAGAGAGAATGATCAAGGACGAAAACTGGGAAAAACTCGTGCCCAAAAGCGTGGCAGCTTTCATAAAAGGAATAGACGGAATCAACAGGCTCAAAGACCTGAGCAAAAGCGACAAAGTCTAAGGTATTCGATAAAGAGACCTTGCACTCTCATGGATTATGAATGATTGCCCATCCTCTCGCAAGGTGTCGCCCGTTTAAAAATCCAAGGAGGTAAATGCTTTCTTGGAGGCTTCCAAATTGTTATCCTCGTCTTGTGAGGATCAACAAAAAGCGCTCTCATGCGCTATTTTCTTGGAGCCTTTCCTCGATTTCTGAAAAGCCTCAGTGCCTTGTCCTCGCCCAGATCGTGCCTGCGATTACGATGAGAGACAATAGAGACAGAAAGAGAAGTATCAAGGTCTGGGTAGCGTTGAAGTATATTTGCTCGAACATCTCTGGTCAAGAACACATTCTCATCTCAGCCTAAAAGCAGGATTTCCACGGTTGAAATAGGTGATGGACACTCATATTCAAGAAACCGACATATCGAACGACCGTCTAGGGACTGATGGCCGAGGTTAAGATGGATGAAGAATGACCTTGTCTCCATTCTTTACCTTGAACACTTTTGATGCGTTGCCTTGGTTTATGGAGAGTTCGAGGAAATTGTGACTTCCAATCAGGGCTAGCGGTTCCTGCGCCTCAACTTCCCCGTAGGTCCTGCAGAGCCTCAATGTAAACCAAGTGTTTTTCACCTTAACCTTCACAGTCTTTATAGTTCGCATCGGCGCAAGCTCTTTTTCTCCAATGTTTGTTATTACGTTTCCAAAGTCGTCCACATGAATCACCTCACCAACAAGCCCTGCCTTCCTCCTGACGACTTTCGCAAATTCAGGGACCGTTATCTTTCTTGTTTCTCGTCCAAGGTCTGACGGGAGTTTTCCGTTTGCTAGGTGGGCTGCTGCTGGCGAGAAGATGTCCCTTCCATGAAACGTGTTGGACACGTTTGGCATCATGAACCTTGAGTTCGTTAACTCGTAAACGTGCTCTATCCCCTTGGCTTTCGCTGCCAGAACAAGTACTCCGTTGTCTGGCCCAATGAAATAGCCGCGTCCCGTTTGTATACACAGCGGACGCCTCTTGGTTCCGACTCCAGGGTCGACAACCGCAACGTTGATGGTGCCTTCTGGAAAATACGGAGATGCTGACGCTAAGACGTATGCTCCCATCCTTACGTTGAATTTTTCGACTTGATGAGATATGTCCACGATCATGGCCTCGAGGCATATTTTCAGAATGACAGCTTTCATCTCTGCCACGTATGGGTCCTTCAAGCCAAAATCAGTCGTTAGAGTGATTATGCGCCGAGCCATGTCATTCTTTTATAAACAACACCCAATAATTAAGTTTCCACGCAATAGCATCGAAGGACTGCAAGAATGACGCACTACGGAAAACTGACGACCAAAGACACTGCATTGACGGTGACTTTCACGGCTTTGTACGCTGTTTTCGGATTCATAAAGATCTCCCCGATAATCGGCCTATCAGGGCAAGCAATCACTGCCGCTGCATTCATAGCGCCGATCATCGGAATCCTGCTCGGTCCCTACGTAGGAACTCTATCCGCGTTTCTAGGGGGAACGATCGGGTTTTTTCTTGGCGCCCTCTCCTACCCGAGACTTCGCCTCAGGCATTGCTGCAGCATTCTGTGCCGGAATGGTCAAAAGCGGAAAAAGAATAGTCAGCATACTTGCCTACCTTTCTCTGCTACTGCTTTTTGCGTTCTATCCAATTGTCGGACCTGCATGGCTGTTCCCCCTAGAACTGTGGTTCCAGATAGCAGGCCTCATCGTTCTGGTTTCGCCCCTGCAGTCCGCGGCTGCAAGGTCTCTAGAATCTGGAAGCAACCTAAAACTGCTCCTCGGATTTTTCATCACATGCCTGACGTCCACACTCGCAGGTCAGATTGCCGGGTCATTAATCTTTGAAGCCTTGATACCGAATGCGACAAATCTGTTGCCGACTTGGCAAACACTCACGGTTCTTTATCCTGTAGAGCGAATTGTCATCGCATTAGGTGCGATGTCCATCGGAGCTCCGTTGTCAAAAGTTCTGAAATCAACCAATCTATGGCCTAGTCCACGGAAGCGTTGAACAGCTGCTGCAACCCCACCTCGAGAACTGCTGCATAATCGTCGTCTTGAGCTTTCTCTCCCCTCTGCGAGGTTCAAGCTGGCAGATACTTTGTCACAAGTGACGGATTCTATGCTCCATAAAGAGACCAGAGTGCAGTTGAATGGCACGACTTGCGTCGACGGGCAAAGCACAGCATAGCCGCCCGTGCCTAGCTAACCTGTTGAGAAGTGTACCTCTTTCGGACCCTTGAGAGAAAGTATATCTGCAGCATGGTTATCACTAGCCAAACAACCAAAAGAACAGCGGATATTACTCTCAGCTCCCAACTCGGAAAGAAGAGGTTCACAAGGAAAAGAGTGACGAAGAGAACAATAGTGACCAACCGAAACAGTCTCAACGTCATAATTCTGCTTCCTTGATTCCATGCCCCGCCCCGTGCAGATCGCAGTTCTTCCACTTGCTTCAACCTTTCTTCTGAAAGATAGTACTTGCCGTTCACTTCCACGAAGACGCCTAAGCGACCCAGACGCCTCTTCATCGCCTCTTCGAACCTCGGCGGAAGACCGAGCTCCTCAGCCGTCATCGCCTTGTCAGGACTCACCGCTCCCTTCTGGCGAAACTTCTCTACGACATCGTTGAACCATCTCTGCATCCGTTCACGCCTTTCGAACATGACATTCAGCCCCGTGGACACGGTGCTCGTTACTCGTCTGCGGTCTGCTCTAGACCTTTCAGGACTCTTGACGCGAACTCCCTCATCGCGTCTGCCTTGACCATCGTGATTCCGCGCCTCTTCTTGCCCGCCACCACGAGCAACAGGTCTCCTGGCTTTATGTTGAAGTCTTTTCGAGCCTTAACCGGAATGACGACTTGGCCTTGGTCGCCTACTTTCACGGTTCCATAAATAGACATACCTTCGTCACGTGAACTCATAGCTATTCCACTTTTCGCATATTTCACACAATTCATACTTCTTAAAAGCCTTTACGCATGATTCGCGCGTGGCTCTTGCAACAGGGCCAAGCTATTCGATAGAGAGAGCGCGTTCTGAACTCTATGCTAAGAAAAGTGTCCCAACGAGCGAAAAGACTCCGCCAGTGACCGCCAAGAGCTGCATCAACAGCACTGTCTGGAGAATAAACCTAGGGGAGGGGGGTAGGGTGTGTTAGACGAGGTAAAACGCGCAACAGGAAATGTTGTAACCTCTGACAAAAAGCGAAACAAGAACTAGACCATGCCCCACAAGCTCACGTCTCGGCGAGTAAGCCTTCCAGATACTTCCTGCTTTCCTCGATCTCCTCTTCACTTGCCCGAATTTCCAACGTGAGCCAGCCATCATAATGAACCTCTCGCAAACACTTGACAAGACTTCGAAAATCTATGTTCCCCTTTCCGAGTGGAAGGTGAGTCGCTTTTCGGTAATCCTTCTCCAACGTAGCATCATGAACGTGAACGTCCACAAGTCTGTCCTTAAACATGTGAACCGCTTCGGAAAGGCTGATTCCAACTTGGTACAAGTGCCCAGCGTCCAAGAGAACGCCGAGTCCTTCCGACGGAAAATCCGAAATAGACCGAACAAAATCAGTCAAGCCTTCAAAGATGAAAGGCCTGTAGCAGAATGATTCCAAAGCCAGCTTGATGTTGTTGCTACGTGCAAATTCCGCCTGCTCTTTTAGCAGTCCCAAGAAACGTGCCCTCGCCTCCAACCACAACTCGGCCGATTCGTCTCCCATCGAAAAAAACGGCGGGTGAACTGACACCAAAGTTGCACCTATCTCACTGCCCAACGTAACTCCACGACGCACCTGGTGCATCATCCTACCATACTCTTCTTCGGACGAACCGAACTTCGAAGCGTCGAACAGCCCTCCTACATGCACACTTCTCCTCATGTTCAGCTCGTCAAGAACTTCTTTCAAAAGTCCACTATCAATCGACGGATAGTCGGCAAGCGGGCCGACTTCGATAGCCCTGAAACCTAACAGGGCTGTTTTCCGCACAAGCCTCAAGAGCTCGTCGTTGCCGTGCGGCGGGCTTGTCTTGAAAAATCCTTTCGGAGCCTCATGAAGGGCAACGATCATGCTCTGGCCTTTCTCTTTACGCCTGATTGCGTCCCCAGGGTGTTCATGAATATGCATTCGTTGAAGGGCATCATCATGTCAGCGGAGCCGTAAACGCCATCATCAAAATCCACAGGAGCGCCCTTGATCAGCACTAGGGGAGTTTTCTCAGTTGCCTCGCCCATCAGCAAGTGGGCTGCTGAAGCCAGATCATCCGCAACTGCCTGTCGCGTGATCACGATGGACTTTCCGAAGAGGTCCTTGCAGCCTCTGTTGTCCCTTATCGGTTTGAAGCCT
This sequence comes from Candidatus Bathyarchaeota archaeon, assembly GCA_963707955.1. Lineage (GTDB taxonomy): Archaea > Thermoproteota > Bathyarchaeia > Bathyarchaeales > Bathycorpusculaceae > DASPPK01. The sequence goes on along the minus strand of OY970176.1, from coordinate 1,708,660 downwards.
GCAACTGCCAAGGCCAAGCCGGTTGTTCCGATTCTGAGAGGAACCAAACCGCTGTCAACTATCATAACGGCGACATCTCTGCCAGTTCTGTGTTTGATTCGGTCTCTGACCTCTCTTGCAGAAGCCGCAGGGTCCTTGGGCCACAGGACAGCGTAATCAGAGGGCGCGTTCTTGTTGTCTATGCCTGCGTTGGCAGCCATAACCCCGTTCTTGAGCGTCAAAACGGCTCTCTCAACCCCTCCGTAGACTCTGTCTGCTTCTCGCAGGATCAGCTCGGCAAATTCTGGCTTCAACGAATATTCCTTTGCCAGTCTCTCGGCCTCTTCCGAAGGTTTCACCTCACTTAACTCAACTATGCGTCCTTCCGAACAGGACACAACCTTTGAAGTCAACGCCAACACATCGTTATCTTCCAGCTGCAAGCCTTGAGCCTTCAAAGACTCAAGAACCAACTCGACCAAGTCATCTCCAGTCTTAACGACACGCGTCTTAACGGCAATGAGCCTCAAACATGCTCAACCTCCGTGCACGACGGGAACAAAAACCACTTCATCCTCATCTTTCACACGCGTCTCCAAACCGTTCAAAACACTGATTTCCCTTCCATTCACGAGCACCAACATGCTCCTTCTAGGCTCTCCAGACTCAGGGTCGATCAGAGAAGATCTGAGTTTAGGCAGCTGTTCAACAGTCTTCTTTACCAAGGCCGTAAGCGAAACAGGCCGTCCAAACTTGAGTGTCAGCTTGTCCTTGCCCGAGATACCTCGAAAAGACCCGACGAACTTCACACTTACAACCATCAAAACTTTCCTTCCCGTTCTTACAGAATGACCATTACCGAAACATCGTTCACGTTTGTGCCCGTGGGTCCTGTGAAGATGAGGTCGCCGAGCTTAGAAAAGAAATGGTACGAATCATTATCAGCCAAGAACTTCTCAGGAGCTAGGCCGATCTCCTTTGCCTTAGCCAGCGATTGCCCGTCGACGACTGCTCCAGCAGCATCCGTCGGACCGTCAACGCCGTCCGTGCTCAAGGAAGCCACAGCCACACCGTCCAAACCTTCAAGCTTCATTGCTGCTGCTAAGGCAATCTCCTGGTTTCTTCCTCCTATGCCCTTCCCAACCACGAACACCGTTGTTTCTCCTCCTGCAACTATGCCCGCTGGCCTTGGAACAGGGTTTCCAGAAACCGAAGCTTCACGTGCGATCGAAACTAGCACGATTCCTACTTGTCTGGCTTCCCCCTCCATCATAGCAGTCAGCATCAACGTGTTCAAACCGGCAGACTTCAAACCTCCGCAGGCCGCTTGAGTTGCGAACCGGTTGTTCCCAACAACAAAACTGTAAACCTTCTTGAAAGCCTCATCTCCGGCTTTCGGCGTTTCAGGAACTAGACCCTTCTCCCCGTCCGACAAGAGCTTCCTTACAGATGACGGAGCCTTGGCCCAAAGATCGTACTTCTTCAGAACTCCTATGGCCTCGCTGAACGTTGTAGAGTCCGGAACAGTCGGGCCTGAAGCGATGAAATCCAACGGATCACCTATGACGTCAGAAAGGATCAGATTCAAAATCGTAGCTGGGTAGGCTTTCTTCGCAAGCCAACCACCCTTGAAGTCTGAAATGTGCTTTCGAACCGTGTTGACCTCGTTTATTGTGGCGCCGCTCTTGAGCAGTGCATCCGTTACCTGTCTCTTGTCCGCAAGCGTGACGTCTCCCCTTGGCAGAGGCATCAGGCTTGAACCTCCGCCTGAGATCAAACATATGATCAGGTCATCAGCGGTTGCGCCTTCAGCTATCTCAAGCATCCTTCGTGTTCCTTCGACTCCGGCCTCGTCTGGAACAGGGTGATTTGCCCCGTGAAGCTTTATGATTCTAGTCTCGTTTCTGCTTTCATGGAGAACGTTCACAAGCCCGTCCGTTATGCGCGCGTCCAGAACCTGCTCCAAGGCTTCCGCCATGGATCCACTCGCTTTTCCGCCGCCTATGACGTAGATGTTCTTGAACTCTCTCACATCAAAGGAATAGTCATCAACTTTCAGAGTGCAGTCTTTCAGAACTACTTTTGATTCTATTATCTGTTTAGGGTCGACGGCGTTCAACGCGGCTTCGAGGCTTCCGAGGGCTAGCTCCCTCGCTCTTCTGTCAAGCGTGGTCTCGCCGTTTTTGACCAACTGTTCCTTATTCCTTATTGCCACCATCTCTGCAGTTCCTCGGACCTTCCTCAAAGACGATTGCGTAAGTGTAATAAGTCAACTCTAATAAAGAATTGCGCAAACATTTGCATGGTGAATTACATGGCAAAACCGAAGATTTACGTTACGCGGGATATCGGTGAAAGAGGCCTGAAAATAATAAGACAGCACTTCGACACCGAAGTCTGGCCTGAGTACGCTCCACCGCCGAAGAAAACAATAATAGAGAAGGCAAAAACCGTGGACGCACTTGCCACGCTTCTGTCCGATAAGATAGACGCTGAAGTCTTTGATGCGGCACCAAAACTGAAGATCGTTTCTCAATTAGCCGTGGGCTTTGACAACATAGACGTCCCTGAAGCTACGAAAAGAGGAATTTACGTGACGAACACGCCGGAAGTCCTGACCGACACGACTGCAGACTTCGCTTGGGCCTTGCTACTGGCGGTCGCCAGAAGAGTGGCTGAAGCAGATAAGTACGTTCGCACTGGGCAATGGAAGGTCGGATGGCACCCCAACATGATGGCGGGCAGAGACGTGTACGGCACGACCATCGGCGTTGTGGGCGCGGGAAGAATCGGCTACGCTGTGGCCAAACGAGCAACAGGATTCGACATGAAAATCCTGTTTTACGATGTTGTGCCAAGACCAGAGATAGAGAAGCTTGGAGCGAAGAAAGCCGACCTCGACACACTGCTGAAACAGTCGGACTTCGTCAGCATCCATGTCCCGCTGATGAAAGAGACGCATCATCTGATAAACGAGCAGAAGCTCAGACTGATGAAGAAAACAGCTTATCTGATAAACAATTCACGAGGGCCAGTCGTAGACGAGAAGGCATTGTACAAAGCATTAAAAGAGGGTTGGATTGCCGGCGCAGCACTGGACGTTTTCGAACAAGAACCCATACCGGTCGACAGCTCGTTGCTCAAGCTAGACAACGTCGTCTTAGCCCCACACATATCAAGCGCAAGCCTCGAAACCCGCTCCAGAATGGCCGAAATGGTCGCAGAAAACCTAGTCGCGTTCTTCGAAGGAAAGAAACCACCGAACCTGATCAACCCAGACGTAATGAAAACTCGGCCACTGACAAGACAATTCTAGGCATCGCATGCAAACAAGCTCAGCAACACCTCGAATCAACCCTTTTCCACACCTTTCTTTAATTTTTTCATCGCTTTTTCGAAGCTACGATGCAGAGTCGAATCATGAATTTGAAGCAGGGAAAGTAAAATGGTTAAATACTCATCCTCTTCTACGATTATTTCCCTTCAAAACTAGGTGATTTGAGTGAGCTCTATCTTCGCAGATAGGATGAAAACTCTAGGAACAGAAACAGCGTTCGAAGTTCTTGCAAAGGCCAAGGCACTTGAAAAGCAGGGAAAGGACGTCGTGCACTTGGAGATAGGTGAACCAGACTTTGACACACCGAAAAACATCAAAGACGCCGCGACAAAAGCCCTCAGCGCAGGCTACACTCACTACACACCGTCTGCAGGTATCCCAGAACTGAGACAGGCCATTGCAGACTACATTTCTAAAACCAGAAAACTGGAAGTCAAGCCAGAAGAAGTGGTCGTCACACCTGGCGGCAAGCCGATAATGTTCTTCAGCATCCTGGCGCTGGTAAACCCCGGCGACGAGGTACTGTACCCGAATCCAGGTTTCCCAATCTACGAGTCTATGATAAACTTTGTCGGCGCAAAAGCCGTGCCCATACCCCTCAAAGAGGAAAACGAGTTCGGCCTTGACCCAGAATATGTAAAGAAACACGTAACGAAGAAGACGAAAATGATAATCCTCAACTCTCCAGAAAACCCAACCGGCGGAGTCGTCACGAAGGAGCAGTTGAAGGTCATTGCCGACTGCATAAAAGACAGAGACGATGTTTTTGTGCTCTCAGACGAGATCTACAGCAGGATAATCTACGAGGGCAAACACGAAAGCATAACCCAATTCTCAGGGATGAAGGACAAGACGATCCTGCTGGACGGTTTCTCAAAAACTTATGCCATGACGGGATGGAGACTCGGCTACGGCGTCATGAGAAAGGACCTGGCCGAAAAAGTCGCGCAGCTCATGACTAACTCAAACTCGTGCACTGCCACGTTCACTCAGCTTGCGGGAGTTGAAGCCTTAACCGGATCTCAGAAAGAACCGGAAAGAATGGTCGAGGAGTTCAAGAAGAGAAGAGAAGTCATAGTCAAGGGCCTGAACGACATAAAAGGAATAACTTGCAAGAAGCCTCACGGAGCTTTCTACGTGTTTCCGAACATAACTGGAACAGGGATGGACAGTCGCAAGCTCGGGGATCACCTGCTCTACAACGCAGGCGTGGCAGTGTTGCCCGGAACGTCTTTCGGCAAGTTCGGCGAGGGCTACCTGCGCATATCCTTTGCAAACTCGATTGAAAACATCAAGAAAGCCTTAGACCGCATAGAGAAGTCTCTGAAGAAGCAATAGGCTTCCTCAATCCTCTATTTTTTCTTCCGTTAGAGTTTCAACGATGTCTGAGGCTAACTGTATCAGAGTGTCTGCCTGCTTCATCGCTCTCTCGCCGTCCACTTCCTCAAGCTGTGACAGCTGGTACACGATTCCTTCGATTTCAACCAGACACTTCAGGACGGGATCGCTAATCATCTGAGGCTGCACATTTTCTGCAGTCTCTCGCACGACGATTTCGACGAACGCAGGCTCCCCCAGACTGTAGTAGATGGCGTTTCGAGCTTTTCTAACAGCCTCCAAAACTAGGCTCGGAGCCATGTAGGGCATTTTTCTCGCAGCTTCAAGCTCTGCTTTTGCCTCGCGCAGGTATCGAAGCGCCCAACCCTTTCTGTACTGGTCCATCAATTTCCTTCGTCTCTGCACGAGTTTTGAGGTCAACTCGCCCCTAACAGAGCTACTCAGCTTCTTCTACAACTTCGCTTGGCGACTCAGTTTCTTCAGCCGCAAAATAGGCCGTTATGTACCCAGCAATCTGATTTCTCACTTTCGGCGTCCCTCCCTGCACTAGAGTCGCAACCATGTGCTTGTTGCTTTCGAAATCATGGGAAAACTTGCCAGGGAAACGCCTGATCAGTTCTTTAGCCGTGCGCTTGATCTGTTCGGTTCGAACACTCCCCACGCAACTGTTCCTCCAAGCATCAGTCTGTTGTTCTGTGCTCCATCATTAAGGATTTGCTGAAGCAACCTCTCATAAACATGACAAGGCTGATTTAACTTTACCTATTCCAAATGTCGAATAAACTGAAATAGCCTGCATGTTTAGCGCTGAATGCGTTGTTTATGTGCAATCAGTCTGAACATCGGTCTTGTCTCGTGGATTTTTGGGTCTTGCAACAGTGGTAGGCCCCTCCATCTGCAGTCAAACATGATCTGTTGGGCTTCGTGTGCGGTCCCAGATGGCAGATCTGAGCAGTTTGTTAGAGGAACTTTTCGGCGCGCATGCGTGTTGCTGAAACGGTTGAAATGGTATTCGTGGTCAGAGTATCTTCATCACTGCACAGCTTTGAGCACAGCACAGAACTCATTATCTGCCGCTTTTCATGGCTTCTCAAGGGGCAATATCAGGCTTTTATCTTGAAGAGGAAAATATTGATGAGACATGAACAGAGGACGCTGCAATCTGATAGACACGTTCCCGGATTTCTTGGCTTACTGGGCAGATTCAAGTTCTGAAAACGTTGATGAACAGGTGACTCTGTGGCAGACCTCTTACTTGAAAAAGTATCCTGAACTGTTAAGAAAACAGGTTGAAAACTACGAGGATGCGAACGTCAACTGGCGAGAGATCGCTAAGAAAACCTTGCAACTAGTACCACAGCGTCTCCCGTTGATGCAGGAAGCAAGAGATAACATTGTCCAAATCTGTAAGTCTACTTACTTGAAGGCCACAAAGAGGCTGGGAGTAGACTTCAATGTAACCTTCGTTGTCTACGTCGGTATCGGATGCGGTGCAGGATGGGCAACCACGTATGACAAACAGCCTTCTGTCCTCTTAGGATTGGAAAACATTGCAGAAGAGAAATGGCATAGAAAGAACAAGCTTCAAGGTCTGATGTGCCACGAAATAGGGCATCTCACCCATATGAAATGGCGCGAAGAATGGAAAACCTTCGAAAAAGCCGAGGAGGACCCGTTGTTCCGACTGTACAGTGAAGGATTCGCCCAGAGATGCGAGCATGTGATTCTTGGAAAAGAAACATGGCACATGAAATCAGGCAAAGAATGGCTCCATTGGTGCGAACAGCACAAAGGCTGGCTGGCAAGCGAGTTTCTTACAAGACTGGAAAGCCACGCTTCAGTAAAAGACTTTTTTGGTTCTTGGTTCAGCATCCAAGGAAAAAAGCAAACAGGATATTTTCTCGGTCATGCTTTCATCCGCGACTTGGAAAAGACACATGATTTGAGAGAAATAGCACTTTTAGATCCCAAAAAAGTGAACAGCATTTGCTTAGAGTATCTTAAATCCATCTCCGAAAAGGCTACAGAGGAAACGAGCGCGATCAGCCGAGAAGAATTATGAACGATAAACGTTAAATACGGCTTTAAAGAGAAAAAGAGGCTACGGAGGACTATTTGTGGTCGAATTAGAATTAGCCGTAGCCCCAATGCACAGATTGTGCAAGAAAATCTGGGGCGGACAGAGTAAGCGAAGCAGCAGCAAAAGAACTCGCCAAAGCATTAGAGGAAATCGGCGTGAAAATCGCAAGAGAAGCTCTGGACTTCGCAATGCACGCCGGGAGAAAAACCATAAAATCTGAGGATATCGAGATCGCAGCGAAAAAAGTGATGGGCAAATAGCCATTTTCGCCAATTCTCTCTTTCTTTTTTGTCAAATCAGAAGCTTCTGCCTGCCTACTCCGTGATCTTAATCGTCTCCAACCATCTTCAATGTCCACGAAACATGCTTTCGACACGGAAAACGCTTAAGAACCACCTTACAAATTTCAATACTGGAAGCTGATCAAGATGGGTGGAAAAAAGAAACTCAGCCTGAAACAGGTTGAACGCATGCAAGATAAAAAGGACGCTGAGGATAAAGATAAGAAGAAAAAGGAAAAGGCGGGACCTTCAAAAGAGAAGAAACTGGCTGCAGTGATTCCGCCAGATGCGAAGAGTGATAAGGTCCTTGGCGAGCTGAAGAAGATGCACGTCTTGACACCGTATTCTGTGGCGACGCATTTCAACGTGCGCATAAGCGCAGCGAAAGACTTGCTGGATCAACTGAAAGGAAACGGCGCGATCCAACTGGTTTCAGGAAATCACAACATTAAAATATACCGGGTAGACTGAGCTGTTCAAGGGCTTGCTCCCCCTTCAGTTACAGAACCTGCTTTTACCGACTTGAGAGTCGAGATTTCCTTGGATTTCCCCACACGAGTCTACACGGAAGAAGAAGTCAGACAGGCCAGAGCGCTAATCGACAGAGGATACAAACACCGCATAGGAATCAGAGGAAGCGCAACCTTCAGACAGAAAGTCAGAAAAGCATTGGCGCTCATCAAGACCGCCGGCTACTACGATTTTTTCAGAACGTACGTACGCAGTATAAAACAGGTTGACGGTCTGACGCAGCTCCGACAGGCAGAAGCGGTCTGTGTGGGCAAATGAATATGCTGTTGAAAATTCGGTTGACGCGGCCAGCGTTTTCGTGCAGAAAGCCAACAGCATGAAGGAGTATCTTGAGGGAGAACTCTACTATGGAGGAGCAGCGGAAAAGCGCTCAGGTGAGAAACGAATAGAGTTCCTCGAAGCTTTGAAGAGCAAGACCCGTGAAAAAGAAGTAGCAGAGGAATGCCAGAAGCTTCTAAGAATGTGGAAAGAAAGCTCCCTGGTTTACTAGCGCGCGCTCGAGATCCTTTGTAGAGGCTTTCTGAGCACGTGCCTGATTCATCTGCAATTGTTAACGCTAGAAATGAAGAACGTTTACGGTGGTTTTGGTTTACAGCCTACACAGTGAAGTCTATTGTCACCGTGTGGTTTTCGTCTAAGCCGCTGAAGTTGTACATATTGCCATTAATTGTGATGGTTCCACTATAAACGCCATAGTCCGGACCGCCAGTCTGAGTAATAGCGAATATAAGATAGTGTGCTCCGCCTGCTAAATTCCATTGGAAGGTCATGGTATCACCACTGCTGTGAGCTTCATCAACGTCAGAACCAGCATGGTCGCCCCATCCATTAAGGGGGGGCATCGATCGGTCAAACACCACATCCCAAGTTCTGGAATAGTAGTCGTTCGGATCACTGGCTTGTATTTGAATGTTTGTTACTGTGGGGCCCGTGGGGCTGCCTGTGATTTGTATCGTAAATCCATGGGGACCAACACTGGCTGTTTCATTTATTGTTAGTGCTATCGTGACTGGGCACGTTTGACCCACGCCTAAGTCTCCAGTCGCGGGCATGCTCCACGCGATCGTTCCAACCGAACCTAAGTCTGGAGATACTATCGAGAACGTATGAAGGTCGACGTTACCAGTATTATTCAGATAGCCCATCCAAATTCCTGTCTCACCTTGGACAATACTTCCAAACGCTATAGATGTCACGACGGTCGAATTGTCAGAAGCGATCAACTGCAGTCCTGGATCTGCTCTAACTACAGCAACACTCGATGGAACATTCAGAACATAATCTGTTACAACCGCGTATCCGATTACTGATGTCACCGCGATAATTGCCAACGCTATGAACCAAAATCGTTTGCTTATCGCCTTTTCCTTAAAGACCGTTTCTTCACCTCCCCCCATTCTGTCCCGAATCAAGTGGAACTGGAATTGATTCGGCTAGACCACAAATGAAAATAAATTCTCAGCAATATTTAAGGTTTGCGACATCCAGTTTGTAACGATGGCTTCAACTCTCCGATGCCTGAGGGGTAGAACAGACGGAAAAACAGTGCGGCCAAAGTTCACGCGCTGGCGTGTTCCTGAATTCTTTTGGGAAGCAAGCTTGCGCTACTCATTCTGCTCTTCAACCATATTTGGACCATATAGGATACCCGGGGGGAGGGCGTGAGCAAGCAAGAGCGCAGCCGAACCGTGACGGTAACCATCCCTCATCGGAAAACGCCATGCCTGCCTCTTGAACAGAATTTAGGAATCATGGAACAAGCATGCGCGCTACTAGAGACTTTCAACTCTTATTTTTGTTCCACTCTTGACCTGCCTGAACAGCTCAAGGTCCCCCGTTACCTTTCCAATGACGTTCACTGGGCTGTAGGGCTGCGATTTTCCGTGGAAGATGCATATCGCGCTTCCCATAGGCCAGAACGCGATCGTCCCAGTTTCAACAGTGGCCTTAGCTTTTTCTTCGCCCATCTTGACGGGCGTTTCAAAGTACACCTCTTCCTTCCACAGGGCGGCTCTTCCCTCTATCGGCAGCTTCCGAACTATCATATCTATCGTTCTCGGAGCCAAGAAACGCACGAGCTCTCCTTCGGTTTCGCCCATTCCTTCAACCTTGAACTTCACTTTTACCCGAGAGACTTCTCCTTTCTCTTCTCCTTTCTCTTCACTCATTGCTTCTTCACACTTCTTTCAATGAACTCGTCCAAGACGTGCTCAAGCGAAACGGGCCCTAAAACTTTAAGCTCATACTTGACTCTCACCGTTGGCTGCTTGATAACTATAACCCTTCTCAAGTCTATGGGTGTACCGATCACTACGACATCACATGGAGTCCGGTCGATAGTCTCTTTGAGTTCAGCCACCTGTTTCCCGCCGTAGCCCAACGCAGGAAGCACCGCGCCCAGATGCCTATACTTTTCATACGCTTCCTTAATTGAACCTACAGCGTAGGGCCTCGGATCGACGATTGCACCTGCTCCGAACTTCTGCGCAAATATCACTCCGGCTCCATAGGGCATGTTGCCATGAGTAATCGTAGGTCCATCCTCAATCACCAGCACACGTTTGCCCCTGACAGCCTCTGGCTTATCAGCGGTTATCGGCGAAGCAGCTTCCAATACCATTGCGTTCGGATTGACCAGCTTGATGTTTTCTTTGACCAGCTTCACTTTCTGCGGGTCAGCGGTGTCAACCTTATTTATTATTATCACGTCGGCCATCCGCAGATTTGCCTCACCGGGATGGTAAGCCAGTTCATGACCGGCTCTATGAGGGTCAGCCAAAACAATGAATAGATCTGGCTTGTAGAAGGACATGTCATTGTTGCCGCCATCCCAAACTATCACGTCTGCCTCTTCCTCTGCCTCGCGCAGTATTTTTTCGTAGTCAACTCCAGCATAGACAATTATGCCGTTGTCGATGTGTGGCTCGTACTCCTCTCTCTCCTCAATCGTGCAGTCATACCTGTCCAGATCCTCATAGGAGGCAAAGCGTTCACAGACTTGCTTCGTCAGGTCCCCATAAGGCATCGGATGCCTGATTGCTACAACATTCAAACCCTTACTCTTCAGAATCTTGCCAACTTGCCTTGAAGTTTGACTCTTTCCTGATCCAGTCCTGACCGCGCAGACCGCAATCACTGGCACTTTTGCCTTCAGCATCGTCGTCTTCGGGCCCATCAACCGAAAGTCTGCGCCGTTCGCGAGCACAATGGAAGCCTTATGCATAACGTATTCATGCGAAACATCACTGTACGCGAAAACAACCTGGTCAACATCGTAGTCTCTTATCAGCTTAGGCAGTTCTTCCTCTTGATATATTGGGATTCCGTCTGGATACCTTGAACCTGCAAGCTCCGGCGGATAGTTTCTCCCTCCTATCCCAGGAATCTGCGTTGCCGTGAAAGCTACAACCTCATAAGCATCGTTGTTTCTGAAGTAGACGTTAAAGTTATGGAAGTCCCTACCAGCCGCGCCCATTATAATGACTCTCGTCTTCTGCATGAACGATTCCTCTCAAAACCCAGATCAGGTGGGGGTTCAATACTAGCCGCTAATTCTATTTAAACCTAGCGTGGACAAAACTACCGCAACAGCCTTTGCACCGTTTCTCCTATGAAATCTATCTGCTTCGACGTGACACCGGGATGAACCGGTAATGAGAACACCTGTTTTGAAACCGTTTCCGTCACCGGCAGTCTATACTTTCCAAACCTGCGGTAGTACGGCATTAAATGAACGGGATTCACATAACAAACGAAAGCTCCAATTCCCTCCTTCTTCAACTTCTCAACGAGCTTGTCCCTATTTGCACTTTTCGTGCCCTTCAGCCTCACAGTGTAAAGATACCAACTGGGCTTGAAGCCTTTAGGTTCCACGGGCAACTTCAATTTCGTCTTTTCAAGCATCTTGCCCAATCTTCTTGCGTTCTCACGCCTTCTAGCGACGAATCTTGGCAGTTTCCTCAATTGCACACATCCTATGGCCGCTTCCATCTCTGGCATGTGATAGTTATGTCCCAGCATGAGAGACATGTACTTCTCCTTCTCTCCGTGACTTCGCAAGTACCGAGTGGTCTCCGCAACCGCAGCGTCGTTCGTAGTGATCATTCCACCCTCACCTGTGGTCATGTTCTTGCTTCCATAGAAACTCCAGCAGGCAGCATCAGCGAAGACTCCTACTGGTTTTCCCAAATACGTGGCTCCATGGGCTTGAGCAGCATCCTCGATGATTTTCAGTCCATGCTTATCGGCGACTTCCCTTATCGGTTTCATGTCAGCAGGCATGCCGTAAAGGTCAACTGGCATAACAGCCTTGGTCTTCCTAGTTACGGCCCTTTCGATATTTCTGGCAGAAATGGTGTAGGTGTCTGGGTCAATGTCGACGAAAACAGGTTTAGCTCCCTTGAAGACAGCAACCTCTGCTGTTGCCACAAACGTGAAGCTTGGCATAATAACTTCATCGCCAGGCTTAACACCAGCTGCCGCAAGAGCTGAGTGCAAGGCAACCGTTCCAGAGTTAAGGGCTACAGCATACTTTGCCTTCACGAAGTCTCCATACGAACGCTCAAACTCCGTAACCATTGGACCAGCGCCGAGTCCGTGAGTCAGCATTCCACTTTTCAGAACCTTGGTGACAGCGGCGATTTCCTCTTTTCCTATTTGAGGCTGGTTGATTTGAATCATCTCATCGCCACGCGCTAGTATAATATTCATAGGCTAATAGCTTACGTGGGCGACTTTCTCTCTGCAATCAGAATTTCATAAAACCTAAAAAGTTGGAAAACTGCCTAGGTTCTTGATTCTATTCAGAAACTCTTCCTTTTCCTTCTCCACTTCTGCCTTCTTTTTTGTCAGAAAATCCAATTCCTCGGATATCTCTTCCAGCCACTGTTTAATAGCTAAGCTGCATTCTTCATCACTCTCCTTGGACAAGTATGAAGAAACGTCGCAAGGTGCCCCTCTCTTCAACAGGCTCAATGGATAATTGATGATCTGATATTTTGAGAAAGGAAAGAAATGCCTAGTCGTACGAGGTTCCATGAGTTGCCCATCAAGTCCCGCCGAGATAACCCTGTCAACAGTCATCTCTTCGATCGAATCACTCACGTATTGATGAATCCTTTTTCTTCCAACGCGAATCGCTGGTCTTTGGAAAACGTCAACTAGCAAGACTGGTATTGACTTGTAGCCAATGCTCTTCAGCGCCAGCCAACGATGCATGCCGTCCAGGATGACGCGGGTCTTTTCGTCAGCTACTATCGGATACCTGAGCATACCATCCCTGAGTATTTCGCGTCTGAGAAGCTCCAAGTAGACTGGAGAACCCTTTTCATGTGGTCTGAGCTCGTCAACTTGCAACAAGGCCACTCTATTGAATCTTGAATTTTCAGTTCTCAAGGTAGTTGACGTCAATGGTTTCCAATCTCCTAATGGCTGAACGTTGGAACTTCAATTTTCTCAGGCTCGTACTCTACGAGCTTTCCGGCAAGAAACTGCTCATACGCTGACAGATCAAGCAAGCCGTGCCCACTGTAATTCATTGCGATTATTCTCTTTTCACCAGTCCTCTTGCATCTCAGAGCCTCGTCTACGACAAATTTCAGGCAGTGAGCCGTTTCAGGAGCCGTTATCATGCCTTCTGTTTGAGCCAGCAGCTTCGCGGCCTCGAAAACCTCCCCTTGACCGTATGCAACTGATCTCGCATACCCTTTGTGGATCAAGTACGATATCAACGGCGCCATCCCGTGATATCTCAAACCACCCGCATGTACTGGGGGGCACGCATAATCGTGTCCAATCGTCAGCATTTTGATAAGCGGAGTCATCTTGCCAGTGTCACCATAGTCATAAGTGTAAACGCCTCTTGTCGTGTGCGGAACTGCCTTCGATTCACATGCAACAAACTCCGTGCTTGTCTTTCCTCTGAGCTTGTCCATCATGAACGGGAAGCAGAAACCACCATAGTTGGAACCGCCGCCTATGCAACCGCAGACCACGTTGGGGCTTATGTCTAAGAGTTCAAACTGTTTTTTGGCCTCCAATCCTACGATGGTTTGGTGCATCAAAACATGGTTCAACACTGAGCCAAGCGAATATCTGGTATCGTCATGAGCGAGAGTGTCTTCTATGGCTTCAGTGATTGCTATGCCGAGTGTCCCAGGAAAGTTCGGATTCTCTTTAAGCAGTTTCCTGCCGAAGCTTGTCTGGTCGCTTGGCGATGGGAACATCTCAGCTCCGTACAGTTGCGCCATCGTTCTCCTGCCGGGCTTCTGTTCATAGCTCACTCGAACCATGTATATTCGGCATTTCAACCCAAAAAGCCTAGTTGCCAAGGCCAAGGCTGTTCCCCACTGCCCTGCACCTGTCTCAGTCGCAAGTCTTCCGACCCCTTGTTTCTTGTTGTAGTAGGCTTGCGCGATGGCCGTGTTGGTCTTGTGGCTCCCCGTGGGACTGAAGTTTTCACACTTGAAGTATATCTGCGCAGGCGTCTTCAAGAACCTCTCAAGCCTGCGTGCACGATAAAGCGGCGTTGGACGCGGAAGCCCGAGATAAGCGTCAAGCACCTCATTCGGTATCGTGATGAAGCGTTCCGCTGAAACCTCTTGCTTGACAAGTTCTTTCGCAAATATCCTTTCAAGCATTCCTGGACCTATCGGCTTTAACGTTGTCGGATCCAACGGAGGTGCCAGAGGTTCTGGCAGATCGGCTTGTATGTTGTACCAAGATGTGGGTATCTCGTCTGGGTCCAAGTTTGTCACGTATTCCTCGTTTTTGTGCGACTGTTGTGTCATTTTAGGTTCTCCAATGAACATTTCTATGCGTTGATGCTCTTTAACAGACTCAATATGACAAGAACATATTTATACTTTGTTGCACAAAAATGTACACGGAGCCAGCTGCCATGTGGAATAACGTGAAGAAATATTTCGAGGGGAATCCTGAGAGGCTCAGGGTAACCCGCGTTCTCATAGAAAACGGACTTAGTGCAAGGGGTGGAAAGATTTACCTTAACGAGATCGAGATTCCGCCAGTACGTGTGGCCCGGGCTGCAGGGGTGGATAGGAGAACTGTCAAAGAGACATTGAACGCAATCAAATCTGACCGTGAACTTAGGTTGATATTTGAGGGCATAAGATCTTCTGGGCTTTCACTCAAGGAGATTGCTAAGCATTTGAACTTGGGAGTGGTCGAAATAACGCCTGTCGATGCGAAGATCCCGGGAATATTAGCTAGCTCCGCAATGATTTTGGCGAAGAATGGTTTGAGCATAAGACAGGCAATCGTGGACGACCCCGAGCTTTCACCCGAACCCAAACTGTCACTGATCGTTGAAAAGAAGATTCCAGGAGAACTCATTCCCGAGTTACTGAATGTGAAAGGAGTGGCCAAGGTCTCAGTGTACTAGGCGGCCAAAAGCAATTATCGCGTTCTAAGAAGAACTGCGTTTTGAACAGCCTATTTCACGTCGCTTTTTTCCAACATTGAAATCACCATGCTTTCGGCAGAAAAGATAATAGAGAGCATCAAGGGCAATTAAACAGGAGCAACGTTATGGATGGCTAACTGATGGCAAGGATAGGCGTGTACGTCTGCCACTGCGGCTCAAACATCGCTGGTGTCGTTGATGTGGAAAAAGTGGTGGAATACGCCAAAACATTGCCAGATGTTGTGATAGCTAAGCATTACGCTTACATGTGCTCCGAACCTGGCCAACAACTTATTCAGGATGATATTGAAGACCACAAACTTGACAGAATAGTAATTGCAACATGCTCGCCTCGCATGCACGAAGAAACGTTCCGCAGAGCAGTTGCAGAAGCTGGGCTCAACCCATACCTTACTGAGATAGTCAACTTGCGAGAACAAGTCTCCTGGGCACACACTCATGAACCTGAGAAGGCAACAGAAAAAGCTGAAGCGCTTGTTAGGATGGGTGTGGCGCGCGCCAAGCTTCTCGAGCCATTAGAGAAACATAAGATACGCGTTGAAAAGGGCGTCTTGGTCGTGGGAGGCGGCATAGCGGGCATACAAGCCTCGCTTGACCTGGCCAATGCAGGCTTCAAAGTTTACCTAGTCGAGAAATCCCCCAGCATAGGCGGCAAGATGGCCCAGCTGGACAAGACTTTTCCCACGATGGACTGTTCAATGTGCATTCTTGCGCCGAAAATGCTAGACTGTGCGCATCACCCCAACGTTCAACTGCTCACATACTCGGAAGTCAAAGGGGTAAAGGGTTCGGTCGGCAATTTCAAGGTGACGGTTCTTAAAAAGCCAAGGTACGTTGACGAGAAAAAGTGTACGGGATGCCTGATCTGTTCGGAGAACTGTCCCGCAGAAGCGCAGAGCGAGTTTGATGAGTGCATGGGAGTGAGAAAGGCTATCTACGTGCCCTTCATGCAAGCGGTTCCCAGAGTGCCAGTAATAGACAAGGAAAGTTGCGTTGAATGCGGTCTCTGCGAGAAGGTTTGTCCGACTGATGCAGTGAACAGGGCGCAGAAGCCAGAAGAGATCGAGCTCAACGTTG
The DNA here is from genome assembly GCA_963707955.1 of Candidatus Bathyarchaeota archaeon. Lineage (GTDB taxonomy): Archaea > Thermoproteota > Bathyarchaeia > Bathyarchaeales > Bathycorpusculaceae > DASPPK01. The sequence goes on along the minus strand of OY970176.1, from coordinate 1,692,593 downwards.
GAGCAATCGTCGTTTCGACCGGCTTCGACGTTTTCGACCCCTCGGCGATTCCGCAGTACGGATACAAGCGATTTAAGAACGTCATAACAGCCATGGAACTTGAACGGCTTTTGTGCGCATCTGGCCCGACAGGAGGACATCTGACAAGACTTTCGGACGGGAAGATACCCAGAAGCATAGCGTTCATACAGTGCGTGGGTTCTCGAGACAAGCGCTTCCATGAGTACTGCTGCCGCGTGGGATGCATGGTAACGCTCAAGCAGGCAATCTTGGCCCGCGAGAAGATCCCGGGCGACTTGAAGATATACACGTGTTTCATTGACCTTCGAGCGTTCGGCAAGGGCTACGAGGAATTCTATGGACGTGCAAGGGGCATGGACATAGATTTCGTGGCGGGCTTACCCTCTGAAATCCATTGCGCAGCGGACGGTTCACTCTACTTCGACGTTTATGACAGGGGAACAAACAAGCTCCTAGAAGTTCACGCAGGCATGGTCGTGCTTGGAACGGGCCTCGTACCTAGTGGCGACGTCGGGAAAATCAGTGCGTTGTTGCATGCGTCTAGAAGTGCAGACGGTTTCCTCTTGGAAGCACATCCGAAGCTGCGACCGCTTGAGAGTGCTATGGCGGGCGTGTTTCTCGCAGGCGTGTGTCAAGGACCCAAGGACATTCCTGATACGGTAGCGCAGGCAAGTGGAGCCGCGGCAAAGGTGATAGACTTGCTTTTGAGCGGTGAGATCGATATTGAACCGTTGAAAGCTGTGGTTGACAAGGACCTGTGCAGTGGATGCAGGATCTGTGAGTCGATCTGTCCTTTTGTCGCTATAGAGATGAAGTCTGAGTTCGTGAAGGGTGAAGAAAAGCTAACTGCTGAAGTCGTTGAGGCTGTGTGCCAGGGTTGCGGTCTGTGCAGTTCAGCATGCCCGACGGGTGCTGTCAAAATCCAGCAATATGGTAACAAGCAGGTCGTGACTCAAGTTCAAGCGGCACTAGCGGAGACATGCGCTGAAGGAGGAGGGTGACTTGAGTCTCGTCGACTTGATGTCTACGGCCAAGCCCAACTTTGAATTGCGAGACAGAATTCTGTTGAAGCTCGGCGGAAGGGAACTCTTAAACTGTTATCAGTGTATAAGATGCACGAGTGGTTGCACGGCGCTGAAGCTGCTGGAGCTGAAACCGCACGAAATAGTGAAGCTCGTCAACCTAGGTCTTGTGGAGGACTTGTCATCTTCAGACATCATTTGGACCTGCGTCACATGCTTGAAATGCGTCCAAAGGTGCCCGCAGAAGGCTTCGCCCTACCATGTCATAATAGCCCTCAGAAACCTTGCCGTTGAAAGAGGGGCAAAAGTGCCCGAGGGTTACTTGAAAATCGTTTCACAGATACTGGAAACCGGATTGGCAGAGCCTCCTCAGAAGATAGTGACCAGAAAGATGGAAACCGTTGACCGCGAATCCGCGAAACTGCCGAAGATCAAGCCTCCGAAGCAGACTTTTCAAGCAGCCTTCATGAAGGCTATGGAGGAGAAGTAGTGTGAAAATCGCCGTTTACTGGGGCTGTTGCATACAGGCTAACCAGTTTGCCTATGAGATATCGCTTCGAGCAACTCTTCCCAAGTTTGGCATCGAGCTGGTCGACCTGAGCGAATCCGTTTGCTGCGGCGACCCCGTGAAGAGTGTCAACGAGTTTGCGGCCACCTTCCTAGCGGCTAGAGTTCTGGCCCAGGCAAACCTGACAGGCCTAGACAACCTGCTTGTCCCGTGCAACCGCTGCCACTTCACGCTCTCCGAAGCTCAAGATACTATGAAGAAGAAGCCTCAAACCGCTCAGAAAATCATCAACTTGCTGAAAGAGGAGGGACTAGACTACAGCCCAAACATCAAGATCTGGCACACGATCGACCTTCTACACGATCACGTGGGGTTGGAAAAAATCAGGAAAGCCGCGAAGAAACCCCTCACGGGTCTAAAGGTTGCAACTCACGTGGGCTGCCAGCTGATACGTTACAGTGACTTGGGAAGGAGTGACGACGCGGAGAACCCGCGAAAGCTCGACGAATTGATAGAAGCGATCGGCGCTGAAGCCGTGGACTACGCTGAAAAGCTGGATTGCTGCGGGGCCGCGTTGATGCGCAGCCATCCTGATTCTGCCCTTTCACTTGCGGGTTCCAAGCTTAAAGCAGTGCAAGGCTTGAGCGTGACAGGTCTAGTCGTATCGTGCCCTGACTGCGGACTGATGTTTGATGCGAAGCAGAAGGACGCTGGGACGATCGTGGGAGTGAAACTCAACGTTCCAGTAGTTTACTACACGCAGCTGCTCGGCCTTGCAATGGGCATAGACGCGGGGAAACTGGGGCTACAGTTGAATCAAAGCCCCGCAGAAACGCTTCTGGCAAAGATTTCGAGTTAGAGCTGCAAACAACTTTTATATTAGCTTTCGCAAAGCTTCCCTTCAAAAGGTGGAGAAAATGGTGGAATTTGGGTTCACGGAGGAACAGGAACTCTTTCGCAAGGCTGTCCGCGAATGGTGCGAGAAGAACCTGCCGATAGAGAAGATCAGGGAGATGGACACCCAGGGCTGGATTCCGCAGTCGATGCTTAAGAGCATGGGTGAGATGGGACTGAACATAATGACGGCTCCGGAGGAGCACGGCGGAACAGGCGCAGACTGGGTCACGGCGTGCATCGCAGGAGAAGAGCTTGGCTACGCAGACGTGAGCATCGCCTTGCCCGTGCTCTGGCTTGTAGAATCATCCTGGGGATACGTGGTCGACAGGCACGCGAGCGAAAGGGTCCGCAACGACGTTATACGCCCAGCAATCAGAGGCGACGCCTTCATAGGCATAGGTTCCACAGAAACCGGCGGAGGGTCAGACGTTGCAGCCTTAAAGTCTACAGCAAAGAAAGTGGGAAACGACTGGGTCCTCAACGGTGAAAAAACGTACATAAGCGGCACTGAGGAGGCAAAGAAGCTCGGCGGCGGCTACTTCGTCCTCGCACGAACATCACCAACATCGCCGGAAGCTGCCCATCGTGGAATGACCGGTTTCTACGTGCCCATGAACACGGCTGGGGTTGAAATTAACAAGCGTTACGAGGACATGGGAAGAATGGCGATTTCAACGGGTGGCTTCCTCATGAACAACGTCAAGATACCTGATGCTTATCGTTTAGGCGACGTTGACAAGGGTTTCTACTTGACGATGGAAGGCTTCGACGCCGCACGCATCCTCATCTCCAGCGTATGCGTCGGGGCTGCCAGACGCGCACTCGACGTTGGCATGGACTACATAAAGGAGCGAAAAGCCTTCGGCAGAGCGATCGGCAAGTTCCAGGGCATCCAATTCGAGATGGCTGATGATTGGGCGCATCTTGAGGCTTTGCGGTCTTTGACCTACAGAACTGCGTGGATGTTGGACATGCGCTATAAGGAAAGCAAGTTTACGCCGCTTGAGGTGACCAAAATGATTGCGGCTTGCAAGCTCTTGGCGCCGCATCTGGCCTTTGACGTTTACAAGCATGCTATGATCTGGCTTGGAGCATGGGGCTACACCAGAGAATGTCCGTTGGAGATGGGTCTGCGCGGGATAATGTCCTACTGCGTTGGAGCTGAAGGGGCCACGAACATACAGAGAACGGTGATTGCAAGAGAACTGCTGGGAAGAGACTTCATCGCCTACAAGTAGACAAAATCCTTCTCGTTTTTTCCCTTTGAGGAAAGCGAAGATTCACTGAAGCTGTCTTTTCAGCGCGTCTTTGAGGGCTGGCAGCACTTCGTACAGGTTGCCTACGACTCCGTAGTCTGCGATTTCGAATATCGGCGCTTCTGGGTCCTTGTTTATGGCCACGATTATCTTGGAGTCGCGTATGCCGGCGACGTGTTGGATCACGCCGGAGATGCCGCATGCCATGTAGAGTTTAGGTTTGACCTTGTGTCCTGAGAGTCCTATCCATTCTGTGAACCATTTTCTGTCCTCAACCAGTGGGCGTGAGCAGCCGACTTGGCCGCCTAGAACGTTTGCGAGTTCTTCGAGCAGGACCTTGTCGTCTTTTTTCTCTAAGCCTCTTCCGCAGCAGACCAGGTACTGGGCTTCCTCGACGTTCACGTTTGACGTTTCAAGGGGTTTTCTTTCGACCACTTGGGTCTTCGGTTCCTCAACCTTCAGGTCCAGTTTGATTACCTGTCCGTTTCGGGTTTGAGGCGTGGGTTTCTCGAACGCTCTTGCGGGCACGGTTGCTACCTGCGGCTGGGACTTGAAGGTTACCTTGGCCACGGCGTTTCCGCCGTAGGTTATCCTTTCGCCGATGAGTTTTCTGTTCTCGTCAACGCTCAGTCTTGCGCAGTCTGGTACGCATCCGGTGTCTAAGCGGGTTGCGAGTCTGGCTGCGAGGGGTTTTCCGTTTCTGGTCGACCCGATTAGCAGGATTTCTGGCCGGTAGGTCATGGCCAAGTTGTGCAGGATGCCTAGGTAGGCTTCAGCCTGAAAATGCTCCACATCCGGGTTGTCGACCAAGTAGACCTTGTCTGCGCCGTAGCTTATCAGTTCGTTTGCTTTGTCTTGTACGTTGTTTCCGATGAGGATGGCTGCGAGTTCCGTTTGCAGTTTGTCTGCTAGTTCTCTTCCTTTTCCGAGCATTTCGATGGTCAGGTCGTGCGCTTCTGAGAAGACCCAGACTCCTCTGTTTTCGCTCATTTGGTTCACCTTCCGACGACGCCCTCTTGAATGAGCACTTTAGCCAGCTTCTCCGCGATCTCCTGCACGGATTCGCCTGTGATTTTGATCTTTTTCCTTTCCATCTTCGGTGCCAGGGCGTCTATGACTTCGGTTTTTGCGGTGATTTTTTCGGTGGAAACGTTGAGGTCTTTCAGCGTCCAGGTGACGATTTCTTTCTTTGAGGCTTTCATTATCATCATGAGCGACGGGATTCTCGGCTGGTTTATTTCCCGCGTTACCGAGATTAGGGCAGGCATTTTTGCCTTCACAGTTTCGCTTGCGTCCTCAAGCGACCTTTCGGCGACGACTGTGTCGCCTTCCACCGCAACTTTTCTGACAGAGGTTATTTGGGGCAGGTTTAACAGTTCTGACAGTCTGGGGCCGACGAGGCCGCTGAAGCTGTCCAGGGATGTTTCGCCGCAGAGAATCAGGTCGAAGTCGGCGATCTTCTTTGTCATTTCAGCGAGGATGTAAGCCGTGCCCAAAGTGTCTGCTCCCTGAACGCTTGGGTCGTTGACGATGTAGGCTCTGTCAGCGCCGATCGCGAGCGCTTCTCTCAACACGGGCTTTGCGTCTTCAGGGCTTACAGTCAGTGTGAGCACTTCGACGCCGCCGAGCTTCTCTTTGAGCCTGATGGCCTCCTCCAAAGCGTTCTTGTCGAAATCGCTTATTTTCTTAGGCGCGCCAGCCGTGACCAGCCTTCTCGTTGCGGGGTCAACCTTCAACTGTGAAACGTCAACTGCCTGTTTGAGGCAAACAAGTATGCGTTTCAAGCAATTTCACCCGTGGCAATTCTGATGGAGAAACGAAGCTAAGAGCATGGTATATTAAAACTTTCGCTGACCCTGTTGAAGAGTCTAATGTTCATAGAAGACAGATGCTTTGGGAAGCCCCTGAAATCGTTTCAACCATAAAAATGGCTGTGATTCCTGCTTCCCACCAATTGAGCGATGCCAAACCTGAACGCTACATCCCTGTATTCGCGTTTTGGCCCCGTCTATTCCACCCTCCCCCTCCCCCCTAGGGTACTAGTACTGCAAGCGGGCGCTAGGGAAGGCCCTACTGACTTCGCAAGGGGCTGAAGCCGAGTTTATGCGAAAGGCTTGGCGGAGGGTCTCGACAAGGGCGGTGACTTTTCAATGCCCGCGACCATCACGCCCTCTTCTGGTTCCATCCTTCCTGCACTGAACCTGCTTGCGCATTTGTCCCTCGCGCGCGGGGGTAAAGTTTTATCCAACCAACCACTGCCTACGGTAGCGCGCGCGCTCACTCACTCCACTCTGTGAGCACCTGCACGCCACTCTGGTCACCCACACTCCTACTCCTACACCTACCTATACTCCTATACCTACACCTACACACGCACGCACACACACGCACACGGAGTGAGTGTGAGCCTGAAGCATTCATCAAACTCGTTTAGCTTTTCGCGGTCCTCTTCAAGAAACTCTGTCCATCGGGAAATCAACCTTGCACTCGGCCAGACCAGAGCGCACTTTAACTGGCGCGCGCGATGGCACTAATAAATCTAATGTTCCACGACCCAACCTAACGACACACAATTCAGACTATTCACAAGAAAGAGGAAAGGAGCACGCGCTAAAAATGAATGCGACCCAGCATAGGATCGCACGCTACTTCTTCTTCGGTTTCTTGTAACTTACGTATGCCTCTGTAGCTTTTGAATCCAACGGCCTTAGTTCTGTTATTAACCATTCCCTAATCTCTATAGTTTTTGTTCCTTCTTTTACCTTGCCTGCCACCTTATCCGCCACTTTTGTTGCGTGTTCTTCTTTGGCTCCAGCCTTCTTCATAGAGGTTTTCAGCTTTGCTTTGTCAAACTCTTGCATAGTCCCAGAACGCTTCTTTAATTTAGCCAACCAAAATCACCTCCTCATTCGCCAATTTCCACAATATATCACATACTTTTCTTAAGTTTTGTGCTAGATAGAAGCAAGCGCGTTCCCGACGTAATTACTATCAGCGCGCGCATCATGGATCATACATTTCTGTCTTACAAACGATTGGAACTTGTTTCTAAGGGAGCGAAAAATGGCGATGCAGCGCGCGCAGTGCACGCTGTCAAAATACGGTTTCGAAATACATACTTGCGATAACTATTCCAAGTTCAGGTTGTCTAGAGGTTCAATATGAACAGAAACATGTTGCAGAGGTGCGACGAAAACTTCTGTTGGCGCGGCAATATGTGATTATGAACCATGGTTTCTGATTCATAAACGGTTTATACCCCTTGTTCCAACTGGTGAAAGACACATACGCGAAGGGCAGAATTATGAGACGTTCCAAACTCGAGATGTACGTTGACATTCTCAAAGTGTTGGCTCATCGCGGACCTTTGAAACTAACGCATATAATGTATAAAGCAAACGTGAATTGTAGCGTTCTGAAAGAGTATCTTGCCTTCCTAATCAAACAGAATCTTGTTGAAGAAAGAAATGTGGGGAAAAGTAGAACAGTCTTTGCTATAACTCAAAGAGGCATAACGGTACTCAAGTACTTCAGGGAACTGAAACAAGTGCTCCCGATAGTTGAGGAAGCAAGAAACGGCATACCTATGCCAATCCCTCTTTGACTTCATAGCTTGCGTGACCCATTTTCCAAATGCAGCGCTCGACTGCTTTAAGATTATGAGCAAAGACTTCAAGTCTCGTTTTGTGACATCCAATTTAGCGCGCGCTTACGCTTGCTATTATAGTAGAAAACAATTCCAAATGCTATGACAACAAGAAAAGCAATCAGTAAAAAGAGGCTAATGTATTTAGGTGCAACTTCTGCTGCAGCTCCGAGAACAAAGGAGCCAAGCAGTAAAAAGATCAACAGAATACCAAGGACCTTTGGTCTTCTAGGCAAAGTATTCATTTAGGGCGCGCTACGTCTATGTAAAGTTCCTCTATTTTACCGTTTCTAGGCGCGCGCTTGTTGGCGGAGTCATAATTCGCACGAAGCAGAGTGTTATTTTGGGCGACAGCCCTCGGGACGATGGTAGTGGCCATGCTTACGAGTTGGGTTCTCGGTAGCTTGATAATCAACTTGTATATCGTATGACAAGAATACACTGCAAATGCCCCGCCAGTGTGGAAGCAGCGCGCGCTGTTTTGTGTTCTACTACTTCTTGCGTGTGCAGTTGCGCGTTTCCCAGAATCAAAACATGCCAAGACTCAAAGAAGTTATTAACTAGAGAGCTAAGATCTCAGCTGGTTTCGTGTATGACTTCCACTTCAATCGGCGACCAAAAAGTCGACGAAATGACTCAAGAAATCATGACGGAAATCGAAAACAAGAGCTCAAAAGAGCTTGCAGAGTCCGACGAAATGATAAAGATTCTGCATTTGACAGATATGCGTCACGCCAAAACTTTGCTGCAGCATGTGAATGAAGCGCCTACTGAAACCGAACGGAACGTCGGGAAACAGGCTCTTGCAAAGGCACTGCTGCTTTCTGTGTGGCATCAGAGGCTGTATTTCATCGTGCGCTCATTCATCATGGGCATACTTGGTGCTCTGCTCACGCTTGTTTTCGTGCTGATTTTTGGCTCCTTAAACCTCATCCTAGAAATTCCCTTGGGCATATTCTCCTTCATATTTACACTGGGCACCTCGCGGCTGCTCGATGTGCAGATTGTCAAAGCCACGAGAATTATAATTGATTTTTTGATGAACCATAATGGTTTGAGGGATTTTGTTCTAGGCCACTTCTAACGCCAGAATTCACTACGGGCCATCAGGGGTCTCTAACGCGCGCTTACGACACATTAAACATGGGAATAGGAGGAGTCGTTACGAGAATAAATCGCTTCATAGCTAGGCAAGCTTAACAAACTGCGAATCTTAGTCGTGGACGAAGAATGCGAGAGAAAACTTATCTGGGAATCAGCGCAGTAATTTAGCGCGCGCCGAGGGTATTTCAATGTCGACTAAAAAAATTGTTCTGTACTTCAACGATCCCGGCGAGGTTAACTCGGCTGAGACACTTAGAGCCGCTAAGGAAAGGGCTGATGAACTTAACATAAGAGATATCGTTGTCGCCAGTACGCGGGGAACGACCGGTCTGATGGCAATCAATATGTTTAGGGGTTATAACGTTGTGGTCGTGTCTCACGTCGCAGCCATGAAGGAACCTGGCACCAACGAACTGGATGATGTGCTTGCTGAGAAGATCAAGGCACAGGGAGGAAAAATAGTAACAGCTGCTCACACCTTTTCGGGCGTAAACAGGGCAATCCAAGCGAAATTTAACACCGTGTACCCAGCAGGGATAGTTGCCCAGACCCTGAGACTTTTTGGTCAAGGCATGAAGGTGGTCGTCGAAATCACCGCAATGGCTGCAGATGCGGGGGCAATCCCAACGGGCAAAGACGTTATAGCCATAGCGGGCTCGGGAAAGGGCGCCGATACCGCCGTCGTAATCAAATCAGCTCCCTCACACAATCTTTTTGACGTCGCAATTAGAGAGATAATTGCCAAGCCGAATTCCACCTGATTATCGATTCCATATAATTGGGAGAGTCGCTCCGATTTTCTGCTCAGTTAAAGATATTCGTTTTCGAAAGTGCGTCAGAAATAATCAGTGGATTTGTCTGGCTTTGGAGTAATTGGTGAGAGAAATGAAGCGCGCGCTCTATCCTCAACGCCTATGTGATTACACTGCCGAAACCCTATCATTGGTATATTGTCGAGAACGAATTGGCCGTTCACCAAGTCAATCAGCACATTGTTCCACAGGTTTCAAAGTTCATGAGGGGAATAGCCCGCACGAAAAGAAGCACCTTCATGAACCCAAATAATATCAGTTCAGAAGTTTAGTTAGAGTGAAGTTTTATCCAGCCACTCCACGCTCCTTAGTGTCTACCGTCCCTTAGGTAGGAGCCTTGAGTAGCCACAAAGCAAAGTGGTGGTGGTTGGCGCGCGCGCTAACAAACGCCCGCCAAGATCACGGATAAGACGCGAACACATTGTTTGCCAAGGTTTGACTAGCGTTCGTCAACTTTATGTTTTAATCTTCTTCTCCAGCATAACCAGATGAGAAGTATCCTGCTCATCAGCCCCAAACTCTAACTCGCCCACAACTTCTTCGAAACGCTTCTCAAGCGTCACCATAGCCGTGTTCAAACCACCCTCCAAAGCAATCCTCAAACTATGCGAAACCTGCCCCATAACACCCTCCGAATCATGGGCATAAACTGTGAAACTCCACCACGGCTGATCCTTCCTGTCGGGTCTCAGATGACAAAAAGACAACGAATCGACCTTCCCATTCTTCAATCCAACGTAGAAACGATGATCCTTCCCGATCTCTTCAAGACTCTCCAGACTGAACTCCAAAGCCTTCCAATCATAAACCAAGACCCCACTAGGAACCATGTCGACATTGTTTCTCAGCAAATCATAAAGCGCGCTAGGCCCCGCCTCTTCTAAAGCATAATGAACTCGCATCGGAGGCAACATTTTCACCCCAGTAGCCCAGAACACAGCCAACTCAAGAATCCTTGAAAACCCAGCTTTCGCAGCAATCTTCAATGACTCAGCATTCCGATCACTAGTCGTATAACGAAACCGCCCAACACCCAACCGCTCACCCTCTGCAACCAAATAAGCAGTGATTTCATTCGCATATCCTCTGTGCCTAAAATCCGGATGCACCCTCAAGCCTTCCAACCAGCCAGTCCATCCACCCTCAATCAACCGTAAATTACCCACAGCCACAACCCGGCCCTCTACCTCCACACCGACAAAATCACATTTCGGATCATTCACCCACTCATCAAAAACCGTTCCCAAATAATCATGCCCATCCCAAGTATACCTAGAAATCTCCAAAACATCATCCCGATCAGACTCAACCAATCTCCGAATCAACACAGACATAACCTCCCCAGCAGCATCCCTCCTTATTTCATTTTTCCCGCAAACACGGCCACGAGGAACCCTTCCCCAAAAACCGCTGGAAAAGCTAGGGGAGCGGTAAAGTTTTATCCCAAAACCCAAAACCCAAACCCAAGGCCTGTTACTGTGTTGCGCGCGCGGTTTGTCTATTTGGGATTAGCATCGGTGATTGCATATATAACGACGAACCTAATCTCTGCGTATCTATTCATTTATAGGCAAGTCGCTCAGAAAACCATATTCAAGAAATCCTGAAAGCAGAAACAAGAAGCGCGCGCAAACTAAATGCAAAACAACTGCAACAATAGTGTTGGGTGGGCCGTGCGAGGCAATGGATAGTTGCTTTGATCTCAGTGATATGAGAGTTAACTTCCTATCTTCTCTTCTGTTTCTTTCCGCCGCGAGCTCTTCTCGCCTGATGCCCCTTCTGTCTATCGATTGCTTTTCCCATAGGTTTACTTCTCTTACTCATTTTCGTCACCTCCACCTGAAGTGTGCTCGAGAGCTGATTCCGTTCCTCTCGGATGCTTCTCCATCCAATTCAGCGCATAGGCTTCTGCTTTCGATGCAGTCGCGTACGCTGGTGATATAGTCTCTCCTTTATCATCAACTCTTATTCTGGGAAAAAGCAGCACCACGTAATCCCCTCCAAACTCTTTTTTTGTGACGACCAGATTCTGTCCTGTGGTCTCATTCACGAATCCTCGCTGTCGGTCAATTTTTCTCCAGCCTTCTACTATTTTCAATGACTATTCCTCAGTTGCTCTTCTTTGGCAAGCAGGCCCTAAGAGCTGATCACGGCTTTAACCTGGCAGTTTGACTCGTCAACGCTGGTGAGCAAGCCCTTTTTTCCAATGTTCAATTGCCTTTGGCCTTTGAACGTAGAAGCCCTTGCATTCTCGATCTGAATGGTGTCTCCAGCAGAAATGCGCCGTATCTGCTCGTTCCAGAGACACAGTCTGATCGTTCCGGTTTCATCTGCTATCAGGGCATTTGCCACGCTCGCATAGTTACCATAACGAGTGTAGACCAGGTTCGGCTTCGGAATCTCCAAAACCCTAGCCTTCAGACAAACCTGCGTCATGCCGCTCCGCAGATCTCTGATTGCAAAAACCGATGAATGCCTAGCCTTCTTGGCCAGGAATCTGCGTATCTTGTCAGTCTCCATGAAGTCTCTAATGGGGTGGCCTTTCTCCAAGAGGAATTCCTTGAATACTGAAAGCTGCGCAACAACCTTGGAACTCGTCAGAATTAGAAACATGACCTTGTCCCGTGTTTCGCCCCGCCGCTCGATTGAAAGGTCTCCGCACACGGACTTTTTGCCTTCTTCTGCCAGAATCAACGCGTAAAAGAGCCTGTCGGGGTCAACCTCGTATTTTGCTGAAAGAAACGCGAGATACTCACTGGTTGATGAAGTTTTCTTTCTCAAAGACCTCTCACTCCTTTTTCATATTTCACTTGTTTCGGAAATGTTGGTTAATTTAGAAAGCTCTCACAGCAACTACATGGTGAGGTAGCCTTTGAGCCTCAATTGCTCAGTCTGATTCTTTCTATACCGCCAGAATATGTCGCCTCGAGTGTCTGACTGGAAGTCCCAAGGAGAGACTAACACGATGTCTCCGTCTCGGATCCACACTCGTCTTTTCAGTTTGCCTCGGACTCTGCACAATCGTTCCTTGCCATCTTGACACTTGACCATGATTCGGTCAAAACCAAGCATTTTGACTGCCACGCCTAACACGTCATTCTTGCTTGGGAACAACATGTTTTCCAAGTTTTCTTCATTAATGACTTTTCTTTTACCCAATCTTCCCACCTCCAAACCGTGAGACATTGCCCCATAATAGCTAGACTAGTCAGAACGATCAGAGAAAAAGCGCACTTTGCGATCAGACTCTTCCTCTAGAGAATCCCAACTACTGCTAAAGGATGCGTCGCCAAGTATATAGGTCTATGCAGGCAGATTTGCGAAAGTGTCATCTGACACACACATGACGCTCAGATCAGCGAGTTTCCCGAGGCATTTGGCCTTTGGTCTTGGCACGCTCAGACTCGTTTCTCGCTGGGGAGTATCATATTACCGGCAGAAGACATTAGTGGGCTCTGGCTCCTTTCTTCCTTTCCAGTCTTCTCCTCGTCGTGCCCATGCCTGTTTCGGATCAAAATTGAAGCTCATACCCTCATTTTCTGATCGGTTGAGCATGTGTTTCGAGAAGCAAGTTCTACAGTAAACTGGTTTGCCTACCGTAGGCTCGAAAGGTAAAGTGGTTGCGCTGCCACAGTCCGTACATATGACTTCGAACATTCTTTTTTGGAACGTGTAAATCAACTCTATTGGTGTTGAGCGCAATTGAAAAATGCGAAAAATAGAAAAAAACGATGCCAAGCTAGAATTGTTGATTTAGCTTAGAATCTTCTTCTTGGTGGTCCTCGTTTCGAATAGCAATCTCGACAGTAAACAGGTCTGCTTGGGTCAGGCTTGAACGGAACTTCACAGTCTTTTCCACAATCAGCACAGACTGCCTTATGCATTTCTTTCTCTGCCATATACTATTTCAACTCCTGATATGCTGCTGTGCAAAAATCGCTTCTTACACGCTGTACCAAGATTCGCGTCGGGGCTTATAAACAGAGCACCCTCAAATCGAGAGTTATACATGTTTAAGAGCCAGACATGCGTTAGAAGGGTATCGCAATGGTGTATGCTTATGTCTCAACCTGTTTATGGAACAATAGTGAACTATCGAATAGGCATCAGAACACAGATGCCAAAATGGTGCCTCATCCAGATCATAGGCGAAGATACCGTCTCTAAGGCAGGCCAGCTCATTGGACGAAAAGCGATTCTGAAGTATGGAAAGAACAGCTTCATCGGCAGAATCATAGGATTGCACGGCAAGAAAGGCGTTGTCACAGCTAAATTCCGGAAAGGCATACCTGGACAAGCCTTAGGGGCAAGAGTCGAAATACTTGACTAGGCGCGCCTTGCATTAAACTCGCTTGTTTCCGTTTGAACGTAAAGTACGTTTCTTAGACTAGACTACGGGCCCTTTCCCAGCACCATTTAGTCTGAACTGACACATGGTGGCAATATCTCTCGCCAATCCCTCTTTTTTATACCACATGCACGCTCCACAGCATTCACTTCGCACTCAGGTGAAGGTTATAGTTCTTGTTTGTTGTTACTATTTGATTCTGGGAAGGAAGATTTGTTTGAAACGACCGAGGAAAAAGCAGGCGAAAAGAGAACGATTTTTGAAAAGAATGAAAAGCCGAGGAAAATGGAAACATGGAAAGAGTAACATTGAAAAAGTAAGGAGACTAGAAGAAGCGCGGGCTCGTCTAGCCAATGCGTCTCCATAGGTGAAGGTGTCCGCAGCTTACGAAACATGTTTATTCTCTACTAGTCCGTTTCTCTCCGCTTGGACAAAGGAATCATGACATAGTCTGAACGCCCAGTCCAGCGTTTTCGCGATACTTCTAAGGTCTATCTCCGCAGAACAAGGCATCGTAGCTATTGCTTTCCCAGCCTTCCTAATATTGGGTGGACATCGTCATTGCGCTCTTCCTTCTGTGAGGTTGACCCAGTAATTAAATGGCGCGCATGCTTGTTCCTAAATTCCGTTGAAGAGGCAGGCATGGCGTTTCCCGATGGGGGATGGTTACTATCGCGGTTCGAGTGGGTGTTTGCGTGCTCACACCCTCCCCCCCGGGTATGCTATATGACCCAAATAGGGTTGATGAGCAAAATGAGCAGCACAAGCTGCTTCCCAAAAGAATTTAGGAACGCGCTAGCGCGCGGAAGAAGCGCGAAGAAACTGAAGAGAATGCAAAAAAGCGACTTTTAGCCTCTCATCCTTATAAGCTGGGCTGAGAATGCATATTGCAAGAAAGGCGTGCTAACCAACTTATCGCAACGTCATTTGCTTTAGGAGTAGCTTGCTTTTTTCTGAAGGGTATTACAACATGCTAAATGTGGGGAAGGTATCTGATGGAAACCGCAGCAGATTACAGATAATAGCGGAGATTCTGAGGCAGCTGCGAATACCGGTGGGAAAGGCGAACATCATGTCCCATTGCAACATGAGCACCGCACAGTCAGGGCAATACTTGAATCTTATGAAGTCAAGTAATCTCGTTCGGATGGGTGCTGATGCAGGAAAAGTGACGTATCAGAGAACAGAAGCTGGCCTGGAGTTTTTAGAATTGTACAAGAAGATGGCTCTGCTACTTGATACTGGCATTTCTTCGCCCTTTGTAGTTTAGCCAAGACGGAGGAAAGAATCAAGGAGAGGTGATGTTTGTTGCTGAATATTAAGGATGTAGGGAAGTGCAGGAACTCTTTGGAGCTAAACGACTTTATCGAGAAGTACATTGCCGAGGGGAACTCACAAGACGAGAGTATCGACAGCATATACTGGAATCTGTTCGAAGAATGGAAAAGGACTCTGAAGAAGAAGCCCACAAGCATGCTTTAAGGCGCGCTTAAAGAAGGGCAACTGCCTATTTTTAGGCGTCGTTCTGCAAGCGCTTCTTACAGTTGGCCGAGGAATTTAGAATGAAGAGAGTGAAGAGAAAATCAATAATTGGGCGTTCACCTCGAACGCATTGGGAATCACAGAGGAATGCTCGAACAAAGCAGTGAAGAAGTTCAGGTCATTAGAGGATATATCCATAGAGCAGAGAAGGAAAGATGCAAGTCAACTCCTCTACTTGTACCGATATGAGTAGCGGGCAGATATTGAAGCGCATTATCCGAGCAGGACTTCCAATATCAATTTGTGACGCAAGACCTCGGCAAGGTCTGCTTGTTCTATAGCATTTTCCAAAGCATCAAGTTCTCTTTGCACAGACTTTCTCATTTCTTCGTTAATTCTTTGATGGATCTCTTTTATTCGTCTCTGATAAAGTTCGTCCGCCTCTCCTCTAAGTCTCCAATAACGCTCCAGCAAAGATTCCTTTTTGGTTTGTTCCATCATTCACACCTTTCTCATCTGTTTTTGTTTGTTATTTGGGTTGCCTCAGTTCATTGATTGTATCAACAGGCATTAATAGTTTAAGCACCCACGATAAAAGAAGATAAGCGTCTTTGTTCTCAAGTGAGAAGAAGGCAGTTACATGGGTTACACAAGAGGAAAAACAAGAGAAGAAGATCTGCAAAAACCTAAGCCTCAGAAAAAGAAAGAAAGAGAAGAGAAGCGGAAGAAGAAAAAACTTGCCCGACTCGAAAGACAACAGTCGAGATAGGCTCGTTTAGAGCGCAAGCAAGAGAAACTTTTCGCACAGCACGCGCGTGGCGTGAGTCTGTTTCTCACCCAGCGATTGTCTTCTTTTCAGCGCTCGTTTTCGCACATAAAGAGTTTACATGGGTTCTAGGCTATGCCATAAAGACTCACGCCAGAGTTTGCACATGCAAATGATTTATATCCGACTTTCCTAGACTCTTTCCTCCGAGAGTGTAATTATGCCAATATTTTTGATAGTTTCCAGGCATTCCGCAGAGAACTGTCCGCTGAACAATGAGAAAATGAAGAAAATGACGCTAGAATTGCCTGCCAAATTGGGCGGACTGGAGAAGAAACATGGAGTGAAGAGGATTGGAGCATGGACTGTAGTTCCGGAACATCTGTTGATTTGGGTCTATGAAGCTCCAAGCTCAGACGCTCTGCAAAAATTCTCAATGGAACCAGAAATGGTAAAATGGATGGCTTGGAACACCAGCGAAATCAAACTAGCAATGAGTCTCGAAGAAAGCCTGAAATTATTGAAACAAGTCAAATGAAATCACAACTTCTTTTTTCTCTGATTTTGCACCGGTCATTCAGCCAGCGTACGCTCGTAGTTAATCTCTGTGTTCGTGGGATTCCTCTTCAGATTCTTCTTCATTCTCTTCTTCTTCGGCGGAAGCTTCTTCTCCTACAGCTTCTTCTTCTTCTTCAGCTTCTTCAGCTTCTCCTTCTGCAGGATAAGCCTCATCTAACCAAATCTTGAACTGTTCTTTGCCCTCAGGATCGGAAAAGGCCCACTCACACAGTTGACTGATGACGGCGTTGAGATCGATGTCATGATCGTCGGCCAAATTCTTCAGAAACTGTTCCCACTTTGCAGGCAAAGATACCAGAGGCCCAACCATCTTACTCTTTCACCATAACCCTTTATCATTTAAGCCATATTTAAGCTTCAGGCGTACTTTTTGCCCGAAACGTGCCTGAAATTAAGCACGCGCTTCAAGCTAGCGAGCCTTTTCGCAGAATGAATCAGGCATTGACCTTGACCATACGTTCGGATTTTTGTACTTGACTGCTGGCGCCATATCTTCTGTCTGCTTTTCTTCTCCGACAAGGATTTTTTTCATTTTTGACAAGAGTTCTCTGTGAGTCTCCTCATCTCTGATGATGGTTTCGAGAATGTCCTTTAGGTCTTCTAAGTCCACATTGTAGGTCTCGCGGATTTCTCTTGTCATGTATTGAAGGGTCTTCAGCTGAACCAGAATATAATACTCTTCGCCAACAGTGCTCTCTAGGAGCATCAGCTTTTCAACCAACGATGACATGTGCTCTCTAGGTATTCTCTCCTTTCTGGCGATCTCTTCTGCAAGACGCTCAATTGCCGTCCAGGTTCCGCCAAAAAAGAGTTTCTTTTCGCAACCTCTGGGTTGCTTTTTTTGCTTAACCATGCTTTCGCTTAATCCTTTGAGGATCACGGAATGTTTCCGACTATCGAATGCTATGTGAAGCAGCAAAGAATTGATTAACGGGAGATTCACTTTGTCGGCGAGACTCTTGTAGAGTAAATATGCTCTTTCTACCAAAATGCTAGCGCAGCGCAGAAAGTCTGCAACGGTTTCCGGCTTAAGCTTTACCATCCATAGACTCCCTTCTGACTAGGTAATCGCAAAATGATAAACACTTTATGAATCCGAAATCTAGACGCACACTAAAGGAAAGAGACTGGATTCTATCTTTGTTCTTTTACCAACAACAGTCTCTTCGCGATCTCTTTAGAGAGCTTTCAAGACCCTCAGCTAATTCTGCACGGGTAACCTCGTCTATTGGATAGATTTTCCCATTCTTATCGATGAATGCAAGTTCCAACTTCCTTTTTTCCACCGTTTCACCTCCTTCAAACTCTATCATCTGCTACGGCGCGCGCTAACCTAAGAATGACAAGTTTCAATCCACCACGTAGATCTAGTTTTTCAGTAGTTGCCGCGAGCGAGAGCGAGTTTGTATTCTCTATCTGACTCATCTGACGCTTGCTTGATCTTTCTATCTGACTCCTCGATCGCTCGATCGCGATCGATCGACGCTTGCTTGATATAGTTGTGTTCGCTCAGGTAGGCCATCACGATTGATCTGACTATTTCTGCGTCTTTTGTTCCAAAGCCTTTCAACGACTGGATAATCTTCACTTGGTCTTCATCGAAGGTCACAAGAACCCGTTTACGCGAGCGTGCACTTTGACTAATCACCTTTATCACTTATTCTTTAATCTTCATGCTCTGTCATATATTCTTTGAGAGCCCCATTTACTTTCTCACTTAATGTCCGACTTGATCCGTGCTTGTTGAACAACAAGGAGGAGTCATTGTTTCCAAGTGTATTCGCCTATGTTTTAGCGCGCGCGCTTTCTCAAGAACTATTGTTTTGTATTAGTGGACTAATGCAGAACCTGTTAAATCCTTGGAAGATAGCCATTATACGGAAGGCGAAATCATGGGCGATCACCGATGCGAGAATTGCGGGAAGATGTTCTACACCCGGTATGTGCAATACACAGGCAAGTGCTTATGTCCAGAATGTAGGCGCAAATCGGGAGTAGCCAAGAAAGAAAAGGAATACGGGGAAGCAAAAGAATACTGGGAAGCGAGGAAAAAGGAAGTGCGGGACTTTTGATTGCTCCCCTCTTAGCAAGCGCGCGCCCAAACACACACATGAAAGACAACGGAATGATTGAAAAGTGGCCTGACGAAATCGAAGGGGGCGTTCAAACGCCGAATAATTCCTAAGAACAAGAACACAGTAAACACGTTGTGAGAACATTCTAAAGCTGTTCAGCTCATAAAGCGCGCTAGGGTGTTGCTAAATCGAATTGTTCGTGTCAATTTTGCTTACTTTCCAAGCTTAGTTTCGTTCTCATCACACTTCTACATACCAGCTCATGCGCGCGCGTCCCTGCGCGTAAATCTTAAATATTTGTAAATATATAACTATTTACTGAATAGTCTCGAAGGGATAAACTTGTTTGCTTCGCCACTTAGCCAAAAGCAAAAAATCGTTTGGTCTTTGACAAGCAAAGGGCTATCCGTAGCTGATGTTGCGGATAGGCTTAAGACCAGTAGGCAGTACGTCAACCAGACCAGACAAACAGCAGAAGCAAAACTATCCAAGGCGCTGATGGAGGTTGCGCGGGTCAACGATCTCCAAGTAACAGAATTGCACCCAAAAGAAGCGTTACTCATTGGTTATCATCCAGTCCTTAAACGGAAAGCTGTTGTCACCTACACCACAAGCCACGGAATCAAAGTGTGGTACTGGCACAATAACCCCGAAGAAGAAACCAACCAAGACTTCCTCAAGCAGACCAGAGAGTATTTGCTCGACATAGCCAAAGAAAGAGACTTAGAAATAGAAGACGCCACAACGATTCACCCAGCCAAGCTGGCCCGTATAGTATTCCGTAAGTTGGTTCCGGATGCAGAATTATGAATCCGAAGAAGTACTTGGAAGATCGCATTCGAGGCTGGCTTCCCAAAGAACCCACTTTGCCGAGCCATCAAAGAATAAGAGCAACACGTGCCAAAAACCAAAAAAGCACATCAATCAGACCCATGAAGTGGTTGGCGATATCTGGCTACGTTGCCTTGCTTCTGTTCATTTGGCTAGACTACTTCATCAAACTAACTGGCTATGCTACGTTGGAAGATGTTTTGCTCTACACCATCATAGCTCCGCTCGTGACTTTTGCTGGCTTCAAGATTTACTTCAAGATTTACCAAATAGCAAGCCTCAAATTCTGGCAATGGTATTGGACAATCTTCGGAATATTCATCTTCGGCTTCCTCATATGGTCCGCAATAACCTTTCTCTTGAACCGTGTCCTTCTCCTTTCGGCGGTGACAGGAGAGCCTTTTGTTTTATTCCCATATTTTTTACTATCCTATGTGATAGGGGGCTACCTAGGATACCGATTTGGCAAGAGAAGAGGCTTTAGACCGCTAATCTTTGCCTTTACCTCATGTAGCGTGACAGACTTGGATAGTGCGGATTTTGTAAAAGTGGTTGGAATTGCGTTCGTAATTATGGGAGTATTAGGTTTGATATTGTCGCTTATGTTCCAATACGGTCAACCATATTTGTCTATACTTTGCATTGTCTTGATTGTGTTAGGTGCTGTTCTTATTTATGGTATTTGGCACGCTTAAAGAGCGCCAGCCTGTTGCTAAATCGATTTCTTTGTTAATTTCTGTTTATCTTGTTAGCATGGTGATCTCTGGCTTTTTCCGGCATGTTCAGCCTCAACGCTACAACCGCATTTACCAGCATGGCAATCACGCAGAGCAATGCGTGTGTAGTTATGCATTTGAGTCCTCTGGCCCTGTGCTTTTCGAGGCAGAGACTGCTCCTTCTGCCGTGAATTCACCCGTTCAACGGCGCCTCTCAACGTGTAAACTTGCTTTTCCTCAACTGGACCATGAGTCCTGAAATACTTGTCAACCCGCAACACATCAGCCTCCTTCCTGTTCTGGTTTGCAGGATATGGAATTACAGCCTTCACGCCGTATGCTGAAAGCTGTTCTCTGAGTTTTCTGCTGGAGTACTGCGAATCCGCGATAAACGTTTTCATCTGCTGCTCAGTTGCCTTCCAAGCCTTGCGAAAGAGCGCTGGAGCATGTTCCTTCTCGTTCTCGTTAGCTGAAGCCGGGATAACCGCTATCGGCATTTCGGACTTCACGTCTGTCGCAATGTGCAGTTTGTAGCCGAGCTCGTAGGTTTTGCCGTTCCTGCCGACCCTGGCTTCGGGATCCGACTTTCCACGACTGTTATCGTGCGGGTCTCGCCTGCTGTAAGCCTTGACGAACGTAGCGTCCAAAACCACGGTTTCGCCGCTAATCAATCCGCCTCTAGACATTCCTTGAGCAGTTTGTTCATGATGCGCTGAAGTCTTCTGGTTCCTATGCGCTTCTTGAATCGCGACAGCTGCGAAGGATGATACGGCCTCTGCTCAGCCTCTAAGTCACAGAGTTCCCTCAAGTTATCGTCCTGCCACAACCGTTTGCAGAGTTCCCTCTCGCTGGGAATCTGCTGAAGCCGTTTAACGATTAACGCTTTGAAGATGCCCATCGGCTTTCTGGGCGGCCTTCCCGGACTATCTTTTCTGTGGTAGGCTCCGTTGACGACTTGCTCGATGTCGAAAAGGTTCAGTTTTGACAGGATGGCACATGAAAATTCAGGTTTCTCCATCCTTCACCCTAACTATTCAAGCTCAAACAAGCTTAAACAGCAACATGTCAACTTCAATAATTTTGCAACAAGCTGGCGCGCGCTAAGTTTCGTACACGACTCCTAGCGAAGTGGGCAGGATCGGTTTCGTACACGCTAACGTAGAGGGTAGGAAGCTGGGCGTTGAGAAACCGCTTTTGGATGCGGCTTGACGCGTGGTTGAAAAAGGTGGTGTGAATAGGTTTCGCATAATTGTTCCTTCGACGCAGAGGGAGTTGGTTGAAACGGTGAAGGCGTTGGGGTTCAAAGAAGCTTTTGGGGTTGACGGAATGGCGGTAGAATTTTCCTGATCTGCCGTCATGTGTGTGTGTGTTACCCCGCAACATTACCACTACTGTTACTTCATGCACTAAGGGGGATCAGTTACATTGGCAAATATCTGTCAGTGCCTGTGCTTCTTGAAAGGCTAATTAGTGTTTGGGTTTGGGGGTAAAGTTTTATCTCAAAGCCAAAAAGCGTGCGCTGGATGCATGAATAAGAGAAAAAAAGGGGTTTTGCGGGGATATCTCACTCGCAGAGTGAATAAACTTTTAACATGTCCATTCCACGTTATTTCAGTGATGAGGAGCACTACGAGACTTGATAGTTGATTCCGTCTTGGCAAATGCCAAAGCTTACTTTAAACAGGCAATAGTAGACTGCAGCATCGCCTTCAACGAAGGGAGGATTTTCAAGATAGGCAGAGAATCGAGCATGCCAACCGCCGACGCAAAATTCGACCTAAAGAATCGTCTAGTTTTCCCTGGGCTGATCGACGCTCATGTGCATCTTCGAGATGAGGGCAAATCGTACAAAGAAGACTTTCTCTCAGGCACAGCCGCTGCTGCTGCGGGTGGGATGACGACTGTTCTTGACATGCCTAACAACGAACCAGTAACGATGAGTGCTGAGGCTTTGAGGAATCGAATGAAGATTGCGGAAGCAAGGATTCTGGTCGACGTTGGCTTCCGCTCTGAATTCCCAGGAGATGTTGGGGAGATAGAGGGAATTGTGCGAGAAGGTGCTGTGGGTTTCAAGCTTTTCATGGCCAATCAGGTCGGCGGGTTGGAGGTAAACGATGATGAAGCTATGCTGGAAGCGTTCAAGGCTGTCGGCAAGCTTCAAGTTTCGACCTGTGTTCACGCAGAAGACGAGCAGATGTTGAAGAGAGCTGAGGGTGAGCTACGACGCCGTAGGCAGAATGATGTTGCTGCTTTCCTCAAGGCTCACTCGGAAAACGTGGAGTTGAGAGCTGTAACACGTGTTCTGGACATGGTCAAGCAGGGTAACGTCCACGCGCATTTCTGCCACATCAGCACACAGAATGGTTTGAGAGCCATTGCCGCTGGAAAGAAGTCTGGAATGCTGATATCTTGCGAAGCAACACCGCACCACCTGCTTCTGACTGCTGATGACTTGAAGAGGGCGGGGACGTTGGGTGTGACTGTGCCGCCCGTTCGAGAAAAACAGCACGCTGAAGCGTTATGGGAGGGGATTAGAAACGGTTGGGTCGACATCGTAGCCTCGGACCACGCTCCTCATACCATCGGAGAAAAGGAGGCTGAGACCGTTTGGGACGTCAAAGTCGGCATACCTGGGCTAGAGACAACTCTTCCGCTCCTGCTGACCCAAGTCAAACGAAGGCGAATGTCGATTGGTGATGTGGCGAGACTCATGTCGGAGAAGCCCGCTGAGATCTTCAACCTGAAGGGCAAAGGATATTTGAGAGAAGGAAACAACGCCGACTTGACCGTTGTGGACCTACGCAAAAAGTTCAGGATTGACGCGTCCGGCTTTCATTCTAAGGCCAAGTTTTCTCCTTTTGATGGATGGGAGGTCGAGGGAAAACCTGCAAAAACGTTCGTTGGCGGACAGCTGATCATGGATGAAGGTGAAATCATTGGTAAACCGGGAAGCGGCAGAGTCGTTCGGAGACAGTGACCATTTGAGGTTCGTCGCCGACGGCATGCTTGGAAAACTGACACGTTGGCTTCGCATGCTGGGACAGGACGTGAAGTACTCGAACAGTTTGGACGACCTGCAACTTCTGATGATAGCGAAAAAGGAGAAAAGAATCTTGCTGACGAGGGACTTCGAACTTTATCAACGCGCCAATGCCAGAGGAATCGACGCTTTCTACCTGGAAGGATTGACTGGAGAAGAAAAACTGGCGGAGATTGCCAAGAGGTACGATGTCAGACTGGAAATAGACATGGCGTCATCCAGATGTCCAAAGTGCAACTCAACAGTGAAGCCTGTGTCCAGAAAGCAGGCTGAGGGCAAGGTTGAAAGAAGCACGTTTGACCATTACAAAGAGTTTTGGAAATGCCCGAACTGCGGCCAGATATACTGGCAAGGCGCACACTGGACGAGAATCAGAAAAACGCTAGTGGCCGCAAAAGAGATTCTAGAAAAATCAGAAAAAGAAAAATGAGTTTCTAACGCTCTTCCAAGAGCCACTTTAGCGGAATGTCCTGGAAAGTTTTGTCGGGCAATGTTCGTCTTATAGTCATCGGCAGGATGCCAGCGTTGAGTTCCTTCAGCGCTATGTCTATCGGACCTGAAAAGCCTTCTGAGACCTCGACAAGAATGGGTGCACCCATAGATATTTGCAGGGCCCTAGCCCCCGCTATTCTTGCCTTCTCAAAACGGGTGAGCTTTGGCGGTCCGATCGTGATCCGTTTTGTCTCAGACGTTTTCTAGTACTCCCCCATTCCTGGGTACCCGCCTCCTGGGCCGCCTGGGCCTCCTGGAGGTCCCGGGGGAGCTTTCATTTTTCCAGAAGCGATTACGTCGTCAATCTTCAGTATCATCGTAGAAGCTTCCGTTGCTGACTTCACTATTTGTTTCTTGACTGCCAAGGGTTCATAGACTCCTGCTTTGGCCATGTCCTGTACTTTTCCGTTGTTAACTTCTATGCCTGCCCACGTTTCGCCTTTTTCATGTCGTGCTCTGAGGTCAGATATTATGTCAATCGGGTCTAGTCCCGCGTTTTCTGTCAGCGTGATCGGCACGGCTTCAAGAGCCTCTGCGAAGGCTTTGACTGCAAGACTGTTCTCTTCCTGGCAGAGTTTCGGCGTATTTCTTGAGCATACGTGAAACTTCTAGTTCTGGGGCTCCTCCTCCCGCGACGATTTTTGGTTCTTCAACCACGTCTCTGACCACGCACAAGGCGTCGTGCACTGACCGTTCTGCTTCGTCAACGATGCGTTGGGTTCCACCTCTTATCAGTATGGTAACGGCCTTGGGATGCTTGCATCCTTCTATGAAGGTCATCTTGTCGTCGCCTATCTTGCGTTCTTCAACGAGAGCAGCATAGCCCAGGTCTGCCGAAGTCATGCCGTCAAGGTTGGTCACTATTTTTCCTCCAGTAGCCTTGGCCAGTTTCTCCATGTCTGACTTTTTGTTCCTTCGAACCGCAAGTATCCCTTTTCTGGCAAGGAAGTGCTGGACCATGTCGTCGATACCTTTCTCGCACAGAACAACGTTGGCACCAGTCTTCGCAATCTTTTCAGCCATGTCGCGCAG
Organism: Candidatus Bathyarchaeota archaeon; assembly: GCA_963707955.1. GTDB lineage: Archaea > Thermoproteota > Bathyarchaeia > Bathyarchaeales > Bathycorpusculaceae > DASPPK01. Next base: position 1,667,966 of record OY970176.1, on the reverse strand, counting down.
CATGTCCTCCTCCTGCTTGAGGAAGGCATCCATCTGCTCCGGGCTTTCAATGTTGATCTTTGCGTCAAACTCGGTCTTCTCGATCTCAAGGGGGCAGTCAAGCAGAGCTATCTTGGCCTTTTCGACGCGCTTAGGCATACCTGAATGAGCGATTTCCTTGTCAAGGACTACTCCTTGAATAAGCTTCGTTTCCGCCGTTGACTCGCCTGGTTTCTTCTCGACTTTCACGTCGTCCACATCCGCCTTATACTTGTCACCGTCCTTCTCTGCGACAGCCAAAATCGCCTTAACCACTAGGTCAGCCAGATACTCTCTGTGCTCAGCCACGAGCTTGCTTGCCATCGAGGTCATTGCGACCTTCTTCGGGTAATCTGTGGAAGTCGGGTCTATCGAAATAGCGATTTTTTCCAGAACTTCCAGTGCTTTATCCGAAGCTTTCTTGTATCCGTCGATTATTATCGTTGGGTGAACACTTCTTTCAACAAGCTCTTGAGCCTTGTTGAGCAATTCGCCGGATATTATGACCGCGGTTGTTGTTCCATCGCCTGCTTCGTTGTCCTGGGTCTTCGCGACCTCCAGCATCATTTTTGCAGCTGGATGCTGAATGTCCATCTCGTCCAAAATTGTCCGTCCGTCGCTTGTTATGGTAACGTCGCCAAAACTGTCCACGAGCATCTTGTCCATGCCCTTTGGTCCGAGGGAACTCTTCACAGTCTCAGCCACTATTCTAGCAGCTTCAATGTTTGTGTGCAGAGCTTCTCGCCCTTTAGAGCGACTAGAGCCTTCTTTCAACACTAGAACTGGAACACCGCCAGCTGATTGTGATGACAAACCTTAAACAAACCTCCTTTTGCGTCACAATGAAAAACAGCCTCACAATATAAGTTTTTCTAAAAGGAACGGGTAGAAGTTAGATTTTGAACATAAACTTTGGCAGACTACCGCGGTTAGGGTCGGATCGTTGCTGTTTTCAAACCAGCTCCGGTCAAAACTATTGCAGCGCTACTGCCAATCGGTATCTCTTTGTTCTCGGCTTGTTTCTTGTAGCCAGCGTAAGCAACGGCAGAGCTCGGCTCCACGTAGAAGCCTCTTCCCGCAAGCTCTTTGAAGGCTTCAACTATCTCTTCTTCTTCAACAATGACCGCGTCGCCGTTTACTTCCTTCAAGTTCTTAACCATAAGCTCCAACAGCGGCGGATCGACACTCACCAAGGCGTCAGCAACCGACGTTACAGTCTCAGGTGGCTTGTAGCTCAAGTTCTTAAAGCGATGATAAAGCGGCGAGACCTGCCTCGTTTGGCAAGCCACTATTTTCGGCATTGATTCTATCACGTTTGAGCCGACCAAATGTTGAAATCCGCTTACAACGCCCAGCAGCAAAGTTCCAGCGGAGACGGGCAAATAGACACGGTCCGGGGCCTCCCAGCCGAGCTGTTCAGCCATCTCATAAGCTAGGCTTCTTATTCCGTCACGGAACAACGGATGGAGTATGTGACCGATGTAGAATTTTCCAGTTTCACGTTTCTGCGCTTCCTCCGCAACCTTGCTCCGGCTTCCAGAGACCCTAACAACGTCAGCTCCGTAAAATTGGATCTGGTTGAATTTTGGACCCGAGACGGTTTCTGGAACATATACCTTCGCCCTCAACCCAGCGCGGGCTGCGTATGCGGCGATCGATGCGCCCGCGTTACCCGAAGAGTCTTCGGAAATGTAGCCTCTTCTCTTCTTTATCAGCTTGTGAAGAGCAGAGACAAGCAATGCGGATCCTCTGTCTTTGAAGGAACCCGTTGGGTTCAGGCTTTCAAGTTTGAAGTGGACATGCTCAGAGAATCTGACCAGAGGTGTCCATCCTTCTCCGAGCCTCACGATCTCACTCTCTTTTACGTAGGGAAAGAATCTTCTGTATCGCCAAACTGAGAAATCTTTCCTAGAAATTATCTTAGTTTCAAAATCGAGGTGAAGTTGTATGTCCAATGGCATGCCACACGAAGAGCACCTGAAATCAAGCAGATTGCTCGAATGATAGCCGCACGCTGAGCATTTAACCTCATATTTCATATTGACAACGCCGCATTTATCCAACTAGGCAGACGGCCAATCTAAGTCTCATTTCTAATGTTATCTTGCTATTTTAGGACTTTCTCTTGGGACTGGCGTCCTCTCACCAATAGCATCTTCTTCATTGACTTTGCAAGTTGCCCAGAAAACAGGCAAGTGGAGATATCTCCCGAACAACGAAATTGGATTGCCGAGTTCTCTTCAACCTTCTCCAAACTAGATACTCTATTTCCTTTAATTTCAATGGTTTCTTCGTTCAAGACCCATTCCCGTGGTCGCCCAGGTTTTCTTGTTTGCTTCATTGAGTTGAAATTGTCAGCGCTAAGATTTAAGCGCACATTAGTGACACAAGGTACAAGATTCAATCTCCCTTTGTAGTAGTATTCCCTGTTCAGGAAGCTGATGCGGAAGATCTCAGTCCACCAGAAGTGACGCGCGCGTGTCATTTCCTCTTCAAATCCATCAAGCTTCTTCCGTATCTTTTCCATTTCACCAGACATTGGTCGATCAATCAAAGTTAATTGAGCAAAGCGCCCGCTTTGTGCACGAAGAGGTAGCCTTCACCTTCGGTTAAACATATAACCAATCAAGAGGATATCCTGATTTGGGGAAGAAGTGAATGCACGAAGAGGCTAAGCGGAAGTGTAAAGCTTGTGGAAACCTGTTCATGCCAGACAATGATTTTCAAGGCTTCTGCTCAGACAGGTGTTACCACGTTTTCAGAGGAGAAATAAAACCAAGTGCTTAGCATAATCTAGCCTTTCACGCACATTTAGAGGCAGCTCCTCTAGACGATTTTAGCGCGCGCCCTATCGTTTGAATCTACGAGGAAGAAAGCAAAGATGACTGTTCTGGTACTTCTAGCTTCAACTGCCTTTTCAGGGTCTTGTAGCGGTTTCTCACCGTGACCTCAGTGACGCCTGCTGCTTCAGCGATGTCCTTCTGTGTCTTCTTCTCGCTGTTCTGCAAACAAGCAATATACAGTGCTGCAGCAGCCAACCCCATAGGATCCTTTCCGACAGCAGCCCGCTTCTTTCTGGCTTCTCGAAGAATCCGCATAGCAATTCCCTGCGTCTTGCCCGAAATTCCTGTTCTTTCAGCGATTTTTGAAACGTACGTGAGGGAGTCAGGGATGGGCATGTGCATGTCAAGTTCACGTAGCAAAAGCCGGTAGCAACGAGCAACGTCCTTTTTATCGACTAGGCTTGCCTCTGCGATTTCATGAAGTGCTCTTGGAGTTCCACTTCCACGGCAAGCCGCATAAGCCGCAGCAGCCGTTATGGCTGCGATAGACCTTCCGCGGACTAAGCTCTTATCTAAGGCTTTACGGTAAATGACCGCAACCTTCTCTTTGATTGGCCGTGGAATGTAGACCTTGTCCGATAGGCGGTCAAGCTCAGCCATTGCCTGGGCAAGGTTTCTGTCAACTGAAGAATGCGCCCTAGAACGGATCTGCCATTTCCTCAGGCGCCACATCAGCAGGCGCGTTGATAATGGAAGTTTTCTTCCAAAGGCGTCACGGTCAATCTGGCTAATGGCCGTTGACAAGCCTTTATCATGGACAGAATAAGACGTTGGCATCCCAACGCGGCTTCTTGAGGCTTTCTCTTCCTGAGTGAAAGCGCGCCATTCTGGTCCTTTATCCATCATTTGCCCGTATAAGACGAGTCCGCAGTCGCCGCAAACAGTCTCACCCGTATCATAATCATGGATAAGGTTTACACTAGCACATTCCGGACACTTATCTGGCAACGTTTGCTGAGACCGTGCCACTTTCTTTCTTTCTTCCATCTTTTCTGTCTCTATCATCTGGAGTAGGGTCATAACAGATAACCTTCACAAAACGCAATTCTTCATATTACGCGTCAGAATTTGAGCGATTTGATTGTTAGTCCGCAGTGCGCGCTAGAAAGAAGGATATTACCGGTTGACGCTTTGTTCAGCAGGGCTTTTCCTACTCTTTTGTAAGCGTTACTTCTATTGTTGAAACCATCCTTGCTCTGTTTTCGCCTTCTCTTGCCGGCATCTCCTCTGTTCCGATAGCTATTTTGCTCACTTTTAGGTCTTTTAGGAAGCGATTTCTGGTTATTTCAGCTACGTCAACAGCTGTTGTGATTGCTCGTCCTCGTGCTTTCAAGATCACTTCCTTAGCATCGCCCGCGGATAGTCTGGTGATAACTGCTAGAACATAGTCCATTGGTGTTTTACTTCCAATGAAAACAATTGCCGATTTTTCCGCCATTTTCCATCACATCTTTCATCATTGATTTTAACTTGTAACGTTGCTGTGTTCTTCTCGTCCTTCAACAACAGAACGCCGCAGTCCTATACTACGTATACTCCCTAATAAGCGATTAAACAACAGAGCCATCCTGAGGATGTTTTCACGCGGCTCCCTTATCCTAGATTCCGGTTTCAGACACAGCATTCACTTCGCATTTAGGTGATAGGTTATAGTTCTTGTTTGTTGTTACTATTTGATTCTGGGAGGGAAGATTTGTTTGAAACGATCTGAGAAGAAGCAGGCGAAAAGAGAACGATTTTTGAAAAGAATGAAAAGCCGAGGAAAATGGAAACATGGAAAGAGTAACGTTGAAAAAGTAAGGAGAAAAGAAGAAGCGCGCGCGAAGTCGTTGTAGGTTATGATATAGCTCGTGGACGCAGGACTCTTCTTGATGTCATCATTCCCAGAAAAATCAATGAAAAACCGAACAATCATGCGGGCGCTGAACGACTGTTGAGGATTTCTATCGATCGATATTCCATCTTTTTTATCATTTACTACATTTGCCTTTTTTGATATTCGCTTTTTTGGTTCTTTTGTATGGTTTTATGTTTGAAAATGCTTCTTTTATCAGGAAACAGCCAAAACAAGCCCATCAGAATTTGCACACACGCTTATCTAAGCTCTTTTTTTTCTTCCGGCGCTTCTGCTTCTCTTTTCAATTTGGGAATTAGCTTCCTTACCCATTCTATTTTAGCAGAGTAAGCCTCACGCAATTGTAGAGAAGTAATGGGTTTCCATTCTTGAGCCACTGCAAGCATTCGACTCTTGCGCGCACTAATCTTGCCCTTTCGTTTGGGCTTTTCTTTCCTTATCGGTTTATAATGCTCAGGTTTCATATTCGATCTCTGCTAGTTCAAGCTTAGACACCTAACATATATAGAAGTTTTGTCACCTTTTCAATTTAGCGCCCGCTCAGAGAAGTGACTTAGGTACAGGCAACTTGGAGAACATATCCTGTTACCAAGGACTCTTTCTAGGTGGCAACTTTCTTAAATGTTCCCAAGCTAGGCAAACTTTACTCCTGCACGTTTCCTCAAAAGGAAGGAAAGGGGGGTTTCCAGCGATTCAACCCTGTAGCAAACTGACAGGCAACAGTTGCATTTGTTGGATTGAACCGGGAAACCCATCCAAGGCTGAAGGGTGCCTAAATAAAAGTGTTCCCAAGGGCGCGCTAATTCCCTCGAAACAGAGCTAGGTCTTCTTTCTTTTCAAAACAACATAGGAGGTGACTGAATGAACCTAAAGAAAGCACTGTCAACGATCACGGTTATTCTAGCTGTGATTGCACCAGGATTCTTGGCAGTCAGCGCAGCGATCGACAACGTCAGCCTTAACGCGCGCGCTTTCTCGCAGACTTGCCTTATCGCCAGTCTTAACGCGTAGACAACTCTGCGATTTGCCTTGAGCGAACTTTTCGAAATTTGGCAAGAACCTCTGTGAAAAAGGACACCATGAAGCATAGAAAAGAACGAAAACGTTGTCTCTGAACTTCAACATATCATCAAGACCGTATTCGACATCAATCTTGCTCAGCGCGCGCCCTGTTGAAGGATTTGAGACCCTCTTTCCTTCTTCAGCGAACCTTCTAAACCTCACTCATCGCCCGTGACTTGGTAGATTATCGAATCTTCCCACGAACCATTCCTGAAAAGTGTCTTCTTGAGCATCCCAACTTTTTTGAACCCAGCTTTCAGCAAGGCCTTCTGCGATGCTACGTTCAGAGAAGACGTTCCAGCCACAATCGTCTTAACTGATTGGGTTTCGAAGATGTATTCCAGGAGTAATCTCATGGCTTTCGTGCCGTAGCCCTTGCTTCTTTCCTGAGGAATAACGTAGAACCCCACTTCGAAGTAATGAAAATTGGAAACTTTGTGGGAGAACACTAAGCCGATAAGCTTTGAATCCGTTATCCGTTCGATCACTAGATAACTTGCCTCTTCCGTACCGTGAACCACGTCTCCTAACTTCTCAGCAACCATTGAATCCGAATCTCTGCCGAATGCCAGAAACTCGGAACGGAAAGGAGGGTCGTCTAGCCATCTAAGGATTGCTGAAACCTCTTCATCCTTCACTTTCCTGATTCGCACGCTCATGGAATGGTCACAATTCGCTGAAGTTGTTGCAGTACACAACGAAACCAGCCTAAAAAGAATGATGGAAACTTCCCATTTCCAGTTCTATGTCGCATGAGAAGCGCGCGCGTGGGTGTGAAGCCGTACTAGCTTCTGAAACATGATGTACTAAAGCTTAGGATAAAATCCAACGGCTGCGCTGTTCAACATAAGAGAAGATGAATTTGGGGTTTAAGAATGAGTGAAAAGAAGTTTGATGTTAGTGGGAAGCTTCTGATCGTACTAGGCCTAGTCGTATTGTTATTTTCTTTGAGTACCAAATCCGTCAGTGCTCAAGTTGGTGACGTTACGCTCAAACCGACAGACGATACCTATGCTGATTCCAGCAACCCAAACTCAAACTATGGCGAGCAGAACTATCTTCAAATCACGAATTACAATAGTCAAATCAATAGTGCCTACGAAAGCATAGTATGGCTGAAATTCAATTTGTCTTCTGTTCCAGATGGGGCAGTGATTGATGGGGCAACACTTCAGCTGCGCACGTCCAGCGTTACTGGATCATTCAATGTTAATGCTTATTCAGGTTCTGATTTCCTGAATGCATCTGCTTTTGTTTCTTGGACAGAATTGACATTGACATATTCCAACATGCCTAGCTACAACACGACATCAATGGACTCAGTATTAGTTGCAACCAATAATCAATGGTATAATTGGAGCGTCGTTGACGCCGTCAGATACGCTTTGAATAGTGAATTTCAACCTCAAGCTTCACAGCTTTCCAGCACCACCAGAACAGTAACAATCGTCTTGTTTGAACCCTCTCCTTCTGGTCTCGTCTCATCAATTTCGTTCAATTCTAAGGAATTTTCCATCTCAGATTATGCTCCTATACTAACTGTCCATTGGAGTGGGGTTGTACCAGAGTTTCCATCACTTCTTGTTCTGCCATTGTTCATGACGGCAACACTTCTAGCAGTCATTGTCCGTAGAAAAAGTGTGCAAACAAGACGCCCAAGTTAGACAGGACCTAGAGGAAACGCAACAAGGACAAATTCACGAAAAGCCTCAAAAACAGAAATCCTCAATCTGCAGGACGATAGAAGATAAACTAAGGCTTAAACGACAGAGCCACTGCTGACATCGTTCGGGTTCAAATATTCTAGATCCAAACAGAAAACCTAGCGTACGCTAGATTAGAGTTGTAATCCTCTTCTAAAGGCGTTGATGTTGGTTTCCACAGTCTTTGCAGAGACATTTTCTCTTATCGTTTTTTCCATTGATTGAACTGTGACCAGTCTGGTCATCCTTACGAAAGCTCCGAGCATAACCATGTTAGCATACATGGCTTCTCCGAAAGTTTTCTTCGCCGCTTCTGTTATCGGAAACCTATAGACCGTTGCCTTTGACTCGGGCACCTTGGTCACGTTGGAACTGTCAATTATCAGCGTTCCATTCTCCTTCAAATCCTTGAGTAGCCTGTCAAGTGCTTCTTGGCTCATAGCCACTAGTACATCGGGTCTTCTGACTGCTGGGAACCCTATTTTGTTGTCCGAGATTATGACTTCACTCTCGGCAAGGCTTCCTCTTGCTTCAGCCCCGTATGCCTGCGTTTGTAACGCGTTTTTCCCATCTAGGACTGCGGCCTTGCCCAATATTTGGGCAGCCAAGACTACGCCTTGCCCGCCACTTCCGCCTATTCTAATCTCTGTTTTGCTCGCCGTTTTCCTTTGCCTCCTTAATCATGGCGTAGACTGTTTCAACCAGTGTTGGGCGTCTTCTTGAAACGAATTCTCCGATGACTATTTTCGCTTCAAGCTCTTCAGGACTCATCTTTTCAGCTTGCTCAACTGTGACGGCGTTTTCTTTGAAATGTTTGAGCATTTCTGCGATGTTTTTGAATCCTGCTCTCCTGCCGTAGGTTGTTGGGCAGTGGGTCACAACTTCGATGAACCTGAAACCTTGCATCTGCAATGCTTTCTTGATGGACTCTACTAATTCGTGCAGATGCGCGGTTGTCCATCGCGCTGAGTATGCCGCTCCTGCCGCAACCGCGAGCTTCGCCGCGTCTATCGGATACTCGAAGTTTCCGTACGGCGTGGTTGTCGTCCGCGTTTTGAAGGGTGTTGTGGGGGCTACTTGGCCGCCTGTCATTCCGTAAACCATGTTGTTGCCCATTATGACGAGGATATCGGTGTTTCTCCTCGCTGCGTGTAGGAAGTGGCTCAGGCCTATGCCGACTATGTCTCCGTCGCCGCCGAAGACCACGACATTCAGGTCTGGGCGTATGAGTTTTATGCTAGTGGCGGGCGGTATGCTTCTTCCATGAAGTGTGTGCACAGAATCGGCTTCAAAATAGGGCGAAGGAATCCATGAAGAGCAGCCTATGCCACTTGTGAAGCAGAACCCTGTCAGGTCTTCGTGGCCCAGTCTCGTGTACAGCTCTGAGAAAAGCGTCACTGAGTGAAAAAAGTCCGCAGCCTGCGCAGAAGGGCAATTTTAAGTCTCTCATGTATTTTCGAGGTGAGAACGCTTCAGTCACTTTGCTTGCCTCCTTCCAGAATCTTGGCCAGCAATTCTTCAGGCGTGATAAGTTCTCCTCCGCCGATCTTGTTCAGCGGAATAACCTCTGCGTCGCACGCAACTCTTTGTACTTCGCGGCTGATTTGCCCAAGGTTCATCTCTGGAACGATTATTCTCTCAGCGCTTTCAGCGAGTCGTTTAACGACTTTGTCTGGAAAAGGCCAGATTGTCTTCAGTCTGACGTAGCCCGTTCTCATTCCTTCAGCTTCTGCCCGTTCAGTAGCCTCGTAGACAGCGCGGGACGTGCAGCCGTAGGAGACTATGCCAACCTTGCAATCGTCAACGTTGTAGTCTTCCACTTCAACGATGTCGTCTGCGTGATCATTTATTTTGGCATTAAGTTTGCTTAACATTCTTCTGTGAACAAGCGGGTCCTGTGTAAATCGGACACCATACTCATCGTGGGTCGAAGCTGTTACAGCGACGTTGAAGCCTTCGCCTACCGACGGCATCGGAGCAACTTCTTCCGAGCCGAAGAAAGCTCTGTCGCTGGGTCCTGGTTTCTTTCGGTCGAATATTTCTATTTGCTCAAGTCGCGGCACAGTTGCCTGCTCCCTCAAATGAGCTATGGTCTCGTCTGCCAACAGGATCACGGGCGTGCGATACTTTTCAGCCAAGTTAAAAGCTCTTACCGTAATTTCGAACATCTCCTGCACCGAGTTAGGCGAAAGCGCGATTGCCGCGTAGTCACCGTGAGTTCCCCAACGTGCTTGCATGACGTCTCCTTGACCGCACTTGGTTGCCTGTCCAGTGCCCGGTCCAACTCTTTGAACATCAACTATCACGCACGGGGTTTCAGTCATGAAGCCCCAGCCAATAGTCTCCTGCATCAGGCTGAAGCCCGGTCCAGAAGTGGCCGTCATAGCCTTCTTCCCTGCCCAGCTGGCGCCCATAACCGCGCCTATCGAAGCCAGCTCGTCTTCCATCTGCATGAATATGCCGTCAACCTGCGGTAGGCGTTCTGAAAGGCGTTCAGGTATCTCGTTTGAGGGTGATATTGGGTATCCAGCGAAGAATCTGCAACCAGCGATTATTGCTGCTTCAACGCAGGTTTCGTTTCCTGACCAAAAATAAGTGCCTGGTTTGACCATGTTACCTGTTTCTCCTGATACTTAGCTTGCATTACTGATGATCTTATTTAGGCATTTGTCGTTTCCATGAGAAATTGTGATATTCTTTCAGACTTTTCAGACGGCCTATTGATTGTGGATGGCCAGTGAAAATCTGGATTCAAAATGGCGAAAGAGTGCAGTGGAGGCCGAATTTTCCATTTAGTAGTGAAAAAGAATGACAGAGGGCTACAGCTCAACAGCGAGGGCTACTCGATGCTACTCGATTATCTTGAAGAAGTCCCTTTCTGTGAATATGCCTACGAGCACTCCGTTCTTGACAACGGGAACGGCTCCTATGTCTTTCTCCCTCATGATCTTTGCAGCTTGACCCACGTCGGTTTCCGGTTCTACGGTTGAAACGTTTTTTGTCGCTATCTCAAGCGCAGACGTGTTTAAAACTTGGATTATTGTTCCGGATCGCAAGTGGCTGAAGACTTCTCCGCAGCCGAAGAAGCGGATGATGTCCATGGCCGTCACTATGCCGATGAGCTTGCTGTCAGAGATTATCGGCAATCTTCTGAATCCGTGCGTCACCATGGTTTTTTCAGCCTCAAATATCGTCGTTTGGGGCAAGGCCGTGACCACGTTCTCTGACATGAGTTGGGCAACGGTTACGCCGCTCGTTCGGTCGGCGAAGAGAACTGCGATGTCACGCTCGGTCACTATGGCTTTTACGCTGTTTTTTTCATCCACTACGGGCAAGCCGCCGAGGTTTGATTCTTTCATCTTCTCGATTGCTTCACCTATTTTTGCTTCAGTCGTGATCGAAATGACTTTCTGAGTCATTATGAGCCGGATCTGCTCGTTTATGGCCTTGAAGAAGTTTCCACCGTACTTATGCTGGATTATCTCAAATTTTTGCCCGCCGCCGAGGTAGTTGACTATGTCCGTGGCTGTGACGATTCCCTCCAAGTATTTGGTTCCAGGATTAGCTATGGGTAGCCGGCGAAATCCTTCCTTCGCCATTTTTTGAACCGCGTCATAAATAGGCGTAGTTGGAGCCACCATTACAACGGGGCTTTTTGCAACTGTAAGTATTTCGCCTTCACGGTTCTTGGAAGGATGAGTCTTCAAGTCTAGGGGGCCTGTTCCCCGCAGCCTTCTTCTGAAGCCTTCTCCGCTCAATTGTGCTCACGCTCACCTGACAACTAATCTTGCTACGTCTTCGCGATCCACTATACCGAGCAGTTTCCCATTCTTGTCCGCCACCGGTATCCTTCCAACGTTCTTCGTAACCATGACTCTGGCAACTCTGATCACCTTTGTTGAAGGCTCAACAGAAACTACGTTTGTATTCATTACAGAAGATATTTTTGGCGAGTCTCGGAAGCGTCCTTTCTTAGACTCGAAGGTCGGCAGCATAGCTCCAGATTCAAGAAGGTCTTTCTGCGTAACGATGCCCGCAAACTTCCCGTTCTTAATAACCGGCAATCCTGCGAACCGCGTTTCTGTCATGAGGCGCCAGATATCGTCAATCTCGTCCTCTGGAGAGCATGTTACGACCTTTGTGGTCATGATTTCGGAAACGTCCTTCACAAATCGGTCAGGACTCGTTTTCATCAGTGATTCAATGAAGCTTTCTAACCCTACGACCCCCCTGTAGGTTCTGTCCTCGGCTGAAGCGACAACGGGTGCATGCCAAACATCCACTCGAAGCATAGCTCTAAACGTTGAAGTTACCTCATCCTCAACCGTTGCGATGTGCTTTGCAGATGTCATAATGCCTTTCACGGTTATCGGCGACACGGATGAAGAAATGGTCATCACGTCGCGGCGCGAAACTTTTCCCAGAAGCATCTTGTTCTTATCGGTTACTGGAAGAATCCTCAGGTTAAACTCTCTCATTATCGCGCGTGCTTTCGTGGCGAGCTGGTCTTCATAGATCGACGGATGCTTTTGATCCATGACCTCTTTGACACGCAAAAGATCTCCTCTCACTCCTCAGTTTCCAGTTCAACCTTGCAGTCCTCGCAGAGGAATTCGCCGTTGACTTCTGTCAAGCTGTCAGACCAGACTCCGCAGTGGTCGCAGTATCCGGTGAGGGGTGTCGATTCCTTCTGTGCTTCTTCAGCCATGTTCTCACCTTCTATCATGGCTTTCTCCTGTATTGTTTCCAAAAGTTCAGGCATGACGGCCAAGACGTCTTTGCTTGATATTATTCCGACAAGCTGTCCCTTGTACGTGACTCCTAGACGTCTGATGTTCAGTTTGCTCATTCTCTTGGCTGCCTCGTTTATCGTTGCGTCCGATTCGATCGTCATCAGCGGAGAAGTCATGAAGTCTTAGCCCTAACGGTGTCAGGTTTGACGTTCTTAGCCAAGACTCTTACAACAAGGTCCCTCTCAGTTATGATTCCCATCGGCTTTGCCTGCTTGGTCGTCACTAGGATGCATCCATACTCGTGTTTAGCCATGAGTTCCGCAACTTTGTTAGCAGGAGCATTTTCGTCCACGGTAACCGCTGGGCTGCTCATGACGTCTTTGACCAGCATCTTAGACCTTAGTCCAATCTCAGCCATGGTTCTCGCCACGTAAATAATGCATGCCACTATTAAGGTTTGACTTCACTCAACTCAAAAGAGAGCCCCAAATTTAAAACTTCCCGTATTCACCTCGCACGTCACAATTTTGACTAGGCCAAGTTTTATTAGTGTCCGCCCTGCAAACCACATAATCTAACGTGGAATGTTGAATGTTGAGAACCAACGAGGACAAGTTAGTGAAGATCTCGGTCGTCGGCGAAGTAGTGAGCCCCGTGTTCGGAAGAGACGTCTACAGGATCACGGCTCAAGGGAACCCAGTGGTCTTGCCAGGCGTCGGAGGAATCACCTATAACATCAGGGTAGGCGACCCGGCCTCAGGATGGCAAGCCGATCATGTTGAACCTGGAGTAAGCGTTGAAAACAAAGAGAACGACCCGCGCTTTGGACAAGGCGCAAACGCCGCCTTCAACGTGCTCTCATGCGTTGGGAATGAGGCCACGATCATAAGTGGCGAAGCCAAGGGTTCAAAAGGAGTTGTCACGGGCAAGCACGGCGGCATAGAACACGTGCTAGTCGATGTTCAGCCCGAGGTCATGGACAAACTTGTGATCGGGGACAAGTTTCTCGTCAAAGCTTTCGGAGTTGGCCTCCAACTGTTAGACGCTCCTCACGTCACGGTGATGAATTTGGACCCCAAGTTTCTGACAGCATTGAAACCCAGATTGAAAGGTGACAAGCTGGAGGTTCCGGTCACTCACATGGTTCCAGCCGCCATCATGGGCTCAGGACTCGGCGCCAACCAGACTTATTCCGGAGACTACGACATTCAGCTCTTCGATGAAAAAGTGAGGAAACAGTTTGGCCTCGACGACCTGAGACTAGGAGACCTCGTTGCCATAATTGACGCAGACCACACCTTCGGAAGGATATACAAACAAGGCGCGATCTCCGTCGGCATCACAGTACACACAAACTGCGTCATAGCCGGTCACGGCCCAGGGGTCACAACACTGTTCACATCTTCCACCGGAAAAATCGTCCCGAGAATCGACAAGAAAGCGAACATCGCGTCAATTCTGAAGTTAAGAAAGGACATCTGATTCGTTTCGACCAGCGCACGCTAGAATTGAGTCACCCGAACCAACGTCGATGAAATGCACCGTAACCTTCGAATTAGACGCTGCAACCGCAGGGCAGCCTGTCAGCGCGCGCTTGAAAAAGTCAAGGCCAAAGCTAGAAGCACGATTGAAGAGGACAGCAGGAAAACACGGTTTCTTCGCATGGAGACATTTTCTAGCGTTGTACACGTTAAAAGATTTCTCGGCGTCTTTAAATTGGAATTGGAACAGATATATAAAGCAGCAGATCAGATTGTTTGCTTAAAGGAAGTGTAGGAGTAAGAAAAAGTTGCCGTTCAAACGAAAGAGCCGCGGAAGGTCAAAGGGCGGTAAGGGCAGCAGCGGTGTCGTTCAATGTGCAAGTTGCGGGTCGATGGTACCCCGTGACAAGGCTAAGAAAGTAACCAGGAGACACTCCATCGTTGATTATCAACTGGCGAAGGAGCTACGCCAGAAAGGCACGTACATTGAGATGCCATCCACGACCAAGTACTATTGCGTGTCGTGCGCAGTGCATCGTGGTGTCGTGAAGGTAAGGGCAGAGAACGAACGACGGATTCGCACGCGACCGAGAAGATTCTAGTTTTCACTCAATGCTTTTTTCTTTGATTTGCCGTAAACGTAGAGGCTTCTTTGCAAGACCGTCAGGTTTGTGAGCACCGCAAGCAGTATTATCGCCGCGTTCATCACCATGGTAGGTTGCCAGAAAATCGCCACTAGACTTGCAACGGCAAGTATTAACACGCGTTCCGCTCTTTCCGCAAGGCCGATCGATTCCATTTTCAATCCCGCAGCCTCGGCTCTGGCCCGACTGTAGCTCACCAGCAACGAACCTACTATCGCAACCGCCAAACCCCAATAGAGATTGCACAGCCCTCCGAAACCTATGCCCACGTACACAGCAGCGTCAGCGTATCTGTCAAGCAGAGAATCTAGAAAACCACCGAACACTGTCGCTTGTTTATACAACCGGGCAACCACGCCGTCCAAGGCGTCGCAGAACCCTGAAAGCAAAAGCAGAACGGTTGCAAGCAAGAGAAGAAGGGGGTTCGCCTGCCATTTTGCGTAGACAAAAGCTGATAAGAAAGCTAGGAAAGCGCCGAGAACGGTTATCCTGTTGGGCGTGAGGCCGATTCCATGTGCGATTCTTGCTTCAGTCCCCAGCATGGATTGAATCTTCTGCTTCAGCCTCGTCAGCATTGGCAGGTGTTTCTCCAGCGATTCTTATTTAAGCGTGGATATGTTATGTGTGCAGTTAAAAGGTGTTCGCCATGATAAGCATCATGACAGTTAAGGTTGACGGCAAGAGTTGCTTGGGCCTCCGCACAGATCTTCCGGATAGCCCACCGCTTCTTCTCATCACCGCCGAAAAAGGCTTCGTCATGTGCGGCTTCCTGAACGTCGAATCAGCTGAAAAACTAGGCGTAGCCGCCGCAGTTGTGAGCGGAGTGAAGACTTTTGATGACGTGCTCAACGGACAGGTCAAAGCAGTGACGCCTAAGGCCAAAACCTGGGCGTCGAAGTAGGCATGAAAGGAGCTGACGCCCTAAAACACCTATGCTGACCAATGGCCTCTGACCGATTCATGGAACAGTGAGGATACGAGATGGCCTCATCTTGTCTAAGAAACATCTTCTAGACGCTGTTGCTGCAGAAGTCGTGGTTTGCATCAAGTGCGACCTTTGGAAAGGCCGCAAAAAAGCTGTCCCAGGAGTTGGCAATCCTGAAAGCCGAGTGCTGTTCATCGGAGAGGCTCCGGGTCAATCAGAAGACTTGAAGGGCGAACCTTTCGTTGGTGCAGCAGGAAAGTTTTTAGACACTCTGCTCTCCGAAACTGGGCTCTCAAGAACAGACGTTTTCATCACTAATGTTGTAAAGTGCAGGCCCCCCAGAAATCGTGACCCCAGGCCCGATGAAATCGAAACGTGCACACCTTACTTGAACAAGCAGATAGGCATTATCCGGCCAAGATTCATCGTCACTCTTGGCAACCATTCAACCGCATATATTCTCTCAAAAGCAAGGTTACCTTTCCACAGCATAACGCAGGCGCGAGGCAAGGTTTATGAAACATCTATTCTTGGCTTGAAGGTTGCAGTCTTCCCCACGTTTCACCCTGCGGCAGCGCTATACAGCGCGCGATACAAGAAACAGTTGAAGGAAGACTTCCAGCGGATAAAAGACGAGCTTTTGAAAATGGGACTTGTCAGCCCTTCAACTTCTTAGCAGATTTTACGTTGTCAAAATCTAAACGGTTCTTATGCGCTCACTTGCGGAGGCGGCGGACGTGCCGATCTGCCTAGCTTTCTGCGAAGAGCAATGTGATACAGTTTTCTCAAAGATTTCACCAGACGCTCGACACTGGACAGGCCGGAGTATATGAGCGGGATGCCATCATACTCCGCCAACCGTATCGAATACTCGTCCGGCTGAGTGCCGTGAAAAATCACAACACGCGGCTTCAAACTGCTGACCCGTACGATGAGCATGGGAGAAATGCCATTTTCTATGTTTGTGAATATCAACGCCCGCTCGGTTGTAACACCGAAGAGTTGAGAGAACTCCAGCCCCGAAAGCGTTTCAACAGCCCTCTGGCTGTCCACAACAGTGTAACCGTTAATCTCTCTAACGTATCTGTCCATGCATGCCACGACTTTGCCCTCGATGGCTTTGCACAGATGCTCCACGCGCACGGGCAGTGGGAATTCGCGAAGGTCTATTATGGCGTTACTCGGCGAACTCGTCAGTTTGGCAAACTCGTGTGTGAAACGACTTCCACGTTCTTCATCGATTTTCAGCAAGGCCCAAACAAATCTTCTCACAAACCTTGCTCCGGGGCTCGGTCGCCTGCCACTTTCGTAGTCGCTGATCACTGATGATGAAACCACCATCTTGTCTGAAAGCCTCATCTGTGAAATAGCGAAAAGTTCACGCCACTTCCGCATCGTAGCTCCAGGTTTACTTGAGAGAATTATCTCGCCAGCGATTCTTCGGGCCAGAACCGACTCGCGAGCGCTCGGAGACGCCGACATTCAATCTCTACCTTGCAAATTCGCCAAGTTCCCCCTTAGAACGGCACGCACTATAAAAAGCTATACACGGTTTGAGAAAAGAACAGTTTTATGCCAGAAAGACCAGGAAAATCCCAGCCACGATCATTATCGATCCAAGAGCTGTTCGGGCAGTGACTTTTTCACGCAACAGGAAAACACTGGCGAGCGTCGAAAAGAGAGGGGTCGTTGAAGATATTGGAACAGCCCGAGACTGCGCAATCTGCACGAAACTGTACGCCAGAAAAAACCATCCGAGACCCAGTGCGACGATTCCCCCAGCAACCAAGGCCATCACGGTTTTCTTCGGCACCTTCAGAAAGCCCAGTTTCCGATCGAGCAGAGGAGAAGCCGCGAACAAAAACGCCGCAATTGCGATCACTCTCATCGTGTTGATGGCCAAAGCGTGATCCAGGTCCGGCGTTTCTCTCACTGCGATATCCATCATTGCAATACTAATAGACCACAATATGGCAGTTAGAAGGGCGAAGATCATGCCAATGATCAACGATTTCTTCTTTGTATCAACTTCGCCTGCATGGGTGCCCTGGCCAAGAAACCATATCCCGCCAACTATGACAACGGCCCCGAGGACAACGGCCCAAGTGACCGGCTCACCTTCGAGGAAAAAGGCCCATATAAGACTAAACAATGGATAAACACAGGTTATCGGAACGGCTCGTGCGACGCCTATTCGGCTCAGACTCACCAGATACAAGGTGTCACCTAAGCCTAGACCAATTATGCCACTGACGGCTGAGATGACAACGACTCCTGAAGGTAAATCAGTCAAAAATGTAAGTTTGCCTAAAATAACGAGGAACAAGAGCAAAATCGAGCCTGTTAACGTGAGACGAATAATGTTTGCGGAGATCGGCCTAGCCTGTTGCAGCGCTTTTCCATAGAATAACGCTGACACTGTCCAACTGATAGCAGCGCCCAACGCCGCAAGCTCACCGATCATTTTTTAGGCTTTGGTTGAGATTCTGCTTGAGGCTATTAAGTATGCAGAGGCCAAAATAAGAACTGAATGGTGCACGAAAATGCAAATAGACGTCAACTGGAGCCCTGAAGTCTCTGAAAAGTTACCGCAACTTGCGATCTGCATCGGACTCATCAACGGCGTTACTGCACGAAAAGAGAACGAACAGCTCCGGCAACTCAAGAAAATCTTGTACGAAGAGGTCAGAAGCAAATATAACATTGCGGACCTGAAAGATGACTCGACTGTGAGAGACTACCGGGACTTCTATTGGAAGCTTGGCATCGACCCAACGAAGACAAGGCCGGCTGGTGAAGCCTTAATTCGAAGAGTCTTGTGTGGTGACGAGCTTCCAAACGTGTCCACGGTCGTGGACGCTTACAATCTGGCATCTGTGAAAACGATGGTTCCAATGAGTGGATTCGACCGTGACTGCATAGCTCCACCGTTTCAAGTTCGTTTTGCCAGAAACGGTGAAGCCTTCACTGGAATTGGCATGAAAGCACCGATTTCCTTGAAGGAAAATATGCTTGTTTTGGCAGATGGAAAACAGGTCTTGTGCATCTATCCTTACCGTGATTCGGACAAGACGAAGATAACATTGGAGACAAAAAACGCGACCATGGTCGGATATGGCGCTCCAGGGATATTGCAGAACCGGCTGAGAGAGGCTGTTGCTACAGCATTGTCACTGATCAAACAGTCTTCAGGAGGGGAAATCGAATCTATCAAAGTGTTCCAAAACAGTTCTGTGTAGAACTTGTTTCTCATGTCAGGTTACTGCTAGAATAATATAGGAAAGGCAATGCGAGAAGAACTGTATTGCGGCCTCTTGTCGTAAGCGAGTACCCTACTCTCAGAGGAGGACCCTCGTCCACTGACCTTCTGATGTATCCATTCTGGTTGAGCATTTTAAGTTTGTCCGATAAGGTGCGAGAGTTCGCCCTGAGAATCTTCTTCAGCTCGCCGAACCCCGTGGTTTCTCTGAGAAACAGTATGTAGAGGATCTGGAGGTTCCATTTCTGAGACAGAAGGTCAAAGCTCTCCTCAAGCCCCTTTATCGTTTCCCTCAATTCTTCCAAGCCAAGTTTCTGTGCTCCAAATATCTGTTGCAGCGTTTGCTCTATCCCCTCTAGATTGCTCTTCATGCGAGATTCAACGAGTTTCCGAAGCTCATTGCTCAACACTGGTTGAGGTTTCATGCATGCCACCAGGTGTGCGGTTTCTCACTCTACGATTTATAAGGTTTAACTTTTAAATTTAGTGTAGAAAGCACACCACAAATCGCCGTGATAGACATGCGACCATTGATAGAGCGCTTGATAATCACCGTTAAAGAGAAGATGGCTCCGCTGGAAGGGACCGTTCACTCCTACTCCCATGTTGGTCGCGTCTTCAGAATCGCAACTTTCCTGGCTGAGAGAGAGAAAGCAGATGTCGAATTGGTACAGATAGGAGCCATCTTACACGATATAGGGCGAACGGTCGGTGAACCGCACAACGAAACGGGAGCAAGACTCGCAAGCGAGATTCTAAGCGGCACAGACTATCCTCGTGAAAAGAGTGACAGAGTCGCGAGGATAGTGTTACATCACGCGCTTCCTCTCAGAGACAAGCTGGAAACACTGGAGGAGAAGATTGTTTGGGACGCGGACAAAATCGACCTGTTAGGAGCGGCGGGCGTTGCCAGAGTATTCCACTGGTTAGGCAAGAGACCATTTGAAACCGTTGTGAAGAACTGCTTTGAAGAATTGAAGCCCATCTACGGTCTACTTAACACTCCCACGTCAAAGAGAATTGCGAAGGAAAGACACGCGAGAACCATGGCTTTCCTGTCAGCTCTAGAACAAGAGCTTTCGCTGAAGGATTTAGACATGAGCTAGGAATAGCAGTTGGGCAAGTGTGGGAAGCAAAAGAGTTTTTAGTCTTATCACCAAGTAGAGAGAGGCGTTTGAGTTTGTCTTTCCGCGTCAAGATGGAAAAGAAGGCAAGGGAAAAGGAATCTAACATCGTTTTGGCTTTTGACTTTCCGTTTGAAAACCCAAAAAACCGAAGGGCCCTCTTTCTCAAAGCAGAACACGTTCTGGACATTGTTCATCCCTACATTTGCGCTGTCAAATTCAACCATCACCTAGTCCTTCCTCTGGGCACGTTTGACGGTGTTGAAAAACTTGTCAGAAAGGCTCACGATGCCGGATTGATGACAATAATGGACTGCAAGGCGAATGACATCGGCGCCACGAACCAAGTTATCGCTGAGTACTACTATGCCGCGGGCTTCGACGCCCTAATAGCCAACCCATTCACCGGATGGGAAGAAGGGTTGAAACCCATCTTTGATGTTGCACGCCGACTGCGCCGCGGGGTAATCCTCCTCGTCTACATGAGTCACAAAGCCGCAGCTGAAGGCTACGGGCAAACAATCATTGAAACTGAAAGCGGCGCGAAAACGTTTCAGTACATATCCTTCGCAAAAAAAGCTCTGAAATACGACGCAGACGGCGCAGTTGTGGGCGCGACTTACCCTGAGAAGATAAAAGAAGTGCATGAAATACTCGGAGAAAAGGTTCCAATATACTCGCCTGGAATAGGAGCTCAAGGTGCAACGGTTCGACCGGCCATAGAGGCTGGCGCGCGCTATCTGATCGTGGGAAGAGAGATAACACTCGCAGAAAACCCTGCGGAAACAGCCAAGAAAGTGAGAGACCTAGGAAAACCTAGCTAATGACGCTTCAATAAGAAGAGCTTTACGCAAAGCCATTTTGATGGAAAAAACCTATCTTCGCTGTTTCTGGGCCAGTATGATGTTTCCTTTGACCCAGTTTCTGTGATAATAACTTGTGAAAACGTCTTTTTCGAAACTGACAATTTGGAAGCCTCTGAGAAGACTGAGCAGCTCTCCGCGGGTGAAGTGATGCCCAAAATGCAGAACCCTGCCATTGTCATCCCTAACTGTGACTGTGCCCAATTCACCGGTGACCTTCAAGTCCTCCTTGTATCTCTTCCTGTAAACCGGATTCTCCCAAGTCCGGCCAAACTCCTCGATGAAAACGTAGCCCACCTGTTTTAGGACTCTTTCAACTTCGTTCATTATTCTCGGCCTTTCGGCTTTTGGAACCAGAGTGAGGACTCCTAGCATCGTGACCGCGTCAAAAGAGAATTCTGGGAAACATAGATTTCCAGCATCGTTGACCACAAAGTCTATTCCATCGTGAATCCTCCGCGATTTTGCTTCCTGTAAAGCCAATCCGACCTGCACCTTGTCTAAGTCGACGCCTGCGACGCAAAGACCGTTCTCATGTAAGAAAAAGCAGGCTCTGCCATAACCACAGCCGAGTTCCAAGACAGTTTTTACCGACTTACCTCTGAGAAAACTGATGAGCCTTGCGGGCAGTGGAATTGTGTATTGAAGTTTCCTTCCACTGCAAAGCTTCATCTTCCGCGTCTTTCCCAAAGCTCTTTCTTCAGCAGATCCCTCACCGAAGACCGTATAGCTGAACTCCTGCTCGGATACATATTAGCTCTCACGAGCTCATCTAAACCTTCCAAATAAGCTTCGGGCAATAATACGGTTACAAGTTTCACGCCACTTCCCCCAAACATGTTAAGGATATAACATGCAACGAATATAAAATTTCACAAAGTCAAACGCTGTTTTTGACACTTGCTAACCCTCCGTCGCGCGCGCGGTCCTTGCGCGACCGCAATTCAACAGAAACACGATACTTCATTCATGGGTGACGCCGGAGGCAGAGACCTTTTTCTTTTCTTTTTCCGGCGAGAACCTTGTAATAAGTATATATAACATGGAGCCCCCGGATGCAATACAAACAGCTGACAATATGAAAGCGTTTCGCGTGCGTTCTGCATCGAAGTTTTCAATCTGCGTGTCAGTCATCGAGAGGTTGATGCGCCACACCTCGCCATAGATTATAAGCCCGACTAGGCTCCCCACGAAGATCACGAGAAGAATGACCATTAGGACGTCAATGTTTATTTTCATTGTTTCCACAATACCGTGGCTTCAAAGAACTATTATGTCTTTCTGCCCGCGCGCGCCAGTCTAAAATCATGAGAGATCTAGCTGGGAATTGCCAAGGCGTCACACTGCGCAAAACATAAAACCGCAAAGCAGTTAACAGCCTGAGAGGCTAGGCCTTGCAGACCTTTGACCTAAAGAGGCTTGTTGCAAATACGATCGCAGGAATGAGGAAAATCATAGAGTTGCACGGTCTTCCTGCACGAGTAAACAACTAGTGAGAAGATGATTGGATCAAACGTTCCTGCTCACCCCGGTAAGGGTGGCCTGTCAACACTATTTGCATATGCGCAAAAGTGGGGTTGCGAATGTGCACAAACCTACATCACACTGTCTCGCACGTGGAAAACCAGGGAATTATCACCTGAAGAAACTCTTAGTTTTAGGACAGCCTGGCAGACAAGCAGCGTCAAGCAGGTCATCGCACACGTCCCCCTCATAGTAAATCCAGCAGCGCCAACCGATGCAATCTGGCAAAACTCAAAAACTAGGCTGGCCACTGAATTGTCAATTGCTGATCAGCTGGGAATTCAGCTTTTAGTGATGCACCCGGGATATTGCGGCAGACTTGGCAAGAAGGCTGGGATCGGCCGAACGGTCAATGCGTTAAACGAAGTTTTCAACGGTACCGAGGCCTCACATGTCATGATTCTTCTTGAGACTATGGCTGGTCAGGGCACTGCTATTGGTTCACGCTTTGAGGATCTGACAGAAATCATAAAAGGAGTGGAAAAGAGCCATCTGCTAGGCGTCTGCCTTGACACGTGCCATGTTTTCGCCGCGGGATACGACATCCGAGGTTATCAAGGATACGAGAACGTTTTGAAGGAATTTGACGCAAAGGTGGGAAAGGACAAGCTCAAGATGCTGCACGTGAACGATTCGAAAGGAGACTTAGGATGCAGAATCGACCGACACATGGCCATCGGAGAAGGAAAATTAGGGTTGCAAGTCTTCCATGCCATCGTTAGAGATAAGAGGTTTGAGGACACTCCGAAAGTCCTAGAATTACCAACTAGAGACGAAGAAAAGATCCAGCAACAGCTCAGACTTCTCCGCAAGCTGCAGAAGACAACAGAATATGTTTCCGAACCGAAAGAGATCAAAATTCAGTCAAGACTGGATGAGTCGTTTCCGCATGATTCCACAGACTGAGTCAAAACGTTGGAGACGCTTCCGAAATCTATAAAGCTCCTTTGAGCCTTTTCAGTGGTGACAGACCATGTTTCGAGTAAGAGTGCAGAAGATTGAATCCATCCATGACCCGGACGGCAACCTTGGAAAACGAATAGAGCTGATCGAAGACCGACAAGTTCCCCACTTCACAATGAGACCTCAAACAGAAGAAGCCAAAGTTGTCCAAGACGTGCTTCAAGCCCTGCAGCAGCAGATGCCGATGTTTCCCGGAAGAGTGGATTTCGCAATTCCAAAAATAATCCTGTTTTTAACAGAACAAGAGTACGAGACCTTAGGCATAAACTTTGACGTTAACCAGATCTACGACATAAACCTTGAAAATCAAAGCCTGAAGTTCACGAAAACTGCATGATTTCTTTCCTCCTCTGCCTCAAAGCTGTATGTTTGGGATGAAAGGACAAGACAAACATCATGTTCCTCAACTGCATGCAAATGTCTTCGATGCTTGACTGCTCCTCGCCTACGCAATAGATAGGAATAGGCTCCTCTTCACCGTTCTTGTAGTAAACGTAAATCGGCAGAAACTTCTTCGTGAAGGTCTTGACTTCGAAACTCAGCTTCAGATGTTTAGCCATCTTCTCTGTTGCAACACTCACGGGCTTCAAGCGTTTTTCGCGAGACGCAAAACTCGAGGCGTAAACAAACAATTTCCCGTTACAATTCTCAAGCATGCACGCTCACCAAGATCACGGTCGAACGGACATCTTTTAAAACAAGTGCTGAAACAACACGTCTACAAGGCAGAGAGATGAGTTTAAGTGAAAAGCTTCCTGACGGAGAAGCGATGAAAATCAGGGCGCACGTGTTCGTGGAAGGCAGAGTGCAAGGCGTGTTCTACAGGTCAGAAGCAAGGTACGAGGCGAGAAAGCATCAGGTGAAGGGCTGGATCCGCAACCTACCGGACGACAGGGTTGAGGCCGTTTTTGAAGGTGAAGAACAAGACGTGAAGCAACTCGTAGAGTTCTGCAAGCGAGGTCCTCCGACGGCAAGAGTCGCCGCGTTAGAAGTTGCTTGGGAGCCTTACACAGGCGAGTTCAACGATTTTGAAATAAGGTATTAGCAGACGCTTTCACATGAGGAAAGAGTTTGTTCAAGTCCTCTGTCTGGGCACTCTGAAGTGCGATGCTTTTCCGGCACTGACGTATTCTCCTCCAGCTTGACGCACGACAGAGGCGATTTTTGAGAAGTTCTCAGAGCCCAAGTACTGCCGCGGCTTGATGATTATGTAATCGTCTTTTTCCTCAAAATTCAACATGCTTTCCAAGTCTTCAGGGAACATCGTTCGCAGGTCTTCTATAGCCTTCGACTTCTCTGCTGCCCGAGGCGCCCCGGCGACAGTCGGAGACTGGCCCAGTGATAGAGGCGGCGGCGCAGCCACAGGCTGGGTGATCTGTTGAACCGACAGCGACTTCAACGAAGCGGACACCTGCCTCAAGTCCTCAGCGATACCGCTCAAGATCACGACGAGTTCGTCAACTCTCTTGGTCAGGTTGTCCACCTTCGCTTTATCCATGCTCATAAGCCTTCAACCCTCCAAATCCTTAATACTTCACCTATTTATTAATTGTTTCCGACTCTTCTCACAAGCCGAAAAAGAGGCGCGCAGAGCATACTTGATCGAAGTTGATGGCAGCAAAAAAGGAGGAAGCGGCACAATCCTCAGACTGTCAGTCGCCCTGTCAGCCATAACGGGGCAACCGCTTCACATCTACAACGTCAGACACAACAGACCTCAATCAGGCTTGAAACCCCAACACTTGGAAGCAGTCTTGACAGCCGCAAAACTGTGCAACGCTGAACTTGAGGGGGCAAAAATTGACTCCCGCGAACTCTGGTTTAAGCCCAGAGAAGTTGAAGGCGGCAAGATCGAGGCAGAAATCGGCACCGCCGGAAGCATACCAATGCTCTTAATGACCGTGCTGCCGATATGCGCTTATGCTAAAAGCACCGTTGTCTTGCACGTTTCCAAGGGTGGAACCGACGTTTCAAACTCGCCCACAATAAATTACATCCGCTTCATCCTCTTACCAACTCTCTGCCGCATGGGTCTGGAAGCAACTCTGAAGGTCCACAAGTACGGTTACTACCCAAGAGGGAACGGCGAAGTTACGGCAACAGTGAAGCCGGCACATTCTCTCAGACCTTTACACATGGAAACATTCGGCAAGATAAAAGCCATCAAAGGAGTATCAGTGTGCACATTCTTAGCCGAGAGGAAAGTGGCTGAAAGACAAGCAAACGCGGCAAAAGACTACCTGAGAGAAAAAGGCTACGCAACAGAGATTCAAGCAGTAAACGACACGTCAAACCCCCTGCAGAAGGGCAGCTCAATGGTGATGTGGGCCGAAACTGACACGGGCACATTGTTGGGAGCTGACGCGATAGGCGAACTGAAGAAGACAAGCGAAAAAGTCGGCGAAGAGGCCGCTCAGAAACTCTACGCGGAGATGGCTGCCGAACCCACAGTCGACGTGCACTTGGCCGATCTGCTCATCCCATACGTGGCCCTGGCCAAAGGAAACTCCATCTACTTCACGCGCGCAGTTTCAGAACACTTAGAAACAAACATCTGGATTACGGAACAGATCTTGAACGTTAAGTTTAACGTTGAAAACGTGAACGGGCTTCACAAAGTGGAAAGAACAGAGTGAAGAGACCAACATGACCAACAGCACCCGCAAAGAGACCGTCCAGAAATACTATTCCATTAGGGCTAAAGACTACGACCGGCAGAAGAGCAGGACGTGGAAATCCGAAAACGGTTTTGGAACTGAAATACTTGACGAAGTGCTGAACGCCTTCACACGTTTCGAGAACAAGCTTCTGCTAGAAGTGGGCGTCGGAAGCGGAAGAAACGCGAAGCCCCTGCTTGAAAAGATCAGACCCTATCTCATAGGGCTTGACCTAACGAGAGAAATGCTGAACAACGCGAGAGATAAGCTCCTCACCTACAGACAGCATTCAGAACTGATCCTGGGGGATGCTGAACACCTGCCCTTCGCAGCCGAAGCCTTCGATGCAATACTGTGCATGAGCACTATGCATTACTTCGAAGACCAAGAAAAGACGCTAGAAAACTATGGACGATTGCTCAAAGAAGGAGGCACTTTCGTGTACGGCGACCTGTCTCCACACGAAGCTGACAACCAGGAATTCTTCGAAACGCTGGAGAGAACGATATCTAGAGCCCACAGAAGATACTACAAAGCTTCAGAAACGAAGAGACTGCTCGAAACTCACGGATTCCACGTATCCAGGATGAAAACCATCGCCTACAAAAAGTCCTACGACGCGTTGATCGAGGACAAAGGAAAATACTTTGACATTAGTCCCGAGGCACTTCGCAAATACGTGCACGCGGCCAGCAAAGAAGCAAAGGAGCAATACGTCCTCACAGACACCGAGTTAACCCAGTTCTATACAGTCATCACGGCAACACGAGAAAAAATTGAGCCTGCGTGACGAAATGCCAAAAAAAGTCAGATGTTTAAGAGTTCCGAAAAAACAAGGCGAAGAAGCAATAGCCCTGGCAAGTGAAGCGAAGATCATCGATAAGGAATTTGAAGTTCAGAGAGACGAAGATTTTCTGTACATCCCACTCATCAGCCAGCTTCAAGAGGATACTTTGAAGACTCTCAGCGAAAAAGGAGTGACCTATCAAATTTTAGCGTTCACATTTCAAGAAAGAAAGAAACAGAAACCGTCCTTGGCAGAAATGCTTTCAACCGAATTGCCTCCTCACCTGTTGGCCAGTTTACCGCACGCCGCGGATTTCGTGGGGGAGATAGCGATAATCGAGATTCCTCAAGAGTTAGACGCGTACAAGAGGATCATAGGTGAAGCAATTCTCAAAACGAACAAGAACGTACGAACCGTGCTGGCAAAAGCCGGCGCTGTCAGCGGAACCTACCGATTGAGAGAATTCAGCGTCATAGGTGGAGAACGGAAAACCGAGACTGTCCACAGAGAGTTCGGCTGCCAATACTCAGTCGACGTCGCCAAGGCTTATTTTTCGCCCCGCCTTTCATACGAACACAAGAGAGTGGCCTCTCTAGTTAAGGAAAACGAAACGATAATAGACATGTTTGCAGGAGTCGGCCCCTTCGCCATACTCATAGCCAAAACCCATCAAAACGTGAAAGTCTACGCGATAGACGCGAATCCCAACGCTTTTGCATATCTCAAAAAGAACATCAGGCTCAACAGGGCGGTCGGTGAAGTCCATCCTTTCTTTGGAGACGCGAGACACGTCGTTGACGAAAAGGTCACCAGCGTCGCAGACCGTGTGATTATGAACCTGCCCGAAAAAGCAATCGAATTTGTCGATGCAGCATGCAGAGCCCTCAAGCCCGAGGGAGGCACCATACACTTTTACAGTTTTGTCAGCGCGCCAAACCCGTTAGAAGCAACAAAGCTCCACCTCGCAGAAGCTGTTGAAAAAACTGGAAGAAAGGTCACAGAAGTCCCGTTCTCAAGGATGGTTCGAGAAACAGCCCCGTACGAATGGCAAGCCGTCCTAGATGCAAACATACGTTAAACCTTGTTGTGTCCTGATAAAGCCGCAACGTCCGTTGAAAGCGCGCTAGATTTCCATGGTCAGGGTTATCCTCACATTCTGCTTGCTGTTTTTCAATTTCTTAACAAGATCTCTTGAGAGCTCGGATGCTGACTTGTCTGCTTGAATCGCCAATGTTCGGCTGCAGACGTAGTTGCTCTTTCTCACAACGATGTCAGTCGGATGTGTTAGAATCAGGCGAGAACTCCCATGGGCGGTTAAGGTTTCCGTGACTCCTCCGGCTTCGAGTGAAACAGTGATATCAGCGTGATCCTTCAGCAAGTTCTTTTTAAACTCGGAACTCAAGTCACTTAATGCTTTGTTGGCCGACACAGCGACGATACAATCGCCACTTTCTGACAGGCGCGGTTCTTTCGTGATTTCAATCGTTGTCTCATGCGTGGCCGAAATGTTCTCGTGACCACGTGCAAGAATAACTTCGTCCAATTTGAGGGGATACAAGTCACTCAAGAACCTCTATCGAGTCAACTTTTCCGTCGCCGTCCAAGTCAAAGCCTTGAACAACCTTGGCAAAAGTCTCGTCACCCTTGTAGTTTTCCAAGGTCTTTTTCCAAAAATTCGTCAATGCGAGGACGCAGGTTTTCGTGCCAACCGTCTTGTTTCCGGCTAGGACTATGACCCGCTTTTCTTTGTCCCATGGATTCACGATTTTCGCGACTAAACCAACATTATCGGCGGTGTACACGAGAGATGTTCTCTTGGACACCAAGCCTCCGAACATGAAACCCTCCTCCGAGTGCCGCATGTCGAACCTTATCGGCAAGTACTCGTTCACCTCTTGGGTAAGCAGGTTTGTGCCTGGTCCGCCCACAAGAACCAGGTTGTTCTTTTCTTCCTTCTCAGCCTTGACGTCAACGTCAAGTTTTATCGCAAATTCGTCAGGCATCCTCACAAACTGGCCTAAAAAGAAGGCGAGATGAGAAGCGTAATGTCCGTCTCGCGCGCTCGTCTTGAACGCCCCATGAGGCGTTGGACTACCCACAACTATCTTCCCTTCGAAAGAGCTATCCTTCCGAATGAATTCTCGGAAGAACTTCTGGATCTGCCCCTCCATGCCCAATAGAGAGAGCTTCTTTATCGGTGTATAACCTTGAGGAAGCTCGATGCCGAAAGCAGGAGAAACTGTTTTGAAATACTTAGCGGTGGCTCCTTTCTTTTCTTCCTGTCTGACGACAGTTATCGCGCCCGCCTTCTCCAATTTTCTGATGTGGTAGTACACCTTCTGCTCGTGAACTCTGAGGACCTTAGCTATTTCCAGCGGGTACATCTCTTTTTCAGAAAGCATCTCCAGAATCTTCCAGCTCAGCCTGTTCAGAATCATCTTCAACTTTTGTGGATCGTCGACTATTGTGATCTCCTTGACCTTCTGTGTCTTCCCATCTTCTTGTAACAACAGCTTCTTCTGCAAGGTTGTCCCGTGGTGTAGTGAAGAAAAAGATCACCCTTATAACATTTTTTTTAGTGCTGAAGGAAAAACGATGACGGTTAAGTGAACCAACCATGTTGCAACGTGAGAAATGAATCAAAAATTTCTTTTAACGCTCAGATTTACGTATTAACAATGCTTATTAGCGCAAAAACGGTTCGAATAGCCTCACTGCAAACAGATGAGGACCAAAGATGTGCGGAATATTCGGTTGCATCCTAAAAGACGAAGCCGCTGCACCCGTCATTCACGCGGCGCTGAAAAGACTCGAATACCGAGGCTACGACTCGGTTGGAGAAGCCACTATACATGAAGGAAAACTCTACGTAAAGAAAGATCAGGGAAAAATAGACGAAGTCCACATACTGCACAACCTGGATGATCTGCCGGGAAGCCTCGGCGTTGGACACACAAGATGGGCAACCCACGGCGCACCGCTACAGGTGAACGCTCACCCCCACGTTGACTGCAGCGGACAGATAGCTGTCGTCCACAACGGGATCATAGAGAATTTTGCTGAGCTGAGGCTTGAACTTGAGAATCACGGCCACGTTTTCAAGTCTAAAACCGACACAGAAATCATTCCTCATCTTATCGAAGAAATCCTCAAGAACAATTCCTCTCTGAGCCTCGCTGAAGCCGTTCTCGAAGCCGTGAAGAAACTTCAAGGATCATACTCCATCGCGGTCATCTCATCGAAGGAACCTGACAAGATAGTGTGCGCCCGAAACGAAAGCCCACTCGTCGTCGGAGTCAATGAAAAAGCCGTGTACTTCGCCTCAGACATCCCGGCGTTTCTGCCGCTGACCAACAAGGCAATCATAGTTGACGACGGAGAACTCGTTACGCTCTCTCTGGGAAACGTTGCGATCAAGAAAATTGCAGACTCACGAGTCGTTGTCCGTGAACCCAAGATCATCGAGTGGACACCTGAGATGGCGGTTAAACAGGGTTACCCGCATTTTATGATAAAGGAGATTCATGAACAGCCAGGCTGCCTGCGGAACACGCTCAGGGTGCAGGAGCACTACGCTGATCTGATGTCAACTTTTCTTGACCGAGCCCGCGACGTTTACCTCGTAGCATGCGGAACATCCTACCACGCGTGTCTTGCATCATCCTACATGTTCTCCAAACTCGCTTTTCTTCCAAGCTTTCCGATCATAGCCTCAGAGTTTGTTGAACAATGCGGCAAATCAGTGAACATAGATAGCACCATCCTCGCGGTCAGCCAGTCCGGCGAAACAGCGGACACCTTGGCCTCCGTCAACACTGCCCGCCAAAGAGCAGGAACGATCCTAGGATTAACGAACACAATTGGCTCAACTTTGACAAGGGTATCAAGAGTGTACATTGGACAACAGTCAGGACCAGAAATAGGTGTGGCAGCGACGAAAACGTTCACATCGCAACTTTCAGTCATGGCTCAACTGGCGCTACGACTTGCAAAGAAGAGGGGCAAGGTTTCACAAGACGAAATGGACTTCCTAGAAGAAAAACTGAAGAAAATCCCAGACACTGTTGAGGAAATAATCCAGAAACAGGAAGGAAAGATAAAACAGATCGCGAAAAAGTACAAGGATGCAAAGACTTTCTTTTTCCTCGGCCGCGGAATAAGCACGGCCACAGCTTACGAGGGCAGACTCAAACTTATGGAAATAGCCTACGTGCCCGCCATAGCCTTCCCAGCAGGGGAAAGCAAGCATGGACCAATTAGCCTAATTGAACCTGGCTTTCCAGTGGTCTTCATCTGTGCAAAAGATGAAACGCGCAAAACGTTGATTGGCAACATTATGGAGATGAAAGCTAGAGACGCCTCGATAATCGCCATCCTGGAAGAAGACGACGAAGAAATCAAAAAGCTCGCCGACGACTACGTTGAAGTCCCGAAGGGCATCCCCGAAGTGTTGTCACCCATACCCTTTGTAGTTCCACTTCAGCTCTTAGCCTATTACATGGCTCTCGAAAGAGGCTACAACCCGGACAAACCGAGAAACCTGGCAAAATCGGTAACCGTAAAATAAGCAACACAAGATTAAGCGCGCAGAACCTGAGCTCTTATCGTTGCTCAAGACTGCGCGCAACTCCCTTCTTCAACGTGCTTGTTATGTTGTTTTTGAGCTCTTCATAGCATGCGCTTATGCGTTCAGCATCGACTTTCGACATTCCTGAGAGAACAAGCTCTTCCTCAAAGGCCCTTCTGGTCTTTCGCACTCGACTCCCTAATGTGAGATACGCGTAGAAAAGTTGCAGTGACATTCGAGCCAAGTACGGAGATGACTTGAACAATTCTGTGAAAACCGACGAATCGCTCAAAGCTTCATCACCATGTTAGACAAAGAAAAGAGGAAAGTTATTCTTCTTCCTCTTCTTCCTCTTCTTTTCCTTTTTTCTCAAGTCCTTCGCGGATTTTTCTTTTGACCTCTTCGCCGATGTCTTCTCCAGCCTTTCTGGACCATCCACCTCTGTCAGCGCCTCTGAGCATATCGCCCAAGCTTGTGAAGGTTCGCATGTAGTCTTCTGTCAACTTGACAGCCACGGGTTCAGGCAGTCCGCCGTTCTTCAGTTCCTTGTAATATGCAGCTGCCGCCTTGCCCATGCTCCTTCCTGCTTCTTCGGAGAAAACCGAGCCAAGTATGTTCTTGATCAGCGACGGGACTTCCGCAGAGACCACGCCTAGTATTTCTTTGATGTTCTCTGGACTCTGCCTCTCATGCCTCTTTTCACGTTCCTTTTCATCATCAACCATTTTAATTCACCTCCCAGATAGTTTACACAAGATTACAGTGAAATCGTGAACGTGCCCAAACGTCTTCCAGTGTGATTTCATCTCTGTTTTCTGGTTTTGCCAACCTTGATGGAGCCGCTGCGACTATTTTGGGTGAACTCGCACCCTGTTCTCCTGAAGAAGTTAGCGTGTTGCTTCTTCTGCTCATGTTACGTAGGTATTCATTTCTCATTTATTGCTCACCTTAAGCTGACAAAGGATGGTCACTATAGTTAGGTGTTCTGTGCAAAAGTGACCAGTCAGTGATCAACCCTTTTCAACCAACTCGTAAGTGGGAACCCTACCGCCTGTCTTCGACAAGACTCCCTGCTCTACGAGTCTTTTCAGCCTGTCACGCACTATGCGTCTGCTTGCTTTTCCCCTCATCGAAGCCACCTGCCGCGTTATAGCGGAAACATTCAAGGCTCCTTTCACAGCCAATGCCTGAACGATGCATCGTGAAATCTCGTCTTGGGCAACGTCTCTTAAACGTAAGTATGTCTCAGCGTTTTTCAGACGAGAAGCAATCTTTAATGGCTCACCATACATGCCTATGCCCATTTTTGTCAAACGCAAGGAAGCCGCTAAACCCTCATACTCTGGCTTTTCAAGGAGCAACTCTTCTAGAAGGTCGAGTCTGTGAATTATCTGGTCTAGCTTCTTGCTCAGCTCTTCAGCGCTCGAATCAGCTTTTTCTTTTCGGCTCAAAACGCTTCCAGCTAGCGTCTAATCTTTAGGCGGGGTTTGTTATTTAACATCTTATTCTCAAATTCAAATATGTTAATAACTGACTCGGCCATGTTTATGTCGGTGCTCCAAGTGGAAGAAAACGAATGGGAAAAGTTAATTCAGAACCTGATCAAGGAAGCAGTTCTCCGCTCTCCGAAGGTTATTGAGACGATGCGTAAAGTGCCGCGTGAAAAGTTCCTTCCCGAAAACATGCGGTCTTACGGTGCTGTCGATACGCCTCTTCCTATAGGCTTCGGGCAGACGGTTTCTGCGCCACATAGCCAAGGCCTCGTTGCCGGCTAGGCGAGACATGGTTTCAATAATGAATGAAGCCCTGCAGTTGGAGATCGGACTGAAAGTCTTGGAGGTCGGAGCAGGTTCAGGCTGGCACGCCGCCACAATTTCTGAGCTGATCGCGCCGAAAACTGCGCCGCGAAGCGAGTGGGGACACGTGTACACCGTTGAAATTGTGCAAGGTCTGGCCGAACTCGCCCGGAAGAACATCATGAACTGCGGGTACGGCGATCGAGTGACGATAATTTACGCCGACGGTTCAATAGGCTACCCTGAAAAGGCTCCGTACGACAGAATCCTTGTGACAGCAGCTGCGCCTGACGTCCCTAAAGTGCTAATCGAACAGTTGAAACCCACAGGAATAATGCTGATTCCAGTCGGCAGCTTGTCTCTATTCCAAAACCTGATTAAGATTACTAAAACGGGCGACGGAGAAATGAAGGAAGAAAATCTGGGTGGCGTAGCATTTGTGCCATTGACTGGAAAGTACGGCCACCGATTCTGATAGAATCGCTGTTTATGAGATTTCTAGCTTTTCCTTGTACGCCTCCAAATCCAGCCAGCCATGTCCGCTTATGTTCATGCATATCGTTTTCTCTTTGCCAGCCTTTTCAGCGTTGACAGCCTCGTCAATACTGGCGCGGATTGCATAGCTGGATTCTGGGGCGGCTAACCAACCCTCAGCCTGGAGGAAGAGTTTAGCCGCTTCAAAGATTGACTTCTCGTCAGCAGGATAGGCCACGGCTTTGACGATGTTATGCTTTCTCAGCAGGCTGACGATTGGACCAGCCGCATGGTACCGCAACCCGTCTGCTTTGATGGGGGTCATATCAGCTTTGTGGCCCAAAGTGTACATCTTCAGGAGCGGCGTGTGTTCAGCGACATCACCAAAATCATACCTGTATTCTCCCTTCACAAGGTTAGGAGCCGCCATCGACTGGGCTGCCAAGAAGTCGCATTCCCTTTTTCCTTTCAAGACTTCGCCTATGAATGGAAGTGCGATTCCGCTGAAGTTAGAGCCGCCGCCCAGACAGCCGACGATCAAGTCTGGTTTCTCATCGATCATGTCAAACTGTTTGATCGTCTCCAATCCTATCACTGACTGCTGGGTCATGACGTGATTCAGAACCGAGCCCAGACAGTACACAGTATCATCATGCGTCTCTGCATACTCGAGTCCTTCCGATATTGCAATGCCAAGCGAGCCCGAGCTGTTCGGGTTTTTTGAAAGAAACTCCCTGCCGAACTTAGTTTGTTTGCTTGGAGAGGAATAGACCTTTGCGCCCAGAAGATGCATCAAAATCCTGCGGTCAGCTTTCCAGTCGTAGACGGACTTAACCCAGAAGACCACACATTTAAGCTCTAGGAGCTGCGCAGCGTAAGCAAGCGCTGTACCCCACTGTCCCGCACCCGTTTCAGTGCTCAAGGTTGTTTTCCCTTCCTTAAGCGCATAGTAAGCCTGAGCGATCGCAGTGTTAGTCTTATGCGAACCCGTCGGAGACAGGTCCTCGCGTTTATAATAGAGCTTGACCTTCTTCAACCCGAGACGCTTCTCCAAGCGTTTGGCCCTGTAAAGCGGCCTGGGCCTTCCCATATGAATGTAGAGCTCACGGATTTCTTCAGGTATAGTGATCCAGCTTTGATTGGACATTTCCTGCCCGAGACACTCCTTAATCATGGTTCTGCCCAAGAAATCCATCCTCGAAGGCCCAGTTTCAGGCTCCTTCGGCGGAGGAAGCGGCTCAGGCAAGTCTGGCGCAATGTTGTACCATTTAGTGGGAAACTCGTCTATTGACAGAGCTATCTGATCCTTCTCCATAAAGATCACCATTTCTGAAGAGGATGCATACTATAACGGGTTCTTAATTAAAGATTTCCGCCGCTACACACCTGTTGTGGTCGATGAATTACCCGAACCATTTCTCCAGAGTTGTCTTTCCCTTTTCTTCAGTGATTCCTCTCTGCATCTTTTGTAAAGCTTTCCGAACGCGGTCCTCTGAGAAATCTCTTCCCCTGCAAATGAAATTCACAACCGCCTCGACGTCAGGTTCCTTCCATTCGATCCTGTAGTCGTCGGTTACTGTTGGGTGCAGAAAAATCTCCCTGATTCTTTGAGGTTCAACTGGAAACTCTGCGTTCTTGATGTGTGGAATGGCATTTTCAAGGGTTCCATGTTCCTTTATCAGTTTTAAAGCAGTTTTCGGCCCTAAACCCTTGATCCCGTCCGGGTTGAAGTCCGTTCCGATCAGTATTCCAACATCGACTAGCTGCTCGTAAGTTATCCCACACTGCTTGAGAACCTGCTCCAGCTCGACTACTTCAGGAACAACTTCGACGTAGACGTTCTTGCTGGGAAGTTTTCTCCGCCCTGAAATGGTCACGTTTCTGACGAACCTTGGAGCACCAAACAGTAGGCTATCATAATCCTGGCTTGCGCAGTAGTCTGCTGCCCCTTTCTTGGTCAAGTGGGCCGCTTGGGCCTCACCTTCACTGGGCGCTTGAATCCATGGGATTCCCATTAAATCCAGCAGCTTCTTGCTGTCCTCCGCCATGTAGTCCTTTAACTGCGACGTCACTTGGGCGTACATGCGCGCTTCTTCAGTCTTACCCTCCTTTAAGGCCCGCTCATACTGCACCATAGCCTTTTCTTTCACCTTTCTTCGCCTGTTGATTTCAACTTCCTTGAGCGCTGGTGGCGCTCCGTCAAAAACGTAGATGGGCTTTGTGCCCAACTCCACCAAGTTGCTCGTTCTGTATAGCAGACCGCTGAGATGACTCGTGACTCTGCCTGAACTGTCCTTCAAAGGTGTGCCGTCTGGCTGACGAATTATGGCTAGAAACTGGTATAACGCGTTGTACGCGTCTATGGCGATGGCTTTTCCGCTCAGGTCCTCAAGCCTGACAGTCGTTTTCGGGACAAGGTCGCGAAGGTCTACGCCCAAAAAATGACCCCTAGCCAATATTGGCGAATGACTGAAATAATAAAGTTGCTAAGACCGAGACATATAAGATATAAGGAAGTCTCCCAATTACAGAAGCACTCACTGAGGACATTCGTCATGACTGAAAAAACGTCAACGCTGACCTTAATTTCATGCTCGAGCTGCGGCAAACCGATACCGCCGGGGGCAGAATCCACAAAATTCCTCTGCCCAAGCTGCGGCGAGATTCAGATAAGACGATGCAGCAAATGCAGAAAGTTCGGACGCCCGTACAAATGTCCAAAATGCGGTTTCATCGGCCCATAGAATGATGAAGAGGAGACTTCAAAATGGGTTTTGTAGTCGTCACGTACAAGATTTTTCCAAACGACATAATTTCAGACTTCAGTCCCATGAAGAAGAAGATTGAGAGCAACCTGCCCGAGTCTGCATCGGTCCACGGGTATGGCGAGGAACTCGTTGCTTACGGTTTAAAGGCCCTTCTGGTGCAAATCAAATTCCCAGAAGACAAGACTGGCCTGCTCGAAGAATTTGAGAAGAAGATTGAGACCATAGACGGCATAAGCCAGGTAACGACCCTTATGGTCAGAAGAACGAGCAGGTAGCCGCTAACGGTTGCTTAAAACATTTATGCTCAATACATTTATATCTGAAAACCATTCTGTTTCGAACGTACCACATTATGGGAAGGATTTTTCTTGAGTGAGATACAGTTACGTGTCGGAGACGCAAGACAGAGAGACGTAGGCAGGGGCATAGCCCGCATTGACCAAAAAACCATGCAGAAGCTTGGCATATCAGCCGGCGATGTGGTAGAGATCTGCGGCAAAAGAACAACCTCAGCCATAGCCTGGCCAGCCTACAGCGAAGACCAGAACCGAGACCTGCTACGAATAGATGGGTTCACACGCAAGAACGCCGGAGTAGCCATCAACGAGTACGTAATCGTTCGGGCAGCCAAGGTCAAGCCTGCACTAAGCATCGCTCTTGCTCCAGTCGACATGAGACTGAACGTTGACGAGGACTTCACGAATTTTGTGAAGAACCGCTTGATGGAAAGGACACTTGTAGAGGGGGACACGACCCTCGTGATGATGCTCGGGCATGCTATACCGTTCACAACCACGAAAACCCGTCCACACGGGATAGTGAAAGTCACGGCAGAGACAAAACTCACGATACTCAACGAACCTGCACCTGAAGGAAAAGGACTGCCTAGGACGACTTATGAAGACGTTGGAGGACTGCATGAGGAGATCCAAAGGGTACGGGAAATGGTTGAACTTCCTTTGAGGCACCCTGAACTTTTCCAGAGACTCGGAATAGAACCTCCGAAAGGTGTTCTGCTCCACGGACCTCCAGGCTGCGGCAAGACACTTTTGGCTAGGGCTGTGGCAAACGAGTCAGAAGCCAACTTTTTCTCCATAAACGGACCCGAAATCATGAGCAAGTTCTACGGAGAGTCAGAAGCCAGGCTCAGGGAGATCTTTCAGCAGGCGCAGCAGAACGCCCCAGGCATAATTTTCATCGATGAACTGGACGCTATTGCACCTAAACGAGAGGAAGTCACGGGGGAAGTTGAACGACGCGTGGTCGCGCAGCTTCTTGCGCTCATGGACGGTCTGTCTGGAAGAGGAAACGTGATAGTGATAGGCGCAACAAACAGGCCTAGCGCCCTTGACCCAGCACTTCGCAGACCCGGCAGGTTTGACAGAGAGATCGAGATAGGTGTTCCCGACAAGCCGGGAAGGTACGAGATCATCCAGATCCACACTAGAGGAATGCCGCTGGCCGAAGGCGTTGACCTCAAGAAACTGTCTGAGATTACCCATGGATACACTGGCGCTGACCTTTCAGCTCTGGGTAGAGAGACAGCGATGAAGTCACTACGCAGATACTTGCCACAGATAAACCTTGAGGAAGAGCGTATACCTCCGAGCGTGCTGGAGAAAATGGAAGTGACCATGGAAGACTTCGTCAACGCGTACAAAGAGATAACACCGACAGCCATGCGCGAAGTGTACATAGAAATCCCCACAGTTCACTGGGATGACATAGGGGGACTCGGAGAAGTCAAAGAGGACCTCAAAGAAGCGGTTGAATGGCCGCTGAATAACCCTGAAATCTTCAGTAGGCTCGGCATAAAACCGCCTAAGGGTATCCTGCTCATTGGACCTCCAGGCTGCGGCAAGACACTTTTAGGGAAGGCTGTGGCGACTGAGAGCGCTGCTAACTTTATAACGATCAAAGGCCCCGAAATCTTCTCCAAATGGGTTGGAGAATCAGAGAAGGCAATAAGAGAAGTCTTCAGAAAAGCCAGGATGGCTGCTCCAGCAGTGATCTTCTTCGACGAAATTGACTCTCTCCTGCCGCGCCGAGGTCTGGGTTTCGGCGACAGCGGTGTCAGCGAAAGGGTCATAAGCCAACTTCTAACTGAAATGGACGGCATGGTCACTCTGGAAGATATAGTTGTCATCGCTGCAACGAACAGGCCTGACATGGTAGACCCAGCGGTGCTCCGTCCCGGAAGATTTGACAGGCTGATATACGTGCCTGAACCTGATGAAGAGAGCAAGATCCAGATTTTCAAGATCTACACGAAGAACATGCCGTTGGCAAAAGATGTGGACGCGAAGGCTTTGGCATCCAACTCAAGGAACTATTCAGGCGCTGACATAGAAGCCCTCTGCCGTGAGGCGGCGATGATTGCTTTAAGAAGAGACGTGAATGTGAAAGAAGTCACGATCAGAGACTTCGAAGAGGCAAAGAAACGCATCGGACCTTCAACAACGCCTGACATGGAGAAATGGTACAAGGGCTTTATGCAGCAGGCCAGACAAGTGCAGAAACCTGCGACGCCAGTTGCGTAGGCGAGTGTGCACATGCCGATGCCGACCAAGACGTGGAAAACTCATCCCGCCTACTTCGTCCTACTCGACCTTTTGGAGAAGAAGGGAGCCCTGACCGACGCAGAACTCTTTGACGCGCTGATTGAAGAGTTTAAGGACTTAGGCTTCAAAGACTTCAACGAAATATTGATGCGGCTAGAAATCAGCGGAAAGATCCGTATGACTTCTATGTCTCGCGGAAAGAGACGGGTCGAACTGATAGGGTAAGCTGCGAAGCCGCGCGGAAACATGTGGCTGTATCCTGATGAAGGAAATTGCCGACGTAATAGTGGTTGGAGGCGGCCCGTCTGGCTCCTTCGCAGCTTTGAAACTTGCAAGACTAGGCGTCAACGTCAGAGTGTACGAAGAGCACAGCGAAATAGGCCTTCCATCCCACTGCCCCGGTCACCTCAGCATACGAGGTCTTAAACGTCTGAGGATTCACACTCTTCCCGTCGAAATCGTTGAGAACACTTTTCGAGGCGCTGCTTTCTACTCGCCGACTGGCAAAAGATTCTTGGTGCGCCTTGCTTCGCCCGTGACCTGCGTGGTTGACCGTGCCCTCTTTGAGAAGTACCTTGCAGAAAGAGCACAGGACGCAGGCGCAGAGTACTGCTTAGACTCAAGAGTTGAAAGTCTGATGGTTAACGATGGCACCGTGAAGGGGGTCACGATAAGACGGCAAGGCAAAACCGAGAACAGACTGGCCAAGATAGTCATAGACGCTGAAGGAATATCCTCGAAAATACTCAGGCAAACGGGTCTGCGAGGTCCCAACCAGCGTATGTTAGTCAACGGCGTCGAGGCGGAAGCTGAAAACGTCAAGGGCACACAGCTCGACATGGTCGAGGTTTACTTGGGAGCAGATTATGCTCCCGGCTTCTACGCGTGGCTGATACCTAAGAAGGATGGGAAGGCAAAGGTTGGACTTGCAGCAAAGGCCAGAAACCCAAAGGAGCTTCTGCAAAAACTCGTGGCCAAGCATCCTGTGGCCTCAAAGAAACTGGCCAAGGCAAAAATCGATAAAATCACGGCTCACCCGATAACGCTGGGAGGCCCGATACCGAAAGCCTATTCAAACGGGTTCTTAGCGGTTGGAGACGCAGCCTCACAGGTGAAATCCACCACGGGGGGAGGCGTCATCTTCGGGATGACGTGCGCAGCAGTCGCTGCAGAAGTCGCGCGCGAGGCTATTCGCCAAGACGACTTTTCCTCAAAATCCCTAAGCGCTTACGGACGCCGATGCGATGAAGCCCTG
Organism: Candidatus Bathyarchaeota archaeon; assembly: GCA_963707955.1. Classification (GTDB taxonomy): domain Archaea; phylum Thermoproteota; class Bathyarchaeia; order Bathyarchaeales; family Bathycorpusculaceae; genus DASPPK01. Next base: position 1,628,104 of record OY970176.1, on the reverse strand, counting down.
GGGTTCGACGCGAAGATGATGGTCAGAATGAGGAAAACGCTCGACGCCATGTCTGACAGAAGACTTGACGGGCTAATCGGATTGTGCACAAAACTCGCTTTGAACAAGACTCTTCAGAAAGTGGAGGACATAGACTTTCAGGGAAGAACGCTTTTGCGTCTCTTGCGGAGCCCTCGCGCATTGGCCGCTCTTAGCTATTTCTTCCTAGCGGACTTTTTTGCGAACCTTTAAAATCTTTGAAGCGTAGACTGATAGGGAAAGGTAAAGGGAAGCATGTCTGAATTTCGCTACAAACAGGTCATTGTCTTCCGGTCCGACCTGAGGCTGAGTAAGGGCAAGACGGCGGCTCAGGTTGGACATGCCGCGGTTTCGGCAGCGGAACAGGCGCGTAAACATCGCAGCAAATGGTTTGAAGACTGGCTTGAAGAAGGGCAATGCAAGATCGCGGTTAAGGTAAAGAATGCGAAAGCAATGGCTGAACTGGAAATGCAGGCCAAAGAGTCTGGCTTGCCATGCGCGTTGATAGTTGACAGGGGCCTCACAGAAATTCCGCCTGGAACCGTTACATGTCTGGGAATTGGTCCTGCACCTGTGGAAAGGATAGATAGAATAACGGGCGCGCTCCGGCTTCTTTGAGCAGGCGGAGACATTGCTTGTCCCAGGTTTGGAGAGATCGATTGGAATAGAAGTTTATGCAACACGTTCTCCAGGAACTGGTGGAACAATCAGACAGAGTGCCGAAGACTTTGTAGTTGAGGAAGTCCTAGTTGATGGATCCAAGGCAGAAGTAAGCAGGTCTGATGGAAACACTGAGCAAACAGTGCTTGGATCCTCTTCTGTCAAGAATCGTTATCTATTATGCGTCTTGTTTAAGCGAAACTGGGACACGTTCATGGCCCTCCGAAACGTGGCCCAACAATTAGGCATAAACACAACGCGGATTCAAATCGCCGGCATAAAAGATGCGAAAGCCTTGACGGCTCAGCATGTTACGATCGAAGACGTCGCGATTGAAGATGTTCAGAAGCTCCGCCTCAAGGACATAGAAGTACGCCCGATAGGCTATCTGCGAACTGAACTATCCTCTTACTATCTTCTCGGAAACAGTTTCCAAGTAAGGATCAAAAATGTAAAGCATCCCAAAACTGTTATCGAGAGAAGAACTGCGAAGACTGTGAAAGAGCTTCACGGGCTCGGAGGAATTCCAAACTTTTTTGGGCACCAGCGCTTCGGAACAACCCGCTCCATAACTCATCTAGTCGGAAAAAGCTTTGTCAAGGGAAACCTCAAAAGGGCAGCAATGTTGTTCTTGGCGAAATCGAGCCCTTATGAACATCCCGAGTCAAGACAAGCACGTCAAGAGTTACAGGCAACGCAAGACTTCAAACAAGCATTCAAAAGTTACCCAAAACAGCTACGGTACGAACGCATGATGCTGAGAAGCTTGGCTGAAAAACCCCTCGATTTTGCCGGGGCGTTTAAGAAACTGCCCACCAAACTCCTAGAACTGTTCATTCAGGCGTACCAGTCTTATCTCTTCAACAGGTTCCTGAGCAGCAGAATCAAGAATGGCCTTATGATGAATATAGCTGAGGCTGGGGACTATGTCGTAAATGTTGAAAAGTCTGGAGTGCCATTGTCGAAAATGTATAGAACAGTAAGCTCTGAGACTCTTGCAGAAATAAACGGTGCGGTTCGAAATGGGAAAGTGCGACTGGCCATTCCACTCATCGGCTTCAGACAACACACGTCGCGGGGGGTTCAGGGGGAAATCGAGAGCAGAATACTCGAAGAAGAAGGCGTTTCTCCGCATGACTTCAAGGTTTCAGAAATGCAGGAGATGGGTTCGAGAGGAGAACTGCGAGCGATCGCGACTCCGCTGCTAGATTTCACGTTGAACGATGTATCCGACGCGGGCGACCCTCAAAACCGCACGATAAAAGTGGATTTCACGCTGTACCGTGGTTCTTATGCAACGATAGTTCTGAGAGAGTTTATGAAACCACACGACGTAGTGAAAGCAGGATTCTAGACCTGACTTAACTTGTCAACAAATCGTCTTCAACAGGTCTGACCGCGTTATTATGCCGACTGCTTCCCCACCCTTTTTAACAAGCACGCCTGGACTTTTCTCTAGCACTGCACGAACAGTTTCTATGCCCGTGTCTTCCTGTACCTCAGGTAAAGGCGGATCCATAACCTTGCTGACCTTCTCGTCTGCCAAGCTCGACCTCAAGTTTCGCACTATGCCCTGCTCTGTTATGGTTCCAACAACTCTGCTTCCATCAAGCACGGGGAGTTGTGAAACAGCGTTTCTAACCATGATTTCACTAGCCTTCAGAATAACTTCGTTATACTTAGCGAAAATCACGCCCTTGGTCATGACATCTCTGCATTTTCTTTCCTGCCCCGGCTTGAGAACGCCCAAGATCCGGTTGACGGTTGAGAACCGAGGATCAACCTTACCCTGTTCTATCTTCGCTATGTGCGCTTGGGAAACGCCGACTAGTGCGGCAAGCGTTTTCTGAGTGAGACCTGCTTTAATTCTTAACTCTCTTATAGAGCTGCCCGTTACTAACATGAAATAACCACCAGTTATTTTCTCTTATAAATCATACAGTAAAATATATATTTATCGCAACTATACACCGTAAACTTCGCAGAAAGGAGACTTACAATGCGAAACATAATCGTAGAAGACTTGAAACAGACACCCCTTGAGAAACAACGCCTAGAGATAGTTGAAAGGAAAGGCATCGGACACCCCGACTACATCTGCGACGCAGTGGCCGACCGCATATCGATCAGCCTCAGCAAAGAGTACATGGAAAAAGCGGGGACTATACTTCACCATAATGTTGACAAGTCACTACTCGTCGCCGGAGAAACTGAGCCCAGGTTCAACGGCGGCATCATCAAGCAACCCATACTCTTCGTGTTGGGTGACAGAGCAACGTCCAAATTCGACGACCAAACGATAGACGTTGGCGAAATAGCCGTAAAAGCTGCCAAGAAATGGTTCAGGAAGAACATGCGCTTCGTCGATCCCGAAGAGCACGTGAAATACCAGGTAGAACTGAAGCCCGGCTCAGTCGGACTGACCGACATTTTCAAACGAAAAGGCAAAGTGCTGGGCGCCAACGACACGTCAGCCGCGGTGGGCTACGCGCCTATGACAAGAACAGAGAAGATAGTTCTGGAAACTGAAAGATACGTGAACTCAGAGCCGTTCAAGAAGCGCTTTCCCGAGTCGGGCGAAGACGTGAAAGTCATGGCCTTCAGAAACCGCAACGACCTCAACCTCACGGTTGCAATGGCGTTCGTTGACCGCTACATAAGCAGCGAAGAAGACTACTTCGAAAAGAAGGAAAGGATCGCTGGGGAAATCAACAAGTATGTGGCAGTTAACACGGACTTCGACTCGGTAGACGTGCAGCTGAACACTCTGGACGTGAAAGGAAGAGGCGTAGGAGGGTTGTACCTCACGGTGTTAGGCACAAGCGCAGACAGCGGCGACTCAGGACAGGTGGGCAGAGGAAACCGTGTCAACGGCCTGATATCGCTCAACAGACCGTTCTGCTCAGAGGCTGCAGCAGGAAAAAACCCGGTGAGTCACGTGGGAAAAATCTACAACTTCCTAACGTTCAGAACAGCCGAGCACGTGTACAAAGAGGTTGAAGAACTGGAGGAAGTCTACATCTGGCTACTAAGCAAGATAGGAGGCCCCATAGACCACCCAGCGATCGCAACTGCGCAAGTCATAATGAAGGGAAACAACAACATAGACAAGGTCAAACACAAAATAAACGAAGTTCTAGACGATGAACTTGAAAACATACAAAAATTCTGCATGGAATTAGCCGAAGGAAAAATACCACCCTGCTAACATTATAATGTCACAAGCTCAGACCTAAGCTTGAAAACGCATTTCTCAAACAACATCGCTCGCGCGCAGTTGAAACGTTTAAATGCCAAAAGCAAGAATCACAGAAGGGTCGAAATGTCATGACTGAAGGCGCAGAGGAAAAATTACCCATATCCGACTTCTATAAAGTCGTTGACTACGTTACTCTTTTCAAGAGCCAGAAATGGTGGGAGGCAGCTGTCATCTTCGAATCGTATGGAAAACGGTCAATCGGCCTGTACCTGTGGCAAAAAAAAGCGGACACATGGAAGAGAAAGCACAAGTTCAACGTGAGAAACCTGGACGAATGGAACAAACTGAAAACCGCTATAGAACAGCTTACGCCCAAACTCGTCTCAAAATAACCCTTTACTCTTGCGTATTCTGAATTCTTATTCTGCATCAAAATCTCGAATCGAATAGTCTTATTAGTGCAAGGGCCAGAACAAAAGCCAAGGCGAACAGTATGGAGGCTAAGAATCAAGCTCCCCAACAAGAATTGAAGAATGATGAGGAGCCATGGGTAGAAGACTCAGGACAAGAATGGAAAGAAGAACAAGCCGAACCGAAGCCTGAAGATGAGACCATGGCAATGATGAAAGAGGAAAAAGACCCACCTTGCGAAAGCGGCCAGCTCAACGATGAGCGAAACAACAGAGGCGAGACAAACGTTTTTGTTAGCGGGCTCTTTGTGGGTTTAGGAATAGGATGCATCGTTACTTTCGTCATAATGTGGCTTGCTGTGTTCTTCTCTCCACAGTTGCCGTCAGGAACGACGTACCAAACCATGCTCTCAATATTCATTTATCCAATGGTCTATTTGTTGGCAGTAGGCCTAATTGCTCTGACAGCGGGCATTGTAAGAGAATATTACGTTCCTAAAGTCAACCGATAAAGGTCCACACTTGCCTTCTTCCATTTTAGCGCGCACTTTTCACCAATCCTCACCAACTGTATATACAAAATGTATATGCAAAACGTATATGCAAAACGTGTAAGCTCTTCCGCGGGCTCCATAGCGAAGACTGAAATTATATCTCCATCTTGCACAATTAAAAGGTGTACTTGTCTCCCTCGGAGAGGATGCGTTCTAGGGCTGTGTTGAAATTTATGATTCCGTCGTTCGTGCTGGCTGAAACGGGAATCAAGGGAAACCTTAGTCCGAGCTTGTAAATCGCTTGCATCACGCTTCTACTTAGTAAACGTCTTGTCCCTTCAAGTTTCTGTTCGATGGCGTTAGCTAGAGCGTCCTGGCTGGTCGACCAGTCGACGATCTTGTTAACCTCTTCTTTCGGGAGCAGGTCGGATTTCGAAAGCAGATACAATTGAGGTAACATAAACCTGTTGTAGACTGCTGACGAGAGAAAGAGGTTTGAAACATAGTTAAGCGGGTTTACCGAAAAAACTGCGTCGAACAGGTAGACTATTGCTCTGGGCCCCTTTGTGAGTTCGTTAGCGATGTAGGGTCCACTCGCCCGAAAAGCGAACAGCTCCAACTGTCCTGAGGTGTCGACCAGAATAATGTCAGACTGCAACCCTTCAATCTCCTTCGAAATCTCTTCAACTTGGTCTGCAACCAGGTCAGCGGCCATTATCAGAGCGCCGTTTGGACCCAGCTGATACTCCTCCATCAATTTTCCAACATCAACGTAGTCGCGAACATCGATTTCTGGCGAATACGGAAGTACAGACACTCCAGGGTCCAAGTTCACGATTGCAACGTCCTGTTTAGACATCTTCAGCCAATCGCCAAATGCGGCTGTGAGTCTAGACTTTCCAGACCCCGCAGTTCCTATTATGAAAACCATAGACATGTTTCGCGGTCTCCATGCACATTTTGATAACGTGCCTAAGCTGCCAAACCGGCATCTTCAAGTATAAGCTTTTTCCGTTCAAAGACCACATCTCTTGGCAAGGATTTCCTGCTTCACTATCCTCTTGCTGATCAGATCTTCACGAGCTCTTTCTCTCTGCAACTGAATCTGCACGCGTCGGTATAGCCGACTTTCTTGGCAAGTCTCACGGCCTCTTCAAGATTCCTGCCCAAGTCGTTCGGCTCATGGGCGTCTGAACCAAAGACTATGGGAACATCGTGATCGTAGAGTATTTTCAAGAATTGTTCACCTGGATAGATCTCTCGGCAAGGTCTGTTCAACCCCTTTGCGTTAATCTCTGCGCACATCTTGGACCTTGCAATCGTCTCTGCTGTGTCCTCGTATATCTGGGTCAGGTCTTCCGTTGGCCTAGTGCCAAAGATCTTGATCAGGTCAGGATGGCCTAGAACATCGAACAGCCTGGATGCGCACATTTCTCTGACAAGTCTGAAATACTCCTCGTAGGTTTGGAAAGGATCTCTTCTTGAGTACTCATCTTTTGTTGAAGGCTCGTCAATTATCCATTCACCAATCACATGAACAGACCCTATCACGTAGTCAAAAGGATACTCGCGAATGAAGGCTCCCATTTTCTCAATTATGTCAGGAAAGAAGTCCACCTCGACGCCTAGTTTGACCGGCATTTTTACTTTCTTTTTGAAAGCCAAGAAGTCTTGAACGTAAGCAGGCATTGCATTGACGAGGAAATCTGAACGACCATCGAGATGCTGCAGAAGAATGTGATCTGAAAAACCTACTTCTTCAATCTTCTTCTGTTCAGCCTTTCTCACGTATTCTTTCATGCTTCCCTCAGCGTCTGGCGAAGCCTTCGTGTGAACATGATAATCTGCGACCGTTATGTTCACCCGATCACTATGCCGCCTTGCCTACTCTTCCACCGTTCTCCAGCACCAGTTCTGACAACTGAGTCATCGCCTTGTCCAACCGGATCCTAGCGATCTTGGAGTCTTCTGCTGTTGTGGAGAAGTGAAGCTCTATATGGGATCTTCTTCCTTCAACCTGTGGATGCGACTTTGTATAAACATGCGATTTTATGTAAACATCAGGATTATCACGCATAACCTTGTCAATCAGCGGCGCCAAGCTCGACTCCATTACGCCATTGGCGTAAATGCTTGCCTCAAAAAAGGCAGATTCCCCCGCGTCCCTCTTGAGCATGGGCACTACCGACTCCTCAAAAATAGCCTCCATTTCCGGGGGAACGCCGGGCAAGGCTATCAAGAACGTCCCATCAACACTTGCTATCATCCCTGGGGCGGTGCCAACAGAATTGTGCAGCGGTTTTGTACTCTCTGGAAACGTTGCCATTTTAACTCTTGCAGGGGTCAGCTCAACCTTCTCTATTCTTCCTTCCCTCAGAAGGGCTTCATATTTCCTTCTGACCATCTGTAGGGCTTCATCGTTGACTTCAAGCTTCCGCTTGAAGCCTTTAGCAATTCCTTTGAGCGTCTTGTCGTCAAAAGTCGGGCCGAGTCCACCCGTTGTTATTATGAAACGTGGCTTGCGTCTAAGAGACTCGCGCATTGCGCTGGCAATTTCATCAACGTCGTCGCCTACGACCGTTATTCTGTGCACAATTACTCCCAGAGTGGTGGCACGCTTGGCTAGCCATTGAGCGTTCGTGTTCAATGTTTTGCCGATCAACAATTCGTTGCCAACGCAGACTATTTCCATCTTAACGCTCATTTCAGACTTCTCCGCTGTTTGAGCGATTATTGAAAAGCCGTTCATTCTTTTATGCTGTTTGCTGACTTTCGCCATGAAAAGCTGAGGGCTTGTCCTATTTTTTCTTGCTCAAGTACCATTTCAGGTATTCTTTCTTCTGTTTCTGATGCTCTTCTTCCTCAGACTCCATGTTGGGTCTGAGTTTTTCTCTCAGTTCCATCAGTTCCTGCTGCGTCACAGAGAGCCCGCAGTCTCTTGCACACGTAGTGCTTGGTGGCTATCATGTACTGCATTTCGCCGCCACATTCGGGACAATATGGCATTCTTATTCACTCGTTTCTGCGTCTAGAAGTGAGGGCAGCTTGAGAAATACGTTTCGCTCTCGAAGAAGTGACTTCACGTTATGAAATTTGTCAGATTTGCCTCTCTGGCCAGTTGAATAGCCCTGTCCTTCTCAGCGCTTGTTAGGCTCCTACTTAAGTCTGGAACCTCGCACGCTCGCCACTCCGGTCTGTACTGGAACATGACGTTGACCCTCGTGTCAGGGCTTAGATTCTCCGCTATCCAATTGATGATCGGCTTTGCACAGCACTCCAGATGATTTGGTAGGACAAGGATGCGCACTATGAGTTCTCCGAATCTGTTACTCTCCAAATGATTGTAAGTGCACACTTTCCAGTAGCTCTGAGCGTCGGATATCTTTTCTGCACAATCTCCCGGTCCGTATTTGAAATCTAATAGGTAAATGTCGGCAAAGCCTGCTAATAGCTTGGCCGTCTCTGGGCTGTAGTATGTGTTTGAGTTCCAGACGACTGGGACGTTGATGTCAACGTGCTTGAACGTGCTGAACCATTGTTGAAGCCAAGGCGTTGGTTCTCCGCCTACGAGGTTGATGTTCCTGCAACTGTTTAGGCGCAGTTGCTTCACCTCTTCGGCTAATGCGTCCAGCTCGTAGACTTCGCCTCTTTCCTCCCATTGAGAGATCGTCCAGTTTTGGCAGTGCTTGCAGCGCATCGTGCAGCCCATCGTAAAAACGGTTCCGGAAGGCACAAGTTCAGGCTCTTCGCCCGTGTGCTCAAAAATGCTTGAAACCGTAATCTTTGAACCGCATCGGCAATAGCCTAGTTGCCCCCTCAGCCTGTTGACCTGACATTTGCGTGTGCAGAAGTGGCAGGAAAGCAGAATTCTGTTTGCGATTTCAATTTTCAGGTCAAGGTAAGACTTGCTTGGAGTCGGCATCTTCGCCAAGTTTTCGTGGCCATGGTCAATTTCTCTTTCGATTTCGCAAAACTCCTGAGTGAGGCTTGCGTGTTTTTGCCAGAGCGTCTCAACTGAATCGTTTTCACTGAATTCGGCGGGAAGCTTTTTGGCGATGACGAATTTTGCGGGCTTCTCATCCTGCATAACCGCGAAGTATCTGACCAGACTTTTCTTTGCTGATTCATCTTGGAGAACGGCAAGGGCATCTGGGCGAAGGAGTCTCCACATTTCTAATCAGTCTTACTCGACGCTTTGGATTTGTCAGAACAGGGCGTAGGGAAGCGAGTGCCCGCTTGGGTGCAGTGTGCCCTTGATCGGGATGCTTTGTCCGCAGACGGGACAGCGCATGTCCTTAGTCAGATTCCACCGCGTGACCGCGAAGCTGTATCGCTTGATCAGCATTTCGTTGCAGTTTGGACAATACGTGTTCTCGCTTGGATGCCCTGGCACGTTTCCAATGTAAACGTAGTTTAGTCCAGCTTCTTTCGCTGTCATGTAGGCCTTTTCTAATGTTTCGATAGGTGTTGCGGGGATTGAGGTTAACTGATAGTCAGGATGAAAACGCAGTAGGTGAAACGGTGTGTCCTTGCCGATTCCGTCTCTAATCCAAATTGCGAGCTCTTTTATTCTCTCTAGAGAATCTCCTGATTTTGGCACGATTAGGTTCGTGATTTCAACGTGGACGTTGTTCCTTCTCATCTCTTTCAGAGCCTCGAAAATGGGGGCAACGGAAGGAACAGCTGAAAAAGTTTTGTAGAATTCTGGGTCTCCGCCTCCCTTGAAGTCTACGGTTGCAGCGTCTAAATATGGTGCTATAGTCTTTACAGCCTCTGGTGTCATGTAACCGTTTGTAACAAACGTGTTGAAGAACCCGACTTCATGTGCTAGCCTGGACGTGTCGTAAGCGTACTCGAAGAATATCGTCGGCTCTGTGTAAGTGTAGCTTATTCCCTGACAGTCGTTGTCTCTGGCAGCCTTGACGACCTCTTCAGGAGGAAGGGGGTTGCCTGCTATCTCCTTCTCTTGGCTGATCATCCAGTTGTCGCAGAACTGACAGCGGAAGTTGCAGCCTACTGTAGCGATGGACATGACCAAGGCTCCTGGGTCAAAGTGTGCCAAAGGCTTCTTCTCCACAGGATCCACGCCAGCAGATATTGCTTTAGCATAGTTGAGCGAAAAAAGAGTGCCACCATTGTTCTTTCTTACCAGGCAGAAACCTGTGCCTCCGTCGTTTATATGGCATCTTCTCGCACAAAGGTAGCAGTTGACTTTCTTGTCCTCCAATTTCTGGTAAAGCATCGCTTCGTGAAGTGACATTTAACTCTCCTCTTGAGCCTTTCTTCAAATCTTGGCGTATGAAGTATAAGATCTATTCGTTCATTTTGTGTCTTTTTTTATCATTTCGAAAACCAACGGGGAAGAAGTGGTTTTCACGTCCAATTCTATATCGAATAAGCCCTCCAGCAGGCCAGCCCAGATCTCAGATTCGCCGATGAAAGGCGTTTTTATAAGAAGGTACTTGTCCTTCAGATAGAAATCACCAAAACCCTGCACTCGCAAGCGCTTGAAAACATCTGACCATTTCTCGCGGTCCTGTGTTCGTATTCCCAGGGTGGTTTCAATCGACACCCTTGTGGCTTCACCCATTGTTCTGCCGATTTCGCGCCATTTCTCCCGCGGAGTGTTTTGGATCAGGATGTTGAGCAGTTCAACATTCACGAAGGCTATGCGGCTGATGCCGCAGTAGTACTCGCCGGGAAAACGCCAATCGTAAATCATCATGCTTCTGTAGACATCTAGCATCTTAGAGATGAGAGGCTTGATACCGGGTTCCTTCCCCTCACGGATCAGGGAGTCGATGAATTCCCTTTCATCTTTTTCAAGGATTATTGTTGTTCTCTTGGCTGAACTTCCGCCCTTCTTAACCATTTCTTCAAGTTTTTTCTCTTTGTCGTTCTCCATAACTGGTATATCTCTCAGCATATTTTATATAATTTGTGTCTCTGCTGGAGCATATTGAAGCATACTCAGGCCCGGATCATCACCAAGAGCATCTTAAACCTTCGAGTCGCCCTCAAGGCGTGCGTCTTGTTGGCCGGCATCACGATCATCTCTCCCTCCTTCAGCACAAGAGATTTGCCGGCAATAGTGACCCCTGCTTCTCCATCGACAACATAAGCTAAAGCATCAAATGGTGCCATATGCTCACTCAGTCCCTCTCCCTTATCAAAAGCGAACAGCGTAACAGTCCCGGACTTCTTGTCCACAATTGTTCTACTTACGACAGAACCTTCCTGGTAGGCGATCAGATCCGCCATTTTAGTGGGCTGCGTCAACCCAGTTTTCAAAGCGTTCTTCTCATCTTGGCTCATCTTTGCACACTCTTTGCTCAAGCAATAATGTTCAACACAGGTAATTGCCGTTGGTTAGACTATATGTTTTGCTAACCAATCTCTTTTAACCGAACAATTTTTAACAGGGCTCACGCACCTTTAGACCTGCCGATGACGAACCTTAATGTCTGAAAAGGTGATGTACTCTAGGGTATCTGAGGCAGAAACAGCTTGTACTCAGGAAATGACTTTGGTCTTAATCAGGTACCACATCAGCAACAAACCTAGGAAGACGGCTCCGAACCCGGCGATCGTTGAAATGGTGTAGTGATTTTGCAAAATATACATTGCGTATGGTGCTCCAAACAGCAAGATACCCATCACAAGCACGAGAAGCATCTTCCAGTACTTGGACTTAAAGAAGCCTGCATTTGCTTTCTGCTTTTGTTCCGTCAACCTTCGCTCGCCTCGATGATGACTTAAAATCGATGTTTTCTCTTATAACCCTTCCTTTACCTCGCTGCCCAGAGCCTTCATCAGAAACTTGAACACGGCAAAACCTGCGCCTCGGTCTGCTTTAAAGCCCGTTGTTGCCCCCAGCAGGCACACACCTTCTAAGCCGCGCTCCTTTGCCAGCCCCAACGTGAGACCTGTAGCCCCGACGACCCTGCCCTTGCTGTAAATCACGGCGCCTTTCTCCATAAATTCCAACGCAATTCTTGGCGAAGTTGCCGCCACGTACACCTGTGCCTTCTCGTCTTTGACGGGTGCTCCGCCCAGCGTTACAAGGAAGCTGCAACCTCTCTTTTCGATGAAATCCAGCGTTTCACTGCAGAGCGCGTAATGCGCGACCACATCGTCGAAAGAGGGTTGCGTGTCACCTGTCATTATAATGAAATCATTTTTTTCTGTAGGTGCGGCGTAGAACTCGTATCGCGGCAGATGACAGATCCCCTTTGAATTAATTGAAACATAGTCTGGGAAAGATGGTGAATACAGCTCGGCAAAAAGCTTCGCTCCAGAAAACTTCATCAACAGGTAAGCTGCAATCTTGCCAACATTCCCGAACCCGGGAAGACCTTGTACAAAAATCGGATTCTTAAGGGTTGGACTTGATGTCTGTCTGAGATAGGGTTTGTTCAAGCCTCGAAGCACCAAACTCAATAGGTAAGCATTGCGGGTCTAAAACGTTTCCGTCTCCCAAGCGACTTCAAAGAGGCCGGAAAACTCGGGTTTTGGGCCAAATCTTCTTGGTAAAAGATTTAAGAGAGATACCCGTCAGCATAAAAGATGCAGCGGGGTGGGGTAGCCAGGATTAACCCGCTGGGCTCATAAGAGCTCGAATGCTCTGAGGGACCCAGAGATAGCAGCTAGATCAAGCTGCCTCTAGCGGTTGTTCAAATCAACCCCCCGCTACCAAACAAGCCGGTTCAGGATTCTCGTCCGAAAAAGACAGTTGAAGCTGAAAGGTTAGTGCGTCTTCTTTATGAATGGAATTCTAGGCTTTTCCTTTCTCTTCCTTCCCGAAGTATGTTGTCCATTTGAGCTTTCGTGCGTCTCTTCCAAACATCAAGGAGCTCTTTCTGCATTTGCTTGAGCAGAACCACAAGACTGACCCGTCGTTCTTAACGTACATCATGCCCGTGCCCGCTGGGAAGTCGTTACCGCAGAATGAGCATTTCCTAGGTCTCGGCATGATGGGCATCCCCTGCGATTCTGACTCAAACTTATCTACTGATCTTCTTTGCTTCCCTCTCAGTTTCTCTGAGCATGAGAACGTCTTGAGCCCGAACTGGTCCTTTAACGTTGCGCGTTATGATGCGCCCTTTGTCTTTTCCTTCGAGAATTCGTATTCTGACCTGAGCGATTTCACCCGTCACACCTGTGCGCCCGATGACTTGAATTACCTCGGCCGGGGTGAGCTGTGCATGCTCAGTCTCTCTTGCCTCTTTGCTCATCACTTTGCTCCTCTTTTGGCCTGCTCGATTCTTTCAACTATCTCCTTAACCAGTCCCGTGGCGTCTCCTTCTTTGACGATGCTTGCGGCGCCAGCAGGAACATCAATGCCTATCGCGCTGCCTATCTTCTCCTTGCTCGGGACGAAGATGTAAGGAATCTTCCTTTCCTCGCACAGAAGAGGCAAGTGCGCGACAACCTCTGGCGGCTGTACATCCTCTGCCACAACCACAAGCTTGGCCTGAGCTCTTTCAATAGCCTTCGTCGTTTCGTTCGTGCCTTTCCTCACAGAGCCTGTTCTTGCGGCTATTTGCAGGGCTTCATAGGCCGCATCTGCAAGTTCCTTCGAAACCTCGAACTTCACATAAAACGGTTTGGACATAAGCCTCACCCTTCAAATGCACAGTCTAATCAACAGTCCTTATTTATGAAGGTTTCGACCTCTCGAAGTAACCTTTTGCCGCGTGTTTTCATGATAAGCCTCGACCCAGTCCGACACCATGCGCCTGGAAAAAGTGTTTTGCCGTACCAATAGACGAGGAGTCCTTCCTTCAGGGAAGTTTCCACGCAAATCACGCGCTTGGACAATGAAAAGCTGACATTTTGAACGCGCAAATCAAATTTCTGCCAAGATCTCGATGACAATCAAGGTTAAAATCGGCTGTTGCAGGCCAGTTTTTCGAAAATGGCCGTGTTCCTAAAATTTAAACGTGGAAAAGTTTAAATAGGCTGCTTGGCTGAAGCATTTTGCTTTTCGTGAGGGGGAAACTAAAAATTTGCAGAGACTAGGCCTAATCCTTCAGATAAGCCCAAGTCGGAACATGATAGCGAAGGTTGAAAACATTCCGAGGATTGGCGAAACAGTCGTCGATGAAAACCTAAAACCCGTCGGAAAGGTTTTTGACATACTTGGTCCAGTGTCCTCGCCTTACGTGGCAATAAGACCCACAATGCATGGTCTTGAAAGATTGGTGAACAAACCAGTCTACGTAATCCCCTCAAGGAGGAGAAAGGAGAAAAACAAGTATGGATGATAGTGACGAAGTTCAGGCAAACCCAGACTCGTCCGCATCGCCGCAGAACCCTGAGCACGTAAAGATCCAGACATGCCCGGAATGCCACAGCACAAGGCTCATGCGCGATTATGAATGTGCAGAAATCGTTTGTATGAACTGCGGTTTCGTCCTGGCTGCGAAGATAACTGACAGGGGACCAGAGTGGAGAGCTTTCGACGATGAACAAAGAGCCAAGAGAACGAGGGTAGGCGCACCGTTGACTTACACTATTCACGACAAAGGCTTGTCAACGATGATTGATTGGCACGACAGAGACGTTTATGGGAAAAGCCTATCGCCAGGACAGAAGGCACAGGTTTACAGGCTCAGAAAATGGCAGCGTCGCATAAGGGTTTCAGACGCGACGGAACGCAACCTTGCTTTCGCATTGTCCGAAATCACAAAGATTGCCAACAACCTGAACCTTCCTAAGAGCATTCTTGAAACAGCTTCGGTCATCTACCGAAAGGCAGTCAAAGAGAGGCTCATAAGAGGAAGGTCCATTCAGGGCGTAACTGCAGCGGCAATCTATCTGGCCTGCAGACAGTGTGCGCTGGCTAGAACATTGGAGGAGATAGCACAAGCTTCGAGTGTGAACAAGAAGGAAGTCGGACGGAGCTACCGCTTTCTAATCAAGGAACTGAACTATTCGATACCGCCCGTGAGACCAAGCCAGTACATCACAAAGTTCTCAAATCAACTAACGATGCAGGGAAAGGTAGAAGAGATCGCCCACAAAATCCTAGGAGCAGCAAAAGAACTCAAACTGACTTCAGGCCGAGGCCCCACGGGCATCGCAGCAGCAGCAAGTTACATTGCCTCTGTACTGACCGGGGAAAGAAAAACACAGAGAGAAATAGCCGAGATAGCGCAGGTAACCGAGGTCACCATTCGAAACAGGTACAAAGAGCTTGTTGAACGGCTAATGTTCCACATGACTATCTAACACACTCCCTCCCTTTTTTTCTTAACGTCAACAGCGCGTTCCATGCTTTTCTACAAAACAGATTTTAGACGCAGCACGCCATAAATCACACGAGGAATCTGCTTGGTCAACTGTCCAAAATGCGGCTGCGAAGTGGCCGCGCCTGTCAAGACTTGGCCGATTCCCTCTCGCAAACCCTTGAAAAAAGGTGCAGAAGTCAAGCTTGCTGCCATATTCGAATGTCCCAGTTGCAGGGCTAGGTTCAGATCGGCCGTTGAACGTGAAACGAAAATTCAACAGACAGCAAGTATTAAAAATATGGTAGGAAGAATTAAGGGCATCAAGGAAGAACTCATGCAGACGCTCACGAATCTCCGCGAGAAGATAAAAACTCTGGAAACAGAACGGGCAAACCTCATGGTCGAGATCGAAAACTTGAGAAAAGTTGCAGAGTCTAGAGCGGACGCCCTTGAAAGCGAAGTGAGTGTGCTCAGAGAAGAAGTGAGATCTCTTAGAGACCTTTTGGGATATACGGAAGAAGAAAAATAGAAAAACCGCTGCTCACGGTTTTTGACTTGAAGACCAAATATTTCCGCGGCTAAGCCAACAGGACTTTCTTATAGTATTCTTGCGCAACGGCCACCGCTTTTTCAGGGTTTTTCAATATCACGTATTGTCTACCTGTGACTCTTGCTGCATCAGTGTAATGCTCAATGACTTTCTTCACGTTTCCCTCGTAGATCGCTAGCCCCCCAGCGACCTCATACCACATCCCAACCCTTGCCATGTCCCCGTCTTTTTCACTCTTCTCAGCGTTGTCAGCCGCCTGCTTCAAAGAAGTCTCGATCTTCCTAGGGTCGAGAAACATCGTTGAACACAAAGCTTCGTAGGTTTCCCTGTCGTTCCCAGCAAGCTGTTCAAGTTCCGAAACCTTCCTCTCATGTTCAACATCCGATTTCTTTTCTTCTCTTCTTCTTCTGAATCTTTGCAACGCTAAACCTCCGCAGCTTTGAGTATCTTCAATTTTGGACTAGTATAGAATAGTTAATCTTAAAGGTTTGTCTCTCCACAAGCTAGGGTATGCCATACAAGTTCACGTTTGATCTCTCAAAAATCCCGCGCTTCTTCTTCACTGAGATAGCTAAGGCCAGCTATCAAAAGGGCATGCATAAACAGGTTAGCAAAACGGCACAAGAGATCATAAGAAAATTCAAGATAGAAGAGGCAACAGGCCTCAACTTGCACGACGCTGTAACCCTTCTAGAAGACCTGATGGATGCACAAGCAAGAAACCTCGTTGAAAGAGAAAAATTCGTCCAAACAAAAAGGAGAGCCTTGTTCCTGCCTCACTGCTCCAGGAAGTTTATGGACAACAGATGCGGGGCGTCCTTCGACCCGAGCATCCCATCTTACGTATGCGCCCATTGCTCACCAGACTGTCCCATAGGAAGAGCGGTGCTCTTCGGCCAGAAGAAAGGCTATGACGTGTACATCCTGCCAGGCGGTTCTTGCATCCCAAAGATTCTAAAGGCCAAGCAGTATGAAGGTGTCGTGGGAGTCGCCTGCGGCGAAGAAGTGAGACTCGGAGGAGACGTGTTGAAAGCCATGAACGTCGTTGGTCAGCACGTTCCACTGATAAAAAATGGATGCGCCAACACTGCTTTTAACATTGAAACCCTGTTCAACGTTCTGTAAGAAAACAGAATACAGGCGAAGACTACTTCACGATTTCTCTTTTCTTCCACCGCAGGTTCTTTGCATGACACTTTCTACACTTTGTCGCGGTCGCAGCGTTCCTTGCACCGCAATCGCGGCATATTTTCATGTACAACCTGTGCTTCTGAGCCAGTGCCTTCTTCAGCGGATCCAATATTGGCATTTTCTTGTCCTACTTTTCGGAGGCTAACACTCACACGGTTCAGTGTCAAATATACTTTTTGTTCTCCCCGGAAACATTGGCTACTCTTTGATGTCAACCACTTTTGCCAACAGTTCAGGTACGTCACCTGGTTTCTCAGCGACTGCAACGCCCGCTTCCTTGAAAGCTTCAATCTTGCTTTCAGCTGTTCCTGCTCTGCCCATAACTATCGCACCTGCATGGCCCATGCGTTTTCCCGGCGGAGCCGAACGACCAGCCACGAATGCTACAACGGGTTTCGGGTATTTTTCCGTCGCAATGTAATTTGCCGCCAGCTCTTCAAGGTTGCCGCCGATCTCACCTATCAAAACCACAGCTCTTGTTTGCATGTCCTTCTCGAACATCTTCAGGGCGTCTGTGAAGTTTAGTCCCGTTATCGGGTCTCCCCCAAGACCGAGACACGTCGACTGACCTAAGCCTCTCCTCGTCAAACCGGCAGCTATTTCATAAGTGAGGGTGCCGCTCCTGGAAACCATGCCCACGCCGCCAGACGTGAAGATGTGTGAAGGCATTATGCCGAGCTTGCAGGCTCCAGGCGTTATTATGCCAGGCGTGTTTGGACCAATTATCCTTGCCTTCTTCTGACTCGCATAGGCCATGACTTCGATAGCGTCTCTTATCGGGATGTGTTCGGTTATTATCACGACCGTTCTTATACTGTTGTCAAGCGCTTCAAGCGCTGCGTCTGCTGCAA
Organism: Candidatus Bathyarchaeota archaeon; assembly: GCA_963707955.1. GTDB lineage: Archaea > Thermoproteota > Bathyarchaeia > Bathyarchaeales > Bathycorpusculaceae > DASPPK01. Next base: position 1,610,499 of record OY970176.1, on the reverse strand, counting down.
ACGGCGCCGGCACAAAAATTATCGAAGCATTGGCACGGCGTTTTTCCTGGGTTTCCTCAACGGTGTCGTAGACTGGAACGCCGTGCACCTCCAATCCTCCCTTCCCAGGCGAGGTGCCACCAACTATTCTTGTTCCACAGTCGATCATGAGCTTAGTGTGGAAACTTCCTTGCGATCCGGTTATGCCTTGAACGATTGCCCGTGTGTTCTTGCCAATTATTATTGCCAAAGCCTGTTGCCTCCCTACTTGGACATTTCAACGACTCGCCGAGCGGCCTCTTCCATACTTTCTAGCACGTGGATCCCGGCCTCTTTCAGTATTCGCTTGCCTTCCGCGTCGTTTGTGCCTACGAGTCTGATCACCATGGGCATGTTGACTCCGACCTTCCGTTTCGCCTCAAGTATGCCTCGTGCAACTTCGTCACAGCGCGTGATGCCGCCTAGAATGTTTATGAAGAGTGTCTTAACCCGCGGATCAGACAACACTATTTTCAGCGCCAAGGCCGTTTTTTCTGATGGCGCTCCGCCTCCGACATCCAAGAAGTTGGCTGGTTTTCCCCCGTAGTACTGGATCGTGTCCAGTGTCGCCATCACGAGACCTGCTCCGTTGCCGATCACGCCTATGTTACCTTCAAGTCTAACGTACGCCAGATCGTTGTTCATGGCTTCCACCTCCTGTGGACTAAGGTCACTTTCGCCTTCCAAAAGCCTCTTCTTGTAATCCTGATGCCTGAACAACGCGTTGTCATCGACGATAATCCTTGCGTCCGCTGCCACAAATCTCCCTTCCACAGTCTCCGTCAACGGGTTCATCTCGATCAATTCAGCGTCATTTTCCAACCCAGCAGCATAAAGTCTTTCCAAGATTTTTCCCAAGTCAGATATCTGGTTGCCCCTATAACCCATCTTCGTAGCAATTTCTTTGGTTTGAAAGGAGCGGAGACCAAGCTGCGGGTTTATGGAGGTTTTCACCACTTTTTCAGGCGTTTTCGAAGCTACTTCCTCGATGTCCACGCCTCCCAGTGAAGAAGCGACAGCAACGTAGCATCGGTTAAGTCTGTCAGTTGTTATGCCAAAGTAAAGCTCTCTCCTAACCTGAATTTTCTCCTCGACCCAGACGCTTTTGACAGGCATCTCCTTTATCTTCATGCGCAGCAGCTTTTCTGCTGTTTTTTCAGCCTCCTCAGCCGACTGGGCAAAAAGTATGCCGCCTGCTTTTCCTCTTCCAGCGACCAAGACTTGAGCCTTAATCACGACTGGCAGCCTGAGCTTAGCGGCGACTTCGCGAGCTTGGCCCGCACTCGTCGCCAATCCGCCCTGAGGCGTTGTAATGCCATGTTTCCCAAGAATGTTTTTTGCTTCATACTCGTAAAGCTTCAACCCCTCGCCCCCCTCATCTTATGACTTCTATCGTGACGTAGGACTTTGTGTCCTGTATACCATCAACAGAAGACAGCTTTTTCAATACTTCATCAAGCTTCTCCCTGTCAACCACGGCGAGTGCGTCAACGTCTCCTGCGATTCTAAACGCCCTTTGAACGGCAAGTTCCTTGACTTTCTCGTACACGTAACTTCTTTTGAGCGGTGAAACCTTGATCAGAATGAAGGCGGGTGTAGAGGATATTCCAAGCGCGCTTAATCCCTGATCTGTCACGTCTATGAAGCCTCTGCCTGTACGTATGTAGTGTAGATCCCTGAGTTTTCTCAGATGAACGTTCAAGGCCTGCCTGCTTATGCCAAGCTGTTTTGCCAGTTCGTCTTGCTTCAAGCGAAGGGTGTAGGTGCTTGTAGACTCGCCTCTTTCGTAGAGCATTCGAAGTAGTTGCATTGACCGTCTTGTGAGCGTTTCCATACACTGTTCCTCATCGTTGTAGTTTGTTAAGTCAGAGTTTTACAATAGTAGCTCTCTTTTAAGTTTTTAGCAAGACAGAGGCAAATTGGATTAAATGCGATGGGATTTGACGTTTTGTCAACTGCGAATTGAAACCGTAATGTATTTATTTGCCGAGAAGGAAGGTTATCGAACCTAGAGAAAAAATGAAACTTAGGAGTAAGGCGGTACAAAATGTCTGATAGCAACGCAGTGCTGATCGGAAACAAGCCAGTAATGAACTATGTACTGGCATGCATAACCCTCTTTCACGGCGGAGCGAAGGAAGTGAACGTCAAGGCACGAGGGAGAGCAATAAGTCGAGCAGTCGATGTCGTCGAAGTCGTCAGACGCAGATTCCTGCCGGACGTAAAAGTCAAAAGTGTTGGCATTGGAACACAGCAGATGGCACCCAGAGAAGAGGGTGGCTCGCCTTCAAACGTGAGCACAATCGAGATCTCGCTTGAACGCTAGGAATCGTTTCTCGCTAGGGTCAATGCTCCGCCGCCCCTCCTTTGTTCGCGGAGGGCGATTTTGTAGTTGAAGATGGGGCTTTGCAGTTTCTGTCTAAAGAGTGGTATGCTGTGCCAAAAGTGTTTAGCTAAAGTAAAGTCTGGAGAAATAAGCGAGCTTGACCTGAAAATCGCCCGAATAATGATGTCGTTAGAGGAAAAGTACCCCTCTCTTCAAAACTTATACTTTCACAAAGCAATCGATGCCGACGGCACCTTGGCGATAGTGGTTGGCCCCGGAGATGTCCCCCGCCTTCTGGGTTACGGAGGGAAGATCGTCAGAGCAATAGGCGACGAGACAGGCAAGAACATTCGTGTTTTAGAGTACGGCGTTGATGACAGAAAATTTCTAGAAGACCTTTTTGCCCCAATCAGCATAATGACGATTAACACGATATGGTTGCCAGACGGAAGCATGGAAACTCGAGTTATTCTGCGAAGAAGACGTGTAACACACCCGTCTTTTGATGTAAAGGCTTTAAAGGAGATCGCCAGTAGAGTTCGCAACATAACGTTGCGAGTAGAGTTTGCGGACTAGGCAGCACGGTGAAAGGCTCTCATGAAACTGGATTCCATTGATGATTGGCGCAGAACGCACTATTCTGTTGACGTTAAACCTGACCTCGACGGCCAAGAGGTTACCCTTTTCGGTTGGATCCAGGAAATAAGAGACCTGGGTGGAATTCGCTTCATAATATTGCAGGACAGGGAAGGCACGATTCAAGTCACTATCCTTCGAAAGAAGGCCCCCAGCGAAGTCATATCGAAGTCCGACGGACTGCAGAGGCGCTACAGCATAGCCGTGAAAGGAACGGTGAAGAAGACTGACATGACGCAAAGAGGCGTCGAAGTCCTACCGGAGGACATCAAGATTCTGAGCACGGCCACGCGAGAGTTGCCAATAGACATTTGTGACAAGACCCCAGCAAGTATCGAAACGTGCTTGGAAGCACGAACACTAGACTTGTGTCGAGAAAAAAACATCGCGGTCTTCAAGGTCCAACACACCGCGGTAGAAGCAATCAGAGGTTTCCTGTTCGAAAGAGGTTTCTTAGAGGTGCACACGCCTCGCATAATTGCCTCAGCGACAGAAGGAGGCTCCGCACTCTTTCAGCTTGACTATTTTGACAGAAAAGCATACCTGGCTCAAAGCCCGCAGTTGTACAAAGAAGAGCTTGTCATGAGCCTGGAAAAAGTCTTCGAGATCGGACCCTTTTTCAGAGCTGAAGAGTCGCACACTCGGAGCCACCTGAGCGAGTTTGTGTCGATAGACATCGAACAGGCTTTCGCAACAGCTGAAGATGTAATGCAGATACTTGAGCAGCTCATGCAGCACGTTTGCAGGACCGTCGCTGAAAAATGTCAAAGGGAACTGAAGACGCTGAAACACAGCTTGAAGGTGCCGGACGTTCCTTTCAAACGATTAAAATACTCTGAGGTTCTCGAAGAACTGAACCGAGAAGGCATGGAGATTCCATGGGGAGAGGACATACCGACACCAGCCTATAGAAAGCTGGGCAAGCTTCATCCGTACTTCTACTTCATAGTTGACTGGCCAACGGTGACAAGAGCCTTCTACACAAAGCCGCGTGACGACTGCCCCGAAATCTCTGAAGGCTTCGACCTGATGTGGCGCTGGTTGGAGCTCGTTTCAGGCGGTACGAGAATAGCCTCAAAAGACCTGCTCATAAAGCGGCTTAGGGAGAAGGGTCTGAGCCCAGAAGCCTTCAAGCACCACCTACAAGCTTTTGATTATGGAATGCCGCCGCATGCAGGTTGGGCAATAGGTCTGGAAAGGCTGACAATGATGTTAACAGGTAAGAACAACATTAGAGAAGTCACACTTTATCCTCGAGACAAGTTCAGACTGACCCCATGAGACTTCGATTAGCATTGTTTTTGTAAAAGCCGATATGGTTTTTAGTTAAAAATGTGCTCAAAACTGATAAATAGCGGTTCCCTTACTGCCCAGTCATGGGAGACCAGCCGAAGATCGCATGTGGAGTATATGCAGCTGTAAACTACGATAAACGGCCAGTGTTTCAATACATTTATTGGGGTTTACGGGCTGAAAACCACAGGGGACATCAGTCTCATGGTTTCCTCACGTATTTTGATGGAAAGTTCCACGTTCACAGAAGCCTCGACCTCGTGCCGAAGATTAGAACGAGCGCAATTCAAGAATGGTTTGGCCGGTTGCCTGGAAATGTCGGCATTGGAAACGTGAGGTACACAACGTCCGGAAAATGCGACGAGAAATCGCTCGTGGAAGGAACGCAACCAGTGACAGCTTCAAAACAAGGTCATGGGCTCGCCGTCTCATACAACGGCAACGTGGTCAACACGTTCGAGCTTCGAAAAGAGATATGCAAGGAGTTTCCACAGTTTACATCTGAATGCGACGCAGATTTGATCTGCTACAAACTGCTGATCGAACTCTTGAAAGGAAAGGATCTAACATCCGCCGTTGGGACATGTATGGAAGAAATCGACGGAGCCTTTTCTGTGGCGTGCATAGACCAAAACGGCAATCTCTTCGCCTTTAAGGACCCGCATGGAATAAGGCCGTTGTGCGCAGGCCACAGCGAAGACCACTCAACGTATGCATTCTCTTCTGAAACCGCCAGTTTAGACATAAACGGTTTCGTAAGAGATTTCGAGCTGCAGCCGGGAGAGCTCGTCACGGTTTCAAACAAAGGGTTTGAAAGGCAGAAGCTCGTAAACGGGAAAGGAAAGGCTTTCTGCGCCTTTGAATTCGCATACTTTGCAAGGCCAGACTCACGGTTTGACAGCAAGTACGTCTATGAGATTCGTGAAGAATTTGGAAGAAACCTCGTGAGAGAGAATCCGAAGGTTGTCAAGGACGCGGATATAATTCTTTCCGTGCCTGAAACAGGCGACGACTCGGCCCTCGGCGTTCACGAAGCTTCTGGGTTGAGATGGGAAAGGGCTTCACGAAGACACCGCTACGTAACCGAGAGGGCATTCATCCTACTTAGCAAGGACCGAAGCCCAACGATAGAGAGGAAAATCAACATCCTCGGTCCCAGAATCGAAGGAAAACGCATCATAGTGACCGAAGACAGCATCGTCAGAGGGGACACGACAAGGGTCATAGTTGACAAATTGCGCAGGATGGGCGCCGAGAAAGTATATGTTTTCGTTACTTTTCCACGGATAGTCGGACCATGTCTGTACGGAATAGACATGGCAACATATGGCCAACTCATAGGCTCAAAACACAGCACAGAAGAAATCGCAAAGATCATAGGGGCAGACGGAGTGTGCTACCAGTCACTCGAAGGCTTGGTACAAGCAACGGGGTTTAAGCAAGACGAGTTGTGCACGGGGTGCATAACAGGCAAATATCCAACACCGCTGGCCCAAGCAATAGCCGATGAGATGAAGAAACGGTTCTTGCAGGGTTTTGAAGAGAGAGAAAGACTGTACGAAATGGAAGAAGCCGTTCCAAGAGCCTAGCACAAGAACTGGTCTTCACGGTCAATCCGATGGCAGAAGGGTTACTCATGGAAAAAGTAGGCGTACTCGTTGTTTCTTATGGGTCAAGAGAAGCAGCCATGGTTGACGCTTTCGCCCGCAGCCGAAACTACAAGGTGGAGATCTACGTTGCCGATAAGCAACGCAACCCCTTCAACGCGAAAAGGGCAACAAAACACGTTGTAATACCTGACCTCAATGTTGAGGAAATCTGCAAATTCGCAGAGATGAATAAACATAGAATTGACTTCGGCATCGTGGGCCCTGAAAAACCGATAATCGAGGGAATACGGGATCTCATAGAGAAACGAACAGGAATACCCCTGATCTGTCCAACAAAGCGATGCGCTATCGAGGGAAGCAAGGTTCAACAACGGCTCTTTTTCAAAAGAGTCGCCCCCGAAGTCAACCCGCGCTTCAAGATATTCAACCCAAAAGAGTACAAAACCCTTGCAGAAGTCAAGAAGGACGTTTACGATTGGCTCGACAAACTGGCTGACCAAGCTGTAGTTAAGCCGGACAAGCCAGCGGCTGGAAAGGGCGTCGGTGTCTGGGGTGACGACTTTACGAACCGAGAACAGCTGTTCGAGCACTTCCTCTCAAACTACCAGCACGGTTCAGTGATAATAGAAGAAAAAATCGAAGGAGAGGAATCAAGCTTTCAGGCGTTCTGCGACGGAAAACACCTCATACCCCTGCCGGATACAAGAGACTACAAACGGGCGTTCGACGACGATAAGGGAACGAACACAGGAGGAATGGGTTCGTACAAGGGCGTCGGAGACGTGTTGCCGTTTCTGACCGATGCTGATCGCGCCAAGGAGCTGAACGTCGTCAACACGATCTTTCAAGAATGGAAAGAAGAAGACAGCTCAGCCCTTCGAGGCGTTCCTTTCTACGTTGCGTTCATGCACACACGCAGAAAACTGAAGATTCTTGAGAACAACAGTCGACCAGGAGACCCCGAGATAATCAACATAATGCCCGTTTTGAAGGATGATTTCATTGATGTCTGCTTCAAAATGTTGGAAGGAAACTTGACAAGGCTCCAATTAGAAAAAGCCGCGACCGTAGTAACCTACAAGGCTCCACCTTCCTACGGCGGATACGCAGAAACCTTCCCAAGCCTTATCAAGGCAGACAGCATTGACAGACCAGTCGACTTGACCAGAGCTTATGAACTGAGCAAGAAATACGGTGGCGATATTCGAATCTACCCTGCATCAATGGAAAAACGCGACGGCAGGATCTTCGCCCTCAAATCCAGAGCTGTGTGCGCCGTGGGGATCAGCGAAAGCATAGAAAAAGCTCGGCAGATCTCCCTTGAAGGCTTGAAGGCAATACGGGGTGGAGCCCTCTGGAATCGAACCGACATAGCCTCAGAAGACCACATAGAGAAGAGCGTAAGACACATGGAGAAGTTGAGGCGAAAGTCGTGAAGAGGCTTTTCATCACAGACTGTGAAGGACCCATTTCGAAGAACGACAACGCTCTCGAAACGCTGTCACATTTTGTCCCACATGGCGACAGACTCTTCACCGTTGTAAGCAGGTATGATGATGCCCTTTCAGACGTGTTGAGAAGACCTGGTTACCAGGCAGGCGACACGTTGAAGCTTGTGCTACCCTTCCTCAAGGCTTACGATGTCACAGACGAGGAGATCAGGCAGTTTTCTGCCAGAAACCTCGTCCTGATCGCACACGCAGGGAACTTGCTTCGACACGTGAGAAGCATTTCGCCGGCATACATCATCAGCACAAGCTACGAACATTACATCAGGGCCTTATGCAAGGCTCTCGAGTTTTCGTTTGAGAAAACCTACTGCACTAAACTCAGCTTGGACGCATACACCATAACCTCAGAGGAGAAAGACTGCTTAAAAAAGGCTGGCCGTGAAATCGCGCAGTTACCCGTGTTCGAGAATCCAGCAGAAACGAAGAGCCTAAAAGACCTTCCAGAAGAGACACAGACAACAATTCGAAGGCTGGACCAGATTTTCTGGAAAACCATTGCCAAAATGCCAATCGGAAAAATCTATTCTGAAGTCAAACCTGTTGGCGGCAGAGAAAAAGCTGAAGCAATAAAGGACATCACACGCAAGGAACGCGTGGATTTAAGGAACACGATGTATGTCGGTGACAGCATAACTGACGAGAAAGCCTTCAAGCTTGTGAAGGAAAACGGCGGTCTGACTATTTCATTCAACGGGAACCAATACGCTGTCAGAAACGCTGAAATCGCACTGCTCTCCGCGGACAGTTTGACCACAGCGCTGATCGCCGACATTTTCATCAGGTTCGGAAAAACGAAAACACTAAACCTAGTGGCGAAATGGAATCGCAGAACACTAGAGAATAGTTCAGTGAACAAGGACTTGCGAGAACGTTTTCTCAAACTGCATCCTCGAGAACTGCCCAAAGCCAGAATAATAACGAGAGAAAACATGAGAGACATAGCGAAGAAGAGTAGTGCGTTTAGAAAGAAGGTCAGAGGAGAAGCTATCAGCAGGTTAGGATAGGTTTGATCAAGAAAAACTTGATTGAAGACACATATGCCGAAGCCTTTTCAGGATTATACTGTCGCGTGATAGTGACCGCCGATGACGAGGAGACAGTTAAGAAGGCTGCTGACGATGCGACCGCAACGCCGTCGGGTGTTATAGGCAGACTTGACAGCGGAGTCGAAAGACTGCTCGGGAAGAATGAAACGCCCGACGACCGAAAAGGAGCAATCTTGCAGTTCTGGAAGGGCCTAGACAGAGGGAAACCTTTAGAAAACATGCTTGACCGTTTTGAAAAGGAGCTTTCCTACCGAATTCGTCAAGATATCTTGGTAAAACCATTCACAGCGGTGTTCGACGCTTTGTCCGTGAAGCCTGAGGGGAAAATGGACATGATGGAAAGGGTTGGACACTGCGGAGACGGGTATGAGTGGGAAGAGCAACTATACGGAAAAAAAGTGATCGTCGTTCCAATCATGGTGCCTGACTTTCTCATAGAGCGCTACATCGGCTACGCGAGAGGAATCGCTGGCGGCAACTTCTGGTACATGGGCAAAACGAAAAAACAAGTAGTCGACGCCGGAAAGAAAGCACTGGAAGCCATACATCAGGTTGAGGGCGTAACAACACCATTCGACGTCTGCTCAGCCGGGTCGAAGACTGAAACACGTTTCCCGCTGATAGGACCCACCACAAACCATCCGTACTGCCCCTCCCTGAAAAGGAAGCTAAAAGGCGAGTCCAAAGTGCCAGAAGGCGTCAACTATATCCCAGAAATAGTGATCAACGGCATCTCCATGGACGCGGTTAGAAAAGCAATGAAGGCCGGCATAGAAGCGGCGTTGAGCGTTGATGGCGTGGTGAGGATTTCTGCAGGAAACTACGGTGGAAAGTTGGGCGACTACAAGATAAATTTGAAAGAGCTGTTTCGATGAGCAAACTCGATGCCGTAGGATTCGGCGCCCTCAACGTTGACAAGCTGTTTAAGGTGAACAGAATAGCCGTTGCCGAGGAAGAAAGTTTTGTAGTCGATCACTCAGAGGCTTGCGGCGGTTTCAGCGGCAAACACCATGGTGGCCTTGGCGAGACTTGGCTGCAAGGTGGGTTTCATCGGTAAGGTTGCCAGCGACGCTGAAGGAAGAATGCTGCTTCAAGATTTTCGAAAAGAAGGCGTTGACACAAGAGGCGTAACGGTTGCGACGACGGGAAGAAGCGGCAAAGTGATGGGTTTCGTGGGCAAAGGGGGAGAACGCGCATTGTACATCGACCCAGGCGTGAACGACACAATAAGACTTGACCAAATAGACAGTGAATATGCGTCAAGCACTAGGTTCTTGCATTTATCATCCTTTGTTGGAAAACAGTCATTCGAAACGCAGAAGAAAATTGTTGGCCAGCTGCCAAAAGAGGTCAGAGTGAGCTTCGACCCTGGAGCACTGTACGCAGGAATCGGATTAACGAAACTAGAGCCCATTATAGACAAGACCTCTGTAATGATGCCAAACGCAGGTGAAATTGCATTGCTAACAGGCAAGACTGACTATAAAGCAGGCGCACGATTGCTAATTGATGAAGGTGTTGAAGTCTTAGCTGTAAAGCTGGGAAGCAAAGGATGCTACGTCATAGACAGAGATGAAAGCCACTTGGTGGAACCCTTCAAAGTCAAGGTTGTGGACACCACCGGAGCTGGCGACGCTTTCGACGCTGGCTTCATATTCGGGCTACTCTCCGGCAAGAACATCAATGAAGCGGGAAAAATAGGCAATTTCGTCGCCTCAAGGTCCATCACTGCCATGGGCGCGAGAAGTGGCCTGCCAACACTCAGCGACTTGAAGAAACTTGGTATGTGTTGAAATCAGCATACGACTATCCACTACTATTGCCAATCTATCAATCCTAGAAAAGGCCTGCACAGCTATCAAATGAAGGACAGCTTATGGAGAAGGGGGCATGTGGAATAGACGATTTGCGAAAACGCGAACACAAACATATATCGTCCCTGGGCAAAGCTCAACACAGCAACAACAGCGGTCATGGCGCATCAGACTCCTCTTGTCACGCACCGACCTGTGCGTGGAGACTTCTGAACAGAAGCTTCAGCAGAAGGCGTGGTGCGGTCGCCGGGATTTGAACCCGGGTCGTCGGCGTGGGAGGCCGATGTCCTGGCCATGCTAGACTACGACCGCAGTGTTCAGAAAATCTTGCAGAGAATTATTGTAAGTCTAAATATATCCCTTGCTCAATGTTCTTCAACGAAGGCAGTTCTTCTCGCTTGCCCTTCTTCTTCAAAGGCACGGGCCTTCGGCTTTCTGTTTCCATTAGCGCGCGTTGACAGGTATACCGTGGTTATTAAGAAGGCTGCTGTTGTTGCCGCAAAGATGTACGTGAGATTATGAATGTTTTGCATGCTTTGAGACTGATTCGCCAAGTTGTTCTGTAAAGACGAGTTCAACGCCAAATAGTTACTCTGCAGTTGGCTGAAGTTTTGCAGCAACAGGCCAAAGCTGTTTAGCAGAGCCTCATACGTGGAGTTCACGTTGGCGATCTCAGCCTGGTACGTTGCGTTCAAGCTGTCAAAGTCTGCTTGAAGCTCTGCATACTCGTCATTCAGCTCGCTCTGCAATTGTAATGCTTCTGAAGAGATTACAGTGATGCTCTGGTCCCCATGGGGATAGGTGAAATACAAATAAGTAGTTGCGTTATCTGAGGCGCTCAATAAAGACGTTGCGACCTCTCCTTCACTATCCACAATGATTAACGGGTAGTACATCAACGACTTCGGAATCGTCATCCTACAGAAACCGAATGTATCGTCTTCCCCAAGAGCACTGAAGCTGACTATATTGTAGCCCGTTTCTCTGCTAACCTCAAACGTGAAATCAGTAACCGTGGAATTGCTGATAATGGTTACCTGAAACTCCTCGTTGTTGTATGTTATGTCGTAGCTGGAAAAGACTCCCATCAAGGGGTAGTTGTCCTGGTTGTTCTTATCTATGTAGTAGGGTTCATCTCCAATCCCGCCTGTGCTGGGTCCAGAAAAATTGTAGTTAGCCCAGTAATTTCCCTCACCCTCACGACTCCAGACGTTTGTTGACGGCGCATTTACTTGAATGGGATTTTCGTCCAAAAAGTTGTTGTGGTAAAAGACGTTCCCGTTGCTGTCTGAGGAAAGAAAAACGTCAACAATATTATCTGAAAACGTGTTACCAGAAAACAGGTTGTTGTTAAGGTAGCCACTAAAGACGACGCCGAGAGAGTTGTCTAAAACAGCGTTGCTTGAAAAAACATTGCTGCTTGAACCATAGATCAAAACTGCGTTGGTGTTATTGGCAATAACGTCGTCCGAAAAAGCGCAGTTGGTGGTCAAGTCAAGAGTAAGCCCAGTGCTAGTGTTCGTGATCTGGGTGTCATTTATGACGACCCCGGTGCTTCGTGACACAAGTATCCCGCCGCCAGAAAGCCCTGAGGTGGTCTTAGTGATGGTCAGACTTTCAATGGTCACGTTGTCGCTGCTTATTGATATCACGTTGTCGGCACCATCGCCATCGATAATCGTGGTCGTTCTGTTTTCTCCGACAATGGATAGACTCTTGTTGATGCTGAGACTTTCACGGTAGGTGCCGCTTGGAACGATTATCGTGTCGCCTGAACTTGCATTGTTTATGGTTGCTTGGATCGTTCCGTTGGCTGGAACATAGATAACGCCCGGGCTTGCATACACATATACTCTAAATCTCACAAAGGAAAACGTGAGCAGCAAAAGTAACCCAATCAGCAGAATCAAAATGCCTTTCTTCAAGTTGATCCCATCTTATTCTCTGTCTACAGAATTATTAAACGTTAAGGTGACGTCAAAAATCATCTGCGAGCAAGCATCTCTCCAAGCGCCAATGAGCATATCACAGACGTACACAGACTAGAAACAAAAACAATCATGTTGACGATGGGCTGTACAAGTGCCCACACAACTGCACTATATGAGACGAATACGAAGAACATCAGTGCCGCAGCCCAGAAATATCCTCTTCTGCCTCTCTCTTGTTGGACCAAGGCGGAGCGAAGCAGATCTTGCATCTGTTTTATCTGCTGGTCAGTCGCTAGAACGACAAGGTTCTTGTCACTGTCCTGAAACTTGAAGCTTGAGAGCGCGTATCGTTGAAGTTGCCATGGGTTTCTTTTTGGCAAGATTCTGACGATGTGGCTCTTCTCCATCTTCTTCAGGATCGTCTGGATTTTACGAACAAACTGGAGGTCAAGCGTCTTTTCTTCTCCGTATAACCTTCTTATCAGGTCCTTGACGTCTGGAAACGTCAACTCCAACTGGAAGGACGCGATTGCCTTCACAAGGGTGTACTGATATTCACCCTCTCGCAAACGCAAATTGCCAATTACACAGTCCGCATTGGCGACTTCTTCAAGAAATTTTATCTCGCTTGGCAATAGGCGGTGCTGAGACAACCTTTGTTCCCTAAGTCAATAGCTTCAATTGACCTATATAATAAATGCTTCGCGCAGGAAATGTTGGAATTCAACTCTTTCAACTCATCTGTTTACCTTTTCAACAGGGTCCACAGAAAAACTCCTTAAGTGATTAAAATGAGTGTTAATAGATCTAAGTGGTGCATATGGAGAATTATGCCATTGACCATGATTTGTCCTATTTACCCTTGCAGAATAGATACCGTCTTTGCGGCTTCCCTCTGGGCAAGAAGTACAGAAGCCACTTCGAAATCATAGCTTTGATGGTTGAAGCTGTCAAGGATGGAAGACAGGCCAGATTCTCCATAATGAAGCATGCAAGCATCAACTCCGGCCAACTCAACAAATTTCTCAATTCTCTCATCGAGATGGGCTTCATTCAGGAAGGTGTAAAAGATGGCAGAGTGGTGTACAGGGCAAGTGAAAGAGGACTCGACTTCCTAAGACAGTATTACGTCTTGCTAAGCATGCTTCTGGCTGCTGAGAATGGAACTAGACGACCGAATATCGTGTATGAACCGCTACTGAGGCAGAGATAAAACCCTCGAAATGCCTTGATGTTCTGCCAAGTTCCAAACGGAGCCATTTCTCGACATTGAACGCCAACGTTGTGATCCACTGTTCCCACGAGTAGTTCAATAAGTCAGCACGACTTTGAAGGGAAGGGATTATGTTTTATAAATCAAGAACCAGATAGACTTCAAACAAGAAGGCTTGGCGGTGACCCGAAAACTCACATACTCTGACACTGGAGTCGACAGAGACCTGAGAGCTGAGTCAAAAAAGGCGTTACAGATATTGAAACGGACCTACAGACACAGTCGGTACGGTAAAGTTGTCGAGCTTCCCTACGGGAACATATTTCCATTTCACGACCGTTATCTAGACCTAGCTATTGAAGGAGTTGGCACAAAAGTGCTCATTGCCCAGCTAGGAGGGGAATATGATACCATCGGAATTGACGGCGTAGCAATGGCAGTCAATGACGTCATACGCTCCGGCGCCAGACCAATCGCAATTGCGGACAACATTCACGCACAGGTTTCCGACCCCTCGCTTGTAAGAGAATGGATGAGAGGCATTTCAAGAGCGGCAGCCGAGTCAGAATGCATCGTTCCCAGCGGCGAAATTGGCGATGTAGCCGATCTGATAAACGGTCTGCACGCAGGCAAGGGGTTCGACATGATCTTCGCGGCAATAGGTGAAGTCGCTAAAGAAGACGTGATTTCAGGAAGGAACATAAACCCTGGGGACCCAATAATAGGTTTGAAGAGCTCGGGGCTCCACAGTAACGGCATTTCTCTCGCCAGAAGAGTGCTTTTCAAACAGTGGGGTGGGAAGTATGGGGCGGACGCTGTTCCTGACGGGTTAGAACGTGAGCTGGTCCGTGAAGTCTTGGAGCCGACCAGAATTTATGTGAAACCTTTTCTCAGACTGACAGAGAAGCTGGAGGTGAAGGCTGCCGTGCACATTACCGGCGACGCTTACCTCAAGTTTGACCGCTTGGCAAAGTCTTCCAAAGCTATAGGCTTTGAATTTAACAACTTCAAACAGCAGCCAATCTTCGACTTGGTCCAAAAAACTGCAAGCGAACTGAAAAGCCCGATAACGGACAAGGAGATGTTCAAAACATTCAACATGGGATGGGGATTTGCGGCGATCTTGGAAAAAGCTGACACTAACAAAGCCTTAGACATTTTGAACAAGTTGGGAGTAGAATCGGAACAGATAGGCCACGTAACGAACTCCAGAGGAATCAGAGTCTTCGCCAAGGGTAAGAAAATCATTTTGGATTAGCAGTTTGCTCTGATGGTGGCAAAAGCGTTTAAATCCATTTTGGCCCAAGCTTAGCCTATGAAATATCGCCTGAGAATCGAGGTAAGCTTGAAGCCCGGGCACAGCGACCCTGAAGGCGAGACGACCGCACAATTATTAAAAGAGCTTGGCTATGAAATTGAAACTGCTAATGTCAGCAAAGTCTACACCGTCACTCTTGAAGCTCGGTCAAAGAAGGAGGCTAAAACTGAAGCTGAAGAGATGTGCAAGAGGCTCCTGGCAAATCCAACAAAGGACAATTACTCGGTCAACATTGAGGAAAAGCGATGACCACAAGTCTTTACATCCGCAGAGAAACCCCTTTTCCCTTCTTTGAAGTTAATCTTCACAATGCAACAAACGAGCAACTTGTTGAGATAAGCCGTGAACTCGGCATCGGCCTGAACTTGGAAGAAATGAATCTTGCCAAACAGTATTTCGCAAAAAAAAGACGGAATCCAACTGATGTGGAGCTTCAAACAATAGGACAGACGTGGTCAGAGCACTGTTTCCACAAAACTTTCAAGGGCAAGATAAAATTCGGCGAGAAGGAAATCGACAGCCTGTTCAAAAAGTACATAGAGAAAGTTGTGGAGGAAATCAACCCGTCCTGGTGCTTCTCTGTTTTTGAAGATAATGCTGGTATAGTCGATTTCGACAAGGGTTACGGAGTAGCAATCAAAGTTGAAACGCATAATCACCCATCTGCAGTAGAACCTTTCGGAGGGGCAGCAACTGGAACAGGCGGTGTTATCCGGGACATTTTAGGCGTTTGGGCGGATCCGATCGCGTGCACTGATGTCTTGGGATTTGGACCGTTGGATTTTGATTATGAGAAACTTCCAGCTGGGGTTAAGCATCCAAAATACGTTTACATGGGTGTCGTCGCTGGCATAGGAAGCTACGGTAATAACATGGGAATTCCAACGGTAAACGGGGCCATATACTTCGATGAAAGCTACGTTGGGAATGTCGTGGTCTACTGCGGATGCGTTGGGCTCCTTCCACTCAAGAAGTTTAGGAAAGACGCGAAATCGAATGAGGTCATCGTTTTGGCGGGCGGGAAAACTGGCCGGGACGGCATACACGGCGTGACCTTCGCCTCTGCTGAACTGACGGAAAAATCAGAGGAGGTTTCTCGCCCTGCAGTTCAGATAGCCAACCCGATCGAGGAGGAAAAGCTCAAGAGGGCAATAATCAAAATCCGAGACCTCGGGTTGGCATCTGCAATCACAGACTTAGGCGGTGGTGGTCTATCCTCTGCCGTGGGCGAAACCGCGAAAAAGTTTGACTGTGGCGCTACGGTGAAGCTTGAAAGAGTTCCCTTGAAATATGCGGACCTATGCCCATGGGAAATTTACGTTTCAGAATCTCAAGAAAGAATGCTCCTGACAGCGCCGCCTGAAAACCTCGCACGTTTGTTAGCTGTCTTTAGAGGTGAAGACGTTGAAGCCGCTGCTATTGGAAAGTTGACCTCAAACAAAACACTAAGACTGAGCTTTCACGGCCTAAAAGTTGCAGAAATGGACATCTTATTTCTGTTTGAACCGCCTAGAATGACGAAAACGGCAAAATATAAAGCAGCAGACTTGGAAGAGCCTGAAATTTCCGCTCAAGAAGACCTTGCAGAAACGGTCTTGCGGCTTCTTTCTTCGCCTAACATTGCGAGCAAAGAGAGCGTTGTGCGAACGTACGATCATGAAGTGAAAGGGAACACGGTGTTGAAGCCGTTGCAGGGCAAGAACGGCGGTCCCAACGATGCAGCTGTGTTAAAACCTTTGGATGATAGCTGGAAGGGTGTAGCAATCTCGTGCGGCATGAACCCGAACTACGGAAAAATAGACACTTACTGGATGGCTGCTTCTGTCATAGATGAGGCGGTGCGAAACAACGTGGCTGTGGGCGGAAGACGAATAGCGCTTCTTGACAACTTTACTTGGGGCAATCCTGAACGGCCAGAGAGGCTTGGGAGCTTGGTTAGGGCGTGCGAAGCATGTTATGACTTTGCGACTGATTACGGTACACCGTTCATTTCGGGGAAGGATAGCCTTTACAATGAGTCACCTCTGGGCCCGGTGACTCCGACGCTGTTGATAACAGCTCTAGGCATAGTTCCTGATGTGCGCTCCGCAGTGTCTGTGGATATCAAGGCCCCGAACGATTTGATCTACATCGTTGGAGGAACCTTCAAAGAGCTCGGCGGTTCGGAATACTATAGAATGAATGGAGTTATCGGAAGAACCGTGCCTAAAGTGCGGAGGAACCAGGCTAAAAAGGCCTTTGGCGCAGTGACCAAGGCGATTGATTCTGGACTGGTCAGAGCATGTCACGACGTTTCTGAAGGAGGTTTAGCTGTCAGCGCAGCGGAGATGGCTTTTGCAGGTGGGTACGGGATCGTGCTGGATCTGAGGAAAGTTCCTTCGCAGGAGTTGAACCGTGACGATTTTCTGCTGTTCTCGGAGTCGAACAGTCGTTTCCTCGTAGAAGTTTCTGGAGAGGCGAAGGAACGCTTTGAGGCCGTAATGGGAGGCAGGGTTTTTGCAGAGATTGGCAGGGTTACAAAGTCTCCTAGATTATGTGTCACAGGGTTGGCGGGCAAGGTTGTCGTTGACGTTTCGCTCACTGATCTTGTAGCGAGTTGGAAGCGAACGCTTAGCAGGAGGGTTTAGGCTGTGAAGCGAGAAGAGATCAGGGTCTGCGTCTCGCGCGTAGGCGGAACGAACTGTGATGCTGAGACGAGACGGGCGTTCGAAGCGCTGGGCGTTCAAGCCGAAGTTGTGCATGCGAACGAGATGGTGAAGCGGCGAAGCATGTTAGACTATGATGCGCTGGTCTTTCCAGGCGGTTTCGCTTACGGAGACTACGTTAGAGCTGGAGCCATATGGGCGAAGTGGATAATGTCCAAGTTGGGCAGAGAGTTGAGGGTTTTTGTGGACGAAAACCGTCCGATCCTCGGCATCTGCAATGGGTTTCAGGTGCTCGTTGAGGCAGGGTTGCTTCCGGCTTTTGAAGGAATCAGTCTCTATCCTGAGGCAGCGTTGGCCACTAATTTTCCGCCAGGGTACAACTGCAGATGGGTCAGCATTAAGCATGAAAGCAGAGGAAAGTGCGTATTCACGTCGAAAATTCCTAGGGGAAAGGTACTTCGCGTACCAGTCGCGCACAGTGAGGGCAGGTTCATGTTTGCAAAAGAAAAAGAGAAGCAGTGCCTGGAGAGGCTTTACGAGAACGATCAGCTTGTCTTCCGCTACTGCAACAGCAGCGGCGAGTACGCAGAGGGTGCTTATCCGACAAACCCGAACGGGTCGTTTCATGACATAGTGGGTGTGTGCAACCCTGAGGGAACCGTGTTCGGCTTGATGCCGCATCCGGAAAGAGCCTTCTACTGGTGGCAACAGCCAGACTGGACGAGACAGAAACGGAGGTCCGAATACGGAGACGGAAAACTGGTGTTTGAAAGCTTGATAAGCCACTTGGAAAGAAAAGGCTAGGTCACAGACTGGGTGTGCTGTTCTCCCCAACATGACCTAACATCCATGTAGTGCGCATGCGCGCTCCAAAATTTCCTACTTCCGATGTGATAGTCTGTTTTTCCTGAGGTTGACCGACTTTCAAAAAAAGAGCTACCTCCCCTTTCTGACTCTGGCTCGCTGCGCATCGGCGTTAGGCTGACACGAAGAGCACATTCGGATTCGGGAACGTTGTGAGGTGTTCGATCCTTCAAAATTCGGCCTACCCGTCGTTTTTTGCTGCTGAACCTCCAAGACGGGTAAACCCCACCTCTCTCTGTTGAAGCGGGCGCTGGCACCCAGACCTGCAATTGTTAACAGAAGATCTAGGAACAGGCGTGCGCGCTTGCTTTGTGTCTTGGAGTTCTGATATGTATTTTGGAGAAAACACGCTTAAGAACCCAGTTGGAGACAGAATCTGTGCGGGAAGCCTGACCTGTAGGGTTCGCAGATGGTCATGTTCATCAAAGAGAAGCCGATCTTGTGCCTTTTGCTAGTAGGGACTTTGCTTGTGGGTTTTGCCTCGTCAGCTGGGAAGTCAGCGCTGCTTCAGTCTTCCTATTCTATTGAGCTTGAAGAGTTCAGGTGGACCAGATTTCCTCTGAGGGTTCTTGTTGACATGAACCAGTGGAGCGTACCAGACTACGCTGTTGTCGTCCGCGAAGCTTTGGACGATTGGATGAAAAGCATATGGAACTACACTCAAACGTTCAATGACACTTCGCTGCCTGTGGTGAGCTATGTTTTCTACGTTAGCAACGTCAACGCGACGCAGGATTACGATGTGCTCGTGACCTTTGCTCCAGACAAGATGCCGCCGGGTTCCAGCGTCGTCGGCCTGACGACTTATGATTATGACTTAGCAACGCACGAGCCGGTTCCCCCAATAATTATTAACGCAACAACCAGCTTCGCAACCGCGAGCAGCTTGTTCGTGAAGGACGTTGTGATGCATGAGTTTGGACATGCGCTTGGTCTGGGGCATGCCTCTTCATCCAGCACGTTGAACGGGCCGGAGCTGATGTATTACGCCTCGTCAAAGAACGAGGTTGTTTATTCTTCAACACTTGACGTTTACGGATTCGCGGAGCTCTATAGAGGAGTCTTCAACCAGAGCGTTCAGCTGCCGTTCGATGTGCCTTACGTGATGTTGACCGAAGGCACTGTTCCCCCTCCAACGGTTACTCCTCTAGTAACCAGCCTGTGGGAAGACTACGAGAAATACTTGCCCATCGTGGTTGTGCTTCTCGTGCTCCTAGTCGCCGCCATCGTCCTAGCACGGATCGGGAAAGAAAAGAGTCCTGAAGAACCGCCTCAGCCACTTCCTCCGCCGCCACCCGTCTAGATAATGCGCGCGCGAGAGGTGAAGCGGTTTCTGAGTCTTGCAATTTGCCGCGAAAACTTTACAGGCTTGCTTTTTCATGTTTCAATTCTCTGTTGGAGCGCGCGCTTCAGCATGCAATTCTCGTCCTGCCTTTTCCGTCTGTTCTTTGGCAGGCATTTTATCCCTGTTCCTAAGCAAATAAAAGACTAAGAGGGCTTCCACAACGATGTTGCCCACGGCGAAAACCGCCTCAGACAGCTTGCCTGTGCCCAGCTGGACTGAGAAGATGTAGAAAACAAGAAGACCCAGCAGAATCCAAGTAAAAATGAAGTTTTTGGCTATGCTTCGTGCCGTTGCTTTCAATTGAGTTTTGTACCCGCGCGCTCTAACTGAATGCTCATCATTCTTCTCTCGTTTGCTTTCTTCCCGCGTATCCTCTTTGCGCTTAGCTCTGCTGCTCGCGTAGAGGTAAAAGCCGGCCACTATTAGAAAAGCGATGCTCCAGGAAATGCTGATAGCCCACCAAGTGAAAAGGTCAATAGTCAACACGATTTCCTCCTTCAAAACTTGCATATCTTGTAGAAGAACACTTTGCCAGCGTCCACAAGAAACAGATAGGTAACTGTCATAAGTGCGACTAGAATCCAGAATTCGGCTGGAAGAGGCACCATTCCCAAGAAGCTGCCGAAAGGTGTGAATGGCAATATGGTTCCGAACACGACGAACCCTATTATGAATCCTGCTAGCCACTTCCCTGGGCGGCTTGTGAGGAAGGGGATGCGCCTAGTCCTGATGACGAACATGATTAAGACCTCGGTCCAGAATGATTCTACGAACCATGCACTTTGAAACAGTGCTGCTAGGTGGCTCCCAGTTGTTCCTGCCCAACATCCGAAGACGAAAAGCATGATGCCGAAGGTGAGAAAGTCATAGACGGAACTGAATGGGCCGAAGAAGATTGTGTACTTTCGCACGAAATCTATGTCCCATTTCCTTGGCGTCGTAGTGTACTCTTCATCAACGTTGTCGGTTGGTATCGTCATGTTCGACATGTCATACAGCAGGTTCATGAAGAGTATCTGAATCGGCAACATTGGAAGAAATGGAAGGAAGATAGAGGCTGCTGCAGCGCTGAACATGTTTCCAAAGTTCGAACTCGTTCCCATCAGAACATACTTTATGGTGTTGCCGAAGATCTTTCTGCCCTCATTAATACCATCTACTAGCACCGGCAGATCCTTTTCCAGAAGCACAATATCCGCTGCGTCTTTCGAGACATCAACCGCTGTGTCGACCGATATGCCCACGTCTGCCTCGTAGAGGGTTGGAGCATCATTCACTCCGTCACCCATGAAGCCCACCACATGCTGGTTCTCCTTTAGGGCTTTGATAATGTCCAGCTTCTGTTCTGGGGTGATCCTAGCGAAAATTGTGGTCTCTTCTGCTACTTTCTTAATTTCAGTCGAGCTCATCTGAGTTAATTCTGAGCCAGATACTATTTTTTTACAGGGGACATCTACTTCCTCACATATTTTTCTCGCTACGAGCTCGTTGTCGCCTGTGAGTATCTTGACGTCAACCCCCATCTCCTTCAGCTTCATGATTGCTTGATGGGCATCCTGCTTACGGGGGTCAGTGAATATTAGGAGGCCTAGAAACGTTAGGTTCGCCTCGTCTTCAACCGTGTAAGCCTTCTTCTGGTCTATGCTTCGATACGCAATTGCTAAAACACGGTATCCCTGGAGTGAGAGATCGGAGAACTTGGTGCGAATTGACTCTAAAACGTCGCGTATTGATTCCTTCTTCCCTAGAGTCTCAGAGTAGTCGCATCTGGAGAGAACTGATTCTGGAGCACCTTTAGTGATGAGGATGAAATCGCTGTCCTTTCTAACTACCACCGACATCATTCTCCGCTGGTAGTCAAATGGGATCTCGCTCATCCTACCGTAGGATGTCACACTTTCTTGTGCGCTATTCTTGATGGCGTACTCCCAGATCGCCACATCCATTGGATTGCCAGTGATCTTCTCCCCTAGAACCGCGGTGTTGCAGAGCAGCGAATAGGGGATGACCGTCGGATCTTTGTCTCCACTCGGTGAATAGTAGTCTTTTAGGGAGATCTTGCCCTCTGTTAGCGTTCCTGTTTTGTCAGTGCACAGGACATCCATGTTGCCGAAGTCCTCTATCGAAACTAAGCGTTTCACGATGACCTTCAGCCTCGACAGTTTCCTCGCCCCTTGAGAGAGGCTGATCGTTACGATGGCAGGCATCAGCTCGGGCACAAGCCCGACGGCGACTGCGAGAGAGAAAAGCAGAGAATTGATCATGTTATGACCAAGAGCAGCGTTAATTGTGAATATTCCCAATACGAGCGCAAGCGTAAGTGTAAGAAGCATGTTTCCATAACTCCTGACACCCCTTTGAAAGGGGGTTTCAGGGTGGGATCGAATTAGGCTCTTGGATATCGATCCGAACTCCGAGTTTTTTCCGGTCGACACGACGATGCCTCGACCGCTCCCGTTTGCCACAACGCTGCCCATGAACATGCAGTTTGTCAACTGCTGAGGCGTGGGATGCTGAACATCGAGACCTTCAGAGCTCTTTTCAACAGGAAAAGATTCTCCTGTGAGTGTTGCTTCATTAACGTGAAGGTCAGTGGATTCAACTATCCTCATGTCTGCTGGGACGATGTCTCCCACGTAGAAAGAGACAAGATCTCCAGGAACAAGAAGCCTCGATTCAATTTCGGAAGGCTTGGCGTTTCTTATGACGACAGCCCTGATAGATACACGCTTCTGAAGGTCGTGAACGGTCTTCTCAGCTCTGTACTCGTTGATGAAGCCCAAGACCACGGCTATGACAATCATCAAAAGTATGGATATTGCCTGATCAATCGTGGCGAAGAGCCATGACACAGCGGCACATGCGATTAGAATGACGAATATTGGATTCTTGAATTGTCTAAGAAGAATCGGAGCCCAGCCGAATTTCGATCTTTCCAGCTCGTTGTATCCGTATGTCTTCAGGCGCCGTTGAGCTTCTTGTTCAGACAGACCCTTTTCATTGGTTTCAAGGCAATGGTAGGCATCCACAGGGGACATAGACCAGCAGTCTTTGCGTGCGTCGATTGTTTTCTCATTTGCCGTATTCTTGAATCCGCCTCGATCAGAACCACCTTATCGCGCATAATAGGGCTTGTAGCTTCCATTAAAGACTAGAGACAGATATAGGCATTTCGCAACCCGCAACGATGCAGAGCATTGAAGAAAAATCGGTATGACCTAAGCCGGCTCTTCATGGACATCTATCCTAGTTATCTTAGGGTAAGCAGTTCTGAGTGCTTTCTCCAGCTTGCTGGAGACTTCATGCGCTTTTTTTATGCTAAGTTCAGGCTCGAAACGACATTGAAGAGTCAAGTGTATGCCCTCGCCAGCTTTACGGACCCCGATTCCTGAGACACTCTGGATTTCTGGAAATTGCTTGGCGACATGCTTAATGTATGATTCCAGTCTCGGTTTCGACCCCTGCCAACTCTCTTGAGATGCGGTCTGATGCCGATTCAATGTGAACAGTTACTTCTGATATTTCTGGCTTCGTTACTCTTATCTTGTCCTCGACTTGTTCAGCAACATCGTGCGCCTCTTTCACTGTCATGTTCGCGCTTACCTCCAGATGAAGATCGACGTACAGTTTTCCGTCAATTCTTTGAATGTGAATGTTGTGAACGCCCCTTGAACCCTGTGTTTCTTCCGCCGCATCCTTGACGGCCTTCCAGACACCATTTTGGCCTGGTCCAAGAGGTTCCGTGTCGACTGAAACCCGCGCATTGGGATATGCGTTTCTCACGACTCTTTCAATGTCAAGAGCAACCCCGTGCGTATCCTCGCTTTTGAGGTCATTGTCCAAGAACACGTGAACATCCACGTCAAGTCTTTTCCCACTTATTCGAACATCGAGGTGGCGAATCCCTCTGACCCTGTTTATGGCTTCAACTTTCTTTCGAATAGCTTTAGCTATCTCTTCCTTAGATCGCTCAACCAGTGGAAGGGGCAAAGTTGAACCTCACTAGAATTCTTAGACTCTGAAATATATAGCTGTGCATAGCTGGCGTCGCTTCAGACTCGCGACGGTTTCCGTTTCCTGTTCAACGCCGTTTCCACGTGCAGATTAAGATGTCTCAAGGCTATCCCACATGTTTACTGAAGCGACGTGTATGTTATAGCTCCAGAAAAAGACTTGCTAGTTAACAGACCCCTCAGTAAAACCTAAAAGACCCGAAACCGCGCGAATTGTTGAGGATGCAAAACTCTGAAAAGGAAAGGTTCATAGCAATAATATGGTGTCAGCCATGGAGATTGACCAGAACTCACTCAACGAATTTGCAGACTCGATTCAAGAGAAAGCGCATATGGAACGAACTCTGATTGTTATGAAGCGCGCGCAAAAACTACTTTGTTGAATCCCTTCACTTGTAGCATTTTCTCAAAATTGCAGATTCCAATTCCCGGTTTTTCTCCAGTTTTGACATCTATAACCCATTTGTCTTTTCCTTTTTAGCGCGCGGGATGATGAAAGAAAGAAAATATCGCCTGAGTTTCCGACAGAATCAAAAGCGGAATCGTTTGCTGTGGATTGGATGAACAAACATCCAAGGGGACTAGATGAACTGCACGCGCTGTCAAGTGACCAGCGTCAGCACTCTTAATGCGACTCCGCCTAGAATTATTGCAAAAGCTATTTCAAACAGAGTTATGAACAGGGCTTTCTTCCCGCCAAGCTCTCTGACCAAGGCGGAGATAGTCGCTACACAGGGTATGTAAAACATTGCCACCAGGGTGAAGACGACCATCTGAATAGGCGTCAAAGCCTGCAAGCCCACCGGCGCAAGAAGGGCGGCCAGCAAAATCAGCGATAACTCCTTCCTCAACACACCGAATATCAACGTTATGCCCGTGATAACCGGCAATCCGAGCCAAGCGACAGTGACGGGGCTGAGCAGGTTTGCAACTGGGTTCAACAAGCCAAAAACATCCGCGGCCTTTATCACAAGGCTCCCGGCAATTATCAATGGAAAAGCTATCTTTATGAACTCGGCCAACCTGAACCAGGTCTCCTTCAACACAGTCTTAGGTTGCGGCATCCTGTAATCAGCCATCTCCATTATAAGAGCGGTTGGCTCACCTGGCATGACTCTGAAAGCCAACCGTCCGAGCGCGAAGATGACCACCAAGTTGAAGACATAGAGGGCTAAGGCCCATTGAATACCAAGGAAATGTCCCACAAGACCCAGTATGATGACCGTGCGCGCGGCACACGGCACGAGCGTCGTCACAAACGCGGCGAGGGTCCTTTCTCTTTTCGTTTCCATTATCCTACAACCGAGGCACGCAGGAACGTTGCAGCCGTAGCCAAGCATCATTGGAATGAACGCTTTTCCGTGCAGCCCTATCTTGTGCATAGCGTTGTCCATGAGAAAGGCTATCCGGCTCAGGTAACCTGAGTCCTCTAGGAAGTACAGCATGATGTAGAACGGGATTATGTAGGGCAGGGCCACAGTCACGCCTGCTATGAGCCCCTCTGCGACGCCGCCCCAGACGAGGCTACCCACGATTCCTGTTCCAAACAGGTTCGTGGACAGGGGCTCCAGTCTGTTAAGGAGGTTGCTCAGAAGGTCTGAGGTGTAATTCCCGAAGGTGAAGATTGCGAAAAAAATCAGAAGCAGCGAAGAAACCATGATTAGGTATCCTGCGATTCTGTGGGTTGTGAGGTTGTGAAGTCTCTCCTGCGCAGTTGGTTTCAGCGGGGGCACAGAGTTCTGAGCTTGTCGGGCAACGCTGCCAGCGACTTCGTACCGCTCGGAGGTTATTACAGTTGAGCACGCGTGGCCGTGGAGATTTTCGATTTCGCCAGCAAGCTCTTTTGCTGTGTTCA
The DNA here is from genome assembly GCA_963707955.1 of Candidatus Bathyarchaeota archaeon. Classification (GTDB taxonomy): domain Archaea; phylum Thermoproteota; class Bathyarchaeia; order Bathyarchaeales; family Bathycorpusculaceae; genus DASPPK01. The sequence goes on along the minus strand of OY970176.1, from coordinate 1,585,061 downwards.
AAGCCTGAGGGGCCAGTTTGGCGATCTCTCTTGCGATCTCCTCGTCACCCTCCAGCAGTTTGATTGCCACGTATCTCCTCGGATAGTAGAATTGAACGCCTTGAAGCGCTTCGGTGATCTTTGCAATTCTTTCTTCGACTTCCTCCCCGTACCTCACCTCGCGTCTCGTGGTCTGTCCCTTTTCGATGACCTTAATCGCCATTTCCAGAAGTTGAGATATGCCCACTCCTTTTGTGGCAACGGTTTGTACCACTGGCACTCCCAGTAGCTGCTCCAGCTTCTCAGTGTCGATTTCTATGCCCTTCCTCTTAGCGATGTCCACCTGATTCAAAGCCACGATCATTGGAGTCTCGAGTTCCACCAACTGCAGGGTGAAGAACAGGTTTCTCTCGAGGACCGAGGCATCCACGACATTTATCACGAGGTCGGGCCTCTCAACCGCTATGTATTTTCTGGATACGAGTTCCTCCAGAGAATAGGTGGAAAGAGAGTATATGCCTGGAAGATCAACTATGTCTATGGTGTAGCCTTTGAAGCTGAGGGTTCCCTCTGCCCTTTCAACGGTTTTCCCAGGCCAGTTCCCGATGTGCTGATGCAAACCGGTCAAATAGTTGAATATGACGGATTTTCCGACGTTTGCGTTTCCGGCCAAGGCGATGATCAGTTTCTTCTGGGTCACGCCTTTTCAGCCTCGACGAAGATTATCTCGGTCATGCCTCTGCCGAGGGCCAGTCTTGAACCTCTTACGAGGATCTCTAGGGGACCGTGAAACGGGGCTGACTTCACAACAGTCACCTCTGTGCCAGGGGTTAGACCCATGTCAGACAGCCTTTGCAGAACCTTGTGCTCTCCTCGTATGAAGGATACTTTGCCGCGTTCGCCCTTCTTGAGTTGGCTTATCGAGACAGGGATCTGCTGGCGTCTTCCTGACTCCTCGAGATCCTTCTTGTGCAGTTCTATGCATTCCTCGCACGTCGAAAAGGGCAGATCGCACGCTGGAATAATCTTGCTGTCGTCCGGACACAGGTCAGGGTGCTTGAGAAACCGGCAAAGAGACTCTTCCGCTTCATCAGACAGAGCGTGTTCCATCTCGCATGCTTCTGAGTGAACTTTGTCCTCCCTTATTCTTAGGACATCATGCAGAAACCGTTCCAGCAGCCTATGCTTTCTCGTGACTTTCTCGGCGACTTGAAAACCCTTGCGAGTAAGTTGGGCACCGCGATACGGTGAATATCTCACGTAACCCTTTTTGGCAAGCTTCTTCAGCATCTCCGTAACACTTGCAGGGGCAACATTCAAATGTTCTGAAATCTCGGTTGTGGATGTGGATTTTCCGTTCAGAGAAAGAATGTAAATCGCCTTCAGATAGTCTTCAATGCTTTTGCTGGACATTCGTTTCACCGTTTTTTAGGCACACCTAACTTCCTCACGGGCTCATATAAACTTTTAGGCATACCTAAATGTTTTCGACCTTGATGGCAGGAGAATTTTGCAGAAAAAGAGAAACTTACAGTCTACTGCTTGGAAGGTTTATTCTGCAAAAAGTAAGCGCGCGCAAGCCAAGAGAAAATGTTTAAACCCCGAATCTGCCATTCTGCCAAGAGCAGGATCATATGAACAGTTTCTGCTTGAAGAGACCTTACGTCTTAACGGTTGTCTACCTAATCATAACCATAGTGATCGGCCTGTTTGTTGTCTTCTTGCCGTTGAATCAACCAGAGTGCAAAATTGTACTAGACCTTCACAATTTCACCCAAAGAACGATAGGGCTTCAAGCCTTCCAGGTCTTGACGTACCTAGGTGATTTCTACTTTTGGGCCGTTCTCACATCAGTCTATTTGCTCTACGCATGTTTTAAGTCAAGAAAACATCTTGGTTCCGCAACTGAACTTGTGGTTTTCTTGGTTATAACGACAGCACTTACTTCCTTCTTACAAGTGGCTTTCGCGCGTCCGAGACCAAACTGTTCAGGTATGAGTGACAATGATGAGAACCTTTTTTCCTCCTTTTCATATCCTTCTGGCCATGTCTCCAGAGCCACAGGCGGATTCTTGAATCTGGCGAAGGGAAGCAAAACCAGACAATCGCTAGCGGTAATAGCCATATCGATAGTTTCTCTGAGCAGAGTCATTCTCGAGGCACACTATTTGACAGATGTTGTTGGCGGAATATTTCTATCACTCGCAGCTCAAAAACTTGCAAACCTAAGCTTGCCCTTTCTCTTCCGCGCTTGGCATAAACACTGGTAGCCCCAATTAGCGTGCATGCGAGTGTATTTTGGATCGCAAAACTCAGCTCCACAACTGGAAAAAGGGAATTTAGGAACAAGCCAGTGCGCCTAAGCTTTTCTTGATATAATGATAGGAGGTGGCAAAACACGAGGGCATCGTCTGCAAATGGGCGCGGCAAATTGAAGTTCTTTTGCGTTGGACCAAAGACGTATAACGGGAACTAGAGGTCTGGTTCGCTTTAAGGTTCTAGAAGAGTTCGACCCAGATTCCGTCTGGGTCTTCTATGTAGGCCCATCGACCGCCGTCTGCTTTCATTTCTAGGATAGTCTTGTATCCCGCTTTTTTCGCTTCTTCCAAGGCCTTATCTAGATTGTCCACGTTGAAGGCAAGGTGGTCTAACCCTTCTCCCACAACGTATTTTGTGTTAAACGGGCTGTCTTTTTCGTAAAAGTTGAGTTCCAAAGTGAAACCGTCTTTCTCGCTTTCCAGGCCGACGGTTTCGCCTTTGGTTTGGTCAATCTTGTCCCGACCTTTAACCCTCATGCCAAGCACTTTCGTGTAAAAATCAATGGACCTTTGCAGATTTGTGACTCTTATTCCAACATATGTAAATTTGGACTTCATATGCATCAGCCAACCGTATGATAGAGGCTTCATATATGATTACCTGAGAAGCCCAATATACCATTTTCAGAGATCAAAAAAGACATCTCCTGCAATCTCTTTTTTTGTCTTTGGCGTTGCTCGCGAGCCAGCATGGCGTGCGCTTGGTCATTCTTTTGTCAGTGCCTTCGCCGAGATGAGCAGCAGGTTTTGCGCGATGAGATTTGCAATTAGAGGTGGGAGAAACTGCGGGCCAAACGCTGTAAGGCCAGCAACCAAGGAGAGGGCCGCATTCTTTACTGTTGTCGCAATCTCAAGTGATACCGCTTTTTTATGTCCGAATCCCTTGGTGAGAAAATGGGTCAATGTCCACGCAAGTACAAGTATTCCAAGTATGAAAACGTTCAGTAATACAAATTCTGCAATGCTGTTTCTGACGTATTCAACTCCTGGCGCGATAGACCCCCAAACTATGAGAGCAAGTATGCATAGTTCAGCTTTGGAGCTGTAACGGCTGGCTCTGTTCCAGTCAAGGTGGACAAATTCCCTCACTAGGAAGGAGGCGGTCAATGGAACCAAGATTATTTCTGCCAGATTCAACATCATGCTTGCAATGCCAACATTGAGGGCTGTGCCGATAGCAATCAGCATTGTTGCGGGTACTGTGATTATAGAAAGCAGGTTTGTGGTTATGCTCATGACTAAGGCGGTGGCGACGTCTCCTTTGAAAGCCTTGGCCCAAAAAGCAGAGACGATCGCAGATGGGCAGCAGAGCGCGAGAATGATCCCAGCGTAAACGATGGATGAGACAAAGGGTTTTGCAGAAAGCGCCAGCACAGGCACCATGACAAACGCTGTGAACAAGCCCATCATTATGACTGAATAATTCCTCGTCGCACGTGCGATTTCATTCGGTTCTATGCCTAACGCGACGAAGAACATCAAGAACATCAGCAGAACAGACAGGTACGGTTTCCAAATCACTCCGACCTGCGGAAGAGAGAAGCCCAACGCTATGCTTAGAACTACGATTAACGGCGCCAAGTATCTGCTGATAAGAGCGCTCATACGCCTTAGGTTTCCAAGAGAGGTCAATATAGCCTTCTCAGAGGTAATTAAAGTTTAATAGCCCAACATTTTGTATCAGCAGCTAATAACGTAAAGTGAGAAGGAAGGGGAAGTTAGAGTGCTTCAGGACATCCTTGTGATATCGCGTATTTCCTTAAATTCACGATCGTGCATAGTCTCGGGGAGGTTTCATCACGGATAAAATCTCTTCTGACCAGGCAAAGGAACTGTCAATCAAAGCAGTTGAGGCGATGGAAAAAGGTGTTGAATACGCGGATGTACTCTGTGAAAGAGCTGAAGGTGTCTCTGTAGCTAAAGATAATGCTGAGGAACGTGTTTCGACGCCTGCATCTTTTCAGGGCGTTGTTCTCAGGGCTTACAAACTGGGACAATGGAGAGAGACAAGCACTTACGATCTTTCCGCTGCGCACGTACTGGAAATGGCGAGGAAACTTGCCCGGTTCGAACCCCTGTCTAGGAACTCTGTCAAACTGCAGGAACTCAGGCCTTGGGAACTGGATGACGAGTTGAACGTAAAGATCAGCCCTTCTGAAGTGGATGTTGAAGAGAAACTAAAGCACGTTCGAAGGCTTCACAACGAAGCCGTGAGCCACGACAAAAGGGTTGTAAACGCAAGAGTTCACTACTCGGACACCGTGTTGGAAAGGCTTTTTGCAAACACTGAGGGCAGTGTGCTGCGGCAGGTCGTTCCGAGGATATCTCTTCAAATCTTACCGATCGTCAGAGAATCGGGCAAGATGGATTATGATTATCTGTCCACTGGAGGAACTGCAGGGTTTGAAATCGTGAAGGACTTGGAAGAAAAGTCTGTGAAGGAAACTGTGGACAGTTCAATCAGCCTCTTAGAAGCTTCTGCTCCGCCCTCAGGACATTTCAAGGTGATTCTTGACCCAGGGATGGCGGGGACGTTTGCGCACGAATCCTTTGGGCATGGTTGTGAAGCTGATCAAATTGTGAGGAAAAGGTCGTATCTGGTGCCGTATTTTGGCAAGCGCCTCGGATTCGAGAAACTGAACATCTGTGACGATGGAACGCTTCCGGGCGGAAACGGCTCCTTCCTTTTTGACGATGAAGGAATTAGAAGCAAGAAGAACTACATCTTGAAGAGCGGCATTCTCAAGGGTTTTCTGCACGAGAGATACTCAGCGTCTTTGATGAAAGCTGAGCCAACGGGGAATGGAAGAAGAGAAAACTTTCTCCGCAAACTCTTTGTTCGCATGACTAACACGTACGTTGAGCCAGGCGACTGCAGCTTTGACGAGATGGTAGAAGAGATTGACTGCGGCGTTATGTTCGTGCGCTCTTTTTCAGGAATGGAGGACCCGCTTGCAGGCGGAATGGAGCTGAAGTCCAAAAAGGGTTACGTAATAGAAAAAGGAAGTGTGGGCAGAGTTCTTTCGATGCTTACGCTGACTGAAAACGTTCCTGATTTCATCGCGTCAATAGACGCCGTAGGAAAGAAGGACCAGTTTGACATGGAGCAGGGAACCTGCGGTAAAGGTTATGAAGATATGGTACCGGTCGGAGACGGTGGCGTTTACATCCGAGCTGAAGCAGTGGTGGGCCAAGGATGAGCGAAATAGACTCGATCCAGAAAATTCTGAGAGAAGAACGCATCGGCCAATGGGACATCTACGTTGAAAACGCTGAAGAATACGATGTTCAGCTCCGCAACTTCGACGTCGAAACTGTGAGGGGTCCGATAACAAACTCAGGATACGCTGTCAGAGTGATAAAACCAAAGGACAAGAAAGTCGGCATCGGCATCGGAAGTGGAAATTCCCTGCGGCCCGCGCACATAAGGAGATGTCTAGAGACTGCTTCCATCGGAGCCAGAATCACTGAATACCCAGGTTACACACTGCCAAAACCCGCAAAGTATCCGAAAGTGAAAGTCGCCGACCCCAAGATCAGTTCAGACGCCGAGACAGTCGTCAAAGACAAGACTGAGGAACTGATTTCACTTCTAAGAAAGTCAGAAACGGTTCTGCCAACGTTCGGGAAGGTTCGAACATACAACGTGTCGACTCTGATCCGCAACAGCGAGGGAGTGCACGCAGAGAAAAGAGAAACCTTCTTCTACATCGAGCTAGCGTTAAAAGCGGAACAGGAAGGAAAGCTTGCAGAGTATTGGCCAATGCGTTTCGTCAGAAGAGCAGATGACTTGCACCTAGACGAGGAGATTCCAAAATGGGTGAAGCTGGCTGAGGACGCATTGAAGGCAAAGGTTCCGAAAACCATGAAGACAGCGGTTATCTTTCCTCCTCAAATCCTCGGAAACATACTTCCAAGCACAGTGGGCTTTCACTGTCTTGGATCCTCTGTTTTCAGAGGAATCTCCAGGTTCAAAATAGGAGAACAAGTAGGCTCTAGGGAACTGACCGTCCACGATGATGGAGTCTTCGATTACGCCCTTGGGTCGTCGACCTTCGACGATGAGGGAACACCCCAATCAAGAACGACCCTCATCGAAAAGGGAATACACAAGAGTTTTCTCTACGACGCAATGTATGCGGCCGTGTTTAACGTTGACTCAACAGGGAACGGCCAAAAGCTCCCAGCGTTTTCACTTGCATTCACCAGAGTTGACCTCAAGTATGCAATGCTGCCTTCTGTGCAGCCAACGAATATTCTCGTCGAACCGGGAGACATGAGTTTAGACGAGATGATAGAAACAACAAAAGAAGGTGTTTATCTCGAGCAACTGTCCAGCGCTTCTTCCGATTCTGTTACCACCTCTTTCGGGTCCGAAATCAGAAATGCGTACCTCATCAAGAAAGGAGAACTCTCAACACCGTTGAAAGGCGGCCAGACCAACGGCTTCCTGCTCGACAGCCAAGACACGAAAGGTCACAAAGCAAGCGGTCTGCTCAATCAAATCTCTGGCATCTCCCAGAAAGCCCAAATCTCCGGCAGATGCATAACACCTTACATCAGATTTGAGGGTGTCCAAATAGCGGGCAAATAGCGACACTGTTGCGTTATTTGTGGTGATACAGTTCAAGCACGTTGAAGTTCTTAGACATCTGTCAAGTCGTTTGCTCTGATGTTTCCTGTTTAGCAACTTCCAGAATTTTCACAGGTTCGTCACCTATGAATCCAAATTTTGCTGCAAGCCTGTCTCGCACAGTTGAATCCAACTCGTTTTCCAGATATTTCTTATACCCAGAAAGATAAGAACCAACTTGCACTTTGTTGGGTATGAAATGATTATCTATTGACGCAACGTAGATTTTCTCTTCGTTTTTGAGTTTTCGACAAATGAAAGCCGCCTCTGCCATTATCATTAAGTCTCTATCTGCAGGCATTCCCTTGTAAACAATGCCTTTGGATGGTAGGGACTTCACAATTACATCTGTCAACTCTTCTCTGATCTCTTTGCTCTTGATGAAAGAGGGAATATCAGGTTGGACATACCGTACGGTTTTCATTACTAAATCATTTAGAAATGGTTCGATTTCTTGTGTCTTAATTCTGTCACGCTCTTTTGTGTCTACTGGTAATCTGCTTGAGCATTCTTCGACAAATTTGTCAAGTCTATCAAGACAATAATTACTTACAACGTGTTGCATCGTCATCGCTCTGATTTTTTCTTTAATATCAGTGAAATAGGTTTGGTGAATTGTCTTAAGGACTGCTTTGTCCAATACGCTTCTAGCCTCATCTTCGATTGTCTTAGTGATTATACCCAATTCAGGGTGTTCCTTGAGAAAAAATAGTAGTTCGTTACATTTATCGAAACTGAATCCTTTTACAGATTGGCCATCACATTGCCAAAAAATAGATGCGCCAATCAGAACTGATGTTTCGACCAAGATTCTCATTACAAGGTCTCATCCGTGGTCTCCACTTCTATTTTGATGTTTTCAGTTAGTTTCTTGGCAAAAGCTTCAACCTCAGCCTCACGTATCTGTGCGTGCTTCAGTTGGGCCTCAACATTCTGATAAAAGCCAAGGCGGTTGGCTTTCCTATATAATGCTCTTGAAAGTTCGTCTATTCTACCACTTTCTTTTGTGCCGCCCTTGGTTAGGAACTCATCGACGTATGGTGCAACAACACATAGGCTTTCTATCATTTCTAAGGCTCGTTCAACTGTCTTGGGATTTTCATGAATTGCACGCGCAATTCTAAGTTTTGCCCTCATTTCTTCAGTTGTATTGTATATGTTTATGAATGCCCCAAACAAAATCCTTTGCTGAGACAAGGGCTGATATGAGTTCAAAGCTTTTACTTCATCAATTTGAGCCGACTTTATCAAATCATCAAGCGGTTCTAGGTGATTCTCATCAATGCCGTTTACTAAGAAAGTGTCTAACATACGGCGTATTCTTTCACAACCGTCAACGTAATTAAACATAAACCGTTCCTCTCAGCATCGAGTATTCCAGAACCATATATAATAATGTTATGAAATACTAACCCATATCTTTTATGGTAAACACCTGCATCTCTACTTAATAGTGACTCGTTCCTTAACCCGTTTTTCCCATTCTTCATGTGTCAGTAGGCCCTTTTCTTCAAGCAATTCCACAAGGCTTGAAAGCATAGTGTCCAGCAAATCTGTTTCTTCTGCAAGCTCTCGTTTTTATATGCTTACTCTTTGTCATGTTTTCCACCTGTCGTTAAGTATCCTTTCTCTGATAACCAGCTCATTATAATTGTTCGTAACGTATCTGAGCAGGTTTCACCTATCGTTCCAACTAACTCTTTGTTCAGGAGATCAGCAACATTTTCGGGAAGTGCCACTAGAACTTTTCTCATTTCACAATCGCCTCCACTTTTCTTTCTTCTTTCGCTTCTGTCTCAGGACTAGTTGCTTTCGTTAGAACTTTGGCTTCATATTTTGTTGCTTCTTCAATAAGACCTTTCCAGTTGTTCGGAGCTTCCATTCTAGCTGCTTGAGCTGGTGTTTTTCCGTTCAAGCTCAGATGAGGTTAACATGCTGCAAACTTAATAAGAAAATATCAGCCTAAACCCTTCATAGAGAATTCAAGTTTAACAACACGCTGGAGGATTTGATGGTTGATGAAGAGCGAGATTTCGGTTCGGGAAGGTCTTGGAAAGCTGCCGATTCGACCCGTGTACCTAGTATCGTGTGAACATTCTGGAAAGAAGAATATAATTAGCATCGGCATGTTTGCCTACTTCTCTGGAAAGCCGACTCTGGTTGGAGTGGGCATAGCGCCTTCGAGATTTTCTTATGGGCTTATCCAAAAAAGCGAAGCTTACGTTGTCAACATAGTCGATGATAAGCTCATTGAAGCCGTAAAGATCTGTGGGGAAAACTCCGGGCGAGACGTGGACAAGTTTGAGTTGGCAAAGCTAACGGCGGTCCCCGCGAGCAGGGTCAGCGCGCCCCTCATTGAGGAGAGTCCTCTGAGCATTGAGTGCAAAGTTGTTCAAGCCATAGAAGTTGGAGACCATGTCTGGTTCATAGGAGAGGTTCTTGCAATTCATGTTCGCGAAGGCTATGATTGGAAAGATGGAACTCTTCTTAAATGGGTTGGCGAAGAAGGCTTCTATCATAGAGCGGGAAAAAAGGTCGGAAAATACTAGCGCTGTGCCACTTTCTCCTTCTCAGCTTCTGACGGCAACTTAGAGCGAATTGTGCGTTCGCAGGTGGACACTTCTCCCGAAGTCCTAATCCAAGCTTGGTTTTTGTCATATGCTATATACCATGAGTGGTGCGCGCTGATTTCGAACGATTTGACGCGCGCGAACGTGCACTCTAGCGTTGAGAACGAAATCCACGTTCGAATTCTGTTTTTCTGGTAAACATTTGCACACTAACCACCATATAGTTGTTGCTCTTTGATCACTAGCCAGATGCGAAAGAGCAAGAAGAACTGACGCGGTATCGAGAAAGGGAAAGAGTCATGGTCACTAGCAATGTTTTGATCAGAGCTACCGTTTTGGCATGTGCCAGTAGCCGTGGTCAGATCTGCACTCGGGCGCTATGAACCAAAAGAATGATAAATCGGAAGAGACTGAGTAAAAAGGGGGATGGATCGCAAACTTGGTAAGGAGATCGATGTTCGATCGAATTCTCCGAGAGATGCAGGAAATACGCTATCGGCTTGATGATATTGAGAATTCTATTTCAAGTTGGAATCCTCCACCGTTAGAAATTTCCGAATCAGAATTGTTTTCGCTACCTGATCATCTTCGAAAGGCCTACCTTACTGTGGCCTCTAAAGGCGAATGTACAGCAACAGAAGTATCAGATCTCACAGGACGCTGTCGAGCTATTGAGAGCAACTACCTCAATCAGCTAGTTCGCGCAGGTTGGTTGGCAAAACGAAGGAATTCGAAGGCCATACTTTTCCGTTTGGTCTCTGGAAAACCGATGAAAGAAAAAACCCCGACAAACATGGAGGATTACAAACACAAGTCCATGAAGTCGGACAAAAGATCATTGACGGGCCAAAATAGTCCACCAGACGGAAACGCGCCTCGAACGATGAATCTGAAGTGTTTGTCGTCGGACTATGATGGAACCATAAGTCCTCTGAATGTTCCAAGAAGTGAGTCGCATGTTCCGCTGGAAACGGGTGTAATGCTTCGGCGGATTAGCAGGTTTTTGCCGATATCGATTTTTACTATGAAAGACTTGGGGTTTGTGATGCCAAGGACGCCCTTTGCCCACGCATGGTCAGCGATGGGCGGACTGGAAACGCAGATTGGAAAGAGAGTTTTGAAAAGAGAATGCTTGGAATCGAGATTGCCAAACATTTCTCGTGCGATTGACTATGCAAGATCACATATCACTGCTGCTGGGGTTGAGATCGAGGAAAAACAGGATTCTGAAGCCCGCACAATCGCTTTCTGCGTAGACTGGCGGCGAACAAAGGATCCAGAGGCAGCGAAATGTCAAGCTGAAGTCGTCGCGAATTACTGTAAGGCGTTGAAACTGAGGTTGTTGAGATATGAGAATCGCCCCTTTTACGACGTCTATCCTGTTGCTCCTGACAAAGGCAGAGCGTTACAGGAAACGCTTGAGGAGTTAGCTGTTAAAAGTGGTGTCCTCTATTTGGGAGACTCGGAAACGGATAACCCTGCTTTCAGAGCCTCAAGTATCAGCGTCGGCGTGCTCCATGGCGAAACGCCCTTGAAACTTCTCGATTGCGATTACCTCGTGAAGTTCGAAGATGTTCCACGTTTCTTGAAAGCTCTACTCGTAAACGATCTCAGATTCCGTTCTGATTTTCCTATGATTAGGACCAATCCTAATCGAGAAAGGACTCGAACGCAGTTGAAAAACGATCGAGCAAGTAGGTTTATGAGTTCCCGTGACCAATAATTGTAGAGATTGGGCAAGTCCCATCGAGGCAAGCAAGCCTAGCACGCGCTGGGAATTTGCGGAAAACACCGTTTCCCGCAGACGCAAGGGAAGTCAATTGCTGAAGAAGCGAATCGGAGTCATAATTTATCAGACTAGCAAGAGCAAGGGGCAAGAGTTAGTTGCCGAAAGAATGGTGAAGGAATTCATCAGGCTTGGGCATGAAACATTTCTTATCACAAGCAATTATCATGATGGCACGGAAGTGGTCTCTTCGGCAGACTTGGCCAGCTCAGGGGGGTACTCGTACACAGAACGAGACCCCGAACTTGGCATACCCATAATTCGAGTGGACAGCTATATAGCAAGATGGCCTCCTCGCCGAATAGGCTTTAGAGACTTCATACCAGTCTTGGAGAGAATCGTCGACGGCTTCCACTTAGATGTTCTAATAACGCACAGCACTTTGTGGAACGGTCCCGAGGAAGTTGCCAAATTCATAGAATGGCGTCGGTATATGAAGAGAATAGGCGGATATCGAGATCCTCTCGTCTTCTGCCACATGTCTCATTTTCAGGAACCTTCACCAAAAAGGTATTCCTTAACTGAAAGATCTTTCAGGGTCGCGTGGAACAGGCTCACGCTTCCTCAAATCTTTTCAACCGCCAACCTCATTCTCGTGGTCACACCCTTGGAGAAAGAGGCCAAAGTGAAGATGGGAGCAAAACCAGAGAAGTGTTTCTTGTACCCTGGCGGTGTGGATGAAGAGGTTTTTTCGCGCTATTTGAGAGGCAATGATCAGGGCGTCAAAAACTTCCTCAAACAATCCAGCATTGACGAGGACAAGAAAATAGTGTCTTACGTGGGCAGTATTGAAGAACGCAAAAACCCGCTCGCAGTCCTCAAGATAGCCGAAATTCTGAAGGAAAGGAGAGACATTCACTTCGTCATTGCTGGAAAGGGCGATTCGTCCTATTCTCAGAAAGTCATCGATACCGCCCAGAGTTTGCCAAACGTAACGTACCTTGGAGAAGTGAGTGAGGAGCAGAAAGTGCAGCTTATGAAATCCTCCTACCTGAACGTTCTGCTGAGCAGGTCAGAGGCTCTTGGGCTAACACAGTTGGAGTTCATGTATTTGGGGGTCCCGGTGATCACATCAGCCGTTGAAGGGCAAGCTTGGCTCATTCGAGACGGTAAGGAAGGCATCCATGTTAAGGGGCCGGACGATGTGGAAGGTGCAGCCGCAGCGGTCACCAAACTGTGCGAGGACTCAAGTCTCTGGAGTGAAATGTCGGCCAACGCCAAGCAAAGAACGTCAGACATGACTGTTTCAAAGCTCACTGGACAACTTGATGAAGCCCTGTCAGAAGAGTTGATTAAAGAGAGAGGACTGATCGCGATGCCCAGCGAGGTTCGAGCAACCATAGCCGAACCAGAGAATGTCTTGAAGAGTTGGTCATCAGGTACTTGGGGAGTGATAGCCACTGGGCGTAGACTGTTCATCAGGAGAGGTGTGATTTCAAGAAAGGTCATCGAGATCCCTTACGTAAATGTCACGTCCATCGAACATACCCGAAGATTCTCGTGGAAGACCCTTGTTGCCGGCTCCATCATTGCTCTAATGCTTTTTGTCGCGCTCTTTCTGAGATCAATTCTTCCAACAGTCTTGGTGTCTATGATTAATGAACTGGTGAATTCCCTGACAGCAAGCGGACTCGTACAGCCCTCATTCTTTGGAATTTTCTTGGCGTTGATCCCTCTGATTCCGCTTCTGGCTGCTGTGATGGTGTTTGCTGTGGAGGCAAGAACGGGGTTCACGCTTCGAGGCCCAGGAAAAGAGACAATATACCTTCCAGGCCAATTTAGGGAAGTGATCACTTTCATAAGGAACATGCAAGACGTCGATTTTGAAAGAATTCTTGTCGACCAGCGTAGATGGCCAGGTCCGCGGTCTTATGAATGATGACTTTGTTGCATACCGATAAACCGAAGAATCACGTGAAGTCACCGGTTTGTTTTCCCAATGTGGAATCGTGCGCTGACGTTTCTTTTTCGTTGACAAAAAAAGTGGAAGGGTTTTGCTAACCTGTTGCGCTTATCGTTATGTCAAAGCTGAAGTTTGTTATCCCTGAAACCGTTGATGAGACAATTAGCGTCATATTTACTTGGAGAACCTGATTCACGCTCAAAGTTTGATTGACGTAATTCCAATTCAAGGACACGTAGCTTTGGAGGTTTGATGGATTCCAGTTTTGAACAGTCTTGGAGAGCACAGCGACGGAGTTTCCTTCATTTCTAACGTAGATCCCCACCGTTTTGTTCGAACCCGGATCCAAGAGTCCCCAATTGATCGAAGATGTCTGGTTTGTACACGCTAAATCCCAATAGATCCCCACTCCAATGCCCTTTACTGATCCTGTGTTAGAGATAGTTCTACTTGCCTGAAGCAACGATAATGCAGTTCCGCTTGCCAGAGCGCACAAAACAAGCAGCAACGCAATTCCGAAGAAGATTTTCTCATTCTTTTCCAAGTGTGATTCCACGAACACTGTGTAGCCCGTGCAGACTTGGTATATCTTCATGTACAAATGTAACGCAGAAAAACAGAATCCTGAAGGGCAAAGGGGGCGGGCGCGGTGCTATGGTTTGTCAATGATGCTCTTAACTTTTTGCAGGGTCTACTTCCGCAATTCCCTCATATTCCTGTTTCAACACAGATTTGGGCCAGAAGCACTTTGACCTAAGATGGTGGAAATAGCTGAGATTGAGGAACAAGCATACAGACTACTCAAAACCTCGCCTACTGGATAGGTTATTCTGTGCTCATGCTATAAGTACCAAGGGTAGTGCTGACGATGACCTCTGGAAAGGATTCAACGTCTAACAGGCTGATCTCTGAGAAGAGCCCTTACCTTTTGCAGCATGCCCACAATCCGGTGGATTGGTATCCTTGGGGTGCTGAAGCCTTTCAAAAGGCCAGCGCAGGAGACAAACCGGTCTTCTTGTCCATCGGCTACTCAGCGTGCCACTGGTGCCATGTTATGGAGAGAGAATCGTTTGAAGACCCAGAAGTCGCAAGAATGCTCAATGACACTTTTGTGTGCATAAAAGTGGACCGCGAAGAAAGGCCAGACTTAGACGCTGCCTACATAAAAGTTTGCCAAGCGATCACTGGAACAGGCGGATGGCCTCTGCACATAATCATGACCGCTGACAAGAAGCCGTTCTTCGCAGCGACATACATCCCTAAAGAAAACAGGTTTGGGCAGTTGGGAATGAAACAACTTGTACCGCAGATCAGGCAACTCTGGGCGTCGAAAAGAAACGAGCTCATCGACTCTGCAGAGAAGATCACAGCGCTTCTCAAAGGGAGAGAAAATGAATCAAGCTTGCAGCTTACTGAAGAACTTGCTGAATCTACCCTGGACGAAGCATACTTGCACCTCGCAGAGAACTTTGACGAACGCAACGGCGGCTTCGGGAACGCACCGAAATTTCCCTCACCCCACAACCTGAGCTTCCTTCTAAGATACTGGAAGCGAACTCGACACGACAAAGCCCTGCAAATGGTCGAGAAAACCCTTGATGCCATGCGGCTGGGAGGCATCTACGACCACTTAGGCTTTGGTTTTCACCGCTACTCCACGGATGCGAAATGGCGTGTCCCCCACTTTGAGAAAATGCTCTACGACCAAGCAATGCTTATCATAGCTTACACCGAAGCTTACCAGGTGACAGAAAAAGAAGATTACAGACACACAGCTCGCGAAGTAATCGCGTACGTCCTTTGCAACATGACCGACCCAAGCGGCGGCTTCTATTCGGCTGAAGATGCTGACAGCGAAGGTGAGGAAGGAAAATTCTACCTTTGGACTGAACGAGAAATCAGGCAAGCGTTGTCTGAAGACGAAGCGGAACTCATTAAAAAGGTCTTCAGCATTGAAGAGGGAGGCAACTTTGTTGAAGCGACAACTGGCAAGGAGACTGGAAAGAATGTTCTCCACCTACGAAAACCGGCCGCTGAACTAGCAGTGGACTTGCACTTTTCGCCAGAAAAGCTTCAGAAACTAATCGAAGAGGCCCGTCTAAAGCTTCTTGCCGTTCGCCAGAAACGCGTTCACCCAAGCAAAGACGACAAGATTCTCACCGACTGGAACGGCTTAATGATCGTGGCTTTGGCAAAGGCCAGCCAGGTTTTCGATGAGCCTGAATACTCGGCAGCAGCGAGAAAGGCCGCTGACCTCATAATCGGAAACTTATGCGACGCAGAAGGCAAGCTCCTTCACCGTTACCGAGAAGGAGAAGCAAGCATAGACGGTTTCTTGGACGACTACGCTTTCTTCACTTGGGGCCTCGTGGAACTCTACGAAGCAGTCTTTGAAACGAAATACCTCCGGTACGCAATCGACCTAGCAGACAAGATGCTTGCACACTTCTGGGACAAAGAACGTGGAGGCTTCTACCAGACTGCCGACTATTCAGAGACAGCTCTCCTGAGAAGCAAAGGGATCTATGATGGTGCCTATCCATCAGGCAATTCTGCTGCAGCCTTGGATTTGATCTACCTGGCGCGAATGACGGAAGAAACACGGTTTGAAGAAGAAGCAGCACAGTTGATGCGTGCCTTCTCAACGGAAGTGACAAACGATCCCTCTGCCCATACACAATTAATGAGCGTCCTTGATTTCGCACTGGGGCCCTCAAGTGAAGTAGTAGTTGTGGGGGACTCGCAGAAAGAAGACACAGCCAGGATGCTGCAAACTCTTTGGAGCAAGTTTCTTCCCAGAAAAGTCGTAATACTCCGCTCCACAACCGAGAAGCCTCAAGAAATAACTGACATTGCCAAATTCACTGAGAGCATGCACGGTGAGGGAGACAAGGCAACGGCGTTTGTGTGCCGAAGCCACGTCTGCAACCTCCCAACAACAGATATCCGCGCCATGCTGGAACTACTGAATAGGCAATAACAGGTGCAGCTTATCCGTCCAGAGGCTGGCGCCACATTTTGGGTGAAGGACTAAATCAGCGGGGGCAGGAATCTGACCCGAAAGTAGCTATGGAACGATATTTTTCGGGAAATGGCGAAGCGAAGGAGTAACTGAAATCTGAACACTAATGCAACAAAAAAAAGCCCTGTGCATGGGCTCGATATAGAAAATGGCAAATTCTAAGAGTAAGGCAGGAGGACGACAGCGTTCTCGTCAACCGAGATCTCTACAGATGATTCTCTTAGTTCTCTCACACGATTTTCAACGGTTTCGTGAATCTTCGCTCGAATGTCATCACTGTTTGAAGGAGAAATCCTCTCAAGTTCTTCGGCAAGTTTGGAGTCACCGAGAATTTTCTCGACCCAGTTTTGAAAGTCTTTTCTCTGAAGATGGAACATCAGACTCTCTGACTTGACAGACTTGACCCTATCGACAAAATCAGAGAGGTTCCTTGCAACTTCGCCCGTTGGTTTTCCAACAGCTTCGTAGAAATAGAAAGCCTCATGGTCTCCTACCGTTCTCAGAACTTTTACAGCTTCTGTGTGACACCCCAGATTCTGCGTGTTCCTGCCTTTTGACTTCTTCTTGTTTCTTGAAGACATGGTTCTTTTCCTTCTTGTTTCACCATCGGATGGTTGCCGTAACGTGCATCTTACGACTTAATAAACATTTGTGCATAACTGTAGAACTCAGACACTCGTGAACGTTCCAAGGGGGAATGCGACAGAAAAAGAGAAGGTAAACAGGTACCCAGAAACCTGAAAAGCTGCCTGTTCGCAGTTACCCACATGAAGCTTGCTTAGAGCTACAGCTTAGATCCTTCATTCTTGACCGCGTTTGAAATTCTAAATCATAAAAGTTAACTTCTTTCATGTTCTCAGAGGACACTATTAAAAAAGAAGATATTGCCAAGTGAGCAGTCGCGAGCGACAAATCCGAAGACGTTTACGTTCTTCTCGTCTCGAAACTTCAAGAAAAGCATAAAGAGTTAACAGAATACAGGCAAAACATTCTGTGGAAATTCATTCAAAGAGAAGTCCCTGAAGCTTACAAACAGAATCTTGACGATTCATCATGGGAAACTGTCAGCCTGCCCAAGATTGTCGATGCTAGAATAGGAGACGCTTGGCTCAGAACCAGAATCGCGATTCCCAAACAGATCGCAGGGATAGAGGTCTCAGGCTCGTTCGCGAAGATGTTCTCGTCAGTAATCCTTGACAAGATAGAGATCTACCTGGATTCTGAGAAGGTATTCAGCGCAGATTACTGGGCGGATCTAGGAGAATACAAGATATTGTTGGATGAAAAGGCGACACCCAGCAAAAGCCATGTCGTCGCCATTCACTTCCATCCAAAATACGAACCCGTCGTGGTCCCATCTTTCAGCATATCATACAGCCTCATCGAGAAGACAGCGTTTGAGATCGACTTATTCATCCAAGAACTTAGGTTTGCCAAGTTCCTTGACGGGAAATTGACCCAAAAGGCCTGCCAAGACTTCAGACTGGAGGCTTTCAATGGAAAGCCCTCAGCCCTTCTTGAAGAGATAAACAAGGCCCGAGCCAAACTGGCTATCTTATCTCAGAAAGCTAAGGAATTTAGGGTACACCTCGTTGCTCACGCCCACATAGACATGAATTGGCTTTGGCCATGGGAAGACACCCTTAACACCATTAGGGAAACCTTCAGCACGATGGTCAAACTGATGGACAAGTACCCTGACTTCTGCTTTTCTCAGAGCCAAGCCGTCACGTACAGAGCCGTCGAGCAGGAGTATCCTGAGCTCTTCGAAGCGATAAGAAGACATGTGAAGCGGGGCAACTGGGACATAACAGCCTCAATGTGGACCGAAGCTGACCTAAACATGGTTGGAACAGAAGCACTCGTCAGGCAGTTCCTAGAAGCCAAACGATACGTGAAGGAGAAATTCGGGTTCGAGCCTAAGGTTTGTTGGGAGCCCGACACCTTCGGTCACATTTGGACGCTTCCTCAAGTCGCAAGTAAAGCCGGCTTGAAGTACTACTACTTCATGAGGTGCGGCAAAGGCCACCCCATCTTCTGGTGGCAATCGCCCGACGGAACGAGAGCCCTGGCCTTCACAAGCGTTTTCAACAATTCCGTTACCCCGAAGAACATAGTTGACGTGGCCATCGAGCTCTACAGTCGCTACGGACTCAAGACGAGCATGTTCGTCTACGGGGTTGGCGACCACGGTGGCGGAGCCACAATCGAAGATGTTGAAGCAGCCCACGAAATTCAGAGGAAGCAGGTCTTGCCTGCGCTCGCCTTCAGCTCAACTCACAGGTTCTTTGAAGAAGTTGAAAGACAACCAAGCATCAAGGCTCTCCCCGTCATTAATGACGAGCTGCAGTTCACATTCGACGGCTGCTACACTACACACAGTGACATCAAGCGTTACAACAGGCTTTGTGAGAGGCTGCTCATAGACGCTGAACGGTTCGCGGCGCTCTCGGGCAAGTATCCGAGGGATGATCTTCGAAAGGCTTGGTTGAACATGCTTTTCAACCAGTTCCACGACATCCTTGACGGAAGCGGAGCCCCCGAAGGGTACGTTCTTCCTGTCAAACTTGCGGAAGAAGCGTTAAGGATCGCTGACGATATCTTGAAGGGTTCTGTCAGGGCACTTGCAGAAAGGATAAAGTTCTCCAAGAACGGCATCCCAATTGTTGTCTTCAACTCATTGTCTTGGGATCGAACAGACCTTGTGAAAATCAAGGTTCCCAAGCGCGCGATTCCACGAAACCCGACTGTCATTTCAGCTGGCGGCCAGGAAAAATCACTGGTGCAAGTCGCTGGAGACGGAGTCCTGTTCTTGGCTAAAGTGCCATCAATAGGTTACAGAGTTTACTACCTCGTCGAGGGCAGTCGTGCAGGAGAAGACTTAGCAGGGCTGTCAGCCAGTGAAAACGCGGTTGAGAACGAATTCTTCAGGCTTGAAGTCGAGAAGAACTCCGGCACTATAACGTCTCTTTATGACAAAGCTTCTGACAGGTTTGTCTTCAAAAAGGACAGGTTCAAATCTACTAATCCCGTTTTCAGTAACCTACTGCAGGTCTTGTACGAGCTTCCACACGACATGTCTGCCTGGATCATCGGTGAGATAAGTCGAACAGAGAACCTCATAAGAGGCGCTGAAGTCGAACTCGTAGAGTCTGGACCAGTGAGAGTCTTCGTTCAAAGTTGTCCATAAACACGGTAGATCCAAGATCACGCAGTACATCTCGCTTCTGAAGGGCATTCCCAGAGTGGACTTCGAAACAGTGACAGACTGGAGAGAGGTTTCCGATGACAAGACGGAAGCTCCTATGCTGAAGGTCTCTTTTACACCCATATTGGACGACTCCAAAGCAACGTTTGAAATTCCGTTTGGCTACGTCGAAAGAGTGGCTGACGGCACTGAGACACCGGCGCTGAGATGGGTTGACCTTTCAGACGGCGAGTACGGAATGAGCCTTCTCAACGACTCTAAGTATGGGTTTGATGTTAAGGGCAATACGGTAAGGATGACATTGGTCAGGACCAGCTACAGCCCAGACCCGAAGCCTGACCAAAGAGTGCAAACGATTAGATACTCCGTTTTCCCGCACAAAGGCAGCTGGAAGGAAGCCCTGACTTTCAGGAAAGGCTACGAATTGAACCATCCGCTCGAAGCCGTAATGGTCACGAAACCGTCTCGATCAGACGGATCTGAACCTGAAACAGCCAGCTTCATCCAAGTCAAACCGAACAACGTAGTAGTTTCATGCGTCAAACTGGCTGAGAAATCAGACGACTACATCATCAGAATCTATGACGCTTCTGGTGAGGGCGCCAAAGCACAGATCCTATTTGGCTTCTACATTAAGGAGGCATATGAAGCTGACCTAATGGAGAAAAAACTAGCCATCCTAAAAACCCAAGGAAACAAACTGAACTTGTCACTGCACCCCTTTGATATCAGAACAATTCGAATAAAACGAAACTGACACCGCTCATCGCGCATTCATATTCAAGACAAAAATACTTCCAATCTAGTATCTCTAATCTTTGGTTTTTCAAACTTGTGTTTTTTCATTGTTAAGCATCCGATGTATCTTCTGTTGCCGTGCAAATATGACTTCTTTCGTTAGTGTTTCCTCACCATACCAATTTCAAATCATAATGTTTAAGCATCGAAACTCTAAGCTAAGCATAATAATAACCGAGGCTAAGGTATTCAATAGGTTAAGAGATTGCCCTAATTAATGGGTGAAAAGGGAAAGTTGAGGGTGGGAAGGAATGGGAGGAAGTGGGAAGCAAGCCAAAAAAGCTATTGTTGTACGTTTCAGCGATAGGTTGCATGGTGTTAGCAACCACATTTCAGACAGTATTCAGATATTTGTTGGTATTATAGTCCAGTGGTATGACTCTGAGGCTGTAAGGTTCTTTTTCTTCCGTGAGAAGAACCCAAGCCATACCGTACCAGAGACGATACCCATAGGGTTTCTTATGCTGCTGACTTTAGTAGCGCCATTCCTTGCAACCATAGAGTTCTGGCTGATCGAGTTCGGGTTATTTGGCGTCATTGCAGCTATGCTGTTCTTCGTAGCCATAGCATGGGGAACCCTTGAGGTAATGCACTACCGATACGACAGACCCACATAAGTCTCCATTTCTTTTCTTTTTTCTCTTCATCGTATCAACGGAAATCACGATGAATGCCCATCTTGGTGTTATACGACCATCCATATGACGCTCTCTTGAAAGATGGAAACGAAGAAGAAATTATCTGCAGCAAAGAAGAGAGCTTCAGATGATGCACGGTTAGAGTTGCGTCGAAAGGAAATCAAAATACAAAGGGACAAATTCTTCAGAACTCATATAAAAGAAAATAGCTTATACATGCTTTTCCGTTCTACACTTTCGACACATTCTTCACAAGTTTCGACTTGCACGATGTTCCGTGATAAGACCCTAACCCTAACGTGGAGAAAATCTCCGCACATATTTGGATCATATCGCTGACCCGGGGTAGGGACTGTCAGAGCAAGAGAAGCGACCCGCGAACCCCAAACGGTGCACGTATTTTTCCAAAGCCGCTCATCTCTGCCCCGACAAAAGCTGAAAGATGCCTTCCCAAGAAACGAATACTAAGACGCATCGTCCTCAACGAACCAAGCAAAACAAGAAACCATACCTACTTGTACAGCTGACCGATACGTATCTAACTGCTTTTCCTCTCTATGGAATCACGCATCACAGGAAGAGCTAGTCTAGCTCTTGTTGCTAATAACGGATTTGTATATGTCAATTGTTTGTTCTGCAACTTTTCTCCAAGTGAAGAATTCAAGAGCTCTCTTGCGTCCGTTCTGGCCCCATGTTTTTGCCCTCTGTGGGTCCTTCAGTATCTCTTTTATTCCCCAGGCTATGTCGGTTGGGTCTTCGCCGTTTACGTGAACTCCGGTTTGATTTGGACCAGAAGGGATGACCTGCTCTCTGAACCCCACTACTCCGTGGGCGCCGACCACTATCGGTTTCTCCATGGCCATCGCTTCAAGGCTCACGATGCCGAACGGTTCGTACACGGAGGGAAAAACGCAGAGGTCAGCCGCCGCGTAGTGCAGAATTCTTTCGTCTTCTGGGACGAATTCGAAGCGGCAGATAACGTTTTCTCCGATTTCAAGTCTGGCCGCCATCTCCAGTATATCCTTTTGCTCTTCGCCTCTGCCCAAGATGACAAGCTTGGTTTTCGGATACTCGCTGAGAACCATCGGAATAGCCTGCACCAAGTTCCTGACGCTTTTAACCCAGGTGAGCCTGCCGACGAACAACACCAGATTCCAATCCTTTTGAACTCCATACTTTTCTCTTAATCCATCGATTGCTTCTTGGCTGCAGTTTTTGGGGTCGTAGCGTTCTGTGTCGACACCGTTCCACACGACGCTGATCTTGGGTTCGTTCCAACCGTGGCGAGTAAGGTCGTCGTGCATCGCGTAGCTTACGGTTATTATGTGATCGACCAGTTGTGCTGTTGCCTGCTCAAAATGAGAGACCACTTCAGAGCCCTGTCCTCCGCTTCTTCCCCACTCGGTGCTGTGAACGTGAAAGACCACGGGGATTTTCGTCTCATTCTTGGTTATTATGCCGGCGATGCTGCTCAGCCAGTCGTGAACGCAGACGATGTCGAATTTGCTGCCTTCTTTCTTGATCAGTCCATTGATGAGTTTGGTGGCGCTCAGAACGTTGTACATGAAGATGTCGCTGAAGAACCGGATGTTGGTTCCCCATTTCACCAAGTCATTCGTGACGAACATCGGGAAGACGTTGCTTGCGTCGGCAATCATGGGGCGATGAACTTCTACTCCTTTCATGACCTCATGTGTCTTCAATTCTCCCGTGTTTAGAGTGAAAACGGCCACATCATGGCCCATTTCAACAAACTCTTTAGTGATGTACTCAGCATAAGTTCCAAGCCCACCTACGAGCTGTGGCGGATACTCCCAAACAAAGAAGCCAACTTTCAACAGGTTCCCTCCACGCGCAACAACTTGCGCGCTGTTCCTAATTAAGCAGTGCCCTTTAAAGAGGGGCGATTTAACAAACCTGTATCAATCCAGTGCGTGAGCCAAGAGGAAAGAGCCGAAGGAGTTAGCAACAGGCTAACAAGGAGTGTTCTCTTGTTTTCGGCATGCCGTAACGTCCAGAAGCAGGTGCCACGATTTGCGGATACACAGGGTCTTTGCTGATACCCTTATATTCGTTGACACTTGTCAAGGTCATGAGGCTAATGTCCACCTTTGGTTTCAAGGCTATGGCTTTCACTTTCAGGATACGGGATTTCTTGAGACCGCGCAGCGAAATTGTGAAGGAAGCAGGGATAAGAGAAGGCTTTCACGTGCTTGATTATGGTTGTGGACCAGGCAGCTACGTGAGAGCTGTTTCTGAGATTGTTGGAGAGTCCGGAAAGGTTCACGCCTTGGACATTGAGCCGCTTGCCGTTGAGAGCGTTAAGAAAATTTCGGAAAAGCGCGGCCTCAAAAACGTGGAAACGATTCTCTCCGACCGCAAGACTGGGTTGCCAGATGAGAGCGTAGACGTGGTTCTGCTGTATGATACCTTTCACGACTTAGTGGACTCGAACGGCGTGCTGGAAGAACTGAGCCGTGTATTGAAGCCAGATAGAGTCTTGTCGTTCAGCGACCATCACATGAAAGAGGGCGAAATAATTTCAAAAATCACGAATAGAGGACTGTTTAGACTGTTGAGAAAAAGAGAAAAAACGTACAGTTTCCTGAAAGAAGCATTTCCTTCCTAGGGAACGTTCTAAGCAACGCACGTTTATCAGAGTTTTTTCAGGAGCCTTTTTTTCCAAGTATCAAGAAATTACTGAACTTCTTTAACCGGTTTTCAGCATCATCCAAGAGCTTTTGGAGCTCTGAACCGTCGACCTCGTATGGATCAGCCTTGTTCGGGAACTTCCAGATTTGAACCTTGCCCTCTTCGTCTGCTCCGATCGAATCGTCTATTTTACACTCGTCTATTAGGCGAATGATGAACGTGACGATAACTGCCATGTCGTTCATAACTGATTTGTTGGAATAGGATGGTTTGATGAAAACGTAGGCATACTGTGCCCCAGTTCCTATGACCTTGTAGTCGTTCACTTTGCTTGATGTTCCCACTGCATCGACGCAATACAAGAACGGCAGAGCCAACTTGGGCTTGTGACATACAAGCGCTTCAAAAGCCTCAGACTCGTAGTCAAACCCCTCAGCCTTGTAGCGAGGACCATAGATCTCGTATATTCTGTGAGCAACATCTTCAGTCAGCCCAACGAATCCTCTTGGCGGGTCTTTCTTGACCACCCCTTTTTCTCTAGGAGATGCAAGTTTCTTATGTCTTGGACAAACTTCTCACGTATATCCAAGAACCCGGCAGCGGCCACCGCTAGGTTCTCATATTTTTCAACCGAGATTATCTTGTTCTCATAGTAAGTCATCTCGCCATCTTTCACCTTCTTGTCACCGACTATCACTATCCCGTCTTGGCAGACGGCTCCAACAATGCAAGTCATAACAGAAACCCCATTTCATGCTTGGTTGATTTAATCAAAATATAAGTTGTTCGATCTTGAGCGCGCTAGGGCGCTGCTAAAGCGAATTGTTTGTGTCAATTTCTGCTTACCTCCCAAGCATACATGTGTTCTCCTCACACTTCTACATACCAGATCATAGGTATCTGTCCAAGCCCAAGCGTGAGCGAACAAGTTCATGTCAACTCCACGAATTTAGCAACACGCTAGCGCGCTATTAGATAGTCTACAAGGCAATACCCTCTAATACCAATCATAGAGATGGGACAAGCAATCCGAGCAAAGATTTCCTTCAAAGAGTTCGGATACTTGACTGCCACAACGCATGCAAATCTTCTTTAGTTCTTCTGTTGTTTTCGTTATGGTCAGCACGACTTGACTCAATGCAGAATAGATTTCCTTGACCTCTTTGACTTCTTTTCCATCCTCTGAAAGAACAAGAAGAACTCCTTCAAAGTTCTGGAAAAAGAGATGATGGTAATCTTTGTTCAATTTCTGTCTTTCAGAATTGTCTAGTTCCGAGATGTCGTGAAGAGTATGATTAGCCGAGCACAACAAGCATTTCATTGTAGATACATCTCCAACACTTCTTTGTCTGTTAATTCAAGTCTTCTTCGGTCACAAATTGAATTTATGGTTTTGAAGCTTCTGTAGCGCACGCGCTTTTTCCGAGCAGGTCTTTAGAGATTATGTGACCGTGACAATTGAAGACTCGGGCGATATATCTTTCTTCAAGTATGTTCTTATCGTAGAGGCACAGCCCACAAACGTCAGAAGCAAGTTGTCTGCCTAACGATTCCTCGTATCTTAATAACTCTTCACTTTTTCCGTTGCTGATGAAGACCGCTACTTCGCCAGCAGCATGCACTCCCGCAAATCCGGCTTTCTTCTTCTCTTGAATAAGCGTCTGCCAATTCGTTGCGATTGTTTTGGTTTTGGCTCTTCCATTTCTTAGATACCAGTCATATGCCGACATGATTGTCAATGCTTCCTTTGGCAGCCTGTCAAAGTCTATGCCATACTTTTGCATTTCTCGAATCTCAGAATCCCGTTTATCTTCGGAGACAATATATACAACCGCCTCACCCCTTGATAGTCCAGCTTTTAGGAACGGAAACGATATTCGGCGTTTGAAATCTTCATTATCATACAAGGCAACAGCATGGTCTCCAATTCTCAAGTCTTCGGCATATCTCGATGCTCCCTTTCCTCTTGAAGTCACAAAGCGAAAATCACAAATCACGTCAGCTAACAATTTTCCTCTACCCGTTAGGCAATATTTCTTTGTTGTAGGCTCAAGTTCAACGAATTCGCTCAGCGTTCTGAGATGATAACCAAATTTGCCATGATTACCATCATCACCAACCTTACTCAACAGTTCCGTAAACGACAAGTTCTCATCATACAAACATTCTATGATTCTTCTGTTCAGGGGATGCCACATTGCCCTTTGAATCGCATAATCCCAACTATTGCAATTGTGCATTCAAAGTCACAGGTTAATTGAGAGATAGATTACTTATCTCTTTGGTGAAGAGTGTTTCACCTATTGAGAAAGAGAAAGACAAGAAGACTCTAGAAACCCCACTTCGAGGAATCTACAAGATACAAGTAACTTTCTTCCATCAGCGAAGCGTGCTAGGGCGCTGCTAAAGCGAATTGTTTGTGTCAATTTCTGCTCACCTTCAAAGCATAGTTGCATTCTCCCAACACTTCCACGTACAAATCATGGGCGTCCAGTCAAGCCAAAGCATAACCAAACGAGATCATGTCAAATCCCAGAATTTAGCAACACGCTAGCGCGCGCTCTACGCTGTGGCAATAGCTATAGGGACATGAACATGGCTTTGACCTGTTGAATGCCGCGCATTCCTCTGACTCTTCCGATTAGGTCGAGTATTCTTTCGTTTTTTCCTTGCGCTATGAAGATTTCTAGGCAATATTTGTCGTCGATGTGTCTGTGGACGTTTTCTACTACTACGTCGTCAAATTCATGTCTGACTTCACTCATCCTCAAGTCAACATCTCTTCTCGCGTAGTCAGAGGTGATCATTATTGTTGCAGCGACGACGCCAGTTTCCAGTTTTGCAATGTCAGCCTCAGCAATCAAGTTTCTCACGGCGTCTCGAAAGGCTTCTGACCGACTGTAGTAACCTCGCGCTTTCATGAAGTCGTCGAACCTGACGAGAAGGTCATTTGGAAGCGTAATGCTGATCACGGTCATGTTTTTCACGCCCTGCAATATTAACTTAGAACAATGACAGTATTAACATATTAATATTTTGCTCGTATCCCTCAGCACTAGATTAATATCGCAAATTAGGCGTTCATAACTTAAGGCTGACGACAGATGGCTTGCAGGGACGAAGAGCAGACAGAGGTTTACAAAGGAACGAACAGACAGAAGTGGATGCTGCTTTCTGCAGCGTTGGGCCTCACTATCCTAGCAACGACTGCGCTTGATCTCTTGTTTCATGGAATTCCCCTGGGCTTCAGCTTACCTTTGCTCAACGAGCCTGCAACGGTCTCAAGGATAATGTACTATTTGACAATCATTAGCGCAGGCGTATACGTAGGGCTTTTAGCGTTAAAAGAGCTGGTTGCCGAGAAGAGGTTCTCAGTCGAGTTTCTAATGTCAGCAGCTGCATTTGGCGCTGCTTATCTGGGTTTTCTCTTCGAAGCTGCGACCGTGCTTTTTCTTTACGCGTTAGCCGAGTATTTTGAGGGTTTTATCGAAGACAGGGCTCGGAAAACGGTTGAGAGGCTTTCGCAGTTTATGCCGGATAAAGCAACAGTGTTAGTCAGTGGCGCTGAGACGAGCGTTGATGTGAAGGAAGTTCAGCCAGGCATGATTATCCTTCTGAAGCCCGGTGAGAGAATCCCTCTCGACGGGGTTGTGGTCGATGGTAACTCTCTTGTTGATCAGTCCCTCATCACAGGGGAATCAGTTCCTATGACAAAAGCGGTCAATGATTATGTTTACGCGGGCACGTTGAACTTGAATGGTCTTCTTAAGGTCATTGTGAAGACAGGGTCTCAAGACACTTTGGCTTCAAGGATTGGTAGACTTGTCATCGAATCTAGGAAAAGAAAGGCATCCGTCGAAAAGTTAGTGGACAGGTTTGCGCGCATCTACATCCCGATAGTCATATCCTTAGCTGTCCTGACGGCGCTGGTGTTTCCGAGAGTTTTTGGTGGACCATTCGAAACTTGGTTGTACAGATCCTTAACGCTTCTGGTGATCGCATGCCCGAGTGCATTCATCATCTCGGTTCCAGCAACCGTTTTCACGGCAGTAACGATCGCCGCGAGAAAGGGAGTGATCGTCAAGGGCGGCATCTACATCGAAAAATTGGCCAAGGTCAAGTCGGTTGTTTTCGACAAGACTGGAACACTGACGTTCGGCGAGCCCACAGTGCACAACGTGAACGACGTTGAGCCTGCAGGGTCGCGTGCGCTGATGTACGCTGCTGCCCTAGAACAGTATTCTCATCACCCTCTTGCTCAGACCATCGTGAGAAAGGCAGCTGAGCGCAACTTGGATTTCAGTAAAATGGAAGTTAGGGAAGTGAAGGAGGTTCCAGGCAAAGGGCTCATCGGCTACGTTGATGACGCTCATGTGGCCGTTGGAAACATGGAACTAATGGAAGAAAACGTTTGCAACTGTGACCAGATAGCTGAGGTTTATGAGAACGATGAACACACGTTCATCTGTGTGTCGATTGACAGGTCTGCCGTGGCAACCATCTGCGTGACTGATGAAATTCGAAATGATGCTGTTGAAACAGTAGAAGCTTTGAAAAGAGCTGGGATCCACACAGCGATGCTGACCGGAGACAAGACTGAGATCGCCAGTGAAATCTCTGCGAGACTGGGCATGAATGAGGTCCACGCGGAGCTTCTTCCCGAGGACAAGCTTACAGTTCTAGGTCAGATAAGAGACAAGCATGGACCGGTTGCGATGGTGGGCGACGGAGTTAACGATGCTCCGGCGCTGGCCGCCTCTGACGTGGGCATTGCAATGGGAGGCAGAGGAGTCGATGTCGCTCTGGAGTCTGCTGACGTTGTTCTAGTCAAAGACAAGCTTATCCAGATTCCATACATGATTAAGTTAAGCGATAAGACCGTCAAGATCGCAAAACAGAATATTGCTGCGTCCATTGCCGTTAAGTTGGTCTTGGGTGCGCTGGGGCTGATCGGCTTGACTCCTCTATGGTTTGCAGTAGCCTCAGGCGACGACGGTTTAACCCTGCTAGTGCTTCTTAACACCTTACGCCTAAAGCGCGTAAATGTCTAGCACACGCAAAAGACAAATGCCGTTCTTGAATGAATGAAATATCCTGAGTGTAACGGTGAAATGTGGGTGCTACTTAATGCCTATCTTCGACTTCAGAGCTGTCCATTCATCGGGGCTAAGACCTTCAGCTTCGCCTTCTACTAGTTCCAGTCTTCTCGCAGGAATATGCGAAAGGAAAGTTGTGAAGTCGCGCTGGCGCTAATGTGTGGAAGAGGCGAGGGAAAAGGACGGAGTGGTCTGGGCCGGGGAAGCGGTGAGGGTTCTAAGTCGATCTCCGAATTCATTGAGAACCTCTCACTCATCTTCTTCACCCTCAGCAGTGCTTGGGATGACGGTGAGTTCCATCAGTTTCTCTTCGCGAAGGATCGAGAGCTTCGTCTTTTTTCCGATTACATTTTCGGTCAGAAGTCTCGGAAGGTCGTAGAAGCTTGTCACGGGGTTTTCGTTGAACTTCACTATCACGTCGCCCATTGCTAGACCGGCTTTTTTCGCTGGTGTACCCTGTTCGACTGAGAAAACCATGACTCCTGCGTTCTGGTTGATGCGTGATTGGTTCGCGATTTCCTGCGGGATTAAAACAGTGTTCGACACTATGCCCAAGTATGCTCTTTTGATCTCGCCTCCGGCCATGAGCCTGTCGACGGTGCCTTTCACCTTGTTGACTGGAATCGCTATGCCACGAGACCAGACGAAGGTTGTGTTGAGGCCTATCATCTTGCCAGAAACGTCGACCAGCGGTCCGCCTGAAAAGCCTGGATTGAGTCTAGCATCGGTGGCTATTATATCTTCCATCGCTGTTCCTCGCCATCCTCTGAGTGTGCTTCCGACATTTGTGATTATTCCGGTTGTTGCGCTTGGTTGTCTGTTGAACGGGTTCGCCAGGGCCAGTACGAACTGGCCTGTGCTCAGTGTTTCGGAATCGCCGAGTTCTATTGGTTTGAAGTTTGCCTGTTCTGCCTTGAGCAGTGCTATGTCGGAATAGGGGTCAACACCTACTGTCTTGGCTTCAAAGATTTTTTCTCCAGAGCCAATTCTGATGGAGGCGCTTCTTCCGAGAACATGGTTGCACGTCACTATGTAGCCCTCTGAACTGAAGACGACGCCTGTGCCTCTTGTCATCGTTGTGTTCACGCTTACCAAGGACGGTGTCAGTTTTCGCACGAGTTCAGTTGTAGCGTCAGAGAGCGACTTCAACACTTGCAAAGGATTAATTGACTGACTCATACTTTTTCACCTCAAAATAAGAGAAGTCGGCGTCGTATTTGTTGACTAAGGAAAGCAGAAAGTCGGTCACACTACGCTGGCGTCAGATGCACGTCGAAATCGCCAACGTAGGCTACGCGTCTGATCAACCGCGAGCTTGAACAGAGTTTGCCTATGTAGGTAACGAGTTGATAAGAGGCCCTCAAAGCCATGTTCAAGTCCTTATCATGCAAAAACTTGGCCTCAATCGTAAGCGCTCTGTCCGATACGTTTGCGTCAACTTGGATGCCGCCATCTTCTGTGATCCACTTCAAAGTGACCCCTTCGCGTGCTTTTCCCTCTGAGAGGCCTAGCCAACGAAGCAGACCGAACCATCTTCCTCTCAGGTGTGAGGCCAGATTCTGAACTGACATATCAGAAGGCAGAAATGTCTGAAGCAGAGGAACACGAGACTGATCGCTGCAGGTCGGATGTGGTCCTAGAAATTCATCAATCTTCGACGTAACCCTGTAACCTCCATGCCCCTTCTCCACTATGCCCTCCTGCTCTAGCCTGCTAAGGATTCTGGAAAGTGTCTCAGGATGTAGACCCATTCTTCTCTTCAGCCCATCGAACGTAAACAGAGCCAAGTCCTCTTCGCTTATCAAGTATAGAACGTCGGCGTCTCGTTCACTGAACGAAGACTCGGTAATGTCGTGCCAGTCAGCATTCAAGGTTGACGTTGCCACCTTCCTGACTTAATTCGTAGGCAATTTCCAATACAGACTTCTCCATTACTATTATGCGATGCCTATTGTGTTGCCTACGCCGACGACGATGACTGTGTCTCCTTCTCTGGTTCGTTCTTGGATAATGCTTCCGAGTCTCGAAATCACGCTGTCAGCGGCGTGAGAGACTTTCTCTGTGATCGGCGCCAGCACCTCCTTCAGCGATTCCTTGATGACTATAGCGTAGACCGGGATCTTGCACTTGGTGGCTACTTCTTCTATCTTGTACTTGTCAACGCCGATCCCGCCTATTGCGGCTCCTACGCCCTCTGCGATGTCCCCTGAGTCCTCACCCTCTAGTTTGAGACCAGCGTCAATCATTACGACTAGGGATACCTTTTCGTTGTTAGCTTCAATCAGATTGCTCACGGCGTCTCCTGACTTTCCGACGGTTCCACCCGGACCTTTAGCCTTCGTGACAATGACTCGTCTGCCGTCAAGTGTTGTTTCTGCCGCTATCATGTCTTTGGCCACTTCGAACTTTTCGTGATCAGCCATCAGTTTTGATGCTGTCAACGCGCCTATGCCATCGCCAACCGGTTTGCCCTGTTTGAAAGCGTCCAGAAAAGAGACATATGCTTCGGCTTCTTCCATAATTGCCGGCAGCTGCATTTGAATCTGCACAGTGCTATAGAGTGCCCCCTCCCTTTTTCCTAGCAGGTAGTAATGGCGCACGACTCGATACATGTTGTTCAAAGCCTGTGTTGCTTCTACGAGGTTCTGCAGATTCTCGATTTGAACTTCGTCAGCGTGCGGCGCGATTGCTTTAACCTCGTTTTTGATTCGGATGTCTGCTGTGTCAAGTATGTGTTCGAGTCTATGGACAACTCCAGATGGGTCCATGCTGACGGGTTCAACAGTGAAAAACTGAAGGAGCGATTCCAGTCTAGGCAAAGGGTCTTTTTCAGGTCTGCCCACTTCGTTGATTGCTAAGATCACCGTTTGTTTCGCTTTGTCCCTCAAATTCCTCAGCCTGGTCAGAGCTCTAGATATCTGGCGCGTCATGAGAGCGGTTTGTATCCTTTGAGAGAAAAACCAGAAGATGAAGAATGTAAGGAGAAAAGCCATGTTCATTATTGTGCCGATAAAGCTTGAATCTGGAAGCAAGGACACCTTCACCGCCTCCTTCCAGGACTAGCCTTGCTGTATGTTTCTGGTCTCTTTGGCTCCTTTAGCTGCGTCAGTCTTCTGTTGATTGCCCTAAGCTCTTTTTGCAGTTCCTTTATCATATCTTCAATCTGCGCTCGCTTGCCCTCTAAAACGCTGGTTGTATCTTCAGGTTTTCTCTTCCTCTCTTCGAGAAAAACTGAGAAAAAGTTCGGTATCCTCGGCACTGGAATCGGGTTCATTCTTACGTCCAACACGTCCTTCATAAACTCTCTGAACAAGTCGCTCATGCTGTTGGCGATCTGACTTTCTTTGCCAAGGGCTCGATGAAGAACCAACTCGCCCGTCCCCGTGACCTTGTATGTTTTTCGTCTTCTCTTTTTTTGAACATCCCATTCTCCCTCTACGTACCCGCACTTTTCCAAGTTTTGAAGTATGGGATAGATGCCGCCAGCCGTCGGTCTCCAGAAGCCCCCAGTCCTCTCCTTAATCTCTCTCATTATTTCGTAGCCATGATATGGCTTCTTGCTTAGAAGAATCAGAACCGCAATTCGGATGTAGCCCTTCTGGGTTTCCTTAAGCCAATGTGCAGCCGTTTTTTCTTCTTCTGAAATCATCGTCTTTCAGCCTTACTGGATGTAATCGGAATATTTATATTTTACTTCGATATATTGCGTTCCGTAATATACGAAAATCATTCCACACTGAGGAGGATGCATGATATGGTAAACGAGCTGTCTGCAGAAAGGCTGAGAAGAGAATGCGACCCTAAACTTTTGCACTGTGAGACCACGCAGGAGCTAGTCCCCCTTCAAGAGATTATTGGCCAGGAAAGGGCTGTCAAAGCGCTAAAGTTCGGGTTAGGCATCAGGGAACGCGGATTTAACATCTATGTTGCGGGCTTCCCCGGAACAGGGAGGAAAACGGCTGTTAGAAACTTCTTGGAAGAAACGGCTCGAACCAAGCCGGTGCCCTCAGACTGCTGTTACGTGTACAACTTTCGCAACCCGTACGAGCCTAAAGCCATAAGGCTCCCTCCGGGCAAAGGGAGACACTTTCGAGACGATATGGCCACTTTCATTAATGAAGCATTGAGAGTTCTGCCAAAATCCTTTGAAAGCGAGGATTACGGCGTAAGAAGAGCGAATACTGTTAAGGCTGTTGAGGAGGAAAGGCAGAAACTCATCGGACAGCTTACGAAACGGGCCCAAGAGGAGGGTTTCATTCTGCAAGCGTCACCTGTGGGTTGGCTCATGATTCCAGTAATCAAAGGAAAACCTGTGAATGACGAAGAATTCATGAAATTGGACCAGAAAACTCGAGATGGAATCGAGAAGAAGAGAGATCAGCTGAGCGAGCAATTCCTGAATGCTATGAGACAACTCAGAGAATTAGAGGGGAAAGCCGACGCAGAGCTCAAAAAATTAAATCGTGAGGTTGCCCTTTTCGCCATCGGGCACGTAGTGACTGATTTGAAAGAAGAATTCAAGGATTTCCCTGATGTCGTCACTCATGTAGAAAGCGTGCAGAATGACATCCTCGATAACCTATCCCGGTTCATAAAAGGGCCGGAAGAGCAACCACAGACTCCTTTCCCAGTTCCTTGGATGAGAGAGACTCCATTCAGAAAGTACGAGGTAAACGTTCTCGTTGATAACTCGGATGTCAAGGGAGCTCCTGTAGTCATGGAATCTAACCCCACTTATCAGAACCTTTTTGGTCGAGTGGAAAAGGAGGCTCAGTTTGGAGCGCTTGTGACGGACTTTACCATGATCCGTGGGGGTTCTTTACACAAGGCCAATGGCGGCTATCTGATTCTTCCAGTTGAAGAGTTATTGCGCAACCCTTTTTCATATGACGGCTTGAAAAGAGCGCTCAAGAACGAGCATATTGTCATCGAAGAGGTGGAAGAGCGTCTGGGTTTCATCAGCACTAAGAGCTTGAAACCTGAGCCTATTTCCTTGGATATCAAGGTGATTCTCATTGGAGACCCTTACCTTTACCAGGAATTGTACATCTTGGACATGGAGTTTAACCAGCTCTTCAAGGTTAAGGCAGACTTTGATACGGCGATGGATCGGACAGAAGAGAACATACAGCAATACGCAGCCTTTGTCTGCACGCTATGCCAGAAGGAGAATCTGAAACACCTCGACGGCTCAGCCCTGGCCAAATTGGTCGAACACAGCTCAAGACTGGCTGAAGACCAGCAAAAACTCTCCACCAGGTTTGCTGAGGTTGCCGACATCATTCGCGAAGCCAACTTCTATGCGACACAAGATAACTCGGATTTCTTGACTGGAACTCACGTGAAAAAAGCTATCGAAGAGAAGGTTTACCGTTCAAAACTCATCGAAGAGAAGATTCAAGAGATGATCAAGAGAGGGTTCCTCCTCATCGATACAGACGCAGAGAATGTGGGTCAAGTCAACGGCCTTTCCGTGATTGGGTTGGGTGACTTCGACTTTGGCACTCCTTCGCGAGTAACGACCAGCGTGGGTCTGGGTCGAGAAGGCGTGATGGACATTGAAAGGGAGGCCAAGATGGGAGGACCGATCCACACAAAAGGGGTCCTTATTCTAAGCGGCTACCTCAATGAGAAATACGCGCAGGACAAGCCTCTCAGTCTCTCAGCCCGTCTTGTTTTTGAACAGAACTATGAAGGAGTCGAGGGTGACAGCGCCTCAAGCACCGAACTCTACGCTATCCTGTCCGCCCTGTCTGACTTGCCTATAAAGCAAAACATTGCTGTCACTGGCTCAGTGAACCAGAAGGGCGAGGTTCAAGCCATCGGCGGCGTGAACGAAAAAATCGAAGGCTTCTTCGAAGTCTGCAAGGCCAAAGGATTCACTGGCAAACAGGGAGTGATGATACCGGAGAGCAACGTTCAGAACCTGATGCTGAAAGAGGAAGTAGTGCAAGCAGCTCAACAGGGGAAATTCCACGTATACCCCGTTAAGACCATTGATGAAGGAATAGAAATTCTAACAGGGGTCAAAACCGGCCAAAGGCAAGAAGACGGATCTTCGAGAAAGGAACCGTTAACTACAAAGTGGATAAACGACTTGGAGAAATGGCCGAAAAACTCAGAGAATTTCCACAGTATTTCACGGAAGAAAGGAAGAAAACGGAGGGCTAACCGCAGAAATAAAGAATCGCGCGCGCTTACGTTGTTAACCCGCATCTCGGTCTCGAAATTGTTCCTAAGCATTCTACGTTTTCTTCCGCGCGCGCTGGCTATTCTATCTCTCTTGTTTTTGGAAAGGTTGCCTTTATTTTCATTATGAACTTGTTTTCAAAGTCAAGGGCTTCCATAGTGTCAGTAATCTCTTCCACATCCTCGTCAGAGGTGTATTCAGCTGGTTTTCCGGTCAGTTCGTCGAGTGCGAGCCCGCACGAGTATATAATGACCCCTTCTTCTGATGGCGAGATCACCACGTGCACGCCTGATCTCTGCGCCGCTTTGATGTACTGTTGCAGACTGAACGGATACAGCAGGGTTCTCAGTGTTAACGGCACCAGCGCGCCTTCCGCGGCCAGCACGGTTGTGCTGCCCTCTTTAGTTTTTTCTTCATTCATGACCTTTAAGCCCATTTCTTTGAAGGCTTTTAGGCAGGCCAAAGCCACATCGTCGACCTTGGCTTCTGGAATGACCAGCTTTCTTTCCAAACACACAGCTTCATATGGCATTCGAGGACCTCACAGCCAATGACTTCTCGCTTTCCTATTACACTTTCCGGGTGTGAGGAATTACCAAGATTAATACGCATAGTTCAGGTTCCCGGTTCGTGTAATTATGAGTGGCTTAAGATCAAATCATTTGAGACTCCATGTTTTGACCCATTATGTTTAAATATCACTTTTGATATCACGGGTGAGCTCAATGGTGATATGCTATGCATGAATTTCGCAAACATTGGATGAGACACACGGCAATGGTTCCGAAGGGCTTCATACGTTATCAGGTTCTTGAATCTTTAGGTGAGAAGCCCATGTCTGGTTCCGAAATAATAGATGAAATAGAAAGCAGGACAAACGGTCGATGGAAGCCAAGCCCAGGCTCAATTTATCCGCTCTTGGCTTGGCTGCAGGATAATGGCCACGTCAAAGAGTTGCCCGTTGAACAGAGTGGGATGAAAAGATACGAGCTGACTAAAAGCGGCAGGACTCTGCTTGCGGAGCAGAAGAAGATAATGGCAGAGCAAAGGAAAAAGATGAAAGAGTATACCAAGAACCACGTGGGATTCAGGAGAGAAAGGTTCTTCGGCCCCCCTTTCATAGGCGCGTTTCTCTCGGGTTTGCCTGAGGAAAAGCTAGTTGAGGCAAGAAAGACGATGCACAAGCTTGTGGCTGCTTTCTTCGAGTTGGGACGCAGTTTGGATGAGCACGTGTCTAATGAAGCCTTTGATGAAGCGTTGAAACTCTTAAATAGCACAGCTGAAAAGCTTGAGGAGATAAATCAGAAATTGAAGGGTGAGAGAGATGAGTGAAGACATCATTAAGGCTGAAGGACTAACCAAGGTCTTTAATCATCAGCTGGTAGCCGTTGACCACGTGAACTTCGAGATCAAAAGAGGAGAAATATACGGTTTCCTAGGACCTAACGGCGCTGGAAAGACCACGACGATCAACATGTTGATAACCATTTTGAAGCCCACAGAAGGAAAAGCCACTGTCTTGGGTTTCGATATTCTAAAGCAAAACAATGACGTTAGAAACGTGATCGGCGTCGTGCCCCAAGAATACACGGCAGATGAAGACCTGACCGGCCTAGAGAACATTCTCTTATGCGCTGACATGTACGGCATTCCACGGAAAATCGCAAAGGAGCGCGCGTTGGATCTGCTGAAGCTCATTGAGCTAACCGATTTCAAGGACAAGCAAGTTCAGACCTTTTCCGGTGGAATGCGCCGCAGACTCGAACTTGCATGTGGATTAATCAACAGGCCAAAAATACTCTTCCTAGACGAGCCCACTCTGGGCTTAGATGTTCAAACGAGGACTGCTACTTGGAACTATATCAGAAAACTGAAAAAGGAATATGGCATGACACTTTTCATGACTACACACTATCTTGAAGAAGCTGATACGCTCTGCGACCGCGTCGCAATAATTGACCATGGAAAAATAGTCGTCGTCGGCACGCCTGAAGATCTAAAACACAGCCTAGGCGGCGACATCATAACCATAGGCATCAAAGAAGATGCTGACGTGAGCGAGCTCATTAGTAAAGTTGAGAATGTCAAAGATGTCAAGAAGGAAAATGGCACATATCGAATCAAAGCAGAGTATGGAGAAGTAACAGCTCCCTCCATTATTGAAACCCTACGGAAGAAAGGGTACACAGTAGCGAAACTTTCGCTAACAGAACCCACATTGAATGAAGTCTACTTGGAATACACAGGGAAATCGTTACGTGATGCAGAGGAGTCCCGGGAAGCTTTTGCTGCGCAAAGAATGACAATGAGGAGGGCCCGGCAATGAGCGAAAACAACGGCAATTCCAAAAACAAATTACACGGCCTTTGGGCCTTAACCAACAGAGAACTCAAGAAATGGTACAAAGCCCCCGTAATATTCACGCTTTCCATAATTCAGCCAATTATCTGGATGGGTCTCCTAGGAAAAGCTATGAACATTGGCGCGTTATTCGGAGGCTCATCGTTCACGCAATCAATAATGTCACAGCCGAGTATAGGCACCAACTTCGCGAATGTTCTGAAATATTACGGTATGCCCGCAGCGAACATTCCAGGTTTCCTGGCAAACTCAAACGGGATTAGCAGCGTTTTTTCAGGAATAGGCAATGCTGTTCTGCTCAACACTTTCAATACGACTAGCTATTTCTCCTTCATGGCCGTAGGTATGATTGCCTTCACAGCGCTCTTTACGACGGCGTTCAGCGGCATGTCCGTCGTCTGGGACAGACGCTTGGGCTTCTTAAACAAGGCTCTGAGCACGCCTGTATCCAGAGCGGTGATAGTGTTCTCCAAAGTTCTTTCTGCAACTCTGCGGTCAATGTTTCAGGCAGGCATAATAATACTCATCGCCCTTGCATTCGGTCTCGAGTTTGGGGCTAGCTTCAACCCAGTGTTCATACTGGGCGTGTTCGCGATCCTGTTCCTAATATGCGTAGGTTTGTCTTCAATGTTCATCGCGATCACGATAAGGTCAACAAGAATAGAGACTCCAATGGCCGTCATGAACCTGATAACGCTGCCGCTGATGTTTGCAAGCAACGCCTTCTTCCCGACGAGCATCATGCCTCCTTGGCTTCAAACAGTGGCATCGGTCAACCCGATGACGTACACTACAGATGCAGTTAGACAGCTTATGATATACGACACAACTAACTTCGGGCAAGTTGGATTGGACTTCTTGTACGTTGGAATCTTTGCAATCGTAGTCGCAACGATAGGCATAGCTCTATCATGGAAATATCTCAGCAAGTAGCCAAGGATGGACGAGGACACGGAGACAACACCTGCGACGACGATAGTTGAAGCAGTCAACCTGAAGAAAACTTACATGCTTGGAAGGGTTCCAGTCAACGCCTTGGATGGCGTGAACCTGAAGGTTGAGAGCGGCGATTTCCTCGCCGTTCTGGGACCCTCCGGAAGCGGGAAATCAACGCTGCTAAATCTGATCGGAGCCTTGGACAAACCAACAGAAGGCAAATTGCTGATCGAGGGCGTGGACGTTTCCACGCTCAATGACGGCCAGTTAGCAGATCTTAGACGCCGAATAGGCTTCGTGTTTCAGTTTTTCAACTTGATCCCACGGTTCACAGCAAGAGAAAATGTCGCTTTGTCAATGGCCATCGCAGGTCTGGGCAAAGCAGAAAGAAGAAAGCACGCTGAGGATCTTCTGGAAACAGTTGGACTCAAGGAAAGAATGAATCACAGGCCAACCGAACTGAGCGGCGGCGAACAACAACGCGTAGCCATCGCCAGGGCTCTGTCGAACAATCCCAAGTTTCTTCTGATGGACGAGCCCACAGGGAACATAGATTCAAAAGCTGCCAGCGAAATAA
Source organism: Candidatus Bathyarchaeota archaeon (assembly GCA_963707955.1). Taxonomy (GTDB): domain Archaea; phylum Thermoproteota; class Bathyarchaeia; order Bathyarchaeales; family Bathycorpusculaceae; genus DASPPK01. The sequence continues at coordinate 1,546,394 of OY970176.1, read as the reverse complement.
TCAGTCTGATCAAGAGACTCAACGAAGAGAAAGCCGTGACCATAATAATGGTCACTCACGACCAACGTCTGGCAGGCCAAGCGAAGAGAATTGTGCAGATGTTCGATGGCTTGATAGTTCAAGAGGTCGTGAATTGACATGAAAGCCCAAGACGTGTTGTCTTATTCTTTCAGCGCGATCAAACTGAGAAAGCTTCGAGCTGGTTTGACCACCTTAGGAGTGGTCATCGGCATTGCAGCCATCGTTGCTCTGCTCTCAATTACTCAGGGTCTGCAGGCCGCTATAACTGGTCAGCTCAAAACAGGATTCGCCACCGACACGCTAATTGTCTCAACTGGAGGAGGCGTTGGAAACTTCGGTGCCGGGGCCCAAGGCGGGACGGGCGCGAATTCAGGCTTCAAACTGCTAGTCAACTATACGCAGATTATTGACAATATAACAAATGTCGAGACGTCAATGGCGATAATTCAAAGGGTAGGCGTCGTTGAGTTCAATCAAACAGTTCAGAATGTTACCATAGTAGGTGTGGATTTCGCTGAATATGCAAGTATATACAGCAGCACTTTTGTAGCCGAAAATGGAACCATCCCAACGAATCCAGAAAACGAAATGATCGTGGTTGGAAAACGAGTAAGTGCCCCCTGGAACAATGACACCTTGTTCTGCACTGTGAATGACACGGTTGAAATGAGTTGGACTAACGCAACAACGATTCCGCCGATAAATGAGACTTATCCTGGGAAGGTCACGGCTGTTCTTAAAGAGATCGGAGGCTTCGGCATCATCGGGCCTTCTGATTATGATGTTTACATTCCAATTTCTCAAGCTCAAAGCTTCTTTGGAACCGAGGAATGTAATTCGATAATCGTGAAATTGACAAACGATGATCAGGCAACGATTGACAATGCTACTCAAGCCATACAGGCGGCTTTCAGCAACGAGGTCTCGGTAACCTCTGCAACAGCGGTGCTTAGCATTCTTTCTAATGTTTTCTCCGTGATACAACTCTTCCTAGGTGGAATCGCCGCCATCTCGCTTCTAGTCGCAGGGATAGGCATAATGAACATCATGATCGTGTCTTTGATGGAGCGCACGAGAGAGATAGGTATACTGAAAGCGTTGGGCATGAGAGGTCAGACGGTGCTTTTGATTTTCTTATGCGAATCGGTGATAATTGGTTTGATCGGCGCAGCGATTGGCATAGGCTCAGGTTGGGTTCTGGCAAACGTGGTTGCATTAGTCTTTCGCGGAGGAGGCGGCGTATTCGGAGGAAATAGAGCTGCGAACACGGGTGGAATGACGATAACCCCTCTTTTAACTCTGACGGTAACTATACTCGCATTAGTCTTCGGCGTAGGGGTCAGCGCAATCTTTGCGCTTTACCCGGCTTGGCGTGCTTCAAAGCTTAAACCAGTAGAAGCCCTAAGGTACGAATAAGACAAGATTAAACCGATCTCAGCAAGCACAAGGGTTGCTGAATATGCCTAAAATAGAAAACACCGATGGTCCCATGAAAACATCAGACGAAATTGACCAAAGCCGACTTTCGGAAAGCATAGGCAGCAACGGCAAACGTGAGCCTAAGGGAAAAAGGTCTTACGTTCTCGGGCTCATCATTGTGTTCGTGGCTGTGTACTCTCAATATCTGCTTCAATACTTGGGGGTGCATCTCGGAGCGATTCTCGGGGCGATTGCTGGGACTCTACTTGTTTACGGAGTGCCGATACTGGCTATTACCTTGCTTTGGGGAACAGGGATAATCAGAAAATTCTTCAAAAACACTTATTCAGGGTTAAAGCTGGGTTTAGGGCTATTCGGGGTTTTCACAGTCTTGGGAATAGTTTTGGGTGTAGTGATTCTTGTTATCTTGCTTGCGCTTAACCCTTCCACCGTAAATCTGCTAAATAAACCGAATCCTGTGCTGAACGTTTCTCCCAATTTTGCCTGGATCATGGTGGGCGTCTCCCTTCTCGTGACGGGGCCAGCTGAAGAGTATATCTTCAGAGGTTTTGTGTTCGGGGGATTACTGGACATTTTCAAGAATCGCAACTGGTTGATCCTCGCCTTCGTTTCCTCTCTTCTGTTCAGTGCCGCGCATCTCTACTATGCTGTTACGTATGGGCCAGCTTCGTTGATTCAATTTACCGAGATTGTTACTTTCGGGATGGCTATGGCGGGAACGTATTATCTCTCAGGCGGTAATCTGTTTGCAATTGCTTTGATCCACGGAGCGTACGATGCGACAGCATTCGTCGGCGTGGCAACTTCTACGAGTGTCGGCTTAGGTCTGAGAGCATTCATGATACTGCTAGGAATAATCGTTGCATTCTTGCTGTACACTGAGAGAGGAAGCAGAAAAGATCATATTCCAAGTAACGTGCCTCAGGAAACCACACGCGCGACGGGTTTCCTCGGCGGAGCGGACCAGATTTAAAAATGCATCAGCGGAGCGATGTCTCCCGTAAGCCCTCTCTTCTTTTTTCAGCCGTCATTTTCTTGGCAGAGGTCAGCAAAAGCATAGCTCGCGCTCTTAATGGTCTTCGTAGTTAATATGGTTCTGCAGTACAAAGGCGTCGGACGCTGGAAGACTACCTGTACGGCGAAAGAGACAATCCTCAGTTTCATAGCTCAGACACTCCTAGCCTGGCTCGTGATCGACGGAGTATTCATGCCACATTAAGCATCCGAGCACAACTCCCCTTTTTGGATGCACCAATTAATCTGGAGTCAGGTGCAGAAACCCGGAAACATTTCTTGTTAGAGAATTCGCATTAGTTCCGCAGTTGTTTTGACTTTCAAGAACACGTCCCTTGCGAGTCTCACTACCGCATCGTGATTCTCTTTTGTGGTTCCGGTGCATGCATCCTCAACTAAGAGAACGTCGTACCCTATGTCTCCGCCGGAGATTGCCGTTGCGAGAACGCATTGATCAGTTAGGAATCCCGTTACGATGATACTGTCAATGTCCATGTTCCTCAGAACGAAGTCCAGATTGGTCCCCGTAAACGCTCCCCCGTTTGTCTTTGGGAAAATCAACTCTCCTTTTGCTGGTTTCACTTCGTCCAAGAATCCAGCTTTTTCCGCGTCCATAGGCACGATGAAGTCAGCTTTTCTGTTTATCTTGGCTGTATGTCTGGGGTTGCTGGTCTGTGCCCCTAGCTTAATGTGCACTATGTCGTAGCCTTTCTTCCTGCAGACTTGCAGTATCCTACGGGCGTTTTTCACCGCTTTTTTGACCCTTTCATCATATTCTCGCAAAACTTCTCGCATTTCTCTTTCAGCCAGCCCTGCGGCCAGGGCTTCTTGAAGCAGTGGTTTTGAGCTCACGAGGTTTTGAATATCTATCAGGAGTAACGCTGTCTTCCCAGGCTTTATTTCGAAGTCAGGAAGCGGCTTCGCCAAGGCTTTAAAGACATCGTCCATACTTAATTTTGCCATCGGATAACCTCACATCTATTTTGGCTATATCAACAGACGATGATTGCAATTATGCGCAGCGCATATTTATAATTTGAAGACCTGCACTTGCCTCGAAGTTCTATTCGTCTTCAGAGTCTGTCGTGGTTACCCTAGCACTGACTCCCTGGCATTGGCTCGTTTAGGAAGTTTGTTATGATTTCTGGGTTCAGGACTTCTGGATGGAATAAACATCCGTAGAATCTTCTATGTTTGTGTTTGATTATACACTTCAAGTTGCCAGATTCGCCGAGGGTCTCAAAGTCTTCGGTCGGTTCCACCGCCTTAGAATTCAAGAAATAGGAATAGAATTCATCCTTGGATGCAACACTGCTTTTTCGAGTAATCTTCACCTTGTATCTGCCGATTTTTGTTCTTTCAACGATGTGGCCATTGAAGACTTTCGCAAGGATCTGCATTCCCGCGCAGATGCCAAGGATCGGTTTGCGCGATTCATTTATCCATGTGAATTTTCTTGTGCTGTCCAAATACTTGAAGTCCTTCAAGGCTGTTCCGCATATGATCACTTTTTGTGCTTGGCTTATGTCACGATGATTCAAACTCAGGAAGTGTCTTGTGAAGGATTCTGCTCCAGCCTTTTTCAGAATGTCTTCGACCGGTTTGACAAACTCCAGATAGCTGAACTTGTCTGAACATACATTTACTATCAGAATCATTTGTCGATTAACCTCAGATTTTTTATCCTGAACATGCCTGAGTAGTCCTTGTAAGAGACTTCAGAATCTAGGATTTCTAGCCTTTTCTTGAAAAAAGGGGCGTCTGTCACGGTTGTCTCTATTTCCCCACCTTCTCCAGCAGGGCTTAAACCATACTCTTCCTTCAATCTTGCGAGCTTCTGAATCAGTTCGTCATCCAAACTTTTTCCCAAGAATTCTCTGTCCAAAGGAAAAGCGAATACGCCAGATATGATAACTTCATACTTACTCTTGACAACCTCGTTCAGAAGCTCTATCTCATCCTTTAGCCATAAGGGGTTGAAGCACCACAAACCGAGCTGTTTACAGATTCTTTGTACGCGCGTTGACTGATAGATTGATCTTACGGCGCCCGTCACTATTCCTTCCAAGTCGAAATCGGCCTTGGCCGTACGGATGGCTCTTTTCAGATCTTCAAGTTCCTTCTCTTTCTTGCCTTCCGTTCTTCTTTGAACCAGTGGCAACCCGATGGCTTCAGCCTGTTTTCCAGTCAATTCTATGTTGGGAACATGAAACATGTAGCTCTCCTCACTTTCGGAGATCAAGCTTATCAGACAAACTGCATCATGAAAACTCTGCGATTTGTGCAACGCCAAACACGAGTCTTTTCCCCCTGAGAAAAGCACTCCAACTCTCATGACAGGTGACTAAAACGACTTGTTTTATAAAGGCATCTTCCTCGTCAAGACTCAGCGCAATCTTCAGGGTTTTCTTTAGGGAGCCGGGTGGGCATGGATCCGCAACCAAGGCGGATATCTCCGGAAGTCCGTCTTCACATGACCGTTTTCTTCTAATGAATAGACGGGTCAAACTGACTTAAGAAGACTGATAGAAGCGCGCGCTGTCAGAATTGGTTGTGTGTCAAAGGGGATTTCTCCTCAAGTGGAGACTTTTCGTCTTTGACCAACGCGGGCAACGATGGAGCTTACGGTGCTCTTGACACCTTTGATCTTCATCACCCTGTTCTTGAGAATGTCCCTGAACTCCTCAATGTCAGAAGCTGAAAACAGGGTCACAATGTCAAACTCGCCCGTTACTTCGTACAGCTCCTCGAGATTGTCAAGTTTAGACAGTGCCGCTACTACGTTGTCCATTTCTGGTGACTCTACGAAGATGTCGACGAACGCGAGTAGGCGGGACACGTATGGTCATCTTTCTCACAGGGACACGCGCTGTGTCCCTTTAAACGTTTCGGTAAACCAGGACTGGTGGCACGCTGATTATCGGTGGAGATGGAATCTGCGTCTGTTGGAAAAGGATGTTGCCAAAGAGCTCTATGGCTTCAATGCGCGTTTCTGGTTCAAGGGAAGCCGTTGTAGATTGAAGGATATTCTTTTATGAGCACCAGATTGATTCGCAAGACGTTTACGTATGGGCTGCCAAAGATCCAAAGCGTTCCTTCTTGATTCTGGTTCACTATATTTGTTAACGAATCGGCAGCAATCCCGGTTGCATTGCTTATTCGGGGTATCTGTGAATATGCTTGCTGAAGGGTAATGTCAGGGTCCACGCCCGACGCTGACTGTGACTGGTCTCTTGTCTGGAAGAAAATGGGCAAGGTAAAGTTTTGAGCTATAAGATTTGATCCGACAGCTTGCCCGTTGAGCTTGACTAGTTCGCCGTTCGCTTGGTAGGGAAAGAAAATCTGGCCTAAGCCCGTGATTAATAGTGGGAAAAGTAGTCCGCAAATCAACAGTGAAACCAGTGCTAATCCTATAATAGGTTTGAGGTTCTTTAGGTTCCATTTTTCTTTTTGTTCAGTTGTCATAGTCATTCGTTCCTAAACGTGAAATACTCCCACAAGGAATAGATCTATCAATTTAATTCCTACGAATGGCACAATGACGCCGCCTACACCGTAAATTAAGGTGTTCTTAAGAAAAAGCGTCATGGTGCTTGTAGGTTTAAAAGCGATTCCTCGCATGGCCAGAGGAATCAAAAGCGGTATGATAATAGCGTTGAATATTAAAGCTGACAAGACTGCACTTTTCAAGCCAAGGTGGAGAATGTTCAAGGCTTGCAGTTGAGGTATGGCAGCGCTGAACAGTACAGGCATGATAGCGAAGTATTTGGCGACATCATTGGCAATGCTGAAAGCAGTAACCGCGCCTCGAGTCATGAGCAACTGTTTGCCAAGCATGACGACATCGATTATTTTTGCGGGATTTGATTCAAGGTCAACCATGTTCGCCGCTTCCTTAGCAGCCTCGGTGCCTGAATTCATCGCCAGACCAACATCAGCAACGGAAAGTGCTGGGGCATCATTAGTTCCATCGCCTATCATTGCGACAATTCTGCTTTCAGCTTGCTCCTTCTTGGCGATGTTGAACTTGTCCTCGGGCTTGGCCTGCGCTACATATTCTTCGATTCCAACCTCTGATGCAATACTTTTTGCAGTGAGTGGTTGGTCTCCAGTTATCATTACTGGGCGTATTCCCATGACTTTAAGAGCTTGTATTTTTTCTTTTATGCCTTCTTTAAGGACGTCTTTTAATCTGATTATTCCGATGGCTTCGCGGTTTCTCGCGATGGCAATAGGTGTTTCGCCCTCTGCAGATATTCCTTCTACGATGCGGTCATAGTTTGGAGGAACGGAAACTATGGTTTTTTTGATGGCTTCTGGAGCGCCTTTGAAGATTTCAATTTCAGGTTCGATTCCTGCGGCTTCTTCTTGTTCGGATGCTGCTGAGGATTTTCTTCTGATTCTCAGCCGGCCTCGTCCTGATTTATCACCTTTAGGAAGAGTTAAGCCCACGTGAGTTATTTTCACTCCGCTCGTGCGGGTGCTGGCTGAGAACGCGTAAGTTTCTGAAAGTGCAAGAGAGTTCAGTTCTTTTGGCACGAAACCTTTCTCATATGCTAGGCCTAGTATGCTGCGCCCTTCAGGGGTATCGTCGTTCCATGAAGACAGAAACGCTGCTTCCCCTACGTCTTCTTCTGAACTGCCATCAAACGGTACAAACTCTATTGCCTGTCTGTTGCCAACAGTGATCGTACCCGTCTTGTCCAGAAGAACAACATCTGCGTCACCTGCGGTTTCTATGGCTTTGCCCGACTTGGCAATTATCCTACGTTTGTACAATCGAGACATTCCGGAAAGCCCAATTGCAGGCAACAGGGCGCCTATGGTTGTGGGAAGAAGGCAGACGTAGAGCGCGATGAGCACGGAGAGGTCAGCGCCCAGACCCAGCGTCACCGACAGGCCTAGCAAAGCGACTATAATGATAGTGAAAATGGCGGTTAACCCAATCAACACCATAGTTATTGCAATTTCGTTGGGTGTCTTTGGTCTCTTTGAAGATTCAACCATCTTTATCATTTGGTCAATGAAAGTCTCTCCAGGGTTCGTCGTGACCTTCGCCGTTAAAGCATCGCTTACCACTCGCGATCCACCGATAAGCGAGTCCCCAGGCGCCTTCCGAACCGGGGCTGATTCACCCGTGAAAAGCGACTCGTCAACCATGGCAATCCCCTCGAGCACATCAGCGTCCAAGGGAACAATGTCGCCTTTTTCAATCAGGATACGGTCGTCTTTTCTGAGTTCAGTTGATTTCACTGCTACTATCTTCCTTGCCCATTCTTCCGTTACAATTTTTTTGCTGGACACCTCGGTTTCCAATTTCCGTAGGGCGCCAGCCGTGCTTTTTGCCTGCTGCTCGGCAAGAGCGTCGGAGAGTGTGCTGAACCAAACCGTAATGAGCAGAATTGCGGCAACTTCAACGTAGAAGATTCGAGGGTAACTTGCTACCGGTCCGAAAGCCTGTGGAACTATAGCCATTGCTACAACAATGAAGAAGGTGATTTCAACGATTAGCATCACTGGATTTTTGAGCAGTGATTTGGGGCTTAAACGAACCACTGAATCGACTAGCACTTTTCTAGACAAAGCTGACCTCAATCCTCCAGGGGCTGATTCTTTGCTTTTTGTTGGCGGCAAAGTTTTCTTGTCATCAGTAGCCATTCTTTAACCCCCTGAAGAATGATGAAATTGGTCCAAGCGCCAAGAATGGGAAGAAAGTCAATACTACGAGTATGATAATGCTGCCGACTAAAACTATTGTGAATATTGCGCTGTCGGTTTTGAGGCCTGTGGTGCCGCCTCGTTTTCGCCCGATCATGGAGCCAGAAAGTGCAAGCAAGATTGCAATTGGAGCGTAGCGTCCTATGAACATGATGATACCTGTGGCTATGTTAAAGAACGGGGTGTTTGCTTTGGCGCCTAAGAAATCGGAACCGTTGTTCGCCGCCGCTGATGTGAATTCGTACAGGATTTGCGTGAAACCGACAGAGTTTCCACTTACCTCGATGGCCGCCGCTGCGCCCGAAGTGTAAGCGATTACCGTGGGAATTAGGATTATTATGGGGTGGATTAGGAAAGCAACCATGACAAGCTTTACGTCGCGGCCAGTGATCTTGATTCCTAAGTATTCAGGAGTCCTTCCAGACATTAGTCCAACGATGAAGACAGTGATTATTACGAACATGACCATGTACATCAATCCGACTCCTTTTCCGCCCGGAATCGACTGAATGAACATTCCAATAAAGCCGGAAGTTATGACCAGAGGATGCATGCCCGATAGCGCAGAGTTAACGGAGCCGGTAGTGGCAGCCGTCGTAATTACGGTATAGAAATTGGACATGAAGCCGCCGAACCTCGTTTCTATGCCTGGAGCGATCAGAGGGATATTTGGGGCAAAAGCTATGGCGAGGTTAATTCCGATAAGAATGTAAGCGCCCCACAGTATGGGTCGAGTCTCCTTCTTTTTACCCAGCAATTCTCCGAAAACGAAGCAGAGTGCTGTTGGAAGAAGAAGCATCAAGGATATCATAAATATGTTCGAGTAAGGCGACGGGTTCATAAACGGGTAAGCAGCGTTGGCGCCGAAGAATCCTCCGCCGTTCGTGCCCAACTGCATTATTGAGTCGAGGGAAGCAACTGGCCCGACGAGGATTGATTGTGTTGTACCTTGCAGCGTCGTTACTGCGGTGGAAGCGTTAAGAGTCTGTGGGACACCCATAGCCACGAAGACAACCGAGGCTATGAGGCACAGTGGCAACAGTACTCTGGTTATGGTTCTGACGAAGTCTACGTGGAAGTTTCCCACGTTTTTAGAGCCGACAATGAATCCCCGAATGAATGCTACACCCATGCATATTCCGGTTGCTGCTGAGATCCATTGTAGGAATTGGATGGCGGTCATCTGGCTAAATATGGATAGTGTTTGTTCTCCGTTGTAGTGTTGAAGGTTAGTGTTTGTCGCAAACGAGATTGCGGTGCTGAAGGCTAGGTCCCAACTCAGACCTGGTTTGCCTAGAGGGTTAAGCGGCAATTTATCCTGAAAGACCAGTATTAGAAAAGCGATAACCATCTGGGCAACGTTAAGCAGTAAGCCAGCAAGAAAGTACTGTTTCCAACCCATCGGATGCTCTGGATCTATGCTGCATATTTTGTAAATAAAATTCTCAATAGGATTTAGGACTTTGTCTAGACGGCTTGGTGCCCGTTTATAAACTCTGACAAGGTAAGGTGCTATGAGTTTCGCTATAAGTATGGTTGTTCCAACTATGAGGACGACTGATATGGCTTGAATTGCATCGATCATCTATTCCGAGACTCCAAAAGACAGCAAGCTGACTCACTATGGCTCCTTTCCGCTCCTTCCTATTTTAACGGTGAAACTCACGCTTTTCTGTTGGCATTTGGATCCCTTGTGAAACTCCAAGATTATAGCGGTTATTGTGCTTTTATGCCTTTAAACTTTATTTTCTTCAGTAGGACATCTCTGAACTCTTAGGCAAGATGCCGAAATCAGAGTGCGGAACTCTGCCCGTTATTCCGTGTCCAAGAAATCAAAGTAAAGGCGTCAGGGGCATTCTGAGAGTCGATCGGAAGTTTAGGAGTCCTGGTCCTCAAGAATTCAAAACAGCTTACAAGAAACGGGTAGTAATAGAGCGAGTTTTCAGCAGACTCAAAAACTTGTCAAGTCTTACGCAGCATAATCTCAGAGGATTAGCCAAGGTAACGTTTCATTCTCAGCTCTGCGTCATTGCGATGCTTCTGACAGGTCAAGCAGCTGTCAACACGCACAAATTAAGCAAATCCAGAAGCATCAGATTTTTCGCGAACTAATTTCGGAATAGCATGCGCGGCGCGCTCATCGGTTGGCGTCGGTTAAGGGATATCGGGTCATGGCATCGATTATTTCTTCACTGAAGGTTTTTTTGCTAAGGTGCCTAGCAAAATCGGAAGTGGCTATTATACCGACCAACACATCTTTCTTCGTAACGGGAAACCGCCTTATTTTGTACTTGACCATTTTCCTCGCAGCATCTCTGATTGAGGCTTCCTCCTCGATTGTTATAAGCGGATCAGACATTACCTCAGAGACTTTAGTATCAAGCGGTTTTTTCTGTGCCATTACCCTTCTAACTAAGTCTCTTTCAGTAACTATTCCCTTTGCGACATTGCCCTCCATTACTACGAGATCACCTACATCTTGTTGGTGCATTAGCTTTGCAGCCTCAAGCACGGTCCCCTGAACATCAATTGTGATGACATTCGTGGCCATAAAATCTCTTACAGTTGGCATCATTTTACAAGGACTATAAACTATCGTATAAAAGTTTTTGGGACATCACAATTCTGGATCGAGGTTAAAGAATGTTAGCGCGCGCGCCAGCCTGTTGCTAAATCGATTTCTTTCTGTCAATTTCCGTTATCTTGCGAGCATGGTGATGCATCTAGCCTTTTCCAGCCTGTTCAGCCTTAACGCTACAAGCGCTGTGAAGAGCATTGCGATTATAGACAGCAGAGCATGTATGGTTATGCGTTCGAGGCCTCTGGCCCTGCGCCTTTTGAGGCAGAGCTGCTGCGCGTGGACAAGTACCTCAGGACTCATGGTCCCGTTGTCGAGAAACAAATCTACACACAGGACTTGAATGGCATCGATCAAATTTTGCAAAACCTCTTTCGGCTATGGCTTGCCCCCTCCACCAAAATACTTTAGCCCGGTCCCGCCTACTGGCGTGTCCGGGCGCGAGGTCCTTTGTGGGTCTTAAGAATGATGGAGCTCACGGTGCTCTTAACACCTTTGATCTTCATCACCCTGTTCTTGAGAATGTCCCTGAACTCCTCAATGTCAGACGCTGAAAACAGAGTCACAATGTCAAACTCGCCCGTAACTTCGAAAAGTTCTTCGAGATTTTCAAGCTTGGAAAGAGATGCCACTACACTGTCCATTTCTGCTGATTCTACGAAGATGTCTATGAAGGCGAGAAGTCTTGGCAAGCTTGGTCATCTTCCCAACCGAGCGAGCGCCGGTTGATTTATACCTTTTGGTACTCGGCGCGCGCTTAGCGCGCTCGCGCTAAGCAGTCAAACAAGCAGTGGCCAAAGGACGCTTCAGAGTTGTAGAGAATGCGGTCAAAGCAGGTCAAAACTTGGAAAAAAGGGGTGCTATGAGCCCGTTCTAGAGTTTCAGGCCTTCTGCCACGCGTTTGCCAAGCTCAGGATCAGCTTTCGCAAGATTGTTGACCATACGTTGCTGAATCGGCTTGTCTGCCTTTCCCAGCGAATCAACGATGTTATCAATTAAGTGGTTCTGATCCAGTTTGCTGAGTGAGCGATAGCGTTGGCCTGCTTGCTTGAAGTCGTTGGTCAAACTGATTTTCTGGCGTCCGATGTTGCCTTTGAGATTGTCGTGAGTCGCGACGGTGGCCGGTGCCTCATTTGGCATTCCGCCCGCCAGCGTGTTAGGTTCATAGTTGACTGTTCCTCCACCGTACGGCGCGTACTGCATCGCTCCGTCGCGCTGGTTGTTGTTGACAGGTGCCTGAGGCCGATTTATTGGAAGTTCCAGATAATTTGCACCCAACCGATGCCTCTGTGTGTCTGCGTAAGAGAAGATTCTGCCCTGCAAGAGCTTGTCAGCGGAGAAATCGATTCCCGGAACGATAGAGGCCGGGCAGAAAGCAGCTTGCTCCGTTTCAGCAAAGAAGTTTTCAGGATTGCGGTTCAGCACCATCTTGCCTACGGGCATAAGGGGGAACTTGTCTTCGGGCCAAGTTTTTGTGGCATCAAGCGGGTCGAAGTCCTGCTTCAACTCATCAGCGATCTCCATGATCTGAACGCACAATTCATACTCTGCTGTCTTCCCTGAGGCAATGGTTTCGTGCAAGTCGCGAGTGGCAATGTCAGGATCCTCACCTGCCAAGCGATTAGCCTCATGGCGGTCAATAGTCTCTATTCCTGCTTTTGGCTTCCAATGATACTTAACGTAGACTGCTTTGCCCTTGGCGTTCACCCACTTGTACGTATTGACGCCAAATCCTTCCATCTTCCTGTAACTCTTCACTGTTCCTCGATCTGAAAAGAGCCAGGTAATCATGTGAGTCGATTCAGGAGTCAGTGAGATGAAATCCCAGAAGCGACTGTTTGCTGACGAGCTTGCGGGGTAGCCAGTGTCAGGGTCAGGTTTGAAGGAGTGCACCATGTCAGGGAATTTGATGGCGTCTCGTATGAAGAAAACTGGCAAGTTATTGCCTACCAAGTCATAGTTGCCGTCTTCGGTGTAAAACTTCACTGCAAAGCCCCTGGGATCGCGTGCTGTGTCTGCGGACCCTCGTGAGCCGACAACTGTTGAGAAACGGACGAAGACAGGCGTCTTCTTCTTAGGGTCTTGAAGGAATCTTGCGCAGGTGTATTTTGCCATGCTCTTGTAAACTTGGAAATATCCGTGGGCACCAGCACCCTTCGCGTGGACCACACGCTCGGGGATGCGTTCACGGTCGAAGTGTGCGAGTTTCTCGATCAAGTGCACGTCCTGCAGCAGCACGGGTCCGCGTTCGCCGGCTGTGAGTGAATTCTGGTTGTCGGAAACGGGAACACCCTGATTCGTTGTAAGATGTTTATCTTTCATAACAAGTACACCTCCTTTCTGTTGTTGTGTAACGTCTCTGCATCTGAAGGGCTTAAAGGTTTATTTAAGACTTATTATTATCTAATAAAAACTATGAGTTGCTCCAAGAAATCAGAGACATCGATAATTGAAGCTCTGCGCAAACGAGGATTCAAGGCGACTCCGCAGCGAATAGCCATTTGCCGATTGATACTCAACAATCGAAATCACCCAACTGCGCAGAAAATCTATGATGAAGTCAGGGAATTTCACCCCACGGTCAGCCTTTCGACGGTTTATAAGACACTTCAGATGCTGACGAAACTCGGCCTGATACAGGAACTAGGTTTTCCAGAAGGGCAGGCAAGGTTTGATTCCTATGTTGAGCCTCACATAAATCTGGTTTGCTTGAGATGTGGCAGCATCAGGGATTTGGACGATCCTGCCGCGCGGGATATGATTGCAAGAATCACTGCTACGGCCGAATTCACGCATAGGGGGCAACGATTGGACATCTACGGCATCTGCAAAACGTGTCACTACAGAAACAAATAGGCACGCATCAACCAGACCAGCAAGACATAAGAACGTGTGTGAGTGATTGCCTGAGGATGTTAAACCTCGCCGATTTTTTGATCGGGTTCTGCGTTGTCTTTGGTTGTCTGTTTCTGGTTGGCATTACTCGAGGAAAATGGGTTTCACAGAAAATGTGGGTTTTCTTATGGTCAACTGTCTCCTTGCTGTTCGCTATTTTCATATGTGTATCCTTTGTTCTGGAAACAGTGTTCTTGAACTTCGCATTAGGAGGTTCATTAGGTTTTGTAATTGCAGTAGCGGTACACACGGTACAGCATGCGATAAAAGAAATTAGAAAATCAGAGGCGAGATGATGCGTGCACTTTTGATTTGATGTCAGTTGGAAACAACCGTGTATTCATCTTCGTTTTTTACTCCAAGTCCGAGGGCGGTTGCGCGGCGGATCTGAGTATAGCTCCAAGGGTTGTTTTTCAGTTTGGAACCTTCGAAACTTTCAAGAACTTTGATGGATTCAACGTCTATGGCTACTCGGTCTCCGGAAGCAAGAATAACGTTTGGGTTCCGCACCTCGCCGCTGAATGGTCCTCCGGTTATGAAACATTTTCTTCCGTCCATGATTATCAGGTTCGGATGCACGACTAGGTTTAGATCGATAAGTTTCTCTTTCAGATGCCTGATGTGAAATCCGTTCCTTTCGCTCTTCTTTGTGAACCCGAAGGCCAATTTCAAGCTTAAGGAGAAGTCAGCGCGGAAATGTGTCTTCATGCAGCAGGAATAAACTATCTTGTCAACCCGCATGGCCTTCTCTGATAAGCTGACGCTTTTCAAGTATTCTCCGCCGACGTTGACTTTGACGTATTTTTCTTCATCGAAAAACGCTATCTCTGCACCTGAGTTTTTAAGCGTGGCAAGTGTCCCAGTTCGTTCCAGCGCCTTTCTCGTGGACAGTGCTTGCCAAGAAGATTCTCCAACCATAACTCTCCCAGCACCATGCTCAAATAGCAACTCAACTATCGCCTTGAGAAATTGCGGGTCGCTTGAAGCGGGCGGAGAATCGGTGCTGTTAAAATTGGGTTTCAGCAGGACTTGGTCGCCCTTGTCAATGGCCTTGTTGAAACCGCCAATCAAATCAACAGCTTTAAGGATGACCTCCTTCAGGTTTCCAGTCGCCGCAACTTTGCTTAGAAGGACTTTCCCATCTGTCGTAAACGGGTTGCTCGTAATCTTCCCTATTCCTTCACCGGGTGACATAACAGAACACCGATGATAGCGCGATGCGCCCGAGTTTTAAAACGTTGTGACTGCAACCCGATGGGAACATACTTCCAGAGAGCCTCCCGTAAAGAGTTGGCCAGCAAATCCTGCAAGGTCTTCCGGAAATGCAGATGACCTCCTAAAAAACATTAAAGCCGGGCCGAATGGTCAGGTTTCCTACAAACTTCTGATGTGGGTCGCAGAGTACTAGCGAACTTCATGAATTCTGTTTTCTGCCCAGATCAACCTTTCAGCGCATCTATTGTTTCTTCTGTAATTTCTCTTCCAGAGATCTCACGCGCGCTTCCAACTTGTCGAGTCTATCAATCTTACTTATCCTTTCTTCTAACTCGCCTAGCCTTTTTCGAATCGTATCCATTTCACTTGGAATAGTTCTCACCACCTTATCCGAGATGATATGGCTGATATTTCTCTTAAAGTTTCGCGACTGCCACTTCGCAGCAACAAACCTAGGAACAAATGATTGCTACTACGATACAGCGCGTGCGAACCTTTCGGTTTCGGCGGGTGAAAGTAAGATTCGTCATCCAAAATGAAGACTTGAGTTTGAAAGTTAAAGGCGTTTGTCAACACGATATTTCTGAAAAATGGACAGATCAAGGTTAGAGTGGAGGCAGCTTATTCCTTCTTTTCCTTCATTTCCAGCAGGTGTTTGGCGAGGGTTGAGAAGGTTAGGTAGCGGTAGTGGACTTTGTCATCAAGATCTATGATGAAATGATGAAGGCCATACTTGCTTAAAGAACCGAACTGCTTCAGCCACTGTTGGAACTCTACAAAGTCAGAATAGCTCTGATGAAGAGAAATCACCACTCCGTTAGCTCCTTCGCCTATGCCTCTCTCAATCATCACAGCTTGAGGAATTTCCAACAATCTTTTTCCCTGTTCTTCAATAAGCTTCCTCATAGCTTGCAAGTCCTTCGGCGTTTCAAAATTTGCGAAAGTCAAGGCGCAAATGTGGTATCCGATCTTGTTGAAATCAGGAATAATCGTGTATTCTCTAATGAAGCCAGCTTTCATCAATTTGCCAATCAGTCTGCTGACTGTAGGCTGAGAAACTCCGATCGCCTTTGCCAATTCCCTGTCACTCCTGTGACTGTTCTTCAGAAGCTCAGCAACAAGCCTCAACTCAACGTCCTTCAAGAATCATTCTCCTGCCTTCGGCGATACCTGTCCAATACACTGATCTGATGCTAAAAAACTTTCAGTTTTTTCTGCTTTGTCGTGAAGATGAAGAAGGGACATATTTTCTTTTCTATGATTATGTGGCTAATGACAGTTGCCCTGTCTTTCGTCTGCCACTACGCCGGCAACAAGTCTTCTGAAAACGCGAGCCAACTCATAAACGAAGCATAAGACCAGCGAGGCTCGGCTGCAGTGGAGGGTGAGATTTGAATCTGCAACTAGGTGGTGAAAACGCAGGCAACTCCTACTTTTTCTATTTTATTAAGCCTATTTCAAGCTATCAGACCTTAATCACGAGTAAACAAAGTTGGGGAGAACGAAGGTCTGCGAAGCATGGCAGTTTCAAAAATATGGGGTCTTCAGAGAGAGTGTATTTGCAAAGAGGCTTGAAGGTTTTGGAAAAAAAACTTATTTGGGAATGACGTCGTTCGTCTCCAGGGAGATGCTGATTGACGTACAGAATAGTGAGATATAGAACTGAATATAGAGATGCCGTCATCGAGCTGTGGCGAACATGTAACCTAGTCGTTCCCCAGAATGACCCGGTGGAAGACATAGAGAAAAAGATGCGTTTCCAACCGAATCTTTTCCTTATAGGCCTATTGGATGGGAAGGTCCAAGGTTCCATCATGGTTGGTTACGAAGGTCACAGAGGCTGGATAAACTACCTTGCAATCACTCCTGAAGATCAGGGACACGGCTACGGCAGAAAACTGGTTCAAAAAGCCATAGATGACCTAAAGAAGATGGGTTGCCAGAAGGTAAACCTGCAGATCCGCAGAAGCAATGTTAAGGTCATCGACTTCTACAAACATATTGGTTTCAAAGAAGATGATGTAGTCAGTCTAGGCATGAGACTAACTGCAGGGCAACCTACACTTCGTGGCGGGCGGGGTGGAATTTGAACCCGCCACCAAGTGAGATATCACTCGCAACCTCTACCTTTTTTACTATGCACGTTAATGCGCGCTGACGCTTTGATGGAATATCGATTGATATTGGCAGGTTTGGTCCAGAATGTACTTCTCACATGCAGACAAGACTTGATGGTTTTAAGAAGAATTATGATGGCAAATATATCGAGATGGGGATCTTGGCGAAGCTAGCAGCGCGCGCAGCAAAAAGAAAGTCAATTTTGTGTAGATCTGCTGGAGCCAAGTTTAGCGATACTAGAGAATCCGCTTGAAGACTCCAGGCGAGAAAAGTTTGTGATGGCACTTCGAAAAAAATCTGGGTCAGGATAATCCTTCGAGAAGTTTCTTCGAACGGGTTTCAAGGAAACTCGCGATTTTGTCTTCGGTCATCTCCTCTGCCTGCTCTTGTTCATCAAGTTTCTCCTTTATTGTCCTAAGAAGATCCTCTGGACAAAGGGGTTTTATCAGGTAAGCATCGGCGCCTTTGTTCAATGCTTCAACGGCATTTGTGACTTCGGGGTGGCCCGTCACCATGATCTTCATCATTTTGGGCTCAGTTTCATACAGCATTTTCAAGAGTTGTGTACCTTCAATGTCAGGAAGCTTGATGTCCAGCAAAGCCACATTGAACAGTTGTTCCCTTGATTTGTTAATCGCCTCTTTTCCGCTGTTGGCAACCTCAACATTCCACCCTCTCTTTTTTAGTATCAGACTGAGCGTTCCACATATGTTGACGTCGTCATCAACAACTAGAATTCTCGGAACCTTTTTGATCACGGTATATTCACCTCCGTTTCGATTTTGTGAACCGAAACTCCTGATTTTCTTTGGTTGAACTTTTCTTTCAGCTCCTTGACATAGCTCAAAAAGGGCTTCGTCGAATCGTATGTTACCCCTATTTTGCGGCACAATACCCTTAGGATCGTTTCTTCTAGAATCGGAGCAGAACCGAGAATTCCACCTCTTCCAAAACCCAACAAATTTCTCAACTCCTCAGAGAACACGTCCAGCCTACCATAGATTTGCGGCATAGGACATGACTTTTTTTCAAAATAATCATAGATAACTTGTTTATTCCTCTCTCCCAACACGTCAACAAGCACCTCGTCTATAGTCTTCAGTAAGATGACTTCAAACTCTTCCGAATCCCTAATCATGCTGGTTCAGTCCGACGTCGGGCAGATGATATGTAGATGAAAGCGCTATACGTCTTGTGAAGCACGAATAATGATTGAAATTGTGTGGGGTAGCGCGCGCTCACAGAAAAGGGGAGTTGTTTTTTGCGTGTTTAGTGGGGCATGAATACCCCGGAGAACACTAGCCAAGCCAGAAGTGTTTTCGCCACGAAACTTAACACTATGTACGTTCTTTCGCCGTACAGGTAGTCTTTCCAGCGACCAATGCCTTTGTACTGTAGAACCATATTAACTGCGAAGACCATGAAGAGGACGAAGTAAGTGAAGAGTATGAAGTACACGAAGGTTGGTACGCGTGCGCCTGCAACTGTGCTTGCGGACGTGACGGCGCCTGTTAAATAGGCGAAAATCACGACCCATGGAAGGCCGCCGGAGACGCAGCCCAAGTTGAAGGGGGACCAGTTTGTCTTTTCGGTTTTTTGGTTCACCAATTCCATGACGTACCCGAACATTATCATCATCGCGTTCAACACGAAAATCATTGCGAGCGCCCAGAAATCCAAGATGCCCACGAACGTTGATATTAGGACTATCATTATGGAGCTTGACAAGGCATACTCGTACCATCGGTAGGGATTCATACCCTTCTTCAGGTTCTCATTGTAGCTTTTGTTCTTCGGATAAGCAATCGTGAAGTGCGCTATCGCGGAGATCAGAGGAAAAGATGCGAGAATCAGTCCCAGATTATTGAATGTGAAAAGAGTTTGGACGCCTGACAACCATAATGATGGATTAGGGCCTGCTATGTTCAGATAGGATGTGTGAACGTGTATTGGCCAGGTCAGGATTATACCTAAAGTCAACATTAGAATTCCTTGGATGAGATGTAGAACACCGGCAGCGGCATTGAAACGCTTCAGATATGAAAAGGAAATCGGCGATTTAGCGATTATTTCCTGTCTTTCCTTATAGTTCATGAATCAACATGTAGTTGAAAACGATTTTTAAAATTTGTCCTCCACGTATTATTTCACTATGAGCGCGCGCTAACAAAGTCTTTAGAAAACGGAAGTGAACCCTTAAAAGAAATTTCATAAGACCGGGCTGGGTTCGTCCGTAGCGGGCGGGGTGGGATTTGAACCCACGACCACCAACTTAGGAGGCTGGTGCTCTATCCGTACTGAGCTACCCGCCCAACACTTCATAAGCTAAGAGTAATCTGCTGCAATGCAGATTTTAACCTAGTGCCAGCCTCTGCAAAAAAGTTTAACTGCACACAAATATCAACCTTTATCGCCGCTGCGGGGGTACCCGAGCCAGGTCTAAATAGGCAGGCCAGAAACCTAAGACAAGGGGGAGGACTTAAGATCCTCTGGCGAAGGCCTCCGTGGGTTCGAATCCCACCCCCCGCACCACCTATGGAAAAAACAGCGGAGGGTTTGTCCAGAAGGCCGTTTTAAAAGACTCTTGTTTTGAAGATTCTGTGATCTTCGTAGTCGCAGACATACTCGCGCGCGCTAGTGGAGTATTACCACCACAACAGACTTAACAGTACCATCTCGATAGTTAAGAAAAGCAAGAGAAATAATGGGAATACGATGTCGATGGAAGATCTGACCTGTTCAACGATCCTGAGGTTCAAACCGGTTCCCCCGTACGACTTTGCCCTCACGGTCCACAAGCCGGCTGGATGGTCGTTGCTGACGCCTTTTGAAATTTTCGAGAAAGGCATGCTGTGGACCGCTATGAGAATGCCTTCTGGAAAGGTGGTCGGACTGAAACTAAGGTCCCTCGGCACCGTTGAGAAGCCAGAGATATCCTGCGAAACCTACTCTCGCAGAAAGCTTGAATCGAACGAAAAAATAGAGCTGTCGGAAACCGCAGCGTGGACGCTGAACCTCAGCGAAGACATCAGCCAGTTTTACGCGCTTGCCCAGCATGACTCACTGGTTAAAGCGTTGGTGAAAGACCTGTACGGAATGAGAAACACGAGACAGCCTGACATCTTCCCGCGACTCATCCTAGCCTTGACTCTGCAGATGGCGCCGATATTGAGGAGCAACCAGATGATGGACTTGTTGATCAGGGAATACGGCGAAAGAGTAAGGTTCGATGGACAAGAGGTCCTTTACTGGCCCTCTCCGGAGAGGATAGCCAACACCGCGGTTAGAGAGCTTGAGAAAAAGTGCAAGCTCGGCTACAGGGCGAAATTTCTCAGAGGCATAGCAGAGGCCATAAGAGAGGGTTTCCCGTCGCCTCGAGAACTTGAAGAGATGACGGATCAAGAGGCAAAAGCCAAGCTTATGGAACTCAAGGGGATAGGCGAATACTCCGCGGACATTGTCTCTCCCCACCCGGGATTCGCGCTGGACGTTTGGAGCGCAAGAATATTCAGCTTGCTTATCCTCGGCGAACAAGCGGAATCGCCACGCAACGTGATTCCGAAGCTCAAGAAGATGGCTGAAGACAGGTGGGGCCAGTGGAGAGGCTACGTGTTCATTTACGTGCTTCACGATCTGACCAACTTGTCAAACAGATTCAAGCTAGATCTTGCCACGCGTGTTTCAACGCAGAGTTCAAATTAATGTGCAGCAAACTCTGGACGCAACAGCTGCCACCGCAATTGGACCTAGAATCGCGACTAGTCAAGAGGAGAAGCTTTACGTTGGGAAAAACCAATTCCACAAGCGGATAATCACAGGCTTATGGGGTAAGAGGGCAGATTGAATACAGAAACAAGGCAAATAGCAAGACAGCGGATTCAGACGCTCTTCAACCTAGCAAGGAAAATCGTTCACGAAGACCCTGCCCTAGCCCAACGTTACGTGGACATGGCCAGAAAGATAGCCATGGCCGCTAAGATTCGCCTACCGAACGGGTACAGACACCAAGTCTGCAAGCATTGCAAAGGCTTTATGCTGCCGGGTGTAAGCTGTCGTGTGCGACTGAAACAGAGGCGGGAACCCCACGTGGTGATCACGTGCCTAAGATGCGGCGGACAGACAAGAATACCGCTAGCGAAGAGAAAGGAGAAGCTGAAAACGCGGGCAAGCCGGCTGCTGCGAAGAAGCGTTTAATAAAAAGGAAGCTCAGCGAGGAAAAACCCACAGTGTGGGTTGGCAAGGGAGGAGCCTCAGCAGAGTTGCTTAAGGAAATCGACAAACAACTATCGAAAAAGGAGACTGTAAAGGCAAGTATCTTGAAGAGCGCCCTGTCTGAACATGAAGGTAAGCAGGTTGCCTCAAGAATAGCTGACCATACGGGAGCATCGCTTGTAGAGGCCAGGGGCCACACGTTCACACTTTACAGATCGCGCGACAAGGAAAAGCCCTAGTATTTGGTCTATCGGCTCTTGCGAAACTAGCCTTCATCGAAGAGCTTCTTCTCGAATTCAGCTTTCAAGCTTGCCAGGTTGTCGATCACCTTCTCCTTTTTGACTTGTTTAGGAAACGTTTGAAGCGCCACTAAAAGAAGGTCTTGCC
Organism: Candidatus Bathyarchaeota archaeon; assembly: GCA_963707955.1. Taxonomy (GTDB): domain Archaea; phylum Thermoproteota; class Bathyarchaeia; order Bathyarchaeales; family Bathycorpusculaceae; genus DASPPK01. The sequence goes on along the minus strand of OY970176.1, from coordinate 1,524,796 downwards.
TCTTCCACCGTTCGTAACGCCTATGGAACGATTTTACAAAAGTCCCAAGAACCTGTTGGTCTAAGTCTCTCGCCTTATCCTCGCTCATCGTCTCGTTCGCCTTCTCCTTCTCCTTCGTGTTGATGACGCGATTCCGAATAAAAGCGGTTCTTCCCAACCTCGCAATATCTTTTATTCCAGAAACAGTGCTTGCTTTTGAAACACGAGTTGTGTCAGATTTTCAATGAAGAGGTCAGGTGGCGGACATTATGATCCAAATGGAAAAAAAGAAGTTGTTTACGCTGGTAAAATGCGAACCCGCTTCTCGTAGGCAATCATCCAACTTTTTTCTCTTATATTTTTTCGGCATCTTTTTTCGTCTCACACAATGAGTAACATGGGGTCTCCTTAAACGTCGACGCGCATGCCGAGAAAACATGAAACAATCACAGAACGTTACCATCTGACACAAGCAGGGTAGGCTCCTTCACCGCTCGCCCCATCGGAGTTCATCCCACCTCTCACACGAGCCTTCATCATCAACGAAGGCTAACTGAGGCCTATCACTGACTGCCTATCATCAAAAAACGGATGTGAAAAGAGGAGTTGTGAAGATAGCCAAGCGACGTAAGTCGTCGACCAGACAATATTTATATTCGGCGTCATGATTTTACTGAAGGAAACCTCAAGAGGGCAAGAAGCATTGGTCACCCCTAATGACGTCCCAGCATCCAAGCTAATCGAAAGAGTAGCCAAGTACTTAAAGGAAAACGTGGACGCTGTAACGCCGCCAGCATGGGCGACCATCGTGAAGACGGGTGTTCACGTGCAACATCAGCCTCAGAACCCAGACTGGTGGTACGTTAGGTGCGCCTCGATACTGCGAAAGCTCTACGTTCACGGCCCGGTGGGCATCCAAGAACTGAGGGCTAATTATGGTGGGAGAAAGAGCAGAGGTGTCAAACCTGGGCGTGCAGCAAAGGCAGGCGGTTCGATAATAAGAAAAGCACTGCAGCAGCTTGAAGCTGCAGGCTACGTTGAAACGGTGAGACCGCGCGGCAGAAAAGTCACGCCTGCTGGATCGAAACTTTTGAAGGAATTGACTGAAGAAATCGGCAGAGAAATGGTGAAGGAGCTTCCAGAACTCCAGAAGTACCTGAAAGGTGAGTGAGTTGTCAGAGGAAGAGCTGGAGGACTTCGCAGAAGAAGACTTTCAGCCCTGCAGAAGCAGATGGGTGAAGAACAGCGGGGCATGCAGGCTGAACAGCAAGTGGAACAACAGAAGCAAGCGCTGCTGAGAAGCATACTGACACCTGAAGCCAGACAGAGACTGGCGAACCTGAAGATGGTCAGGCCTGATTTCACTGCACAGCTGGAGCTACAACTGATCCAGTTGGCGCAGCAAAGAAAGGTGCCGATACCCCTAACGGATGAGCAGCTGAAGAAGATACTCATTCAACTCCAAGCTCGCAAGCGTGAGACTACGATAACGAGAAGATGAAGATGACCCGAAACAAACCGACAGCAAAAAAACGCAGGCTTGCCAAAGCGGGAAAGCAGAAGAAACCCGTTCCCTCATGGGTCATAGCCTGCACAGCTGGAAAGTTCAGAGTCCACCCGAAGAGGAGGCAGTGGCGAACGAGGAAAATAAGGGCGTAGGAGAATGCTTCATGGAGAAAGAGAACGAAAAACAAACCTTGAAGACCGAGGAGAAGCAAGAGGAGCCTGCCGAAGCCGTCGAGGAGCAAGAGCTGGAGGAAGAGGCAGAAGAAGCTCCTGAGGAAGAGGAGCAGCCGGTTCCACCGGAAGAAGTTGGCGCCGAAGCAAAAGAAGAAGTGCCTGCACCTGTCGAAGAAGTAGAAAAAGAGGAAGCAAAGCCGCCCGCTGAAAAAGAGAAGGCTGAAGAAGAAATAGTTGAGGAGCGAATATACACGGTTCCGCTGGGCAAAGCTTGGATTGTGCCTCCTAACAAGAGGACCTCGAGGGCAGTGCGGATGGTCAGGAGCTTCATAATCAAGCACATGAAGCTGGAGGCACGCAAGGAAGGAGAGGCGGAAGAGGAAGAGCCCAAGAAGCTCATCATAAGCAATGAAGTTAACGAGAGGATGTGGAGGAGGGGGATAGAGAAACCTCCGAGAAAAATCCGGGTTCGAGCTGCAAAGGACAAAGAAGGAAATGTGACGGTTTATTTGGCTGAAGGAGACTAGTCCTTGGCCATTTACCTGTCAAGTCTTGTTGGAAGCGCAAGCATAGGCGTTTACTCCCTCGTCACCGACAGAATCTTCATAGCTCCAGGCTCAGTGCCGCTTGAGAAAGCCGAAAGGCTAAGTCAATGGTTGAAAACAGAGCTGGTGCACACGTCAATCGGGGGATCAATCCTCCCCGGAGCACTCGCGTGCGCAAACTCCAACGGCATCCTGCTCCCAAGCCTCATGAGAGAAGAAGAACTCACGGTCATACGACGATGTTTTGAAGGAAACATAACCGTGATGGACACGAAGAAAACCGCGTACGGAAACCTTGTCCTTGCCAACGACCATGGGGCCATAGTGGACCCCCAGTTCAAAAGCCCAGAAATACAGGAGATTTCCGAAACTCTGGGCGTCGAAGTTGCACGAGGCGAGATCGCAGGCCTGCCTTACGTAGGTTCGCTGGCCGTTGCAACGAACAAGGGAGTTCTAGCGCATCCGTTGTTGAAAGACTCGGAGCGCAAGTTTCTTGAAGACTTGCTGAAAGTCCCAGTCGACGTGGGCACCGTCAACTGCGGCATCCCGTACGTCGGCACAGGTTTGATCTGCAACCGACACGCGGCCATCGCAGGGTTACTCACAACCGGACCCGAGATATTTATAATAGGCAATGCACTGGATGTTGTAAAAGAGGATGATCAGGTTGAAAGTCTACAGAGTCACCGGTGAAATTCTGAAGCCCAACCTGAAGAGCTCGTTCAGAAAAGAAATATTAGCTGAGAAGCCCGAGCACGCCAAGGAAAAAGTCTACGCAGAGTTGGGCAGCAAACACCGAGTGAAGCGTTTTCACATAAAGATAACAAGCGTCGAAGAGGTTTCGCCTGAGAACATTGAGAACCCACTGTTGAAGAAGTTTGTCACGGGAGAAGAAGAAGTTGGCCAGCAATAGTGAAGAAGAGCTTCGAAGACTCACCGTGGAAATACGACTTCTTGAACAGACGGCCGAAGCATTGCAGTCAAGAGCAAACATGATAAACGCCGTCACGACCGACCTGTCCTACGCCCGTATGACGCTTGAAGGACTCGAAAAAGAGAGTGAAAAATCAGAGCTTCTCGTGCCGATAGGCGGCACGTCCTACGTCAGGGCAAGACTCGAAAACCCGGACAAGATAATCGTGGGGATGGGCGCAGGAGTCTCGGTTGAAAAAACAAGGGAAGAAACAAAAGAAATCATCAAGAAGCGTCTAGAAGACCTGGAAAAAACCAGAGCCTCAATACAGCAGCAGTTCGCTCAAGTCGCAGAAAAGATCAACCTGGACAGAGAAAAAGCCGATGCACTGGTTGCAACGATGAGAGAAGGGAAACCTCAGTAAAATGTTTGAAAAACTCAAGTCCGGGCTGAAGGGACTTGTAACCAAAGTAACCACAACTGAGCTGAAACCCGAAAACGTGCGCCCGATACTTGCTGATTTCAAAATGAACCTCGTGGAGAACGACGTGGCTTTTCCCGTGGCCGAACGAATATGCAGTGAGATGGAGCAACGACTGAACAACGTTCAAGTCAAAAGGATAGAAGACCGAAAGAAGATCGTGGAGAAAAACCTTCGAGAGGTGCTCCTGGAGACCATGCAGACAAACAACAAGATCGACTTGTTGAAGGCAATCGAGGATAAACGCAAGAAAGCAGAACCATTCGTCATAGTTTTCGTCGGGATAAACGGCACTGGAAAAACCACAACCATCGCCAAAGTCTGCCGCTTCCTCAACAAAAACAAGTATTCAGCCGTCATAGCCTGCAGCGACACGTACCGAGCTGGCTCGATCGAACAGCTAGAAGAACACGCAAAGAGGCTCGGCGTAAGGATGATAAAACACGCGTACGGCGCGGACCCCGCAGCCGTGGCCTACGACACGATTAACCACGCCAAGGCCTACGGGATAAACGTCGTCCTAATCGACACGGCGGGAAGAATGCAGACAAATCAGAACCTGATGAATGAACTTGCAAAGATCAAGCGCGTCGTGAAGCCAGACCTAACAATACTAACCGTGGATTCGCTTATCGGAAACGACGCCGTCACGCAGGCAGAAGAGTTTCAGAAATGCGTCGGAATAGACGGCACCATACTGACCAAGGTGGATGCCGACGTTAAAGGCGGCTCAGCCTTAAGCGTCACGTACGTCACTCAAAAGCCAATACTGTTCATCGGAACTGGACAAAAATATGACGACTTGGAAGAGTTTAAGCCGGAAACCTTCGTGCAGATGATTCTGAGACAATAGAGAAGACAGGTTCGCCACGTGCGAATCATTGAAAAGCTAGTATTTCCCCAACAGTTTCAACAGGATGGTTTTCGCAGAGTACAGCCTGTTCTCGCTCTGCTGGTATATCACCGATTTTGAGCTTTCAACAACATCCCCGGTTATTTCATATCCTCTGTGAATAGGCATGTCATGCATCACGTAGGCGCTACTGTTCTTCAGCAACTCCTTGTTGATCTGGCAGGGCATCATCAGTTTGACGCGTTTCTCTCTCTCTGCCGCAAACTTCGGGTCTGTGAAAAATTCCATGTCAACCCAGGTGTCAGTGTAAACGAAGTCCGCGTCTCTAACAGCGTTCTTCACATCCGTTGCGGTTTCCCAAAGCCTTGTCTTCCTAGCGTTCTCCAGAAACTCATCGTCCCTGCTTGGCTCATTGAACACGGGCGTTACAGTGGTTATGTTGACACCGGTCTTTGTGCACCCTTCGATGAGTGAATTGCAAACGTTGTTGTGGATTCCCACGTAAACAAGCTTGACGCCCTTGAACGTTCCCTTCTTTTCCTTCACGGTGATCAAGTCGGCTATCGCTTGGCTTGGATGGTACTTCTCGTCACAACCGTTAATCACCGGAACCTGGGAAGCCTTGGCCATGGTCTGCAAGTCCACGTTTCTCATCAGCCTAGCCATGATGCAGTCAACGTTTCGACTCAGATACTGAGTCTCATCACTCAGGTCCGCCAGGGCGAAGTTCGTCGTTCTCCAATCGATGAAGAGTGCGTGACCGCCAAGCTGGGTCATGGCCACCTCGAAAGAAACTCGAGTTCTGGTCGAGGTTTTCTGAAAAATCAAGGCTGACGACTTGCCTTCCAAGGCCTTTCGATAATCTTCTGAGGCGTGTTTAACCTCAATACCCTTGTCTATCATCTCTGCCAGCTGTTGACCAGTCAATTCTTTGAAATTAAGCAAATGCACGTTTCCACCCGTTTCCAGACTTTTAAGCGTTGAACCACCTGCAACGATTATAAGCTTTATGGAAACCATATCTCTAGAAACTCGTATCGATTTCCGGAAGCGCAACGCATGATTCTGGTCGTCGCCTCAACCAAGGACATCGCAAGTCTAAACATCCAAAAACAGATCTTGACTCATTACGATTTCAGAGAAACAACTCGAAGATTTCAGGCAAACCCAACGTACGAGGCTACAATTGATGACAAGAATGTGGAACTCATAACGTTGAACGAGGAATCGGTCCGCGCACAAACCCTGCCAGACGCGTTCAACAGACTGGAACTCATTATCTTTGTCTCAAGACACAGCAGCGTCAGCGGAACCCCCACACTGTCGGTGCATACGCCGGGCAACTTAACCGAAGCAGAGCTAGGCGGAATCCCGAGAAAATTGTCTGTGTCCCCTGCGAACCCGATGAGAGAAACCTTGAAGACAATGATGAAACTTGAAGAAGAGATGCAGCTCGACTATGAAGTATCCTACGAGTGCACGCATCACGGACCCTGCTTGGACGTTCCAACGATGTTCGCCGAGCTAGGCAGCTCACCTAAACAGTGGAGTGACATGAGAGCCGCTGAAGCTGTCGCACATGCAACGATGGAAACGGTTCAAAGATTCGGCCAACATTCAGTCAAAGCAGTCGTGGGCATAGGCGGACCACACTACAATAGCAGGTTCACTCGAATGGCGTTGGAGAAAGAATTTGCTTTTGGACACATTATTCCAAAGTATGCGGTTTCAAAGGTCGATTCGAACATCCTTAGACAATGTGTCGAAAGAACTATGGAAAAGGTCGAAACTGTTATTCTCGACTGGAAGGGAATAAGAGGAGAAGACAAACCGCCATTGGTCAAGATGCTGAACGAAACGGGCACGCCGTTCGTGAAGTCCTAGCACTGAACACGTTCTTAAGCAAGGGTCAGCCGAAGGCAAAGGTTAATAGAAATGTGTGTCTTTATCTACCAGAGCCTACAGTAACCCTTATATCAAATTGAAATACTGAGAGTGCGATGAATCATGGGCTTAAGAGATTTCCTGAGTCAATGCGGAAGAACGCTGAAGCTGGCTATTAAACCTGGAAGAAGCGAGCTTTGGCTATCCATAAAAATATGCTTCTTGGGCATAGTAGCGATAGGAGTAATCGGCTTTGTCATCAAACTGTTGTCCTCTGTTCTGCAGCCAGGAAGCGGCACGTAGAAGGAAGAAACTCGATGGAAAAACCCGAGGAGTACACCACAAAGATCTTTGCAGTGAAAACAACCACGGGTCAGGAGAGAAACGTTGCCAGACTCATCGCAGCCAAGGTTGCCATGAACAAGATACCGATAAAGGCCATTCTCGCGCCCGAAACACTGAAGGGATACGTCTTCTTAGAGGCTGAGGGCCCGCACTTCGTCGAGGAAGCCATAGGAGGCATAAAACACGTGCGCTCAAGGATTCCAGGCATCATCAGTTTTGCTGAAGTTGAGAGATACATAGTCAAGAAACCAATCATAGAAGAGTTGAGCGAAAGCGACATAGTGGAAGTAACAGGTGGACCCTTCAAGGGCATGCGCGCAAAGATAACCAGGATTGACAAGACGAAGGAAGAAGTCACGCTTGAGCTGCTAGAAGCAACCTTCACCCTGCCCATAACAGTGAGCTCGGAGTACGTTAAACTGGTGGAGAGAGCAAAGACCGCTACTCGTAGTGAAACATAATGGCCGACAAGAAAGTCACAGAGCTGCTCGTAAACGGAGGACAGGCAAACGCAGGACCCCCGCTGGGACCAGCGCTCGGACCGCTGGGCGTAAACGTCATGGTAATCGTGAACAGGATAAATGAGCTTACAAAAGACTATTCTGGAATGAAGGTTCCAGTCAAAGTCATCGTTGACCCTGACACCAAACAGTTTGAAGTAACCGTTGGAACACCCACGGCGTCCGCCTTGATCGTCAGCGAACTCAAGGTCGAGAAAGGCTCAGGCACACCCAGCACGCTGAAGGTTGGAAACCTCACCATAGACCAAGTGATTCGAATAGCCAAGATGAAGCGTCCAGAACTGCTGTCAAAAACCCTGAAAGGAGCAACCAAGGAGATCCTGGGAGTCTGCGTCAGCATGGGAGTGACGGCTGAGGGCAAGGACCCGCGCGAAGTCCAACGAGACCTCGACGAAGGCAAGTACGACGAAATGCTGAGCAAGAGCCAAGCATAAGAGAATACTTTTATAACCGCGTATCATTCCCTCAATGGCACGAGGCCTCCAGATGCCTTTAGACCAAAAAACGATCCTCGCTGCAGTAAAAGAGGCAAAAGAAAAGTCTCAGAAGAGAAAATTCAACCAATCAGTAGAGCTCATCCTGAAGCTGCAAGACATCGATATGAAAGCACCTGAAAGCAAGATCCAAGAGGTTGTGGAACTCCCGTACGCACTCGAAAAACCCAACGCGATCTGCGTCATCGCCTCCGGCGAACTAGCGATGAAGGCGAGAAATGCAAACGCAGACCGCGTCGTCGAAAAGAGCGACCTTGAAGCCATGGCCGGAAAAAAACAAGAGATGCGAAAGATAGCCAACACGTACGACTTTTTCATCGCCGAAGCGCCGCTGATGCCACTGGTAGGCAGAACATTAGGCTCCGTTCTAGGTCCGAGGGGCAAGATGCCCATACCCGTCCCGCCGTCAGCAGACATTGTAAGCCTGTTGGCTAAACACCGCAAGACCATCATTGTTAGAATGCGCAACCAACCCATCCTGCAAAACCGCGTCGGAATGGAAAACATGAAGGAAGAGGAAATATCCGAGAACATCCAAGCGGTTCTAAGGGTGTTAGAGGGAAAACTCAAGAAAGGAATGAAAAACATCAAGTCTGTCTACATAAAAACAGCCATGGGCGCGCCCGTGAAGATCAAACCATAGAAGGAAAACCGATGCCGTCCAAACAAGCTCTGCAACAGAAGACCAAGGAAGTCGAAGAGATAACCAACCTCATCAAAGGTTACAGTATCATCGGAATCGCCAGCCTACAGAAAGTCAGAGCTGCTCAACTGCAGGAGTTCAAGAGAAACCTGGCGGACAAGGTGTACATGCGAGTTTTGAAGAACACTCTGATTAAGCTGGCCATCGAGAACTGCAAGGAAAGACCCGACCTGAAGAAACTCGAAGAACACGTGAAAGGGTCAAACGTTTTCATGTTCACGAACCTGAACCCGTTCAAGCTGTCACTGATCCTTGCAAGAGGAAAAGTCAAGACGACCGCCAAGTCAGGCGACGTAGCAGCCTTCGACGTTGTAGTCCCAGCGGGAAACACTGGACAACCTCCAGGCCCCATAATCAGCCAACTAAACGCAGCAGGCCTGCCAACACGAATCGAGTCGGGAAGCGTCTGGATAAACAAGGACACGCTGGTAGCCAGAAAGGGAGAACAAATCAACGAAAGACTAGCCAGCATACTGTCAAAGCTCGGAATAAAACCCGTTGAAGCAGGACTCGCGCTAACCGTAGCGTTCGACAACGGCCTAATAGTGACACAGGAACAGCTCAAGCTTGATATAGACGGAACCAAACACGAGGTCGAAAGTGCCTACGCCGAATCCTTTGCCCTGTCGCTGAGCATCAGCTATCCCACCAAGGAAAACATGGTCGCACTGGTACAACTCGCTCACAGAGAAACCTACGCTCTCTCAGTCGGCGCGGCAATACCGACGAAAGAAACAATAGAAGATCTGCTCAGAAAGGCAAACGCTCAAATGCTAAGCCTAAACAGTAAGGTAACTCACTAGTCAGGACCTACATCATGCGCTTTTCAATCGACGATTCTCCAGCGCGCGCTTCAACATTGATTTGCGGTCATAGATCTATCCAGAATGACAATCTTTATTTTGTTGGCAATTATCAACAACGATCACTGCAGTCTGGATCGGAAGCATGCTGGAAGAAAGATGGATAAGAAGAGAAAGAAGCAAAGAAAAGAAACGCAGACTGATACAGAGAAGATCATAGAAGAAGACAAAGCATACAGCACGATGGAACGAGAAGAAGACTTTTAGGCCAATCACCTTAGAACAGAAATTACCAAAAATATTATTCTCTTTCGAGTCATCAGTGTTTGTGACTTCGAAAACAGAAAATGCGCCATCATCCACTGAAGCTTTCCCTCGAAATACCAGCTTCCACAGTTTTCTATGCACAGAAAGTTTAAATTACGGGGTTTTGTATGTGAAGAAAGACTGCTCAAGCTAGGCAGTGCGTAGCAGTAAGGCACAGTAGCCTAACTAATAGGATTGAACAAAGTATTAGGATCACGACGTTAAGGAAAGGGCCGAGCCAACTGAAAAAACTTAAAATAGTCGATGTGAGAGGTGAAAGGGTATGGAATATATCTACGCTGCAATGCTTCTCCACAAGGCAGGAAAGGAGATAAACGAGGCAAACCTGACACAGGTTTTAACAGCCGCGGGAATAAACGCCGACACAGTTCGCGTCAAAGCCTTAGTGGCTTCTCTGGCTGAAGTGAAGATAGATGAAGCGATCAAATCTGCTCCAACGATGATGGCAGCACCAGTCGCAGCAACGGCAGCCGCAGCTGCGCCAGCAGCAGAAGTGAAGCCGAAGGAAGACGAGAAGAAGAAGAAAGACGAAGAAAAACAGAAAGAAGAAGCAGCGCTCGAAGGCCTAGGCGCCCTCTTCGGTTAAGCACATCCTCCTAACTTTCCAACATTGTTGTCTGAAACCGCAGATCTAAACACTGGTTTCTTACTTCAAAACGGGAGTTACTTGCTCTAACACACGATATTTTCTCACACTCAACTGTTTCCAAATCACCAGAGGCGCCCATCCGCAAATTATCATCAACGTGCCAGCAAACGGGATTCGCCAATAGTTCAGCAAGGCTACTTCGAAAATAAAGAAAGAAGTGGTCATAGCCCCGGCACACACGATTGCGAATCGTTTACCGTATTTCTTCAACGTCTGTATGCCCAACAGACCGGCGAAGAAGAAGTCGCCCAAACCCAAGCTTATCGTCGACCCCAACGCTGACGCCGGTGGAATCAACGGAAGCGAAACCAAAATAGGAAGTTTAAGACTTAGAGCAACCTTGGCAGCTTCGACCATAGTTCGCGTGACCAAGACCAGAATCACGTCCATGCCGGTTAGTAGAACGCCAAAAATTGCCGTGGTTCTCCATGTGAACAGACCCGCCAAATAAAGCGTTATGAGCACCGCAAAGATCAAGCCAAAAATGTTAGCTAAATAATAGGTCCACAATGGATCGTCTAGAAGAACGCCAAAAACAACGTATAAGAGAATGAAGCCGGCCGGAGGCAAAATGCCCAAGTACCAATGACTCTTTGAAAAGAGGTACGTAAAAGTGAAAAGAAGCATTGAATAAGCGAACAGATACAACGCCATCAAGACATAATTGATGTCTCTGACGAAGACGATCAGGAAAATCATAACGGTCATCAAACCGACCAGCAAAGCTGCGTCTCTAACACCCATCGGTCTCTCCTGCAGATTCTCTTTCAGTTTGCCCTCAGTCTTCGGATTCATAAACAATGACACAAGGGTAACCGCGAAGAGTGTCAAAGGCATTGCGATGTCGAAATACATGCACCCAACATTAGGAGAACGAACATTTATCCCTTTGTCCCAGCAACCCGCTTTTCTGCCGCAGTCAGTTTGGAGCTGTTTTGAAGTCACATCCTAGCTGCTAAAGCAATGTTGAAAACTGCCAAAGAAGCAATGAGTGCTTCCTCGGTCCTTACGGTTTCAGTTCCCTGCGATGGAATAGCGTTAACCACAAAATCGACGATGTCTTTTAAACGAAGCCCTTGACGTGCAACTATCTCATTCAACCCCACAGCTGGAGCACCGAAAGCCAAGAGAACGCTGCTCGCTCGGACCCATTCTTCAACGATCTGCGCTGCAACCTGAGCAAACGGCAAACCGTACTTCGACGTGGCTATCGTCAAGTCGAAGCTTCGGCTCTTGACAATTTCCCCAAAGAAATGTTTTTCCACGGTGACCGAGTACCCCCAATAAGTTGGCACCTCATCACGATTCACCAGTTCAGCCTTCAAAGGTTTGCCAGTCTTCACAATTCTCACCGTGACGCGTCTACCAGCAGCCAGCTGCGAGGTCATCACCAGCACAGGCGACTCAACACCGATGTCTACGAGGGTGCCTTCTCTTGTTTTGGACAGGGCTGCTCCTTCCCGGTATTCGCCGACCTTCAGATTCTTGCTTCTGCGGTTAAGTGGATGATGCAAGGTGCGCAACGGCGGGAGTATTCCCGCATACTGGAGAATTGGCTTAAGCTTGAACAACGTTTTCCGAAGATACTGCGGCGTCTCCATGTAAGCGAGCAAAGTCGCAACCAAGTCCACGTCGTTCCTCTGATCGACTCCCAGACAATCGGGATAGATTATGATTTCATTCACTCTGAAAATGGCGGCTGCTCTTCCAATGAGACCTATCTTGGACGTCTTCTCACGCAGATGCGGAGTGTCCGAGACAACCGAAGCGGGGATAGCTATAGACAGCTTTTTCATGTTCAGCCAAGCTCTCCACTGGCCATGCGCATTGAAAGGGTGTTATTGTGCATTTGGTTTAAAAGCTGAACGTGTGATATGGTCTTGACGGCGTATCAGAGCGGTAGTGAGCAGTTGCCAAAGCTAACGGTTTTGGATAGTGTGGATGAAATTAAGCAAATTGACAAGAGTAACATGCTCTCTTTCTGCGTTGAAGCGCCCAAGCACTATGGAAACGCTGCTAGACTAGTTAGTCAATTCAAAATCGGCTATCCGAAACCTGAAGCAATAATCGTGGCCGGCATGGGCGGATCAGCCATCGGCGGAGAGCTTCTGAAAGACTGGGCTCGAGACAGATTGGCCGTACCGGTTGACGTGTGCAGAGAGTATCATTTGCCTGCTTATGCGAACAAGAACACGCTGGTGTTTGCCACGAGCTACTCAGGAGAAACTGAAGAGACCTTAAGCGTGTTTCTGGAAGCTTTGAAGAGGAAATGCATGATAATCTGCATAAGCTCAGGTGGAGTACTGATAGAGTTCGCCGAAAGACTCAGCATCCCTCATCTGCTTGTACCCAGCGGAATGGCTCCACGCGCAACTCTACCGTACCTGTTTATGCCTTTACTCGGGATCTTGGAGAAAATGGGGCTAGCACCAAGCGTGAACGCTGAGTTCTCTGAGACTGTGAGAGTGCTGAATCGGATCAGCTCAGAGAATTCTCCTGAAAGACCGTTGAGCGGCAACTTGTCTAAGAGGCTGGCGTCAAACGTCAACGGAACGGTTCCGACAGTTTACGGTTTTGGATTCTACCGAGCTGTTGCCCAACGCCTCAAGACACAGTTCAATGAAAACAGCAAGAACCCGGCGAAGTGGGAATCTTTTCCAGAACTCAACCACAACGAGATCGTAGGCTGGGAGGCAGCGAGGGAATTCGCAAAGCTCTTTTCCATAATCTTCATCCGCGACGCTGAGGAGCCGAAGGAGATAAGGCAGAGAATTGAAGTCACCAAGGAAATAATCGGCAAGGAAGCAGTTAAACTGTTCGAAGTGTGGAGCAGCGGCAAGAGCAACCTGGCCAGAATGTCGTCTGTCATATGCGTCGGAGACTTCACAAGCGTGTACCTTGCTGTGCTACGCGGCATAGACCCGACGCCTGTTAGAACGATAATATCGCTGAAAGAAAGGTTGAAGAAAACTGGAGTCAAGGAGAAGATCCTTCAGGAACTACAGAAGCTTGCGAAAAAGTGAGGGTTTTGTCTCTCAGGCCTCGCCCGTAATGAAGTCGGCAAACAACTTCTCGGCAGCTTCAAGGGACAAGAGTTGAGGCGGATGCTTGAAGGCGTACGCACAGATTGGCAGTATTGAGCCTTTCAGTTTTCTTTCTTCGGCCACCTTGACAGCTCTTATCACGTCCAGCAGGACCGAGCCGGCGTTCGGCGCGTCGACCGTTGAGAGCTTCAAATCCATCTGCATTGGCACGTTGCAGAAGTACAACCCCTTGATCCAAAAGTAGCTGTCTCGCTTGTTCTGCAGGAAGTCAACGTAGTCTGTGGACCCGGCTACAACCGCCGCGGAGTAAGACAATGCAGCCTCAACAGACTTTGTCTTGACAACGCGTTTGACATCTTTTGTTCGCTCCAACGTGTCCAAAGATTCCGTGCCTCCGCCGACGTCAAGCTGGTACGTTTGGGTGATTCGGACGCCGTTCATCGAAAGAAGGTTGAGCAAAGTCTTGTGCAGAGTGGTCGCGCCCACTTGGTCCACCAGGTCATCACCCACTAGTGGAAGCCCAACCGTTTCAAACCTCTCAGCCCATGCAGCATCGCTAGCGATGAAATTGGGCGTCACGTTAACCAACGCGCAACTCGATAACAGTGATTGCTCAGCATACCATTGAGAAGCCTTCACCGCGCCAGACGGAAGCAAGTTCAGCACGATTTCTGCTTCACTTTCCTTTAGAACCAATGCAACGTTCGCGTCATCGTGGCCGCTCACCTGAACAACACGTCTCGTGTACTCCCCCACACCGTCCATAACTGGCCCTTTGTGGACGATGACGTTAGAAGGTGGCACATCAGCCAGCTTCGGAACATTGTTAGGCTGAGCAAAAACAGCCTCAGACAGGTCTTTCCCGACTTTTCGGTCGTTAATGTCGAAAGCGGCAACGATTTCAACATCATTCGGGCGAAAACCGCCCAAAACAGCGTTTCGCAAGCCAATACATTCTGCCTCTTTGACGCAGTTGCCGTAGTATTGCAACCCTTGCATCAAGGCTGACGCGCAGTTGCCGACGCCGACTATGGCCACTCTTATCTTTGACAAACCCTAGCACCTTACTGGAAAGCTTTTATATGGACTTTCTTAAAAAAGCCTACGCTATCCCTTCCGCATATTGCAGATGTTCTATCTAGAAACTCCACCGGCTTATCTTACGGATATTGTTTTCACAAACTCTGTTACCAGTCTTATGGTGTTCCGCAGATCGTCAGCGTGGATGATTGAGGCAGGTCCATGAATATACCTGCAGGGCACGGCCACGGTTCCGCTCGGCACACCTGCCCGCGTGAGATGGATCGCACCCGCATCTGTTCCGCCCACCGGCACCTTCTTGAACTGGAAGGGTATTGACTTCTGCTTTGCGGCCTTGATCAATGTCTTGAGAACATGAGGATGCGTGAAGACTGATCTGTCCATTATTGTTACAACAGGGCCGCCCTTGATCTTCGATGAAACTCTATCTGGTCTAGTGCCCGGAACGTCTGCCACGAAGGTCCCCTCCAGAGCGAGCCCATAGTCAGGGTCCACCTGCCAAGCCGCAGTTCTTGCCCCTCTTATCCCTAGTTCTTCCTGGACCGATCCCACAGCAACAACGTTGTAAGGGGAGTCTTTCAAAGACTTGAACACTTCTGCAAGGACGGTGCACCCAGCTCTGTCATCAAGCGCCTTGCCCCTGAAGTATCCATCTCCCAAGTCTGTGAACTCTACGTCGAAGACGCCCAAGGTTCCAACTTCTGCGCCCTTTCCCTGCGCCTGAGAAAGACTCTCAGCGCCTATGTCGATGAAAAGATCTTCTTTGGGTACTATCTTGTTCTGTTCTTCAGGCGTCATGATGTGAGGAGGCTTAGTCCCTACGATTCCCTTAAGGTAGCCTTTGTCTCCCCTGAAGAGTATCCTCTGTCCAGGCATGATGTTGTTGGTTATGCCTCCGAGTATGTCAAAGCGTAGAAAGCCGTTTTCCTCAATGAACGTGACTATGAAGCCGACCTCGTCCATGTGAGCTGAAAGCATGATCTTAGGATAGCCCTTTTTTCCGTGGTGGTAGAAAAGTGCGTTTCCAAGCTTATCGATATGGGTTTCATCAGCGTATCCTTTGAGCTCTTTCTTCAGAATCTCAGCCACATCTTCCTCGTTTCCAGAAGGCCCGAAGGCATTTGATAATTTTTCGAGAAGCTTAACCTCTGCAGGCACGTGATTCACCAATCGTCTTTTTCACGTCATCAGCGAAGTTAAGTTTTGCCCCCACAATTCCCGTTTTCTAGAATATGCAGGTTAGTAAGGTTAAAGTTTCTGAGATGTTTACTCTAAAGGAGGCTGATGAAATGAAAGATGAAAAAAACCCAGACAAGTTCACGATCATTAACGAACTTGCACGGCGGCGCGGCTTCTTCTGGCAATCATACGAGATCTACGGCGGCGTAAGCGGTTTCGTAACCTACGGTCCATTAGGTACAAGGCTGAAACAAAACATCGAGAAGAAACTGCGAGAGCTTTTCGTGAACAAACTCGGAGTCTTGGAGATCGAATCACCTGTGATCGCTCCAGCAGAGGTTTTCGAAGCCTCAGGCCACATTACCCACTTCAAAGAACCCCTCGTCGAATGCACAAAATGTGGCAAAAGATTCCGCGCAGACCACTTGCTCGAGGAATCTGCGAAGATGACTGAGACAGATGCTGAAAAACTAAGTTTAACCGAGATCGACGAAGCGATCAAGAAGAACAAGATTAAGTGTCCAGACTGCGGCGGCGTCTTCGGCAAATCAGAGACTTTCCTAACGATGTTCAAAACCACCATAGGCCCATATTCAAAAGCTGTGGGTTACGGAAGACCGGAAACCGCGCAGGGCATCTTTGTAGAATTCAATCGCCTGTACGGAATGGCACGAGAAAAGCTTCCATTCGGCGTCCTCCAGATTGGGCACGCTTTGAGAAACGAAATCTCACCCAGACAGGGCCTGATAAGGGTGAGAGAATTCACTATAGCAGACTTGGAATTTTTCTTCGACCCTGAAGAACCCAACTGTTATCTCTTGAAAGATGTTGAAGACGAAAAGCTTCGGATTCTTTTAGCAGAGACAAGACAGAAAGGTTCAGAAGACATCACAGAAGCCACGGTGGGAGATGTCGTGAAAAGAGGAATTATCAAGTCGGAATGGCATGCAACCTTCATGGCATATGCCAAGAGACTCTTGGTCGAGCTTGGTGTTCCAGCGGAGAAACAAAGGTTCATCGAAAAGCTGCCGTGGGAAAAAGCCCATTATGCGCGCCAAACCTTCGACCAGCAGGTTCTGGTTGAACGATGGGGCTGGGTTGAAGTCTCTGGGCACGCTGACAGAACGGACTACGACCTCAGAAGTCACATGGAGCACAGCGGTCAGGACATGCAGGTTTTCAAGGAATACGAAAAGCCAGTTGAGAGGGAACGCCTTACATTAAAACCCATCATGGCTAAACTTGGGCCAAGTTTCAAAGGAGAAGCTGCAAGAGTTGCGGAAGAGCTGTCAAAAGTCGATCCACAAAAGCTCGAAGCATCCTTGAAGAAGAACGGTCACTGCATGCTTGGAAAATACAAGATCCTGCCCGAACACGTCGACGTTCAACGCGAAAAAACCGTAGAGCGTGGAAGACATTTCATTCCTCACGTCGTTGAGCCTAGTTTTGGCTCAGACAGGTTTCTGTACGTAGCTCTTGAGTACGCTTATCGGGTGAAGGATGGCAGGGCGATGCTGAGTTTCCCGCGTGACATTGCGCCTATTCAGGTCGGGGTCTACCCTCTCATAAGCAAGGACAAACTGCCCCAGAAGGCTTTGGAAGTGCAGAAGATGCTGATTGATGAAGGCTTTATAGCGGAGTATGATGAGGCAGGCTCTATTGGTAGACGATACGCCCGCGCAGACGAAGTTGGAGCGCAACTGGGCATCACAGTGGATTACGACACGCTGAGCGATGACGCTGTTACGATCCGCGACCGTGACTCGTGGAAACAGGTTAGAACATGTATTTCGGACCTGAAAACGTTTCTGCACGAATATTTCAGGGGAATGATCGAATTTGAGCAGCTAGGCAAACCTGTTTGAAAACTCTTGTTTCGCTAACTATTTTAAGACTTCAGCACATCTAAGGTTAGAAGAAAGTGCCCTATTTTGCGGGCGGGAAAAAACTTGGTCCTTCCAGCAGAAACCGAAGAAAGAGTAAAACGCAGAGCGCTCAACGTCTGTCAAGACCATCTGCGCAAAGTCGTAGACGTTACCAGAAAGGTTCCCCAGATGATAGACTGTTTCAACAAGAACGACAAGGACGGAGCAAGACAACTTTTCAGCGAAATTAGAAGCGGCGAAGACGACGTTGACAAGGCTAGAAGACTCGTCTCACAGGAGCTGGCTGAAATAGGAGCCATCCTATTCAGCAGAGAAGATTTCTTGAGGTTCACGAACCTAACGAGCGAAATCGCAGATTTCTCCGAGGGCATAGCCTTCCGACTGAACGAAATCACGAACCATAACTGGAAGGTCCCCACGGACATAAAGAAGGAACTGCTGACGCTCTCAGAAGCCGTTTTGGAGGCAGTTGTGAAGCTCAAAGAAACAGTGATGGTTCTAAACTACGGTCCAAGCAAAACGATGGAGAAAGCCAACGACGTTGAGGTCGCCGAACGCAAGGTCGATGAGATCTACCGCGAACTCGAGATACGACTCCTCAGCAGCAAAATGGACTTCCCGGCCTTAATACTGTTAAGAGACGTACTGCAGCTTCTTGAGGATTCTGCAGACAAAGCAGAAGATGCGGCTGACGCTGTGCGAATCCTTTCCTTCATGATGTAAAGGCGAACAAGCTGATGCCCAAGAAAATAAGCGTAGAACTGATTGAGAACTTCTTAGTAGTTTGGAACCCCACAGACGGCTCAGAACTCTACAGGAAAGGGTTCTACGGCAAACCCCTCGGAATCGCCAAACCCAAGATCCCAGAATTCAACGTTCCACTCATTCTGGACCTGATGGAAGGCCTCTACCTGGTTGAAGAAGGCATCATAACGGTGTACGAAGGCCCTAAAAAAGTCAAAGTAGGCCCAAGAAAGCTCCGCCAGGTGGCCAAGCGACTGTACGAAGAGTTTGACGACAAATACACCGTCTACCGCGACCTAAGAGACAGCGAGCTAATCGTCACACCAGGCATAAAGTTTGGCTGCGACTTCGCCGTTTACAAACACGGCCCAGGAGTCGAACACGCCCCCTACATGGTCTCAGTCAAAAAAGCCAAATCCGAGATGACAGCCACTGAAATAGTCAAGGCCGGAAGACTCGCGACCACCGTCAGAAAAAGGTTCATAATCGCAGTTCCCGACTCAGAGAAAGCAAAGACAAGATACTTGATATTCAAATGGTTCAAAGCGTAAGAACCAATTTTTCTTAATAGAACACATTTGCTAAGGTGACTCTGCTATGGAATTGACGCGCGCGCAAGTTTACGTAAAAATTTTTCCGCTGAGGCAAGCAAGCAGAATAAAAAACATGAAAAACGATTTATTCTCTAATCATCATACTTAAGAGCATAGTGTAGTGTACCCGAAGGTTAAGTTAGCCCGTGCTTACAGGAGGCAATTTGCTGTGCAACAAGTAGAGAAGAAAATTGGCGAGGTTAAAGTTAAAAAGTATATTGCAAAAAACGACAATACATTGCTAAGATTGGAAGAAGCCAAAGTAAGAGAGTGCACAGTGCCGGATAATGAGGCAAAAAGTAGAGGGTGCACAGAATTGGGCAAGGCTAAAGGCAGAGAATGCGAGGAACTATTATTGATTTATAGACCCTGTGGTTGTATTAGGGAAAAGAACCAAGTCGATTTGAATGAAACAATAACCGTCAAATCGGAAATGTAAAAAAGCCATCCTATAAAACCGTTAAAAACAACAGGCAAGCTAAGCTGACGTTCCGGTAACAAAAATGCACGAGTCAAAATCTGGTTGAGAAACCAAGCAACGTGCACTATCATACGACATGTGGTGATTTCTCCCGCGCGTCCTTATTTCTTATGGGTAGTATGCACGTAGAATTAAGAGAGCATTTCCAAATGGACAAAGATGATTTGTAAGTGAATTGACTCGCACCTTCAGCGAGCTGAGCTTAACATGATGCAAGGCAAGGATGAAATAGGAAACAAGATTTTTCCCCAGTATGTGCCAAGAATTCGAGCGTTATGCATCCCGCTGTGTTGCGAGAAGCGAAGTTTAGTGGGATTTGATGATTTCGTAAAGCTCCTGTTCTAGAGTGGGCCATCTCTTAGGAGACTCAACTACTCTGCCTATTTCCCTACCACAAAGGTCAACTATTATCATCAGAGGAATCTTGTCAACTTCAAACGTTATGACTTCAGGTGGAGAAGGTGGAATCCTCCACTTACAAACCTGGCTGAGCGGATCTTTCATTAGCCCTCCGAACACTCTGACTTCCAATCCTGTGGCTTCGGATAATAAGGATAATACAGGGATGTTTTCCGCGCAGTCCTTGCACCATGCGGCTGAAAAGACGATGGCAACGTACTTTTCCGCCGAGTTTCTCAGTTGATCAACTACTTCTGGCTGCAGCTCGTACGCTTGTTTTCTCTTTAAGAACTTCTCCTTAAACGGCTGCTCCATGCTATCGATATACTGACCTACGGAAATCGTCTTCTTTCTGATCTCTGATAGGTCAAAGTTCATTCTTCGGTCCTATAATTCTACAGGCAATTTCCAATAAATAGAGCTGCCGCTGCTTTTGAACGGTTTTCAAGCGTTATTTCGTAGAATGTTTAGGAAGCGCGGTTTTCAGCCTGTCATCAACGTTTGGTTTTCGAATTGCCCTCTGACGTATTGGTGCGGGTAGATCTTCGTTGCAGTCAATGTGCAACCCTGGTCAACTATTACGTCGTCAGCTATGACGGAGACAGATTGTATCTTTGTCGGTTTTCGAGGGCTTGAAGAAACTGTCACATGCCGCCCCACGATGCTGTCCTTTATAGTCGTCTTGTCCCCGATTATGACTCGGTCCATGACTGCAGAGTCCTCTATCTCAACGTCTTTGCCTATCTGTGTGTAGTTGTCGATGCACGAATTCACTATTCTGACGCCGTTGTTGATCTTGCAGTGTCTGCCTATGAGGACAGAGCCTTCAACCTCGATCTTGCCCTTTTTGATCTTCTTGATTATTTCCTGCCTTCTTCTCATCGATTCGACGCTTTCCCCCTGAACCCATATCCTCTTCTCCTCGCTTAGTCTTCCGCCGAAGTCGGTTAGCGAAGCAAACTTTCCGTCAAGCATGTCCTTCATCGCTTCGAGGTAGCGTTTGGGAGTGCCAACGTCGTACCAGTTTCCTTCCAGTGTGTAACCGTAAACTGGCCGCCCGGTGCTGATCAGGTAGGGGATAAAGTCGTAGCCAAAGTCGAGACGATGCGTCTCCTTGATTAACTGCTTGACCCCTTTCTCCTTGAATATTTTCCTTATCTCAGGAGAAACCATGTACAGACCCGTGTTGGCGAGGTCTGAGGGAGCGTCCTTAGGCGCCGGTTTTTCGACGAACCTGGAGATTCTCATGTCCTTGTTTATGTCAGCTATGCCGTATCCTTCAACGTTCTCAACCTTCCTCAGCGCGATGGTCATCACTGCGCCCTTCTTCTGATGAAAATCCACGAGTTCCTTCACGTTCACGTCAAAAATGTTGTCGCCCTGCACCGCAAACACTGGGTCTTCGACGCCGTAGTACTCCATGTTTATACTTGCAGAGTCCGCGCTGCCAAGGTCTTCAACGTTCGGCTGATACTTTATGTGAACACGCGGCTCTATACCGTACCTCGCAGAAAAACCGTAGCCTGACTCAAAATAATCGTGCAGGTCCCTGTAGTTCGTGTAACCCTTAACGCCGAAAATGAAGTTTTTGATACCCTGACGCGCAAGGGGCAGCAGCGAAAAATCTATCAGAGGCCTGTTCAACAGTCGAATGCACGCTTTGCTAGTCTCGGCCGTGAGGGGCAACAAACGCGTGGCTTTTCCCCCAACCGGTATTATCACCCTTAACCTTTCCAGAGCGTAGTTGTCTCGCAAGGATCTACACCCACAAGCTTTTGAATGAGTTATCAACACTAAGCGTATTAAACTTTTGAGGCTAGACGCGAGTTTTATTACTTACCTTAGAAGAAAACCATTATGTTACTGCGAGGTTTGAGAACATGAGAAAACTCGGCGGCTACCTGCGTCTAATGCGGCCTATAAACTGCTTCATGATGGGCCTCGCTGTAATAGTCGGTGCAAGCCTTGTCAGCCTGAGCAGCATGAGCGCAGCTTGGCCGAGCCTTGTCTACGGTTTCATCACCGGCTTCACGCTTACCGCTGCCTCGATGGCAATAAACGATTACTACGACAGGAAGATAGACGTCATAAACGAGCCTAGCCGCCCCATTCCAAACGGTCTGGTCAAGCCGGGAGAAGCCTTGATCTTTGCGCTTATCCTTACCATGGTAGGTCTCGTCACGGCGTACCTGACGAATTCAGCGTATCCCCTGTGTCTTCCGACGGCTATAATCGCCTGGATCATTTCAGTAGGGTACACAACTGTCGGAAAACGAAGCGGACTGCCCGGCAACCTCCTCGTCAGCCTCTGCGTATCGATACCGTTCGTCTACGGAAGCGTGGCCGTAGCTAACGAAGTCAAGTTGAACGTGCTCCTCTTCGCTTTGATGGTCTTTCTTTCAATCACTGGGAGGGAGATAACCAAGGGCATCGTGGATGTGCAAGGTGACAGGACGCAGAACGTGAAAACCCTCGCCGTGCGGTACGGAGAAAAAAATGCAGCCGTTGCCGCAGCGCTTTTCTATCTTTCAGCCGTGGGCTTAAGCCCGACGCCGTGGCTTCTCGGCATCGTCTCTTTCTGGTACATTCCGCTTGTTATGGTTACAGACATCGGACTCGCAGCGTCGTCTCTCATGCTCCTCAAAAACCATTCCAGAGAAAACAGCAGAAAAATCAAGAACACCGTACTCCTATGGTTCATCTTCGGCTTGCTGGCATTCATCATCAGCGCCGCAACATGACCAAAAACTAACCAAAAGAGATTCTCACAAACACGTTCATGATGTTCCTCCGCGACACTTAAGCTCATCATATGGAAACGACGACACAACAAGCAACGAAACTCGATAAACCTAAGCTTAAGCCCGCCTCAGCAACACTTGTCACAAAGAAGAACCCGCAGTGAAGAGCACACCCTAGGAGGAAGGACAGACGTGTCAACATTGCTCAGGAACTACCCTCCCTAGCTCTGTTTCAAGCCCTCCGCACGCGCTCGGCTTAAAGCCCGTACAAATCCGCCAGAGCCTTCACAAGCGCCTACGCGCAGTACCAGCACCCTAGGGGGGAGGGGGAGGGTAAAATAGACGAGGTGAAAACGCGAATACAGGGATGTAGCGTATCTACCCGCACGAAACAGCAACAAATAGACCTTAGAAACTCTGACGCGCTAGGCTGCAATGGCATGTTCTAGAAATTGGAATTATAAGCACCGCCTAACTAATGTTATGTCACTGAAGCGTGCTAAGCCTTGAACGCTGAGGGCGAAACCGAGTTTGAGTACGCACTTAGAGGCAAGGATTGGAAAGTCTACTGGCTACTACTAAAGAACGGCAGGCCGATGAGCGTTAGGGAAGTTCAAAGAACCCTGCACTTCAGCAGCCCAAGCGTGGCGCAACATCATCTTGAACAGCTACGCGAGCTCGGACTGGTCACAAAACAGGAAGTCGGAGGCAACTACTCCCTCGTCAGCGAGGTCAAAATCGGCGTGCTCCGCCACTTCGTCAAACTCGGAAAATTGCTGTTCCCAAGATACTTCTTCTACGCCGTGTTCTGCACCACGTTCTACGCAGCCTACATCCTAGTGCTGATGCAAGGACTCACAAGAGAAAACCTGTTCATACTCTCCTTCGGAGCCATCGTCACAGCAATCTTCTGGTACGAAGCCGCCCGCGTATGGTCAATGAGACCGTTCTAACTTCTGGAACACCCTGTCCTAAGGCTTAGCATAAAATCCAACGTGAACCAATAGGCTATAACGGTGAACGACGAATGCAGAAACAAATCAGCAGGCGCACGAAGCTCTATGGCATCGCAACCGTCCTTCTAGCCACAATACTGGTCTCACTCATCTACCAATTTGGTTATGTGCCACGAACCTCACCAACCCAGCCCTCTTCAGCCATGTTAGCTTTCTCTTCCTACGAAGAGCTCACAGAATTCCTGCAAAACAACACTCAACCCCAATCGACATACCCCAGCTATGAATCGTCTGTCCCACCTTCAATGCTGCCAGCCACCCCGTTTGCACTTGCTTCACCATCCGTCTCAGCTAACAGCATCCTCTCCTACCAAGGAGAAATAACTGGAACCACGCAATACTCAACAACAAACATACAGGTCGCCGGAGTTGACGAAGCAGACACCGTGAAGACCGACGGTGAATACATCTACCTAGTCACAGGCAACAACGTTTCAATTCTAAAGGCTTACCCCGCAGACCAAGCACAACTCGTTTCTACGATAGCGACAAGCGACATGACGCCAGTGGGAATCTTTGTCAACGGCGACAGACTAGCCGTGCTCGGAACACAATCCATCATGTCTCAACAGCTCATTAACGGCACAGATGTATACTTCACAAACACCACAACCACTGCGCAGATATACGACATATCGAACAGAACGAACCCCAAATTACTGACAACCTTCACAACGAGCGGCAGCTATTTCAGTTCAAGAATGATAGGTGACTTTGTCTACCTCATCGCAAGCGAGCCAGCCTTCTACGCCGATCAACCCGCACCGAACGTTACAATCGACACGGTCAACATACCCAAGCTCGGAATGAACGGCAACACAACAGAGGTACCTCCCTCCGAAATCTACTACTCCAACACCACCGACAACTATTTCGTGTTCACAACGATCATAGCCCTCAACATTCAAGACACGGCGGAAACGCCGAGCTACAAGACCCTCACACTCGGAGGAACCAGCACGATTTACGTCTCACTGAACAACATCTACATAACCTTTCCTGAACAGGACCAGACATTGATCTACAGGGTGCACATAGAGAACAGCACTATTAACCCTGAAGCAAAAGGGGAAGTACCGGGCAGCGTGCTCAACCAGTACTCAATGGACGAATACAACGACTGCTTTAGAATAGCTACCACAAACACAACGTGGACGACAAGCACGATAAACGTGACTGGGACCCCAATAGTGTTCAAAAACGCTAATGGAACTTTGTCAATTACAAACACTACTGGCCCATTTGTCATAGTGGTACGCACCGCCCCAGCAACAGAGCACAACGTGTACGTCCTTGACCAAAACTTGACCATTCTTGGCAGACTTGAAAACATAGCTCCGAATGAGAACCTGTACTCAGCAAGGTTCGTGGGCGACAGATGCTACCTTGTCACCTTCCAGAAGACGGACCCGCTTTTTGTGATCAACCTCACCGACCCGACTGAACCAGCCGTCCTAGGTCAACTGTTGATACCAGGGTTCTCAGATTATCTGTATCCGTACGACGAGAACCATTTAATAGGGGTAGGCAAGGAAACCGTGGAAGCAGACCAGGGATACTTCGCGTGGTATCAAGGAATAAAAGTGGCACTCTTCGACGTCAGCAACGTCAGCAACCCGATTCAGATGGCTAACTACACGATCGGAGACAGAGGCTCAGACTCCCCCGTGTTAAGTGACCCCAAAGCATTCCTGTTCGACAAGTCAAAGAACCTGCTCGTCATACCAGTCCTCGTCGCAAAAATCGACCAGAGCCAATATCCCAACGCAAGCGCGGTTCCCCCAAGTGCTTACGGACAACCTATTTGGCAAGGCGCCTACGTGTTCAACCTAACGCTAAGCGAAGGCTTCGTCTTCAGAGGCGGAATCACACATATTGAGAACGGCACAAGCATATCGGACAGCAACTACTACGTGCAACGGTCGCTTTACATCGAAAACGTGCTCTACACAGTGTCTAACGCGATGGTAAAACTGAACAGCCTAGACGACCTGGCCTTCATAAAAGAGATCGAGATCGGCTAATCCCTTCTCCTCCCATCTTTTTCCACTCTTCAAAATAGAAAGCCAACCGAGGAAGACGCTCAACTTGGCTCAACGTGAACCGTAACCGTCGTCTCCGCAAAATGTTCTCTGACCTGCTCTTCAATCTGCGAAGCGATCTCATGCGCTTCTTCAATCGAAATCTGCTTAGTGAAACTGCAATCAATGTTTATGTAACGCTTCCTGTCGGCAACGTAGGTGACTATCCCCTTGACACGAAACGCCTGCTGATAACTATCAGCTAATGCGTGAACAATTCTCCTGATCTCACTTTCGTCCACTGCTGTCCCTCGTCTCTCCCCGAGACTCAAAGGTTCCATGTGCACTGCCACGTCCTCAACGTTCCTTAATTCCTGCTCTATTCTCATCTCAATCCTCTCAGCCATTTCGTGAGCCTCCTCAACTGACAGCTTCGGATCCACGCACGCATGCAACGTGATGTACAGCCTACTCTTCGCGTATGCCACGTTGACCTCATGCACCTCCTTTACACCCGCAACTTCTGTCGCCAATTTCTCCACAAGCTTCTCGGTCGGCATTTCTGTCATACAAGGCTCGGTGTGTATCGCAACCTCCGCGTTGCCCAGCACGCTCTTTATTTTTGCCTCAACGTTTGAGGCCAGATCGTGAGCCTCTTCAAGGCCCATGTAATCTGGGACCTGCAAAGTAGCTCTGACAAAGGTCTTCTCGCCTGCCTTCCTGATCTTCAGGTTCTCGAACCTGCAGACACCAATTGTGCCTAGAATCTCTTTCTTGACCTTGTTTGCTAAGCCCTTCGACACCGTGTCGGTGAGTTCCATTCCGCTGCTCCAAACAAGTTTGACGCTAAGATAGGTTAACAAGACGCCTAGAACCATCGATGCCAGCGAATCCCCGTAGTTGAATCCCAGCGTCGCCAGCCCAAACCCTGCGAATGCTATCACAGTCGAACTCAGATCCGCTATGGCATGGTAGAACCCTGCCCTCATCGTGACACTTTCACTCCTACGCGCCCTCATGAGCGTTCCGACCCTGAAGAAATCTATGCAGAACGTGTAACCGATCGCTATGAAACCAACGTATTCTATTCCAGTGTTGACAGTCTGATGGGTCACTGTTTTCAAAACGGCCTCGTAAAGTATCAGCAACGCCACGGTTATGAGTGCAAAACCACCGATAAAACCGCCCACTGACTCAAACTTCTCGTGCCCATACATGTGCTCCTCGTCAGGGGGCTTGATAGACATGCGAGTCGCAACGAAAAGCATGAACGTCGTCAAAGCGTCAAGAAGGGCATGCAAACCGTCGCTAACGATTGCCAGACTGTTCACCATCAGGCCGAGAATAACTTCCACAAGAATGACGCTCGAAATGGCAATCGTCGAACGCATAAGCGTTCTGAGCTTGTAACCGCTTTCCAAAGTTTCCAAAACAGTCTCGCTATAATGCTTAAGAGCCGGAGATTTAAGAATTATGATGCGTCAATAAGCGTCGCCTCTTACAGCTTATATGCGTGTTTTCAGTGGCACTTGAACGAAGAAGCAAGCTTCAAGTCACGAAAACCATTACTCGTTCCTCAGAGGAAAAGTCATCGGATGCGGCCAGTTCTTCATCTGAGTAAGTCAAGCGTTTGCCCTGCTTCTCGCCGGCGCACTCTACACTTATGTTTCGCCACAACTGCCCTTTATCCTGCTTGCTGTTGGCGCTTCTCCGCTGTAGATCAGCGAATTTTTCAAAATTTCGGACCCTAGCGCCAAAGAAGTGTGAGATTCAGGATAGGTATTTAGGTCTGGAAACAGTATTGAGAGGGAAAGGTTGACCTGCATGCGCATTGTTCCCATTCAAGAAGTCTTGGACGGCCATTTTGAAAGCAAAACAGTGGCGGTCCGAGGCTGGGTCTACCGCAAGAGAGGAGAGAAACAGACGATTTTCCTGCTTGTGCGTGACTCGACAGGAATCATTCAGTGCCCGGTGAAGAAAGAAAGCAAAGCTTGGCCTGAAGCTGAAAAAGCCACGATCGAATCCTCAGTAATGCTTGAGGGCACCGTCAGGATGGATGCACGAGCTCCTGGCGGATATGAAGTGTCGGCTAAGAAACTCTCAATCATCGGATTGGCAGAATCCTTCCCAATAACCAAAGGCACAAAGGTAACCGTAGGAGAACAACAGGAGGAAGAAGCAGACACCGAGGATTTCCTGCGGAATGTTCGACACCTGTGGCTCCGAAGTCGAGACATGACCGTCATAATGAAAGTCCGCAATGATTTGCTGAGGTTCACACACGAGTTCTTCAGAAAACGAGAGTTCGTTGAAGTCTCCCCTCCAATGTTCGTCACAAGCGCTGTCGAAGGCGGGTCAACGCTCTTCGGCTTGAAGTACTTCGACGAGAACATGTACTTGACCCAGAGCGCGCAGCTCTATCTTGAAATTCTGATATACTCACTGGAGAAAGTCTACTGCATCGCTCCATCTTTCAGAGCTGAAAAAAGCCGGACAATACGACACCTAAGCGAATACTGGCACATCGAAGCAGAACAGGCATTCGCCGACATGAACGATCTGATGCGACTCGAGGAAGAACTCCTAACCTATGTCTGCAAAAGAACCATGCAGAGTTGCAAACCTCAGTTTGAAGAGCTGGGTTCCGACATGAAGAAACTCCAGTTGGTCAAGACGCCGTTCCCAAGAATAACCTACACGGAGGCCATTGAGAAGCTGCACGCAAAAGGTCTCAAAACAAAATGGGGCGACGACCTGGGCTACGAGGACGAAAAAGCCCTGGCAGACGAGTTTGGCAAACCCTTCTTCGTGTACGACTACCCAAAACAGATCAAAGCCTTCTACTGCAAAACATACAGGGACAAGCCGGAAATCGCCATGTCAACAGACATGCTCGTCCCAAGAATCGGCGAGATTTCAACAGGCGGAGCAAGAGAGGACGACAAAGAAGAATTGATCAGAAGAATCAAAGAACAAGGCCTCAAAGCCGAAGATTACGATTGGTACATTGACCTGCGACGATACGGCACTGTTCCACACATGGGCTTCGGAATGGGTCTAGAAAGGGTGCTAACATGGATGCTCGACTTAAAGAACATAATAGACGCAATACCCTTCCCGAGGACAACCAGACGATTCTACCCATAAAGCGACGCTTACACCATCGAAACTAGAGTTTTGCCTAGGTTACTGTTGGCACGCTTGAAAGCAATTGAGAAAAAAGAAATCGAGCTATTTCTTGTCCAGCTGTTTCCTCATCTCTTCGTAGGTCGCCTTGATCTCATCAACCGAACCTTCGTCCTCCAACGTCGACACGTCACCCAAGGCCGCTCCGGCTAGAACCGCCTTCAACAGTCTTCGCATGATCTTTCCACTGCGCGTCTTCGGCAGCTTGTTCACGATCACGATTGCGTCCGGCGTTGCGATCGGACCTATCGTCTCCCTTATGTGCTTCACCAGGTCCGCGCGCAGTTGGTCTGATGGTTGGAAACCGCTTCTCAGCGTGACAAAGGCCACGGGCACCTCGCCTTTCAGCGCGTCTTCCTTGCCCATGACGGCAGCTTCTGAAACCGCCGGGTGTGAAACAAGCGCGCTTTCAAGCTCCACAGTGCCTATTCTGTGTCCGGCAACCTTCAAAACCTCATCAGCTCTTCCTAGCAGCCAGAAGTAACCGTCGGGATCTCTGACCGCGTAGTCTCCCGTGTAGTAGATGTTGGGCCATCTTCCGAAGTACGTCTGCTTGTACCTGTCGGGATCCTTCCATATCGTTTCGAGCATCCCTGGCCACGGTGTCTTGATCACCAAGAACCCTTTAACACCCGTAGGCGTTTGTTGCCCTTTCTCATCGTAGACTTCTGGGTAGACGCTTGGCAGAGGATTCGTCGCAGAACCCGGTTTCAATGGCACAAGCTCTATGCCTGGAAGAGGAGCTATCATGAAACCTCCCGTTTCAGTCTGCCACCACGTGTCTATGACCGCAAGTTTCTCTTTCCCTATGACACGGTAGTACCATCTCCAAGCCTCGGGGTTTATGGGTTCGCCAACAGTTCCTAAGAGCCTTAGCGTGCTCAGATCATGCTTCGTCGCCCACTGTTCACCGAACTTCATGAACATCCTGATCGCCGT
The DNA here is from genome assembly GCA_963707955.1 of Candidatus Bathyarchaeota archaeon. Taxonomy (GTDB): domain Archaea; phylum Thermoproteota; class Bathyarchaeia; order Bathyarchaeales; family Bathycorpusculaceae; genus DASPPK01. The sequence continues at coordinate 1,495,349 of OY970176.1, read as the reverse complement.
CGGCGTGGTGTAAAGTATTGTCACCCCGTGTCTCTCGATCATGTCCCACCATCGATCTTGAGCGGGATAGTCCGGCGTCCCCTCAAAAATGAATGATGTTATTCCCAAGGCCAGCGGAGCGTAAACGTTGTACGTGTGACCAGTGATCCAACCTATGTCAGCCGTGCACCACCAGATGTCCTCATCATTCGGATTGAAACCCCACTTCAACGTCCAATATCCCCAGACCAAGTAGCCGCCGATACCATGTTGAACCCCCTTAGGCTTGCCCGTAGTTCCAGACGTGTAAAGTATGAACAGGGGCTCAGTAGCTTCCATCGGCTCAGGGGCAACGTAGGCATTTTGTTCCACTTTGCTCATCGCTTCATTGTACCAGACATCGCGGCCTTCTCTCATCGGAACGTTCTGTCCAGTCCTCTTGACCACAACGACTTTTTGGACGGTCGGCGTGCTCTGCACCGCACGGTCCGCAGTGTCTTTTAGTGCAACGGTTTTTCCGCGTCGGTAGGCACCGTCAGCCGTCACCAGAATCTTCGCTTCACAGTCGTTTATCCTGTCTGCAAGGGCTTCCGCGCTGAAACCCGAAAAGACCACTGTGTGCACGGCACCCAAACGAGCACACGCGAGCAACGTGATCGGAAGTTCAGGGATCATGGGCAGATAGACGGCCACTCTGTCGCTCTTCTTGAGCCCCAGGTCTTTGAAGACTTTGGCGAGCCTGTTCACTTCCCGATAAAGCTGATAGTACGTGAAGGTTCTGACCTCCCCGCTCTCGCCTTCCCAAATGTAAGCCAGCATGTTCTTTCTGGACGTTTGCAAGTGCCTGTCAAGCGCGTTGTAACATATGTTCAGAATGCCGCCTGAAAACCACTTGTAGAACGGCCTGTTCGAATCATCCAAAACCTTGTCCCAAGTCCTAAACCAGTCTATAGCCTTTGCTTTTTCCGCCCAAAACTCCTGAGGATTCTTTATCGACCTCTCCCACTCCGCCTTGAGGATTTTCCCAGGGTAAACCTTCTCATCAAACGGTAAGCTTGCCTCTGACATCTTCTAACCTTCAGTGAATTCGTGGAAAGACCTTCTTTCGAAAATATAAACGTTTTCGGTTGAAAATAGAAAGGGCAAAGGCTTCTATTTGCTCATGGGGCCTATAGGCAGGAAAGCTTTTCCATGGGCCTCGTTCAGTACTTCAGCCAAGCCCAAGTAAACCGCGCTGAGTCCACAAACGACTCCTTCGTAACCTGTTATCTTCAGTAGTGTTGCATTCCCCGTAATCTGACTGGCAGTTAGCATGAAGAAGAGTATAGCTAGGCTCATGAAGACAAATTGTATTGCTCTGTTTGCTTTCAATGTTCCAAAGAACATTGCAAATGTGAATAAGCCCCACATGAAGAAGTATGCCGCCATAGCTTGCGAATCAGCAAAGGAGTTTGGTAATCCCGAAACTAGGTCTGGCAGCAAGATCAAGAAAACAAGTGACCACCAGAAGAAACCATAAGAGGAAAATGCGACCGTACCAAACGTGTTACCTTTCTTAAACTCCATTGCACCTGCTATTATTTGAGCCAGCCCTCCGTAAGCCAACCCCATTGCCAAGATCATGCTTAAAGAAGTTGACAATAACAATCCGGCGTTGAAGAGATTCAATAGAACAGTTGTTAGGCCGAATGCCAATAGTCCAAGTGGTGCTGGATTTGCCAATTTTTCGCTCATTTCTTTTCAGCCCTTCAACTCTATTGTTAGACGCACTTTTCACATTGCTCCGAATTTAAGTTTTTCTAAACATGCTTCTTGCCTCTGCTGCTTGTTATCCACTTCGCAGTTTCCAGTGAACAGAAGGTTATCGCGGTGAACAGTACTGCAAACGCCCAATCGAGTGGTTCAGGTGCCGACACGCCGAAGACTGCGTTTAGACCTGGTGTGTAGAGCACAATAAGCTGGAGGAAGAACGACGAGAGCACAGCGTACCACAGAAATCTGTTTTTGAACACGCCTACTTTCCACACTGGATATTTCAGTGACCGGGCAGAAATAGCATTGGCCAACTCCATGATAATCATGGCGGTCAGCAGCTGAGTTCGACCCTCTATTAGTTGAGCTGAGCTTTCCCACGGTCGATAGAAAAAGTATCCAAACAGAAGCAGAGCAGTCATTAGTATCGGAATCAGCGACAGGTAGAGTTTGACATCAAGTGTGAAGACACTCTCGTTTGGATCGCGCGGTTTCCTCTCCATTATATCAGGGTCACCCGGATCAATGCCCAGCGCTATCGCCGGCAAGCCATCCGTAGTAAGGTTCACCCAGAGCAATTGTGTCGCAGTCAAAGCTATCGTTGCGATACCGATGTCGTCGGCGCGGGCGGTCGGCGAATAGATCCTTGCGAGACTTGGAACGGAGACCACCGCTATGAAGATAACTAGGATTTCCATTATGTTGCAGCGCATAAGGTACGTGAGGTACTTCTTGATGTTGTCATATATTTGGCGTCCTTCTTTTGCCGCCTTGACTATGGAGGCAAAGTTATCGTCTGTTAAGACAATGTCCGACGCCTCCTTGGTCACATCTGTTCCCGTTATGCCCATAGAAACGCCTACGTCTGACATCTTGAGAGCTGGCGCATCATTAACACCATCACCAGTCATGGCCACGACGCGGCCCTTCGCTTTCCAAGCCTTGACTATCCGTACCTTGTGCTCGGGCGAAACGCGTGCATAGACCACAACCCTCTCAACCATGTCAGCCAACTGTTCATCGCTCAACTTTCCCAGCTCAGCGCCTGTCAACACTTTTTCTTCCTCTTCGTCCTCACCGAGCAGATTCAGCTCCTTAGCCACTGCCACTGCCGTAAGCCTATGATCACCCGTCACCATCACAACGTCTATCCCGGCTTTCTTGCACGTGTGTATCGCATCTTTTACCTCTTCGCGCGGCGGGTCAATCATGCTCATAATGCCGACAAAAACAAAGTCACTCTCAATCTTCTCATCGTATACCCTCATTGTTTCAGGCAGTTCTCTGAAAGCAAAGCCCAAGTTCCTTAAGGCTTGTCTTGCCATGGCCTCATTCACTTCAAGGATTCGCGCCCGACCACTTTCAGTCAGATCAGAAACCTTGCCACTCGCCAAAACTTTTGTACATTTGTCCAATACTATTTCAGGCGCTCCTTTCAAGTAGGCGATTTTTTTCTTGCCAGACACGACGTGCATGGTCGTCATGCGTTTTGTATCTGAAGAGAACGGGATCTCCCCTACACGGGGCTGCTGCTCTTCCAGGTCCTCCTTCCACAATCCAGCTTTCGCCGCTCCGACGATCAGCGCTCCCTCTGTGGGGTCTCCCCTGATGACCCATCTTTCCGTGGCAGTGTCTCTTTCCAGTTTCGCGTCATTGCACAGTGCGGCAACAGTCAGAATTGTGCGGAGTCCTTTACTTTTCGGATCGACTTTGCGGTTTTCCAAGAGAAATTCGCCTTTTGGCTCATAGCCGACCCCTGAAACCTTCAAGATCTGATCATCCACGTAGATTCTCTGCACTGTCATTTCGCCTTTCGTCATCGTTCCCGTCTTATCGGAGCATATGACACTGACGCAGCCCAGCGTTTCAACGGCTGGCAATTTCTTAACTATCGTGTTAACCTTGGCCATACGATACATGCCTACTGCAAGTGCCCCTGTAACGATGGCTGGCAATGCTTCAGGAACCGCAACCACTGCCAAGCTTACTCCCCACAACATCATGTCAATGATGTTACTGCCTTCAACGATGCCTAAACCGGCCACTCCCAGACAGATCGCCACGCACAATATGCCGATCCATTTGCCGACGGATCGAGTTCTCTTCTCAAGCGGAGTTTCCTCTTCCTCTGCCATCTGCACCATCCTAGCGATCTTTCCAAACTCCGTGTTCATACCTGTCGATGTGGCAACTGCCTCACCTCGGCCGTAGACGACAGCCGTTCCGGCGAAAACCATGTTTCGACGATCGTTAAGCGAGGTTTTCTCAACGCACACATCAACATTCTTCTTCACAGGAGAAGATTCGCCTGTCAACGGAGCTTCATTCACCTTAAGATTAATGGATTTGATTAGTCGTGCATCAGCTGGAACTCTATCTCCAGTGTGCAAAAGCAGGACATCTCCGGGAACAATTTCGCTCGCCGGAACCTTGACTTCTTTACCATCGCGCAGCACCGTTGCAGTTGGCGCTGTCATTTTCCTCAAAGCTTCAACCGCCTTTTCGGAACGAAATTCCTCTGCAAAACCCAAGATCGCTGTGGCCAACACTATAGCAACTATGACTACTGCGTCTATCAGTTCGCCAATGGCTACTGAGAGTGCTGTGGCGATCAGTAATATGACGACAAGTATGTCCTTGAACTGCTCCGCAAACATCTTTGCTGGAGAGGTACGCTTTTCCTTTCGCAGCTCATTCAGACCATAGTCAGTCAAGCGTTTTTGCGCTTCTCCCTGACTCAAGCCGGCCTCAGTAGAGTTCAACGCTTTCAGTGTTTCTTCCAGATTCATCGCATGCCAAGATTCTGACGCCAACTAAACGCTTCTCCAGTCCCTGCAGAGCCAATGACTTCGGCCAGAAAATATATTCTTTTCTAAGAAACCAGCCAGGAACACAACGGAACCCTCCCTTGAGAACGCGATCCCAGTGATAACCCTCCTCACTTCGCTGCTCAAGGCATCAATCATCAAATGCGACCTGTCAGAGATAGGGTCGACCACCCGCTAGCTCAACTATTTTCCATTTGTCAACTTTGCCTTGAGAAGGACTATTGTCTCAAAAAGCGGCAGGTCCCTTTTCGCAACAACGTTTACCGTCAAACCTCTCTCCTTAAACCTGCAAAAGGTCTCTTCAACGTTTGACAGCGTTGACTGCATCAACAGGATTTCACCGTCATGCTTCAGATACTTCGGAGCCTCGCGGATGAAACCGTTAATTACGTCTCGTCCAGAGACGCCTCCTGCCCAAGCTCGAACAAGCCAAGAGCTCTCTCCAACCTCTTCCGAGGGGAGATATGGAGCGTTGAAGAGGATCACATCGAACCCCTCCCCGACTCTTATTGGTCCAAACAAGTCTCCCTGCGTGAAAAAGATCTTGCCAGAGGCGTGATTCAGCTTGGCGTTTTCTTTCGCGCACGCGACAGCATACGGGTTTATGTCTACCGCTAGCACTTCGTCCGCTTTCGCTGCCGCCAGAATGCCCAATATTCCGCAACCTGTTCCCATGTCAATAACTTTTTCCTTCTCCCTGACCTGCAGATTCTCAGCGAAGAGGAATGAATCTTCAGCGGGTTCGTAGACGTTCTCTCCAACTTGGAAAACGCAGTTCGCAAAGAAGATGCGTCTATTCGATGAGGACATCCGCTAAGGCTCCGAAATCCTCAGGCGCCAGTTCCCTAACCCGCATGTCATGAAAAGGAAGTGTTTCAGCAACCTTACACGCTTCCTTTTTGGATAGAATCCGTACATGTTTCAGGTACGGCAACACCGCAGTCCTGACCTTTCTATTTCGTTGCGTGAAGAGCAGTTGCACAATTCTTTTGAAAGCGGCTTCATTTTCCAGCTTATGCAGCTTCGATCTTCGCGGAGTTAAACGAGTGACGACAGAATCTATTTTTGGCGGCGGATAGAACATGGATTTGGGAACATCGTCTAGAAGCTCAACCTCAGCCTGAAAGTATGTCAAGACCGTAAGCCACCCGTAGTTTCGACTTCCCACTGAAGCTGCAAGACGATTTGCAAACTCTCTTTGGAAGACCAACACGGCACAGTCAAACTCTTGGTTCAAAATCCATAGGAGCAGACGTGAAGAAATATTATAGGGTGGGGTCGAAACGATCTTGTTGAACTGCGGAATATTAACTCTGAGTATATTACCTTCAATGATTTTCACGTTGAAGAGGTGAGAAAGTTGTCGACGTAAAACAGTTGCGAGTTCTGGGTCAGCCTCAACAGCTAAAACGCTTCTGCACTTGTCCGCTACAAAACGCGTCAAAAAGCCTAACCCTGCGCCAATATCCAGCACCGTGTCGTTCTGGTTCAATGAAGCGTAATTGACCATGAGTTGATAGATTGAAGGTTCGATCATGAAGTTCTGCCCAAAAGCCTTTTTCGGCAGGCTTCGATGGCTTCGAAGCAGTGATTTCGTCCTTTCTAAGAGACTCATATCCACCAGTTAATTGACTTAACCGCGCTATTGGGCCCTCGTAAACAACCGATACTTGCCGTCACTGCTCAGTTCTTCCATAACCCGCTTCGTGATCAGCTTAACGGGATTCGGCAGCTCTGTACGTTTCTGCAGGTCTTCAAAGTTTTCGAAAGGTTTTCTCTCGCGTTCGTTTATGACTTGCCACATGTATTTCTTGCCAATACCGGGAACCAACTCCAGCGCGTGCATTCTTGGCGTCACAGCCCGTGCCGTGTTGAAGAATTGAACGAACCATTCTTCACGGTTCAACACTATTCTGCCGATCACAGTCGAAAGCTCTGTTCGTGCAGCAGCCGTCAGTTCCTCATAACCTATCCGCCCGATTATGTAGGTGATTTCCTCACGCGCCTCCTTTCCGACGAAAACACGGTCGTTAGGCTTAAGAGTTACGCCCTCCTTGACCAGTGCTTCCAAGAGGGTGAAGAACTCCTCCCCCACCAGTTGCACCAAGGCTCCCGCTCGGTAACCAGCCCGGCCTGAGACGTGCACACCTGGACGCCCGTGGAGCAGGAAGTCCAGTATGTAAGCGTACTCTTCGTACCGCTTCTCCATCATAGTCATAATCGCCTATAGATAGTCTCTTACTGTTTAAAAATCTAGTTGAAGTTAGGATTAACAACTCACTATTTCAGTTTTCGATGTTCATTCAGCAGGTTGACTATTGCCTCTAACTTTCCGGTTTCAATGATTTTGCGACCACCAGCTAGAAAAACCCTCAATTCCTCAATGCTTTTCGGCATGCAGTTGACTATTTCGATGGCCTCTACCTCTTCCAAACCGAAATCTGTCATGAGCTTTTCCACGAGCTTTTCGCCTGTCTCGGCGTCAACCTTCGCAAATTTGGATACGTAATCGAACGTGCGGCGCTGGAGCTGGTCAAGGTTTTCTTCGCCAATAGTCTCCATTATCTTCTTGACCTGTGGCAGTGTGAGCTTCTTTTCTGTTATATTTCCTTTAGACATCTTAATCGCTCTTGCACGGTTCTAAATGTTCGGGCCTAACGATGATCTCCCTGATAGCGTCTCCCTGTGAAACGCTTACCACGTAGCTTCTTCCCCGTTTATTGATTACGGTGCCAACTCTACCATGATATCGCCTGTGCGGCATTCCCTTTTGAACGCTTGAGTCGATCTTGACAACCACTTGAGTCCCAGGCTGATACTCGTAGAGCAGCTTGCTAAGCTTCATCTTGCCACGCTCTCTGGGTTCCTTCTTGAAAAGGCGACGCGTACCAGAACGATAACCTTTTGATTTTCTCACTTTTCCGCCAACTCCTAGGCTTCCATGATTACGCTCAGAACATCAAGCTTCATAGGTTTTGCTTTGTTGTTGAGAATTTCTGACACGCTGGGGACTGTTCTTCCTTCATCTCCGGTCACCAATTCTTTAACGTAGAGTCCTCCTTGACAGCGTATTTTCATTTCGGCCTTTTTAAGCGACAATTTCTTAACATTCACCTCGTATATGTACTTTTCCCGAGTCATGTCCGCACGTCGATGCAAAACACGAACCGGCGTTCGCTGCTTGATCATTACGTTTCTCAATTTCTCTTCCAACAGCTGCAGATCCTTGGCCGAGACCTTGTTATCAAATTCTATTAGCACACGGTATTCTTTCTGAGTGGATTCGCCCCTCTTCAACCTCCTTACAACATTCTTGTCCCCAAACCTTAGGTCCGAAACCTCAACCTTGCCCCTTCCCACAGCGTTCACCTCTTCTTCAAGCTTCTCAAGGTCCAAGAAACGCTTTCTCGGCCTTGTAGCTTCGATCACAAAAGGTCTACCGTTGCCCAGCATGCGCGCGTCAATGTCCTCTCTCCCGGAAGCGTGAAAAGAAGCTTTCAGGCTACCTGCCGCTTTCAAGAAGGGCCCTTCGACGATTTCTTGCACCGATTCTGGATACATTTTTCCTGTCCAGTTGCATTTTTTGCAGCCTTTCCCATGGCAGCTTGAGCAGAACCACTTTGACTGCGGTATGCCTCGGACAAGCTTTCGGTATCTTCCCGCCACGAAAAGCGGGTTCACCTGAAGCCCGACCTGTCCACGGAAGGGGTTGACAAGCACGACTATTTCGGGCCTTCCAAACTCCACCGTCTTTCCAGTGCGCCGAGCAATCTCTTTTCCTATAACCCTTCCGAACTCGTTGCGCATGTTTTCGCCGTGGCTTACTTCAAACTCGGCCTTAAACTCGTCTTCACGTTCTGCAACTGGCACGGGCAGTTCTGTACCGACTAGGAAGGTGTTGTACTCAAAATCCTGAAGAAGCTGGAGGGCCATTTTGACCAAATCGTCCTCGGCGGCGAATCTATCGGCGCACAAGAAACATTCTGTCGGTCGACCATCCGCCGCGTTGGGTTTTTCTATTTCTTGGAGAATTTCCCTAGCAGTCTCACAGAAGCCGTTCGTTGCCAGCACTCTCAGAGTACTTACGCCCTTTCTTTTGTCTGAAAGTGCCGACACATGACTCTCGAGGGCCAACACGAGCTTAATCGCCTCTCCTCGCTGGTCATTCTCGATCCCATGGCCAAGAAGGGCAAACTGTCTTCCCAGACAGTGGTCGCACAGCGGATGTTTTTCGAGCATCTTCAAGGCTGTTTGCAGAATGTCCATGGTGCAACCTTCGTTCCGACGGGTCTACTTCATGTCGACGGGCAGGTCCTTTCCAAAGAATGGAAACTTCTTTCTACGTCGCATCGTCTTAAGCATTCGGCGCATCATTACATACTGCTTCAGAAGCTCTTTTACCTCTTTTTCGTTAGTGCCTGAACCCTTTGCCACACGCTTCATTCTCGAAGCATTAAAAATCTTTGGGTTATCCTTCTCCCCTGGCGTCATCGACTGAATCATGACGCGCCACTTTTCCAGACGCCCTTCAGCCATGTTGACCATGTCATCAGGAATGTTGTAAGACATTCCCGGAATCATCTTCAAGAGTTTCTTGAAGGTGCCCATGCCCTTCAAAGCTTCGAATTGTTCATACATGTCCGTCAGCGTGAATTTGCCGCTCAGGATGGCCTTGGCCTTCTTTTCTGGAACAGATATCTCCGCTTCACGCACTTTGTCCAGAAGAGTCTCCAAGTCACCCATTCCCAAGAGTCTACCAACAAAACGGGAAGGCACAAAAGCCTCTATATCCTCGGTTTTTTCGCCGGTTCCGACGAATTTTATAGGGGCCCCCGTTGCAGCAACGGCGGAGAGAGCTCCACCGCCCCTAGCAGACCCGTCCAGTTTGGTGACCATGATAGAGCCTATGGGCGTTGCCTCGTTGAAAGCTTTCGCCTGAGCTAATGCCTGCTGACCTATCGTTCCGTCAATCACAAGCATGACTTCATCTGGCTTGATACTCTTCTCAAGCATCTTCATCTCTCTAATCAGTTCTCGTTCCTCCTTGTGACGACCGGATGTGTCAACGATGATCACGTCCTTCTCGCTGAACTGCTTTAGGCCCTCATTCACTACTTTGATAGAATCCTTTGCTTTCACATCGCCGTACGAGGGCACGTTTATCCTGTTCGCGAGTTGTTGGAGCTGTGCATAGGCTCCAGGTCGAAAAGTGTCCCCGCAGATCAGAGCTGGCTTCAGCCCCCTCTTCTGAAAATATCTCGCAAGCTTGGCTGCCGCGGTTGTTTTTCCTGAACCTTGGATGCCCACGAGCATCACTAGTTTTCTTTTTCCAGGCTCAACCTTCAACGGCACCGGCTTATCGCCTAGGAAGCGCGTCAACTCTTCATAGACAACTTTTATGACGTGTTCGCGTCTCGCAATGCCTGGAGGAACCTTTTCCTTCAAAGCCCTTTCTTCTATTCGTTTAGAGATGCCAAGGACAAGTTGGACGTTTACGTCAGCCTGAAGCAGTGCTCTTTGGATGTCTCGAACAAGCTCTTTAACAGTAGCTTCATCTACGACCGAAGCTCTGAACACTTTCTTGAGAGCGTCATAGAGCGAGGAGCCCAAGCGTTCCAAAGACATGATCTTAGCCAAATGTAGAACCTTTCACGCCTTTAATAGCTGTTCCGTAACCGAAGCTCAGATTCCATAAGCTTTTTACATTCACAACCCCCTAAGAAACGTGAGGGTTTGATTTGAGCGAACAAGTAAGAATCATCGAGCGGAAGAAAATTCCATCCGGGGCCACATTGATCTTCGGATTCCCCGACGTTGGACTCGTAGGCGTGATAGCTGCTTCGCATCTGATTGATGAACTAAACCTTGAAGAAGTGGCCTATCTAGACTCCAGACTTCTACCGCCCCTCATTGTTCTGCATGAAGGCCTACCACACTCTTCGATACGGATTTTCGCAGCTGGCAACATCCTCTTAGCAATATCTGAAGCCCCAATACCCGCCGATGTCATCTACCCCATAATGGACGCATTAATCGACTGGGGAAAGAATAAGAACGTCAAGATGATGATTTCACTGAGCGGTCTCCCTATCCAAGATCGGCAGGACGCCAAGGAGCTGAAAACCTTCGCCGCTGCTTCAAGTCCTGAAGCCCTTAAAATAGCTCAGGATAAGAGCATTGAAATTCTGACGGAAGGCTACATGGTTGGCCCTCAAGCAATCATGCTGCAGCGAGACTGCAAACGCCGGAACTCCAGCTTTAACATTGCTTGCCCAGTGCTTCTTCAACTATCCAGACCCAGAGGCAGCAGCTGAAGTTTTGAAAAACCTTGAGAAGATCACAGGAGTGAAAGTCGATGTCGCAAAACTCCTCGAAAAAGGCGAAGAGATACGGCTGAGAGCCAGAGATGTAATGAGGAGAACACAGGAAGAGATGTCCAAGATGAAGAAGGGGCAAGAGTACGACATTCCAATGTATGTTTCATAGGGAGGAAGAGTGAAATGGCGATAAGAAGAAAACGTTCAGTTTCTGAAATAATTGACGACTATTTTGCAGACTTCGACAAGTGGTCTGAAGGTTTCAGAGAAGTCTTCACCGAGAGACCAAGTTGGAACCTTCGCAACGGCTCAATAGAACCCCTCCGCGACATGATGATAACTCCAAAAGAAGTGTTAGTCACTGTTGACCTGCCCTTCACAAGCAAGAGCACGGTGAAGGTTGAGCCGGTAGGCAGCAACTCCCTCGAAATAACGGCAAAGATGAAACGGAAAATACGACTTGACGACCTTGGAATAACTTACTGCAGAGGAGAATTCCAAAAGTTCCACAGTCACATGCTTATTCCAGTTTCAGTCAACATGAAGAAAATGCATGTCCAATACAAAAAAGGCATCTTAGAGGTACATTTGCCGCGCAAACATCAATAGGCAACATAGGAAAAGGACTGAAGCCTCAGGCATTTGAATATCTTCACAGATCAGACGGCTCTTCTTTGCATCATCGGCCTCATCAACGTGGTGGCTAGACAGGAAGATAAACGTTGACGGAAAATCTTTTATCGACAAAACGATGCTCAGTTGTAAGGATTGAAAAACAGGCGAAAATCGTTGACAGCTGAACGCGCAATCCACTTCGCCATATTTGCACTTCTTCTGATCGGTTTAGGCAGTGTGAGCGCTTGGGCATGCTACACGTACTTGCTCGAATTGATACTTAAAATCGCGGGCATTACATTGAGTTGGGGAACAATACTTTTGGTTCTCTACGTGGGCTTTGGAAAGCTGGGCTGGGACTGGTGGAGCCAAAGAAAAAGTGCACCAGACAAAAAAAGCTAGCGCAAGAACGATCCATCATTCTATTTTATTCTCATGATCTTGGTTCTGCCAAGAATCTTCCAGTACTCAACCTCGACGCCCTGAGTAAGCTTGATTTTCAACTCTTCTTCCTGTGGGAAAGGAGCATCAAAGTACTCATAGGTTTCCAAATCCATTATTTGGACCCCTGAAGGATTGACAGCAAACACTTGGCCCATTCTTTTGTCGATCATCGGAACTTCCGCGCCAAGGTCAACGGGTTTAACAAACTGGCGCTTCTGACCGTCAAACACGCCGATCGCAACTATTCTAAACTTGGCAGAACCGTGCTTACCAGGCTTCGACTTCGTAATGTCAACGATATGACAAGGTTCACTATCAATAATCATGTAGCCCCCAACGCGCAGGCTTCCAACGTCAACCGGTTTGCTCATATCCTCACCAACAGCCCACGATCACTATCCTCAGCAATTTTGAACAACATCCATATATAGCTTAAGGTGGCGCTACTACGCTGAAGGTGAAAGCCTTGTTCAAAAGCGTCGGCCTGGTTGCACGATTCGACAGAAAAAAAGCAGTCAAACTGGCAGAAGACCTAGCCAAGCACTTGAGAGCACGGGGCTTAGAGGTTTATGCAGAAGAGACGCTGGTCAAAAGAACAGGCCTCGATGAAAAATCTGTTATACTGGGGCATATGAAGACTGACTTCATAGTTGCCATAGGCGGAGACGGAACAATCCTTAGAACCTGCATTTCGATCGCCAAGCCAGAGCCTCCAATACTCGGCATAAACATGGGCGTAAGGGGCTTTCTGACAGAAGTGGAGCCGAAAGAGGCTTTCACAGCCGTGGACAAGTGCTTAAATGGCGAGTTTAGAATTGAAAAATGCATGAAACTCTCCGTTATGGCAGACGGATTGAAGCTTCCAGAAGCTTTGAACGAAGTTGTAATCTCAGCCGATGAACCAGCAAAACTACTTTACGCTCGAGTCTTCAGAGACGAAGAAGCAATAATAGGCTGCCAGTCAGATGGATTGATGGTAGCCACACAAACAGGCTCCACAGGCTATTCGCTCTCGGCTGGAGGGCCCGTTTTGGACCCTGGAGTAGACGCCTTCGTCCTCACACCAATTTGTCCACTGACGATTTTTCGGCCAATTGTTTTTCCCGCGAACTCGACACTCGCAATTGAAGTTAGCAAACCGAGAAGAATACAGGTACTGATAGATGGACACCATCGACAACTCGTAACGTCCAGAGTTCCACGCCTCACCGTCACAAGGTCAAAATATGAAACATCTTTCATAAGATTCCGAGAGAATCTGTACCACCGATTAAGAAGTAGACTCTTTTTCAAGGGAATGAGGTGAAAGCCTTAAGCAACCCGACAGGCAGAAGAGTCATTGTCTTAGACACCTCTGCTCTCGTCGCTGGCCTTGACCCTTTCCTGATGAATGACGAGCAGTACACCGTTCCTGCAGTCAGAGACGAGATCGGAGAAAACTCGATTCTCGGGTTCAGGCTCAAGACCGCCGAAGAAAACGGTAAAGTGAAAGTTGAAAACCCAGACAAGACTTACTTGGAGAAAGCTAAAGACTCAGCGAGAGAAGTAGGTGATCTCTTCTTCCTGTCAAAAGCAGACTTGCAAGTCTTAGCACTGGCCCTAGAACTCAGATCACGCGGCTGGGACCCGTTGATTGCCACGGACGATTATTCAATACAGAACGTCGCGAAACAGGTCGAAATAGCTTTCGCCCCACTTGCGACCTTCGGCATTCGTCGCCGCCTGCAATGGTTGCGGTATTGCCCCGCTTGCCACAAGACATACCCTGCAGGCTACAAGTCCTCAAAATGTGAAGTATGCGGAACAGAGCTGAAGAGAAAACCTCTTCGAACAAAGGATGCTGACCGTTAGAAATTCCAAAACTATAAAACAAACTCTACAGTTTTATGAGCTTGTCATTGATGAGGAAGAAGCTATGAGTCTCTTTGAAGAAAAGACTGTCTACTTCGCAAAAGCAGGCGAGCAAAACACTGACAGTCTTCTGGAAGTCGTGAAGAAATACATGGAAAAGGAAGACATAAAAGGCATCGTGGTTGCCTCAACAACCGGTCAAACGGGAGCAAAAGCAGCTGAGATGTTCAAAGGCCGCAACGTTGTCATCGTCACTCATTATTTCGGTTTCAAAGAACCCGGCAAGAGTGAGCTGCAAGATGAGTATGAGACAAGAATCCTGGCAAACGGAGCAACGATCTTCGCCGGCACTCACGCCTTGAGCAGCGCTGAAAGAGCTGTGCGCAAAGATTTCGGCACAATCCAGCCCTTGGAGCTGATGGCAAACGTGCTCCGCCGCATGGGTGAAGGAACAAAAGTCTGCGTCGAGATAAGTTTGATGGCCGCAGATGCTGGTTTGATTCCAACCGACGAGGACATTATCGCTATCGGCGGAACTGGTCGAGGCGCCGACACCGCACTTCGGATACGCCCGGCAAACGCTGCAAGATTCTTCGATTTAAAGATAAGACAGGTATTAGCGAAACCGCACGACTTCTAGAGAACAGACTGTTGGAAGTCATCGCAGGCATATGCGCGGGAAGGCAATCTGGCTTTTTCGTGAGAAACGATCAGACGTCGCCGCTATCCCGCTTGCTGAAATACAGTTTGCCTATCTTTTCAGGTTAGCAAACTAAACAAGCAGAGCTTTCGCATGCTTCTAAGGTAGAAATGCCGAAAAAGAGAAGGGGCGGGCGACTATCGACTTAAAAGACTTGTTTTCCTTCTAATCTAAAGCATCAAAGATCTGTCTGAAGCAGTCTAAGTCAGTACTATTTATCTCGAAAGTAGATACTTCACCATCTACTCTGAGGCATAAATGGTAAAAATTAAAGGTGTCCACATGAAGTACAGGATTCGGAAGCCTACCACCACACATCTGGTTAGAAATGTTTCTTTGACATATGCAGTCTTGATGCTCGCACCATCTTGGCCTTTTTTGCCTGTAAGTCATTGTGTTTTCTCCTAAGTTTTACTAGCGCGTACAAGCAGGTGACTATTGTTTAGTTAGTCTATTCGTAACGTTAATAACGACAATAGAAATGGGAGGTACAAGTAAGCCTTCCATCAATAGCCACCATAGATACTGCGCAAGGTTTACATGAGCGACAAAAAGCATGTATGGACTAAGAAATAGTGTCCACAAGATGAAACCGATTAATGCTTGGCGCAGGAATTTTGATTTATTTTTCAATTTATGTCACTTCTGCATTTTTTACATGAGTTTCATTCGATGTTTAGCTTGTACTATTGGGCGCAGTTTTGTCGGCAGTCGCAAATGCTCGACCCCTAGGCAGAAAAACTGGGCTGAAGGATAGTCGCGATAAACCACAGCAGAGAATGAAGATGAAAAAAGTCTTAAGTTGATACTTCGCCTTTCTTGTATAGAGCAGTGTATCGCAATCCCATATATGGGAGTTGAATGTAGTTGCCTGTTGAGATTGGTTTGGAGATGTATGCAGAGAAAAGTACGGTTTTGCCGTTTTTTACGGGTTATGTGGCTCGTGGTTTGTTGTTGCATGTTGTTAGGATGGTTGATCCTGGTGCGTCTGGTTTGTTGCATTAGTTGAACGTGTCTAAGCCTTATAGCGTGACGCCTTTGCGGTTTAGGAGTAAGAGCCGCGCTGAGGGTGGTTATGTGCTGGATCCGTTGTTTCCTTGTCGGGTCGGTTTCAGGTTTTTGAAGGACGAGTATTCGACGTTCTTGCTTAGTTTCTTTCAGAAGCAGAATAGCTTGATGGTTTTTGATACGGTCTTTCGTATCGCTTCGCTGAGCGTGAACTGTAAGAGTTATGAGGAGTTGGAGAAGGAAGCTGGAGTAGCGGATGCGTTTAGGCTTTCGTTTAGGTCGCCTACGTATTTTGCCAGTTTGGGAAGTGGTTATCATTGGATGTTTCCTGATGCTGTAAAGGTTTTTTCGGGTTTGATGCGTTGTTGGAACTTGTTCAGTGATGGGAGACGGTTTGGGAAAGAGGAGTACGTGGCGTATAGGGAGTGGCTGGACAAGAACGTGGGTGTGAGCGAGTATGAGTTGTGGACGAGGTTGGCAACCATGAGGAGGAAGAAGGCAACAGGTTTCGTTGGCTGGGCTACTTATGAACTAAAGGATCAGGAAAGCGAATGGAACAAAATAACGTGTATGCTGGCAAATTTCGCTGAGTATGCGAGCGTAGGCGGCAACAGAACAGGAGGATTCGGTGTGATCAAGCTGAACGTGAAATCTTGAACTCCAATGCTTTATTGAGTGTGACATGAATCTGCGGCACTGATCGTTTCGGTGCCAAAAACTCATCTGACACTAGCTTTTCAGATTTACCCCATAATTTCGGGGCAAGCCTGATGCATAAGTAGATGAAGCGTGCCGGTTTTCTCGGCTTTTCAAGACGTGCATGTCTTGTCTGTCTATTCCTTTCTTAGATCCATGTGCGTTTGGTTTCTTTTATTGTGTCGTAGTGTGGGTCGTCAGAGAGTATGCGTGCTTGGCTAGTTATGGCGGTTGCGGCTATTATGCAGTCGCCCATAGGGATGTTTTTGTGTTGGCATTTGATGAGGCCGGCCTGTTTGGCGATGGTTGGGGTCAAGCTTTGGATTTGGAGTCCGCTTTCCATGAGCGCATGATAGCGAGTCTCTGCTAGTTCTTTTCCTCTTTTTTCGCAGGTTATTTGGATGACTTCAGAGATGACGATGGTGGGCAATATTCCTTCGTTTCTGCTTGTTAGTTCTCTCAGTCTTCTCGCTGTTATCTGTTTTGTCTGCACCTGATCGGAGTAGAAGTGTTCAGTGAAGAATCTTGTGTCCAAGACTTCTTTCAAGCCTAGTATTCCTCGCGGAGTTTGTCTATGTGCTTCTTGACTTCCTCCACTTTGCCGTATTTTGCGTCTATGCCTGCCATGTCTTCAAGTCTGGGGATCGGCCTAAAGAGCAATCCTTTCTCAGTGGCTTCAACCATCAGTTGATCTCCTTCCTTGATTCCAAACTTCTGCCTGAATTCCACAGGGATTGTGGTTTGTCCTCTTCGCGTTACTTTCACTACGTTCTCCATGCGAGTTGCCTCGTACAACAGAGTTGACGTACTACTGTATAAGCGTTTCCTATTCTGTGTGTCAAATAGGATTGGCTTTTGTGTTCAAGAGAGGTGGTTGCACTGGGCTTCCAGAAAGAATTTGAAGCTGGATGGCGAATAGAGACGGCGAATGGGATTAAGTAATGTATATGCTGGCGCGATACGCGGAATACTACGCCTAGCCACGTTACTCCTCCCGTACTGTTAGGTGCATGGAAAAATCCCAAGCAATGGGAATTGAGACAGGCATACTTAAACTCATCTAGTTTATTTTACTAAAAAGTATAGCAAAATACAGTATATCATGATGCTCCTCATAGCCGCACTTTCTGAAGAGGTTTTTCGACGCAACATTCGAACCTTCAATCAAAACACAGAAGAGTCTCACACCGCGTTTTCTAAGGATTCTCTCGCTTTCATCGATTAGGGCCCTCGCTATGCCGCGGGTTCTAAAGGCTGGATGCACAGCTAAACGGTTTATCCAACCCTTTCTCAGGTCACAACTTATGACTACTGTTCCAACAAGACGCCCATGCTCGAAGGCTCCCAAGAAAAAGTCTGGATTAGCTTTCATTTCCAACGCTATTGCTTGCTCGCTGTCACGGCCCCTTGGTTTATGAGGCAGTTGAGTAATGGACCAAAACTTCACGATTTCCTTGTAGTCGACTGCGGTTAGCCTACGGATTTCCATTTGAACACGCGTGCAGATCTAGCTTTCCTTTTCAACTTCTTTTGTGACGCCTTCAATTATGTCCAGTGCCGTATCCACAAGCTCTCTGGCTATGATCAGAGGCGGGGCAACTCTAATAGTTGAAACCCCACAGGTAATGACGTTGATCCCTCTTTTCCATGAGCGGGTCATTATCTCGCTTGCCTTTTGAGGTGCTGGCTTCTTGCTTTCCTTGTCTTCAACGATTTCCATGCCTATCATCAAACCCTTGCCCCTGACGTCTCCCACGATTTCACTCTTCTCTTTCAGTTCTGTAAGCCGCTTCATGATGTAAGCACCTTCCTTCGTCGCGTTCTCAAGAAGCTTTTCCTCCTTTATGACGTCTATCACTGCGCTTGCCGCGACGCATGACAGTGGGTTGCCGCCAAACGTGCTTGCGTGAGAGCCTGGAACCCAATCCATGACTTTGGCTTTGGCTACAGTCGCTCCTAGGGGTAGTCCCGAAGCCAGTGCCTTTGAGGTGCAAAGGATGTCTGGCTCAACCCCCCAGTGTTCGATCGCAAACCATTTTCCAGTTCTGCCCATTCCTGATTGTACTTCGTCGTCTATTAGCAGCAATCCATACTTGTCGGCAAGCTTCTTCAGTCGCTGGAAGTATTCTGGCGGTGGCACAACGTACCCGCCTTCACCCTGTATGGGTTCAACCACGATTCCAGCAGTGTCCTCAGGGGGAACGTACTTCTGCAGAACTTGCTCATCAATAAAGTCAACGCACCAGTAGTGGCACTCAGGGAGTGCCAGCTTGAACGGGCATCTGTAGCAGTACCCGTAAGGAACATGAGTTACCCCAGGCATCAACGGGAAGAAATAGCGTTTCTGAGTCGGCTTGCTGGCTGTTAAGGACAGTGCTCCTACTGTACGACCATGGAAGGAGCCGGTGAACGCTATGAACAGCTGTTTGCGGCTATGCCACTTTGCAAGCTTGACAGCAGCTTCTATAGCTTCTGCTCCACTGTTACCAAAATAGACCTTCTTCTCAGGGCTTCCAGGTGTAACATGAGCCAGTTTGTCCGCGAGCTCAACGACCTCCCTGTAGAAGAAATCCGTGTTTGAGTAGTGCAGGAAGCGGTCGCACTGATTCTTTATGGCTGCAACCACTTTGGGATGGTTGTGGCCGACGTTCATGCACACCAAGCCAGAGTTGAAGTCGATGTACTCGTTGCCGTCGACATCCTTTACGATACAACCTCTGCCTGACTCGACGACAAGAGGATAGAATCGACCGTAGGAAGGCGAAATGAGTGTTTCGTCTTTTCTAACTAGTTCCCTTGCTTTAGGGCCCGGTGGAGTGACAATAATCTTCGGATAACTAGCCATTTCCATCACCAATTGGAGCTAGACGATTAGAAAGCACAGTTTTATATAAGTATCTGTAAATCTTCAAAAAATCACATAAAAAAGGAGGCTGGCCACTAGCGCAGTGTTTACTCACACCATGGGTCGGCTCATGCTTTTGCATAGAGAGCGAGTTGAGACGCGTTACCGGATGCCAGCTTGCGATATTGCTCCCAGTCCTCGTCAATCCATTTGTGGATCTTTTCAATGTCCTCTTCCGGCATGTTGCGGAATCGACCCTGCAACATAAAATACTCCTTGACGGGCTTGCGCTTTGCCTTGTCAACTAGTCGGTCGCTGGGAGAGTTGAGTTTGAACTTTCCATTCTCAATCTCGTAAAGAACCCACAAACCAGTCAGCACTGCCAGTCGACCCATCTCTATCGTTTTGCTGGTGTCGTATCGCCACCCAGTCGGACAGGGTGCTAGAAGGTGGATGTACTTTGTCCCCTTGATCTCCTTGGCTTTTCTAAGCTTGTTTACAAAGTCCAATGGGTAGGAGGTACAGGCAGTCGCGACGTAGGGTATTCTGTGGGCAGCCATTATGAGCGGCATGTCCTTCTTGCGCTCTTTCTTTCCAGACGGCGTGGTGGTTGTCCAAGCCCCGTAGGGTGTGGCTCCACTCCGCTGCATTCCAGTGTTGCCGTAGGCTTCGTTGTCATAGCATATGTAGATGAAGTTAGTTCCTCTTTCAGCCGCTCCTGACAGGGCTTGAATCCCAATGTCAACGGTTCCGCCGTCTCCAGCCCAGCCCACAACAGTGATATCTTCGAGGTTTCTCTTCTTCAATGCCGCAACGATTCCTGATGCTGCCGCACCTGTAGACTCAAACAATACGTTTTCGAGGGGGACGGCAGAAGAAGTGTAAGGATAGGGTCCCTGAATCACTGTTGTGCAACATGCTGGGACAACCATTATAACCTTGTTGCCTAACGCTTTAAGGAGTAAGCGCAGTGAGACAGCTGGACCGCAGCCAGCACAGGCAGCATGACCTTTCAACAGGTACTCTTCTTTTGGAAGATCTTTTATCGTCACCATCCTTCTTCACTCCTTTAAGTCGACCCATTCAGTCATTTTTTCAACTTTGCCAGCGTGCATCCATTTCAATGATTTTCGAGCCATTCTTTCAATGGTCTCGGCGGTCACGTCTCTGCCTCCCAAACCCGCGATGAAACCGGCCACCATAGGTCGATCTTTATCGTTGAACAGGGCTGCTTTGGTTTCTGATGCCAGAAAACCCTCCATTCCAAAGGATATGTGGCGGTCAATGGTTGAGATCATTTGGACGTTTCCGGCCAGCTTAGCGATCTCTTCCACTGGGTACGGACGATAGACACGGACTCTTGCCGACCCAACTTTCTGTCCTTCCTGGCGCAGTTTGTCAACAGCCAGTTTGGCGTCACTTGCCATTGTTCCCATCGTCAGCATTATCAGGTCCGCATCCTCACACTTGTACTTGTCAATGAGACCCCCGTATTGCCTTCCAAAATGCTTAGCATACTCTCTGTCAATCTGCGGGATCAATCGCCTAGCATTCTCCATGGCTTCTTGAATCATGTAACGAAACTCCATGTACCATTCAGGCGAAACCAGACTAGCGTGAGAGTACGGACGATTGACATCCAAGGTCCAGCCAGACTTGTACTCTGGCAGGAAATCATCGATTTTGTCTTGGTCTGGAATACTGACAGGCGCGTAAGTGTGGGACAGAATGAAACCTTCGAGACAGACCATCGCTGGCAGAAAGACCTTTTCATCCTCGCACAGCTTGTAGGCTTGAATTATAGTGTCAAAAACTTCCTGATTGTCAGCGCAGTAGAACTGAATCCAACCCGTGTCTCGCTGGGAAAGAGAATCGCTGAGGTCGGGCCATATGCTCCATGGAGCCCCCATGGCGCGATTTACAACGGCCATCACAACTGGTAAGCGTGAGCCCGAAGCCCAGTGTAAAGCTTCATGCATAAGGGCCAGACCATGAGAGGACGTAGCCGTGAAAGTTCTAACCCCAGTCGCAGCAGCAGACATGCAAGCCACCATAGCACTATGCTCAGATTCCACGCGAATGTACTCCGCGTCCATCTGTCCCGTTTCCACAAAGTCAGCTATCTTCTCAACAATGGTTGTCTGAGGAGTAATTGGGTAGGCTGCAACAACTTTGACCCTCGCGGCTTTCACAGCGTAACCCGCTATGTGGTTTGCCGTATCAATTATCATCTGCGCCATTACTCTTCCTCCCGCTTCATCGTTATTGCCTTGGTCGGACACTCGTTTGCACATATTCCGCAGCCCTTGCAGTAGTCGTAGTCTATTTCCGGTGAATCGTCCTCTCGTCGAGTAATAGCTGCGTCCGGGCAGTAGATCCAGCAAAGAGTGCAACGCGTACACTTGCTATAGTCGACTTCCGGGCAGAACGTTCTCCATGATCCTGTTTTTCCCATGCTCCCGACCGTTGGGGAGGACAGAGGTGTGAGAGGCCATTTTTTACGACTCTTTGTAGTCGCATTCATTATCCTTCACTGTCCCACCATTTTGTTACACGCTCATAGGCCAGTTCTGTCGCTTTCGAATTCTTCTCGCCAGCAGCACCTGCCCAAGTTTGTGTGACGGCCTTGAACACGCTCTCCAGTTTTACCTCGTCTGTTGCTCTGGCAAACGCGCCTAAGATTGACGTGTTTACAACAGGCAAACCTGCAACAAGCAGGTTGAGTTCAAGAGCTATTCCAGTCGCATCAACCGTGGCGACTCGCCAGCCCTCCAAGCCAATTTCTTTAGGCTTTCTCTTCGTATTAATGACGACAATCCCGTTCTTTTTCAGTCCTTCAGTTACATCCACAACCTTGTAGATGTAAGGGTCAAGCACTATGACATAGTCAGGATTGTAAACTTGACTGTGCACAAGTATCGGATCACTGCTCACCCTGGCGAACGCTTTAACCGGAGCGCCTCGGCGTTCTGCTCCAAAATATGGAAAGGCTTGGACCCATTTACCCTCGATAAAAGCAGCGTGAGCCAGAACTTCTGCCGCAGTGACGCTTCCTTGGCCACCGCGACCATGGATCCTGATTTCCTTTAGCACCGGTTCCGCCTTCTACCGAGAAGTTAACCATGGAAAACTTCAACCTTATTAGTGTTAGCTCAAACAAACCACAAAAACAACATTAATAGCAAGCCAGCAGTTACGAAGATTGGGGCAATGATTTTCTTTGCTGTTTGAACAGTTTTGTCTATCAATAAACATAAAGTCTCAAGTTGCTTCGCTCCGAGAACCGTGATGTCAGCAACTTTTATGCCGCTGCAGGAGGCTCTTACAGGCTCCAAATCAGAGGTTGCAGTGCGCGCTGCCTCTTTAACATAGCCTACTAGCTTCTCCCTATCCATTACCTCTCCGACTGGGTGGTAACCATGTCCTCCCAATATCAGCGCACTGACTGAATGAGTGTCCGTTGTGAAGACTTCGCCCTCGTCAAGCCCCATTGACTTCAGAGCCGAAAGAATTTCTTCGCGCAACCCAGAAACCATGTTGTTGCCATCGATAACAACATAGGTTGCTTCTGCCCCCCACACTTGACAACGACGGCAGTGATACCGCCAGGTCCCATGCCATCTTCGAGGGTGAACTCCTTGGGCGCAACTGTCGCGGCTCCGACTTCAAACGGCAACTGCTCGAGCGAAACCACTTTCTCTAGACACTTAGTTGCAACATCCTTCAAAGACTCAAGAGAGTCTCGCATTTCTGCAGTTCCGTCAATACTGTTGTGTGCGTTAACTACCGCGCAGAAACTTAGGCCTCTTCTCTCAGCTTCATCTCGGACGAACAAACCTATTTCTTCCGGTAGATCCTCAATCGTCTTAGGTGCCATGGTAAACGAAATTATGGCGGATTTGCCGAAAACTTGGCAACATGCAGTAGCTAAACCATTTGTAACTTTTACGAAAGGAGACGCTCTTGCTTCAGAAACTTCTAGACTTTGTGCAGACGCAACGGCTTGTTCAATGACCTTTTCATTCTGCCTCTGAGAAGCCAAATCAAACTCGTGGCCAAGCAAACCATGGGGAACGCAGGCAACGCAGCCTAACTGCTTTTCTAAAGAGGCCTTTAGTAATGAAGGCAAAAGACTACTTCCGATATTCTTAAAGGGCCCTGGGTGAATAGAAGGAACGACTATAACCGCCTTAGGCTTTGCAGAGGCGAACTTCAGAAGGCAAGCTTCAACATCTCTCTTTTCACCTAACTCCTCAAGGAGCTGCTCAAACGGTGCGTTCAGGCCTAAAACCCAGTTGAGCATGAACGCCCTGAAAAGTGACAGCGATTGCATCCCCAGCGCTCGCTTGCCCACATTGTCTAAAAAGTGGAGAAAAGTGAAAGTCGAAACAAGAGCCACAACCACGGAAAAAAGAAGGAATGCAGGCACACGCAGCGTGATCGAATTTCCGATTCCAGTCCAGAACGCCAAGAAAGGAACTATGCACAAAAACGGTTGGAGAAAAGAAGCAGCAAGAAATCTTCCATAACTCATCGCTGATGTTGAAGAGAACACAACCAAACGTAACATTATTGCCGTTGAGAAACCTATGAGACAAAACCTAATCCACCATTCTTCTAGACCAAGTAAAGAAGTTAAACCAGCACCCAAAAAGATGAAAAGGAGCCAAATCGCCCAGCAAAAGAGAGAGAGAACATCGTGCGTCTCAAGTTATAGATCGTGCCTCGCTTAAGGATCAACGTGCTTGCCGCATAGTCGGCGGCTAGACTTGCAGAGAAGACTGCGATGCCCAATAGAAAGCCATAAGTCAGCCCTTTCAAAGAGGGAAAGAGGGCCACTGTGGACAGTAGGCCCCCGCCCACGCAAGAAAGCGCCGACAGCAGGAAGACCTTTCGGTCAGATGGAAGTCTGAACAGTGACGAATAGCGCTTCACCACCCTGTCCATAGACTGCTCCAGTGAATCTTCAGTTAGCATCATATGCCTCAAGAGTGACTTTGCTAAAGAGAAGCGCACACATATTAAATTGTCGTGGCCCCAAGCGCGGAAGATCCCAATCAATTGAGGCATTATTTAGACAATTTCTGCATGCACGAAACTCAAGCTCTAACATGAAAACGCCTATGTTGACTCCACAGGTTTCATCTGAAGAAACATGGTACCATCAGCACAGTATATATTGTGGAACGGCAACTATTTTATGCGTAAAGTAGAATTACAAGGTTTTGCGAATCCCATGCCAGAGCAGAACATCCCACCAACTATATTTCACATGCTTGAGAAAAACGTGGGAAACAAAATACGCGTGATCTTGGATCCTGCCTACGGTTTTGAAGGAACTCTTGTGGCTGTAACACGAGAACCGGCAGGCATATGGCTATCAGAAAGTGAAGCCATCATACTTCGCGCAACGATCGCACAGCCAATACCGCAGGTTGCAAGCCGAGAGGAAAGAAGCGAGATATTTGTGCACTTGAACTCCGTGCAGCGAATAGAAGTTTTACATACTCCTTCTCGTCGCTAGAGTTGCAGCCTAAGTGAAGAATATGTGCGCCAGGGAGCACACGACTATCAGCGCCACTGAGAATATCACAAGCACTTCAGGCCGCATCTTAACGCCCTCAGTTTCCTCTTCAAAGAATCTCAGCAGCCCCGCACTTGCAGCCGGCATTGGTGAACTATCTTTCTTTTTCTTACTACTCAATCTGAAACCCTCAGCAGGATGCTGAATAACCTAACATTCTCTACATTATTAACGTTACGCCGGCTCAAAGAGTTTTTATTTTTGAACAAGTGATATGTTGATGCAAAAAGGCGATCTCAATGTCCACTCCAAGAGACGAATATGACCATGTTTTTGACCTCCTTCAAAAGCATCATAAATGGTTTCAGGACAGCATTCCCCTCATAGCAAGTGAGAACGTGCCAAGCCCAGCCGTCCGTGAGGCAATAATAACAGACTTCGGCAACAGGTATGCAGAAGGCTGGCCAGGAGAAAGAGTCTACGCCGGCTGCCGCTTCATCGACGAAGTAGAGTTCAAATGCATTGAACTCATGAAACGACTTTTCAAAGCAGAATTTGTGGACGTTAGACCCATTTCAGGCGTCGTCGCAAACCTAGCAGTCTACACGGCTTTCACTGAGCCCGGAGATACTCTGATGGCACTGTCGATCCCCAGCGGAGGTCACATCACGTCGGGCAAGAAGGAACTCGGAGGCACGGCAGGGGCAGTCAAGGGGTTGAACGTTGAATACCTACCCTTGGATTACAAAGAATTGAACATAGACGTGGACAAAGCGAAAATTAAGATTAAAGAACTTGCTGCGAAGGGCAAGCCTCCAAAGTTTGTCATGTTTGGCGCGAGTGTTTTCCCCTTTCCCCATCCCGTCAAGGAGCTGGCAGAGATCATTCGTTCGGTCGGGGCAACAGTGGGGTATGATGCAGCGCACGTGGCAGGATTGATTGCCGGAGGGCAATTCCAAGACCCGCTTAAGGAGGGGGCAGACGTTGTCAGTCTAAGCACACACAAAACGTTCTTTGGACCGCAACACGGTGGAATTCTCTCTTGGGATAAGTATGCCGAAAGAATAAAGAAGGCCACTTTTCCTGGAATGGTGAGCAACCACCACTTACACGAAGTTGCTGGACTTACGGTTGCATGCGCAGAGATGCTTCAATTTGGAGAAGAATACGCAAACCAGATAGTGAAGAATGCCAAAGCTCTCGCCCAAGCGCTTCACGAGAGAGGCCTCAACGTCTTAGCTGAACACAAGGGATTCACGCAGTCACACGTCATTCTCATCGACATAACGAAGCACGGCGACGGTGGCACGATCGAGCAGACGCTGGAAAAAGCGAACATAATCATAAACAGAAACCTACTCCCATGGGACATTAAGGAGGGAAGACATTTCATGCATCCCGGAGGCATAAGAATAGGAACTTCTGAAGTCACTAGACTCGGATTGAAAGAACCTGAAATGGCGGAAATAGCAGAATTCGTCAAGCGCGTCATAATAGACAAGGAGCCACCGGAAAAGGTACGAGCGGACGTCGCAGAGTTCAGAAGAGACTATCAGAAAGTACATTTCTGCTTCGAAAACATGACAGAAGCCTACAAGTACATAAAAATCCGCTGACCTTCTTGGCTTTTGGCAAAAAGCAGCGCGCTAGTGTGTTCCTAAATTCTTCTGGAAAGTAGCTTGCCCTACTCATTTTGCTCTTCAACCATATTTGGCTCCAAATATGCATGATACGTTGAAACCGAGGAGGGGTACCCGACGCCGGTCCACGTTCATGCGCATGCAAAGAAGACTCTGCTGCGTCGCGGACATACAACGTTGGGTCATATAGCATACCCGGGGCGGAAGGTGTGAGTACGCAAACACCCACTCGAACCGTGTCAGTAACCATCGACCATCGCAAAACGCCATGCCTTCCTCTTGAGCGGAATCTGGGAATTTAGGAACAAGCATGCGCGCTACAGGCACTGGAACCAGCACCTCCTTCAAATCTTATCTTATATACTGCGATCTCTTGCCTTAAACAGAAGGGGTGAAACGCAAGGTGCATATCCGCGAGTTTCAAGAGATGATGCGACGCGTGTATTTTCACAGAGACTGTGAACGAGGCATAGCCGGAACATACGAGTGGCTCACTGACGAGGTTGGAGAATTGGGTGAAGCATTAGACACGAATGACAAGGAAGGATTGGAAGGTGAGTTTGCGGACGTTCTTGCGTGGTTAGCCTCTCTCGCTAACATAGCAGGCATAGACCTAGAGAAAGCAACTCTCAGGAAATATGACAACAAGTGTCCAAAATGCGGGCATTCGCCCTGCGAGTGCACTTTTTAGCCTGAGGTTTCCAGCCGCTTCTGCCCCATCCCGGTCAAACCCCAAACGTACGGCCTGCCGCCCTTCCGTTCCACGATGCCCTCTGCCGCCAGTAGCTTTAAATGGTGCATAGCTACTCCGTAGCGCAACCCAGATTCCTTCGCAACCTCCTTGGCATCGCCTGACAGTTTCTCCAAGACATTCAGTATTCTTGTTCTGGCCCTCAGGCCTAGCTTCATGTTCTTTATGCTTGCCAGGTAGGCGTTAGGATGATAGGTCTCCTTGAGCATGCTCCATCAGAGTATTCTTCTTTCTCTGAACAGAAAAGGCTTTTTCAAGCGAAGTCTGTTAGACTGATCTGCTTGGGCTTTCCACTATCAAACAGCGCACTGATCTCCTCTTTCACAAGCGAAATCCTCTGTGAATAGTACTTAGGCAAGTCATACTTGTCAATCAGATGCTGCGCTGCATCTAAGTACTTTTCAATGCCGCCGCGATAGACGGTCAATGTTAATTCTCCACCGCACGATGGGCATTTGCCCCGAAGGGGCAGACGCCGGAAGCGTTTGCTACATGACTTGCACCTGAAACCCTGTGTTGAAAAAGCCCGCAGGTTACCCGCGATGTCTCGCATGAAATGCTTCGTCAAGACCTTCAGGGCCACTTTGTCTGCATCTACGGCCACGATCTTCTCTGCCAATTTAAGTTGGCCTTCAAGCTTATCTGTCATCGCTTTGAGACTTTTATAGGAACTTTCAGGGTTGCCCATGTTAACGTTGGACACGGGTGTCGTAAAGTTGAAGCCCTCAAACTGTGCCTCAGTGCCAAGACGGTAACCCACGAGGTCTATCATTGAACTGACTTGTCTAGCTTCAACCTTTTCCCATGTTTTTTCAAAAAACTCAAGCGGATAGGAATCGGCAACGTCAAAGTCGTGGGCCTGCCTCTGCACCTCATTCGGGTTCACAACTGGAATGAGCAGCAGCGGAGCATCCATTATCCCGCCGATCTGTGCAGGCAGGTACTCGCGTGAGAAGTTGAGGAGCGTGTCGAGGGCAAGCATCAGAGTGTCTTCATCGCCGTCACAGTCTCTCCTCTTCGCTGAGTGCCAGATGGGGTGTGCATAGCAGAGGTTCAGGTTCGTGAAGCCTACGATGCGTCCCAAGATTCCTACGCAGGTGTGGGGAGCTAGACCAATGACGAAGTGCCCAACCAAGTCTTCGGTTCGTCGGGCATTGTAGTATGGCGGAAGTCCATAAACCTTGGATAGAAGTTCGTCTAGAAAACTTGCGACCGTCACAAAGTATTCTGCAGCTTTCACAGGAATAACGACATCCTGAAGCTTGAGTTCGCACACTTGACTTGCATCCGCCAATGGCGCGCCTTTCACGTCACAGGTGTAACCAAGCTCCCTAAGTGTCTGGGCTGAAACTTCAACTTCAGAAGGCTTGAAATGTGTCAGAGGGGCATTAGTGGTGTCAAACCGTATCGTTCCATCCTTGTAAACTGAGAGGTCATGCTTTGACCGCAGAACGCCTTTTTCGAGTATTTCAGGCGTCTTGGTTTGATTTGTCAGCCCCTTCACTCCCTTCAAGATCCGTGGCATCGAAACAGACAAGTCACAACATGCACTCTCAAGCGCCTCTCTGAAATTGACGACCTGCTTCTGATATCTTATCGCAGAGGTCTTGCAAGTAGGGCATTCATCTTGTTTCAGGCTTTTTCCACACCGTGGGCAACTCTTCTCAGGAGCCGTTTCCGAACCGCATGCGGGGCATTTGACGCGAGAAGTGAAGGTCCCACATTCTGGGCACTTTCGTTTGATGATTTCCACAAAGATCGGCCCATGCTTTGCTGCTTCAACGAGGTCTCTCTGCGAACCTCCTGCTAGACCGACCGGGAAAAGAACGTGCACAAGCGGCTTCATCTCGCGCCTTTTTGCCTTTTCAGGTCTTCCCATTCTTGCGCCTACAAGCGTGGGGGCCTTATCCTTGACCTGCACACTTGACAGAGAATTGACGGCTTCCAGAACGGTTTTTGCAGATGAAAAAATCAGGTCACATGGAGCCCCGGAGCCTAAGCAGAGAGCGAAGGCACCAGCGTCTTCTCCCTCGATGATTATCTTGTCGTTTAAGACTTTATGAGGAAGGCATATCATTTCCAAGGCACACTTAACGTCTGAATCCATTGCGCCCACAATCTTTCGAACGACAGAACCTTCAGTTTGCACTTGAGACGCGAGAAGCCATGTTCTCAGCTGTTTAAGCTGCTCGACTGAGGAAAGGCTTGACCAGAAGAACGTGAAAGCTGGGTGTAACGCAACACGCGTTTCTGTTGACAATGCAACGGCTTCAGAGAGGCTGGGCTTACTGACGAAAAAGTTTGCTAAGAGACTCTTCAGTCTTTCGGGCTGAATACCCACAGTTTCAGAAACCCTTTCAACGTTGCCATCAAACTTTTCTGCAACTTTCTTTCGCAGGTCTTCAGCCCACCACTCCTCGACGTAGCCCGAAGGCGCTAGAAACCTGCTGTTGTAGAGGAAGTCCCCAAAACTGACGAGAATGTCTCCGAGGAAGAGTATCTTCTCAATTCGGTCTTTTGCATCGTTGAAGTCGTCCACTGACACTCGGATAACCGACCCGTCGTTCAGTCGCACTACTGGGCCCTCGATGGTGTCGACCGGGACCACGATGCCGCCTTTTCCAGGGAGTTCCATCCGGAGTTGTGTTCCACCTGCGAGGAAACCGTCTAACACGAGCATGGTTGCTGGATGGATGCCCACGGCTGCTAGGCCTGTGTTTCTTGCTCTGCCGTATCTTAGGCGGAAGCCTCCACGTCTTGAGGGGAAAGAGAACACGGGGCGGCCGGCAATGACGTCGTCCATGAACCCGGAGGACTTTTTCTCGGATTTTCTGTGGAGGTCGCTAAGCCAGTCCCATCCTTGAAACTCGAGTTTTTCGATGATTGTAAGAACTTTCTGGGCTCGTCCGACGATGCCGTCGTTTACGACTCTGAGCGCTCCGCCCCTGACGCGGTTTGTTTCTACCCGCGGGAGGTTACGGAACATGGACACTTCAATCGGGTCAGACTCCGTGCCCGTCACCTCAACTGGCAACCACTCAAGGGCCTTTCTCAACTCTTCGTCAGGAATGTGATACTGGAAGCGCATTCCTGAGGAGCGTTCGTAGGTTCTGAGTTCTGTAATGAAACGTGACGTTTCTTCCTCCGTGGGCTTGTAGCGGTCAAGTCCGAGGAGGCGCCGTACGAAGTCACCAACAACCAGCGTTAACGCTTGGTCTGTTCCGCCTGCTGACCTTATAGGACCTGCAAAGTATATAGCAAGGTAACGTGTCCGGTCGCTATTTGTTTTGATCTTCACATGTGCTACTCCCTGTATTGGCGCAGCCGTCAAACCTTCCGTGAAAATCGCCAGCGCAGTTCGAATCGCTTGTTCTGCAGCGGCTTCTGGTTCCATGTGTCCGAACTTGCCGTGGACTATTTCTTCGGTCACTTTGAACGCCAGCTCTTCCCTCGAAAGCCTAGAACTCAGCTCCCTTATGCTGTCAGCAACTCCTTTCGGGCCCACGAGCCCCTCGACGAGGTCGGCCAGGTCCTTAGCGATCCTGCATTCAGGTTTAAGCGAAGGGTCAAGCCCCTTCTCCCTAGCCTTCTTGCTCAATTCGCAGAGTTGGGTCAGTCCACTTTCAAGAGCCTCAGCATATTGGCGGTAAGCTGCGCTCATCTTTTCGCCCAAGTCTCCCACTCGCAAGACCTTTGTGCATGAAACAAGCTTATTTCTGTTCTCTGACAGGAACAAGTCAAAAAGTCAAATCGTTGAGCGTTTCCACTCCGTGCGAATTCTACACAAACAAACTGCTGGTTACCTCACTCCTAGCGCGAGGCTGGTTGCTCTTTGGTCGCTTCTCTCGCAGTCTTACCTCTTTTCTCAGCGTAGTCTCTGTAGCTTGGACGTTGTAGGTAGCGTGCGTCTCAGACTCTCATTTTGAAAGTGGTTTCCTGACCAGTGACAAGGCTCTGCAAGTGTCCTACTAAGAGTCGCTAACGGTATCTGCCGCAGGAAAAACCTAGAGGGTAGGCGTGTTAGGCGAGGCAAAACACAAAACAGGGAAGGTTAAGCCGAGGCTAGACTAATGGGCCATCCAAGCGCATTCATGCTTGATGCGTTGCGGTTCAAAATGGTTAAACAGCGGGGACGTCTTCGCTGGCGGAAAGTTTTCAGGGCATTGAAGCAGGTTTAAGAGCCGTCAACGGCCTTTCACGTCCTGCCGCGTCTTATGCCTTCGATGATCTCCGAAACCTTGTGCTTGATGCCTGTCTCCTCAACGAGGTTGCCTGTGACGATTATGTCTGCGCCCGCAGACGCCGCGGTTAACGCTTGCTCGCGGGATCTTATGCCACCCCCAACAACCAGGGGTACATCAACGTAATGCTTGACAGCGCGGATCATCTCAGAAGGAACTGGATTCTTGGCACCCGACCCGCCTTCCAAGTAGATGAAGCGCATGCCCAGGTACTGGCCTGCTAAGGCGTGGGCCGCCACTAGCTCAGGCTTGTCGTACGGGATCGGAATAGCCTTACCAACAATGCCAGCTGTGCCGCCCTCACCAACGATTACGTAGCCAAGCGGGAGAGGTTCCAAACCGTACCTTTTTACAAGAGGAGCCCCCAAGATCTGAGCCCCCATTAGAAAGTACGGGTCCACCGAGTTCAGAAGCGACATAAACCATATAGCATCTGCGTAACGGCTTATACCAGTAACATTGTTGGGGAAAAGGATTATCGGAATCTTCACAGCACGCTTGACCATCTTCACAACATCATCTAGATGAGCTGCAGCCACGAACGTCGACCCACCGATCATAATGGCCGAAGTCTCGCATGCTCTCGCTTTACCCGCGATCTTCGAAGCCTGGGGCGGAGTCACCCTTTCAGGATCTATAAGCGTTATGTGAATGGAACCCTCGACCGCGATCTTTTCAAGAAGATACTTTTCAACGTTACCTTCCATACAGACCGACCTGATCAGGCACCCTTGATCACAGCAGAGGGCCTTCGAGACTGGCCATACGTCTTATCGGTGAACATGCAGTAAACGTCGACCTCAGCCTGAGCAGGCTTAACTGGGAACCGCTCCTTGAGACCACAGCTACCGCATCCAACGACTGCGCATCCTTCCTCACGAAGAATCTCAACCCTCACCGTTTCCTTCCCACACCTGGGGCAAGGGAACAGTCTTGGAAGATGTTTCCTAGGGATTCGTACAACCTTTTTCCTTCTTCTACCCATATCCGGGTCCTTCTCTGCTGGAAACGTCAGACATCCATATTTATGTTTGTCCTTAAATAGTTGCCTACAACCATACACCCATGGGAGCGCACCCCTTTGGAGTTGACGCCTGCAGTTCTTGATCTAAATCTGCCAGAAACGGAGAACAGGATCCAACGGTTCATCAAGGACTATGTGGAGACCACGGGCGTTAAGGGCATAGTCTTGGGAGTATCCGGTGGAATAGACAGCTGCACCGTAGCTGCGATATCGGCTAGAGCCATAGGCGGAGACAAAGTCCTAGGACTCATGCTACCCGAGAAAGAAACGCGAAGCTCCCAAGACATCGAACATGCGAAACTCGTTGCTAAGAAATTCCATTTCAAAACAGAAGCAATCGACATCACAGCTCCGTTAGAGGCGTTTTACAGTTCAATGAGGATATACGACCCTTCAGACAAGTTGAGCAAGGGCAACATAAAGGCGCGGACACGCATGATTTACGTATACTACTACGCGAACAGGCTGAGTATGCTCGTCTGCGGAACCTCAGATAAGTCAGAAACCATGATGGGCTACTTCACGAAATGGGGAGATGTTGCGGCGGACATATCGCCGATAATGGATCTGTACAAGACCCAAGTTCGAAAAGTAGCCGAGCATATAGGCATCCCAAGAGAAGTCGTCGAAAAACCCTCTTCCCCTGCTCTCTGGCCAAACCAGCTGGCCGAGGACGAACTGGGCATAAAGTATGAACAGCTTGACCTTATCTTATACGGACTGGAACATTTCCTGAAGCCAGAGGAAATAGCGGATAAGCTGCAGATTGAAAAAAGCGCAGTCATCAGAATAGAGCGCAGGTGGCTTTCAGCAGAGCACAAGAGGCGCATGTTACTGACAGCAAAGCTTGAATATCGAACGATAGGTACTGACTTCAGGTTTCCACGCGGCCCCTGTTAGACTGAACGGAGGAGGATAGTTCATGAAGGATAGATTTATGGTTGCCTTAGCGCAGATTAGCTGCAAACCTGGAGACAAGGAACAGAACCTGAAGAAGATTGAAGGCGCCGTTGCTAGAGCCGAGGAGAAAGGAGCAGCCCTGGTGATATTGCCAGAACTCTCGCTCACGGGCTACGTTGTAAGAGACCAGATCTACGAATTGGCTGAAGAGATCCCCGGCCCATCGACGAGAATCATCGAGAGAATTGCTAGGAAGGCAGGTATACACGTCGTTTTTGGCATGCCTGAAAAGAGCAAGAAGACACAGGCTACCCTTCACAACACCGCAGTGCTTGTGGGTCCCAAGGGCTTCATCGGCAAATACCGCAAGATGTACCTCCCAACTCACAGCGTCTTTGAGGAAAAAAGATATTTCCGCCCAGGCCACGAAGCCCCGGCGTTCGACACCGACCTTGGAAAGATAGGTTTGCTCATATGCTACGACATCTACTTCCCAGAAGTGACTCGACTCGCACGACTCGAAGGAGCCCAACTGACTGTGTGCATTTCAGCCTCACCAGCAGTCCGCCGATCATTCTTTGAAATACTCACGGCTGCACGCGCAGTCGAAAACACGACCTTTCTGGCCTTTGTAAACCTGGTCGGAGTCGAGGACGGCTTGCAGTTTTGGGGCGGCAGCAGGCTCGTAGGTCCAAACGGGAGAGTTCTTGCTCAAGCAAAGTATGACGAAGAAGATTTTGTGATGTGCGAGGTGGACTACGCCGACATAAGACCTCTTGAAACCTTCGTTCCTACGTTGAAAGATCTACGTCCAGAGCTGTTTGACAAATTAAAGAAGCGCGCAGAAGAATTGTAGGCCTGAGAAACAAGTTAACCGCCAAGAACCGTTTACGCATTCTTGGAAAGTCGCCAGACAATCAACCAGATATCATTACGAACTATCATCTCGTGCACTGATCACAAATCACAATCATGTCACGCTCAACCGCCGCGCTCCCAAGGGAATAGCGTCATTGACGGAAAGAACTGTAGCAGCCGAGCTGTTTGGAAATTGGGGGTCATCACACGTGATTCAAGCGTGACGGGTGGTGTCACATCACAAACCATTGCTTCAAGCCGTATTTTCTAACAAAGGAATGCTGCCTAAAATCTTCACAGCCAAGAGTACTGGGTGCTTACACAACGAACCTAACGTTGGGAAGCAGCATCACACTACCCACCTCCGAAAAGACGGTCAAATCAGCGAAAATACTTCTGCCTCATCAACTGCCACCAGCACGTCACAGTTTCGACCACACTTAGGCGCGTAACCCAATAGGCTCTCTCCACTATTAGCCTCCTACGACTCCATAGGCTTGTCTTGCAGCTCACTGCCCACACCAGGATCCCTCCAGAGAGCGCAAATCGGGTCTGCACACGCCCAGGTTAATGAAGCGCTCGGCGTTTTTTGGGCCAAAGCAAAAAAGCGGCACAGTACACAAAGCGTTATGAGTTTAAGCCTCTTGGGAGAGTCAAACTTGGAAACCGCTTGCTCCTTCTAACCATTTTCTGATTCTACCGGCACAATGCTCTTGCGCCTCCAGACTTGAAGCAAGGTTCTTCGGAATTCGATACCCTTAAGAGCCGACCCTGTATACAAAAATGTATTCATTTGCATCATCTCAGGAGCGACGAGACTTGAAGCTAAGAGATAGCGTTCATTCATTGCTAGAAAGCTCAATCAACGACCCAATTGCCAAAATAATGGCTGACAACAGCCATTTAACAAAAACCCAGCTCGAAACACTCCTCATAGACATATTGTCCGATAATATCGCAGGCAAATCGCTGAAATACGACGAAAAGGCCCGATTAAGGCTAACTAAGGCCAAAATCAGTCGCGGAGCGTTCAACCGGACCCTAAGGCAGGCCAAACAAAATGTCACAAAATCCATCTACACGGTAATACTGCTGGGGTACTTGGGACTCTTTGAGACCACAGTCTCTCGACCCATACCTTGAGGTCGCGAACCAACTGCACACATACCTAGATGGGTACAAGAACGCGATCAGCGAAGGCACAAGCATCAGTGAGCGACTGAAGATCATAGGTTTACTCCGCCAACAGCTCGAAACAAGCCTCAAAGAGCTCTCTAGTCGTTCGACGAGGCTTATGTGACGTCACAAATCACGCCCCACAATACGGCACTTATGCCCCGCAACTATAGCTTTTCGCAGAAGACAGAATCACGCCGCAAATCTGGATAAGAACCCACAGCAGCCCTCTTTCTAGAGAGCATTCACAAGCCACCCAACATGTTAATTTAACTTGAAAGTGTGACATGTGATGTCATGTCTGCTCGCCACCATGATACACACAATAAGGCTTAAATGCCGCATGGGTAAGATGTGATGTGTGATGCAACGTGCTTGAGTCACGCATAATCACGTTTGAATCACAGGCGGATTTCTATTGGATTATCTACTGTTCATCCTCGTAAGTTGTCTGCTCGCAACCACCGCAGTTTCGGCGGTGGAATATTACCGTAGGTTGCGCCAATCCAAAAAGGAATATGAAAAAGCACGAGGAGCGGTCGAGGACATTATTTTGAGCTTCAATAGGCAGTTCAGGCGCGAAGGCGAGAAGTTGGAGACACTTGCTTACAAGGTTGGGGCTGTGGATTCGAAAGGCGACAGAATACTCGGCATGATGGGAGATGTAGAGAAGAGGATGAGCACCGCGGAGGCGAAGGTCAGTGCCGATTCTGAAGGCAGAGAGACGTTGGCAGTCCGGCTAGCTGAAGT
The DNA here is from genome assembly GCA_963707955.1 of Candidatus Bathyarchaeota archaeon. Classification (GTDB taxonomy): domain Archaea; phylum Thermoproteota; class Bathyarchaeia; order Bathyarchaeales; family Bathycorpusculaceae; genus DASPPK01. Next base: position 1,459,450 of record OY970176.1, on the reverse strand, counting down.
TGAAAACAAAACACGTGACATAGTAGCATCACAAGAAGCAGTCACAGCAAAAATTGTGAACTTGGAACAGCAGGCTAGGCAATTCTCAGCCGTTCCTGAAACCAGTCTTGAAGCGGCGATACCAATAAGGAGAGACAAGGCGTTGGCACAGTTGACGGGAACAGAAGTTGCTGTGTTGGAGATGCTCGCATCAGAGGGGCCAAAGACCGCGCCACAGATAAAGGAGAAAGTAAGACTTAGTAGGGAACACACGGCAAGGTTGATGAAGAAGCTCTACGAAGAAGGATACTTGGAGAGGGAGACCAGTAAGATCCCGTTCAAGTACAGCTCCAAGAAGGAGATGGAGAAACTTCTGAGGAAACCAGAGGATCAAGCTGCCTAGCTTGCCTGTCTGAATGAAAACTGGCGGCCGTGAGAGTTCACTGTTTCATTGCAATGTCCGTGACTTTCGCGGTGACCTGTGGCATACTTGTTGCCGCTTTATACTTCAAGCTGTTGGATGGCCCTGCTTTTATAAGGATCCTCTTTCCTGCCATCCTTGCGAGGTACGTTGCCACAGTACTCAGGCCTATTGGCTCTCTGAACTCCTGCTCGAACACAGTTTGTACCTCTTTAGAGCAGAACCAAACCAAAGGGAAGTGCTTTTGAACTATCGCTCTAACCTTGTCATACTTTGACGGTTCTTTAGTCAACGTGGGATTGAAATCCGGATTTCCCCCACCCCCAGGCACCCCACCGAGGAGTTCCACCAAGTCGAGCAACCGCACCGCCTTATCACGTGTGACCTGTCCTTCAAAGCTTATCGAATAACGGTTGCCCTCGCTGTCGAAAAGTTCGACGCGCATTTTTGTTGCCGGCATTGGCATTTTACACCTAGCAGCTGTGTTCACAATTTCACAGTTCACAAGCTATAGGTGTTACGGTGAACTCTGTGCTCCAAAAGGGAAAGGAAAGGCCTCTAAACCGATAAAGCAGCGATATTTCCAGCTATACTGACGTTGCGCGAATAACAGGTTTTCAGAAGCTCAAAATGAGAATAGACTCGGTACGAAACGCGTTTTCCAGTGGAAGAGTAGGGGTGGGCTATTCACAGAAAAGAAGCATAGAGGACTCAATTGTAGGAAATAGGAGGATGTGGAAACGACATTGGCAAATAAACTTCATAAGGACTTCACGGAAAGTGAATAGAAAGTCGGCAAAAATGTGCCCACCATTGTCGGGCGGCGATTCTATAGAATCCGCCCTTGGAGGCTATAACATAATAAAACGGATCTGATTGATAGTCCGCACCATAAATAGTGGGTTGGAAAGAAGACACACCCCTTTATTTCCATTGGAAAGGTTATAAGCCCTATATTGCCTGTGACTAAGTTTAAAATGTTTTTTAGTAATGTCTAAAATTCTTAGTGAGAACAAATATAATCTTAGTACCCAATTACCTAGAGGAGTACAACTTCTCCTAAAACAGACCAGCATTATTTAATTCAAAGGCTAAACGTTTCCACCAGAAGCGGGGGGGTGTGTCTGCTCATTTTGAAGGGTGTTTACTGTTTAAGTTGTATTCCTTCTTTAGGATTATCGTGTTTAATATTTAGATTTCTGTACGGCAGGGCTTATGTTTTCCACAGGAAGAACGCTTGTTACTACTGGACTATGTGAGTTGATTGAATGAGTAATGCTGATATTCTTGATGAACTCTTCGAGAACTTCGCAAGCAACGCCACAGTCTTCAAGGATCGAGAGGTGCTCCGACATGATTATCTCCCAGACAAGCTTCCTCACCGAGAAGGGCAGATCAGGCAATTGGGAGAAATTGTTGCTCCCTTACTTAAAGGTGCAAGAAGCTCCAACATTTTTATCTATGGAAACACAGGGACCGGAAAAACCGCTGTCGTCAAGTATGTTCTGACTCGCCTTGAGTTCAAGGCTAAAGAATTTAACGCACCCCTCAAGTTCTGCTACGTCAACTGCAGGGTAGCTGGGTCCGAGTACAGGGTCTTTGCAAGTATGTGCCAGAGTTTAGGTGTTCAGGTTCCATTCACAGGATTGTCCGTTGGTGAAGTCTATGACAGGTTCACTGCGGGTCTGGACCTTTCGGGCATGATTTTCTTGGTGGTCCTGGATGAAGCCGACGCGTTGACAAAGATGCGTGGGGACACTTTTCTGTACGAGTTAACTAGAATGAACGAGGTTCTGAGGCATAGCAAAATAGCGCTTGTTGGGATATCTAACGACCTGCGCTTCAAAGAATTCCTAGATCCGCGTGTCCTAAGCTCACTGAGCGAGGAGGAGATTGTTTTTAGGCCTTACGACGCAGGTGAGTTGAGAAACATACTCGCTGAACGTGCACAGGCAGCCTTCACTCAGAAAGCATTATCCGATGCCGCACTTGGCCTCTGCGCTGCTCTAGCTGCCGCAGAGCATGGAGATGCGCGTCGAGCTTTAGACCTTTTGCGCGTTGCCGGCGAGGTAGCTGAGCGAAAAGGGCTAACCGTAGTGTCTGAAGAGCATGTTCGCGAGGCTGAGAAGCACATTGAGCACAACCGCGTTGTTGAAGCTTTGAGCAACCTGACTTTGCATTCGAAGCTCGTAACATTGAGCATCTATCACTTGGGCAAGAGAGATGCTCGGGGCGCCATTACGGGTGAGATCTCTGAGGTCTACGACGAGCTCAGCGGGGAGTTGGGAGTTGCGCCGCTGACCCAGCGGCGTTTGAGCACGTTGATAAATGAGCTCGACGCGATGGGATTGTTGAACGCGAGGGTCGTTAGCATGGGAAGGTACGGGCGGACGAAGAAGATACGGCTTGAGATCGCACGCAGCCTTATTCGAGATGTGTTTGCTGAGGATAGTAGACTTGGCCGTCTGGTTGATTATGAAGTACAGTGCATCTCGAAGCGCAGCGATGGCAGAAGCTAAGGCTTGGGCCCTCCTCGTATTCCCGATGCTGGCGGTTAACTGCTCATGTTTTTAGTCAAACGGGATGACGGTGACCTCTAGGGTTTGAAGGTTTACCACGGGAACCTTTGCGGGTGTCGGAACAAAGCCGTTCCTGCGCATGTAGCCGGTCTGCCTTTGCCAACAGCCTGAGTTTACGATCAACACTCCACGATAGTTGCCGTATTCGAGTGCGTGCACGTGCCCAGCATGGAAGATATCTGGGACGCGGTCGATAACGAGGAAGTCTTTGCTCTCCGGCGACAGGGGTGTTTTACCGCCGTACAGCGGTGCTAGGTGTCGGGTCTGGAGTAGCAACTGCATAGCTTTTTCGGGGTGGCTGTGGCTCATGCCTGGGACGGTGGAGATTATGTCGTCGAGGCTGCGGCCGTGGAACATGAGCACTTCTACGCCGTGGAGGCTTAGGGTGCAAGGGCTACCTAGGGATTGGACCCTTCTCGATTCTTGGAGTGTTTCTAGGAAGGAGCTGGATATTGCTGGCTGCGGTAGGGCTTTTCGGGGAGCATCGTGGTTGCCGGGCGTGATTATTACTTCCACATAGTCGGGGATTTGCTCGATGTACTTTGAGGCAAACTTGTACTGCTTGTTCACGTCTCTTATTACGAGTTCTTTTGCTTGGTTCGGGTAGACGCCGATTCCGTCGACGATGTCCCCTGCGATTAGCACGTATTTGACGTGGCTTGCTATGTCCTTCATCCTGTCGTCGCCGTATTTGCCGTTCAGCCACAGCGTGAAGCGGTTTAACGCTTCTTTCGTGAACTGTGTGCTGCCTACGTGCATGTCTGATGTGAGGACTGCGTAGACTGGTGCCGTTGCTTTGTGTTGGGGTCTCTGAGCAATGTCTGGTAGGATTATGTCTTCGGCAACGAGCAAGCTGCTTCTGGTCTTGACGACGCTGAGGCAGATGACTTGGTCGAGCAGGAGCATTCGCACCTTTTTCTGGAGGTCTTGTGGAGCGTTCTGTGTTACAAGAACGATGGCGCTTGCCTTGAGGTCCTCAACGGTCAGCACCGTTTTCTCTTTGGACTCTCTCTTCTCTGTGACCATTGCTATTATCTTGAGTCGCGTGTTTGATGGGGCCTTCACTGCGTCCAAGACCGAGGCTGCGCTTTTGACGTCCATCCTTTGTCTTAGCAGTTTTTCTAGCTGTTTGAACCTATCTTGAAAGTAGCCTAGGTAGTCTTCGATCGTCCCGGCTGAGCTTATTTTTGAGCCTGGGTCTTCGATCACTTTCATGTCGGCTTCAACGTCTTTCGAGTATGGGCGGAAGGGCGTCTTGGCCTCAGTTATCTGCGGCGCTTGCACCCCTAGAGTTTGTTGGAGGCGTTCTTCTGACGGCTGGGCGCCGTTTCCCTCTGCTCGTTCTGGCGTTTTGAGCAACTCTTCCAGGAAGCACCGGTCTATGAAGAAGGGTTTCTCTTCAAGGCTTTCGATCTGCTGGATTGCTTTGACCATGATTTTCGCTGGGTCGTCGGTTGTGGCTACCATGCTTAGGAATTCGAAGGCTTCCTTGTTCAGCTGGTAGCCTGCAGCGATTGTGAGTTCTACGGCTTTCTGGAGTTTTTCCGGTTCGCTCATGGCTTGTAGGTTCTCCCTTCTCGTATCCTTCCGATTTATGGATCCTTGCAGTGAAGTTGGGTGGATTACTTGCTGCTTTTATTCCCTCTTTCTGCTATTAACGCGTTTGGTCCTGAACAACATTGCCCTGCTTGTGCTCTCACTTCATACTGCGCTGGATACGCTACATCCCTGTATTCGTGTTTCGGCCTCGTCTATTTCACCCTCCCCCCTAGGGTACTAGTACTGCACGTGGGCGTTGGAGAGGGCCCTTCCGACTTGGTGCGGGGTCGAAGCCAAGCGCATTCGGAGGGCTTGACGCATAGCCATCGCAAGGGTAGTGACTTTTCAATATGTTCGACCATCACGCCGTCTTCCAGCTCCATCTGCCCTGCTCAGAGCTTGTCTACGCGCCTGCCCTTCGCCCTTCTAGGCAGCAACGCGAGAATTTCCCATAATTGATGGGTTGTCGTTTAGTTTGACGCGGGCGGGTGCCATCATGAAGGGTTCTTTCAGATGTTTTAATATTCTCGTCTCGAGTATCGTGTCGTAATGAGGTCGGAACAGATGAGTGATCTGCGCAAGGTTCAGCGCACGCCCGGAGGCACTTTCTTCGTTTGCTTGCCGAAGGCTTGGGCGGAGCGGAATGGTTTGCAGCGTGGAGCGGTGGTTGGCATCAGTGAGGCTGCCGACGGCAAGCTTATCGTCGACGCGAGATACGGTGCGGAGCCCTCACCTAGGACTGCGGTCTTGGAGCCAGGGCCCCACTTGGGCCGTGAAATCATAGGTAAATACCTGCTTGGCTTTGACGTTGTTCGGGTTGAGGGGAGGGAACGCTTGGGCTTTGAGGTTCGGGAGGCTGTGAAAAGCACTGTTAGCCATTTGGTTGGGTTGGAGATTGTTGAGGAAGATCATTCTGGGATTGTTCTGCAGTGTTTGTTGGAGCCCTCTGGTTTTCCTCCTGAAAAGATTCTGCGACGGGGGTACGCGATAGCCGCGGGGATGCACCGAGACGTGGTCAACGCCTTTGTTGAGGGAGACGTGCAATTGGCGAAGAGTGTTATGGCCCGCGACGATGAGGGTAACAGGCTGTACTTCCTTCTTGTCCGCATTTTGCGCACGATAATACAGAACCCGAGTCTCAGTGAGAAGCTGGGTGTGGGCCCCATTGAGTGCCTCGATTACCGCTTGGCCGCCAGCTTGGTAGAGGCCATCGGGGACGAATGCGTCCGAGCAGCGCAGAAGACCGTTGAGCTAGAAGGTCTAAAAATAAGTAAGAACCTCGGAAAATTGTTCACGGGCCTTCAGGCGGTTTGCTTCGAGGCTCATGAAGAGGCCTTGAACGCTTTTCTCTCTGGCAACATAAACTTGGCCGAAAAAGTGCGGAGCACGCGGGACAAGGTTGAGAAGGAGTTCGCAAACATTGAAGAACTGGCTCAGGCACAGTCGCTTGACGTTGTACCTCAGATCCTCGCGGTGGCCTCTTTTCTGAGGCAGATATACGAACACAGTGTCGACATATCTGACTTGGCGGTTCCCAAAAAACCTTGATGCTGTTGCTCCTTCAAAGAGGAAGCTCATCTACTCTCCGCGGTGCTTTGGCCAGAGAAACGCGTTCACCCTGCCTCAACTCGTTGGTGTACTGCACTTCGCCCCTTATGTTACAGTAGGATTCCACCGTGACGTTCTCACCGTAAACGTTCTCTGCGCTCGCCTCAGTTCTCAGCAGAACGTGTTTTCCGTAGAGGTCTTCTACTTCGGCACCTTTACCGACTACGATTTCATCTGCCTTTATAGGTCCATGAACCTTGCCTCTGCTTCCTATCTCAACAGAACGTGCTGTGACACCTTCACCAGTGTTTATCGAACCTCCGACTTCCACGTGTTCTATGGCTGTAGCCTTTCGCGCACGCAAGGCCCCACCCACTTCGATGCTTCCTGTGCTGACCTCTCCGCTGACGTCCACTCTGCCACCGACCTCTAATGATCCTGAAAGCTTGAGAGACCCATCGACGTCCACTGTGCCCCCGACCTCCATTCCTGCGCCCTGGGCCAAGCCTTCAATCTCTATCGTACCGCCCACCTCAACCTCTTTGAACTCCAAATCACCTTTAACTTTCAGCGTTCCCCCCACCTCGATGTCCCTTCCCTTGTTCTTGCCGGCGAGATTTACCGTGCCGCCCACGTCTATGTCCTCGAATTCTAAGGAGTCCGTTGACCTGAAGGTACCGCCAACGTCTACCTGAAGAATTCTTCCACCTGCAACGGTTGCCGCCCCTCCAACATTTAGGCTCCCTATGTCGACTTTAGATTCGATTACGAGGCTTCCTCCGACTTCCACGTTGCGTGCGGTGACCTCGCCCTTTGCCGCGAAAGTCCCGCCGACTTCTATGGCCTTGGCTTTAGTGTTTCCCCCAACCTCCAGGTTTCCTCCCACATCTACCTCTTCTACCATGAAATCCTTGCTCACGTACACCGCGTGGTCCACATCAACATCCTTTGCAGTCATCCTCCCGTAGACTGCGAGGCGGCCCTCCTCAACTTCAACGCCCTTATCTATCTCCAAGTCGCCCTGAATCGTCACGGAATCCTCAGCTTCAAGCTCTTGAGCGGACAAAGTGCAATCAAAGGTGTTGTGGCCCTTACAGTAGACCGTTCCATAGACCTTGACTCTTGGCGGCTTCCCGCACCCTTGACAGTCGCATGCTCGCCAATTTCTAAGTCGCCGTTTACAATGTCCAGTGTCACCGTCGTACCTGATGGAATAGACACTCTGCTACTGTTCATTTTCTACGCCTACTTGTCTACATTCCAACTTCGCTTTAAAAGGCGTACTCACATATAGTGACTGACTTGTTCATTGAAGTGCCTGTGTCCTTCTGAGAAGGGAGACTTCCACTGCACTTGCGAATTGGACAGCCGTACCAGAATAGCCTCGTTCTTCCATTGTGTCACTTGCAGATACTATGGAGATTGACCTTGGCTTTCTCGACGCACCAGTCCTCTTCAAGATACCGAGCTTATGGAGCTTCCCTAGTTCCTTCTTGTTCCAATCCAACTCACCCTTTGTTTGAGCTTTCATTTTTACCACCTCGTTATTCAGATGAGAAGGAGTGAGTCGTTAGACACCTTAAAAGGCGACGCACATCAAGAGAACACGCCTTGTAGTCACAAGTTGTATGGCTTCCTACTCTTCCAGTGCAGCGAAGAATTTGCGCATGCGCTTGAATGTCTCCAAGTATTCCAGCCCCCACTTCGTCGCTCGGTACTTCTTCGAATCCTCTAGGTTTACTTCACTGATGAAACCGTGAGCGACCAGAAAGTTGAGCTCTTTCTTAGCTCGATCAACTGGCATGTTGGCTCCATAAGAGACCCTTGTCAGCGAACACACCCCCTTCCGAGCAACCATCTCTATGATGTCTGCGTAGATGTCGTATTTTGTCCTTCTGCGTTCGTCAGACAAGCGGCAGTTTCTCCGAACCCACTGTTATTAAGTCTCAAACGCTTAATCTTAGTTTTGGTGAGAGAGAGTGCACCCAACAGCTTCCGACACCGAGCAATATCATCTAGCCTGCAAGAAGGGCGACTTAGCTGAGTACCTACTCGTACCCGGCGATCCTGACCGTGTTCCGAAGATTGCCAAGTTTTGGGATTCAGCAAGAGAAATTGCGACCCACCGTGAGTTCCGGAGTTTTACTGGCAAATACAAGGGAGTTCAAGTTTCAGCGTTATCAAGCGGCATAGGCCCAGCCTCCATGGCCATCGCGGTCAACGAGGCCTCCAACGTCGGCGTAAAAACCTTCATCCGAGTCGGCAGCACTGGAGCCATACAAAACGACATCAACTGCGGCGATATAATAATCTCCTCCTCCGCCGTACGCCTCGACTGCACGAGCAATTGCTACATCATCCCGGAGTATCCTGCCGTGGCAAACTATGAAGCCTTACTGGCCCTAATTGAAGCTGCCGAAACACTAGGCATAGGCAACTACCACGTTGGCATAACAGCCACAACCGCGGACTTTTACGCTGGACAAAGCCGCAAAACACCCGTAGCATTCTTTCCAGGTACAGAAAACCTGCTTCCCACGCTTCAGAAGGCCAGAGTGCTAAACTTTGAGATGGAAACGGCAACTCTGTACGTTTTGGCAAGTCTTTTCGGGTTGAGAGCAGCCTCCGTATGCGCAGTCTACGCCAATCGCCTTACGGGTGAGTCCATGAGTGGGGCAGGAGAGGAGAACGCCATCAAAATCGCAAACGAAGCCGTCAAAATTCTAAGCAAGTGGGATGCGCTCAAGAGAAGAGAGAAGAAGCGGTGGTTGTTTCCATCGCTCGCGTGCTCAAGATGACTGCAGAGTAATGAATAGGACATGGGCGTTGATTCGCTTCTTAACGGGATAAAGCTAAAAGGCGCAGTTCAGAAGTTCTAGACAGTGCCGGGGTGGCGGAGCGGTTATCGCGCTGGCCTCGAGATCATTCGCAAGGAAAAAAGGGTCCAGATAGATGATGACAAGTGAGCCAGTGGGCCTTCGGGCTCGCAGGGGTTCGAGTCCCTTCCCCGGCGCCATTTTACCAATTGAGGCTAGATTTTGAGCGTTTTCGACGGGAAGACCTTGATCTTCGTGTGCACTATGTAACAATCGTAGCTGGCATCATAATGTGTTTCAGTCTGCGTATTAGCCGACAATCTTGGTCTTAACCAAAACAGTTTTCGGAGTGAAAGGGGACTTATCGTAACATGCGAGATACGAGCATAACCGTAGTAGATCTTGATGAGAAGAATGTTGATGATGCCTTGGATGTCTGCGCATTTCCAAGCGTAAGAAATGAATCGAGCTACCGAAAAGGTTGTGAAATAAGAAAAAAGTGGTTGATGAATCTCTATAGAACAGTGGGTCCGTGCGCCAAAATCGCCTACATCGCGAACAAGCCCGTTGGGGCGATCGAGTATACTCCGCTTCATGTGATTCCATACTTCAGGACGAAGAGGAGAGATGCCCTCTATATTCATTGCATGTATGTTCCAAAGAGATACAGGCACCGGGGCGTCGGTTCAGCTCTCTTGGATTCAGTAATAAATGAAATGTCAAGACCGAACAAGTTCTTTCGCCAAGTCCCCTGCCGGATGCTTGTAACATCAGCCAGCAAGATCCATGGATACACGCAAGTGGGACTTTTCAAACACAAGGGTTTCAGAAGAATCAAGGGCAACGCAGATGTTGGGCTTGTTCTTCCCTTGTCTGATACTGTCAAGGATGTGAAATTGGATATTCCTTCTTCAAAACCCAGAACCGTGAAAGAACGTGGCGTCAAAATATTTTTCAAACCCACTTGTCAGTACTGCGTGCACACGAATGAGAAAATGATAAAGGCCGAAATCAGAAGAGTGAACAAAGAAATACCAATCGAAGAATGCAACCTATGGGATTTCCCTGAAGAGGCCATTCGCAGACGGATCACGTACGTTGCAACCTACTTAAATGGGAAACCCGTCCTTCCAATGGCGCCACGAGAGTTCCTTGAGACCCTGAGACGCATGGCTTCTGAACCGGATGTTAAAGCTTGAACACAGAATCATAATTGACTACAGCCAGGTCAAAGGGTGCGCGCGCTTTCTGATAGGCACATCTACTCGGAAGCCAGAAGTTTTGATTCTTCAAGTTCCAGAAGGAAAAGTTCAGAGATGACGATCGGTTTACACGGTAGATGAGGAGTGAGATCTGTTTGCTCGAGGTTTCTAAACACTATTCCGTGACTACTCTAAGAGTCTCAAGCTGTGTAGAAGCTCGTTAAGGGTCCTGATGGGTTTCGGTTCAACAGAGGACTGTCTTGCTCCTGACCGATCAATGAGTATTGGCGTTATTCCAACAGCTCGAGGTCCAACTACGTCCCACTTCGGTTCGTCACCCACAAAAACGCAGTCTTGAGGAAGAGCAGACAGCTTCTCCAGAGCGTAAAGGAAGATTTGTCTAGCAGGTTTTCGCCACCCTGCATCTCTGCAAAACACAACTGTGTTCACGCATGTGCTCAACCCCAAACGGTTCAGCTCCTCCCGCCAGAGATAGGTTGGGCTTCCCCAACTCGTGTTAGATATAATCGCCGTTCTGTAGCCTTTTTCCCTCAGCTCCCTGAGAGCTGGCAAGGAGTCTTCATAGCAGTAACCTCGACCAAATATGGGCTTCATGAAACACCTACACATGGCAACTGCAACGCGGCTATCGCTGGGCAAGTTGTCAAGTTCGAAAATTCGCGCCAACCGCTCCTCGAGCGGCCTAACACGGTAGTCGCTAGATTCGTGATCTTCTTCTCTTACCCTACACCATAAACCATCCTCAGAAACGTGGAGAAGTTCATTTTGGGAAAGGTAGTCTTGTACTTCGATGATGGCTTGCTTGAGAATAGCTGGAAAATCGCGCACATCATAGTATTGGACTAGTGTATTGCCGAGGTCGAACAGTAACACGTTTTTCATGTCGGAAACACCTTAGCGCGCGGCTAACTAGTTTTGATCTTAACTCTGATTGAGTTAAACCGAGGGCCTGCACCAAGAATCTGTGGATTACTTGATGCCAAGCTGTTTAATGGAACACCGTTTTTCCCAGTCAAAGGTCTCGGCGACCACAGAACTCCCTTGGAGACCCTTTCGGTTGTGATTGCTTCGACAGTTAGTGCTCCAAACTCGTTGAAAATGGTAACGTCATCTCCGTTCTCTATCCCAAGACTACTTGCATCAACAGGATTGATCCACACGATCTCTGGAATCGGACCGTAAACGTCTCTGAACTGGCTGTGGGTCCAATTGGGAAGAGAGCTGTTCAGTAGGGTAAACCAGCTTTCATCCCCGTTGATTGGCAGCTGCGCTGGCAGGGGACTCGCACCTACTTCCAGGGCTCCTGAAGAATATAGTTCGATCTTCCCTGAAGGCGTCTGATACTCATTCGTGGGCCGCTGCCGGAGTTTCAGTGTCTCCCCTTTGAGTAAGTCATCGAAGCTTCCATTTTCAAACGACTCTGCCGTGGCCTTTCGAAGGGCTTGCCATGAGTCCTCAAACACCCAGGACTCGCGGCAACTTAACCTCTCAGCAAGCTGTTGCATGACCCAGACTTCGTCCTTGCACTCTTCAAGCGGCTCAATCGCTTTTGTAGATAGCCGAGTGTACGGGTGATGGTCAGAGAAATTCAGGTCAGATTTCTCCAGATACGTGGCCGCGGGCAGAACAACATCCGCGAGTTTCGCGGTCTCGGTCCAATGTGTTTCATGAACAACTACAAACACGTCTTCTCTTGAAAGACCAGCTCGTACCGCGTTCTGGTTTGGAAGCGTTGAAGCGGGGTTGGAACCCTTGATGAAAACGAACTTGAACTCACCAGAGCTTAATCTCGAGCCCACCGAAACCTGCTCAACGACTTTCGACTTTTTGCTGCTCATCTTGCTGCCGTTCATATAACCCCAATCGATGAATCGGCCTCTAGAGTCACTGTAGTGGAATCCACGATGCTGTCCAAGTAACGCCGGTAGTAAACTCACAGCCCTAACGGCCTCTGCGCCATAACTCGACTTGTTTAACCCCAGACCTATCATGAAGCATACAGGAGGTTTCTCAACGAGTAACTCACATAGCTCCTCAACTTTTTTCCATGCGAGGTTTGTTGCACTTTCCACGCGCCTAGGTGTCCAGCCTTTTACTTCTTCCCTGAATTTGTCGTATCCAGTGGTCCATTCTTCGATGAATTTCTCAGCCAGTTTATCGTGTTCAATGAGCCATCGCGCTATTCCGTAAGACAGTGCTACGTCGCTGCCTGGGCGAGGGTTAACCCAGAGGTCGGAGCATTCGGAGGTCTCGCTCTTTCTAGGGTCAATAGATATCAACGTTGCACCTCTTTCCTTTCGCGCTCTCAGCGAAAGGGCCCAAAGGTGAGGAGAACTGACTCTTGTGTTGTTTCCCCAAAACAGGATGGCTCCGCAATTAAGAACTTCCTCAAATCCGAGGCCGTATGTGAGCCCGTAGTGGAGTCCGATTCCAGCGTGCCCGGATGCGCTGCACAGAGCGCCGTCCGTAACCGTCATGCCTAACGCGCGCCATAGTCTTTGGGAGAACTGCCAGCTAAGACATCCTTGGTTGCCCGCATAATCATAAAGCAAAACCGATTCATTGCCGTAATTCTCCATGATACTAGTCAATTCTTTGGCAACCAGTTCCAGAGCGTCTGACCAAGAAACTCGTCCAAATTTGCCTCCATTGTTGACGTGAGGATAAAGAACGCGGTCTTCACTGTATACCCGCTTGGGGTCTCCCACTCCTCGAGGACACAGAAACCCCTGAGTTATGGGGCTTTCCATACTGCCCGTCGTGGATACGATCCTGCCATCTTCAACAATGACGTCAACAAAGCACGTATCTGGACAATCCCTGTGGCAAACAGTCTTTACAACATTGATTGGTTTCTTGAGCTTGACTGACAAAGCCGTCTCCTTCTCGGCTGGTCACGTTTTCATAGGCAGATGAAGGAGATTCATATTAAACCTTCCTAGATCTTCGAAGCTCTTGCGCAACAGACAACTTGGAGCGCTCGCTTGAGCTCTGAAAACAATCAACTTGAAGAACGGAGGCCAAGCAAGGCAATGAGCCTTTGACTTGCAAGGTTCGAGTTCCTTCCCCGACGTCATTAGCTCGTGCTGCGGTGAGGGTTGTAACATGTTTAGCAGTGATTCATTTTTCTGGTTCATAACCCATATTAGATTCATAACAAAGAACGTGTTTGTGGGTTCAATCTTGACTGAAACCGTGTCCGATGAAAAGGTAGTCGTGTCGGCTGAAACGGTACTTGCGAATGAGAGAATAGTGGAAAGGAAGACCATCGTCTACGAGACTCGTGTTGACCCGACCGTGATAAAGGTGGCCGGGGAGAAACTCAAGGATCAGCTGTTCACTAGGTTTGGGTTCTTGAAGCCTAAACCAGAAGAGATTCAATTCGTTTCCATCGACAAGTACTATGAACCCTATACGATGATCAGTGGAAAATACGCTATTGATTACTACCGCAAGTGCGTTTACTCAGTTAAAGTGGACAGGGAAGTTCTGGAAGTTATTCTTTTGAATCAAAAGTTTGAGCCCGAACAATCGACGGATTCCTATGGCAGAGACCTTAATTTGATTAGGCTCGAAGGAGAAGAGAGGTTAAGGAATGAGGTCAAAGCCTCCCTTATCCTAGACCGGTTTGGGCGAGACGTCACGCTTGAAAAACTCCCATCCGCTCCTTCGGAGAGAAATCCCAAGGAAGTACTAGCGGAACATGGCGTGGAAGAAATCGCTTCGAATGCAGATTTAGACTTCATAAGATCCAAAATAGTCAACCGCCCAAGGGACATAAATCGGCTTGTCAATGAACTCTTTGAAGTTGACGAGCGAGTCGTAATCTACACTCCAAGGTTTAGAGTCCTGTACAGAAACGCAAAAACAGGCGAGGAAAAAGCTGTAGAATTTGACGGTGTCACAGCTGAAAGAATCCAACGGAGCAAGAGCCCAACTTCACGTGACGCTCTTTCTATTCCTCCTCCGCCTCCTCCACAGACATAAACGCGACATTGTCTATTTCCCTGCGACTAAGTAAGGATGAAAAAGATGAAAAGGCCGCCAGCCGCAATCAGCAGCGGCAATGGTTGTGTATCATTTTTCTCTATGAGCGCATTCCATGCAAATAGCGATTATCTTCGCGTTCTGAAGCGTTTGTGACAAGGACGTTAAACCTTTTGCCACGAGCGTCACGTAACCCAAGGGTTTTCCACACTTTTGGCATCTTACTGGCTTGGCATCAATCATGTCTTTCACTACAATACAATTCTCTACGATCCTTTTAACTGGTTTCTGGCCTGTTTTTGGCATTTCCATTTTTGGGCCCTATTCCTTACGCGCACAGAGCCAACACTGCCATCTGAGGAATTCTCAAACAACTTCTTTCGAAATGCGAAAGTAGGGTTCGTCCACTCATACAGATGCGCAACCTATGGCTTGTAGCTCTTTGGGAAAATGAAGTTGTTCGCAACGCTGATCTTCGTATAGTGATCTGGATAAACGTATGCCAAGAGGGGACGATTTGATAAGAGTCTTATGTTCTCTTTGGACCTTCCACGTTCAAAGGAAGCTTCTTTATCTGCAGAACGGGCCACGATCTTGCCTAATATGATACTTGCATCTTCAAGATCCTTAATCTCCACAAGCTTGCACTCTAAGTGCAAGTAGCATTCTTTGATCCTTGGAGGTTTAACAACAATAGAAGGAAAGCTGGTCAATCCTGCTAATGCTATCTCATCAACATCTTCAGCAAGTTGCGCTGCGGCAGAAACTCTGTCGATGAGTTCTGGGCCGGGGTAGTTGACTACAAACTCTTGGTTCACCTTCACATTTTGGTATGTATGATGCTGAGGAGTACAGACAAACGCAAAGTATTGTTCATGTCTACCAACATCCATGTTTTGGGTCTTTGGAGCTACATTAGGAAGCCCCTTAAGTCCCAGTGTTGTGACTAGAATCAGAGGTTTCACGGTAAAATAGCGACCATGTGAATCCAACACAATTTTCTCCGTCATAAGGATGACCCCATTTTCAGCCGTACCCTATCCAAGTTGTTTCCCTTGGCATTGCCAGAATCTCATGGATTCTCATTCTTTTCTCTGGATCAACACCGACGGCGTCTTCAAACCTTGAAGTCTTCATCACTATGGCAGTGTCAGCACCAGTTCCTGTTCCTGCAATACTTATGACCATCTCTCTTGCGCTTATCACTTCAGCCTCCTCTGCCATGAAAACCACTTCCACAGCTGTTCTGAAACCATGTCCACCGACACAAATCAGAGTCATCCAAAACAAGTCGGACTCGGGTCGGGGCATCTCAACTGTTTTCCCTTCCCACCAGTTCCTGAACGTGATCGGCTTAAACGGTTCTTCAACATTGCTGATCACTTGAATCCCCAATGCATCCAATTTTTTCCTCGTCTCTTCTTTTATAAGAGGAAACTTGTATTCAGAGGCGTACTTCTTCCACGATGGCGGACCACTAACGCAGATGACTTTCATTCTTAGGCCTCGCTTTTTCAGTTGTTCACCAACCTTCACAGAGGTTTTACCCGAGACAGAAGCAACTATAACGGCTCCAATATCACCCTCTTCAGCCCTGGCCACCACAGTCTTGATGACTTCGTTCGTGTTTTCTTCACCAGCGCTTTCAAAAAATTGCACCACACGTTTAGTCATAATATGTTTCTCTTCCCTCCTACGGACGTCTAATTTCGTGAACTACTTTAAAAGCGCGCAGACTAAAGGAAGCGAGGGCAAAACATAACGGTGAAAAAAGTGATTAACAGAATAGAGAAGCGCGCGCGATCTCCATCCTAAAGTCAAGTCGAGGTGGAAATCTTCCAACCTAGATTCTTAAGCATGTTTTTGAGTATCTTCAGACTTTTAAGAGCATCTTCCCTGGGGCGGACTTCGAGGGTGAAGTGAACATCTCTAGGCAGCAATAGTTTTAGATAGCGAGAGAAATCGATTTTTCCAACTCCAAGGACATCATGTGAATATTTCCTTGGTTTTTGATCGTGAAGATGGCATTCTCTAACCTTATCCAGGTGGGCTATCAAAAAATCCTCCACTTCACGGATCGGTTTTCCTGTATCTGTATGAGTTTTGGGTATGTCCCAGCACAAGGAGAGATTTGTAGTCGGAAGGAGTTCTTCCAAGACGTCCATGGCAATTCTACTCAGCCGATCGTTTTCAACACAGATCAGGACTCTTCCACGAGAGAATTCAACTAGTTTAGCTAGACTTTCTGCTACAACCTTCTTGTACAGTGACCAGTGATCCCTCAAGTAGGTACCTCTTCTCCCTGCAAAAACGAAATCGTACGGAGGGTCTATGTGAACTGTGAATCTTTGGGCTCCAACGTCCTGAGCAAAGTCCAAGCATAGTTCCATTCGATCAAGGACAGCTTTTCTAACCTCCGGATAAAGAGTTCCAAGATTCAGGTAGTCAGATGGTCCATGGAATGAGATGGACACGCCTCTTGACATGGCGAAGTCTCGAATATGGCGCCTTTCTGATTCGCTAAAACGCTCTGGAAAGAACCGCGGGATCATAAGGTCTGGAACGACGTAGCCAAAACCATGGCGACTTGCAAAATCTATTGCATCGCAAATATCAACATCGTACACCACATGATAACCGAAATGTTTCCAAGATATTTCTTTCATACCGCATCAACTGTAATGATTTCATTCAAATCGCCCGAGAAGGACGATAGAAAATCATTTGCTCAAGACACTATAAAAATGTCTCACAAGAAATCCCGTTGAGACCTTCGTTTCTGGTAGCTAGGTATAGCTTCTCGAACGAGAGATCGAGCGCGCGCAAATTTGGGGCCAAAATTGTTTGTCCGAAGATTCTTTAATACTTCTTCCATTTGAGCTTCCAACTTCATATACCACAGTCAACATTGTATGACCAATCGGCAACCTTCATTTAGTTTTTCGATGCTGCTCCTGAACCCCAGCAGTTTGTAGGCATGAGGATAGATGATGGAGCAAATGTGATCGCAGAAGTAGTCAGAAGGCAAATCTTCACAGTTGTTGATTACTCATCAATCTGATTGGGCACTTCTCCACGACGCCGACGTAGCCCTCAATGTCCAATTTCTCGACTTTTCTTCCTACCCATACCTTTTCTATTTTAGCCTCAAATTCAAGAAAGTCTTGTTTAGATTTTGCGACTAGGTTTCTTCTGTCTGCCGAAGCGCCAGTTTCTGCCCAGAATCTTGCAAACCTTTCAAGTTCATTTATGCCATAGTTTTTCGCGAGATAATGGGTGATCAACAGGTAGGCTCCAAACTCGAAAGACTTTCTTAGTTTGAGCTCCTCTTCAGGCGAGACCGTCATTTCTTTGTTCATTTGTGACACAAGAGAGAATAATATTAAAGGGTGTATCAAAAGATTTTGTGAAACATAGTGGTTTGACTATCGAAGTTCGAAGGGATTCTGTGAAAAAGTTGTATGTTTGCGGAAGTTTCAGGTTCACTCGTGAGATGGAAGGATTGGAACATGAGCTCAAAGAGGAGAACATCCAATTTCAGATATCAAAGAAAACGGACAGTCGCGGGATCTTGGGATGCTTGAAAAAAGTCGATGCTGCAGATGTCGTTTACGTCGTTAATCCACAAGGTTACATTGGCAAGAGTGTCTCCGTTGACATAGGATACGCCTATGCAAAGAATAAGTTGATATACGTCATGCACGCCGTAGATGACTCCCCAATAATGAACTTGATAAGCGATGTCCTATCTCCGAAAGCTTTAATCGACTTTCTCAAGGAAAGCATTCCTAAGCGACACTGAACCGAGCCAAGCACTAGGATAGGCGACTGTAATTGCTTGAAGGCAGGAACGTGAACTTGAGGCTCATAGAGAAAGACGACGTAGACTTCATGGTGCAGTTGCGGAACGATATAGACTCCAATGCGTATGTTTCTGTAAAGCAGATATCGAAAACAGAAGCGATGAGAGAGTTTGACAATCCTACACCGTTAGCACTGATAACCGAAAGAACATGCTTCATCATTGAGAAAAAAGACGGCACAAAAATAGGTTACATGGTCCACTGGATCGTTCAGCCCTCAAGGCACGTGGAAATCGGGTATTTTATGCTTCCCAGCGAAAGGGGGAAAGGCTACTGCTCTGAAGCCGTTCAAATAATGGTAGATTACCTGTTTCTCTCCAAGGATATTGTGCGGATTCAGGCAGGAACTGACGTAAGAAACAAAGCTTCACAAAAAGTCTTGGAAAATGCAGGCTTCGTAAAAGAAGGCATAGTCCGCAAAGCGGCCTTTAACAAAGGAGAATGGTTCGACGGTTGCATATACAGCACTCTTCGAGAAGAATGGAAAGAACCTAGGATACTCTCAAAGAAGCTTACTCATTAGGAGCCGATGTTTATGGAACTAAATGATTTGTTCAGGTTCATAGAAGTTGAAGATGAAAAACTGAAAAAAAGGTATGACAGTTTGTCCAATAAAGAGGAGGTGATTCTTGCTAGAACTGTGAAGTTAGGCGAAGAGTTTGGAGAACTCTGTGAAGAGGTTCTGGCGTACAACTCCTTGCAGAGAAGACAGAAACTGGATAACCACGACAAAAAGAGTCTCCGAGAAGAATTTGCTGATGTAATAATCACAGCGCTTCTGCTCGCAAAAAGCATGAACGTTAATATTGAAATGGCGTTAGAAAAGAAAATGCAGAAACTCAACCAAAGAGTTTGAACTCTCTTTTTTGGATATTGGAATTTATGAAAATCCAAGAACTAAAAGTTCTAGCGCGAGCCGTCCTGTTCAAATTGCTTCAGTAGGCGGCGAGAGAGTCGAACTCTCGCTAAGTATAAGCGAGGGCTACTGGTGTCCGCGGCTTGACAACAAGCGCGGTGCGTTCAAGGTCATTTTTCAAAGACTTATCTGCGCGGAAGCTCAGTCTCTACGATGAGGTTGTCCATTATATGGAAGAACTGAGACAACTTGTGCATCAAGTCGTGGAGGTATGCATGGGTATCAAAGAGAGGGAAAACGTTTGGATCCATAGTTGGGACCATACGACTGATCTTGCTTTTGACATAGCTTTTGCCTGCCGACAATCTGGAGCACAACCGTTTGTCACCTTTTTAACGGAAGATTACTGGATGCGTTCTCTTGTTGAAACTCCTAAGGAACTCTTGGAAACCCTCCCTTCTCATCAAGCTGCTGCACTGGAGCACACAGACGCATTCATCTTCATGTTGGGCCCGAAGAGTCCTATTGATTGGGACAGAATTCCGCCTGAGAAACGAGGACTTGCCAACGTCTGGTACAGTGATTCTAACAAGTACTTGGACAGCTGGCGGAAGATCGCTAAAGAAAACTCCATTCGCATGCTGGGAATTGAGTATTGCCTGGCCACAGAAGAATGGTCGCAGGCTTGGGGTTTGAATCATGCGAGATGGAGAGAAGTGATGCTTGCAGGTTGTATCACTGACCAACGCGAAATCGCAAAAAAAGCCGCTGAACTGGTCAGGATCATCCGCGACGGCGACGAGGTGAGTGTTCGAACACCCTCTGGCACAAACCTCAGATTCGGGCTAGCTGGACGCAGACCAATCATTGGTGACAGTATAGTTAGCGAGAAGGACGCAACTGAGGGTACCGTGAAGTTTCTGCCGTCAGGCTTCGTGGAGACGGCTGCAGATGAGGATAGTGCTGATGGAAAAGTAGTTTATGACTCGCCGATCTTGGTTCGAGGAGCAAAGAGGATTGAAGGATTGACTTTGGAGTTTAAGCATGGTAAACTTGGCAAGTACTCCGCGCTAGTCGGAGTTGAAGCCTTCAGGAAGTATTTAGATTCAGCTGGAGGCGATGTGGATAAGTTTGGATTCTTCGGAATAGGCCTCAATCCTGGTTTGAAGCACGGTTTTACTCAGGACGATAAGGTCTTAGGCGGATTCACTTTAGGGATCGGGGGTAACGAAGACAAAGGAGGAAGGAACAGGACAACTGGAAATCGTCACTGGTGGGCCTCAATGACTCGCGCGACGGTTCAGATTGATGATGAACTCGTGCTTGAGCACGGTTTAGAAACCTTTTGAAAGCGAACGTAGAAGTCAAGACGTGTTAGCGCGCATGCGTGTTCCTAGACTAGTTTTTCAAGCCTGACGGAGGTGAGCTAAGTTGGACATACGCATGAGCTTTGAATCATATTTGGATCATATCGTTGACCGGGGGTAGGGGGTGTCAGAGCAAGAGAAGTCCCCCCTCCCCCGAATGGCGCACGCATTTTTCCAGAGCCACCTTCTCTGCCCCGCAACTGAGCCATGTCTCTCCAAGAGACGCATCCTAACACGCATCGTCGTCCACGAACTAAACAAAACAAGAAACCCTACCCACAAGCAACTTAGGAACAGACATGCGCGCCGATGCTTAGAGACTTCTTGAAATAGGGGTCACTGTCTTCTTGTCATTTCATCTATCTTCCTGTTTAGGGCCTCAGGTAAATCAATGTTGAAAACCTCGGAAAGAACAAGCAAATCCAGCAGTGTCTGAGCAATCTCTTCTTTCAAGTTACCTACTTCGTACTCTCTCATTGGCAGGTTTTTGTTTACCAGCTGCCGAGCTATTTCGCCAATCTCTTCCGAGAGATGAAAGAACACAAGCTCAGGCGTTAGCTCAACACCCAACTCCGTAACCCGTTCTTTCTGAAATCGGTACACTCTCTTGCTAACCTCAACGATGTCCATGCTTGTCATTCTATTGCAACAGAATATTAGTATTCTCTTGGTGAGCACCTCGCACCTTTTCCTAGCAACTCAGAAAATCCAGGACACTGCCAGGGAGAGCCTGACTTCATTCACTGAGTCTCCTAATGAGAATCTTGGTTTTTGGTATCGCGCGCCTTGGATGACTCGCTGGTGATGGATTTGATAGATGATATTTTGTCTTTAGAAGCGTTGATTAACTTTCTAAGGTTTCTTTGCCTGTTAACAGGAACTCGATTTCACGACTCTTTCGCTTCTGTTTCGCTCAGAGCTTCTATCGCTGGTTTCTTCAATTGATGTATTCTTTTCACTTGTTGCTGTGACCTTGTCAAAGAGGTCGTTTCTTGCCGCAAAGGTTTAATTTTTCCTTGTCTAGATTTGACTGCGAGAGTGTGTCTAGTTGAGAGAGCCTTTTGCCGACTTTGTTAAGGCTGAGTTAGAGCCCAGAACTCTACTGATTACATGCGGACTCCCAGGAACCTGGAAAACAGAGACCTCAGAGGAAATCTCAAGAATCAAGGGATACCCCATCCTTCGAACCGATTTGATTCGACTTGAGGTTCTCAAGAAGGAGGACATTTTTGACGAAAAAGTCGCATCAAATATGAGCAAACGAGAGCTTGTCTATGATGAGACGTTTCGCCGAGCAGAAGATCTTGTAAAGACGGGCAGAGGCGTAATATTGGATGCTACTTTTGTAACCCAAGAACTGCGAAGACGGGCTGCTGCGATAGCTGCAAAGTACAACATGGCTTTTGCCATACTTCAGACTCACTGCTCTGAAGAAGTTTCCATTGCAAGGATTTTGAGAAGAACCAAAGAGAACTACGAGTCAAATGCCTTAACAAGAGAAGCTTATCTTAACAACAAGAAGAAGTTTGAGACCGTTGACTTGGATGATTTGAAAAAGAGATATCCGGAACTCCGAATATTACACTTAACAGTCGACACTGAGTATGATCATCCTGAGGATTGGTACATAATCGGGATGGAAAAAAGGTAGATGGACCCTGTTTTATGGTAATAGATTTGCATATTCATTCAAAAAGCTCTGATGGAAACTTCACTGTTGAAGAACTTGTTAGGGAGGCTAAAATCAGAAAAATCGGGTTGATGTCGATCACAGATCACGACTCAATTAGCTGTCAAGAAGAAGCCATAGCTTTGACGAAGAAAAATGGGATCCGTTATGTTGTTGGAGTTGAATTGAACGTAACCCTATTGGACGCCGGATATTTGAAGGGCAAATCAGCATCTCTGGATTTCTTGGGTTATCAATTTGACACAAAGAATAGGGAGTTAAGTGACAAGCTGATACAAATCGCACAATATCGAGAGGAAAGAGCGGCAAGGATTTTGGACAAGATCAATGCGGAGTTTGAAAAAGAAGGATTCGAAAAGTTAACCAAAAACGATTTGAGCGAGATTCAGAGTTCCGTTGACGGTGTTATTGGAAGGCCTCACATAGCAAACTATCTTGTGAGAAAGGGAGTTGTTAAAACAAAACAAGAAGCTTTTGACAAGTATCTTGTGAAATGTGATGTTCCCAAGTTTCCTCTTTACATCGAAGAGGCTTCGAGACTTGTAAGAAATGCTGGAGGATTAGTAGTTTTGGCTCATCCTAACGATCCTCATGGGACCTCACTTGCGACCCTGACCAAATCTCTGCGAAAGCAGACGGACATAATAGAAGAGTTGTTCCTAGGATACATTGATGGCATAGAGTGTTGGCACTCTAGAAATGACTCCGCAACGACGAATCATTACACAAAGTTTGCAAGAAAACATGGACTAATCATGACTGGGGGAAGCGATTGCCATCAAAAGCCGATCCTCATGGGAACGGTGAAAGTCCCAGAATTTGTAGCCGATCAATTCAGCATTAAGTGAACTGTCCCCTGAAGAAATCCTATAGCAAATGGCAAACCACACGTACCCTGTCGAGTTTTCTTTGGGCTCATCAAAGAGTTTCCGCATAAGCGGAAGCTAATTGAAAGTATTCCTTTGCTTCTCTCATTGCTCCTCTCTTTTCCCCACTGCTTACACTGGTGTCTTCAAGTTTGAAACTGGCAACTTTTCCTCGCACGTAGGCTCGGTAGCATTTGTAGAAAGGAAGAATCTTGATCAACTTTTGGTCTCCAGAATATTCAACATATCTCTTGACGAAGAAGTTAGACAGATCGGTTCGTCCTTTGAAGTCTAAATCCATAGCTAGGAAGGCTATATCGGAGGCAACGTCAGAATACCTAAATCTTTCGTTGAATTCTATCGCATCGAAGATGTAAATTCGGTCTGCTAAAAAGATGTTACCCGAATGAATGTCCCCGTGGCAGTCTTTGACTCGGCCCTCCTCAGCCCTCTTCTGAAAAAAGGACACAGTTTTCTTCATGAAATCGTTGACTCTTTCACGGATTAGCTTGAAATCCTTCGTTGTTATCGTCTTGCCGACAAACCTCGAAGTCTGTTCGAAATTTTCTTTCCAATTGGTTTCTATTATCGCCAAGGAACCGAACTCGCTTATCCTCTTGTTCGTTTCCGCCTTTGAATGGAATTCAGCGATGATCTTCGCTATTCTGTCAATAAGCTTATTGTCCACCTTGTTCTCTTCGAGCAGCTTGTTCATCATCTTTTCCTGAGGCATTCTCTTCATCTTCACAGCATATTCGACAGTTTGTCCTTCGCCCCTAATTCTAATCACGTTTGATCTGTTGATGGGAACAACCTCAAGATACATGCCCTCGCACAAGCGTTTGTTGAGCTCTAGCTCTCTTTCGCAGAAGAACCGCCTCTTTTCGAGCGTTGTGAAGTCCAGAAATCCGAGATTCACAGCCTTCTTCACTTTGTAGACAAAATTTCTGGTTAAAAAGACGAAGGATATGTGAGTCTGGGTCAGTTCAATCCTGCCTGCTTGTTCATCATAAGCCTCAGGTTTCATTAGAGCTTCTACAACTTGCTTCTGGATGGACATCTACTAGGTCTGCTTCCTTTAGACCATTTGACAACCTTTCTGTCGCTAATAGAACAAAAATTAACCATATAGGGCTTTCCAGTAGCGCGCGCTAGGCGGGTTCATATCTGCTTTTTCATCTACTTGCCCGGCTTTGATACAAAGCAATTATCCTTTAAGAAGAATCTCCAAGGCAAATGCTTCCATCCCTCTGCATAGTCCACGTTAACCCTTGTTGTTTGAATGACCTGTTTCTCATTTACCGTCACACCCGTCTCAATGCATAAAGGCGGAACACACAAGTCTGCACCATTTTGCTTTTTCGATATGCCCATGGCAATGCAAAGCTTGCTTGGGCCGTTGGCTAAACTGAGTATCCGACTTCTAGCAGAACCTCTCCTTGTGATCATGAGTTCAACACCCTCTATCGGCTCCAACGCTCTCACTAAGATTGCCTCCGGTTTTCCAACAAGGCTTCCACTTGTGGCGTTAAGACAAAAATACATTCCATAAACTTGATAGATGTATGCGTGCCCCTTGGGCCCGAACTGAACTCCTGTCCGTTGTGTGCGGAGATTGTTGTAGGCATGAGATGCCTTATCCTCTGGACCTATGTAGGCTTCTGTCTCAACGATTTTGCCTATCGTGGTTCCTTCTGTGTTCTCATGAATAAGGAATTTTCCAAGGAGCTCTTTCGTAACAGTCAATGTGTCTCGTTCAAAAAATTTTCTGTTCAGGATCATCTGTAACGATAGGAGTTGATCATAATAAATTCTTATCGCCCAAAATCCTCCGCCTTTCAAGCGCGAAGCTGGATATCTCATGTATGAGGTGGCAGAAAAGATGTTCGACAACATTCTCGTTAGCTAACGCCCTGCTTTCATCACAGCTAATGCGTTCAATGGTCTCTTTTCTTGTGGTATGTTCAGAACCATCACGGCTATCTTCCTGATGGCTTCTTCTGCTGCATGTCGGGCCTCTTTTCTGGTTTCATAGTCTCCTTTAAGCTCAATCCAGGGCAGGGTTTCGTCAACTCTTATCAACACGGTGTACAAGTCTTGACGCCTCTGAACGAGAAGTTAGTTGCAGCCATTAAAACGATTATGAATTCTGAATAATGACCCTGGATCAACGTGCGATGGAAAGCGAAGAACGCCCGATCCTTACCAGGGATACTGATTCTCACTGCATTAGTACTATAAGGGGCAAGATCCGATTGTTATCGATGGTCCATTATGCACAGAAAGAAGCAGAGTGCCAAAGAAGACAAGTTTGCGTGTCCGAATTCGTCTTGTGGCCTGGTCTTTTCGAAGCCTTTGAAAGTCAAGAACGTGGGTTCCGAAGATTCACAATGTTATGATGCGTGTCCCCGTTGTCTGACCGCTATCACCCTAGAAGAAAGTGTTCCAGTCGTTGAGGCGAAGCAGGGTGCAACGGCTGAGGATAATAAAGGACAGGAACCTATGGTGAGCAACTCAGAAGAGAGAAGGGCAAGGCCATCAGCAACTGTGCAGTGTGCGCACCATCTTGGATACCTGAGTGAACGATCAAAGAATGAAAAGATACCTGAAGATTGCATAGTTTGTGAAAATATAGTGCAGTGTATGCTCAAAGCCGTTAACGGTTAAGATGGCTGAAGACAGAAGGATCGTTAGCTAACTTTAACCTTTTGGCCTCCAGAAAGAATCTGGACGATCACAGGTTTCTTCTAGAATAAAAAAACTGGGCGCTGGCTATTCTTCGCTTTTCTTCTTCTTTTCTGGCTTCTTTGCCTCTTCCTTTGGGGTTTCCTTTGGCGTCTCTTCGGCTGGTTTTTCTTCAACAGTCGGCTTCTCTTCCTTTTCCATTTCACTTGTGATCTCTTCGATCGGCTTTGGCGGCGGTGTCGTAGCCATTGTCCAACCTATCCATGCGCCTATACCCATTATGGCGATGAAGGCGACCAGAACAGGCACTGCAACGATCCAGAACATGATCCAGAAACGGACGGAAGGATCCTGTGTATTGAGTCCGAAAAATCCAAGCCAGTTCGGATAGAATAGAGTGACAACGTAAAAGAGGCCAACTATCGCGCAGACGATGAATATTACTCCGCCTATCGCTTGATCTTTACTAACCATTGGCATCACCACATGTTAGCCATGTTTATCTCTCTAATACCTTTTAAAGTTTACCATATCTCAGAGTGAACTATCATGTTGTACCCAATTCCCAAGTAGCTAGATATTTTCTCTGCTCCTTCGTCAGTTTGTCAACCTTGATGTGCATAGCGTTGAGTTTCAGTTTTGCCACATCATCATCTATTTCTTTTGGCACCGGATAGACTTTCGGCGGTAGCTTCGCTTTTTTCGCTAGGTATTCAACGCAGAGAGCTTGGTTTGCAAAAGACATGTCCATGACCTCGGACGGATGTCCTTCGGCTGCCGCCAAGTTCACTAGTCTTCCTTCGGCCAAAAGGTACAGTTTTCGCCCGTCTTTAAACGTGTACTCGTCGAGGTTTGGTCTGATGTTTCTCTTTTTGGTCGAGAGTTCTTCGAGGTCTTGGAAGTCTATTTCAACGTTGAAGTGTCCGCTGTTGGCCAGAATAGCGCCGTCTTTCATCCTCGCCATGTGTTCTTTCCTTATCACGCTAGTATCGCCGGTTGCCGTCACGAAGATGTCGCCTATTGCAACCGCTTCGATGATTGGCATAACGCGGAACCCGTTCATCGCGGCTTCAAGTCCCCGCAGTGGGCTCACTTCGGTGATGATCACGTTCGCTCCCATCCCTTGCGCTCTCATCGCGATGCCTCTTCCACACCAGCCGTAACCGCAGACAACAAAGTTCTTGCCCGCTAGGAGAATATTTGTCGCTCTCAGTATGCCGTCCAACGTACTTTGGCCCGTTCCGTAACGGTTGTCAAACAAGTATTTCGTGTAAGCGTCGTTCACCGCTATTATTGGGTACTTGAGTGCACCCTTTTTCTCCATCGCTCTCAAACGAAGCACGCCGGTGGTTGTCTCCTCTGTCCCTCCTTTGATTTTCGGCAAGGCCTGTTTTCTCTTGCTGTGCAGTGTGCCGACAAGGTCTGCCCCGTCATCCAAAGTAATTGTAGGGGCAAGATCCAATGCTTTCTCAACGCACCAGTAGTATTCGTCTGTTGTTTCACCTCGCCAAGCAAAGACGTTGACGCCTCTCTTTGCCAGCGCTGCTGCAACATCGTCCTGCGTTGAAAGAGGGTTAGAACCGCACAGTGCAACTCTTGCCCCTGCAACGACAAAAGTGTCAACGAGCACGCCTGTTTCCTTTGTCACGTGCAAACAGGCCCCTAGAGTCAAGTCCTTGAGCGGCTTTTCTTTGGCAAGTCTCTCCCTAACCTGGGTTAAAACTGGCATGTGCTTTGATGCCCATTCGATCTGCAGGTTTCCACTGGAAGCCAAGGTTAGGTCTTTAACTTTGAACTTTTCCATAATTGTTTTCTCCATTACGTTCTGTGGCGGTTCGCTATTTAAGGCTAAGTGCGGACTGTTTCATTTTTTGGCACTTCCCTTGATTTCTCGGCTTGTATCGCTATATTTTTAACTTGTAACTGATAACTCTTCGTTTTGGATGTGATTTCTTGCTTGAGTTGAAGGCTGAAAGGGTGGAGGAGTATCTTTCAAGTGTCTATAAGGCAGCGGTTAAGGTCTTGCGAGTCGTGCCCTTGCGTAGCGGTCAGGTTGCTGACTTGAAAGGCTTCGGGTACGGGGTGCCCTACCTTATTGAGTTCAGCCTACACGGACAAACCAAGCGGTCAGTCTTGGAGACCGTGCGGCCTGAAGGCTTTGGGCATGACTACTTCTCTGATAGGGCCGCCATTCTGCTCTGGCAGCACTCCGCGTTCAACAAACTGCCTAGACATGTCAGTTCTGTTGATGTTGGCTCCTTTTCAAACGACGGAGAGACTTTGAAGTCGTTGGGAGACTGTGTCGAATTCTTCATCCTAACCGACTTTGTTGAAGGCTCACCCTACCATGATGACTTGGACCACATCAAAGAAACTCGCAAAGTGACGGATTTAGATGAGGAACGATGTTTAGCATTGTCTGACTATCTTGTCGAGATCCATTCGGTCAAGAAGAAGGATGCGCCAGGACTCTATGTCAGGCGGATTCGTGACCTGACTGGACAAGGTGAAGGCATTTTTGGGTTGGCAGACAGTTATCCCAGCAATTTAGGCTATGTTGATGAGAAGTACTTCGTTGAACTTGAGAAGGACTGTTTGGATTGGCGCTGGCGTCTGAAACATAAGGCTCACAGGCTCTCGCAGGTGCACGGGGACTTTCACTCTTGGAATGTTCTGTTCAGGCAGGGGTTAGATTTCACCGTTCTGGACCGCAGCAGAGGCGAGTGGGGGGAGCCTGCTGACGACGTTTCGGCTATGACGATCAACTACCTTTTCTATTCTTTGCAGACCTTCGGGGAGATGAACGGACCCTTCGGAAGGTTGTTCACACTTTTCTGGAAGAACTACTTGGACAAGACTGGCGACGACGAGATTTTGAAAGTCATTCAACCTTTCTACGCTTGGCGCAGTCTTGTCTTAGCGTCCCCCTTGTGGTACCCGAATCTGCCTCTGATTGCGCGGAAAAAGATCCTTCGTTTCGGGGCCAAAGTACTCAAAGCCAGAGAATTTGAGGTTGAGAGCGTAAAGTATTACCTAAAATAGCATTTGCGACATTTCACCGCCGGCGTTAAGACAATATATCAACGGTGAGACTAAAGTATAAATAGGGTCAAGAGTAAGGCTGCTTGGGGCAAGGGGTCCAACCTTGGAAGTGGGGTCTATAGACGACCTGAAGAGACTTCTCAGCGAGATGGGCTATTCTCCGAACGCAGTCAGTGAAATATTGAAATGGTACAGAGAGAACAGTTCTGACAGAAAAGCATGAAGGGCATCTACGTTCTCATAATCAGAATAGACAGGAACATCAGCGTAGACACTGCCGCATTAGGCAACTTGAGTTTTGAAAAGGGCCTGTACGCTTACGTGGGCTCAGCCCAAAACAACTTGGAAGAACGCGTCAAGCGGCATCTCAGAACAGAGAAGGCGAAGTTTTGGCACATCGATTATCTATTAGATAACCCACGTGTCAAGGTTCTGAAGGTTTTCTACATGAGAGCAGGAAGGCCAAAGGAATGCAAGATCGCCAGGGAACTTGCGAAGAAGGGTTTTCCAATACGAGGCTTCGGTAGTTCAGACTGCAAGTGTGAAAGCCATCTTTTCAAGGTCGAAGACTATGAGTTTTTAAGAGAACACATGAGAGAAACTGCAGTGGGACCTGCATGAAACAAAGAACCTCGGCTAGACCGGGCTGGTGCGTTTGGGTCACAGGCTTGCCTGGAAGCGGCAAGTCCGTTGTGTCCGAAGCTCTGCTGAAGCTTCTCGATCAGAAGGGTATCCACGCTCAACTATTGGTCGTGGACGCTCTCCGCAAAGTTTTGACTCCTAACCCATCCTACTCTCTGGAAGAACGTGACACGGTTTATGCAACGCTCGTCTACTTTGCCGAGCTTCTGACAGAGAACGGTGTGAACGTTGTGATCGACGCGACTGGCAACCTTAGACGCTTCCGTGACGACGCAAGAAAGCGGATCCCAAAGTTCATCGAGGTCTATCTTGAGTGTCCAATGGAAGTTTGCATAGACCGTGAGGCCAAAAGAGGGAAAACGCACCTCGCTCCAAGGAAAATCTACTCAAGAGGCCTGAAGGGCGAAGCCCCAACTGTCCCCGGGATCGGGCAACCTTACGAGCCTCCTGTAAACCCTGAAGTGACCGTGAACACTGCCAAATGCTCGCCGCAAGAATCTGCAAGGAAAATACTGCAGAAGCTATTACTTGTTGAGGTTGGAAAATGAGAGTAGGCCTTTAGGCATTCTTGACGTAGTTGAAAACAGCGTCTGCTTGCTCTTTCGAGATCTTCGAGTTTCGAAGGAGTCTCTCTGCAAGCTCAGTGACCTTTGCCAAGGCGTGCACTCTGTAGCCAAGCTTTCCTAGGTTTTCTGCGCCGTGCTGTTCCCTGTCTACCACTACTAGGATGTTTTCTACGCGGGCCCCAAGCTGCTCAAGAGGCTTTATCGCTTCCAGCTTGGAAAAGCCCTCGCTGATAACATCGTCAAAGAACAGAATGTGTTCGCCTCTTGCGACTTCTGCACCTGCAATTCTTCCTGTCGCGCCGTACACTTTTTCCTCTTTCCTCACCACGGTGCACGGCAGGTTCATTCGACAAGCAATGCTTGGCAGAATCAAAGCACCTTTCAACTCGATCGAAGCCAATTTGTCTATCCTATCCTTGGCCTCAAGCATCCTGATCCTGTCTGCGGCAATGTCTGCAAGAGTGCAGAGGTCTTTGGGAGAGGAAAGCAGACATGCAAGGTCAATGTAGTATGGGCTTAGGGCCCCAGATTTGATGTGGAAAGTGCCAAACTTCAAGCAACCCGAACGATACAGGGCTCCGGCAATCTCAGAAGCAGTATCAACCATGATCAACCCTCAGCAGGACTAGACACACCCATATTTAATACTTGTCAGGGCGCGCACTACTGATGACAGTGTCCACGTCAGGGAATCAAATCAAATGTGAACATTGTTGAAGCGCAGTGTACACGCGGGGCACTTTCGAGATGGTAAATCGCTTATTGGGTGATGTTTAAAGTGTATCACTACGCGGCAGGATTATTGCTGACTTTGGTCAGCTTGTAATTGCCAATGAAGTCTTTCTTGTAGAAATGGAACAGGCCGCAATTCTGGCATTTCATAATCTTCGTAGATTGCTTAATATCTAATTCAAACAATTCTAGAGGGCCACCGCAGTCATAGCACTTGCCAGTGTGCTTTTTTGGTTCCTCTTTAACCATGCAAAACCCAACGTTCCTTGTTGTGCCTCTCTCGGCTAAAATAGCTTTCCGTGGAACAACAAAATCAGGCTAACTGTTCGTGGCGATTCTGTTTTTCGCAATGGTCTTCGAGGCCCCTTGCAATGTTTGGGACCAAGTTGTCGGTGTTCTGCAGAAAGACTGTATTGAATTGTGGATGGTTTCATATGTTATGGCGACCATAGATAATACAAATGATTATAACAATATGGAAGATTTCTTAAACAACTTACGAAATAGTATAGACAGACCTGCTTGTTTAAGGAGGAAGGTGTTTGAAGGAATTAGAGATCAAACTGGTTTGTGAGCTCATCAGGAACAG
This sequence comes from Candidatus Bathyarchaeota archaeon, assembly GCA_963707955.1. Taxonomy (GTDB): domain Archaea; phylum Thermoproteota; class Bathyarchaeia; order Bathyarchaeales; family Bathycorpusculaceae; genus DASPPK01. The sequence continues at coordinate 1,428,460 of OY970176.1, read as the reverse complement.
CAGAAAAAGTGACAGGGAACTGGCAAAGATAATTGGTGTGTCTCAACCTACAGTCTCCAGAATCAGAACAAGGCTTGAAAAAGAAGGGATCATCGAGTACACTGGAAGTGTGAATCTGAGAAAACTGGGTTTTGAGATCATAGCAATTACATTTGGAAACAAGAAACGTGAACAGCGCCCCGAAGCCAAAGTGGCAAAGGGAAAGGGTCTCACGGCAAAGAATCCTAACATGATCTTCGTTTCCACCGGCATGGGCTTAGGTTCAGACATGGTAGCAGTCTCGGTTCACAAGACCTATTCAGAATATGCTGAATACGTGCAAGAAATCAGGGCAGAATGGGCAGAATCCATGACGTTAACTGGCTCATTTCTCATAGCCCTAAACAGTGACGACGTCTTAAGACCTCTTTCATTGAGGTACATAGCTGATTGCTTAGAGAGAGAAATCAGAGCGAAGATTCAAAACCCTGTAACACGAAGAATTCCCTAAGACAACAAAAGTTCAGGGTCGAAGCAAATATAGAGGCTTGATTTTCGCACAGGGCAAGCCGATTTGGGAAAACGTAGGCAACCCCCTTCTGAAGCAACGGAACCAAAATGTTAATAGCGCGCGCGGGAATGGATGGAGCAGAAACTCGGGCGCAAAGTCATTGCCGAGGATAACATTTTCTTCGAGGCCTATTCGCCTTACCGACCGATCTCCTACCAACGCTTGGGACACTTAATATGGACGCTGAGCAGGGCTGCAGGTGTTCCATTCTCGTGGCACGATGCGCGCCGGTATGTTAACACGGCGCGTGAGGAAATCCGGATTTCTCCTAACTGGGCAAGGGTTATACGCGGCAGAAAAGTCAAGGGCGAAGAGGCTCCATACTCAAGGCCAGCGATTGAGCAGCTGAGAGCGAAGTACCGAGAAGCAGTGCCTGCGTTGGAGTTTACGAGCGAAGCGCCAGCAGTCTCGAAAGAAGTTATAGACAGAATTGAGAAGTTAGAAACTGAGCGGGCGGAGATAAGGAGACAATATCATCTTAGGACTGGGGATGAGCTCAAGGAAGATAAGAAGCGCATTGTGAAAGAAGCTAAGAAAGCTGAGGACTGCCCAGACGGCGAGCACTGCGCAGAGTTCTCTCAGATACCTGAGGCTCAGCTCTTAGCGCACCTCAAAGATGGTTCGGAAATAATTAAGGAACTCTCAAACGGCGAGGTCATCGTCAAGCGCGTCCGGTGACCCACCCCCCTAGTATTTTTTCGAGCTTCTAAGAGTCTCCCTGCCGAAGTTTAAACCTCCGCAGAGAGCGCGCGCGCTGACGGATTACCAGAATCTTTCAATTCCCACTAATTGGGATTTTCCCATGAATCCGAGCCTATTTTGGCTTAATTCGTCGATTGAGAGTTGGATTCAACATGATTTGGGACATGTATGCTCGATTATTATTGAAACGTAATTCAGTTTATAAGGATAATAGCGCGCGCGGTCTAATATAGTTCAGATATGTGCTTGGAGGAACATGTGTTTGGGGAGTGGGCGCACAAAACACATCAAACGAATGGCTAAGGAGCTTATCAGGCGTTTTCCTGATAGGTTTTCTAATGATTTTGAAAAGAACAAGCAATCGGTTAACAGTTTAGTGACTGGTGGAACGCCAAAGGTTCGGAACCTGATTGCTGGATACATAACACGTTGTTTTGCTGTGCAAGAGCAGGAATTGCCAGAAGAAACTTTAGAGGAAACGGAGAAAGGCGCGTCATCTTATTAAGTGCTTCAACTTTTTGGAAGCCAAATAGAAGTGAAGACAGATGATGAGTGGCTACGCAGAGGGTTGGGCTCTTCAGCATCTTCGTGAAGCGAAAGTGGAGCTTGTGGCTGCAAGAAAAATGCCTTACATGGCGCTAAGTCCGGTTTTAGATGTTGTTAGGAAAGCATGGAACGCCTTCTACCACAACCTAGCAAGCCTACATTCTCGTTTTCTCACCATTATCCTTGACATAATCTCCCTTCGCGCGCGCTCTCCTGAAAAGCATGCGCAGCTCCTAAACCTTCTTTCCATATTCACGGAACTTTTTCCCGCAACACTCGTACTGCTTAACATGTATCTTTTTGTTCCTGCCCATATTCCACTCCTTTATCGGCGTTTCAACTTCTTTTCCACAGGTCGGACACTTGGCCATTTGTCTGTCACCTCCTTCAAAGGTTTTAAGATTAAAAAACAGGGTATTAAAAACAAGGCGTTGTTTCCGCGTCTATAGGGCTCCGTAGAGCTTGGTTCCACACCTAATGCCCCATTCTTCTTCCTCTATTTCTTCTTCCTCTTCGCTCATAGCGTTGTGCTCCAAAATTAGCGCCCTTAGGTCAAGGCTATAGCGCTGTTAATAAGCGTGTTGATAGTCAAGCACGCTCCTTAAAAATACTATATACGAGGATGCATCCCTTATTAGATCGGAACCTACATTGCGTGAGAAGCTGGATGAGACCGCCCGGAGATCAAAGGGGTCTTATGGCACTCTTTGGATATGAGTAGCCCACACGCGTCAAGATGGGAGAGATAATCAAGGGGACTGTTTATTGCTGGAGGCAGCGTCCTTACAACGTCTGGCGCCTTTATTCTCACTACAGCATACTTAGTCTAGTCCTAACAAGAGAAGCAGCAGAAAACATTGGGAGAACCGACAAGGCAGTCTCACGAACCTACTTCAACACATAATTTCGGGACAAGGCAACGCGCCTCCTAACCACGCGCGCTCCCGCGCAACCCTCTTTTTCCTCTTTCAAAGTGCGCAAGGGCCTATCCCATTTTAAAAGGACGATGTTTGGGAGGATTGCTTGTGTCGACGAGGTTGATGTGGGGATTCTGGATCTGCTGTCTGAGGCTGGTGGGGCTGAGTGTTTGAGTGACTCATTATGACTGTTCGTCAAGAAAAGTAATGAAAGGACAAATTTGCGGCGGAATTAAGATGTCCATGTTGAACTCGCTCGCTCGGTCTACGCTAACAGCCTTTCCGACCCAGCTTATCCGGACATAGCGCGCGCGCTTTTTATCTACGTCCTCGCCTTTGTCATCGGTGTGTGAACGCGTTTGCTCAAAGAAGCTTGGACGCTTGCCATTGAAACTCTGAGCTGGATGGAAATGCGAAGATTAAGTGAGCCTTTAGCCTTCGCGAGAACGGTTAAACAGCTAGGCATAGAAGACCATGACTCTTTAAGATTAGCTCATATGCTTGTTTCTGAAACTGTTCGCCGGCAAAACTTCATAGACAAATTCATAAATGGCACCATGAAACCTGCGACAATCAACGAATGCAGTTTGGGCGTGCAGGCGTTCCTGCGACTTTATGTTTATCAAATGCGAATGGCTAAAAACTGGTTCAGTCCGAACCTCAAAGAAGCTGGGAGCATAGCTAAACTGGCACGCAGCATTCTAGGATGGAAAACGCTAATTAAAGTAGAGCCCTTCCTAGGCATGCTATTGACCCAACGGCCTGCAATGGTGTTTGCAGGTGCAGGTGGCGAGGAACAGGTTGGACTTCAAACTTTCCATCCAACGTGGTTCGTAAAATACTGCTTCAAACTATTCGGCAGAAACCAAACTATTGCCATGCTAGAAGCAAATGCGCAACCGCCGCCAACTTATCTTAGACTGAACACCCTCAAAGCTGAGGAAAAGCAAATTCTTGAAAGACTCTCTGAAGAAGGCGTTAGACTTGAGAAGGTTGAACAGTTGCGCTACACGTACAAAGTCGCAGCAGCAAAACAACCTGTAACCAGAGCATCAAGCTTCAAGGAAGGCCTATTCTACGTTGAAGACAAGGCAAGCTGCTTCACAGTAGAAACCGCAAACCCACAACCTAGAATGACCGTCTTAGATGTTTGTGCGGCCCCAGGAGCAAAAACCACCTATCTGGCCCAGTTAATGCAGAACCGCGGCAGCATCCTCTCCATAGATTACTCAAAGCGCAGAATCACCGTCTGGAAAAGCCAAATTGTACACATGGGTGTAGAGATCGCCGAACCAATCATTGCAGATGCACGTACCCCATTACCGTTCACGGAAGAGGCAGACATCATAGTTTTAGATCCACCATGCACGGGCACAGGCACCTTCGGAAAAGTGCCTTCAGCCAAATGGCGGCTTACCCCCAGGTCGATTGAGCGAATGGCTGAAATTCAATGGCAAATGCTGAACAACTGCGCAGATAAGGTAAAGTCAGGAGGCGTATTAATCTATTCTACATGCAGTGTAACAGCCGAAGAGAATGAAATGATCATTGAAAAATTCCTGAAATGGCATCCCGAGCTTTCATTGAGCGAAATAACGCCAAGAATAGGCTCGTCCGGACTGAGAGGATTAGAAAAATGTCAAAGGCTCTATCCTCACACTCACAAATGCAACGGCTTCTTTATCGCAAAACTATCAAAGGACAAAATCTAAACAGAAATCAAGAGCGAGGAGGAAGAACGGACGTGCGTGTTTCGCACGGTTTTCCGCGCGCGCGAATCAAAAAGGTTGACTAGAGAGAGGGGTGAATTGACGTTTATCTGTCGCTTCTGGGATTACACTATAAGAGGCGTAGGTTTCTGCATCCTTCGAACCTGATTCATGAAGCTCCTGTACCAATTCTCAATTTCTGGCGGTATGCTTGGTGGAACCTTCTCCATAGCTTTCTCAAAATCGCTGAAGGTGACCTCTTTTGCGTTGATGTCTCTTTTCAAAGCGTTCATGGCGGCCTCTCTGCACACGGATGATATATCGGCGCCGGAGTAACCTTTCGTTATGCGATGCTCCTTTATGTCCACATCCTTTGATAGTGGCATGTTCTTCGTGTGAATCTTAAAGATTTCAAGCCTGGCAGCTTCGTCAGGTTCTGGAACATATATCAGCCGATCGAATCTGCCTGGCCTTAATGCGGCTGGGTCGATGATGTCGGGCCTATTTGTCGCAGCTAAGAATATGATGTCTTCTGAGCGTATCATTCCATCCATTTCTGTTAAAAGCTGGCTGATGACGCGTTCAGTTACGCCGCTGTCGCCGTAACCCAGCCTCCTCCTTGGGGCAAGAGAGTCAATCTCATCGAAGAATATGACGGCTGGCGAAGCCATTCTAGCCTTCCTGAAGACCTCTCGAACAGCCCTTTCAGACTCGCCAACCCACTTAGAAAAGACCTCCGGACCCTTAATCGAGATGAAGTTTGCCTCGCTCTCAGTTGCAACAGCCCTGGCCAGCATCGTCTTCCCACAACCGGGCGGACCTATTAACAGTATACCCTTAGGCGGCTGAATCCCCAATCTCTTGAAGACTTCAGGATTCTTCAGCGGCCACTCAACAGCCTCCTTTAACTCCTCTTTAACCTCCTCCAAGCCTCCCACTTCATCCCAATGAACAACCGGGACTTCCACAGCAACCTCCCTCATGACTGTAGGCGTAATCTCCTTGAAGGCGTTCATGAAATCATCCATCCGAACCTCCATCTTCTCCAGGACGCAGGAAGGTATTCGCTCTTCCTCCAGATTTATCTCGGGAAGATACCTACGTAGAGCTTTCATAGCTGTCTCTCTACACAGGGCGGCCAAGTCGGCACCCGTGTAACCGTGCGCCCGCTCAGCAAGCACCTTTAAGTCAACATCACCGGCTAGGGGCATGCCTCTGCTATGAATCAACAATATTTCATGACGCCCCCGCTTGTCTGGGATCCCTATCTCTATCTCGCGGTCAAACCTCCCAGGCCTCCTGAGAGCTGGATCCAAGGCATTCGGCCTGTTCGTTACACCTATTACTATGACATTTCCTCTACCAGACAATCCGTCCATGAGAGCTAGAAGCTGAGCGACAACCCTTCTCTCCACTTCACCTGTAACCTCCTCACGTTTGGGCGCTATGGAGTCCAGCTCGTCTATGAGTATAATGCTCGGAGCGTTCTGTTGGGCCTGTTGAAATATTTCTCGAAGCCTCGCCTCCGACTCCCCATAGAACTTACTTATTATCTCAGGCCCGTTTATTGAGAAAAAGTTTGCACCAGACTCATTCGCTACTGCTCTAGCTAGGAGTGTCTTTCCGCAGCCGGGTGGACCGATCAGTAGAACCCCTTTCGGAGGATCTATTCCAAGCCTCTGGAAAATCTCGGGATGCTCCATTGGAAGTTCAACCATCTCCCTTATCCGTTGAATCTCCTCCTCCAACCCTCCTAAGTCCTCATAGGTGGTACGTGGCACAACTTCAGCTTCCGCAACAGGTTCAGTCAATATCTGCAATCTAGTATCGTGAGTCATCTTGACTATTCCGTGGGGCTGCATCTTCGCAACAGTGAATTGAACGGAATGACCAAGCATCATAACGAGCGTCGTGTCTCCCTCAACAAACGTCCTATCCATAAGTCTGTTCTTCACAAAATTTGCAAAGTCTTCGTCAAAGTTAAATCGCATATCCACTGGAGCAAGCACTATGCTCATAGCATTTTTAACTTCAGCCTTGCGAACTACAACGTACTCGTTTATTGATACGCCGGCATTTTTACGTAAGAACCCATCGATTCGCATAATGCTTGGATCCTGTTCTTCAGAGTACGCTGGCCAAGCGATCGCCGACGTCTTTTTCTTCCCTGAGAACTCTATTACGTCTCCAGATGAAACTCCTAACTTTTGCATTGTGGTCTGGTCTATTCTAGCGATTCCTCTTGCCACATCTCTCTGTCTGGAATCCAGAACTCTCAGCTGAACTTCGCTCAATCTTCAACGCTCCACTAAATATATTTCTGATAGAAGCACTAATCCTTTCTCCCAATATAAGTAGAGGACCATTAAAGTGACCCTGAAACTTCAATACAAATAAGGCATGTGCTGACATGCATACAAGGTCCACGCAGCTCCGCGCGCGTCTTTGTCAATGGATGCGTCAGCCATTTTAGGATCTCTTGACAGAGGTAGGTTCATGAAAGCAAGGTTAAAGGCATGAAGGAAATGGGTGTTTTTGAACCTTCCTCAACAAGATTATTCCAATCTCATCCCTTTCAAAACCTCTAAACGGTCCTCTCACAGAGGCTTTTCACTTCTCTTTTTGCGAGGCTTATGCAGTATGAAAGTGTGTCCTCGAACATCGATTAGGGTGGATGCCGTTTGCTGAGCTGTTTTTGACGCGATGTCTTTGGCGCTCTCATCCTTAAGCGCGTTTTTCAATATTTGAACTTTCACTATTTTCCTTTTCTCCAACTGCCTAGAAATCTCATTCACCGTCTGCGGCGACGCTCCCTCCTTACCAACCCATATTGTTGGCTTCTCCAAGCTTAGCTCACGTTTCATTCGATTTTTCGCCTTAGACGATATCATGTTTATCCCCGTTCCTTCAGTCCTGGTTAAACCATTTACCTCCAAACAGTACAATGGAGCTCCCAAGATATAGGCATCAGCTTTATCCAAAGCCTCATCAAGTTCTCTAGGTGTCTCATGACGCGCGCGAACACTTAAAGTCTTAAAGTGAGCATTATCATCACAAATGTGAAAGGAGGAAGATGCCCTATGAGTTATGAGAGAAGACGCGGTTATGGTGGGGACTTTAAGCCTTGCCCAGTTGAGATGGGCAAGGAATACGAAGTGGACATAACGGAGACGAGCCGCCAAGGGGAAGACATAGCCAGAATCCAAGGTTTCGTAATATTCGTTGCCAACGCAAAGCCTAGAGACCATGTTAAAATAAGGATCACGAGGATAGGCCGTAGCGCCGCAAACGCTGAAATAGTCAAATAAGACTTTTTAGTGTTTTTTCCACATTGACCTGCCTAATTTTATTCCCCTAGAAAGCAGATAGTCTTCCGAAATATTTTCCAACGTTATTTTCTAGCCATCTTAAAAGCATGCTCTCGCCACTTTTCACGCCAGCTTTTCCACCCTGTTTTTACGAGTTTTTCTCTGATTTTGGGTTTTTCCGCAACCCATTCTAAAAGCGCCCAGAAGCGTCTCTCGTCTTCCAGTCTTTCTGCCGGCACCATCTTACGTAGCTTAGCGCAACCATCGCTTGGAGTTCGCCTCTGATTTCCACTTCTTCCACGTTAAATCCTTGGTTTCGCAGGTGTCTACGTATGCTGGAGAGAACGTATCCTGAGCAGACTTTGAAACGGGTTTCCATGTCAGGCTGCATCACCTCAACAATCTCCTCGGCAATCTTCACGGCGTCATCTAGCAGCTCACGGGCATCGTCCAGTCATTTTACCGGTCGCACGGACCATAGTCAAAGACTAGCCAGTCCACGCAATACATATCAGACGTCTTTCATAAAGTCATTTTAGGAACATGCATGCGCGCTTGGCAGTCATCTTTGTTGCGAAGAGTGTTAAGCAGCATGCCCTGTTCTTTCGGGCGCGGGTCTCGGCGGGGCGCGCGCGTGTTTGTAGGTCAACCAGAAGCAGTTGAGAATTTTGAAGCAGTGGTGGTAAAACCAATAATAACGTTTTTGATTTGATATTTTTTATATATGACCTGATTACATTACACAGGAACGAATTACGCGATTTAGCGCGGGGGGAGGCTTTTGGGCAAGAAGAAAAAGAAGAGCAAGAAAAAGCACACAAAGAAATGATTGAGAACTCGACCGGAAATGGAAAGTGAAAGAATGACAGAGCAAGAACGGACTAAAAGCATCATAAACCCTTTATTCATTCGGTTTACAACGACATGATGACTGGTAATGGAGGAAACGTTATGGCTAAATGTCCAAAGTGTGGAACCGAAGTGAGTTCGCCAAAGAAAAGATGGACGATGGCTGGTCGACCTGACAAAACGGGCAAGAGGATGCAGATGGAGATCGGTCTTTTCGATTGCTCACAATGCAAGAAACCATTTAGAGTTGCGTTGAGCAAACAAAAGATCTGACATCCATGAGCCAATAACAAACTAAGTGGGGGTGATTGACATGCCCTTGAAGCGAAAGAAGAAGGAAGAGAAAAAAGAGGAAAAGAAACCCGCAGAGAAAAAGCCAGAGGAAAAGAAGTAACTCTATTACTAAATTGTTGAGTTATTATTGATTGGGAGAATGGTTATAACGTAACTTTCCCTATTTTTCTCTGATACATAAAATTGGCTTGAAGAAGATTTCTTAAAGGGATAAGCAAGCTTTAACAGCGATTTCCATTCTATAATAGCTGGAGCGAAGACATGAAGTGACGAGACTGTCGATTCATAGACTGTTCTGCTATTTCCCTTGAGGAGGTTAAAGAGGAATGAGATTAAAAGTTTTGCAAATAGGCAGTTTAGTTCCGCCAGAATGGGGATTTACAGAGACTGAGGCAAAGAAACCAGCTGGATTCTGTACGATTAAACAAGCAACAGAATTCGCCATGCAAAATTTAGGTTTGAAACAGGGCGAATTTAAAGTGTTAAAGGGCAGAGGAGTCGATTTAGACGGCAGTCCTAAAGGAAAATGGATTCTTAAAGTTAAGATGGAGTGATTTCAAATGAGCAGAATGGTAATTCACGATTTGGTACTTCCGATAGTTCTTAGGAAAAGAACAACATTAGGATAAACAACATTAGGATAATTAAGCGAAACGTAAAAAGCGCGCGCGTGCGCTTATCTAAGCTCTTTTTTTTCTTCCGGCACTTCTGCTTCTCTTTTCAATTTGGGAATTAGCTTCCTTACCCATTCTATTTTAGCAGAGTAAGCCTCACGCAATTGTGGAGAAGTGATGGGTTTCCATTCTTGAGCCTCTGCAAGCATTCGACTCTTGCGCGCACTAATCTTGCCCTTTCGTTTGGGCTTTTCTTTCCTTATCGGTTTATAATGCTCAGGTTTCATATTCGATCTCCGCTAGTTCAAGCTTAGACACCTAACATATATAGAAGTTTTGTCACCTTTTCAATTTAGCGCGCGCGCTCAGACTACGGACTTTACCTGATCCAGATTACGGAATTTTACGGTTGGACCATACAAGAAAATGTCATTCCTGGCAAAGGTGCACAATTCACCATAATCATATCTAAAGTGAATGAAAAAGGAAAAATAAACTATCAACTTCATTAGCTGACGCATACACATTCAGTCAAATCATGATCTCTTGCAAGTTGTTGCAAAAATGAGCATGCGCGTTTTGTTAATCCCTAGTTGTAGTGTACTGCAGTGAAGATTTTTTTAACACACACCTTATTGGAACGACACCGAATGCACAAGGCGAAGTGATGACCTCATCACTCTTACCTACACCCATAGCTAACAGAGCTATTTCAAGGGATACTGTGCCGTTTGAGATACAAATTGCATGCTTTGCGCCCAAATACTCTGCAAATTCGCGTTTAAACCCTTGGACATTCGATTGAAGCAAAGAAGTGAGTGCAGAGAAGGAGAAACCTTTTCTTGGCTACTGCCTGAGTGTTAGGTGCCCGAGTCTTTTTATGGTCTGGAGCGCGCGTTAGTATGGACAGAACAGCTTCATCGGCAAAATTATGGGCTTGCACGGCAAGAAAAGCGTTGTCACAGCCAAATTCCACAAAGGCACACTTGGACAAGCAATAGGAGCAAGAGTCGAACTGCTCAGCTAGAACGCGCTAAACGTTAGGGCGTACCTCAGACGACTTCAACAACTATAGACAGGTAGGCCTAGCAGCTAAGCTATATAAGTGATGTTGAGAATAGTGAGATGCACATTCCAGATCTATTATTTTAGCGATGGATTTGTCGAGTGAAAAAAAGCAGAGTGGAAACAAGTTAGATGGCTAGACAAATTTGGAGAGGTAGAGGCAGGCCTCTTAACAGCATTTCATACAAAGATGGACGGATTCTGGAGTACCTTGCGAGAATTGCGGTGTTGCATAAGGTTGATTCGAGTGAATTTTTCAATTGTATCGTGGAAGCTTGGAATAACGACGGGTCAGAATGTAAGCAGTTGGTTGTGAAATGTCGCAAGAGGAAGAAGAATTCAGCGAATTTTCTCTTTACCAACGAGCGAAAGGTTGTAGCTCAATTTCCGATATCGATTGCCATCCTGCGAGGAAAGGATCAGCTCGAAAGCTTTACGGAAGCAATTTTGGCCAGAGTTTCCTCATTTAAGAATTTTGAGGGTGCTAACTCTAAAATTGGTGACTTGAAAGTTGGAATGAAGAAGATCAGTCTTAAAGCAAAGGTGCTTGAAATTCCGAAATCTAGAATCGTCCAAACGAGATATGGAACAACTGCTTGTGTATCAAACGCACTTATCAGAGACGAAACTGGTTCGATGAAAATGAGTTTATGGAACCAGCAGATCGACACGGTGCATGAGGGCGACGTAATTGATGTCAAGAATGGCAAAGTAGCTTGGTTCAGCGGTGAACGGCAGTTGCGACTGGGGAGAAGCGGAAGCTTAAGCGTCATCGAATGCGCACACGCACTGTAGGAAGTGGTTTTTGATGCCAAAGACTAAAGCAATAGTACACATTCAAAACGTTGTTGCTTCTGCCACACTAAGCCAGAAAGTCGACTTAAACGCTGTCGTGAAGAGTAATCCAGGAGTAGAATATCGTCCAGAACAGTTTCCAGGACTGGTGTATAGGCTCAAACGACCGAAGACAGCCACGCTGATTTTCAATTCTGGAAAAATGGTTTGCACGGGAGCGAAATCGGAAAAAGAAGCCCGCAGGGCTGTATTGACAGTTGTTAAAGAGTTGAAAAAGAGTGGAATAATCATCATCAGCAAACCGGAGTTGAAGATTCAGAACATCGTTGCCTCCGTAAGCTTAGGCGGAAAAGTAGACTTGGAACAGGCAGTTAGCAAGCTTGTAAAAACCATGTATGAACCGGAGCAGTTTCCAGGATTGATCTACAGGATGGACGAACCTAAAGTAGTCATACTGATATTCGCAAGCGGAAACCTTGTCTGCACAGGAGCGAAGAAAGAACAGGACGTTTATGACGCAGTGCACAAGCTTCACGCAAGCTTAGAAGAACAAAACCTCATATTCTACGAATAAAACTTGCGAGTCATTTCAGCCGGGTAGGTTCCCAAGCCACCGACGATCTTTGGGGGATACTCGTAGACCAGAACAGCAAGCTTCATTGGTTTTTATCGTTGTCCGCTTCTTAATAGTCCCTCACTATAATTGCGCGTGTGTTTCTTGAGGGTTCTCCTACTCTTTTGCAAGGCTTATTTCTATTGTTGAAACCATCCTTGCTCTGTTTTCGCCTTCTCTTGCCGGCATCTCCTCTGTTCCGATAGCTATTTTGCTCACTTTTAGGTCTTTTAGGAAGCGATTTCTGGTTATTTCAGCTACGTCAACAGCTGTTGTGATTGCTCGTCCTCGTGCTTTCAAGATCACTTCCTTAGCATCGCCCGCGGATAGTCTGGTGATAACTGCTAGAACATAGTCCATTGGTGTTTTACTTCCAATGAAAACAATTGCCGATTTTTCCGCCATTTTCCATCACATCTTTCATCATTGATTTTAACTTGTAACGTTGCTGTGTTCTTCTCGTCCTTCAACAACAGAACGCCGCAGTCCTATACTACGTATACTCCCTTATAAAGCGATTAAACAACAGAGCCATCCTGAGGATGTTTTCACGCGGCTCCCTTATCCTAGATTCCGGTTTCAGACACAGCATTCACTTCGCATTTAGGTGATAGGTTATAGTTCTTGTTTGTTGTTACTATTTGATTCTGGGAGGGAAGATTTGTTTGAAACGATCTGAGAAGAAGCAGGCGAAAAGAGAACGATTTTTGAAAAGAATGAAAAGCCGAGGAAAATGGAAACATGGAAAGAGTAACGTTGAAAAAGTAAGGAGAAAAGAAGAAGCACGCGCATTAGCCAGAGCGCGCGCAGAAACTTAATTCCCTATTCTGACTATTTAGGCGTGGTGATTGCATTGAGCACTGGAAGCACTAAAAAGAAACCAATGACTAAAAAGGAAAGAGAAGAGAAAAGAAGAAAGCACAAGGAGAAACGCTTGAAGAAGTAGTCTCAATCGTTGCGTTCGCTCAGCGTGAGATCTAGTATTCTTCCGTCTTCCAGATGTTATACGGGCACTGTCTCCAGCAGTACGTGCTACCCTTGTAAATGCAACCCTGACATTCAAGTCTGTCAAACCGTCTACGCCTGCTCATAAACAGACTCTCAATACTCTAATGAACTTCTTTCTCATTAAGTCTTGGATTTTGTCTGAGCATGTAGTTCGGGCGCGCGTAGTCCTAGAGTAATTTCAAGGTTCCGTTTATTACATTCATGGCTTCTAAATACTTCTTTTTCAACTCTTCCTCTGGCAAAGGCATTCTCAGTTCATCAAGCGTGATGTGAGTCCGTAGAACGCTTTGAGATATTTTCACATTTAAGTTACGAATTAGCTTCTTGCTTCAGAGCCGCATACACCTCAATAAAAAATGCTTGAGGACGCACGTTTCCTGTTTGCAGGTCGGAAACCAGTTTATCTTTGATGATTTCAAGGTCTTCTTTTATGCGACTCTTCAACTCTTTCTTCTCGTTCTTCTCTTTCCGCCAGTCGCGTATTATTGAACCGAGAAAACCAACGAAAGCACCTACGACCACTGATACCAGTCCAACCAAGATTTCACTATAGTCCAACCTCGATGCCTCTACAAATGGTATTGATAAGGCTCTGACAGATATCACTTTTCATCATTGTCAAACAGTCAAAATCTAGCTCATTAGCGCGCGCTAACAAAGATACCTAATATGAAAGTTGTCTTGTGGTAGTCTTGCTTGAAAGATCTGGAAGCAACTGTGGACATAATTCTCTGAAGTATCACAGTCTCACTTAAAATATACATTAACTGCCTTTTTTGTCAGTTAAAATAACAAAATGTCCCATCAACTGCATCTCAACAACAAAATGAGAAAGAGGATGTGCGCGAGCGCCACATCAACGTGCTTCCCACGGAAACACTATCCAAACGTCATCTGCGACGTGCAGGCAGAAGGGAATGATTCTAAGAATCGAGAAAAACAGCGACGGGAGCATAACGTTGAGGAAGGCTTAAAGAAAGAATAAATACTTCCATGCCTTTTTCTCTTAAAGCACTTAAAAATAGAGAGTGAGAACGATAGGTTTAATGTTCTCCTTTAGGAGACCATTGTAACTCATTGTTCTCATTCCTAGAAGTCGCGAAGCGAAAAAATAATGGGACATCGTAAAACGCACGCTCCAAGACATGGTTCTCTGGCATATTTGCCCAGGAAACGTGCTGAACACTTACTGGCCAGAGTGCGCTTCTGGCCCAGAGTTGAATCAGAAACGCCTCGGCTTCTAGGGTTTACAGGCTACAAAGCCGGCATGACCCACGTGTTCACGATAGAAGACTGGAAGCGTTCGCCGGATTTTGGCAAGGAAGTGATTCTTCCAGCCACGATCTTGGAGACCCCGCCCATTCTTGTCTGCGGCGTAAAGGTCTACGCGAAAGACGTCAATGGTTTGCGAACCTTAGCTGAAGCATGGGCGAAAGACCTGCCAGACGACTTAGAAAGAGTTTTCACGCTTGCGGAAGATTTCAAGACGGAAGAAGCTCTGAAGAAGATCGAGGAGAACCTGCCTCGAGTTGTGAGGGTCCGTGTTATCGCTGTAACTCAGCCAAGGCAGACAAGTGTGCCGAAGAAGAAGCCTGACATGGCAGAAATAGAAATAGGCGGAGGAACAGTCCAGCAACAGTTCGAGTACGCAAAAAGCCTTCTTGGGAAAACCGCAACCCCGGCGGAGATTTTCAAGGAAGGCCAGTACGTTGACATAGCTTCAGTTTCAACAGGTAAGGGCTTTCAAGGACCTGTAAAACGTTGGGGAGTCACAATACTCCAGGCTAAGGGAAGAAAGACAAAGAGAGGCGTTGCAACGCTGGGCCCGTGGAACCCGCACCACGTAATGTACAGCGTCCCAAGAGCAGGGCAAATGGGTTTTCATCAGAGAACAGAGTACAACAAACGAATCCTCAAGATAGGTAAGGATGGAAAAGAGATCACGCCAAAAGGTGGTTTCCTAAGATACGGCTTAGTCAAAGGTCCCTACGTGCTTCTTGCAGGAAGCATAGCAGGCACGGAGAAGCGTCCAATACGAATGCGCTACCCGGCACGCCCACCGAGAGGAGTACCGGAAGAGCCGCCGCAAATAACCCAAATATCCCTTGAGTCTCCGCAGGGAAGATAGTCGGTGAATGCTAATGGTTAAGAAGGCGGCGAAGGTTTTCAACCTTGAAGGTAAGGCGGTGGGAAAGATTGAGCTTCCACCAGTTTTCGCGACACCGCTGAGGCCGGACGTCATAAAGCGGGCTGTTCTGGCAATACAGTCAAATAGGCTTCAACCACAGGGCAGAGACCCCATGGCGGGAAAGAGAACGACAGCCGAATCCAGAGGCACAGGTTCAGGCCAAGCCAGATTGCCGAGACGCAAGACTGCGTCTGCAAGAGCGGCTTTCGCACCGGGAACGGTCGGGGGAAGGCAGTCGCATCCACCAACCTCGGAGAAGAAGATTGTTAAGAGGATTCCGAAGAAGGAGAAGAGGCTAGCCCTGTTCTCGGCTATAGCAGCGACGGCATCGAAAGAGACTGTGGCCAAGAGGGGTCACAGCATTGAGGACGTGCCGCAAATTCCGCTTGTAGTCTCGTCTGAACTGGAAGGCTTGAAGAGGACCAAGGAAGTTGAAGAGGTTCTCATACGGTTGGGAGTGTTGTCAGAGATTGTCCGGGTGAGAGAGAGCAGAAAGGTGAGGGCTGGGAAGGGTAAGAGCAGAGGAAGAAAGATGAAGCAGGCTGTTGGGCCACTCATAGTCGTTGCTGAGAATAAGGGGATAATGGAAGCAGCAGGAAACATCCCAGGCGTGGACGTTGTCGCGGTCAGAAACCTTAACCCGGAGATATTGGCTCCGGGCACGCATCCTGGAAGATTCACGATATGGACAAGCAGCGCGGTTGAGGAGCTTGCTAAGCTGCACGGCCAAGGAGGGCAGGCGTAATGGACCCTTATGATGTCATACTCTATCCTTTAATGACTGAGTCCGCCAGCCTCATGGTTGAAAAAGAGAACAAACTGGTTTTCATGGTCAGCCTGAAAGCAAACAAATCTGATGTCAAAAAGGCGGTTGAAACGCTCTACGAAGTGAGAGTTGAAGACATCAACGTTCTGATCACCTCGACCGGCGAAAAGAAGGCGTTCGTCAAGCTTCATCCAGATTACAAGGCAGTCGACATTGCAATCAGACTTGGAATACTTTAAACACTTGGAATACTTTAAACCTGTATGGTGGACTGACAGTGGGAAAGAGAATTCGTGTTCAAAGACGCGGGCGTGGAGGCTCCACGTTCCGAGCCGCAACCCACAAGAGGGTGGCCCCTGCTCGGTACCCGCCAACGACAAAACTGAAGGAATTTGAGTCATCATTCAACTGCGTGATTGAAGAGCTCCTTCATGACCCTGGGCGAGGAACACCTCTGGGACTGATACGGTCTGAAGATGGACAAACATTCTTCACGGTTGTTCCTGAAGGGGTCTACGAGGGCAAACAGATTCAGATTGGCGGGAAGGCTCCAGTCGACGTGGGCAACATCATGCCAGTTGGCAAGATCCCAGAAGGCACAATGGTCTGCAACGTGGAACTCCGCCCCGGGGACGGCGGCAAGCTTTCAAAATCCTCAGGATCGTACGCGACGGTCGTTACTCACACGCCCAAAGGGACGATAATCAAGTTGCCGTCTGGAAAGTCAAAGTACGTGGCTGACTATTGTCGAGCAACGATCGGCATCGTCTCAGCGTCCGGAAGAACGGACAAACCCTTCCTGAGAGCAGGCGCGAAGTTCCACTTGATGAGGGCTAGGGGGCGCAAGTACCCGAGGACAAGTGGAAGAAAGATGGTTGCCGCTGTGCATCCGTATGGCAGTAGTAAAAGGAGCGCAAGAAAGGTCACTACAACGTCGCACGGCGCTCCGCCAGGACAAAAAGTCGGTCTGATAGCTGCAAGAGGCACCGGACGCAAAAACAAGAGCGCGCGCGATAAGCAAAAAATAGGAGAGGGTTTATAATGTCTAATACGGCAAGCAGGGTGAGATAAAAATGCCGAAAGAGTTCATGTATCGCGGGCTTTCGTTGAGCCAGCTGCAGAGCATGTCAATGGACGAATTCATCGACCTTCTCCCTTCAAGGCAGAGAAGGAGTCTTCATCGGGGTTTGCAGGCGGAGCAGAGGATACTGCTTGAAAAGGTCAGGCGCGCGAGGGAAGAGCTTCGAAAGGGAGGCAACCCTGCCATTAAAACGCACGTGCGGAACATGATAATTCTGCCTGAAATGGTCGGCTTGCTGATCCAGGTGCACAACGGCAAAGATTTTGTGCAGGTGGAAATAAAGCCTGAAATGATTGGACATTACCTGGGAGAGTTTGCAGTCACAAACAAGCCTGTTAGACACGGTACTCCCGGCATCGGCGCGTCGCGTTCCTCGATGTACGTGCCGCTGAAGTAACCTGCTGGTAACTTGCTTCTCGCCCTGTTCAGGCGCTGTAATCCCTGCCTACGGGCTTCTTCTCGCCTGGCTTAGTTTCCCCTATTTGGGGCAGCGGGATAGGTGGCGGAATGTTCAATGTTCTGGATATCAGGACAGACTCGATGAAGGCAACGTTTGAAACTGACTGTACTATAATTGGTGGCGGGGGTTTCTTCTCTTCGTATTCCTTGTAGACGCTTTCAGTTTCACCCTTGTCGCCGACCACGTATGCGGTTCCCTTCAGGTTTATCTGCGCCACTGAAGGGTTGTAACTGATAGTCAGAACGAACGGAACGTCCAATGACTCATCCAGTTTCTTCTCCATCCCCGTAAGGTTAAGGTTCGTGTTTATATGAACTTGAGGGAAAGGCTTCCTAAAGTCTAAGAAACGTTCGGCAGAAATATTTGAGATGACGACGTTTACTCTGAGCATTTCGTTTACCATCAAGAAGCTATCACGGTGTCGGATAATTTAAAGATGTTCATTCCTTAGCGGGCTTGTACCGCGTGAACCCGCAGTGTCCACAAGTGTACCTGTTACCATGGTCCGCCATGAAGTATCCGGGTCCGCATCGTTCGCATGTTGGGCGAAGTCTAATGACCTTTTCAGCCTCAACCCTGTACAGTTTGAAAACGCCCTTTTCTTCCTTCTTCTTTTTCTCGGGTTTTGCAGCTTTCTCGGGTTTCGCAGGTTTTGCTTCTTCCTTCGGCGCTTCCACTGGGGCTTCTTCTGCTTTCTTCACTTCTTTCTTGGGCTCTTCTCCCTTCTTAGGCGCCTCTTTCTTTTCTTCCTTCTTGGGCATTTTCTACTCTACCCCTTCTTCTCTTCTTCTTTAGGCTTCTCGGGAGGAGGAACGTTTCTTTTGATAATGTAATTCGGTTCGATGAGTTTCGCCTGTTCGGCAGAATCGTAAAGGTTCGCCACGCCTACAGCCGTGTGAGTTCCAGGCCTTGTTTCGAATTTTTTGACAAAAATCAGGTCCACGTTTGACTTCAACGCGTCTGCGACTGCTTTTCTGATTTCTAGTCTCGGTGGTGTGGCGCCTGCGACGTGTTTGACGTTAAAACGAATTTCCTTCCGCTTCAGCAGCGGGTTCTCTTTCTGTGACACTATGTTGACTTCCATCATGTTTCCTCGTGTGCGGTGTTGACTTGATGTTACACTCTCTTATTTAGCTTTTTGAACGCTTTTCCATGGACTCTAGGATTGATGCGATTTCTCTTTTCTTGTCAGGAGTGACCTTGACCACGACGATGCCTTCGTGTGGCTGACCGTATATGACGTACGAGTCTTCGGACGCGTAGGCGATGGCAACGAGCGTCAACAGGTCTTCTTCGCCTTTGACGACGATTTTGACATGTTCACTCTCTTTCAAGGCAGCTTTTATCGCTTGTTCGGCTTCGTCTGTAATTGTTCCTCGAGGATTTGTGATGTAAACTGTCCGGTCTGCAGGCAACTTAGAAGGTTTCGTGCTCCTCCTCATGCAGTTGTTGTCTATTATGTACAATTTGGGGGAAAAGCCGTTCTCCGCAAGGTTCTTTGAGACAGTATCCCCGACGGAAATTATGCTCGTAGGGTTTTCTTGCTCAACCATTTTCTTCAGTCTTTTCATTGTGTCGACAAAAGAGCCTCGAATCAGAGTGCCCAACGGTTGCTTCAGAGTTTCGCGCAGTTCGGGTGTAAGATAGTGTTGAACAGCCATCTCATCTGACCCTTAGGGCAAAGCGGCCTTTGTCTTTGATGTTCATGGCCTTTGCAATTGCTGAGCCTTCAGGGTCAAAGATGATCACCAAACCGCTAAAATCGTCGCTCAGGCCTGTCGCTTTGCACTTAGGACAGACGTTTCCTCTGCTCAGACAGTGACAGTTTGGGCAGGCTTTTTCGCTCATTCTGCTCTCACCTTTTTCTCGGATGCTTTCTTCTCCGCTGCTTCCTTCATCTTCTTCAAGTCGGTTTCAATCCATTCAAGCTTGCCAAGGAAGGGCTGTCTTGCTGTGACGCCGATTTTTCCCGAACTTCCAGCTCTGCCAAGCGATACTGCGGTTATGCGGACGCGAACTTGGTCGCCGCTCATCAGCTTGCGTTTACTTTCCTTTCCCAGCAATACTCCTTGCTTCTCGTCGTAAGAGATGAAGTCGTCCATGAGTTGGGAAACGTGAAGCAGCGCGTCAATCGGTCCGATGCGGACGAAAGCGCCGAAGTCGGCCATCTCAACGACTTCGCCTTCCACGACTTCTTGAATTTTAGGGTAGAAGGTTAAAAGTGAAAAGTTCACCCTGTGATACGTAGCGCCGTCGCCTGGGATTATCTTGCCCATGGAGCTTACTTTCGCTTCGGTTACGGCTATGACATAGCCTAGCTCCTCGTCGACGACTCCTTCGTATTTCGCCTTGACCTGCTGGTATCCCACCGATTCGAGTGGGTTGCCGAATGTGTCAGGCGGAATCCGAATCGTGTCTTCTAAGGTTACAAGTTTAAACAGGGGTTACAGCCTCCCGTCAATTTCTAACCGTGACTTTTGCCTCACATAAACAACTGGCACATTTATATCTCTTAGCCTGTTCCTCAGTTGTCTGTCGTTCGTGAACACTGGGTACTTGTACTTTGCAGCCGCTTGGACGATAAGGTCGTCTGTGGACGCGCCTGTTCGTGGACCGATATCCAGTGGCTTGCACTTTTCAGCCAGTTTCAGTGCAAGAGCCGCGTTCTTGCGCATGCTGGAAGAACCTTGAGTTGCTATTCTCTCAAGCTCCAGCCGGGTTGGGGAAAGCAGGACAAGCTCAAAATTCCTGTTCAAAAGCTTTTTTAAATCTTCGAAAAGGTCGATGTTGAACTGAAGCGGAACGAACAGAGCGTTTGAATCGAGTATAATCTTCAATTTTCTTCTTGCAGGCCTAGGTTCTGCCGTCATTTTACCGTATCATTCCATAGCCTATTAGCCGCCATCTTCCTGCGATTTTTCTGCTCAGCGCAACTCTTGATCCTGTTTGCACGCAGACCGGCCTCGTGAGTTTGATCTGAACGCTGTCCTTTCTTATTGAGGAGACTTTTCCGACCGTTATGGCGGCACCGACGTGCATGAGCAGTGTTTCGTTCATCGCGACTTCTTCGATTTTCATCAGCTCTTTTGTTCCTACGGCTCTGTCAAGAATGTGAGTTTCAAGGATAACCTCTGCCAATATTGGAGGCAGCATTCCTCGTTTTCCGGCGATGTTTCCGATGAGGCTGTCGGCCTTCGAATATGATGGGTCAAGGAGTGTTCCTACGCCTACTAGGCCGCCGCAGTGAACTTCATTCGCGTTCTTTCCGCCGGCCTCAAGGCTTACGATTTCGCTGAACAGGGGCTCATACGTGTTCTTCCCTTCTGTCGCTATTCCTGGGAGTATCTCCAGTTCTTCTTCGACCGTGAACTTGCCCTGGATTATCGTGCCTCCTAGCACGCCGCCTTCCAGCTTGTCGACAGGCGTGCCCGGTTTGTTGATGTCAAAAGAACGTATTATGTACATGAACGGCGGCTTTGTTTCATCCCTTTTCGGCGTCGGCATAACCTCTTCTATCGCTTGCAGGAGAACATCTACGTTGACTCCGTGCTGTGCTGACATGGGAATGATAGGGGCGTCTTCTGCCACGGTTCCTTTCACGAAGTTCTTTATCTCAGCGTAGCTCTGGCGGGCCCTCTTCTCGTCAACGATGTCGATCTTGTTCTGGACTATGACGATGTTCTTTATGCCTATAACACCGACCGCGGCCAAGTGTTCTCTGGTCTGCGGTTGAGGACATGGTTCGTCTGCCGCTATCACGAGTAACGCTCCGTCCATTATTGCGGCGCCGGAGAGCATGGTTGCCATCAGAGCTTCATGACCTGGGGCGTCAACGAAGCTGATCGCTCGGACGAAAACGGCTTTTGAGCCACAGACGGGGCAAGCTGGTTTTGTAGTGTAGTTGTTCGGCGGCTCACACTTGGGACACCTGTAAACTGCCATGTCTGCGTAGCCCAGTTTGATCGTGATGCCTCTCTTGAGTTCTTCGCTGTGTCTCGACGCCCAGACACCAGTCAGCGCCTGAACTAGTGTTGTTTTGCCATGGTCAACATGTCCTATTGTGCCGATGTTGATTTCGGGTTGACGAGGCATGGGTGCCCGTTTTTCGCTGCTCATTCTTCACTTTCCTATGAACGTTTACAAATTATTGAAGGATTAGAAATGCTGCGGCTAATAAACGTTAAGCTCTCATCAAGTGCTGGTTTGCGTTTGAGCTTTGGCTTGTTGCTCAGGTTCTTTTGGAGCTGTTTTTTCTTCCTTCTTTTCCTTCGGTTTCTTTCCTTCTTTAGGATGTTTCGGCTTTTCCACGATTTTCGCGTTTACCTGAACGATCTCGTCCGTTATGACGTTTCCCCGAATGCTTTTGCGTCTCCTCATGCCCCCGTTCAGCGGGTTCAGGCCTACGCCGCCGCTGAGAACTATTCTTCGGCGAACACCGCCATGTACGCTCGGCCTCATCGGGAACCCGTCCTTGTCGGAGCCGCCCATGATTTGGACCTTGTGTCCTGCGAAATCGACTATTGTTCCGTCTATGACTTCGCCTATTCTCTTGCCGATCAAAGGGGTAGCGCGTGCTTCTTCAAGCTCAACCGCCTTTGATGTCCCCGTTTCGGGGTCTGAAACGATGACTTTGAACTTGGCCATCCGTCGTAGCCTCTTAGGTGGTGGTATGAAAGTTGAGCATCTATCTATTAAGGATTTATCAAGACGCGGTGGGCTTTTCAGAGAAGAAATATCCGTTGCTCTGTAAAGGTTTTAATCCTGCTTTTGCGAAGTCTTCTGGCTATGTGGCGTCTGGGGTTCTTTTTCCACGAAATGGGGTTCGGATTACTCTCGATTTTTCTGCCGCTTTACTTGGTTAAAATCGACGCTGCGAATGGGCTGTTCTACGTTGGGGTAATCACTGCTATCGCTCTCTTCGCGGCTATTCCTGCCTCTTTCTTCTGGGGTTATTTATGCGACAAGACACGGCATTATAAGCGTTACATCCTTCTTGCGTTCCTCGCGTCGGCCGTCTTGCTCTACCTCTTCGCGTTTACGACGGATATAGCTTTGCTGATTGTAATATACGCGGTAATGTCGGTTTTTCACGTTGCCCATGAAGCTCCGAAAAACATTCTCATCTCTGAACTTTATTCTCATCAAGATTGGGAGAAGAATTTCGCCTTCTACGAGGGGTTCACGGAAGTCGGGACGCTAATCGGTCTGCTGTTAGGCTTTTTTGCTTCAACTTATAGTTTCGGTCCAGCGAACACGTTGTTTCTGATCGCAGGACTAAACCTTATAGCATTTGTTCTTTCCGCAATATTCGTGGTAGACCCACCCATGATATTTGAAAGAAGCCTTGTAAGTCTTGAGAAGACGGTGGACTTCGCGTCTCATGGCGTTTTCCTAGCCTCCAAGATGATGGACGGCATCAGAATAGATGAGAGACTAAAAAGAGAGAACGTCACAGCCTTCTGCTTCGGACTAGTGCTTTTCTCGCTTGCCACGAGCATACTGTTCACTCCAATGCCCGTGTTTGTGAACAGCATCGCGCCGGCGGGGTTTGTCTTCGCGATTTACGTGCTCAATTCCGGGGGAGCTATAGGGGGCTACGCATTGGCTGGAAAAAGATCGCAGGGGTCAACTGGAAAAGCCCACGTAGCCGGACTAGTGCTGTTTCGAAGCCTGCTTGCCTTCGTACTTCTCGCCGCCTTGAATCTGTCATCTTTTAACGTTCTGCTGACCACTGGAATTCTAGTCGCCATGGGATTTCTCTTTGCAGTCTTTATGGTGACGATTCTTGCTCTATCTATGGAGCTTATACCAGCGGGCAAAGCGGGTCTGATCAATGTTCTGATAGGGCTGGGAGGAGCATTCGGCTCGTTTATCGGCCCTTTCATCGCTCAGGTTTCGGGTTTCCTCCAAGTTTTCGTTGTGGCCGGTGCAATATTCTTCGCTGCCTTCGTCTTCTTCAAGATCTTCGCCTAGGCAGGAGAAGAAAAAGGGGGACAGATGCTTACTCGACGTGTACTCTGAAGAGGTCTATGTCTTCTCGCATTTCAGGCGTTGCTTCGAGGAAGTCTCTCACCGCGTGTTCAACGTCCCTTGACTGTGTCACGTATCTTCCGACGATGATTATGTCAGCGCCTTTTTGCAGGGCTTCTCTTCCAGTCTCTGGCACTATTCCGCCTGCCACAGCGATCAGGAACTTCTTGTCCTTGAAGGTCTGCCTAATTTCTGGGATGATCTCCAACCCGTGTGTTCTTCCGGTTTCTTGGTCTATGCCCCTGTGTAGGACGATGATGTCGGGAAACTCTTTGATCGACTTCAGTTTCTTGAGTGGGTCTTCAACGTTCATCATGTCGACCACGCCGTATATTCCGAGTCTCTTTGCTTCGTGAATGAACGAGTCGAGTGTTTCAGGAACTGCCAGTCCCGAGGCAACAACGGCGTCTGCCGTTTCGTCGTAGGCCAGGTCAACTTCGACTTTGCCAACGTCCAGGGTTTTGAGGTCGGCTACGAAGAAGATGTCCTTGGCCACTTCTCTCAGTTCGTTTATCACTTTTGTTCCGTATCTCTTGAGCAAAGGCGTTCCAACCTCCAGGATTATTCTGTCGCTTCCCGGCAGCTGTGCTATCACTTTCTTCGCTCTTTCTATCTCTGGGTTGTCAAGCGAAATCTGCAGGTACGGCGGTCTCCACAGGCGGGGCACTTTGAAACCCATTATTGGATGTTTGGCTCTGTCCTTGTCGTAGAAGATCTTTTCCAGCGACGGGTACTTTGCTAGGGCCCTCTTCAGCGCCAGCTTGGTTGCCCCGTAGTTGTAATGATAGATCTTGCGGAAGTCGCTTGCTTGAGGATGCACGAAGACGCTGGCCACTATGACCCAGTCGTCGATCTTGTCTCTGGGGATTATCCCGTCTTCCACCGCGTCAGCAACACCTTTTGCGACCGCAGCTTGGGCTGGTCCAAATATCTTGCTCACATCTTGACTGTTTTTTATGGTGACTTTGGGCACGAGCAGCGTGTGCGGTTTAGGCGGAAGGTTCGGCCTTATGACTGCCAGCAGGGGTGTGTGTCCCGCAGACAGGTTGCACATTCCTGCTGCAAAACTTCTCCAACTGGTCCGTTCTTGTCGCCTATAAGCAGGTCTATGTGTGCAACCTCGTTTCCCTCTCCGACTAACGCCTCGCCAATCAAGTATGCGTATCCTGATTCTTCGACGGATTCCGACATTAAGTTTGTCGGCAAGCTGTCCGTGACCTCTTTGAAATCAACATCAAATTCTTTGAGCCACGTGTAAAGCGTGTCTCTGTGTATATTCAGGGCTTCAGCCGTTCCGAGCACTGTAGGCTTTGTCGGTTTGATTCTCGTAACCGTGCGAGTTTCGGCGGCTTTCTTGGCGGCTTCCGTCAGCATCTTAACGAGTTCTTCTCTCGTTTCAGGCTTTTTGATGTCGTGTTCCGACATTTCTGACTCACAACTGCTATCTAGCTATGCCTCTGGTATATAAGAGTGTCGGCAACACAGAAGTCAGAGGGACCATTAACCCTGTGGTCATCATCGTACTGTCGTCTTTAGGCTGCATGTCAGGTATTCTTCAGGCGCTGCCTGTGGTCTCTGGTCGCAAAGTGTCGGGCGTGGAGGATCGAACGTGTTTTAAGGATGACCGAATGTCGGGATGTCTGATGTCAGACTGTAGGATGCAATGGTGGATGATTCTGTTCTAAGAGCGGCAAAGTCTATATACTCTGATAGAGTGTAGAACGGTGAAAACTTGCTTCCGGAGTTGCCTCGATGTGGTGGAGAGACTTAGTGCTTCTATTCCTAGTGATCTTAGGCTTGGTGTTGTTCTTGTATGGCGCTAACTATTATGACGCCACAGTCGGCTGGACTGGCGTCGGCCTGTTTGCTGCTGGGTTTTTTGGTTACATAGCTTTGAAAGTGTATGAGGCCTCAACAAAGAAGAAAGAATGACTAAGATCCGCGGGTGCTTAACATACCTGTATTCGCGTTTTCACCCCGTCTAACACGCCTACCCCCTTACCCCTAGGTACTAGTACTGCACGTGGGCGCTGGGAAGGCCCTTCTGACTTTGCGCGGGCTTGAGGCCGAGTATATGCAGAGGCTTGGCAGACAGTCTCGGCAAGGGTAGTGATGCGCAATGCGTTTCGCCGTCATCCCTGTCTTCTGGTTTTGTCTGTTCTGTCATCGTCAACGTTTCCAGGCATGTTGCAGTATGCTTCCATGTTCTTCCAGTCTGATTTGAGCGAAATCAGCTGTGACTTCCTAGGTCTTGAAGTGAAAGGACTGAGCGTCAGGGCAACTCCTTGTTCCCTGAGGAGAAAGAAGTTATCATCCATTCTTCCTAGGTCACTCTGAGCTGGTCTACTTCTTCTTTCCGTGGAACTCGAACGCTCAGTGGTTTCTCGCAGTGTTGCTTGCCGAATTTCACTTGCACATTGCCTTGTTTCTTGTCTGAGTAGTAAGCGGTCAGCTCTGCGGCTTTCTCGATGGCGATTCTGGTTTTGGGTCCTTGGAGCAGAGTTATGGGGCTTCCGCAGTCTTGAGCTTCGAAGCAGTAATCATTCGCATTCTTCATTCTGGTCAAGAGGTTGTTTTCAGTTTCGTTCCTGCCGACTATGATTTTGCTCTTTCCAAACCTAAAGTGTCGTCCAACTTTCAGCAACTGCACGTCCTTCAAGGAGACTCTTCTCTTGTGCTCAAACAGGTCTCTCAGTTTAGCAGCGAATTCCTTGTACGTTAGTAGGCAGCCTCCGCCGGGGCACGAGTAGCCAGTTACGTTCATCTTTTCAGCAAGCCTGATCTGCTTCTTTCTTGAGCGGCCCTCGATGCCGAGCAAGGCTTCTCCGTTTACGAAACCCTTCTCTTCGGCTTCAGTCTTCGACAGTAACCTTGCAGACAGGGGCCTGAGGATCTTTCCCTTCAAACCTGCTTTCTCCTCTATTAGGCTTAGAGTTCTTCCATGCTGTGACATGGGTCTTTGACCTAAGACTTCGCCGGTGATGATGAACAGCGCGCCTGTTTCCTCTGCATACTTCTTGGCCTTTTTCAGCATGAAAATTCTGCAGTCAACGCAAGGATTCATGTTCTTTCCATAGCCAAACCGCGGTTTTCTGACTATCCTGAGGTATTCCTCGCCGACACTGATCGTTTTCAACGGTATGCTGAGGCTCTTTGCCACCTCTGGGGCTCCACAGCCGCCTTTTCTGCAGAGACAGAAAGGGCTCACAAAGTTAACTGCTTCCACATCTACGCCTTGATCCAGCATAAACTTCACTGCCAGCGTGCTGTCTAACCCGCCGGATAAGAGAGCTAGAGCCTTCGTCTTCTTGCCTCTCGAAGCCATGGTTTTCACAACGTAGACACACGCCTTTAACGTTCTGACGTATTAATGGGTTACTTAGAAGCTTTGTACACTAGAAAAAGAGGGTTTGTCAAGGGCGGATCCCCCTTGATCATGCTCCTGGAACTAGACTAGGAGAGTTACGTCTGCGCCTGATGCTATGTTTAGGAATGTTGCTGCGCCGACCAATTCATCTACTTCCGGAATCAGGTCTTCTCTTTTGACGCTGAACATTTCCATGCTCGGAGTGCAGGCGTATATCTTCAGGAGCCCAGAAGTCTTCATCCTCTTGAGCATTTCGTAAGGCGTCGGGTACTTCATCTGTTTCAACTTTTCTCTCATCGGCTTTTCCATCTGCTTATAATCGCTTGGTAAGCCTGCTTTTTCCATTGCTCCTTTGACGAGCGCTTGGAGACCCCAGAAAGTGAAGTAGAGGTGCGCTTCCCACCCCATCGACGTTGCGGTTGACCCAAGTATGCATGCGCAGAGGAGTTTGTCCAGTGTTCCGCTGTGAACTACCAACGCTAGTTTCTTCTTTTCTGGCATAAGGACACTTTCCATTTTTCGGTTAGAGGGGATTATGACGTATGTAATATTTAATGCTTTCTGCATCCCTTTGTTGAGTTGAAGTACGAACAAAGTTCTGTTTGGAAGTCACACGAAATTCAGCAGCACTGTAGTCGAAGCTCAGAGTATTTCCTCAGGATGATCGACAAAAGTGTATCTTTCTTTTCTCAGAAGCTCGGCTGTCTGTTTCCATAGTTGGGAAAGTTTTTCAGAGGTGGGCTCCTCTAAGATGCCTTGTATTTGACTTTCTAGGTTCGCAGGCTTTCTGTGAAGAAAGCTGATTTCTTTTAACGCCCACTGGGTCCTAGGAGCCCATTTTTCGTTTAGGTTGAAAAGCAATCGCATTAATTCCTGAATGGCGATCGCAGCATAAATTCTCGCGGCCCCACGGTTCTTGTGTTCGAGACAGCTCAGCGAATTCAGAGTGTTCTCCCAATAACCAAGATAGTATCGTTTCAGTCGTTCCAGCCTCGAACCCGTGTCGTAGGTCGTTATCTCCCTTAATGCTTCCTCCAGAGTGTTTGTCTTGTCGAACAGGACAATGGAGTTTTGGAAGTCCCAGTGATCCTCGTTAATTTTGGAGTTTTTGATGTCGCGAAGCATATCGACCGTTGTGAATTTCAAGTCATACTCTTCGGTGTGAATAATTTTCTGGAAGTTCTTCTCAAGCATGACATACTTCTCTTCAGTGACGACCAGCACGAGGTCAACGTCAGAAAATTCATCGTCGTAGCCTTTCACTGTAGACCCGACCTGAATGATTCCCAAGACTGCTTCGTCAGTTCTGTAAGTGTCCAGCAACTTTTCGACCAACTTCTTCCGCAATTCCACAGAGACCACCGCTCATAGCAGAGTTGATTTCCCATTTCGTACTCGTCACTTTCCCCAACGGTGACAAGACTAAAAAGACTATCTGGGAATGCTTAGAAATGAGGTTTGAATTCAAATGCCATTTTCGTATTTCGCTAGGGCAGCTATTTCGATTGGCACAACTTTTCTGTACACGCACTCTGGCTTTCGCACAACCCCATCAACGCTCAGAAGATCTTCAACTCGTATGCCGAAATGATTTTCGTTTTCGTGCAGCAGCGGCAAGATTTTCCCCCAGTCTTCTCCAGAGATTGTGCAGATTCTGCCGCCGTTAAGCTGGTCTTCACCGACTGTCTCTCTAGGGTCTCTGAGGTACACAGCGCTTGCCGCGGCGAGAGGAAACAGGTTTCCGCCTTGGTAGGGGGTTTCTTGCTCTGCGATTTTTCCGTGGTCATCAAACGTCATTCCGTTTAGGATTGTGAACCCTCTCGCTGCCATGCAAGATTCGCCCATGTAATCTTTGCATGAACCGTTGATTACGGCGGTGGCACTTCCAACAGCGTTGATCAGCGGTCTGTCGATTAGATCTCCCAGAATGAACGTCACTCCGCCCTTGGCGCCGTATTCGAATGCTTTTCCAGCGTCTCCGAAGATTACCAGTTTTCCTGATTTGAAGCAGTAAGCCACAGAGTCCTGGGCGCTTTCGTGCACGTAAAACTCTGGGCCGTCTGCAAAAGCGGCAAGGCAGTCGCCAACTCTTCCATACACGTCGATTCTAACTTTGTCTCTTGCAACGAGACCAGCTCCGAAGTTTCTCTGCCCTCTGAAGTTGTAGGCGATGAAGTTTTTCCAGCCCAGTTCGTAGGCCCTTTCAAGAAACTGGCATGTTCCGCCTTCTCCCTCGGGCTGAAATTCAGAGGCGTCTATGATGAGAGTTTGACTCAAACGTGTTGGGCTTCTCAGGTTTTTTCTCTCTTTAGAGTTGATCAAACAGTAACTGCTGTTCACGTAGGATCCTGCAGAAGCTGAATCGAAAATGGTGAAAAGTTTCTCTTCTAGCAGAGAGACAATGTCACTTCTTCTCTTTCCACCGGTATCATATCTTCTGTCGATTAGCAGTGTAAGTGTCTCTATAACGACTGATTTCTCTTCATCTCCTTTGTCAGCGTATTTCTTCATGGTTTCTGCAAACGAACACACCTCGTCGAAACTCCAGTCTTCGATGTTCTTTGCAGCGATTGCGAACAGGTCGGCGGCAGTTGGCCTTCCTTTTAGTCTTTCATCAAAACTGGAAGGTCGACGTTGATCATGAGTGTTCATTCTCCTGTAATGTTGCTGGCGTCTTGTGGCTGAGATTGGTTTCCCAAACTTGTCAGTGCACGTGAGGTTCTTTGATTTGTCGACGGTGAAAACAAAAGCGCCTCCGTCAGTGTAGCTGCCTCCTCTGGCATACCAGTATAGGTCACACATTGGATAGAATCTTGGGTCTTCCTTCGATAGACCTTGTACCATTGCGTCTATTGCCTGTTTCTCGGAGGCTATGAATCCCAATTTAACTTCTCCTTCTTGGAGTGCAAAGACCTGTGGTCTCAGCATTGAGGTGTCAGTTATGCCGATTAGCTGGAACTCATTTTTGTAAGGATTGTTTCTAGCAATGATGAAGAACCATGGTCCGTCTGGAGAACTCTGAACGTGCGTTGCTTGGACAGCCTTGTAGATTTTCTTCTTGTTCTCTGGGAGCATCGCAAAGTCTCTTTCAGTCGTTGGGGCAATGGCTTCAATTGCGTATTCCAGCGGGTATCCATAGATCCTCGTCAAAAGGTCCCAGTATAGGGCAGCAACCTCCGTGTCCGTCAAGAATAAGGGGAAAATTTCTCTCTGTCTCAGGTATTCTGTTATCGAGTGATAATTTGCAAAATCGCCGTTGTGAACCAGAGCATCGTGCAAGCCTATGAATGGGTGGGAACCGCCGGGATGCCAGATTTTTCCCTTCGTTGGGTATCTTTGATGTCCAATCCAAATGTGTGCTTCAAGGTCTTCAAGTTGATAGTACCGGAGAACCTGTTCAGCGTATCCTACGATTTTGAAAACGAGAATGTTTTTTCCGTGAGAAAGAACGAAGGCTTTCTTTTCGCCCAGAGAAGCGTAATATTTCTTGTTGAGGGCAAAACTGTTTCTGTAGATGAACTCATCCTCTGCTTTTCCAGATTCGAGCCCTTCTAATCCATTCTTTTCGATGAATTGCCTTAGTCTGTCTTCTTTTGCTCTTACGAAATATCTCCAAACTTCTGGAGGTTTCACTTCTAGGCCTATGCTTATGTGGTTCTCGATCACAGGAATTTTCTCTACGTGCTCAACGTTTAGGTTCGAATTTATGAATTGAGATTCAACTTCCATTCTTGATTTTGGGTCAATGTAGGCTATCTGCAATATGTAATCTTCTTCCAAGACCCTCTGCGAAACGCCCAGTTGCTTTGCAGAAAGACCGACCGCCGCTATGCCGCCGCCCTTACCGTTTCCCCTGTTGTGCATCTGAATAAGTGGCTGCAGTAAGTGTCTTCCTTTTATCGGGAGGGAGCTGGCCACTCCAAGGACGCCGCATCCCCCTTCCGCCACTTTCTCATAAACCAGATTATTGGAATAGTCTGTGACACATTCTTTCCTTGGAACTATTGGATTTTGATCGTTTCTGTCCATGGCTGTCACCTCAAATGGTCGAGATGAACCATGCGCCCAGATCGGCCTTTTTTGAACTTCACTTCATCGCGGGGTCGAAGTTCTCGGATGTTCTCTAAACCAAGTTTCCTCAGAATGTAGCTCCACTGTGCCTTCCATGAGCTGTAAAGGTTGATTATTCTTTGAGAACCCCAGTCCACGTTGATGAAATACTTAAGCGCTGGGTCCGTTGTGGCTATACCAGCCGGGCAGCCTTTTCCTCTTTCGCAGTTTTCACATCTTTTGCATCCGAGTGCGACTAGTTCCGCTGTTCCGATTACCGCTCCGTCAGCTCCTAAGGCTATAGCCTTAGCAACATCGAATGCCGTCCTTATCCCACCGCTGGCCATTATCGTTATCTGGTCTCTGACTCCTTCTCTTACCAAGTAGTTGTGAACGATTGGGATTGCATATTCAACTGGCATGGCAATGTTTTTCTTAGCTATGTCAGGAGCTGCTCCTGTTCCGCCGTACCCGCCGTCTATTTGTAGAATGTGGGCTCCTGCGTAATAGCTTCCGATCGCTACCATGTCAACGTCTGTGGGAGTTGAAACTTTTACAGAAATCAGGGCTTGAGGGTTTATGTCTTCCATCAATTGAACGTGTCTGTAGTGATCTTCAACGGAGTAAACGTTGTGAAAGGGGAATGGAGAGAACAGACTTATGTAGGGGACTACCTCGCGTATCGCTGCAACATCAGGGGTGACCTTGTCAGCAAGTAAGTGTCCTCCTAAGCCGGGTTTCGCGCCCTGCGCGTATTTCAGAACAATAATCTTTGTTCTTTTGACAGTGTTGGCGTTCACCCCAAAGTGGCCGGTGGCAACTTGCGTGATGACGTGATTCTTGTATTGGATTAACTCATCAGGGTAGCCGCCCTCACCCGTGCTGGTGAAGGTGTTCCAGGCTTCAGCTGCTTTGGCTCTTGCAAGCATTACGTTCAAGCTTACGGAGCCGAAGGACATGTCCCCGCCGTAGACTGGAATGGGAATCTTGATGTCTGGCCGTCCATCATTTCTTTTGTTCAGAACTATAGAAGTATCCCTGTCTTCTTCGTTAAACAGCTCATCGGCGTAAAGTCCTTTGTCATAAAGTTCAAAATCAAATCGTAGCTTGTCAAAACCTCCTCCAGAGCCTCCAACTCTGTGCTCGTATTTTTTTGATACCTTTCCGACTTCAGCCTGTTCCCAAGTTGACAATACTAAGTCAGCAGTCCACCGGAGGTCGCCGAGGGCAATGTACTGTGGGTTGAGTTTGACGGACAAAGCCTTGGTCGGGCATTCGTTCACGCATCGGCTACAAGAGAGGCCTGTGCAAGAAATCTTTGGAACGGCTAGGCGCAGGTATCCGCTGGGCTTTTTGTAGGCTTCATAATCGATCGATGAAGACCCTATACACGATGGGCAGACTTCGGCGCAAACTCCACACATTGAACATTTGGACCTATCCATGATCACTTCATACTTTTCTATTGAGCTTGGAAATTGAAAAGGCGCGGGTTTTATTTCTGGTGTTTGAAAAAGGAGTTCTTTCTGCATCATTCTTTGTCACCGAAAATCTTTGCTTCAAGGTCCTCGTAGAACATCGCTCTGCCAACCTCGCCTGTTTGCCTTCTCACTTCTCGCAAGCCCATTCCCCCGAGCACCTCTAACAGTTGGTCTCTCCATGCGCCGATCAGGTTTGTAATTCTCTGGGTTGCCAGTTCCACGTCTCCCTCTTCCAGATTTATCGCGCAGTCTTGGCTGTGCTTATTTCCATAGCAAACTTTGCATCCGAGGGCAATTTGATATGCCATTCCAACCGCGACAGCATTGGCCCCGAGAATTATGGATTTGGGAACATGGGCTGCCTCCGCTATTCCCCCGCTGGAGATTAGAGTGATCTTGTCTCGATTGCGTTTATCAACAAGGTGTGAGTGAACGCAACGGATAGCGCTTTTTATCACATCAGGGTCTCGCTCAACAGCTCCGTCGTCAACGTGAAGGTGAACGATGTCGCCTCCCATCTCTGCAATTGCGTCAGCTCTTTCAGCTGCCTCTTCATCATAAGGAAAGTAGAAGGAGACTAACGCTGAAGGATAAGTCGCTTTAACCTTCTCTAAGCAATCTTTTATGTCGCTATCGCTGAGCTTAACTTCAACGATTTGTGATGTTTTGATCAGATCTTCAAACTCATCTATTTCGTCCGAGTTGATTCTGGGTATTAGATTTGCTTTGTAACAAGCTAGGTCGGACGAATATTCCCTTGCGTTCACTATGGCAAAGGTCTTGAGCCTAGTGGCGGCCTTCGCCAAAGCTAACTGGAGATTCTGACTTGTTTCACAGGTGAGTGGAGCATCAAAAATCATGGGTATAGGGATCTCTACAGTTTTGGGAACGGTGGAAACCAGTTTCTCATTCTCATCAAATTCAAGGGATTGAAGTCTTCTTCCCAAATCTACCGAAGTCGAAATATACTCTCTGCCATGAATTCCATCCCTTGTCGGTCTAACTATCTCTGAAAAATCGAACCAGATGCTGTCAAAACCCTCTCCCGCAAAAGGACCGGTATACCCTGCGCCTGAAACAGGAACCCTACCGGTTTCTGCTTCAAAATAGATTGTCTTTATCCTTTCTGGAGAAAAATAGGAATCTCCTAATTTTTCAAACTGAGGGTTGATTCCTATTGAAATGGCGCCTTTCGGGCATTTTAAGACACACATGTAACACCCTCTGCACAGATCCTGGATGGGCTCTGCAATCTGTCCATCCTCGGTCGCTTCGTGAACACCGTATATGCAAGCTTGGGTGCATTCCTGAGCATTTGTACAGTTGTTATAGCGATTGACTATATACTTTGGAGGCAATTTGATCTTTGGCGGTGCATCTTTCACCGTTATATGGTATCTTTCGTAGACGGATTTCATCAAAAGCACCTGGTCCAAGAATCGCAGTTCGGGATTGTTTGTAACTTAACATGTGTCATGTTGTTACCTTAATGTGCAAATTAATAATATAGTGACGTTGGAATGTACACATAAAAACTTTATTGCCACATTGGAAGTCAAATGTTAAGCAAACAATGTGAATATTGGATGAACGTACAGTAACGCTTCTTACCCAAGCATCTGGACGGAACAAATGTCAAAATCTTCGTTGACTGCGGATGCCAAACTTTCGTTCAAGCCTTCGATTCAGTCATAGAAGCGGATTGGATTTTCATAGTTTCATAGGTCGTGAATTACCCCTGGTGTTTTGGGAAAAACCTGCGTCTCTCCGATGTGCTTGGCTCCAACTATCCAGCTGACGAGTCTTTCTATGCCTATTCCAGCGCCGGCTGAGGGTTTCAGTCTTCCCTCTTTGGCGAGTTTCAGCAACAGCTTATAGTTCTCCTTTCTTACGCCGTCTCTTTCCATTTTTCGGGCCATCTTATCGTATTCGAACTCCCTTCTTGCACCGGACAAGACCTCTCCGTATCCCGGCAGGTACAGGTCGTAGTTGTCCCATTTGCCGCTCTCGAGGTCCTCAAAATCGTAGAATTCTCGGGGAATGTTAGTCACCCAAACGGGGTCCTCAGTTTCGTATGGTATTTGGAGTTCCCATCCTGTTCCATAGTTTGCTTCAAGTTCTGCCCTATCGTAGACTCTGAATGGTGTTCTTGGTGTTTTTAAACCGCCATTTTCTCTCAGAAAGAGCAGCTCGTCCTTCATGTTCGTTTTCAAACCGTCTATCAGTCGCCAGGCGATTGTTTCGACCAGGTTTCTGACATCCTGTGATGCCGCGTTTCTGGCTTCGAAATCGAGTTGAGTGAACTCGTAGGCGTGCATTCCAGTGGCTGCCCTTTCACTTTTTTCTATCCTTACGTTTGGGGAAAGTATGAATAGTTTAGGAACGGCTAAAGAGCAAGCGACCATCTTGTGGACTATCATGCTTGTCGTTGTTCTAACTGTTTTCCCATAGATTTCGACCTCGATGCGTTTTTCAATGGATGCACATGAATCTGGCCACAGAGGATCCGTTGACTGCGAAAATATGACTGGCAACATCCATTCAAAGTCGTTATCCGTGAATTCTTGAGTGAGGTACTTTAAAGTGTAAGTCATGATCCTGCTAATGCGCTGCTTTCTTTGAATTTCATATTCAGACAACTCTTCCAAGGGCTTGGGCAACTCGGCAACCGTAAGACTTCGCTGCGGACAGGAACGTTTTTCACTCATCCAATCACCTTCTTGGTTTCGGCACGTCTTGTTAACACAGATTAACCCGCGTTAATGTCTGTAAGAAAGAGTGCGCTGGGTAATAAATTTTTTATAAGAAAAATTGGAATATTCTCAAAAAAAGATAGGTTTTTATACCAATAGATGTAATAATTACAAGTATGGAAGCGAAGCTCGACGAGAAAGATGCAGCGATCTTGACGCTTATACAAAGAGACTGCAAACTCACGGCAAGGGAGATCGCGAGAAGAGTTGACTCGCCGATAACGACTGTTTTCGCGAAGATAAAGCGCATGGAAGAGTTGGGCATCATCAAAGGGTACAAGGCAATTTTGGATTCAACAAAGCTTGACCGCGGTGCAACCGCTTTCATTTTGGCCTCCGTTTCTTATGAAACGAAAAATGATGGTACTCAAGTCTCTCAGAGGAGCATGGCCAAAGAAATCGCAAGATTTCCAGAGGTCCAAGAAGTTCACATAATTACAGGGGACTGGGATCTGTTGATGAAAGTCAAAGGCAAAGATGTTGACGCAGTGGGAAAATTTGTTATTGACAGGTTAAGGATGGTCAGGGGAATAGAGAAAACCCTCACGTGCATGGTTTTCGAAACTTGCAAGGAAACCACAGAAATAGACATCGGCACAAACGTGTTCAAGAGAAGCCAATAAAACCTTCTAGCAGATGAGACAAGCGAAGAGCTTGCAGAAAACGTGACTATCGACCTTGATCACAGTGGGCGCATTACAGGTATAGAAACAGCGCGCGCTTGGGCCCAACAAAAAACTTGGGAACGGAGTTGGCCAATAAAATGCTGAACACCGAGAAAATAGTTGCGACGGCGGGGTTATGGCGGAAACTTGGCCAAGATACGCTTAAACTGTGCCTAGAATGTGGTGCTCCGGCCGGGATTTGGACCCGGGTCTCCGGCTCGAAAGGCCGGAATACTTAACCGGGCTATACTACCGGAGCGTTTTAGCCCGATGCATCATCCAGAGTATTTCTTCGTTCGAATAAAGGTTACCGTTGGAATGCCGCTCTCAAGCACTCTTTCATCGGGCTAAGGATTGTTGCCGCTTTACTGAGCGTTGGCGCATAGTAAGCTGTCTTCGCGGAGTTGGTCATGATGGTCTCTATTCCGAGCTTTTCTGTCCAAGAAACAACTGTACAAACGCCGGCCAATACTTGGCCTCCGCTTCTCTCTATTTCGTTGACGTAGTCTCTGGCAGTTTCTTTGATGTGGCTTGAGGTGCAGACCCACAACTCTGTTCCATGTTTTACTTTCTTTCCATGAACGGTTTGAGCGATTTGTTTCATCTCGGCTAAAGAACAGTGTGGGCATCCTATGAAGACCAGGTCACACTTCTTGCACGATGCGGTGGACAATTCTTGGATCGTTCGTCTTATGTCCTCGGCTTCTACGCTTATTCTTTCAATTCCTTTTGTCTCTGAACAAGTGTTACAGTGAAACATGTTTGTCATGCCTGTCGTGGCCACAGCGGCGCTTAGCTGTTTTAGCATGTCTCTTGAGGTCTTTCCCAGCCCTTGAATGATGGGAATTCTGTCTCTCAGCATCTTGCCTAGATGGATTCCGAGGGCTCCGAACTCTGTCTCGTCTTGTAGTCGCGTTTCGACGTTTACTAGGATGTTTGGTTGTCGGTTTTCGGCTCTGTGCATCCCGTGGTCTGGCGTCTTGCCCATTATCGCAGCGGCGAGTGCGCTTGGTCCGCCCTCACGGTTGGTCCACGCGCCGAGGACAGAGTTGGCGTAGACCACGGCTGAGGATTCAGCCCATGCCAGATGAGACTCACGCTTCGGCTTTTCCAGGTAGTATGGCGTGCACGTTAGGGATTTTGTTGTGCCCATTCTTTCAAACTGTTCGAGGACGTTAAGCTGTTTTTCGCACAGAGTCTTGGGCAACCTTTTTGTTAGATGTTCTGGGTCGAGGCTCTGAGGGTTAAGTGTGGTTTTGACTTTTACCCTTGCACCAGCATCTGCTAATGCCTGAAGGAACTCTACTGGGGCGTCGCCTAACGTTTTGTATGACACGCCGGAAACGTGTGCTGAGCTTATCGGAATCAGCTTTTCGGCGTTGTACAGGTCGCCTAGACGGGTGAGTATTTTCATGCAGGTCTGGTTTGCCCATCCGCGTTCGCCGTTGAGTATTCGTTCCTCTTCTTTGGTCAAGTACACGTGTTTGCTAGGTCCCCCTTCGTCTTACGATTTTGGCAACGCCTTTGCATGCGTCGACTTCAACCGTGTCGCCGGTATTGATTTTGCTGATGTCTACCTGATCCATCATGGGAACGTTCGCTATTATTGCGCCAACTACGACAACAGAGTCGGCCGTTTGGTTGATTATTGCCTTCGGTGCAAGTCCTTTCTTGGCCAGAGAGTAGAGCACGTAGCTGCCGACTGTTGAGCCGTGGCCGTGGGGGAAGCACAGAACTTTGTCTTTTATGCACAGGCCGCACAGGTCATGTTTTTTCTCGATTATTTTGCCGTCCGCCGGGTCGACTCCGCCCAGAAAACTGATCGGTTTTGTGCTGACCAGGGCTTCTGCCCTGCAGCGGCCTTCGACGATGGCTCGGCCCTTCAAAATAACTGGCGACATTCTTGAAAGCCTTCAGTAAGAGATCTTTGCTGATGAGGGTATCCTGCCCAATACTTTTGTGGCTGCAGTGCTCACTTTCTCGCGTTCTTCCGCCATTGTGTAGACGCGCAGTATGTTCATGAACCCTTTTAGCGTCTCGAAGATTCTTGAGATCTCGCTTAGGCGCTGTGGTATCTTCTTTCCCTGCGGTGTCTTGATGAACACTGGGATCTCCATGCTTTCCGTTAGCACCGAGTGTTCGTACGGGACAGACGGAACCGTGGGTACGTCGATGATGACAGCTTCTGTTTGGACGTTTGCTTCTTCGGCGATTTCTGACTGCAATTGTTTCCTGTAGGCTTCGCGGCTGAAGATGTTTGAAATCATCGTGTCTTTTTCGTAGAAGGTCTTTTCGTAAGCGCACTTGAGCATTTTCCTGTTTTCAAGGTCTCTGATGATCTTTTTGGATTTCTTGCATTCTTTCAGCTTCGCGTATACGGTGTAGTCGTCCATGGCTAGGTACTGTTCTGGGGTTTTGAAGCGTGTGAAGCCGAGTTCTTCGTTTGCGTTCTCCATGGCCGTGGCGAGCATTATCTGCGCGGCTCTGCCGACTCGGTGGAAGTATATGCTCTTGAAGGATTCTATGCGGGCTATTAAGAGCGATTCTAAGGCCGAGAGTGCTCCCACCTCGACTGCCAAGTTTTCACCGAGCACGTCTAGCGTGTGGATCAGTCGGTACACGTCGATGTACCCGTACTCTGCGCCCGTGTGGTACGTGTCTCGAACGATGAAGTCCTGCTTGTCAACGTCAACCGTGCTGCTTATTATCTGGTCTAGGAAGGCTTTTTTGGGTTTGCGCAGCTTTCCCACCGCGAGTTTTCCAACGTCCTGCGGGTTGTAGCCTGCCCTTCTTATGATATCGTTCAGTTCGCTCTTCTGGATTATCCATGTTGTGAGGTCTTCATGTGTCTTGTCAAGCTCCTTGTTGAGCAGGTACTCGAAAACGTGTGAGAACGGCCCGTGCCCAACGTCGTGGAGCAACGCTGCAACCCTGAGCGTTTCTGCTTCGTCTTCGTTCACGTACTGGGAGATGTTGGGGTTCTCAGCCACTCTGCCCGCCAGGTACATTACACCGACAGAGTGTTCGAAGCGTGTGTGGTTTGCTCCGGGATAAACGTATTCTGCGCCGGCGAGCTGGCGCAGTCTGTGCAGCCTCTGAACGGGGTAGGAGTCGATGATCGTTTTCTCTTCCTGCGTTATGTACACGTACCCGTGCACTGGATCCTTTATTTCGCCCCAATATTCAGTGGGCATCGATTTTTCACCATATGATCTTGATTAGTCACTTATGCAGCCTCGCTCTTATAATGCCTGATGTTGGTTTCGTTTTAAGACGTGTGCGCGCAGGGTCGGAATAACCCCGAAGAGGGTGTTGAGCTGGGAGCTCATGAAAGAATTTGCACTTTTCTTCAAAGCACATGGTTTTGCTGCTGAAGCATGCCTTGCTGTAGTCAATTCTATAAGAGGTAACGTGTGATATTGATGATGAGGGAAAATGAGTAACCTGTATGACGTCATTATCGTTGGTGGTGGACCGGCGGGTCTAGCTGCTGCCATTCACTGTGGAACCTTCGGCTTGCGTACACTCGTTTTAGAGGGAGAGGAGAGGGCAGGTGGATTGGCAACAGAGATTCGCGGATTAGAGAATTATCCCGGGTTTCAAAGGAAGGTTTCTGGGCTGAGACTTACGGAGAAAATGGCACATCAAGCTGAG
Organism: Candidatus Bathyarchaeota archaeon; assembly: GCA_963707955.1. GTDB lineage: Archaea > Thermoproteota > Bathyarchaeia > Bathyarchaeales > Bathycorpusculaceae > DASPPK01. The sequence continues at coordinate 1,388,995 of OY970176.1, read as the reverse complement.
AAAAACGGCGCCGAACTTCACACTTCAGAAGAGGTTACCAATCTTTCTTTGGACAGAGAAGACAAGGTCGTAGATACTCGAAGAAGTACGTATCGATGCAAGGCTTTGATCCTTGCGACCGGAGATGGAATGAAAGGTATAGGAATGAAGTGGGAGACTTGGCTAGGTGCAGGCGTGGCCTACTGTGCAGAGTGCGGTGCGCCTTTTTTGAAGGGGAAGGACATTGTCGTCGTTGGCAACGTTAAAGATGCGGTGGATGAAGCTCTGCGTTTAGCGAGTGTGGCCAAGAATGTTAGGCTAGTTAATCACGTCAACATGATTGGCGTTGATGAACAGATGAGGAAGCAGCTGGAAAAGAGGAAGGTCGGTCTGATAGAGGGTTTTGAGGGGAAAGAGATCAAGGGTAGACCGCCGTCTAAACAGCTCGTGCTGCGTCACATGAGCGGTTCTGGAACTAAGACGTTGAGAACGAACATGGTTTTTGTCGTCGCAGGGGTCAAACCGTTTGTTTCGGTCTTGCGCAACGCGGGCATAAAAACTCATAGGCAAGGCTGCGTCGTCGTGGACGAGTTTGGAAGGACGAGTGTTGCGGGAGTCTTTGCAGCCGGAGGATGTGCTTCAACGGTCGGGGATTTGGTGCCCGCGTGCGTGGGTGATGGAGCCAAGGTTGCTACCTGTGCGCGTTTATATTTAGCGTACGGATGCTGAGTCTCATGCTCAACATCAACGGATGGATAAAGCATGGGTGACCGTGGAATCTTCATTTGTGTTGAAGGGCTGGACGGTTGTGGAAAGACTACGCAGGCAAAGCTGCTCGTGAAAAGACTGAGAGGGGACTACGATGCAGTCTACACGGCTGAGCCGAGTGACGGAAAAATCGGAAAACTCATCAAGAAACATTATCTTCACGCTGATAAGCGTGGCTCTGCCGTGGTTGAGGCTTTGCTCTTCGCTGCCGACCGTTTTGAGCACTTGAAGAGTGAGGTTTTGCCCGCTCTGGATGAAGGGAAGCTTGTGGTTTCGGACCGCTATGTCTTCTCGTCGTTGGCTTATCAAGGGGCGGCGGGGTTGGATTTGAGATGGATCGAGAAGATCAATGAACATGCCGTTCGCCCCGGTCTGGCACTTTTCATCGATGTCGAGCCGGAGACCGTGATTCGAAGGTTAAAGCGAAAGAGATCGGTGATGGAGAACCTTGAAACTCAACTGAAAGTGAGGGAGATCTACCTTAGATTTGTCGACGAAGGTGCGCTTGTCAGGGTAGACGGAAACAGGTCGAAAACAGAAGTTGCGAGAGAAATTGTTTCAACAGTCAAGGGGTTCTTGAAGGAAGCCTGCTAGGCGACTTCCTGAGCTCTCAGCACTCTCCTGCAAAACTGTGCGTTGATCTTGTCGGCTATGAAATAGGGGAGGTCCTTGTGTGACACGTACATTAGTCCCTTTTCGTGGAAGACTCGCATCTGCGCGATTTTCTTGTTGAAACTGAACCGGAGCATGTAATAGTCAAACTTCAACGGCGTTCTAGTTTCGTTTCGAAGTTTGTAGTAACGTATAACGCAGAGAAAATCCATGGTTGAGAAAGGTTTTTTTCCTATGACTTTTAACAGCCGGCTTCTCTCCTCTTCGTCGAGATAGTTGAAGTCGTCGCCTTCGGCTACTCCGAACTCGAAGATGACCGTGCACTGAGGTATTGATGGGGTGGCTACTTCTTCCAGGCTGAAGGTTCCATTGTTTAACTTGTAAAAGGTCTCGACCAAAGCTTTTTGCAGCGTCTTCTCTGAGATTGAGGTGACAAAACGCACGGTTTTATGAACGCTTCTGGGAAAGTTGTTGTAGAAACCAAGCATTTTCCTTGGTTCCGGCTAGGTTTTTCTGATTTTTCTTGTTCTTTCAAGGTTTTCAAGCAGTCCAGAAAGAGCTGTGCCCAGTTTCTGGAGTTCCTCGGGGTTCTGCTCGCACTGCACCTTCTTTTGTATTTCCTGCACCTTGGCTATGAGCGTGGCCTCAAGACTGTCGAGCGCCGCGGACCTTTCCATTTTGAAAGGTTCTTCTCCCTCCTTCACGACTATGACTTTCTTCTCGCATCTTCCGCACCAGAGTCCTCCGCTTTTCAGCCTGAACAACGGGGAAGCACACACGGGACAGGCTAACTCTGTCAGGGTTGACCCTCGCCTCAGCAAGTCTGCCATTCTTTTGATGTGCGGCTCATCAGGTTGCTTTCGGGACAAGCTTTAAAACCTCAAAGTAAATAGGTATCAAGGCCTATATAACTAGGCCATAACGATCTTTGTGAGGTGGCACCAATGGTTAGGAAGAAGAAGATGGAGGAGTACGAGGAGCGCATCAAACAGGCGCTGGTCGTGCTCACCGCTGTTTCTGAAGACAACACAACGCCCAGGAACATCAGAAGGGCGGCCAAGGATTCGATGAACGCTCTGCAATCACCAGAGTTCACGCCTGCTGTCAGAGCTGCAAACGCGGTATCGCTTATGGACGAGATTTTACAGGACCCGAACATGCCACCCTACACCAGAGTAAAGCTTTGGAACGTTATGAGCTTGCTGGAAGCAATAAAAGACTAGTGCAAGTGGCTGAACAATAATTGTTTGTAGCTTAGGTCGGTGATCGAAATGAAAGTGTTTCCATACAAGGACGTTGAAGCAAAAGCTGCGGATGAAGGGTCTTCAAAACTGAAAGTGAGATGGCTCATCACAAGAGAGATTGGCGCCCCAAATTTTGCCATGAGACTTTTCGAGATGGAACCTGATGGTCACAGTCCACTGCACACGCATGATTGGGAACACGAGGTTTTCATCCTAGAGGGCGAAGGCGTCGTTAAGGGCGAGGGTGGAGAGAAGAAGTTCAAGCCCGGCGACGCTATTTTCGTTCCGCCAAACGAGAAGCATCAGTTCAAGAACACGGGCAAGAAACTCGTGAAGTTCATCTGTGTCGTATCTTACCATGAAGAGTGACGCAGCAGGTTCAGTTTGTTTTCGTCTTCGTCTACTCGCTAGAAATATATCCTAGTTACTGTATCTACTTCTGGGTTTCAGGGGATAAGCCCATTGAAGTATGATGTGATAATTGTCGGCGCGGGACCTGCTGGGATATTCTCCGCCTTAGAACTGTCCGAAAAGACCAAGCTGAGCATTCTGATGCTGGATAGAGGGCACGACATAAATCGGCGCAAGTGTCCTGCAAGCCGGGGTTTCGAGTGCGTCAACTGTGACCCATGCATGGTCTTGTCTGGGTGGGGCGGAGCGGGAGCTTTCAGTGACGGGAAACTCACGCTTTCTACGGAGGTCGGCGGGTGGTTGGACCAGTACGTTTCTGTAAAGGAACTCCATGGGCTTTTGGACTACGCGGACAGCATTTACTTGAAGTATGGGGCCCCTGAGCACGTTTACGGCACTGATGCCGAGAAGATAGAAGAGATTGAACGCAAGGCATCGCTTGCGGGTTTGAAGCTTGTTCATCAGAAGATCCGTCACATGGGCACCGAGAGATGTGCCCAAACGCTTCGAAAGATGCGGCAAGAACTAAACGGCAAGGTTGAGTTCAAACCGAGAACTGACGTGAAAGCCCTTATAGTGAAGAACAACGTTGTGGAGGGCGTTGAAACTGCAAATGGCGAGAAGTATCTTGCAAAGTATGTGATCGCTGGTCCAGGAAGAAGCGGGGCTGAATGGCTTAAGACGGAGGCTCAGGCTCTTGGTTTGAAGACGCTCAACAACCCCGTTGACGTCGGAATAAGAGTTGAAGTGCTAGCCTCCGTGATGGAAGACCTGACGAGCGTTCTTTACGAGCCGAAGCTCATATACTATTCAAAGTCTTTCGACGACCAGGTTCGAACGTTCTGCGTTGCTCCTCATGGTGAGGTGATAACCGAATCGTACGATGGGGTTTTAACGGTCAACGGTCAAAGTTATGCTGAGAGAAAGACGGAGAACACGAACTTCGCCATTCTGGTGAGCACGTCGTTCACTGAGCCCTTCAAGGAACCCATAGCGTACGGAAAATATCTTGCCAGGCTGGGTAACCTGCTCAGCGGAAGCGTGATCGTACAACGCCTCGGCGATTTGGAGTCGGGAAGAAGGTCCACGCCTGAGAGGATCGCTCGAAGCGTGGTGACTCCGACGCTGAAGAACGCGACGCCCGGTGACCTGAGCTTCGTGTTGCCCTACCGCTATCTTGCAGACATAAGAGAGATGCTTCAAGCGTTGGACAAGCTCACTCCGGGGCTGCACTCGCGGGACACGCTGTTGTACGGCATTGAGGTCAAGTTCTACTCGTCAAGGCTGCAGCTGAGCCATTGTTTGGAAACGAAGATTCACAACCTCTTCACGGTAGGAGACGGAGCCGGCGTAACTAGAGGCCTGATTCAGGCTTCAGCGTCCGGCGTAATCGCGTCAACAGAGATAGTCAAGAGGGAGCAGCAGAAGGCATAGAGCGCATGGGTGTGGTACAGGAGATAAAATGTTCACACTGCGGCGCGCCCATAGCGTTCGAGCCAGGCGAAATGTTGGCAACGTGCAAGTACTGCGGTTTCACTGTTGTCATAGAGACTGGACAGCCTTTCACTTTTGAACACTCTCTTTTGCTCAACAAGTACGACCCGACGCAGATCGAGGAACCGGTCAGAAGCTGGATGCGGGAGGGTTTTCTAAAACCCTCAGACCTCGCGAGGAAATCAAAGATGGTCGAGAAAGAACTGATTTACCTACCGTTCTGGGTCGTGTCAATCGAGGCCAAGAGCAGTTACAAGGGAATTTTCGAGCGGATAACTCCTGCTGTCGAAAAGGAAGGAACAATCAAGAAAGAGTACGATTGGCTCGTGCTGGCAAGGAAGGCAACGGAGTTTCCAACGAGGGATTACGAGGTTCCGCTGGAAGGCAAGATCCCTTACGACTTCCGGAGGATTGAAGCTTTCGCAAAAGTTCTTAACAGCGAAATGGACAAGAACAATGCTGAAGAGCAGGCAAAGCAGGAGATTGAAGGCAACCATCGATTTCTGGTTAAGCAAGACGTGGACAAGATAATTGACATGAAGACCGAAGTGAAGATACAAGAGACAGTCTACCTGCACGCGCCATTATGGTTTGTAAAATACGAGTACAAGGGCAAGGATTACCAGCTGATCGTGGACGGCGCAACGGGGACCGCCATAAAGGGCGACATTCCACCCGCGGGCTTCGGAATACTCTAATCAAACTTTAAAAGCAACGATATAACTAGTAGTCGAATAAAAACTGCGAGGAAAACAGAATGAAAACCCAACGAACGCGCTTCAGCTACGGCGTCGGAGCTCTTGCCATCATAGCCATTTCACTCGGCGTCGCCGCGATAGTATACAGCCTCGGCATACTTGCATTCAACGCATACAACCTCGTTGCATGGTTCATCGGTCCTTGGGGAGTGTACACTGTTGTCTACTCATTTGCAGTAAGTGGCGATACAACGTATTATCTCGTCTGGGGAACAGTGATGGTTGCCCTCGGCATCATTTCAGGTTTCTACAACTTTATACCAGCCGTACTTGTCCTGGGAGTACTGCTCATAGCTCTCGCAGTGATAGGACTAGCATCATATATGAAGGGTAGAAAATGAGTGGAAAAGACTATCTGGAAAAGGTACAGGGCGAAAGCACTCTTCTTGAAAGGATAATGAGCTACATCCCCGGGTACAGAGGCTACAAGGAAAAGGAGCTGAGACGCGAAAGCGACCGTCTTGTAAGGACAGAAGCCGTCAGCAGACTCAGGGCTGCCAAGAACCCGATCAGAATGGTTTTTGCAAACCCAGAAATGGTTCAAAAACTTTCTCAAGGTGACGCGTTCAGGATCGACGCTTTCAACTCTCGTCTTGACAGAGTCACCCAGAGAGTGGACAGGGCAATCGCGGGGTACGCGGGCATGTTCGACGCGATTAAGGTCAAAGAAGACAAGCTTGACGCGGTGCTCCAGTACGACGTGGGCTTGATAGAGAAAGCCGAAGAGATAAGAGCCGGCAGTGAACAGGTCGCCAAGATGCAGCCCGGAAACGACGACTGGGGAACAGCGATGGACGCGCTGACGGCCAAGGTTGAAGAATTTGACGCTTTTATCGACAAGAGGTCAGAGATGCTCAGAGCGTTAGCAGGGTGACCTGGGAAGCGGTAAGGAGGTGAGTTGAATGCCAAAAGTTATCGAATGGGTTGGAGCGAAAGACGGAGACATGGTCTGGAAGTATCCCACCGAGGAGATCGGTTGGGGAGACAACCTCATAGTCCACGAGTACGAAGCGGCAGTGTTCTTCAGAGACGGAAAAGCCTACGACGTGTTCACGGCGGGACGCCATGTGCTGTCTACAGTAAACCTTCCACTGTTGACAAATACCCTCTCCAAGATCGCAGGGTTCAACAGAAGTCCTTTTCTTTCTACGATATTCTTTGTGTCGATGAAACAGTTCCAGGGCAAGTTCGGAGCGCAAGGACAGACTAAGGAGCTCGCACCTCTGAAGTTCTTCGGAGGCTTCTGGTTCAGAGTTGAAGAGGTAAACCTTTTCGTGAACGAGGTGGTCGCCGGTCAGGGCCTGTTTACAACGGAGGGACTGCAAGACTTCCTGAGAGGCTACTTCAACGAGAGGCTAATCGACAACCTGAGTCAGTACACGCTTTCAGACGTTTATGGCAAGCTGGACGATACAAGTCTTCTTGCAAAGAACGTTCTGTTCGACGCCTTTCACAGGATAGGCCTCGAACTGATCGAGGTAAAGTTTGAAGGGATCGATACCACTCCAGAGTGGAGGGACAGGCTGTTCTACGTGAAGACGGGGGTAAGCGCAGCAGAGGTCCTCAGAATGGAGACGGTTCAAAAAGCAAGCGAAAGCCTGTCAAAGAGTACAGGAGGAGCAGCGATCGGGACTGGGGCAGTGCTCATTCCAACGGTGTTCCAACAATCAGCAGGTCAAGCAGGGCAGGTCATGGTAGTGTGCCCGAAATGCGGTTTCCAGAACCCACAAGCTTCAAAGTTCTGCAACAGCTGCGGCGCACCGATGCAGTCAAGTGCACAGGCGGCAGCAACTGTCAACTGTCCCAAGTGTGGAACTGCAAACCCGACCACTGCGAAGTTCTGTGTCAGCTGCGGAGCCCAAATGCAAGCAACTGTGAAATGTGCGAAATGCGGAACTGAGGCCCCTGCAGGGACAAAGTTCTGCCCCAACTGCGGAGCAAAACTGAAGTAGCCAACTCCCATCTTTCACATCTATCGCTTCCATCCTCTTTCTTGCAAGTGCCAGATGTGATGCTATTATGCAACATTTTTATCTGCATCCGGTTTATGCTATGAGAGAGCACGGTTCGGCATGAGCGAGAAGATAATCGGTCACGGCACGTGGTACGATAAGATGGCCGCAAAAGTGGTGACTAGGGAGCGGAAGCTTGGAAGAAGCTTGAACTTGGTCAGAACCGAAATGGGCATAGCTGCTTCGGGTTTCCCTCACGTGGGCAACCTGAGTGACGCGGCCAGGTCTTTTGCTGTGACATTAGCGCTTAGAGAGCAGGGCTTTAACTCTGAACTTGTCGCTTTCAGCGATGATAAAGATGGGTTGCGAAAGGTTCCTGCTGGAATGCCCGATTCGCTGAAAGAGCACTTGGGTCGACCCGTAACGGACATTCCTGACTTTTACGGCTGTCACGGCAGCTACGGAGAACACATGTCCCTTCTTCTGCGCGAGGCCTTAGACAAGTGCGGTATCGATTACAAGTTCATGTCTGCCACTGAAGTCTATAGGAAAGGCTTGTTCAACGAAGAGATCAGGACGATGCTTCTAGATGCAAAGAGAATAGGAGAAATAGTCAAAGAGGAGATCGGCCAAGAAAAGTTTCTCGAAGCTCTGCCTTACTTTGCTGTTTGTGAAAACTGCGGCCGCATATACACGACTAAAGCCTATGATTTTTTGCCAAAAGAGAACAAGATTCTTTACAAATGCGAAGGTATGGAGGTCAAGGGGCGATGGCTGGAGGGCTGCGGCCACCAGGGAGAAGTCGACTACAGAAGTGGCATGGGTAAACTCAGCTGGAAGGGCGAGTTTGCTGTTCGGTGGAAAGCCTTGGACATCAGGTTTGAGGCTTTCGGAAAAGATGTTGCCGACTCTGTGCGAGTCAACGACCGCATCTGCCGCGAGATATTGAACTGGGAGCCGCCCGTGCACGCGAAATACGAGCTGTTCTTGGGCAAGAGCGGCAGGAGGTTCTCAAAGTCGGCTGGATTCTTGTTGACACCGCAAACATGGTTCAAGTATGGTTCTCCACAGTCGGTCATGCTTCTGCTGCTGAAACGATTCGTCGGTGCTCGTGCGTTAGACGTTACAGACATCCCGACATACATGGACGAGCTGGACTCTCTGGAAGACGTGTACTTCGGAAAGAAGGCGGCAAAAGACGAGCGTGAACGCGCAAAGTTGACGGGTTTATACGAGTACTGCTTTGCATTGCACGTTCCAGCGAAACCAAGCCTGCACGTACCGTACAACTTGCTAACTTACTTGGCAAAAGTCGCTCCCAAGGGCAGTGAGGAAGAATACGTCGTTGATAAGCTTCGAAGCTACGGCTACTTGAAGCAAGGACAAACATTGGATGAGGCTTCGAGGAAACGCGTTGAGTACGCATTCAATTGGGCAAGAGATTTTGAAGAGATTAAGGAAGCATCAGTTCCCTTGAAAGAAGAGGAAAGAGTTGCAATGACAGAACTGGTAAAGATGCTGGCGGCTGAAAATGAACCGGAAAAAATACAGAACGCCGTATTCAACACCGCCAAAAAGCACGGTTTGCAGCCGAGCAGCTTCTTCAAGACGATTTACACGGTCCTCTTGGGTGCGCCTCAAGGTCCAAGACTTGGACCCTACATAATTGCTATGGGAAAACAAAACGTGATCGACGCTCTGAATCGCGCTTTAGGAAGCCAGAGCTAAGAGACAGTACGCGCACTGCAAGATCATGTTCGGCACAGTTTGTGAGAATTGCTTTTTCTTTGCGCAAGGAATTTATGCTTTCAACGCATATGGGTTCAAAGGTGTTCAAAATGGTTGAGTCTTTCGTGTTAGTCAGAGTAGGCACCAGTGAAGCTATGAGTTTCACCAAGACGATCAGAGAGATACTCAGCAAGACCAAGGGTGTCAAAGACGTTTACGGAGTCTTTGGACGTTGGGACTTCGTCATCAAAGTGGAGACAAAGACGCTTGACGACTTGGGAAAACTAGTCACCGATTGCATAAGGGGCATCAACGGAGTAGTTTCCACAGAGACGCTGATAATAGGTTTCTAGCAAGACTTACGGCAGATACATTTTCCACAATTTTTTTTCGCGCGAAATCTTTAGAGCAACCTCTGGGTGATAGAATGGCAGCAAAGAGGGTGCTTGATCAATGGGCCTTGTGAATTCTCTCAAGAGGTTCTTGTTAGTTTTGGTTCTTCTGGCAGGAGTAACGCTGAGCATCGCGCTCGTTTTTGACCAGCTGGTCGCTGAGTCGACAAAGCTCTCCGTCCTGTTTGTGCAGACGATTAGAACCGTGCTAGTCGTCGCTTTCGGCTCGATAATCATACTTTTCATACGGCGCTTCAAGTCTCTCATAGCGAGCCGCGTCGGTGTTCATCCTGCGACAGTCTTCCAATTCTTCATTGTTATCCTAGTCGTTATCGTCATGATCTTTGCCGTCCTGAACATATTTCATGTTCCGCCGACAACACTGCTGGTGGGCGGAGGCGTAGTCTCGATCGTCTTGGGCCTCGTCATATCCACCTTCGCCGGAAACATCCTGGCTGGGACGTTAGTGCTCATGACCAACCCCTACAGAGTAGGCGATGATGTTCTGGTGAATAATGTTCCTGGCAAGATAGTGGAGATAACGGCGATGACCACGCGGATAATGAATTATGCTGGAGGCCAGATGGTTATCCCTAACGCTGCGATAACCCAGGGGGCGGTAATCGTTACGAAGGTGTCGGGGCACGAAACCGTCTTGCAGAGTAGACTTCCGTATTCTTTGGGCGACCGGGTCTACACAACCTACTTGAGTGCGGAGGGTGTGGTCAGAGAGCTTAATCAATTCTACACGAAGATTCTGTTGGACTCAGGTAGAGAACTGACCTTTTTGAACAACAGTGTTCTCACCGGTTCTGTGGCTGTGGCAAGAATAAGTCCGGGCTTCGATGACGTGGTGAAATTCTCGCTCAAAGTTGACTGGGACCCTGAGAAAGTCGCAAAGGCAATAAGGGACATGGCAGGTTCAAACCCTGAAACCTTCAAGTCAATTCCGACTTTGCTGTATTCTTCACTTGACCGAGAGATCATCGAGTTTGAGATCACCTGCAAGGTTGATCCGAGTAAGAGAAGCGAAGCCAAGAGCATGATCGTAGAAGCTGCCTATCGGTCAAGCGCGCACGGACTGAAGAAGCGATTCAGCTGACTTTGTTACGGTCTCAAGCGTGCGCAAGACAAATATAGAATGGCTGAGTTTTTGATCAAACCGAGCGTGAGGGAGATCAGAAGCAAGGTCAGCCGCATTGGGTACATCAACAGGATCATGGACAACCTGGTTAACGTTAGAAAGAGAGAGCTAATCCCTTTGTACGAAGACCTCAAGGCTGCTGACTGCGTGGTCTGCGGTGGGTCTGGCAGGTCGCTTTATTCCCTTAATGCAGCGATGAGTCAGATTGCGATCAGCCACATAGGGTGGAGGAACAAGGCCGTGCTAACCCCGGATGACCCGGGTTTTCCGGGAAAAAACATGTACGATGCTGCGGCAGAGCTTGAAAGGCGGTACAACAAGACGTTGCTCTTGATAAACTCCGGCAGCGGCGTGTCTGGAGACCCATTGGTGCTGGCACAGGATCTTTGCAGGTATATTGGCGAGAAGAAGACGTCCAAGTTTTCTATAGGGCTCATTACGTCTAACTTAGGTTCACCATTAGCAGAAATCGTCTCAAAAAGTGGGCATGTTATTGAGCTGAGAGGCCGAGGGAGGGCGAAGCCTTCGCTTGATTATGGCAAGACAGGCATCATGGGCGATGTCTTCGAATTGGGCAGTCTTCTTCTTCTATCCATGATGACGGAAGCCATTTTTCGAAACTTGGAGGCAAGTGAAGTGTTTCATCTCTGCGAAGAAGAGTTTGCCACGCTGGCGCCGTTGGTAGACTCAATAGTTGAGTCTGAAGTCTACACGCATCTTGTCGACATCTTGGAAAAACGGACAAGCGTGTTTCTCGGCGGAAAAGGTACTGGAAGCGAAATAGTCAAGATGGTTGCAGTAAGGCTCTTTCACATCAAGAGCACGCTAGGAGACAATGTGTACATAGCCAGAGGCGTGAACACGCCGCCTCCGAGACCGGGCGACCTTGAAATTCTAGTGTCCTTCTCTGGTGAAACCAAGCCTGTCATAGCCTGGGCAGACACTTTGAAGAAAATGAATGGAACGGTTCTTTCAATCACCGGAACAAGAAAATCCACTCTGACTGAAAAGTCAGACCTGCAAATAGTGTTGGATGAAGAAACTAAGCCAGGACAACCTAGAAGGTTCTACATGAGGACAGCGTACGTCCTGAGCCCACTGCCAGTCAGACTCGTCGAGAGACTGGGAGAAAAAGGGTTAAAGCTGCCCGAATACATAATCAACTGGCATCACTCCCTCACCGATTAGAAACTCGCGGTCCTAAGACGTTCGAGTGTGTGCACTGGTCTTTCCAAAAATCTCTTCCAGTCTTCGCTTGTGAACCTCGCGTGTGGTAAGCGGGTAAATTTCTCTTTCAGTGTAGAAGAACAGCGGGTCTTCACCCACTATGCTTGCCAGCTCTTCATCTGAGTCTGCGTTCACAATCAGAACATCGCCCTGATGACCTATCAGATGATACGAAACCTCAACAGCCTTCTTCTTTTCCAAAGCATCAAGATACTTGAAGTGTGCCGGAAGAAGCTTAGCCCAGACATCCACACTGGTCTGTCTCATCTTAGTAATTATCAAGAACTTCATCTCAGATCGTTCTTCACTCTTACCCCCAAGATATAAATGACTTTTGGAAAATTGCGCGTCTTAGCGCGCGCGGCTGGTTTGCAGGTGAACGGGCTGGCGCGTTGGATTCTAACCCCCCACAGCGTGCGCTTGCTGAAACCTTACAGAGCGCGACGAATGCATAATTGAGAAGACTTTAATTGCTTGCGCAAAGATAGCTGCTTCAAGGGCAAGGGGGCGTTGACAAAACCAAGCAGTAACTACTTGCAGAGACTTAACCGTCTTCTCGTTTGGCCCACTGTGGTGCTTTTGATAATCTTTGTGATTTCAGGATTCGGTATCACAAACTCGAGAATGACGAGCGAACTGACAGGAGGCGTGTTCACGTTCAGCCGCTCATTGTACTGGCATCTGAATCTGGCCGTGCCCGTTCTCATATTGCTGGTGATTCACGTGCTGATCGGATTGAAAACCGCTTTGACACGGTGGGGAGTGGAAGAAGCAAGGCTGTTGAACGTTGTTCTTATCGCGCTGGGCCTTTTTGTCACGGCTCTGCTCATTCTGGCGCGGTATCTGGTATTCTGAGATGTTGAAATGTGTGATGATCCATTCTTTAAGATTTGCGGCACTTGCTCTGCCGACCGTTTAGAACCTCTTTTCCTGTAAATTGCGGCTGCGATTATGGCCACGAACATGACAACAGGTATTATCAGTAGCAACCATGGAAACTCTGCTGGCGCGGGCGCACTGAGTATTTCCATTTTCACCACAAATTTCACCCAGTATGGGGCCTCCGTGGCCAGTTGTTCTGGTCCAACGATCGCAAGGAGTAGGGAGCCTTCGTCTGAGGAAAGGTTTGCACCGTTAAAGTAGTATGCCAGAATCGGGGTGAGAGATTGATTGTGAGGCACTTGTTGACCTGTCACAGTGTCGAATGTTGTGAAATTGCCGTTCACTTCATCATAACTGAGGGTCTTGGTGTAGTTGTCAGAGGCTGTTATTTTGAGGCTGCTGCCGTTAGCTATTCCTCCAACTAGATTGCAGATGGTTATCAACGGGACCCCCGTATAGTTTCCCAGAGCCCTGATGAATCCGACTTGGGTTTCATACCCTCCGTAAGCCGTGTAGGAGGGGAGGTTTCCGATATCGTTAGAGGTCAAGACGAGTTGGGTGCCATTTGCGGCGACGAGAGTGAGGGTCATGGGAGGAAGATTGATGGCGGTAGCCGCTGCCCGTGCGCTCGCAGGTGAAAAAGAAACTGCGCTCGTGACTACCAAGACTAGTATGACAACGAGAAGAACGCGTTTTCCGTAACTGCTTTGTAGCCTGCGGTTCAGCTTCATGTTTTCACTTGCGATTTCTTTGGGCTGGGCAGTTTGTCTCAGACTATGCGTTGCACACATTAAAAGCATTTTTGACCGAGCTCGATCAGTCGTTTCCGTTGGTGCGAGGTACACGGGCAAAATGCATATAGGTATGACGTAAGTCATATTATCCTTGAAGCGAAGAAACGATGAATGCAAGGAGAATCCTCCTGTTGGCCATTCTCGCGATAATAGTGGTCGCTGCCGCATTCGTGGGAAATTTGGTGTGGACCAGCCTGACCAGCGGTCCAACAGGCTCCTATCCGGGGGAAATCAGGGTGTACGATGGGCAGGAACTCGGGTCGATAAATGATTTTCAACTCGAAGCGATAAATGATATACAATACATAAACGTAAGCACTTACCAGCTTGTTGTCACAGGGCTTGTTCAAAACCAAACCGTCTACACGTACGACGACATTATTAACAATCACACAAGCTACGAGAAAGTTGTCACGCTCGTCTGCGTGACGGGCTGGGCAGTCACGGCTTTGTGGCAGGGTGTACGCGTGAAGGACCTCCTTGAGGAAGCCGGGTACGAACAGAATGCCCAAGTCGTAATATTCTATGCTCAAGACGGATACACGACCAGTCTGCCGCTTTCCTACATAGTGGACGACAACATAATGATAGCTTACAAAGTAAACAACGTAACCCTCCCGGCAACGGAAGGCTTCCCGTTTCAACTAGCCGCTGAAGGCAAGTACGGGTACAAGTGGATAAAGTGGCTAACCAAGATAGAAGTATCCAACGACACCAGCTTTCGAGGCTATTGGGAAAGCAATGGATACGACAACAACGCCGACCTACCATAATACCTGAATCTCGCCCCTGCATTCCTGAACAAGACCTTGCTGTACAGTAGTATTCTGAGCAGCCTTTCACAAAGTTTGAGGCGCATCCCTGAAGAGAAAAGAGTCTTGAATGCGCTCTTGGCCAGATTCTTCTATGGCCCGTGCGCATTCCCTCTTTCTCCGCCTGACATAGGACATAGTGCTCAATACAATCGTTGCTATTCCGAAAACAATGATGAGAATCTGCTATTCAAGCCGGTTGCCGTCAATGCCCGCGTGTTGTCCGTTCCCATCTGTGCTCGGTGCGGTCTTGTACAAATCATAATAGTAAGTCTAGGGCACAACAGGTTGCAGCACCAGACCTCCGACGCGCGCTCGATTAGAAAGCGGTCTCTGGCCGAGCAGATCAAACTCAAAAGGCGTTGGAGGCGAGCATATTTGGATCCAAATATCCATGGTATATTGAAACCTAGGAGGGGAGGGATCCCCAGCTTCTCATTCAAACGTTGCAGTCGAGCTCCTATTACGTGACAGATATAGATGTGAGCAAACTGTTCAGGAAGCGCATTTAAAGGGGCAAAATCCATCCAACTGGCCCGTCTAAGCTAGACTTGTTCTCGGGTGGAGGCATCTCCCGCACGTTTCTTCTTTTCTGTTTCTGATGGGGTTTGCTGGATTTGTTTCCGAAGCATTTTATTTTAGGTTCTTGATGTCTACGCCTAGATATGAAAGCAGTGTATTTGCCCTGGTTACACATGCATCAGCCGATGGTGTTCACAGACAGTAATAGGATCATAGGCAACTTGGAAAGGATGCTCAGTTCTGACGACTCGAGAGATCGGTGGGACGGGCGACTCATGGCTCGGGCTTATAGAAACCCTGCTTTGTGGGTCAGAAATCTTGAACGTGAAGGAAAACATCCGCGAGTTGCAGTCGACTACTCTGGGATACTTCTTGAGAACCTCGACAGAATGAGTGAACTGCATTCCCAAGAAGATGTCGACGGTAATGTGATAGGAGACATAATCGGGCTATGGAAGCAGGTTCTTAATGAGTTTCCTGACTCGATAGAGTTCTCTGGAACAGCGTACGCTCACTGCTATTTTCCTGTGACTCCTGAAGAAGACTGGGAAAGCCAGGTTGATTTCTGGAGAAAGGCGTTCTGTTCGCTTTTCGGTCCGGAATCGACCATGAGGGTCAAAGGGTTCTGGCTACCAGAAATGGGCGTTCCAGCCGCTGAGAAACTGAGTGCACTGATGAGGCTGTTGAAAAACAAAGGATATGAATGGCTGATTCTGCCGATCGAGACTGTGAAGGCGAAGACAATCACGTACGAAAAGCACGTCGAGATTTTCTGCCAACCACATGTTCTCAGAGCCGACGGCGAAGAGATGACGGTGATCTTCAGGCCTAAGTACGATTTTATTGATCAACAGGCAGGATGTGACGCAAATGGAGTGTATAACAAATGCATGGAGGCCGCTCGTATTTCAGAAAAAACCGGCAGAAAGTGCCCTGCGCTTATTGTTCCCGCGTCCGATGGCGAGAACGGGAACGTCATGCTGAACCATTTCTTCTCCGATACGTTCATTCCGTTTTTCAGAGAGAAGAGTGATGAAGAGGTTTCCTCAATGACGGTTACTCAATATCTGAGGGAATATCCTCCAGACAGCGAGATCGAGCTGCAGGGTGTCGGAGGCTCATGGCTGGGGGACCATTCACGGTGGGGTTGTGGAGATAGACGGTTGGAGATGAAGAGGAAAATAGAAGAGTTGAGTCGGAGGTTTCATGACGAGCAAACAAAAACCTCAAGAAGCGAAGAGGCGCTGAGAGCGCTCCTCATGGCTGAGACGAGTTGCTACGTATATTGGAACAGCGATTTCTGGTTCGACCAGGGAGAAAGAATGATAGATTTTGCTTATCGACAAATGGAAGAGTTTTCTTCATAAAAGAGGTGCTGGCGGCAAAATTGCAAAGATAGCGTGAGTGGAAAGAGGAATGCTGAGTCTGCTGGAACAGCGCGTTGTTTGTTCAGCCAGATGGTTTCCATGTGCTTTTGGCGTACTCATTCAGAACTGCATCGTAGACGCCGTTTGTCCATTCTGCGATTTTGTCCCAGTTGTAGTTCCATAAGCACTTCCGATAGGCGTTTTCTACCACGTAGTTTTTGAATCCGACGTCTCTCACAACCCTGAGGATTGCCCATGCTAAGGCGTTGGGATCATCAACTGGAACTTTCAAGCCTGTGCCGCCGTCGTCCACAATTTCGTTCAGCCCGCCCGTGGTCGTCGTCACTAATGGACAATGGGCGGCCATTGCTTCCAGTGCCACTATACCAAAAGGCTCAAATTTCGAGGGGACCACGGTCACGTCTGCCACCCGGTAAAGGGTTCTTAGTGTCCAATCGTCAATGTGCCCTGCGAAGAATACTTTCTGGCGCAGGTCGTAATCGTTAACCATTCCCTGATAGGCCTCTTTTTGGGGCCCTTCGCCGACCACGATTAGTTTGACATTTAAGCCGTTTGCAAGGACGATGGGTAGCGCTTCGATGAGCGTGTCTAAGCCCTTCTCAGGGACGAACCTCCCTACGAACAGCAGGATTCTTTCAGATTCGTGTGCGAATCGATTCCTGACTTCCCAGTAGTTGAAGTTGAAGCTGAATTTTGTGATGTCGACGCCGTTAGGTATAACGTTTATTCTGTTTTCAGACGTGTGGAAACACCAGGCGACGTGGTTGCGCATGTAGTATGAACAGGTGATCACTCGCCAAGATTCACCTACGATCCAGCCCTCAATTTCATGGATCGCCGCTTGAAGGTCATTGTGGATCCCTGTTCTTCTGCCATATTCCGTGCTGTGCATCGTTGTGATCAGAGGTTTTCTGTATAGGTGTTTTAGTCCGATGCCGGCGACGCCGGAAAGCCAATCATGCGCATGGATAACGTCGAAGGCTCCACTTCGGCTGATCAGGTCGCTGCCGCTGATCTCCATGTTCTTCTGCATTCGAAGACTCCATGCTAAGAAGGAGTCTGCCGTGGCGTAGGCTTCAAATCTGTTGACGTTGACTCCGTCAATGTTCTCGAACCTCTTCGCGCCTGGAAAGTTGCACGTCAAAACGTGTACCTCTAAGCCCCTCCTAGCAAGGGCTCTGGAAAGATCAAAGACGTGTGAGGCTACGCCTCCTATTATTCTAGGAGGAAATTCCCATGACAGGTGAAGAACCCGCATCCGCATCACTCATGGCGCAGCCATACTGTACGCAGAAACGATTTCGTCAACCCAGTTTGAGCCAATAGGCCAGATCACTTTTATTTTCTCATCGTGGCCTTTGCCATAATATCTCAAGATCTCTTTTTTCAGCCAGTCCGTGTTTGTGATCACAGAGTTGGATTCCCATATGCTCATGTCTTCGATTTCTTTGATCCCTAGGCTGGTAGCGTTGAAATTGTCATGGCAGCGATGCCCCTCGATCGAGTGAAAGGTCACCACAAAAGGCGTGTGGAAGGCGTGTTTGAGAACGATGGCTGGGTATGTCGTGAGCCACTCGTGGGCGTGTATCAAATCGATGTTCTTCCCTTGTTGTTTATAGAAGTAGATAATGTTTGAGGATTCGGCTTCCATCTGCAGCGAGGCGGTGACGGAATAACTGAGGATGCTTGCCATAGGGTGAGTTCTGATGGGGTTGGCGACCCTGTGGACGTGGACACCAGCAACGTCTTCGAACCCTTGCTTCAGATCGTCCAGAACTACGAGTTCGATGTCATGTCCTCGTTTGACAAGTTCATGGGCTAGGGTGCTCACGTGGTCAGCGATGTTCCCTAGGCGCTTAGGTGGATATTCCCAGCTGAGCAGCAGAATGTGCATCGGAGAGCCCACTGGCATCGATAGACTTGAGGATCAGACGCGGGTTCTGCTGTAAGTCAGTGTTTCGATGCGGGCGTCTATCAGCCTTGTTATGCGGGTCCTGAGCACTTCGCCGTAGAGGTTTGCTGTTTTCAAACGGTCAAACTCTTTGGCCAGCTCTGCTTCGCCGACGACTTCATTGAACCATTTTGCTATGTCGCCTCTCTGGAGGTGAAATTCCAGCGATCTTGAGTCGACTTTTCTTGTTTTTTCCTTGAAGTCAAAGAGGCTACAGGCCGACATTTTCGTGAACTTGTCAGGTCCGACGCCGGTGTAGAAGTAGAAGCATTTTTCACGGGGCAATGGTGAATAGATTTTCTTCGCGCTTTCAGGTAGCGCTCCTATAGCTATGAGTCCGAGCGGGGTTAATTCGTAAACTGACCGATTTTCTTGTGTCCTTCTCAGAAGCGTTTTCTCTTCCAACGATTTCAAGTAGGCGGAAAGATGCTGAACGGTGTAGGGTTCGCCTAATATGCGAGCTAAGCTTTCAGGTGTCGCTTTTCCTAAGGGGTCTATCTTTTTTAAAACGGTAATCTCGTCTTGTGAGAATTCGGGCACAGAGGGTACCTTCAGTTCAGATAGCAAGCATTCACCATAATAACTTTATCTTTCGAGATGCAAGTGAATCTGGGCGATGGCAGAATGGATAGGCAACCTTTGTATTTTGCTCTGGTCTTGCACATGCATCAGCCACGTTACAACTTGAATGGCCCAACGTATGAGTCAGAATTGGCTCGCGACGTTTTTGGCCAAACGCTTCACCCTTACACGTACCCTTCAGAGGCACTCAAGAAGGATGAGAACGCAAGGGTTACTCTGAACTTTACAGGCAGTTTGATTGAGCAGATTAATGAGTTGGCAAGTGTTGGTTTCGATCAAAGGTTGAACGGAATATGGGATAGGTACAAGGAGACGAAGCGGCTCGGAAACTCAGAATTCACTGGTTGCGGGTATTTTCATCCCATATTTCCGCTTATACCTGAGGATGACCAGCTGAGGCAGATCGAGGCGCATTTGAGCCTCTTTGAGCAGACTTTCGGAGCAAGACCTGAGGGGTTTTGGCTGCCGGAGCTTGCCTTCAGCCCAAAGGTGATTCCAGCGCTTGCAAAGAATGGCATAAAATGGACGATAGTCGATGGCCCTCACATAGTCAACGCCAACAAGAATGAGAACTTGTTTCAGCTCTTGTACAAGCCTCATTTTGCGGAGTATGATGGACAGCGCATAATTGTGATCCCCCGCGACAGAATGATCAGCATCGCGCAGCAGAGCGGCTACAACCCCGTTTGGCTCAGACACGAAATTGAAAGAGAAATCGTGCCAAACAACGACGGGGAGTTTCTGCTGACCGTAGCTACTGACGGTGAAAACGGGTGGTTCCGCCACTCTGGAGAGAATGCAGGCTTTTGGGGATGGTTTTTCGAGCCTCTTCTCTATCTTCTAAAGAAGGATCCTGACTTTCAGTTCATCAGATTGACAACCATAAGCGAGTACCTTGCTGAACATCCGCCGAAGGACACGGTGATGGTTGAGGATGGAAGCTGGAATGTTCCAGACACGTTTGATGATGGCAGGTTTCTGAAATGGACCGGAGGCGAAGAGAGGCAGAGGACTTGGGCGCGTGTTCTGGAGGCCAGCAGGTATGTCCGTGAAGCTGAAGAAAAGATGGCAGGCGCAAGAATGAACTGCTCTTCAGATGCAAAGAGTGCGCTAGACCAGGCTTGGCGTTGGCTTCTCATGGCAGAAGCAAGCGATGACTTCTGGTGGGGCAGTAAAGACTGGCTTGATCGGTCAGTCGTCTGCTCTCTCAAAGCCAGGGAAAGAATCAATGAAGCCCAAAGGCTCTGCGGAATCATGTAGGTTTCCAAGAGCCGCTATCGTATTC
This sequence comes from Candidatus Bathyarchaeota archaeon, assembly GCA_963707955.1. Classification (GTDB taxonomy): domain Archaea; phylum Thermoproteota; class Bathyarchaeia; order Bathyarchaeales; family Bathycorpusculaceae; genus DASPPK01. The sequence goes on along the minus strand of OY970176.1, from coordinate 1,369,070 downwards.
TTTGAGTACCCGCTCGTAGAATTCCTTCGTTTCCTTTGCTATCCTGGTCCAGTCGTAGACTTCTAAGGCCTTCTTATAGGCGTTGAGTTTGATCCAGTCTGCGTATCCGGGATCAAGTAAAATTCTTATTATTCCCCAAGCGACCGAATCTGCGTTGCCCGCATAGACTTTTGTTCCTGTCTTATCATGCTCAACAATTTCTGAGAGACCTCCCGTGTTCGAGACGACCAACGGCGTCTTTGCGGCCATCGCTTCCAAGGTTGTGATGCCAAACGGTTCATAGAGAGACGGCACGACGCAGACGTCAGCGATTTGATACAGCTTTCTGAGGCTCTCTTCATCCAGAAAACCTGTGAACATGATCCTGTGCGTAAGACGCATGTTTGCTACTTGCCGCATCAGGTGGTCCTTCATGCCTCCGTCACCGACAACTACGAATTTTGCGTTCACTCTCGACAGGATCTTCGGGATAGCACTGACTAGAGTCTGCACGCCTTTTTCATATACTAGCCGACCGACATAAAGCACGATCTTCTCTTCTGGAAAGGCGAATCTTTTTCTGAACTCGGTTCTGTCAAACTCCTTTTCGTACACGCTGGCGTCGACTCCGTTTGGAATAACCATCACCCTGTCTTGCGGAAGCCCGTAGGCCCACATGACATGTTGTGCCATGTATTGACTGCAGCATATGATCCGCCAAGATTCGTGAGCGAGCCAGTTTTCGGTTTGATGGATCATCCTTTCGTAGTCTGTGTGAAGCCCGTTTCTCCTGCCGATTTCTGTCGAATGTATCGTTGCTACTAGTGGGATTCGGAAGATCTGCTTGAGGCCCAAGGCCGCGTTCGCCACTAGCCAATCATGAGCGTGAATGATGTCAACTTGGCGACCGAGATCGCTGATTAGAGTCGCGGTTTCCTTCTGCATGTTCACGTTCATCAGAGAATCCCAAGTCGCAAAGTCTGGAGAAGGAGTCTTGTACGAATCTACTCTCACCACATGTGCGCCATTCACCACCTCACGTTCTGGCGCTCCAGGAAAATCACATGTCACGATGTAAGTGTCCACACCCAACTTCACGAGTTCTCGAGATAAATAGTACAAATGGGCTGCAATCCCACCTACCGTCCTCGGGGGAAATTCCCATGAAAGCATCACAACTCGAAGTTGCCTGCTCAGCTGGCAAGCACCCTCAGACCCTTTTCATAAATCGCAAGGATTCCTTCTATCCATGCCTCAGACTCAGGCAAGACGAGCTCTGTCACGTCGTCTGGCGCATTGTAATAGTGTTTCAGTTCCTGCTTCATCCATTGTGATTTGACTATGATCTTCGTGGCTTCGGAAACTCCTAGCGACTCGATGCTTGTTATAGACAAGCTTAAGGGCGCGTTGCTGTTTCGAGACCTGTGAGGTTCAATGCTGTCCACTGAAAAAACAAAAGGAATTCCCAGCGCCCTTTTCAAAGTGACCGCGGCTGGTACGAAGTGCCAGTCGTGCACGTCTATCAGGTTTACTTCGTGTTTCATCGAGTAGTAGATGTCTGAGGCGACCCGTTCAGCTTCCTGGTTGAGGCTAAGCATCCACGTCAGGACGTTTATCTGAGGTCTCACCGTGTCTGAGATTCTGTAGGCTTTTATGCCGTCTGCGCCTGCGTGAAAGCCAACCCAAGAGCTGTTATACGTAACCACGTACGTGTCAACGCTTTTCTTTGCCAATTCGACTGCGAGCTTGTTCACGTAATACGCGAGCGGACCGACGATTCTAGGCGGAAATTCCCACGTGAAGATTATCACACGCAAAACTGTTGACTTCCTTAGCTGAAAAGTGAGCAGACTCTTATTATCCCAGTGTTTGTCAAGTAGAATCTTCTGTTTCCTTCATTATCCGTGAAAGCGGCGACGTATCCGTCAGAGATATGCCTGTTTAGGTTCTGGTTGACTTCGTCCGTGCCGGCTTGAAGAATCTGAACTAGCTCGTCGCTCTTTCTAGCCATGTCGCCGTTGGTGGCACAGAGGTTGTGCAGGGTGATCAGGAGCCGTTCTGACAGGGGAAGATCATACTCGTTCAACATTATCATTCTCTGCTTCTTTCAAGAAGATAAATGACCAAATAACTTTTGTGCAATAGACCCTAAATACATGTTAGCGTATCTTGATGTGATAGTTCATGGCCGCCGGCGGATTCACTGTTCTCATGTTGAGCTGGGAGTTTCCTCCTAGAATCATAGGCGGAATCTCCTCGCACGTCTATGAACTTTCCATGGCGCTTGCGCGCAAAAACGTGACTGTTCACGTGGTGACTTGTTCCTTTCCAGGAGCACCTGAAGATGAGCAAATCGGCCGGGTTAAGGTGCATCGTTTTAACTCGAAGATTCCCTCTACAAGCTTCCTAGGATGGGTTTTTTCGATGAATCAGGCCATGGCTGAAAGGGCCATCGACGTGATCAACGACGCCAACGCGGAGGTAGACATCATTCATGCTCACGACTGGCTGGTCACGGAAGCGGCCGTGAAGCTTCGAGACGCCTTCTCAAAACCGTTGGTTTCAACGATCCACGCGACTGAGATGGGAAGAAGAGGCGGAATCCACAATGATTACCAAAGGACCATAGACGAGGTTGAACGGCACCTAATTAGTCAAAGCTGGGAAGTGATCTGCTGCAGCAATTACATGGCTGACCAAATCTCCTCCTCATTCAACGTGCATAGTAAGAGGCTTCACGTAATTCCGAATGGTGTAAACGTAGCCAAGTTTGACGGTAGAGTCAACACTCTGCCCATTAAGCGTCTGTATGCGAAGAATGGGGAAAAAATAGTGTGCTTCGTCGGACGACTCGTCCACGAGAAAGGCGTGCACGTCCTCATCGGCGCAGTACCCAAAGTCTTGGCTGTGATGCCGAACGTGAACTTCGTGATCGTCGGAGAAGGCGGAATGAAAGATTATCTAGTGAAGGAAGCATGGGATTTCGGCGTGGCTAGCCACGTCTTTTTCGCAGGGTTTGTTAACGAAGAAACGCTGATTTCGATCTACAGGGCAAGTGACGCTGCTGTCTTTCCATCTCTTTACGAACCGTTTGGCATCACAGCCTTGGAAGCGATGGCCGCAAGAACGCCAGTCATAGTTACCGACACAGGAGGATTAGGCGAAATAGTGCAGCATGAAAAAACGGGCATCAAGGTCTACGTTGACAACTCCGATTCGCTGGCTTGGGGAATTCTAAGGGTGCTCAAGAACTCTGATGTAGCTAAAAAGATTCGAGAGGACGGGTATCGAAAAGTGCTTAGGGACTATGATTGGGATAAGATCGCTGAAAAGACGATGAAGGTCTATGATCTTGCGTTAATAGCGGCGCCCCGGAACGGTACCATTCATTTTAGGTTTCCGTTCCTCATGTCTGAAGAGTTTCCTGAGGACTTGAGGGTTCTTCTGTTGATGCACATTCTCGGGGTCGTCGACAGGGAGAACGCCAAACGGCCAGCAGAGTTAGCCGAGCTATTGGGAATGAGCGTCGCTAGGTTGCACGGTCTGCTTCAGAAGTCTTGGACTCTGGCTACGTAGCGGGCTACAGAGACGATCTGCGGCGACTCCGATATTTCCTCACGAAACTCGGTATCGTCAAGGTGTGTTCGGCTTTTTCCTAGGCTCGAACGTTCATTTTTCAACGAAAAACGGGCTTCTTGAGTTCAGTCAACCGTGATTGTATCGTGGCTATCAAGTTTCTACGGAGTTCTTCGCCTTGCACCTTTGAGGTTCGAATCTGCTCCAGTTTCTTGCCCATTTTCTCGTCCCGCAGTGACGCGATTGCCCACTTTTCAAAATCTCCTTTTCGGTTGTGAAACTCGATGAGCGCCGTGTCGATTCTTTGTATCGCCTGGAGAAAGCCTAATAGACTCCATGCTTTGATGCCTGTGAAATTCTCTTCTCCCATTCCTGTGTAAAACAGGAATGGTTCATTTGCAGCGTCCAAATAATCCCTCAGTTTTGATTCGAAGTCGAGCAGGGCTCCCTGCGCAGTGACGAAGGCATCTGCCGCCGATTTGTAAGGGCTGAAGTACGTGTGTACCTCGCCGGGTGCCCCTCCAGCGGAGAACATGTAGTAAAGATGGTCGCTCGTCAGAAAATATCGCCACAATCTGAGGAATTCGCTGTCGTTTGATTCCTTAACGAGCGGTTCCAGTTCCTTGCTCGTCGTGTAATACGCCCATTGCATTGTGTTTCCCAGCCAGCCGCTCGTGTCTCTGTTGATGTCAGCCCAGGAGACGGTGTCGCCGAGTTCCTCAACGTCAATCTCTCCGGTGGCTCCGTATTTACTCAGCGCTTCAGAGGGGGTTGACATAGAGAGGTTTTCATGCTTTAAAATTTCCAGAGGCAGATTTTTGAGAAAGTCGTGTATGCCGGTTTCGGGCCAGTGGTGTTCTCCGAAAGTTTCATAATCTGGAAAAATGGTGATGCATTGTCCCTGAGTCGCTGCCAGCCAGTCTGCGTACTTGTCAGCTGTGAGTGGCCAGTCGCTCCACGTTCTTACTGAAAACCGGAATGCAACATCGTCTGTGAGTTTGAAGTTTCTGAGGAGAACCCTGAGTCTCTCGCAGACCTTTGGCCATGTAAACATAGTTCGGCGACCTTCCCTTTAGGATCCTATCAACTCCCTCAGTGAACATGGCGCCGTAACCCATTTTGTCCACGACTCTTGCGATGGCGTTGTTGTAGATCATCTCTGTGTTCTCAAGGGCGACGGGTTCAGAATGGAACAAGTCCTTCATTAGTTGTCGATGCATCTGGACTTGTTCTGTGAACTCATCTCTCTCCGGGTACAATCCTGCTAAGGAGTGATAGTATGGCTGGTCCAGGAATTCGACGCAGCCTGTCTCGCTAAGCTGTTTGAATGATTCTAGAAGGTCAGAGTTGAAACTTTCGCATTGTTCAAGGAAGACGCCTGAGATACTGAATGAGACTTTGACCTTCTTTTTTTGTTTTTTGAACCTGTCGATCAGGTCAAACAGGATGCCGTTTGCTGGAAAATAGCATTTTCTGGCGGCGCGGTCGAAAATTTCCTTGTTCTTTGCGCTGTCGAAGTAGAAATCAAAGAGTTCCTCCTTGGTTTTTCTTTTGAACATATTTCTTTCCCAGAAGAAACTCTCTCTAAGCCTGTAAGGTTGATGGACTTTGAAAATGAGGAGCACGTCGACCAATCTTCAACACCAAGTCGAATACGACAGAATGCGCAGAATTTGCTTAAACTTTGCGGTCTTGATCAGGTCACTGTATGTAACCGAGTTCTTTTGAAGCGATGATGAACATCGCGTGGCTCCAGCATAACGGTCTCACTGAAACTTGAAGATCGTTCTCGAATATTTGTTCAGGAAGAAATTCTCGAGTTCTTTCAAGCGGCCAGTTGTAGTATTGAAGAGCCTTTTCGCCGTTGCCAAGTTTCGCGTAGTATATGCTCATCCAGAAGTTGAGGATCGGCCAAGCGCCTGCGCCTTTCCTTCGATGCAGGCCTCCGCACATCCACCCGTCGTATTCATCGCTTTCGTACCTGTGTATTCCGCCGCGAAGAACCAGCTTCTTTTCAATTTGTTCGACTGTGGCAAGTATCCGCGGATCATCTGCCCGAAAAATGTCAAACGGAAACACGAGCCCAAGCGCTGAGGCGTCGATTCTTTCATCGCTCAGTCTTCCATAGCTTCTAATAAAGAAGTTTCTGTAGTGTTCTTTCAGTCTTTGAAACATGCTGTCCGCAGTGGTCATCCACTTCTTGTTCGGAACGATTTCGTTTGCGCACCTCAAGCCTTTGATGCATGCAGCAAGTGAATAAGTGAAATTATCCTCTAAATCGGGGAAGGTGAACCTCTCCTCCCACAAGTCGTTTGTAGTATCATCGAAGTGATTTTCTTTCCACTTATTGCACAGGCCATTAGCTGCCTGTTTGACAAGCATCTCGTATTTCAAGGCTCTTTTCGGTTTTCCCTTAAAGTGGTGCCAAATCGCCCACAAGAGAGAACCAGTTTGGTCGGGCTGAAAATTCGCTGAGGCTTTAGGACCGTTAACAGAATAGTTCTGACAGAGACAGCCCCCTTCCATGAAGCCTTCTGCCCGGTGGATACACCAGTCAAAGAAACGCTCCTGTATCTTCTCCATCTGCAGAATATCCGCGCTCACACATGCAAACGATGCGTCTCTGGGCCACACGTACATGTAATCTTTAGCTTCTTTCGGAAAGTATTCCTTGAACCCATTCGCCGCGACGATAGCCCCGTTTTCCAATGCACAATCCGAGATCACCTGCTTGCTAACCTCGACGAGATGCTGAATTCTTGAATCCAACAAAACACCAGATTCTAAAATGACTCTAGAACTATTTAATCTGTGAGCTCCTCGGAAAGCAGGCAAATTGCGCGGCAAGTGCGTGACAATCAATTCTCTTCTGAACACAATGCCATCACAGTCTACAGTATCCTCAGTGTTCAAAGTACGTAACGCGTTTTGTGAAACCTGATAGCTCGGTTTTCCCTTTCTAAAGCTTCATCGATAGTCGGCTTCCAGTCACGTGCTGCCATCTCAATAAACGGGCCCTGCTTATGGTATTCACCGCTTTGCTAGCTGCGACCTTTTCCATATGTATTTTTGATATGAATCTGGGACAATAAAACCACATTCTCTTTGCGATTCTTGATCGCAGAAGCAAAAAAACTAATAGAGTCCGACTTCGACTTTGTGACGGAGACAGACGAGTACAAACTTTTCAGAGAGCGCAATAGTACCCTAGTCCGTCCAAAAGGGCCCGTGGTCTAGGCTGGATTAGGACGTCAGACTTATTATTGATTGCTTTCTGTTCAAAAGGATTGTTTTCATTGTCCATTCTTCTTTATCTCCCCATTTTGCACTTCTATACTACTTTGAAGAATCTTAAATGGTTTGTGATTGATCACTCTAAGCTTGAAATCTCGAAACTTCGCTGAAAAACTTCTACAGACCCTCTGAAATCCTTGGCTGAATCTGTGTTTGCTCTCATTTCTTCATCTCATTGTATAGGTATTCAAACCACTTGTAATACGATTTGGTGGATTCCTTTCTTAATCCTTCTACTATCGGCTTCACTCTCTCCCATGTTTGGATGACTGGGAATTGGCTGGCTATGTCATATTCCAGTAGTCCATTATGAAGAAGAAAGCCTGTTGTTTCATACAGATCGCAAACCATGGCGAATGGTACGCCAACTTCATTTTCCTGAAAGCAAGTTACCATATTTTCTTGTGAAGTCATCGTAGTCCTCGAATTCCAGACTAAGCACTTTCTGTAATGCTTCCAAGTATTCTTTGCTGTTGAAGCTGGACATAATCCTCCAATAGGAGTCTGTTCGTCTTGATCTGGCTAGATGTCTAAGCTCTAGCACAGTAAGGATAACACCTACTAACACACCTGCTGCTGCAACAATAGCCGAAATCTCTGTTATGTCAACCATTCTTGAAACTTCCTTGTCGGAGCTTCTGTTCTCTCTTCTTCATTTCATCGTAGAGATATTCGAACCACTCAAGACCCGTTGGTTCATTTCTGACTTTTCTGGCTTCTAATGTAATATCCCTCATCTTTTCCCATGTTGTTTTGATAGGCATAGTGAACATGTCATCAACTAACTCTATGTCTATGAGTTTTCTTTTTAGAAGAATGCCGATTCCTTCGAAGAACATGCCAATTGCTAATACCTCAGCCTGACTATACTTTTTCTCGTAATCATTGAGGTTCTTGGCTTCTCTTTTCAAAACCTCTTCCCATGTCTTCTGGAATTCAAGACTATTGAAAGTTGAGTATAGTCTCATTACAAGGTCTGTTTGTCTCACTTTGCTCTGATTTCTCATATCCAGAATATAATAAACAACACCAACCAGTACGCCTGTGGCTACAACAATTGCTGAAATAGACGGTATGTCCAACATCTGAGTCACTCAAGAAATCAAATCTAGTAGAATTAGTATTAAAGACTACATCATGAAGAGAATATTGGATAGAAAAGAAGCTCAATAATAGCTGTATATGTTAATAACAGACAGAACTACGATGAAAAACTTCTATGGAGTCCTTGAAATCTTTGCTTGATGAGTTTCAAGTAGACTATGACTGCTAGTAGTGTTACTAACATGGATATTGTTAGGACAATGAATGATGGGAACTCTGGAATGTTGTACGTGTGCATGAGTGGAAAATTATCTTGGTTATAAGAGTCAATTAAATACGGAGTGCTTCCAATCCCATTACCACTATCTACTCCTTTATAATCATCCCAATAATTGCCTTGACTTCCGCTATCCCATTTGTTGGAATAGCCATTTGATACATATACTTGAGAAAACTTGCCATTATCAAAAAAATCGTTATAATATATCACATTATTGCTTGAATATTCAAGTTCTAATGCAAAGAAGGTATATGGATAAATTGAATTGTCATTATGGATTGAGTTTCCAATGATATTACACGATTCTCCATCTCCAAGATATATACCGCCTCTTAGATTGTCGTGTATGTCATTTCCTGAAATTGTCCAACCACTAACACGATAAATCGATATGCCAGTATAGTTAAAATCTCTTATCTCATTGTTTTCAATAATGCCATAATCTGCAAATCCAGCTTCATTGGTGTAGACATGAATCCCGTATCCATCCCCTATGTTTGGAACTCCAACTATTGTGTTATTAGAAACAGTGCAGCGTGAAGTTGCATAGTAAGAAGAGAATATTTTAATTCCACCATTCAAGGTGAAATTGAAGATTTCTACTCCTGAAGAAATTATAGTGACCTGCCCATTGATTGTTGTAGTACTGGGGCTGTCTCCAATTACGGAAACGCCCTTATCAATTGTCAATGTCTCGTTATAGGTTCCAGCATCAACTCTAATCGTATTTCCATCTACTGTCTGGATAGCATTGATTGCTGATTGTATTGTTGCATAGTTCAAGTCTGTGCTGATATTGTGTACTGGAAAACCGTCAGTAGCATAAGCTTTCTTCAAAAGACAAGGAGATAACAAAACTAGCACACAAATCAGAGCTATAGAAAAAAGATACCCTCTAGCCATCTCCGTCTCCCTAAATTACTGCCTTTTCTGTTGTTCTTATAGCTTATGCATGTATCCTTTTTCATTTTAGAAAGCAGAAATGTTCCAAGAAGCTCAAAGGTACTGATTGGCTGACTGAATATCTTCTGTGAACATAAGAACTTCGATGAAAAACTTCTATGAACCCTCTGAAATCTGCATTCATTGATGGGAAAAGCCTAAACTTGGTGAAAGAACTAGACCCTTATCATATTCCTCTAACTTTAGCTTACAAACTCTGCTATTCCTTGAAGAACTAGCCCTATGAGCAAAAATAGAACAACAAAAAGAAGAGAATTTTTGGATGTTTTTCACTACGTTGATACTTGTCCAAAGTGTCTTAAAACAACCATTATGTCTGACATATCTATTCTGCTATTGTTGTCGAAGTCATAGGTTGGATTGTATCTAGAAGTTCCATTTACTGCACCAAATGCTCCCAAGACATCAACAACGTCAGTCATGCTCACTCTTCCGTCTTTGTTCACGTCACCTTGGATAAATCCACTGAAGTTGTAGAATTTTATACCAGCACTACCAGTGTACGAAACCCAAACACCAGGGTTAGGAACATAGATCACATAATATGCATATTCATAAAGTGTGTATGTAACATTAAAAACTCCGACATGTGTCATAACTTCTCCGTTTGGCGAAGTATCTGTCCACCATAAGCTACCATTTTCATCTATTGCAACATTTTGTACTCCTGTACAGTTCTCACAAGTTATAGTTGTTACACCATAGTCTATCTTGTTCATAACAGTAATAGTATTTCCAGAAAAATTGCCACTGCCACCAACATTTTGTCCTTGTTCGGCAATGTACAGAAAAGTGTTGTCAACACACATACCTCTTGGATTATTAAGTCCGTTTAGAACTGTTTTAACAGAGTTATCTGTTGTATTTAGCATTAAAAGAGAGCCACTATTAGAAGTGCTAATCCAAAGATTTGTTCCGTCTTCACATAAACTTCCGTCTAACAATGTTATTCCTGATGGTGATGGTATCTTTAACACAGAATTGTTATTGTTGAAATTTACTCTGTATATATTTGTGTAGCCAAGAACCCATATGTATCCATTTGTATAGGCTATGTCTCCAATTCCAAACAAAGAAGTGTTATCAACCAAAACTGTTGTCCAATTTTGAGATGATACATTGAACATAAAAACATAGACTTCAGGTATAATCCAGTGCAAATAATCAGAAGGTGCTACCCAAACATTTCCGTTAGAATCCATTGTTATATATTCTGCAAAAGGTCCCCATGTACCAGAATCCAAAGAATATGGAAGCTGATATATTCCTATAACGGATTTGCTTGCAACGTCAATGTTTGCTATCGAAGAATTCCATGGAGGATATCCATAATGCAAAGCTATCCATACTGAATTGGTATTGTTATCGTAGACCATACTTGCTGGATAACTTCCAGAGTCTAACGTCAAACCTGATTCGAGGCCAGCATCTACTTTGACTATGTTTAGCGGTATAAGCAGAGCTAACATTGAAAACAGTAAGAAAGCACAAACAGCATAACTTTTCATCATTCACTATCTTCTGTAATTCTTACAATGAAATATATGCAAAACCAAAAATATAAACATTGAACCAAATCCTTCTTTTTTACCGTTGTACCACCTTTCCTTTTCCCCTAGAATGTGTATGGATCTTTACTCTTCTCAGGCTATTTGTCTTTTGAAACAAAGTTCTATGAGCAAACAGTCGTCACAAACAGAACATCTTCCCTATGAGAACGAATCTTAGATTTGTTCTGATAAACACTAAGAATGAAGAAGAGACCTTGTTTCCTTTAAATTAAAATTGAAAAACTTCTATGGACCCTCTGAAATCTCCATTACGGTCATTCATGCCAGATAGAATATGATGTAAGAGAATCTTGACTGGTGGTTTGAAGATATAAAGTATAGACACCTTTTCCGTACGTATTGAACACTTGAGACAAATCGAATTCTATCTGGAATGTTAGGACTGATTGCACCCAAGTTTGGGCTGTTATAGTTATGCCTTGTTGAGATTGATAGTTTGGGGGAAGAGCCATTCCAGTGAAAGTTCCTTGCGTATATGAACCAATGTGGGGAGAATTATCCAACTGACCCGCCGTCAAGTTAGATGGCAGACTATCATAGAATATATTGACTTGACTCAGAGACACTTGTTTGGTTAGACTTCCGATTAATGTAACTTGATTTTGAGTGAATGTGAAGGTTGACCAGTTAATGTAGTCATCTATGAAATCCTCAACGAAATACAGTTGGCTATTGCCGTGAGAAACGCCAATGCTTACCTCGTTATGAAATGAATTCAAAATGTTATCCCTGTGTCCCCAGTTCGAAGCCGAATCATTAAACATCATATTGAATTCCAAATCTTTCAGAGCTGTCTTCAGATCTGAAGGACTACCCTGCAAATATGCTGCAACGTTCTCTTCGACAGCCCCTTTTCCTCCTGCCCATGTATACCGCATGTAAGGTTTAGACCCATCAGTTCCCCAATGGCTAAAGAACCCATGATTAAACATATCATCAGCGTGAACTTGACCCGAATCTATTGGACTTAGGCTCACATTTGATAAGCCTCTTGATGATCTGTCCAAATTGATTAGAGTCAAAGCATAGTCTACAAGTTCTCCATGAGTATAATTTGTTGTAGACTGGTTTGGAATTATATTCGAAAAGAGATTAGGATACGAGTAGAAGACGAATAGACCGAGTATGATTGTTGCCAAGATCAAAATAGTTGCGAGAACCCATTTCCATTTCATTCTTTTCCTATGTATCTCTTTCCATTCTTCTGCTTTTTTAAAATGAAATTCTCCTTCACTGGTCATTCCATTATTGTGCTTCCTTTCTTTTGTTCTGAATGGTTGACCTTTGTCTATTTCTTCTTCCTCTTTGAGGAGCATTTCAACACGTTTTCTTCTATCAACTTCAGCATCAACAGGTCTTGGTTCTTCTGAATCTTCTTCATCTGGTTCAGTATTCTTTTCCTCATCATCATAGTTATGGTTCATTCAAGATTCTCTTTCTGATTCTATGCATGTGCCCAGTTCGTCTTCTGTTGCTGTGCCGATTTAATTTTTCTATTATTCCTCTTTCAGCTTGACTAGAGTCTGTCGCAAGTTGATTTACCTTATTCGACTGTTACCTTTTTCCACCACAGTGCGGACATCTGTCGAGCGTCTCGTCATATAGATTGGTACAATAAGGACATTTGACCTTCACGATGACTTTTGTTTGTGTTATTATCTCTTTTTCCTTGGCTGCCGTCATTTCAGTGGAAGGCGGAGGCAAGTCCTTGCGACCTTCAAGACCCATCTTTCGCCAGAAATCTGTTGGATAATTCTTATGGAGCAAATGTGCTCCTATTCCCTTCATACTGTCCTGTACCAATACCGCCCCTGTCAATTTGCCGAAAAACCAGTGAAGATTCCATCGTGCTCCACATGCCGTGCAGGTCAGGTAACTTGGGGTGCCCATATCATAAACCAGTTTATCTCGTTCGTAACAAAACGGACAAGCGTAACCGAAACCACTCATCACTATTCTTTGGTATTTTGCATATATAACATCACGAGACATGCCAACACTACCGTGACCTGCTGTATGCATCGATAGGATTTCTACTTTTCTACCGTGTGTTTCGTCAACCTACTGTCCTGATTTAAGACTTCTGTACTGCATGGCTTAGGCTAGGCTAACCAATCGGGAGCCTTCGAGTCATCGAAACTGTGCACGCTCTTAATCATGTCTTTTACAAGCTGAAATGCTCTTTCTGCTTTCTCCAATGTAAATTGATTAAAAATTCTGTCAGTAGCGGTCCCTAGTCGGTCATTCATTTCAGGTTCACTGAATTTGCCTTTGTAATGGACTATAAAATTCCTCTGGTCAACCAACCATTTTAATGATTTATAAGGTTCCTTGTCAGTTTCAAATGTTTTTCTGAGAGCGAGTTCTGGAACTACTATCCACTTGTCCTCAAGGCGTAATCTTAGTTCAAGTTTTTCCCATATTAATTCAGAAAGCCTATCACCAGCATACGTGTTTATGTATGCCTCTAGACAAATTACGCAAAAGACAAAGCATGCCACTGAACTCTGCATTTCATTGAGAAGATGTCCCATTTTTTCTTGTACATCTTTAGCTTTATCACAAAACTCTCGATATCTGCGACAATCTTCAACAGAACTTTTGGCAAAATCATAAGCCAATACAGAAATTTCATGACGAGTCTTGATACTAACACTCTCAATACCAACAACGTGATTTTCAACGATAATATGCTTACTTGGAGTTGCCGATTCTCCATGTGAATTGTCTCTAGACATAGTTTTGAACCCCCAGTTTGCCTTGTGTTGTTTGAGGTCTAATAAGGATATTCATAAGGCTTAAAAAGAAAAAGTCATGTAGTCTGTAAATGACCCTGATGGATTTTCTGGAAAAGGATTGATAAATGTCCGCACAGTGACTTGTGAGACAATACAGTGTTACTAGAATAAACACTTAAGAGTCTCCTAATAGTGATGGAGTGAGAGACGAGCGAGATGCAACAAAACATTCTGACCCACACGGTCAATATCATATTTCGACTAATGTGGTCTGTTTTTCTTACATTTGCATCCTCAATTCTGCTCTCGCGCGCGCTAACATTCATTACTCCCCTTTCCACATCAATATCTCTGATTGAAACATTGGACAGTTCATGAGGCATAACCCCTGTTTCTGCAAGAACCTTCAATACCGTAGCATACCTAGGAGAAGCAGAAGCAACCAGACTGTGTGCCTTCAGCTAAGCCTCTGTTCTTAAGTTTTATTAGAGTTGTTAATATCTTACCTAGGCAATAGTCAGAACACCGTAATCCAGTCATATGGGCCCGTGGTCTAGGTCTGGATTAGGACGCTGGCCTGCGGAGCCGGAGATCCAGGGTTCAAATCCCTGCGGGCCCGCCAAAACCTTGCATGAAGTGTCTGCGTGTGCGCTCCTTGACAAATATGTAGCCGAGGATAGAAGAGTTCAGGCACTTTGAGGAGTGAAAAGTAATTCTCTTAAGAACGCGTGCTGTATGCATGAGGTAGACTCTTGGAAGGAACCGCATGGTTTCAGAAGTCCTCATCGAAGCGCAGAACCTGACAAAGAAGTATGACGATTTCGTTGCAGTGGACAACATAAACTTTCAAGTCTACAAGGGTGAGTGCTGCGGGTTTCTTGGGCCCAACGGTGCGGGAAAGACAACAACCATCAAAATGATTCACTGTGTCTTGCCTCCCGCGTCAGGCAAGCTAACGGTGGCGGGCATAAGCGTGTCTGAAAACCCCAGAGACATAAAGAAGATGATAGGCGTCTCACCTCAGGAAGAAAACCTCGACCCAGACTTCAGCGTCATAACCAACCTGACCGTCTACGCCCGCTACTTTGACATTTCCAAAGATGAGGCACGCAAGCGAGCCGAGGAGATGCTCAAGTTCTTTCAACTGGAAGAAAAGCGCGATGTTATTATTGATCAACTGTCGACTGGTATGAAACGCCGATTAATTCTCGCTAGGGCATTGATCAACGAACCGCAGATACTCTTGTTGGATGAACCTACAACGGGACTTGACCCTCAGGCGCGTCATTTGATTTGGGACAAGGTTCGAAGCCTGAAGAAATCGGGCGTGACCATTATCTTGACGACGCATTACATGGATGAGGCGGCTGAACTGTGCGACCGCACACTGATCATGGATAATGGCAAGATCATCGAGGAAGGCACTCCGACAGACTTGGTCAGGAAGCATGTTGGAGAAGAAGTTATGGAAGTCGATTATGATGACAAAGTGGTGGCGACGATCAATAATAAGTTTCCAGAGGCTCGGGTGGAAATCGTGGGTGACAGGATCCAAGTTTTTGCCACTGAGCCTCATGGAGTGTTCGCCAGCTTTCTCGAAGATTTTCCAACGAAGAGTGCCACCGTTCGGAACGCTAACCTCGAGGACGTTTTCTTGAAACTAACTGGGAGGAAACTCAGAGAATGAAAAGGTCCAGCCGCGTTGCCTCAAGCTTCAAACTGCCCGAGTTGACGTACAGAGTACGGAAGGTTTGGCGCAGAAACTTTGACGTGTTCATGAAAACGTACAAAGTCAACTTTTTCCCGCCTCTCCTTGAACCCATCTTCTACCTTGCTGCTTTGGGCTTCGGGCTGGGAAGTTTCGTGTCGGCTGCACAGCTAGGTTACTCTTACGTCAAATTCATCGCACCAGCCTTGGTGGCCATCTCCATCATGTACTCTGCATTCTTCGAGTGTACATACGGTTCGTTTGTCCGAATGTATTACCAGAAGACCTTTGACGCCATCATCACCACACCAATAAACATTGAAGAAGTCATAGCAGGCGAGCTGTTCTGGGGCGCAACCCGAAGTCTGATCAGTTCAAGCATAGTCTTGGCCGTCGTAGCTGCCTTTGGACTGGTCTCAAGCGCACTGGTCCTGCTGATTCCCATCCTTGCTTTCTTCGCTGGGTTGATGTTTTCGGCGATAGCAATGTGCTTCACAGCGCTGGCGCCCAACATAGATTTCTTCAACTACCCAGGGTTCCTGTTCATAACCCCGATGTTCCTGCTGAGCGGAACCTTCTTCCCTTTGACAATCCTTCCCCAGTTCATGCAGATTCTGGCACAGGCAGTTCTCCCCTTAACGCACACCGTGATCCTTGCCAGAGGGCTAATGTTTGGAAACTTCGAACCAACCATGCTCCTTAGCATAGTTTGGATTGGCGTTGTCACGCTCGTTTTCTTCCTCTTAAGCATAAACCAGATGAAAAAGAAACTAATCAAGTAAACGAATGCTGGCCTTCACGTAGACTTGAGTTCAGCGGACATCTTCGTAGGCTCTTAACAATTCGTCTATGGCTGTTCCAACGTGCTGTCCTGAGTAGCCGCCCTCCAAAACGAAGAATGTAGGCTTCTGCAACGCCGCGATTCTTTCGCCAATCCCTCTGTACGCCTTCTCAGACAAGCCAAGCGAAGCCAAGTCTCCAGCGTAAGTGTCAAACCCTGCTGAAACAGCCACGGCTTCAAACTTGCGCGTGTCCACCGTGCCCAAAGCCTTGTCAAGAGTCTTCAAATAAACCGTGTCTCCACACTCAGGCGGAAGTGGAAAGTTGAGGCAGTTCATGTCGGAGGCGGTGCCTGTTCCCGGAAAGTTCGGATGCCGATGAAGAGAAACATACGTGACCATGCTGTCTCCGTAGAAGATTTCCTGCGTTCCATTCCCGTGATGCCCGTCAATGTCCAAGATCAGAGTGGGCTTACCAAGATACCTCACAGCTATCGCAACGTTGTTCAAGTAGCAAAACCCCCGCGTGGCCGCGCCCAACGCTGCGCCGCCTATCCCAGCATGATGGCCTGGTGGACGCATGATGCTGAACCCTTTGACCTTAGCAGCCACGATTGCCCCGCCTGCTGAGAGCCTGGCGAGCTCGAAGATGTTGTCGTACGCCGGAGTGTCATCATCCTCAACCAGCCCCTTCTTCAATATCCAGAGGTACTCGTGATCATGAACCTTCAGCAGATCTTCCTCTGCAGCGGGCTCGGGCGTCACGAAGCTGTAGCCTTTCTCTTTCAGGATACTGTGAGCCTTTCGAACCCTCTCTGGGCCTTCCGTGTGCCAGGACCCGTACGTCAAGCACTTTTCTGAAAAGATTATTCTCGTCTTCATACCAAATGCGTCCATGTAAGAATTGACGATCGTTTCTCAAGTTAAAATATCACTTCACCTCTTAAAAGCTTAGAGAATTGTGGAGCCATTGACAAGTGTCCAAGATCGTCGAGAACCCGTTCGCTGCTTTCCGTTCAGAATGCGAAACCAGCCTAGCCTACGCCTTGAGTAAGCTCCTTCCCGAAGTTCAAATCACAGACTTGGCCTTGGAAAAACCGCCGAACCCCGAGTACGGGCAGCTGGCTTCTTCACTGTGCTTTGAGCTCGCCAAAAAAGTGAGTCAAGAACCACTTGACTTGGCGGAGCATCTGGTCAAAGCCATTGATAAATCGCGATTCAGTCTCGTCGAAAAAGTCTCATCAGCCGGCGGAGGCTACGTAAACTTCCACGTTGACTTCACCAGATTTTCAAAGGTAGCTCTGAGCTCTGTGAGAAATCTTGACGCAGACTATGGCTTCATCAAGACCGAAAAGCCCCTTAAAATCATCGTGGAGCACACGAGCGCCAACCCTCTTCACCCCATAACGGTTGGGACGGCTCGAAACCCGGTGCTCGGGGACACCATTGCCCGGTTGCTCACGTCTCGGGGACACACGGTCCATCGTCACTTTTACATCGACGATGTCGGCCGTCAATCGTCAGTCATCGCCTACGGGTACGAGAAACTGGGCAAGCCGAAGCCAGACGAGAAACCAGATGAGTACATCGGCAAAATTTACACTATTACGAGCTGTTTCGTCGAAATCAACCGCCTGAAAAGAGACCTTGAGCGCGCAAAAACTGTAGCTGCGGACGAAGAAATCCTGAAAATCACGAAGGAACTGGACGACTGGATTGCCGTCGCCGCAGACCTGAAGGACAGGTATCCTGAACTTTTCGAAACGCTGTTGACGAGAATCGGCGAGGACGAAAACCCAGAGACTGCGATAAAAATCCTCAATCAGGCGTATGAGGCGGCGGACAAAAAGGCCAGGACCCTCGTCAGGACGGTCAGCGAACTGTGTCTAGAAGGCTTCAGGGAAACGTTGGGTAAGATCGGTGTTGTCTTAGATTCTTGGGATTGGGAAAGCGACCTGATGTGGAGCGGACGAGTTGAAGAGGTTCTGCGGCAACTCAAGAAGTCTCGGTTCACTCACGCTGAAGGCGGGGTTCTGGAATTCGAAGCTGAAGAAGTCGTCAGAGAACTTGGTCTCTGGCAGCGGCTCGGCTTAAGGGAGGGCCATGATATTCCATCTTTGACTCTCGTGCGCGCTGACGGTACGACGCTCTACACAACGCGGGACGTTGCCTACACGTTGCTCAAGTTTGAAAAAGCCGAGAAAGTTATCAACGTCATAGGCATGGAACAGAGCCTTGCTCAGCTGCAGCTGAAAATAGCCCTGCACGCTCTGGGTTACGGCAAGTACGCGGACAGTCTGGTTCACTTCGCCTACAACTTGGTCACTTTTCCAGGCTACAAGATGTCCAGTCGCAGGGGGCGTTACATCACTCTTGACGAAGTCTTGGACGAAGCTGTAAAACGAGCGTACGAAGAGGTTTCGAAGCGCTCTCCACAACTTTCGAACGGAGAAAAACAGAAGATCGCGGACTTCGTAGGAACAGGTGCGGTGCGCTACGCGCTCGTCGAGGTTGACACTTCGAAACCAGTAATGTTTACTTGGGACCGCGTCCTCAATTTTGAAAGAAACAGCGCACCCTACATTCAGTACACGCACGCACGAGCCTGCAGCATCTTGCGAAAAGCAGCTAGGGAACCTGCGGAGCCAGCGTACGAGCAACTGAAAGAAGATCTGGAGCGCGAAATGATAATCAGGTTGGCCAGTTTCCCAGACACGTTCGTAGAGGCAACGGAGTACCTCAAACCCAACCTCATCGCCGACTTTGCAAACAGCTTAGCAGACACTTTCAACACCTTCTACAGCGCACGCGCGCGCTTTCCAGTGATAAACGCAAAGCCTAGAGGGCTCAGCGATGCACGACTTGCTTTAACTGACTCTGTTAAGATAGTGCTTCGGAACGCATTGAACCTAATCGGTGTGTTGGCCCCCGAAAGAATGTGAAAGTCTAGGCTGATATCTGTTTGACCGCAGATGTCGCCGAGTTTGTCCCTATGCTGTTGGCTCCTGCCTCGATCATTACCACAGCGTCAGTACAAGCTCTTATCCAACCTGCTGCCTTCGCACTGTCAGTCTCCATCTTTTCTCAAAAGAAACTTTCATATACAGGCCGAATAATCTGAAGTGGGGCGCTGTTATGAAGGAATCTTACTTCAAGAGGAAGGTTCAGTCCATTGAAGTTGGCAAAAAGAGTGTTTCCCAGCTTCTGGCCGAGATGGGCAAGACGGCCTATCAGGGTAGAAAGCTTGGAGAAGCTGTCGACGTTTGGGAAGCCATGCTGAAAGAAAAAGAGCTCACGATCATAATGGGTTTTGCGGGCTCGATGAGCACTGCGGGCCAGTGGAAGATCGTCAACTGGCTGATAGAGAACCGCTACATTGACGTTCTTGTTTCAACAGGTGCGAACGTCTCAGAGGACATCGTAGATGCCATGGGCTTCGGTTATTGGCAAGGTTCTCAACATGTTAATGATGAGGAGCTTCTGAAAGCTGATGTGAACAGGTATTACGACGTTTTCGGGAAAGAAACGGACTATCGCGAGATGGAGTTACTCATGACTGAGGGCCTCATGAAGTTGAAGAAGGACTATGTGTACACTTCAGCGGAGCTTCTCTACGTTTTCGGCAAATACTTGAGCAAGAAAGGAGTGAAGAGCATAGCCGCTACAGCGGCGGAGAACAAGGTTCCGGTGTTCTGTCCAGCAATAACTGATAGTGCTTACGGGGAAGCATTCATCATGGCAAAGAACGCGGGACACCCGGTCGTGCTGGACCAGGTGAAGGATTTCGACCAGTTCGTAGGAATAGGAGAGAAAACCAAGGAAGTCGGCGTCGTCTACATAGGCGGCGGCGTGCCGAAAGACTTCACGCAGCTCATTGCCATATCTGTCTCGCCTAAAACATTGGACGAAGGAGTGCCAGGAAGGAGGGGTCATCTTCGCAAAGGCCTGAAGGAGTACTACTACCCGCACAAGTACGCGATTCAGATCACTTCGGACTCGCCTCAGTGGGGCGGCTTGTCAGGGTGCACCTTAGAAGAGGCGATAAGCTGGGGAAAAATCGACGAGGGCGGAAAGAGGGCAGTGTGCTACTGCGATGCGACGATAGCCTTACCTCTGATTACGCATGCGCTTTGCGAGAGAGTTAAGACGAAGAGGAAAGCCCCAGACATGTCGTGGCTCTTCAGCGGCGTCTCCTAGCCTTTCCGATTCTTGTTATGAGTGCACTCACCATCAACGGCAGAATCAGGGAAGCGTCGCCTTCAATCATCGTCTTCTTTGCTTTTTCGCTTATTTTTCCCCACGACACTGCCTCTCGCGGTCTGGCGCCGGATAGGTTGCCGTCCCATTCATCAGCGGTGCTGATGTACACCGCGTAGTCTAAACCACCTTTGAACTGGTTCCACCACAACGTGTGGTGCTTTGATATTCCACCGCCTACAAGCAAAGCGCCACTTTTCTTCGCTTCAAAAACAATCTCGTTCAACTCTCCAGAGTCTTTTAAAGGGTTGAGTCTGAAGTCATGGTCCTGTGAGAAAAGCCACATTTGGTATCCAACGGCTCCGTCTGTGATGCCTGGCACGTAGACGGGTATCTTGTTCTCTGCGGCCCAGTAGAGGATGGAACTCTCATTGCATATGCTCTTTCCTATTTCTCGGCAAAGTTGGCCCGATGAGCACTCTTTGATTCCTTTTTGCCACAAGCTTTGAAGCAGGAGCCGCATCTTTTCTTCGATTATCATGCCGTAGCTTTCATTTGGGACGAGAACGTTGCCTAATCGGTTTATCTCTTCTCCATGAAGCCTTGCGTCACTCATAAGAAACGAGCCTCTGTAATAGTTCTTCCAGCACCTCGCCACGTCATGGTCAACGGTTCCACAGGTCGTGACGACAACATCAACGAGCTTTCTTTTCACAAGCTCCTTGAGGGCGCCTCTTGTTCCCGTGGCCACTAGGTTTCCAGTGAAGGAAAGGAATTTTACACATTTCTTGTCTTCAACCATCCTTTCCATGATCCTCAGGCCGACGGCCAACTTTCCAGCTGTGAACCCCCAGGCTTTTTCCATCTGCGAGACAAGCTCGTCAACACTCATTTTTTCAGAGAAAGCGTAGTCTTCAACAGCTTCTCTCAAGGTCAGCTCTTTCCTCCAACAGCTTCGCAGTAGGTCTTGTAGATTATTCCAGCAGCTTCTTTGATGGCTTCTTGCTCTGATTTAGCGAGCAGGTCCCACAGGTCGGGTCCAAGAGACTTTGCGATTCGTGCCGGCACCGTGACGTAAACCAGCTCAGGCGTCGTCTCAAACTTTGTCGGCCTGGAGTAGCTTATGACTTTCCCCGTGTTCAGCAGAATTCCCCGGATTATTTCTATGAAAGAGCCTGCTGGGCCATACCTTGTTCCGCCCAGAAAAGTTATGACCTGTCGGCTTACCTCTTTCACGTAGTTCTCACAGATTCCTCTGTCAAGCTTCTTTCCCGTTTTCTTCAAATACTCGTCTAACTGTAGCCCGTTGATTTTGACTGTGCTCCACAGTAGGACTGCTGCTTCTCCGTGTTCGCCGCCCGTATAGGCTTCAACGGTGCCTATTGGGACTTTCAGTTCTCGGCATAGAATGGTTCTGAACCTTGAAGTTTCAAGGTTTGTGCCCGTTCCTATAATGGGCCTTTTGCCTCGTGCGGTTTTGTTGGCCAGAGTGGTCATTGCGTCAACAGGGTTGGTTATCACAAAGTACCACGCGTCAGGGTTGTTGTCAACGGTGTCCGCTACTGTTTGCTGCACAGCCGCCGCGTTTTTTGCTGCCAGGTCTCTTCTGCTCATTTCTGGCGTTCTAGGAAACCCAGCAGCTATGACTATTAAGTCTGCATCTTCAACTGACTTGCTGTTTTCGTAGACGTTGATCTCCACGTCAAAGCCGTGGCTCGCGATTGCGTGATGCATCTCTTCTTTCGTCATCTCCGCAACTCTTGGCGCAGTGTCAACGAGTGACAGTTGAGTCACGTATCTTTCGAAGATCAGGGTGAAAGCTACTTGGCCGCCTACACGGCCTGTTCCGGCAACTGCAACGTGAACCATCGTATCACTTCAATATGCATGTAAGTTCAGCTTTTTATAAAACAATCGCGTCCTGAGTGAATGTTTTGATGGAAACGAGGGCTAGTCAACTAGATAGTCTATGATTTTTCCGTACAGGTCCTTGTTTCTGCAGTCTTCGTAGCCGGCGTAGATGCTCGGGTTGTCGTTAACCTCAACTACCACGTATTTGCCGTCAGCTTCTTTGATGTCCACCCCGTAGAGTCCGTGTCCGATCACTTCGCAAGCCTTTAAAGCCAGTTCCTTAAGCGCTGTGGGCGCGTTTTCTCTTCTAAGCGAGAACGTCCTGCCCCAGACAAAGGTTGGCTTTCCTCTGCGTTTGGCACCATGCTTCCATCTGCCCTTAGGCATCATGTACTTGCACACGTACAGGACTTCGCGATTCAGGACTCCGACTCTCCAATCGAAAGAGGTAGGCATGAACGTTTGGACGGCGAGAAGGTCGGATTTTCTGAAGAATCTTCTGGCCACGTCGCGGAAGCTTGTTTCGCAGGCAACTTTTTCCACGTATCTTGAGAAGCTCGTGTATGGCGCTTTCACGACTACTGGTTTTCCAAGGTTTTCAAAGATCTCCAAGAACCGTTTGTGATGCATCTCATTCTTGTTCAGGAAGAGTGTTGGGATAGTTGGTATGTTGTGCTTTTCGAAAAGGTCGTACAGGTGGATTTTGTTCCCGCAGATCTGTATCGATTCAGGGTCGTCGACAACCTTCAGACCTAGCTCCCACGCTGTTTTCGAAACCACGTAGGCCGTGAAAAGAGGGTCCGTCGTCGCCCTTATGAAAACCGCGTCGTACTTCGGGATTTCTGAGATGCCTTCTCTGAACATGAAGTCGAACGCGTGTCCCTTTTCCTCTGCTGTGCGCTTGAAATTTTCTAGGGCCCGTGTTTCCCTCAGATCAGAGAAGTTGTATTTCTCGACGAAACAGGCTATCCTAGCCAACTAGGTGTTCACCCTTGTTCGACATCCGAAAAACCTCTGTCGAAACCGTTTCCAAATCAGATGGGAAAATCTCCTCAATTCTTAGAGGCTGAAGCCCACACAGGTAGGCTTTGCCTTCAATGGTTTGAACGTGAAGTTTGCACATGGGGATCTTGAAAGTTTCATAGATCTTCTCCGAAATCTTTGCAACTTCTGCCGTATGCTCACATTTTCCAAAGATAGATTTGAACGAAAGCATCTCACCCTTCAGCGGCTGCACACAAACGGCGAACTTGTAGTTCATGCTTAGACTCTTAACGGATCTGTATAGGGCGCTTCTGTTTCCAGCGGTTTTGTAGCCTTCGTAGGAGAACGGGTTGACCGCGAAGACGACAACTGGAAAAGCGAACTGAGATGTTATTTGTTTCACAGAACTTGCCATCAAATAGGGCAGAGTAGGAATTCCAGCCTTTGAAGCTTTAAGCAGTAAAATCGGCGTTCTGCTGGCGTCAATTATGCTTTCCGTTGAAGGAATCACCGGATTGCCCAAAACCTCTGCGTGCATTGATACGTAGTAGGCCGTTTTCAAGTAGCGGTAGTCTGTGTTGAGGTTGAGAGTAAAATCTTTTATCGACGATTTGAGGAACGCAGACTGGCTTCATCGTTGGCAGATCTGTCGTTAGGTCGATGTTAGAGACGACCAGCACCCATTTGACACCAGGTAACTGAAAGGTTCCGTATTGCAGCTGCTATATTTAAGACTAACTACTCCGTTTATATCAAATTTTGACCAACGACTAAACACAGGCGGAAACCTACGTACAAAACCCTAGAAGTACTGGGGCCAGAGCGAAGTCTCTCTGTCTCTTTTGAAAATTGCTTTCGAAAATGTGTCTGAAGAGGAGAAGAATTACCTGTCAATAATACAGAAAAGGGTCACAAAAGGGAACTTGTCAGAAATCGTGCGGGAGAGGGTCCAGGTGAGAGGGCAGAAAGCAGACTTCAGGGAAGCCATACTCAATGTTTATTCAAAACTTGCAGAAAGTCTTATTGACAATCAAATCTACTTCCGAAAGGCAGCGACGGAGAAACTCTATGTCTTCAAGAACTGAAAGCAAGAGGCAGACCGATTTTTTCGATACGTGCAGTCGATGCAGGACCGGTTGGAGCTGTTGCCATGAGACGACGCCTCCGGTGACAGACAAACGCAGGAAAATCATAGAGGCTTATCTCAGAGCGAAAAAGATTAGCGTCGAGAAGCCATTTGTCGAGGCAGAATACGTTTTTCCACGATTGGCCGCAGATGGGTACTGTGTGTTTCACGATAAGAAGACGAAGAAGTGTCTCATTCATCCTGTGAAACCTGAAACATGCGTCGCCGGACCGATAACCTTCGACATAAAAGCAGAAGCTTCAAAGATTGAATGGTTCATAAAGATGGATAAGATATGCTCTCTCGCTGGACGCGTGTATTTGGACAAGGTGTTACTGCAAAGGCATGTTGACTCAGCGAAGAAAGAGATATCTAAACTTGTTAGCGAGCTTGATTCTGAAGCTCTCAGAGCCATACTGAAGAAGGAGGAGCCTGAGACTTTCAAGATAGGTGAAGATAATCTAGGAAAGTGCGCGTTGAAAAGGCTCGCACAGTATCGATAGGGTGGCGGGCCCGAGGGGATTTGAACCCCTGTTCTCCGGTTTTCTTCCATCTGTCGTGCCCGGAGGCTTGCGCATCTTTTGTCTTGATTCGACGCCTTAATCCAGACTGGGCTACGGGCCCTCAGAATACAGTGAAGCGTAGAAAGAAATTAATTCTTGCTATGTCGGATTACGTTTCAACTAGTTCTTCGTTTATCCACCAGGCCTTCTTTTTCCCAGATTTTTCTCCAGGATAGTATTCTATTATGTGTTTTCCAAGCTGTTTTCTGGAAGTCTTCTGCATTCTTCTCAGCCTGTTGAGGACGAGCCACCTGTTTGTTTTCAAGTACTCTGCCAGTTCAGGCGTGGTGGCGCCCTTGTAATGCAACAAGTAATCAACTATCTTGTGGTCAATCTCGTCCAGGGCAAACGTATGAGGGTTCGTTGTTCCCCGCTCATAAGTGAGCAGTTCTAGATCTGCCAGATATTTTCTGATCTCCGACAAGTCCTCCTCCATCTTGTCTACGCGGTTTTTTAGCTCCAACACTCTGTCTGGTCTAGGCGTTTTCTGCAGCTTTTCCATTATGGCGTCTCGAATGAAATTGCTGCGGTCTCCTTCTGGCACTCGCAATAGCATTTCCTCGTAGACGTTTTCAGGAATCTTTGCAGAGACAACTTTTAACTCATCCATCCAAGTGCCCTCACTTTTCAACTCTAAGAGTACTGTTTGGTTGATAGTAGCCTTATTGTTTTTCTCTTCGGAATTCTTAAAATCAACAGGACAAATCTGGAGCGAAAAGGAAGTCCTAAGTGATCATGCCTGGCTAGAAGGAAGAACGATCTCTCATAAGACAGCGCGCTAGCGTGTTCCTGAATTCTTTTGGGAAGCAGCTTGCGCTACTCATTCTGCTCTTCAACCATATTTGGACCATATAGGATACCCGGGGGGGAGGGCGTGAGAGCGAGAGAGCACCCAGCTCGAACCGTGAAAGTAACCATCCCCCTATCTGAAAACGCCATGCTTCTCCCTTGAACAGAATCTAGGAATTTAGGAACAAGCGTGCGCGTTAGGGTCCAACTTCCATCCGTGGCGTCGAAGCGTAAACCCATAGACTCACTTTCTCTTCCTGGCAGGCTAGGGATCCCTCCCCTCCTCGGTTTCAACGTACCATGGATATTTGGATTCAGATATAAACCCAACAAACACGTTCATTCTTGCCTACCCGCCTCTCAAGCTGACTCTGAGCTTCACGGCTCCTGCCGCTCTCGAAAAACCAATTGTTTTTCTCGTTGCCTCTGCTCCCCTTTTTCAGCATGGCCAGCAAAGTCTGTTCTCGATCAATCATCCAACGGCGCTTATAAAACTGAAGAAACGGAGTACACAACGCTGGGACAAGTGTTGAAGAGGCTGAAGAAACGGTTTAGCCAGCCTAGTTCAGCGCGGTCCTAAGCACCTCTAACCTTGGCCAACTCTTCACATCGTTTTTTTGCGATCTCGTAGAGTTTCTTTCGAAGGTCTTCCGCGTTCATCTTCTGCTCTCTGACGAGCAGTGTTTTCCTCGCCAGTTCAATGTCGCCCAAGTCAGTGAACCATGCCTCAAAATCTCCACGGTTTATGTGAAACTCTATCGAGCCGATGTCGATTCTCTGTATCTTTTCGCAGAAGTCTCCGAGGCTCGCCGCGAAAACGTTCAAGGGCTTTCCAACGTCTGCGTAGAAGTGGAACGATTTTTCCGCGGGTAAATATCTCAAGATTTCGGCTGCTTTTTCCTTGTCAACCTCTGGAATGCCAAGAGTCTTCTTTCCCTTCTCTGTTATGACATAGATCCCCTTTTCAGGCGAGGCTACGCATTGCATCGTGCTGAGTCCTAGGATGTGCATCATGACGGCAGGAAATTTCACACCCGTGTCTTTGGCTATTTCCGTCACTTTTGCGGGCTTGTCAAGCATCCACATGGTTTCAAGAATCAAACGTTTAACAGGTGATACACTCATGCTGTTGCACTTCACCTAATTGTGTCGCACCTACCTAATAGGTTTTTCACAATTTTCCAATTTGGGAATCTGCCTTGAATGACAATTTGATGTTTCTGCTTCTAGGCTGAGAAGGCGTCTATTCGGGGGTGGATGGTCGTCAATGCGGTCTGAAGTGTATGCTGAGTGAGCAAGGTAAATAAACCATTGTTCAATAACCATTAAGGAATTGTTGTTAGAGTGGACTGGTGAAAAGTGATGAAGCTGTCTGTCCTCGTTTACGAGTACCCTCCGAAGATCGTTGGCGGCTTGGGCACTTACGCGGCTGAGATCACTAGGAAATTTGTCCTGACAGACAACGATGTTACAGTTTTCACGATGAATGATGATGCTGGCAGTTTACCGACGCGGGAGATATGGCGTGGTATCGAAATTCATCGGCCGCTGCACATTGACATTTCTGACTCACTGCCTGACGTAGTTGCAGAGGATATAAAGAAGTGGGGCAGGGGGATTCAGCTGTTCTCAAAAATCCTCGTGTACAATTATCTTAGCGCTGCAAAACTCGTTAATGAGCTGATAAGAAAGGAAGGCATAAAATTCGACCTTATCGTTGCTCATGACTGGCTTTCAGCTATAGGCGGAATGACTGTTAAGAAAGAGGCAGGATTGCCTTTTGCGTTTCACGTTCACTCAACGGAGAAAGGAAGAACGCTTGGAAACGGATCTATCACGGTGAGCAACATCGAGCTTCACGCGGCAAGAGCAGCTGACTTGATCGTGACAGTTTCTTATGCGATGAAGGATGAGCTGATAGGCCTAGGGTTTCCGAAAGAGAAAATCCAGGTTGCCTACAATGGAGTTGACCCGCAGAAATACGACCCGGCGACCGTGACTGCCGATCAGGTCAAGAAGGTTAGAGCATTGTACGGCATCAAGGATGACGATTTCATGATTCTCTTCATAGGCAGGCTTGTGGGCGTTAAAGGTGTTGATAAGCTTGTGATGGCGTTGCCGCACATCTTGCAGAAAAACCCGAAGGCGAAACTCGTAATCGTTGGTCTCGGCGACCTTCAGGAATACTTGGTGAACCTGGTTAAAGCTACGAGGATGAGTGATTTCGTAAAGTTTCGTTTTGAGTTCATTCCTGAGGAGGAGCGCATCCTTCACTATGCAACCTGTGACGTTGCGGTTTTCCCAAGCTTCTATGAACCTTTCGGAATAGTGGTTCTGGAGGCGATGAGCATGGAGCGTCCAGTCGTAGTGGGCGCCGCTGGCATCAGTGGGATGCGAGAGATAGTTGTCTGCTGCGGTGAGGAACAGTGTGGTTACCACATTGACCCGAACAACCCGTCGGACATCGCTTGGGGCATAAACAGCGCCCTCGAAAGTGATGAGAAAAGGAAATGGCTTGGGAAAAACGGTAGACGCAGGGTTCTGAGCGAGTTCACGTGGGACAAGATAGCTGAGAAAACGTTGGAACTTTATGAGCAGATTCTCAAGCGCTAAGCTTAAGTTCCGCGTTGAACGCAGTTTTTCTTCGGTGACGCGTTGACCGCCGATTCTGTGAGTTCAAGAAAGAAGGTCACCATAGAAGCTGCTAATCTTCTTTACAACGGAGTTGAGAAAGAGTACAAGCAGGCGAAGTTGAAGGCTGCAAAAACGTTTGGGCTTCACTTCATGCCGACAAACCTTGAGGTTGCCATGGAAATTGACAGGATCGCAGAGGAGAATGAAGGGGCTGCTAGACAGGAAAGATTAGTCAGGATGCGCAAAGAAGCTTTCAGGATCATGACTACTCTGAAGAGGTTCGACCCCGTGCTGGTTGGAAGCGTGTGGCGTGGCACAATTCACCATGACAGCGACTTGGACATAATAGTCCATCATGACGAACCTGGAGAAGTTTTGAAGGCGGTTGAACAAACCGGCTTAAAGATTCAACGGGCTGAATGGGTCAACGTTACGAAGCGGGGAAAGAAGAAAGGTTCCTTCCACATTCATACAGAGTCTCCGATCAAAGAGCAAGTTGAAATTATTGTTCACAGTCCAGACGAAGCCTGTCTCAGCGAGAAATGCGAAATATACGGCGACGAAATAGTCGGTCTCCGCTTGCGAGAACTTCAGAAAATCCTTGAAGAAACCCCAACTCGTAGGTTTGTTCCTCCTGAAAGGTAGAAGCCTATGTCCATATGATGACGGGCCAAAAAAGACGTTTAAATATTTGCGTTTTCCATAGATGCGTGAAGAAACACGGCTGGTACTCGAGGTGCAACGTTGGAGCTCGAAAAGAAAGCCTTCAAGAAGATGTTTCCGAACCTGGCCCAAGAATTGGGATCAGGCGAGAACAAGGTCTCAGTTAACTCTGTTCGAACAGACAATGAGGCTGGAGAAAGACATGCCACGAGAGAAACCTTCGTTCACTATGTACCTGACGTCGTAGACTTTATTCGGAGATGTGACACGCCGGAGCAGGCAGAGCGGATCATAGATTTCATGGAAAAGAGAGGCGAAATCGATAGACTGTACGCTCAGAAGCTGAAAGAGCAGCTGAAGGAGAAAGGTGTCAGAAACTTCGGAGCGAAGAAAGAAGAGGACTACTACCTAAGACACGGGGAACTCTGACGAGAAAAGCGCCTAAATTTTAAGTACTGATTCTCATTGTTCCCTTCGATGGGTAAGTATATACGTGACGTATGTGGTCTATCTCCAAAAGTAAATAAATGGGCTCATCAATAGATAGGAAGCCTAAATCTTTGGGAACGCAGTGGAGGATAACGGCTTGAGAAAGGCAACATGGGTGTTCACATTGCTGGTTGTGGCCATGATATTCTCTGTCTCAATGTCGTTCAACGCCAGAAGCGTTAGGGCAGATGCGAATTATGAAGTGCAAAACGTCAATCATACGATAAGCGTCTTGTCTAATGGTTTTGTTCTGATGAATGATACGCTGACGTTGTCTGGGCAAGTGCCGCCAAGTTTTCTGCTCGGTTTCCCGTACACGTTTGGCTCTTATGTTCTCCGTTGTGTCGCTTCAGACGCTAGTAACACATCTAACACTTTTCCCGTTAGCCTAAGCGTGCCTTTGGAAGATCACGTCGGCTTCTACGGCATAGAGGTTGATTTTTCAAATGGTGCGCCACAAGCCTTCAGCGTTCAAGTCTTGTTTTCAAGCGCTCTGATTGAGCAAGACCCTGACAATGCCACATTGTTTGCTGTTGCTTTTCCCATGTTTCCGAGTCTAGTGACATCTGCTGACACCTTCAACGGTTCAATAGTCTTGCCTACAAGCTCAGTCTTAGTCGGGGGGACGATGAATAATTTGACTTATTCACAGACGAATTTAGCCGCGTTTGCTTACAACTCGTCAACTGAGGTGTTTAACGTTGCTAATAGTGCGATGCAACTTTATGATGTGAACCAGCTTAACCGCCAGATAAGTGTAAGTCCGGTTGGAGATATAACGGGTACAGATTCCTACTACGTAACGAATACGGAGGTGAACAGCACTTTGAGTTCTGTTGAAGTTCTTTTGCCTCCAGACGCAACTCAGGTGAACGCGCAGGATCAATTTGGCCGAACGATGCTCCCGCCAACGCAGACTGTTGCCAACGTGAGCAGCTACACAATCACTTTTTCGACAGCTGTGGACCCTGCGAGATCAACCTTGTTCACCGTAACCTATAGCTTGCCAAGTGGAATCTATCTTCAGCAGCAGGGTGGAGCCAACAGTTTTGCTCTGAGTATGACCATGTTCGAAGACTTGGACTACTACATCAATAAAACAACGGTGACCTTCGTCTTGCCTCAAGGTGCAACGTTGCAGTCGTTTGAAGACTCTTTGGCTGGCGGCTCATACGGTACTAGCAAGAATGTCTTCCAGGAAGAGGTTTTTATAAGCGCTCAGAGCGTGTTCTCGTTAGACAACTTCAGCGTCAGAATAGTTTATGATTACAGCCCGTTATGGTTAGGCTATGCGTCTACCATATGGGCTTTGGCCCTCTCAATGGTCGGCTGTCTGGCAGTTGTGGTTTTGAGGAGGCCTAAAGCTCCGATACCTGTCGCCGCCGTAGGCACGGCGGGCATGAGGATTCGTCCGGAATACATCAGGTCTTTCGTGGAGTCGTACGAGGAGAGGATGAAGATAGCTTCTGAAATCGATTCTCTTGAAAGCAAAGCTAGGAAAGGCAAGTTACCCAGGCAACGGTACAAAGTGCAACGAAGAACCTTGGAAACGCGTCTTAACGCAGTGTCTAGAAGCTTGAACGAAAGCAGGGAAAGGATGAGGTCGGCGGGCGGTCACTACGCAGGTTTGATGCGTGAACTTGAAGTGGCAGAGACCGGAATGAATGAGGTCGAATCTAGCGTCAAGACTATCGAAGCACGTCACAGCCGCGGAGAACTTTCCTTGGAAGCATACCGAAAACTCCTAGGGGATTACCAGCGCAGAAAAGAAAAGGCCGAAGCAACCATGAACGGGGTCCTCCTAAGATTACGTGAAGAAACTGGCTAAATGCACCTAAACCCTTTTATTCTGCTGCTTCGCTCTGAAAGAAATTCTCACATCAGAAGGAATGAGAAATGGTGAAGATAGTGATTGACAATGCTAAATGCACAGGTTGTGGAACATGCGTTGATACATGCCCAGTGGCCGTCTACGAGGTCAAAGATGGAAAATCGGTTCCGGTAAAACCTGAAGAATGTCTGGTGTGCAGAGCATGTGAAGTCCAATGCCCAGAGACAGCGATCCAAGTGGTCGAGTGACCGCGAGCCTTACTTAATTGAACATCCTTCGCACGGTGCTAACGTAGGGCCACAAGAGCTTCTGTAGACTTTTTTTCACTTGCTTTTTAACCTGTTCACCCTGTTCGCTATTCAACTTTGCATCATCTTTTTCACGTCGGCTTGGAATTTTTCCTGCACGTATTGTTTCAGTGTCTGATGGTTCCGTCTTGCGGCTCTCTTAAGACTCTGATTTATCCCTGTCGAATATTGCACCGCTTTCTTAGGTCTCTCCACTATCAACTGTGGAAGTCCAAGGGTGCATGCCACATTTCTCAGTACAAGCTTTCTCAACGTGGTTTCCATTGGCTGAATCTTCAGCTCAATGGGCAAATCAACTGCGAACCTCGCGATCTCATACGTTGCGAAAGGCAGTCTCATTTCGACACCGTGAAAGTTGCAGATTTTCATGTCCCTTTCGAAGTTGTTCCTGTGCATCCCAACAATATCTCTGAAAATCGTTTCTTCTGCTTTTTCTCTTCCCTTCAGAATATAATCGTCAACGTACCGTTTATAACCTGCGAAAAGCTCGTCTGCACCCTGACCTGCCAACATTACTCTGATTTTCATTTCTGCCGTTTTCTCTGCTGCAGTGTAGAAAGGGATGCCGATGCTCGCTTTGACGGGGTCGGGTTCCTCGATCAGAGACAGGACGATGGGGAGAGCTTCGAGCACGTTATCCTCAGTTAGCGAGACGGAGTGAAATGGCAGTTTAAGCTCGTCAGCCATCTTTTTTGCATGCTCCGTTTCATCTTGGTTTTTCATGCTTGCATGCACGAGTTCGACTCTGACTCCAGTCCTATTGGCAAAGAACGCTAGCATGCTGCTGTCCAGGCCTCCTGAAAACGCGATTGCTACCTCTCTTAATCCTGCAACTCTTTCCCTCACGGCTCGTTCCAGTAGAGTTCGGAGTCTTCTAGAAGCAGTTTCCATCGTGACCTTTTTTGGCTCTGAGTGGACAACTGTTCTTGCCAGAGTGAATTTGAAGCCGCTTTTGCCTATTAGAGCCACGTGACCTGGAGGGAACGATTCCACGTGTTGTATTCCAATCTTCCATAGTGCCTTGCGTTCAGAAGCTAAGCCCGCCAAGACATTGTTCTCTCCATAGTAGAGGGGGCGTAAACCCAGGCTGTCCCTGCCGACGATGAGCCTTTCCTGTTCAGCAACTGCAAAGGCGAAGTCGCCTTCAGTTTGCTTGATAAATGTCTTGGCGTTTTCTTCTCGATTTCTTGATAACTTGAGTGCAAAGATTTCTGCATCACACTTTAGTTCGTCTGCTGGAAAGATTCTTCCATCAAAAACTATGATTGCGTCTTGTAAGCGCAATGGTTGAGTTCTATCTCGTTCGAGAATTCTGGAAAAGGCATACCCAATAGTTATTGACGATTCTGTTTTTTGATTCTGAAACTGATCCAAGGCTCTCTTTACTTCAATCGTCGCTCCTGAGCCTATTCCGTAGGCTTCTATGTTCGTGCCCTTCATCGTTTTCAGCATTTCCAACGCTGTTTTTGTTGCATCTTGGCCTTTCTTTTGAAGAACAGCTGTTATCGCGCCCATTCTAGAAGACCCATCCGTTCATGTGGGTATGTAGTAGTTCGGTAAAACATTAATCTTTAATCGATGTAGTTTATCTGCGAGGGATTTGCAGCCTTGCCTATTCTCCCAATTGATACGGGTCGTTACGGAACAGCGGAAATGAGGAGAATTTTCGAAGAAGAGAGCCGCGTTCAAAAAATGCTCGACGTCGAAGCCGCTTTGGCATGGGCACACGCTGAGGTCGGTGACATACCGCAAGAGGACGCCGAGAAGATCGAGGCAACTGCTTCACTGAAGCATGTGAAACTGACCCGCATCAAGGAGATTGAACGTGAAATAAAGCATGATGTTGCTTCACTCGTCAGAGCTTTAGCAGAGGCCTGCGGTTCAAGCGGCGGGTATGTTCACCTTGGAGCCACGAGCTACGACATTGTGGACACAGCTAACGCTTTGCAGCTGAAGGACGCTCTGGAATTGATCGAGAAAAAACTAGGCAGCTTCGAAAAAACCTTGATCGACAAGGCTTTGCAGTACGAGCACATGTTGATGGTTGGCAGAACGCATGGCCAGCACGCTTTGCCCATAACGCTTGGCTTCAAGTTCGCGGTTTGGATGCGTGAAGTTTCAAGGCATATGCAGAGGCTCAGACAGTGCAGAGAGCGCGTTTTGGTTGGAAAAATGAGCGGTGCAGTGGGCACGCAGGCCGGTCTGGGAGAGCATGCAATGAAGATTCAGGAGCTTGTCATGCAGAGACTAGGGATATGCGCCGCCGATATTTCAACGCAGATTGTGCAGCGAGATCGTCATGCTGAACTCACATGCGTGCTGGCTTTGATTGCATCTTCGCTGGAAAATTTTGCCACCGAAATTCGAGAGTTGCAG
Organism: Candidatus Bathyarchaeota archaeon; assembly: GCA_963707955.1. Classification (GTDB taxonomy): domain Archaea; phylum Thermoproteota; class Bathyarchaeia; order Bathyarchaeales; family Bathycorpusculaceae; genus DASPPK01. The sequence continues at coordinate 1,335,327 of OY970176.1, read as the reverse complement.
AGGCCCGAGATCGGTGAACTCTCTGAGTACTTCGAACTTGAGAAGCAAGTTGGAAGTTCAACGATGCCTCAAAAGCGAAACCCCGAGCTGTGCGAAAGAGTCTGCGGCTTGGCTCGAATCGTGAGAAGCCTAGTCGTGCCAGCTTTGGAAGATGTTACAACCTGGCATGAACGAGACTTGACTCAATCATCTACTGAACGCTTTCTTCTCCCAGAAACGTGTATCTTGACAGACTACCTGCTGTTCCTGATGAATAACATAGTGAGTAGCCTGCGGGTTGATGAGGAACGCATGCTCAAGAACATGGAGGTAACTCAAGGGCGCTATATGTCGGAAGCTGTTATGGTGGTGCTTACAAGAAAGGGTGTGAATCGGCAAGCGGCTCATGAGCTTCTCAGGAAACTGACCATAAAAAGCGAGCTTGAAAAACGAGGTTTCGGGGAAGTTCTTCTCGAAGACTCGACAGTAAGTCAAAAGCTGACAAAGAGAGAGGTCGATGCAGCTTTGAACCCGAAGAACTACTTGGGCACCGCGGCAAGGCAAGTCGACCTTATGGTCAAGAAGACGAAGAGAGAGCGTAAGAGTAGAGGGCAGGCATGAGTAAGTACTCGTATGACGCGCGTGCCTACGATGAGAGATACTGCAGAGTGTATGAGGTTGGAGCCGAATTCTTGGAGAAACCAGTGCCCACGGAGGCCCTAGTGAAATTTCTTTTCGAAAACAAACCGCGCAAGGGTTCAAGTGCAATTGAAGCGCGCGCTAGTACTCGGTGAGCGCTTTCTGTTTCCATTCGTCTTCTCTTTCCAGCTTTTCCCATGTTTCTTTTTTCACGAAGCCGCCGACCTGCTCCTTTATCTTCTTCGCCAGTTTGGGTCCGATAAGCGGGAGGTTTTGGAGTTGGTCAATCGGGACGCGTTTGATGTCATCAATCGTTTTATACCCAGAGTTGAAGAGTATGCGGGCGCGGACTCTGCCAACTCCTTCAAGCTTCACAAGCGGCAGCAGCTCTTTTTTAACTCCTTTCTCAACTCTCTGCTGTGTTTCAAGAGTCTGGGTTAAAGCCTGTTTGTTGCCGAATAGAAGAGTCAGTTCATGTGTGGCGTGGAGCAGCCACTTCGCACTTTCAAGCGTCCTGTAGAGGTCGCCGGGCTGCACCCTGAACTTTTCGATCAGCCAATCTTCGCTTGTCTCCTCGATCCATGCTTTGAGTGTCATGGCCGTCTTGACTTCGCCGAGAAACTGTTCGTAGGATATCCTGTCTTCCCATTCGTCTGGGGGGGCTATCAGGAACTCTTCTCTGTGTTCCTCCATGAACAGTGTCACTTGGTCCATCTCGTTCGTGTAAGGTCTCAGCACGGGGCTCATGTCAGGCGTGTGAGAGATCATGTGCAGAAGACTGACGTCTGTCAGGTACGCGGGTTTTCGGCTTAGCGCATCGCGGATTATGACAGCTGAGACTGGGTCTATGTAAAGTTCGCTGACGCGTTTTCCAAACTTTGTTGCGTTGATGTTTTCGGCGAAGACTTCAATCATCTCCTCGTCGTACAGGTACTTGAGAATCTTTGCGACTATGCTCTTGATCGCTTCTATGTCGTACTGGTAAGCGTAGAAGGTCTTGCCGAAGAACTCGTAGATTCCGTTTTCAGTGTGAGCGAAGTCTGCAGCGATGGTTGCGAGCACGTGAGACCTCATTATCCTCTCGACTGCAAGTCGCGACCAAATGCGCTCTGGTCTTGCAAGGATGTAGCTTTCAATAAGATAGTCTGCTTCGTCACTGGTCTTGGCTACGAGTATGGCTTCACCTGTCTTGTCGTATTTGGGTCTTCCAGCTCTGCCAGCCATCTGTTTATACTCTAACACGCTGATGGGGTAGTAGCCGTACCCAGCCTCATATCGTCTGTAATCTTGGATGATGACCGTTCTGGCAGGAAGGTTCACGCCGAAGGCGAGCGTTGGCGTGGCCGTCAGCACCTTTATTTTTCCCTCTCGGAAAGAATCTTCTATTATTCTTCGATGTCCACCAGCTAGGCCCGCGTGGTGAAAGGCCGTACCGCACTTGACCAGTTCGCTGAGGGATTCGCCGAGCCTTGTTCTTTCTCCCGTCGACATGATCCTTTCTGCTTCGTGTTCTAGAGAACGCCTTGCGGGTTTAGATAGGACTCCGACAACTTCAGTCGCCATCCTCTTAGCAAGTGTCACGGCATTTTTCCGCGTTGACGCGAAGACCAACGCTTGGCCTCCTGTCTTGATCGTGTTCAGTGCCAAGTTTGTGACGGCATCTCTTGCTCTCTTTTCTATTTTCCGGGCGTCGCCGTCTTTGTATTGAATCTCCTCGTGGAGCAAGACTCCTTCCTTTAAAGGCACGGGGCGCCACTCAGTGGTGACGTGTTGTGCCTTGAGCCATCCTGCGATTTCATCCACGTTGTTTATCGTTGCGCTTAGAGCCAAGATTTGAACATCCGGGTTGACCTGCATGAGCCTCGCCAAGACAACTTCGAGAGTTGGCCCTCGCTCAGCTTCATTTAGCAGGTGCACTTCGTCGGCGACCACGAGGCTGATTTCGTCCATCCACTTGGCCCTGTGTCTCAGAAGCGAGTCTGCCTTCTCGTTCGTGGTTATGATTATGTCATACCTTTCCAGCCAGGGATCTGTGCTGTCAAAATCGCCTGTGCTTATGCCTATTCTGACTTTTCTTCCATCCTTCTTCGTTATCGTCGCGTATTTTCTGAATTCATCGAACTTTTCATTCGCCAAAGCCCTGAGCGGCGTCAGGTAAACGGTCTTCCCGTTCTTCTCCAAGATGTGTTTAAGGGCACAAAACTCGGCGACCAGAGTTTTTCCAGAAGCGGTGGGGCTTGCCAGAACGAGGTTTTTTCCTTCAAGAGCTCCGGTCTCTTATGGCTTCTTCCTGCGGAGGGTAAAGTTCAACGATTCCAGACCTGATTACGAGTTCTTTAACGGTTTCTGGTATGGGTAAGTCCGTTACCTTCACTCTGATGCGCCTATGTTTTCTGCTAGACACCATTAGCACTGGGACAGTTTAAAGCGTTGTGTGCAGAGCGATTTCTCTTCTAAGTTACGCTTTTTTATCAGAAAGCGCGCGCGTTGGTTTCAAACATCTTCAAGATGTGCCCTCAAATACCTGTCGTGATTGAATGCAATGTCGAAATTGCCTTGTATGAACCCAAATGTCCACGCCCATTGCCTCACGATAAAATGCAAATACAATTGAAAGTTCTTCGCCTTTCGAAGATACTTTATCCCAGTTATCGGAGACGCCAAATAGGCAACAAACATCATCACCCTACCGTTCCTCAAAATACGAAATATCCTTCTGTTCATCATATCTCTTGTGAAGACTCGATTACTTCTCCATTGATATTGAAGATAAGCCCCCATCCTTCCCCAAAGTTCCATCTCCTTGATCAACTCAGGCAAAGTTCTTCTTGGCATATGCCAACTGTTTGTCCTTATACTTGCTATCTTGACACCATGTTTCTTCAGCTTGTAAGTGAAATCATTATCGTCAGCACCTCCTCTTCTAAAACCATTAACAGCATCAAAAGCACTGCGTCTGAACGATATCGACCACCCTCTTAAGAAGCCTGACTAGAAATGCCTGACTCAGCTGTTGCCCAAAACAACGATTCTAACCTTTGCACTTTCGTACCAATCATCGGATGTATTCCCGAAGTGTCAAGAGCACCTATATCTGGATGTTCATTGAAGTAGTTCATTATCTTTAGGAAATGTTCTTTTTCACATATCACATCTGAATCAACAAACGCTATTATGTCATGAGTCGCATTTCTAACTCCAAAATTTCTACTCCAGCCTAGTCCCTCACCCTTATCATAAACAACACGTATCTTCCCATCATACTTCTTCAAAATGTTCGGCGTATTGTCTGTTGAATGCGCATCCACAACTAGAACCTCTTTATCATACGGAAGTGAATCTACAACAGACCTTAAACACGCATCAAGCGTATCATCATTATTCTTTGAAAGCACAATAGTAGAGATCATGGTTTAATATCTCCCAAGTTCTTGTAAGCATACCCAATAGTATATGGGGGAGTCGGTTTGTTGCGTATTATATATCCTAATCTCTCAAATGCCTCTCTGAGTTGAAGTCCATGATATTCTATCACACAAGGCTTGTCAAAGTCAGAAACAGATAGCATTGCTTCCTCAAAACCTTCAATGTCCATCTTCATAAAATCAAAGTCAAACTTTAAGTCTGACAGATCAAACCTCTTATTCACGCACACTATCGGTCTTTCTTTAGAGTTTATGAGAAGATTTTTAAACGCCACAACGTCTGGTTCCACGCAAATCACACTCCTTGCACCATGCTCTAAAAAGAATCTTGCACTTTCTCCTTCTCCAGCTCCCTCGTCTAACACAGTCAATCCTTCCACTGCAATGGGCAAATAAAATTGTAACCACTCATCATACTCTCGAATGTAAAACATCCTACGTTCGTCACTGAACTTCCAGCCGTCAGCTTTGTATCTGTGATATTTGTACCAATTGCTTATTGTTCTGGAGAACGGAAATTTCATGCATGTTTCATCTCACTGTGTTTTAATCGTGATTGTCATAATTTCAGCGTGCGCGCTCCAAAGTTACCTTGTTCATATAACCACGACTTTAGAATATTGGAGGGATATGCAAGTGCGTGTCTTTAAAGATGTAACCTCTTCGTGGGCGTTGTTGGGTAAACTGTTTAATCTTTAACCAACACCTATTAATCATAGACACATTCCCAAAATAATTTTTTAACCTCCTTTGATATTCTATCGGATAAGCTCTGATGTCATCACTAGAAGGAAATTCTGCAACTCCTTTATACTCAGACAACAGCTCCTCATCACCCAGCATTCCCTTTCTAGCCAGCATTTCAACATAATATTTCTCAAGCAACCTAGTGTTACTCCTAGCATCATACTGACCCTTTACCTTTTGAAAGCCCAAGTTTCCCATAGTCCTTGCAAGATGCTTGTCATTAGCAATTAATGTTACAGCATCCGAGAATACACTTGGAGTGTTAGCAACAAACCCTGTAACAAAATTATCGACAAGTTCAATCTGAGCATTATCCATCCACGGAGTTGAATTCACAACTGCAGGCTTTCCTGCTGCCATAGCATCTCCTATTGTTCTCCCAAAAGACTCACCTATCCTGGAACAGTGAGTCAAGAGATCAATCGAATGATATATTTTGATCAGCTCGTCTTCAGTTGCAACACCAAAATCTATAACGTTCTTTTCTAAATGATACTTGGCTATCTTCCTAGAAACCCATTTAGGCGTGCCACCAACTATCAAAAGTTTAACAGGAATCTTACGAACCAGATACCAAAGCATATGTATTATAAAGGGAGACCATTTTGAAATATCTGGTCTACCAACTCTACAAATCAGCGTCACGCCATTATTTACTCCAAGTTCATCCCTGAAATCATAGATTTGTTGCTCAGAGGGTTTGTGTTTGTCAAACTCTTCAACATCAATAGGATCATATAACACTCTGCCCTTTACTAGAAAATCTCCAATTGAAATGTTCTCTCTGTTCATATATGACCAAGCGCAATTTTTACTCACCCATAAATGTAAGTCTACGATCTTCTCTACGTCTGGAGAATTTGGATAACAACCAAATATGTCAGTCTCAATCGCAACAGGAACTCCAACCTTTTTTGCCATTCTCAATATCGATTGGTGCTTATACCCAGTTTGATTAATGTGTAAAACATCGACATTTCTTAGCAAATCCTCAACTGTAGAGAAGTCACCATGCAACACCTCTGTTTTTATGCCACTTCTTCTCAAAAGTTCACCTTTCTCACCATCATCAAACAAAGCACACGCAGTAACATCAAAATGGTCCTTGTTCATGTATTTAGAATGAATCTGTACATACGACCCACCTACTCCGAAGGAAACTGATGCCATTAACACTCTGATCTTATTCATTCCCACAATCTCTTTGATGCAATTCAAAACTAAAAATGCAATCAGGTCCGAAAAACTTCCAAATTGTATCGAGCAATGAGTTCCAAAATTCTTTTCTTGTCCGAAGTTTAATAGGATCTCTAATTTTCCTCTTCCACCAAAAAACTGAGTGTATATCTTCCATTTTTCCAAAATTCTCAAGCACCTTCTGTTTATTCCACAACCAATCTGGACCAAAACGGAACAGCAGCTTCAAAAACACAATTATGTTGAATATGTTTGAATCCTCTATGTAAACTCGTTCACAAGTTACCCTTCTCATTTCCCCAATTGCCTTATCAAGATTCCAGAAATGACTAACTGCCTGCCTTGACATAACCACGTCAAAAGTAGCATTCCTGAATGGTAAGAAACTTACATCACCGAACACGAAATTAACATTAGCAAAATCGTCGTGTCCGTTTATCAACTTGTTCTTGGTCATATCGAGACCAACACGAAACGCATCATCCGCATTCAACCTAGATAGAATTTCTCCATAACCACATCCTACGTCCAGAACGCTCATATTGTCCTTTAGCCCTATTCTTTCTTCAAATGGAACATCCCTGCATAACATGGCTAACTTCGTTCGGATCTGTACCTCTTTTCTAGCCATTTATAGGTTAACTTTAAACCTTCGTCTAATGTTACCTTTGGTTTCCATCCTAAACTCAACAATTTTCCTATGTTCGCAGTTCGACTAACTGTTCCCGTTGTCTTATTTTCATCAAATCTCATCGGTATTGCCTTTCCAGAAATGCTTACGATAAGTCGAGCTATATCGCTAATAGAAGTAGATGCACCTGTTCCAACATTAGCTATGAAAGGCGGATTGTTGGCGTTTTTCTCTAGTAGCAAAAGGGCATCGGCACAATCAGAAACGTATGTGAAGTCTCTACTTTGTCTTCCCGTTCCCCATACCACAAAATCTTCTGTTGGATACTTGACCGCTTTCCTTATGAGTGCTGGTATGGCTTGAGCAGTTTCGTCAATAGCCGAGCAAGGTCCATATATGCTGAATATCCTAGCGATACTAATCTTCGTATTCTTCATCAAACCCAACTGATATTCTCCTAACAACTTAGCCCAACCGTATCCACCATCGGGATTCTGATAGTTCATATCCCTCTCACTAAAAATCGCATCAGGTGAACTTTGACTGTTCATTGGATAAACAGAAACACTCGATGCATAAACAATCTTTTTTACACTAACTTCTCTACAAGCACTGAAAACATTCGCATCAATACGCACATTGTCCTGAAAAGCTGTTAATTCTGCGAGATTACTGCCATGAAGATAGTCAACGCTTCCAACGCGAGCAGCTAAATGAAAAACTGTATCTGCTCCATCCATTATGTCAGAAAGTTTCCTTCCATTACGCAAATCAAACAGTTCAATGTAAATATCATCAAGCAGTCTATGATCTAAATCTACTAGGTTAGTGCGACTTCCCCTAGAAAGGTCATCTATGACAACAACGTCACTATCTTCATCGACAAGCCTCTTTACAAGGTGACTTCCTATGAAACCTGCACCACCTGCAACAACCGTTTTCATAAGGTCACTTACTTTTTCGGATCTGGCTCCACTTTTTCTGAAATTTTCCCGACCATTTTTGGCAATATGAAGATCGCCACAGGGAAGAACCATAATAGTTCTACATAAAACGACAAGGACAAACTTGGTCTGATATACGAATATGTATACCCAGCCTCGACTGCAATATTCTGCTCAAAGAGATAGCCCCATGCAAAACCAATTATCATAGGCAAGGCAATAACTACAAACATTGCCAAATATCTGAATATGTCTTTCATTTTCATCTCTACACCTCCTCCTGTTCATTTTCAATGTTCCATCTAGCTGTACGCCTTATTGCTTCTTCTGATGAAACTTCAGTATTCCATCCCAAACCTTTAATCTTGTTCAAAGAAAGCTCAACTATTGGATTATCGCCTATCCAGCCTCTATTGCCACCCGTGTATTTCCGTTTGACATTACTCAATCCCATTTCTTCAATAACAATACTAGCAACTTCGTCAACTGTTGTTTGACAACTCACACCCAAATTGAAAATGTTTGTCTTCTCTGAAGATTGTAGATGACCTGTCAGCATCCCGTTGATGCAATCCTTAACGTACAAATACTCTTTGCTCTGTTTACCATTTCCAAGTATTTCAAGCTCTTTTGGATTCTTCAAAAACTTCCTAACAAAATCACCAATAACCCCCCTTCGACATCTCTCACCAATCACATTAGTAAATCTGAAAGCCCACAGCTTTATTTTAGTGAACTCTGTATATGCTTCAGTAAATGCCTCACAAGCAAGTTTAGAAGCACCATATAACGATGTCTGAATAGGACTATAATCTTCCGGTGTTGGTCTAACAGTAGCTTCTCCATAGAGAGCTGAAGAGGAAGCAAACACAAGATCGTTTACACCATACTTCTTCATTGCTTCTAGTATGTTTAATGTTCCAATCACATTATTGTCTAAATCGCCTTTGAATCCCAAAAGACTCTTTCTTATATCAGCTTGTGCCGCTAAATGGAAAACAGCATCGTATTTATTTTCACTAAATACTTTATTGACTCGTTTTCCGTCTGCGATATCCACTTTTGAAATCTCAAGTCTTGTAGAAGAAAGACTTTTGGAAGAACGCAAGTTTTCTCGTGTCCCACATGAAAAATTATCCATCACAGTTACTGAATGTCCGTCAGCAAGAAGTCTGTCTACTAGATGACTTCCTATAAACCCTGCTCCTCCAGTCACTAAAGCCTTCATTTTTCAATCATCATCCTCTTTCTTCTCACTTTCAAGTGGAACCCATTGCAATGACCGTTCAATCTCCTCAATTCTTCCGGTGCTTTTCTAGCACGTCAGTGCTATATCGCCTTCCAATAGCCATAGTGCGCTTTGCCTTTCCTATCTGTTCAACCATCTTCTTGAGGGAAATGTGATTCACGAGTGGAATACTCGTACAAACTTCACGCCAGTAACTATCGCCATCATGAGTACTCAATTGAAATAAACGTTTTGGTCACTCCCCAAAAGTTTGAGCACTGATTCAGAGAGGCTGAATTCTTGGTCCTCTGCATGCGCGCAGAATCTCACACACCATGTCCTGACCTCCTATATCTCTCTCGGATAGAAAATCTTTTGTGGCTACTCCATTGATTGCAAGGCGCGCATTCAACCATTCTTAGCAAAGAGTATGCGCGCGAAAGAATTCGTCAGCAGCTCTGTACGAGTCTAATGTTCCTATGTCCCACAAGTAATCTTTAAGCATGAAGCCAAAAACTGGCTCTCGTTTATGGAGCCACTCAATAAATCTTCCAGGCTCATCAGTCGCGAGTCCCGATTGTAAGTATTCGCCGAATCTTCTGTTTATGCCTGCTGGAAAGGCGTAGATGGCAGCACCCACTAGGGTCGTTGTTGGGTGTTTAGGCTTTTCTTTAAACTCTAGTATTCTGCCGTTTTCGTCCACCTTGACAGTGGAACCTTTTTCGGTTTCGGTCAGATTCCTAGCGTGGTATAAAGCTACGGTTGGGGCGCGCTTTTCGCAGAAGAAATGGATAAAGTTCCCAAGTTTGTCGGTGAATAGGTTGTCGCCAGGCAGAACCAAGATATCTTCAGAAACTACCGTCTCAACTATGTCGGCAAGGGCTCTAACGGCCCCGAGCTTCTCCTTTTCAGAAGAAGATTTCTCTGGTGTAAGTTCAATGTTACGGTATGAACCAGTTTCGAGCCACTTCTGGAACTGCGATTGAAACTTTAGGTTCGTTGACAACACTATTCTGTGCATCGGCGGTTCTAATGAAGCAAGTTTGTCAACAACATGGTCAAGTATGGGTCTTCCAGCTATCGGCAGCAGAGCTTTAGGTTTATCCATGGTCAACGGCCAGAGTCTCTTGGCATACCCACCTGCAAGAATAATGCCGATCATCGTAGACTTCGCTTTTGATCTTCACACTTCTTGAACTCTAACCATGCTTGGTCGAATTCTTTGATAGTGTCTTCTGTCTTCTGATGGGAAGGCATCTGTATCAGAATCTTGTAGGGTATCGTTATGATGTGGGCTCCAGCCACAGCTGCCTCAGTGACGTCCTCAGGCTTTCTGATGCTGCCCACAATAATCTTCGAGGAAAAACGTCCCTCTTCTATTATGCGCCTTGACTCTTGTATAACCTTCATCGGGTCGATGCCAGAATCTCGTACGCGGTTAAAGAATATGCTGGCGTATGTGGCTCCAGCCTTGGCTGCTAACATTACCTGATTCGTGGTAATCATGCAAGTCATGTTTGTCTTGATGTTTTCCTTCTTGAGCCTGCTGACGATTCGAAGTCCTCGGCCGTCGCCGAACATTGGAACTTTGATGACGATGTTCTTCGGGTTCCAACTCGAGTACTCCTTTGCTTCTTTGACTAGCTCCTCGTCGCCCTCTGCTGTCTTGGTCAGCTCCACGCTTAACGGCCCGTCTACGAGAGACAAGATTTCGAGGACTCTGTCTTTAAAGTTGACGCCTTTTTCAGCTAAGAAAATTTTCTGGTTTGTCGTAACCCCGCTGATGATGCCCCACGGCAGTATCTCCTTTATCTCTTTGATACTTGCTGTGTCAAGGAATATTTCCATTTTCATTCACCTTTTACTGATCTTGATGTGCGAAATGCTTTTGATATGATCAAGTCCGGTCTGACGCTTTCGTTGATTTCTTTCTGGATTATTTTCGATGCGTCAAGCAAGTCGGCCACGATGTGGTCCGGTTTGACGCCTTCGAGTTCCATGAGTCTGCAAAGATCACATTTCAGAGAACCAATCAAGATCGTTCTGCAGTCGACAGCCTTGCCAGCTTTAATATCTGTAAGGCTGTCACCTACAGCATAGCTTTTTTTCAGGTCCAGTGCAAAATCTTTTGCTGCCTTCAGGAAAAGGCCAGGTCTCGGCTTCCTACAATCGCAGCTGGTTCTATACTTGGCGATTTTTGCTGAAGGATGGTGAAAGCAGTAATACTCACCATCTAGATGAGCACCTTTTCTTTCAAGTTCCTTCTTCATTTTCAGCCTTATTTCTTCAAAGGCCTTCATTGTCATTTTTCCCTTTGCTATGGCAGGCTGATTTGACACAACTATTACCTTAAGATCCAAACGGTTGAGAACCATTATCGCCTCGGCTGCTCTAGGCAGTAGCCTGAACTGCTTGACGTTTAGAGGCGAGTCAAGCAACCCCAACTCTGGAAAATAGGCAATTTCGTTTATTACACCGTCTCTGTCAAGGAAAACTGCTCGGTTCATTTGTCCTCTCCTAGTTTTGCAAGTTCACAGATATCTATAATACTGTACTGAAGTCCTGCTGAACTCAGAAATTTCTTGAGTCTCTCAAGAGTTTGAGCGACTTCTGTATTTTGGGTGTCCACCCATACGATGATGCGCTTCATTTCACGACTCTCCTATTAACTCGCGGAGTCTAGCGCATATAAGATGCGATAGCACGGAGTGGAAGCCTTCGACCTGTGGCGTGGAGTTTATAAGCACGACTATGCAGGCATCGGCTATCTGTTTCAGGGCTCCTCCGTCGAAACCAGCTAAGCCCACAACCTTGCCGCCATTTTCTTTTATGAACTTGGCAGCCTTCAAAAGGTTCTGTGACCAAGGGGCGGCTAATTCTGCTCCAGAGCCTCCGTGAACACTAATTGCCACGAAGACGTCTCCTTCTCGCATTAAATTCTTAAGCTGCTCTACGTAAACGTTTTCCCAGCCCAGATCGTTGGTGAGCGCCGAAACAAGCGGCGCATTGTCAACCAGAGAAATGGCTCTGAATCTCTTCTTGCCTTCGACAGATGTGAACTTGGCCAAGTCGCACGCAAGGTGAGTTGCCGTCGGCGCAGAGCCCCCGTTTCCTGCAAGAAATACTTGTCTTCCTTCTTTCCAAGCAGTGTATAGAAGTCTCTATCACGCTGTTGATGTCTTCTTGGGATATACTCTTGATTATTGATTCCAATTGTTGGAGGTATTGATTTACAAAGTCGTTGCGTCTCATGGGATCACTTAAATGTTGATGGCTATCTTTGAACCTTCGGGTTCAAAGCTGAATCTGACTTCTGTCAGGCCCTCCTTGGACAGGGTTTTCCTCAACTTGTCCTTGCCGTTCTCGCAATAAAACATTAGGAAGCCTCCGCCACCAGCCCCTGCTAGCTTGCCACCTAAGGCTCCGTTCTCCAACCCCTTCTGATAGTACCTGTCTATCGGGTCGCTTGAAATCTTTGGAGATGTGCCTCTTTTTGCCAGCCAGTGTTCGTGTTGAAGCCTTCCAAACTCGGACAAGTCTCCATTTTCAAGGGCCTGCCTGACTTTGAAGCCTATCTCCTTGATGCGGTGCATTGAATCCAACGCCGCAGACTTGTCATCTAGTATGGATTTTCTCTGATCCTGAAGCACCGTAGCAGAGCTCCTTTTGAGCCCGGTGTAGAAGAAAATCATGTTATTTCCAAGTTCATGAATAGTATCATCTGCAATCTTCAGCCGTGAAACCTTGACTTTTCCATCCTTGGCTATATCTAGACATATGAAGCCTCCGAAGGCCGCTATGTAAGGGTCCTGCACGCCGCTCGGTCCTTTCAATATGTCCATTTCTAAGGAACAGGCTTCTTCCGCAAGTTTTTGCCGTGAAGGGTTTTCATCTTTGAAAGCGTGAAGAGCGTGTAGGAGGCTGACGGTGAAGTTTCCTGAAGAGCCTAGGCCCGTTTCAGCAGGCATGTCTGCTATCGAAACAATCTCAAGATGGCTCGCCAATCCTAGGAGCCGCAATCCTTCTCTGACGACGGGATGTCTAATATCGTCTATGGACTTTACGATTTCGGTTATAGAATAGCTTAACCTGATTTCTTCTTCAAATCTGCGCTTGACCACCAAGTAGATGTACTTGTCCAATGCGGCGGTTACAACAAAACCCCCGTACATGGAGTAGTACGGAGGCAAGTCTGTCCCACCCCCGCCCAGCGTCAAACGAAGAGGCGTTTTGCTGATGATCAACTTAGTTCATCTCCTGAACTGCGGCTCTCATTCTGCAGGAATTTCAATTAGACAAGCCTCCTTATATCTTATAAAGATAGGTGATATGCTATTGTACGTTTCGTTCTTCACACTCGTTTCTGGGGAACCAAAACTAGCTGGCGATGGCTCTGACGAGGTATAAAGCGGCAAATTCGGGCTTTTGTCAATAGCCTCGATTTAAGGTAATAAACACTGATATAACTGCTTTTCCAGATATAGACCAATGCCATGCTGTGTGATGATGCTTAGATGAAGGTTGTGATGATCAACGACTGCGCCTTTGTGGGTGAAACCTTACTGAAATACTTGCCTGCTAGCATCGAAAAGGAACACGTCAAGCGTACCAGAGGCCTGTGGAGCAAGACGTTCGGCATTGCCTACAAGATTTTTCGAGCTGAAGCGGACGTGTATCACGCGCATTATCTTCTTCAGGACACTTACATCGCGAATCGATTGGGGAAGAAACCTTTAGTTGGACATGCGCATGGCAGCGACCTGAGATCGAGTTTGAAGCATAAGGTTTGGGGACGAATTGTCCGACACAACCTCAAAAAATGTGACAGGGTTCTTGTGAGCACCCCCGATATCCTAGGTCAAGCCAAAGTGTTCAGAGAGGATGCAGAATACATGCCAAACCCGGTCAACAAGGAGCTTTTCCACTCTAAGTCTGCTAATCAGCACGATGGACCAAAGCGTGTACTGATAGCAAGCGACTCAAACTGGACAGTCAAAGGAACAGACATCAGCATAAGGGCTTTGGCAAAGATCAAAGATATTGTGAATGTCAGCATAATCGCCATTGGGATAGACTTTGCCAAGACCGTAGAGCTGGCTAACTCGTTAGGGTTGCGTCTGAACATTTTGCCAAAAGCACCTCATGACAGGCTAAGCGAGTATTACTGGAATGCTGACATAGTTATAGACCGTTTCACCTTAGGGTCACTGGGAATGGTTTCGCTTGAGGCAATAGCCTGCGGAAGACCTGCTCTCTGCTACGTCTCATCGGATTATCCAGAAAACAGGGATTTTCCGCTGAAAGATCTTCGGGTTGAAGAGGAGATTGCTGAGTCAATAGCAAATCTGCCGTCAGATCTATGGGAAAGAGAACACGAGTTTCTAGAAAGACATCACAACGTTGATGCGGTAATCTCGCGGCTTGAATCCATTTACCAAGGGCTGCTTTAAGGCCAAGAATCGATGAAGGAAACAAATTGTTCTTGCATATCGTTCAGCCTTGTGACCGAATGCTCTGGAGATAGATAGACCATGTTTCATATAGAAAATGGTTGAGAAGCCTAAGTGAACAAGCCTCTCAGAATCCAAGAACGAACAGTCTTTAGGTGGATGAGACCGCTGTTCGATCTCGTTCAGTTGGGTCTTAGGGTCACCATATATCTTGGCTTTTTAAGGGACTTGATCGCGCATCCGAAACTTGGCAGGGCGCGCTGTAATTAAGTACAACTGAACATTCAACCTACAGCGCGAGATCTTGCAAATTTTGGTTGAGTACTGCTCCGATGGTTTCATGTCGTTGCCTCCCCGCCGAAAAACTGCTTCCATGACTTCTTGATCTCTTCCCATATAGAATTAACAAAAATTCTCGCCTCCCTATCGATCGCTAATAGTAGTGCAGCGTAAATTGCTCCGGCCACTACGACGGTGCCAAGCGTAGGGAGTATTGTTGTTGGATGTGGAAGTAGGTATAGAACAGTTACCATGATTGCTGATGCGAAGACATATTTTCCTATGTTTCTCCAGGGAACGACTATCGTTACTGCCCCAAGCGTAATCATGTACAGAACAAGAATTGCGGCAACGTGGGCCCCCATGTTTATGATAGTTACGTAGATAGCTGCTTGCAAAGGATTACCGGTCGCAAGCTGTGTCAAAACATATAATCCTGCTGGTAAGGCAATAGCCGCTTGTATGTAGGGTAATGTGAACACTTTAAACATCTTGCTCCTTAGAAATTGCTTAAGCGGGATTTTTGCTCCTTGATCCAGCTTTTCTATTCCGAGGAGCACTGAAGTATAGAACTGTGATATCAGGACAATGACTGCGTCGATTGCTAGCAGGAATAGTACAAGCGAGGAATCTGCATAAGACCCTTTCAAAACTGTCAAAAGTGATTTGGACATGGACATGGCAACTGCTGCCATCGGGATCGCGAACATCAACACTGTTCTCAGTGAAGATGTGACATCCTTCAGGCTATCCTCCGCCAACAGTTTTGGATATAGTGCAAAGGCCAAGGATGAAGAATATCCAACTATGCCTGCAAACGTTGCTGCTGCCTGGTAATCTCCTCTGGCTGCTTCACCGCCATAGATGAAGAGCAGAAGGAAAATGAAACCAGCTATCTGAACACCAACCGCGTTGTAAATGTACCCGACTGAACCTTTCAGCCATTCTCTTACGTAGCTCCATTGAATCCTCTGCTTAAGATCTCTTAACACCAGTTTCAAGTAGTATATTACTTGAATCGAAGTAGCCACGACGAGGCTTATCATCGCCCCAAAAAACTGGTTCACTGGACCAAAAAATTGAAACCTCACTATCAACAAGTATGCTAACGAAATTTTACATATCTCTTCTATAAGCAGTCCGTATCCTGTAGCTTGAGGTTTTTCCGCACGTAAAATGGCTTCTAGTATAGTAATCAAGTAAATAGCGACTATGTATACAGATGCAACAACATATACCATCAGATATGTTCCACTTACGTTGAATTTGCTCATGAGCAGAGGAACCAGAGGAACGTAAATCACTATTGAAGCCAAAGACACCAGTAGATTTGCATAAAACCCCGTTTTCGCTGACCCTTCATTTCCGCGAGCAACAAAGCGCGTTGCCCAAAACGGAAACAGCCCGCTTAGAAGCAAAAAATATCCCGTCAAATCAAAAATGTTTGACCATACACCGTATTGATCATTTGACATGCTTCTCGTGAGCAGGAGAATGAAAATTAATCCCGTTATGACACTTAGCATCTGAGCCACAAATATTATGAGACCTGAATACTGAACCCTTATTCTATTCCTACTCACACGTCGTCCCTTTAGCACGCGCTGTTTCCGTTTTCCCACACGAGTTATTGTTTCCTCTTTAATATCTTGAACTGAATGAAGGATCCTTAAAAACCGTTTTTCGCGCGCTCTAATAAGAGAAAGTTTAGACAAAGCCTTAACCTTAAGCAAATAGCGTGAAACTCGTTGTAGTTCTCATTTTTAGGATTCGTAAAGTACAATTGTTCCAGAATAGTGCTTATCTAATCCTCGCTCACTAAATAGTCGTGTTCTTTCTATTGCGTGTAGCTGTGTGTTCTCTCTTTAAGATTCATGATTAGCGCACGTTTTAACGCGTTGAGTGCGGGAACGATTTCTCTTCTGGGTTACGCTTTTCTATCAGAAACAGTGAATAGTAGAAGGCGATCAAGAAGGAAGAGCTGAGCAGCGTATGGTTGAAAACGTTAAGGAACTGTTGAAGGCGCACGAGCGAGTGAAACGTGAAGTGTATCTGGACATCGAGAATTCAAGCGCCGTCCCAACAGATGTCGTTGACGCGATGTTGCCTTATTACAGTCGACTTGCCTATGGAAACCCCACTTTGACGCACAAGCCGGGCTGGGAAGCGTTCGAAGCGATAATGGAATCGTCTCAGAGGATAGCGTCCTTCCTCAAGTGCAAAAACGTGGAGGAAGTAAACTTCACTCCGGGGGAAACCGAAGCCAACAACTTGGCAATAATGGGAACTGCTCTTGCGATCAGGGAAAAAGCTAGGAAGATCGTGGTTTCAGAGGTCGAACCCATAAACGTCTTGCACGTCGTCGAGATGCTTCAGAAAAGCGGTTTCACGGCAACGAAGATTCCGGTTGACAGTGAGGGCTTCTTGAACCTTGACAGACTGAGCGAAGCCATCGACCACGAAACTGCCCTCGTGAGCTTGTCGACGGTGAACCATGAGATAGGCACGGTTCAACCGATAAAGGAGGCAGTGGAGATAGTTCAGGACAAGAACAAGGAAACCGTCTTTCACACGGACGCTTCGGACGCATATGGCAAGGTGCCGTTCGACGTGCAAGACTTGGGCGTTGACATGGCAACGGTCAGCAGCTACAAGATTTTGGGGCCGAGAGGAATGGGCTGCTTGTACGTGAAGGAAGGTGTTGAATTGGAAAGAATCTTGGAAGGGCAGATAGGAACGCAGAGGCTCTGGCCTGGGGTAGAGAATACGCCTTTGATCGTCGGTTTCACGAAAGCGTCTGAGCTTATTTTCCAAGATTTTGAAGAGAACGTTGGGAGAATAAAGAAGCTGCGGGACAAGCTTGTTGATGGAATAACCAGCAGAATAGTGGACATTGAGCTTAACGGTCCCGTCGGAGCGAGGCGGGCTCCTGACAACGCGAACATAAGCTTCCTTAGATGCGAAGGAGAGGCTCTGACGATAGAGCTCAGCCTCAGCGGCGTCTACGTTTCAAGCGGAAGCGCCTGCTCCAGAAGGCTGCTGCAGCCGAGCCATGTTCTGGTTGCGATAGGCAGAAAGTTCGACCAAGCTCACGGCAGTATACTGATGAAGGTTTCGAGGGTTCACACCGAGGAAGACATAAATTATGCCTTGGAAGTAATTCCCAAGGCTGTTGATCGAATAAGAGGTATAACCGGTTCTACAGGAGCGGAGTAGCATTGTCCCGTGCCCCCTTGCCCTACAACCCAAAAATATTAGAGTTGTTCAGGAACCCGAAGAACCTCGGGAAAATGGAGGACGCCAGCATATCGGCCGTCGCGGGAAACCCCATGTGTGGAGACATGATAACCTTCTACCTGAAGATCAGCGACGCAGGCGTCATTGAGAAGGCATCGTTTGAGAGTTATGGCTGCGCCGCGAACATAGCCACGTCAAGCATAGTAACTGAGATGGTAAAAGGCATGAAGCTTGAAGACGCGTGGAAAGTATCCTACAAGAGCGTGGCAGAAGCCGTGGGCGGGTTGCCAACCGTCAAATTTCACTGCGGCATCTTAGCCGTGGGAGCACTGAAGAGAGCGTTAAGAAAGTACTTTGAAAAGATAGGGGCTTCTCCCAGCTGGTTGCAGAAAGAGCCGAGCTTCGAAGAGAAACAGGCTTTGGAAGAGGAACAACTAGCAAAGATGCTTGAGAAAAGGATGAAAGCGGCAGAAGGAAAATAATGTTAGACCCCTACAGTATTCGGAAGGATTTCCCGATTTTGAAACGGAAGATAAACAATCACCCCTTGATCTACTTCGACAACGCAGCGACCACACAGAAACCGAGACAAGTGATCGACGCCATCAAAGATTTCTATGAAAACCACAACGCAAACGTTCACAGGGCTGTGTACACGCTCTCTCAAGAGGCTTCGGAACTCTATGAGAGCGCTCACGAAGAAGTTGCCAAGTTCATAAACGCAAGAGGGATGGAAGAGATAATCTTCGTCAGAGGCACAACTGAGGCCATAAACCTGGTTGCCTACGCTTGGGGACTTCGCAACCTAAAAGAGGACGACGAAGTTGTCCTGTCGCTGATGGAGCACCACAGCAACATAGTTCCCTGGGAAATAATCTCGAAGATTAGGGGTTACAAAATCAAATACGTCGGAGTGAACAGAGACGGAACCCTGAACTACGACTCTTTTGAAAAAGTGATCTCTAAGAAGACCAAGATGGTTTGCCTTTCTCACGTCTCAAACGTCACAGGAACAATCAACAACGTGAAGAGAGTTGCGAGAACAGCGCATGAACACGGAGCCCTGATGTTGGTGGACGGAGCTCAATCTGTTCCGCACATGCCGGTGAACGTTAAGGATCTCGACGCGGATTTTCTTGCTTTTTCGGGCCATAAGATGTTAGGACCAACGGGCATAGGAGTCCTGTATGGAAAGCGTGAGATTCTTGAGGAGCTGGAGCCCTTCCAGGGCGGGGGCGCAATGATACGGGAGGTCTCCTTCGACAAAAGGACGAAGCGTTGTTCAATAACTTGGAATGTTTTGCCGTGGAAGTTTGAAGCTGGAACACCGAACGTCGGTGGAGCGGTTGGGTTCATGGAAGCCGTGAGATACCTCAAACGCGTCGGCATGGATAACGTGAAAGAGCATGAGGAAAGGTTGACCGAGTATGCCCTGCCTCGCATGCAAGATTGTTGCAAGAGGCTTGAAGTTTACGGAACCAAGGACACGTCTGCTAGATGTGGAATAATTCCCTTCGGCGTGGATGGTCTAAGCTCACACGATGTTGCCTTGTTCCTTGACAATTATGGAATAATGATAAGAAGCGGTTTTCACTGTGCCCAACCGTTGCATGAGATGTTTAAGCTGAGTTCCTCAGCAAGGGCGAGTTTCTACATATACAATACTCGCGAAGAGATTGACAGTTTCACTGAGGTGCTGAAGGAGATCGAGCAGTTCTAATGGTCAGATTAGAAGACTACGTGGTCAGGGTTGAAGGGACATGCGGCAAAGAGAAAGATGTTATTGTGATCTTCAAATACGATAAGAGAGAAGAAGTTGTCAAGAAGATTCTGAAAAAAGCCGTTACAAAGAAGTCTATCGCTGGAATAGTTTCCGAACTGACCTACAGGGATTTTTCTTTTCGACTTTACGGAAGTGGCAAAGCCATTTTCAGGGGTCTCAGAGACAAAGACGAACTGAACGCCCTTCTTTCTGAGCTGTTGGCCTAGTGACTCTTCTTGGAGAATTAGACACGTTTCAGGACCAATTTCTGAGGCGACGAAGAACTGTTTCAATCAAGAGGTTGAGGACGCGCCATTTTTAGCATTGCTTGGCGCGTTGTGTCAATAACCTCTTCCGAATCTTGTCTTCAATGTTCCCCATATTACTATTGCGAGGTTTCTTGTTTCTTTGTCAATTGCAACGAGCAATGATAGGTAAGCCAATCCTCCAACACCAGTGAATATGAGTGTTGAAATTCTCGCTACTGGGTGACCTGCGATCAGAATTAGCGCCATAATCGCTGATGCAACTACGTACTTCACAATGCTTTTCCATGGAATATTCAACCTGACGGCCTTATGCAAGACACCGAGCAAAACTAGAAAACAGATCAGATGTCCCATCATGAATATTCCAGTGACGTAGACTGCAACTAGCAGCGGGTCGTTGTTCGCGAAGTGCGTCAGAGCGTAGTAAGCTATCGGCAGAGTTATCGCTGAATGAAGGTAAGGCAAAGAGAAGGATATGAACAGCCTGCTTTTCACGAGCTGCCCTACAGGTATCTTTGCTTCTTCGTCCACACTCTCAATTCCGTAGAGTATATTGGTGAAGAACCCTGCGTTTGTCTGGATCAGGGCGTCGATCGCCAATATTATCAGGACTGGCATGGCAACTACGTACGTGCCCTGCACATTGAAAAAGATGAGATACGAGTTAGGAATCGCGAGGACTCCGACAGTCATAGGAATTGCGAACATCAAGACCATCCTTAGAGAGGAGGTGACCTCATCCATTTTCCGCTCGGCCAGAATTTTCGGGTACAGTGCAAAGGCCACAGCGCCGGAGTACGCTATTACATTCGTGATTAGTTGCGCTGCAGTGTAGTAACTCACGCCGATCTTCTGGCCGTAAACGCTGAGCATGATGAATATGACACTGGCAATTCTGTCACCTATAGCGCTGTATAAGTTGAACGTTGAACCTTTAAGCCACTCTTTCACGTGGCTGAAGACGAACTTCTGTCGAAGTTCGATCAACATATTCTTGAAATAGAATGCTATTTTGACGGCGAATGCTATTGCAAGACTGAGAATCATGCCCACGAGGTCCAAGTGAAGTGCTATTACAAAAGTGTAAGCAAGGACGACTTTGAGCACTTCTCCAATCAACAAACCGTAAGCTACGAACTGTGGTCGCTGAGCTTGCATACACGCTTCAAAGACTGTGATAATGTAAGTTTCGATTATTTGTGTTGCAACTAGAATGTATGCTATAACGTAATCTTGTAGGCTAAACGCTTGCGTAACCAACGGCAGCAACGCTAGGTAGATGAGCGTGGCTATTGTCGCAATGGTCATGTTTGCCACGATCCCCGTTTTAGCTGCCCCTTCTTTGTCTCTGGCGACAAAGCGCATCGTCCAGAATGAGAGTGCTCCTGACAACAGCGTGAAATACGGGACTATTATGTTGAGAAGGATGCCCCAGGCTCCTAGCTTATCTTGCGACAATGAACCCAGCAGTAGAGTGAAGAGGATGCCTGTGGCAACACTGATCAGTTTGGCTCCGAAAAATATGAGTCCTGAATACTGAACTCTTATTTCCTTCTTTGCCAAGAAGCCACCCTTGTCGAATCAGATCATAACAGTGTACGGGTATATTTTTTTGTGTTCTAGTGCAATATGATTCCCACGTTTTGGATCAGTTTTTCGATCGTATGCCTGAGACTAAGCTGCGCCATAACACTTGGCAGAAGCGAGCAAAACCCTCGGGTACGCGTTAAGGTGCTGTTCTACGTTTTCAAACGAAGCCTGATTCTCACTTTTGTTCTGCTTATCCAGTTGTAAAATGGGATGAGCGGATACTTTATTCTCTGCGGAAGAGCGTCTTTCATTTCTACGTGCAACCCAAGTCTTAGGGCCACTCTGCCCCTTCCTGTTAGTGGCACGTAATAACGTGTCAGTGGGAACTTGACGAAGGCGTTGCTCTGTTTGAATTTGTCCAGCGAAGGGTGGTTTCCCATGCGTGCATACATGAGCCATTCTTCATGTTTGCTTGCGCAAACTTCAACCGTCTTTGCTACTAAAGCGTTGCTCACTGCCTTATCCCAGTGTTTTTGCAATGAAAGTATCTGGGAGATTATGACTATGCGGTCACCGTGAACTAGCTGTATGAATCCTGTAAGTTCATCCTGCAAGAAGGCTCCTACGTATGTGACGTTTCGTGTCGAGTGCAAGCCTCTAGTTATTGCATCCAGGGATTCACCGTAGTGTGGGAACGCGCGGTCCTGTCTAATTGGGGTTTCGTTGTAGATTTTCCACATGCCTTCTGCTAGCTTCTCGTCTGGTTCGGCTACTCTCGTTTTCACTCCGCTTTTTTCTGCCTTGCGAATCACGTTACGGGTTTTTTTCCCTATGCTTTTCCACCAGTCATCGTAGCTTGTTACGTGAAGAAGTGCGATGTTGTCGCTTCCTTTGACCCATGATTTTGAGCATGAGAGTGTGCGGACCCACCCTCTCTCTAGGAAGGTGAACACGTCAGCTCCTCTTTCTCGCATCTTCGCGACGAGTTCGCCTGTTGGAACAACATCTTTTTCATATTCTTCCGCGTTTTTAGCTATTGTGAAAAAGATTTTCTTGCGATACGCTATTGCTTCAACGTCCTTGTCCACGTCAAGTATCTTTCTTAACGTGTCGTAGAAGGGCCCTCTGTGGTTAATCTTTCCTTTTTGAAAAAGCCAGATCGGGTGGAAATGCAGGACATGGCCTTCTCGTATGGCGTTTTGGGCGATCTTTACAGCTTTGTCAGTCGAAGTGGAGTAGCATATAGCGTCCAGATGTTTTGTGGGAAACTGATAGAAGGAGATTAGAGGGAATTCTTGCGGGATTCTTGGTGATCTCGTTGTCCACCGTCTCCACATGATTCTCGCGAGCAACCTTTCTGTTCCGTGGACGGTGTAATAACGCATCTTTTTGCCTGTCATTCTCTCCATATTCTTCCATTCAGAATAAGGGTTGTTGACGATGTGAAGTGCAACTTCGTGTCTATCGTTGTTCAGCAGGCTCAGTAGCTCCCTGTCCGGGGTTGTTGCTGGAGTGAAGAACCACGTGGCTTCCACTTCTTCCGGTGATTCGTTTATCATCCTTGCGATTATTTTCGAGTTCTTCAGATAATCTTTGTCTGGTCTGATGCTCAGCGCTGTGTAGAAGAAGCTCTTGTTTCTTGAAGGATAGGGGTAGTCAACGTCTATTCTCAGTTTTATCAATTACTCAGCTTGTTCTCCTACCATTGCGCGAACAGTTGGAGTTTTTAGATGATAAAGGTTGATATAACTGCTTTCATAGTATAGGCACGCTGGCTTGTCCCTAAATTAATTAAACCTTATTTTGGCACGCAGGGTCTCGCATTTTGTGGCTTACGCCCAAGCCCAGGAGGTGGGTTCGTCTGGCGCTAAGCTATTGCAACCCATAATGCATATTAGCTGATGTAGAAAATTACGTTCGATTGAAATATGAAGCCCTTGTCGACGAAAACTGTGGCGTTCATCGGGGTTTTTGCGGCTTTTCATGCCACGTTGTATTTGATTTCGCCCGCGATTTTATGGCGAAATTGGGCTATCTATTTATCGCCTATCGAGGGGATGGTTCTGGGTCCCTGGGCAGGGCTCATAGCCGCTTTGATCGGCAGTACCATAGGCAGAGTGGTGCTTCCCAGTCCTTTGTGGATGTTCGGGATAATCGCAGAGCCGTTGAGTGTAATGACTGCAGGCTTCTTGACAAGAGACAAGTGGCAGCCGGTCATAGCGATTTACGCCGTTATGCTTGCCGCATACTTCATCAGTCCCTTGGGCCAGTCGCTTCCGCTCTGGCCTATGCTAGACACCATTGCTGCCGTTTGTTTAGTGTATCCTGCAGGTAAGTTGAGTAAAAACCTGTTCAGCGAGAACGTGAAGCTTCTTCCTGTATCCCTAGTCATCGTATCTTTCACAACAATCGCCATGGACGGTCTAACCCGAGTCTTTCTGTTGATACCAGCTAGGCTCTACAGTGTTCTGGGCTGGTCTCCTGCGTATACCGCAGCTGTGTTCGTGGGCGGCGGGGTTGACTCTTTCATTGAAGATGCCCTTGTTGTGTTAATCACCCTTATCGTTGGCGTTCCAATTCTTTTGGCCTTGCGAAACGTTTTGAACATCAAAAAACCGTTAAGTTAAAAAAAGCCTAGAGACCCAAGATGAATGAGTTGTATTGGGAAAGTGATTTGGTGTTGGGCAGTTTTGAAGTTGGACAGTTGGATACAGTTGCCATCGCAGCTATGGCGTGCGGACGCCCTGTTGTGCACTCAGTTTCCAAGAGGTTTTTTCAAGAATGCCTCCTAGAAGAGCTCAAGGAAACAGACGAAGCCATAAGAGTCATCTCCAAGGCGCTTACCAGTGATGAATGGCAGAATGGGAGAGTGAAAGACCAATTATTCTACGTGAGTTCTACACATTTGGCGCCGTTGCTAGCTAGGAGGCTGATGAAGATATATTCTGAACTACTTGGTATCAGCTGGTGAAACAACAATGAACAATTCAAGGATTCTGGTGACCGGCGGAGCTGGGTTTATAGGTAGCAGATTGGTTGACCGCCTCCTCAGAGAAGGGCATGAAGTAACTGTTCTAGACAATCTCCTTGCTGGTACAACTAAAAACCTTAAGGAGCATTTGAGCAGCACCAGCCTTCACATGATAAAGGCGGACGTACGTAACTCGAGAGCTGTTAAAAAGGCTGTGAGAGGAGCAACTACAGTTTTTCATCTAGCTGCTTTAGTAGACGTGCCCCTGTCTGTAGAAAACCCAGTTCTCACCAATGACGTAAACGTGAGAGGAACGCTAAGCATTTTAGAGGCAAGCCTTGCGGAAAACGTTGATCGATTCATCTACATCTCTTCGTCTGCGGTCTATGGCGAGGCCCGCTACTTGCCGATAAATGAGGAGCACCCAACGACGCCTCTGTCGCCTTACGGTGTTTCAAAACTCGCTGCTGAGAATTATTGCAGAAACTATCATGAGATCCACGGACTTAAAACCTGCTGTTTGAGACTCTTCAACGTTTACGGTCCCAGACAGCATGCGAACTCGTACAGCGGAGTAATATCAAGGTTTATCCGCAAGATACAGAGCGGCGAATCACCGGTCGTTTATGGCGATGGGAAACAAACGCGTGATTTCATACACCTCGAAGATGTCATCGACGCGTGCGTGCTGCCCCTGGAAAGCGTGCGTATTGATGGTGGAACGTTCAACGTTGGAACCGGAAAGCCTACGACGATCAGAGAACTTGCAGACATTATAACAGAGCTTTCGGGCAAAACCAGCCTTAAACCAGTCTATGAAAAACCGAGAAAGGGAGACGTAGAAAACAGTTATGCGGATATAAATATGGCTAGGAAAT
The DNA here is from genome assembly GCA_963707955.1 of Candidatus Bathyarchaeota archaeon. GTDB lineage: Archaea > Thermoproteota > Bathyarchaeia > Bathyarchaeales > Bathycorpusculaceae > DASPPK01. The sequence continues at coordinate 1,310,161 of OY970176.1, read as the reverse complement.
CGCTTAACTTCAAGCCCAAGACTGAATTGAAGAATGGGCTAAAGTCTCTAATCAAAAATGAATATTAGCGCCCCCTGAAGCGTAGCATTGCATGACACCTTGAACGAAGTCGATGGGGTCCACTGTTTCAATTCTCAAGAATCTTCTATATCACGCCGCATTTTTCCGCGAGAATTTGCCAGTCGAATTAGTTTGCAAGCAGCGCGCGCGACGAACCGTGAATGCCGCAATCTAATAGAATCTTTGGCCATTCTTCACCCCTTGATAATTCTCGACGTGTTCTTCATCGGCATTAAATGTTGTTTTCTTTTTTTACCTCAAGTGGGATTTTTGTTGGACTTACAGATTCTCAGCTGCCTACCAGTTTGTAAATAGTGCAAATGCAAAAGTTAATTATCATCATTTCATTGAAGTCTCTCAAAAAGGAATGAGCATATGTACAAGCTTTCTTTCATAGGCTTAGGATCTGTTGGACTTTGCACAGCAGTCTGCTTCGCTACAAAAGGCTACAAAGTCACAGGCTCAGAAATAGACCGGGCCAAAGCGAACCAGATAAGAAGGGGAAACCCTCCCTTCTACGAACCCAACCTCAATGAACTGCTCATAAAAGCAATAAAAACTGGAAACCTAAAAATCACGTCAAACAACGAGGAAGCCATCCTTAAATCAGATATCACTTTCATCACAGTTGGAACACCATCAAAGACGGATGGAAGCATAAGCCTCAGCTATATAATAAAAGCGTCAAAGGAAGTGGGTAAGGCCCTGAAAAAGAAAGACGGCCGGGTAGCTCACCTCGTTGTGGTAAAAAGCACGGTGACTCCGGGTACCACGCAGAATATTGTAAGGCCAACAATCGAAAGGAACAGCGGCCAAAAATGCTGCGAGGGTTTTCTCTTGTGCGCCAACCCAGAGTTCCTACGTGAAGGTAACGCGATCAGAGGCACGCTAAACCCAGACTATGTAGTAATAGGAGGATGCAACAAAAGATCTGCGGATACGCTGGAAGATCTTTACAGAGAATTCCACGGCGAAAACTTGCCGCCGATAATCAGGACAAACATCCCAACAGCAGAGCTAATAAAATACGCCAACAACGCCTTCTTAGCCACAAAAGTAAGCTTCATAAACACCATAGCCAACATATGTGAAAAAACTCCGGGCACAGACGTGAGAAAAATTGCAGAGGCAATAGGAAAAGACCATAGAATAAACCCGTACTTTCTAGACGCAGGCTTGGGGTGGGGAGGAAACTGCTTCGCCAAAGACCTGAAAGCTCTCATTAGCTTTTCCAAAGGACTTGGCTATAATCCAGAGTTGATACAGGCAGCATGGAGAGCAAATGAGGACCAGGTAAGGTTCACGATACAAAAAACGAAAAAAGAACTTGGAGTACTAAAAGGCAAGAATATAGCTATCTTGGGCTTAGCATTTAAACCAAACACGGACGACTTGAGAGAGGCACGCTCAATGGAATTGATCAAGGGGCTTCTGAAAGAAGGAGCGGCGATAACGGCATACGATCCGATGGCAATTGCGAACACCAGAAAAATTCTCAAAGAAAAAATAGGCTACGCTTCCTCAGCGATTGAATGTCTAAAAAATGCTGATTGCGCTATACTCGTGACGGAATGGGAAGAGTTCAAGAAACTGAGTCCAGAAGACTTCATACGCAACATGCGAAAACCAATTTTAATAGACGGCAGAAGAATCTACGACCCGGGAAAATTCTCGAAAAAACTGCGCTACGTAGCGGTCGGCCTCGGAGAACCCGCAGCTTTAATTCCACCCTCATAACCAAAACAACGTGAGGTTCATCTTTGCTCAAGAAGGCAGTGATTCCGGCAGCAGGTCTCGGGACTAGACTTCTGCCAATAACAAAGGAACTACCGAAAGAGATGCTTCCGATTGTCGCCCTTACGAAAAACGGCAAACTATGCATGAAACCAATGCTGCAAGCGATCTTCGAGCAATTATATGACGTGCACTTCAGGGAATTCGCCTTCATAGTAGGCAAAGGCAAGAGAGCAATAGAAGACCATTTCTCGCCAGACGAAGATTTCATAAAATACTTGGAAAACAGAAATAGGAAAGACAACGCGGAAGAACTGCAGGATTTCTACAGAAAGATAAACGAGTCAAACGTAGTGTTCATAAACCAACCGAAACCAAAAGGGTTTGGAGACGCTGTTGGGAGAGCATCCTTATTCACCGGAAGCGAAAAATTCCTGATGCAAGCAGGCGACGACCTAGTCATTTCAAAAAACAACAATCACCTGAGAAGGGCAACAGAAACCTTTGAAGAATACGACGCAGACACCCTATTTTTGCTCGAAGAAGTCCCAGACCCTAGAAACTACGGCGTAGTGACAGGAAAAGAAATAAAACCTGGCATATTTCGAGTCACAAACGTCGTTGAGAAGCCTCAGAAACCCCAATCAAACCTAGCAATAGTTGCCCTGTACATGTTCAAACCGATAATATACAAAGCCATCAAGGAAGTGAGACCCGACAAGAACGAAGAAATCCAATTAGCAGAAGCACTTCGACTATTGATAGAATGGAACTGCAAGGTTTTCGGTTTAAAATTGGGATCTAATGAAAAAAGAATAGACATAGGGACAGCCGAATCCTACCTTGAAATGTTGAAGTCTACAGTAATAGGCAAATAGTCATCTGAAGGTTTTCAGAAAGTCCGATATTCTTTCAGAAACGTACTCAACCTCGGGTTCAGTTAAACTAGGATACATTGGCAGCGAAAGCACTTCCTGGCAGATTGTGTCAGTAATCCTCAACGCTGGTTGAGCACCTAAAACCCCAGTTATGGCTGGCTGCTTATGAATCGGAACTGGATAATGCACGAGTGTGGACACGCCGTGTTGCTTCAGGGACTCCGCGAGCTTATCGCGTTTTTTAGTCCTTATCACGTAAAGATGGTAGACATGCTTAGCCCATTCTTCCTCAATCGGCGTAGTCACCAACTCTTCTAAGGCTTGGTTATACATTTTTGCGATGTTTCGTCTGGCTTCATTCCATCTTGGAAGCTTCTCCAACTGCTTAATTCCAATAGCTGCCTGAATCTCGTTAAACCTTAAATTGTAACCCAACGCATCGAAGATGTACTTCTCCCGCCTGCCATGATCCCTAAGCATCCTAATTTTCTCTGCGATTTCTTCATCGTTCGTTACAACAGAACCGCCGTCACCGCAAACAGTCATGTTCTTTGAGGGGTAAAAGCTGAAACATGCAACATGCCCTATTCCACCAACTTTTCGTCCCTTGTATTCCGCCCCGTGCGCTTGGCAAGCATCCTCAATAACGTAGAGGTCATTCTCTTCCGCTATCTCCAATATTGCATCCATGTTTGCAGGATGCCCAAACAAATGGACCGGAAATATGGCTTTGGTCCGCTTAGTCACTGCCTCTCTTATTCTTTCAGGATCAGCCGTATACGTTCTAGCTTCTACGTCTACGAAGACTGGTTTGGCTCCAACCTGTACAACTGGTGCAGCAGAAGCTATGAAGGAGAAAGATGGAACTACGACCTCGTCTCCAGCTTTGATGTCCAGCGCCAGCAATGACAGAAAAATGGCTGCGGTTCCTGAACTCGCACAGACCGCGTTTTTTACACCGCAGAATTCTGCAAACTTATCTTCAAACTCCTTAACTTTTTCGCGCAGAATATACCATCCGCTGTCCAGAACTTCCAAAACCGTCTTCTTGATAGCGTCATCCATGTAGACTTTCGACAGTGGAACGTTCATTTTCTTCTCCACGAGTAGACCTCTCCCCGCTTGTAAAGCCCCAAGGGGCATTCTAGCTCTTCAACCTTTCTGGTTATCCTGGCAGGGTTGCCTATGACCACCCTTTCAGGCGGCACATCGTCTGTCACAACTGATCCGGCTCCGACAAGCGAGTTCTCGCCAATGACTATTCCTGGCAGGATAACAACTCCTGCTCCGACGACAGCGTTCTTGTTTACTATTGGTCCTTGAAGGCATTCTTTCCCGCGAACAGGAGCATATTTCTTAAACGCCGGACATGGCGGATGCAACACGTTTGTCATGATGACACCTGGCCCAATCCAAGCTCCCTCTTCAAGAATAGTGTATTCAGGTATGAAGCAGCCAGAGTGAATTTTGACATTGTCCATTATGTCACATTCACGTTCTATGACAGACATTGATCCGACGCTGACGTTGTTGCCTATCCTGTTTTTCTCCCTTATTCTAGCACCGTCTCCCGTGCGAAAGCTGTTTCCAATAGTATTTCCAGCATAGATTATTGTCCCAGACCTGATAATAGGGAAGTCGCCGATAACCAATTCCATCTCATCAGCTTCAGCTCCAACAGGCGGCTTGCCTAAGATTGCAAAGTCCTCAATGATGGGGTCTTTTCCTATTTTAACGTGTTCATAAATCACAACATTCTTACTTACTTTCATCTATCCTCACGCTTCTCTTTAACCGGGCCGATTCTAACGCTTTCTCTGCTATCATTATTGTTCTTAATGCCACCTGGTCGTTGGCTAATGGTTTCCTTCCAGTCTTAATGCATTCTACAAAATCCTTAAGTTCAAGTCTAAGCGGCTCCTCGAATTTTACATCAACATCTAATGAACCTTTGTCCGCTGCTTTCAACGTGTCATTCTGTTTTTCGATGTGAACGTCATGAACAATTATCGTTTGTTTTGCAAGATCTGAAGTCAAACTTTTTTTGCTTCCAACGACTGTCAGGTCTCGATAATTTCCAGGCGGCAACCAGCTACTCTCAATAATTCCCAAGGCACCGTTCCTATACTTTAAGACAGTAATCGCCAAATCCTCGAATTCTTTCCTTCCCAGAAAATGAGCTGTGTTACAAGTGGCTTCTTCTGGAATTTCATCCAACAAATAGTCGTAGATGTCAATCTGGTGTATACCGAAATTTAACAATGCGCCTAGCTCTGCTCTTGGGTCTTTAAAACCCATGTAGTGTCCAAACATGTAGTAAATTTGCCCCAGCTCGCCGCTTCTGATCAACTCTTTGAGTTTTTTCACGGCTGGATTGTATCTGAAAATGTGTCCCACCATCAGAATTCTGTTACGTTTAGCCGCGAACTGAACCAGCTTCCTCGCGTCAGAATAACATGTGGTTAGCGGTTTCTCAACCAAAACATGCTTCCCAGATGCTAGACACTCTTTGCATATTTCGAAGTGAGTGTCAGAAGGGGTTACCACATCCACTGCGTCTGCTTCACTATTTAGAAAGTCAGCCAGGTTTGAGGTTGTTGAAACGCCATAAGTCTTCTTAATGCTGTCCAAGACCTCAACTCGTTTATCCACGATTCCGTAAAGTGTGCATAACCCATCATTTTCCAGCTCCTTTAATACGCGTAAATGGTTCTTTCCGAATCTCCCGACGCCGACAAGGACGATTTTCGGTTTCGTTGAAATTCCTCCAATTTCTTCTTATTGCCTCAAAGGCTGTTTCCACCATATATTATTGATATATGCAATTCAACCGACAATCCAAACGTTTTCTCTTGGCATTTCACCTATCAGAACATCAAAATTGCTGGGGTAACATATAAACGTGAATACACAATGCGAGAGCCTCTTCATGCCCCGATTTTCTTTACAACATCAGCAACAACGTCAACTGGATTTTCAAGCTCAGCCAGCAAATGTTCAACGTCATACTTCTTGCCAAGGAGTTTCTCCGCAAGTCTCAACGCGTCCGCGGGCTCAACCCTGAAAATCGGAAAGCCTTTCTTGGCTAAAAACTCATTTACGTGTTGTTTTCGAAACACGTTAACGATTATTGCAGGTATTCCCTGCAGCGCTGCTTCTCGTGTACTGGTGCCTCCAACGCCGACAAAAAGATCCGCCTGTGCAATCAGGCTGGGTGAGTCAACGAACCCTTTGGGCACAATTAGGTCTTTGATAGATTTGCGAGTGTACCTTGAAAGAAACACAACTTTTCCAAGCAGAGTCAACTTTTTTGCTAACGCAAGCAGGTCTACTTTCTCTTTGGTATAGACGGCTCTTTCTTCAAGCGGTCTAACCACGATTAGTGGTTTTCCGAAATCAAACATTGTCTTCGGCTCAAAGTCCTTGATCCATGCAACCTCGTCCACGCCGTCAAAACTTTTTATTTGTCCCCCAATGTTGTAGGTTTGCAAGATTCTTCTTGGAATTGCCTTTGAGGCAATGATGTAATCTGACAAGGTCAGCGTAAGTCTGTGCACAGCCTCTGCATAAGGAGTGTCAACCGTTGAGATTATTGGGACTCCTAAACCAAATGCTACTCTGCATTGGTCCACGGAGCCATGCGAGATGGCAACGTCCAGAGCGCCTTGGTCAAAGATCTTGCAGAAAAATCGTTGTCGGCGGATGCTTTCTCTCAGTCTTGTCATCAGGGATCTGGGGTTGTACCTCCCTGCTACAATGAACTTTTCTTCCAAAAACTCAGCCAGCGGCAGGGTGTCAGGATGCCTCCTCGTTGTTAGTGTGACTTCATGTCCCAAGCTTCGGAGACGTCTTGCAATCGCGACGGCATATCTCACTTGCTTTCCTGTACCAGCGTCATACCAAATCTTCATTCTCCAACCCTCAAGAATTGGCACGAGACCATTTTTGCCGTGAGGCGGTCTTCGTCGGTGTTTCCGATGAACAGGATATTTGGCAGAGGCATTCTAAGCTTCTCTGCGGCGGTCTTGAGCTGTTCAGCTCTGTCGAGACAGTTTTCTCTAGTGATAACAAGGTTGAATGACAAACCCAAACGTTCGAGGACGGTCTGCACCAAAGCCTTGCCCTGCATCGTTACGAGAACCTTGGGCTCCTCAGAAAACTTCTTGTACAGGGCGATTCCATCGTCATTTAATTTCATGTCTGCCAGCGCTTCGAGCTCGGCTCTATCCCAAGCTTTAAAAAGTTGTTTTCTTGCTTTTTCATCCAATTTAGAAATTGTCTTTGTTAACGGGCGCACATTACCAGTCTTCATGATTTTGCCGAATTCTCGAAAAAGCCTCTCGTAATCTATTGGCAGATGAATCAATGTTCCGTCGAGGTCAAATATCACAGCTTCGATCAACGGTACATTTCCCCGAGGATCTTCCCATCTTTAACCAGTCTTGCGGGCGCGTCAATATGGCGGATCCAATAAGTGTTCTCCGGCAGAATGTTATACTTTGGCACTTTTGGTATGTTCTCTTTGAACGCAAGCCTCACGTACAAGTATGGAATGTTAGCACAATAATCCTTGCGCAACACTTTGCTTGCATAAGAGAAGAAAAAGGACGTGGTGAACATTCTTCCAGCGTTGATTTCTGTCACGCAGGGCTTGCCTTCTTTGTTTTCTTTCAGGTCCACACAAGCGATCCCGTTGAAATCAGGGTCAATGGCTAAGACGGCTCTTGTTCCGATTTCGTTTGCCTTGTCGTCGTAGATCGTTTTCTGGGTCGCAGGTGTACCCGTAACACCTGAAGGAGCGAGGTTTGGATAGATGTACTCGATGCGTTCTCTTGCCATAGATGTGACGAGTTCGCCGTTCTTCCATAGACTGTGGAAACCTATGTTTCTTCCTGGCAAATACTCCTGTGCAATGAATTTCCAATTCATTCTTCGGGATTTCCAATACTCAATCCATGCCAAAGCAGTTTTCTTGTTGAAGGCCGCGGTGCTTCCTCTGCCACCAGCACCATGTCTAGCCCTAATCCAGATGGGGCTTCCAAACTCTTCAAACGCCTTGTCAACGTCTGATTCTCCACGTAGCTCAAGTGCTCTTCCAACTGGAACATCGCCTCTATGCCATATTCTTGCAGATTCTAGTTTATCCTGACATTTTCGTATGGCTTCTTTCGATGGGAGGAAAACGTCTGCATCCAGTCTTTCACGGTTTTCTGAAACAGTTGCGACCTCAACATCTGGCTGAGCATGGATAAATTCAACTTTCTCTTTCCGCGTGACTTCATTTAACCTTTCAATATAGGTAGCTTCAGTTGCTTCAGGAACTGGATAATTCTTGTCTCCAGAAGCCAGGTGTATGAAATATTCGTTGGCTTCCGTTCCGACTATAAACATCTTTTCAGGTGCAATTCTCAGAGACTTGACAAAATTCAGTCCAGCGGGTCCTCCAGCACCTGTAACCAGAATTCTCTTCATCTTTGCACACCAACTATGGCCTCGAGAGGCTGCGCAGATTCTAATAGCAATTTTTTGCTTTGCATATACAGATTGCATCCTAATATTTGTTCTCTTGCAACCAGCATGTTTGAATGAAAAGTGCAAATACTCAACTGACTTCAAAACAAATCGGCCTGTTCCTCACTTTGCTCTATGCTTACACTAACGGATGTTCGATGAAAAACTTCTAAGGAGTCTCTAAAACCACCATAAGAAGTCAGGACTTCAAACGCGCTCTTGGATGATTCAGACAACACCAAGAACGTTGACCCATAATTGACCAAAATATCATTGACCCAAATTTCTTAAATAACGTCTGCTTTACTCAAAAGGAAGAGGGCCGGTCGTCTAGCTTGGTTAGGACATTGGCTTTACGAGCCAAAGGTCGCCGGTTCAAGTCCGGTCCGGCCCACCAAGAACTTTACCGAAAGAAACTCAGCATGCGTTGGTGTCAATGAGCCTTTCATGAACTGTGCGAAAAACCGAAAAAGAAAAAAGAGAATTGTCCTGACGTTCTAATCTTTTGTGAATTCTTCTCCAGGTTTAAGCAGGATGACTTGGATTTTGCTTCTACATCGTTCTTTAGTCCACTAGGACTTGTGTTCCACATGTGCATTGGGATGACGAATTGTGGTTTGATTGACAGCGCCGCCTCTGCAGCCTCATGGTTGTCCATGGTGTAGGTTCCGCCGCTGGGGAGTAAGGCGAGGTAGACGTTTCTGAGGTTTCTCATCTCCGGAATGAAGTCTGTGTCTCCTGCATGATAGATGGTTTTGTCCCCTATCTTTATCAGATATCCGACTCCGAAGCCTTTCGGATGGAATGGGTTGCCAGGAGACCTGAACCTCTTGTAGTTGTAAGCTGCGACGGCTTCCACTGTGATGTCTGCAAGAGAAACCTTTTCTCCAGGCTTAAGCGATTTCACTTTTCCTCCTATCTTTGATGCGCAATCGGCGGGAGCAATGACTAGGGTGTCTTCTTTTCGGATTTTCTTTATTTTCGACGTGTCGCAATGGTCGTCATGGGAGTGCGAGACCAGTATCAGGTCCGCTTTGTCCTTGTATTCTCCTTCATAAGGATCGATGTAGATTGTCTTATCGTCGGCCTTTATCTCAAAGCTTGCGTGTCCCAACCATTTGACTGAAATACCCATCTTAAACCAGCCCACCGCAATGTTACTTTTATGGAAGTATTACTTGAAGGCTTCAGCGCGCTCTAGGTCACCGGGTCTAATGAAGCGATCTTTCTCTCTGGAGAAGTCCGTCTACTGCGTTGATGAGGGCCTCGGATGCGGCTCGTCTGGTTTCGAGAGAGCCATCGATCTCTAGGTTTTCGATCTCTTTCTGTTGATCTAGCATCTGCTCGATGACGGGCTGCTTCTTTTTCTCGTATTCGTCTCGGAGCTTCTCTTTTTCAGCACTGAAGTGTTGCATGGCTAATGCGAGCTCCCTTTGTTCAGAGTTCAGTCTGTGGGTTGCCTCTGCCTCTTTTTGTGCCTTAGCCTTCTCCGTGACGCGTCTGAAGATGCCCGTTTTAATTCGAGCTATACGATCCAGCTCTTCTCTGAGGCCATCAATATTGCTTGACAGACGCTTGATTTCATTAGCTTTCCGCCCTTCGATCTCTTTCGTCTTATCAGTGTATTCTTCTTCGATTCGTTCGAGAAGAATTCTGTTGCCCGAGAGGTCTTTGGTAATTCCGTCTAGCGTAGCTTCCTTGTGCCGTCTTTCCTCAAGGTCAACCTCAACATTCGAAAGTATCTGTGAACGTTCCTTCAAGAATTGGCCATCTACGCTTATCGTGGGACTTGACTCAAACTCGAATACAACATCTCTCAGGTCGACAAGCCAACGGCCGAAGTGCTCACTGAAGGGGGAAAGAGCAAATCTTTGGTTTCCTAGGCTACGTAGCCTGTTTAGAGTCCTGTCCGAAACTTCTTCTAAGGTCGGAACATTATGTTCCTCTGACATGTAGCTGCTACTAGATCGGCGTTTTTCTCTTGTAGCTTTGGCTCTGGCCTTTTTACGTCGCGGCATTCCATGTCCTCGGCCGGAGTTTCCGGGTGACCTTATCCGCGATTGGTATCCCATGAACAAAACCTTTCGTATTTGAGTATTTAAGGCCTTAGCAGGTTTATCTATGCGACGATTAGCCCCTGCTTGAAACACTAGAATAGCACTTGGCAGGGTATCCTTTCCTTTTCAAAGGCGCTGACCAGCTCTTTTTTCTTGGAGGCAAAGAAGTCGTCAGTCATTGCATATTGCAATTTGAATTTTCTGTACGCCCAATCTGCGTAATGATAGTGCGTCTTGTCGATTAGTACATAGTTCGTTCTTCTTCTTAGAAGAGTCGGCAGACCTTCGGCTTTCGGCAGTAGTGGCGCTATCATCGCGAAGGTTCTGATGCCTGCTGAACGAAGTTTCGTGAGCGTTTCAATCCTTTCGCTGATCGGCGGCAAGTTAGGTTCAAAGATCTTCCTAATACCGTCATCGGCTGTGGTAATCGTAACTCCGACTTCTACGTCGTTGATTTTTCTGAGCAGGTCTACGTCTCGGTTAACAAGTGAAGATTTTGTCTGAACGGTAACGGGCCAAGCGTGTTCCGACAGCACTTCCAGACACTTCTTCGTCAGCTCATATTTCTTTTCCAGAGGCTGGTAAGGGTCGCACGTTCCACTCATCCAGACTCTGCCCGCTGTTTTCTTTTTCAACTCCACTTGCAGCAGGCTTGGTGCGTTGATCTTCGGATCCACGAACTCGCCCCACTCTTCCTTGTGACCAGTGTACCTCTTCATGAACCGTGCGTAACAGTATGTGCAGCCGTGCTCACAACCAATGTAGGGATTAACGGAATAATCAAAGACCTTCGATTTGGACAGAATGGTCTTCACATAAACCTCTTTGTCGATCATGACGGTCAACTACTTCCAAGAACTAGCTGAATTATGCAAAGAGCTTGGACGAGACTCTTGTTGTTCCGACATGTTTACACTGAAAACAGATATCAAGCAGTAGGCTATTAAGTCAGTCCCTTTCGTAGTGCTAGCCACATGCAAGGTCGCCGTCGCTTCTATATACCTGGGCTGCTGAAATGAAGTGTCTGTGAGGAACATGATGTTTGTCCACGCGAGCATCAGAACGAGCGATATGGACAGGTCAATCGACTTTTACATCAGGCTGCTGGGGCTCAAACTCGTGGGTCGCCACGAAATACCGCAGAATAACGCTGAAATCGCTTTTCTGCAGGGCCCAGATGAGAAAGGAGCAAAGCTTGAACTGACCTTCTACAGGAAACAGAAGAAGTTCATCCAACCCGTCTATGAAGACAGACTGTTCGACCACATTGCCTTCGAGATCAAAGACATGAAGCAAACAATATTCACGATGCGAAAGAACAAGGTCACAGTCACAGACGAACCCTTCAAACTCGGCTCAACCGGCCCCTTGATAGCGTTCATAGAGGACCCTGACGGCACACTGATCGAACTCATCGAAAGAAAGTAGCTCATCACCAGTCCAGCCAAACCCACATCCTTGAGTTACTAGTCAAAACGGGCCAAAAAATGAGGGCGCGCGGGGTCTCATGTAAATGCCCGAAGTGGGGGCTGGCACCCTAGGGCCGAGGGAAAGTCACTTCAGGCAAACTGTGATCAGAGAGATAGAACCAGAAGACGCTTTGATAGTGTAGTGCGTTGAAAAGTCAATATCCTTGCCTAGGTTCTTTTTCAAGCCCTCGGCACGTTCTCGGCTTGAAGCCAGTACAAATCCGCCAGGGCCTTCAATAGGGCCCACGTGCAGTACTAGTACCCTAGGGGGGAGGGGGAGGGTGGAATAGACGGGGTGAAAACGCGAATACAGGGATGTAGCGTATGTCACCTGCGCGAAACAGAGTATGTTAACTCCTTTGTCGCACGTTTTGCAACGCTTTGTTAACATCTTTCAGGCCTAGTTTTGCGAGAATCTCCGATGTGGGTATGCCGTTCTCGTCCCAGCCGACTGCCCTGTAATATCTTTGCTTGTACTCTTCGACTGCAACCCTGTCTGCTGTCTTCCCCTTCTCGGGTCCGGCTGGTAAGGGCTCGTAGAACCTCGGCGGGTTGTCATCATCGACCCTCGGGTTCCACGTCGCGTCAGGCCCGCCTAGCAGCAGCAGCGTCCTCTGAAGCTGCAGCGTCTTCAAAGCTTTGTTCCTGCACCACTCTTTTCTCGTCAGTTTTACACCTGTAACCGCAGAGTAGAAGTCGAAACGGACTTTCGTCGATCCTGCGAAGCTGTTGAAGCTGCAGAAAACTCCTGAATCGTTGAAAGTCTCCATCAGCTCGCTGTTCCTCTCCAGCGGCAGTCCCGTCAGCGACGTGTGATCTCCGCATTGGACTCCGCATGCGTAGGAGATGATTTCAGGGAAGTCCTTACCACTGCGGATTCCGTGTGCGCCGATGCTTACGCCCTTTGACTGCACAGCGTAGGGCAACAGGTTCTTCTTCTTCATCTTCCCGAGCTTCAACGCCGCGCGGTATGTTCCTTCGGCCAGCACGTTACCTATGCCCGTTCGGAAAGCGATTTTCTTGACCAGAGCCGCGAAGGCTTCAGTATTGCCCCACTTGAGCTCCAAACCTTCCAAGTTCTCTTTCGTCAGTATTCCTCTCTGATACAACTCAGCCGCAAAGCCCATTACGTTGCCCGTCTGAATGCCGCAGAGGCCCAAGTCGTCAACGAGCGACGAGAGAAACACGTTCTCCTCAGGCACGAAGATGCCCAAGTTCGGTCCCAAGTAGGCCTGCATCTCATAGTCAGGGTTGTCGGTTATCGCTCCTTTGTACTTTCCATTCTTCACCACGGCGAGCTTCAGGCAAGTCGTCGGACAGCCGAAGTCGCCCCAGTACTGCTTCACCCAGAAGCGGTTCTCAAACTTGTCAACGCCGTAGCCCTTCTCATCATGCCATTCCTCCTGCCAGTTGCGCACCGGCTCGGAACTCGTCTTCGCACCGAAATAGTAGCCCCCGCCCCCGGTTCCCCAGCGCCTCCACATCTCCCCCTCGTACACATTGTTGCACAAGCTCCTGATCAGCCTCTTCACTCTGCCGATGTCAGCGACTTCCGGCAGCGGACCCGTCCCCCTGACGACGACTGCCTTAAGCTTCTTGGAACCCATAACCGCTCCGTAACCGCCATAACCCGCAGCGTGCGACCACTTCGTCATCACAACAGCGGTTCGCACTTTGTTCTCGCCGGCTGGACCAACATACAGCATCGCAGGCTCCTTCCACTCGCCAAACCGGGGATAACGCTCATTCAGAAGCTGCCTACCTTCCTTAGTAAGCACGGTGACCGTCTGCTTTCCATCCTTACCCCAAACGCGGCTAGCGTCTCGAAGCTCAACGTCTGAATCCTTAATGAACAGGTAAACCGGCTTCGCTGATTCACCGCTGACGATCACGCCGTCAAAACCTGCACACCTCAACTCAACCCCAAACTCCCCTGAAAGCGTCGAGCCAATAACCCCGTTGCTCTGCGGAGACTTACCAGACACACACGTTCTGCCTCCAGGAAAATACCCGGTCAGCGGCCCAGTCAAGAGTAACAATAGATTATCGGGTCCTAAAGGGTCCACCTTTTCCCATCTGTCGCCCAGCCTGTCCCACAGGATCTTCGAGGCTAACCCTCTGCCACCAACATAATCTCGCAAAATCTCGTCGCTGAACCTTGTTTCCTTGATGGTCTGCGTTGAAAGGTCCACGTCAAGAAACTTACCAGCGTACCCCAGAATCAAAGGTATTCATCCCCCTTCTCACCGTAGATCTTGGCCGCCAAATCTCGCGTCACTTCCGCCGGTTTCCGCGCATAAAGCCTGTAAGCAGTTTCATCCCGCCTGGAAACAGTCCTCAGCACGTTCCAGCTTCCTTCCCGACAGACCTTCACGCACTGCGGGTCGCCGTCGCACAGGTCACAGATAACGATATGCTTCTCCCTCGGATGCATGTGCGGAATCCTTCCCGGGCAAGCATCAATACACTGCCCACAAGCAGTGCACTTCTCATTGTCCACCAGAACTGCACCGGTCTTCTTACTCACCGAGAGAGCGTCAACCGGACACGATTCTACACAGGGATAATCCTCACACTGCGCGCAGAAATGCGGAAACTCCAGCCCAGGAACCAGCATGAAGACCCTGATCATAGATGCCTCAGGCCAAACACAGTTCTCATGGAAAAGTGAGCACGCAATCTCACATTTCCTGCACCCGCTGCACCTGGACAGTTCTCTTGCTATCCAGATAGGTTCTCTTTTAGGCGTCAACTGTGAACCTCTCAAAAGACTTGTAGATTTTGGTAGTACGTGCCTTGATTTAAACGTGATGCTCAACGGGCGGCTATACTTGCGTCCTTCAGACGAGACCAGAAAGAGGGTTTGCGGTTGCTTTATTAATTTCAGCTACTAACAGAGGCTTCGAAGGGTTCAAACCTGTGGTCTGTTGAAGCTTTGCTCGGCATTAGTGCGCGCTGAAAGTCGACGTTGAAAAGATCGCAGAGAAGGTACTTAGAAGAAAAGTCAGGTCGGGTGAACAGGTTGAGGGTGATAGCTGACCTACACATTCACAGTCGTTACAGTCGCGCGACCAGCGAAAGAATTTGCGTCGAGGAGATAGCTCGTTTCGCCAAGGTCAAAGGCTTGAACATCGTCGGCACTGGAGACTTCACGCACCCAAAATGGTTTGAAGAACTGAATCAAAATCTCGTTCCAGAGCCGGAAACAAGCCTGTACAAACTTGCAAACAACACAGAGTCACCGATTCGTTTCATGATGACAACCGAGGTCAGCACGGTCTTCACGCGCAAGAACGAGACAAAAAAGGTTCACCACGTCATCCTAACTCCGAACTTGCAAACCGCCGCCCAAGTAAACGATAGACTGTCAAAGTGGGGAAACCTGCGGACAGATGGCAGACCAACCTTGAACGTTGATCCAGCAACCTTGGTTGAAGAAGTAATGGAAGTTTCAAGTGACAACATGGTCTTTCCGGCCCACGCTTGGACACCTTGGTTCAGCATCTTCGGGGCCTTCAGCGGTTTCGACAGCGTTGAAGAATGCTATCAAGATATGAGTAGGCATATTCACGCTTTGGAAACCGGTCTTTCATCAGATCCGCCTATGAACTGGCGTCTGAGCAGGCTCGACAGGTTCACGCTGGTCTCAAACAGTGACAGCCACAGCTTTTGGCCATGGCGGATTGGCAGAGAAGCCAACGTTTTTGAACTGGAAAAGCCGAGCTACAGCGGAGTAACCGAAGCTATTCGGTTGAAGGACAAGCGGCACTTCAAGTTTACGATCGAAACAGATCCAGCCTACGGAAAATACCATTGGACAGGACACAGAAACTGCCACGTGGCGCTCTCGGCGCGGGAAGCTATAAAGTTTGCGAACGTTTGTCCAGTCTGCCGTAGACAACTCACGAAGGGCGTTGAGCAGAGAGTCGAGGAACTCGCTGACCGGCCGGAGGGTTTTCAGCCTGACGGCGCGATTGGTTTCATGCGTCTGCTTCCGCTCTCGGAGATCATCGCAACAGTACTGAGAACAGATTCGCCCTATGCGCAGAAGGTTTGGAACGTCTACAACCCGCTCGTTGAAAAGTTCGGCGATGAGTACGCAGTTCTGATCGACGCTTCGAAGGAAGAACTGAGCGTGGTCGCCGGCGTGGAAGTTGCCGATGCGGTGGTCAGGGTTCGAGAGGGAAAGGCTAAGGTTGTGCCGGGCTACGACGGCGTCTACGGGCAACTGATATTCTCGAACGAGTCTCAGACGAGGCAGGTTGTTCGGAGAAGAGTTCAACAGTTGAACCTTACAGACTTCACTTTGTAGCCTCCTGTTCGTGCTTTCTCTGTACATCTGTCGTACAAGTCTACGGCAAGCCTTATTTAGTCGCAAGAGACCAGATATCGCGGGTAACCCAAATGCAGGCCATAACGCAACAAACAGACGCAAAGGACGACAAGGTCTCAAAAATCATCGAAAGAGTCCTGACTCAGATATTTGGGAAGGAGGCCACTCATCTGATCTATAAGCACTTAGAGCGCAAGTACTCGGTCAGGCGCGATGAGGTGAGTGAGAAGTTCGAGCTCTTCGCCGAAGGTCTTGAAGACTTTTTGAAATCCGGCGCCTACGTCATCGAAAGAAAGATTCTTGAGGACGTCTGGTCGACTTACGGTGTGGTCCAGAAGCCACATGTGGAGAAACTTAGAAACGGAGCATGCTTCGTCAGTGAGATGACGAAGCTTTTGAAGGAAGCATAGTGGCATTTCTGTTTCACATCGTCACTTTTCTTTACAAGTGCTGAATCCGTTTTTCATTCGTGGACAGGTTAAGACAATTAGGAACTTCTCTTAGTTTTGAACGATCCTTTTCCTGAATGGTGTTTCAGTTTGCGAGGCGTACGGTGTTGTGTAACAGCTTGCGGCGCCGTGCGCGCTGCCGAGTCCTAGGCAGACGGTTTTTTATGCGCATGGAGACAGTCAACAGATGAGGGTGGCTCCTTGGAAATGTCTGAAAGAAATGTTGCGTGGATTCTGGTGGTTTCGCTCGTCATGTTGTTTGTATTTATGGTTCTCCAGTATGTCTCGATTTTTATCCGTCTATTCGTACGCGATGACAGGTGATTTGGTGCTATCTGATTGTTGCTGCGCATTTGTTTTTCATGTTAACGCTTGTAACGTCTGCGCTTTGCTTAGCGCGTTTCGCCAAGAAATGGATATACGATGCAACTGTCTTCTTCTTCTTAATTGCCATTATTCTGCTAGTTGTCATGGGCTAAGACCATCTTTTGGTCAGGTCGATTAGGTTAAAAGACTTAACAGTATCGTTTTGCAGAAAACCTTAAAGTCATCGGAAAACAAATAACTCGGACCTTGTTTAGAGCATGGAGAAGGCGCGACGATTGAAGACCCAAGCAGTCAAGGCAAAGCTACTGGAGTACAACACGCCTCGCAGAGTGGTCCAGGTGTTATCGTTCCTGTTCTTCAGCACGATAATCTTCAACCTAGGTGTGCTTCCACTAGTGCTTCCAGTGCTGTGGACAGGGGGGCTAATAGCGGGAAAAGGGAGCACTGTGGGCGACGCTTTCACGGCCATACAGCTTATGTTCAGTGGATGGGGCCTTACTTACGCTGTTTTTCCATGGATCGCACTGGCTTCATTTCTGATAGTCGGCGTGCTGATTGGAAGGTCGCTGTGTGGCTGGGTGTGCCCTTTCGGTTTTGTTCAGGACCTGACAGGCTTCATTCGTCGGAAGCATGCTGATCTGTCGTCTAGAACGCATGACAGCATGGTTTACGTAAAATACTTCGTTCTGGCCATTGCGTTGCTGATTCCCATCACTTTTTCAGCAATGAGCACGGCGGGCGTAAGTCTGGCTTATCAAAGTGCATTCGGTGTCTTTTCGCGAACTCCGTTCACCGCCTTGAGCCCTTCAGACACTCTGTTTTCAACCGTGCCGAAAACGATCCAGAGTTTTCACTTTTCAGGTCTTCAAACCGTGGGCTCAGACTTTCTGAACGGGCTCTCGATTCTGCCTCCGCTCTTCTGGGTTCAATTTGCGATTATGATTGGTGTTCTTATTTTTGCGGTTTACGTTCCGCGAAGCTGGTGCAGGTACTTCTGTCCAACTGGGGCCTTCTTGGCTATAACGAACAGGTTCAGTTTCATCGGTCTGCGTCGAGAACCCTTCAAGTGCGAGAAGGGCGGTTGCCGAGAGTGCGTGCAGGTGTGTCCAACCCGTGTTCCGATACTGGAGCTGCCATGGGAGAAGTTCAGCCACCCAGAATGCATCTACTGCATGAAATGCGCCGACGCGTGCGAACACAAGGCCATCAAACTGACGTACCCGTGACTTCTCAACAAAACTCTGCCTGGTCAACTCTTTTGAGCCCAGAAGCTCTTTGAATACTCGCCCAAGACGGATTTGTAGGCACGCATGGTTTGTTGAGCTATTCTGTCCCAGTTGTACTTTTCCTGGATCTTCTTGTACGCGTTGTTTCTCAGATGATTCGCGTACGTTTGGTCTGTCAAAACTTTGGTTATTCCCCAGGCCAGCGAGTCAGGGTTGCCTGGGTAGACCTTGACGCCGTCCACGTCGTGGTCAACTATTTCTGCCAAGCCGCCCGCGTCGGAGACTACAACGGGGCTTTTTGCAGCCATGGCCTCGAGTGCAACTATTCCGAAGGGTTCAAAAAGAGACGGTACAACGGAAACGTCCGCGCACGTTTGCAACCCTCGCAGCGTTTCATCGTCGACGAACCCTGTGAACAAGACTTTGTGGGCTATTCCCATGCCTTTTACTATTCCCGAAAGTTGCTCTTTCATGTACCCGTTGCCGACGATTATGATCTTTGCGTTGACTTTTTCCAGCACCTTCGGAGCTGCGTTAACCAGCACGTGAACTCCTTTTTCGTAGACCATTCTGCCGACGAAGAGCACGATTTTTTCTTCGGGCAAAGCGAACCTGCTTCTGAACTGGCTTAACTCGTTTTTCTTGATTGCAGCGTAGACGTCAGCGTTGACACCGTTCGGAATCATCATCATCTTGTCTGGGGGCAACCCGAAAGCCCATCGCACGTGTGAGATCATGTAGTCGCTGCAGCATATGACCTTCCATGCTTCGTAGGTGAGCCAGGCTTCTGTCTCATGGATCATCCTTTCGTAGTCGGCGTGAATTCCGTTTTTGCGCCCGATTTCAGTAGAGTGCATGGTGCCAAAGAGTGGCCGTCTGAAAACGTGTTTTAGGCCGATCCCTGCGGTTGCAACGAGCCAGTCGTGAGCGTGAAAGAGGTCCACCTTGGCCTTTAAGCTCTTGGCGAGTGCAGCGGCTTCTTTCTGCATGTTCATGTTCATCAAGTAGACCCACGTTGCAAAGTCGGGTGAAGGGTTCTTGTATGAGTCTATTCGAAAGACTTCCACGCCGTCCAACACTTCGTGCTGTGGGGCGCCGGGAAAATCGCAGGTAACCACGTAGACCTTGGCGCCGTTTCTCGCTAGGCTTTTTGACAGGTAGTAGACGTGTGATGATATTCCTCCGATGATTCTCGGCGGGAACTCCCAGGTGAGCATCATGACGGTTAAGTCGTGGTCCATTAAGATGCTCCAGCCTCTGCGGTGTTCTTGTAAACTGCCAGGATGCCCTTCATCCAGCCTGTGGACTCTGGTGGAATCACGTTCATCTTTTCTATGGGCGCTCTGTAAAGTCTGAGGGCTTCGTCCCGCATCCATTCGGACTTCACGACCAGCGTAGAGGCTTCGTGCATGCCGAGCCATTCGATGCTTTTGATGGCCATGGTGAAGGGCGAGTTGGAACCGTGTGAGCGATGGTCCTCTAGGCTTTCAACTGAGTAGACAAACGGGATGTTCAGCGCTTTCTTCAACGTGACCGCGGCGGGTATGAAGTGCCAGTCATGGACGTCTATGAGGTCTACCTGTCTATTCTTGTCGTAGTAAATGTCGGCGGCCACTCTTTCAACCTCTTGGTTCAGAGTTAAAACCCACGTGAGGACGCCGATGTGTGTGCGAACTGGGTTGGTCACCCTGAATGTTTTGACGCCTTCAGGTTCATCATACTCGCCTGTCAAGTAATCGTCATAAGTGACCACGTAGGGCTCCGTGTGACTCGTGACGAGTTGCACAGCAAGCGATTTCACGTAGGCTGCTAGCTGACCAACAATTCTAGGGGGGTATTCCCATGAAAAGATTATTTCGCGCATTCGCCTTTCCTACGTGAAAAGCGCGCACACTTTTATTATTCCGCTTCCAGTCAAGTAGTAGCGCTTTTTTCCCTCATTGTCCGTGAAGCTCTGCGCAAAACCTTCAGCCTTGTAGCCGTCGAGAATTCTCTCCAGCTCGTTGATGTCGATCTGCAAGACTTGCGCCAGCTCCTCACTTCTTCTCGCTAAATCAGGCGCGGTCGCGCAGAGGTTGTGCAGCGTTTGCAGGATCTTTTCCGAAAGCGGAAGCTCTTCTCGCATGTTTCCACCTTGTGTTAGACTATGATCAGTATTCTTCGAGTTTTTCTTATAAACCCAACCGTGCGCACGAGTCAGAAGTATCTTGTCGCTGACTGTATTTCGGCCCTCAAATCGTTCAGCCTCTTTTTCGAGGCTTTGGCTATTCCGTTTCTAAGCTGTTCTCCTTCCGTTTTGGCAAGCTTTATTTCGTTGAATTCCTTTGCCAGCACTTGGTCTTGGAGTGATTTTTCAGCCCAGTTTGCAAAGTCTCCGCGTTTGTTGTGAAATTCAACTGATTTCACGCTGACCTGCTGGATGGCTTTTGTGAACCCTTTTAAGCTCCAGACCGTTGTTCCCGTGAAGTATTTCTCGCCGGTGCCTGTGTAGAAGAGGAACGGTTCATCTGCCACGACGGTTGCGAGTCTTATTCTGTTTTCAAAGTCCAGTATCGCGGCTTGCAAGGTGACGAAAGCGTCTGCCGGCGTGGCGAAAGGGCTGAAGTAGGAGTGAACTTCACCGGGGCCTCCTCCGGCTGTGAACATGTAATAAAGGTGGTCGCTTGTTTGGAAGTATCTCCAGGTTTTTAAGAACTCCTTGTCCTCCGCCTCTTTGACGAGTGGTTCTAATCGTCTTAAGCTCGTGTAGTATGCCCACTGCATGGCGTTGCCGAGCCAGCAGCTTGCGTCCCTTTCTAGGTCTGCCCAGGAAACGGTTCCGCCGAGTTCTGGGACGTCGATTTCCCCTGCAGAAGCGTACTTTTCCACCACTTCTGAAGGCGTGGACATGTGGAGGTTCCACCACTTCACGATTTCGCTTGGCAAGTGTCTGAGGAATTCGTGGATGCCTGTTTCTGGCCAGTGGTGTTCTCCGAAGGTTTCGTAGTCTGGGAAGATGTTGATGCAGTTTCCCGGTGTAGCTGCCAGCCAACTCGCGTATTTGTCCGCGGTCAGCGGCCACTCGTTCCACCATCTTGCTGAAAACCTGAAGCCGATGTCGTCTGTCAGTTTGTAGTTTCTCAGGAAAACCTTGAGTTTCTTGGAGTCCTTCGGCGAGTAGAGGTAGTTCGGCGACTTTCCCTTCAGTATCCGTTCGACGCCTTCGGTGAAGATTCCTTTGTATCCAAGCTTTTCCACAGTTCGGGCTACGGCGTTGTTGTAGAGCAGTTCTGTGTTTTCGAAAACGTGTGGAGTGTAGTCGAGCAGGTCTCGCATTGTCTGCTGGTGCATCTTTACCTGTTCGATGAATTCTTCTCTTTCCGGGTACAGGCTTGCAAGCGAGTGATAATAGGTTTGGCTGAGAAATTCGACGTGTCCTGTTTGTGCGAGCTGTTTGAACGTTTCGAGCAGGTCTTTGTTGAACATCTCGCACTGTTCTAAGAAGATTCCGCTGAGGCTGAAGGACACTTTAACCTTTTTTCTCTCGTTCTTGTACCTGTCGACCAGTTCAAGCAGGATGCTGTTGGAAGGGAAATAGCATTTCTTGCCTGCTCTGTCGAAGATCTCCCTGTTCTCCTCCTTGTCGAAGTAGTACTCGAAGAGTTCCTCCTTCTTCACGCGTTTGAAATCCATGTTGCCCCAGAAGAAGCCCTTCTTTATCCTGTGAGGCTGATGAACCTCAAAAACCAAAACGATGTCCGTCAAACCCGTGGCCCCCCGTTCTATATATCCGCCTGTTTTTATTTCTTATTTACTGTTCAAACGCATGAACACAACGTCCTCAATGGTCTTTAGCGCACGCTAATATGGGGCGGATAATGAATGAAGCGCAGAATCTAGCTCAATTTTGTGTATACTTTTTTTCTGGTGCGCGCTTTTCTAGCAACGTCGAGCATTCGCAAATGTCAGATATGGCGATTCGCTTGAACTGTGGGAGCTGTTACCGATGTGGGAGCATCATGGCGCCTACTCCGGGCGGTGGGGCTTCTAGGCTTGCGCGGCAGGCGAGGGCTAGGGCGTAGAGTTGGTCGTCGTGGCGGCCTGGTGGGTGCCAGAACTTGAGGTGGATTCGTGGTTGTGCGGTTTGTGGCTGTAGGTATTCGTATTGCTGTTCGTTCATCTGTGTTATTAGTTGCTGGTCGTCGCTTGGGATTTTGAGGAGTTGTTTTTCCATGAGGATCTTGAGGTGGTTGAGCATGTTTTCTTTTTCGATGTCTGTGAAGAAGATGCCGCTGACGCTTCCGGCTCTGATGGCTTGTAGTTCGTCGACTACGGCGTCTCCTACGCCCGTTTTGTCTGCGTAGAGGCGTTCGAAGTTGAAGATTTGGTGGGCTCTAGCCACGTAGCCGACGATGCTTGGGTAAGGTGTGCCCAGAGGAAACTGGTGTTTGTGTGCGAGTTTGACTTGGCCTTTTTCGTTTTTTTGCACGATGATTAGGACGGTGTGGTCGACTTGTTTGCCGAGGTCCAGGCCTGCGTAGTAGGGCTGTTTAAGCTGTTGTGGCTTGGCTTTTTCGATGTCTTCGATGTAGGCGGCGGCTGAGTCGGGGTTGTCCAGCTCGGGGTCTATGCACTGTGCGATCAGGTCTATTGGAAAGAACGCGTTTGCAGCTTCAACCCATTGTGCTTCTACCTCTCTTTTCCATTCTTCTGATGTCATTACGTCGTGCCATTCGTCGAGTTGTTGTTGGCTTACGAGGGGGCTTGAGCCGCTTGGATAATGGTGCACTGAGTAGCGTTTCCTGTCTAGGAAGGCTTTGTGAAAGACGTGGTTGAAGGCCATGGGTGTGCCGCTCATGACTAGGCCAGCGTTGGGCTTTGTTAGCATCATCATTATTTCGCTTGTGATCATCTCGCTGGGAACGATGCTGGCCTCGTCTATGAAGACCCAGTCCGGATGGTAGCCTCGGAGCTTGTCTGGTGAGCATGGGAGGGCAACGAGTCTTCCGCCGAGCGGCGGTTTGAGCCTGATGGTAGTGTGCGTCGTTCCCGGATGCTGGACCATCTCTTTCATGAGCGGGTTGGCCATGATGGTGGAGTAGCAGTAGTCAAACATGATCATGCTCTGGCGCTGAGTGCTGCTGATGATGAGGCTCTCCACCTTGACCCTTGTGAACAGCAGCCACAGGTTTTTCCTGCTGAACACTAGGCTCTTGCCCCAGCCTCTTCCGCAGACGACGACGGTTTTGAGGCTCATGTCCCTGAGCAGCTTCTGATGGTCTGAGGCTTGAACGAGCCACTTGTCTCCACACATCAGAATCGCAAAGAAAACGGGGTCGTCAACGAGTCTGCGGGTCACCTCTGCAAAACCGAGAAGCTGCCTCAACGCCGTCGGTCTCCGCCTCAAGCCTTCAGAAACGGACGCTGCAAAAGCCAGGTCGTTGGTCACCTTTTCAACGAAAGTCTTCTCATCCAACGTCTGAAGCCCATCCTGCCGCGTCTTGTAATCCTCGGCTGAACGTCCCTGATGAAGTCGCCCAGAGTCGCTTCGTTCAGCTCGGCGTCTGCACCCTTCTGCGTAAGAAGCTTGCTGAAAACACTCGCGTGGTAAGCAAGAGCGTTCGCTGTACTGAGCTTCTCCTGTATAGACAGCTCAGGGTTCTCCATCATGTCCTTTAAGCTGCGGAGAATTTCCCATTCATCCGCGATGAGGCTTTCAAGACTTGCCGACCTCTTCTTCTCTCGCTCTGACATACTCTACCCCCGGTCACCGATATGATCCAAATATGAAACCGACAAACACGTTCATTCCTGCCTACCCATCAATCAAGCCCACGGTAATGGTGCGTGATTGGACATGATTGGAAAACTTGAATCTTCTATAGAAATCTGACTAATGAAGGAAGACTTGGAGAAAGCGATTCTGAAGTTGTCAGGACTATGGTGATAAGCTTCCTGAGTGAAGAGGGATACTTATGAAACTTCGAGAGGATCAGCTGAGTTTCTTCTTCTTTGGCGTTCTAAAAATGACTCTCTGCAGGTTCTCCCGAAAAGTAATGTCGAATTTTCTGAAAATCGAGTCCCTACCCAGCACAACATAAGGAATTCTGTCTGGTTCAGTTGGGACATAGGCTGGAAAATCTGGGAAGATAGCGATAGGCGTTTTACCCTTCAGTATGTCGATCTTCACTTTTCTAATGGTGTTGTCGAATCCTCCTCCCGCCCCGACAGCTGTATCTGTTCTCTGAACTGGTATAGAGAGCATCTCTGCTAACTCCAGAGGAACAAAGGTTGTGGTTGAGCCGGAATCCACGAGACCGATAGTGGTTAGGGATGATTTGCCACAGGACAATCTGATGTGAAGCATCGGTAAGTTAAGAGAAACTGGGGGGTTGGAGCCAGGCAGCATGTAGCTCAGGTATTTACAAGTCATAGCTACTCGTGGCATGTGCATCACAGCAACATTACTCTGTCAGACGGAACTTTCAGGATAAGCGGTTCTTTATTTGGGCATTTTTCCTTTGCGTCTTTGAATACTGCTATTCCATCAGTTCCGCTTGCCACGACCTGATCTCCTACTATGGCAATCCATTTTCCGAGGTAATCTCCTAGGTTGGGCAATGACATTAAACACTGAAACTCATGTTTTGGGGGCATTTTTCTCTCTTCCATTTTCATTTTCATTTGGAGTTTTCGTTCAGGGTTTCCTATCTTCTTTCTTAATGGGTTTTTGTGTGGTGCTAATCCAAAGTATCATTGCTTCCTCCACTGCCTCTTTGATATTGCCCTTCTTCAATCCTTTTCGTCTGAATACTTCTGTTCTGAACTTCTCGTCAACATCTTTCTGCACGTTTATGTTCAATTTCCCCATTTTTTCACCTCACATGTATGGGCGATGACTACATGTGTAGTTATCTACATATAAACCTTGCTACGTAGAAGAACAACACGTATACATCAAATTCGGCAGGTCAACCCCCATCTAGGACTTGTGACTTAAACTGTCCATAGTGCACGCGAAGATTTCATGTCCAATCACGCACCAGTAACCAAACCCACTCTGGGCTTCACGCCTCTTTCAGCTCTCGAAAAGCCAATTTTGCTCCCTGCTTCAGCCCTTTTTTCAGCATGCTTAGCAAAGTCTGTTCTTGATCAATCATCCAGCGGCACTTACAGAACGTCCAGTTCAACATCAGTTGCTTGCGAGAAATGACGTAACGTGACGCCACTCAAAGGCGGCTAAAGAATTCGCGCGTACCATGTACAGTTCGGGCTAAGTTGTTAAAAAGGCAGCGGTGAGACGACGTCTCCGAGCAGCAGAGAGTGAAGTTAAAATGAAGTTTAATTATGTTGACAACCGCCTACCGTTCTGTACCCTAGCGCGACGAGCAGTGCAGACTGTCGCATGTGTGTGAGTTAATGCTGGTCAATGGAGCGCGCGCGTAAAAGTATATGAATTACAAAATTCTTGATACCTAGAGAGCAACGTGAAGGTAACGTTCATGATGTACAGAGAAGTTAACATGTTGAGTTTTGAGGTTGTTTTCACGGGTTTTTTGCTCTTCGGCAGCATCATACTGCTTCATCAAATAGTTACTCTAAACCCGGTTGATCCGACTTCGGTGGTTATTGTCGTTTCCTTCATCGTTTTTGGGTTACTTTCGGGTGTAATTGCAGCTATAATGACCACTCAGGGCGAACTGAGAGTTTTAAGTCGAAAAGGAGAATTTACATTAAGAAACAGGTCCGTCGTATACGCAGCGACAGTTGGATTACCGGTGTTTTTGTTCATCAATTTTTTCTTCGTCCTCTTTGGAAGCGCTTTCGTTTTTGGAGAGATATTTTTCCTTTTCGCGGGATTCTTCACTTATTTTCTTTCAAGACTAAGTCTGATCGTTCGCTGGGAAAAAAGAAACAAAAGAGTTGTCATGACCCGGTATGGCACGTTCACCGCTTCGGGCAAACTCTATAGCTACCTTAAGCCGGCCAATCAAATCCAAGACGCTAACAGGTCCTCAAACCAAATAGGACACGAAAGTATAGCGCGCGCAATTGGTTGGGTGGGTCACAAAAATGGCACGACGACTGACTATTACCCGCTTATGGTTCCAGTTGTAGTGGTTCCAGAGTTTCCAATGATTCAAGCCACGATGTTTTTCATGTTATTGACACTATTAGCAGTCGTAATCTACAAAAGGAAAGCCGTGAAAACAAGCCAAAGTTAGACAGAACTCAGAGAAAACACAACCAGCATCCTTCCAAAACACAGACATCTAACGCGCGCGTAACGCTATGATTGCTTACATAGGCTATTGGCTTGCCCCGGAGCAAAAGAAGAGGAGAGAAAAAGGGTAAGGTTTTACCCCCCAAACCCAAACACTTACTTCAAGAACAACGACTACGAATACGCCTTTCTACTAATCACCTATACTATACCTCTCTCTCTGACAGACCCAGACAGGAAAGGCAGGCACACAGACAGGCAGACACACAGACAGACCCAACTTAAACTCCGCGCGCGCGGTGATGATTCCGATGGGATGACGGCATTCTTTTTTAAGTATATAATCAGGTGCATAGAATCTAAGCGTAGAACTTCAAACTAATTCAACGTTCTATGGGATTTGTTCGCGTCTTTCTTTCTTTTCTTCTTCTTTATTGTTAGGTCTATCTCAATAAACATGAATAAAACAGAGGCACCGAGGAGACCCAACGCGATGACGGAACCTAGGACCAGCCAGGGCGACAACAGAGGTGGCATTTGATGGGAAGATGCCGTAGCGTAGTTTCCTACGACGCTTCCTGAAGCCGTTACTGTCAGTGTTCCGCTCTGTTGAGTTGACAGGCCGGAGGTTGAGCTCCATACGTACTGTTTGTTTGCATTGACGATTAGTGGCGAGGTGAAGGAGAAGGTTTGACTTGATCCGCTGTCCCACCAGAAGGAAACCGTCAGACCTCTAACACTATAGCTGACGCTGTCTACAGTGACTACTGTGCCCGTGAAATCCGAGCCGGCGCCTGACTGACCAAAAGTCACCTGGAACTGGGTTTTCCAGTTCCAAGTTATGGCTGAGTTTGCAGTAATCTCAAACGTCACGGACGACGCAGCACCAGAAGCTGGGATGCTTCCAGTTCCGTTCCAGCCCGTGCAAACGTATTGAACGCCTTTTCCGCCTGACACTGGCGAGGTCACGGATTCCGTTATGTTCGTGCCGGAGTCAAACCAACCGCTCGACGGAGAGGGCGAATCATATGCTGAAGTGACGGTTAGGTAGTACTGTTTGAGCGGGGCCTCTAGAATTTGGACTGTGGTGGTCTTAGAAATGCCGCTCAAGTCAGTCTGTCCCGGCACGGGCGTCACGGTAACCGTCACATTGTAGGTTCCAACAAGCACGCCCGCAGTGTTCCAGACTGAAGACCAGGGTCGTCGTGTTGCCAGCAGGGAGCGACGGCACAATTTGTGGTGATCCAATCAGAATCCCATCAGCTGTAGCATTTACGACAACCGAAGTTTCAGTAGCCGTCCCGTCATTGAGAACTGCAACGCTGATGGGTAACAAGGCGCCTTGAGTCACGTTAGCGCTCGTAGACACGCTACTCACGACAACATCATGCCTAGAGGGTGCAGTCAGTGTCAAAATACTCGTGCCGTTGCTCGGAAGGTTGTGCGAGTCCCCGCTGTAATTTGCATTAATGTTAACGGTGCCTGGGCTGGTGTCGTTGTACATGGTTGAACAGGTTCCAGATGACAGTGTGCAGATAGATGGGCTGAACGAGCCGGTGCTGCTGTTCGTGCTCCAAGTGACGGTGCCCGTGGGGTTTGATCCCGTCACGGTGGCGGTACAGTTGACGGCTGAACCGACAGCAGTAGAGGTTGGTGAAGTGACAACTAATGTCAAAGAGCGGGCGGGCGCCCACGCGTAAACAAAGTTCCCGGTGTTTGACGTGGGAACTTCCGACCCGCTTGGCCAGAAGTAAACACCCGTCCAAGCTGGATCAAACGTGAACGATGAACTCACTTGGGTGTTTGTGCTGTTCACTGCTGCTATTACTTGAAACTCCACTTGGGCCATCGTGCCTGTGCCGTTGAAGCTCCAAGGAGGCGTAGGCGGAGTAAATGAGGCCCCATACTCCACTTCCTGATAAGTAGCATTGAAAGGCGCAACCACTGGCGAAGGCGCTACCACACTTGCACCCGCGTCCACAGCACCCGCGAATACGTTGTCGGTTGGAAGCCAAGCTTTGACAAACTGAAGAGTAGTGCTGTCGTAAGCTACGCCTATGCCCCATCCGAACAGGCTTGTCACGTTGGTCACTGTGACGTTCATGAAGAACGTTGAGTCGAAGGCAGTTTCATTGCTGTAGAAGATGAAGTTTGTCGTGTTATAGTTGCGCACTGTTGAGGATGCGTTCCACCTTGACGGGAAACTGGTGGGCCCAGGGTTTATGATAGAAAACTGCTCTGCCGTAATCGGCTGAGCTTTGCCGACAAGCATGAACGAAGTCGTCTGAACCAAAAGGCTCAGCAAGATTAACGTCGCCAATACTGTCTTCTTATCTTTCCACATATTCCCCCTTCCCTTCCTCCCTTGGGTGCAAAGCGCGCGCGAGAGCAGTGAATGTAGTGTCTTGAAATGGTCATTTAACAGTTTCCGTAAGTGGATTATAGAGGAAAGTTCTGGTGGTTAACAGACATTGGTTGATGTTTTTGTGTACAGATTAGATTTGAAAGCGTTTTCTTCGGCGGCGCGCGCTAGCGCATGTCACTCTCGCGAAGTAATCGATTCCCCAATCCAGATACGGCTAGGTACCCAATCAGAATTATAGTTTCTAGCGCACGCGTTACTAATCTGCTAATGTCATACACGTGGTCAAGGGGGTCTTGGCTTGAATATCCCTCGCCCCCACCAATGCCATGCGGCAAGAGCCATGACAATGAGAAAAATCATCCACAGAATAAAAATCAACCTGAGAGTAGGGTTGGGAAAACCAAAACCGATAGCATTTAGAAAAATGAGGAGAGCTGCCAATACTACTACAAATGCTATCAAACGTTTGTGAAGTCGGCTGTGATAGGTCTCAGACAATCTTGTTCAAGACCAAGCGAATGTTCTGTGATGAGTTAGGCTATAGCTTTTCCGTTTCCGCGTGTCTGTTTGGTTTGGGGGTAAAGTTTTATCTTTTTCTTCTTCTTCCTTCACGCATACGCTCACTTCCTCACTTCCCCTTCCTTCCTTCTCCCTCTCTCTCCCTCTAGGAAAGCTTACAGTCAGACAGACACACAGACAGACGCAGACAGACACACAGACAGACGCAGACAAACACACAAACAGAAATGTTTGTGTCGAAAGTGCAGAACAGGAAACGCTTGATTTGACTCTCTTTTGGCTTCTCACGGTCACGATTTCAATTGAAGATTCTTCCGACAATCGTATAAATTAGTTTAATCTAAACTATGTCTGAAAGTGACAAAGGGTGAACAGAGTTGTTTTTGCTTTGGTTGCAATTCTGTTTTTGCTTTCCATATCATCAATAACGGGATTGATTCAAATAGTCAGGGCCGATGGTGCACCCATCTACATCAATGCTGACGGAAGCATAAGCCCGTCAACTGCTCCCATCTACACGGCAGACAACATCACATACACTTTAACTGGTAACATCACCAGCGCTACTAACGGAATTGAGATTGAGAGAAATAACATCGTTTTGAACGGGGCAGGCTACACCGTGACAGGAAGTGGAAAAGGATACGACGAGAATGGAACAACGCTCACGAACATGAGCAACGTGACAGTAAAAAACATGACGATAACAAACTTCGCCAATGGCATTTTCCTCTACTCTTCTGATAATAGCACTTTGTCTGGCAACACCGTTACAAACGACTGGGAAGGCATTGTGCTCGACTCTTCTTCTGATAACAACACTTTGTCAGGCAACAACGTCACAAATAACGCCACGGGCATTTGGCTCGAATCTTCTGATAACAACACTTTGTCAGGCAATAACGTCACAAACGATTTTTATGGTATTGAAATCGACTATTCTTCTAATAATGTTTTGTCTGGCAACAACGTCACGGCAAACAGCAACGGTGGCATTTGGCTCGAATATTCTTCTAATTGCACTTTGTCTGGCAACAACGTCACGGCAAACACATATGGTGGCATTGATGTAGAAGAATCTTCTAATTGCACTTTGTCTGGCAACAACGTCACGGCAAACGGCAGCGTTGGCATTTTTCTCGACTCTTCTTCTGATGACACTTTGTCTGGCAACAACGTCACGGCAAACAACGGGTTTGGCATTACGCTCAGCGATTCTTCTAACAACAGTATTTTCTACAACAGTTTTGTAAACAACACATACCAAATCCTCACAGATGGGTTGGCTAACGTTTGGGATAATGGGAGCGTGGGCAACTACTGGAGCGACTATGTGACAAAGTATCCGAACGCCGTTCAAGTTGACAGTTCAGGCGTCTGGAACACGCCTTACGTAATCGACGCAAACAACACTGACTATTACCCGCTTATAGTTCCAACTGTAGTGGTTCCAGAGTTTCCATCATTCCTATTTCTGCCATTGTTCATGATAGCAACACTACTTGCAGTTATAATTTACAAAAAGAAAGGCGTGAAAACAAGCCAAAGTTAGATAGAACCCAGAGAAAACACAACAACCACATCCTTCCAAAACACGGATATCTAGCGCGTGAGTTCCTGCTGGTTGCAGTTTATATGTTGGCTTGGAATGAACTTTGAACGATGAATCTGAGTTCGCGTCTTCGCAGCCGTTACGTGTTCCTTCAAGGCAACTTCTTAATTCTCGTTATGAGCTGGATTCTGATGAATTTCACAGGCCCGATTCCTCAGACCTACTCGAGCTTGTTTTTCGAGGGTCTAGGTGCGAACTATTTTCTCTTAGGCGTGATAGGTTTCGCCGGGTCGATTGCGATTGCCCTTGTCCAGTTTCCAGGGGGGTACTTGGCGGATCGGCATGGTAGACGATTGCTCGTGGTTGTTATGACGTATGGTGTTGCTCTTTCGACGTTTTTCTTCATTTTTGCTCCGACGTGGCAATTCATAGTGTTGGGTGTGGTGATTCAGAATTTCTGTCTCCTTTATCAGCCTGCGATGTATGCGATTATGATGGATTCTGTTGCCCCTGAGTATCGAGGACAGGGATTCATGTTCCAAGCGGTTGTGACCAACCTGTTCTCTTTGCCTGCGGCGTTAATAGCGGGTTACTTGGTGTTGGTGTTCAACCTTGATTTTGGCATGCGCATAGCTTACGCGATCGTGTTAATCGGCTATTTCATCGCTGCCACGTTGAGAATCAGGCTTAAAGAAACCCTGCCAAGTAACAACACGAAAAGTCTTCCAAGCGTCTTAGCTGTCCTTCGAGAATACCCAAAATCCGTGAGCGAAAGTCTGGACGTCTGGAGCAAAGTTCCGAAGGCCGTTTTCTACCTTTTCCTGACAAACGCTGGAATAAACAGCTTAATCTTTGGCTGCCAAGCGTATTTCGTCGTGTACGCCACGAGTTTTCTTCACGTGAGCATGTTCCAATGGGCTGTAGTCATGGCTTTCATGGCTGTTAGTATCTCGATACCTTCAATTCTCGCAGGCATCCGAATGGATGTCACTGGGCGCAAAAAGTTTTTGATTCTGGGTTTTCTGTTGTTCACTCCAGCTATGCTCATCTTTTTAAGCGCGAGCTTTTACACGCTTTTGCTGAGCGTCTTCCTTTTCGGTCTCGCCCAGATGTTGGTGGGAACAGGGTACGCCTCCTTAGTAGGAGACTTGACTCCACGAGAGCTCAGGGGCAAAGTGGTTGGATGCAGCCAATTCTTCATGTACATGGGCCAGGCGTTCGCGTCGCTCTTGGTCGGCGCGCTTTACGCTTACGTAGCCCCAACAACACCCTTCATACTGCTGGGTATAGCCGCAATCCCAATCGCTGCAATCGCCTACTTCACGATATCTGATACAAGTGCTAAGCAAGTTTAAGGCGCGCGCTGTCCAAAAGAGCGGCGGGCTCTGCGTCCCCGCGCGCTTCCTATATAACCCCGTTAAGCATGTTGGAAGAAGAAGAGCAGTGTGAACATGCGGATTAGGAATGTTCTTTTTGATTTCGGTGACACGTTGGTGCAGGTTCTCCTCGGTACAATCTTGACACATGCTTGTCGCGTCTTGTGAAGAGTCTGGAACGCAACGGCATCATGGTTTCCTTTGAGGGTTTCAAGAGGGCTTATGGGGTGATTT
The DNA here is from genome assembly GCA_963707955.1 of Candidatus Bathyarchaeota archaeon. GTDB lineage: Archaea > Thermoproteota > Bathyarchaeia > Bathyarchaeales > Bathycorpusculaceae > DASPPK01. Next base: position 1,277,868 of record OY970176.1, on the reverse strand, counting down.
ATGAGGGAATCCTTGCTGACAACTCTGTTCGAGAAGTGCCGTTCAGCGTGGTGGTTTCCCGAACACTGGGTCTGTGCGGCGTTTCTTTGAAGCCGGTTGATGAGGCCGTTGTGGAAGCGACGGAAGCTTTCATGCAGTGCTGGATACAGGCGAGGACGATGGAGAGAAGCGTTCCCTCTATGCTTCGGACGTTGAGAAAGAGGTACAGGTTAGGCGTTGTCTCCAACTTGGCGTATTCGCCGGCGGTCAGTAGGACTCTTATGCGGTTCGGTGTGGCTGAGCTTTTCGACGTGATCGTCGTGTCGGCTGATGATGGATGGCGAAAGCCAAGCCCGAGGATTTTCAAGAAGGCTTTGCAGCTCATGCGAATATCAGCATCGCAGACGGTGTACGTGGGAGACGAATTGGACCATGACGTTGAAGGCGCCAAGAAAGTGGGGTTGCACACCATATTGCTGAAGAGACCGTCAACCAACATGGCTGCAAGCAACGCTAAACCCGACATGATAATTTACTCATGGAAAGAACTGCCCAACGCTGTCAAAGCCCTAGAGAAGCTCTGAAACGCCTGCCAAAACGCTCACTGCAGCGCGCTTCAGGATCCAACTTCCATCCCCAGCTTCGAAGCGTAAACCCATAGACTCACTTTCCCTTCCTGACGGGCCAGAGATCCCTCCCCTCCTAGGTTTCAACGTACCATGGATATTTGGGTCCAAATATGAACCGACAAACACGTTCATTCCTGCCCACCCATCTCTCAAACTCACTCTAGGCTTCACGGCTCCTGCCGTTCTCGAAAAGCCAGTTGTTTTCTCATTGCTTCCGCCCTCCCTTTTTCAGCACGCTCAGCAAAGTCTCTTTCTCGATCAATCATCCAACGGCGCGGATACTTATCGCGAGGTATGGAAAGCATTGAGTGAGCACGAGGTCCAAGAATGCATCAGCGAAAATGTCGACAAAACGTTGAGGCAGCTTCAAGCCGAAATAAGGAATAACTTCAATGAGAGGAAAAGCCTGAAATGGATCTCCAAAGTGAGGAAGAAACGTGTGGTTGTCAGCCCTGAAACTGAAGAAACCGACATTGAGCATGCTCCAGAAATCATTGGTCTGAAGAAGAAGTTGAGGCAGAGACAGCTTGAGAAGGAGATCCTGATGGCAGATGCAGAGATAGAGGAAATAGGAGAACTCGTGGGAGCGAATCAACAAGCTTGAGTCTGATAACAATGTTTTGAGGAATAAGTTGGACACAGCAATGAAAGGAGCCAACGAAGCGTGGAGCAAGGTAAGAATGCTAAGAAATACGCCCTGTCCGACGTGCGTGGGAAAGTACATCCTCAAAATCAAAAATGGATACTATTGCAGCCTCTGCGGATCATACGTTAAAGAAGGCCAGCCGCTTCGAAGATACTAGTGAAGCATCCCAGAGCATTCTAGCCCTGACACACCGATCAGCGCCATGTTTCTCATGTTTCCACAGGTTTCCCACACTGTCTCCGAAATAAAAGCCCTGTTTCTCATGATCTCCCCGTTCAAAGCTTTGTTTCCAAAATTCCCATGTTTCCACTGTTTCCCAACTCAACAACACACTCTAAGAGGATTGTAAGGGTTTTCTCAATGCAATCCACGATGATGCCCTCAACAACCCTCTCAACTAAGCACTCGGAAACACGCAGCATGACATCCATCCTTCGCCCTTCCATAAGCGCTATAAAAACAAGTTTGGTCTAGACCAAAGATAGCGCGCGCATTTGAGTGCGTGTAGCCTCTACAGTTTATGGAAAAACTGCTCCGTTCGGGATTTGATGGAAGCCCAAGATTTGCTATCTTTTGACACGACCGACACCTAGCCGCGCCCGCTATGTGATAAGGACAAAGCCGTGGACGTTAAGGCATGTACACTGGGACAGAAAAAAGGGGAATGTGGTTTGGGTTTCTTGGTTTTGCTTTCTATGGTGTTATGGTGTAGTAGTAGCCGTCTGTGTATAGGATGAAGCTTCTTGTTGTGCCTTGCGCTTGGCTGGGCAGTGTGAACCAGAGTGTTATGTGCTGGCCGTTGACGAGTTTCACGCACTGTTCGTCGTCGTACAGCAGCTTTTGGGTCACGTCTCCCATGGTTGAGTGGATGGCCAGTGTTGGGGGTGCAGAGTTCACTTGCACTGGAGCTGGCGGTGAGGTGTCTAGGCCCACGTAGTCGAGCCTGTGGGGCGTCGTCCAGTAGAGTCTGACTTTGAAGTCGCCCGTTTTGGGCAAGTAGGCAGCCATGTTAGCGGCTTCAATGCTCCAGTAGGCTCGGGGATGCAGCGTTTCAACCGTCTGCCAGTCGCCAGATGCGTTGAGCACCTGCACGTCCAAGCATATCTTCTCGCAATTCATGTCGTCTCTTAGGATGAGGTTGGCGTATGGCCCTGTGACCTTGCCAAGGTCCAGCAGCAGCCAGTCTCCCGTGTTGCCCTGGAAGTACGTGGAGGGGTCGCTGACGTTGCCGTTCATCGTCGCTATCTCGCTCAGCTGGCTGACGCCGTTGTTGTCGATGGCCGAGATTGGGCTGGCCGGGTTCGTGTACGTGAGGATCTGGCCTTCAGGCGTCACGGCCACGTTTGTGCCCTGCGAATGGTCGACCGCCATGAGTTTCACCTGGTCGATGTAATCGATCTCGCTTTCAAACTCGCCTATCTGCAGAGAGTACACAGACTCTTTTTTGGCGGTGAAAACTGGAACGAGCTGCAGTTGAAGCAGGCAGTAGTCTTTGGTGTCGGTGCCGTTGCCCGTTTCGGACGCTGGCAGAATATTGTTATCCTTCACATAAGCCGAGCCGTTCCAATCGTAAACGTACGGGCACCCGTCTCCCCCGCCTCCGCCACCTACGTAGTTGAAGTATGCGGTCAGCGAATGGTCAGCCGTCATATCCACAGTTATTGGATTGTTGATATTGACTACCTGATCAAGCAACCAATACTGAAAAGCGTAATTTGGATATGGGTTAGCCGTGACGTTCACGCTACTGCCGTAGCTTTCGGAGTACTGTCCTGGGATGGGTATTGTCGTTCCGCCGCTCGAAGCTGAAATGTTCAACGTTGGATAATAAACGACGAAGTATGCTGTCAGCGAATGGCTATGGTGCCCCATCGTCACGGTAATCGAAGTGGTATAGTAGTACGTTGTCGAGTCGAGCAACCAATAGGCAAAAGCATAACCGCTCGATGGAATTTCCGTAACCGTAACGGTAGAGCCGTGGCAACAGGAAAACGTTCCTGACGGGGTGGTTGAACCTGAACCTGAAACTGAAATAGTCAGAGTTGGATTAGGAGTGAAGTATGCGGTCAGCGAATAGGAAGCGTTCATACAAAACGACCAGTCAAGGGATGCACACTCCCACGACTCTGTTGGTAGGTTGCCTTCGCCGTTAAGTACAAGGAGCCAGTGATTAAACCAATAACCGGTGGCAGGATTCGCGCTGACCGTTACGCAAGTGCTAAAATTGTAGGAATAGCTTCCTGCGGAAGGATTGATTGAACCAGAACCAGAGCCGATGGAAATCTGAAGGTTGACCGGCGGGATGTCCCACAAACAAGCACCATTGCCAGAATATATTTGCTGGTTTGCATAGTGCGTGAATCCAACATAGAGGTCGTTGATGACTCCGAACATATCCGTATCATAACCACCCGTGACATAGATATCGTCAAAGCCTGGTATCCACCCCCAACTCCACCCGTTGTCGAGTGCCGAATCGGTACCTGTTGTCGTATATGCGATCCAGACTTCCGTCCACGTAGTTTCACCCGTAAGCATAAACTGCGGATTAGATAGGTAAGTAGTCCAATCGAGGTTCGTTCCCGGGTCTGCGCAAGGGCTCCAAGCGCCCACAAACTGAAAGTATTTGACAGTGGGTAACAGGCCGCCCACCACTGGAATGCCGTTTCCAATAGAACCCACCTCAAAGTATTGCGCCATACGTGAGCTTGTCGTAAAAGTATATACGATTTCATTCAAAGAACCGTCCTGAACGGAGAAGATAACAGATGCACCGTCCCATTGCATAGTTAAGGTAATGTCATCAGAGATGGAAATTGAAGGGTTATAGTACCCTTCAGTGAGCAAACACGTGCTTTGTCCAGTGTATTCCCCCAGTTGCCAGCACTCCATGTTGATATAGGGTCCGCCGCTGTCATTAATGTACACGACGTAACTCCAGCCGTAATCTATAGCATACCACCCGCCTGTATTGATGCGGTCGAAGCTCGTCGTGGTCATCCCAGCTCCCAAATAATTCCCCTTTCCGAGGTATCCTACCAAGTTAGCCGCCTCAGCGAAGGACACTGTGACCTGTAACGCCGACGCAGCTAGATTCAAATACGTCGGAGGGTCTGCGAGCAATGCATACCCTGCCGAATAGTCCAAGTACGTGGGTTCAAATAGGGGCTCGGGGTTACACCACAGTGTCGGGCCTCCAGAAGCTCCAGAAGCTGAAACCTTAGGCGCGGGCATGAAGACAACTAAAAGCATTACTGCAAAACAAATTGTTGCTAAGCGCAAAAAGCTTTTCTTTTGCATTTTTCCTTCCTCATTTGTTTTTTTATACTTTTCAATCGAAAAATGTTAATTTTTAAAAAGTTCTATATATATTTTGTGTGCGCGCGCTCTAGGCGTTCTTCTACTGGCATCTGTTTCATAAGTTAGTTAAGCACCCGCGCCATAACACACGACCAAACAAGCAAAGCCCATAGGAGAAAGGAAAAATTAACCACAAACAGCCGCACAGCAACGCAAAAAATTAGAACAAAAATCCTTAAAGCGCTCGCGACTGAGATGCATGCACTGCGAAAACCCATGCAAGAATGCTTGCTGATGATCTGGTGACGGCTTTCGAGAACAGAATAAGCGTAATCTAAGCCTATCATGCTGTAGATCGTTGCGCTGATTATGAAGACTCCCCACCCCCCACAAAAACGACGCAAGGATGCCCAGGTCTACGTATCTCCATATCACTTGACAACTTTATACCTCTCCTTTGCATTTATCACTTTCAGTTCACGAACGCTTAATTTAGAACTTTCTTCTATAACTTTTGTAATCGTAGCTTCGGAGGCGCCACCAAAACAACAGACGGCGAAATGCGTTTCTCAATTACTGCTTTTGTCTCTTGCTCGCGCTGCGTACATTTTCGTGAGTGATGTGACGGCTAATAGAAGCCCTGTGCCTATACCTAAGATTCCTTTCAGCTCCCACGTCCAGTATTCCATGTAGTCCCACATTGTGAGTGCCCTCACCCCAGGGTTCATGCTCCCAACAATTGCGTCATTGTAAAACCCTGAAGCAATAAGGTAAGTGAACACTCCCCACAGAATGAGAAAGAAGCCGATCAGCAAAGTCACTTTTGCTTCGGCATCTGTTGCCTCTCGCCTCAGGTACCCATACATGTACAGGGCTATCCCGATTATCAAGAGTGCCACTATCGAAGCGTTCAACTCTGTGGTCAGCATAATGGGCAGAAGATAATTTTGGCTAAAAGTCAGCGTGTTCCCTAGTTCCAGTATAACGGCGAAGGACAAGAATGGCGTTAACAGAATCAGAATGTAACCAGCGCGGAAATGTCGAATGATCCTCGCCTCAAGTTCTGCTTTTCTCCGGTCAGACTTAAGCCTTTCTATCGCAGTATTTCCTTCACTTTTTGGATTGTTCAGGCTCGCATCCTTGTTGCGACGTTCATCGTAGGGAGTCCCAATTCTCGTGAGGATGAAAGTCCCCAGCTCTGAAAAAGCGCGCTTGTTCTAATTTTCGTTTCTTGCGACTATTACAGCTTTATGGTGATTAGAAATGAGTGTTGATACGTATGGTGCGCAAGAGACTCAAGATCTTCTTGATGCTCTAGCCCCTGCCGAGCATAGGGGCCAGCTCACTTCAAGGCTAGGCTTCCAAAAAAGGAAGAAATTCAGTATAAATTCACGCTTGCGCTTTTGGTAGCCCGGGAGAAACCGGCAACCGGAACCCAGCGAGACTGGAGAACAAAAGCATCTGCGTGCTTCGGTTAAATTACAAAAATGGGAAAATGATTGAGGAAGCGGTACATATTCAGTTCCAGAGTGATGGGGCTGCTTGAACTCACAGTTCTAGATCGCTGCAAATCTTCAAGAAGGTTGGGTTGAGAGGTTAGGCCTGTCATGGCTTCTCCAATATGATAAGGACAGAGCCATAAACACTAAAGCATGTACACGGCGACAGAAAAAAGGGGAAACAGTACAAATTCACCCCGTGGGTTTCAAGTCCCCTCGGACCTGATACTGTCCACTTAATCGGGATGGAATAGTGAAGTACTAAAGCCATGTGTTGCTTTGGTTTGAAGAAAAAGGCGTTAAACTCAAAAAGTCATGGAAAAACTCAAGCAAGATATAACACAAGAATTTAAATGGCTAACAGTTCATATTAGGATTAATTGAGGGAGTTTTCCTTGGTTAAATTTACCGATGAATCTTTTGGGGCCAAACTCATTGAGGCAATTACAGCGGGGCTTTATGATGGAAATCTGAATTGTCTGCGCGAGTATGTTCAGAATTGTATTGATTCAGGGGCAAATAGAATCGATGTATATTTTGAGAATCAAACTGTTTTGGTTATCGAAGATAATGGGTGTGGAATGGACAAGGGGAAACTTGAGGAAGCACTTTATCTCGGCATAAGCGAGAAACCTCCTGGCGCGATTGGTTGGAGAGGAATTGGAATTTGGAGCGGGATTCCTGCTTGTCGAAGAATCGTGATAATTACTAAGAAACAAAATCACCCAAAACTTCGAGTCCAAATTGATGCTGATAAATTGCGTCAACAATACAATCTCAATATTTCAGCTGCGAGAGTGTTAACTGACGTGACAGGAGATATAGAAGAGTTAGAAACAGGTGGCGATGAATCCATTGAAAACTCACAATTCACAACGATTCGGCTTGAGGACATTTTGCCGAACCAACGTTCAATTTTCACAGAAAAAGCCGTAAGAGAATATCTTTCCACTACTGTTCCTGCTCCTTTCGATACAGGGAAATTCACTTTAGGAAAAGAGATTGCCAAGAAACTTTCAGCAAATGATGTCAAAATCCAAGAAACGCCTATCTTTTTTGAGAAACAACAAATCTTTCGTCCACCAGACAACGACAACGTTTTCTTCAACAAAATCATAGAGAAGAAATTCATTGTCAAAAATGAAACTGTTGCATATGGATGGGTTCTTTCAAGCAAAACCAACCGTAAACTGGATCCGCCAAATAGGGGAATCTGTTTCAAGAAAAAAGGGTTCACCATTGGAGATGAAAACCTTGTCTCAAACCTGCATCCAGGAAACTATAATCAATGGCAATATGGGGAAATTCACATAATCCTTGACGCACTAAAGGAAAATGCACCCCGCAATAATTTCGAAGCAAACAATGAGATAATCGAACCGTTCTACCAACAAGTGGGCGAATTTGTGGGTCAACTGCAATTGATGAATCAATACCAATCAGACAATATCGTGACCAGGCCAATCGAGCAAATAAAGAAACAAATAGAGATTGGTGAGGTGAAGCCAGCACATGAGAGAATCGTACATCTGAAAAAGAAGTTGCAGCGAAAGCGAAGTTTTCCAACGGAACAAGCACTTCAAGGAATGAAAGAAGTCATCAATAAGAAATCCGCGACCAATAGAACCTTTCTGAAAACACTGGAAAAAACGGTTCAAGACAAAATAAAGGAACAGCCCACAGACATCATCAAAGAAAAAACGGATAGATTCAATGAATTTATCAAAACATCCCATCCTGACTTGAAGAAGCATCTTGAGAAGACCACAAAGAAGGGAAAGACGGAATTTGATATTGATGCAATGAACCCAGTGAAAGAACTTCTTCAACGAAAAACAGGCTTGACAACACTCGATTCAATATGCGACTTATCCAAAAAAGCTTATGGCTGGAAAGAAGTACAAAAGGGTGATAATCCAAAGCTTCTTTTGTCAGAGGAATATCGCGATCGTCTCTTCGGAGTTATGATTGATGCACTCCATGAGTTGTTTGTCAACACCTCAAAGCATGAAAAAGGAAAACCTTCTTTCGCATTCTATGAATTGATGACTAAAGAAGAAAAAATCGACATCTTAACAGACTTTCATATGACACAAGATCTCATTCTCCGATTAATAGAGAAGTCTAAGCTCAAGACCTAATGGGATCCTCCGGTTTCAAGGATTTGGATCCTTTTTCCAATTTTATAGGAAACTTTAAGAATAACGTAAGCACTACCTATCCTATGAAAGTTCTGCTTGTTGAACCTGCATATTACACGAAATTCCCTCCATTAGGCTTATTGAAGCTTGCTTCATATCATCGTTCCAGAGGGAACCAAGTAAAACTCGTGCGTGATATTCAAGAAGACTTGAAGTTTAGTCCAGATCGCATCGAAATCACGTCGTTATTCACTTATGCTTGGAAACCAGTCCACGAAGCCATAAAATTCTATCACACCAAATTTAGTGGTGCAAAAATACGGGTTGGAGGTATATATGCTTCGTTAATGTCGCGTAGACTTAGATCTTTTTTTCCATTCATAGATATTAATATCGGTCTTTGTAAGGAGGCAGATGGCTACCTGCCAGCATATGACCTCTTAAAAGAAGTAAAGGAATGGGAAAAATGGGACAGCACAATCCTATTCACTTCAAGAGGATGCATTCGAAGTTGCCCTTATTGCATTGTTCCAAAGTTGGAAGGAAAGATCCACGGAGTTGTGGAAGATCTTGAGCGTTATATCTATCCAGATTACAAGCGGATTATCTTATGGGACAATAATTTCTTTGCAATGTCAAACTGGAAAAAAATACTCAATGAACTACTGGACATAGGATTGCCTGTTGATTTCAATCAGGGCGTTGATGCTCGTCTGGTTGATGATGAAAAAGCCCGTATGATCGCTGATTTAAAAACACCCCTAATTCGAACTGCTTTTGACGACATTGGTGAGAAGAGAGCACTCACTAATGCTATAGATATTCTTTCGAAAAGCGGTATAAGAAGACGAAAAATCTTCATATATACTCTATACAATTTCTACAACAAAAAATATCATAGCGATATACCCGCGACATTTTTTGAAAGAATAAAGCACATCGCAGATTTAGGCTGTGTGTCATATCCAATGAGGTATGAACCACTGAATGCGTTGGAGAAGAACTGTTTTATATCTCCATTATGGACTGATTACCACTTGAAATTGATCGGCAAGGCAAGACGAATACTTGGGTACGGTGGAGCGTTTCCACCATACAAGGGGTTAGTGAAGAAATTCAAAAAAGCCCACAGTTTTGAGGAAGCTTTCAGTGTCTATCCGTTAAAGAACAGAAACGATAAAGCACAGCTTCTTGAAAGGAAACAAAATACCGAAATAATACTTCAACACGTAGTGTAGCACCTCACTTGCTCAAGACAGTCTATGACACGGGCTCGACAGAATCAAAAAGAGCAAAGCTTATAAACCAGTTATATACTGTATATGACTCTGGTGATATAACGATGCCATGCAAGTATTGTGGCTCAGAGAAAGTCGTTAAGGATGGCAAAGTGAAGGGCAAGCAACAGTTCGTTTGTCGCTCTTGTGGACACAAGTTTGTTGAAGGTTCGGACTTTCCAAAAATGCGTGTGGAGTCCCGAATCATTTCCACGGCAATTGACATGTATTACGAAGGACTTAGCATCAGAAAGGTTCAGAATCAGCTTCAAAAGATTTTTGGCATTCAGATAGGCAAGTCTGCAATCTGGAAATGGATCATGAAATATTCAAAACTGTGCGCTGAGTATGTAGAAACCTTAACACCACATCTTCTAGGCATTTATCACGTTGATGAAACCGCGATCAAGTGTAAGGGTGTTCAGAAGTGGTTCTGGGAAATCATCGATGATCAGACAAAGTTTCTGGTTACAGGTCACTTGTCAGGTTCAAGAACAACCGAAGACGCGATAGCACTTTTCGAGAAAAGCATCAGAGTAGCTAAGAGAAAGCCAGTTTCAATTTACTGTGATGGCTTGCCAGCTTACATAGATGGATTCAACAAGGTCTTCTATACAATGAAGAAAGAAGGCAGACCCGAGCTAATCAGAAGAGTGGGAATAAGGGCGATTCATAATCAGAATGCTGTTGAAAGACTGCATGGCACGTTGAAAGACCGTTTGAGGCCAACGCGAGGTTTGAAAGGAGAAGACACAGTAAGGACACTACTAGAAGGTTGGGCAGTTCACTATGACTATGTACGAAAGCATCAGACTCTTGGAATGACTCCTGCTCAGGCCTCTGGATTAACTATGAAGAACGATTGGCACACAATAGTAAAAGAAGCAACCAAATTCAAGGCAACGAGTGGAGAGAATAGAACAGTGAACGAAAAACCGATAGAGGTGGTAGCTAAATGAAAAGAATCTTGTTAAGTCTTCCAGATGAGATAAAGAAAATCGTGGACAATCTGAAAGGCACTTTCGGCGAAAGTGATTCAGAGATAGTAAGAACTATAGTCATAGCTTTTCTATCTGAGAAAGGATATTTACCTACGAAGGGAAAGCAATGAGCAAGAAAAAGAATCTAACAAGAGAACTTGCTGAGGAACTTGATAGTCTCGATATGATGCTTTCCAGTCTCGTTGAAGTTCTTGAACGAAAGGGAATCTTGACAGAGGACGAATGGGAAAAACAGATTAAAGCAAACCTCGAAAAAAACGTGGGAAAAACCAAGTATCGAGACATACAGTTCGCAAAATAACCATTAAACAACAGCAAACGAGTTAATAGGATGTTGCACTAATTCTAGTTCAAGGTAACTAGATGACTATTCCATATTTCAGACCTAACACAATCTATTGTGGCGATTGCAAGGATGTTTTGAGCAAGTTTCCGAACGAATCTGTCGATTTGATTTATGCTGATCCGCCTTTCTTTTCCAACAGACGTTACGAAATCATCTGGGGAGACGGATATGAGCTTAGAGCTTTCGAGGACAGATGGAAAGGCGGTTTAGACTATTATGTTGCTTGGATGGTTGAAAGGCTTACTCAATGTTATCGAGTTCTCAAAAAGACTGGCTCGATGTATCTTCATTGCGATTGGCACGCTTCGCATTATTTGAAGTATGAAATGGACAGGCTATTCGGAGAGACTAACTTCGTAAACGAGATTGTGTGGAAAAGACAGGTTGCAAAGCACAGTGACGCGAAACAGGGAGCGAAACACTATGGTAGAATACATGATGTTATACTGTTCTATGCCAAATCTAAAGACTACACTTGGAATCAGCAATACTTGCCTTTCACTGAGGAATCAAAAGATAAGTTCTACGGACACGTAGAACATGAAACAGGGAGAAGATACCAGCTCACCGCAATAGATGGGCCTGGTGGAGCAGCGAAAGGAAACCCAAGATATGAGTTCTTAGGCGTAACAAGATACTGGCGATATAGCAAAGAGACGATGGAGAAGCTGTACAAAGAAGGTCGAATCGTCCAGACAAAGAAAGGCAACGTCCCCAGATACAAGAGGTATCTGGACGAAATGAAAGGCGTTCCATTTCAAGACTTATGGGATGACGTGAACCCTGTTTCAACTTCTAGAGAGAGTTTCGGTTTCCCCACACAAAAGCCTGAACTTCTCTTAGAACGAATCATCAAAACTTCTTCTAATGCGATGGATATTGTTCTCGACCCTTTTTGTGGATGTGGCACAGCTATCGTAGTAGCTCATAAGTTTGGAAGGCAATGGGCAGGAATAGACGTTTCTCCAACAGCATGCAAACTTATGGAGAAGAGATTTAGGAAATTGCATGTGTCGCCCAGTGTCATGGGCATGCCTATGACTGAAGAGGATCTGAGAAAACTGCCAGCGTTCGAGTTTCAGAATTGGGTTGTTCAGAGGCTTTTCGGTAGAGTGTCACAAAGGAAAAGTTCAGACATGGGCATTGATGGTTTTACCTTTGAAGGCGATCCCATTCAGGTTAAGCAGTCGGATGATATTGGTAGAAACGTGGTTGACAATTTTGAGACTGCAATCAGGAGAAGAAATGCGAAGAAGGGAACAATCGTGGCCTTCAGTTTCGGCAAGGGTGCTTTTGGCGAAGTCGCGAGAGCGGGACTACACGATAACATTGAGATCAAAACAATCACAGTGAAGGAACTACTGCGAAACCAAAATCAAAACCAACCATGAGAAACAAGTTTACAATATCGAGGCAACAATACGGTTATATCCAAACGATAGTCATACTTTTTTGGGAATGCTTTTGTCCGATTACAGCCTGTATATTTTCCCGCTGATTTCTGGAGTTGTAATAGCAATCGTTACACAAATCATAGCGCATTACTTTTCTGAAAAGAGCCTTAAAACTCAACGAGAACTAAGTCTGACAATTACAAGAATGCAACTGTATCATGAGGACAGAAAAGATGCCCTAGTAAAGCTCGATGAATTATTAAAACAGGGTTACAAGAGTTTTCCCGATTTTCGAAATGCCGTTACTGTTTTTCTGGATGGCAGTACTGGACTCTTCCTCCCTGAAAAACTGAGAGAGGAATTGAAAAAGGAAATAGACGACATTGACACCTTCCTTACGGAGAAACAAATTGAGATATATGGAGAACCCCCCGACCTAGGTGAGGAAGACGAGTATGAAGAGTGGTTCGCGGACCTTCCTCCAGAAGACCAAGCAAATATTGAAATTACGGACCGTTTGAGTAAGCTAAAAGGGGTAATGAGGGACAAAATAAAGAAACATATCTCGGAAGGCTAATCTTCGTCAACCGATTTTTTACAAGGGCTCGTATCAACCGAAGACTTGACAGAACCCTATCCCGATTAAGTGGACAGTATCTGAAGTCCAAGAAGTTGCTTTCTGCCGGAAGAAACATGCCCGGCGGAGGCAAGTACGTGTTTTCAGGTCTTAAGTCGGGTTCCTTCAATCTTAAAGAGGGTTGGATGTGGGGAAATAACTCGGGTTTCGGCAAGTACTGGTTTGGCACTCATGGAAGGCTTCCTCCCGCAGGATTCAGGATGGCTTTTCCGGACATAGCATCGCACTGGGCAGAACAGGTTGAGCAAGCTGACGTAGAGGCAGAGATGGAGAAGATCGGCCGAATCTTGGAGGCTCTCTCAAAGGAGGATTTGTCGACAAGCGAACTGAAGACAAAAGCAGGCGGCGACAACGCTCGGTTGCTGGCAGAGGTGACCTTGTTGCTGACGCTTGGGTATGTTGCCCTCAAATGCAACAGGTGGAGAATCAACAGACCTTTCTTTTTCCCTGACGACCTGGCCAAAATGAAGCTAGTCGCAGAGCTAATTCTGAGACAGTTTGCAGAGTCTCTAGAGGCCGAAAAGTCTGAGATGTTGGAGGTCTATGCCAAGACTTCACCCGCAAAGAACGGGATTGCATTTGAAGAAGCCTTCAACCCCCTATATCACCTCATTTTTGAAGGAGCACTCGGTCTCATGATGAAAGAAGGACTGATAACCAACCCGACCCCGAGACAAGACGCAGGTTGCTATTCGCCATACATTGCAGTTGACATCAAAAACCTACTGGACATGCTTGGCTTGAATCAATGACCATTATGTGTACGCGCGCGCTCTATGACGATTTTTCAACGATGTCGATCACGATGCCAAATAGGTCTTCGAAGTAAAGTGCTCTATCTTCAGACCACTCTTTGATTATTCTACAACCATTTTTCATGAGATACTGCTTTGCCTTCTCGTAGTTGCTGACCTCGAGCGCTGGAATGAACGGAATAACCTTCTAGTCCTTCACTACGTAGAGGGTGATTTTGCCCGTATCATAGACAAACCGCTCATCCGTTCTTTTCGAGAGTTTAAACCCCAAAACATTGCCGTAGAAATCCTCCGCTTTCCCCAAGTCCGTCACATGTATAGCAAAGTTGCCGTCCGTGACAAACGTGACCGTTTGGTCAGACAGTCTGCTTGGTCTGTTCATTTCAAAACTCCCCATGACAATTCTTACGCTGCCAATAGATTTCTGTTTTGCTTCGACTCAAGCGCGCGCTAGGTGCGAAAAGAAAAAAGGGTAAAGCTTTATCCTACAGCACGCACACACGCGCACACGCACAGGGAGTGTGAGTGAGAATAAGCGCGCTAGTGTTTACATTTAGAAAGAATACGGTTGACTTCCTCTGAGCTGACATCTCTAATCAGAATCTTCTTCTGCCTTGAAGTAAAACCAGAAATAATTTCAACTTTCCTCTTGAAAATCTTTGAAAGTTCCTTTATCAACTCTTTATCAACCTTGCCTTTTACTGGAGACTCTTTACAATGCGCCACAAGTTCATCATCTTCTACCTCAATTTTGAATTCTCTCGAGTCTGGCTTAACGTAGACATTCAGGACTACTCCTCGGTCCGTTTTCAAAAATTTCATTGTTGACACAGCTAAGTTTACTCCTAAATTTGAACCAAAACTAGACTATATAAAATAGTGCCGCACCTAGTTCGGCATCATGGATAGTGTGAATAGAAACTGTAGAGGATGATGGTGGAAGTTTCTTTCATAAACCTTTTATCACGTCAAGTTGATTTAGAGTTTGGAGGGGGGGTTCGGGTTCTTGCGGAAGCCTGTTTCCGGGGTAATGCTGGTTTTGCTCGTAACAAGCATGTTGGCATTGGCGTTTAACGTTGGGCTGGTGCGCGCACAGGCTGCGACGGTTTACATTAACGCTGATGGTTCTATCACCCCGTCTGGAGCTCCCATCGTAACTTCTGATAGTAAAACTTACACAATCACCGGCAACGTGAGCTACCCAGCTTACAACGGAATCGTGGTCGAAAGAAACAACACGGTCTTGGACGGAGGAGGACACACGGTTCAGGGAGGAATGGTCACGGGCTCGAACGGGATCTACCTCAGTGGCTTGAGCGACGTGACGATTAGGAACGTGTCGGTAAGGTCGTTTTTTTTCGGGATTTATGAGTCAGGGTGCTCGAGCTGCTGCGTGTTTGAAGCCAACCTGTCTGGCAACAGTTACGGGGTCTACATAGTGGGCTCGCAGTACAACGTCTTGAGTGGAAACAACGTATCTGCGAACACTTGGGCGGGAGTTTGGCTTTACTACTCATGCTACAACAACGTGAGCGCGAACAGCTTGGCAAACTCCGTATCGTCCAACTTCGGCGGCGTAGTACTCTACTGTTCCTACTACAATTACGTAGTTGGCAACAATTTGACTTCAAACGAGTACGGCGTCTACGTTTATGATTGTTGGTCAAACTACATTTTCCACAACAACCTCTTGAGCAACGTGCTCAACGCGTACGTGGCGTGGGATGAACCGCATCCTTCGCCAGCAAACTACTGGGATAACGGTTATCCTTCAGGCGGAAACTTTTGGAGCGACTACAACGGTCAAGACATAATGTGTGGCCCAAGCCAGAACTTGATTGGAAGCGACGGGATAGGGGACACGCCGTACACGATTGGTTCTGCCGACGTGGACAATTATCCTTTGATGAATCCTTACTGCGCTAATTCGCTTTCTGTTAACATTTCGTCTAGCTCCGCAACCTTGGAGGTCGACCAGTCACAGTTATTCAATTCGGTCGCTTCAGGAGGTGCGTTAGCATACTCTTATCAATGGTGTTTGAATGGCACACCGGTTTCAAGAGCCGTTTTTAGCGGCTGGACCTTTACGCCGAGTTCATCTGGCTTTTACAGCATCTACGTTAACGTAACCGACAATGCTGGGTTTACAGCAGAATCTAGCACCGCTTCCGTCAATGTTTATCCGTGGCCCTCAGTTAATGTTTCGCCAGCTTCAATCACTATGGATGTCGGCGGGTCTCAACTCTTCGTATCCACAGTTTCTGGAGGCATCTCACCGTACACGTACCAATGGCTTCTTAACAGTGCTGTCGTTCCTGGAGCCACCAACGCAACTTGGACGTTCACGCCTACACTCTCAGGTTACTATGCTGTTTACGTCGAGGTCACTGACAGCGTCGGATTCAGTGACCTTACTTTTGCGAGTGTCACTGTGAATAAGCAGCCTTCGGTCGTTATCTCGCCCCCTTCCATCACGATGGATCTTGGTCAGTCTCAACTGTTCACCTGTGGCGTGTCAGGTGGCACGTCGCCTTACTCTTATCAGTGGTACCTGAACGGCACCCAAGTCTCAGGTGCTACTGGCAGTGCATGGACGTTTATGCCTTCTTCTTCAGGTTCTTTCACGGTTTACTTGAATGTCACTGACGCATCGGGCCAGGCGGCAACTTCCAATACTGTTCTAATTACTGTGAATAGGCAGCTTTCGGTCATTGTCTCGCCGCCTTCAGTCACGATGGATTTCGGTCAGTCTCAACTCTTCACCTCAACTGTCTCAGGTGGCACGTCTGCCTACTCGTATCAATGGTATTTGAATGGTTCTCCCGTCTCAGGTGCCACGAGTATTACGTGGACGTTTACGCCAGCATCCGCAGGCTCTTACACGGTCTACTTAAACGTCACAGACTCAGTGAGCGCCGTTGCAATGTCCAATAGTGTTCCAGTGACAGTGAACGAGCCACTTTCAATCAGCATAACGCCCACCTCTGTTGCTGTAGACACGGGCCAATCGCACTTATTCACTTCCATAGTCTCTGGCGGCACTTCGTCGTTCACATACCAATGGTACTTGAACGGCTCAGAAGTGCAGGGTGCCACGGGTTTCACGTGGACCTTTACGCCAATCTCTATTGGCTTCTACAACGTCTACGTTAACGTAACGGACGGTGTTGGGTCTATGGCAGAATCCAACGTCACTACCGTCATCGTTAACCCTTCGCCCTTGGTCAGTGTTTCGCCCACTTTAATCGGTGTGGTTGTTGGTCAGTCTCAACTCTTCACGTCGAGCATCACGGGCGGTACGTCTCCCTACTCTTATCAGTGGTACCTAGACGGCGTCCCCGTTTCTGGCGCCACAAACGCAACATGGGTTTTCACTCCTACATCTGTAGGTTTCCACACAGTCTATGTGAATGTCACCGACAGCGTCGGAGTGCAGGCAACGTCTGACAACGCGTCTGTCACCGTGCATATCCATGACGTAGCCGTCACCAATGTTAATTCATCGAAGTGCGTGGTCGGCCAAGGCGACGGCCTGAACGTAACCGTTACAGCAGCAGACTTGGGCGATCTCCCAGAAACGTTCAACGTAACAGTCTATGCCAGCCTCTTTATCGCTTCAGAAAACGTCACCATGGCTTTTGCTTCCTCACAGAACGTCACCTTGTCAAGCGGAAACTCGTTAAACATTACCTTCGTTTTGAACACTGCAGGCTATCCCTACGGCAACTACACCATAAGCGCCTACGCCTGGCCTGTTCCGGGCGAAACGAACATTTCAAACAACAACTACACAGGCGGCAATGTGATCTTAACGATTCCAGGCGACGTTGACGGAAACGGCAGAGTTGACGTGGGCGACATAATCAGCCTCTGCTTGGCGTTTGGTTCAACAGTCGGACAGCCGAATTATAATCCAAACTGCGACATAAACGGCAACGGCAAAATCGACATGAGCGACATAATCATCGCCTGCGCCAACTTCGGACAACACTACCCATAACGCGAGCACGCCTCGAAGAAAGAAGGCTTTAGTAATAGTTCGCAGTCAATATTTCTCGGTGATTTGGTGAAGTTCGGCGTTGTCGTCGAAAAAGATGAAGAGGGGTACTACATTGCTTCAGTTCCAGAGCTACCTGGATGCCACACTCAGGCCAAGACTCTGGATGAGTTGACCAAGAGAATCAGAGAAGCCATTCAAGCGTACTTAGAGGCTGAAGGAGCAAGACGAAAAGAACGTATCGAACTGGTAGGATTTCAGTTCGTAGAGGTTCCGGCTCAATGAGCTTGAAACCTCAACCAGCCAAGAAAATCATAAAACTTCTTTCTACCCTAGGGTTTGTGGTTGTCCGAAAGCGTGGCAGTCATGTTGTTATGAAACACTCTGACGGTAGAATCACTGTCATCCCTGTTCATGCTGGAGAAGAAATCAGCAGAGGGTTACTTATGAAGATAATAGAGGACACGGGCTTCTCAAAAAAGGAATTCCTGAAGTTACTCAAACAAGCATAATGCGTAATCCCCAATAACAAGTGTGTCAAGCTTAACCATCGCCGGCGGTTTTGAAGGTTGGGAATTGTCATGGCAAGTGGTATCATACTGATCCTGCAAATCATCTGGGTAAACATGAAAATCGCCATGCTCAAAGCGCGTCTGGCACTTCCAGCCAGACAGCGGACACGAGAACGCCTACACAGACGGGTTCAAGATCTTCAAATGACTTCGGGCAGATTCTAAAAAGACTTGCTCAAGCGATGATCAGCTGTGTCCGAACATTCGAAGTCTTAGATTCTGATTTTCATGAAGCTTTTCTTCTTGCTCCGCAGTTTGGACAGAAGATTGAAGTTTGTGGCATGAGTCCGCCGCAGTACTGGCAAGGTATCAGAACCACTTCCCGAATGGTTTCTTTTGAAACTATCGGCGGAGGCGGAGGAGGAGTCTGTTGTTTTGCGACCAAGATTTCGCGATTTTCTGTTTCCATGCTTGGGTGTCCTCTAACTCTCACGGTTGCCTGCATCCACCATTTCACGTTGTTATCAACACTGTAGTATGTTTCCCTCGCAACCGTTGGTATTCTCAGAGTGAACGGATACTTACTATTGAAACCTTGAGGTATTCTTGCAGCGTTGCAGACAACGAATTGATCCGAATACAGTTTCGCCTGATCCCAATATTGCTCTTGTCTGTGCCTCTGAGTGTCACCGACCTGAGTGGAAACCGTACGCGTTTTCCTGAGATTCTCCCAACATGACAAATTTACCGCTATTCGCTCCACCTCGAACTCTTCTTCTGACATGATTTGAATGTCGCCCCTCAGTTCTTCCCCAAGTGCGTACTCACCTTTCTGAGTTTCAAGCATAATTCTTGCTTTAGGAGGATTGAGTTTGTTGGACAACCATTTGAAAAAGCTCATTTTCAATCGATTTCCAATTTGCAACTAGTATTGAACTGCTGGCAGAATTTAATCTTTATGCGGTCTGAACCGGACGAGTAGTTAGAATTTGAGTTTTTGGATCTCTTTGTCTGTCTCTGCTCGCGCTATTTAGAATGCTCCAGTAATGAGGCAAGCCATGCGGATGATCCCATAAACGCGGCGGCTAGGATGAATGTCGTGGAGAAACCGAGGAAAAAAGACGTAAACCCTGAAACCGCCGAACCCACAAGAGTGGCGATTCCCACAAGTGCACTGTACACTCCTAAGGATTGACCCTGCCTCGCCCCGCTGAGCGTGTTGAACACCATCGTGTTGGACGCAGTGTAATAGAGCGAGAAGGCAACACCTGCCCCGAGTGGATAGAAGATCAAGACAGGAATCAAAAACCATACTCCAGAAATCATGTACAATGACACTCCCAGAACCCCATAACATGCGGATCTGAGCACGAGCCCTTCCACAGATGTTTTCACCAGCGACCTCTTTTCAGTGTAAGGTCCCGAATACTTGAACGCCACTATCTGGGCCAGCATCATTACAGTCATGACGAGGAAGATCAGAAAGCTGGAAAGACTATTCGCCTGCAGAGACGAAACGATTGAAGTGTTGAAGAGTCCCGACGCGAAGTAGAACATGAAGATTGAGAAGTAGAGAATAGGCATCTGTCGAGTAAGTTCATACTTTAGGTTCCTGAAAACTCTTCTGAAATCGCTTAAACGGGGAACCCTGAGAAAGAAGAAAGGGTCCGCTCGAAGCCGCTCGAAGAAGCTCGGTTTGCTCAGCACTATGACGTTTCGCTCGAAGATCACGCTGGGCTCCTGTATCATCAACACAGCAAGAACCGCAGATACCACAGTGAGAATAGCCAAGAGAAGCACGAGGTAATTCAAAGAAAAGAAAAATCCCCAAACCACGCTCAGCATCAACCCCACCGTGTTGCCGATGCTCGTGATCATGGAGAACCTGGCGAAAGCGGTCGCCCATTTCTGCTTGCGCTCCGTCTCCATGATGAGAAGATTCAGCGGCGTCGTTGAGGCGGATGATACAAACGAAAACAACGCGTACAGCAACGAAACAAGGTATCCCGTAGTTGCAAAAAGAAACGAACCCAGAACCCCACCTGTCACCAAGTAGCTTACGACGATTGTCATCTTTCTCCTATGGAAGCGATCGGTGACAA
Organism: Candidatus Bathyarchaeota archaeon; assembly: GCA_963707955.1. GTDB lineage: Archaea > Thermoproteota > Bathyarchaeia > Bathyarchaeales > Bathycorpusculaceae > DASPPK01. The sequence continues at coordinate 1,257,653 of OY970176.1, read as the reverse complement.
AACCCCACACTATTGCGGAGGGCACACTGACCGCGTTGAAAAGAGTGACAGCTAAGCCAACATCAATTACCGTTCCATGCAGGTTGAGTATAAGAAGCTGGATTAGAGTTCCAACAGGCCCCAACGCGACGTTAAAGGGAAGAACAGCATTGACCCAGGAGCCACGCTTTGTTCTCTCCGATCCACTCTGCAGATCCCGAGTTTGAGCCGCACTCTGCCAACTTTCCCGAGCGTTTTCCGCTTTCCCCAAAACGCGTCCTTCCCATTTTTTTGCCTTTCTCCTAGTATAATAAAGTATAGCGCGGGCTCGAGAAAGTGGCTTTCTTCTGCCCGCGCGGTCGTCGGAAAGCGGCGCGCGCTGTTCAAATCGTTTGCACACGCGTACAAAAACGTAGAATTAAATCGCAGATTGACACTTCATAACTTAACGAAATGCGTGGGAGAAAACTTTTCCTTTCTCCTTTCGTTTCTCCCTCGCTTTTCGCGTGCGAGCTCGCGTTCCAAAAACCATAAGAAACCGCAACAAGAGCGCGCGCTAAGAGCACAGACGCAAATTTCCGTGATCTATCAGAAGTCCTTATATTAAAATCACAGGGCTCAATGGGTTAGCCTTCGAATTTTATGAGGCGCGCGCGCTTCAGGATCGTCATGTTCACACAGGCCAACTTGGTGCAGTTGACAAGCGCGCGCTGGAGAAAAAGCTTTTAGAGGAATGGCTTCAAGAAAAGGTGGTGGGTGGTCACTTTTCCAGTTCTGGTCAGGGAGGTTTCAAAAGGAGTCAACGTCGTTGCGCTTTCTAACGGGTTTCTGCGTTCTGCATCAGTTGCGTTTCTTGTGGGAAGAGGTTCCTACAGTGACCCGATAGAAGGTTGCGCGTGCATAGACAACTCTATGCGTTTGAGGCTGGCATCAAAACTTGACCCGCTGGCCTTGCAGGCCTCTATGGATCGCTTAGGCGCAACGGTCGAGGCTGTGACTGACCGAGACTATATGCTGCTCCGGGCCCAGGTTCCTTCCAAGAAATTGGAAGAATGCCTGAGACTCCTCGCTGAACTGTACCCGTTTCCGTCTTTTCCAACGTCAGAACTTGACAAAGAAAAGGCTTCCCAAAGACTTGTGTACGAGAAGGTTACGCAGGACCCGATGACGGCGTCGATGACAAACGTTTGGGAAGCAGCGTTCCCACGGAGCCCTCTGGGCCACCCGGTTACAGGGTACCCTAACACAATAGAGAAGATAACACCTAAAACATTGAAAGAGTTTGATGAACAAACGAGACGGACCGCGCCGCTCGTCATATCCATAGTGGGCAAGCAAAGAGAAGAAACGCTTGTCAACTGGGCTGCCTCTTCGTTTGAAAACGTTTCACTCAAACCGTCGCCAGAAAAAATCACTCCAGGTTCTGGGCGAGAATTCAACGTTCTCCGAACCTTGCTTCAAGCACAGCAGACAACCTTCACAGTGGGAGCAGTGACGGCGGGGTCTCTTCCCCCGACTACCCAGCGCTGCTGCTTCTAGAGGACTGCTTGGGCTCCGAACGCCATTACGCTGGAACCCTGTTCAAGGAACTTCGCGAAAAGAGAGGATTAACATACTTCCCAGGCTCAAGACTGTTCGCCCTCAAACCCTGCGGCCTTCTAACCGCTCATGCAGGTGTGAAACACGAGAAAGTCTCTGAAGCGCTTCGTCTCACGCTCAAGTGCATGACAGAGTTACGAGACAAGGCCCTGCCCGAAAAAAGCCTGAAAGAACTGAAAACCCTTCACCGACAAGTCATCGAAACAATGCTGGAAGTGCCCTCCAGAGCCTCCACCTGGCTGGCCCTGAACCTCTTCCGAGGAGCAGAAACAAACCCTGAATCCTACATGTCGAAAATCGAAGCACTTACGCCTGAAACCATCAGAAAAACCCTCGAAAAATCTCTCACCAGCTCCCGAGTGTCGCTCAGCATCGCAGGCAAACCGCCGAGCATGAAGAACCTCGCCGAAACATTAAGAGAGGGAACAGAATGACCGACACTGAAACTCACAAATTCTCCAACGGACTGCGACTGGTCCTGGAAAACCTGCCCAAAGCAAAGTCGGCAGGCGTTGCCGTCGGCTTCCCAGTGGGAGGCCGCACAGAGGAACCAGACGTATCCGGAATCTCTCATTATCTTGAACACATGATCTTCAAAGGAACCAGAACCGTCAAGAGCGTCGACGCGACCTTTGACAAGCTCGGCGCAAGAAACAACGCGTGGACCGATGTCGACGCAACAATATACATTGCAGAATGCCCCAAGGAACACTCAATCAGAGCGCTTGACCTATGGCTGCACCTACTGTCCGAGGCATCAATCGAACCCAAAGAGTTCGAACGCGAAAGAGGCGTCATCCTCAGCGAATACTTCATCACAGAAGACAACCCTGACCAGCTGGTTGAAAAAACCGCCACACTCACCCTGTTCAAAGACCATCCCCTGTCCACAACGGTCATCGGTTCAGAAGAAACCATAAAAGCCATAATACACTCCAAAATGCACGATTATTTCCGCTCCCTCTACAACCCGGCCAACACAGTCGTATGGGTCTCAGGCGACCTGACAATGGACAAGCTGATTGACTGCGTGAATGGTCACGACTACTGGATGAAAAGGTTGAAAGGCCCAACTGTCTCTTACGAGAAGTTTAAGCCTCAAGGGCCTTCAACAACAGAGCTCCGCCGCCCCACCAAGCTTCTCCAAGTCGGTCTGGCACTAAGCGGCCCAACAGGCTCTGCCCAAGAAAGGGCATCGCTTCAAATTCTCGGCTCCATGCTCTCATCCGGCCAATCATCAATACTGCGCAGACGCCTCGTCCTGGAAGCACAGCTCACCGACAAACTCCGCACGCTCACACCATGCTACAAGGAAGCCGGCATGCTGTTCACAACCTTCGCCACTCGGCCAGACAAAGCATCGAAAGTCCTAAAGATCCTGACAGAAACACTCGGCGAGCTGAGAGAAGACACAGACAAGTTCAAGGAACACTTTGAAAACGCCCGCAACCACGCAATCGGCCAACTCACAACAAACATCGACAGCACAATGATGTACAGAACACTGCAAGGCGCATGGGAAACCCTCAGAAGAGGACACTGCTCATGGGACGGGCTGACCTCGCAGCTCGAAACACTAAACTTCAACGAATTCAAAGAGAATGTTGCAGAAATATGCAGACCCGAAAGGACCGCCCTCATACTGGCCGGTGACGTGAGAGAAGGCTCCACGAGAAAACTGCAGTTTTAGAGCCCACGTTGAAAAATTCTTAAGAACAGCCCATGGACACGTCTCTTAACCCGAAGTTGAGTGGAGATCTCATCATCGTACTGCAGACAAACCTCCCACAGTTCTGACCATTTCCCTTTTCTGACCAGCGCGCCCAAATGTGTTTTAAGAGCAGGTTAAATGGAAAAGTGGAATAGTTTGGTCCACTCTCCAAGACTTGAATGATGGGATTAGGCAAACTTGCACTAGTTGCTTCAATGGCGTTCAAGAATGAATCATCAACCGAAGATTTCACAGAACCGAGTTGCGCTGTGTTTAAATAGATGGGGCTTCACGTATAGAGTAAATAAGTTTCCAAAAGGGAAACAAAATGTCTTCGGATCAACGAGCTCAAATACTTGAAGCCGCAGCGTCGACCACCAGCGGCGTCAGAGACTTAGCTAGGACACTGAAATGGAAAACATCGAACGTCGTCGGCTTATTAAGAAAGATGAGCGAAGAGCAGCTTATCGAGTTCAAACAGGTCGCAGGTTCGAAGCGAGGTAGACCCCGAAAGACCGTAACGTGCACGCCTCTCGGCTTCGAGTTCCTTGAAACCTACAGAAAACTAAGAACCAAACCGCTCAGAGCGAGAAAAGAAGACCTAGACCACGCAGCGAAAGACGCAGCATACGCCAGCAGACTCGTTGCAAACGGTCATTCACCCTTCCAAATCTTCATGGAGCTGAACACGATTGCCCGCAATATTAAGGTCTCTTCACAGACTTCTGAAACTGTTTGAAGACAAAAAAGTCCCCTACATGATAATCGGAGGCTACGCTCTTCCCTTCTACGGAAGAATCCGAACAACAGTCGACGTTGACTTGGCCGTGGCAATCAAAACCGGCGAAGAACTAAACCATCTGCTTGATCTGCTACAATCAGCAGATTTTGACCCAACTATCAAGTCCCCAAATAACCCTCTGATCCTTGTTGTGGACCGAAAAGAGAAAGTAGAAATAGAACTATGGTTGAAGCCTGACGGCATTGTCTTTGACGATGAAAACCTCAGAAGAAGACAGAAAGTCAGACTGGATGCGAACACTCTGGCATGGGTCATTTCCGCAGAGGATTTCATAGTTAACAAGCTGGCCAGACCCGACAGGGGAGTGACTGACGAACAAGACGTAAAAAGCGTGCTGGTCAGACAAGAAAACAAGCTCGATAAACAGTACCTTGAGAGAAGAGCCAGAGAAGCCGGAGTACTCGCGATCTTGCAGACCATCGAGACTTTGTGAAAAAACGCGCGCGCTTCTTATTACTTAAAAGAATAGAATGAGTGGACTAGGTCTTGAAACCTGGTCCTCTGCAGCTTGGCCAAAGATTTTTGCACAAGTTACGAGAACTGAAACAGAAGAATCGTTGGAATTTGACTAGCGCGCTTAGGCCTTGGCACACGATTTCAATCTGATGTCCCTCAGAAATCTTATATCCTGAGCGGAACCAGACCTGACATCATGGACCAAAACGAAAACACAAGAGAGAATGTTCTGAAAGCCTCTCGTGCCTACTACACTCACATAGCCTATTACGAAGACCTACTGGCTCAGCGACAGCGAGGAGCCGCTGAGACCACAAAACGTCAACTCGACTTCCTTGAATCTGCCTTCCGCGCATTTGCAGACCATCAAGTCAGGGAGGTACTTGATGTTGCGTGTGGAAACGGTCGACACGTAATCGGGTTGGCGCACCGTCACTACCAATGCACTGGACAAGACTACACCTCTGAACGAGTTCAAATAGCCAAAGTCAGAGCTAAACGCGAAGGTGTCTCTGTCAAACTGTTGCAGGGTGATGCCACGAGAATAGAGTATCAGAATGAGTTTGATGCAGCGCTTGCACTCTACATACTCTTCCTCCTTCCAGACGATGATGATGTTGTGAAGACTCTGCGCCGGATCTACCGTGGACTAAGGTCAGGCGGCATACTAGTCTGCAACATCTACAATCCTTTGTATGAGGGTAAGGGCTGGTTCTCAGACCTGATCCATAAGGGGTTTCATGTTGAAGAATCCAACGCTCGTGGCATACGCATCACAACTATCTGTCGACTCCAAGACTTTGAACCGATCCATGGTGTGGCTTGGGATCAGGAGACGAGCATAAGCGAGGCTCCCGACGGCATGCACATCTTTCGAGACCGCGAACACTCGCGGCTATTCACCTACTGGGACATCCTTCACTATCTTCAGGCAGCTTGGCTTCAAAGAGATCAACTGCTACCCCGACTGGAAGATAAAGCCGCCTAAGAAACCAAAGGCGAAAGAATTGGTCTTCGTCTCCCGAAAAGACTAGGCACGCATCATTTCTCATTCCTCACAACCAAAAGTAGCTAGCCGAAAACAGGAGGATACTGGTGTTGAGGGTTTTGATCGCGTACTACTCGAAGACGGGAAATACGGAAAAGATCTCTAATGCTGTAAAGCAGGCTTTGGAATCGAATTGTGAAGTCGACGTGTTAAAAATCGAGATGGTGAGGGAGTACAGCAGCACCTTGCCCCACCTTAACCCAAGGGTTCTCCTCGACACCTTTCTGAACAGGAAGCCGAGGATAAGGTCTCTGCAAGACATGAGTCCATACGATGTTATCTGTGTTGGAACGCCCAACTGGTACGGCCGAATAGCGCCTCCGGTAAGCACTTTCATAAAGGAGATGACAAACGCCGAAGGAAAAAAGGCCATAGCCTTCGTCTCATCCGGACTGGGAAGAGAAAGCTATGCGAAAGCTCTGAAGAACAGGCTTGAAAAGAAGAGTTTGAAAGTGCTAAAGACGCTGAGTCTCATCTTGGGAGAGATAAGCGAATCACAGCTGACGGAAATCGTGGAGACAGCAACGACGGTAAACCAGGTTTTTTGATACAACCAACGTCTTCTTCTGCAGACGGTGCGTTCACGAAGTCGTCTTGATTTGGTCTTCTTTAGGTTTCGTTTCCGGAGCCACTGCGATTCCTTCGGGCTCGTTGATTATGGAATCGATTTTTCCTTCGGCCTGGCGGCGTCTCTTTTCTTCCGCCATCCTTTCAAATCGTCTCATATCGTGACACATTGCCTTTACCTCTTCTCGGTTCACGTTTTGTGAGGGTTCGTGGTTAAGTCACTTGTTAACCGTGAATATGGATTCAGAATAAATCTCCCCTCAGGTTCTGCTAACTGCCTCACTCCTTTTATTATTCGGATGTTTCTTGTTTTCTGCAGAAGAGGAATTTGCTTGATTGTTGACTTTCACAACCACTTCTACCCAAAGGCCTACATCGATGAGTTGAAGAGAGTGAAAGGATACGCGTCATTTTCCAAGGACGAAAAAGGCAGGCTCTTAATACAATACGCAGGCGACTACAACATCGTCGTTGGACCCCACGTTAATCTCGGGGACAGGATCAAGGCGATGAACAAGCATGAGATTGACCTGCAGGGTGCTTACTCTAACGACGCCCAGCGTGGAGCGCGAGGCTCCGATGAGAGGTATAAGATTAGCTCATCTGGCGAACGATGGTTTCGGCGAGATAGTTGAGAAGCAGCCGGACCGATTCGCGGCCCTAGCGGCGTTGCCACTTCAGGACCCAGAAGCGGCGGCGACCGAGCTGGAAAGGGCGGTTCAGGAATGCGGCCTGAGTGGGGCAACGCTGATGTCAAACGCGAACAATAAGCCCCTTGATTCCGAGAACCTCATGTCGATCTACGAGAAGGCAGCCAAGCTCAACGTGCCTCTTTTCATTCATCCTACGTCGCCTCTCAATCACACAGCGATGAGCGACTACAGGCTAGTACCCATCCTCGGGTTCGGAGTCGACACCGCCCTCGCCGTACTAAGGCTCGTCTTCAGCGGCATCATGAAGAAGTTGCCCAACCTGAAGCTCATCGCTTCCCACTTAGGAGACGTCTTCCCCTACCTTCGCGGAAGGATAGACATGGGCTTCAACGCCTACCCCGAATGTAAGACCAACATCTCAGAACCCCCCTCCAACTATCTCAAGAAGATCTGGATGGACTCCATCTGCTACGATCAGGACATTCTCATGTCATCCTACGCCTACTCAGGAGCCGACAAAATCCTGCTGGGGAGCGACTTCCCCCACCAAATAAGCGACTTGGAAAAAGCCGTGGAGCGAATAAGGCGACTGGATATAAGCGACGAGGAGAAGCGGAAGATCCTCGGGGAAAACGCCGCAAAACTCCTGAAGCTATAGTCGCGCCCAGGTCTTGTCTGTGGAACAGCGCAAAGTGCTTGGTTGGAGGCTGTAAGCTTTTTCCTTATCACTAGCGCGCGCTTAATCTGTTCTAGCCGCAGCTTTTTCCAGTGCAACGACGCCTGGAAGCTTCTTACCCATCAGAAACTCTATCAACGCTCCACCGGCCGTGCTGACGTACGATATTTTCTTGCTCAGCCCAAACTCTTCAATAGCCGATATCGTGTGTCCCCCTCCGGCCAGAGAAAACGCCTTAGAATTCGCGACCTCTTCAAGAATCCTCTTCGTTCCAAAACTGAACTCCTTGTTCTCATAAACTCCCATCGGCCCGCTGATGACGATTGACTTCGCCTTTCTTATGATCTTAGCGTAGTCATCAACCGTTTTCGTCCCGATGTCGTAAGTTGAATATTCCGTGGGCAGCTCGTTAACCGATATCTCTTTTCTTCTGCCGTTCACTTCTACGGCCAGATCCTGCGGAGTCTTGATTCTGTCCGAGTATTTTTGGATGAGTGCTTTTATGCCTGGTAAGAGGTTCATGAGCTCCTTTTTCTCCAAGTAGTCCATGTTCGGTTTGCCAAGGTCTACACCTTTTGCCGCCAGGAACACTTGGCCCACGACTCCTCCTGTTAGCACGGTGTTCGCTATATCCTTGTCCAGCACGTACTTGGAGATTTCAAGCGAGTCGTCCGCTTTGGCCCCTCCAAGTATGAAGATGCAAGGCTTTTCCGGCTTCTCCAACACTTTGCTGAGCGATTTCAGTTCTCTCTCCATTATGCGTCCTGCAACGCTGGGCAATACGGCTGTGAAGCCTACCATTGACACGTGTGCCCTGTGCGCAGCTGCGAAAGCATCGTTCACGAAAAGATCCGCCAGAGGAGCAAGGTTTCTCACAAGCTCCGTCTTCGCATGCTCTTCCGGCGATCCATCTTTGGTTTCACCCGCAAACGTCCTCACGTTCTCCAGAACGAGAATTTCGCCGCTCTTCAAGTTCTTTATGGCGGTCTTCGCTTTTTCTCCGAAAAGGTCATCAACATACTTGACTGGCTTCTTCAAGATTTTGCCGAGGATTTCAGCATGCTGCTTCAAAGGAATAAAATCCGGGTCTCCTTTGCGTCCCTGATGCGCCAGGATCACGACCTTTGCGCCCTTATCGGAAAGCTCTTTAATCGTTGTTTCAGCATGAGCGCGAATCCTCGCGTCTTCCAAGATCTTATGGGTCTTCGGGTCTACTGCCGAGTTGAAGTCAACCCTCACCAGTACGACTTTGTCCTTAACTTTCACATCATCCAACGTGAGGAACTTCGGCATATTCTCCAACTCCTAGCAACACAAAAAAAACCGCGGAGAGTGTTTATGATTCCACTCGTCAGGTCTGGGCTAGAGACCTTCCTTTTTCCCGATCATCTCTATCTGTTCGACCATGCGGCACGAGAAGCCCCACTCGTTGTCGTACCACGCGAGCACCTTGACGAAGTTCTTGTCGATGACCATCGTTGACTGTGCGTCGAACACCGCTGAGTACGTGCTGTGGAGCACGTCTGATGAGACTATCGGGTCTTCCGTGTACTCCAGAATGCCTTTCAGAGAACCTTCAGCAGCTTTCTTGAAGGCTGCGTTCACTGTTTCTTTCGTTGCCTCTTTCTTCAGCGACGCTGTCAAGTCTACGATTGAAACGTCCGGAAGAGGAACTCGGAGGGCTATGCCGTCTATTTTTCCCTTGAGTTCGGGCATGATCTCGCCGATCGCGCGGGCGGCTCCGGTTGACGTGGGGATAATGTTCACTGCAGCGGCTCTGGCGCGTCTCAGATCCTTGTGCACTAGGTCCTGTAGTCTCTGGTCGTTTGTGTACGCGTGGGCCGTCATCATGAACGCTCTCTCAACGCCGAAGTTGTCATGCAGCACTTTCGTGACGGGGCCAACGCAGTTCGTCGTGCACGAGGCGTTCGAGACCAAATTGTGCTTCTGGTGATCGTATGATTTGTCGTTGACGCCGATGACCATTGTAACGTCAGGGTTCGTTGCTGGCGCCGAGATCAGAACCTTCTTCGCTCCTGCGGCGAGGTGTTTCGATGCGCCTTCCCTGTCCGTGAAAAACCCTGTCGATTCTACGGCCAAGTAGACGCCCAAGTCTTTCCAAGGAAGCTGAGCCGGGTCTTTCTGCGCTAGGACCTTCAACAGTTTTCCGTTCACCACGAGGTCATTGCCTCTCACCTGTACGTCACCGTTGAATCTCCCGTGAACTGAGTCGTACTTAAGCAGATGTGCAAGCGTTTTCGCGTCGGTTATGTCGTTGACAGCGACAAAATCTATGTCGGCCTTTCTTTCAAGAGCCGCTCTGTAAAGCAGACGCCCTATTCTTCCAAAACCGTTTATAGCTGCTTTTACCGTCATTTCCATCACCATAATTGCGTGTTTTTTGTTTAGGCATGCTCCTAATTAAGTTTCCGACTTGTTTTGCATTGAAGAAATGAGTCGTTGCTAACGGAGCTTCATCAGCACCATTTCTGCAGCCAGAACCATCGGCTCCCAAGTCTCGCACAAGGGCGGTGCGTATGCAGTGTCTGCCTTCGAAAGGTCTCTCGCGGTCATTCCCCTCTGTATTGCCAGAGATATGGCGTTGATGCGTTGAGTGACTTCTTCTCCGCCGACGATCTGTGCGCCGATTATTCTCTGCGACTCTTTCTCCACGACAAGCTTGACCTTTATCGGCAAGGCGCCTGGATAATAGTCAGCCTTGGTCTTTGAAGCGATTGTGCCACTGACCACTTCTATACTTGCCTTTTTTGCGGCTGCTTCCGTCAACCCTGTCCAACCGCAGTCTGTGTCAAACAGCCTTGAAACAGCGGAACCTAAGGCGCCTGTGAAGAGGGAGTATCCTCCTGCGGCGTTCATGCCTGCCACTTTTCCCGTTCTCACCGCCACCGTGCCGAGCTGCGGCAGCACTGGTCTCTGCGTTGCTATGCCAAAGGTTTCTGCGCAGTCGCCTATGGCGTAGACGTCTTTGATGTTTGTTTCCATTCGCGCGTTTGTTCTGATGGCTTTGGTTTCACCCAAGGCTATGCCAGCGTTGACGGCGAGTTGCGTGTTTGACCTCACTCCGAAGGCGCTCATGAACAGGTCTGCGTTAATCTGCTCTCCGCCTGCCATGATGCCTGTCACCCTGTCGGTTCCCAGGAACTCTTCAACGGTTTTTCCAGTGAGCACAGTTATTCCTTTTTGCTCAAGCAGGTCTTGAAGCATCTTCGCCATTTCAACGTCAAGAGGGAGAGGCAGCACCTGAGGCAGCATCTCCACAACTGTTACTTTCAACCCTCTTTCGTGCAGTGCCACGGCCGTTTCAAGCCCAATCAGACCTGCACCCATGACAACGGCGGTCTTTGCTCCTTTCTTGATCGCCTGATCAATCTTCTCGCCGTCTTCTAAGGTTCGAAGGGAACTCAAACCCTGCTTCTCTCTGCCCTTTATCGGAGGCGTAAACGAGCTGGCGCCCGTGGCTAATATCAGGCTGTCGTACTGTAACGTTTCAGTCTTGCCGTCCTTGTCAGTCGTGTCAACAGTCTTGTTTTGCGTGTTTACAGCCGTCGCTTTCGTTTCGGTTTTAAGGCTGATCTTCATCATTTGAAAATATGCTGGAGAAAAAACTATCAGGTCATTAAAGCTTGGGATCTGGCCGCCTATGACGAAGGGCAGTCCGCAGCGCGAGTAACCAGCATGCTTCTCTTCAGTTATCATAGTTATTTCTGCTTGCCGGTCCGTTTTTCTGGCCGCTGACGCAGCGTCCACGCCTGCTGCGTGTGCACCGATGACTACTATGCGCTTAGGCATTTGTGGGCCTTCATTTCTTCAGCGTCTTGTGCCACTCGACGGCTTGGTTGAAGTCCATAAGGTTGGCAAGCTCTGCTTTCAGGTTTGACGGCTTCATTATCACGAGCCAGCCTTTCGCGTACGGGTCTTCGTTCAACAGTTCAGGTTTCGACTGGACCTCTGTGTTCACTTCCTCTATCGTTCCGCTTACGGGCGCGACCAGGTCTGAGACCGCTTTAACCGACTCCACAGTGCCGTATGGCTCGTTCTGTTTCGTCGTCGTCCCCGGGCTCGGCAGTTCTGCGTAGACGATTTCCCTGAGCTGTTTCTGAGCGTAGTCTGTGACACCTACGCGGACCTTGTCACCTTCAACCTTGAGCCATTCGAACTCTTTCGTGTAGTATAGTCCTTCAGGAACTTCGTATCCTTCTACTTTCACCATGTTTGTTCACCTTATTGTAGTGCTGTTATTCTTTCACATCTTAGGTTTTAAGATTAACTGTTACGTTGGGCATAACTTATTCGAATCTGGAGATGCACGTGCTGCATGCTCTTCGCTTCTTGAAACACGAATGACCCTCTTGGGCGTCACGATAATTGACACTTTTTCATCTTTCCCCTCAAAGGGAACACTTCGAACAACTTGCATGTCATGGACGGTCGTTATGACAGGCAGAGACCCAAATTCTGTCTTCAAAGCTCGTATCTCCACGTCGCCATACCCGCCTCCTTTGCCAAGCCTGTTCCCATCTAGATCGATGGCAACTGATCCCTCAACGATCAGGTCCGGCCTGGGCATCTGTTGAAGGTCTACGATTTTTCCCACATTGAATGCTCCTCTTATGGTGGAAGCATGACTCTCTGAGCCTCTAACCTTCGCTGGATCAACCACGATGTAGCCGTGTTCAAGTTTCGGCGAAGCCATGACAAGCAACTTTCCGTCCAAAAGCGCATATTCTCTGACTTTCTGTTGAGCAAAATCTGGGTTGACAAACACAACCTTCGCTTCTTTCCACTCTGTCAGAAGCCTAACGTTCTGTGCAGCCTTGTCGGAGCCTTCAAAGTTTGGCACGTGTCCAAAGCATGGTAGTGGAAACCTTGCAACACCTTCAGCCTCAAGTTTTCTCCATATTTCCTCTCGAAGAAGCCTCTTGGCTGTTCTAACATCCATCACTGTCTCACTTTGCACCCGAGAACAATTGAAAAAGCCTTTAGAAATGAGCAGTTTTAGATTATTTGCAGTTCTTTTCCGATCTTTTCGAAAGCGCTGATGGCGAAATCTAAGTCCTTCCTCGTCAGGGCAGCGTTCATTATCGTTCTTATCCTAGCCTTGTCCCGTGCAACCATCGGAAACACAATAGGCAAAGCAAACACTCCTTCCTCAAAGAGCCGTTGGCTCAGTTTCTTTGCCAGGCCGCTTTCGCCCACGATGATCGGTGTGATCGGTGTTTGACTGTTGCCTATGTTGAAGCCTAGGTCCTTCATGGCTTTCTTGAAGTATGTAGTGTGGTCCCACAGGGTCTTCACGTGTTGTGGCTCTTTTTCTAAGACGTCAATGGCGGCTATGCAAGCGGCTGCAACCGCGGGCGGGTGTGACCCGCTGAGAAGCCAGGTCCGCGACTTGTTGTAGGCGAAGTTGAACAGGTCTTTAGAGCCTGAAACGTGTCCGCCCACAACTCCGAAAGCCTTTGAGAAGGTGCCCATTTCCACGTGAACCAAGTCTCGGGTAAGCTTGAAGTGCGAGACGATGCCTCTGCCGCCCTCGCCAAGTACGCCTTCGCCGTGGGCGTCATCAACGTAGACCATTGCGCCGTGTTCAGCGGCGGCCTTAGCTATCTTGTCAAGGGGAGCGATGTCACCGTCCATCGAGAAAACCCCATCAGTGATTATCAGAATTCGTCTGTACGGTGGAGAATGCTTCTCCGCCTCATCCAAAACGCGTCGCAAGTCCTGCGTGTCCGAATGCTTGTAAACCGCCCTCTCAGCGTGAGCCAGTCGGACACCGTCGATGATGCTGCCATGGTTAAGCTCATCACTTATTATCAGATCCTCTTTTCCAACAAGCTGAGGGATGAGACCTGCGTTGACCGCGAAGCCCGTCTGATAAACGAGCGAAGCCTCCGCGTGTTTGAATTTCGCAAGCCGTTTCTCTAATTCAACGTGTATGTCCATTGTTCCCGCTATAGGCCGAACTGATCCGGAGCCTGCACCGTGAGTTTGAACAGCCTTTATCGCAGTTTCTTTCAGCTTCGGATGATTGCTGAGGCTCAGGTAATTGTTTGAACAGAACATCAAAACTTTTTTGCCGTCGACAACGCACCACGGCGTGCTAGGGCCTTGCAGAACACGGATTTTCCAGTCAAGCTCGCTTTTCACCAACGCTTCATATTCTTCTCGCAGAAACGATGTGGGATCCCGCATTTTCACCATGCCTCTTTTCGTTTTATTTTTCCGGATCCTTCTCTTAACTCTTTCTCGCTCGCAGGCTAGAGTCCGCCCTCAGCGAACCTTTTCGACAGCTTCTGCACCATATCCGCCGTCATCGTGGCCAGGTTGTAGGATGGTTTCCAACCCCAGTCTTTGCGTGCTGCGCTATCGTCGATCGACATGGGCCATGAGTCGGCGATTTTTTGTCTGAAGTCGGGCTTGTAGTCGCACTTGAAATCCGCAACGTGCTTCCTGATCTCTGTCGCAAGCTGGCCGGCCGAGAAGCTCATCCCCGCCACGTTGTAGCTGTCGTGACGCTTCACTCTTGACGCGTCGGCTTCCATCAGATCTAGGGTTGACTTGAGGCAGTCCGGCATGTACATCATCGGCAAAACCGTGTCTTCCCTCACGAAGCACGTGTACCGTTTCTTCTTTAAAGCCTCATAGAATATTTCCACTGCATAGTCCGTTGTCCCTCCGCCTGGAGCAGTTTCACTGCTTATTATGCCCGGGTATCTGACGCCTCTAACGTCCACGCCGTACTTGACGAAGTAATAGTTGCACAGGAGCTCACCAGCGACTTTTGTAACGCCGTACATCGTCCCCGGAATCATAACCGTTTCCTGAGGAGTGTCAGTGCGCGGAGCGGTAGGCCCGAAAACCGCGATTGAGCTGGGCCAGAAAACCCTGGTTAAGCCGTGTTCCCTCGCGATTTCGAGCACATTGTAAAGGCTACTCATGTTCAGGTTCCACGCAGCCTGAGGGTTCTGCTCCCCCGTAGCGGAAAGAACAGCCGCCAGATGGTAAACAGTGTCAACACCATACTTGTTCACAACCTTTTCAAGGCTTTTCTTCTCGCCAACGTCGACAAACTCGAAGGGACCTGAACTAACGAGTTCATCGCTTGGCTTTCTTTTATGACCGACAGCAACAACGTTGTCACCGCCGTATTTTTTCCGCAAAGCCACGGTCAGTTCAGAACCGATTTGGCCGGTGGCGCCGGTTACAAGAAGCTTTTTCATCCTTCTGCTCTGCACTTGAAGCCCTCTCCGTCCGTGAGCAGAGGGTCTAGGATTTTGAAATATAAGAGTTTTCAGCCTGAAAAGCAGTTTTCACGTCGGTGAGACTCTCTGAATTTCCATGCACGCGGTCAACCCAGTCTTTGAACTTTCTATGCCTGTGAAAAATGGTTTATAGCTCACTCAGCAAATCTTGTTTAACTGATAAACGATGCGTCTAGGCTTCATCGTGAACCCTATAGCAGGCATGGGTGGCAGAGTGGGCTTGAAAGGAACAGACGACGTGCTCGAAGAGGCGATAGCCAGAGGAGCTAAACAGGTTGCGCCGAGCAGAGCAACCGAATTCCTGAAGAAGCTGAAGCGTAACATGACGGAGAAGTCTGTCCAGGTCATAGCATGCCCCGGAATCATGGGTGAAGAAGAGGCAAGGGAAGCAGACTTCCACGTGCAAGTTTTGCCGATGAAAATTGGAAGTGAGACAACTGCTGAAGATACAAAGACAGCGGTTGACCTTCTTGCTGGGGCAAACGTTGACTTGATAGTCTTTGTGGGCGGCGACGGAACAGCTAAGGACATTCTAGACGCAATGCAAGGCTGTCGCCAGGTGCCAGTTCTAGGCGTCCCGTCTGGCGTCAAAATGTACAGCGGCATCTTTGCCGTTAACCCCTCAGACGCCGTGGAAGTCGTTCTGGCGTATTCCCAAGGGCGAGCTGAAATCACTGACCTCGAAGTTATGGATTCTGATGAAAAGGCGATACGCAGAGACGTCTTCGCCGTAAAGCTTCATGGCTTTTTGAAAGGGCCTTTTCTGCCAGTTCGCATAGCGGGAAGCAAGCAGGTGAGTCCTGAAACGGATGACGAGGCTGACAATCAGATGGCGATAGCGCGGTTCATTTTGGAACAAGTGCCGAACGATGCAACGTGGATTCTGGGACCTGGGACAACGGTTAAGCGAATCGCAGAGCTGCTTGGCGTCGAAAAAACGGTTCTAGGCGTGGACATCTGCCAAAACAAGAAGGCGATTCAGGATGTCGACGAGGGAAGAATTCTTCAGGAAGTGAAAGATTGGAAAAACGCGTGGATTGTTCTTTCGCCGATTGGACATCAGGGTATTCTGCTTGGAAGAGGGAATCAGCAGATAAGTCCAAAAATCGTGAAACGCGTTGGAAAGGAACGGATAATCGTTGCAGCAACGAAGAGTAAGCTACAGAACATTAACGGGAAAGTCTTAAGGGTCGACACTGGTGACCCTAGAACGGACAAGATGCTCAGGGGATACATCAGAGTCGTAACAGACTACAAAGAATGGAGACTCATGCAGGTTCAATAAAGCCCGCCCACTGTTGTGGGACGAGTAACCTTACATACGTGCCACCTCTTAGTCTAGCGCAAATCCGTGTATGGCGAGCAGAAACGAGTGTCGTTAATAGACCCGAGGTTTCGAGACCGCTGGCTCGGTTTTATGTAGCAATGATAGTCGTAGTTGCTGCTCTCGGGCTTCTCTTTGTCTACTTGTACTTGCAGTCGCCTCAGATTGGAGCAATCATCGGATTAATCGTCATAGCTGCAGTGGAGATAATAATGATATCTCTAGTGGCTTCCATTTACAGAACAACGTACACGCTGACCCAGAAAGAACTTGTCATAAAAGCATCGATCTTAATCGGGGGGACGAAGAGGATCCCTTTGGAAACGATAGAATCCGCGGAGAGAACATTGATACCCTTCGGCATCAGACTCTTCGGAGCAAGCGGGTATGGAGGGTACTTTTATTTTCCAAACGTTGGAAGAGCCTTCGTGGCCATGACCAACTTCAAAGACGGCGTGTTGATAAGAGCCCAGCATGGAATCTATCTAATAACTCCGAAGAACCCTGAAAGCTTCATAGAGTCTCTCATGGCGGCTGCCAAATCTGAAAAGAAAAAGTAACCGTGAAGCCTGCAACACTCATATCTAGTCTGCTCAGACAAGCGTGCGCTAAGCACCGAACTTCTTTGCCTTACCCATATAGCTCATCAGAGTAGGCATAAGATCAACACCCCTTATCCTGTTCAAACCTCCTCGGGCGCACGTTCTCTCACCATACTCAGCAACATCGTCACGTCGAACGTAGGGCCCAGCGATTGCGACAGGAACGGGGTCACCCTCATGGTTCCGCGTAGCCAGAGACGTTGTGTGATCGGCAGTCACCGCCAAGAAAGTTGAGTCGACATCAACGTGGTCAACAACATAACCAAGCATCCTGTCAATCTTTTCTATCACTTCGATCTTTAGCTTGACATCCCCATCGTGACTTGCCACGTCTGTTGCCTTCACGTGCAAAAACACAAAATCATGTGTCCTCAAGGCATGAACGGCCGCCTTCGCTTTAGCCGAGTAATCAGTCTGAGGAGTTCCAGTGGCCCCTTTAACATGGATCAGACTCATCCCAGCAACTTTGCACACGCCCTTAATCAGAGAGACAGCCGCAACGCACGCAGGCTTAATGCCGAACTGTTCATGCAGCGGGACTATTTTCGGAACGGTGCCCGCTCCCCTGCACAAGATCATGTTTGCCTGCGGCAATCCCTCCTTGGCTCTTCTCCTGTTGACTGGGTGTTCTTTCAAAACCATGCGAAATTCATGCGTGAGCGTGTTCACGATTCTGGCCGTGCGTTTAGCCTCTGGACTCTTGTCCAACGGTTTTACCTGCAAAACTTTCTTTCCATCAGTCTCGGGGTCTGAGTCACTTATCGCGGGTAACAGTTTTGGTCCGCGAAGAACCAGGGCTGCACGATGCTGTACAGTGTTCTTGAACAGGAATTCGGCATTGAACGACTTTGGAAGCCTGACTTTCTGAAGACTTGCGGCGAGTTTGGTAGCGTCTTTATTATCAATCCTGCCGGCGCGTCTGTCTAAAACGGCAAGGACCTCGTTGACCGTTGCGAAGTTGCACCTGATACCGACATCTGAAGGCAAAACTGTAACGCCTGAGCCTACGGCTTCCAAAGCGCCTCTCCCTGAGTAAAACTTCACAGGTTCGTAACCTAGTATCGCAAGCGTGGCAGCGTCGCTTCCAGCAGGGACTCCGGGGGCGATCGGGTCGATTATGCCACAGATTCCTGTCTTGGCTATCTGATCCAGCACAGGCTTATTGGCCGTCTCCAACGGTGTTTTCCAGCCCAGTCTCCCTTAAAGGCCTGTCAGCCATCCCATCTGCAACGACTAGAATCGCCTTCAAACTCAACCTGCGCCATCCCCGCATTCTGAGAACGCACTAAGCTTAGGCTGAAGAAGTTAAAACACTTACGCAACCGCCAGAGAAGAGTGACAAAGAAAAGTCCGTTGAATCCTCTGGGCTCGAATTGCCTCAAAAAAAGGTGCCAAATTGGAAGGCAATTTCCAAAACCGTGCACTTCCGTCTCTACGTAATTCTCAGATATCACTTTGTTCCGGCTACATGTTTTCCAGTTCCACACGAACAGTCGAGTATGGATTTTACGTTATACCTCCCAAAAACACTCTTGAAAAACGGCAAATCTACACCGTATCGCTTATCCGGAAATCATCACATCACACTTGTCGGCAAACCGATCATAAAACTCGCTGGAGTGACCCTGCATATGATGGAACATGGCCGTTCCCCAAAAATCCTTTTGGTGAGTTACATGACAGAATTCCATATATTCATCGAGTATGTGCCAGGCACTACACAAGTCGTAAAACCTGACACGATTGCCGCGATGAATTTGTCCTGTCCGTGAAAGATTCTGTGCATGAACTTCTCATAGTCCGCCAGGCTCTCAAACGCGCCCATTTCGACATATCCACCTGAGTTGCCACCAGTCATTTGGGAGAACAGTTTCCATGATTTAAGCTCTATACATTTTTCTTTGTTCTTTTTGATATATGCGACCCATTTCTTCATGATTGCCCTGTACTCCTCCTGCTTTTCTGGTTTTATGACGTATGTTTCTACTTTGAAAAGAGTCATTTTATCACTCTCTTTTCTTCTACTATGCCATTTCAAACAGTATAAATATTCTCAGAGAAATCTTCCATCATTTGAGTCCCGAAGAGTTGAAAGAATGCGACGAGAAAATGTTTAATAGCTTCTTCTTGCAATGTTGTGACGAGTGGTTGAAATGGGCGACTGCGTTCCACGTTGCTAAATTCTTGAAAGACTCAGCCCATTTCAGGAAAAGCTTCACGGTAGAATTATATTCTAGCAGTAGAAGACAAGGGAGAGACCAAAATGTCAAAAACGGCAAAGACTAGTGAAAAGGCTGTCTCAAGGGAAAAATGGAGTAAACATTTCGGTAAATGGTTCAGAAACGTTTTGATCGAAGGAAAAATCTTCGACTACAGGTATCCGATCAAAGGACTGGCAGTGTGGCTTCCCTACGGCTTCAAGATACGTGAAAACGTCTTCCGAGTGATTCGAAACCAGCTGGACTCGACTGGACATCAAGAAGCACTTTTTCCGCTTCTGATTCCTGAGTCTTCGCTGCAGAAGGAGGCTGAACACGTCGAAGGGTTTGAAGCACAGGTTTTCTGGGTCACTCACGGAGGACAAAAGCAACTGAAACAGCGGCTAGCGCTGAGGCCCACGAGCGAAACAATCATCGGACCCATGGAACACCTGTGGATACGCTCCTACACAGACTTGCCCCTGAAACTCTACCAGATCGTGACTGTTTTCAGGTTTGAAACCAAAGCCACAAGACCCATCCTGAGGATGCGTGAATTCGACTTCAAAGAAGCACATACGGCGCATGCCACGGCTGAAGAGGCAGAGGCTGAAGTGCAAGAGGAGATAGACAACTACAAAAAAATCTTCAACGAACTGTGCGTGGCCTACTGCATCTCACGGAGGCCAGAATGGGACAAGTTTGCCGGCGCGAAGTACTCAACCGCGTTTGACATGATATGCCCAGACGGCAGAACGCTGCAGATCGGAACGGTTCACAACCTTGGCCAACACTTCTCCAAGGCCTTCGACGTTTCATACGAAACAAGGGACGGCGACAGAGAACACGTCTGGCAAACGTGCGCTGGAATCTCAGGCAGAGGAATAGCATCAGTCCTGATCATGCACGGTGACGACCATGGAACAGTCCTGCCGCCTAAAGTCGCGCCGACACAGGTAGTAGTCATCCCGATCCCGTACAAGGGCAAGGCAGAATTGGTAAACAAAGAATGCCTGAGCGTTGCAAGAGAACTGAAAGAGAGAGGGTTCAGAGTTGAAGCTGACCTGAGAGAGGGCATCACACCTGGGTCAAAATACTTCGACTGGGAACTCATAGGCGTTCCACTGCGGGTTGAAATTGGTCCAAGGGACATTGAAAAAGGCGAAGCCACCGTTGTCAGACGCGACACTTTGGAAAAGCAGACGTGTAAGCGAAAGGAGCTCGCAGAGCTCCTCAGCAAGACGCAAGAGAAAATGGCATCTGATATGATGCAGAAAGCCTGGCAATACACAAAACAGCGCGTTCACCGCACTGAAAAACTGGAAGAGGCAAAGAAACTCTTGGACAAACGTGCCGGAATCGTTGAGGTCCCATGGTGCGGCAAAACGGAGTGCGGACACAGACTTGAAGAGATCACCGGCGCTCGAG
Source organism: Candidatus Bathyarchaeota archaeon (assembly GCA_963707955.1). Taxonomy (GTDB): domain Archaea; phylum Thermoproteota; class Bathyarchaeia; order Bathyarchaeales; family Bathycorpusculaceae; genus DASPPK01. Next base: position 1,237,330 of record OY970176.1, on the reverse strand, counting down.
TTTTGGGTATTCCGGAGGATGTGAAAGAAAGAATCACAGGAAAATGCATAGTCTGCGGTGAGAAGACGGATTCAATCGTCAGGACGGCAATAGCATACTGAGATAAACTCCCTTCTAATCCGACAATTTTACGTGTCTGCGCAGATCATGTGCGACGTCCTTCAGCCCAAGTCTGTTCAGAGTTGACTTCAGCGGGACTCCATGCTCGTCCCAGCCTCTTTTCTGATAATACATGCGCAGCATGGACTCGTACTTGGCCCTGTCGAGTTTCATTCCCTTCATGGGACCTTCGGTCAACGGCTCCTCGAACCACCTCGGCGGGGGAACATCCATTCCGGAATTCCACTTCTTGCCGAACTCGCGGACCCAGAAGGCGCGGATCAAGTTGAAAACCCTGTCGCCGATCAAGTTCAAGGCGTCCCACGGCATCTCAGTGCCCGTTGCCGCATGCAACAGCTTCGGGTACCATTCAAGCTCAAAGCCCAATTCTACCCATGGAAGCCTGCAAACAGTTAAACACTCGAACACTCCGCCGCGCATGCGTTGAAGCTCAATCACCTTGTCAACCTTTTCCGCAGTGTAGCCCTTGCGGCCAGCCTTCACTTCCCAAGAAATAACCCATGCATCCTTGTGATGAGCCCCGATGGAACAGGTTCCGTAAGACAACGCCATTGCAGGTGTGGTGTGGCAATCATAACCCGAAACCTCCAAACCCTTCACGTGCATAGCACAACGACTTGAACCATGACCTATCTCCTCGGAAGCGGAATAGACACCGTCTGCCAAGAGGTTGCCCAAGTAGCCTCGTCTGTATGCAATGTCCTTGATCAAGGCTTTAGCTGCTTTGAACATGCCCCACGGAACCTTCTCCGCGATTAGTCCTCTTTCTGAGGCTTCCATCGCAAACCCAAGGACGTTGCCCAAAGAAATCGTGTCCAAACCATACTCATCCGCAACTCTGTTTAGCGCTGCAACCCTTCCCAAGTTGCCAAGTCCAATGTTTGAACCCAGCATCGCAACATTCTCGTAGTCAAGCTCCGACTCTTTCCTGTCAGAATCCTTTACGACGTTGCCGCACGTCATGTTACACTGCGGGCAACCGCGATTAGAAACTTTTATCTTCTCCATGGCAAACCCGCCTATGGCGTCTGCCTCTTGAAAAACGGCTTCGCTGTAATTATGAGTCGGTAGCACACTGTTCTCTTGGCTCCATTCAATCGTGCTCATGGTGCCTTGACGTTTCCAGAAGGCATAGTTAGGCTTGGTTAAAACCTCTCGCAAGGCTTCCGCCCCCAACTCCTTCATCTCATTCGGATAGGCAGCGGGCAACTCGTTGGAGCCGATTAGCACGACGGCCTTAAGGTTCTTGGCCCCCATAACAGCGCCCATCCCGGGTCTGCCGCCTGCCCTGCCTTCCTGAGAAACTATGTTTGCATACTTCACTAGGTTTTCTCCACCTTGGCCTATGCAGAGGATGCCGACTGTGCGCCCGTAGACTTCTGCCAATTTCCTCTCCGTTTCAAAGGAATTCAGACCCCAGAGGTCTCTGGCGTCAAGAAACTCAGCTGACTCGTCTCGAACAACCAACACAACAGGGTCACGCGCCTTGCCCTCCACAATGACAGCGTCAAAACCTGCTTTGCGCATGTGAACAGCGGCAAAGGTTCCCACATTTCCGTCTCCGTAGCCCCACGTTAGCGGACTCTTGGCGGCCACAACCAGCTTGCCACTGCTCGGCAGTGTAAAGCCCGTTAGAGGACCAGCGGCAAAGACAAGTTTGTTTTCTGGCGACAACGGGTCGATCCCAGGTTTAAGCTCATCCCAGAGAATTTTAGCTGCAAAGCCTCTGCCTCCTAGAAAATTCTTGGCCATTCCCGCTTCATACTTGTCCGCAACGCCTTTGCCTTTGTTCAGGTTTACATGTAAGAGCTTGCCGTTCCAACCGAACATAACGCTGACTTCCCGAAAATGAGTGTTATGAAAATAAGTGACCGTAAGTAAATAAGCGTAATCCTTTATGGAGGTTAGATCACGAGCTTTTCTGGTTCGACGCTTCTATGTTTCAGGCCAAGGTCGCTGACCCTGAACTTTCTGTCACCGTACAAGTTAGCGTACTCTTCACTATTATAGAGTGCTCCAGCTATCCTTCCTATTGCGTCAGCTTTTAATATGCCGCTTCCACTTGCGCCGCCGACGACCATCAGGTCGTTTTCCTCAAAAATCACGGGTTGACCGTCGATGCTGTTCACCTCGTAAAGCCCGGCGAAAGCTGAGAATGGCTGGCAGTCTGTAAACTGCGGGAAGTACTTAACTACGACTTGGTACAATCCGTACGTGTAGTAGTTTTCTTCAGGTTCAGGTTCATCCTCTACCTTGAAGGCTCTCGGAAACTCGTCAGCGTAAGCTAGCCAAAGAGCGTCTTCTTCAGGTGCAGGCCGAATGTAGGCAGACGGTTTAGGAAGAATCGTGAACGGGAGACACCCTGCTCTCGTGAATTCCTTGCATGTCAATAGTTTCTTCAGCCCCTCCGTCTTCGCTTTGATAGAGAAAACCTGCCGCTTCTTAGCCTTGACAAAGCATTCAACCCCAACAGGGTCCAGGAGCTGAGAAATCCATGCGCCGGCCGCAACTATTGTTTTCTTTGCCTTTATCAGACCCTTCGTCGTCTTCACCCCCGTGATCGATGCGTCCTGCCAAAAGTATGGTTCACCCGGCATACCCAGAGGCCTGCGAGGCTCAACGACGAGTTCCTTCACGTCAGTGTGATACTGAATCTTCCCTCCGAGCCTGAGAAACTCGGACTCATAAAACTTTACCAGAGAGTCCACATCGATCAAACCTGCCTTCGGAATCAGAACCCCCTTGTGAACGTTGCCCAACCCCATCATTTTGGCTTCTTCATCATTATCAAAGCTAGTCCGCATCTCAAGTTTCTCAGCCAACTCTTCTTCATCGTACTCCATATACTGAAAACCCTTGCCAGCCAGGTCCCTCAGCACTGGGAGCATCCTGCTGTAGCTTTCCGCGTCAAAAAACCACAGGTAACCAGCCCACCGTAGCTTAAGATCAAAGCGCAAGTCGTCTTGCACATACCTGTAAAACTCTGCAGAAGAATCCGCCAGAGCAAAATTTGTGCGAGAAGCAAAAAGACAACGGAAAGCAGCCGCGCTCTTCGCCGTGCTTCCTTGGCCCGCGGCGCCAAGCCTGTCAACGATCAAAACGTCAAGTTTAGGATTCATCCTTTTAATGTGATACCCAGTTGCTAACCCTATGATTCCCGCACCCACTATGACCGCATCGTGTTCTGGCATGCCTAACCCTTCGGATCGGAAACTGAATTATCTCAAGTGAACAAGATTTAAACTTAGCTGTAACACTAGAAGCAGAAAAGATCTTGGCGCTCGCTGCGAGAGACCCTTTCTGTTCCGTGAACTCATCGCGACCCATACATTAGTTTGTCGGTTCTTTCACGCGAAATGCACATCTGCTCCAAAGAAACACTGTGAAAGTGTGCTTTGAACAACAGCCCTGTTGCTCGCGTAGGCTTTGAAAACGCAAGAGACCGGGTCAAGCTGATGAGTGGATAGTGAAAACGAACTAGAGAATGCTTATTTACTACTGAGAAATATGATTTACAACAATCGTTTAAAAATCGAGGGAAGAACTTGCACATGAGAAAAGAGGTGAAGGCGATCTCCACGCTCTTTGCAATCTTACTCATCTTGCTCTCAGCGATAATCGGAGCCCTCATAGCATACATGTGGACGATGGCACCGTTCTATCTGGAGCCCCAAAACAGCCTAGACGTGATTGTAACAGGCGCTAATTTCCCAGTCAACGACGCAAATCATTTCAACGTGACAGTTCTGAACCCATCGCATTCAAGCTTCAGTGCAAACATAACGACCATTTACATAACAGCAGCCGGGACCAACGCATCCAGCATTACGGACTCTACGCCAGAACTTCCATTCGTTCTTGCCGTAGGAACCTCCCAAACCATCACCTGCTCGTTACAATGGGGCGCGATGGCTGGAAGCCTCATCTCAGTGCACGTGTTGACCGCGAATAACACGGAGACCGCGCTTTCTGTCCAGACGCAACAGGTAACCCTTGGAGTTGCCACAAATTTTAACGCTTCCCAGAGTGACGCATATTTCAACGTGACCGTCACGAATCAACCTTCGCCGATCAACTTGACCCTATCGGACTTTTTGCTTAACTACAACTCTGTTGTCGAAAACCTGAGCATAAAGGTTCCAGCGGTAATCCCCGCAAACCAGAGTATAACGTTTACTTGCTTCGCAAACTGGCAAGAGCTCGTAAAACCCATAATCACAGTTCAAACGCTTGAAGGCTACACAGTCTCAAATACAAGAAGCCATTCCTTCGGTCGACCTGCAAGTGGCACAGGTCACCTTTAACGAAACGAACACGAATGAGACCGACATAACACTATCCAACATGCCGGACTCTACCGCTTCTGTGGTCGTCACAAACATAACCTTGGCATATAACAGCACAGTAGACGTCATAAGCGGAAACCTCTCAAACCCAAGTCTCCCCATGGCTATCGACGTGAATCAAACCGTCGTTTTTGCGTGTGCTTGGAACTGGACAGACATCAGCTACCGTGACATGGACGTTACAGTGACCGCCAACACTGAAGAAGGGTTCGTGTCTGGGTCTGAGACTGTCACAACGCCTCTGGGAGTCGCAGCAAACATAAACAACGTGGTTTTTGACCTGAACAACACCGGCCTTTTCCTCATAAACATGACCAACATGCCTTATTCGCTTAACACCATCAACGTGACAGAAGTAGACCTCAACCAAAACCAAACCGTTACCAGTGCAACACTGATAGCGCCAGGCGCACCATCTACTCTTACCTGCGTTCTCAACTGGTCAAGCCTCGTCGGACAAAACGTCACCGTGATAGCTCACTTTACGTATGGTTCAAACGAATCGCTACTCACTTACAACCTGACGGTTCCATACCTCGAAATAACCAATGCCTCTTTCATCTATCTCTCACCTGGAAGTCCTTACTTAAACGTCACAATCTACAACAGCGAGTTTTCCCAAATCAACGAAACAGTGACCCAGATGAATACCGTGGCCGCGAACGGAACAATGCTGATCTCCTGGCAATCCGCAACTGATGCGGGACAACAGATTTCCATAGGGTCAGTCGTCGAAATGCTCTTTGCGTTGAAATGGGAACCGTACGTTGGTCAAAACGTGACGATTACCATACAGACTGCGGACGGATACCAAACATCTGCAACGTTTGAAGTAGGCTAGCCACTCCAAAATCTTTATCTCATTTCTGAACAATCTCAGCCCTAAAACGTGATAAACTTGGCCAAAACGAAGCCGACCGAAAGAGTGCAGACAATCGAGTACGCGATTCGCGATGTCATCCCCTACGCAAAACAAGTTGCGAAAGCAGGCAAGAAGATCTACTATCTGAACATAGGAGACCCAAACGCGTTCGATTTTGACACGCCGCCGCACATCAAACAAGCCCTGATCAGGGCGGTTGAAGAAGGAGCGAATCTCTACTCACCCTCAGAAGGGTTGCCAGAACTCAGAGAGGCAATCAGCCAGAAAGAGAAAAGAGTCAACGACGTTGAAGTCTCGGCCGAAGACGTGATTGTCACATCAGGAATTTCTGAAGGCATCATGATGGTTATGGCCGCGCTCATCGAGTCTGGAGACGAAATCCTTCTCCCAGGACCAACTTACCCGCCTTACATCTCGTATGCCAGGTTCTTCGGCGGAAAACCGATAACATACGAAACAGTTGAGGAAGACGGCTGGCAGCCAAACATCGATGACCTTAGAAAAAAGATCTCACCTAAGACTCGTGCAATAGTGATCATCAACCCAAACAACCCTTGCGGTGCGCTGTACGAAGGCAAAATGATAAAGGAAATAGTGGACCTGGCAGGCGAAAACGACGTCCCAGTCTTGTCAGACGAAATCTACGACCAGCTAGTGTTTCAGAAAAAGTTTGTCAGCACAACCCACTTGGCCGGAGACGTTCCAGTCATAGGCTTGAACGGCTTTTCAAAAGCTTACCTGATGACAGGCTGGAGACTCGGATACCTGTACTTCCACAGCCGAAGAGGCGAACTGCAAGAAATGAGAGACTGCATCGAGAAAGAAGCTAGAATAAGACTCTGCGCGAACACGCCTGTCCAGAAAGCCGGAGTGGCAGCCTTAAACGGTCCGCAAGAACACATAAACGCCACAGTTGAAAAACTTCGGCAAAGAAGCCACTTCGCTTGGAAGAGGCTGAACGGAATCGAAGGGGTCAGTTGCGCAAAACCTGAAGCCGCGTTCTACGTCTTCCCCAAAATCCATGAAGTAGGGAGAAAATGGAAGACAGATATGGAGTTCGTTTTGGATCTTCTAAGGGAAACCGGAGTGCTTTTCGTTCACGGATCTGGATTCGACCCAGTGTACGGAGCTGGACACGTTAGAGGAGTTGTCCTTCCACCGATCGAGATTCTTGAAAAAGCGTTTGATGAAATTGAAGGTTTCATGAAGAAACACAAGTAAAAAGCATGAGCCTGCGTCAACAAAGCGCGTGGTATTGTTAGATGGTTATTCCTTCCTTCGGATCGAGAACCATTCTTGAGAACTCTGCTATCAGTCTTCTCGCAATCGGACCTGGCCTGCCGTCGCCTATAGACCTTTTGTTTATTTCTCTCACAGGCACGATTTCCACGGCTGTTCCCGTGAAGAAAACCTCGTCAGCGTTGAACAGCTCATAAGGTGTCACGTTCTTTTCAGATACTTCATACCCCAGCTGTCTAGCGAGGGTCTTAGCCGATTCCGCTGTTATTCCGGGTAAGGCGCCCGTGCAACTAGGCGGCGTTTGTATCTTGCCGTTCTTCACTATGAACACGTTTTCCGCTACACCTTCACAGACAAACCCGTTCTTGTCAAGACAGATTGCCTCATCAACACCGGCTATGTTTGCCTCGATCTTTGCCAAGATGCTGTTGAGGTAGTTGAGGGACTTCATCTCGTGTGACGTTGCGTCTACAGGGTCTCTTTTGACCCATGAAATCATGGCAGTGACGCCGTTCTCTTTGGCGTCATCCTTGTGCATGGAGATCGTGTCTGTGATTATGATTATTGTTGGTTTTGGGCAGTTCTTCGGATTCAACCCGAGGTCGCCTGCCCCCCTCGTAACCACTAGACGTATGTACCCGTCTCTCAACTTGTTCTTCCGCAACGTTTCCAACGTCTTCTGGATCAGCTCTTCTCTGGTCATCGGAATCGACAGCATTAGCATGTGAGCCGAACTGTAAAGCCTGTTGATGTGCTCCTTCAGTTTGAAGACTACGCCGTCGTAGGCGCGGATACCCTCGAAAACGCCATCACCGTACAGCAGGCCGTGGTCAAAAACCGAAACTTTCGCTTCCGACTTCGGATAATATTTCCCGTCTATGTAAACCTGCAACTCCTTCTCCAATGGACTGCCCCCGAAACGAGAAGTTAATCTATCAAATCAAGGTTTCATATATCTTTTGGACAGAACTGGCTGATCGTTGCCATCGCTACCCGTAGAACTGCGGCCTCTTAGAAAGATATTTCGGCAACGGCAACGGTTTGAAGGGCTTGTCGCTGATCATCTTTTCAGTCTCCGCCATGAACTCTTTCAGTTTCAACTTGCGCATCTTCCCACTTGCCCTATCCCTAACCGGAAGCACATCGGACTCCAGTTCTTTCTGACCTACAACAATTATGTAAGGAACCCACTCCATCTCAGCTTCACGTACTCTTTTCTGCAGCGTCAGCGCACGATCATCGATGTCCACCCTCACACGGTGAGCTTCCATCTCTTCAGCCATTTTCTCCACATCCTTGAGGAAGTTGTCGGATATAGGGATCAGCCGAACCTGTGTCGGAGAAAGCCAGACAGGAAGCATTGGCGGCCTGCCTCTCTTCTGTTCTTTGTAGGCCTTCTCCAAAAGCGCATACACGTCTCTCTCAATCGCCCCGCTCGGAGAACAGTGCAGAATCAACGGATACTGCTTCTCACCCTTCTCATCGACGAACTTTATGTCGTACCGTTTGGCGTTCTCAACGTCGATCTGGTCCGTTGAGAGAGCAGCGGCCTTGTCCTGATTGTCCACGTAGTTAAAGTCCCATTTCAGCACGAAGTAGAAGAAGCGCTCACTCCACATCTCAGCCAACACGGGTTTGCCGAGAGTCTTCACCAGGGACGCGATGAACCGCTTGTTTTCTTCATAAAAGTTTTTGGTGAACCGTATCCCCACTTCGTAGTCATCCTTGCCTAAGCCTATCTCTTCTAGAATTTGCATGCACATCTTGAAACGTGTCACGAATTCTTTTCGGGCTTGCTTCAGGTCTGTGCAGAAGGCGTGACAGTCGGGCATGCTGAAAGCCCTGAGCCTTCTGAGACCCACAACCTCTCCACTTTTTTCTCTCCTGAAGCTGTAACGAGTTAACTCGTACACTTTCATTGGCATGTGTTTGTAAGAGAACTGCGCGTCATGAACCATCAAGAACTGCCCGAAACACGCGGCAAAACGCAGGAACAGCTCCTTGCCCTCTGACTTCAGTAAGTATTGTCTCGCGGGAAAACGGTTCACGTAATCTGCTAGGCTAGGATGATGAAAGTCGTACATTACAGGAGTCTCGACTTCCATCGCGCCATACTCGTTCATCTTGGCGCCCACAAACTCCTCGAGTAGAGACTTGATGAGCCGGCCCTTCGGGTACCAACGGATGTTTCCAGGGTCGCTTCCAAGCTCGTAATCAGCGATCTCCAGCCTTTTCATCAGCGTCACGTGGGGCGGCATCTGCTGGCTGGCTCTCACCTTTGATATTTCATACCTTGCGAATTTTTCAAGGTCTACGTACCCCTTGAAATTGAACTCTTCGACCGGCACCATTTTTCCGTCAGGCCGAAGGATGTGCCAGGATGACCTGAGTTTTTCCTCGGCCTTCACCGCCTCAGAAACCTTCTCTTCTTCTTTTATCTCCTTGGCTTCTGCGGGCAGTATCACTCGAGACTGCTCTGCGAGAGGGTGACCTTTGACTGAGACCGTGAACTGTTTGTTCCAGCCGAACGGTGCGCGAAATGTCTCTATGCCCTTCTTCTTCGCATAAGCTTCCATGGCTTGAACCGTTTTCAACGCTTCTGACGGCCTGGCAAGCCTGCTGCTCAGGTGGGCGTACGGGTAAATCAAAATGCGGTTCGCGCCGAGTTTTTCGAGAAAGGCCTGAACTTCGTCAATAGCCTTCTGAGCGACTCTTGCATCGTCACCGTCTTCAACTGCGGTGAACAGAACGATCAGTTCTTCTAATCGGACCTCTTCCTTCTCGGTTTCCTCAGCCATGGCAATCTCTTTCTGAACAGGCTTGTATGCGATAAAGTTCGCATGCAGCTGCAATATTCGCATTGAATGTCTGTCCTCCAAAGTCTATGGTTTGTAGCGCCACTGCTCAATCTGCTTGTCTTTCTTCGTCTTCTTCTTATACTCTTTGTAGTGTTCCTTGCACAGGTAAGCGTGCCTTTCGCTACCAACCCTCAGGCCTGCGGCTCTGACCTTTTCAGCTGAAAGCGAACGTACAGCATCTTTACCACAACTCGACACGCTGCATTTCACTCCCTTAGCGACACGTCCCAAAGACATTGCCTCTCATATACGTGGTTTTGATGAATTACAGTATACTTCATTCCTTAATTTCTTTTTCATAGAGGACGCGGGCTCTTCGAATGATTTCTTCTCTGTCACCGAAGAATGTCGGACCGACACCTTCAACAACTAGCGAAGCGACCGCCGTCCCGACGCATGAACACCAAGAACAATCTTCGCCACGAACATACTCGGCCAAGAAACCTCCGATGAAAGCGTCTCCAGCTCCAGTTGGGTCAACAAGCTTCTCAGGTTTGTAGGCTGGAACATTATGGATTGTGCCCTCAACTGAAACCGCCGCTCCCTTCGCACCCAAAGTGGTTATGACAATCTTGACACCGTGATCATGTATTGCCTTCACGGCCGGTTCAAGCTCTGAAAGACCGGTCACAGCCCAGAGTTCACTGAGTGAAGACTTGAAAATGTCGATGAGCTCCAACACACGCTCGTCCACGAGCGGCCCAAGGGTAACGTTCCCGTTCTCGTCAAACCGGCGCACAAATCCCTGCGGATCAAGAGAGGTGACTTCACAACAGTTTCTCAGCTTCTCGACAACATCGTATGCAACCTCGCCAGCTATGGGTCCGATATGAACAGCTTTGGCCCTCGGAGGATTCGACACATCTTCAACAGTGATTGGAGACATTCTGCACTCTGACCGCAAGTCACGGTCTGAAAAATCACTGTTGTATTTCAGTTCAAAACGTGTAGTCCGCGTCCCCTCAACCTTCAGCAAATTCGATAAGTCAACACTCTCCTGCCCAAGCCACCACTTGTAAGCCTCTGGAAAGTCACTGCCAACCTTAGAAATAACTGAAACTCTGGCGTCCAAGCGCCTCGCAGCAAGGGAAACATAAGTCACGGAACCGCCTAAAACGACAAACGCAGTCTTTCGATCAGGCAGGAAAATCGAATCCACAGCAAAGTGCCCTGCTGAAACAATGTCGAACACGCGCGAATCTGACCTCGCCTAGCATATTGACCCCAAGTAAACTTAAACTAAACGGAACCTCACTACCTTTCATTCTGCGCGCGGACCGTAAACGAGTCTACAAGTATATTCCTAATGGTTTCTTCAACTTTCCTCTCTGCAACAACCGTTTTTGAATCCATCGACTAGCGGCCCTACAGTTTGTGAAAAGCTCGCGAGTTAGTGTTCTGAGTAAAAAGAGATCGAATGCTAGAATTTTGACTGTAATAGAAGAATTGCTTTTGCCAGGTCTCCGCCACTTTCTTCTAAGGCTCTCCTGGCTTCATCTGGGCTCTTGCCGGTCTGGTCGGCCACGAGTCTTACGTCTTCCTCAGCTATTCCCGAGGGCTTACGCTCTGCGGCTTTCTCAGTGATCTTGCCGCCTGTCACCTGATAGATTTTCTGGCCCTGCACTTCAAGCACCGCAACATCAGGCTCCTCGATAGTTATCTCTTTTGCGCTTGTTTTTATGACAACCTGTTCAACATCCGCAACTGCGTCCATGCTCATGCCCATGCGTTGCATCATGCGTCTTGCTTCACGCGGATTGACACGTCTCTGCACATGATCACCCTTTCCATCTAACCTTTACTAGTCAAAACTCATAAACTTAACCTTCATCCGTACAGCCACGTCGAACCTTGACGGCGACGCCGCGCTTGAAAGCTTTCATCTCTTCACCAGACAACATGGCCCGACCGACCGCTAAGACCTTTTCGTCGCCGTCGAGCACGACTACCTCGTCTTTCGCGCGGACCTCCTCATCAACCTTCACGACGTGCGCTGCAAACACGTCGCCACCTTCAGCAATAAACTTTGAGACATCATCTTGAACTCTTACAAAGCACCTTGCAGAAGCCACGCCTTCAACGATCCGTCTTGCACCTCTGATGCTCAGGGAAAGCATACCATCCGTCGGACGCATAGTGGCAAGCCGTTTCCCGTCCAGATAAATGTAGCGGATTCTTCTCGTCCTTCTGGAAAATACAATTTTCACCCCTTCGGGAAAAAGCTCCGCGCCTACGCCTCTACCAAACTGATAGTCTGCAACAGCCCTTACTCGCCTTAGAGCATCCTCCAACATTACTCACCGACAGCTCGTGCATGCGCGTTCGACAACTATAAACATGACCCTTTATAATAAAAGCAGTCTAGGTGTGCAGCCAGTTGCGATGCGAAGTCTGCGGATGCAAGATCCCTGGCAAATCATTCAACGTCATGATCGAAGGGGCAAGACTCACGGTGTGTGGCGAATGTGCAAAGCATGGCAAGATATGCTACGAGGAGCCCAGACCGAAACACGTGTTTCCGAAGCTCAGAACGGCACCCGTCGCGCTTAGAGTCCAAACTAAGCCGTCGGCGCCGCCAGTCGACACGAGCGTGGAACTGACGGAAGATTATGGCACGAGGATAAGAAATGCAAGGGAGAAGCTGGGACTTTCGCATGAAGAACTGGGGAAGAGATTGAACGAAAAGGTATCGCTTCTAAAGAAGATTGAGACGGGCAAGATGACGCCCAGCGACAAGCTTGCAACAGCGTTGGAGCATATTCTTAAGGTCAAATTGATAGTGCCTAGGAAGGAGGAAAAAGTTCCACAGGCGAAGATGCCCAGGGCGCTCAGCCGTGAACTGACGCTCGGAGACCTCATTCAACTTAAAAAGGGAGGCAGCGACAAGGAGGAAGCTGCAGGACGAGAGCAATCATAGTTCAGCGCCGGCAGCGGTCCGAACCAATGACACTTGATGAGCTTGACAGCCTAGCACAAACAGCAGGCTACACGGTTGTCGGCAGGATGGAGCAGGTCAAAGAACCTGACGCACGTTACCAGATAGGCGCTGGAAAGGTCGAAGAACTCGCCGAACTTGTAAAGAAAACTGGCGCTGAAAAAATCATATTCGACAACCTTCTGAGACCCTTGCAATCCTACAACCTGGCAAAGGCGACCAACGTCGAGTCCATCGACCGCTTCCAACTCATACTGGAGATCTTCACAAGAAGAGCTACAACATCTGAGGCACAGATGCAGATCCACCTTGCAAAGCTACAGTACGACCTTACGCAGGCAAAAGAGAGAGTAAGGTTGGCAAAGAGGGCAGAGCAGCCTGGGTTCATGGGGCTGGGAGCTTATGAAGTTGACGTTTACTATGAAAGCGTCAAGAGAGAAGTGCATGCCACACGAAGAAGACTGAAGAAGTTCAGAGGAAAGCGTCTACTACACCGCGAAAGGAGGGCCGAATTGGGCTTCGCATCAATCTCTCTGGCTGGATACACAAAAGCAGGAAAAAGCTCCCTGTTCAACGTTCTTGCAAAAGAAACAGTTCCAGTGGACACAGCGTTGTTCACGACACTCTCAACAACGACGAGGCTTGTCACTTTCTCCAAGAAGAAGTTCCTGTTGACAGACACTGTGGGCTTCATAGACCGGTTGCCGTTAACACTCATAGAGGCTTTCCATTCAACTCTTGAAGAAACAATCTACTCTGACCTCATACTTCTGATGGTAGACGCAAGCGAAGCGATGAGCATTATGGAAAAGAAACTTTCAACATGTATGGAGACGATAGAGCGCATCGGAGCAGGAGGCATACCAACGATAGTCGTGCTGAACAAGATCGACTTGGTCTCGAACGCGGACATCCAGCAGAAGATCGAAAACCTGAGGGACAGAGCCAAAACGCCGGTGCCCATATCCGCGTTGTACGGAACAAACATCGAGCAGTTGAAACAAGAAATACTGAACGGATTTAAGGAGTATGTGAAAGCCTCATTCACGATACCGGTAACGAAGGAAACGATGCCCTTCATGGCCTGGCTCTTCAAAGGCGCTGACGTGCAAGCGGCAGATTACACGGCAGACTCGGTGCACGTGGTTTTTGAAGCAAGCCCATCGTTCGCTGAAAAGGTGAGGAATCGCGTAGCGAAAGAATTCAACGGGAAAATGGAGAAAGTCTGAAAGGAGAGAACATGCCTCGAGTAGTTGTTCTGAGATGGGGTCACAGACCGCAGAGAGACGCAAGGCTAACATCGCACGTTGCGCTGGCAGCTAGGGCTTTCGGAGCTGCTGGCCTAATAGTTTCAGACACAAACGACCCCAAGATCAAGGACTCGATTGAAAAAGTCACTCGAGAATGGGGAGGCCCTTTCTTCTTTGAGATGGGAACTCCTTGGAAAAGAGTTGTTCACGGTTGGAGAGTCAAGGGCGGCCTAGTTGTCCATCTGACGGCTTATGGAGAAAACGTTGAAACCAGCGATGCGATAGAGAAGATCAAGACATCAGGAAAGGACGTTTTGGTCATCGTTGGAAGCCAGAAAGTGCCTGGCGAATTCTTCTCCGAAGCCGTGTCAGACTTCAACGTGGCAGTCGGAAACCAGCCGCATTCGGAATGTGCAAGTTTGGCGGTTTTTCTTGATCGCTTTTTCGAGGGAAAGGAACTGACGAGAAGGTTCGAGAACACGCACCTGGAGATCATTCCTCAAGCAAGGGGAAAGAAGATAGTGAATGAATAGATGGTGTGATTCTGCTTTTTTCCAAAGAGATTTAAGGTCGAACCATGCACAATATACAATATAGAGACCAGCGTTGAAGAGGGGAAACAAAAGGAGCACTATGTTGTCCAACATAGACGACGCAACACTGACGAGAGTTGCACAAGCCCTAGGCGAGGAGGACGCCATCAAGCTCATTGAAATCCTCAAAAACGCACAAGAAACAACAGACGATGAGATAGCAAGCAAAACGGGCATAAGACTGAACTCGGTGCGCAAGATCCTCTACAAGCTTTATGACCATTCTCTTGTAAGCTTGAGACGAACACGCGACCCGAAGACTGGCTGGTTCATTTTTCATTGGAGGCTACAGTCAGACCAGCTGGAAGGTTTCATACAGAGCCAAAAACGTCGGGTTCTTGAAAAACTCAACGTCCGACTGGAGTTCGAGAAAAACCATGACTTCTACTATTGCACCACGCCTGGATGCAAGCGGATCCGTTTGAAGAAGCTGTGGAACTGGTTTTCAAGTGCCCAACATGCGGAAAACCGTTGATGCACTACGACAACGACAAGATCCTTGAAGCGTTGGGAAAGAAGGTCGAAACACTAAGGAAGGAGCTTGGTGAGTGAAAAGCTCCCCACGAGAAAAGAAGCACTGCAGTTTCTCAGGCAGAGCGGATGCCGCGAGAACGTTGTAAGACACGCTGAAAAAGTTACTGAGCTTGCCTGCGAGATCGCTGAAGCATGCCAGAAAAGCGGTTCACATGTTAATCTGGAACTCGTCGAGGTCGGAGGACTCTTACATGACATTGGACGAGGCAAGACGCACACTGTCCATCACGCAGTAGTCGGGGCAGAAATCGCAAGGTCCCTGGGACTTCCGGAGCAGGTTGTATCAATTATCAAGAAGCACGTGGGCGGCGGGATAACGGCCAGAGAGGCAAAGAAACTCGGGTGGCCCAAAGACGTGTACGTTCCACAGACGCTTGAAGAAAAAATCGTCTGCTACGCAGACAAGCTTATTGAAAGCTCACGTCGCGTCCCAATAGAGAAAACGATAGACCAGCTTTCACAGGAGTTGCCGCCGGCTGCCATTGAGAGAATATGGAAACTGCACGAGGAAATGTTGGCTCTAGTCGGCGATTGCGATTGCCTTCCATAACTCTGCTTACCAGAATCTACAACAATTCTCAGTTAGACCAAGTTGACGGAAACTTGAGGTCTTTGTTGAAGGGGTTGAAGGTTAAGACCAACATGCTCGAGACCGATTCACTCGGATGGGTTCACGTGTCGATTTCCGGCGAAGACGAGAACGTGGCCGTCCGCTATCTGGCCGACAACATAGGGCTTTGCCCAGGAGGCTTAGAAAAGGTCAGGAAATATTCAACGCTTAAAGGATACGTTATGGACCCATCGAAAAGCAAGAACGAGCTCTGGGTCGACATAGGAGTTTCTTCACCAAGCCACGTTGACGCTGCGGTCTCGTTGAATCAACTGCAGGCCCAGCTGGGAGATGGAAGCAAGATTGCGCTCGGCAAGATGGCGGAGCTTTTCGGTTTCTGTGAAAACCTACCGTTACACATCAGAGTTACAAGCGCCGACCTTGAAAAAAAGCACATTGAAGCTGAGCTCTCAGAGAAGCAGCAGGAACAGTACGCAGGCTGGACGCGTTCCCTGCTCGACAGGCTGTTGGTTCTCGGAGCTTCCTATGGCGAAGTGATGTCGGCTATAAGAAGAGCAGAATTTAACCGTGACATCGTCAAGGTCGAGTCCTTGGGAATGTTTGAACATGCGGTCCTGTGCAAGTTAGGCACGGATGCTGCCGGTTTGATTCCAAGGATGGGAAAGAATCTAAGAAAGTCAGTTTTCAGCGTTTTTAACCCAAGGAAGATCCTTGCGCTGTTCGGCGACGGTTCAGCACTGTTTACTTCCTAGAGACCAAGAGACACCGATGAAAATCAGGAAGCTGCCTACTGCTGCGAAGCGCGGGCGTATTCTTAAGGCTCTCAGCGTTCTCTCTTCCCTTGAATGAATTCTTCAACAGCCTGCTTGGCCAAGGCGTCCGGAACCTGAATCGGAGGGTGCTTAAAGGCGTACGAGGATATGCTCAGCAATGCTCCTCCAATCTTGCGGTCCAATGCAATTTTGACCGCTCGTATTATGTCGATCACGACTCCCGCGCTGTTCGGTGAGTCTTCAACCTCAAGCTTAACAGACACGGTCAAGGGTCTGTCACCGAATTTCCTTCCCTTCAGCCACAAGTAGCAGATCTTCTTGTTTCCCAGGAACGGCACGTAATCTGAAGGTCCTATACGGGTGGGCAAGTCGTATGGAACCATGCTCGTCACGGCTTCGGTCTTGCTGATCCGTTTAGTCTTCAACCGTTCCTCGACCGTCATGTTCAGGAAGTCGGTGTCTCCTCCGAGGTTCAGCTGATAGGTTTCATCGATGATCACGCCCCTGTCCACGCACAGTTTGGCGATGCTTCGGTGCAGAATGGTGGCTCCTAACTGGCTTTTGATGTCGTCTCCAGCGATCGGCAGTCCTTTTTCCTCAAACTTTTTGCTCCATGAACCGTCCGAAGCGATGAACTCGGGCATGCAGTTGATGAAGGCGCAGCCAGCGTCCAAGGCTGATTGGGCATAAAATCGAGCGGCCTTTCGGCTTCCCACGGGCAGATAGTTCACGAGTATCTGCGCCTTGGACTTCTTCAAAACGTCGACGACGTGCTCGGGGCCAACTTCGTTCTTGTAAACGTTGAAAACCTTCTTCATGTGTTCAGCCGCCCCGTCGAGAACTGGCCCTCCCGTAACTTTGACGTCCAAGGTGGGCACGTCTGCAAATTTCTCGCAGCAGTTCGGCGCAGTAAAAATGGCTTCAGACAAGTCTTTTCCGATCTTGTCCTTGTTCACCTCAAAGGCTGCTACGAACTTCACGTCCCTTATGTGGTACGGGCCAAAATTAACGTGCATCAAGCCTGGCACGTTCCTATTTTCCTCTGCGTTCTTGTAATACTGGACTCCTTGAATGAGAGCCGAGGCAGAATTGCCCACACCCACCAGCGCGACACGAACTTCTGGCAAGCTAAATTTCTCCTTCAACACTGTTTGGTTTAAGGCTTTAACAGACGTCTGCTGTATAACTTTTCTGGAAAGACAAAATTAAAATGGAACTTAAACCAGTTAGACAACACAAGAGAACGGTGAACGTTATGAGTGAAGGCGAAGTGGCAGTGAAATACGAGCCTTTCAAGGAGATCGTGATCATGGAGAAGGATTACTTCGCGAACGCTGATGAGATAGCGAGGTTTGCGTCTATAATCGCCGGCGGCAAAGCTGCGGGCCTGTACTGGGCTGAAGGCGTGGTTTTTCTCTACTTCCCCCTGCCAGCATCAACAGAGGCCACCGCGAAAATGCTGATTGAAAAGGGACGCGTCTACTGGACTTTCCTCGGCTATTCCTTTATGCCTAAGTACCAGCCGGTTATCGAGACGCGAGAAAAAATGATAGTGCCCGTTGTCGACATGACGTCTAACGCGGTGATCAAGAAAGTTGCAGTTTGGCTGAAAGAGCAAAAATAGACCTTTTTTGCCCCCCAGTTTTTCTTTGAACATCTAAACGTGAGGCAGGAGTCTTGATTGCGTGAATACGCTGCGCTTGAAGGGAGGAGTCTTCTCGGGCAAAGGTGAAGGAGAAGAATTCGTAAACCTTTCCTGGGCTAGAAAACAGATAGAAGAAAAGTTGGGTTTCACGCCCTATTCTGGCACGTTGAACATAAGGCTTGATGGGAAGGGCGCCAAAATGAAGAAGGCATTGATGAACGCGACAGGGGCGGAAATCTTGCCTGCTCCTGGCTATTGTCGTGGACGAATCTTCGAGGCAAGCATAATGAAAGTGAAGTGTGCAGTTGTCATCCCAGAAGTTCCCGGTTACCCAGAGGATGTTGTTGAAGTGATTTCATCAGCAAACCTGAGAGAAAGGCTTCATCTTGTCGATGGCAGCTGGGTTGAGGTTAAGGTCACGTTTTGACATGCTTCCTTCGTTTGTTTTCCAAGAAGTTCTTGATGTACTCTTCAAGATAGCCCTTCTTCTGCAGGTAGAGTCCGTACCTTACAAGAGCGTTCATGGCTCTTGCAGCGTCTTCCGGTGATGAATAAGCTGGAACGCCTAACCCGTCAAACCTTAGGCGAATGCTCAGGGCCATTTCCGTCTCGCCGATGTCGCACGCAACCATCGGCTTTTCATAGTTGCAGGCAACTTTTGCGACTCTGTCGATGTAGTCTTCTCTCAGAGCGGGAGTTTGGTGCAGACCCATCATTATTACGCCGTGGATATCTGGGTCTTGAAAGACGATTTCTGTTGCAAGTTCAAACATCTCCGACGTGCCTGAACCCGTCACGTCCACAGGGTTGAAGTTTGTTGCAAACTTCGGAAGCTTACCTTCTGCCTTCAACTTCTCAAACTTTGCAACCGTTTCTTCTGAGAAGCGTTTGACGTTCAACCCCACTGCTCCGCATTCGTCAACCGCCATTATGCCCGGACCTCCTGCATCCGTGATTACCGCAACATTCTGTCCTTTGGCAGGCATCTGCATCGACAACGCCTTTCCAGCGTGGAAGAACTCATCCATATCCCTTGCCCTGAGAATGCCCGTCTGCTGGAAGGCAGCATCATAGATGCTGTCCGACCCGGCTATAGCGCCTGTGTGCGAGGCTGCAGCTCGTGCACCAGCCTCTGTTCTTCCAGATTTTATGGCAACGACAGGTTTTTTCCTGGTTATTTCTTCCCCTGCTTCAAGAAACCTTCTGCCATGTTTTATGTCCTCAACGTAGAGGAGTACCACGGTTGTTTCTTTGTCGTGGTACAAGTACCGAAGCATCTCCGCCTCGTCCACATCGATCTTGTTGCCGAAACTCACGAATTTGCTGGCTCCCGTGTGTAAACCTGCCAAATAGTCAAGGGCCGCTGCGCCGAAAGCGCCGCTCTGACTGACGATCGCTATGTTTCCCGGCAAGGGGCGCGGTGTCGCAACAACCTCGTCTCCAGTTAACAGAACCTTTGTTTCTGGCAGGAAAAGCATGTCCACTCCTGTTCTGGAATCGTACACGCCGAGACAGTTGGGTCCAAGAACCCGAATTCCAGCCTCCTTAGCTATGGCTGCAACTTCACTTTCAAGCTCACAGTTTCCCACCTCGGCGAAACCAGCGCTGATGATGACGGCCGCTTTGACCTTCTTGTCAGCCGCTTCCTTCATGATCTGGGGCACAACGTCTGCTGGGACGACGATGACAACCAGCTCAAGGTCTCCTGAGATCTTGCTCAAGTTCGGGTAACATTTGATGCCCAGTATCGACTTTTCGTTTGGATTAACCGCATACAATTCGCCCTTGAAAACCTGTCTCGTCTTGTTCTCGACGAAATTTTTGAATATGATCTGTCCAGCTTTTTCTATTTTCTTGGTAGCCCCCACGATTGCGACGGAGCGGGGGTTAAAAAAAGCGTTCAGTGCTTTCGTTTCCTCTTCCATCGACGTTTTCACCCTCGCTTCCTAGCTCTTGCTTCTAACAATAACTATGGGTTTATGTCTTACTGTCTGAAGCATTTCCCAGCTTACATCAGTCAAGGCCACTTTGAAGTTTCTTGCCATGTCCCACACGGTTCGTCCGGCGCCGAAACCTCTGGAACGGTTTGCCAATTCGGCAATTTCCAAAGCTTCTTCAACCCTGAGCTTTCGCCCAGAAATGGCCAAAGGCGTTGCTCTCTTCTTGAGCTTGAAGAACCGCCCCGCAACGTACGCTATGAATCCTCCGAAACAATGTATGCCTTCAATCGGGCTTGGGCGTGGCGTAAAATGGAAACATTTCAGAGAATATGTTTTGTCAGTGTCAACGATCATGACGACCACTTTTTTCTGCAGTCCGAGCCATACTCGCTTGCGTATCGTCTCAGCTACTGTGTTGGCATCGTTCAAGGGCAGGCTGACGTAAGCGTACGGCAAGTTACTGCCATCGATACCGCCTTCAGACCCGAACATAAGAGTCTGCAGCAAACCTGCATGCTGAAGCGCAACCTGCTTGTGACGGCTGCCCATATCCGCTGGATATTCTCGGATATGCTGAAGCAGTGCTCTTCTAAGATGACACAGCGTGCCTAGAAAGTGGCCCCAGACTATGCGCATCCAAAATGCGGCGATGAACCTTGCACTTAGGCTTGGTTCCGCTTGGTTTTCGTCCACTATGTTGTTCCGGGCTGTTGAGATTGCCTTCTCTGAGACGACGATGAAGTCGTCATCAGCTAATCTTCCTCTAACGGATCTGAGTATCTCTTCCAAGTAGTCTTGTCCCGGTTTCCAATATTTTGTGACAATTGGTAGAACCCTGTACCCGGTCATTCGTATCGCGTCTATGTTTAGAACCAGAACTTGCCCACTTACAAACGTCTGAACTTCTCTCTTATTTCTGAGACGTTGCACTCTGCTGGCTTCATCTTCCCTTCAGTGCAGAAACCCAGCTCAACGCAGCTCGGCCCGCAGTTTTCGAATAATGCAGGTGCAGCTTTCTTTGCCTGTTTTAGCATTTCAACGGCGACTTCTCTGATCTCCCACTGTGCGCGGGCGCAGCATCTTAGGTTGAAGAAGTGACGCAGTTCTCTGGCGTTCATCGTCACGATGATGTTGGTTTTAGCAGCGTTCGGGAGAATGAACCTTGCGTCTTCCTTCGGAATTCCCATCTTCAAAAGCTTGCGGTATGCTTCAGAAATGTTCTCCAACGCGTCATCGAAGGCCTTTTTTGCTTGCGAGCTGCAAGCGATGCTGGGAGGCGTTACATACTTTTCCAACGTGTCATAGGTTACGTAGCGCTGGCTCTGTTGCGAGTACGAGGCTATGCGGTGTCTGACCAGCTGATGTGTCATGCCCCTTGAAACGTCCTCGATACTGAACGTGAAGGATGCGTGTTCGATGACTGAGGCGTGTCCGTAGCCTGTTACTTTCCTGATTTTTTGTTTAGCCGTTTCGGAATCCATTTTTTCAAGAATGTCTGAGGGTTTTTCACTTTTTATCGTCGTTAACGCTGCGGTTCCGCACAGTAGCTCCGCATCTGCTGTGCACCG
This sequence comes from Candidatus Bathyarchaeota archaeon, assembly GCA_963707955.1. Taxonomy (GTDB): domain Archaea; phylum Thermoproteota; class Bathyarchaeia; order Bathyarchaeales; family Bathycorpusculaceae; genus DASPPK01. Next base: position 1,216,075 of record OY970176.1, on the reverse strand, counting down.
GAGGAGCTTGACCTTCAACTCTTAACTCACCTTCAAGGTTTGATGTGAAAGTGATAGATAATTGAGGAAACCCGTATAAATCATCTACCAGAGGACAAGCAAGTGCATTGAGGGAAACAGAGCTTTCACAAGAGCCGAGCAAGAAGCGAAAAACTCTGAAGACTTTCTGATTAGAGGTGAACTTCGATTTCTGATGAAGAGCTGAATGGAAGTGGTTCGTCTCTTGCTAGACGTGCGTGTAGATGTGGTCAGCTGTGTATTTTCCACTTTGCATCTCTTCGTCTATTTCGCGTAGCAGCATTATCCGCTTGAAGGTTGGCGGATGCGTTGAGAACCAACTGTTTATTGTCCTCCAAGTGGATTTCGCTTCTTTTTCCATTGCAAGTTCCAATTCTTTTTCGTCCAAGACTCCGTCGTGGTCCAGGTCGTACTCTTCTTTCTTGTCCGCTATCTCCTGCATCTCTTGTTTGGCCAGCGAGGGGTCACTTATGTAGAAGGCTCTTACGCCGGACGGTGCTTTTGGTGAAAGCGAGAGCCCGTACGTGATCTTCGTAAGGGCGCTTTCAAGATTTCTGGGTGCCTTTGTCACGTAGGCTGAGTAGGCGTCTGCGTAGTGTTCTCGCAGTCTGCTAAGTCTCATTACGCAGAGCAGTGAAATTATGTAGACTACGTAGGAAAGGATTCCGACTACGAGCAAAGCTGCTCCCACGTCGCCTTCGTTTTTTTGTCTTGACCTGCCTGATAATAACGCTGCTTCTGTTGTTCCTTGTGCGATAAGATAGGCAACGAGCGGCAGTGCTGAAAGCACCGTCATGACGATGTAGTCCTTGTGTTTCAAGTGTCCTAGTTCGTGTCCGATTACGCCTTTAACCTCGTCTTCGTTCAGGTCTTTAAGCAGTCCTTCGTGGACCGCGAGGGTTGCGCTGTTCGATGTTCTTCCGAACACAAACGCGTTGGGCGTTTTGTCGGGCACTACGGCAATTTTCGGCATCGGTATTCTGCTCTTATCTGCCAGTTCCTTCACTGTGGATTCAAGCCAAGGGTTTTCGCCAGGCTTCAAGTATTGCAAGTGGGTTGACATTCTGACAAGAGCTGGTCCGATGAGGTACTGAAACAGGATGAAAACGATTGGAAGGGCCAAAATGAGGATTATCCAAATGGACAGGCCTATTTCACCGACGAACAATTGGACGATAAATACTATTACTGCAAGGAACGTGGCGAAAATGAGGGCCACCAAAAATATGCTTGTTCCCATTGCAAGCTTCAGTTGACCAAGTCCGGCCAATATTCTTCCTCTGTTTCTTTATCACAGGAAACCGTCGTAGAATTAAAGTTTTCTTACGAGTGTAAAGAGGAAGATTAAGGATATACGATTCATGCGCAACCTAGCGCGCTAGTGTTTTCGATTCATCGCTTGTTTTTCATTCAGAAGAGTTGCAGCAAGTATCAGATGAGTCGCCAATCATACTTTCTTTCAATTATTGATTCTGCATTCACAACTGTCTTATGCAACGTGTTTGCTAAGAAACGTGTTCGATATTCCTTACGTATGCGGATAGGGAAGTCGGTGCTGATGACGGAGCCAACTGTTCAACAGAAAGTTGATTCTACTGGAGTACTCCTGAATCTGACTGATAGGGAGCGCGTGCATATTTTACATGTAGACGATGATTCTTGCTGTTTGAAGGTCGCCAAAGAGTGCTTAGAGATGCAAGGCAAACTTCAGGTGGACACTGCATTATCTGCCGAAGCGGCTGTTGAAAAGATGAAGAATAAGAAGTATGATGTGGTCATTTGCGACTATGCGATGCCGACGAAGGATGGTCTTGAGTTTCTGAAAGACCTGCAGGACGGTGGAAACGACATTCCATTCATCATATTCACTGGGGAAGGCAGAGAGGAAGTTGCGATTAAGGCGTTGAACCTTGGCGCAGACCGATATTTCAACAAAGTAGGCGATCCAGAAACAGTGTACGGTGAACTGGCGCACAGCGTATTCCAAGTCGTTCAGGGTAGAAAAAGAGAGGAGGCGCTGGGAGCGAGTGAAGACTATCTGAAAGCAATACTATCCTCCATCTCCGCAGGGGTTCTGGTCATAGATGCAGAAACGCATGAGATCATGGACGTGAATTCCAATGCGCTAGAAGCGATAGGCGCTTCGAGAGAGCATGTTATCGGAAGAGTGTGCCACAACTTTATCTGTCCAGCGGAAAAAGGAAAATGTCCAATTACTGACTTGGGTCAGGCTGTAGACAAGTCAGAACGCGTGTTGTTAAGAGCTGACGGTGGGAAGATCCCGATTCTTAAGACCGTTGTGACGATGACGTGGAAAGGCCACAAGTACATGGTGGAAAGCTTCGTCGACATCACCGAACGCAAAAAAGTCGAGCGAGCGTTGCTGGAGAACCAGGAGAAGTTCAAACAACTGTTCATGGATAGTCCTGAAGCAGCTGTTTACACAGACCAAAATTCCCTTATCTTAGACATTAACCCCCGCTTCACGGAACTCTTTGGCTACTCATTAGATGAGGTCAAAGGAAAAGACGTTAACGATGTTGTAGTGCAGAACGATAAGATTGAAGAGGCAGAAATGCTGGACAAAGCGTCCTTAGAAGGATGTCTTTATCACGAAACAGTTAGAAAGAGGAAAGACGGATCCTTAGTTCCAGTGTCGATTTCCGTTGCTCCCATCACGTTTGAAGGCAAAACAATCGGATCCGTGGGGTTGTACAGGGACATTACAGAAAGGAAACGTTATGAAAGAAGCCTTTCAGCTCTGAACAACTACGGTCAGAGCTTGAACATGGCAAACAGCGTGCAAGAAATCTGCGAGTTGGCCCTAGACGCTGCACAGAAAACTCTGGGATTCAAATTCGCCGACTTTCTCTTGATAGAAGGAAAAAATCTCCACCTAGTAGAAAATCGAGGACGCTCCAAGGACTTCACAGTCACCCTACCAATGGACGGGGACAGAGGCGTGACGGTCAAAGTGGCAAAGGCAGGTGAAACTATTCTCCTTCGAGATACCAGTGAAGAGGCGGTTTATGTCAAATTCGGAGAAAACATCCACTCAGAACTCGCCGTGCCCATAAAGGTTGGGAACGAAGTTCTCGGAGTTCTAAACGTGGAAAGCAATGAATTGAATGCTTTCAACGAAAAAGATCAGGAACTACTTGAAATCTTGGCGTCGCACGCAGGCACTGCAATGATCAAACTAGAATATTCTAAGAATCTGGAAGCCTACGCGCAGGAAATTCAGGAGAGTCAACAGAAGTTTGAGAAACTGTTCATGGCCAATCCTGAAGCAATGGTCTATATGGATTCGAGCTTTCACATCTTGGAGATCAATCCGCGTTTCACCAAGCTCTTCGGGTATTCTCCAGCCGAGGTCATTGGCAAACACATCAACGATATAATAGTGCCAATGGACAGAATGGAACAGGCTAGAATGTTCGACGAAAGGGCCAGTAAGGGAGAGACGTATCATGAGGACACCGTTAGAAAGAGAAAAGATGGAACTCTGATTCCGGTTGCCTTTTCGACGGCTCCCATAGTCGTTGGAGGCCAAGTCATAAGCCACACAGCGGTGTACAAGGACATCTCTCAGCTGAAGAAGGCGGAGGAAGGGTTGAGAGAGGCGTTGAAAAGACTAGAAGCGATGAACGAAAAACTGCGCGTTGTCGGCAGGTTGAGTCGGCATGATGTGCGAAACAAGCTCTCCGCAGTTGTGGGAAACGCCTACTTGACCAAGAAGAAGCTGCCTGCAAACAGTGAAGCCCTGAACTATGTGGCGGAGATAGAAAAGGCTGTTCAGCAAGCGGTCAGGATTTTCGATTTTGCAAGAAGCCTACGAGATGTTGGGTGCTGAAGAGTTAGTGTACGTAGGTGCAGAGAAAACCATCAACGAGGCCGTTTCGCTTTTTTCCGACATGTATAGCGCAAAAGTGACGAACGAGTGTTACGGTTTGCAGCTTCTTGCTGACTCTCTCTTGAGAGAGCTTTTCTACAACCTTATCGATAACTCATTGAAGTACGGGAAGAAAATTACCCAAATCAGAATTTTTTACGAGAAAAGCGAAGACCAACTCAGACTCGTCTATGAAGATGACGGCGTGGGCATAACTCCTGGTGAGAAACTCAACCTTTTCAAAGAAGGAATCGGAAAAGGCACAGGCTACGGACTGTACCTCATCAAGAAAATGATGGAAGTCTATGGCTGGACAATACAGGAAACAGGTCAACCTGGGCAAGGAGCCCGATTCCTCATAACCATACCTGCCATAAACGAAAAAGGGAAAGCAAACTACAAGCTCGACTAGCCGCTCGTCACAAGACAAATCATTGAAACATCGTGTTCGCGATTTTTACTGGCAAATTCGCGCCCCAATTTCAACCATGCTTTCGAAACTACCTAAACTGCGCTTTTTTGTGCTAAGCAGGTACGAATTAAGGCTGAAAACAGTATGCAGACCAGCATCATCTTGGGGTCTTAGTCGGCAATCAGGAAGAAGTTATCCGACTGCCTTGAGAATGGAGAAAGGCCAACTTTTAATCTTTTGCTGGTGCTCAGTGAGATGAAGAATTTGAGCATGCAATGCTTGTTCTTTCTCGAAGGTCGGTGCACAGGTGACAGATATTATAGTATCCCTCTGGCCTTGGCTCGACGCCTTTTTTCTTTGCCCATTTTATCAGTCCGTCCATGCCTTTTTCGAGTATTGATTTTGCTTCAGGAATTTTGAACGGGTCATAATTCTCTAGGATATCAATGATGTCTGATTTAAACGCGTTTCCGATGTAGAAATTCTCGCAGACAGCAACTCTTCCGTCTGGTTCTACAGAAATCGTTTTGACTGAATCAAGCTTTTCCGTGTAGGGTATATCACCGCATTTTCCCTTCGGCATCGCCGTTCTCGGCGGAAAGAATTCTGCTAAAGATGAACGAGCTTTTCCTTTGGGCTGCACGCTGTTTCCCTCACTCTCTTCCACCTGCAGATTGTGGAGTTTCTGCAAGATTGCTTTGGTCCTGCGATTGTATTTGTTGTCATTGTCTTTGGACACGACCCAACATGGATTCCACCGCACGCGCTCAATTCCCGCGTCGATGAGTGAAGTTGCGGTCTTCTTAACAGTCTTGAGCGGAATGAATTCTTGATGGAAGCAGTCAACCGAAATTGAGACTTCATTAACACCAGACTTGGCGAGGTTCTGGGCGATTTCCTGAATCTTTTCTGCTTTTGTCGACCAGAAACCGTTCGTGATGACATCTCGAATAGGAATACCCATTTTCTTTGCTTGTTCGTGGATTGCGCAGACGATTTCAGGATAGAGCAGAGGCTCTCCGCCAAACGTCATGATTGATTTTGGAGTATATGCTCCACCGACCTTTCTGACAATTTCAACAGCCTTTTCCTTGTCAACATGACTTGGAAACGTCTTCCCTTTCTCTTCTTCACCGAACTGGCAATGGCTACAGCTTGAATTGCAGAGATATGTTACGGTGAATTCGATCCGGTCTACAAGCACATATTTGCCCAAGCAGATTGCCATCCGCATCTACTCATAACATGACCCGACTAAACTATAACGTTTCTTCCGGGAAAAAACGCGAATGAAGAAACAAATTGCTTTTTCATAACAATCTCTTTGGCGCGTCAAAATGGTGCTCCGGCCGGGATTTGGACCCGGGTCCGCGGCTTTCTCCCAGTTGTGAGAGTCGAGAGGCCGCTATACATGATCCCTTCAAGGTTTGACCGGACTATACTACCGGAGCACTGGACAAGACTACTTGCGTTTGAAGTATATTTTCGTTCTTCTAGTTATAGTGTTGCTGATCGTTCTGTGACGTTTATTCTCCCCGTGGAGGCGGCGAAGGATTTCTTGATTGACAAAGTGTTGAAGCCACAAAGGATCTGCACAGACTCTGGCTTGCCATTGGCGCGCGAAGAAGCTGACAGTGTAAAGTTAGTGTATTGTTGAGAAAAATGGATGGAAGATGTAGAAAAACTAGGGGATGTTTTTAGTCTTCGCCTTCGGGCATTTCGCCGCCGGGTGGTTTTCCTGCTCCTGGTCCTTCCTTAGGCTTGGTGGCTGCTATGACGTCGTCTATGCGGAGTATCATTGCAGCGGATTCTGTTGCTGACTTCACTGCCTGTTCTTTCACTACTAGGGGTTCGATCACGCCTTTGTCGCGCATGTTTTCGACTTTTCCGTTGAAGACGTTTATGCCTTTGTGTTGGCCGTCTGTTTTCTCGTGTGCTGCTCTAAGTTCGACGATTACGTCTACAGGTTCGAGCCCAGCGTTTTCAGCTAGGGCTTTGGGTATCACTTCGATGGCGTCAGCGAAGGATTCTATCGCGAGCTGTTCTCTTCCGCCCACGTTTATGGCGTACTTTCGAAGTTCTTTGGCCATTTCGACTTCCACTGCGCCGCCGCCTGCAACTATCTTGTTGTTTTCTATGACGTCTGAAACCACGGACAGCGCGTCGGTCATTGCTCTTTCAGCTTCGTCGACCATTCTTTCTAGTCCAGCGCGTATAATGATGGCGACTGAGCGGGGGTCTTTGCATTTCTCCACGAAGATCATCTTGTCTTCGCCGAGTTTGCGTTCTTCCACGAGGCCCGCTGCTCCCAAGTCTTGGACTTTCAAGTCGGTGAGGTTCGTGATTATTCTTCCGCCAGTGGCTCTTGCCAGCTTCTCCATGTCTGACTGTTTCACTCTTCTTGCTGCGAGTATTCCTGCTTTTGCTAGGAAGTGTTGCGCCATGTCGTCGATGCCTTTCTGGCAGAAAACAACGTTTGCGCCTGAGGCTTTGACCTTTTCAACCATGTCTTGCAGCATCTTGTTTTCTTGGTCTAGGAAGGCTTTCATCTGGTTTGGGTCGCGTATCCGTATTTCAGCGCTGATCTCTGTCTTCTCAATTTCGAGTGCAGCGTCCAATAGTGCTATCTTTGCTCTTTCGACTTGTTTAGGCATGCCGGAGTGGACTACTTCCTTGTCTATGACTAGGCCTTTGACGAGTTGTGACTCGAAGAGGCTCTTTCCCGTTTTCTTCGTGACTTGAACGTTGTCTATGTCGGCGACGTTTCTGTCTCCGCGTTTTTCAACTATTTGCATCACCGCGTCGATTGCCATGTCTGCAAGGTGGTCTTTCGCCGCGCCTACTGCCTTGCTTGCCATCGATGTCACGGCGACTTTTTTGAGTGTCGCACGGTCTTCTATGTCGACTTCTATCGCCGTGTTGTTTATTGTTTCAACCGCCTTTTCGGCTGCCTTGCGGTAGCCGCTGACAATTATCGTGGGGTGGATGTTCTGTTCTAAGAGATCTTCTGCCTTTTTGAGCAGTTCCCCTGCCAACACGACGGCGGTTGTCGTTCCGTCGCCTACCATGTCGTCTTGAGTTTTCGCGATTTCCACCATCATCTTCGCTGCTGGGTGGTCAACTTCAATCTCGTTCAGTATCGTGGCTCCGTCGTTTGTTATGGTGATGTCTCCAAGGCTGTCGATGAGCATCTTGTCCATGCCGCGCGGTCCCAAGGTCGTCTTCAAGACTTCACCGACTATTCTTGCGGCCATTATATTGTTTCTCTGAGTTTCCTTACCTCTGTTCCGTGACGTTCCTTCCTTCAGGATCAGGACTGGTTGTCCCGACGCTGTTGTCGTTAAATATGCCATTCATACCCTCCGTTCAAGGTTAGAATTCTATTAGTCGGAAATAAGCAAAAATGCTCAATAATATAAATCTTGCCTCTGCATGTTTGCGTCTGTAAATAGATTTGCTCCGTTCGCGGGCGAAACTGCGCAGTGCATGCACACGTTGTTTTGTGTTTTCTGCGGTGCAACGGTTTAAATTTTGGCTTGTTGTTTCATTTTTCTAGGCGGTCAAGTCTTGCGTGTCTCAGTGCGGTTCTTCACTATTCTCAGGGAGATCACAGGCAAGAAAGAGGAAACTTTACAGTTTCCAAAGGATGAAGAGGTGACAGTGAACCGTGTTCTTAAGCGGTTAAGTGAGAAGTATGGTAAAGCCTTTGGCGAGTACGTTTATGACCATAGGACTCGTGAGGTTAAGGGTTTCCTGCAGTTTCTCGTGAACGGCAGAAGCGTGTCTTCCCCTAAAGGCATGGAAACTGAGCTTTCGGATGGAGATATTCTTGCGATAGTTCCACCTGTCAGCGGCGGCTAACATTCGCCCGATGGTTAGTCTGCGGTCAGTTTACGGTTTGCATCCTGCGCATTTACTAGTTTTTGTGGGTCAGGGACACGTGCTTTATGCTCCCCAGAAGGGCACTTTCTTTCTCATGAGGTTGACGTACTCGTTGAGTGCTTCAAGTTCTTCCGGAGTCAACTTTTCGGTGAACTTTGCCTGCAGCGCTTTGGCGTGCTTTTCAGGGATTTTGACGTACAGCACGTCTTTTTCGAATATGTGTCTTCCAAAAATGGGCTTGTCGACTGACACTGCTACCTGCATTCCTTGTCCGGCGGTTGAAAGGGCTTCTCCTTTTTCTTGTATCTGCTGGATTTCGCCGATTTCTTCGCCGTTTTCAGCTCTTACGAGCCCGTATTTGGGCTTGATGTTTCCTGCGAGGATTTCGACGCCGAATATGGCGGGTTTGGCTCTTCGGAACACGTAGCCTTCCATAACTCTAAGTTTGGCGGGTTTGACGAGGGCGTCGAAGTCTTCTTCGAGTCCGGCTTCGCGTTTTCCTTTGAACCATGCAAGATAGTTCTCTATGACATGGTAGATTATTCTATCCGCGAAGATCGTTATGCCTCTGCTTGTGGCTTCTTCTTCCGCATCGGGCAGGGTTCTAACGTTGAAGGCTAGTATGGCGCCGTACAGCGGTTCGTGTTCCTTCACGGCGGCTGCTTCGGCAACGTCTCGTTTCGATATGTCTCCAACATCTGCCAGTCGGATGGACACCTTGTTCTGCTTGAGTATATCTGCAATCGCCTCAAGTGAGCCAAGCGTGTCTGCCTTCACGACAACTCCGTCAATATCCGTTGAGATTCTGATTTTTCCAATTTCCTCGGTGATCAATCTGGCGTACTTTTCTGGTTCGGCACCTTTAGGAACAGCGTACAGAGTTGCGCCTGCTAAGACTCCTTCAAGGTCCGGCGCGACGATCTTGACTCCAGCCGCGGCAGAAACAGAGTCGACCGAGGAGAACTTGTCCCTTGGGTCTCTGATCTCGTCCAGCGGTTTGGGGACGAGAATCGCACGTGTCCGTGTTACTATTGGTTTTTCTTTGCCGCCTACGACGATCAGGTCGTCCTTCTGCAGCACACCGTCGTAGATGATCGTGTTAAGGGTTAGTCCGAGCCCAGTTTCCTCCTTCACTTCCAGAATCGTGCCCTTTGCTGGGCCTTTAGTAGTCTGCAGACGCTTCTTGAGGTACTGCTGTGCAAGTCCGATGAGTACCATGATGAGTTCGCTTATGCCCTCGCCTGTCTTGGCGCTAGTGGGAACTACTGCTACAGTAGTAGTGAATTCTCTTACGTGGTCGAAGCGATCTGTTTTGAACCCCAACCGGAAGAATGTGCCTATGATGTCGTATATTCTGTTGTCCAGGTCCTCCCTGACGTAAGGGTCTTGCAGCGGATAGGTTTTAGAGAAGGGTGTGTCTGGTTGGGACCTCCAGCCTGGTATGCGGTCAATCATGTTCGCTGCGACTATGAACGGAGTCTTCCGGGCCTTGAGAATCTCGATGCATTCGTAGGTTTGAGCTTCGAGGCCTCTGAGAACGTTGATTACCAGAATGGCTATGTCTGCGACGCTGCCGCCTCTTCTGCGAAGGTTCGTGAAAACCTCGTGTCCCGGTGTGTCCACGATGAGCAGGCCGGGGATTTCTATTTCGCCCTTGACTCCGGAGAGTTGGGGACCCACAAGCTGAGCTAGAGTCTCAGGTGGGAAGAAGCTTGGCGCCGATGTGCTGAGTGATTCCGCCGACTTCGCGGGCCTGAACGCTTGTTTTGCGGATCTTATCCAGAAGAGAAGTCTTGCCGCTGTCAACGTGGCCGAGAACGCACACGATTGGTTGACGAATCGGCATTTTAATCTTCTTCCTGCACCAGCGCTGAACAAGCCGTTTTCTGACTGTCTGCTGAAAATTAATAAACTATTACCCTAATAAATGCTCATCTCAGGAGCTCAGAGTTTGCCGTACTGCTCGAAGTGTGGAGCGAAGTTGATGGATGAGGATAAGTTCTGCACTGTTTGCGGTGCGAAGGTCACCAAAGTTGCGCGAGAGGAGTTCACGGTTTCTTCTGACGACCTCATTCAGAGGGTTAAGGAGCTGCTTCACGAGGGAAACGTGACCAGGATAATCGTCAAGGATGTGAACGAGAAGGTTCTTCTTGAAATACCCGCCACTGTCGGGGTCATCGGCGCCGTCATTGCTCCATGGCTTGCAGCCCTAGGCGTCATAGCTGCTCTGGCCACGAAATGCAGGATAGTTGTTGAAAGAAGAGAATAGCCTATTCACTAGTCTTGGCTATCATCAAAACTAGACCTACCACCACGAGGATAAGGCACAGAACGCTGAAGAAACCGGTCAACGCGCCCAGAGTCGAGGCGCTTGTGGCGGTGTAGTACAAAGCAAGAAGACCCACAACAAAGATTATCAGGCCGAAGAATTTTTCAGCCAAACCTATTCCGAAGCCGCCTTCATCACTCATTTCAGTCCATTCCTTCCAACATGCTCCCAGATAGAAAGATGCACAGTTATTTTATGCTTTCGCTAAAAGCGTGCCCTATCATAAGAGCCGTTACGAGAAGGCCTTCGTTTTCCCTGAACGTGCAAGACAAGGGCGTGTGTCAAGAGAGCGGTTTCACTTCGTTTCTTCGAGCTTGTTCGGCAAGTATTCGTCCACGATGTATGTTAGGCCGTATCTGCTGAACGCCTCTTGCTCCGCCTTCCGTTTGATTTTCATAAAGGTCTTGATCTCTCTGCGCCATAATGGGTCTTTGTAACGTGGATCCTTCTGCAGCTCATACAGTCTCTTCATGTCCACGTCGTCCAGCGGATCAGTCGGAAACTTGTAGTCGACGATGTCTGTTGCCCAGACTCCGCTCCATTTTGCGTCAGGCGTGTTCAACTCTCTCAAGTGCGCAGCGTTCGCAGAGCCTGAGATTATGACCATGGCGATGTGCATTCCCCACGGGTCACCGTCTGTGAAGATGAAAACTGGAAGGTTCAGCTCCTCATTCAATCTTCTTATGAAGTGTCTCGTGGCCCGGGGCGCCTGACCGGCTGTCAACACTAGAACAGCGTTGTGCTTCTTGTGCACGTTTTCTTCGATGAACCTTGTGAACAAGCCGCCTTTCTCGATGGCTATTACTTTGTCTGCAGAGGTTTTGACAAACTCGGACGAAGTCAGTGCCGGTCCGATGAGCACGCCGTCTGGGTGAGACGTCAGATCTAGAGTCTTGCCTTCATAACCCGGCACAGTGTACTCTATTCTCAGGTCGCCGAAGACTGCTGAGCGCTCTTCTGGAAAGATGTTGAAGTCTTCTCTTGAAAACCCCAGAACCGTTTCCAAGTCTGTTATGATGTTGTTTGATTCCTGCTGGTCCTTGAACGTCATCTCATATGCCTGCGCCGAGTAGTAGACATCCCTCAGAGTTGACGTTTTACGTTGCGAAGAAAGCTCATTGGAGAACAGTGCCGCCCAGACCAGCTGGGTGAACGGCTTCAGGTGGCTGATGTTACGCGCGCTTCTGCGAACCCTCCTGTCGCCTAGTATGAACTGTCTGATCTTCTCATCGTACATTATGTTGTCCGTAGAGCGGCTCGGCATGTCTATTGACGGAAAGATGGCCTTGTCAAGCTGATCATAGATTTTGCTTCCAAGGGTCTCAAGGCCCGCTAAAACTTCTTTCTTCCTTTCACTCACACTAATCCTGTGCTTCTTCCGTTCCATACTTCTTCACACTCGCCAAAAGCTTCTCAATATCGGGTACCTTCTCCTTGCACGCAAGTTGAGTCGAAAACTGAGCAATCTTGGGCAGGTACTTGCTGAAAACACCCAGCCTCTTTCGGTCCCTGTCAACATGCTCCCTTCTTGACAGGAAAAGCTGGAGTTGCCGAGCAACTTCTCGCAGCCCATTTGCAATCTCCCTTCTAACCTCAGGCCTGTCAGCGATGAACTCTTTGCCAACCGTCTTATACGGTACCTTCGTGCTGCAGATGTGCACAAGAATTGCCACTGGCATTTCAGGAGTGGCATGGTACCTGCGCCAGTTCATCGCCGAGATCACTCTGAGCGAAACGTCGTTCGCCTCATCATACAACAACGGGATTCTGTTTGCAAAACGATAGACGATGAAAGCTCCCCTGCTTGGGACCTCTCCGCCGTAAGCTATGCCTATTTCAATGATGAACGGGTGCCCAGCATACGTGGCCGGTTTCCGCTGATGAACAGACACAAACTCTGGCTTCAGCTCCTTCGAGATTCCGGTTTTCAGCAAGTCCTCACCGAGAGGAGAAAGGCAGCTTGCGTCCGGCGGCAGAAACTCCTTGAACCTCTTCAGCATGTGCATGAGCCTAACGATTTCTTCGTGAGTGAGTTTCCTCGGGTTTTTGGACGGGCTTATTTCACTGAACGCCAAGAACTTCTGCGCGGTGATTTCGCCGACACGGTGGAAATGGTTCTTCAAGAAGTCAAGCATATTCCTGTAGGGCGTGATCTGTATCAGCCGTTGAAGCAGTTCCACGTCCACCCCGTACGGATGCGGCTTCGTCTCCTTCGGCGGAACCGGCATATCCTTGGTTACCCTGGTGAACTTGTACAGCCTACCCTTTGGGTCCACGAACGTCAGGTTTGCGTAGGGGTTCACCATGGCCGTCTGCTTGAGATAATCCAAAATCTTCGGCATCGCCCTGAAATAGTCCCCTTCAAGCGCAAACTCGACGACGGTTCCACGCCACATTTCCTTGTTTATCAGAACCTTTCTGTCAAGAATCACTGGGCGGTTCCGCTGAATGTCAATCATGAGCTTGTACATGTAGGTCTTCGAGATGCCCGTGCTGGAGATTATCGTGGCCGGCTGATGCGTCGTGATCTGTCCATACAGAATCGCCATCTTGCCGCCCAAGCCGAACGTTCCCCTCTGCTGCTTAAGCTTGTACTTCGAACCGAAAAGAATCTGGCCAAAGGCAGAAGGAATGTGCCGAGGCGGAACCCCGATGCCGTTGTCCTCAACCCTCAACTTGTAAACTTGAGTCTCCGCGCTGGCTTCACCCTCGTACGACAAGCGAACATACACGTCCGGCAGTAATCGGTGGCTTTCCGCCGCGTCCAGCGAGTTCTCAACCAACTCCCTGACCGCCACGAAAATGGCTCTAGACGGATTCGTAAACCCAGCAATGTCCCTGTTACGGTAGAAAAAAGTCAGCTGCACTTATTTCCTCAAAAGTCTGAGCCATATCCATCCCCCCTTTAGGTCTCTCTGGCGCAGACACTTCTGAACGTTTATCTCTTTGAGCCTCCCAGCCACTGAGTTTTCCGGCCTTCTCCAAATCAGATTATCTCTACGATATACTCTGCTCGTTCTTTAACTTAACTACAACAAACTTGTCATTTTTCGTAGGGAAAAGGGAAAAGCTCCCTAAGAGTCTTTATCTCAACCGTTTCAGGCGCAATCTTGCCTCTTTCGGTCTGTGCCATGAGGATCTTTATTTCAGAATTTTCGGCGAAATCGTGGATGTATTGCAGGCAGGCGCCGCAGGGTGTTGGCTTCTCTGGCTTTTCTTTGTTGGTCACGATGGCTATTTCCATGATTCTGCTGTTTCCATGCAAGACCGCATGGTCTATCGCGCATCTCTCTGCGGTGCCGAGCCCAGAAACCCAGCTTTCAACGTTGCAGCCAACGTAAACTTTTCCGTCTTCTGCAAGCACAGCAGCTCCGACTTTGAAGCCCCATAGGACGTGTGCATTCTTTGTAGCCTCTGAGGCGGCTTCCAACAACTTCGTTTCTGTTTCTCCGATTCTAGACATGGTTGCTTCCTAGGCCCTATTTCCTGTGAGTGCGAACGTAGTAGTATTCTCCGATCTCTTTTTGAAACTTGTCAAGCTTCGACCCCTCCTTGTTAACCCTAGGCCTCTTCGTGGCTGGGTCTCTTCTGAAGGTCACTTCCATCTCTTTCAGGAACATGTTCATCCCCCTCCTCAGACTCGTAGGCGGGTTGGCAGTGCCCTCAGTCCCAGGTTTTCCCGTGAAAACCATCAAGTGGTCCGCAATGAAGTCCTGTGTGAGCACGTCGTGCTCGACTACGAGGCCAGTTACGTTGCGGTTCTCGACAACCCTTCGAATGGCTCTCGCCATGTTCAAACGTTCCTCAACGTCCAAGTACGCGCTCGGCTCGTCCAGCAAGTAAAGCTCAGCGACGCGGGACAAGCACGATGCGATTGCAACTTCCTGCAGTTCTCCTCCGCTGAGTTCGGCCACGTTCCTGTCCATAAGCGGGCTCACCTTCAGAGGCTGAAGTATCTCAGTTCTGTACCAGCCTGAAGAAAAATTTTCTTTGGCAACGTTCCTCAGGAGTTCCTGAACTGTGCCCTCGTACTCTGCCGAAATGTACTGCGGCTTGTAGCTGACTTTCAATTGGTCAAACCTTCTCCCATCATCCGCTTCCTCGATTCCAGCCAGAATCTTCACAAAAGTCGTCTTACCGATGCCGTTGGCACCAAGTATTCCGACTATTTCGCCCCTCTTGATCTCGCCACGATGGACTACCAGCTTGAAACCCTTGTAAGTCTTCTCTATTTGATCCCATGCGAGCAACGTTTCACCTGCACCTGCGCTCTGCGTTGGGGGTTTCTCGTGGAAGATTATTGCTTCTTTTCTGAAGCGAACGTTCTCGTCCGGAATGTAACCCTCAAGATAGATGTTGATGCCAGTCCTGACACCGTGAACGTTAGACACTATGCCGTAGACGCCCGGTTCTCCGTAGAAAATGCAGATTTGATCCGACAAGTAGTCGATTATTGCCAGGTCGTGTTCTGCCACTATAACCGTCTTCTGAGCTGACGTTAGGCTTCTTATGGCCTTGGCAACCTGAAGTCTCTGACTCACGTCCAAGTAGCTTGAAGGTTCATCGAAGAGGTAGACGTCTGCCTCTCGGCACATCGCAGCCGTGACTGCCAAGCGTTGCAGTTCGCCGCCGCTTAGGACCTCGAGGGGGCGGTCCCACAGCGGCTTAAGTTCCAACTGCTCTGCCACAGTGTCCATTATGCCTCTTTCATCCACTTTTTCAAGCAGTTCGCCGACTTTTCCAGAAACAGCCTTCGGAATCTTGTCAACGTACTGCGGTTTGTGCGAAACCCTCAGTTTGTTCTCACTCATTCTTAGAAAATAGTCCTGAAGCGTCGAACCTCTGAAGTGCTGGATAATGTCGTTCCACGAAGACGGTTCTGCGTAGTTTCCAAGGTTCAGCTTCACTTCTCCTGAAAGTATTCTCAGCGTAGTCGTCTTGCCAATCCCGTTCTGCCCCAGCAGCCCTAAGACCGTTCCTGGAGACGGGGTTGGAAGCCTGTAAAGCTTGAAACTGTTCTCTCCGAAGCGGTGGCTGCAGTCTTTCTCCAGCTCGTCTGGCAAGTTGACTATGGAAATGGCGTTGAACGGGCACTTCCTGACGCATATTCCGCATCCAGTGCACAGAGACTCCACGATCACGGCTTTCTCGCCCTCAAACCGTATAGCCTCTATCTTACTTCGAACAATCGGACAAAAACGGTAACACAGTCTGTTGCAGCGTTTCGGCTTACACTTGTCCGCGTCTAACACTGCAACCCTTGTCATGTTCGACCCGCTAGTGAAGGCTCGCCGCTAGTGGTTTATAAATGTGAACCTTAAAAACAGCAAAGGAAATTGTTCCGCTCTTCAAAGTGAAAGAAAAAGCACAAGAGTGCCTATTGCTTACTCATCCTTACCACTCTTCTTCTTCCAAGTCCTCGTCTTCCTCTTCCCAGTCTTCCTCTTCTTCCCAGTCTTCTTCAAACACCACTTTTTTCACCTCCACAACATTTAGATGGGTAGAGTGAGAGCAGCTTAGAAATCTTTAAGGATTATCATTCGTCAGTTGTCGAGAACCAAGCCTGAGGACATGTTTCGCTCAGCTTTTTCACGGAGTTTCTTTCACGATTCTCCCCGTCAAAGAGGCTACAGGCTCTTTGACTTCCGGCGTTAAATAAGCCCAGCACATGTTCGGTGAGTTGTGCGCCGCTCCAAATCTTCCCTGCATGTCGATAGCAGCCAGCCCCATGGCATTGTACCCCGCTGGTAGTCTCTTGTTCACCAATTTTATCGCGAGCTCAACGGCTTCCTGCCCAGACTTTCCACTCTCCATGTGGTTGCAAACAGTCTTCGCCAGAACAAGCCGCATCGCTATTTCACCGACACCTGTGGCTGAACAGGCGCCTGCTTGATTGTCCGCGTAAGTGCCGCATCCGATTATCGGAGAATCGCCGATCCTTCCAGGCAGCTTCAGCGGAAAACCTCCCGTGGAGGTTGCTGCTGCCACGTTCCCTTCTTTGTCCAAGGCAACTGCCCCCACAGTTTCGAGGCAAAACAGTTCCGGATGCTTCTTGACCAATTCGGCAAGTCTTGGAAGCTCAAACCTCCCTTCGAGCAGGGCTTTCTTCTGCTCTTCGTAATACCTCAACCTGAGCTCAGTCACAGGGTTTCTTCTGGGAAGGTTGTGCAGGTTAGCAAGCTTCTCCGCTCCTTCACCCACTACGAACACGTGGTCAGTGTCTTCCATGACTATTCTCGCTAAACGCACTGGGTTCTTGATGTCTCGCAAGAGTCCGGCTGCCCCAGCCCGGAGTGTTTTCCCATCCATGATCGATGCTTCCATCTCGACCTGCTTGTCAATGTTAAGGCTTGAGCCGCAGCCCGCGTTGAATATTCCATGGTCTTCCATAGCGGCAACAGCTTCCATCACACTGTCAACTGCTTCTCCGCCGTTCTTCAAGACATCATAGCCAGCAATAGCAGCCTTCTTAACTCCGACAATGCCAGGCTGGCTGCGCTCGGGCTGCCAGTGCCCTGCGCCGCCGTGAACAACCATTATTGGTTTCGGCACTCTTTTCATCTTTCTTCCCCCTTAGGCTTGAATAGTGACCTGATCGATCAGATTTAAGCCTGATGCTGCAACCCGTCAAAATGATTAAATCGCTGATGTTGAACATTACTGTTGGGATGATGTGAGGCGACGGCTAGGAGCCTCTGGCGATGAAAAAGCCATTTACCGAACTGACCACACATCAACTTGAAACGGTTAAATTTCTGCGAAACAAACTGAGGCAGTGGTGCAAACAGTGCTCAAAGAATTCAACCTTCTGGCGACCACCTACCGCAGAGACGAGGGCCACGCTCGTTCTGAGTTGCGCTACCTGCTTGAACAGATAGGTGACAAAACCGCGGCTGTTGACAGAACAGGGGTTTCAGGGTTGATCGTCGCCCGAACAACCCTTGACCCATATGACGCGATAAGAAAATTCCGCGAAATTCTGCAAGAGCGTCCCTACGAGTTTCGCTACATGCTGAGAGTGATTCCCATAGAAAAGGTTGTGCACACCAGTTTGGAGCAGATTCAATCCGCCGCCAAAGAACTTGGTTCGAAAGTAGCTGAGGGCGAGACTTTCAGAGTTAGGGTTGAGAAGCGTATCACAGAAACACATTCGAGAGACATAATTGAGGCGGCTGCCGCGGTTATCAAAAGAAAAGTGAACTTGACAAAGCCTGACAAGATCCTGCTGGTCGAAGTTGTGGGTGGGCTGACAGGCGTGTCAATAGCAAAACCGGATGAGATCCTATCTGTCCTGAAGGAGAAAGTGCTCTAGCCTAACGCTGAGTGGCCAACAAGGCCATCCTCTCAACGACAAGGTCGGTCATGGCTTTATCCACATCATTCTTTTCCATGACTGTTCTGAGCTCTGCCTCCAAAATATCGAAGACCCTTCGAATCGTTACCACTTTATCCTTCGACAATTCAAGAACTTTTTCATCACGTTGACCGCCGATGTTCTTCGAAACCATTAAGAGGGCCGACTCCATTTTACGAGGTTCTTTTCCAATTATCAACACGGCCACGTCCGACGAGGTCGCTGCGATTCCAACAAGCTCCACTGCCCTTGTTATCTGCCGTTCAGCTGCAGCGTACAGCAAACTCTCCATGGCCAGAGTCTTCGAAATGTTCTCCTTGTTTTTGAACGCTGTAAGTGCATTCAACGCGGCAAAGAACAGGTGCTGCCACGTGGCAACGCGTCTCGCATCAAAGAATTGAACCTCAACGCCAGCTGGTTTTTCCTTGCTGACCTTGTCCAAGAATTCTTTGGCTTGACTGATTTTCACGTTTTTGAAACCGCTTATCTCTACGTAAATTTTGAACTCTTCGATGTGCTTCAGCACGTTTCTTCCTCAAGGATTTCCTTCAGGAACCTTTTGACCAGTGGGTCTGGTATCCCAGCTTTTCTAAGCTTTTCAGCTTCTTCTTCTACAGGTTTCCCGTTTTCTCTGCATTCAATGGTGATTTTGCGAATCGTTTCCTTCACTTCCCACGGAAAGATTATCCAGTCACCTGTTTCCTTCGAGTAGTAGTCGGGTTTGACAATATTCCGCGGTTTGCAATACGCCGTGGCTGTTCTGGCTTCTACAGCGCCTTGCTCGATGATGTGTTCCTTCACGAGCTTCAGAGTTTTCCCAGTGTCCGCAACCTCGTCTACAATCAACACTCTCTTCCCAGCAACGGCCACTGATATCGGCTGGGTCAGTGCAGGTTCACATTTTGTCTCCGCAACACCAACATAAAACTCGGCTCTAACGTTGGCGAGGTTCGGGTTGCTCAGCAAGTCAGACAGAACCCGCGCAGGCGGCCACCCTCCCCTTGAAACACCCACAATTATGTCTGGCTTGAAGCCGTCCTTTCTTATTCTGTCGGCCAAGTCTAGGAGCATGTCATATATTTGATTCCAAGACGGAGCTTCAAACTTCAGTTCCAAGGGCAAAACGTCTTCCTTCTGCTTCATAGAGAATCGGCTGAGACCTTATAAATTTAAAAGCCCGAGTGCGCTGCTCGGTTAGGAAATGTAGAAAAGATCCTCTTTGCGCCCTTCCCCAATCTGTCTGATCAACTCGTACTGAGCTTCCAAAAGTATCTTCAGCTTTTCAACATCGTTCTTGGCATCCTCAATTTCATTGGTCTTTTCAATAAGCTCCGATTTCTGAAGCTGCTCTCCGATCTTGGCGATTGATATTTGCAGAATCTTGACTTTGAAAGCGAACATCTGAAGAATATACAGAAGACTCAGCTGAGAGGACCACCTTTCCAACCGGTCGTACTCCAGCGTTTTCATGAGCGAAGCCTGAGCTTTTTGTGTTTCAGACGCTTTCTCAGACTTGAGTGTTGCATCGTAACTTTCTATCCTTTTTAAGGACGCATCTTTGTTGTCGTCGAACAGTTTTTGCGTTCTCGAAGCCGTTTTTCTCAATGTCTCCAAGATTTCATCCATGCTGACTCCACCTCTGTTTTCGCTCCAGCAAGCGCAATTCAGCGAATGCTTGACAAGCGTTGTCTACACTATACTCGAAGCCTTTCTAAGGTTTTTCGTATCCGCCTCGCTGATTTCGTATCGGTTTTTCACTTCGGTCTGCAAAGTATTATTGCCGCCGAGCCGCGCGACTCAGACGACATCATCATGCGGTTCTACGAGACGTCGGGCGAAGATACAAAGGCAGTGATTAGTTTATCCGAAACCTCCAAAAGTGCTGAGGAAACTTTCCTTATGGAAAATGGGACCCGAAAGATATCCATCCAAGACAAAACCATTGAAATGCCGATCTCCAAGCATGAAATAAAAACTATAAGAATGATTATGCAGGCATAGACAAAGCATAAGCTTCTAGGTTCGATAGACATCGAGAAGTCAGAATCTTTAGAAAACGCAAACGAAAACTGGGCAGTTCCAAGTCACAAACTCTTCTAGCTAGTTGGTTCTAGCACGATTGCCGGGGAAACTTTTACACTTGGTTTTTTGTTGTACGCCTGACGCCATTGCACGTGCTTCCTACGGTAGCAAACCTGCAGATATTCGAACTGTATCATCACATTATGAATAGATTCTTGCGTGATTTTGAAAAACAGTTAATAACCCAAGGCACTGAATTCGGGTTAAGACCTAGACAAAAGAGGAACGGCGTTGCAGTTACAAGATATCATCGCTTGGATGCGGTATCTTTTCTTGCAGTATGGGTATTTTGGGATATTCATCGCAAGTCTAGCCGGCGCCTTGTCCATCATTGTGCCTGTTCCTGACACCATCGTCGTCTTTACTCTAGCAGGCTTCAAGGTTGGGGGCAGCTGGGTTTTCGAGCCTCTACTGATTGCCTCGGCCGCAACAATCGGCGCGACGATCGGACAATCATCGGGGTACTTACTGGGTTTTAGCAGTAGAAAAGCTATGACAGGAAGCTTCAAGAAGAATGCGGATTTTTTGGCCCAAGTCTTCAACAAGTTCGGTGCCCTCGCAATTTTTGCTTTCGCCCTGACACCTTTGCCTGATAACTTAGTTTTCATTCCACTCGGCGCTGCCCATTACAATCCAATCAAAGCCTTTCCCCCGGCTTTAGTGGGAAAATTCCTCGTCAGCCTGCTTGTAGCTTATGGCGGTAGATTCTCAATAGGCATCATCGCAAACCTGTTTGGCGAAGGAAGCAACTTAGTATCAGTATTGATCGGCACGGTCGTTGGAATAGTACTGGCAGTTGCAATGTTTAAAGTGGATTGGACAAGATACTTCTCGAAATACCTAATCAAATAAGCTCGCGCTACGATCGGTGCTAATCTTACGGGCTCTCTTGTAGTCACTTAGCCCTTGCCGTGCGAGCTGCAGAATTGTGCGTTCTCGTTCCATTAAGCAGCGCATCATTTTTTTCCTCATATCTTAATCCAGCAGTGGCATCGTTGATCCTGATCCGGAGAATGAAATCAACAGCTATTTGAAAACATCCTTTTATCGTAGAATCCGAATCCTGATCGTCAGTGAACGGGTTTGGTGGTTACAGAGTTCGATAGCATAGCTGACATATACGACTCGACCAGAGAACCCGCTACTGATGCTGAGATCAGTGCGATATCAGACGCGCTGAAAGGATGCAAGACAGTTCTCGATGTTGGTGTGGGAACGGGTAGGTTCGCAAAACCTCTCTCTGAACTTGGATTCCACATAACCGGTGTGGATATCTCGCGCAATATGATGCTGAAGGCAAGAGAGAAAGGGGTGGATAACCTGGTGCTAGCAGACATGCATGAAATGCCCTTCGGGGATAAATCATTTGACGCGGCAATCGTGATTCACGTTCTGCACATCATCGCGGATTGGCCCAAAGTCATGCGGGATGTGGGAAGGGTTACAAAAAGGAACGTCATCTCTTTGCTGAGACAGAGGCCGGGATTGATGAATCAGTGGGGATCAGATGGGACGGGTGTCGGTGCGCTCTACCTATGCCTGAGGGAGGAGGCGGGCTATCCCGTCAGAAGGACAGACAGAAGGCGAATGTGGCAGAATGAACAGGAGATAAGGACCAGGGTGCCACCGTTGAAGCTCGAAACGATAAGGGACGAGATGGTCTCGATGACCTTGGAAGAGGCGTTCAACAAGTTTGAGCGGAGGAGTCCCTTCATGATCCATGACGTGCCAGAGGAAGTGCACAAGCGCATTGTCGAGAAGATTATTGCGATGAAAGGAAAGGAAAGGTTCGAGAGGAGGATTATTGAGGAACTGGCTGTCTGGGAACCCGCGCAACTGGAATCATTAAGCAAGCCTGACCTATCCTAGAGCTAACTGAAATCACGTTCCGAATTAGCGCGCACACTTTATCGACGACCCACTAAAGTGAGCAGGGGCGCGACGCTTGGCACATGCTGTTCAAAATCGAGAAAAACGCTGACGGCTGAATCACCGTTCGCAAGGCGTAATCCCTCTTTTTTACTTTGGTAGGTTGTGTCAGGATAGAATGCCTTTATTCGACCAGTTGTTTTAATTACCTCGTGTTGCGAGTTGTTTTAAGCTGGTGAGATGGCGTTTGGAGATTGTCGAGTGCGTTCCGAATTTCAGCACTTCAGACCCTAAGGTTGTAAAATCAATTCTCAACGAACTTAAGAAGACCAGGAACGCCTTCTTGCTTGACCAAACTTATGACGATCATTACAATCGCTTAGTAGTCTCATTCGTGGGCAATAAGAAATCGGTTCTTGAAGCCGCGCTAAACATGTCCTTCAAAGCCGTAGAACTGATCGACATGCGAAAACATAAGGGTCAGCATCCGAGAATCGGAGCCGTTGATGTTGTCCCGTTCATACCGTCAAAGAATGTGACGATGGAGGATTGTGTTGAACTTGCCAAAGAATTTGGACAAGCTCTGGCCAAAAAATGCGGGTTGCCAGTTTACTTGTACGGCGAGGCAGCAACCAAACCTGAACGGAAAGACCTGGATTGGATACGCGAAGGCGACTACGAGAAACTTTCTGAAATGATTTCCAAGCCTAAACGCAAACCCGACTATGGCCCATCAAAACCGCATCGCACGGCTGGCGCAACGATAACTGGAGCCAGAAGAGTTATGGCCGGCTTCAACGTCAACCTGGGCACTGCGGACCTCACAGTCGCCAAGAAGATCGCGAAGGCCTTGCACGCAACCAAGGGAGGATTCACAAACGTCAAAGCCATGGCTGCGTCCCTTCCGAACAAGAACATTACACAGATAGGCATGAGCATAAGCGATTTCGAAAAGACTCCTCTCTACCGCGTGTTCGAAGCGCTCAAGGTAGAAGCCGCACGCTACAACGTGCCAATAGTAGGCTCAGAATTCTGCGGCATGGCGCCATTGAAAGCCCTCATAGACGTGGCAGCGTACTACCTGAAAGTCGACAACCTCACGGAAGACCGCGTGCTGGAGATAGCCATTCAAGACGCCATTGAGAAAGGCGGTGCCTTTGAATAAAGCCGCTCGGTCAAAAGCAAAGGAAAAGGCAGACTTGCTCATCGTAAACGCTAACGAGCTAGTTACACTTGGAGGCAACAATCAAAAACCACGCACCGGCAAACAGATGCTCGATCTCGGAATAATGCGCAACGGTGCTCTAGCGGTTAAGGATGGAACAATTGCCGCAGTCGGAAGCACGTCCGAAATCACGAAGGTTTACAAGGCTGAAAACGTCGTGAACGCCAGCGGCAAAACAGTGTTGCCAGGCTTCATCGACCCACACACGCACCTTGTCTTTGCTGGCTCAAGAGAGGACGAGTTTCAGATGCGGGTCGAAGGGGCTCCCTACATGGAGATCCTCGACGCGGGCGGCGGCATCCTGAAAACTGTCAGAGAGACGCGGAGAGCAAGCGTCGAAAAGCTCGTTGAAAACGGCACTGAGACACTGAACGCCATGTTGGAGCACGGAACGACAACTGTGGAGGCTAAGAGCGGCTACGGGCTGACGACTAAGGACGAGTTAAAGATACTGGAGGCCATCCAGCGCCTTAACGAGATGCACACGGTTGACTTGGTTCCAACTTTCCTCGGAGCACACGCCGTTCCTCCAGAATTTTCAAACAGCCCAGAAGACTATGTGAGTCTGATCATCAGCGAGATGATTCCCAAAGTGGCTGGGAAAGGACTCGCAGAGTTCTGCGACGTTTTTTGCGAGCGAGGAGTCTTCACTCTTGACCAAGCTAGGCGCATCTTGGTGGCGGGCAAGAACTCGGGCTTGAAGCCCAGGGTGCACGCTGACGAGATCAGTCTGCTGGGAGGGACAGAACTTGCCGCCAGCGTCGGAGCGGTCTCAGCTGACCACATGCTTTTTTCTTCCGACAAAGGCATAAAGGCTATGGCTGACAAAGGAGTCTTGGCCACTTTGCTGCCTGCAGCGGCCTTCAGCCTGATGAGCGGTCGTTACGCGGATGCTCGAAAAATGATCAACTCAGGCGTTCCGGTGGCTTTGGGCACCGATTTCAACCCAAGCTGCTGGGTTGAGAACCAACAGTTGGTCATCGCCTTCGCCTGTCACTTCATGAAGTTAACGCCGGCTGAAGCCATAACAGCGGCAACGATCAACGCTGCACACGCTGTTTGCAGAGCGGGCGAAATTGGAAGCCTAGAAGTCGGCAAGAAGGCCGACATAATCGTTCTGGAGGTGCCAAACCACAAGTTCCTCGGGTACCGCTTCGGCGTGAACTTGGTTGACAAAGTGATCAAGAACGGCAGGCTGGTAGTCGACAAGGAGGCAAGTCGAAGCGAATTCCGCCTCTTAGAAGAACAGGAAATGTGAACGTCCTCAGCCTCTTAGGGCTTGAGAGAACTGGGCAAAGAATTAAAGTGTGGTTACATATTTTGGAGACTGGTGAACCATGTTGATCAAGCTCACTAGGCCTATTCGATGCCTGACTGGCCACGAGCTGCATTGCAAGAACTGGCAGATTGAAGGAATTCTGCGGATGCTCTGCAACGTTCTTGACCCCGACGTGGCCAAGGACCCTGACAGGCTTATTGTTTACGGTGGAACCGGTCGGGCTGCTCGGAGCTGGGAGTGTTTCGACCGCATAGTCGAAACGTTAACCGAACTCGAAACCGATGAAACAATGCTCATCCAAAGCGGCAAGCCTGTGGCGGTTTTCAAGACGCACGAGTGGGCTCCGAGGGCTCTGATCGTCAACGCTATGCTTGTGCCAAATTGGGCCAACTGGGACTATTTTTACGAGTTGGAGCAGAAAGGCTTAATCATGTATGGACAGATGACGGCGGGGTCTTGGGCCTACATTGGAACGCAGGGCATCCTGCAGGGCACTTACGAAACCTTGGCCGAAGTCGCTAAGGAGCACTTCGGTGGAAACCTGCGCGGAAAGCTTGAGTTGACGGCAGGTCTGGGTGAGATGGGTGGAACTCAGCCTTTGGCGGTTACGATGAACGAGGGCGTTGCGCTCGTCGTTGAGATAGACAAACGGGCAATTGACCGCACGTGTAAGCACGGATACTTGGAAACATGGACGGACAGCTTGGACGAAGCTGTGAACCTTGCCTTGGAAGCGAAGAAACAGGGCGTTCCAAGAAGCATCGGCCTGCTGGGCAACGCTGCGGAGGTGTATCCTGAACTTCTGAATCGAGGCATCATACCTGACGTCCTGACTGACCAGACTAGCGCGCATGATCCGCTGAACGGCTACTACCCCGCCGGTCTGAGCAAGGAAGATGCAGACGAGCTGCGAAAGAGCGACCCGAAAGAATACTGCCGACGTGCAAGTTCAAGCATGCGTCTGCAAGTAGAGACCATGGTCAGAATGATGCGCAAAGGCGCCGTCACTTTTGATTACGGCAACAACCTGCGAGAACAAGCCTACAAAGCCGGTTTTAAAGAAGCCTTCTCGTACCCGGGTTTCGTGATGCGATACATACGGCCCAAGTTCTGCGAGGGAAAGGGCCCGTTCCGTTGGGCGTCACTCGTCGGCAGCGAAGACGACGTCTACAAGCTCGATGATGTCATTCTGAAAGACTTCGCGTACAACAAGGAATTGTGCCGGTGGATAAGAAAAGCCAAAGAACAGGTGAAGTTTCAAGGCTTACCAGCCCGGGTCTGCTGGCTCGGTTTCGGTGAACGCGCAAGGTTTGGAAAAACCATCAACACCATGGTCGCGAACGGAGACATCTCGGGGCCCGTTTGGATAGGCCGCGACCATTTGGACGGCGGAAGCGTGGCTTCACCAAACCGCGAGACCGAGGGCATGAAAGACGGCAGTGACGCAGTCGCAGACTGGCCGATACTCAACGCTTTGATAAACGCCGTCGGCGGCGCTACATGGGTAAGCGTACATCACGGCGGGGGTGTTGGAATAGGCTACAGCATCCACGCTGGAATGTGCTTGGTTGCGGATGGAACCAAGGAAATGGAGAAAAGATTAGTCACCGTGCTGACATCCGACCCAGGGTTGGCCATAGTCCGCCACGCAGACGCGGGCTACGAGAACGCGCAAAAGATGGCTAAAGAGAAGAGCATCAAGATGCCCATGCTTAAGTAGGGGAAGTCTCAAGTTGGGCAGTTCACAGTCTGCTACGCTCTCCTGAAAAGAATTTACGCTTTGACAATGTTGTATCCGGCAGCCTTGCGAAGCCTGTTCATAACAGCAAGCCCTAATCCTTCAAGTGGCAAGCCCTCCGCGACGATCACGTCCACTTTTTCCAGGTTAAACTCCCTCAGAAGCCTGAACAGGTTTCGAGCGACTTCGGCCAAATCGCTTCTGCTTCCGAGAGACTTCACAACGTCTGCATCGTAGTATTGAGCGGTCTCATCCGTGCAAAGAACGCCGACTGGGCTCCCTCTGCGCTTGTAGAACTTCGTTAACTCGACAACTTTTTCAACTACTGCGGGCAATTTCCCTTCAACTACCACAACATCAGCGTTAGGAGCATAATGCTTATGCTTGACCCCTGGCGAGCGAGCCTTCTCAACGGGCAACGGCTTCTCAGCTGTGACGACTGGATTAAGCTCCACTCTGCCAAGAGCTTTCTTCAACAACTCAAACGGCGTCCCGCCTGGACGTAGCACTTGAGGCGGGTTAACAGTTAAGTCCAGAACGGTGGACTCCACTCCTATGTTTGTCGGTCCAGCATCCAAAACGGCGTCTATCCTACCGTTAAGGTCATCTAAGACATGCCTTGCCAACGTTGGACTCGGCTTTCCCGCGAGATTTGCGCTCGGCGCCGAAATTGGGCAGCGGCTTTCCCTGATCAGGGCCAATGCAACATTGTGCCTCGGCATTCTTATCGCAATCGTGTCCAACCCAGCAACAGTCACGTCTGGCACAATCTTCGAGCGTCTGAAAATCAACGTTAGCGGTCCAGGCCAGAACTCTCTCATCAGCTTCTCCCCCTCAGAGGAAACGTCTTCAACCAACCTGCGAACATCCCTCACATGACCCACATGCACGATCGGAGGGTTGTCGAGTGGACGCTTCTTCGCATCAAAAAGGGCTAAAACAGCCTTCGAGTTCAAGGCATCCGTCCCAAGACCATACACTGTTTCGGTGGGAAAGGCCACTAACCCGCCTCTTCGGACGAAACCCGCCGCTATGCGAATCTTTTCTATGTCGGGTTCCTGAGGGTCTACTTTCAGCGTTATTGTCTTCTTCATCCAAACTATAAAGTGAAAACTGCGCATTTAAACTTCTTTCAGAAAGAAACCTGAAAGGTTCAGGCAGTTTTCCGCCCAAGCCGTAAATTATCGACGATAAAGGCTCTTGTCAAAAACCTGCGCGGGAAGCCTCACACTTCAGGCGGCAGTGACGCGCGTCTTGGCAAGGTCTCAGCGGGAATGCGAAAACAGAAGGCTACTTCAAGACAGTGCATTGAAAAGTTACTACCCTTGCGCAGACTCTACGCCGAGCGCTCGGTGCGCACTCGTCCTCAAGCCCATGCAAATCCACTAGGGCCCTCGCCAACGCCTACGTGCAGTACTAGTACCCTAGGGGGGAGGGGGAGGGTGGAATAGACGAGGTGAAAACGCGAATACAGGGATGTAGCGCTCATGCCTAGCGCGTGCTAGGAAATTTCCGAACAGTCATGTTCGCTTAGGATCGGAACAGGGACCATGCGCGTTTGTCTAGACAACGTAGCGGTCGATGACTTTCTGCATGCTTTTCGGTGGTGTCTGTCTCGCTGCAAGCTGCTTCAGTATAGTGATCATCTGAGGCTGAAAACGAGCTATATCCGTTAGACTCACCAAGCCTACGAGGCGTTTTCCATCAACCACAGGCAGTTTCTTGATTTTCATCTGAAACATCAGCTTCACCGCTTCCGCGAGGTCCATGCCCGGCTCAGCGATAACCAGAGGACTCGTCATAGCATCTCTGACCTTAGTCTTACTCGCATCTTTTCCTTCTGCAACCACCCTTTTCAGCACGTCTCGTTCAGTCAGTATTCCGTTGGCCTTTCCTCTTTTTACGCCGATCAGGCAACCGATCTCAAACTTGTTCATGATTTCGGCAGCCTCTTTCACAGTAAAGTCTTCGTCTATGGTGATGACCTCCTTCACCATGACGTCCTCAACTCTAAGAGACACGTCTCCTTCCCTCCTTTTCTCTCCCGCCAAACAAATCACCTCCACTCATGCTCTACGCAACCCGCGAACGATCTTTTCAGCATTATCCCCAGCCGGAATCCTCGCTTTTTCAAACTTCTCTCTCGGCTTCCCCAAAGGTCTAGTGGCGTCAAAGCCCACTTTCGCAGTCAAGACCCTCTCCTGATCCGCTGAAGGATCCAAACTTGAACCGCGCACGTTTTCCATCATGATCAAGTCTTCACTTCCTTGAAAACGCGTCGCAACAGCCCACTCCACGTCTGAAACGTCACACACGTCAATGTCAGAATCCACGACTACCGCATGCTTCAAACTCGGATGCGCCGCAAAGGCCGCCAACAAAGCGTTCTTCCCATCACCTTCAAGTTGTTTCTCAACAGAGATCACGGCGTGAAGCCACCCACTTCCACCGGCTGACAGGTTTACTGCACAAACCCTCGGTACAACCTTCGAAACTGCTTCCCAGATCAGCACTTCGTGAGGCAACCCCATCAGGAGCCTGTGCTCAGCTCCAGACGAGAGAAGCGCATGATAGACATATTCCCGTCTATGCGTAAGACCTACGATGTCTACAACCGGCTGTTTTCTCTGCACATCATAAGTTCCAGTGACATCGACAAACGGGCCCTCAGCAACCTCCTTCGTCGCCGAGATTTTTCCTTCCAAGACAAGTTCAGCCTCAGTTGGGGAACAAGCATTCACGTGCTCACACTCAGTCAGCTTGAGGTTGTTGTCCAACAGGGCGTTTGCAACGCCATACTCGCTCACGCCGAAGGGCAGAGGACAAGA
Source organism: Candidatus Bathyarchaeota archaeon (assembly GCA_963707955.1). Lineage (GTDB taxonomy): Archaea > Thermoproteota > Bathyarchaeia > Bathyarchaeales > Bathycorpusculaceae > DASPPK01. The sequence continues at coordinate 1,187,167 of OY970176.1, read as the reverse complement.
AGCTGCCAGCAAGACTGCCGGGTGAACGCCTACAGAGATCGCTACGTCAAGGTCTTTTCCAGCCTCTTTTGCCATTCGCCACAATTTGAAGAGATGCCGAGGCACCAAACGAATAGCCAAGTGCTCTCTGTCCAAAACCTGAAGGCGATGTACTGACACGTTCTCAACCTCTCCGTCGAGGCTTCTAGCATGCACAACTGCCGAAGTGATGTAAGGCCCCGCGTCCTTCTCAAAGTGAGAAAGAACAGGAATCCTCGATAAGTCAACATCTTTCTCTTTACACTCTTTAACCGCGGCATTGTTGACTGCGTTGGGTTTACTTGGCAAGCGCCAAGCAGCTGTCAGTCTTCCATAAAGCTCATCATGGCCAACATTGAGCGCTCTGTAAATTCTCCCTCTAGTCCCAGAGACGTTAGCAACAACCTTCGTCGCATGATTCTTCACGTACTCAAAAAGCAGAATTGGGCCTTCATTGTCAAAGCTCTTCATTACGTACGCCATTTCAAAGCGTGAGGAAACTTCATCCTTTACGTGCAAAACTTCTCTTTCTTTTTCCATTTGTTTAAGAAATTCTCTGAGGCTCATGCGCCAGACGCCTCCTTCTGCGGCTGCTCTTGGACAACCCTCTCTATCAAGCGTTTGAAGACTGATTGCGCCTGCGTCTCATCCATCGTTTCAAGATAAACCGAGACCAACGCTATCTTCTCCTTTCTTGCAGCCAAGTATTCTGCAAACATGCGGGCTGAAATCGCGTTCTTGTCCCCGAGGAGAACTGATGACGATGGGGGGCCGAGCAGATCCTTCGGTCTTGGAACAGCGATTGCAAGCGTCCCAAGCTTGTCTTCCCTCTCGCTCAGCATTACCAAACATGAATTCTTCGCTTCCACATAGACCGCAAGAAAACGCGTGCTCTGCTCAGTTATTTCGTCCTTAAAGACTCTTGCCCGCTCCAACCTTCCCTCTCCATTGTTTATTAGTAGCTCTAAGCACTCACTATTTATTACTTTCAAAACACGAGGCTCCGTAATGGCTGACCGTCGTGCCGAAACAATCCTCAGAATACTTCGCACCGCGTTTGCGATGGCAACATGGACGACCGCGACTCGCGACTCATTCGCAACGTTGATTGCAACGATCATTTCACAAAACACCAACGACAAGAACACAGCAAGAGCCTTCGAAAACCTCTCGAACAAGTTCCGAATAACTCCCGAAACCCTCGCAGAGACTGAAATCAAACAGATCGAAAACTGCTTGAAAGTTGCTGGCCTGTACCACAACAAAGCTCGAGCGATACAACAAGTCTCAAGGATAATACTCAAGAAATACAACGGCAACCTAGCAGAAATCCTTTCGAAGCCTCTCGATGAGGCAAGAGAAGAGCTGTTACAACTTCCCGGCGTCGGACCCAAAACAGCAGACGTGTTATTGCTGTTCAGCGCCAAAAAACCAACGATACCCGTTGATACACACGTTAACAGAGTATCGAAACGGCTGGGCCTAGTCGCTAAAGAGGCAGACTACGAAACTGTACGTAGAACTCTTCAATTGATCTATGATCCGAAAGACTATCTCGCTGTTCACATATTGCTAATCTCACACGGCAGAAAATACTGCAAAGCAAAAACCCCGCTGTGCAAGGAATGCCCTTTAGCCAGACTTTGCCCATCGAGACATCTATTAAGCTAGAACAAGACTGTTGTGGGCGCGCGTTCTTTATTCGGAGCAGAACCATCGACAAAACAACGAGGGCCCAATTTGGAATACAGCTCGCTCCTCTTATCCGCGAGAACGCGCGTGCCATCGTAACGCATGATGTCGGCTAGCCCCAAAACGGTCCAAAAATCACCCGCACCCCAGACTCAGCGAGCGAAATTCGATCCAGACGTAATAGCGCGGGCTTTGGTCAAAAGGCCATACCTGTCGAGGAAGAATTCAGTTCTCAACGGCTTCAGAACGTTCTGGCCATCCATTATTTCAAAAAAGTTTCTTGAAAGACGCAAAGTCCAAGTTGTTTTCTTCAGCAGTCAGGGAAATCTCTTTCATGTTCTTGTCAAGCTTCACCTTTCCCAAGGCAAGGATTGACGCTTCTTCAGACACAGGCGTGATAACTTTCAAGGTCCTCCTAAGGTAGTCAACTTCCTGCAAGATGCCGATGCCGAGAAAACTTCTCTGGCCATCATACAAAGCTGCAAGCAACCTTTCTTCTTCGCCTTTTCTCGTCACCACAACCCTCTTTTTGGTTGCCTGCTCAACCTTCTTTATGTTGTCCGAGCTGATCCAGCGTCTTCTGCCGATGACTATGCTGATTCTGTCACTTAGTTCTGATAGTTGCAGGGGCTTCATTCCGAGGAGATCGCATATTCTTCTTGCTTCCCTACCGTTCATGTGAGGCTTGGTCAAGCCAAAAGAATCGTTTCCCTCAACTTTCAGCCAGCTCAACGAAAGTGACTGAACTCTTGGGTTTCTCAGGTATTTTTTGTATCCGAGTTCACGAAGGGTCTTGCGTCTTTCGCTGTCTCTGGGCCTTATTGCGGCAGGAGATTCAACAGTGACTTTCTTGAATTTTTCGAGAGCGGTCAGGAGGGGTGCTAGTTCATCTCTTTGGCGGATGCAAAAAGTCACTTCAGGCTTAAGTTCCTCAGCAAGGTTGAGTTTGTACGCAACGGCGCATTCTCCTTCGACCCAGCCGTCAGTGTTTATGACCAAAAACTCAGGATTGGTAGCCATGATCTCTTTCTTCAGCAAGGAAAGACCTTCGATCATCTTGTCTACAGCGTTGCCTGGTGACGTTTCGCCAATGAAGAACGCGTTTTTTGCTTGAAGGTTGAAGAGGTCGGTTACTGCCTTGGTCACAAAAGCGTAGGCGACGGTTGACGGTGGCCCAACGTCTGACTGACCCAGGTCTCCGTCCAAAACTGCGACTTTACGTTTTTCACCTAAGACTTTGTTGATTAGGTACGTACAAAAACCTGTTTTTCCAGAGTCCGCATTCCCTAAGATCATCGCCGTTACAGGTCTGGTTTGCAGGTCCAGAAGCTCCTGAGCTGATTCAATCCAGGAGGGGGGGATAGTGTTGCCATCAACTTCTTCGACGGCTGCGTTTTCTCCCAATGAAATGTCGAGAACAGCCCTTTCCTGAACTGCAAAAGGTAGCCTTTTGCCTTCACGTATAACAACTTTACCTTTTTCACTTATCGCTGACCCGAAAACTTCCACTTTGCCTGAATTCAGAGTGACCGAGGCCGGGCCATCAACTAGAAGAGTCTTGCCATTTTCAACCGTGCGATTCACATGGCTTCCTCCTTTGAAACGAATGTCCGCTTCTCCCTGCTATCTGAATCGCCGAAACAATATCTCTTAACCCTCTTCTGTGTTTCGCTTCGTTCAGCCGACGGTTTGTACCAGCTTCTCTCACGCTTTCTAATACCACGTTGGGTGGCAGTGCGTTGTCCAAGTCTCGCAAGAGTCTTTCTTTGCACGCAGGAACTCCATCGCCGACCTTTACTGAAATCGTTGAGACTGGAGTGTTCTCAAGACCCTTGATTATCGTCTCTATTTTGTGCAGAGTCTCTTCTAGGCTGTAACAGTTTCCTGTTTCAACCACTCTGCCGCCTGCTAGAACTGCCAGTCCAAAAACCTCACCTGGGTCGACACCTATGGTCACTTTTTCAAACGATCCCTTTCCCTGAACAATTTGCAAGGCTTCGTTTATGAAGGCTTCTGTTTCCATTCCATTCTTGTAGGCCAGTACTTCTTCATGGTTTATCAATTCTTTTTCCTCTTCGGTGGTTATGACAACTTTGATCTCTATTGGAACAGGTTCACATGGAGTTAAGCTTAGAAAAGGAACATTCCTTCTCTTAAGCTCGCTTACGATAAGAAAGTAGGCTTTCCCTGAAACTGTTGCAACCGCTATCTTCGCTTTCATACAACTATCAAGACGCTCGGGACTTTTGAACACAAAAACACATTATAGTTCGGCCGTTTATATCTGTTGACGTGCACGGACTTGCTTAAAGAAATTCCAACAAATTGCAGACCAATTGACGAGTTCCTGAAAGGGGGTTTCCCAGTTGACACTGTTGCCCTCATCTACGGCGAGGCTGAAACTGGAAAAACAACACTAGCCATGCAGTGTGCCACAAGCTGCGGGAAGCAAGGCTACAAAACGCTCTTCGTGGATTCTGACAGAACATTTTCAGCTCAAAGGCTTTCTCAAATCGTTCCTGAAAAGTCCAAAGTTCCGGAACTGATAATTCTAGCCAGACCGAATGATTTTCGTGAGCAAACTACCGTCGTAGATCAGTTGACTGATTATGTAAACCAGAATTTCAAGCTCGTCGTCTTCGACACAATAACGTCACTGTATCGCCTTAGGATTGCAGAGTCTCCGCCAAAAACGTTTGAGCTTAACCGAGAACTGAACAGACAGTTGGCAAGCCTAGCACAGGCTGCTAGGACCCAGAGAATTGTGGTTTTGCTGACCAGTCAGGTTCACAGCGTTCTGGATGAAGTTCCTGTGAGCATCGCGCCTGTTGCTACGAGAGTCCTAAAGTTCTGGGCTGACACGGTTATTGCTATGAAGCTCACTGAAAATCCTCAAGCAATCGAGGCAACGGTGGAAAAGAACCCGGCAAACCTTCCTCCAATGACTTGCAGCTTAAGAATTGAAGAACGTGGAATACACTAGTATCAGCTTTAATAAACGGGAGTATGTAGAATGGACTTAGTTCAGATAGTCTCTCGAGCGTTAGAGTTTATATTTCCTGCGTATTGTGCGAACGCCGTTCCTGTTCTTGCTGGTGGTGGGCCAGCTATGGATTTTGGGAAAAAGCTTTCTGATGGAAGGCCCGTGTTCGGGAAAAACAAGACTTTTCGAGGTTTTTTTGCCGGGCTGGCTGTCGGAACGGTAGCAGGTTTGGCAGAGAGTCTGGTCTTCAATTATCATATCATGTTTGGTTTACTGCTGTCTTTGGGCGCTCTGTTGGGAGACTTGGCTGGAGCCTTTGTAAAACGGAGACTTGCCATTCCTCCAGGCGGATTGTTGCCAGTTGTAGATCAACTGGACTTCATAATGGGTGCGATTCTTTTCTCGCTTCCTCTTTATATGCCGTGGAGTTGGCAGCTGTTTGTTACAGTTCTAATAATTACTCCTCCAGTTCATCTGTTAACAAACTTCTTTGCGTACAAGTTGAGGCTAAAAAGCAATCCTTGGTAGTGGTTGGCGATGTACTCTCTTTAATAACTTGCTCCTCCGCTCAACTTAAACTGTAGTGAGGCTTGGAGAAGTATGTATGCCAACAGCACGAGAACGATTCCTATGATCAGCATCATGTAGGCTTGTCTTGGCTTGTACACGTACTTGGTGCTCTGATATACTGCCAGCAAGCCGATAATTCCAAGGGCGTAGCAAGTTATGGCAACAACGGTGTCGCCTATGAACTGGTCGGAAAGCGACGGGTAGAGAAACAGGAATCGCCCACTGTAATAGACGGCTGGAAGCGGTTTCACTATCCAGTCGTACAGCCCGCCTCCGAAACAGAATACGGCAAAAGCTATCGAGAGTAGTGGAATTAAGAGATCTGATGGTTTTGTCGTTGAGATCATCCTATAAAGTTTGTTTAGTGAAAATGACAACGACGAGATGCTTTTCTTAACCGTCCTTGACATTTGCCTGCTCTCCACTTTTCAACAGATGTTGGACGACTTCTTTCGTCCATTCTCCTGTTAATGGATTGTTGGCAATCTGACTTAAATACTCTTTCCAAGAAATCTCTAATGCCTTTCTCCACTGCTCATAACTTCTAAAGATGTTTTCGCAGGCTTTCTCGTGCGACCTACAATACTTGCCTGTGTGCGATTTTCTGTTGCATATTGCACATTTCAACTTTTTTCATTTCCTGTTTTTGACGGACATTCAAGGTTGAAACACAAAACCCATGGGTGTCTCTTCATGGAGACTTCAACAGTTGGCCAACCGCATGCAGGGCAGTTTTTCCCAGTTGACCCTACTTTGCCTCTCTGTGGTAGCGGGAAACAGGTTTTGCACAGCCCTTTAAAATAGCTTGTGCAGCCGACGAAACGTTTTCCAGTTTTCCTTGAGTAGTTTATAACGAGTTTTCCAGTTTTGCACACCGGGCAAGTGCCAATTATCCTTTCTTCTAGCTTTGACCTTTCCAAAGCATCGTTTAGTTGTTCTCCTACGACCTCCTCCTCTTCCTTGAAGGCTGCCAACGACGGGTGAAGCATTCCGATGACATCAGTCAAGGCATCTTCCCTTTTTTCTTTGTTCTCTCGAATTCTGTCCATCTTCTCTTCGAGTCTTCTCGTCAAAGCTGTGGAAACGACTTGTGGACAATGTTTTTCTAGGACATCGAAAACTTCGAACCCTAGGCTGGTCACAGTTATTCTTTCGCCTTCAATGTATCTCCGGTCATAGAGCGTTTGCATTATGTCGGCTCTGGTCGCTTTCGTGCCAATTCTTGCTTCTTCCATATCCTTGAGCAGACTGCTTGGATTGTACCGTGGAGGTGGTTCTTTGAACACTTCTTCTAGAAGTGTTTTTTTGACGTTGACAATCTGTCCCTTTTTTGTTGGCGGTAGAAGCACTTCATCAAACTTGACATAAGGTTCGTAGTAGCGCATCCATCCCTGGGCCAAAATTCGTCTTCCGCTGAAGTGAAAGCGGTGGCCGTTGATCTTGACGTAGACTTTCATGTTCTGCTTTGCCGCGGGTTCGCCGAAAACTGCTAAGAACCTTCGGACGACTAGATCCCAGACTTTCCTTTTAGAGTTTTCAAGAGCTCGCCGCGGTAAGTTTCCAGTCGGATAGATGGCTGGGTGTGCTAGGTCTTCCTTGTATCCCTCGTTAGGTTTGAGTGTCTGCTTCAAGAGAAGTTCTGACGTAAGCTTGTAGTATTCTTCGGCTTTTCCCAGGTTTTTCACTATGGTTGCATAGTCTATAGTCGATGGAAGCTTCTGACTGTCGGTTCTTGGATAAGAGATCAGCGCGTCCAGGTACAGCTGTTGTGCTAAGTTCAAGGTGCGTCGTGGCGCAAAGCCGAACAGACTGTAAGCCTCACTTTGCAGGGTGCCCAGGTCAAATGGAAACGGTGGTGGATGCTTGAATTCTCTGATGCCGATTTTTTCAATCTGTCCTTTCTTATCTTTGCAGGAATTTGCTATGGTCTCCGCTTCTTTCTTGTTCTCAATTCTTTCCTTTACGTATCTCGCTTCAAACACTCGGCCGTCCGTTTCGACTTGGGCTCTGATTTTCCAGTATGGCGTTGGCACGAAGCTTCTGATGGCCTCTTCTCTTGCAACTAGAAACTTTAGAGTTGGGCCCTGAACTCTTCCCGTGCTTAATGTTACGTATTTCCCGCTCCATTTTCTGGTTGCCGCAGTAAGGGCCCTTGAAAGGTTTATACCGCACAGCCAATCGATTTCGTGCCTCGTAAGCCCGGCTTCTATCAGGCCGAAATCTAGTTGCGGTAACGGTTCAGCGTAGGCTTTTTCGAGTTCCTGCTTAGTTAGAGTGGAGAATTTCATGCGTTTGGATTCATGCTCCTTGGCGCCGCAAGCATATTTAAGTATGCAATATCCTATGACGCACCCTTCCACGTCGAAGTCACAAGCGTCGACAAAAGCTTCAGCTTTCTTTGCCAATGTCGTGATGGTCTGAAGCCAAGCTGCGAATCCGCGTCGCTTTTCTGTCGGCAACGTATCGCGGCACCCATTTAAAACTGAAAACTGGGTAGTAGTTTCTCCCCTTTCGCTCAGCAGCGATCGTGTACAAATGACCCAAAGCTGGAACTACGACTATTTCCTTGCCGTTACGCTTAGCTACGTAGTAGGGCACGCCATTTTCCGACAGTTTCCTAGGCTTTTCCCTTTTGTCGAGGGCCAAGGCGATTCTTTGTGCAGCATCCGGCTTCTCGGCTATGATCAGAGTGTAATTATCCATTCACAGTGCCAGCTGCTGATGTTTCTTACAGCGTCTTGTTTGAAGTAAGGGTTGAGGGGAGATTAAGATTTTGCCTGCGCTGGCGGCTTCATTATTCAATGGCGTCTTTTTCGGAGACTGGCACGAGTGAAGAAGGCTGAAAAATAACGAAATTGCGTGGGTCTTGTCTCCGTGAAACATGCATTAACAAGGTCAAAGTTTGGACGCTTCGAGCTTCCTCGTCTGTTGCAGGAAACTAATGAAGATGGCAAAGTAGCACACGGTTCGACCTCGATGGTTATGGCAACTCAACTAACGAAAAGACTCCACCATTATCGCCTTGAGGCCGTGTCGCCAGTGCTAGCTGCAGAAAAAGCCTAGGTGGAGGTGGGAAGGCAAAATGGATTGGTGAGAATGCGAGTACAGGCAGCATGCGTGCTATACAGAGTCAGGCATCCTGGACTGCCCATGCTGATATTGGATGGGATCACATTCAGTGGCCAGCGGGCTGGCGCGTTTTCATCCTTCTTAAAACAGTTCACAGTTTTCTTGCCTAGCAACCGATAAATACGTCATGGCCATTTAGTTCTTTTGTCACAACAAGGAGCACAGCTATCATGCCTCAACGAGTTGCTTGTGTTGGATGCGGTCACGTATTGTATGAAGGTGCCGAACTGCGACCTCCCGATGAAATATTGCACGAGCTCGAGGGAAAATGCCCAAAGTGCGGGAAGAAGCTCTCCCTCATACCCATTGACGTGGACGTGAAGCCTTACAAGTAGTTTTCAAAGAGGACAGAAGCTTGAACGAAACAACCCGCAGAACACAACTGTACCAGGTGCACCTGAAAACAGCCAAACTGATAGTCTTCGCAGGCTTTGAAATGCCAGTTTACTACAAAGACATAGCACCTGAACACATGGCTGTGCGCAACAGCGTCGGCATTTTTGACATCAGCCACATGGGGCGCGTGATCGTCACGGGCTCTGATTCAGAGCGTTTTCTGAACTACGTGATAACGAACGATGTCTCCACCCTCGCACCGAACAGTGCCCAGTATTCGGTCATGTGCACTCAAACGGGCGGCATAGTAGACGACTTTGTCATGTACCGGCTGGAAATGGAAAAGTTCCTAGTAGTTTTCAATGCGAGCAACCGTGAGAAAGATTACGACTGGTTTACCAAGAATGCGAAGGGCTTTACCGTGAGGATCGAGGACTTATCTGGCAACGTGGCCATGTTTGCAGTTCAAGGTCCGAACGCGGAGAAAACACTCCAGAAAATCTCCAGTGAGGACTTGAGCAAAATTGGAAGGTTTAAGTGTGGTCATTCGCGTCTGGCAGACACAGACGTTTTTGTTTCTCGAACAGGCTACACTGGCGAAGACGGTTTCGAAGTCTTCGTATGGAACACATCACTGGAGAAGCCGGACTTGGCAGTGAAAGTGTGGAATGCCATTCTTGAAGCCGGCAAGAACTTCGGAATAGAACCCTGCGGCTTAGGAGCCAGAGACACACTCCGACTTGAAGCTGGCCTGTGCCTCTACGGAAATGACATCGACGAGAACACAATGCCCCTAGAGGCAGGGCTAAGCTTTGTCGTGAAGCTGCAGAAGGGGGAGTTCATTGGAAAAGAAGCGTTGCTTAAACAGAAAACTGAAGGATGGAAAAGAAAACGTGTTGGGATTGAAATGACAGATCAAGGAATACCTAGACCTGGTTTCGAAATTCACTCAGCCACTGGGGAAAAGATTGGTCAGATTACGAGTGGTACTTTTTCGCCACTTCTCAAGTGCGGCGTAGGTATGGGATACGTCCAAACATCAAATGCCCAAGATGGTGAACTGGTAAAAGTAAACATACGCAGCAGGATGACAAAGGGCAAGGTAAAAGCATTTCCGCTCTACGACCCTGAAAAATATGGTTACAAGCGGAAAATTGAACGAGCGTAATGTCTTTTTGAGTTTGTTTGAAATTCGGAAAGGTATATATGAACGGCGTTTCTCTTGTCAACACTTCCTAGACGTCATCTAACCGCAAGGAAAATAAAGCACCTCAAAGAACTGTGTGAGAGATGAACCTAAAGTGAAGCTCCGCAGCGTCCTATCCAAGGAAAGTTTTGTCAACGGCATAAAGAGTCTGGGAAAACTAAGACCCAAAGTGAACCACAGTTCAGTCCTTACGGTTTCAGCCTTGGTGCTCTGCGTTTTCTTGGCATTCACCATACGCATACTGCCACTGCGCTGGGAGATACAGGTGGGCGCAATCCATCTTAATGAATTTGACCCGTACTACCAGTACAATCTGGTGCAACGAATGACACAGCAAGGCTTGCTGTCACCCTTTTGGCCTACGCATTGGGTTGACACGCAGGAATGGTACCCAGGCGGAATAGACTTGGGGGGCTCCTATCCAGCATTGGTATTTGTTGGAGCTCTTTCCTACGACATCGTTAGGTTCCTGGGCTTCAACGTTGACTTGATGACCTTTCTTGCGTTTATCCCTCCATTAATGGCTGCGCTTGGCGTCTTTCTGCTCTACTTCCTCGGAAAAGACTTAGGGGGAAAGCCTGTCGGCTTGCTTGCAGCACTCATCTTGGCGATAAGCCCAACCGTTATCACGAAGATTACGTTCGGCTTCTTTACGACCGAAAACGTTGGCATCTTTGCAATTCCGGCTTTCTGTCTTTTTTTCCTCAGAGCCGTTGAAGAAGAAAGGCCGATCAATTCAACGGTTGTCTACTCGCTTGGGTCGGCTGCTGTCTTAACGTACTTCATTCTCGGATGGGGCGCATCATACTACATGATTGACCTGGCCGCCCTCTTCGTTTTCGTTCTACTTCTGCTCAAAAGATACTCGCGACGTCTTTTCCTAGTGTACGGTTTGACCTTTGGCCCGGGCTTGCTCCTAGCCATAAGCACCCGAACTGAAGTCGGACCCAGTTTCCTAGTTTCCACAGCCGTCCTACCTGCTACAGGAGTCTTTGGTCTTCTTTGCCTGAATGAGATCGTGAGCAATTTGATTTCTGCTAGGGAAAAGTTCATGTTTGTCGTAGTGTTCGTGGCCGGGATAATCGGCAGCTTCATCGTGCTCACGCTGGCTGGCTTCTTAGGAGCCATAGGGGCAAAGTTCTTGGTTGTTATAGATCCACTCGTGCGGGGAGTTAACCCGCTTATAGAGTCTGTGGCTGAACAGAGGATTTCTACTTGGGCTTCAATTTACTACGACGTTGGCATTGCGATACTCTTCTTCGTCGTTGGTCTATTCTTTATTGCAAGAAACCTCACGACGAAGAATCTTTTCATGTTACTCTTTGCTTTAAGCTCTGTCTACTTTGCTGCGTCCATGGTGCGTGTAATGGTCATTTTGGCCCCGGCGTTCGCTCTTGTGGCAGCTATCGGAATAGTGGGTCTGTCCAAACCGTTCGTGACACTGTTGAAGGAACCGCCGAGATTGACTGGAACGAGGAAAGCCTTGGAACATGTAGGAAAAGAGTTCAGCGGGGTTGCCATTTTCCTAATATTCTTAGTTTTGGTGACAAACTTGGCATTTTCGCCGCAATCTGGTGGTGTGCCGACAGTCTACAGCCAAGCTTACCAGCCACTTACGATCACCGGAGGCAGTATGTCAATAAGCCCCAATCAGCCTGTGACAGAGTGGTTTGACATGCTGAAATACTTGAATGATTTCCAAAACTCTTCTACAATTGTCGTTAGTTGGTGGGACTATGGATACTGGCTGAGCATTCTAGGAAATGTCACCACGCTTTCAGACAACGCCACGATTAACGAAACACAAATAGAAAATGTTGGTTTCACTTTTATGGCAAACGAGACTTATTCGATGAATATGTTGAAGCAGTACGGAGCGGAATACATACTCGTGTTTGATACTTTTGACTATTATGGAAACTGGGTTAACTGGGCGGGCGGCGACAACGGAAAATGGACTTGGATGGCAGAGATCTCCGGAGCCGGAATGCAGCGATTGATAGACAGCGGCTTTATAGACAAGGCATCTTCTTGGCAGAATGAGACTACCTTCGGTTCAGTTAGCAACACGACCAACGCATGGGTGTGGAACGATGTTGGGTTACAAACCACAATTTATAAGCTTATGGCTTGGGGCAAAAACGTTTGGTGTACCACCAACGGCGTTACGGACCCCGACCAGGACAACGTTACCGCGTCCATGGGTGGCACCAATGGGCCCATATACTTCCAGGAAGAGTTCTTCTCAGGGGAGACGTTGACGCCCAGTGAGTCACAGAGCAACTACGGCGGAATTGTTCCACTTGTGTGTCTCTACAAGATCGACTGGCAAAAATATTACCAGGATTATCCGAATGCTTAAAGAGGAACGTCCTTGTTTCCTAGGGCTCCTGACCTGCACAAACCAAACAAGCCTTTGGTTCCTAACGGCCTCGGTATCTTCTACGTTCTGATCAGCGTTGTGTACTTGTTTCTCCTGTACTCTTTAAACATCGTCAAAGTCTCAAACGGGGTTTCTCCGCCCTTGACGCTGGCCGTGTGCGTGTTGTTCGGTGGCTTCATGGGGTTGCTTGATGACTGGATAGATCTCAAGTGGCGTTTCAAAGCGTTTCTTCCTCTGGTTGCTGCAATGCCTCTTGCCGCGTTCGCGTATAATATACATATTCGCACGTATATGGCAATTCCGTTGTTGGGTACGATCAACTTCGGTGTCTGGTACTACCTTGTGATAGTTCCGGTGCTTGTCACTATAGTGACGAATACGGTGAATCAGCTGGGCGGGTTGAACGGTTTGGAAACGGTCTGTCCGGCGATAATTATGATGGGGTTGATGGCTATGTCAGGGTCAAATGGAGTGTTGCTTTATGGACCTCTGGCCGCGTGGCTTATCCTTGCTGCCCTAAACTTTGAGGGGAAGATCTTTGTTGGCAACACGGGATCTTTCACCATAGGGATGACGTTGGCTTCTTTCGGGATCATATCAGATTTGAAGCTGGACATGGTAGTGTCTGTTCTGCCCTATATCTTCAATTCTGCGTTGATATTGCTAACCTTCTTCATCTATAGAGCCAAGGCAGCTGTCTCTTTTGATGGTAAAAAACTGTCCTCAGATCACAGGCGGAGTTTGATCACCCTTCTCACGTTTCATCGTTCCTTGACCGAGCGGCAGGTGGTGTTGCTGATCTCGCTTATAGTCGCAACCTCAACTTCTGTTGCTCTCGTTCTCAGATTGTTAATGTCGAAATAGTGTTTGAAACGTGTTTTTACGGCGCTTATTGATGCCCCACAGCTACTTCTTGCTACGCGTTTCTCCATCGATCCGTTAACATTCCCTGTTTCGCGTTTTTACTCGTCTAACACGTCTACCCTCTCGGCTTTTTCTGCAGCAAATACTTTGATGCGATCTTCGCGCGCGGCGACTACTTGTGAAGTCTTCTCGATGGCCTCGCGCCCGATTTTCTATCCTGAACGCTCGTGCGATGAATACTAGTATGCGAGTCTCAGTAATATTTAATAAACATCTGTCGTCTTCTTAGGTGCTAGGCGGGTGAGTGGGCCTCCACCCGTTCCGCCATAGAAATCCCGGCGCAGGAGGTGAAAGGATAAGATTTGACACTAGAGATGTGGCGTTGACAGCCGTTTTTGCAGCATTATACGCCACGATCAACGTGGCGCAATCGTTTTCTCCTTTCGGAAACCCTTCAATCTACGGACCTATACAATTGCGCCTTTCAGACTTTCTGATTGCATTGACTGCTTTGTTAGGATGGCCTGTCGTTATCGGAGTCACTGCCGGATGCGCTGTTGTTAATGTTTTCGGACCCATAGGATTCATTGACGTAGTCTTCGGTTCCCTAGCCAATCTTGTGGCGGCAAGCCTCGTATTGTTACTGAAGAAGCATAAGTTGCTAGCGTGCATCGCAGGTGCTTTGCCCATAGGAATCATCGTTGGCGGCGGGTATCTGTGGATATACTATCCTTATCAACCTGCAGAGCTCGCGTTCTTGCCAGCTTGGATCACGACGCTGATCAGCCTTTTGGTCAGCAGTCTAGTAGCTATCGCAGTCATAGGTTACGCGGTTCTGCGAATACTGAGCAGACCCAGCATCATTGAACCCCTAAGATCACATGGGTTGAAAACGCTTTCAGAGAATTAACGACTGCAAAGCCTTACATGAATCTCTCCAGTTTCGTCAGTCCTATTATTTCGTCAAAGTCAAGACCCAACGCATCTAGGACTTGGTCAAACGTCGAATGCAAGTAGGCTACGTACTTGTCAACATCAACCTCGTTTTTAGTCGCCAACCCAACTGGTTTCACGTGCGGTTCCCTAGTCGTTTTAACGAAACTTATGAGGTCCCCGGCTTTCAGCTCAGCTCCATTCTCCTGTAGAATCTTTGCGGCTTTGACGTGTTGAGGAGTTGTCTTTGTGTAGTGCCCGATTTCTTCGCCTAGGACCACGTTGAACGCTAGTTCGTTGAGGTTCTCCCATTCTCGCCTCTTCAATTGTATGTAGCATTCGCGGACAATTTCGCAGATGTTCTTCTTTGCTCTTTCAAAATCTGTCGGAGTCTTGACCCGTGCGAGGCGGTCCTTCATTTTGTCGAAGGCTTTCTTGATGAGAATTGGAATGTGTTTCTTCTTGCCAGTCAACCCCTTGACGTCAACCGTCCCATCTTCAAAGACTCCGAGATAGTTCTTTTTGCGAGAGCTGAAAACGGCGTACCTGTAAACCTTGTCAACATCCAAGCTCATTTTAAGCTCGTGTTCTGTCCAGCGTGCCAGTTCTTCAGTTTGCTGTTTTGAAGGGTTTTTCAGAAAGAGGCTGTCCGTGTCTCCATAGAGCACTTGGATGCTCAGCTGTTCTGCTTTGTTGAGTATCTGTGTTATTGAGTGTCTTCCGATGGCCGCTGTTGCCTCAGCCACCGGTGGGCAGTAGAGGTCAAAGCTTTCAGCTCCGAAGACTCCGTAGCTCGCGTTCAGGATGACTTTAAGAGCTCCCTGAGTGATGTTGTACCAGCTTCTCAAATCTGCGCTGAGGTACTTGTCTTTCGCCTTAGGCTTGTACCACTGCACACGCAAATCTCTCAACGAACCGATCAACAGGCTCTCTAAAGCTCGTTTCTTAATACAAACCCAGTGTGGCGTACCTGGAACGACGTTGCCGCGGCATTCCGGATGCGGACACAATATGGACTGGTAACCTAGGTTCCACACCTTGATGATTGATGGATACAGGCTTGGAAAATCCATGACAGCAACGTTGAAGTACACTCCTGGCACAGGCTCGACGACTATTGCTCCCTTGTACTTCTTGCCCTTTATGATTGCTTTCGTTGCGGTTTTGCCCTTCGTTGCCAGTATGTCGTTGGGACTCGGGATGAGCATGTTCCTCCTGCGGTGCTCTCGCTGCAGAAAGTTTCTTATCCAACGAGAGACGCCTTGTCGACTCACGTCTTCCATTGGCATGCTGCTGATTCTTGCAAGAACTAGGATCAGCTTCATGACGAGTTCGTCTTCAAAACTTGTAAGCCTGAAAGTGATTTCAGAGTCTCTGAGGCAATACTCAGCAAGCTTTGTGTAAGTTAACTCGCCTAGAGTCTTGTCAAGTGGCACTTTTTCAAGTCCGATCAGAGCTTTTCCAATGTCATTCAGCGTCACGTCTTTGTAACGGTTGTTGAAAGCGTAAATCTGAATTGAACGGTTGAAGAAAAACTTGTACAGGTCAACGTGAACTCCGTAACTCAGCGAGCAGGATCTTTTACCAACTTCTATAGGGATCTCGTTTCGTCTGATGCCAAGGTTCAGAGCGCGGTTGAACAAATATGGCAGGTCAAAGTCGTCCCCGTTGAAAGTTAGGACGAAAGGATAGTCCCACACCGCGTCAAGAACAGACCTTAGTAGTTTCTCCTCTGAATCAAAACTTTCAAGCCTCACATCCGTGGACAGGTGCTCCGTGCCCTCGCGGACTCCTTCGCGTTTCAGGAGCAAGACTTTCTTCAGTCCATCTGAACTGTAGAGTGAAACACATACAATTGGGTAAGCCGCTTCCCGGGGGTCAGGTACTCTCGTAGGGATTGGAGCCAACACTTCTATGTCGAGGGCCACGCGGCGAAACTTGGGAGCAGGGTATTCCAGCAGTCTTGCCCATTCTTCGATGAATTCCAACTCTTCATCAGTGGCGTCCTTGAAGGTTCCTCGAATCTGACTCACGGTCTTGTCGGTTTCTTCCAGCCTTTTCAGGATGAGGCTGCAGTCTCTTATTTCATACATCATTCCAGGCAGAAGTTGCCGGTCGTAAATGTAGGATTGGTAGTACTTTATCGTTGACTCCCAGACTTTGATTTCTTGCGATGCAACCGGCGAGTCCGAGACGTTTGGGAAATCCTCTGGAATTATGTCTCTAATGCATCCCGTAGGTCGGCCGCCGATAGCCAACGGGTCTTTGGTCACTATTTTCGTGACCTTCACCTTCTTGTCTAGCAGCGGGTCAAATTTTTCCACAATCTCAAAACGGTCGAAACCTGGGTGTTGAATTACACGGCTGATTTTTTCAAGCTCGTACTGCGAAAGGTTTGTGAGACAGTACGGTTGGTGGCCTGTGTTGTCATACCAGAAGTAGATCTGGCCCGAAATTGGTTCATAGAGTTTGATTACTGCCTTGCCAGCCCTCCCGTCATAGGTGGCTGAGACAAAGTATGAGCATGGTAAGTTCTCAGGAGCAAGCGGGGGAAAGACGCGCTTTCTCCCTTCTCTCGTTCCGAGTTCGCCGATTGCCAATGGCCCAGAGTCAACTTTCTTTCCAGTCGAAGGTCTGTGTTCCTTGGACGGAAAATCTTCCAGTTGTTTCTGTGTCATCTAGGTCTTGACCTGAATGCTTTTATGGATTGGATTGCTTAAAATCTCTTGTCCTCAGATGCTGTTGACCACGTCGTCTCTCATAATTGGAATAGTTTTTAGCTTCGCCGATAGCCTCAGCAACGGTCAAGCGCCTGTTCTTTAAGGACATTAATTTCAAGCTGGACGCGGAATGCCTTCAATTTTTATGTAGAACCTTACATATGTCCGACTGTGTGGACACTTTGCTCAGGGAAGCTTGGGCGGTTGCGATTGAGACTCTCAGCTGGATGCAAATGCGAAGGCTGAGTGAACCTTCAGCTTTGGCGAGGACCGTTAACCAGCTGAGAATGCGAGATCCAGATGCTGTCCGACTTGCTCGCTTGCTTGTGTACGAAACTGTTCGGAGACAGAACTTCATAGATGCTTTTGTAAACAACGCTATTAAGCCTGCAGACCTAGGTCAATTCAACCTTGGCGTTCAAGCTTTCCTGAGGCTTTACGTGTATCAAACGAGAATAGCGAAGCACTGGTCTGAAATTGACGTTGAAGAGGCTGAAAACATAGTCAAACTGGCACGCTCCGTTCTAGGATGGAAAACCTTGCGATCCATCGAGCCTTTTCTAGGCATGCTGCTAACGCAAAGACCTGAGGTGGTCTTAGAGCAGAAAAATGATGAAGCTCGAGTCGCACTGTGCACTTTTCATCAGACATGGTTTGTCGAATACTGTTTCAGACTTTTTGGTAGAAGAGACGCCATAGCGATGCTGGAATCGAACAGATCGCCCATGCCAACTTACGTAAGGTTAAACACGCTTAATTCTGAACAAGATGGAATTCTGAAGAAGTTCGCTGAAGACGGAGTTGAAGCTCATAAAGTTAAAGATTTAATGTTCGCGTACGAGGTCAAGAATGCAAGACAACCCATAACAGAAACCTCCTGCTTCAAAGAAGGCCTTGTTTACATCCAGGACAAAGCAAGCTCTTTTGCAGCTGAAGCGGCAAATCCAGCTCCAAGTATGACCGTCTTGGACGTCTGTTCCGCTCCCGGAGGAAAGACGACATACTTGGGGCAGCTGATGCAAAACGATGGCCGTATCCTTTCTGTGGACTATTCTAGGCGCAGAATGGTCTCTTGGAAGAGCGAGGTGAAGCGCATGGGCGTGAAGATTGCCGAGCCAATCATCGCTGATGCTCGCAGCCCATTGCCTTTCGACGTAGAAGCAGACCTGGTGGTGTTGGACCCACCGTGCACAGCAACAGGCATCTTTGGTAGACTGCCCTCGTTCAAATGGAGGCTGACGCCAAGTTCCGTGGACAGAATGGCTCAAATTCAATGGGAGATGTTGGACAACTGCTCGCAATACGTCAGGCCTGAGGGCGCATTGGTCTATTCCACATTCAGCATAACAGTTGAAGAAAATGAGATGCTCATTGAAAGGTTTCTGAAATGTCATCCTGAGTTTTCGCTGACCGAAATACTGCCGAGAATAGGCTTAGGAGGCTTAAGAGGACTTGACAAGTGCCAGAGACTGTATCCGCACATTCATCAGTGCAGCGGTCTGTTCATAGCGAAGCTTGTGAAAAGCAAGGATTGAAGAACTCATTGAAAAAGGCTTAGCTTGCGTGTTCCTTCCCAGAAGCGTTCTGCTAATGTCGGGGCATCGGGCTTCTTAAACAAAAGCAAGCTCATATTCAAGTATTCTGTCGAATAGTTCTTGAGGGTAATCCTTCTTGGCATAGGTCTCCTTTCGTATCCTCCGACTTCTCGTCGAGGCACTCTTTGACTTCTTTGATTTGCGACTAGGCTGTCCTTGACTTTTCTATTTGGCAAAGCATTTCGAAAATGACTTTTGCTGTCTGGATCGCTGAGACTCCTCGATCGTAGTCAGGCGCTATCTCTAGGACATCAAAGCCGACTACACGCTTATCACATACGCCTGCCAGAATGTCAAGCAGAGAGTGCATTTCTAAACCGTCAGCCTCTGGGTTCTGTACGGCAGGCACGAAAGCCGGGTCAAGTATGTCCATGTCGACCGATAGGTAGATGTGCTTGTGGTTCGCCAGCGTTTCCTCCAGCTGTTTTATTGTGCGTTTGGTTCCTTCTTTTCTGATCTGTTGCGTCGTCAAAAACTCTATTCCTGCCTTTCTTGCGTACCTTAGCTCTTCTCTGCAGACTGCCCGTGTGCCGACCTCGACGATTTTTGCGGGTCTCACTTCTTCATTTATTCTGCGCATGAAGGTTGTGTGCGACATTTTTAGTCCTAAGAACTCGTTACGCATGTCAAGGTGGGCGTCGAAGCTTACTATTGCTGTTGTGGAAGCCATTTTTGCAAGGCCTTTTGCTATGCCAAAAGTTATGGTGTGTTCCCCGCCAATCGTTACAGGAACCTTCCCCGTTTTCAGGATGTCCCTAATGACAAGCTCGAGCATTTCCAAGGTTTTCGCTGTGTCAGAAGACACATGCAAATCACCCAGATCGTGGAGACTCAGGTCTTCTACATCTACGCCCGTGCGAAAACTGTAGGTTTCTATGTTAAGCGACGCTTGCCGAATTGCGATGGGTCCAAACCTGGCTCCAGTGCGGTATGTACTCGTAACGTCAAACGGCACTCCCAGTATTGCATAGTCTGCTTTGCCGAATGGTTTTTGAAAACCGCTAAAGATGTTTGAAGGCGAAACAAAAACCTCACGATAGCTCATCTGTCTTCATCCGCTTGCTAGACATTTCCTTCTGTACTTACCACTTGTAGGCCGCCACCTAATATTAAAAATTCCGCAAGGCTGCCAAACCGTCAACATTGAATGCATTTATGTTAACGCCAGAACATTATGAGGTATTACGATTACCTAGAAAAGAAATCATACGCGGGCTTAATCGGAAGTAAACATTGATCAAGACGCGGTCCAACTGGGATAGCGCGCGCTGGGCAGGTTGCTGCATGAACCCAAGATTGTATTTTAGCATGCGTGCTTTCAAAACGCGAAAAACTTTAATGGTTGCTGGTATACAGGCTAAGACGCGATATAAAAGAGGGGTGAAAGATGAATGAGCAAAGCTGAAAAGCGTAAAATAGAAGTCTCCAGAAGTAGCAGTCTAGGGAGAGAAATAGAAAACAAGGACAGGGCTTTTGTCCTCTTCTACACTACTTGGTGCCCATTTTCCCAAAGGTTCCTACCAGTATTTGAAGAGTACGCCAGAGGCAATCCGCAAGAGTGCATGCGCGTCATAGTTGATGAAAGACCAGATTTGTGTGAGGAATACGCGATTGAGTACTACCCCACTGTGCTTCTTTTCAAAAAAGGAAAGGTGCACAAGAGGCTTGATGCCGAGCCTGGGGTTGGGTTAACCAAAAAACAACTATCAGAACTCACAAAGAATCCGTAGATTTTTCTCATTTTTTGGCGCGCTTTCCTTAGCAGCTTTCGCAATTTTATTATCCTAGCAATGACTTCGGACTGTTGAGGTGATTGTGATGGGTGTGAAGGAAAACATGAAATTGATGATGACTTTGGATGATGCTTGGAACAATCAGGATTGGGAGACATTCAAGAAACGCCACGCAGCAAACGTCGCAGTTTACTGGCCTGGTCAGCCGGAACCGACGAGAGGTCGAGAAGCACATTACAAGGAATCTGTCGAATTCTTCAAAACATTTGATAATAAGCTGGTTAATAATCCTTACAAAATTCTTTTCGGCGATGGCAACTACACTTGTTCTGTCGCTGACTGGACAGCAACCATGATAGGACCAATGAAAGGGCCAGATGGAAAAATCGTTCAACCTACGCACAAAACGGCTAAGCTCGAGTTCTGCACCGTTGCCACTTGGAAAAACAACGAAATCAAAGAGGAACGCCTTTTCTACGACGTAGTCGGAATGATGAAACAGCTAGGACTAATGTAATCAATGTTGAAGCTTACTAGCATTACCTCGAATACTTGGTGCGAAAAATATGACAGTAGGTGGCTCTCTGTTTTTCTCACTGCGCGCTACAAAATATAGGATCATGTTGATTTTACTTACGAGACATCATTTCTTCGTAGCGATGCTCAGGGAAGTGACTGCTATCACAAAATGGTTTGATGGAGGACTTGCCGCAGCGACAGAGAGTAACGCGATTGCGAACTTCATAGATTTTTCCATCTACAGACCTAATCGGGATGCCTCCTCGTACCCAAATCGGACCACTGCACTCCATCTGAGGGTCTTCAATTAACCCGATTGATTTTTCCAATTTTGGTTCAATTGCCTCCCCTGTTTTCTTGTTCCAAATCACAAGGCGACCTGACGGGCAGTCTCCTGCTTCTTCGATTGCCGCACGTTTAGCGTCCATGTCATCTGATTTTGGAATAAGGTTCCAAATTTCGCCTGCTCTATGACAGAAACGCGCAGAGGCACAAAGATCCACAACGTCGGTTAGCTTAAGCGTTGGGCCCTGTATGATTTTTGCCTGTTTCAGGTAGGGTTCACTGCTGGCCCGCTCAGTACCATCA
This sequence comes from Candidatus Bathyarchaeota archaeon, assembly GCA_963707955.1. Classification (GTDB taxonomy): domain Archaea; phylum Thermoproteota; class Bathyarchaeia; order Bathyarchaeales; family Bathycorpusculaceae; genus DASPPK01. Next base: position 1,165,897 of record OY970176.1, on the reverse strand, counting down.
AAACCGATTTTTGTATGTGTTCCATCACAGAAAGGTCTGTTTTTTGATTCTCCACATCGGCAAAGACCGCATTTTTCCTGCAAAGGATATTTCTTGCCCGAACGCCATTCGACCGGAACCCTATCCTTGTTGACGATGATTATTTGTTCGGATATGGGGAGTTTGCCAGAAACAAGGTATGGGCCATTCTTGGTGACTTTGATTTCATGCTTGTAATTGACTTCGTCAACGTTTTCTTCTTCAGCTGTTCCCATTGCGGTTAAGCTCCTTGAGTGCACCGTGTGCTAGACCTCTCAAAATTGCTCACTAATAAGCGTAATGCGCGCTCTTCCTTTTCTAGAGCATGCGCTTTGAGTTGTTATCTCTTGCCCATTCGTTCAAAATTGCTCCTCGCTCTGCGAATCTTGGATTGATCACTTTGCACAGAACACCTAGGGTAGTGACCAGTCGTTTGGGCTATGTTGATTACTGTGTCTAAGAAAGTGAATGCGCGCGGATTTTCCTCATGCGCCATGATAATAACTGTGGAAAAATTTCAAATACATCGAAATCGAGGATACAGATATTGGAAGCTTCGGATATGGAAAACACAGAACTCGACAAAACGAATGGCCACATTCTGATTAGAGACCTCCGCAAGTCTGATTTGAGTGATTTGCTGGGTCTTTTTACAATGTGTTTTGCCAAGGAGTTCGAGATTTCAGGCTTTGATCCAGATCATGTAGCTGACATGGTCAATCGCGCATTCGGAAGAACTGGCACGCTCATCCTAGGGCTGCTGCGGCTCAGTGGAAAAGAACCAGCAAAGTTTCTCGTTGCAGAAGCAGACGGCAAAATTGTCGGCACAACAATCATCAATAACCGAGGAAAATCCGGCTACATATCATCAGTCATGGTGCACCCAGACTACAGAAGAAAAGGAATCGCGACCACACTAATGACAAATGCCCTCAACTACATTCGAAGAAGAAAAAAGGCGAGAGCAGTCCTTCACGTAGATTCTACGAATGACTCTGCAAAAAGCGTCTACGTCAAGCTGGGGTTCAAAACATTTGAGCATTTGGCCTATTTCGTCAGAGAGACAAATTCCATGCGTGCGCCAGAAAACGCCTCCGGAGTCAAAATCAGAGAATTCCAGAAAGATGACTTGGACGAGGTCTACAACCTAATAGAAGCCTCAGAAGACCCGAACAGCCTAAGGATCTTCGATTTCACGAAGAAAGACTTGAAAACACCATTCCTACAGCGGATATTCGGTTTCGCGACTCAGAAGAAGCTGGTTGCTGTGCTGGGTAGCAGGATAGTTGGGTATGCTGAGGCATCGTACACCACGGCCAAAGAAGCAGGCCGTATCGGTTCTATACAGGTAAACTCTGAAGACAGGTCGCTCGGCATCGAGAAACTACTCATAGAAGCAGCAAACAACGAAATTGCCGAAGGCGGCGTAAGAAGAATTCGCCTAGCGGCTCCTACAGCAAGGCAAGAACTCATAGAAACAGTGAAGAATTTAGGATTCAGAGAGGTTCTTGTAATGGATGCGATGGTGGCAGAATTTCAATAGCGCCCGTATTGACGGTGAAGATGAAAGCGCACGCTTTGAGTTCAATTTGAGTGTGAAGTTAAGTGTTTGGAATGGAACATTAGATTTATCGGGTCCATAGTCGGACGATGCCAGTTAAACCGGGCTGGTTTGACGGTGGGTCGCACATGTTAGTGCAAAGTGGCCAGAATACATTGATGCAGAGAGAAACGGCAGAGTGGGCGGGTGATGTCTCCATTAGCCTAGGATTCAACTCCCATCCCCGGCTCCTAGATTTTGGTGGGTTGAGAAGTCTTTGCTAGGCTGAGGAACCTGCCCCTCCTCGGTTTCAACGTACCATGGATATTTGGATCCAAATATGCCCACGTCAAAAAGAGCGCGTGCGCCGACCTCATGACAACCGGAAGCGGCCATTTTGGGCATTTCAATCTTGCGTGTCAACTAGTGGTTGGTTAGCGCACGTTTTCCAAAAGCTCAGGAACGCAGCCGTTTCTGTCTCGAAATGAGTGGTTGACTGATGATTCTGAGGAGTCGCTTGGATATTCGTCCCTCTTGTATGAGTTTGTGGCCGGCTTGTCGGTTGCTTCATAGATCTTCTTGGCTTTTAGCGCGCGCGCAGAGATAGCGATAAGGTCTTTGGAGCCAATTCATGGCAAACAATGTTTAACAATTTCAACCCTCAGAGAAAACGCTCTGCAAAGAAGCTTGGGAATCCAAGATTATTGAAGATCCATTTCCATACATTTCGCCATTGGAAAGCGACAAAATCATAGGACTAAAGACATTCTATATGTAATGACGTTATTGGGACATAAGAACATTGCCAACACATTAATCTATACACAATTGGTGGAGTTTGAAGAGTCTGATATTTATCATTCAGCCATCGCTAGAAATGTTGATGATGTTCAGAAACTTTACCCCAACCACAACCACTTTTTGACAAAATTCTTCTTCGTTAGAGGAATAATTATATGTGTGAAAAACAAGTTTTTTCCGAGGAGTTAAGCTATGTTACATTTGGATCATGTGAGACTGTTAGTTGTCGATTTTGAGGCTTGCTTCCGCTTCTACAGAGACGCCATGGGCTTGAGGGTAACGTGGGGAGAAGAAAAGGGTGCATATGCAAGCTACGTTTCAGAAGGAGGAGCCCAACTTTCACTTTTTAAGAGAGAAGCCCAAGCAAAAGCCTTAGGCACGTCCAACCTTCCTGAGAGTGCAGTTGCCCAAGACAGAATAGCATTGATATTCACCGTGGATGACCTTGACACTACCATCAAAAGGTTAAAAGAAAGGAATATTGGATTCATTACTGAGCTTCAAGAACGTCCAGATTGGGGTATGCGAGTGGTTTACCTGAGAGACCCTGATGGAAACCTTATCGAAATCAACAGTCCGATGCCTACTAAGGATTGGACGAAAGAACTTCAGGAAGAGTCAGAGAAATACACGACGAAAAAGTGATGATTGGCTAGAAGAGCGCGCGCTCTTCCTTTTCTAGAAGTGCTATCCGTGAGTGTGAGTTTAAACGGGAAAGTAGAACATTAGATTTATTAGTGGTACTGAAAAAGCATTAAGGTTAACGCTATAGCGCGCGCAATCCGGCCGTGCTATATGCAATTCAGTATTATACTTCCTGTTCGATAGGTGGCTAAAAGCGAGTTATCAGTTGTAAATCACTCAAGATCGGAGGTGATATCAATGGGAGAATATGAAGATACGCTGAATGACATTAAGAAAAGCCTCGGTCTTGTTCCTGGCTTCATGGAGGCTCTACCAAAGGATGTCCTTATACATGACTGGCCTCTTTTCAAAAAGTACACCTTGGGGGAGAGTAAGATACCCGCAAAGTACAGGGAGCTGATGGGATTAGCAGTTGCAGCAAACATAAGGTGTCCATACTGCGCGCTCTTCCACATAAGCGCAGCCAAAATGTACGGTGCCACGAAGGAAGAACTTGCAGAAATTGCATTTCTGGCCAGCTACACTTCTAGATGGAGTGCTATGATCCATGGTCAACACTATCCGTACGAGACCTTTGCTAAAGAGACAGAACAAATAGGCGCATACCTTAGCAAGGCTGCCAAGAAATAGCGCGTGCGAGGTAATGAAAAAAGAACTTCCTATTTTTTAGGGCGGGCTTTCTTTTTCACGCTATGGTTTACAGGAGTGTCATTAGAAAGGAAAGTAGAACATTAGATTTATTAATGTTACCGTCAATGCATTAGGGTTAAAGGCGTATGGAAAATGTCACTCGGGTCGAGGCTGAGGATTGAGAGACTGGGGAATTTTCGCAACATCCGCTTTCTACGCAATCGTCGGAATAGCATTCATTGCCCTTTTGCCATTGAGTGGCTTCCCGCCGCACGTTGGGATCCTCGGCATACTCAGCCTGATTGCTGCCTATGGCATGTTTAGGAAGAGAGCTTGGTCATTCTGGTTTATCATAATCTTGTTCTTTGCTAGCACAACTTTCGCATTCTATGTCATTTACAGTGTTTTGACAAGCAATTATCTTCTCAGCGTCGGAATGATTTTCTATCTCATTCTAACATGGGTCTTCACGGCATACGCCGCAAACAAGAGAAAAGTTCTTGAAGAATGAGGACATCTTTTCTCGTTTTATGTAATCGCACCAACATTCGTCTTCTCAAATTCTCTTTGTCGTTTACGGCATTTTTCGAAAAAGTCGCACCGCGACTTCCTCGTCTGCATCCACGAATTGCACGTTTTCAGGTATCTCAACATAACCATCTGCTCTCGTGAGGGTCGTTATCGCTCCAGAATCCCCTGCTAGAATAGGCTCGGCCACAGTCCGGTTTAGCTTATCGCGCTTCAGGGCCACCATGACAAATGTTCTTCTTCCCTTTGCCGGGAACATCCTTGCCATTGTGATAGCCTTCACTTCTAAGTCTTCTTCTGCTCTTCTCCCTCCCATTGCCTGTATTATCGGGCGGGCAAGTAGATGGAAAACCAGCAATGCAGATGTAGGATGTCCAGGAAGTGAAAACACTGGTTTATCGCAGATCAGCCCTATCGTCGTGGGTTTTCCAGGCTTGATAGCGATTCCAGATATGATCGTGCCAGGTTTTCCGAGAGAAGCCAACGCTTTTGGCATAACATCTTTTGGGCCCACAGAGACACCGCCAGAGGTTACCACAACGTCGGCGGAGGCCAAAGCATGCCTCAACGCTTTCTGAAGCTTGACGAGGTCATCAGGGAAAACGCCGAGAAAAATAGGCTTCCCCCCGCTTTCGAGCACAGCTGCGCTCAGACTGTACGCGTTGATGTCATAAATCTTCCCATTGAGCAGACTTCTGCCCGGCTCGGTTACCTCAGCTCCTGTCGAAAAAACTGCTACTCGAGGAACCACGTAGACCTTGACTTTCGCCATGCCCAAGGCAGCTAGAACACCGACTTCTCTCGAACCCAGCAGTTTGCCAGATTTAAGGACAATCTCGCCTTTTCCGATGTCCTGTCCTGCCTTCATTATGTTCTCATGCCTTGCAACTGCGCTGAAAACACGAACACGGTCAGCCTTTCTTTCAGTCTGCTCAACCATGACAACAGCGTCTGCACCTTCGGGAATAGGTGCTCCTGTGACTATTTCTGCTGCTTCTTTCTTTCTGACAACTATCTTAGGAGTTTCGCCAACGCGCACTGCCCCGTGGGCCACCAGCGTAATCGGTCTGTTTTCCTCGGCACCAAACGTGTCCTGCGCCCTCACAGCGTATCCGTCAACTGTTGACCGATCAAATGGTGGAATGTCTCTGCTGGCCGTTACGTCTTGTGCTAGAACACGGCTGCTAGCCTCCAGAAGCGAAATCTCTTCAATGCCCAAAGGCGTAGGTCTGCATCGTTCTAGAATGACTTTTTTTGCCTCTTCAAAGGTCAACAGTTTCCTAAACATAATCTCTAATGGCCTCTAAATCGTCAAACATGTGCACCGAGACAATGTCTCCTTCTTCTAAGCCTTCTACGTTTTCTGGCACGACCACATAACCGTTAGCTCTTGTCATAGTGGAAATCAGACTTGAACCGCGAGCGCTGATAGGTTCAGCGAAGAAATCATCATCCTTTTGAAGAACGCGGACACGAACGAAATTCTTCCTTCCTAGAGTGATGGCGATTCTCCTAGTCATTCTTGCCCTCAACATGGGTCTCGCCTCTGCCCGTTTAAGCCCAAGCATCCTGCTCACTAACGGTCTGCCAAAAACCTCAAAGCTCAGCATAGCAGCAACAGGGTTGCCTGGGAGTACGATGATGGGCTTGTCTTTCACGACTGCCAGCGCCGTTGGCATGCCTGGACGCATTGCTACGCCATGAACAATGACGCCTGGCTTTCCAACCTTGTTGACAGTTTCTGGAACGAGATCTAGCCCCCCGACACTAGTTCCGCCAGAACTAATTACACCATCAGCTTTCATAAGGCCTAGCCTCAGCTTTTCCGAGATTTCGTCCACATCATCCCTTGCAATGCCCAAATCTAGAGTCTGTGCTCCTAGCTCACTGCATAATGCACATAGAACAGTTCTGTTGGTGTCAAATACCTGTTCTCTTCGCAGTTTACCACCCAACTCAGCGAGCTCATTTCCAGTTGCCAAAATGGCGATCCTGGGCCTTCGGAAGACCTTTACTTCGGCATCGCCGAAAGCAGCTATCAGTCCCAGATGCTGAGGCTTCAAACGAGTTCCTGCTTCGGCAACGACCTGCCCTTTTCGCACGTCTTCACCCTTTTTCGAAACGTTTTCCCATCGAGTAACAGGGCTCAACACAGCGATCTTGTCTCCATCCAGTTTAACATTTTCCAGCATCACGACGGCGTTTGCGCGACTGGCTACCGAGTTGCCAGTCCACACCTGCTTTGCTTGGTTCTCGTTTATCACGTCCTTGCAGACGATCTTGAGAGTTTCTGGTCTTTGCTGTGTTGCTTGTGCAGTGCTGTCGGCGTTTACAGCGTATCCATCAACTGCTGACCTGTTAGTCCTCGGCAAATCCGTCCTTGCGATTATTTGTTCGGCTAGGACACGATTTAGAGCTAAGTGCAAGGGACTAGACGTTTCTTTCGGTTTGATCCGCAACGTTCCGAGAAACGTTTGCAACGCGGTTTCTACTGAGACTAGTTTCTGAAATCCTCTCAATCGAACCAAAACATGTCCCCTTGAACAGCACCACAGGCCAGCGTAAAAAACGTATCGCACTTTCTTAACTCTTGTCCAACTCTTCTTGAAGTATGTCACGCATCTTCATTGCGTCCAGATCCAGGATTGGACTTTCGCTTATGATGACTGGTTTCAACTCGAATTCAATGATGACCCTTGCAAGCAATCGGAAGTCTGGTCCATAAAGTGCTTCCTGCAGCGTGTGATGGCGTCTTTCACCCTTGTCAGTGAACTCGATCTTTGTGAAGTGACAGTGCAAGTTCTTGAGAGCGTCAGTTCCAAGTTGGTTCTCAATGCGCCCCGCAACCTTGCGGAAATCCTCGGCGGTTCTGAAACGCCCTCTGTCTCTTGCGTGAAGATGGGACCAATCAACAACCAGCTGCGTGCGTTCAACCGTCTCGCACAGATTCAAGGTTTCGTCGAGGCTTCCCAGCTGATAAGTCCTGCCCATCGTTTCTGGTCCTATTCTAACGTTCCTAATCCCCAAGCTCCGCATATTTTCAACAACGTCTTCCAAGGCTTCTGAGCACGTTTTGAGAGCTTCCATAGGTGATTTCTTGCCGTAGACACCGGGATGGAAAACCACAACATGAGCACTCATCCATTCAGCGGCCGTTGCACACGCTATCAAGCGTTGTTTGCTTGCTTCAACGATTGCTCTTTCGCCGCAGAAGTTGATGAAGTAAGAACCGTGGAGACTGAGCCAAACATCGTTTCGCTTAGCTTCCAGCTCTAGTTTCTGAGCCTCTTCTTTCCTCATTTGGGGCTTCTTTCCCCATTGAACGGCTTCATACTCGAAAGCGTCAAGTCCCTCTTCGCGTAGAAGTCTCGGAATGTCCGACAAAGTAGCCTTCATAAACTTGAACAATGGGGGAACCCCAGCTGGACCGAACCTGGGGCGTCGATCCATAGAAATCCCGTGAATCTGGCTATTTCTTGTACCGGTAGCCTTTCCCGGTTCGCTCTCCGTAAATCATGACTAATAGCACAGAAATCCAGGCTGCAGCGTTTTGGAAAAGCAAGAACTTGTCAATATTGCCTAGGGTTGCTATTGGACTGATCAAGCCCCCAAGACCAACTCCAACATTTCTGACCCCTGGTGCAGCAGCAATCAGGGCGTTGTTTATAGAAGTGCTGAGCCAGCCTATGGGCCCCAAAGCTTGGGCCACTCCCTTCGCCCAGTTGCCCACTGAGATGACAAAGTGGCGCAGCGAGGGGTCGGTCTGATAAGCGTTCGACACAAACCTAAAGATTGCCTGCGGGTAGGCCACAAGAGAGAAAAGCAAGGTGAAAGCTACAAAAGCCAGCAATACAATAAAGGCGCTTCTGATTGTGGGTCTTGGAAAGTGTATTCTTTGGGAAAGATCAGAAAACCTCTTGGTTTTCGGCAACCTTGACTTTATCCTCCTCGCATAGTTCCTTGCGGCGCGACTTATTCTTGATACCAGTCCCCTCTTTTCAACCCTCTTCCTTGGGAAGGTTTCCACCTTTCCTCTTCGTATTTCTTGCCGCCTCAATGATACTTTTTTAGTGAGGTACATCCAGCTGAGTGCAAGCGTGATTATGACGCAAATGGGGACCAAGAGGAACGCTAGGCTTATCGCAATCGTCACTGGCCAACCTGTCCCTGGAAAGTTGAAACTCCATTGCAAGACTGACGTGTCCTCGACGCCCAATCGCATAGCGTAGAGAATGACAAGAAACTCGATTAATGCTGCCACTGCGAGAAACAGGATCACTGTAGTCAATCCTTTCAGTGTGGTCCAGCGGATCACTCGCGGCTTTTGTTCAGACTGCGTTTGCAAATTTTTCACCGCATGTTCTTGGCAGCATTTTGGTTCAATTAAGAAGATTCTCATTAAAAAATGTGACTGTGACAGCCCGCCGTGAATGTGGAAGAGATGACGTCACAATCTTAGGTTTCGGTCAAAGGAAATTCGCGTCCACACCTCGGGCATTTTGCCCCTGCGCAGTGCACTGAAGAAGAGCAGCCTGAGCAGGCGAAAGCTCTACCGTAGGTTATGTCAAATGCGAAACCGCATCTTGGACAGCGAAATCATTCGTCTGGGACCACCGCTCACTCCAATCACTTTATCCACGTCAACCGATCAAACAAATTTTAAAAGCTTTTCTGGATATGTTTAAACGAGTGGAATTAGAAATAAACTGTGAAAGGAACTAAGCGTCTTGGTTAACTTGGAGTGGATTGCACACGTCTGGTAAAGCAGAAAGGATGGAACTCTACAAGGATCGAAATACGCAAGTCCTACTGAACAAGTTCTTGAACGGTGAGATAAGCGAACTTGAACCGGTCTGTGATTCTAAGCTAAGATATCGATACCCGACGATTGAGGCAATTGTTGGAGACGCGTCAAGCGCTGAGTCATTTCTCAAGAAGCTTTACGAAGGTGGAATACTTGAAAGAATACTCTTTGACAAAGTTATCTTCTGCCCAAAATGCGATTCAGCAAGTATTTCCATCCATTATTGTTGTCCTTACTGCAAATCTTTCGACATACGGAAAAGTTCCCTGATCGAGCACGTTAAGTGTGGATACATGGATGTCGAGGAAAACTTTCACAAAGATGACAAGCTCATCTGTCCAAAATGCAAAGATGAACTGAGAAAACCCGATGCTGATTACAGAAGAGCTGGAATATGGTGCACTTGCAAGGACTGCGGCAAGAGTTTTGACATCCCAGTCGCCGCACTTTTTTGCCGGGACTGCCATGGGAACTTCACTTATGAAGATGTGAAGGTCAAAGATGCGTATGTGTTCAAGCTGAAGAAAGAAGCTAAAGAAGAAGCTGCTTTGGGCTGGGTTCTGATTGCGCCGATAAAAGAGTTTCTTGCAGAAAATGGGTTTCAAGTTGAAGGCCCCGCCTTTCTGAAAGGCAAATCCGGGGCTAATCACATGTTCGACATAGTGGCTCGTAAGGGAGACGCTGCAGAGAAAGTGACAGTCATTGATTTGGCAACTTCAACCGATACTGGCGTGACGGAACAGCCTGTCATCGCATTGTTTGCCAAGATGTTTGACGTTTCGCCAGAGGATGCATACCTCATCGCAATTCCGAAAATAAACGACAACGGAAGAAGAATGGCGGAATTATACAAGATTCATCTGATTGAAGTGAAGGACCAGAAAGACGCAACGAAGATTCTCAAAGAAGAGCTGCATACCAAGAAATAGAAAGGTCAAGCTGAAACTAGGGGTTTTGCCAAGAAGAGTTGAACACTGAAACGGTTCCTCTTTCAGTAATGACCTTAACAATGGACGCGTTATCGACTAAGCCCATATCGCTGAGAGTGTAATTGACTGAATCTCCAGCGTTGATGTATAAGTTCATGTCATATCTCTGATGGATTGCCGTGCTATCTACCCACAGAGAAACCAGATGAGCAGTCACGGAGCCCTTGTTCTGCAATGTAAATGTTGTTCCATCAACTGTGTTGGCTACGTTAACGATTTCAACATTTTCTTGCATTCTTTCCCAGTCGAATTGATTCATCTGGTAACTCGTCAAGATCACGTTAGAAACAATGATCACGACTAGAACCAGGCTTAGCATGACGACTATCACGTTGCTTATTCCACGCTTGTCCAGTCTAAGGCGCTTCATAGTAAGCAGCAACATGCGTCCCCCTTGTGGTCAAAACATCAATGTAGTAAGAGCTATTTGGAACCCAATTTTGAGAAATGTTCAGCCACTGGTGTTCACCGATTTCCAGCGTGAAAGGGTTGGTGAAAGATTGAGAGGTGTGATTGACATAGACTGCAAGAATGTATACTGTAACCTCTCCAACATTCCGAACGTAAATGTCAATGCTATTGGTGTAATTGTTGAACCACACATCTTCCACGATTACGCGTTCACTCATGGTCTCACGCAGATTAGTCGTTATGACATAAGTTGCTGACGTAGCAATCGCCATTGCAGCAACAGCGACGACTGTGAGCAAGAGACTGCTCAGAACAGGAGTTATACCTCGTTTATCGCTGAAGATCTTAAACAATGTCTGCATTTTCTTACCTCTACAAGAAGAGTTTCAAGGCCAGGTAACCACAGATCATCAGTATTAAGCAATGTTTCAACCCAGCGTTGATTGTCCCTTCGCCCATTTTTCCAGCTACAAGTCCTCCGAAAAAGGCTTGCACTAATGTCATGTTCAAGAACATGCGCTTCATATCTTCAGGTGACATAAGCGCTGTTCCCAGCGTTGGCAACTGTTCTATGCTTACGAAGAACGACCTAAAGAGTAGCAGTATTGTGAAGATGAAAACGAAGAAAGCCACGTAGACTATTGCTATGTAGGGTCTTGCTTGAGTCTTGCGCTCCTTGTCGAGTAGAAGTGTTGTCTGTATGAATTTTCCCATCGGTTCAAGGACTTTTTCAACGTGTCCTCCAGAACGGCTTGCTTCGATTATCATGGGCACTGTTCTTTGCACTAGTACCGTGCTGACGCGTTTTCCCAGGGCCACAAGAGCATCTTCAAAACTCATTCCCCACGAGATTTGCGCGGTCATTTTTCTCAACTCTGCAGTGAGGGGTCCATAGTCTCTTTTTGCAGCTTCCTCTAAGGCTTGAGGAAGTGTCATGCCTGTTTCTTGCGCTTGAACTATTGTTCTGAACAGGTCTGGCAAGTGTTCATCTATGGCCTTTCTCCACCTGTAATCAATGTAGGTCAGGATTGCGGGAGGAGAGATGCCCGCAGTGATCGCGGAGAACACCAACTCGTCGAATGTTGCGGTTCCCCAGAATACGAAAACGTCGAATGCAAATATGGCTATGGCTAGCGCAGCTGAGATGATCCATGTGATTTGCTTGACCTTTGTCTCTATTTTTGGCATTTTCACTACCATTTCGGCGATGTTGCATCAAGGATAATTAGGAATACTACAGAGCCTAACGGTATTCCTACGTACGTGAGCAGGCTCAGCAGGAGGTCTGGGCTCAGAAATCCAAGGCTGCTATTACCAAGCATGGCCATTACTGTCAACATGATGACTAGCATCAGAGGGCCTGTGAGAAGAACGGCTACGTAAAACTCTGACAACATTGACAAGGTGTCCGCATATTTCTTGAGACCTATCCTTTTCAGCTTCATGTACTGCGCGGATTTTTCGCGCAGGTAACTTGATAAATTGCCGCCAGAGTGAATCATCGAGATAAATCCTTCAATCATCTCGCGGAATCTTGCGGAAGGTGTTCGTTTCGAGGCGTCTTCGAGGGCAGAGATTATGTCGCAACCAAATAGGTTTACGTCTCTTACAACATCTTTGGCCTGCGTGGAGATGGCTAGAGCAACGGGAAGATTTGCGAGGGAGCTGAAAATGTTCTCAGGAGAAACGCCTGCACTTGTGAGGATCGCCATGTACCCCGTTGTGAATGGTAGCTCGTCTTCTAACTGTCTTTTTGTAGCGTCTGCACGATAAATGGGGTAAACGTAGAATCCTATGGTTGTGGAGGCAATTGCTAGAAGGCCGCCACCTAGTCCGAACAAAATGGCTGGTATGAGGCTCACGTTGAATAGAAAGAAGAGTAGGCATGGAACAGCGGTCAGGATTGCAAGAGAGAGCGAGATTGTGCAAAACATTGTTAGGGTGACGTAAGCTTTGAAGTTGACCTTTAGCCCTGATCTTTGCAGGTTTGTGTCGAGATCCTTGAAAAGCGGCAAGATACGTCCTGTCTTTTCTCCGAAGAGTTCGTAGGCTATCCTTTGGAGGCTGCCGAAGGTCAGCTTGACCTTTGCTTGCGGGGCATCGGATGTGTTACTGGGCACCTTGAAAGCGGAAGGTCTTAATCTTGCTTTGAGCCTGTTGAAAACTGTTTTGATTCTTTCTAAAAGAGTGTGTGCCGTTTTCATTTGAGGCCAACTCTGGCTTTTTGGAAAACCCTCTCCGGATTAGCGTAATACTCTCTGATTATGTTTGCAACGTCTGTGTATCGTCGAATGCCTTCGCGAGTCGCCCATTCCAGAACCATCTGTCTTCGTTTCAGCTCGCGCTTAACATCTTCTTGATTGATGCCCAACTTGTTCATGTGTCTCTCTAGAAGGACGCTGTTGCCGAGAGATGAGAACTTGTCAAACTTGGGATTCCAACTGAACACCTCTTTCGTTGAAATATTGCTTTTCTCAGGGTTCAGTTCAACGATTTCTGCGGTTGCGCCAGCTCTTCTTGCTGGTCTTCCGTCAATCTCTGTTCTGGTCATGACCATGATGACGCTTGTCATTGCGATAAGCGGTTTCGGAATGTTCATCGGTTCGGATTCAAGCCGGTTTATGGTAGCTTCAACCGATTCTGCATGTATGGTAGACATTCCTAGGTGTCCTGTTGCCATCGCTTGAAAAAGGGTGTATGCCTCGTCTCCGCGAACCTCGCCCACGATGATGTAGTCGGGTCTCTGTCTAACAGCAGTTTTCAGGAGATCGAACAGGGTTATCGTGCCGCTTCTCTTATCTTCATGTCCAAAGCCTAACCTTACAACTGATGGTATCCAGTTTTCGTGTGGGAGATTGAGTTCTTGCGTGTCTTCCACACTCACTACTTTCATTTCAGGTTTTATGAACATTGATAGGCAATTGAGCATGGTTGTTTTTCCGGAGGCCACACCGCCAGCCACGAGCACTGAGGCTCTGTTTTCTATTATGTACCACAGGTATGCGGCCATTTCCGAAGAAATAGTGTTGAACGCGATTAGGTCTGAGATTGTTAACGGGTCTACCCTGAAGCGTCGAATAGTGAACGTTGACCCTCTTCTTGTGACCTCTTTCCCATACGTTAGCTGAATTCGGCTGCCGTCTGGAAGCGAAGCGTCTAGCATTGGTGATGCTATGGAAACGTTTTTTCCAGATAGGTATGCCATACGAACTATGAATGAGTCTAGTTCTGATTCTTCTTTGAATATGATGTTTGTCGGTATTGATTCATACATTCTGTGCCAGACATAGATCGGTATGTTCACGCCGTCCGCTGATATGTCTTCAATGAGATGGTCCTTCATTAAAGGGTCAATTCTTCCGTAGCCTATGAAGTCCCTTACAACGTAGTAAACCAGCTTGTCGACCGCTTCTGGCACGATCTTTATTCTGTACTTCTTTACTATTTCCTTCGTCCTTTCTTTAAGGTAATCTTCTGCTTTCTCTTTAGTTTCTATTTCATTCGAGTTTACGTCAACTTCCTGCATCAATAAGCTCTTTAGCTCTTTCAGTTGTTTCTCTTCTTCTTCTTGAAGTGTTGGTTCTATGATTTCGTAGCGTACTTTCTGGGTCTCTGGGTCTTTGATAATTGCCGCGTACACGTATGGTTCTTGTATCGGATAGGCCTCTCTAAAGAGAGCTAGCTTCTTTGTTTGGCCCTCTATGATGACGCCTGCCGACGCTTCCTCTCGACTGTTTGAAAGCTTTGCCTGTTCTGTCGTAGTTTTCACTGCCCTTTCGGGTTTACAGTCTATAGTGGTGTTGAATATATATTGTGTAGTGAGTCTTAATAAGTTATATGCACGCCCAATCCTTACCACACTTAACGCGGGTCAACCTTAATAGAAGCAAAGCTCAAGTGTTGTTTTTGGGCCTCGGATGAGCGGGGTCACAAAAGACGCCGAGCGTGTGCGAAGACCAAAGCTGCCAAAGCGAAGATTGCTCAGAAGGCAGAGAAAGAGGTTCAACTGTGCCCATGACGATGGACAAGAGATCAAGCCAAAACGGACTGGTTACAAGCGAGGCATGTTGTTTTGTCCACAGTGTGGTTCAACTAACCTCTTCTGGGCTTCTGGCCTGCCGCATCTTTGGTCCATCTGGGAATGCAAGAACTGTGGATATCGTGGAGCTTTCATTGTCAGAAGTGGCAAGCTTGCAGAGAAAGTCAGAGAGAATTATGGGAAAAGGACCGCAAAAGAATAAAAGCTTGCTGTGCTTTAAAGCGTCGTTTCGAGTTTTTGTTCTGTTGTCGTGTGTCTGCGCTTCAGGTCTTCCTGAATTCGTCTAAGCCGACGGCGCTCTCTCCTCTGCTGCTGACCGTTTCGACTGGTTCGTTAATCGAAACGCCCTTCACGCAAGAGTCAAGATTGAAAACTTTGTGTCTCCGAGAGTTCTTCTTAGGAGGTCGTATACTGACGGAATTCCTACGAATAAGCGAACGTAGACTGCTGTCACTAAAATTACGATCGTTAGGATTATGAGGATGAAATCGCCCCTGTGCATTCTGAGCACGTAAAGGTTGGTGCGGTTTTTTGTGGCTCCCCAAGCGCGGGATTCCATGGCTTCGGCTAATTCCAAGCTTCTTCGGATCGCGCTTACGATCAGCGGTATAAGGATCGGAATGTAGTTTCTGATCCTTTTTAGAAAGTTTCCGCGTTCAAGCTCCAATCCTCTTGCTTTTTGGGCGTCCATTATTGTCTGTGCCTCCTCAGCCAGCACAGGGACAAAGCGCACTGCGGTTGTGAAGGCGAAGACGAACTCGTAAGGCACGTGTGTCTGTTCCAACGCTAGACCCAAGTGGTCAGGCGAGGTCGTAAGGAAGAAGACTGAGAATGACTCAACAAGTACTATGAAGCGGAGAGTCAGGGCTATGGCCCCTTCAGCGTTCTTAGGTGTGACCGTGTAGCCGGCTCCGATGAATGAGAAGATGAAGTTTGTGAGGAAAATCACGATGGCCAAGAAGGCCGCTCCGCGCATTGAGCGCACCCACTCGCGTCTGACGCCTGCAATAATTACGAATGGGACCTGGATCAGGAAGAGCACGATTAGAGGTAGCAGTTCCCAAAAGATGATCGCGGCGACGAAGATTGCGCAAACGTAGAGAAACTTTATTCTCGGGTCTAGGTTGTGGATGGGTGAGTAGATTTTTCGAAACTTGAGTCCGGTGAAAACGCTCATGTTGAGCGTTTCTCCAGAATCTGAAGGAGGATTCTCTGCGCCTCGTAAACGTCGATCACGTTCTTCGGAAGGTCTAGACCAGGCAGGTCCAAGAAAATTTGAGCTATTTGCGGCGGCACGATTGATGCTCGTTCCAAGGTTTGTGCATCGGTCAGGATTTTTCCAGCCTCTCCGTCAGCGATGATTTTTCCGTCCAGCATGAGCACGACTCTTGGGTTGCATTCAGCCACAAACTCGACATCATGCGTAACGATGATCGTTGTTTTCCTCTGAGTTTTCATTTGCAGGATGAACTGTCTCAGTTTCTCCTTCTGCTCATAATCCTGCCCTATCGTTGGCTCGTCTAGTATCAGCGTTTCAGGGTCCCAGGCTAACACTGAGGCCAAGGCCACACGTTTTCTTTCTCCGCCGCTGAGCATGAAGGGTGAGGTTTTTCTGTACTGGGTCAGGCCTAGAAGGTTAAGGGCCCAAGTTATCCGTTTTTCAGTTATGTCTTCGTCAAACCCGAAATTTCTCAGTGCGAAGGCGATTTCTTCTTCCACTGTTTCACTGAAGAGCTGATGATCTGGGTTTTGGAAGACGAATCCGACGTTTCGAGACAGCTTAGCCACGCTTGTTTTTGCAGTGTCAACCCCGCCAACGAGCACACTTCCTTGACTTGGTTTGAGTAAGCCGTTGAAATGCTTCACAAGCGTCGTCTTGCCAGCGCCGTTCTGCCCCATAATTGCCAAAAAATCGCCGATTTCAATCTTCAAAGATACCCCTTTCAATGCTTCCACGCCGTTTGGGTACGTATAGTGGATGTCGTTCACTTCGATCATTCGGTTTTGAGAGCCTCCTTGAGCATAGTTGCCATTTCTTCCGAAGACAGCGGAAGTTTGTTGCCCAGTTTCACTCCGGCCTTTCGCAGCATCTCATAGAGACGCGTTGCTTTTGGAATTCCAACTCCGATTAGACGTGTTTCTTCTGACTGTAGAATATCGTGAGGGTCGCCGTCGGAGACGACCTTTCCCTCGTTCATTATGATTATGTGGTTCGCAAACCTGGCTGTCAAGTCTAGCCTGTGTTCCACCAGTACCACTGTTATTTCCAGAGTTTTGTTCAGCTGGTGGATCGTCTCGAATATTCTTCTTGCGCTCAGGGGGTCGAGGAAGGAGGTCGGTTCATCCAGGACTATCACCTCAGGCTGCATCGCTAGGACGGAGGCTATCGCAACGCGTTGTTGCTGTCCGCCTGAAAGCTCGTGTGGAGCTCTTTCCCTCAGACCGTAGATCCCTGTTAACTCTAGGGCCCAGTCCACTTTTTTGCGCATTTCTTCCCTTGGGACTCCTAGGTTTTCAAGCCCGAACGCCACGTCTTTTTCGACGGAAAGCGCGAAGAGCTGGTTCTCCGGGTTTTGGAAGACGAGCCCTGCGTGTTTAGCTAGTTCATAGATCTGGTGGTCAGCAACGTTCAGTCCGGCGAGAAAAACCTGACCTTTGATTTCGCCTTGGTAGAAGTGAGGGATTAGGCCGTTGAAGCATCGGCATAGGGTTGTTTTTCCGCAGCCGCTTGGTCCAGTGATCAGTGTGAACTCGCCTTTCTCTATTTTTATGGAAATGTCCTCGATAGAATGTCTTGTTGCGCCTGGGTAGGTGTACGTAAGTTCTTTTGTTTCGATGACGGCCATAGAACCGATGCCTGCCTGTCTTGAAGCGGGTTTTCGGCTCATTTAAGAGTAGCTACTTAATTGTGGCTACCAAGCCTTTCCTTAAGAAGGGAAAAACACCATTTAAGCCCGATTTCTATGTCTCCTTCGCCGTTTACTCCGGCGGCCGTGGCGTGTCCTCCGCCCATGCCGTGGAGGTGTTCGCCCAGCGGTTTCGCTATGTCTCTTCCCAAGTGTATGTTGGTCTTTTTGTGGAACTCAAGGGAGCTTCGTAGGCTGATTTCGATCTTGCCGTTTTTTGTTCCTGCGACGGCTGCGACGTGGGCGCCCAGTTCGATGAGGGCTCGGGCTGCTGAGGCTTCGTAGGCGCTGACGTGGGAGAGGGCTATTATCCATTCGTTGATCTTGAAGAGTTTGGTTCTTCGCGAGGCCTTGAGTCTTGCTACTCGTTCGGAGAAGTCCATCGGCAGGGAGAGCATCGCTAAGGTTTCCTGTGCGTTCACGCCGGCGTCGATGAGTTCTGCGATGTTTTTCAGTGTGGTTGAGCTGGCTAGGACGAAGTGTCGCGTGTCGAATGTTATGCCTAGGAACAGTGCTTTGGCTTCGGTTTCGCCGGGCTTTATGCCCGTTTCCTTGTAGAAGTTGTAGATGATTTCGCATGTTGATGATGATTCTTCGTTGGTTATACAGATTTTTGCGAGGCTTTCTGTTTCGGGGTGGCTTGCGTGATGGTCGATCACTATGATTGGAGCTCTTGAGTCTTTTACTTTTTCCGAGAGGGTGTCCAACTGCTGGATCGTGTTGGTGTCGAGCAGCACGATTACGTCTGCTTTCTCGACGCTGGGTTGTGGCTTAACGTTTATGGGTAAGTATTGTAGAAGATGTTTTGAGAGTCGGCTTATTCCTTGGGCGGCTCCGACCTCGATTTCTGTTTGCGGGCGTGTCTGTTTGACCAGGCTTGCGAAGGCGTACGAGGAGCAGATTGCGTCCGGGTCAGCGTTGTGGTGACATAGAAGAACGACTAGTCTTGCATCCAGTGTTTCTAAGAGTTTGGCTATTTCCGCGTATGACAAGCCAGTTCCCTCAGGTATTTTTCAGCCGAGGCGAATGCTTCTCTCACGGCTTCGTCAGCGAGTTTTTGTATGTTAAAACTTTCTTCGCGCGTTGACAGCCGAATGTCTACGTCCACTGCTAGTCTCAGGGGTTTTGTGCGGTCTGCTTCAGCGCTTATGTTCAGGGTTTCTATCTTCTTTGATGGGACCCGCCTTAGAACGTGCTTCCTCGCTGCTTCTTCTGCCGTCGAGCACAGTTGCTCGACCTGTTCGCTGGTTAAGTCTGGTAAGCCGAGCTCTTCCACGTTTTCACCCGTTTTTGCCGCTAGGCGGTTGGGGAAACGGGGTTCAGGTCCTGTTGAAGCTTGGCTTGGACGTCTTTCAGTTGGCCTCGTAAGCGCTCTTCTTGCTTTCCGAGGACAGTTACTCGCGTGTTGAGCAGTTCTTTTCGTTCGTTCAGGTCTGTTGTTACCCTGGTTTTTTCAGATTTAACTAGAAGTGAGCCTGTTGCCTTGTAAATGACTGCGTCATCGGTTAGTTTTTGCAGTTCATTCAAGGCTTGGTCGATCTCCATCAGTTCCAGTTGCACTTGCTGCTTCTGCCCCACGACTGATTGGAGCGTTTGTTGAAGCTGCTGAAGTCTCAGCAGACGCTCTTGAACTTGGGGCGGAAGCGTTGACTCTTCATCACTCACCTTTATTCCTTCCGTCTGGACTGCAATAAGCCGAGCTGTTAATTAACATTTTCTCAGCGCCTCATGAACCATCGCTGTCATTGCTGTTGCCCGTGTTCGCGTTTTAACGGAAGGCTTAACGTCCCTGTATTCGCGTTTTGACCCCGTCTATTTCACCCTCCCCCTCTAGGGGGTGAGTCCTCTCTGTAGGTGTTGGGGAAGGCCCTTCTGACTTTGCGCGGGCTTGAAAGCGAGCGCGTGAGGAGGGCTTGGCAGAAGGTTTTGGGTGAGGCTTAGAAAGCGTTCGATGCGCTCAGCAATAGTCTCGTCTTCTACACACACTTGGTGATCAGAGCTCTGAACGAGTACTTCTCAATGGAGGGTGAGATTATCGTGCTTCTAGAACTTCGAGGACGTTCAAGATGGAGTTTATCCATCTCAGGTAAGCGTTCAGAGACGCGCGCAAGGCTACGGTGTCGTTGGCTTCGACCCTTAAAACCAGGGACCCATCTTCTTCCTTCAAGATCGTTCGAGCGCGGGTGGTGGCAGGGCTGCTGGTTTCCGGCTTCAAAGAGTTGAGAACCGTTTGTAGCTTTTGTTCTGAAGGGAACTTTAAACGTACGGTTGCCTTTGTCTTCACCGCTACGGCTCCATACCCACTATTAGTGATCAAAAATGGGTTTTGAACAGAATAGTGAAATGGGAGAAACTAGGCGGCTTCTGGCTCTTCTTCTGCTGTTTTCATCGTTTCTTCGGCTGGTAATCCCTTGGCTGAGCGTTTCGCCACTACGCCGAGCTTTGTGACCGGTGTGTAAGCTCCGCCCGTGTAGGTGAACCCGCACTTTCTGCACTTCCAGACGCCGACGCTTTCTCTCTTGACTCTGAGAAATCCGCATTGTGGGCACTTGTGAGGTTTTCTCATTTCTTCCAGTACTTTGATGTAGCGTTTTCTGACTGTGGAGCCATAGCGAGGTCCTAGGCCTCTTGTGGGTCCGACTTTCTTAGTTCTTGGCATGAGGGGTATCACCAGTTCAGTTTCTTGCGCATTTCCTTGGCTTTTTGTTCAATTATCTTCGCTGCTTCCAGCACCTGGTTTGGTTCGAAGTACCCGCTGCCGCCCTTCTGTATGGCGCATATGTGGCCATCGTCATCAATAGCCATCGAGATCCTTGCGTCCATGACCTGTTCCTCCTCTAACATCGGGTCAACGACAAGCTTGTTCCCTATCTTCGCAACGGTAACTGTTATCGGACGCTTGTTTATTGGAAGTTTTTCGTAGCCGGGTTTGATTTTGACTTCTCCTTCTTTGACTTCGTAGTTGGCCATTTTCGTGTTGAGCAAGGCGGCCACTGCAGCCAACGCTGACGCGTCTATCAGGTTTCCATCGTGGTTGAGGACGTAGATGTCCACGAAGACTACGAAGACCTTCTTTCCGGCTTCGATGACGAGTTTCTCCGTGTCGATGGCCTTTGACTCTCTTATTCCCCTGTCAACGATTCTTGCAAGTTCTATGGAATCCTCGCCTGGTGGTCCCGCCTCGAAAGCCGGTGAGGCTATTGGCGTGAGTTCCGCGTTGACTGTCAAGACGCCTTCGTTAGGGGTGTCTGGAAACGGTTCGCCCATCTCAATCTTCACTCCGACCACGACCTCTGTTTTGCCTAGGAGCACTCTGGCAGAGCCTTCAGCGCGTTCGATGATGCCTTGCTCGATTTTCATCTCGCGATAATCTGTCAGGTCGCGGCCGTCCATACGTTTTTCTTTGTCTATCATCTGTGTAATCTGCTTCTGCTTTACACGCGTGATTATTTGCGCCATCAATCTTCAGCCTCCTCCTTGATGTCTTCGCCAACGTTGACGTACTTCGTCTTCAGTGCCTCCTTCTGCATGGCGTAGATCTTTCTGCATCCTTCAAGGGCCATGTTAACAGCGGTCTCGAACTCTTCACGTGTCAGATTGCCGTCCATCTGCAGAAGTGTCACAGCGTTCAGGTTGGGCATCAGAGCCACAGGGACATCTGCGGAGCCTACTTTGTCCTCGGTGTCCATGAGGTCGAGCACCACCGTGTTGTCAATTTTGCCCGCTGCGCATGCTACGACCAGGTCCCTCATTGGAATTCCTGAATCTGCGAGGGCTAAGGCCGCGGCTGTTATGCTTGCGCATCTTGTTCCCCCGTCAGCCTGCAGCACTTCTATGAGTACATCTATCATTGTTCGGGGGTAGTATTCCATGAAGATAGCGGGTTCAAGAGATTCTCTTATCATTTTTGAGAGTTCAACTTCTCTTCTTGAAGGTGCGGGCGATTTGCGTTCTTGGACAGAGAATGGTGCCATGTGATAGCGGCACTTCACGACTGTTCGGTCTTGAAGCGCCAAGTGTTTAGGATGCACTTCTCTTGGGCCGTACACGGCTGCCAGAATCTTGTTTTTTCCATGTTCAATGTACGCTGAACCGTCGGCGTTCGATATGACGCCTACTTCAAGCTTTACAGGCCTCAACTCGTCTGGTTTTCTTCCATCCAGTCTCAGGCCTTTCTTATCGATTAACTTTTCAGGTTTATCATTCATTTTTGGTTTTCCTCCCTTTTTGATTTTTCTTCTCGAAGCATCTGGGTTATGCGGTCTGTTAGGCCGCTGGTGTGTGACTCGTACTCAATTTTAAGGATCGCTCTCAGCGCGAGCTGTTCGTCTTCTAATGTTTTCCCCGTGACCAGAACGACTCCGTTGAGTCCCAGGATTATGTTGCATCCTGTTTCCTGCTTTATCATGGATATCATCGAGCCTTTTCTTCCGATCACACGTGGGATCTTTGTCGGTGTGATTTTGACTATTTGTCCACGGGTGATCTTTCCCAATCCTGGTTCTGCAACGGTCAGCTGCGGGTCGTGTGTTCTGTCGTAGGAGACTATTTTTGCAACCACCAGGTCTCCCGCGTCGAGGACTTGGGGAAGGTCGTCCTTCTGAGGCTTGAAAGGCCTACTGAGGACGTCTGATGCTCTCAAGAGGGCGATGTATGGTGAGTTTATGTCCACTGTCCACCCGTTGAATCCGACTTCTGTGATCGTTCCTATGACTATGTCTCCGGCTCTTGGGATGTAGAAGGCTTTTAGGGCCACTACGTCCACTCTCTTGTTTTCGTATTCAACTATTCCAACGCGTGTTGCGTAGATTTTGTTGTTTTCTGCGAATGTGTTCTCTCCGGCGATGTACTCGCCTTCTGCGATCAAGTCTCCAGGAGTCACAAGTTGTTTTCTTTCTAAAAGTATTGGCATGTTCTACACCTGATCGTTCATAAAACTCTTAACGAACTATTTTTGCTTCCCCACTTCCCTTCGTCAATTCACCGAGTTTATCTAGGAAGGGGGCGTAGGTACCTGCAGGCATTTCAAGAATGCCGTACCATGAGCCGTCTGCGCGCCATTCTTCGTGTTTTATCGTTCCGAAACCCTTGATAGACCCGTAGGCTCTTGCTGAGTACGTTGCCGGTATCGTGACGCCCAGCGATATTTGCTCCATTTTGAGTGGCAGAATAGCTCGCAACGATTTGATGATTTCTTTTGCCTGCTCTTCCACGGGCTTGAACGGGTCTATCGAATAGCGTACCTGTTCCATGGCGTTTTCTATGCGTGCAGGCGGGTGCGGAAGGTTTGTCTTGGGGTCAACGCTCTGCCTCGATATGAAGTCGACGATCTGTCTCCTCTTGTCCTCGGTCATCTTTCTACGTTGCTCTGTCGTAAGCTGCAAGGTTCCCTTGGTCAGTATCGCTTCTGCTATTTTCAACGCGTCAGTCGTGTCAAACGCTTTGCGCAGGTTTTCCTCCGAAGCCTTCGTGCCCTTGTTCGCGTCTGAGAATATTGTTTCGGCAGCCAAGACCTCGGTTACTGAGGCCGTTTTCCCCATGCGGTAGTCTAGGGCCTTTTGGGGTTTGACGAGGACCTCAAAGTGTTCGTTGTCCTTTGTCATGCGTGCAACGGTGTACTTATCACTCATCGACGTTTCACTTGCCAACGCCTAGCTCTTTTATGATAGCATCGACTTTTTCGTCGCCCAAGATCTCCATTCTCTGGGTCTCCGATGGGATCAGTGCAACTTTTACCCTTGGAGGAAGCTGCCTTGCCTCTAGGGCTTTTGCCAGGCATTTCACGGCAAGCTTTGTGGCTTCTTTGAGGTCTATTTCTTCCTTGTACTCTTCTTTCAGTATATTGAAGACTGTTTCTCTCCCAGCGCCCTCTGCTCTTGCCTTGTATCCCCTGTAGGTTCCGCTTGGGTGGGTTCCGAACACGCGGCTTCCAGTCTTGTCGACTCCGGCGAAGATCATGGAGACTCCGAAGGGTCTCACGCCCGCGTGTTGCGTGTAGAGTTGCTTTATGTCGCATATTCTCTTGGTCACGACTTCCGTGTCGATCGGCTCGTCGTACGTCAGCTTGTTCGACTGAGCGTAAACCCTTGCTTGGTCTATCAGTATGCGCGCGTCTGAGCTCAAGCCCACGATGCCTGCGCACACATGGTCATCTATCTTGAAGATTTTCCAAGAGTATTCTGATTCTTCAAGGGGGTCAGCCGTCTCTTCCGCTCCCAAAACGACTCCTCCCGAGCAGCGGATGGCCAAGATCGTAGCTCCACGGTTGACCAACTCCATCGCGTATTCAACTTGAAAAAGCCGGCCGTCTGGTGAAAAAACAGTTATGGCACGGTCGTAAGCGCCTGGTGCTGCAAATACGGACATTCATACATTCCTCACAATCTATCCTAATCTGTTGCAGTCTTTCATATGACAACTAAACTAAAAACCTTTCCTATTTGAAACTCTTTTTAATCTGAGTCCATATTTCGGCCTTCGAAAGATTTCGCCCATTGTTGCGAAAAGTAGGCCATGTGGGCGAACGCCTCATTTTCATCGTCTTGTTCTTCTTTCCACACAGGAACGCTTTTTGAACTGGTTCCCTCGAGTCTGTGGCAGAACAAGCTCTCGCGACCGCGAACGCGAGCTAGACTTTCCTTTTTCTTGATTTTGCAAGCCGATGTTATCCTGCCCAACAATCTAGGCGTACATGCTCCAGGTCTGCGAACAAAGTGTATAAGTGAGATTTGTCTGTTTGTTCTTTCAGGGAAAGAGTTGGACAGGAAGGCCAGGTTCTGGTTAGGTTTCCTTTTTGTCGTTGTCATGTATTCGCTTCCCATTGCCGGTTTTGCGTATGCTGGGTGGGTTTGGCCCTTGGCGATTGTCTTAGCGGCCTTCGTCTTTTCGATTTACGTAGTGTATCGGATGACAATCAAGAACGTCCGACTGAAGTATCCCATTGTGTCCCCTGAAGGGCATCCGGACATCTATACTGGACGAATGCCTAGACCCATCTACGAGGACATGCAGCGATATCCTTGGTTCTTCAAGAAGAAGCGAACCAAGAAACTTGACAACAAAAAAAACAGAAAGAAAAAATAACGCTTATTCTGTCGAACTATTCTGTCCAGTCGAGAAGTCTCTTTTCGCCCTCAAGCTTTTTTATGTCAGTCAAGTCCTGTGTCACTTCCATCGTTCCAAGGTATTTTCCGCTCTTATCTCTGACTGCGAAGTATCTGATGTGAACGAATCGACCGCCCATCGTGATCCAGAATTCAGCCGAATCTTTCCTGCCTTTTTTGAAGGCATCCACGATCTTGTTCACTATGTGGACGCTTTTCTGCGGGTGGCACATCTGCACTTTTCGGCCGATCACGGCTTTTGTGCGCACGAAGATCCTCTTTTCAGCCTTGTTGAAGTACTTCACGCTGTCATTCCTGTCGACGAACGATATGTCTATGGGAAGCGAGTCAAGAATAGCCTCAACTTCTTCTTTTGAAAGGCTTCCGGTCTCAAACTTCAGTGTTTCCTCAGTCAAGGGTTCCGCTTTGCCTCTTGGCTCTCCAACCTGCATTCTCACCGTTGCGGCTGGAGGTGTGAAGCAGCAGTAGCCTATCTCGTCGAACTCTTTCCTAACCTCTTCCCACTCTTCGATCGAAACTGATTCCAGAGCCGCTGGGAACAGTATGTTGTTTTCTTTGTAAAAGTGAGATGGAAGCAAACTGCACAATGGTTTCGTCGCGTCGCTCAGTCTTTTCTTGAACTCTTCGTAAGTCATGGTGTTCCATTTTTCAACAAGGTTGGTGAACTTCTTCTTGACCTCTCTTATCTTGTCGTGTTCCATCCACATGATAGCCGGAGGTTCTGTGATTCCATGCTTCTCCACCATGGGAAAGAGGACGTTCTCCTCCCTCAGGTAATGTTTTTCCGAATCCTGAAATTCCTTTGCTATGTTTTGCAGTTCAGTCAAGACGTCTCCAACGTAAACGGAGTCGCACGCCTCTTCAACCATGCCCAATAGCGTTTCCAGTCTCTCAGCGCGTTGAAGCATAATACTGTGCTCTTCGATGAGAATGCTGACGGGGTGTCCACGTGAAATGAGTAACTCCTGCTCCTGCAGTTGTTCGCCGAAGATTGCCATGTGTATGTCGCAGAGCTTCTGCAGTTCTTCGCGTGGCATTCCTTCCTTGACGAGTTCCTGTTCAACCTTGACGATGTCCTCGGAGGTTACGCCCTTGAGGGTTTCCCTGAACCTTTCTTTAACCTCCTCTGGCGACGCTCCCCCCGGCAACTGCTGGATTATCTCCTTCAACAGCTTTTTCTTAGTTTCATCCATCCCGCTCATACTGTTTGCACCTTCTCAGCCCGTAGGTTCACTCATTACAGGTATTAAAAAGATAGCGGCGCAGATCTTTTAGCCTTGTTCCTTGATTTTCTTTGCAAGAATCTTCCCATACTCCACTATCTTGTCGATGTCGGCTTCTGTTGGTGGACCGTTGATCTCTAGGGCTCCAACGATTTCCATTTTTGTCGGTCCCAGCGTTTCCTGAATGTGTTTTATCGCCCCTCCGCTCCAGCCGTACGAGGTGAGCACGACCGCAAACTTTGTCGGTGGACGAAGAACCCTTGCCAAGTACGTCGCGTACATCGCCAGCGGATGAGCCCCGCCGAGCACCGTGGGCGCCCCTAATACGATGGCTCGCGAGTCAACCAAGTCTCTTGCCAATTCACCTATGTCTCCCACGGCTAGGTTGTGCTTTGCCACTTCTATTCCTTCGGAGGTTAAGGTATCTTCAATTGCTTTGACCATTTTCTCTGTGCTGTTCCACATGGTCGCGTAGACTATGATTGTCTTCTGTCTAGTTTCTCCGTTTACCCATTTTCGGTAAGCAGACAGAATTCGTTCTGGGTTTCTATGTATGGGGCCGTGGCTCGGTGCGATCATGTTGATCTCTAGGTCTTTGATTTTTTCCATGCCTTTTTGAGCGTTGAACCTGAAAGGCATCATAATTTCGCCGAAATACTTCTGGGCGAATACGAGTAAGTCTTCTATTTCATCGTCGAACAGTCCCTGTGCGACGTGTGACCCGAAGAAGTCGCATGGAAACAGGGTCTTGTTCTCTGGAAGGTATGTGAACATTGTTTCGGGCCAGTGAAGCATCGGGGCCTCGATGAACCTCAGCGTCTTGCCACCAAGATCGAGCGAATCTCCGTTTGCAACGGCCTTTATCCTGTTTTCAGGCACCTTGTAAAAGACGCGTGCCATCTTTGCCCCCTGGCTTGTTGTAACGAGCATGGCCTTGCTGTTGATTGCCATCATGTGCGGAATTGAGCCTGCGTGGTCAGGTTCGGCATGATTCATTATCACATAATCGATGTCAGCAGGGTTCACAACTTTGCTGATTTTTTCTTGCCATTCCTTTTCAAAACCAGGGTTGACAGTGTCAATCACCGCTTTTTTTGCAGATCCAATCACTAAGTACGAATTGTATGTTGTCCCTCTGGGAAGCGGAATCAGCGCGTCGAAGAGTCTTCTGTTCCAGTCTCTTATGCCTACCCAGTAGACTTGTTTAGAGATCTCGGCAACGTTTCTCCAGCTCATTTTTTCACCTTGAAGCGAATATGACGATTGTAATAAAGTATATTTATGCCTTTCTACAACTACTAGTCGGAAGCCTCATCAATGTCTGTTCCATGTGAAGTTGCCGTCAAATGCGTCTTGCCAGTAGTCCGCGCTATGATAGCCAAAGAGCTTATGGCCAACCACGGGCTTAGGCAGGTTGAGGCGGCCAAGCTTCTCGGCGTCAGCCAGCCGGCGATAAGCTTGTACTGCAGAAACATCAGGGGAAAAGCCATCGACCTGGAGAACGACTGTGACGTTAAGCGTTTGGTGACCAACATGTCGGAGTCATTGGCTAAGGGTGGTTCTTCGCATCGGGACTTGATCGTCATGTACTGCGGAGTGTGCAGGACAATTAGGGCGAAGGGTTTGCTGTGTAAGCTGCACAAGACCTTTGACCCGTTGGTCGACATTGAAAAGTGCGAACTCTGCGTGGTCAGCGAGTCTGTTAGGTGTGTCTAGCGCGCGCGAAGTCCTAATCCAAATCAATCAATGTCGGAGACCAGTTTCAGATAGAATTTTATTCTCTAAAGGAGTTTCCGAAGGTGAGAGTGACCGAAGAATGAAGGTTGTGGGCATAGTTGGTAGTGCAAGGTCTGGGAGGAAACACTGAGATTTTGACTCGCATAGCGCTGGACGAAGTACAGAAGGAGGGGCTTGAAACAGAACTAGTAAGCTTGGCGGGAAAGAAAATAGAGCCTTGCGATGGGTGCAGAAGCTGTTCGAAAACTGGCAAATGTCATATCAGAGACGATTTTGAATCCATATTCAAGAAGATGAAAGAAGCCGATGGGATCATACTCGCCACTCCAGTCTACTTCGGTGCAGCGACACCGCAGATAGTTACCTTGATCAGCAGATTCTACAGTAAACGCGGAAAACCGTTGAAAAACAAGGTGGGCGGACCGATCGTTGTCGCCCGTCGAGCTGGGCACAATTTCACTCTTGCGCAGCTCATGTTCTTCTTCATGATCTCTGAAATGATCGTTCCCGGCTCATCATATTGGACCGTGGCTTTTGGCCGCTCAAAGGGAGATGTTCTGAAAGACGAGGAAGGAATTAACACGGTGAAAGACTTTGGGCAAAGACTCGCTTGGCTAATAAAGAAGATCAATAC
Organism: Candidatus Bathyarchaeota archaeon; assembly: GCA_963707955.1. GTDB lineage: Archaea > Thermoproteota > Bathyarchaeia > Bathyarchaeales > Bathycorpusculaceae > DASPPK01. Next base: position 1,137,868 of record OY970176.1, on the reverse strand, counting down.
GTAGAGTACGTTTCGGTCGCACTTCGATCAGAGATTGATGTGATAAGCAGCACATCGTTTCCGAGATGTCGCTGATGCTCCTCACATGTAAGAGCGTCGAAGAAGCGCGTGCGCAAAGTTCTTGTCTCGAAATGGTCGATGCCCAGTTGTCATATCTCGCCGTGGAGCATGCCGAGCAAGCGGCCCAGCACCTTGTCGCCGTCGACGCGCAGGCCGTCATGTTGGTATTCGCTGGTGACCCACAGTTTGATCCCTCGAATATTTCGGGCGGCTTCCTCTGAAAGGCTGCGCTCAACGTACATGTCGTTATAGTAAATAGCCGCTGCACACGGAACAGTGTTCGATTGCAGGGTTGATTTGTCGTAGAGATACGGCCAGCCGTCGTATGCCGCCAGAATCTCCGCAGCTTCTTTCAACGGGCGGAGGTACCTGTACTCATCGAGCATCCACGGGTACACCATCTCGCCCGTGAAGAACACAGGCTGACTAGGCGTGACCTCGAATTCCGGGTATTCCGAACGGACACGCTGGGCCGACCAATTCGACGCAGCCCCTTCGCAGTAGATTGACTCGTGCAGGATCGCGTAAATCGGGTTGGTTTCAAACCACAGAGAGTTTTCGAAGCCGCGCAGGAAAGTGTAACTAATCTCTCGGCCGGTTGCGCCTTGCAGAAACGCGTCTTCAAGCAAATAGTGAACTCGCTCGAAACCGGTGCTGATCCCGAAGGCCATGCCGAGTTGTTGAAAACGTCGTGATGAGACGCGGTCACCGTTCGGCAGGTTTACCTCGTGAGATGCTAAATGGTCGACGATTTCGCGGGCGCGCTCAACGTCATCGGGGTAACGCTCATAGTAGAGCCTGTTCCTTTCGCTTACACGTTGATAAGTGGCGCGGTAAACATCGTCCGCTGGACGATTCAGAGGCGGTAAACCACCAGTTATCATCGCCTCTTTCAAGCCGTCTGGTGCAGCGGACAAATAGTGCGTTATGCAGAAACCGCCGTAGCTTTGCCCCAGCACGGTCCAGGGCTTTTCCGCTCCGACTAACTTGCGTCGGATCAGTTCAGCGTCGCGGACGATGGAGTCGGCGCGGAAGTTTTTCAGGTAATCAGCCTGCATTCTAGGCGTGGCAAAGCGTGCCAATGTCTGGTGGTTGATGGGTGAGCTGCGACCCGTGCCGCGCTGGTCGAGTAGCAACACGCGATATTCTTGCAGTGCCCGTTTCAACCAGCCACTCTTGTCTTCTGGGCGCGGCGCTGACGAGCCAGGACCGCCTTGAAAGAAGATTAGCCACGGCTGATCCTGTTTTTCCTTGTCAGTTGCAACCACCTCACGTGCAAATGCATTAATTGTCTCGCCCTCAGGCCGGCCGTAATCGAGTGGCACGTTGAATTCGTGATCAACTAGTACCAAACCGGGCAAACGGTGAACACAAGCACTCACTCGTATACCTCCCGAAGACCGCGATCGGCTTAATGGTTACTAGTAGTCAGAATATAAAATCTGGCATAGAAGAGATGGCTGGTGGTTTGAGTAGGAAGACTTAAATGTACTACTGTACGAATGTACTACAGTGATAGAGTTGGAACACGAGGTTGTAGTAACCAGGAAAGGTCAGACCACAATTCCAGCGCGACTCCGTGAGAAGTACAAGATTGAAGAGGGAACGAGGCTTCAGGTCATCGAAACCGAAGAGGGGATACTGTTCAAACCCGAGAAATCGACGTTGGACCTTGCTGGTTCCGGATCCCAGTATGGAACTCCTAAAGAAATGAAGAAACTTCTGGATAAACTCAGGGAAGAAGATGTCTCGAACGGTTTATGACACTAGGTTCTTCATCGAACATTATTACTCTAAGGATGAGAAAGTGCTTCAAAGAACTAAGGAAGAATTGAGAGGCCGGGAAAAATATGTCTCAGCGATCGTGATCCACGAGGTTTATCAGCTTACGCTGGCGCGCGAGGGGCGCGAGTCCGCAATGCTGAGGACGACCTTGCTGGAGAAAGATTTCAAGATAGTAGGGGTAGATGCAGAAATCGCAAAGGGCTCGGCTGAGCTGAGGCACAAGTACAAGCTCTCCATGGCCGACAGCATGATAGCAGCTACAGCATCACACCTGAAAGCAAGCTGCGTTTCAGATGACCCTCATTTTCAAGCCATCAAAGAAATAGAAACAAGATGGATTTAGAAACCCTCAAATGCGGATGGTCATTTCGGCCAAAATAGATGTTGATGACAGCATTAAACTTTTTAGCCAGCGTTGCCGCGGTGAGAAGGATGGAGACCTCACCAGCCTTATCGGCAGAATCCATTTTTGGTAAACCTGCTCATAGGTTATATCCATAATCTTTTTTCAAATCAGTAGAAATATGTTCGATGCAAAGTTATCATCGAAACCTGTTTTTGAATATTGACAGTGTATTCATAATTGTTTAATCAGGAAAGCCTTCCAACACATTGCTGATGATGCACATACGTGTAATGGTGAGTATGAGGGGTATCGTTCTTGGTTGAATCTGTCGTTCCGTCTGCAGCTGAGATAGTCCTAGGTTCTGCTGAGAAGGTGAAGTTGCGTGTCTTGCAAGTTGACGATAAGCCTTCTTTCTTGAAGGTTGCGAAGCAATGTTTGGAGACGCAAGGCCCGTTCCAAATCTACACTGCAGAGTCTGTTGAGGAAGCCTTAGGGAAACTGGAAAAGGAAAGATTTGATGTGATCGTTTCAGAGTACCAGATGCCTAGAAAAGATGGACTTGTATTTTTGAAGGAGCTAAGAAAGAAAGGCGACAATACTCCTTTTGTCATTTTCACTGGCAAGGGGAGAGAAGAAGTGGCCATTGAAGCGCTGAACCTTGGCGCGAACGGGTACTTCGTAAAATCTGGTGCACCAGAAACAGTTTATGGTGAACTGGCCCGTGGAATACTGCAAGTAGTAGAGAAGAAAAAAGCCTCTGATTCACTGCATGAAAGCGAAAGAAAGGCCAAAACATTGCTTGAAAACCTTCCGCGGAAAGTCTTCTTCAAGGATAGAAATTCGGTTTATATATTCTGCAACAAGAAGTACGCTCAAGACTTAAAAATGAGGAGCGATGAGATTGAAGGCAAAACAGATTTTGATTTTTATCCTAAGGAGTTGGCTGAAAAATACAGAGCCGATGACAAGAGAATCTTGGAGTCAGGGAACGCCGAAGGCATAGATGAGGAATATGTCCAGGATAAGAAAAGAGTGTATGTGCATACGGTCAAAACTCCTGTAAAAGATGAAAAGGGCAATGTTGTTGGCATACTGGGCACTTTCTGGGATATTACCGATAGAAAGCAGATGGAAAATGCTTTGCGAGAAAGCGAGGAAAACTATCGGAACATATCCAAGAAGATGTCAGGTTTAATGAAAAGCTCTGCCGTACTGCTCAGCTCAACGGATCTCCACAAGCGACTGCAAACGATTCTAGAAGTTGTTTGCGAGCAGGGATGGAGAAGAGCAGTCATAACCTTGAAGGACGAAAACCTGGAAACAACCGACATTGTCGCAGCAGGATTAACCAAGGAAGAAGAAGAGCATCTGAGGGGTCATCAGCCACCTGGCAAAGTAATGCGTAAGCGTTTGAGTTCTATGTTTGAACATTATCGCTTAGGCGAATTCTACTATCTGCCTTGGAGCGACCCGCTTGTTCAGGAGCAGTTCAAGTATGCAGTTCCGAGCAAGATGCAGAAAAAGAATGCTTTTGGTTGGAACCCTGACGACCTGTTGTACATACCATTGCGACTGCCAGGCGGAAGAGTTGTTGGCATAATGAGCATGGATGATCCGCAAGATGGCCGGCGTCCGACGAGAGCGTCACTTGCTCCCCTTGAACTGTTTGCTCATCAAGCTGCCACAGCCATAGAAAACGGGAAACTGATACAACAGGTCAGGGAATACGCGCAGCGCTTGGAGGAAAAGGTGGAGGAGCGAACCAAACAACTGAAGGAGGTCTCAGCAGCAGCTTGTCAAGTCTGAGAGACTTGCTGCCATCGGCGAGTTAGCAGCCATGATTGGTCACGACCTGCGCAACCCGTTAACGGGCATCGCAGGTGCCGCTTACTACCTAAAGGCAAAATGCAGCCCGAAAATGGACAGCAAATTGAAAGAAATGTTCAAGGTTATCGAGAAGGATGTTCAATATTCGAACAAGATCATAAACGACCTCTTAGAATACTCAAGAGACATAAAGCTTGATTTGAATGAGAGCAACCCTCGAGTAATGGTGAAGGAAGCCTTGTCCGCTGTTAAGATTCCCAAAAAAGTTCGGGTAACAGATCTGACAAGAGACAAGCCGAAGATGGAAGTTGACACAGACAAGATGAAGAGAGTGTTTGTGAACATAGTCAAAAACGCTGTCGATGCCATGCCTAAGGGCGGCAAACTGACGATAGAAAGCAGGGAATCAAACGGTGACTTGGAAATTGTTTTCTCAGACACGGGGGCTGGTATGTCCGAGAACACTTTGAGAAATATTTTCAGGCCCCTTTTCACCACCAAAGCGAAGGGAATGGGTTTCGGCTTGCCTATCTGCAAGCGCTTCGTTGAGGCACACGGCGGCAAAATCCATGTAAGAAGCACTGTTGGCAAAGGAAGCACATTCATTGTAACCCTTCCCATTCAGCCTTGCCCGGAGGAAAGAGAAAAAGTCTGGGCGAATATGCCTGAACACCTGTTATCGCCAGACAGTACATAAAAGTGGCGCATTGAAGGTGCGGGGGATGGGGCCCCCACCCAACTTTACCGTAAAAAGACCATGACTATGGCGGCCCGCCTGGACTTAAACCCAAATGGGTTCGAGTCCGCTCGCAAAGCGCGCGCGTTAAGGGTTAAATAGTTCTATTATCTAATTATTAGAAAGTGCAATTAACATGACCGCTACTTTAGAAGAAGCCGCCCGTGAATTGCTTGAAGTGGTTCCAATCGTTATGAGGGACATACGATCTGAGATGCGCAGTCGAAGGTCACCTGACTTAACCGTTCCTCAGTTCCGAACATTGGCCTTTGTGAACCGCAATGAAGGTTCTTCGCTTTTGGACGTGGCAAATCATATGGGTCTGACTCCCCCTTCCACGTGTAGGCTTGTGGACGGCCTCATAATACGTGGTATGATGACGCGGCAAGATAATCCCGCTGACAGACGACGTGTGAGATTAGCCGCCACACTTCGTGGAATAACGATTTTGGAAGCCTCCAGACAGAAAAACATGGCATATCTCGCAGACAAACTCAGAGATGTCAGCGCTGAGGATAGGGAAGTCGTCGTCAAAGCCATGGGAGTTCTGCGCTCAGTCTTCACAACTGGCCAACAACTAAGAGCTGTGGCGAAGTAAGACCATGCCTATCCTGACAATAGGGCGAGCGCGCGTTAAGTGATTTTTCGATGCGAAAGATAGCTATGTCTGCTGTACGTTCCGAGTTGCCTTTGGAACGTAGCGCGCGCGACAAAAGTTGCTTTGCTCGCGCGCTCGCGATGAAAAATAAGTCACAGTAACTGTGTGGAGAAGAAATGGGTCTGGTGGTTTAAATGAGCGTTGCTAAACCGGTGCTAGATTGGATAGCCAAGATGAAAGTCAAACGGGACATCTTGAGCTCAGGGAAAGAATTTAGGACCTTCATGAAGTACAACAGGCCCTACATCAAGCACTATATAATCATGACCGGGCTAAGCGGTGTCAGGGCTATCCTCTTCGCCTTCGAGCCCCTTTACCTAGCCCTGATCATCGACAAGGTAATCATCGGAGGCCAGCGGGCCCTCCTCCCAGGTCTTGTCCTCAGTACGATCCTCGTCGTCATGGGCGTCGGACTGTTAACCTTCGCTGAGTCGTTCATGAACAGCTACGTCGCCGAGTGGCAGACAAGAGACATCAGGTCGGACTACTTCAAGTCGCTTGAGGAGAAGTCTTTCGGGTTCTTCGACTCCAACGCAGTCGGCGACCTCGTCTCTCGCGCCACGATGGACCTCCAGGCCGTAAACAATTTCGCCGGTAACTGGCCGACCAGCGTCACCGACTCTGTCTTCATAGTGGCCGCTTGCCTGCTGATCATGGTCCCAATAAACCCTGTCTTGACACTGCTGACCCTCGCCCCTATGCCCCTCATCATGTACCTCCAGTTTAGGCAGTTCACCCAGGTCCGCCCCCTATTCATGAAGATGATGCTCATCCTCGGCAAGCTCGGGGCCTACATCCAGCAGAACATCATTGGCATGAAGAATGTAAGGATATTCGAGAAGGAGACGGAGATGAAGGATGGCTTCAAGCAGGTAGAGTCGAAGTACGTCGAAACCGCCATCGCCGCTGGGAGGCTGCAGGCCTTCTACACGCCCTCACCTCAAACCATCCTCCAGATCGGCATGACGTTCGTCTACGTATACGGCACGAGCCTTCTCCTTGGGCCGAACCCAATCCTCCTCGTCGGCAGCCTCATACTATTTGCCACATACATGCAGAGGATCGTCCCTCAGCTCAACTCGTTTGCCAACGTCATTGGTTCCTGGGTAAACGCCTCCGCGAGCCTCGAACGAATAGAGGAGATGGAAGATACCCCAATCGATGTCAGGGACTCGCCTAACGCCAGGGACATCGCCATCGAGCGGGGTGAAGTCGAGTTCAATAACGTCAACTTCGGTTACACTAGCGGCACCAATGTACTCACTGACATCAGCTTCAAAGCGGAAGCCGGGGAGAAGATAGCCATACTCGGGTCCACTGGTTCTGGCAAAACCTCTCTCATCAACCTCATTCCTAGGTTCTACGACGTTAAGTCAGGAAGCATAAAGATCGATGGCGTAGACATCAAGGAGTACAAGCTTACCTCCCTCCAAAAACAGATCGGATCAGTACTGCAGGATGTCCTCCTCTTTACAGGCACTATTTACAGCAACATATCGTTAGGCAAGGCTGACGCGACCATAGAGGAGGTCATAAACGCTGCGAAGCTCGCGAGGATACACGACTTCGTCGACTCCCTCCCTGACAAGTACGATAGCTTGGTTGGGGAGAGAGGCGTAACCCTCTCTGGTGGGCAGAAGCAGAGGATAACCATTGCCAGGGCGATCCTGACGAACCCAAAGATACTGATCCTCGACGACTCATTATCCTTCGTCGATGCCAGGACGGAGCAGGAGATCCAGCAGGCACTTGAGGAGGCGATGAAGGGGCGGACGACCTTTATTATCGCCCAGAGGCTCTCCACGATCAAGAACGCTGATAAGATACTGGTCCTTGAGGAGGGCAGGGTCGCAGAATTCGGCACCCACAGCGAACTCATGGCCAGGGCGGGCATCTATAAGAGGGTGTACGAGACCCAGTTCCTCGAGAAGACCCCGAGTGCGCGCGGCCAGGAGATGCCCTAGATGTCGATAGGTACCGGTGGAGGGGGCGGAGGAGGACCTAGCGGCTACGGCGTCTTCTCGACGATAGGCGAAGCCCAAAAGAAGCGAAACAACAGAGACAGGAACCTTCTTGTCAGGCTTTACAGGTACGCGGTCGCTAACCGGAGAAACTTTGTCCTAGCGTCCATGGCCCTCATCGCCAGCTCGGCAACGACTGTGATGGTGCCCTACATGAGTAAGCTCGTGGTGGACGACATAATCACTCCCGGGAACATGGCCGGCTTCATCTGGTGGATTCCCCTCTTCCTAGTCATAACAGTTGCCTACTACTACACACAGTACGTCTCGACGTGGCAGATAAGGATCCTCGGCGAGAACACTGTCGCCAGGATAAGACAAGACATAATGTCTAGGCTGCAAATTATCTCCCTTAGGTACTTCTCCGAGGGAGAGACGGGGAGAATAATAGCCAGGCCCATTAACGACGCAAACAACGTCAGGATATTCTTCAGGATGGGGTTCACTAGTATTGTACAGAACGCGGGATCCCTCTTCTTAGGCATCGCAATAATATTCTTCCTAAACGTGAAACTCGCCCTACTCGCCATAGTGGTCATGCCCATAGCGGCGATAGCAACCTACTACCTCGGATTGCTGTCGAGGAAATACAATAGGGCCGCCTTCCTGAACACGTCGGGAATGATCTCAACCATGCAGGAGAGCCTCTCAGGGATGAAGGTCATCAAGTCATTCGTCCAGGTCGACAGATTCAACAAACACTTCAACGACGAGCAGGACAAGGTCGTTAAGCAGCGGATCCTAGCTGTGCTCGTCTCATCAATCTACCAGCCGGTCGCCTATGCTATCAGGGTCGCTGGAACAGCCGTGGTCCTTTGGTACGGGGCGATCATGACGATGAACGGCCAGATAACCCTGGGGACATTCATCGCCTTCACTGCGTTCCAGATTATGTTCTTCAACCCGATACTAGCACTCGTCCAGGCATACGATCAGTACCAGCAGGCCATGTCCGCGACCGAGAGGATGTTCGACCTCATCGACACAAAACCAGAGGTAGAAGATCCGCCGGATGACACGGCAGTTCAGGTGGGAAAGTCGGAGAAGCTCAGCTCAGAGAATGTCGCCTTCGGCTACGACCCTAAGATACCTGTCATAAACGATATCAACTTCGAGATAGGCCACCAGACACCGAAGCTCGCAATAGTTGGGCCCACCGGCGCGGGGAAGAGCACGATCATCAACCTGATATCAAGGTTCTACGACCCGCTCGACGGCAGTATTAAACTGAATGACCGTGACATCAGGAACCTAAAGATCTCCGACCTGCGGAGCCACGAAAGCATTGTCCTCCAAGACTCCTACTTATTCCCAATGTGCATCAGGGACAACATCCGCTTCGGGATACCCGGGGCGACCGATGAGATGGTCATCGAAGCAGCGAAGATGGTGGGAGCTCACAAGTTCATTATGAACCTCCCTGGAGGATACGACTACATCCTCCAGGAGGGATCTTCAAACATCTCCATCGGCCAGAGGCAGCTGATCAGCTTCGCGAGGGCGATCCTCACTAACCCGGACATCCTCATCCTGGACGAGGCCACATCTAGCATCGACCCCTACACTGAGCTCGTTATACAGAATGCCCTGAAAAATCTGCTGTCGAACAGACTAGTCATCATCATCGCCCACAGGCTCTCGACCATAAGGCTCTGCGACGAAATCGTAGTGATCGATCATGGGCGGATAGTGGAGAGAGGGACTCATGGAGAGCTGATGGAGACGGGCGGAATATACTCCTCTTTCTATAGGATGCAGTTTAAAGAAGAGGCGGGAATTAACATCGAGTATGGAGATTCATCCTAATATCCCTTACATCTTGGCGCGCGCTAGTTTGTCCTCTGTTGCTGAGTAGATTTGATTTCTGTCTTTGAGGTTTTGCGGAAAAAGTTGTAGCGGGTTGAAAGACTGTGCGGACTAGGTTTTAAAAACAAAGGTGGCTATCTTCTTACATTATGTATTACGCGTTGCTTTATTATCCAAAGCTTGATAAGAAAACTGAAGAGGATATTGGCTCTTTTCGCAGGAAATATAACCCTTTTGCAGGTTCTTTGAAACCACACATACCATTCGTATTCCCAGTGCCTTGCGGTAACGTTGAAGAAACGAAACTGACAGAACATATTGAAACAGTGTTGAAGAATTGGAAACCTTTTCCGATTCATATAGAAGGCTTCGCGAAATCTTGGGACCACTGGTTGCTCCTTTTGCTAAAGGAAGGAAATGAAGAAGCTATTGTCTTGCACGATGAACTGTACACTGGCATGTTGTCTCCTTATCTAAGGAAAGACATCGAGTATATTCCGCATATTGGTATCGGTTTGTTTGTGAGAAAAGACGCTGGATATAATGTTCTAGACCCAAAAAAAGTTGACTTCGATGAAAAACTGTATTCCCAAGCACTAAAAGAAGCGAAATCCCTAAACATAAGCAGCTTTGACACTGTTGACAGACTATTTCTAGACAAAATAATCGTGAAAGTAGGCAGATCTCTGCACATAAACGCACCATTAAATGATGTCTTTGTAGAAACCGTTAGTTCAAAAGAAATCAAGTTATAGCACACGACTAGAGTTTGTCCAACTACAACCAAACCAAAAACCCAGTTTCGATTTTGCGGAAAAGCTATAGCTGGACAGCGCGCGCTACGAAGACACGGCGCAATTCCTAGTCCTAACGGTGCGGAGACTTCGTTCGTCCGCTATTAGAAGAGCGCGCGCTAAAGAAGCACATCTACGCGATAAATTCCTTCATATCCTTAAAGGTGTGCAGACAAGAACAGCCAATAAACAAGCACGTTAACAGCTGTTAGAAGAACACCGATTTTTGCAAATTCCAAAAATGTGATGGTTTCTCCGAATTTCTTTTCTGCGTTCTGTATTATTATTACGTTGCTTGCGGCTCCGAGGATGAAAAGGTTGCCCGCGATTGTGCTTCCTGCTGCTAAAGCCATCATCTCTCCCGTGGAGGCTCCAGCCTTCAAAAGCATTGGCAAATACAATGCGACTAGGGGTACATTGGAAATCAGTTGACTCAGAAGCGTGCTGATCGGCAAGATCATGACCGTGGAGGTTATGTTCAAGTTCAGCCCGGTTATTATTGACTGGAAAAATCCTGATTCCCAAACGCTTTGCATCAAAATGAACATTGCGGCAAAGAATATCAGCGTACGCCAGTCTATCTTTCTAACTATTTCGAACCTTCTCGGACTCAATGCTATAATCGGAAGTGCTGGTATTAGTGCGATATAGGTCAGTCTGAAATCTATTTGAATGCTCAAGAATACTGTCATGATCTTTGCGATGACCAAAGCAGCAATTAGAATGAGTGAAAACTTCGAAACTTTTGCCAACTTGGGATCTTTTACTGGTTCTTCGTAATGGACCAGTTTGTTCTCATGGAGGTCTTTACCATAGAAGAATCTTAGCAGAAGGAAGGCTAGGAAAAGGTTTATGATGGTCGGCAGTAGGAGAAAACCAAAAAAAGTGACAAAGGGGTTCGGGATATTGCCATTAATCGCCACCAGAACGTTTTGTGGGTTTCCTATGGGGCTCATTGCGCTTCCGATCGTCACTGCGAAAGCTAAGGTGAGGAGCATGAGTTTCGGAGGCATTTGGTGCTGTCTTGCTAGAAGCAGAACAATTGGTGTACCCATTATTGCCAGAGTATCGTTCATCAAAAAAGCCGATGCCACGCCCATGCCGAACAGGACGGTCAATAGTAGCTGGCTTGGTGATTTCGCTTTCTTAAAAAGCTTGTAAGAGAGGTGTGCCAGGTAGCCGCTTTCTTCAAGAGCTGTTCCCACAACAAACATTCCAAACAGAAAAAGCATCACATCAAGGTTTATCGACGTCAAAGCGTTTGCCGGAGATATTTGCCCAGTCACCAGGACGAGGATTGCTCCAAAAAGCATTACCTGCCAAATCTGCAGCCTGATATTTCCTATCCGTCTAGTTGCAATGAGAACTAGGACTATTACAAGAACGATTATTGAGACTATCACAGCACAACAATGGAGAACGCTGGCCTTAAAAAGCTGAACGCGTGAGCTTCAACCTTTCTTCGGCGTACAGCACGTGTTCATTACTGGCTTCGTTCTTGAGCAGGGGTTTTTGAGAATTGGTTACAGTTTCAAAAGTCAAAAAGTTCTTCAAAAATGACGTGGGAAAAACCGAAGCGCGAGCGCTGCGGATGAAAAGCACTTTTGCCGGTAAACGCGTGTTCAATTTTCAACCCTCTCTCCTAATATCCTAAATTGGGTTCTTTTTGCCTAAATAAGCTCAAATCATGCGTGAAATTGTGGTGCGGGGGATGGGGTTTGAACCCACGCAGCCCTGCGGCAACAGGTTTCATAAAGCTCGTTCAACGTCGACGCTTTCCTAAGCCTGTCTCCTTTGGCCAGACTCGGACACCCCCGCAATGGTGGTCTTCAGATGGTGAAACTGTAGTTTCTTTTATATTTGTTTAGTTGTAGAGCTCAGGAATTCTTGCAGCCCAAGAAACGGTCTGCGTTGCAAGCGAAGAGTCAAAAATCATCAGCCATATGACGAGGCACCATTTAGGCTGGCTGTCGACAGGTTTCTTGAGAAATTTGGGCTTCGTCTCTGCTTGGTTTGTTCTCGCTACGAAAGCAGCATCGTTCTGGAGCGATTGGAGCTGTCACTTCTTCTTGCGTCTGATTATGGTTGTTGTAGCTCCAAAGGCTGCGATGAGTGCGCCGTAGCAGAAGATCGGAAGTGTTGACGTTGTTCTCTCCAGCGAAACGGAGTACCCTCCGACTGGGAGGGAAGTTACGACGACTCTAGCAGTGTTGGATATGGCTATTCGGCCTCTGAAGTCTGTTACGTTTAAGTACACAAAGTAAATGCCGACTGATGGTGGAGTAAAAGTCCATGAGGCCAACGTTGCGCTTGGATAGGGGTTCGTGCCCAAGTACCACTGGTAAGAGTATGGCGGTGTGGGCACATGTTGAATCATTACAAGACTATAACACTTGCAAATAATGACTTCCAAACCTGAATGCGGCTGCATTATTCCTTTCTGCGTCTGCTACAAGGATCGGCTCTTGGCCTGCAGGGTTCCGGAAGCCTCAAAACATAAAAAACCGTTCGTCACTAATAGGGTGTGCGCACGTGCCTCGGTAGCCTAGCTCGGTTGGGGCTCCGCCTTGGTAAGGCGGGGGTCGCGGGTTCAAATCCCGCCCGAGGCTCCATGTTTCTTTCATGGCGGTCCTCTGCTTCGGTCCGAAAATCTCAAATAACCTTCGCTCGTCTAATTCGTCAGAGCGATGATGTCATGAGTGCTGAGAGAAAGTTCACGCTGGAAGAGCTGAGGAACTATGATGGGAAGGATGGAAGGCCGGCTTACATAGCTTACAAAGGCAAGGTCTACGATGTCACTGATGATTTTCTTTGGGCAGGAGGTGACCATCAGGGTGAGCACGCGGTCTGGGAGAGACTTGACGGAAGAGATGGCGCTCGCGCCTCACGGAGATGACGTTGTTGAGAGGGTTAAGCTCGTCGGCGTCCTCGTCAAATAACAGTGGAAACTGATAGTCTCGGCTGAAATCTTTTTTGCTCTGGGGCGGAACGTTCCGTGCGCTTCGATTAAACAATTTATATATGGACAGTAAGCAAAGAAGATAGAGAGGGAATTGGGTATTGCCCCTTGATCCCATAACCATCACGTTGATCACAGTAGGGGCAATTATCGTCTGTGTGATCGTGATTTTCGGGATGAGAAGGCGGCCGAAGAAGGAGAGAATCTCCAAAGAGGCAATAGTTCCGCCTGAACTTAGAGGCTACCCCTTCAAGGTCGTTAAGAGTGTTCAAACAGAAGATGCTTCACACGCTAGGGACGAGCTGCGAATACTGGACTTGGAGAGGGAAATCTTAAGCGACGCTATCCGAAGGCTGTACGAGGCTCATGCCGAAGGAAAAATAACCGAGGAAGAGAGGGAGAGACTTGCACAGACGTACAAGTCCAGAATGATGACTGTGAAGGACGCTATTTCGAAGGACGAGTCTCTAGTTGCTCTGCATGAGCTTGAAACTATGCAGGAAGACTTGATGAAACTGTTCAGCGACCGCTTCGACGAACTCACTTCAAAAATCGATGAACTGCGGTCCAAAACAGAGGTAAGACCGATAAAGGAGATAGCTGTCGGACCTAGAACTGCGGAAGCTGAGACATCGGGTTCGGAGGAGAAAGCTGGCGCCGAGGAAAAGGCTAAGAGAAAGAAGAAACAAGCGCCGGCCAAGGCCACTCCAAGGACTGAAGCTGAAAAAAGGATAGAGGAAATCCGGTCAGAAGTGGAAAAGGTTCTAGACAGGCTGGGACAGATGGAGATTGAATCCTAAGAGCGAATGGGCTGAAAAGGCCAAGAAAATGGCGACCTTGGAAGCCGTCAAACACGTGAAAGACGGTTTCATCGTGGGCTTGGGAAGCGGAAGCACAGCGGCTTACGCTATCGAAGAGATCGGAAACGAAATTGCGCGCAAGAAACTGCACGTTCTCGGCGTCCCAACATCGTACCAGGCTTTCATGTTTGCCGTCAAGCATCGGATTCCAATAACGACGCTTGATGAGCACCCTGTGTTGGATGTGACGATTGACGGTGCAGACCAGGTTGATGCGCACCTGAACCTGATCAAAGGGATGGGCGGGGCCCTTACGCGCGAGAAGATTGTTGCCTGCGCCTCCAAACAGAACATCATCGTTGCAGATGCGAGTAAAAAGGTTAGAGTACTCGGTGAAAACGGTCAGCCAGTGCCGATAGAAGTGCTGCCTTTCGCAGTGCCTTTCGTGATACGCAGACTGAAAGAGATCGGTGGAACGCCTATTATCAGGGAAGGGACGGGAAAGGTTGGGCCCGTCATAACGGACAACGGCAACGTGATCCTCGACGTGGATTTTGGACTCATACGCAGGCCTGCTGACTTGGCGCGAGACCTAAAAGCTGTTTCAGGAGTTGTGGAAACGGGGCTCTTTGTTGGAATGGCAGACATAGTGTACGTTGGAAAGAGTTCTGGCGTAGAGAAGCTGGAGAAAGAATAGATTTTCCGTTCTCGAACTGAGCCTTGTCACTTGAATAATGTCTGGAAGCACTCTTTGTGGTAGTGGCTTCGCTCCACGCCGTCAGAATCTTTGACCGCAACTTGCTGCTCTGGGTCCAACGCGCGTCCACACTTATCACACAGCAGCGTGTTTTCCACGGCTTCCTGTTCCGTGTGCTCTAACTCCATCTGTCGGAGTTCTTCGCATCTGCGTTTCAGTTCCGCCACTCTTCCTTTCAATTCTTGCAGCCTGCGCAGGGTGATTTCTATCTTCTCTCTTATGTCGGTCTCTTCATCTTGGTCGGTGTGCTCGCCTATCTCCGTTTTTTTCAACATCTTGCTGTGCCTTCTTAAGGCATACAGGGTATATTAATATATAATACTCTATTCGCCAAAATAGCGAATATAGTATTTATCAAGACACCGCTTTTCATGCCTCAAAATGAATTAGTTAATCAACTGATTAAAAAGGCGTTATTCCGAGCCTTGAGCTATTCCGAAACAGAAAAAGGGAAGGCTCAGAACAGAAAAAAGCTACTCAGTGTTTCAAGCGGTTTTTGTCAGTATCTTTGGTTCTTTCCACTCTCTTCTAAGAATGCTGTAGAGGTAGAAATCTCTCCATTCTCCTCTGTCGAAGGTTTCATCTCTCATCGTCCCCTCTCTCTGGAAACCTGCTTTTTCCAAAACTCTCTGAGATGCTATGTGTCTTACGTCAACTATTGCCTGAATCCTCGCAAGTTCTCTTGACAGAAACAGATAGTCAACCATCAACCGAGTTGCTTCGGTTGCATATCCTTTCTTCCTTTCACTCGGCACCAACCAGCAAGCAAGCTCCATCAATTGGTGGGGTAAATCTAGAAAATGACGAATCTCCCCTATCCTAGTCCCATCTTTCTTCTGAATGATAAACTTCTTAGCCTCAAGTAAGATGACCAAGTTTGAAGGATTGTCATATCCTTTCATTAATTCAGACTTTGAAACCTGTTCAATATTAGACCAGTACTCACCCATACAATTAATGTCATTAGCATGTTCGCCTATGAAATCCAGGTCTTCCTTCTCAGCAATCCTCAGATTTACCGTCTTACCTTCAAGCAATCCGAACACCAATCCACAAAGTTACTTTCGGTTCAGCTATAACTTTTCCGCAAAACCTCAAAGACAGAAATCTTTAATCTGCACAGCAATATAGAACAAACTAGAGGTTAAAGAATGAGTGAAGATGACAAGAGAGAATTTCTACATCTTCACTAACTCTTTTGCTAAATTTGAGAATGACAGAAAACCAGAATCTTCATTGAGATTCACTAAGAAACTTGCCGAATGCGTCACTTCCCAAAACTCATTCTTTTCAAGTTTTCTTTTAAATTCTGCATAGGAAGAGAAGTCTTCATGAAGCGAAACGACCATATGCGAAGACTTCAAGCCTAAGCCCCTTTCAAACATTAGAATATTTGAGAAAGTGCCTAGTGCCCTTTCAAACTCTTTCGAATCAGGTTCTTTAACCATGGCAAGAGAGGTTATCGCCAAGATTTTAAACCCCAATTTCTGAAAGTCTGGTATCACAGTGTATTCTCTTATGACTTTTTCTTTTTCGAGTCTAGCCCTTAATCTTGTGACTGTCGGTTGAGAAACGCCTATAGACCTAGCTAGTTCTCTGTCACTTCTTCGACTGTCCTTCATAAGCTCGCTTATTAGTTTTGATTCAACAGCTTTCAATCCGAGCACTTCTCAGAATAGACTTCCTGAATGAAATATAACGATTTTGCAGAACTAATCCGTATTTTTAGATTTGTTTCGATTTTTTACCTCAAAAGGCAAAATCTTAATCTCCGCATAGCAATATAGAACAAACTAGGGGTTCAAAAATGAGTGAAAAGAAAATGGTTAGAAGAAGTGTGGCTATTTCATTAGGAATAATCTGCATTCTCTTGATAGCTGTTATAGCATACTTTTCGATAACTGGCATATCAGCACAAAACAGCTATAACAATCTCCAAAACCAAAACAAGCAACTGCAAGCTAACAATACAAATCTGCAAAATCAAATGAATAATTTGATGGGTGTTCTCAACCTCAGTGAATCTGCGACCTTGTATAATGGAACAGTATCCACATTCCCCACAGTTGAACCCGCAAGTCTGGAGGAAAGCACACCATATGCAGGATACGTTTCTGTCCAAGTTTCCTCAACACTTAATGAGACAGTTACCATCACGGTTGTCTGGGACTATTATCCAATTCTGAGGTATCAAAATGATTTTAACTTGGGCAACAATGGAACGGCAATTTTCCCTGTCCTGCCTTCAGGCTTTGTTGTATATTTCTTTGACCCTAATCCACCTTTGACAGAGACAGCAAACGTAACCATAACATACTACTACTAAACCCACTCTCTTTTTCTAGCCTAAGTCATGCAGTATAAAGAAGACAGCAACTTTAAATCTGCACAGCGACAGAAGACAAATTAGAGGTTCAAAAAGACATGGCAACACTACTTGACGAGTTTCTGAAAAAAATAAAAAAAACTTCACCATCACTCTATCCAGCACTTGACCCAGACAGCAATCTCGAACTTAATCCACAAACTAACCCAGAACTTGACCCAGCGAGAAATCGAGCACTTGACCCAGCAATAAACCCATATTTCATGAAAGAAGAATATAGACTCCTAAGGAAATATTTAGATAAATATCTTGTAAGCTGAAAGAAAGCTACGAGCGGAAAACTTAGACTGAAGGGTCCCTCTAGGGTCCCAATTTCGCCGCTCCATAGTGCAAGGACTGAGCGGTGACATTCGTGGCCTAATTGAACGTGAAAGGGTGGGGGGACTCGGTTTAGGCTGGAATTGTGCTATAGCTCAAGAATCAGGCTCGTTTTGTAACGAATTCTGTTAACCGAATAAAGAATGATTTATTCTGTGATCGCAATATTCCCAAAAAAAGAAAACCTTAAGCGACAATCTGCAGAGCCAGCAGTGTCCACCAAGAACAGTGACTTCAAACGGGGGCAAAAGCCGTCTCAGAAGCAAACATAGATAAACGGTTTCGGGAAAAGCGAAGAACCAAATACCCTTAAATCAAGGCTTAGCTAATCCAAATTGCCAAGGCAGGACAGCCGGGGTAGCCTAGCCTGGCCAGGGCGCCAGACTCATAATCTGGAGAACAAAGAACGGGGCATTGAGCGCCTGATGTCCAGAGGTCGCGGGCTCGAATCCCGCCCCCGGCACCAAAAAAGGAATACTTAGTCTTGCGTTTCTTTCAGGCTGTTTCGGCTATGGCTTTTGCCACTTGCTTTATGAGCCGCTTTTTCCTGCGTTCCAGATTTCTATTCCCATGATTTTGCCGTTTTCGTCCAGTTCTAGGTGCACGTCGGGGTCGGCTTCGATGACTTCGTGGCTTGGTCCTTCTTTGAAGAGCAGGTAAAAAATGTCCACTGACTTGTCGTACCATGCTCTTACTTTGTCGTCTTCCATGCGCCCCTCACCATCTTTGCTCTAATGAGTCTGTCAAGTTTAGTAGTGTAGTAGAGCGTAATAACCCTAGCGACTCCGTCTTCCTACCTGTAGACGACGATAATGAAGCGAGCGTTAACTTTCTTGATAGTCACTAGCGTTTCATGATCAACATCCTCATAAACTTCATCAGGAGTCTTCAGCGTTGCATACACATCTGAGATTCTTGCGTATCTGGCTGAGCTCCGCGAACATGCTCCCACAGTTTCCGTCTGTCATGCCAGTTCCCTAATAAACTAATAGCATCAAAAAGATATGAAATGCTGTTACTCAACATAACGGCAAGAAGGACAAATCCGGAGGTCACATCTCAGAATCCCGCCCCCCGGCACCATTTCACTATCTAGGGCTTTTTTCTAGGCTAGTTTTGGTGAGGAAGCCTCGTATGTGCATCTTGGGCTAGCTACGTTTTGTTCTTTGTCCTGTTCTTCACTATAAATAGCGTCGGTGTATTCCTTAGTATCAGGAGCAAGAATGGGCCTGCTGTAAGACGAAGAACCTCGGTTTACGCTTGAAATGTGAAGGTTCTAACTGAGCAGAATCGAGGAATATGGAATCAACTATTGGTCCAGAACTAATAGGTTTCTTGTGAAGCTCATGTCGTGTCTTCACTCTCGTTAATTGTCCTATTCGTGGTAGCTTTTGACGAGAAAGGCTTAAGTGTTTTGTAAACAGTATTGTTTACGGTGGGCTGTTGACTCAAGTTCAGCTTAGATTACCGGGAAAAATGCTTGAGGAAATAGACAAGTGGGTAGCAGAGGGTAGGTTCAAAAGCCGAAGTGACGCCATAAAGACAATACTAGACTTCTATGAGGAACGCGAAAAGACGCGCGAATTCCTTAAAATGCTGACGAGACGTAGCGAAGAAGCAAAGAAACATCCTAAGTCCCTCATTCCACTTGAGGAATTGTAGTGGTTTTCTCTGTACTCTTGCATCCGAAAGCGGCCAAAGAACTTGAAAAAATTGAGGACTCGACAAAAACCAGAATAGTAGAAAGATTAAGGGATTTGAAGCGTAATCCTGAAAGAGTTGGGAAAATTCTGAGGCACTCCAACTTCTGGAGCCTCAGAGTAGGGGATTACCGTGCAATCTACGAAATTGACAGAACCAAAGGACAAGTTGTAGTACTGTTTATTGGGCATAGGAAGAAGGTCTATGACGATTTTTCAAAATTGTTTTAGATTTGACATAGCAGAAGAAGATGCACAGAAGTCTCCATTTGACCATAAACCCAAACCTAATCTCCAACGCCATTATTGACCCTGAAGTCTGAACAATACCCTGACTGCGGTTTGTTGGTAGCTCGTGAGAATTTCGAACTATCGCCAAGATAAATAGGCATGCCTTTACTGGTAAATTGGGGCTGATACCCCGCCCCCGACACCACTAAGAGTGCTCCGTTGCCACCGAAGTCGGTGTCATTGAAGGATTGTAATGGATGTGTGGGCTCTCGTTGATATTTCGAGTTGGTCGCCGAACCCCTTTTTTGCGTAGGCGTCTTTGACGATTATCTTGTCACCCAGCTTGAGCCGACCGGCGATTTCTGCTTGTTTTCGCCATGCAGAGACACATATTCTGCCGGTTTCATCCTTGAGTTCGAACGTTGCGAGTTTCAGAAGTTCTCCCTTAGCAGTTTTTACATCTCTAAGCGTGGGCTTCGTGGCGACTTCCCCTTCAACTGCAAAACCGTTCTGGCCATCTTTCAGATCGGCTATGCTCAAGAGCTCCTCATCCTGCGTCAGTGGACCTGCGTGAGCAGCAGCATCAACGTGAACTTCTAGCCCTTCTGTTCCTAGGGCTTTTTTGACCTTTGCATTCACTATTTTTAGTCTGGCGCCGACCAGAAGCGTTTTTTCTAGTTCAACAGCCTTTTCGTTCCAAGCCACGACTGGGACCTCACCCGTGTGGCCGCTTAACACAAAACGCATTACTCTTCCCTGACTTGAGTCTCCCCTCTGAAAACTTGACGCAGGAAACGTTTTCTTGACGGTGCCGATGATGTTTATTCTCTTGTTCTTGTGGCTTGCGTTCAGTTCCCCGATTGCTGTCACAAATTTTCCGATGCCGGGGTAATCCTTCGTTTCCAACCCTTGTGGATTGACCTCAACCTCGCATTTGTCTCCAACGTGCAGTTCTACTTTTCTGCTGAGGTCTTCTCGTGTGTAGCCGTGAGAAAACCGCACAACCTGACCTGCACTTATTTCGCCAGATTCAAGCAGGCTCGTCTTATCGTTCCACAAGACAACTCGTAAGATGCAGCTCTTGTCAGCGATGAGCAGGCTTGCAAACTTTCCTTTTCTTGTTCCCTCAAAGGCTTTAGGAGAGAACGTTGCCAGAACGCGTCCAACAGCGGTCACATTATTTAGACCAGGAATAAGGTCTGCCAGCGACAGCGAAGGTACAGGGTTCTCACCCCTTGAGATCGCGCAGCCGAACTCGGCGGCAATCATGCTCAGAAGGGTTTCGTCTGAAATGAAGCCGCCAGTTTTCCGTTTTTCTTTGTCAAGTCTGTTCAGAATTTGGTCTGTTGAAATCCATGGACATGCCGCGCGGATCTGTTCGATGATCTCCTCTGTCTTCATTTCAGTTCCAGCATAGCTCAGGCTGACAGACAACTGATGCTAAAAGACTTATTAAAAGCCATTGACGATTTTCAACGTGTAAGGGGTTGCGACACCAAATGGATACGGGGACACTTTACGGTTTAGGGTCAACTTTGATACTTGTCGGAGTGATAATAATGGTGATTGCCACTCTTCTCATGTTTTTCTCGAATGTTAAGGGGAAAGGAAAGGCTAGGGGAGGCGGCGCAATAATAATAGGCCCGGTACCAATAGTCTTCGGCACCGACAAAGAGTCGCTTAGAACGGTTTTGCTGCTGGCCATAGCGTTGACGGTGCTTCTCATAGTATTGACAGTTGTGATCCACTTCATGTCCGGATGAGTTGGGACTCATGCTGGTCACAGAAAGAGTCATGTTTCACGTGAGCAACAAGTCGACAAGAGTGTCAAGAGTCTTATTGTTGTTCATGTTGGGCCTTTTCATCGTTCTTCTAGGCATCGTAATTCTCGCAGTTGCAACGCTTGATTCAGGCGGCTCAGCAAGCTATGGTGGAGTCATATTTATCGGGCCGATCCCCATAGTTTTCGGGGCGGGTCCACAAGCAGCTTGGCTGATCTTGTTCGCAATAGTGCTTGCAGCATTAAGTATCATTGTGTTTCTCTTGACCCGCAAGAGGATGAATAAAGAGGCCGTTTATTCTTGCTTCTCTTCTTTGCCGTAGAATATCTCTAAAAATACTAGAACGATGACAATGAACGTCGCCATCATGAGCGTATAAATGATTAGTTGAAAGTATGATCCTATGTCCATGGAGACGTTCTCCTTTCGCGAATCTATTTGAGTTTAAGTATTTAAGCAGTAGCTTTTTTCCATTCGTTCATCAGTGATTCGTACAGCTCGTCATGTTCGTCTATGGCCTCGTACCAGTCTAGATTTTTGGCAAGCTTCTGTGCGATGAGATGATAACACAGGTGCACTTCTCTGTCTAACACGCGGAAGTAGAAGTCGTCGCATGTGCAGAACTCAGCTTCAGGCATTATGAGGTAGTCGCGCTCCCTTCCCACCACGATCCAGACTGTTTTGCCGCTGGGTTTGAAAACGTACTTTTTTACTCTGTTTTCTTTCAAGGCTTCGAAGGCTCTCGTGAACCTTTGACCAAAAATCTCGTAGAGATTCGTCAGGTTCTTACCGGTCAGCTTGCCTTCTGTTTTTGCTTTCTTGCAGACGCTGTTGAGTGTGTCGGTTTCTGATTTTTCATCCATGCGAGGTGAGCTACCTAGGTGGTTCTGAGTAAGCTGAAAAGTGTGAAAGAATCAGTCTACGTGTATTGGTTCACCTTTGGAAGGTCTTTCGTCCGTGAGTTTGGAAAACGTGACCTCCAACACGCCGTTCTTGTACCCTGTTTTTGCTTCTCTTACCCTTATCTTCACTGGCAACTTGACCTCCTTGTAATACTTGTGTTCCGGAGCGTCGACTGCTATGGTCAACGAGTCTTCTGTTCCGCTGAGTTTGATGTCCTTCTTATCAACGCCTGGCAGTTCTGCCACAACGTGAACTTCACCGTTTGTCTCAACTATGTCCACCAGCGGCTCGCGTTCTTCCTGCACTTGGGGGAGCCCATGCCTCATTGGCTTGACGTTTCCAAACTCGTGGACCTCAGGTTTTCCGTCTGGACCTATCTTTACGCTGTAGCCATAGACGAAAGGTCCCAGTTCACGCGCAGTAGAGCCGTCTGGAAGCTTGCGTTCTCTGACGTAGTCTTTTGGGATTCTTGAAGAGAATGTCTTGAATTCTTGTTCCATCATTTTCTCCATCTCTTCGAACATCTTGTCAATGTCGTCAAAACCCCAGTTTCTGAAGAATGGAGAACGTTTCCTTCTGAGCCATTCTGGGAAATCGTCTTCTGATGACATTCCATCACCGAGTTAGTGTGAAGAATGCCTTTCTCTATAAGTCTTATGCACGCTTTTCTCTAGCTCAACGCTTTCAGTTGTTCAAGCGTCCCAAGGAAGGTTCCGTCGAGGAGATACGTTTCCGCGTTTTTCATGTCGACCGCTTCCGACCTGAGAACGGGTCCTACAACCATCTTAGCATCATTCTTTCCAAGTCGTTTTCTTTCGTTAAGCGGTCTGCCTCCTAGGAAGTCGTTGAAAGACGGCATTATGAAAAGCTGCGAGGCTTTCGGTTTGATCTTGTAGTATTCGTGCAACGTTTTCTCAGGGTTCTCTTTAATCTTGATCTTCCGTTTGCGTAGCAGGACTTCGGTAAGCTGGGCTGTGTTGCAGCGCGCTTTCACCCAGACCTGCCTCGTCACTCTGAACCCTGCAGGATCCCGAAAAGCCACAACTGGATGAACGTGGCCCATGACTAGAGTTCTACATTTAAGAAGGTCTGGTGAGGGCCACTGGTGTCCGTGGAAGAAGCCAACATCATCCATCGCTGAACCGGTGGCAGGTAGCATCTTGACGTTTTCAGGGAGTAAGGGTTCCAGGTTTCCGTCGTGGTTGCCGCGGACAACACATATTTCCTCTACGTGCTTTCTTAACTCGTTGAAGAAGTCTGGCACGTCCTGCCACTCGATTTTTTCAGCCCTCGCCACCGTGTGTTTGACGTCTCCTAGGACAAGCAGTCTATCCGGTTTGTAGGCGGACAGTAGTTCTTCGAGTTTCTTCAGCAGCTTCGGCGTCTGTGTTGGAACGTGTATGCCTTTGTTTGAAAGAGCCATTTCCCAACCTATGTGAAGGTCAGCTATCGCTATTGTCCTCGCACCATGCGTTTTGACAAGTGCGGCTGCATACGGTGGAAGCGGGACTATCATGTTTTTTCCTTTTCGGGTTTTGTCAGGCTAATTATTCTCCTGTGCATTTCCGAGTTCGCAGCTGCTATAAACTCCACCTTCTGTTTGGGGTCAAGCTTGGCGTGTAACGGTTTTCCTTGTGGCGTCGTTATTATGGCTCCTGCTTCTCTTATGATTAGCCACGCGGCTGCCATGTCTGTTGCGCGGAGTTTTCCGCGGATGTCGATGAAAGCATCCGTCGTGCCGTCTGCCACATAGCACAGTTCGAGTGCGTTGGCTCCGAAGTGTCGCACATGCTTTGTTTTTCCTATCAGTTTCGTGAGTCTCGGAGCGATCTTCTGAATCCTGTAACTGTTCAAGTCGATGCCTATGACTGCCTCTTCCATCGAAGTGCTTGTGGAAGGTCTTATTCTTCGGTCATCTTTGTAGGCTCCGCATCCCTTCTGCGCAGTGTAGGTTGTGCCGTGAAACAAGTCTGTCACGAGGGCTGTGTGCACCTTGGTTAAAGTCGGCTCCGTCGACACCGCGATCGACGTCGCGTAGAAGGGCGCGCCTCTGATGAGGTTGGTCGTGCCGTCTATCGGGTCAGCTGTAACGTAGCATCGCTGAGGGCTTTCGCCGTATTCTACTATGCCAGATTCTTCGCTGATCAACGTAAACGTAATCTCATGCTTTTTCAGGGTGCTCACAATAGCGCTTTCGGCTGCCAAGTCTATGTCTTTAACAGGGTCGCCGCCTGCTCCTATCCCCAAGTCGGGTTGCGGCCTGTCTATTCTTTCTAGGAGTGGTTTGATCTTTTCCTGTACGTTGTTCTTGCACCGAATGAGAACGTGCGCCCAATCGGCTTGTTCTCGCATCTCGTGTATTCTCCGTTCTTCCTTACGGCTGCTTTTGATAAAGCCTTTGCTGAATGCTCAGGGCATTAAAAAAAGTTCCAAAAAGCCGAGGTTCAGAGCATCGGCAGTTTTTCAGCGCCAGCTCTTAGAAACAATTTTCTAGAAAATACTTCTGAAACACAGTTTCAGAAACGCTTTAAGCAACGTGTCACAGAGAGTAGTGTTCGCGGGGAGACATACGCCCAGAAGAATTGCTGAGATACTTGAGATACTAGGCGATGGCGAGTGGCACACGTTAGATGATGTGCGGAAAGAGATGGGGCTGAATGAGAATCAGGTCAAGCGGATCACGGAGTTCTTGAGTGAATACGAGTTCATAGCAGTTGATAATTCGAAGAGCAAGATGAAGATCAAGGAAGCCGTGCGAAGTTTCTTGTTGCAACCAGCTACTTCATGAGGGCTTTCAGGTTCTTGTAGGCTCGCAGGAACTCTTTTCCCTTGTCGGTGATTTGGAGCGTTCCGTTGTTGGCTTCTTCTTTCGCAAAGTGCAGAAGCCCGCTGCCGATTAGAAAGCTTGAGTAGTTCTTCAACTGTTTGAAGCTTAAGTTGCAACGGCACATCAGGTACGTTTTCTTGGTGCCCCCATCAGAGGCGCCCAGAATATCTGCCATTATGTCTAGGTTTCCTCGATGGCTACTGCTGCCGTCGTTCTTGGTATCGACCAATGAACCCACAGGTATAGCCCCCCTTCTCTGAGGCTATTTGTGACCGCTTTCTCCCATTCATAGTAATGCAAGTACGTTGATTTAAACGTTCTGAAAACTGAATTACGTGAAGAAGACGAGAAAAAAACAGAATAGGGTTGCTTGAATTCTAAGACGCTTTGAGCTTCTTCAAGACTTTCTCTGTGTCTGCGTTGTTCTCCATGAAGATGCTTATCTTGTTTTGTTCAACAGTCAGAGACAGCATTTTAACGTTCTTGCCGTTGACGATGATGTTTTTAACGCTGCCCAGCTCGAAAAGGTCTGAGACTTCTTCGGTCGCGTCAAACACTGTGGAAGAGAGCATCGCATAATCTATTATCTTAGCCGGCTCTTTGAGGTCAATCGAGGCGGACGTGGTGTTCCTGAGGATGTAGCCTACAACACCGTCATATTTCTTGATTTCTTCGAGGTTTGCGCGCAAGTTGCTCTCGTAGTCTGTGGTCTCTATGAGTGTCGGCTCTGATACGGTTGTGATTTCTAGCTCGTCCTTCTTTTTCTTGACCATGATCCATGAACCTCCATTATTCAACCGCGGGCTTTACCCTCACGAGCTCGCCCTTCTTGACATCCAGGGTGAGTTGCACCTTGCTGGGTATCTGTATCTTTCCCTGTCCGTCAAGCTTCGATTCTTTTATGGGTTTGATCTTGCACCGTGTTGATTTTCCGCCGAAGCTTTCGACGTCTGCTTCCTCTATGGTCCTGTCCTCGTAGAGGTCGTTCCATTCCTGTATTATGTTGCTGTCTACGCGGACCGTGTCTGATGGTGCACGAAAGCCTTTCAGGTCTTCCACTATGAGCTGGTTGACCGGTGTTTCTGGTAGAATCGTCTCCGATTTTTCCTTAGGCTCCAATTGCTCTTCATGCTTGTCCGTCTGAGGCTCTTCAACGCGCTCAACAGCTGGTTCTTCGGGTTCTATGTCGGGCGTAGGCGGGTTTCGCTTGAGGGGGGCAGGGCTGAATTTTTCAAGTAGCCTTAGAACCGTTGGGACAATAACGTGGGTCACCGTGTTCACGTAGTCCAAGTCTGCCTGCTTCGAAGTGACCGTGACAAGGTAAATCTCGTCCAGTTGAGAAATGTTCAGCCTACCGTTAATGCCCTCGATCGTCACGTTTTCAACGCCGCCTATGGCCTGAGCTTTCTCCAGCATCTCTTCGAATGCGTTTACAGCGCGAGTGATCGTTTCTTCAGGCGTGTCCTCGTCTCTTGCTAGGAGTTCACGGTTTTTCGTGAGCACGAAGGCGTTCTTGATGTCGGGGCAGATCTTCTGTATCTCATCCAGAGTGTTCTTTAAGGCAAACGCGTAGACTTCATTATCCATTGTTTCACTTCGCCATTTCTGTTTAGGAGATTCTGAAGAGTATTCGTTCAGGAACGCCGTCGTTTTCCACTACGAGATACTTGAGGCCTTCAGTGTCTCCGAGCTGGTCCAACCACTTCAGTGCTTCACGAGCCTTCTGAAGGACCAAAAGCCTTTCCTGGTGGCTGCGCACAACCTGTTCAATCGCTGTCAACTCATGGAACGGGTTTGCGTCCAGAACAAGGTTTAAGGAGCCGATCGAGATTTCACCGAGGCTCTCTGACGCGGCTTTCTTTCCTGCGAGCTTCATGACCACTTCATGGATCTTCTTTGATTTTTCAGCCAAGGCTCTGATGTCGTCTAGTCGACGTAGGTATTCGCCTAACGTGCTCTTGGTTTCAGATATTTCCTTTTCCAGTGTTTCTGCAATCTCTACTGCTGAACCATACTCTTTTATTTCAACTGTCATTCACTACACCTCCACGTATGAAACAAAGGGAAACTGGGGAACTTCATTCTCACCCTACCCCCGGTTCTCAACAAAGCAAGGGGAAACTATGCTCCTGGCGCGTTCTGCTGAGTAGAGCCCACTCCGGTACCGCTGGAATCGTACAGGTCAATCTTGTATGGATTCCCGTTTGTCCAAGCATAATAGCTGACTATCAGAGGTGAGGTTGTACTAGGATTGATCGGGCCGGCTATAGTCCAGTTTGCAACGGGGATATTGACGTTATTGATTTTCACTTGTGCTATAGTCACCTGCTTTGTTCCAGTGTTCTTAATCGTTAGGGTCATGTTGCGCGTCGGTGCAGTACTGTCGAAATTTACATCGGTGATCGTTAGCGATGAGGACCCCATGAAGCCGAATGTTAGGGCTCCCATCCATGCTGCGACGGCTATGCTTACTGCGACTGTGACTGCGATGAGTATGATTGAGGCTATTACGGGGCTTAGGGCTTTTCTGCTCTTTGTTCTCATTTTTCTTTTCATCCCTCCTTTTGGGACTTGTAAGTATGCTAGGGGAAGTGAAGCTTTTAAATCTTACGACTCACTACATCATATTTTCTGTCTGCAAAACACGAATACACCTACTATGAAGCATCCGTTAGCGTATCAAGCGTAACAAGTGAAAAAACGTGAAGAAAGAACTAGGCACCAGCGACGAGCAGCGAAGCTTCTTGGCTTAAGGCTCTAGTTCGTCGAAGAACCCGAGCAAAAGCTTCGCAACTTTCTCGCCCAACTCTGTCTTCAAATAGTACTTCTTCAACGGGTCTATCCTTTCGCTCTTCGCCAACCCCAACTGTTCAATCTCGATCATCCTAGCTCTGAAAGTTCCATCACTCAAGGTCAGCTTGTTTTCACGCATGAATTCCTTCGCTTCCTTCCATTTTCCACGGTTTATGTGGAGCAGTAGGATACAGTCTATGGCATGGTCCTTCTCCAACATAGCCTTAATCGGTGCCAACTTAGAGTCAGTCAGTATGTGCTTAGCCTTCTCCGTTTCTCGGTCAGTTTTCATAATTATTACCTGCTTATCCCATTTTTCTGCTTTCTATTATACCGTACATCCTTAAAAGATTTAACCTATATTACGATTTATGACTTATTATAGGACATTACACCTTAATCTTTGCGATGCTATTTCCGTTTTCGGTATAAGTGCACTCCATCTGTGATATCAAAAAGCTCAAACGAGTTGCAGGAGACATCTCCACTTATGCTGAGGTCACACCGGTACTATCCACATTATTGTGGGCATGTTATGTTTAGCACACACGAAACTCAAACGCCTGCAACGAGTGTAGAGCGCGCGTTCTGTTTGCCGATAGATTTAAGACTCGTGAGGACCCCCCTAAGTACTTAAGGGGGTTAAGTTTGTCATTATTCAACCTCAACCCAAAGGAATTTCCCAAAGAACTTTTCGGACGTGAGAAGGAATTAGATGACCTCGTCCACCTGGTCAAAGCGAGACGATGGATCGCCATACTAGGTCAGAGAATGGTTGGCAAGACCAGCCTAATCAAAGCAGCAAACGTGAAACTGGAGAAAATGGGCGTGAAGGCGATATACGTGAACCTATGGGGGGCAAGAGGGACTCACGGTCTGCTGAACGCTTTGGCACTAGGTCTAAACAAAGAGAACAGTGTACTGCAAAAAATCAAGGGCATAGCAGACAGAACCGAAGGAGTATCCTTTGGGCCTGGAGGCGTCTCTATCTCTCTCTCAAAAAGGCCTATGACTACTATGTGGGACCTGTTAGGTGCCATAGGAAAGCAAGCTGGAGACTGTGTCATTGAGCTTGACGAGGTCCAAGAATTGTCGGCAATCTCTGGCCATCTCCTTAGACTATTGGCCAACATCTTCAACACCTACCCAAACGTAGTATTCATCCTCACCGGGTCCATGTTCGGACTAATGAAAACGCTACTCGAACCTGAATCCACATCTCCAATGTATGGAAGATCACCAGCAAAGCTCTACGTTGAGCCCTTCACAAAAAAGAAATCTAGCGAATTTCTAAAGAAAGGATTCCAAGAATGCCCCGAAGCCACTTCAGAAGAGCAGATAGAGGAGGCTGTCGAAAAACTCGACGGCATTCCAGGCTGGCTAACCCTATATGGAAACAACGTTGCAGTCCATAAACTGCCCCACAAAAAAGCCATGGAAGAAACCATCTCTGAAGGAATAAAAATAACAAAAGACGAATTGGAACACTTTCTCCAAGGAAGGGACAGAACAACCTATCTGGCAGCACTCAAAGTCGCAGCTACTTCTGCCCGTTGGAAAGAGATAAAGACAGCAATAGAAACAAGGAGAAATTCTGTGACAAATGATGCGACAGTGCAGAATGCCTTGGAAAATCTGAAGGCAGCAATGCTAATAGACGAAGAGGAAGGCGTGTACACAGTCAGAGATCCAATGCTTCGAACCCTCTTACTAACCTCACAAATCACTTAAGAGGGCTAAGTACTTAACCGCCTCTCAACAAACACAATGGGCTGACAGAAAAAAGGGGAGTTTTCCGGGAGACATCTTCATTCAGATTTAGCAATATCCTCAACATTGATGGGGTCTTAGACGAGGATTCTCACGTTAACTGAACAACTTTTCATGGAAAAACGATGAAGCATGGTGCACGATTGCGAATTATGTTCTACGTGCGCAGTGCGCGCTAGCGTGTTCCTGAAGTTTTTTGGAAAGTGGCTTGTGCTGCTCATTCTGCTCTCTTCAATCATATTTGGATCATATAGGATACCCGGGGGGGAGGGTGTGAGCACGAGAGACCCAGCTCGAACCGTGGCAGTAACATCGACCATCGGAAAACGTCATGCCTTCCTCTTGAGCGGAATCTAAGAATTTAGGAACAAACATGTGCGCTATGCATTAAAATGACCGCTCTGAACCGTGTGACTTATGGCCGTGGCGTTTGAATCAAGCGGTTAGGTCTCATAAAGGTTCAAGTCGCTGGACATCTACGATGCATTACTTATGACCGGGAACTTCGGGAAACCAAACCCCTAGTGGGTCACCAACGTGCGGGATGCGTTGGACTACACACTAGAGGTTGACAAAAGAAAACGTGAACATGCTTCGCAACGAAGGGGCAAAGCCATTCTCGAAGCGTAGGCGGGGAAGCACGAAGTTTTGTTGGAAGACCGATATTCTTAAATAAAATACGGTTTATCTCTAGGTAGCTTCACTCAATGATGGGTGACAATGAATGTCAGAGGAGTTCAGGTACAGGCTTAGAATCATAGACGCTGACGTTGACGGCACGTTGAAAGCGTCTTACGCGCTGTCAAAAATCAAAGGGATCAGTCTGAGCCTGGGAAACGCGATACTGAACAAGGCGGGAATAAATCCGAACAAGAGAGCAGGCTTTCTTACGGAAAAGGACATAGATTCGCTGGAAGAGATAATAAAGGACCCCGCAGCGCACGGTTTGCCAAGCTGGCTTTTGAACAGACGAAAAGACGCGGAGACAGGGAAGGATGGACATTTGATCAGCGCTGGGCTCGTTCTAAGGACTAAGATGGACATAGACCAGATGAAGTCGATAAAGTCTTGGCGTGGATACAGGCACGCTTACGGGCTGAAAGTGCGGGGTCAGAGAACCAAGACCACTGGCAGGGCAGGCAAGGCTCTAGGGGTCAAGAAGAAAACGCTCATGCAAAGGCCAGGCGCCGCGGAGAGTAAGAAGTAATGGGCGACCCAAGGAAGCAGAGAAAGAAGTACGACACTCCGCGATTTCCATGGCGAACAGACATAATGCAGGCAGAGCTTAAGCTAATTGGCCAGTACGGTTTGAGAAACAAGCATGAACTTTGGCGGCAAGAAACGATGCTGTCGACGTTCAGGGGCACGGCTCGCTCGCTCATAGGTAAGACGCCTGAGGAACGCAAGAAAATGGAAGAAGAACTCTTAACCCGTTTGAAGAGGCTGGGCATTCTTCCTGAAACGGCAGTCTTGGACGACGTTCTGGACATGACGATAGAAGACATCCTTGAACGAAGACTGCAAACGATCGTCTTGCGTAAGGGCCTAGCAAAGACGATCCAACAATCCCGCCAGCTCATTACTCATGGACACGTAACGATAGGGGACCAGAGAGTTAAGATACCTGGTCATATGGTGACAAAGCCTCAAGAAGGCCAAATAGACTACATGGCTCAAAGCGGACTTGCAAATCCAAGTCACCCTTTGCGCCAGACAATAACTGCGGCGCCCCAGTCACAGGCTAGCCGCGAGAAGGTAAGAGGAGAGCGAGAAGACTTTTGAGTTTCAGCAAGAAGACCGAAAAATGGGCAGTTGTTCACATTTTCAGCTCCTATAACAACACAATAATCCACGTGACCGACCTCTCTGGTGCAGAAACAATAGCCAGAACGTCTGGAGGCATGGTTGTGAAAGCCTCCAGGATGGAATCTTCGCCGTACGCTGCAATGCGTGCAGCTTCACTGGCGGCCGACACGGCCAAGGACAAGGGCATAACCGCGATACACATCAAAGTGAGAGCTCCGGGAGGCGCAGGTCCAAGAACGCCTGGACCAGGCGCTCAGGCAGCAATCAGAGCGTTAGCAAGGGCAGGTTTCCGGATAGAACGGATAGAAGAGGTTACACCTATCCCGCATGATGGCACAAGGAGGCCAGGCGGCAGAAGGGGAAGAAGAGTCTAAGAGGTTCCTGCTGTTCTTCTTCTGATAGAAAAATTGAAATAATGCACCAATGTCTTATTGAACGGCACGCTGGTTAGCATAGGCCGTTATGGAGTGTCCAAGCAAGTGGAAATAAAGGTGATAAAGAAAGACGAGGACAATCTGCGCCTGCTCATTCGAGGAGTGAGCGTTCCGTACGTTAACGCTCTGAGAAGGATAGTACTCTCAGAGGTGCCATGCATGGCGATAGACGAAATCGTGATGGTTGAGAACTCGTCGATACTTCAAGATGAGATTATCGCCCACAGACTTGGGCTTATTCCTCTTAAGACCGACTTGGACAGTTATAACCTGCCTGAAGAATGTCCATGCAAAAGCGAATTCGGATGCAACCTCTGCAGGGTGACACTCGCTCTTGACGTCGAAGCAAAGGAAGGGTCCAGGACAATCTATTCAGGCGACCTTAAATCAGAGAGCGAATCGGTTGTGGCGGTGAGCGACAAGATTCCAATCGTGAAACTGGCCAAAGAGCAGAAAATAAGGCTTGAGGCTTACGCTAGGCTTGGGAAAGGAAAAAATCACGCAAAGTGGCAGCCAGTTTCAATGTGCACATACAAGTACTTCCCCAACATCGAGATAAGCAAGAAGTGCAGTGTCTGTGGAAAATGCGTGGAAATGTGTCCAAGGAAGGTCTTGGTCAAAACTAACAACAGAATTGAAGTTCGCGACCTGATGGCTTGCACACTTTGCCAAGACTGCGCTGAAGTTTGCCCGGAGAACCCGCGTGCAATAACGGTTTCTGGAGAAGAAGATGCCTACATATTCAGTATCGAGTCCACACAGGCACTTGCTCCTGAACGAATCCTCACGGAAGCCGTCAAAACACTGGACAAGCACCTGAAGGATCTTGAGAGCCAAATCAAGGTGAAGAAGAGTGAAGAAGATTAAGGCCACAAACCCAGAACTCTTGGAAGTCATTAAATTCCTCAAGAAGCAATGCAGAGAGAACGATGCTAAGATCTGGTGGGACGTTGCCGAACGTCTTGCCAAGCCAAGAAAAAGAGGCGTCGTCGTGAACCTGAGCCGCTTGAACAGGTTCACGCGCAGGAGCGAGACAGTCGCCGTTGCTGGCAAGGTGCTGGCCACGGGCAAATTAAGCCATCCTGTAACGATAGCAGCGTTTGCGTTCTCTGCAAGGGCAAGGGAAAAGATAGCGGCTGCGAGGGGAAAGTGTTTGTCCTTCTTCGACCTTATCAAGAAAAACCCTAAGGGGTCAAACGTCAAGATCATTGGGTGAAAATATGGAGACAACTAGTAAACCTGCCACGGTAGTAAATGCTGACGGGCTGATACTGGGCAGGATGGCAAGCAAAATTGCCAAACGCCTGTTGACCGGTGAGAAAATAGTGATTGTGAACGCTGAGAAAGCGGTGATGTCCGGAAGGAAAAGAAGCAAAGTAGCTGAAGCCAAAGAGTTTCTGGCGGTGGGAGGCGTTAACCGGGGACCATTCCACTACAGACGACCTGACAGAATAGTCAGAAAGACCGTCGGAGGCATGATACCGTCAAAGAAACCTAAGGGAAAACAAGCGTACAAACGGCTGAAAGTGTTCATAGGAATTCCGGACAACCTCAAAAACCAGAAGATGGAAACCGTACCGGAAGCTCAGGCAAAAAAGCTAACATGCCCATGCTTCACAGTCGGCGAGTTGGCGAAAAGAATAGGGTGGAACCAGGGTGAATAAGAGTGCCTGCTAAGAAAACTCTCGTGGTGAGCGGAAAGAGGAAAACAGCCCTTTCACGCGCAGTCGTGAGACCGGGCGTTGGAAGAGTCTACGTAAACCGAATCCCCCTGGAGATTTTTGAACCCGAAATCGCACGTGAGAAGATGATGGAACCGCTCGTGCAGGCTGGAGATGAGATTTGGAAACAGCTAGACTTGGACGTGAAAACCTCGGGGGGAGGTTACATGGGCCAGGCAGAGGCCGCCCGCACGGCCATCGCTAACGCGATATTGAAGTGGACCAAGAGCACTCATTTACGGACTCTTTTTGCAGAATACGACAGAACAATGATTGCAGGAGACTCCAGGAAGAAAGAGCCTAAAAAATTCGGCGGGTCAGGCGCTCGGTCGAGAGACCAAAAGAGCTACCGGTAAAGAGGTTGAACCGAGTTGATAATCCCTGTAAGATGTTTCACGTGTGGCAAACTGATCGGGGACAAATGGGAAGAATTCGCCAGAAGAGTCAAAGCCGGTGAAAACGCCGGTGAAGTGCTGGACAGCCTGGGAGTAACACGCTACTGCTGCAGACGCATGCTTCTGTCGCACGTGGAGATTTTGGACGAAGTCCTGCGCTTTTATGAAGAGGCTGAGAAACGGAAAGAGGCAAGAAACTACTAGTGAGGACAATCGAGGAGAAAGCAATGGCGGCTGTGATTGAGGATGTCATAGCAAGAAAAGTCTTCAACAACCGGGGAGAGGAAACGATAGAAGTTGATGTAATAACCGCTTCAGGCTTCGGGAGAGTCGCAGCGCCCGCTGGAAAGAGCCGTGGAAAAACGGAGGTCGTCTACTATCCGCAAGGCGGGGTTGAACAGGCAATAAAAAGGGTTGAAGAGCTTGTAGCCCCAGAGATCATAGGGCTAAACGCCGATTGCCAAGAAGAAATCGACAGTACACTGCACGAAATCGACGGTTCAAAAGACTTCAGGTCGATCGGCGGCAACGCTGCTTTCGCCGTTTCGCTGGCCACTGCCGAGGCAGCCGCAAACTCCAGCGGACTTCTCCTCTTCCGATACTTAGGCGGACACGTTGCCTGCGAGCTTCCCTATCCACTGGGAAACATTTTAAGCGGTGGACAACACACGCGCGGAAAATCTCCGGACATTCAAGAGTTTCTGGTGATTTCTCACGGAGCCGAATCCTTCTTGGAAGCTGCCATGGCAAACGTTCAGGTTCACAAGAAAGTCGGTGAAACACTGAGCAAGAAGGACAAGCTTTTCACCGGCGGAAGAAGTGATGAGGGAGCTTGGGCCGCCAACATAGGAGACACGGAGGCATTCGAAGTTTTGACCCAAGCCTGTGAGGAAATAGGCAGCGAACTGGGTCTTGCGTGCAGCATGGGCGTCGATTTTGCATCGTCTTCACTCTGGAATGGCAAAGAGAAAAAATACAACTACGAAAGGGAAAAGAAGAAGCGCGATTCAGGCGAACAGTTGGAGTTTGTTCTCGAACTGGCCAAGAAGTATCACTTGGTCTACGTTGAAGACCCTTTTCACGAGGAAGATTTTAGCAGCTTTGCAGAACTCTCCAAGAAGATCAAGGGCTGCTTAGTCTGTGGAGACGACCTTTTCACGACAAACAGTGAAAGGCTTAACCGTGGGATAAGGATGCACGCGGCAAACGCCATCATAATAAAGGTGAACCAGGTGGGAACTCTCTCTGATGCTTGGGAAACGATTGAAATGGCAAAAAGACACGGGTACCTTCCAGTGATGTCCCACCGTTCGGGTGACACGTGCGACTGGCACATAGCCCAACTGGCCGTGGCCTATAAGTGTCCAGTGATAAAGGCCGGAGTCGTCGAGGCTGCGCGCACGGCAAAGATAAACGAGCTGATAAGGATTGAGGAGTTCCTCGGAGACAGGGCCAGAATGGCGGATCTTGAAGTTTTGAAGGGAGCATGAAAGGTTTGTCAGAAGACGAAGAAATCAAAGAAGGAAATGAAGAAGAAGACAAGCAGGACGAGATGAAGGAAGAAGTGAAACCTGCAGAGAACACAGAGAACACGGAGGCTGCAGGGACAACCGAGGTGGTGGCCCCTGAAGAAGAGCTTCTCCTGCCACAGGATACCTTGCTGTCTGCTGGGATACACATCGGGACAAGAATGAAAACAGGCGACATGGAACAATTCATATACCGCGTGAGGCCTGACGGACTTTTCGTGTTAGATGTCAAGAAGACAGATGATCGAATACGGGTGGCAGCCAAGTTCCTAGCTCGGTTCGAGCCTGCAAAAATCGCTGCGGTGGCGGCTAGGCTTTACGCCCAAGAGCCTGTAACCAAGTTCTGTCAGGCTACTGGAGCAACTGCAGTGGCTGGAAGGTTCATCCCTGGACTCTTGTCAAACCCGTTGTATCCTAACCGCATTGAACCGGACGTGTTGATAGTGTCCGACCCGAGGGCAGATCTTCAGGCAGTCAAGGAGGCGTCCTCCGTCGGCATACCGGTCGTGGCCTTGTGCAGCACGGACAACGAGTTTGTAGGGGTCGACCTTGTTGTTCCCACAAACAACAAAGGTAGGCGAGCCTTGGCCGTCATCTACTGGCTACTGGCGAGGCAGGTGTTGAGGGAGCGCGGTGAACTGGCCGCTGACAAGGATTTACCTCTTACGATTGATGATTTTGAAGCCAAGATCACGAGGGAGGAGGAGGAAACCTAAAAGGATGGTTGGGGTTCGGCGTCCATGCCAAGCCGGAGCGTTCTACGAGGCGAAGGCTGAACCGCTGAGGCGCCAGATAGAAGGCTGTTTCCTCAGCAGGCTTGGGCCAGGAGAACTTCCGAAAGTTGTGACGACTGGGCCTAGGCGAGTTGTAGGCCTCATCTGTCCCCACGCTGGTTACATGTTTTCAGGCCCCGTTGCCGCTCACGCCTATTATCGTCTATCTGCTGACGGCAAACCGGACGTTGTGTTCCTGTTCGGACCGAACCACACAGGAGTGGGAAGCGGCTTAGCCATCGTGAACGAGGGTTCTTGGCGCACGCCGCTGGGCGACGTTGAAGTTGACGGTGAAGCAGCCGATCAAGTCGCACGAGATTCTCGAATCATTGATGTCGATGATTCTGCTCACAATTATGAACATTCAATCGAGGTTCAGCTCCCATTTCTCCAGTATCTTTATCGTTCAGAATTCAAGATCGTGCCGATCTGTTTCCAGATGCAGGATTTGTCCTCAGCAAGAGAAGTGGGAGAGGCCGTGGCGAAGGTTGCCTCTCAAAAGAACGCTGTTATCATAGCTTCTTCAGACATGACTCACTACGAGCCTCAGGAAATCGCCGAAAGAAAGGACAGAAAAGCGCTTGAAGGAGTGGAGGCAATGGATGAAGCCCGTTTCATCTCAACCGTCGAGTCTCATCAAATCAGCGCGTGCGGTGTTGGGCCAATCGCGGCCCTGATAAGGGCTGCAAAGGTTTTGGGGGCAAAAGAGGCAAAATTATTATGCTATAAGACCAGTGGAGATGTGATTGGCGACTACTCAAGCGTCGTTGGGTACGCCGCCGTCTGTTTCACAAAATAGTGGTTCAGGATGGGAGTCGTTGCCTCAGCTCCAGCAAAAGTCATACTTTTCGGAGAACACTTCGTAGTCTACGGCGAGCCCGCGATTGTTTTGGCCATAGACAGGAGAGCCTACGCAACGGTGGACCGCAGCGAGGACAAACGCGTCCACGTCCAGTCGGCAAACCTGAACCTGAAAGGCTACTTTGAAGACGGAGTTTTCAAAGTTGAAAAGGGAGACGCGAGAGAAGCCAAGTTGAGGTTTGAGCCAGTTAAGTTGGCCGTGGAAAAAGTCCTGGCTGCACACAAGAGTGATATCGGTCTGAACATCGAGATCAACTCAACAGTGCCTGTTGCTGCTGGTCTTGGGTCTTCTGCCGCAGTGGTGGTCGCTGTAACTGCGGCGGTTGGCGCTCTTCTGAACGTGAAAATGTCGAAGGAAGACATTTTCCGTGTCGCCCTCGAAGCTGAAAAGCTTGTGCACGGCACACCTTCAGGCGTGGACCCGGCGATAGCTACTTTCGGTGGGGCCCTCCTGTTTCAAACGGACACAGGGTTCAAGGCTCTTGAAGTTAAAACGGACATTCCCCTGGTCGTCGGAGACACCGGTGTTGAAAGGTCCACGAGAGTTCAGGTTGAAAAAGTGCGAAACTTGATGAATAACTATCCGCAGATCGCTGAACCTATGAGGAAGGTTGCGCGGGAAATCGTGCTCAGAGCCATTGACGCCTTAAGAGCGAACGACCTGAAGACTCTTGGGGACCTTATGAACATCAATCATGCCCTGCTCTACGGAGTAGGCGTCTCCGATGAATCGCTTGAATGGCTGATAAACGCGGCGAAAAAATCAGGAGCTCTGGGGGCGAAACTGACTGGAGCTGGCGGAGGCGGATGCATGATTGCCTTAGCCGAAAATGACAAGCTTGAGGATGTTTTGCAGGGAATCATGAGGGCTGGAGGCAGACCCTTCAAGGCGAGGAAAACAGACGAGGGCGTAAGGGTTGAGCAGCCTTAGACCTACGATCCTGAAAATCGGCGGTTCAGTGATAACAGACAAGGAAGGACAGCTTGCCGCTAAGACGCAGGAGATAAACCGCCTGGCAGGGGAGATACATGGGGCTAGCATGCAAAACCTGATAATCGTCCACGGAGGGGGAAGCTTCGGTCATCCCTCAGCGGAAGAATATGCGATAAAGGAAGGTTACAAAGAAGAGTCACAGAAGGTCGGTTTCTCCGTTACTCATCATTACATGACTGTGCTCAACGGCTTGTTCATGGATTCTCTCATTTGGCACGACTTGCCAGCGGTAAGCGTGTCACCTTTATCCTGCATAATCACAGAAAACGGAAGAATCAGGCAGTTCGAGGAAGCCTCGGTAAAGTCGCTGTTGAAGATGGGCTTCACACCCGTCCTTTACGGAGACGCTGTGTTGGACACAAAGCTAGGTTTCACGGTGCTGTCGGGCGACCAGCTTGTCTCAGCGCTTGCTATACGGTTCGAGGCAGCCCGCATAGTAATCGGAGTCGACGTTGACGGAGTCTATGATGCCGACCCGAAACTTGTAAAAACCGCGAAGATGCTGGACCGTCTGACACTCGAAGAGCTGAAGGGTCTTCAAGGCAAGCTGGGCAAGGCAACGACCTGCGACGTCACCGGCGGTATGTTCGGTAAAATGGCGGAACTCATACCAGCTGTCGAACTGAACATTCCGGTTACGGTCGTCAACGCATCAAAACCCCGTTACGTTTACAAGGCCCTTGAAGGAGAAGCAGTAAAGGGTACGGTAATAGAGAAGGAATAGAGTCTTGTCAAAAGAAACAGCGAAGCGAAAGTCAGAGCACATCAAAATCTCATTGAACCAGAACGTTCAAGCAAAGAGCGTAACCACAGGTTTCGAGGACATAAGCTTCGTGCACAAGGCCCTGCCTCAAGTTGACCGGAAAAGAATAGACCTCTCCACCATGGTTTTCGGCCACAGGTTTACCGCGCCATTGATTGCAGGAGCAATAACGGGCGGAACCCGCGAGGGCGAAAAGATCAACGCAACGATAGCCGAAGCAGTCGAAGAGCTGGGCTTGGGAATGGGTGTAGGAAGTCAACGCGCAGCGATAGAGGATAAAAGACTTGAGAAGACCTTCGCGGTAGTCAGAGAAAAAGCTCCAAACGCCTTCATCATCGCAAACATCGGCGGTGTGCAACTTGTCAACGGCTATGGCTTGAAAGAAGCAAAAAGAGCCGTGGAAATGATCCAGGCAGACGCCTTGGCAATACACCTAAACGCGCTCCAAGAGACTGCCCAGCCCGAGGGCCAAACAAACTTTCGAGGCGTTCTCGAACGCATAGGGAAGGTCGCTCAAGAATTAGACAAGCCGGTTATTGCAAAGGAGACAGGCGCCGGCATAGCTGCTGAAGAAGCCAAGAAACTTGAGAATGTAGGCGTGAAAGGCATAGACGTGAGCGGAACAGGCGGCACAAGCTTCGCAGCCGTCGAATACTACCGTGCAGAAGGGCCCGAGAGCAGTTCAAAGCGCAGGCTAGGCGCCGTCTTCTGGGACTGGGGAATACCAACCGTGGCAAGCATTGTTGAAGTGTCTCAATCTGTTAGTATACCCGTCATCGCTTCTGGAGGAATACGCAGCGGAGTGGATGCTGCGAAGAGTCTCGCGCTGGGTGCCAGCTTGGCAAGCCTTTCCCAGCCAATTCTACAATCCGCAGTTAAAGGGGTCAAAGAAACGCGCAAAACGCTTTCCCTACTCATGGACGAGTTGAGAAATGTCATGTTCCTTGTTGGAGCAGATTCGACCGAATCACTACGCAGAGCACCAATTGTGATAAAGGGCAAAACCTCAGAATGGCTTCACATGAGGGGCTACGGGACTGAAAACTACGCGCGCAGACAGAAGGCTTAGCCATGGACATTGAAGAAATTCTTCGGGAAAAGGCCCCTTTGATAAACAAGGCCGTTGAAAAATACGTTCCAAGAGTATTCTCCAAGAACGCCGTTCTTTTCGAACTGAGTCCACCACGATACTCGTACAACTTGGAAGCCTTGAACAAGGCAGTCGCAGACCCTATATGGGAATTTCTTGACAGAGGCGGCAAAAGATGGCGGCCGACCTTGTTCCTACTGGTCTGCGAAGCATTAGGCAAAGACCCAAAGGACTACGTTGACTATGCCATTATCCCAGAAGTCATTCATAACGGAACCCTCATGGTCGACGACATAGAGGATTCATCCCAGTACAGAAGGGGAAAACCTTGTACCTACAAAATCTTCGGGCTCGACGTGGCCATAAACGCCGGAAACGCCATGTACTACCTGCCCCTTCTTCCACTGATGGAAAAAAGACAGGAGCTGTCACCTCAAAAAATCAGCAGAATCTACGAGATCTACGCTCAAGAAATGATCAACGTAAGTCTCGGCCAAGCCATGGACATAGCATGGCACAGAGGCTTAGCAGACGCTGACACAATCGACGAAAAGGACTACCTGCAGATGTGCGCCTACAAGACGGGAACTCTGGCAAGAATGGCAGCAAAGATCGCGAGTGTTCTGGCTGATGCGAGTGATGAACTCGTCGGAAAGCTTGGGATTTTTGCAGAGAGCGTAGGAGTGGCTTTTCAGATACAAGATGACGTTCTAGACTTGACCAGTGAGGAGTTCGGGGAGAAGAAAGGTGGAAGAGGGCAGGACATAACAGAGGGGAAGAGGAGCTTACCAGTAATCCAAGCATTGAAGGTTGCACAAACTCAGGATAGGAAGAGACTCACTGAAATTCTAGAAATGCACACTTCGCATCAGGATTTGAGGGACGCTGCTATCGCCATAATGCAGAAGTACGACTCAATAGAATACGCCAAGCAGGTGGCAAGAAGAATGGTTAAAGAAAACTGGAGTGAGGTCGAGATGTTACTGCCCGCCTCAGCGGGAAAGGAAAAACTAAAAGCCTTCGCAGTCTTCTTGATCGAGAGAAAAATCTAGAGTGTAGAACTGTTGAATCTAGGAGAAGAAGCAGGGCGCCGAGAACTTGTTCGCAAGTTCGCCCTGTTGAACGCGGTTAAGCATGGCGGCAAGGCGCAGACGGGCGCGGTTGTTGGAAAGATACTGGGTGAAAGACCAGAGTATAGAGACAAGGTTAAGGAAGTATCAGCTCTCATCGATGAAATCGTTGAAGAGGTCAACGGTCTTTCACCGGATGAGCAGAAGCGCATCGTCGACACAGAGTGGCCAGAAGCCTTTGTCAAGGAGAAGGCTGAAGAAAAACGTCTTCCGCCTCTGCCGAACGTTTCCAATTATCCGCAGGTAGTCACTCGTTACGCGCCTAACCCTGACTGTGTACTGCACTTGGGCTCAGCCAGAGCGATTGTGCTATGCTATGAGTATGCGCAGATGTACAAGGGCAAGTTTGTTCTTCGCTTTGAGGACACTGACCCGAAGCTGAAAAGACCCGTCTTAGAATTCTATGACGATATCAGGGAGGACTTGGCTTGGCTTGGTTGCAAACCTGACGAGGAGTACATTCAAAGTGACAGAATTCCGATTTACTACGAGCACGCTGAAAGACTGGTCAGGGATGGAAACGCTTACGTCTGCACGTGCAAACCGGAACAGTTTCGAAAGAGAATTATTGCTCAAAGGCCATGCGATTGCCGCAACCTTTCAGTTGAAGAGCATCTTGAACGATGGAGACGAATGCTGGACGGCGGCTACGAAGAGGGTGAAGCTGTTGTTCGAGTCAAAACAGACTTGGACCACCCGAACCCAGCGGTTCGAGACTGGCCTGCGCTTCGAATCATTGACCCTGTGAAGTATCCACATCCAAGGGTTGGAAGCAAGTACAGGGTTTGGCCGCTTTACAACCTTGCAAGCGGTGTGGATGACCACGTACTTGGCATAACCCACATCATCCGGGGGAAGGAGCACCTGACAAATCAGGCTCGCCAAGAGTATATGTATCGGCATCTAGGCTGGAAGTATCCAGAGACCATACACTATGGAAGATTGAAGATCACGGGGGCGTCTCTGAGCAAGTCAAAGATAGTTCAAGGAATGCGGGACGGGCTGTACAAGGATTGGGATGACCCGCGCTTGGCAACTTTTGTCGCCTTACGAAGGCGTGGAATAACGCCTGATGCGATCAAGAAGATGATTATCGATATCGGGCCGAAGACTTCGGATGTCACTCTGAGCTGGGAAAACCTCTACGCGCACAACCGCAAGATATTAGATTCAACCGCTGATAGGTACTTCTTCGTGAATAGCCCGATAGAGCTAACGGTCAGAAGAGTCCCGAAGCTTTTTGAAGCTAGGCTCAAGCTGCATCCCGACGAGCCTGACAGAGGGTTCAGAGAATACGCGGTGCAGCCCCAGGGCGAGGATAACCGCGTGACTCTGTGGGTTTCAAGGAAAGACGTCGACTCATCGAGCGTGGGCCCGATGCTTCGCCTGATGGAATTGTTCAACGTAAAGATCGAGAACACAAACGTGTATTCAGCTCAAAGCCTTTTCGTCAGCGAGTCCTACGAAGATGCAAGAAAGGTTAAGGCTCAGCTAATCCACTGGGTGCTCATAGGACACGACATGCCTTGTCGGGTCGTCATGCCTGACGCAAGCGTGGCAGAAGGAGTGGCAGAGAGCGCTTGTAAGAAGTTGAAGCCGAACGACATAATACAGTTTGAACGGTTCGGTTTTGTCAGAGTTGACGAAATCAACAATGGGTTAACAGCCTATTTCGCCCAAAAATGACCTTCGGAGAAAGAGAACTTGCGAAAACAAGATAAGGTGATCATCTGGCCAGCTTACTTTGACGTAGCCAGAAGCAGAGAGGATGGAAGGCGAGTGCCAAAAAGCATCGCTGTTGTTTCTCCGAAAATCGCAGAGGTGAAAGAGGCGGCGGAAAAACTGAGTTTGGCCTGCGAGGTTTTTCCAGACGCTGGTTACCCCAAATCGTCTTGGTTGAAAACCGGTATGGTTCTAGTCGAGAAGAAAGGCTCTAAGAACCAAACGATCACGATGATTGCAAAAAAACTTTCAAACATACGCTCTGTGGCTAAAGTGGAATAAGAGGTTAGCTTTTCTCCGCGCTTATGAGGACAGCGTTCAGTATTCCGTGTTGTCCAGGGCGGGATGTTATCCTTGCTTGGCCTAGAGGAGTCTGTACAACGGCTCCCTTAGTGATCACGCCTCTGCGGTCGTAATCGATGTTCGCAGGGTTCTTGACAACTCGTACAACTTCTGTTTTCTCTGTTCTTCCAGTCTTCGGGTCGGTGACGCAGACCTGTTTTTCACTCAGAACCTTGATTTTCAGGTTTCCGCCTCTTCCTCTAACAACTTTTTTCTTCTGCTCTCCCATCATGGTCTCGGCTGGAAACGTGCCCTGCTCAAACTTTCTCTTCTTTCTGTAGACGTGTCTTCTGCCTCCTGATGGTTTTTGCTTGTGCATTTTGCCATGCCAAACTGACATTCTTCATTTCTCCAGTGTTGCCGAATTTTGAGTGTGGACTATCATGGCTCTTTCGAATATAAGCCTATCCGTTTTCAGTCTGAACGTTTGTCTGCGTTAGGAAATTCTTCGAAAACATGTTTGAGCTCTTTTTTCATCGATGCTGTGTCTGGACTAAGACCGAAGTAGTCCGCGAAATACTCTGTGGTCCTGAGAACCGATGACCTTCCGCTTCTTTCACTTCCAATCAGCCCCATTTCCTTTAAGGTTCTTACGTGAGTGTAGGCGTGACGACCTCGCACTTCGATCACTCTTTTCTGAGACACTGGCTGTCTGTAGGCTATGTATGAAAGGGTCTTTAAAGGACCGAGAGAAAGCAACGGTCTGTTGACAAACTTCTTGACATGCGGTGTGAAATCGGCCTTAATCTGCAGAACGTATCTCTCGTCCTTTAGTTCCAGAATTTCGAGCGCAGTGTTTCTGCATGCGTACTGCTGCATGAGGGTCTTCGTTGTTCTTCTGGCCCTATTCTTTGACCGGGTTTTCAAGACGGAGCATAACTCGTTTAGGTCTAGGGGGCGTCCAGCAACGTACAAAGCTGCCTCTACCATCGACAAGTCATCATGTGTCCTTGCCGGAGTCGGCTTCTCACTTTCCTCTTCGCCTAGGCTAGGTGCCTGTTTGTCCACTTCCTGCAAGTTTCAAATCACCAACAGCTATGTAAATCTCCTCTGTCTCTTCGTTCTGCCACAGGCTGATTTTTCCATCCTGCGCCAAGAACAGTAAAAGAATGAACGTGCGGATCGCCTCAAACCGCCCGACTCCCTTAATCAAGGTTGAGAACTCTATTATCCCCGCGCCTTTCACTCGTTCCGAAAGAGAGGCGTGGAGCTTTTCCATCTGGAGCTCAATTTCCATCAGGTACATGTCCAGTTGAGGAAGTATTTCCGAGGGCGTTGGCAAGACAGGCTGTTGGACAAGTTTTTCTGGGCGAATCAGCTTCTCCAGTTTTAGGATGTCGTCCAATACTTCCAGAAGGTTTCCAATGGTCGTAGACGTCAATTCGTGTCTCAGTGGCAGGAAAAGTGGCGGAGGCAAGAAGTCCATTGGCGGCTTCGGCGGCGGTGAGGGTTCTTCAAGTTTCAGCAGAAGCCTTGACTTCATTAGGTATATGAGGGCTGAAGAGTCAAGAGCCACTCCTGATGCCCTGAAATCCACTTGGCCCGTTTTCTCCATGTTCTCAAGAAACGACGTTAGTAAGTATGCGATGCTGACGTTCCAGGGTGCAAGCTTTTCCAGTCTGTGGAACTCGAAGAGAATGTTCCATGGAGGAAACAGATAGAACGGCTTCTTTGTTGCCGTTGCCGACACTAGCTTGGGACCTCCAGCAGTTTGGCGGAAATGACGTTTGACACTCCGTTGCTCATATAGGCCCCGTAGACTTTCTGAGCTTTGTTCACCATTTCGGGTTTTAGAGTGATAACTATAAACTGTGTCCTGTCCGATTCTTCTCGCAGGAGCTCAGCCAGTTTTGAAACGTGGAAAGCGTCTAGGTGAGCGTCGATCTCGTCAAGGATGTAGAAGGATGCGGGTGTGAACTCCCTAAGAGCAAACAGGAACGCGACGGCTGCTACAGAGCGTTCGCCTCCGCTGGCA
This sequence comes from Candidatus Bathyarchaeota archaeon, assembly GCA_963707955.1. Lineage (GTDB taxonomy): Archaea > Thermoproteota > Bathyarchaeia > Bathyarchaeales > Bathycorpusculaceae > DASPPK01. The sequence goes on along the minus strand of OY970176.1, from coordinate 1,093,075 downwards.
CCGCTCACGACTATTGAGGGTTTGTTGGGAAATTGGACGAGCATGTCTATGCCTCCTGCAAAGGGTTCTTCGACGTTTTCAAGCGTCATCGTGGAGGTGCCGCCTCCTGTGAGCTTCGAGAAGTATACGTTCTGGTCTCGGTTGATTTTTTCGAAGGCTTCCACGAAGATTTTGCGCTTCTTCCGGTCGATCTCGTCCATGAACTGTACTATTGCCTGCTTTTCTTTTTCAAGCTCGTTCAACCTGATCGAAAGTTCCTTGTAACGTGAAATCTGGTCGGCATAATGCGACAACGCAAGCTGGTTGACTGCGCCTATTCTTTCAAGTTCAAGCTGCATCATCTTCATGGAGGTTTCGGCTTCCTCAACCTGTTTCGGAGTCACGGTCAGTGGTTGTTCATAGCCGGAAAGTCTCAGCTGGTTTTGGTACTGTTCAAGCTGCAGAAGAGAGGTTTGGACGTTCAGCTGAAGCTGGTTTTGCAGACGGTCGACTTGTTCATACTCAGCGTCCAGCTTGCGAAGTTCTTTGTCTATATCGTCAATCTGGCTAGTGAATTTCTTTGCTCCCTCCCTTGCTGAGAAAACTGTCTTTGAGAGTTCAACTCGGTTCTTCTCCAGTTGCGAAAGTTCCTGCTTCAGTGCTTCCCTCTGCTGCAATGCATCCTCCACTTCTTTCTCTACCTTCCGCAGTTGCTGCTCAACCTTTGAGGTCTGAATCTTTGAGTTCTGGTACCCAACCCTCAGAACGTTGTCGAACTGCGACTGCAGCGTTGATATTTCCGTCTGGCTTGTTCCCAGCATCTGTCTCAGAGTGATTATCCCTTCTGACAGTTTCTCCCTCTTGACTTCCATTTCCTGAATGTGCCCAGGGTCTGTCCTTTTTCTCAGAACTGCCAACTCGTTCTGGAGTCTTCGCATCTCCTTCAGGATCGAGCTCCTCTCAGCGCTGTGCACCCACATCTGGGCTTTCTCATTCTCGATTTCTTTGTTGATTCGAACGATGTAGTGATCAACGCGTCTAACGTTGGACCTTGTTCTCCTGACGCTTCTTTTCACCCTGAAAATTTCCCTGTCTAACGTTGTTATAGCTTCGGACAAGCGGGCAATTTCAACGCGAGTTCGGTCGATTTCGTCTTCATAGCTGGTTATGTCATCGTTTCTCCTTGAAAGATGCTGCTGAAGAGCGTTGACAGCCTCATCTAAGCTTTTGATGGCTGTCTGACTTGGGATTATAGTGGAAAAGTCTATGGGAGCACGGTAGTAACCACTTTCAAATGCACCGCCAACCTCGTAAACGTCTCCTTCAACTGTTACACTGCGATAGCCCTGACTGGCCAACGTGAAAGCGGTCTTGTCGTCCGCTACAACTAGTGTGTCTCCGAAAACGAAGCGGACCGCAGGTCCACAACTCTTTTCAGACTTTATGAAAGCCTCAGCAGAGCCGCGGACGCCTTCCTTTTCGGGAATTTTGAAGGGTTTAGCAGGGGCTACTCCTTCGAGGGGAATGATCTTTATTCTCCCAAGTTTCATCCTTCTTAACGTTTCTGTACACGTGAAAGCCGAGTCGAAGTCTTTTACGACGACAGCGTCAAGCCATCCTACTGATGCAGCTTCGATTGCTCTTAGGTAGGTCTTGTCGATTTTCGCTAGGTTGCGAAGTCTACCGTAGACGCCCTTGATGACGCCCAGTTCGCCCAGCTCTTCTATGCTTCTGAGGGCTTTCTCCTCTGCGGCCACAGTTTCTGCAAGTTCTCTCTGGGTTGCAAACTCTACGACCGCTTCACGCGCTGAATCAGCTATCTTACTTGCTTCAACTATTTCTCTCTCAACAGCTTCTTTTTGAGCGCTTCTTCTTTCAAGGTTCCGTTCTAGGTTTTTCAGCTGAGTTTTTTGTTCTTTCTGAACTTTTTCAAGCTCAGAGAAAGACTTTTCAAGCTCGCTGAGTGTTGCTGCAAACCGTTGCTTGCGATCGTTTAAGTCCTTCTGTCTTCTCGTCCGAGCCTTGATGGCTGTCTGATTCTTTACGTATTCGGACCTCAAGGATACGAGTCTCTTGTTGTCTCCCTCGATCTTAAGCTCGATCTCCCGTATTTTCTTGCTGTTTTCCCCAAGGTTTTCCCAAAGCTGGGCGGCTTCTTGTGCTAGAGTATCATGTTCTGCTTGTTTCTCTTTTATCTGGCCAAGAATTCTTTCATGTTCGCTCTTGAAGTGCCTTGTCTTTAACCGGTTTTCATGAATTTCCTTTTGAATTGCTTGGTGTTGTTGGAGGTTGTTTTCCCTGATTCTCGTCAGCCCTTCAAGGGTTGTTTTCCCAGAGCTTATCCTGGTCGCCAACTCTGTGAGTTTTGATTTCAGCTCTCCGATCTTTATCTGCACCTTGACTACCTGAGAGCCGCCTTCCTCGACCATTTCGGAGCTTAGTCTTCGCCATTCACCCTCAACTTCTCTTCTTTTCGACCTGTGACCGTCACGCAGCTCTCTGAGTTTTTCTACTCTGGTCTTAACCTTGTCTGCTTGCGACGAATTTTCCTCAACCTTCTTCTGTATCTGTATCATATCATGTGAGATCTTGACCGCTTCAAACTGTCTCAGTTCAGCCTGGATGAAGCTGACTTTGAGCAGTTCGTTGCGTTCTCTCTCCAGGTCGTCAAGCCTCTTCTGTACTTCGTCAATTCTACCCATAGCGGTGCGTATGGAGATGTCTGCTGCTCGCAGCTTTTCTTCTGCTTCGGCTTTTTCGGTGTCGTATTGGCCTATTCCAATAAGGTCTTCGATGATTCTTCTACGTTCCACAGGGGAGATGTCCGTCAGTCGAGTAATGGTGCCCTGCAGGATTATGTTTTGGCTTGCGGAGCTTATTCCGGCCATGGAAAGGATTTCCATGATGTGGGTTCTCGAAATTCTTCTGCCGTTAAGCCTGTACACGCTTAGTCCGTTCCTGTAGACTTCCCTGGAAATCGTAACTGTTGTCGTGTCGACGGGCATGCGCGCGTCTGAGTTGTCGAACTGGATCACTACCTTGGCCATTTTGGCCCTTTCTAACCCGGCCTGTTCTGACCCGTGGAAGATCAGTTTGGCGGCGGTTTCTGCACGGAGTCTTCTTGTGCTCAGTTCGCCGAGTGAGAATAGAAAAGCATCGAGGACGTTTGTTTTTCCGCTTCCGTTTGGGCCTGTTATCGCCGTGAAACCCTTGTCTAGGACTATTTTAACGTCCTGCGGTCCGAATGATTTGAAACCCCTTAGCTCCATTTTCTTGATGTAGGGCATTGAATCTGCGCCCTCACGCTTCGAAACGTCCGCATTTTTCTTGCAGACAGTCTGTGGCACTTTTTATAAAAGCATTTACTGTGCCATGAAGCTTTAACGGTTATGTACTTTTTTACGATATTTCTCAGCCTTTGACTCGTATTTCGAAGCCATCTTTTTGACAAAATCCTTTATGCTCTGGTCTTCGCCGTAGACGAGCAAGGAGCCGTTCTTGTGAACGTTATAAGAGAGGCTCATCTGATCCGCAATTGCCGTCAGTTTTTCAAGGGGTAAGTCTGCTGAAGATGTAACGCGAATCCACTTTCGGTGCCTTGGGAGTCCAGGGATAAACCTCGTTTCTTTGTCCTCCTCATCAAGGATTTCTCTTCTGGCCTTGTCCAACCGCTCAAGCCATTGGTCAACGTATTCTACCCCGAACTCTCTTTGACCTTCAGAAATGAGGTAGGATTCCACGTTTTCCAAGCATTGCTCAATTTTCTGAATGTTTTCTCCGCGGCTCGGTTCAGCCTTCAAGATTTTAATCAGGGTCTTCGCATTTTTAAGGTCGCTCATGATTTCTGTTGGAACGCTTAATCCTTTCTTGCGAAAGTCTGTAACCATTTGTTCCAGAGCTTTCCACAAAGCAACGTAACCCATGTAACGGTCGCCGCTTCACTGGGGTTAGGCAAGCAGCATTATATAGCAATTGCCATCCAAGCAGGATCAAGTCAAAATCAAAAATGTGAGACGATGTGACGCGTTCCGTACTTTAACGCTTTCCGAATTTTTCTCGGTACACTATCTGGCGAAGCGTCTTTCTGTCCTTCTTTGGAACCTCGTATTTAACGTGGCCAAGTGGCAAGAGCGCGATCACTCGATAGTTTTTCGGAAGTTCAAGAATTTCCTTAATCTTGGATTCGGCTGACTTCTTCTGGTTCTTCAGGTCGTAGACTCCTATCCAAGAGGTGTTTAATCCTAGGCTGTGAGCGGCCAGTGCCATGTTCTGTGCAACCGCTGCCCCGTCTTCCACGTGGTGATACGGGTCTTCGTCAGCGTCAACGGTGACCGCGATGCAGACTGGTGCCTCCTTCAGTCCCTGGACGAAGGTGGTTGGAACGACCTCGCTGAGTTCGTCCTTGGTTTTTTGGTCTCTGATGACTATAAAACTCCAAGGTTGCTTGTTGATCCAAGAGGGTGCCCACCGTCCGGCTTCGAGAATGGCTTCAACTTTATCTTCTTCAACTTGGGTGCTTTCAAACCTTAAGACGCTGCGCCTGTTCCTGATGGCGTCCAGAACCTCATTATCCACGGTTTCATCCTTCTTTTCGCTTACCGTATTCAACGCTCATATTTAAAAGGTTAACGTGGTTGGTAAGAGCAAAAGCGGTCAAGGTGTCTGACGACCCTAAACAGAGCTGGAGCGTGCCTCTGGACAGGCTCTAGACATCGTTTCGGTAGGCTGAAGATGGATTTCCAATTATATTTTTGTTTTCATAAGTGTTTAATTCCACAAGTTGCAAGTGTTGCTTGCAGGGTGAAGTGCCTTTGAACGAACAAATCTTTCAAGCTTGCAAAGAATTGATCGACGACGCAAAAATGGGATGCGCCGACTTGGTTTTTAAAGAAATCTGCCTTGAAATTCTATCCAGAGCACGACATGTTCTGACAGACCCCCAGTTTAAGAGACTAGCAACCTATGCAGCTCAAAGAATGAACGAGAAGATGCCCTTTGAACTGCGAGAAGAAATAGCTATGAACAGATAGAACATACCATTCTTTATCACTCGAACAGCAGCGCTATCCACAGGCATCTTCACCCTGCAGCGCCAATTTTTTTCTCAAGAATCAGCTGAGTTTGTAACCTATTTTCCTCAGAAAATCCTTCCGTGCCTTTATGTCTTTCTCGGCTTCGATGCCTTTGCTCGAGAAGCCGTCTACCACGCCGATTATTCCTCGACCCTGCTCAGTCTCTGCTATAATCACCTCCAGAGAATTAGCCGTGGCCGCGTAGATTGTGCATACCTCTGGCACAGTCTTAATCTTATCTAAGACGTTTATTGGGTAAGCGTTTTTCAAGAAGATTATGAAGCTGTGGCCGCAGCTGATTTCCAGAGCCTTTTTCGCCGCCTGCTGTCTCAAATATGCATCATTTCCTTCGTGCCTGACCAAGCAGGGTCCTGAGTTTTCGCAGAAGCCAATCCCGAACTTTGCGTTTGGAACAGCGTTTACGAGGGCCTCATACAGATCTTCAACGGTTTTGATGAAGTGCGCCATGCCTAAAATCAAGTTGCAACCTTCTGATACTTCAACCTTGACAGTCTTGAGTTCCACCATCGTGTCCCTCAGGTTGATTCTACGACGCCTGAATTTAAAATTTCGTTAATCGTGTTTCAGCACTACGAATTTCATGGCGAACAACGCTGCCAGCGGCCTCGCATGCTAGTTCCTAGGGCGGTTGTCGACGTTACGGTGTTCGTCACTTTGTAAAGGTAGTAGATCATGAAAGTGTAGAATACTCCTCTTCGAAGAAACGTGAGAAACTCGAAAACACTCAGGTTGAAGAAGGTGTTTCTAAATGATCGTCGCTTCTGAGCCTCAATCTCATTGTTTGCCATCCAAAGAATCACTCTTTCCCAGTTTGACGGATTCCTGAAGATGACGACTCGATCGGAAAAAAGTGTTTTACTATATTAGGAACTTGCCGTTCTTGTAGAACAGCTTGTCATCTGCGTAGATCTCTCCGCCTTTTTTCATGTCTTTCAGTATGTCCCAGTGTATTGCTGACCTGTTTTTGCCTCCTGATTCTGGGTAAGAGTTGCCTAGAGCCATGTGCACCGTGCCGCCCATTTTTTCGTCAAAGAGCATGTTTTTGGTGAATCTAGTTATGCCGTAGTTTGTGCCAATCGCGGTTTCACCGAGGCGGTCCGCTCCTTCTATCTTCAGCGTTTGCTGCAGAAAATCGTCACCCTTTGCCGCTGAAGCCTTCACTACTCTTCCATCTTTGAATGCGAGCTTTATGTCTTCGACTTCTCTGCCGGAAAATATTCCTGGGAAGGTGAATCTTATGGTCCCGTTGGCCGAGTTTTCGATCGGTCCTGTAAACACTTCACCGTCGGGCATGTTCTCTTTTCCGCTGCAGTTTATCCATTTCCTTCTCTCTGCGTTGAACGTCAAGTCCGTGTCCTCGCCCACCAAACGAATTTCGCTTGTTTGGTTTAGAAATTCGCAGATTTTCTGCTGCTGTTCATGAATTTTCTTCCATTCAGCAATCGGGTCTTCCTCGTCGATTAGACAGCTGCTGTAGACAAAGTCTTCGTAGTCGCTTAGTGCCATGTCGGTTTCTTGTGCTTGAGCGTTTATCGGGTAGGGTAAGCCAGTCCATCTAAGTTTGCCCTCCGCAATGCGGCTGTAGAAGATCTCAGCTAGCTCTTTTCCAGAAGCCATGCGGGTTCTGATCTTCAACGGGTCCACGGTAGACAGTTCCTTCGGACTCGGTTCACAGAATATGCTTATGCGCACGTCTATGTTTTCCATTGTGAACTTCTGAATGGGGGAAACGAACTTCAGTTGATGTTCTTTTGCGTACTTGAAGAATGTGTGCTGCGTATCAAGGTTTGCAAGGATCATCGGTTGCGCGTCGCTTAGAAGGCATTGCTTGAAGATTTCGTTAATCAGAGGGAAAGCCTGTTCGCTTCCTTGTATAAGCACTAGTTCATTAGGTTTCACGTCAACGCTGTAGCGGACGCAGAGTCCTGCGAGCTTTTCGATTCTTTGGTCGACCATTCGGGTCACCGTTTGAAAGAATCTTAAGGTAGCAAGGCTGTGCTTAAAAACGTGATGCTAAAGATCGCCAGATACGGCAAGAAGTCTGCCCCAGCTAGCCTCTCAGTGAACTGCGTTCATTGAGAAACATGGTCTAACATTCTGGAAGAAGTCACCGTTAGGCCTTGTTTTTTCATGGCAACTTTTATAAGTTGCTTCTATTTCATAGGTGCGACGTGCAAGAAGCAATTTCTGCACAAACCAATCAAAGGAGTTGAAATAGTATATGGCAGAGAAAGAGATGCATAAGGCAGTTTGTGCTGATTGTGGAAAGGAGTGCGAAGTTCCCTTCACACCCGACCCAAGCAGACCTGTTTACTGCCGAGATTGCTGGTCTAAGCGAAGAACTTCGAGAAGAAGATTCTAGACCAAACTAATCGATCTTGCAGAATCGATCATTCTAACTTTTTTCTTATCCCAGTTAAACTTTTTTCACACATGTTTCGAAAGACTCGATCATAGGTCACGAAAGCGTGTCTTCCCAAAGCTATGATACCGAAAGCTCTAAATTTGATACCGCTGGTTCTTTCCTGAAAGCAGCCCGGGCCGGTAGTTCAGCTGGTATGAACGCCTGACTTGCACTCAGGAGGTCTGGGGTTCAAATCCCCACCGGTCCACCACCATTTTTATGCGCGCGCGCCTTTTCCCTTGTAACCCTGCGTACTTGCACAATGTGTTTGATTGTAGCTTTATATTCAATCATGGAGAACAGCTTCAGCAAGAGTGGAGCCTTCACGTACAAGACCTTGGAAGTCCTAGGTCCAGAGCACGAGTTTTCAATTGTGAATGACGCGCTTGAGGCATTGCCCATCGTAGACAAAATCATAAAGGCTTTCCATGGCCGAGTTGTCAACTTCGTAAGACAGCCAAGCTTTACCTTTGGCAAAGAGCTTCAGCTGCACGTCATGGAATTCAAGCCTAACGCTCCGTTCAAGACGCCGGTGGAGTTTGAGGAGACGATGCAGGAAACTATCTTGACGATTCAGGATTTCCTGCAACGTAAGTTTCACGCGCATCTTCTTGGAACGGGCATGCACCCACTACTAGAACTCGACGAAACGGGAATTTGGCCCCACCGCCACAGACAAATCTACGAGGCTTACGGCAAAATCTTCAATCTGAGACGGCACGGATGGCTCAACATTCAGAGCTTCCACCTCAACCTCTCATACTCAAACGAAGAAAGCGCAATCCTGCTTAACAACACGCTTGCAAACATATGCCCTTACTTGTCCGCAATTAGCGCTTCTTCACCAATCTACGAGGGCAGGCTCGGAGACGGAGTCGACAACAGACTGTACTTCTACATGCAAAACCAAAAAGAAATCCCATCAGTAACCGGCGACGTGATTCCAGAATACACGTCCTCATTCAGCCAGTATAAAACGAACATTATAGGCAAGTACTCAGACGATCTATCCAACGCAGGTGCTGACAAGCTTGTCCTGAACAAGGAATGGGTGAACAGCCGAGGAGTGATATTCAGGTTCGACAGAAGAGCCATCGAAATTCGAATAATGGATGAGCAAGAATGCATCAAATCAGACGTCGCATTGAGCTGTTTCATCAGAGCGGTACTGAGGGGACTAATGAATCAGGACCCAGAGTTTCTCCCTCACACAGTCCTAGTACAGGATCTCAACGCGATCATGATGAATGGACTCAGGGCCAGCGTTCATCATCCACACGGAGAGACTGCACGTCGAGTCTGCGAATATTATTACAACGTCGCTCTGGGGAACGCCACAGCAGACGAAAAAAAATATCTCCCTATAATCCAGAGAAGGATAGAATGTGGAAACCTCTCTGAAATTCTGCGGGAAAGAGTGGAGAAAAAAAGCCAGAGAACGGATTTGAGAGAAGTCATCATCGACACCTACTCGGACCTCACAGAGAGCCTTGCGAAAAATCAGCCCTACTTCTAGCGTTGAATGATACGTGGAAAAAGTCTTAGTGCTCCTTGAAAAATTTAAATGTTTCAGACTTAATATAGCTTAAATCTGAAGATACGGTGAAAAAATGACGAAAGATTTGACCCTAGACCCGCAACCAGTCTTGGGCGCACTGCATTATGCACTGATGTGTTTAGAGAAAGGAGACACAACCGGTGCAAAACACGGTATCCATGAGGCCTTGTTCCGATTGGGCTTCACGGAGGCTAACCTTAGGATGACACCGAAGGAAAGAAAGGAACTTGAGAGACAGAAAGCAAGGCTGTACGCTAGGCTTGCAAAGGATGTTGAAACCGTGGCCAGACGTCAAAAGCATTATGCAGCAATAGCGTTCAGTGAACGAAAGATCAGCGATGTCGATGCTCAAAAGGCCAAAAGTCACGGGTCCATGGCCAGGGAAATGGATGACGAATCAGAATCTGACATATGCCGAGAGTTCAGAGCGTACAGAACCAGCATATCGAATCTTTTCGAAGAGCGCGCGAAAAAATACAGAAAACTCGAAGAAATGCACCTGGAAAAGGCAAAAACCACGCAATAGTCAACATGCATGGCACAGATGACACCTTACAGCAAACTTGAACAAGAAGACTGGTTACCAGCGCAACCTTTCCAGCGCGCGCTATTGCATACCTAAAACTTGCAAGTTCACTCCCATTCCAACAACGCCTCAAACTTCCTCTCCGCAAACCAGCTAATCGTGAAAACAAGACAAGGTTTTCTCAGCTGAAGCCCTTGTTCCCAAACCCATTATGATGCGTAAGCATTTCCACGTCACGGCGCACTCTCAGGTGTTTAGCCGGCCTAGAGACGGGGTATCCCAGACGCATGGCAAAAGCAATCTTCATGGATTCAGGAATGTTGAGAATCCGCTTCACCTCTTTTTCCACGACATCTCCGCTGAACACACTCAATATGTGAACGCTTATCCCAAACAACTGGGCCACAAGCCACATGTTCTCCATTACACAACCCAAGCTAATGAAACCCAAAACATCCCCCTCGGAGGCAGGCGCTCTCTTCCTAGAATCATAAATCACTATCAGCAGCAGCGGACTACCTCTGATGCGCTGGTTCAGGGGCGAAGGCGCACTCTTACGGACAACCTTGTCCAGCTTGGCAGGATCCCTCCAATCCGGCGGAAAATTGGTGCCGAGGATCCCGACCTTCTTCTGAAGCAACTCCTCTTCCGAGAATGACAGCTGCTGGTAGTTCTCACGGATGAATGCTTCCGACACACGAGACTTGATTTTTCCAATCTTCTCCAGAACCTCCTTGTCATCAACGACAAGAATTTCGAAGTTCTGCATGTTGTGAGCCGTCGGCGCCCAACGCGCCGCCTCGAGGATCTGCCTCAGGTTCTTGTTGGAAACCGGATGATTCGGATTAAAAGGAACCCTGCTTGACCGTCTCTGCTGAATAATTTTCAAGACGTCAGGCATAACTATCATCTCCCAACTTAACCACTTGCGCTGTGATTTTCCTCTAGATGAATCTTCGCATATAAGTCTAGCGCGCGCTGAAGCTGCAGCATTTTACTGGTGAACGCTTGTTCAAATCCCCCCCCCGCTGGGGTTTCCCAGAATCCCTACAAACGTCGAAGCAGCGAGGTTAGGGGTTTGCATCAGCTCTTTTCTTCATCCAATCGTGGGCGAAGATTTCTGCTTCTCCGCTTTCTATTCCTTCCAGTATCTTCTGGGCCACATGCTCCGCGGTGTCGGCTTGAAACGGAATGGAGCCTCCTTGCTCTCCGTCTTCAGGAACGGCATCTTTAATGGTGTTTTTCTCGAAATCGGTGAGTGTAATGTATGGGTACACGACACTGACAACAATGTTATCCTTCTTCAATTCTTCTCGTGCGGTCAAGGTGATGTTGGCAAGCGCTCGTTTCAGGGCTGAATATGCCCCGTTGTTCGGCAGATACATCAGCGCGGTGCCGGAGCTGATGTTAATGATCGTTCCTCCGCCCTGCTTCCGCATGATTGGGATGACCTGTTTCATGGCAACGAGCGGGCCGACCACGTCTAAGTCGAAGATGTGATGGAAAGTGTCAACGTTAGTCTTCTCAACTGGAGCGTCATATCCTTGACCGGCACAGTTGATTAGAACGTCGATTCTCCCGAAGTGTTCCATCGTCCGATTAATCATGCTCTCGATATCATAGATTCTCGTCATGTCGGCGGGAACAGCCAACGAGCCTGGAAGTTCAATTGAGAGCTGCTCCAACTTCTCTTTTGAACGGGAGACGAGAGCCAGTTTCGCGCCCTGTTTAGCAAGAAGTCTCGCTGTCGCCAGACCTATTCCTGAAGAAGCGCCAGTGACAATTACGAGCCTATCCTTAAGATTCATGAAAACCAATCCTTAGTTCCTACCTCTTACTACAGTTAGATAATGGTCAGTCAATCCGTTTAAGGATTTGGAGGTTCCGTCTTTGTGGTGCTTCCGTATTTCCCGCAAATCCCAAATGCATAAAAATCCTTTGCGGATACCCACCGGTCACCACTAGCGATTGTCTATTATTTGTCCTAGGTCTGAGCTGGTCGTGGTAATCCGGCGTGCTTCTTGAGGATCTCTGCTTTGTCGGTTTTTTCCCATGTGAAGTCTGGGTCGTCTCTGCCAAAGTGGCCAAAAACGGCCGTTTTTCTGTATATTGGTCTGAGCAAATTCAGATGATTTATTATTGCTTTGGGTCTCATGTCGAAATGTGTTTTGACCAATTCAAGGATTCTTTCGTCAGGTATCTTGCCCGTGCCAAACGTGTTTACCATCACAGAAACTGGTTGTGCCACGCCTATGGCATAAGATATCTGGACCTCGCATTGGTCTGCCAAACCTGCTGCCACAACGTTTTTTGCGATGTACCTTGCCATGTAACAGCCAGACCTATCGACTTTTGAGGGGTCTTTTCCGGAAAAGCATCCTCCGCCGTGACTGCCGACGCCTCCGTACGTGTCGACTATTATTTTTCTTCCAGTTAAACCCGAATCTGCTAGAGTTCCTCCGACAACGAACCTTCCCGTCTCATTGACAAAGTATTTTGTTTCCTTATCCAGCATGTCTGAGGGTATGACCTTCTTTATGACTTGACTTATCACGTCTTGCTTCATCTTCTCTCTGTCAACGCTCTCAACGTGCTGAGCGGCTATTACAACAGCCTCCACTCTTTTTGGTTTTCCATTCACATATTCAACTGTGACCTGCGACTTGCCGTCTGGCCTCAGGTATGGCAAAACTTTGTTCTTTCTGCACTCGGAAAGTCTTCTCACAAGGTTGTGCGCAAACATGATTGGTAAAGGCATAAATTCCTTCGTCTCGTTTGTGGCGTAGCCGAACACCATTCCTTGGTCTCCAGCTCCCTGTTCATGAGCCTCGGACTCGTTGACTCCCATGGCAATATCTGGGGACTGCTCGGTTATCGAAACCAACACGCCGCAGGTCTCCCAGTCCATTCCATCTTTGGCGTTATCCAAGCCTATTTCCTTTAAAGTTTTTCTAGTAATGTAGGGAATGTCCACGTAGCAAGAGGTCGTGATCTGACCAGTGACTATTACGTTTCCTTGCATCACAAGTGTTTCACAGTCAACTCTTGCTTTAGGATCCTTGCTGAAGACAGCATCAAGGACAGCGTCTGATATCTGGTCAGCGACCTTGTCCGGATGACCTTCTGCCACAGACTCCGAAGTGAACAGGTATCTTCGATTGTTAATCATGAGAACCCCTCAGTTGAATTTGTAACACGGGGTTTTAACGATTTCGCATTCATTTCTCAAGAAACTTTGCCTTCAATAAAACTTCGGAATTTCGAACCTAAGGCGTACGCCGAGTTCGGCGCGCGCTAGACTTACATCATAGTCTCTATCGTATTGTTGGTAAGCAAGTTTTTGCTCTGAGCGATATTGCATCCAGCAGCAAAAAAGAGGATTTTCGCCGTTGCCTAACGACCAGAAAAAGGAAAACCGTCGAAGAAATAGTAGGCTTCAACAAGTTCAGAGAAGTTTGGACTCTGAGCAATGTTTCCATTCACTGCTTGGTCTTCTCTCCGTTTTGAAACAGGTAGATGTCCCCAATGCCGGATACAGAGCCGCTGTCATAAATGAGTGCACAGCCCTCGGGGATGGCGTATATTTTTCTTTCGTATGAAAGCTGTTTCAATTCGCGATCCCTTGAAGCTTTGTAGTGAACTTTAACACTGAAGTCCACTAGACCGAGGCCTGGAATTATCACGGTTCTCTTGTTGCGTTTACCTCTGGTGAGTATGCAGTCTCTGCCAAGGGCTAGGGCACCTGCACTGTTTCCAACGATGATTTTCTCGTATTCTCGCAATAAGCTGTCGACTTTTGCATCTAGTATACGTTCAAGCAGAATTCTCGTGACGCCGCCGGGCAGGTATATCAAGTCTGAACGCTTAGCCTTCTGAGCAATTTCTTCCAGCGAATCTGAACATTCTGCAAATTCGACGGCGCTTGCACCAATGTCTTCAAAGTAATCAGCCATTATCTTCCCGTATTTTCCCATTTTGTCAGCTGATTCTGCTGTCCAGTTGAAAATCAGAACAACAGGTGTTCCACCAGCTTCCATAAACGCTTTTTCATTGATTTCTTTAGAGTCTCTTTCTGCCACGTCTTCCCCGCCGAGAAAATACAGCTTTGTCATGCACATATCCAGCAGGGTCATCATTCTTAAGGCATTCTGTGCCAAAGACGTGCAGAGGCACTTTCTATGTCGTGAGTCTCGCGCTTCCAGTTTCTCTTATGCAGACGGTAGAACACGCGTTTTCTTCTGCGGACCACCACTGCTAATAACGTCATTATCATAGACGGGGGCGGAATGAGCAACGAAGGAAACTCCAGAACGGCGCGCGTGCAAAATAGGCACGTTATGGGTCTTGGTTATTCTTTTGTGTAGAATGTTTCCGTTTCAGAACGGAACATGTTCACGAACTCTTCGCTTAGGACTGCTTTTTCCTGTTTTGGAAAACACGTTGAGATCTGACTCTTGTATTTGGAGATGGCTTCCATTTTTCTTCCCAATTCCCCATGAATACCTATCACAAACACTTTCAATTCTGGGCGAGGGATCTTTCCATTCCATGCGGAGTATTCGTACATTTTAGGGAGCAGATCGGCTTCCCTGACACTGCCAGTAACGATTTCGTAGGTTGTCCGGTGATCGTCATTGGCGTCGTCTCTGTAAGGCATGTATATCTCGACTGGACGTACCTCGTGAAGAATCCGAACAGTCCTCTCTCTTGCTTCATTCATGTGCTCCCTTAGCTTGCCATCTTCAAACCATAGGAGAATCAGATTACTAGGATTGACTCCCAGGACACGGGTGGCTTCCTTCAACTCTGTCGCACGTATTTCCGCTATCGTTTCGGGCGAAGGTTGCGCGAGGCCAAGTGTGACGTCATGAGAATGGCGCCCATCTGTCATAACAGTAACGTAGACGTCAAATCCTTCTTCGAGCTTCTTAACGATAGTTCCGCCGCATGCCAATGTCTCGTCGTCAGGGTGGGGAGCAAACACGATCATGTTGTTTCTAGTTCTCTGGTTCAAATCCGTCAGACCCCATTCTCAAAACTAGTCTGGGTTCACCCAGACTCTGATTTTCAATAGTTTATTCACATTCCTATTTTCAATACATAATGCTTGCCTTTTCGGTTAGTCACCAGCGCGCCGGCTCCTAACACTGACCTAGCACTTGCCATCGTCTAAGCGGACGCTTCTATTGAACGACTTCCTTCCCTGGGTCTACGATTGTTTCAGTATCATTCTGTTTCTCAGCTTTGCCTAGAACAGTGTTGCAGTAGGGGCAGACGTTTACGAGCTTGGCTTTTCCGCCGCTGAAATCCAGCATGACTAACGGTTTGCTGACGACTCTTTTGCAAGAGGAGCAAGAGATAACTATAGTGCGTCCCTTTGTCTCTTCTCGTGCAGCGGCTTTTTTATCGATTCTCTCTTCGGGTTTCGGAACGTGTTTATCGCTATTGTCCTTTTTTAGAAAGCCTGAGGTCAAGGCTACCGCGCTTAGGGCGATGCAGACAAATTGAGTAGCATAGAGCAACCGTGCATATGTCCAATAGGGTATTGCCCATTTATTGCTGAACTGCAGTCCATAACCATACAGCGTTACGTTAACAATCGAGTCAATGGTTTTCTGGGAAAACATGACAAGAGCAGAGCTGACAAGCCATACGAGAAGAACGCTTCTTTGAAACCAAGGGCCTTGAAGAAAGGTCTTCAGATTCATGCTCTCATCTAGACAAGTTGACGCCTAGTATAGAGAAAAACGTTATGAACCAAGAATATAGAGGCAGAAACCATCATAGACAAAACTGCAAGACTGGAATACCATGAAACCTAGCATAGTTTTGATTCAGGAGACTATTAGGCCGTGCACGTTCTTTTCAGTAGGAATCGTTTCCTTGGTGTATCGTGGCCCATTGGCTGGCGTAGTACGCGTTCTTCATGGCGTTGTTTGCGTTTTCTATTATTGACAGAGTTAGTTGTTCGTCTCGTTTTTTGAGATGTTTCCAATTCACTATTTCCATATTCGCCACCTTGTTTATATTGTATCGTAAGCTATAATATGCCTAGTTCTTGACCTAGAATACTGCGCCATTTGACATATTTCAAAACCTGAAACCTTAACAAACTAGCTGTCGGAAATGCGAAAAAGCATGTGCACATAAGGGTCAGATGACTAGGAATTCCATCACTGCTCGCAGAAGCATCGCCTAATCTTTACCTTACAGTTGGCAGTTTCGCTTGTAGTGCCGTTCATCTGTTTTCTGAGAAGTCTTAAATACAAAGGGACAGGATAGTAGCGCGCGCTAAGAATGAAGATCGCAATCATACTCGGAACCAGACCTGAAATCATCAAGTTCTCCCCGATTATCCGACAATGCATCCGACTTGATTTGGACTTCTTCATCGTACACACGGGGCAACACTATTCATATAACATGGACAAAATCTTTTTCGAACAGCTCGGGCTACCCGAAGCCAAGCATAACCTTGACGTTGGCTCTGGAACACACGCAGAACAGACAGGAAAGATGCTTATCGGGATAGAGAAGGTTCTCCTCGAAGAAAAACCCCATGTTGTTTTAGTCGAAGGTGACACCAACACCGTTCTTGCAGGTGCCCTAGCCGCAGCAAAACTCGGCATCAAAGTCGGCCATGTCGAAGCGGGCTTAAGAAGCTATGACAGGCATATGCCCGAAGAAATAAACAGAATCTTGACAGACCACTGCTCAGACCTGCTGTTTGCGCCCACCAAAAACTCAAAGAACACATTGCTGGCTGAAGGGGTTCCGAAAGAAGAAATATTCGTAACTGGCAACACAATAGTGGACGCTGTCCACCAGAATCTAGAAATAGCCACGCACAAGGGAATCAAACGCCGCAAGCTTGGGATAAAGCCCAAGAATTACTTCCTCGTTACTATTCATCGTCAAGAAAGTGTCGACAATGTTGAAAGGTTTCAAGGCATATTGAAAGGATTGGAAAAGGTCAACGAACGATTCGCCATTCCCGTTATCTATCCGGTCCACCCGAGAGCTAAGAAAAGACTCAAGGGATTCAAGCTCGAAGCGAAGGGTGTCAAAATGATCAGCCCTCTTGACTACTTGAGTTTCCTCTACCTTGAAAGTAACGCAGAACTCGTTCTGACAGATTCCGGCGGTGTTCAAGAGGAAACGTGCATCTTGGGTGTTCCATGCGTAACCTTGAGATACAACACTGAAAGACCCGAGACCGTAGAGGTTGGAGCGAATGTTTTAGCAGGCGCGGATCCTGATGAGATTGTCAAGAAAACGGAGCTCATGCTAAACAGGAAGAATCGATGGAAAAACCCCTTCGGCGATGGCAAGGCAGGGAAAAGGATAGTCCAAATACTGGTGAGAGAAATCGGTGAATAGCGCGCGCGAGAAAAGTGACTGGAAGCAGGAATGGTGATATTGTTGAACGTGCTTTATCTTTCCTGTGTTCCTTGGGGATTTCTATGGTCGAGACC
Organism: Candidatus Bathyarchaeota archaeon; assembly: GCA_963707955.1. Lineage (GTDB taxonomy): Archaea > Thermoproteota > Bathyarchaeia > Bathyarchaeales > Bathycorpusculaceae > DASPPK01. The sequence continues at coordinate 1,076,040 of OY970176.1, read as the reverse complement.
GCAGCAGATACCTTCACGGCTCGCAGAAAGAGGTGGCATCAACATCTTGTACGTTCAGGATCCGATTTATCTGATTCCACGGTCTTTGATAGCGAGCTACAGAAGAAAGGATGTTTTTCTGAGAAAGAAAGTCACGGATAATCTATCGGTCATAAACCTATTCCTTCCCGAATTCTCTGGAAGACTCAAGTTTCTCAAAGAAAAATATGCTTCAATGGTCCTTCGGTCGCGTCTCAAATATTTCAATTTCAAGCCAGAAGTTGCCATTTTCTATTCTTTTTCATACGCTTTCCTTTTGCCGAGTCTGAATTCGATGAACGTAAAAATCGTTTACGATTGCCCTGACGACTTTTCAGCTTTTTTTTCGGGAGTCAACGTGTCAAAAGCTCTGAGAACCGAGGAGAATCTAGTTGCGGATTCTTCCGTCGTAACTGCAGTGTCCAAGGTGCTTTGTAAGAGAATTTCGAAGATCAACAGTCATTGCTTCTACGTTCCTAATGGAGTTGATTTTGACCACTTTCACAGAGCCACGTGGTTGGTCGACAAGCCTCAGGAAATAAGTTCCCTCAAACATCCAATAGTAGGGTTCGTAGGTATTGTTAGAGATTGGATAAATGTTGAGTTGGTATGCAAACTAGCTCAATCACACCCGGAATACTCCATCCTGCTCATTGGTCCAGTGGCTTTTGGTCTGGAAGAGCTGCAAAAGTATCCAAACATAATAATGCTTGGAGCAAGGAAGTATGAGTCTCTTCCAAGTTACCTATCCTGCGTAGATGTATGCCTGATTCCTTTCAAGATAAACAGATTAACATCAGCTTCAAATCCGATAAAGCTGTATGAGTATTTGGCCACTGGGAAACCCGTCGTTTCGACCTCACTCCCGGAGGTGTGCAACAACGTCTCTGAACTGGTTTACATTGCAAAAGATGATGAAGATTTCATAAGGAAAGTAGAAGAGGCTGTGGACGAACGGAAGAAGCCTGAATATGAAGCCTTGGTTGCAAGAAGAATTAGGTTTGCACAAGATAACTCTTGGGAAAAGCGGGTTGACGTATTTGAAAGACTGCTCACGCAGGTGCTTCGATCTCACTGAATTAGCATCGCGCGCTCAAAGAACTCTTTCGGAATCCGTAAAAAGAGCACACGCTAATTAGGCATCTGGTGGTTCAGGGCAATGAAGATGAGGATTCTGTTCCATGGCGGTAGAGGCTACGGCTTTGCACAGGATATGTACGATTATGTTTTCAAGCCGCTTGGTGCAAAGCAGTGCAAGCTTGGCACGAGTACGTTGCGGTATTCGCTTGAAGCGTTGGCAAACGAGTTTGACTTGATCTGGTGCGACGAAGAAGAGGGCGTTCAAGCCTTAATGCTATATCTCATGCGTTATTATGCGAGCGTTAACAGGAATTTCAGAAGACTCTACAAAAGTTCTGGAGCGAAAATCATTTCTCGGCTTCATTACACAGACGTGGAAAAGATTCTTAGTCTGTTCGGGTGGAAAGTCCTTACAGCCTTGAAGTTTTGCGATCAGCCTTTATGCGTGTCCGATTACAGCAGAAGAGAAATCACGCGGATGTTGCCGTTCTACGAAAAAAGCGTAAAAATCGTGCACAACGGTGTTGACACGTCAATCTACAGACCGAATTCTAGATTGAAAGAGAACAACTTGATTTCCTACTTAGCATTCACGAGCAGACGAAAGAGGCTTCACCTGCTTATAGAAGCCATGAAGTATTTACAAGACTGGAAGCTGATAGTTGGAGGCGGACCCAGGTTACATGAAAACGTGGACAGGGAGGATCCCTCCATACCGATTGAGTATCAAGACAATTGGCAGTATTGGATTTGGTGTCATAAACTGAGCGAACCGTACAAGAATAGGGTTGAATGGTGTGGAAATCTATCTATTACGGATAAAATACGCCTGTATCAACGCTCGACTGTTTTCTGTCTACCATCCAGAATGGAAGCTTGGGGAGTGGTTCTTTTAGAATCCATATCGTGCGGAACTCCTGTAGTAGCGTGTAACGTTGGCGGAATACCTGAATTCATTCCTAAACCTCAACTTTTGTCAAGCGATCCCACTCCAGAAGAAATCGCTGACCACATCGTAAATGTATCGAGGCATCCTGAATGGAATAATATCAACAGGAAGATAGCTGAGAATTATGATTGGAAAGTGGTAAAAAAAGAAGTTGAGAACGTGATTTCTTGAAGTATTGAACTTGCGACTTGCATACGCGAAGAGCCGATGAAGTCATATATCAACTTAACATCAGCAGATCATTTGTTAGCTCTCGCTATTGTTAAATATGAAGATTACAGAATAAGTTTGGTTTTAAGAGTGATTGGAATGAAACGGTGGAAATCTTCTCGAATTGTTTCCTTCATATTCGTATCTTGCGCGTTGCTCCTGCTTGCGAGCTTCTGCTTGGGAACGATGGCACAGGACCCGCCGCTCAGGTGGTACAATATGTCAGGGTCATCTAATCCGATTTCTGGGAACCCTACAGATCAACATGGCTTCGACGTTGCGCATACGACCAACATCGTGCAGTGCAACTTAACGATAGACGGGTCAAACAGGACCTATTTGGCGTACGATTCTGACAGCGAAGGCAACAACATTAGCCTCTACTATTCAGACAGCATAACAGGAATTTGGACACCATACTCTCTTAATCCAGTTTTGGCTTCAACAAACGGCAGCTTTCGCACGCCTTCCGTTGTCTACACAGGCGGCGTTTTCGAGATGTTCCTGAACAACATAACCAACAAGGACGTTGAACGCTGGACGAGTACTGATGGAATAAACTTCACTTATCAAGAAACACTTTTAACAAGTCCCGATGACCCGTGGACTAACCCGTTCGTCTGGTTAAACCCTAACGACAGCAATTGGTATCTGTTCTGGGCAGACGGAAACAACACCGGCGAAACCTGGACGATTTATGCGAGAAACTCCAGTTCAATCACAGACCTAGCCCATGAAAATGATACTCTTGTAATGTCATGTCCGACGTCATCACCGTTGCGTCACATGTCATTTCCGACGGTCATGTACCGCGACGGGCACTATTGGCTTCTCTGTGAAGCCCTACCGTCAGACACTGGGCCATGGGAGGTAGGCGCGTTCGTTTCAACCAGTGTAACAAGCGGTTACGCTGAGTGTCCAAATTCGCCTATCCTGACGAATTCCGAAGCCTGCCCGCAAATCTTCATTGCCGACGACAACGTATCCTGCTACCTCTTCGCAGATCAAAACTCGGTATCTTGGTATCAGGAAGAATTCACGGTTTATGGAGGCTACTACCTTACTGTTGAAACGAGCCCTCTTGGAGTTAACTCTCCAAGTGGAGAAGGCTGGTACGACTCAGGATCTTTGGCCACGATATCAACGCCTCAGGACGTTGACATTGTGGCGGGTTCTTCGCGTTACGACTTCAGAGGCTGGACAGGCGATCCGAATATCACAGACGCAAGCTCGCCGTCAACGACGGTTCTAATGGATGGAGCCAAGACTGTTACGGCAAACTACGTGATTCAGTACAAGTTAACTATGTCCACAGACTTTGGAACGACCTCACCAAGCGTTGGAGACAACTGGTATGATAATGGTTCAGTGGTGACGATTTCTGCTACCGCTCCTTCTGCTGGAGGTGGTGAGCAGTACGTCTGGAACGGCTGGACTGGAACGGGTTCTGACGGCAACACTACCTTGCTTAACCCGGCTGAGGTGACTATGAACAGCGCGGTCAATGAGACTGCTTCTTGGACGCATCAGTATCAAGTGTCATTCCAACAGACTGGGATAAGCAGCGATGCTGGTAGCAACACTGTTCTTACGTTGGGAGGATCAGACTATGCTTATGATGCTTTGCCCACTGGCGTTTGGGTTGATAATGGAACCACATTCAGCTGGGCCTCTACTGTCGCAGGGGTTACAGGTGAGCGGTTCAATTTCATTGGAGACAATGCAGGTCTTGTTTCACCTATAACGGCTCCAGGGACTGACGCAGCCACTTATGGTACTCAGTACTTGGTGTCTTTCACTGAGTCTGGGTTGGACAGTGATGCTGGTTCTAACACGGTTCTTAGTGTTGGAGCAACTAACTATGTCTTCACTGACTTCAATATCAGCAACATTTGGGTTGACAATGGGACCTCATTCTCTTGGACAGCTACAGTCTCAGGCGGTGCAGGTAAGCAGTTTGTTCTGACTGGAGTTTCTGGTCTCAGTTCGCCTATACTGGCGTCAGGGACATCTTCAGCCACTTACAAGACTCAGTACTACGTGACTCTTGCTCAGTCCAGTGTTGGCACTGACTTCTCTGGTACCGTTGTAACAGTCAACGGGACGGGTTATGGTAGGAGCGGCATTTCCTTTTGGACTGACAGTGGAGACAATTATGTTTTCAGTTATGCTTCTCCGTTGTCAGTGGATTCTGGGAAGCAGTACGTGTTTCTAACTGCTAATGAGTCTTCACCGTTGACTGTTTCAGGTGCTGAGACTGTTACTGGCAGCTACAAGACTCAATACTATGTCACTTTCGCTCAATCGGGTGTAGACGTTGACTTTTCTGGGACTGTGGTGACAGTTAACGGCACAGGGTATGACAGGACTGGAATTAGTTTCTGGGCTGATTCTGGTGACATCTACAACTTTAGCTTCAGCTCTCCCCTAGTTGTCACTGTGAACGTTAAACAGTACGTCTTAACAGAAGCTAATGCAACTTCACCGTTCACTGTTTCAGCCAGTGAAACGACAACTGGCGTCTACAAGACCCAATGGTACATGACATTCACCCAGAGCGGCCTCGACGGTTCTGCGACCGGAACCGTCGTGACGGTGAACTCTACCGCAAAAGGGGCTTTGGATCTGCCGTATAGCCTGTGGGTCAACGACAGCGACGTGCTGGTGTTCAACTACGAGAGCATAGTTGGAAGCAACGCGGTTAACAAACAGTTCATGCTTTCTGGCCTGAGTGCTTCCTCGCCCCTAACGGTGACTGACGCTCAGACGATTATGGGCACCTACAAGACTCAATGGTACGTTACCTTTGCTGAGTCTGGCCTTGACGGGACAGCAAGTGGGACCGTTGTGACTGTTAACGGTTCGGCGATAACTCACTCGAGCTTGCCTTACAGCCTGTGGGTTAACAGCAGTGGCTCTCTCGTCTTCGGTTATGCCAACGTTTCAAGCACTGTTTCTGGCGTAAGGTTCATAGTTGACAGTGTGAACGCGACTTCACCGCTGACGGTCACAGGCTCTGTGACAATTATGGGCACCTACAAGATTCAGTATTACGTGTCTTTTGCTCAGACAGGTGTTGGCTCAGACTTCAGCGGAAACGTTATGGTGGTTAATGGAACTGGCTATGACCGTGCTGGTTATTCAGACTGGTATGATAGTGGAGCGAGCATACCCTTCAACTTTGACTCTCCTCTGATTGTCGCTGCGAACGTCAAGCAGTACGCTTTGACAGGTGCCAATGAGACCTCACCGTTGACTGTTTCGGGTGCTGAGACTGTTACTGGCAGCTACAAGATTCAGTGGTACGTCACTGTTACGAGTGCTCATGGTGGTCCCACGGCTTCTTCAGGTTGGGTTGATGCTGGCAGCAACTTTACTGTTTCAGTGACGGCTCCAGAGGTGGTTGATTCGACTCATCAATGGAACCTGACTGGCCTCGTGATTGACGGTTTGCCTGCGACGTTGAATAACTCTGTAAGCTTTACTGGTGTAGCCAGTGCTCATTCTGTTGAGTTTGACTGGACTGAGCAGTGGTACATTTCTGTTACTAGTCTTCATGGTAGTCCTACTGAGTCTTCTCAGTGGGTTAATGCTAGCAGTAGCTTCATTGTTTCAGTGACTAATCCGGACGTGGTTGTTCTTGGCGCTCAGCAGTGGAACTTGACTGGTTTGACTGTTGATGGTGTCGTTCTGCCTGTTGGGGGCTCTGTGTCTTTTGGCAGTGTTGTGACTAATCATACGATTGAGTTTGACTGGACTGAGCAGTGGTATCTGACAGTTGATACGTCTCCGTCTGGCGTGAACAGTCCGACTGGACAGGGTTGGTATAACGCGAGTTCTTTGGCTTCAATATCAACAGATCAATACGTTGATATATTGTCTGGTTCTTCGCGTTACAGCTTCAGCGGGTGGACAACGAGCAACATGATCGAGATTGCTGATCCAAGCTCGTTGTCTACGACGGTTCTGATGGATGAAGCCAAGACGGTAACAGCGAACTACGTGACCCAGTATAACGTCACCTTCGGAGAGACTGGCCTAGATGGAACGGCCACCGGAACCATCGTAACCGTTAATGGTTCAACTGAGGCCTATGGTAGCTTGCCGTTCTCGATGTGGGTTAACAGCAGCGACTCGGTGGCCTACAGCTACGGAGCGACCGTATCAAGCAACGTTTCTGGCAAGCAGTTCAGACTTGACAACGTAACCGGGCCAACTTCACCCATAAACGTGACAAGTCCAGTGACGGTAACTGGAAACTACGTGACTCAGTATCAGGTCACCTTCGGTCAGAAGGGCGCCAACGGTGATTTTACTGGTACTCTTCTCACTGTTGAGGGGGTGAACTATGACCTTGGCAACGTTTCCTCTGCTGTGTTCTGGTGGGATGCTGGCTCGTCTCACACTTTTGTTTATCAGTCGCCTCTCGTCGTGAGTGCAAACGTGAAGCAGTACATGCTTGTCAGCGTGAATGCTTCTTCGCCCTACACAGTGTCTAGTTCAGCCACAGTGACCAGCACGTACAAGACTCAGTACTTCGTCACTTTCGCCCAGTCTGGTGTCGGAACAGACTTCTCTGGGAATGTTATGGCTGTCAATGGAACCAGCCATGATAGGAATGGCACTTCGTTCTGGGCTGACTCTGGCGACTTGTACAACTTTGCCTATTCAAATCCTCTGAGTGTCAACGCTGGTAAGCAGTATGCTCTGACGAGTGTCAATGTTTCTTCGCCCTTGACTGTTTCAGCGGCCACCACGGTTACTGGCAGCTACAAGACTCAATGGTACATGTCTTTTGCCCAGAGTGGCCTTGACGGTTCTGCGACTGGAACCGTTGTCACGGTTAACGGTACAACACTCCCCTTTGGTAGTCTGCCGTATAGTGTTTGGGTCAACGACAGTGACGTGCTAGCGTTCAACTATGAGAGCATCGTAGCAAGCAGCACGGCTAACAAGCAGTTCATCCTTGCAGGCGTGAATGCTTCATCACCCTTAACGGTGACGGGCGCTCAGACTGTCACTGGCGCCTACACGGTTCAGTATTACGTGACTTTCGCCGAGTCCGGCCTTGACGGAACCGCGGCTGGGACGGTTGTAACCGTGAACGGTTCAGCGATAACCTATTCGAGCTTGCCTCACAGCCTGTGGGTGAACAGCAGTGACTCTCTCGTCTTCAACTACGCCAACGTTTCAAGCACTGTTTCTGGCACGCGGTTCATAGTTGACAGCGTGAACGCAACTTCACCGTTGACGGTGGCAGGTCCATTGATGGTAATGGGAAACTACTTGACCCAGTATTACATTAGTTTCAACGTGTCTGGTGTTGACTCTGACTTCTCTGGCAACGTTATGACGGTTGGAGCAACTGGCTATGACAGAAGCGGTCATGCAGACTGGTATGACAATGGATCAAGCATTACCTTCGCCTATCTGTCGCCCTTGGACGTGAACTCTGGAAAGAGGTACGTCTACATAAGCCAGAATGCGACTTCGCCTTTGACCGCTTCGATGGCTGAGACTGTTACTGGCACTTACAAGACTCAGTATTACGTGATTTTCAGCCAGTCTGGTGTTGGCTCTGACTTTTCTGGCGACGTCATGTTGGTTGACAGCGTGAACTATTCTAGGGCTGGTAATTCGGGCTGGTATGATAACCAGTCGAGCGTAACCTTCAGCTTCTACTCGCCATTGGTCGTGAACTCTAGCGAGAGATACGTCTTTGTAAGCATGAATGAGACTTCGCCCTTGACTGTTTCAAGTGCTGAGACTGTTACTGGCACTTACAAGACTCAATGGTACATTTCTGTTACGAGTCTTCATGGTAGTCCGACTGAGTCGTCTCAGTGGGTTGATGATGGTAGCAGCTTCAATGTTTCAGTGATTAACCCGGACGTGGTTGTTCCTAGCGCTCATCAGTGGAACCTTACTGGCCTGATAGTTGATGGTACGCCTCAGACTTTAGCGAACTCTGTGTCTTTTGGCAGTGTCACGGCTAATCACACGATTGAGTTTGACTGGACTGAGAACTTCTACATCACTGTTAACGCGAATGGTCATGGTAGTCCGACTGAGGTTTCTACGTGGGTTGCGGCTGGTAGCAACTTTACTGTTTCAGTGACTAATCCGGACGTGGTTGTTGCTTTTGAGCATCAATGGAACCTCACTGCCCTGACGGTTGATAGTGTACCGCAGACTCTCAATAACACAGTGGGCTTTGCCAGTGTGAATGCTTCTCACACGATTGTTTTCTCTTGGACTGAGCAGTGGTATTTGACTGTGGACACGAATCCTTCTAGCGTTAACAGTCCGACTGGTGCGGGCTGGTATGATACGGGTGTTACTGCTCATGTCAGCACTGACCAGTATGTTGATGTTGTTCCTGGAAGTTCACGGTACAGGTTCAATTCTTGGGCTGGTGCTTCTGGAACATTCGCAGACGCTACCGTAACAATGGACTCCGCTAAGACGGCCACGGCTAACTACATAGAACAATATTACGTGACTTTTGCTCAGAGTGGTGTTGGCGTTGATTTTGTCGGCGCGGTTATGAATGTCAGCAGTGTGAACTACACTCGTAGCGGTTATTCAAACTGGTTTGACAGTGGGACCATCGTGTCCTTCAACTATTACTCTCCGCTTGTTGTGAATGCGACTAACCAGTACGTTTGGGGCTCAACTTCTGGTCTTTCGACTCTTCAGAGCGATTCAATAACGATAACTGCTTCGGGCAGTGTGGTTGGAAACTATGGCTTGCAGAACGCCATAACATTTAACCAGTTTGGACTGACCTCGGACTTCACTGGCACAGTATTACTTGTTGATGGCACTCCGTACAACGTTACTGACCTGCCCGTTAGCTTCTTATGGAGCATTAATTCTGTTCACACGTTTGCCTATCAATCACCGCTGGTAGTTGGTGCGAATTCTAAGCAGTACGTTTGGACAGGCACTACTGGTCTATCGTCCCTGCAAGGCGACTCGATAAATGTGACGACTTTCGGAAGCATAACCGGCACCTACAAGACTCAGTACTATGTCACCTTTGCTCAGTCTGGTGTTGGCGTTGACTTCCTTGGTTCTGTCATGAATGTTGACTTGACTGATTATGGCCGGAGCGGTCATTCAGGTTGGTATGATTCCGCAGCGAACATAACCTTTTTCTTCTACTCTCCGGAGGTCGTCACTGCAGACGAGAAGCAGTACGTTGTTACGGATGTTAATGCTTCTTCCCCGTTGACTGTTTCGGCTGCTCAGACGGTTACTGGGACTTACAAGACTCAGTATTGGATTGTCTTTGCTGAGAGTGGTGTTGGCTCTGACTTTTCTGGTTCTGTCATGAACGTTAACGGAACTGATTACGGCAGAAGTGGTCTCTCTGGCTGGTATGATTCTGGTGCGAGCCTACCCTTCAGCTATTACTCGCCTTTGAACGTGAATTCTGGTGAGAGGTACGTGTTGCTGACCGTTAACGAGACTTCGCCCCCCACTGTTTCACGTGCTGAGACTGTTACTGGCAGCTACAACACCCAGTACTACTTGACCGTCGTAACGAGTCCTTCCAATGTTGATTCTCCGAGTGGGCAGGGCTGGTACAATGCTAGCACTTTTGCTTCTATTTCGACAAGTCAGCTTGCGAACGAAACCAGTTCTTCAAGGTACAACTTCACGGGCTGGACGACGGGCAACATGACCGAGATAGCTAGCCCAAGCTCGCTGTCTACGACGGTTCTGATGGATGAAGCCAAGACCGTGACAGCGAACTACTTGACCCAGTATAACGTGACCTTCATTCAATCAGGTGTTAACAGCGACTTCAACGGTACCGTTATGACCGTCAACGGAACTGGTTATGACAGGAATGGCGTAGCGTTTTGGGCCTATGCTGGAGACGTTTACAACTTCAACTATTCGACCCCGCTACTTGTCTCTGCGAACCAGAAACAATACGTCTTCGTCAGTGCTAATGCGTCTTCACCTTATACTGTGTCTGGTTCAGCTACGGTTACTGGCACCTTCAAGACTCAGTGGTACATCACCTTCGCTCAGTCGGGCGTTGGGAGCGACTTCACTGGGACGGTGATGACTGTTAACGGGACGGATCATGATAGGAATGGAACCAGCTTCTGGGCTGACTCGGGCGACGTTTACAACTTCAGCTATGCTTCTCCCCTAAACGTGACATTGAACGTTAAACAGTACGCTTGGATATACACCGGCGGCTTGTCCGGCGTTCAAAGTGGCTTCATATCTGTGTCGTCTAGCGGAAGCATAATCGGCCACTACGCGACCCAGTACAACGTCACCTTTGCTCAGTCTGGCCTTGATGGGACTGCAACTGGGACCGTTGTAACTGTGAACGGTTCGGCGATAACTCACTCGAGCTTGCCTTACAGCCTGTGGGTTAACAGCAGTGACTCTCTCATCTTCGGTTACGCCAACGTTTCAAGCACTGTTTCTGGCATGCGTTTCATAGTTGACAGCGTGAACGCTAGTTCACCATTGACGGTGACGGGTCCAGTGACGGTAATGGGAAACTACTTGACCCAGTACTACATTACTTTCGCCGTGTCTGGTGTTGGCTCTGACTTCTCTGGCAACGTTATGACGGTTGGAGCAACTGGCTACGACAGAAACGGCAATTCAGACTGGTATGACAATGGATCAAGCATTACCTTTGCCTATCTGTCGCCCTTGAACGTGAACTCTGGAAAGAGATACGTCTACGTAAGCCAGAATGCGACTTCGTCTTTGACCGTTTCGATGGCTGAAACGGTGACAGGCACCTATAAGACTCAGTGGTACGTCACTGTTACCAGTGCTCACGGTAGCCCTACTGAGGCTTCTCAGTGGGTTGATGATGGTAGCAGCTTCAATGTATCGGTAACTAATCCGGACGTGGTCGTTCCTAGCGCTAATCAATGGAACTTGACTGGGTTGATTGTGGGTGGTGTGCCTCAGGCTTTGGCGAACTCTGTGTTTTTTGGCAGTGTCACGACTAATCGTACGATTGAGTTTGACTGGACTCAGCAGTGGTACATTTCTGTTACTAGTGCTCATGGTAGTCCGACTGAGGCTTCTCAATGGGTTAATGATGGTGCTGCTTTCAGTGTTTCAGTGACTAATCCGGACGTCGTTGTTCCTAGCGCTCAGCAGTGGAACCTTACTGGCCTGACGGTCGATACTGTACCGCAGACTCTCAATAACACGGTGAGCTATGCCAGTGTGCATGCTGCTCATACGATTGAGTTTGACTGGACTGAGCAGTGGTATGTGACTTTCAATAAGTCTGGTGTTGGCTCTGACTTCACTGGCACGGTGGTGACGGTTGACAGCGTGGACTATGGTGTGGCTGGTTTGCCTGTTTCTTTCTGGTGGGACAATGGTTCCGGTCACAGCTTCTCTTTTGCCTCGCCATTGGTGGTGGATGTCAACAAACAGTATTCTTGGAGCTCCACCTCCGGGTTGTCAAGCTTCCAAAGCGGATCGCTGACGGTCACAGCTTCAGGAAGCGTCGTTGGAAACTACATAGTTCAGAATCAGGTCACGTTTGATCAGCTTGGAGCGAGCTCAGACTTCAACGGCACGGTGCTCATCGTGGACGGCACATCTTACAATGTTACTGACTTGCCCGTAAGCTTCTCATGGAGCATTTATTCCGTCCACACCTTTGCTTATCAATCACCGCTGGCAGTTGGTGTGAATTCTGAGCAGTACGTTTGGACGGGCACTACTGGTCTGTCGTCTCTGGAAGGCGGCTCGATAAATGTGACGACTTTCGGAAGCATAACCGCAACCTACAAGACTCAGTATTACGTGACTTTTGCTCAGTCTGGTGTTGGCAGTGACTTTTCTGGCGATGTCATGAATGTTGGCGGCGTGAACTATACTAGAGTTGGTCATTCAGGCTGGTATGATAACCAGTCCAGCGTAACCTTCAGCTTCTATTCGCCTTTGGTCGTGAACTCTAGCGAGAGGTACGTCTTTGTGAGCATGAACGAGACTTCACCCTTGACTGTTTCAACTTCCGAAACTGTTACTGGCACCTTCAAGACTCAGTGGTACATTACGGTTACCAGTGCTCATGGTAGTCCTACGGCTTCCTCAGGTTGGGTTGATGCTGGTAGCAACTTCACTGTTTCAGTGACTAATCCAGACGTGGTTGTTGCTTTTGAGCATCAATGGAACCTCACTGGCCTGAAAGTTGATGGTGTGCCTCAGGCTTTGGCGAACTCTGTGTCTTTTGTCGGTGTAGCGATTAATCACACGGTTGAGTTTGACTGGACTGAGCAATGGTATGTTTCTGTTACGAGTGCTCATGGCAATCCCTCAGAATCGTCGCAGTGGGTTGATGATGGTGCTGCTTTCTCTGTTTCGGTGACCAATCCGGACGTTGTTTCGCCTGGTGCGCATCAGTGGAACCTCACAGGCCTGGCTGTTGATAGTGTGCCGCAGACTCTCAGTAACACGGTGAGCTATGCCAGTGTGCATGCTTCTCACACGATAGTCTTCTCTTGGACCGAGCAGTGGTACATCACTGTCACTAGCGCTCATGACACGCCGACTGCTTCGGGCTGGGTTGACAATGGCAGTGGCTTTGCTGCTTCTGTTTCGAGCCCGGCTGACGTTGTGGCTGGCGACCATCAGTGGGTCTGCACTGGCTACAGCATCGACGGTGGAGCGTCTACTCCTGGTACAGGCTACACGTTCACCAGCGTGCAGGCGAATCACACCATACTCTTCGGCTGGAGTGAGCAGTTCTGGATAGCTGTCACTAGCGCTCATGATTCGCCTACTGCTTCAGCGTGGGTTGATTCTAGCGGTAGTTTCAATACTTCTGTTACGAGTCCGACTGAGGTTGTTTCAGGTGATCATCAGTGGGTCTGCACTGGCTACAAACTTGACAATGGTTCATTGACTGTTGGAACGAGCTACAACTTCACGAGTGTAGCTTCTGCTCACTCGATAGAGTTTGACTGGAAAGAGCAGTTCTATTTGACTGTCACTTCTGCGTATGATACTGCTGGTGGTGCTGGCTGGTATGACAATGGTTCTACGGCTTACGCGACTCTAACTGATGGAACCGTTCCGGGCAGTGTTGGTACTCAGTACGTCTTCACTAGTTGGGGTGCGGATGCTTCTGGAACTAATTACGCTCAGAGCAACGCCATAACGATGAATGGTCCTAAGACGGCTACTGCGACCTGGACGACTCAGTATTTGGTGACTTATTCGGCGACTGGTAATGTTCTTCCAGTGACTGTTCCCTCTGACGAATGGGTTAATTCTAGCGGGTCGGCTGTTGGCGTGTTTCCATCGCAGGTCACTGTCGGTGGGACGAGGTGCAACTTTGTCAGTGATAATAGGACTGTGATTACTTCGCCCAGCTTGATTGTTGGAACCTATCAGACTCAGTATTTCGTGACTTTTGCTCAGTCTGGCCTTGACGGGACCGCAAGTGGGACTGTTGTAACTGTGAACGGTTCGGCGATAATCTATTCAGGCTTGCCTTACAGCCTGTGGGTTAACAGCAGTGACTCTCTTGTCTTCATTTATGCCAACGTTTCGAGCACTGCTTCTCGCGAGCAGTTCAGGCTTGACAACGTAACCGGGCCAACTTCACCGATAAACGTGACAAGCCCAGTGACGGTAACTGGAAACTATGTGACTCAGTACCAAATCACCTTCGGTCAGACAGGCGCTAACGTTGATTTCACTAGTACTCTTCTCACTGTTGACGGGGTGAACTATGGCCTTGGCAACATTTCCTCTGCTGTGTTCTGGTGGGATGCTGGCTCGTCTCACACTTTTGTTTATCAGTCGCCTCTGGTCGTGACTGCAAACGTGAAGCAGTACCTGCTTGTTATTGCCAATGCTTCCTCGTCTTACACCGTGTCTGGCTCAGCCACAGTGACTGGCACCTATGTGACTCAATGGTACATTTCTATTACTAGCGCTCATGGTAGTCCTACTGAGGCTTCTCAGTGGGTTAATGATAGTGCTGCTTTCAGTGTTTCAGTGATTAATCCGGACGTGGTTGTTGTTTTTGAGCATCAATGGAACCTTACTGCCCTGACGGTTGATACTGTACCTCAGACTCTCAATAACACGGTGAGCTATGCCAATGTGAATGCTTCTCACACGATAGTTTTCTCTTGGACCGAGCAGTGGTACATCACCGTTACAAGCGCTCATGACACGCCTACCGCTTCGGGCTGGGTTGACAATGGCAGTAGTTTTGCTGCTTCTGTTTCGAGCCCTGCTGACGTTGTTGCTGGCGATCATCGGTGGGTTTGCACTGGCTACAGCATCGACGGTGGAGCATCTGCTCCTGGTACAGGGTATACGTTCACCAGCGTGCAGGCGAATCACACCATACTCTTCGGCTGGAGTGAGCAGTTCTGGATAGAAGTTGACAGCGCTCATGATTCCCCCACTTCTTCGGGCTGGGTTGATTCTGGCGGTAACTTCACGGCTTCTGTTACGAGTCCGGCTGACATCGTTGTTAATGTTACTCAGTGGGTTTGCACTGGTTACATTGTTGACAATGGTTCTTTGACTGCTGGAACGAGCTACAACTTTACGAGTGTGGCTTCTGCTCACACGATTGAGTTTGACTGGAAGGAACAGTTCTACGTGACTTTCAATAAGTCTGGTGTTGGCTCTGATTTCACTGGCACGGTGGTGACGGTTGACAGCGTGGACTATGGTGTGGCTGGTTTGCCTGTTTCTTTCTGGTGGGACAATGGTTCCGGTCACAGCTTCTCTTTTGCCTCGCCATTGGTCGTGAATGCCAACAAAACTTATTCTTGGAGCTCCACCTCCGGGTTGTCGAGCCTCCAAAGTGGAACACTGCCAGTCACAGCTTCAGGAAGTGTGGTGGGAAGCTACATAGTTCAGAACAGCATCACGTTCGATCAGGTTGGAGTAAGCTCAGACTTCAACGGCACGGTGCTCATAGTAGACGGCAACTCTTACAACGTTACTCAATTGCCTGTGAGCTTCACATGGAACATCGGTTCCAATCACACGTTTGCCTATCAATCACCGCTAGTAGTTGGTGCGAATTCTGAGCAGTACGTTTGGACGGGCACTACTGGTCTATCATCTTCACAAAGCGGCACGATAACAGTGACGACTTTCGGAAGCATAACGGGCAACTACAAGACTCAGTATTACGTCACCTTTGCTCAGAGTGGTGTTGGCACTGACTTCTCTGGTTCTGTCATGAATGTTGGCGGAACTGACTATAACAGGAGCGGCTAT
The DNA here is from genome assembly GCA_963707955.1 of Candidatus Bathyarchaeota archaeon. Lineage (GTDB taxonomy): Archaea > Thermoproteota > Bathyarchaeia > Bathyarchaeales > Bathycorpusculaceae > DASPPK01. The sequence continues at coordinate 1,060,520 of OY970176.1, read as the reverse complement.
TCAAACTGGTATGATAATGGAGCTAACATAACCTTCTTCTATTACTCTCCGTTGGTCGTCACTGCAGACGAGAAGCGATACGTTGTTACGGATGTTAATGCTTCTTCCGCGTTGACTGTTTCGGCTGCTCAGACGGTTACTGGGACCTACGAGACTCAGTATTACGTGACTTTTGCTCAGAGCGGTGTTGGCGTTGACTTTTCTGGAACGGTGATGACGGTTAACGGTGTTGATTATGGTTCTGGAGGTGTTTCCTTCTGGGCTGACTCTGGAAACGTTAGTACTTTCAACTATGCTTCTCCGCTGCTTGTGTCTGCGGATGTTAAGCAGTATGTTCTGACGGGGGTGTCAGGCAACTCTACTGACACAACTTTGACTGTTGCTGGGGCTGTGACGGTTACTGGGTCTTACAAGACTCAGTATTTCGTGACTTTTGCTCAGAGTGGTGTTGGCTCTGACTTCGGTGGAACTGTTGTGTCGGTTAACGGAACTGATCATGACCGGTTTGGCATATCGTTCTGGGCTAATTCAAGCGACGTATATGATTTCACCTTCAACTCTCCACTGGTCGTCACCGTAGACATCAAACAATACGTCTTCACAGGTGTCAACGAGTCATCGCCGTTCACTGTTTCAGGTGCTGAGACCGTTACTGGCAGGTACTACACCCAGTATTACTTGACCGTCGTAACGAGTCCTTCCAATGTTGATTCTCCGAGTGGGCAAGGCTGGTACAATGCAAGCACTTTTGCTTCTATTTCGACAAGTCAGTTTGCGAACGAAACCGGTTCTTCAAGGTACAACTTCACGAGCTGGACGACGGGCAACATGAGCGAGATAACGAGTCCGAGCTCGCTTTCGACAACTGTTATGATGGACAGTGGTAAAACGGTGACCGCTAATTACGTGACCCAGTTTAACGTTACGATTAATGAGTCTGGTGTTGGCTCTGACTTCACCGGCACTGTGGTAACTATAGACAGTTCAGACTATGATTTTACCAGTCTTCCGGCGTCGTTCTGGTGGGACAACGCATCTCTTCACATCTTTGTGTACCAGACACCTCTGTTAGTAGCCGCAAACGTGAAGCAGTACGTGTTTGTCATGGTGAATGCTTCCTCTTCTTTCTACACTGTGAACGGTTCAGCCACGATCACTGGCACCTACAAGACTCAGTGGTACATCGCTGTTACCAGCGCTCAAGACACGCCTACTCCTTCGGCTTGGGTTGACAACGGCACTGACTTCTCTGCTAATGTTACTAGTCCGACTGAAACTGTGCCTGACATTAGTCAATGGGTCTGCACTGGCTACAGCGTTGATGGAGGATCATCTACTCCTGGAACCAGCTACGTCTTCTCGACTGTGGTGGTTAATCACACCATAATCTTCGGTTGGCAGGAGCAGTTCTGGATCGTCTTCAACCAGTCTGGTGTCAGCTCAGATTACTCTGCTAATCTAATGACTATCAACGGGACAGGTTACGACAGGAGTGGAACTTCGTTCTGGGCTAACTCGGGCGACGTTTACAATTTCGGCTTCAGCTCTCCGTTGCTCGTCACCGCAAACGTTAAGCAGTACATCTTCGTAGGCGCAAACGAGTCTTCGCCGTTCACTGTTTCAGGCGCTGAAACGGTTACTGGGACCTACGAGACTCAGTATTACGTGACTTTTGCTCAGTCTGGTGTTGGCTCTGACTTCAGTGGAACTGTTGTAACAGTTAACGGGACTGGCTATGATCGGCTTGGCACTTCGTTCTGGGCTAACTCGGGCGACGTTTACAATTTCACCTATGCTTCTTCTCTAGTCGTCACGGCTGACGTTGAACGGTACGCATGGACGTCTACTGGCGGCCTGTCAGGCATTCAAAATGGCTCCATAACCATACTTGGCAGCGGAAGCGTAACCGGCAATTACGTTACGGAGTACTACGTCACTTTCACGGTGACAGGCCTTGACATCACCGCGACCGGCACCGTAGTGACCGTGAACGGTTCGGCGATTACCTATTCTGGCTTGCCGGACAGCCTTTGGGTTAATAGCAGCGACTTAGCAACCTACGCCTACGAGAGTATGGTCTCAAGCAGCGTTTCTGGCGAGCAGTTCAGACTTGACAGTGTGATCGGGCCAGCTTCACCGATAACCGTAACGGCCGCGGCAATAGTGACAGGAAATTACGTGACTCAATACCAAGTTTCTTTCGCCGTTTCTCCCTCGGGAGGCGGTTCAACTATTCCCACGGGTTTTAACGTTTGGGAGGATGCAGGTTCGCTTCCGATAAGTGCGACGGGCAACCCTAGCTATGTATTCTTGCAGTGGTCAAGCGATACAGGTTCCATTGCCTTTGTCAACTCGATCACCGCATCCACAACGGCCACCATAGGTGGGCCTGGGACGATAACAGCTGACTTTGGAAATACAAGCTTGGTCGTTCGTGGAGACAACAATCTGCTTTACTACAGGTACTTCTCTTCTTCAGTCTGGGGTGGCTGGAATGTGGTTCCATCGGGCACCACTGGCGACAGTCCCGCCACGACTATATGTTCAGGCGCGCAATACTTCATTGTCCGTGGAATGGACGGCTATAGCCTGTGGTTCAGCTGGATTAACCAAAGCGATGGTAGCTTCTCGGGTTGGACGTGGATAAGTGGCTCGACGCCCTCACCACCAACGCTAACTGCTAACGGCACTGCCTTAGCCTTGATGGTCAGGGGTTCTGACAATGCCATATACTACCGTATATACGACACCTTAACTCAGACCTGGAATGATTGGGTGGCTCTGCCGGGAGGAACCACATGCGACACGCCTGCCGTGGCAATGCTCGGAAATACACTGCACATAGTCGTCAGAGGTTTCAGTACGGTTGATGCCTACATGAACAATACTCTATGGTATTCAACCTTGAATCTCACAGACGATGCCTTCTCGGGATGGACATTACTGCTGGGGTCAACCCCATCTACACCAACATTGGCGGTTTCTGCGACATCAGACACACTGTATGTGGTTGTCAGAGGCGACGATAACAGCATATATATGGACATGTATAACGACTCAGGCTGGCAAGGTTGGACCGTGCTTGCCTCAGGATCCACGCCTAACGCGCCCGCGGCCACAGTGACGGGCACTACACTAAACGTAGTGGTAATAGGAATGGACGGCAATTCGATGTGGCAAAGCTCATTGAACTTGGTAACCAATGAATTCTCGGGTTGGACGTGGATAAGCGGCTCGACACCTTCAATCCCGAAACTCACAAGCTAGATGTTGCACACGCTGCCTACGCAAATGCGCATGTAGCAAATTCCTCCAACACACATGCCTTTTCCAAAATTGGTCAAAAATCATTTCAAAGCCGGTCCAACATACCCTTCCGCGGATCTCTCTAGCGAGACCACTTGACCGCGTTTTAGCGCAATAAACCCAATAGTCTTCAATTAACTACCGTGTATTTATACAATTTTAGAAACACGCATGTGCACTATTCTCTACCTTTTTAAGACCCATATAAATCGCCAAGTATTTGTCAACAATTTCATCCCACCCATGATTGGCCAATTCGGCTCTAGCGTTAATGGAAAGATTTTCTCTGAGAGTGTCATTTTCAAGCAGTTGCATAATCGCCACAGCAATCGATTCGCTGCTCTTTGGCTCAATCATCAAGGCAGTTTTACCATTCTGCAGAATCTCTCTGAGTCCGCCCGTATTGGTGGCTATGATTGGTTTCTTCATAGCCATTGCTTCGAGGGCAACAAGTCCATATGGTTCAGCAATTGAGGGTATAAGAAAAATATCGGCTTGGGCGATGACAGCGAGTTTGCTCCTTTGATCCAGATACCCAGTGAATATGACTTTGTCTTTCAAATTTAATATGTTCGCAATTCTTGCCAACTCGTCTGCGTATCCGCCATTTGCCCCGATCAATAAGACCTTTATCCTATCGTTATTCCTGATTAGCGGTATTGATCTGATCAGATACTGGAAACCTTTCCTCTCATGAAGCGATCCGATTGCGACTATCAACCAGTCGCTAGAGCTTATCCCGTACTTCTCTCTTACTGGTGAAGAGCCTTCTATCTCGTAGTATTCTCTGATGTCCAAACCATTTGGCACAATACGGAGGTGCTCCCTATCAACCCCTAAAGCCATGGCTTCCTCAAGCACTTCTGATGATACTGCGGTTACGCAGCTTGCCATAGATATTATGACTCTTCCGACGGCCAGAAAATGAAGTCTGTATAGAACTCTAGTCAAAAACCCTCCCACACGCGGAGCATATGGAAATCCATGAAGGGTCAGCACATAAGGTCTACTAAATATTCTACAAACAAAAGCGCAATAATCAATGAAACAGTGCCCGTACCCATGTATATGTATTGCTTGAAAGTCGGATTTGAGGATTGTTTTGAGGACATAAAGAAACGAGGAAATGTTGGGTGGCATTCTTGTTCTTAGCTCGATTTTTGTTCGAGGGTTCGGGATCAGAGGTAGCAATGAAACCTTGATGCCTTGATCATGGTCAAATAGGACTTTGTAAAAGATTGAGCCTGTAGGATAGTAACCGGATATCACTTCGACATTATGTCCTCTTTTTGATAGATTTCGTGCGACTTCCTGAACTACGAGCCCCCCACCGCCAATATTATATGGAGGGTATTCGGGGGAAATCTGAAGAATCTTCATCTGCTAAGGCCTTCTGCGTTATGGCCCATTGCCTACTTCTTCGGGCAGCTTTTTTCCATCCAGAAGATTTGCGTAAAGCGTGCAGAATTGGGAAGCGATCACATCCCACGATCTCTGTTTGGCAAAGCAGTTGTTCTTGTTCCTTAGTTCCTGCACTAGAGTTGTCCTGTCGAGTATGCTCTCGATCTTTCCGGCCAACTCTTCAGGAGTGTGTCCGCTCAGAACTATTCCGCATCCTGAGCTGACAAGGTCACGAAATTCTGGCAAATCCGTTGCCACGATAGGGGTTCCAAAAGAGACTGGCAAGATGCGCGACTCCACTCGTGCCAGTGCAGGTGTAATAAGGTAGGACCACCACGCTTACACAACCAAAAAGCTTCGGTAGTTCCTGTTCAGGTACATACCCGAGGAAATCCATATCATCTGACTTATCTGGAGACTTGTCATACCATTCCTCGAGAAGGTTCGGGTAGTCTGGGTGTGATGATCCAGCTATTATTAATTTTACTCTTCTGTTCTTCCTAATCAAATGATACGATTTGGAGAGTAATTCCAAATCCTTGTAAGGCCCATGATGACCTATGTACAAGATAGTGTCCTTTTCCCCACAATCGCTGTTGAGAGGTCCAGAATACCACGTTCCGTGAGGAATCCAGACAACGTTCTTGCATTTGTACTTGGTTCTGAGTAACTCCACGTAAGATTTCACAGTCACTGTTAGCATATTGCTTAGGGTTAGAAGTTTTGTTGCAAACAATGCTCCGATTTTGTTGATAAAGCTGTTGCTAAATCCTGTCTTTTGAAGGTCTATCCTTTCAGTTATATTGTGTAACGTAACAAGCACTCTTAGACCCATCAAGCGGCAGAGTAGAGGAAGTCCAAGCCCAATAAAATTCGAAAGTCTACCTCTCCCAAAGACTGCCATGTGCAGATTGAAATGCACTATGTCAGGACGTATTCTGAGAATATACATAGGGACCATGAGTAACGAAACGGGCTTTTCCGGTTTCCAAACTCGATGTAGAACCGTCTTGTCGCTGATTGGAACGGTTGTCTTACCATTGATTGTATCACCGAGGATGTCGATTTTCGTGATTTCTGAGTGTTTTTGGAGACTATTAATGAGAGCAAATGCGTACTCGGATAACCTACCTCTGGATGGCGGAAAACTGGAGACAAAGCAGATTCTAACCTGCTTCTTCCTACGGTACATATTGGAAAATCTCGATGCTATTGTCGGAATGTATCATCTTGAAACCTTGTACTTCTTCGTTAGCATACCATATCGAGTAAACTTCACCCGTGTTTAGTGGTACATCTCTCAGAGCTCTATCTGAAGTCGAATTTGCGGCGTAAGGAATAACAGTGACATCTTCGCTTGTGCGCCGTGAGTAGATTGATACCCCCACCCAAGAAACATTTCTTCTGACAGAATATATGAGTTTTTGCTTGCGTTGCCGTCAAACAGCGCGCGCGCCAAAGAGTTTTTTGACTGTGTCACAACGGGCAACGGCGTTTTCAACAGGATTGGGCTTCGAATTCTGCTGGCAACCTGCAAGGTTACGTCAATGAGGACTCGATCGATTCTTTTTAACGTCCGAAACCATACGCCTGATCGGAGAGCCTTCAACTTCAGCCTAACCAAACAACCCTTGCCAAAATCAAAACTGTCGTGACCTGACACATGTAAAGCATTCGACGGTTTACACGTGCCATCTCTGATTATAACTGCAGCCTCCGAACGCTCCAAACTATCTAGGGTTAACGGCTTATGAATAAAAGATTTTTCCCACAAGAGTGACCCAGGTTTTGCAAATGGAGTTGTCAAGTACTTAAAGGAATAGTCATCGCACTTAATTTCTTTCCAAAAGATAGCCAATACCAGAAAAACTAATTCGTATTAGACCTGCGCATGCTAGTTCACGCGCGCTAAGCTGGACTTGGATAACAGGCTCAACACCTTCACCACCGATACTCACAGGCTTAATGGTGCGTGCATCTATCTGAAGAGTATAGCTGAGCGACCAAAAATCGCTCTCCAGCATGGCTCATGAAACATTCTTTGAAGGGAATGGCGTCTTGAACAAAGAAATGTTGTGTTTATTCTGGTGCGCGCGCTAGCGAGGACAGACAGAATCTCAAGATCAGAACAATTCAACCTGAACCGAATGGTGCTCAAGTATATAGATTTATATCATACGTAGAAAAAATGAGCTGAAACGGGAATCTGTCTAAGAGATAGTTACATGAAACATCAACGACTTAGGGCTATTTGCCATTTCTCCATCATAGCTGCTGTGCTACTCATCCTATCCATATTTCTTACGTACAACGTGCTAACGTTGCCAAGTCTTGTAATTGGCGACAACGTCTATTGGACCAAGCAGACTATAGTCGACATCCTAGGGCCCAAAGTGATACGAGAATCATACTTGGGCGACATCGCCGTCCTTTCTACGTTCAGGACTGGTTTCCTGTTTCCACTGTCTTACCTCTTAAACGCCCTGAGCATTCCTCTGACTCTGATCTATCCTTTCCTATTGTACTTCCTTTCGATGCTCTCATTCTACACTTTTTCTAGAGAGTTTCTCACCAAGAAGTTCTGGTGTCTCATCGTTTCAGCAATGTATGTTATCAATCCAATAACTCCGTACTATTTTGCCTCAATGCTTTACGCATTTGTCATGGTGTTTCTACCGCTGGCACTGAAATTCTTCATAAGAACCTTACGTGAGATAAGCCAACAGTCCAACCCAGGTCGTCTATCAAGAAATTTTCTGATAAGCGCGATGTTTTTGTCACTTTCTGTTTCAGCTCATGAACAGTTCTTCCTTTCAGCCGCCCTTATCTCAATATACCTAGTATCGACTTTTGTCGTAATTTGTCTTCGGAAGTACGGCCAAACTCGTTGCTTCGTGAGGGCATCAGTAACTAACGTAGTTTTGTTTGTGTTCGTTTTTATTATAGTCAACGCTCCCCTAATCTTGTCCGTCAACAACATCAACTTCGCTCCTCTTGCAACCTACTTTAAAGGGAACCTCGGCAATTTTCTGTCCAACATTCAATATTGCTACGCGAATGCAAACCCTGTCACATTATTCAGGCTTGGAGGAGACTCTGGAGTAGGTTTGGGGCAAAATTCATGGTACGACTCAAGCGCCTACACGAATCTATTCGGATATGCTCTATTCATTGTTTTTCTCGCATCAATTCTGCTTCTCTTTTTGCGAAAAGACGTAGCGCAAACAGACAAAGCATTTTTCTATATGAACATTCTTGTGTTCGTCAACTCCATCATCCTAATAGAATTCATTAAGTACCTACCAAATGATCCCATTCTAGCGGGAAAATTGTTCAGCTTCATACTTCAAACATGGGAAAGCCCCACCGAACTTCGTGTTATCCTCCTCCTGTCATTACTAACAACAACTTTCGTCGCCTTCAAAAAACTTGAAACCTACGGAAAAACCAGAAAAAAAAGAATCGCCAAAGGAACTGCAGTCATACTTTTAGTCGCATCGGTTGTCCTGTACAACAGTCCATGGCTCATCAGTTATGCCGGATATACTCCTCTACAGCAGATTTCAGATAATTTACAATGGGGAAACTTGTTCGACACTGGATATTCGAAGCTTGCGAACCTCCTGAGCCAGAACTATTCCAATGATAGAGGAGTACTAATCCCATACACTCACAAGGCAGAGCTTTATCTCCCTCCAAACTTCCGTCTTTTCCAATTGGTGTCCAATGTGAATGACCAAACATTGGAACTGACTGACGGAGCCTCTGTTCCTTGGAGCAAGATTCTGGGTCTCTTCTCTGCGAAGTACGTGGTCGTAAGCAAAGTTTTCCAGCCAAACGAATTATTGATATTTCCTGAATCTTTCAACAACAACATTACAAGCGTTGTTGACGACATAGAAAACGACAGCGGATTGCATTTCCTAGAGCAGCAAGGCAACTACACAATTTTTGAAAACCAAAACTGTCTGCCCACTCTGTACGCAACAAGAAACTATGTCTTCTACGATGACACAAGCACGCTGAAATATGCTTTTCAACTGATAGACTTCCAAGATCTACCTGTATTTCTGAATTCCGAAGAACAAATCAATCAGCTCAGCATCCCGAGTTTTGTCAACAACGATACCTACCAAATGTATGCATTGAGGCCCACATATGATGGTTCAGTTGCTAGTCTGAATTTGACAGTAACATTCAATGGCGAAAACATAGAAACTCTCACTCTAAACAAGTTAGCGACCTCGAGCAACGTCGACGTGTTTTCAACCGATTGTCAATTGTCTGCAGATGACATCGTCAAAGTCCCAAGTTCAAACACGTGGGCTGACACTCACCAATTTGATGATTTGGTTCTTAATTCAACTTCGTTTCCCCTAGGCACGTACGGTAGCTTCATGCTCAACTTTACAGTCAACGTTTCCAGATGGGGTCAATATGATTTTCAAGGGCCCAGGGCGCTAATAGATACAGGCAACTCCAAGTACTTCGTAATTTTCCATAACAACGGTTTCCTGGAACTAGCAGTTCAGCAGGGTGATTCATACACTTCTGACGTGATAACTACATATGTGGGCCATGACCTCATGGGAGAGAATAATCCAATCAATGTAACCTTAAGCCGAACATTCGACGAAGTCAAAGTCTACGTCAATAACAATTTGGAAATGTCCTTTCCAACAGAGCCAAATCTCTCCACCGTCTCCTTATCTTCTGAAGCCTCAATCTCCAAGTTTTCAGGAATTCACGTACAAACCGCAGACATTCTAGGATTATTCGCTGTGCGCCAAGTTCATGAAGAACCGGTTTTCTCAGTTCAACAGGATAGTTCTGAAGGGTCCGCTATGACTGTTTTGAACGGGGGATCAGACTACGCAGTTGTAGATCAATATCTATACAATGGGCTTCAAGAAATGGAAACACCTGCCGCCAGTGAGGAGGTGCAGGCGAATGTCTTTTTCAAGGCATGGATCGTAAATGGGACAAGTTTGGCTTCAAAAGAAACGAACATACTCATAGGCACAACAAGCTCGCAAATGACAATTGGATTGACAGCAGTGTCGATAGGTTTTACCTACTTAATATTAATAATAGCCATTACGCCATTTAGGAAGAAGATATCTTCAGTCCTATCTAGACGAATTGACAAGGAGAAACGCCCAAGTGGATGAAGCAAAACCGAAGGGACTTGGCCTACAAGCATCACAAACCTTCTGGGACAAGAGAGACAGATATGAATTAACGCCTCCAAGATACTCTGAAGTAGCTTCAATTGCTTGGGTACAAAAGTTCTTCGAAGACGCTGGAAACATTTGGAGGAAAAACCGAAAATCGATAAACTACGTTGACTTGGGATGCGGCGATTGCAGAGGCACACGAGCTTTTGCAGATTTCTTAGGAAAAACGACTCAGATGGTCATTAAAACAGTGGGAGTTGACGCGTCAGCTCAGTGTGAACAACAATGCAACAGACAGAACATCGAATTTATTCGTCTCGATCTTGGTTCAGAACCGATTCCGCTACGAGATTTTCAAGTATTCACGATTTTTGAGACAATTGAGCATATCTTCGACACAGATTCTCTTGTTCTATCAATGAGGGACTCAATTTCGAAAGATGGCATCTTGCTTGTCACAACACTGAACACTGTTTGCTGGAAGAATCGAATCCTTGTGCCCTTGGGCATTCAGCCAATTAATACAGAGGTGTCAACAAAAAAACTGAGTTATGGATACAGAATGGAATTCTTAAAGAAACGACTCGACACGTGGAAGCCCGCTGGACACATTCGTCCTTTCACTTTATACTCTCTCACAGACTTGCTTGAGGACAATGGATTCAAAGTGATCAATTCCTATGGGTTAGAAAATTGGCGATCCTTCAAGTTTTTGGAACACATAGCTAAGAACATGTGCACGGGCATACTCGTGATTGCCCGGCCTTCCTGAAGCGCGCACAGATGGCATTTGGAAAAATGGACCGAAAGCACTTTCAGGATTATTCCAACTGGTTAAGCAGTATTGTTATACTCATAAACAGCAATTCTACCGCTCCTAAAAACCTCAAAGAAACTAGAGGGCAGGCTGCTTAAACCATGCCAGCCTTCACCAGGAACCCACCAGATTACGTATACACTTCCAGGTCCATCTGCCACCAACTTTTCGGCTGCTGCTTGAGGGTTCTCATAACCGTAATCGACGACTCGGCAACCAGCATTCAAATACAAGTCTGCCCATCCGCTGAACGCGTCGTGAAGGAGCAGAGTGCCGCTGGCTCCAACATTCTGACCATACCAAGACATGACCCTGACGACATCCTCACAATCGCTCAAGGGCACACTGTTCTGTAGCATAGATGATGGAACGTATTTGGGGAACAAACTGAAATATGGAAAAGCCAGCTCGGCAGGCAAGAACATGAAACTGCAGCTCAAGAGGATTAAGACCCCGCTTAGAAACAGCCTCAGACGAGGAAACCTGAAATGTTTGATGCCTTCAATGGCAAAAAAAGCCATTGGGAAAGACATCAGCAAGGTCCACCTGTAACTCATCGGAAACAACCCAGACGAAGCTCCGATTCCGAGCAAAATACCGATTAGAGACCAAAGGATCCAAGTTTTCAACTCTAAGTTACTAAAATTCTTCCACCCAACCCATGCAAAGGGCAACAGCGGCAAGAAGCAGAACAGCCAAAACCCAACTGTGCCAATCAGCGCATCAGAAAATGACGAAAACTCAAATAATGAAAACCATTGACTCGCACTCGTTGTTGAAAAACCCAAAGAAACAACATAGTCGGCACCCAGGATCAAACCGAAAACAGCCAAGCTTGGCAGTGTTGCAACAACTAATCTCCCGAAAGCATCGTGCTCCTTCTTCGACAGTTTCTGGATGCAGAGCGCGAGAACTACTGAAAACATTATCAAAGCCACGAGCTGGTGGGAGAGCGCAACCAAAACCATAAATAATGATAACAGAAAACTCTGCCAATTCTTCCTCTCCCAACCAGTATGCAGCAACATCAAAAAGACAAAAAACAGAATCAGTCCCAGCTCGCTTCTGAGCATGTCCCAAGAAATTCTCAAGCTGACGAAATACAAAGTCGCCAAGCATGAAACACCGAGGCTTTCAAGGTGCGACCAGACAAGAGCCTTTCTCGCATAGACGTAGACAGCAAGTCCTAGAAAGCCAAGCAAGATAGGCGGCAGAACTTTCAACGACCAAGTCAATGGAATGCCGAAAAGACTCAATTGGACAGGTAAGACATAAAACAAAGGCGGATAAGCCATGATCTGAACAAAACTGCTTCCTCCTTGGATCCAGCTTAAAGTTCTAGGAACATAGTATGCAACAGTGTCAAAACCGGTCATGAATGGCCCCATCAGTAATTCGGGCAATAGCCGCGCTACAAATGGTCCTAGAAAAGCCAGAACAACGAAAATTCTTGAATCAGCGGAGGCACGACGAGGCAAGGATTTTAAGCTCATCCGGTCATCGCTTCTGTCTTAATATGGGGTACGCCCAGTTGCTCAACTTTTCCGTCAAAATGCCAGCCGTCTGGGATTGCTATTCTTAATGTTCACGCCGCCTATCAACACCTCAAACGTACTCTTGCGGCTTCATGATAACAGAGTTGGAAGTAGCACGCGTAATCGATCCTTTTTTGTCCGTCTTCAACCACTTGCGCGGCCTGCGTAGCATCATAAGCAGCATTGCATAAAGTGCGATGAAAGCCTGCGCACTCCAATAGGCATAGACGAATGGGACCCACAGCAGGTCTGATGCTTTTCTGGGCTTCGACGTGTAGAGCAGGGCTAGGCCACAAAGAAGTACAATGACGGTGGCGCCCAGCGCTGTCAGCTCTGCCATGATCTGCAACAAAACACCCAGCGGAAAAGGCGTGAACGTCACGTAACAAGACGCAATGTACGTCAGCAACGATGCTATTAAGACAAAGGGCCCAAAGAGAGTCGCTTCGGCATCAAAGCTCTTTTTGCTCGGCTTGGCCATCAATCGACCATACTTCAGGGCCACTTCCATGGTTCCCCTGAACCAACGAGTGCGCTGCCTGAATAACTGCTTTAATTCATATGGGCTCTCCTGCCACGATCTTACGTCTGGGGCATACTTGATCTTGTAGCCTTTTTCGGTTGTCTTCGCTGAAAGCTCCATATCCTCAGATAAGGCATTCTCATCAAAGCCATTTACCTGTTTCAGAACATCTCGCCTGATGAACTGACAGCTTCCCTTCAAATGGACAAACAAGTTCAGAGCGTCTTTGCCGCGCAAATATGCTTCACACCAAACGTCCTCCTCTCGTGAAATGATTCGGGTCAGCATGTTTTCCTCAGAGTTAATCGACAGTGTTCGACCCTGAACTGCCGCCACCTGCGGATCCTCGAAGTACCTGCAAACGTTCAACAGAGCATCGCTTGCAGGAACACTGTCTGCGTCAAAAACGCCTACTATTTCGCCCTGCGCATAAGTGATACCACTATTCAAGGCCGAGGGCTTACCATCAGAAAACCGTCTTTGAACAATTCTTATGTTCAGCCTTTGCTCCCTAGCAAAGGCTTCGCACACATCAAGGCTTCTATCGGTCGAACCATCCTCAACGATTATTATTTCCTTCTTGTCTGCAGGATAATTCAACTCGGACAAAGCATTCAGCAATCTGCCTACCACTTTTTCCTCATTTTTCACTGGCACAATTATTGAAAAACCTGGAAAAGCTTTTCTTTCAGCAGGCTTTCTGCCGGGCTTTTGTTTGCTTTGCCGTAGACTCTTTACGCCTGCCACCAAAATTGGCAGATTATAGAACGACCATGCATAGACAATGACGAACGTGCAGACTAATCCGATATATGGCCAGGTCAGCATAAGAGATCCTGCTCCTTCAGGGTCCAAGAAAGACTGTTCTCAGAAGTTTCTTTCAACTCTCACCCTCAACCTTAGGCGTCCAGCTCTACAAAGCACAAACCATCTTTGCTACTCACACAATCACATCGTGTACTCAAGATATGCTGCGCGCGTGCCTAGCTTTCAATGTCTGTGAAGCAGGCGAATAAAAGACTTTTCATATACTACCAGTTTCTCGACTAGCGTGACAGTGATATCAGCCCGCGCGCATGAAGTAATACCTATGTATTACAATAGAATACTTTGAAGAGAAAACTCCACGTTTTTTGGTTTGAAGATGCTAATAGATTCTCTCCAGAATTACTGCTAGTGTCCCGAGCTTTCTTCGATCATCCCTCGCTTGTCCTGCGTTTGCGCAAGGGGCCTTGATTCACACACTTTGCCGAGTGCGAGATGGCGCGTAGCGCGCGTGAATAGAAGCGTGCGCTTATGTACGTGTTCATACGCTGATGTCTTGTTGGGATGAGCTGATCTTGTGCATGTTTGACAGTGCTTCAATGAGATCAATGGTTTTCTTGTCGCAGCTTGTCGCGCGAGCTATGTCGGTCAGCGTGACTAGGCCGACCAATCGATTGTCCTCTAGTATTGGCAGCTTCTTAATCCCGTTTTGAAACATTAAACGCGTGGCTTCAACTAGTTGCATGTTTGGATTCCCGAAAATAATGCTCTGGGTCATAACGTCTGAGACCCTGGTTGTCTTGGGATCTTTGCCTGCTTCCAAGACTCTAACTAGCATATCTCTTTCTGTCAGGATTCCTTTCACTCCTTCTCCGTCAACGGTCACCAAGCAGCCTATTCTCTTCTTGTTCATGGTACCCGCAGCCAGCTGCACCGTCATGTTTTTTTCTACGGTGATTACGTTCGTGATCATCAGTTCCCGCACGTTCATAAGTACCCACATTCCAACATTCTATTGACGCACGCAAAGGAGAAAAACGTTATTAATCTTGGATAAGGATTAGCGCGCTAGCGTGTTCCTAAATTCTTTCGGGGAGCAGCTAGTCCTACTTTGCTCATGAACCATATTTGGATCATATAGGATACCCGGGGAGGAGGGCGTGAGAGCAAGAGAGCAAGCGGCTCGAACCATGACAGTAACAATCCCTCGTCGCAAAACGCCATGCCAGCTCTTGAACTGAATTTAGGAACAGGCATACGCGCTAAAGCCGAATTTAGGAACACGTATGCGCGCCTATCGGACATGGCTTTTCCCTATTCTTTAAGTTTGGACTTGAACCCATTTAGCGCGCGCGGCGCCTCGCAAGGAGCGCGCACGCTAGAAACAGATCATTCCACCTCTCCTGGGGTTGTTCGTAAGCCCGCCTATACGAATCTGCAGTCTGCAAAGCCTACTCTGCAAACAGGTAAAGCAGAACTGAGTCCGTAGAATTTTGTCGAGCTCGGTCCATAAACGTGGTCGGAAGAAACATTTCTGTATCTTGGCAGATAGAGCGATCTCCCAATAGTCATAATTAGCCTTTACCTCGCAGTTATTCTCAGACGAAATGCAATTAAGCAGAGCCATGAGTAATAATCGTCATGCCGATAGAACGTTGCAAAATTCATTCCTCAGTCAAAATCCATCATCCTGAGCTTGTTAACATCTATGACAGTGAGGTTGGTGAAGGCACTAAAATTGCGAGTTTTGTCGAAATAGGCGGAGCTAAAATCGGCTCTCACTGCAAAATTGAAGCGCATGTATTCATTCCTCAAGGAACGGTCATCGAGGATTATGTGTTCGTTGGTCCTAATACGACGGTAACGAATGACAAGCATCCAGACCTCTTGAAGCATTGGGATGATTGGCAAGTCAAGCCAGTCACTATAAAACGTGGAGCTGTCATAGGAGCCAATGCTGTCATTGTCGCAGGAGTCACAATCGGAGAAGAGGCCAACGTAGCTGCTGGAGCCATAGTCACAAAAGATGTGACGCCTAAAGCCAAAATCAAGGGAATTCCCGCCCGACCTTACTAATCGTTACCCTTCGTAGCGCGCGTGCGAGGTTTTTCCCCAAATGGTGTGTGGTTGGTTGGATAAAACTTCACCCTTTTTCTTCTTCTGTTACTCTTTCTCTCTATCTACCTCTCTCTTACTTCATACTCTGACACACAAAGAGAGAGAGTCTGAGAGAACCTGTGACTGTGAGAGTGACTGAGTCACACACAACAAACAGACACAGAAATTACTTACTTACTAGCGCGCGCTACCTTTTCTATCCTTCATGCGCGATCATCGTCAGTGTCTGTCTAACTTTCTCCAGTCTCCTTATCTTGTCATGTATTTCTTTAAGCCTGTCCATAGTACCCGCTCTTGTTCTTACAATGATGTCATAGACGCCATAGAGAGGATAAGCTTCTTCAACTCCCTTAATCTCCCTCAATGCTTTCATCAACCTTGGGTGATATTCTTCTGAATTTATCAACAAATATGCCGTAGGCATCCAAATCACCTTTTACTCTCTCTGAACACTTGGCTTTTAGCTTTTGGGCGCGCGCTAGCAGAAGCAGAGTTTCCTTCACTATCCGAGATTCATAACATTTTTACATCATCTTCTTTAGTTATCCAATAGGGAATTTGAAGATGGTTAATTGTCCAGAATGTGGGAAACCGTTGAAAAAGGGCACACGCAAGGCTAAGTACTTGTGCGAAAACAGCGCTTGTTCCGTAATATTTGTTCGTCATCCTGACAAGCAATCACTAATGGAGATAACATACAAGGCCAGCGCGCGCTCTAAGGCTTCCTAATGAAACGACCTGTCCTAAGGTCTCTGTATCGGTCTTGAGAGTGCCCTCTCACCTTGACGAATTCGCGTCTCCATGTTAGCGCGGACGCGCTTTGAGCATGAACCCTTCTGGTTTTGCGCGCGCTGCACTTCATGCATGCGCTCTAAGGCAATTATTTAATTCGCGTGCGCATGGCTATTTAAGCATAGGATAGACTTTGCTTCAGGCAGGCCTGAAGAAAAGCTTATTCGACGACGACCTAGAAGTATGCTGGAGGATGATTGGAAGTGAGTGAGATCTTCGAGCTTGAGAAGAAGCTTACAAAAACACGAGAAGAATTTCACAAGAGAGAAGTGGATGTCAGAAGTCGATTGGCAGACATTGAGAAAAAGAAGGTGGAAACGTTGAAGAAGACTGAAGAAATGAAACACAACACTTTGCATGATATTGAAAAGATTGATGAAAGAATCATGAAATCGAGTCTCGAAGCAGAAACAAAGATGAAACTCGCGTCAGAAATCACAGCTTTCAAGCAAGATATTGAAAAGAAGTATGCGGAGCTGAGGGCCACTGTTCTAGTCAAACCATCTTAGCGCACACCCTGTTTGTGAGACAGTCGAACGCTCTCTAGCGCGCGCGACACTACTTCTCGTTTGCTTGGCTGTCATCTGCTTTCTGACGTGTAACAGGCTCATCCGTCCTTACAGATATCTCTTCAAGGAGTACGCGAAACTCGCTAAGATCGTCTTCGGTCTCCGCGACAAGAGCTGTTGTTTTCGCTTCTTCCTCAGCCGTTGTTTCTGCTTTTTTCTCCTCCAATTTATCGCTCGGTTTTGTTTCAGTTATTGGCGGTTGGTTTTGAACCTGTTCCTGGGCGACGCATGGGGCTTGGGGCTCGATGTGTCTACGCCGCCATTGCATAACAAAATGAAGTTCAAACGCCACCGAGGTTAGAATGATGAACCATCCCATTGAGAATACGACTGCTGCCATCCTCCAGTACGGATCAGCCCATTGTGGGCTGAACTGAAGACCGTAGTTGTACAGGTCATGATGAATGATGTGGTCTATGTTGAGAGTGGCAAGCATGGAGACCAGAGATGCACCTGCCATCAGTATCAAGACTATCGAAACTTTGTTCGCTATGTGAATCCTCATCTTTAAGGACTCCAACTACTGAAAAAGAACGATTTGCTCATTTAATCTTGCGTCTTCTAAATAAAGAGTTCAAATACACCCTTGGAATAACCAGTTGTAGGCACGCTCGACGCTGAAATCAGCTTCGCAATACGCAGACGCTTGCCCATAAGACTGTGAACTGTTTGGCTCGCGGCTTTAGGGTCTCACGCACTCGGCCTTAGGCCGGTACGGTCGCTTTCTTGTTCGTCTCTCCTTGTGGTAGGCGCATTCATGGACACGGACTACCACGTATCCGTCGTCTTGATACTTGCATCCGCAAGGCAAAGTGGTCGTCTTTCCTGTCACTTTCCCAACTTCGCATCAAAGCCAGATTGGCTTTCGAACCGAGTACGCTTTCCTAACGTTTTCATTTTCAAACTCTTTCGCCGCGGGATCCAGGTAAGAACTTCTTGTACACGGGGTGTCCCTTGAACCGCAAGGTCGTTTCAGACTTTTCCACTGTTCCGCTGGGTAATCGCATGCAAATGGAATTCACCACGGCGCCTTCTGGGATGAAGCGCACGCCGTCTAAGAGTTCGCCCTTCGTCACGCCTGAGGCTGCAAAGACAAGTTCGTTGCCCTTGGCAAGCTCGTCTTCGCAGTAAGTCTTGTCCACGTCCACTCCTTCGATGGCCAACCTTTCCAGCCGTTTCTGATCATCTTTCTCGTCTCTCCAAACCTTGACGAGCATTGTGCCTCCAAGACACTTGATCGCGGTTGCGGCAATAGTCGCTTCTGGACCTGCGCCTGCACCGACGAGAAGGTCAATGCCTGAGCCTGGTCGGCACGTGACAACCGCCCCGGCAATATCACCATCGGGAATAAGAATTATTCTTACGCCCAGCTTTCTCAAACTTTGCAGAATCCCCGTGTGCCTGTCGCGTTCCAACATTATAACGGTGAAGTTCTCAAGGGGCAAGTCTTTTTCGCGGGCAACCGTGCGCACAATGTCGTCCACTGACATTTCTAACGAGATTTTTCCGATTGAATGATGGTCAGTTGCCACCTTGAAGTAGTACCCGTCATCTGGAAGCACTTGGAAGCATCCTGCTGGTGCACACGCGAGAGCCGAGATCGCGTCTTTTCTGCCCTTTGACGCAGCCGTCGTGCCGTCAACGGGGTCTATGACGAACTGAACCTTGGGGCCATTCCCAGTTCCCACGAGTTCTCTGCGCAGGAACGCAGGCGCATTGTCCTTAGGTCCTTCACAGGCAATCACTTCTCCCTCAACATCCGTCTGAGCCAGCACAGCTCTCGAAAACTCGACAGCCTTCGCATCCACCAAATCTCCGTTCCCTTGACCGATGTGCAAAGCCGCCCCGACAGCAGCAGCCACCGTGATCCGCGTTAAAGAAGGCGCCAAAGCCCTTAAAGAGACCCTTAAGGAGACCAAACATTACAACCTCAAGCTTACGTAAGCCCTGTCGTCCTAAAGACTTTTCTCCCAGCGGCCGAAACAGCAAAAGATGCCGGATGCGGCAGTTTCTTCGATACGGGCTAGTAAGGAACTGGCACCCTAGAGGGAAGGGACAGGCGTGCCCGCAATTGCAAGGGGCAGCTGAAACCAGTAGGCGACTTGATGTTGAAATGCATTGAAAGCCACTATCCTTGCTCAGACTCTCTGCCAAGTCCTTCTTACGCGCTTTTCTTCAGACCCGCGTCAAGTCCGAAGGGTCCTCACGAACGCCTACGTGCAGTACTAACACCCTAGGGGGGGAGAGGGAGGGTGGAATAGACGAGGCCAAAACGCGAATACAGGGATGTAGCGTCAGCCAAGACTTGTGGAAGCGTCTAAATAGGTGAACACTGCACATCTAAGACCGACCGAAGAGGCGGCAGGATTGAAGCTTCTGCTCGACGAAATGTACGCAGGCTTGAGAGAGTACTTTGAAACCCTAGGCTGGGAAGCAGTCACCGCACAGGATGCTGGCCTGAAAGGAGCGAAAGACAAGGACATAGTCGAGTACGCAAGAAGAAACAACCTCTTGCTAGTCACACAGGACCAGAAACCCGCAGACCTCGCTGACCTCAGAGGCGTCAAACACGTGCTCATCTCCAGCGCGATGATCGCGAAGATAGCAGACGAAAAGATAAGAGAGAAATACCCAGAGGCATCAAAGTAATAATGGGTGAACAAGCATGTCAGTCGTCGAAGTGACAGTGAAGAGTCAGAAAGGAAAGTGCAACTTCGGACACAGAGTCGGCGATAAAATCGTCTTCGACGGAAGAACCGTCCAAGGAGACATCTGCTACAGCGCCCTGATGGTTCTGCTTCCAAAAGTCTACGCGATGCGTTTTGGCGTCGATTTTCCCTGGGCTGAAGACAAAGACGTCATCTTCAACGCGTGCCCAGACGGCGAGAACCCCGTCGTGTTCGAGATTCGAAGAATAAAGAAGAAAAAACCGAAGTAGAAATCAAGAGTCAGGCGTTTGCCATACGCCAGATTGCCTTCTCCATTTCTTCACCGTGCTTCAGTCCATAATAGAGTCCCGCAACTTTACCGCCGAAGGGAATCGCTACCCTCTTTACAAGCTTGAAGAGCAGCGGGTTCGGAATTCTATGCTGCAAGAAAGTGTCTCCCCATATTCTGACGTTGTATTCCCAGGAACGCGCGAAAACCTCCCACCGTGCCTTCGTGAGAGAATCAAGCTCTGCTCCACGCCCGTTCATAAGGAGACAATTCTCTAGGGGAACAAAGAACAGAGGAACATAGAAGGCGCTGTAATCCCTCAAGTCATCCATCAGTTCAAGCGTCTCCAAAACATCTTCTTCACGCTCGTCAGGAAGCCCAATTATCAGTGTGGCAAGAGGGTACCACTCGTTGTCATTCATTATTCCAAAGGATTGATTCACGACTTCCTTCCACTGCTCAGGCTTGAAGGGAAGCATCTTCCCAGCCATGTACTTCCGCATGAGCCTGACGCTGCCAGTCTCCATCCCCACTTCAGAAGTCACAATCCTCTTTTTCCCGTGATAATACCAGTTGTGCTCAATCAAAACATCAGCGACTTCCTTGACCATCGCAGGGTCAGCAACAACGGGAGCCAAAGAACTGTGCGACGGCTGCACAGCCTTGACCCCTGGAACCGAAGCCACGCTCCTAACCAGCCTCACAACAGCCTCCCTGTTTGGTGTGAAACCAGGATCCTTCGAACCATAAAGGAAAAGGTCCTCAGTCACCAACGTGATACGAGGGCACCCTCCGTTTGTAGTAACTTCAACTTCCTTCAGTATCCTTTCCAGCGGCACATCCCGCTTTTTCTGCATCGTAGGAGTGCAGAACTGGCAATTTCTACCGCAACCTCTGGAGATTTCCACGCAACCGTGGATCGCTGGATGCCTGATAAGCGGCACTTTGTCACCCTCAACGCTACTCCTAACACGAATGACGCGCGGAACGGGTTCACCGTTCACGGCCTTCTTGAAAACATCTGTGACAGCCGTTTCCCCCTCACCGATGACCACGCAGTCCACACCGTATCTTTCAGCCACTCTCTTCCGTTCCAGCTGCCAAGACCCGAAGCCTCCAACGATCACCTTAGGCCTGTATCTTCGGATACTCCTCTGCTTGACCAGCTTCCTGAATTCAATAGCGTTCATCGGCTCTCCACCGCCGACTATTGAAGAATAAGTCTTGCTAACGTACGCCATCCCAGTGGGATCCATAGAAGTTATGCCTACGACCTTCGTGTTCGGCCCAACGAACTCGTCAAGGTTGCTCGGATGAACAACCGCCACTTCTGACTCTTCAAAACCATTCTGCAAGAGCAGAGCTTCAACCTTCCTTAACCCGTAGGGCGCATACTTTGCCCTTCTGTCACCGTCATTCCGTTCGACCGGCGGGTACAATGCTCTCCTCAAAAACCACAAAGGCACTGGTCCCTTGGCAAAACCACCTGCAAAGGCAACAAAGGGATTATCGGCGAAGTCACTCATCTCAGTCGCTGAAGCGGTCAACACAACCTTCACGCCCGAATTAGCCGGCATCTTCCTTTCCCTTTCGCCTTCTCTCTATAATCTGAACGCACAGAATTTCTCGAATGTCTTATTAATAACTATTGTTGGCCAGATGGCAAAGTCCAGATCCTGCTCCCGCACGAAAGATAGTTCCCTCCAGTCTACGGCAGACTAGAGGAGATTCTTCTGCTTGAAACCCGAAACAAGACTGGACACTCTGACGCCGACAAGCCTGATCTTCCTGCCAGGTTTAAGATAAGATTGCATCAGTTCCCCAGCGGCTTTCTTCAAATCCTGCAACCGGTCTGTCATGAAAGGCAGGGTTTTGCTGTGTGTGTGCGTTTCAAAATTCTCGTAACGCACTCTAACCGTTACCGTCTTAAAGAAGAGGTGCTGGTCCAAAACATTCCTGCTCACATCCTCAGAAAGCCCGTTCAAAGCATTCAAAACATAGCCGAAGTCGTCGGTATCCTCAAGAAAAGTCACGTCTCGCCCGATGGATTTGACCTCACTCCTTTCCTCAACCTCACTTCTATCAATCCCATGAGCCATAAGGTAAAGCTGAGTGCCCATGACCCCGAAAGATTCAGCCAAGACCGCAGGGTCAAAATGAGCCAGGTCTTCAATGGTCTTTATACCCATTTCTTCAAGTATCTGTCCAGTCTTCCTTCCGACACCCAGCAACCTCCGAACTGGCAGAGGAGCAAGAAACTTTTCAACATCTTCCCCCCTGACAATTGTCAGACCATCGGGCTTCTGGGCTTCGCTGGCTATTTTGGCGACGAGCTTGTTCGAGCTCACCCCTATCGAGCAAGTCAGCGCTACTTTCTCGTAGATTTTCTTCTTTATCTCCCATGCCAAAGCCTCCGCTTCCGCATAATCTCTCACTCTTGAGGACACGTCAAGGAAGGCTTCGTCGATGCCCCACTGTTCAAACTTGTCAGCATATTTCCGCAGAATATCCATTATCTCGCTAGACACCCTTGCATACAGCTCATAATTGACAGGCAAATAGACCCCCTGTGGACAAAACTTCCAAGCCCTAGAAATAGGCATACCCGACCTCACTCCGAACTTCCTAGCCTCGTAGTTACTAGTGCTCACGACCCCTCTGCCCTTTCCACCCAGGGGGGCAGCCCCAACGATGACAGGCTTACCTTTGAGCTCCGGATGCTCCCTTTCCTCAACCGCCGAGAAAAAATGGTCCATGTCCAAATGGAATATTATCCTCTTCCTTTCGCTCATGACATTCCTTTTCCAGCCAGAACTGCATCAATTCTAAGATAAACGTCTGCTGATTTGAACCTATCGAAACATAAGCAGAAGCACACTGCCACTTCAGTCGCACTTATTTTCGCTAAGTATTCCTCGTTCATAACCCTTTTTACACCACTCATGAAGATAGTGAAACCAACGCTTCGGAGGAAACGCGGTGAAGGAAAAGAGCATCAGCGTAGAATCAGCCCAGCAGATAGCGATTGACTTTCTAAAGAAAAGGAAGAACACCGACAAAGTGGAAGTCTCCGGAGTCGACCACAACAACGACATCTGGGTAATCCGAGGCACGTGCCCAATAGACCTGGAAGGACACCCATGGGCTGAGAGGTTCGAAGTCATCGTTGACACCAAGGGAAGAATAAAGTCAACAAGCTTCGCCCTACTCTAACAAAAAGCCCAAACCTCAAGCCCACTATACCGCCTAGTTTAAAAGAATTCAAAGGTTATATCTGAAACCGTACAGCAGCTTCTGTACGGGAGCAACCGAAATGTTTGAGAAGGTTTTGGTCCCATTAGACGGTTCAGAACATTCCGAGAGAGCCTTAGAAACTGCAATTCAAATCGCCAAGAAATTCCGCGCAAAGATGACGCTACTCCATGTTTACTCTGTCACTGTGCCAGCTGCGATTGCTCCTGAACCAACTACTCTGACGCCGGCAGGAGTTCCCGTGGTAACCTCCGCAGAAATCGCGAAGATGGTTGAAGCCGCACGCATGGTTGGTAACAGAGTTCTAACAGACGGTGAGCAGAAAGCCAAGTCTGCAAACGTTAGGGTCGAAACTGTTCTCAGGGAAGGAAACACCGTGCAGGAAATCGTCGCACTAGCAAAAGAAGGAGAGTTCGACTTGATAGTCATGGGTGCCAGAGGCATAAGCAGGATAAGAGAGCTTCTCATGGGAAGCGTCAGCGAAGGCGTCATAAAAAACGCACACTGCCCAGTCCTGGTTGTCAAATAAGCCAACTCTCATCTCAGACGCAGAATCTGTCCCTTCTAATCTCAATCTTCCCCACCGCAGCAGCACAGCAAAATATTTCTTCTTAGTCAACCAAAGAGTGAGATTCTGAGCGTGTATTTTGATGCAGAGGAAAGAGATCCTTCGCGAGCCAGTAAAACACATGAGAATCAGAGGAAAACTCACCGTAGACCAGCTTGTTCGACAGTTTCAAAACTCGGGATCCTTCGGGGCAGGAAGACTTTCAACGGCATGCGACATCTACGAGCGCATGGTTCGGGACGACGATTGCACGATTTTCTTGGCCCTAGCAGGAGCCATGGTTCCAGCAGGCATGCGCTCGCTGATTGCGGACATGATTCGTGAAAACCTCATCGACGTCCTCGTAACAACGGGAGCAAACATGGTTCACGACGCCTTAGAAGCCATAGGAGGTCATCACTACAAAGGACACTGGTTTGTAGACGATTACATGCTCTACAAAAATCATACCTACCGCATATACGACGTCTTCGTCCCAGAGGAAGACTTCATAAAACTCGACTGTGAACTCGTGAAAATATACGACCAGATGGCCACAGAATGCAAGGGGAAGCCTCTCTCCTCGAGGGATTTTGCTTGGGAACTGGGCAAAAGACTCAAAGACCCTAATTCGATTCTGCGCGCGGCCTACGAATCAAAAGCCCCAATCTTTATTCCTGCGGTGCGCGACTCAGAATTCGGTTACATCTACCATCTCCACGCCTCTCGCAGGGCTTTTAAGAACACGCTGGTCGTAGACAGCTTCAAAGACGTATCGGAAATAATCAGCATCTGTCGAGGCGCTTCCAGAAACGGCATGATAGTCATAGGCGGTGGAGTGCCGAGAAACACCATACAGTCAGCAGCCCTGGCCACAAAGTCAGGCATAGACTACGCCGTCGTCATAACAATGGACCGCGCAGAAACGGGTGGGCTCTCAGGATCGACACTAGAAGAGACCGTCAGCTGGGGAAAACTGAAGGGTCAAGCAGACAAAGTAATGGTCATCAGCGACGCGATGATCGTCTTCCCAACGATCGTGGCCTCAGTCGTGGAGAGACTCGGCAAAGACTTCAAGCGAGCGCGGAACGTGAAATTCGAAGACCCCGTCGTTAAGGAGTGAAATCCACATGAAGAAGAAATCTTCCAAACACAAATTCTGCGGAAACTGCACCAGCCACAACGCCTACGACTTCCCAAGCCAAGTGTTCTGCACCAGACGATACTTGAAGAGTCAAGACGCAATCGTCTCCACGCTTTGGTGCTGCGAAGAATGGTATCCAAGCGCCCAAGAATGCCACTGCATCGAAGAGACGCTGAAGAAGCAAAAATAGGAAGCCCACGTTGTTTTCGTCCCTCCCTGTTCCGCACTAAAGTATTTATCCCAAACTTCATTGTTTAATCCCTTTGTGACAAAGCCCGGTGGTGCAGTGGTCAAACATGGCGGCCTCTGGAGCCGCTGACGAGAGTTCGAATCTCTCCCGGGCTACCATCTCCATGTTTCACGGGAAACTTAATGCGTGTAATGAGGGAGTTTAACGAAAAAGACGCACCAGCTATCGTCAAAATTCTCACGGAAGCATTCAGCGACGAAATCGCACTGGGAACGCTCACGACCAAACAGCTCATCGAATTTTCAAAGCGCCCCGTACAGATTCTTGTCTACGAGAACGAGGAATCAGCAATTGCTGGATTCATAATCATGGCAGAAGAAAGCGTAGAATACCCGGCACAATCGCATCTCGTAGCCGTAAAGTCTGCTTTTCGTAGAAAAGGAATCGGTAGGCAGCTTGTCCGAGATGGCATAAGGCGTGCTAAAGCAATTGGCAGAAAGAAAGTGAAATTGTTCACAAGGCCATGGAACATTGGCATGCGCAAAATGTGCGCCGAACTTTGCTTTGTCCCAGAAGCCCACCTGCGAAAAGACTATCTGAACGAAGACCTCATATTATACTCGCTCTCTTATCAGGAAGAGCCACAACTTGTCTCATGAACCATCAATGTGAGTCTGGATGATATGCCGATAGTGGGCTTGGACTTGGCAGGTGTCGAGACTAGACCCACGGGTTTTTGTATCCTTGAAGACTGGAACGTCAAGACATGTGTGGTCTACGGAGATAGAGAAATAATAAAGAAAATACAGGAAACCAAACCAAAATTAGTCGCCGTCGATGCGCCTCTCAGCCTCCCAGCAGGAAGAAAATCCATAGACGAAAGAACCGGCGCACACTTGAGAGAATGTGACCGAGAACTTCTCAGAAGAAAAATAAAGTTCTTCCCGGTTACGCTCGGTCCGATGAGAAAACTCACCTCCCGAGGAATAACACTGAGGAAAACTCTTGAGAGTATGCATTTCAACGTCATAGAAGTGTATCCTGGAGGCGCACAAGATGTCTTGGGAATACCCAGAAAACAGAAAGGTCTCGATAAGCTGAGAGGCGGTTTGAAGAAATTGCAGATCAAGGGCATAGCTAATGCAATGAGCGCCGACGAGCTGGATGCCATAACGTGCGCCTATGTTGGCAAGCTCTTTCTAGAGGGAAAAACGCTGACCTACGGCAGTGATGACCAGACGATTATAATGCCAAGCTCTTGAA
This sequence comes from Candidatus Bathyarchaeota archaeon, assembly GCA_963707955.1. GTDB lineage: Archaea > Thermoproteota > Bathyarchaeia > Bathyarchaeales > Bathycorpusculaceae > DASPPK01. The sequence continues at coordinate 1,034,184 of OY970176.1, read as the reverse complement.
AGGCGCGCCTAACGGATACGTTATCTTTATTACGGGCTCCATGAGAACGTTAACCTTTAGGGAGGGGCATAGACTTGACGGTTGCCTATGTGTTGGCGAAGGTTGAATCAGGAAAAGACGAAGAAGTACTCAAGGAAGTCAGGAAAATACCAGGCGTCCACCATGCGGTTCCAACGTACGGTGTCTATGACTTGCACGTTGAAGCTTCATTCGACACGATGGATGATCTTGACAGATTCATTTTCGACAAGATTCGCAGGATAAGCGGCGTAAAAGAAACGGTGACTTTGATAGCTTTCAAAAAGGGATATGAATAACCCGAATCGGCTGCAGAGAGATCTACTTCGTGAAAGCGATGCAGTCGCGCAGCATTGACCTTCTAATAGACAAGATTAAATCCGCGGTGGAAGAAACTGGCGTTCCACCGGAGTACGACATAAGGATCTACAAGAACGTGTACGCGTGCATGGGCGGTGTAGCAGGACTAGGCGTCATAATTGAAGTTGTTGGGCCTGAGGAAGAAAGAATAAAAGCTATCGATTTGAGAGCCGTGTCAAAAATTCTAGAATTTTGCGAAAAAGAAGGCTGCGAGATAGGGGATCACGCTCTGGAGCAGCATGATATCATATAGAAGCTTCATCCTTTCAGCGTATCCGCGCGAAAAAAGCAGGTAACCAAGAGTTGGGTTCTCAGGTGATCGCGTTCGTTCCGCTAGTCTAGAAGTCTGACCAGAGTGTCAAAAATATTTAAGAAGCTTCTACCCTTGTTGGTCGTCTTATACAAGGCTCTCTTCGTGTGGTTTGACACTTCCAGCAGTTCTGACCTCACGAGCACAGGTATGTATTTGTCCAGTTGAGCGGAGCTCAACCCAACCTTGTACATTAATTCGGTTTTTCCCACTCCCTTAGCCGCATACGATAACATGACTGAGATTATTACGAGCCTGTCCCTTCTGTTGCCCCTCACCTGGAGGATTGGAGAATGGGTTAGCATCACTATTTTTCACATGATACGGGCAATTTATCCCTTGCTTCTTCATTTGCGAATTTTAGGCATCAATTGATTCACACAACGACAACGGGCAACTTGTCTGATTTTACAAGAAACTAAAACTGAAGATATCTAACAGCGTAGTAACGTGAGTCCCCTAATCCGATACAAAATCGAATCTGATATCAACAATCAAAAAATCACATCTCCACAACAGAACCGGCAAACTCAAAAAGGCGGGGTTACTGACCTGTATTTTATAAGGACTTTCTTCTTCTGTTTCGGTGTTCTCTTTGGAAGTACCACTTCTATTACTCCGTCTCTCATGTTTGCTTGTGCCACGTCTGCCTTGACTTCTTCTGGAAGCTCTGCCATTCTGTAGAACGATTCGCAAGGCCGCGCTATCACTAGTTCGGACGCGCTGAAGCTAGCGCGCATTATCATTAGTCAAGCAACCATGAGCCGTCACACGCACCTGTGTTCAAATGGCTTAAACCCTCTCTGCATGTGCCGAACTTCATACCGTTTTTCTTAGCCGAGGCAGAAACTTTCTCCATCAAACTTTCCCTGAGATCGCGCTGCAAGTAGACGTAGCCTGCCATTCTCTCACCCCTTTCAAAGTAAAGCGGTCTCAACCTGGCGGCGACTTCAGGCATTGCAGCATTAAACCTTCTCCAGTCGTCCTGCTTGACCTTGTATGTCGAGCTGGTGATGTGCTTGACGCCTAAGGCTGCAAGGGTTTCAATCAATTTTTCGAAGCGGTCATTCACAAACGGTATAATCGGATCTATCCGCACTGCAGTTGGCAAACCCTTCTGAACCAGTTTTTCGATTGTCTTCAGACGCTCTGACACAGGAGGTGCATAGGGTTCGAGTAACCTTGAAGTTTCATCGTTGTCCGTTGTGATGGTCAGGGAAACCATTGAGGGAATCTTTGCCAACAGGTCGATGTCCCTGACTACAAGGCTGGACTTCGTGATTATCTGAACCTTACAGTTGTCTTCTGAAAAGATTTCTAGGCAACTGCGCATCAAAGCCATTTTGGCTTCAAGCCTCGGGTAAGGGTCAGAAGAATTGGATATGGATATTATTTCGCCAGTGAACTTCGCCGCTTCACTGTTCAGTCTTTGAATCAGATTCTTCTTGGGCCTGCACTCAGAGAATCTTGAAATGTAGCTTGAGGCGTAGCAGTATGTGCATCCGTGATCGCAGCCAGTGTACGGATTGAAAGTCAGTTTAGGGGGGCACGTGCACAGGGCAGAGCGCCAAGGATCAAACTTTGAGATGAGGGTCAAACACGTTCACTACTACATTTCTTGAGTGAAAGACTAACAAAAACGATTCGCTTGTTCATTTGAGAAATAAGTGTGTACACCATGCATGGACTCTTTCTGGCACATTGAAGTTTCACCGATATATCGTCCAGACACCGCTTATAGTTTGACACCTCAGGCGGTTGGAGACCGCGGGCTGAGCTGGTCGGTCGAAACCTTCCAGCGTACACCCCGGTTCCATCAAACCCATCTTTTATGGGAGCCTTCGTCCTCTTTTAGAGGAGTGGCTGCCTATTTTCAGGAGAGACTTCGGGCTTAGATGCTTTCAGCCCTTATTCTCAGCGGCGTGGCTGCCCGGCGTTTGCCCTGTCGGACAACCGGTTAACTAGTGGCCACAGCGTCCCGTTCCTCTCGTACTGGGGACCCTTTCCCCTCAGGCAGCCAACACTCCCAGCAGATAAAGTCCGACCTGTCTCACGACGGTCTAAACCCAGCTCACGTTCCCTTTTAATAGGCGAGCAGCCTCACCCTTGGCCCCTTATGCAGGGCCAGGATAGGAAGAGCCGACATCGAGGTACCAAGCCGCGGGGTCGATAGGGACTCTCGCCCGCGACGAGCCTGTTATCCCTAGGGTAATTTTTCTGACATATCCAGCCCCCACCAAGGAGGACATGGATGTTCGCTAAGCCCGGCTTTCGCCTCTGGATCCCTTACTTTGGAGGATCCAGTCAGGCCGGCTTTTGCCTTTGCACTCTACGACGGGTTTCTGTCCCGTCTGAGCCGACCTTAGGGCGCCCTTGATATCTTTTCAAGGGCGTGCCGCCCCAGACCGAACTGCCCACCTACCGTTGTTTCAGCGCCGAAGCGCCGGTTAGAAACACGGTCGCAGAAGGACGGTGTTCCATTGTTGCCTCCCCCGGTTCCCTGAGAAACCAGGATTAGCGGCTCCCGTCTACGCTCTGCATCCGCAAACGTATTCCAGCGGCAGGCTGCAGTAAAACTCCACAGGGACTTCTTTTCCCGCTGGGAGTTCGTGGACTGTTCGTCCACGTTATGTGGTTTCACCGGGTACTACGTGGGGACAGCGGGGCCCTCGTTGATCCATTCATGCACGTCGGAACTTACCCGACAAGGCATTTGGCTACCTTGAGAGAGTCAGAGTTACTCCCGGCGTTTGCAGGCCCTTGGCCCGGTTGGACCCAGGTTTCAGGTACCTGTACTGGCCAGGATTCAGAAACCGTTCACACGCTTTCGCGCTTGCGGTTTCCTGTGTTTTTATTAAACAGTCGGGACCCCCTTGTCACTGCGACCTGCTGTTCCAGCCAGAGGCAGAAACGGCAGGCACCCCTTATACCAAAGGTACGGGGCTAAATTGCCGAGTTCCCTCACAATAGTGTATACCCGACACGCCTTAGGTTTCTCGCCTTGGGACACCTGTGTCGGTTCTAGGTACGGACACGAAGGATCCATCTCAACGCCCTTTTCACTGGCTCCAAGAATTAGCTGAACCACCCTAAAACGGGCGGCTATTCCCGCTTTCACCTAGTTCTCGCCATTACGGCACTTCCTAGACTTATACGGTTAAACAAGGCGACAGCCTTGCTCAGCCTACCTCGAAGCGTCAGACGTTGAGCTTGCGTTGCCGCGTGTACCTTCATGGTTCCGGAATTTTAACCGGATTCCCTTTCGACATGGTCGGTTAGGCCACATCTTAGGACCGACTTACCCCCGGCTGACGATCGTTGCCGGGGAACCCTGGCCCTTTCGGCGGAGGGGAGTCTCACCCCTCTTAGCTGTTACTACCGCCGGGATCTGCAATCCTGATCGGTCCACTGGACCTCAAGGCCCAGCTTCTGTCCAGTCAGGACGCCCTCCTACCAACGCAACAGTGGTGTTGCATCCTGAGGTATCGGTGGCTGGCTTAGCCCCGTCCATTTTCGGGGCCGTCAGCCTCGGCGGGTGAGCTGTTACGCTTTCTTTGAAGGGTGGCTGCTTCTAAGCCTACCTCCCCGCTGTCTGAGGCTGACGACGCCCTTTAGTTTGACATTTGGCCAGCACTTGGGGACCTTAACCTCAGTCTGGGTTGTCCCCCTCTCGGTCCAGGAGCTTACCCCCTGTAACCCGTTTCCCAGAGTCTACGACGCCGAAGGATTCGGAGTTTGAAAAGAAAATGGAGCCTTTCGGCTCCTTACTTTCTAATCAGTGCTCTACCCCTTCGGCCGCCTCGTCCGGGACTGGGTTGCGACCCACTTTGGAGGGAACTAGATATCACCAGGCTAGATTGGTCTTTAGCCCCTAGCCCCAGGTCTGTGGAACGAATTGCACGTCAGCACCCTTGCGAGCCTCCACTAGGCTTTCGCCTAGCTTCGCCCTGCCCAGGGCTAGATCGCCTGGTTTCTAGTCTCAAAGCTGCGACTCCGAGCCCTTTCAGACTCCGCACCTCGCCAGCCGAAGCTGGTTGCGTGCATATCGGTTTCCCTGCGCCTTCGGGCTTTGACCCTTAGGCTTGCCGCAGCCATGAACTCCCCGGCCCGTGTTTATAGACGGAACGTGCAACCCTGGTCCCCCTTTCTCGTACCGCCACCTCACGGTGGTTTCCTTCGAAAGGGATCTACCCTTCCGGGCTGCACACGTCTGTAACCGCCTGGTTTCAGGCACTTTTCACCCCCCTTCCGGGGTACTTTTGATCTTTCCGTCACCGTACTAGTGCGCTATCGGTCTTGAGGTGTATTTAGTCTTGGGAGTTGGTGACTTCCGACTTTCCGCACCCAAACCAGGGTACGGTACTCCGGGACTCCAGCTCAGCTCCTTTCAGCTTACACTTACGGGGCTTTCACCCTCTTTGGCAGGCCTTTCCAGGCCACTTCAGTTTAACTGACGAGGAGGAAGCCGGGCCCTTAACCCTACATTTCCCACAAGTTTCCTTGCGGGATTCAGTTTGGACTTTTCCCTTTTCGCTCGCTGCTAATGAGGGAATCCCGTGTTGGTTTCTTTTCCTCCCCCTACTAAGATGCTTCCGTTCGGGGGGTTCCCGCTCCCGACTGGGAGCACCAAGGTTCCGAAGAACCCTGATAGGAAGTCCCATTGAGGAATCCCCGGTTCTAAGGCTGCATGCGCTTACCCGGGGCACTTTCGCGGCTTGCCGCGCCCTTCTTCAGCACTCAAGCCAAGCCATTCTCCAGACGGCGTAGCATATCAAACCTTACGGCAGTGTCTGTTTGACGTTTCGGTGAAACTTCTCAGTTTCCTGAGTCTATGCATGGTGTCATCGTGAGCGTACGCCTAGGCACGCTCATTTCTCCCTTCACTCACCACCGATCGATGGAGAGTTGCATCTTATCTATGGCTTCAAGTAAGTAGCCAAAATACTTCTGAAGCACCTTTCGTGGATATAAGGGTTATGTCGCTGCAATCAAACGCTCTTTTGTCGTGGCTTTCAAAATCGTAGGCTGTTGTCTCCGAGGTCGCATCATCAGAGTTTCTTGCCCTTTAGGCCCGCGATGCTAGTCGTGAAAGGCAAGTCGCGCGTTTCTCCATCCTGAGTCTGGGGGATTTCGTCTGCTGAAAACGTTGAGAATAATGGAGCCTCCGCCGGGATTTGAACCCGGGACCTTCAGCTTACAAGGCTAACGCCCTAACCGTCTAGGCTACGGAGGCAATGCGTTGCTAGCTTACTGTTGAGGTTCTCAAAATTAAGCTATTCGGAGTTGTTGAGAAGAGTCAGCCTAAAGTCTTGATGGCGCAATATACGAAAGAGTTGTCGACAAAAACGTGTTGTCTGGAATTATATCCTTCAGAGTATGCCGTCGTTGTGTCTCAATAGAGTAAACGATAATTCTCACAATAGCTCATCATGCTTCAGGGCTGCGAATGCGAGAGTTCATCGTCTATTCTCGTAAGGGCAGGACCGATGCTCGGTTCACAAACCTGCGAGATGCTGGTCGATTGGACGTGGTGCACGAGTGCATTATCGCATCACTGTTCCTCTCACATGGGCTGCGGAGAAACGTGGTCTTCAACGCAGTGCTTAGCGGACCACCAAACCCGCCGTTGCATTTGAAGGTTGACGGCGCAACCCTCTATGATGTGCGAACTGATCAGGAAACGTGGGAAGACATTCTTCGAAGGACCCTGTCAGGCCTGCCCCATCCAGGCATAACTGCAACAAAAGTAAGCTTTGAAGCTTTGTTGAGAGAAAAGGCGAATGACTCAAGAATATTCGTGCTGGAGGAAAGTGGAAAGGATGTGGAAACCGTAGAGATAGGCGAACACCCAGTCTTCGTGCTAGGCGACCACATCGGCCTGCCCAAGACAGTCGAAGGCTACGCGTTGCGATACGGCGAAAAAATCAGCCTCGGGAAACAACCCTACCTTGCAGCTTCGTGCATAACAGTCCTGAACTTCATGATGGACAGACGAAAAGTCACTTGAGCGCTCTTCAGTACCTCCGCCCAATGTTTACAGTTTCTCCAGACAAACGTGTCATGCACGCTAGGATAATCTAAGAGTGGTGCTGACACGTGCAATCACAAGACGTCCTGACTTGAAATGAATGATTCATATTTAGACTTAATAACGCTTTAATCTACGCTTTTAAAGTGTTAGAATGTTGTGACGAATATGGCTGAACGAAAGAACAAACGCGCATCAGAGAATGCAGTTACGACAGACTCAGAAGAGGTGAGCTTCATCCTAGAACCAAACCATGTTGAAGTTGGTTCGGGATACACGGTCGCCGTCAGCTACGGCGAAGACGAAAGACCCATAGTCGACGTTAAGACTTATGGCCAAGTAGACATTGAACAGTTGCGAAGAGATATTGGTCGCGCCTTTCCGAACGCTCAAATCCGAAGGCTGAACCAAGCCCGTTCAGTCACTGTGGCAAAGGTAAAAAACAGGAAAAAGAAAACCAGAAAGCGTTGAAGATTGAATTATCGCCCAAAATTCTGAGCTCAGACACGAGAATGAAATACAACCGAAATCCCCCCGATATAAGTTTTCTCTCAGAACATAGGAAACTCAACATATAACACAGGTTTTCTCATGAAGAGAACTGGAAGAATTCTGCACTGCACAGTGAAAACTCCTTTGGCTGAACGTTATCGCTTACGAGTTCTTGAGCAGCCTCAGCTAAGAGGCTCTAAGAAAATTAAAACGACACTTATGTTTTGAAGTGTTCATACCCTTTCGGCGCAATTAGAACGTGCTTTCTACTCGTCTCCATTAGCAAATTCTTCCCAGCCGTTGTTTTTCCAATTTTCATGAGTTTTCCACCAGCTTTTTCAGCGGCCTTTTCAGCTTTAATCCAGAGCCTAGGCTTAACTGTCAAGATAAGCTCATACTCTTCTCCTCCGTACAGTGCCAGCGCCGAAGGGTCAAGCTTGTTTATCCTTGCGAACCTCGCCGCTTCCTTTGCTACTGGCAACGAGTTTATCGACACTCCAACTTTGCTTGCTCTCGCGATCTCGTGCAGACTCCAGGCCAAGCCGTCGCTTGAATCGATCGCCGCGCTGACGGCTCCTGTCTGACTGAGGGCAAGTCCCTCTTCAAGCCGAGCATGCGGCATCAAAACGGAATGCACAAGAGTCTTCTTGATTTCTTTTGGCGCTTTGAAGTTGTCGACGAGGATCTTTAAGCCTGCAGGCGGCTTTCCAAAGGGGCCAGTCACGGCTATGAGGTCTCCGGGTTTTGCTCCACTCCGCAGCATTAGTTTGCCCTTTCTAATCATCCCAAAAACTGAAAGACTGATCACGAGGTCTGAAGCCTCACCCGTGTCTCCGCCGATCACGTATGCGCCGTATTCACGTGCGCCAGCGTTCAAACCATCTCCCAATTCTTCGACGTCACTCTGTCTCAGACTTCTCGGTATGCCAAGGGAAACGAGCATAGCGATCGGCTTAACACCTTTGGCTGCGAAATCGCTCACGTTCATGACCACGGCTTTTCGAGCTGCCTGCCAGAGATTCATGCCCGCAGGAACATCGGTCTTGTCCACAAGCATGTCTGTCTTCAAAACCACGAGGTTGCCGCCTCCTATTTCGCAAGCGGATACGTCATCGCCGAAAGGCACAGGCATTTTGGGCATATGGTCTAAGCGGCTTTGTATGATCTCGATTATCCTCCGCTCTCCCAGTTTTTCAGCGCTTGCCAATGAGGACCACCATAATGGTACTTAGTCCTTTAGTAGTCCTTGCTTTCTGAGGAACTCAGTCAGCTTCCTGTTTGTAGCGCTGACGAATTCTTCTTTGTAGTGACTTGCGTAGGTCTTTCCATAATTTCTCTCGTTGCAGATTCTTTCGATGATTTCTGGGGAGATTTCCTTTCCGCCACGTTTCAAATCACTGAGCATGAACTTCTTCCAGTATTCTGCAACGTCGGTCGCGTCAATGTCTCTGTAGTGGTCTTCGCAGACTATCATCCTGTAGTCCCATTTCTCTCTCGGTCCGAATTTTCTTTTCGGGTATCCAACGCACAGGATACAGAAAGCCAAGCAATGTTCGGGCAATTTCAGAATCTTGCTCGCTTCTTCTGGGTGTTCAATGACTGATCCTATCATCACACTGCCCAACCCTAAGGCTTCAGCGGCTATGACCATGTTTTCAAGCGACAGCGAGGCGTCCAAAACGCCCAACGTGTAAGGCAGAATGCCCGTGTAATCGTACTTTACGCCCGTCAGATCTGCAGCCTTTAGGTGACGATGGAGGTCAACACACATCACGATCCAGAGAGGGGCGGCTTTCATGAACGCTTGGCCTTCGCAAAGCTGATACAGCTGCTCTTTTACGACTTCATCTTTCACAACTATTATGGTTCTCGGTTGGATGTTTCCGGCCGAGGGAGCTCTGATTCCAGCAAGAAGTATTTTCTTCACGAATTCTTCTGGGATTTTCTTTTCTTTCTCGTAACTTCTGATCGATGTTCTTTCCAGAATTATATCCAGCATGCTTGAATTTTCCATGAGCTCAGCGTCCAAGGGCTATTTCCGAACATCTTAAAAATAAGGGTTCCTCTCACTACTAAGCGGCATATGCCTCGGTAGCTCAGTCTCGGTAGAGCGGCGGTCTCGTAAACCGCAGGCCCCGGGTTCAAAGCCCGGCCGAGGCTCTTCGAAGGAGATGGCAAAGTTGAGTTTGTGTATTTTTGTTGCACGCTTAAACGGCAAGCTTTATTAAATATTAATACGAACGATACTAATGGGCACTCCACAGAAGGATATGCGATGTCGCCACTACATCTCCACCATAGCGCAAAACTGAAATGTCCGTACAGGGGATGCGGTAAGTCCTTCGACAGGCCAACGATCCTCACGGACCCCTCCACGATTCCCAGAAAAACTTTCTACGCCTGCCCGCACTGCATGTCCAAGATAGACATGCAAATTGAAAACCTGAAGGTCGTGGATATCAAAGCAATTGAATATGGAAAGGTTTTCGACTCACCGGCGAAGTGCGCCCACTATTCAGGTTTCGTCAGTGCCGTGTCATTGGACATACCCGTCCCCGACGAGTGCCTAATCTGCCCAAAAATACTCCAATGCAGCCTCAAAAAGGAACGACAGCCCTTTTTCTAGCCTCGCAGGTCTGAATGCATCGTGCCATGAGAAAATCTTGTAAGTCCACGAAAATGGACCTCGACTATGAATCTTTTGATGTCAAGCATTGTTTGAACAAAAGCCTTAAACTACACCATCAACAATGGCTCTAACGCCAAGAAAAAAGGGGCTGTCGGCTAGCTTGGTCTAGGCTTGGAGACTTGGGCTCTCTAGACCCCGGTTCAAATCCGGGCAGCCCCACCATTCTGGAACTGAATGCGCACCGCTAATCCACATAATCTCTCAACCCCCTCCAAACATCTATTGCCCAGCCGCGATTCTTCGTCACCACCTGAAAAGTCCCAACTTCGCCCGACCTTCACAGCCATCTGAACATGCTAGACGATGCTGTTCAGCAGCGCAACAAAGGACCCCTGCGTCACATAACCGCGCAGACAAAGACTTACAAGACTGACTTAAGCTCTATTTGGAAAGCGCTTTGGCGACTTCTTGCGCCCAATTCTTCGCTTTCTCCAATTCTCCCTCTTTCAATTGCATACTATTCATCTTGCCTGTAACATAGGCCACCAACGGAGGCGCGATCATCCTATAACCCAGTTTCTCGAGTTTCTTTTGTATGCCTTCAGCTGCGTTTCCACTGAACCTAGTCTGCAGTTGCGTGTCAAACGCCGCCGCAAGTTTCCCAGAGAACTTTTCTTTGCCAAACTTCTCCAGAAATTGCATAATAGGCCTCGTTGCTCTTCTCCACTGCGTAGGCGACCCAGCCAAGACGCAATCATAATTCTTCACACTTGCGGAGTCAACATCTTTAACATGTAGACAGTCAACATCAAACCCTTTTTCTTTGAGGACTTCACGAATGGTTTCAGCGACCTTCGCCGTCATCTTCACAGTTGAAACTGTATCATAGACGATCAAGACTTTCATTCGAACAGACCTTCATACAACTTAGCAAACCAGCTATTAAAGTTCTTAAAGCTTGCTTCTCACGTAGGTTGAGAATTAGGTAGCGCGCATGCTTGTTCCTGAATTCCGTTAAAGAAGGAGGCCCATCGTTTTCCGATGGGCGATGGTTACTTTCACGGTTCGAGCTGGGTGCTCTCGTGCTCACACCCTCCCCGTCGTCATTTTTGAGCCTCCAAATATTGTTGAAGAGCAAAATGAGCAACGCAAGCTGCTTCCCGAAAGAATTTAGGAACACGCTAGCGCGCGGAAGAAGCAAACGTGAACCTGCTGGGTAGCGTGACGGGCAGCCCCACTGCGCTAATCTAGGGGTGCTATGCTGAGAGAAAGCCTCCGTCGACGGCTATTAGTGTTCCGTTCACGTAACTTGACAGGTCGCTTGCGAGAACTAGTGCCATGCGTGCGATCTCATCTGGCTTGGCCAACCTGCCCAGGGGAGTCCTCATATTGTACTCTATGCCTGATTTGATGACGTTGAACTTGAGTTTCACGGCTTCCTTCGCTAGGCTCTTTGTTCCCTGTGTCCATGTTCCGCCTGGAACGAGCACGTTTATCCTGAAACCGTGTCTACCGTACTCGCTGGCCAGAGCTCTTGAAAGAACCATGATCCCTGCTTTGCTGATGTCATAGTGGCATAAGTCTTGTTTCAGAGGCATTATGGCTTCGATTGAACCCATGTTTATGATCACTCCGCCCTTCTTCAACCTGGTCCTTATCATGTGCTGGCACAGCCAGAAAACAGAGTTCAGGTTGATTTCCATGACTTTCCTGAGAAAAGCTTCGTCCACGTCGAGGAAGGACTTGCTAGGATATATGCCAGCGTTATTTACCAGAATGTCGGGCTCTCTTCCATCCAGCCTCTTCCACAAAGCATCTATCTCTTCTTTCTTAGCTAGATTGACCCTGTGAACATTGATCTCAACGTTGAACTGCTCGAGCTCTCGTTTCACCGTGCTCAAGCTTTCTTCGTTGATGTCAACAAGCTCCAAACCTGCACCTGCTTCGGCAAACCTGTAGGCTATGGCCCTGCCGATGCCTGCTCCTGAACCAGTGATCAGCGCTTTCCTTTTCTTGAGGGAGATGAGCTCGATCAGTGGTGTCAGACCTGACTTAGCCCTCTTCTTCAAACTCAATTCAACAGACCGCCTAGGTTGTTTGACGATGAGTGATCCGTCAGAATCAGAGTATTAAGCTTTTGAACCCAAACAGGTTGAGACCCGGAGAAATAGAACGACAGCGCGATATCAGAAAAATTCAAGCGGCGAGCTTTTTGTGCGCGTTATCTGTCCTCTAGTTTGACGACCTTGCAGCGTCTTCGTTCCAGATGACCCATCAAGTTCACGCCTGCTCTTGCTCTTTCGTCTTCCTCTTCAAGGTGCTTCTCGAAGCCCACTTGTTTGACGCGATTGTAATTCTCGACGACGAAGGGGTACGCGTCTCTCTGATACTCGGTGTTCTTGCACGTCAGATAGTCCCCACATAGGAGGCAGCTTTGAAGGCCATTCTTGGAAGCGCATTTTCTGTTTTCGCAATGCGCGCCTCCACCATTCAGACACATGGGACACTGCGAATCAGAGAACCACTCTAGACCCTTTCTGAACTCATCAAAGCTGAATGACTTAACTACGTTCTTAACCCAGTCGTAGCCAGTCGTGTCAACAAGCCTCTTCAACTCCCCAGCCATCATCCTCACTCTTCCATTGCCATTCGGACACTGACCGCAGTAAACACCACACATTCCGTATCGCTGGTTGCTCTTGCTCATCTCAGGTCACATGTGAATGGTGGATGGCTCGATCCAAATAAAAGTAGCGAGCTCTTCGAGACTCTTACCATTCTCAAGGCTTTTTACTAATGAAGCATCATTCAACCATTATTTTCATCGGGCATCAAGCGGTGAATCTCTTGCTCCAATGTCAAAATTGATGAGGGCCGTAGCACTGCGCAAGTTATATGGATAATGGGAGCAAAAAGAGACACAGTGGTGCCTGTTCATTCAAAAGCTGATTTTACCGTCAGGCACGTCTGCAGCTTGGCTTCAGTGACGGAGCAGATGAAATCGGAAGGACCAGAGTAAGGGTTGAGCGCATTAGCGCGCGCGCTGAAAATGTGCATGAAGGTATGTTAAGCGTCTGAGTATGAAGGGTTTTAGTATGCATCGCACCGGAGCAAAGGTCACCTCAAGGCAGCGGAGTTTTCCCAAAAGTGTTATTTGCTCATTCGAGGCTAACTAACGTTGGGAGTGAACGTGAAAGAAATCGAGTTGAAGCTTGTTTCTGAGCTTATGAAGAACAGTCGCAGAAGCGACAGGGAGCTGTCAAAGGTGCTCCGGGTCTCTCAGCCCACAGTAACCCGGCTCAGATCAAGACTGGAAAAAGAGGGAATAATCAAAGAATACACCATGGTTCCCGATTTCCGCAAGCTTGGCTATCACCTGTTAGGCTTAACCTTTGTTAAGCTCAAGAGAACTCTCGCCACTGAAGAAGTGGACGGGGCCAGGAGAAGAGCCAAGCAAGCGCTAGCAAAGAGCAGGTTTGGAATCGTCATGCTCGAGAGAGGGTTGGGCTTAGGGTACGACGGCGTGATCATTGCGTACTACAAGGACTATTCCGATTACGCAGACCACAAGAAAGTGCTTGCCGCTTATTCTTTTCTAGAAATCTCCGACATGGAGGGGTTCCTGATTAGTCTGGATGATGAGGTTCACTATCGCCCTTTGACCTTAAACAGCCTGGCTACTCTCTTGGGAAGTATCGGAAACCAGCCTTGAACCGACACGACCGCCACGATAGTCATCTTGTCATACTCAACGCGTGGAATCCAGTTAGGTGTATCTGGCTCTCGCACTTATTACACTGCAGCATTATGCTGTCCAACTCGTCTCCTCTCACGTGCGTTTCTAAGATCTTGTAGGCCTTCTCGCTTCTGTCATCGGGAGAAATCGTGGTTCCGCATTTCGGACAGCTGAAATCGCCTTTTCCCTTGATCTTCGTCAAGTCGACAGTGAAGAACCTACTGGTCTGCAATTTGCGGTCCTCCAATTCTCTGTTGCGCGCCGCAAGTCTAAATCGTTTGCGGAACAATCTTCCAACTGCAACATGTCAGTAGATGCTGCTTTCCTTTGAAGTATGGTTTTTCGAGGATGCTGCTAAGGCTTCTTTTGCTGGCGCTTATAGACTTTGTTCACGGCTTCCCCAAAGTTCACTCCTGCCCCCGTGTAAGCCCTTATTTCATTGTCAAGGAGCTCTGCTCCAGTTCGGGCTCCCTAGCGCTCCGTGTACTTATCCACTAGTTCGTCAGAGTTTAGGGCACTTAGACGGTGAAACCTGCGAAAGGGCAAAGATCGGAAGGTTGCAAACGCGCAGAATCTGACTAGTCCAAAGGGTATTGCAATCTGTCCGTGGTGTCAGATTTGTGTTCTTTTATAGCCCTTTCCAGCGCCTCAAGCGCCTCAGTCAGTTTTGGGTCTTTCGGGTTTATCAATCCGAGGCCTAACCTTACCATGTTTGACCTTACAAGTCTGTAGCCGCTTTTGAAGAGAAAGAACGCGCCGGGCACGGGGGCCAGGTTGTATTTCGGTACTGTCTGTTCAGTAACCCACTTGTACGTGTCCTTGATTGGCAGTTTTACCCAGTAAGTCACACTGACCTTGTTTGGAAAATACTCCAGGCCCATTTCTTCAAACCACCTTTCAGTTTTTTCTTTTAACTGACCCCATTCTTGTTTGTGCCTCTGAAGCCTTTCCTTCCCTCTGGCTAGAAGTTCTGCACCAACAAGCTGCACGATGTTCGGGGCATTTCCCACAGTGTTCAACACGTCTGTGTAGAGTTCGTCAACCAGCTGTTTTTCGGCCAATGCCACCCCAAGCTTCAGGCCTCCAAGACCGTAGGCTTTCGTGAAACTCGTCGTCACTAAACCAAGCTTTGGGTCAACCGAGAAGAGTGTGGGGACAGCCTTTCGGTCAAATTCACCGTAGATCTCATCGCACAACACGTGAAAACTGTATTCTCGAGCCACGTTCATCACTTCTCTGAGCTCACTCAAACCGGACACTGCTCCGCTTGGAGCGTGAGGATTTGTAAAGACGAGTAATCCTGTTTTCGTCGAGACGATTTTGCGAAGCCTATCTGCGTCAAGTGCATACGCGTCTTTTTCCTGTCTGTCCAGTCTTTTGACGCGAGAGAAGTGTTCTTGAACCGTCCTTAGCAGAGGTTCATACGTTGGGTACTCCACTATTGCCTCTCTCTTCTCAGAGTTCCTTTCTGCAAGGTATCTGATCATTCGTGCGTTCTGGCCTGAGGCTCCTTCGCCTGAGATGAACACGTTTTCGGGTTTTACGCTGTACCAGTGGGCTATCTGGTTGAGGGCTTCAGGGTTGCCGTGTGTATAGTTGACGCTTAAATCAACTTCGCCTAGGTTCACAATGTGCTTGAAGAATGCTATGCCGCTTGAGCGGAAATCGTGTTTGACGTTGGGCACATGGATGTACCAGTCTAGATACAGTGACGGATGTTTCAACGCACGCCCCCGCAGACTGTAGACCCTGTTCAACACTTATCCTTTTTTGGGCCCATTAGATCAAGACTGCAGATGGATGCGCTCCTTGCTCTCATTGTTCGTGAAGCTTGAATCGAAGTATTGCGGCTACTCCGCCGAAAGAGTTTTTGAGCATTTGGCCTTCTTCTGTTTCTGTGGATATTATCTCTACCGTCGCGTTCGTGTATTCTGCAAGCTTGGCAAAATCGTCTATGAGGTCTTGTCTGTCAACTATGTTCAGGGCAGGAGCTTTACATTTTGGGCAGGGTTTTCCGATGAGGCTTTGTTCAAACTCTGCAAAAGCCTTGTTCTTTACTGTGTGCTGCTCCTGGTAGCTGCAAGCACTGCATTTCAATGTGACCCGTGTCATGTCCAGTCCCTCCGACAACAGCAAAATGTGAACAGCACCTGTTTCCAGCGCCCTTCTGACGTCTTCTTCTCCGTAGGTTATCTTTCCAGTGTCGTGGCCGACCTCGTAGAGGAACTGTTGGACCACCTTCTTCTCCTCGATGTAACGGACCTTGCGCATCACTTCAGGAGCTTTTTCAACAACTTCTTTTACTCCCTGCTCCTCAACATAAGCAGTGTCGATCGTGTCTATGACCTTGTTTTTAAGCATATAGTTCAGGTATTCTCCCTTTTCGAAGTCGTATTTCGTGGGTCCAGGGCCTCCGATTATCAGTCCTTTCAAGTTTTCAATAGGCAGAAACGTCTCGTTAGCGTGTTCGCCTACCCGCGTAAAATACTCTTGAAGCCTCATCTCTCGAAATCTTTCGTACCTTCTGGCTGACTGTCCTCCGGCTCGAGTTTTTCCCGGTACACCGGACGTCAATTCCCTGATAATTTCAAGTCTTCTGCCCTGCAGCGTGGCAAGCGTGGCGCCCGAGGAATCTACGAGGAGGATGCCGTACGTTTCCTTTTCTCTCAGCATTTCCTGCAGGTATTCAGTGTGGAATCTTGCGTCACACCTGTAAAGGTACACGTGTATCGGCTCCGGAGGTACGATCACGTAAGTCTCTATTCGCTCGCTGCCCGCGCCGTTCTGTGGGATTGCTCCGCAGAATATCACGAGTCCGTTTTCGGGTGGCTCTTTGAAAAGCTTAAGGCGTTGTTGAACCTTCACGATGGCCTCCATTACGTTCTTGCGCGTGGTCGTTGACTTTATGTTCGATGCAGTTCCGTACTCGTCTCTGAGGGTGTTTATGACATCGCTTATCTGCTTTCCAGGCGGGACGTAGAGTGAAACAAGCTCGGTTCCCCGCCCCTCCTTGTCGGCCAGCGTCATCAGTGTCCTTTTCAGCCTGAACAGTTCCAGAGAAGTCTTCTTGGAAGTACTCAACTGTTCTCACAAATCGTTTTTTGTCTTAAACCTACATTACAATGCATCAGATAAGATTTTGGGAGCAGACTTCAGGCCACTTCTAAAACTTCTTTCAAGAATGCCTTGTACGGGCCAAGCTTGCCTCCGTAGTTGCCCGCTGAGATCTTCACAACGCCGGGCACGCTCGTAGCGGCCTTAACGCCGTCTCCCATGGCCTTCTTAACAGCTTCCAACGTTAAACCGTTAATGACGATCTCGTACACGCAGTTCACGTCTTCAGGCACCTGTGAATCGGCGATAAGTGTCCTCAATCTTGGACAGAAGGGATGGTTTGTCGATGCCTTAAGCTTGTACTTGAGCGAGCCGGCTTTGGAACCTGAGCGGCAGATTCCGCCTGGAAAAGGCAAGATCACCTCGTTTGGCCTGGCCTTGATTGCTTTTGCTGCCTCTTCCGCGGCCTCAAGTCCTGAGGACTTGTTTGTTGACATTATCAGAAAGTTGCCGCCCGCCGTAGCCTGTGCAACTCCAAACTTGTCTTCAACGATGAAGTCCCCTTCCATCACCGGAATTCTCCAGACCTTCCTTTCTCCAACCATGCCCTTTCTTTGGAATCCATCGCCGAACAACCTTAAGCTCCGACCAACCTTTAGCTTTCTCTTAGCGTTTGGCATAGCGTCGAAAGCCGAGACTGTTGGACACGTCATCACGCATTGACCTATACGCAGTATCATCTGCGCTTTCAGCTGAAACCTGTTGTTATGGTACACCTGCATCAAGACACCCGCTCGATTGTCGGGAGTCTTGTCTGAAGAAACCGTTCCCTCTATCCCTGCCTCTGCTGGGGACATTATGACACTCGTCGCTAGGCCGGTTGCGTTCGTGGCCGCCGCCAGAGCCCACTTCTCTGTATCGCCTGTTATCAAGACTCTTCCAACCCACATCGGAAACATTTCGGCGAATGTGTCCATTATAGTGCAAATGTTTCCCGTGTGGCGATGTTTAACCTTAAACCAGTCTTCTCCACGTTCCACGACTTCTAGCTCATTTTCGCTTGCGGTAAACCTTGGCTCCGTCGCGCTCTGTGACATACTCACCCAGCTTTGAGTACTTCTTCATCTTCCTTGAGACTTTTAGCGGTTGCGGTATCGTGCTCGTCACTTCAAAGGCGACCAGCTACGGGGGACTAAGCGCACGCGCTGAGCTTTGAAGGAGCCAGTCTTCGAAAATCTCTTTGAAACACAGTATATGCGAGAAGCCTTTTAGCATGTATTCAATAGCAGTATTTTGTACAGGGCACAGTTGCACTGTCACGAAGGAGAGCGTAGCATTGAAGTCTGGAGGTAAACCCCTTAAAACATTGGACATCTTCCTGTTGGCAGTAGGCCTCGTTACCCTAATTCTAGGTGTCAACGAAACCACCATAGATGCTTTTGATCACATTGGTTCGAACTATTGGCTTGCATGGTTTGCATGCATTTCCGGAGCAGCAACACTTCTTCTGACCCTGCGTCGGCACCATGCTTGAAAGACCGGCGCGAAAAAGGGGGTCTAGATGGTAATTCGCCATTAAAGTAGGCATCTAAGCGAAAGCGTCCGAGACTCTCACATTGTTCCCTGTTGGCGATAACTATTTTCAAAACTGACTAGTTCTGAAGCAGAATCAGTAATGTCATGGTGCAAGCGTCAAACTCTATAGACGTCCATCTCCACTTGTATGCTCGGCCACTGAAGCTGCTTCTTCAAGAATCCTCCTAGCTTCATCGTTGGCGATTTGGTCCTCTATCATCGGGTGAATAGGAAGAGACTCTTCTAGGCCTATGTATACTTCAGGTGGCTTGAGCTTGTTGTGGACGACGCGGTGAATCTTGCCCTTGACAGCCATACGGTCTATTATCTTCTTCATTTTTTCAGGGGGTTGGACAAAATTCTGCACGCCATAGCTTATCAGATCAATTTCTCTAGTGTTTCCATACTTCATCAAGTATGAAACAATCTGCCTTTCTATGCTCATATAGAGAAACCCTTCTCGTTGATTCTTCACTTCTTTTCTTACAAGCGATTTTGAGATTTAACAATTGGTTAAACAAAAACTAAAAAATAGTCCGCTTCTCCCTTGAGGTTTTGCTCGGTTCGATTATCAAAGCCTTAAGAGTCCTTTCAACTATCAAACCAGTGGAAGGCATCGCGGATGAGCGAGTTGCGCCGTTTGAAGGTGAAGCTCAGGAATTGCTATTTAAACGGCTTCTTCTTAGATAGGAACACTTTTCTCAAGGCTGACGGCGCAGATTTGGTCATGGTTCCACGCAGAGGAGAGGATGGAAGGGCGGCCGAGAAGCCGATGATAATCCTGAAGAACGTCGTTGAAATGACGGTTGACCATAGGGGAAAGGTTGTTGCTGTCGAAAATAAGCCAGAGCTTGCAGTATGGGTCGACGCTCTCGAACGTGCCATAGAACGGTTCAACACAGGTAGCCTTCAAGTCTGAACCTCTGTGCTAGCAAAAGGTACAACTTGCCCTCGCGAATAAGATGCGTTAAGGTAGCCAGTGCTTCGGCGTTTCGGCTTCTACTCGTTTCTTTTCTTCTTTCTTTGCGGCTACAGTGCTCTTGGCTATTTCGTAAGCTATTCTGTAGTCGAAGATTCCTTTCGGTTCTTCAGCCGCCTTTCTGATAAGTGCCGCTTCAACCTTGTTCTTAAGTTTCCCAATTGCCAACCCGCCAATTCCGAAAATGTTAGGCAAAATCTCTTTTCCATCAGCGTTAGAATTTAGTCCTTCAACCCCCAACGGCGGAATAGCGTTGATGTCCGCCACAATGCTGCATTTCTTTCCACATTTTTTGAGCACTTCTAGAGGAAGAAGTTCTGTTCCTGCAGCTCCTGCCGAAAGAACCATGTCAGCGTTCTCAATAGCTTTTCCCACGTCTTCGGCGGTTTGGGCTTCTACGCCTCGAACTCTTTCAACTTCAAGTTCCTCGTTTATTTTGGTCGCCACAGAACAAGCCTTCTGGAGGGAACGGGAAGTCACGATTACCTCGGCTCTTTCAGCCGCGTAGAGTCTTGCGGCTGTTTGCCCGACTGGTCCTGTTCCGGCCAGCACCGTGATCTTTTTCTTGTCAAAGTCTCCGAGACCTCTTGCGAGAGAGAGTTCCAACGTTTTTGCGACCGCTGCGGTGGCTGTGGTGTACGCGCCTCTAGGGTCGATTATGACTGCGACTTCAAACGGGGGAAACATGCACTTCTCAATTTTCTCTAGGATCTCGTTTGCTATTCTGAAATCGCGTCCGTTTATGAAGATTTTCGTGTGTTTTGCGCCTTCAGGCCCGCGTGGAAATATCGTGTCATAGACTATTTTTTCAGCGTCCTCGACGGTGACGTTTTCGTACTTGAGAATTTCAGCTTCAGGGAAGATATCCACGGTTGTCAGTATGTCAAAGGGGCTTGCATGTTTATCAGTGTCAAAAAAGATGAATACTTTCTTGAACTGCGACTCTGGCAAAGCGACACCTTGACGTAGTTGTTAAATCAAGTGAGGTTTAAGAATTGCCGTTGTCTTCGGCATTTGTGGACCTTAATCACGCAAAGAAAGCTCAGTGGTCATTTTTTCAGTCCTAGGGCATTGAACCGCAATTCTAGGCGCCAGAATTGGTACAGGAATTTTTGCTATGCAATTTTCTTGGGCTGCTTCTGTTTGACTTTTTTCTTTTTGCGGGGAAGAGTTACCGCAATTGTTTAATATGAAACAGCAGAGACTGTTTGGTCTTCAAGAGGATTCGCAATGACGCTTTCTGAAACGTTGGAGAAGTTGTCAAACGCTTGTGGAGTTGCGGGAAGAGAGGACGAAGTTAGAAGTTTGATTCAGAAGTTCTTGAAACCCTACTCTGACGAAATCAAAGAGGATAAGCTTGGGAATGTGATAGCCGTAAAGGAAGGAAAGAAGAATGCTCCCAGAGTGATGCTTGCTGGTCACATGGACGAAATAGGTCTCCTTGTTAAAACCATTTCGAAAGAGGGCTTTCTGCAATTCATGAAGATAGGCGGGATAGACGACCGCGTTCTGCTTGCTCAAAAAGTCATGGTCTACACCGAGAAGGGGCCGCTGCACGGCATTATAGGATCGAAGCCTCCGCATATACAGAAAGAAGACGAACGTAAGAGAGTCATTGCCAGCGATGAAATGTTCATAGACATCGGGGCAAGAAGCCAAGAAGAAGCTTGGAAAATGGGGGTAAAAGTCGGAGACCCCGTTGAGTTTGACGTAAAATTCGCGCAGATTGGAAAAGACATCGTGATAGGCAAGGCCTTCGATGACCGGATAGGTTGCGCGGTTATGGTTGAAGTGATGAAACGTCTTGAAAAAACAGAATGCACGGTGTATGCCGTCGGAACAGTGCAAGAAGAAGTCGGCTGCAGGGGAGCAATGACATCCGCTTACGGAATATACCCTGACGTCGGTATCGCGCTTGACGTAACAATAGCCGGAGACATACCCGGCGTCAAAGAAGCTGACGCACCCATGAAGCTTGGCAAGGGGCCGTCACTTAGTGTTGCAGACAATGGGCTTATAACTCATCCCAAAGTGTTGAGGCTGCTTGTCGATGCGGCGGAGGAAAACAAGATTCCATACCAGCTCGAAGCAGGATTGCCAGGCGGGACAGACGCAAGCCGCATATCTTTGGCGAAGGAAGGAGTTCCAAGTGGCAGCATATCCGTTCCAACACGCTATATTCACAGCCCAACATCGCTGCTCAGTTTAACTGACTCAGAGAACGTTGTTAAACTCTGTGTTGCCGCTGTCCAAAAGGTTCCGAAATACTTTTAGCGTCAGCTCTAGGATGAGTACCGAACCCTTGGATCACAAAAGTGAGCTTGGTAAAAAAGCTGCAGAGCATTTCAGAGAAGGCTACAATTGTGCTCAAAGTGTCCTTCTGACAATGTTGGATCACTTGAATTTAACGAACGAATTGGTTCCCAAGATTGCAACCGGTTTCGGGGGAGGAATCGGAAGATGTGGATCAGTCTGTGAAGCTTTAACTGGCGGGGTGATGGCCATTAGTGTAATGTATGGAACTAATGAGCCTTTGATGAAAAATCGATTGAAGGCGTACCAGACTGCTCAGAAATTCTACGAACAATTTGAGGCGCAGAACGGAAGCGTCCTATGTAAAGAACTCATCGGATTTGATCTGTCGGTTCCCGAGCAGCGGGACAAAGCTGTCAAGACAAATGCCTTCGAGAAAAAGTGCACAGTTTTTGTCACAAAAGCTGTCGAAATTCTTCTGGAACTCACTCAAAGCCCTTGCTAGCTAATGAGCCCCTCTATGAAGTATTTGAAGAGAAATGTGGCCTGAGCAGCAGTGTGTGAAGGATGAACGAAGAAAAGGTTCTGTCCAATGTTTAAGCTGTTCAGAGCAAGTCGGAAGCAACCTACTTTTCGCCAGTCTGTGTCAAAAACTTCCAAGAGTCTGTGAGTAAATCGCTCTCAGCTGTGAGCAAAACTGTTTTTAGATTAACCCGTTCAATATTTTCGTGGTTGAAGAAATGGCTGAGAAGAAAGGCTTCGAATTTCTAGAACACACGGCAGATGCCTACATAGCCGCCTACGGAAAGGACTTGGCTGAAGCTTTTGAAAACGCTGCGCTTGCCATGTTTGACGTCATGACAGAGGTTGAAAAGGTAAGTCCCAATGTTGAAGACAGGGTTGAGGTGGCCGGTGAAGACGAGTTCGCTCTCCTCTACAACTGGCTTGAAGCTTTGCTCGTGAAGTTTGACGTAAGCGGGATGCTCTACTCTAAATTCGAAGTCTGGCACCTAGGCCAAATTCAGGATCGGCTCGTGCTTAATGCGAGAATATGGGGAGAACAATTCGACCCAAGCAAACACTTACAGAAGGTAGGTGTTAAAGCTGTGACTTATCATCGGATGGAAATCATCAAGCACCCCAGCGAGGTCACGCTGAGGTTCATACTTGACATATAGAACGCTTCCACCAACGTGGCTTCTGCAAAAATCTTTAAATTTGTCATATCAGTTTGTATCGAGCGGGGAGAACAAGGAGTCACGTTCATGAGCAATCTTAAGAACATGGTAGAGCATCTCAGGACTTTGGAAAATGAGCGCAAGAATCTTCTGCTGGAGATTGAGGAGCTTAAGAAGATGGCCGACTCTAAGGCTAAAGCCCTAGAGAGTGAGGTAAGCATGCTGAGAGAGGAAGTTAGGTCGCTCAGAGTGCTTCTTGGCGCAGGTGAGCCTGAGCCCGATCCTGGAGAGAAGAAGAAGCAGCTGCGCAAGTAGTAAGGGTCATATTCGAATCTGCAGGTTTTCTGCTTCTAGGAAAATGTTTAAACGGTTAGCGGCAGCTAAGACTTCACCAACACTTGGCGGTTCATGTTGAAATGAACGTGACAAGACTTGAGGAGCACATATTTCTGGTCGACGTTTCGCCAGGCGGACTTGAGAATTTCATCGCCAGCTATGTTCTAAAGGGAAAGCAGGTGGCGATTGTTGAAACCGGTCCTACGTCCTCGGTGCCCAACCTGCTTTCTGGCTTAGAGAAGCTTAACGTCAGACTGGAAGATGTTGCTTATGTTGCCGTCACTCATATCCACTTGGACCATGGCGGAGGCGTCGGAACCCTCATGAGGAACTTGCCGAAAGCAAAGGTCATAGTACATCCTGCAGCCGCCTCTCACCTCGTGAACCCCGAAAAACTCTGGCAACAGTCAAGCGAAGTTCTCGGAAAGGAGATAACAGAACTGTACGGTGCGCCTGAGCCTGTTCCGGCCGAGCGAATCATCGCAGCCGCAGAAGGTTTGACCGTGGACATTGGAAACAACGTTAGACTTAGAGTTGTGGAAACCCTCGGACACGCTTCTCACCATCAGAGCTATTATGAAACATTCAGCGGCGGAATCTTCCCAGGAGACGCTGCCGGCATTTACTTGAAAGACATCGACGCTGTCGTGCCCACCATACCTCCGCCTTTCCGCTTGGACGCCTCACTGGTTTCCTTGGAGAAGCTGATAGGTCTTAATCCAAAGGCTCTGTATTATAGTCATTTTGGCAAGGCAATCAGCGCGGTTGAGAAGCTGCGAGCGTACGCGAACCAACTGAAGCTTTGGGTGTCCATTGCAGAACAAGGACTGCGGAACAAGCAAGGTTTTGAAGCCATTCGCGACAAGATTCTTGAGAGCGACGAATCTGTCCGCAAAGCCGTGAAATATGTCAAAGCTCATCCGGTTCTAGGCGGAGTGGTGTTTGACCACAGTGTGCAGGGCGCGTTGAAGTTTGCGGAAAAATATGGCAATGTCTCCGCAAAGTAGCCCTCATCAGTCTATTCTGTAAAATCGTTTATATTTCCGCTTTATTACCTTTCTGTAGCAGTAGGTGAAAGAAATGGAAGAGGGAGAAGGACGGGCTCCGACGGAGAAGGTTCCGCTTGAGAAAATAGACGATTACTCGTGGCGCATTCCCAAGTACAAGTCGGGAATGCGGGTTCCGGGCATAGTATACGCTAACAGAGACTTGCTGGAGAAGATGCAGACAGACAGGACACTCCAGCAATGCGTAAACGTGGCCCATCTGCCGGGGATCTATAAGCACGCTATAACCTTGCCTGACGGTCACGAGGGTTATGGTTTTCCAATCGGCGGCGTTGCGGCAACGGACTACGAAGAAGGCGTGATCAGCCCTGGCGGAGTAGGTTATGACATTAACTGTGGTGTTCGCCTTGTCACGACAAACCTCTCAGAACAAGACGTGAGGCCGAAGCTTAGTCAACTCACAAACGCGATCTTTGATAACGTTCCGTGTGGACTCGGAAGCCGAAGAAAAGACTTCAAAGTATCGCTAGACGATTTGGACAGGCTTGCAGTAGAAGGTGTCTACTGGGCTATCGACCATGGGCTGGGCTGGCCTGAAGACGCCGACCACTGTGAGGAAAGCGGCTGCATGAAAAACGCTGACCCTGACAAGGTGTCATCAATCGCGAAGAACAGAGGTCTGACGCAGATTGGCACGCTTGGTTCTGGAAACCATTTTCTAGAAATCCAAAAGGTTGACAAGGTCGTCGACGCTAAGACAGCTAAGACCTTTGGGATCGAACATGAAGGGCAGGTCACACTCATGATTCATTGCGGTTCGAGGGGCCTTGGTCATCAGGTGTGCTCGGATTACCTTCGAGTGATGGAAAGAGCTGTTCAGAAATACAAGCTGTTGTTGCCCGATAGAGAGCTTGCGTGCGCGCCTGGAAAGAGTCAGGAAGCACAGGACTACTTTCAGGCCATGGCATGCGCGGTCAACTACGCCTTCGTCAATAGGCAGACAATCCTGCACTGGATTCGCCAGAGTTTTCGGCAAGTTTTCAACGAGGACCCTGAGAAGTTCGGGTTGAAACTCGTCTACGACGTAGCGCACAACATTGCGAAGATAGAGACTCATAACGTCGACGGAGTTCAGAAGAAGGTTTGGGTTCACAGAAAAGGTGCGACCCGGGCGTTTCCACCTGGTCACGCAGAGGTTCCAGCAGCTTATCGCTCCGCAGGACAGCCTGTGCTCATTCCTGGAAGCATGGGAACCAGCTCTTGGCTTCTTGTTGGTGCAGAGAAGGCTATGCAGTTAACGTTCGGTTCGACTGCTCATGGTGCTGGTCGCAGGTTGAGTCGAAGTGCTGCAAAACGCAATTTCTGGGGTGGCGACGTCAAGAAAGCCTTGGAGAAACGCGGCATCCAAGTCCGCTCTGCGAGCGCCACGGTTCTGGCCGAAGAGGCTGATCCGGCCTACAAGAATGTTGACACAGTGGTCGAAGTGAGCGACAAGGTTGGCATAGCCACGAAAGTTGCGAGATTTGTCCCGTTGGCAGTGGTGAAAGGCTAGACTACTGACCTGAACTTTCTGCTTTGCTCTCCGCCTGAGTCTCAGCCATTTCCGGCCACTGCACTTTCGTTTCAACTTTCCTATCGAGTTTAAGTGTCTGTTCTTCCATTGAATGTGACCTGTGCAATTCTTGCATGTACCATGATCTTTCTCTAGCGTAGTGTATCCCTAAAGCTATTCCAGTGATGAGCAGGGTGAGGCCCGCAGAAGTCATGGACAAACTGAGAAGGCTGTACGGATTCGGCGTCAGGTGGTAAGGTATTATCAAGAACCATTGTGGGTTCGCAACCGTTATCACCGTCACAAGAAGCCCTCCGATGAAGAACAAAGAGCCAATTATTACTATGAGATAGCCGAGGGTCTCGTTGTGCCTCGATTCCTCGGCTTTCTCGTGAAGGTACTCACTGAAGAGCAAGCTCTTTCACAACATGCACTGGTGCAACTTGTCCTTAATTCCCTTATGAATTTCAAGTACACTTTCAAGGGAGAGGAGATTTATATCAACAGCTTCTCCTTAGTCACATAGGTCACCTGGTAGATGTGGGAGGCTTAGATGCCGTTCAAGGACGAATGTGGAATCTGCAAGAGAGTGCTTCGAACAAGTTATCTCAGGCGGTGCCAGAGATGCGGACGGTTTTACTGCAGGGACTGCATGATCCCTGACGTCGTGACAGGTGACCCAACCAGATTGTTCTGTCTGAACTGTGCAAGAAGAGTTGTCTCACGAACGACCGTTTCCAAGTATGTTGGTCTTACGGGTTACCTGCGGTTCAGAGGAGCCTTCACCGGAAGCGTCAAGCTTAGTTTTGCACGAATTGATGGCATAATCGGCGAGAACCTGCCGATGAGCGCGTACCGCAGCGAGAAATGGTGGGACAACTCGCCGAGCAGTCCGCACGCCCACGGTTGGCTGGACGCTGGCTGGGAAGTTCGGGAAGTCAATGTGAAAGAGGGTTACGTTCTCTTCAGAAAAGTGAAGCAGGTACAGACCAGAAGGAAACGTGCGTTCACTGAAATCAAGAAACCATTCACCCCAGTTCACGTTAAGATTCCCAGATCCAAGATACCTTCCAAGACGAGGGTTTCGAAGCTGTATGCGCGAATCAGGAATCTCGAAAGGCAACGAACATCCATGCCTGCCCTTCATGGAAGTTTCAGGCCGAGACCGAAGTATGAGAAAAAACTGTTTAAGCCAGAGGAAAAGCCGCGCAGGGAATGAAAAGAAATCTTATCTAGCCCACCAATGCTAATGTACTGCACAAAATAGAGCGGTCGTGGTCTAGTCTGGTTTAGGACGCAAGCCCTCCAAGCTTGCGATCCCGGGTTCAAATCCCGGCGACCGCACCATAATTCGTATTCAAATCCCGGCGGGCCCGCCATAAACATTGCGAATTTGTACTGTTCTCTAGTATCTGCGCGCTTATTCAACGACGCTGGCACGACACATGCTGCAAACGTATAATAGCTTCATAACTGACATTATCAGCGAGATAAGTATGGCGCTTGGGTTTACGTGCTGGATCCTGACCCCTGACTTCGGTATTGCTACGATATGTTTGGGTCTGCTGGCGTTAGGGCTGGCGTATACGGGTTAGGTTGACTTTATGAGCAAAGACTACGGCTACCGATGGTCAGACCTCTACAATTATCTCCTGTTAGTCTATGTTTTCGCTGTCGGTTTCTTGATATTGTTCGGGTGGCCTCTGATCGGGGACGCGTTCGGAGTGAATCGACAGATGGCATTCTTTCCCGCTGTACGCGTGTTCATGACTGTTTCTCTCACTATTATTCTCATTCCAGGCAGTTTTGTCTGAGTTATTCTACAGCCATTTAAGGACCAGAAGATTCCAAGTTCGATTTGCTCTTGTTTGGTGTGGGCTCATGGCTGAAGCCATACTTGTAATGAACGTCGTGTTCTTCGCCTTCGAGTTTGCATCTCCAAACCTTTTCTTCAGCCACGAACCGCCTGCGGGACTGGTTGGGCCGCTCATGGTACTCATGGGAGCCATTCCCGCACTGACTGTAGCTGGGACGAGCAGAATCCCAAAGGTTCTCGAATATGTCAAGAAGATGTCTTAATGAATGAATGACAAAAGAGTACGATCGTTCTGAGCATACTCTCGATAGGGATTTTAATGGGATTTTGATAGAAAATGAAAAGGTGTTGAAGACTGAGTGAAGAGGAGTCCGAGATATACGACTTCATGGGTCTTCTGCTGAGAAGGGGAGGCCTCAGAGTTGGTGTACCTATTCTTGTAGGGGCTGTTCTGGTGGGCATTGGGTTGTATGAGCTGCCTTTGGGGATAATAGGCGTCGTAATCGGCTTCCTTATGATAGCTCACGGAATTTACGAACTAAACTAAACAAAAGCAGAAAAACCGTGCAGAGGAAAAAAGGAGCAGTTCCCTTCAGCGAAAAAATCTCGGACGTGTAGCTTCTACAGTTTATGAGAAAACTGCTCCGTTCAGGATTTGATGGAACCCCAAGATTTGCTATTTTTCGACACGAGCGCGCGCGCGAAAACCCAGCCGCGCACGCTGTATGATAAGGACAAAGCCATGGACGTAAAGGCATGTACACTGGACAAAAAAAGGAATGTGGTTTGGGTTTCTAGGTTTTGCTTTCTATGGTGTTATCGTGTAGTAGTAGCCGTCTGTGTAGAGGATGAAGCTTCTTGTCGTGCCTTTTGCTTGGCTGGGCAGGGTGAACCATATTGTTATCTGCTGGCCGTTGACTAGTTCCACGCACTGTTCGTCGTCGTACAGCAGCTTTGAAGTCACGTTGCCTAAAGTTGAGTGGATGGCCAGTGTTGGCGGTGCTGAGCTTACTTGTACTGGAGCGGGCGGTGAAGTGTCGAGTCCCACGTAGTCGAGCCTGTGGGTTTGCGTCCACAACAGTCTGACGATGAAGTCGCCGTTCGCGGGCAGGTAGGCTGTCATGTTGACTGCTTCCATGCTCCAGAAGTCTCTGGGGTTCAGCACGTCAATCGTTTGCCATCCGCCTGTAGCGTTAGGCACCTGCACGTCTATGCAGTTGTCCGCGATGCATTTCATGTCGTCTCTTAGGATGAGGTTGGCGTGGGGGCCTGTGACCGTGCCGAAGTCTAAGAGTAGCCAGTCGCCTTTGTTGCCTTGATAGTACGTGGAGGGGTCGGAGACGTTTCCGTTCATGCTGCTTATCTCGGCCAGCTCGCTGTTGTCGTTGTTGTCAATGCACGTTATGGGAGAGGCCAGGTTCTTGTACGCGATGATTTGGCCCTGCTGGGTCACTGCTATGCCAGTGCCCTGCGAATGGTCTACGGCTATGAGTTGAGCCTGGTCGATGTAGTCTGTGTCGTTTTCGAACTCGCCGATCTGCAGCGAGTACACAGACTTTTGCTTCGTGCTGAAAACGGGCACGAGGGGTTGCTGAAGCAGGTAGTAGTCTTTGGTGTCGGTGCCGTTACCATTCTCGGACGCTGGCAAGATGTTGTTGTCCTTCACGTATGCCGAGCCGTTCCAATCGTAAACGTATGGACAGCCGCCGCCTCTTTGGGTCATGGTGACCGTGGTGGTGTTGCTGCTGCACGCTCTGTAGGGGTCATACACGTAGACCGTGATGTTGTACGTTCCCGGCGACGTCCATTTGTGGTGTGCGGTTCCCTGCACGCCTGATGCACTCCAAGCCGTCGTCGTGTTGGCCGTTCCGTCGCCCCAGTTGAAAACGTACTGGATGTTGTCTCCGTCGGGGTCTGTGGCGTTGGCACCGTAATTATAGATAGTTCCGTTATATCCTGACCAAGTGCCATAGGTAAACGATGGCGAGTTAGGAGGGTTATTCGAGCTTACGATCTTAACAGCCTCGTTCCATGGAACTGCACAGTAGGAGCTATTGGACGTAAGAGTTATCATTAGGGTGCCGGTTCCTGCTGAAGGAATCCATTTCATTATTTGCAGGGGTTCTGTGTAGTTATTTGGATCCAAAACATCGAAATACACACCGGGATATGAGTACCACGCCCACACACCATTGGGATTGAGCACGGCGACAAGCAGAGAGACATCGTATGTCCTCGCGGCATGCCATGTGAAGTTCACGGTCACATTATAATCTTGTTGTGCGTCCATGTCGAAAGTTGTCAGGTTCTGCGAGGCATCGCTGTAGTAGACGTTGCACCCTGTTATGCTTGCGGAGTACACGTTTACAGTTAACGGTGGAGACCAAAAGCTTGAGTTCTGACTGTCCTGTGCAAGCACTGTGATGTTATAAGAACCCTGGTTGGACCATGCATGAGTGCAGGTAACATTCGTTCCAGAGGGGTAATATCCCGTGGTGTTGCTCGTCCCATCTCCCCAGTTGAACTGGTATGAAACGTTTTGGCCGTTAGGATCGACCGTGCCTGAAGAGTACGAGTAACCGGTGTTTGCAACGATGGTTTGACTGCCAGTTGCAATAAAAGGGGTGTTGGGCGGGTGATAGGCGTTGAACCAGCCGATAACTGCCACCGAATCATTCTCGTAAGGTGGGTCCAGGCAAGTGCAATTGGGCGTGAAGAAATCTCCATGACCACCCATCCAATCGTGCCACTCTTTTTGGACGGTCTCATTACCCCAGTACGAAAGCATTTGATTGTAGACAATCGTGGGGGGCAGTGTGGACAGCGTGTCATTCACATTTTCCACGAAAGACGTGGCCACCCTCGCTTTGGATGAAGTGCCAGCAGTATGGTATATTTGACCCGTGGCAATACTCCAATCAACAACAGCACAATTCATTACCGCGGCGGAGAATCTGAAAGCATAGTCCTTCTGAATCTCATTCCCAACAACAATTCCTCCTCCAGAAAATCCGAAGAGATACACTTGTGTGTAGCTTGCATTGTACATGAGATCCATAGTCAGATCTTGCACCCAAGTCGAATCGGATTTATAGTTGCTTACATAACCAATGGCTTGGCTCGGTGCATCCACCGGGTTTATGCTTGAGCAGCTTGGCGTATAAACTGAAAATCCACTTGCGATCAAAGCATCAATGAACATTATCTTCCCGATGTCTTTCTCAGGACGGTCGTTATATGAAAGATCGCCTAGCCAATCAATGGATCTAATCTCTAAATGATCTTCGTACCAGTAAGCGCCGAATAGGACGATTACAACCTTACTAGTGCTGGCATTACGATAAAACCAAGTTTCCCCGTTGATGGTCACCGTGTCTAGACAGTAGCTTACTTCGAGTTCTGGCCCGTTGCCTGTTGAGTTGTCACCGTAGAATTGGACGAACTCGTCTCCCCCTGGCGGCGTTCCCTCTCTGCTCGAGTTCAGCTCAAACTCTGTGCTGTCCACTTTGTTGATTTGGTTGGGAGGGATCGTTAGGTTGACGTAAACGCCGCTCTGGTAGTTTGCGGTGTTCCACGCAGCTACTTGAACCCTTCCACTACCCCAGCTGTCAGCGTTCAGATCGTCGTTGTAAATGGGCTGGGTTCCATCCATAATCGTGAGGTTGCCGCTGCAGACGGGCTGGTTGCCACCCCAAACTTGCACCGTGAAATTAACTAGAGAACTAAGAAGGCCCGCCTCCAACTGCAGAGTCGCGCTCATGTTGTAGGCCATAGCAGGAATCGACGATGTGTCGAAACTGAGATAGCTTCGATCTATCATGTAACCGCCGTTTCCCTGATTGTAATTCTGACCCACATAAAGGGAATCACCTGTGTCGACGAGTGTTCCCCCGTTGGGAAGGGGGGGAGGATAAGAAAGCCCGTATTGTTCGATAAAGCCCGACGAGGCTCCTGTTGAATTGAAGGTAGCAACATAGGGATCTAGCGTCAAAGGTTCTTCAGGTGCTAACATAAAGTCTCCGAACGATATTCTCGCTTGGCATTGGCCATCGGAAACGCCTTTCTGGAATTCGAGCTGCTGAAAACACGTTGTGTATTTCTCGGTTGATTCGTTGAAGATGAAGGCGTCAGACCAGTCCACGAGGGATTTGGACTCGTTGCCGCTGGCGAATTGTACACTTGAGCAAGACGGATCATTCACGAGCTGTGCAGTTATGTTCTGTGTTGTCGTGAGCCACCGTGCCTTTGTGCCTGAAACTCCGCCGAGTTGCCAGATCAGACTGTATTCGGTGGCTTGGACGGGATGAAGTGTGACTGAGATCTTCAGCTCTGAACCTATTCTAAGCCAGTACTGCTCGTCAAGGGTGGCGCCTGAACGGAGGATGGTTGTTCTGTCGAAGTATATGCCCGACGAATTAACCAGGTAGCAGACGCTGTTGCTTATGGGACAGTCAGTTTCCCATTCCAGGCTTGAAGTGTTGTAACATTCGACATTCCAGCTTTCACTCTCTATTTCCTCCTCCTTCTGGTGGGGATCGTAGAAAACCGTGTGGTCGGGGCAGACTTTGATGTACACTGAGCCTATGCCTGCGCTCATGTCGGACGAGTTCAGGATGTAGTTGACGTACTGGGAGCCGTTCCAAATCACCTGTGGAAACGTGTAGAAGGTGGAGTTGACCTCGTTGTCCGGATGATACGTTGTCAGCGTGTACGGGTTTTCCCACACGGTTCTGAACTGTACAGCTTGCGCCTCCGAGCCTGCAGCGAGTGTGAAGGCTGGAATCGAGGAAATGAAAAAGACAGTTACCAACACTGCGCAAATCAATCTTTTCATTAACGCTTCTCCAAGCTTGAGATATATTCAACAAATATTATATATATAAGTTCTTTCCATGATTGTATGGCGAGGAAAACCTTGGGCTTTAGATGCGACTTCTCTAACGCATTTGCATTTTTGGCGTTAGTATTTCTGTTTTTGGTGGCTTTGGTGCCGTGCTTCCAAGCTGCTACTGTTAAGGCTGATGCAAACATCATTAGGGTGCCGAGCGATTTTCCAACAATTCAAGAGGCAATCAACGCTGCACAGAATGGAAGCACAATCCTTGTAGACAGCGGAATCTACTACGAGCACGTGACCATAAACAAGACACTGACACTCTTGGGAACAGACAAGGAAGACACGATAATAGACGGGTCCAACGGTGGCAACGCCATTACATTAACAGCTGACAACGTCCTAGTCGATGGCTTCACTGTGAGAAACAGTTCATGGGGTTTTTACGTTGATCATTCTAACAGCTCCGTCGTAAGCGAAAACGTCATAACGTACTGCGGCATGGGTCTCTACGTTGATCATTCTAACAGCTCCGTCGTAAGCGGGAACGTCATAACGTACTGCGGCGTTGCGGGGATAGTGCTGGACAACTCTTTCTTCGGCAACATTTCACGCAATATCGTGTCTTCAACAATAGGCTCGAACGTAGGCCTGATATTTGGATATGGAATCTACTTTGAAGCATCTGCCAACAACACCATGAGCGACAACGTTATAACGAATTGCTCCTTTGGAGCAATCGTTCTGGACAGCTCTAGCAGCAACTCCATATTGACGAATGACATCGAAAATAGCAGCGCTGTGATTAGCTCTGCTGAATACAACAACACATTCCTCAGTAACAACTTTATCAATATTCTTGGACCGACAACAGAAAATTTCTCTAAAACTGACATTTGGAGCGCGGGAGGAAGAGGGAACTACTGGAGCGATTACACTGGCCTAGATAACGGCAGCGGCGGGAGAGTCGCTGGCGACGGCGTGGGCGACACTAACCTGCCTTGGCATGGTGTTGACTACTATCCGCTCATAAACCCCGTGAACCCGCTTCAGGTTTTCTGGGATAACACGGTCTTCCCGGTTTCGCTCGTCAGCAACAGCACTGTATCAGCGTTCAACTTTGACCAAGCAGACAAGGAAGTCACGTTCAACCTGAATGGCCCGGCCAACACCACAGGCTACTTCAACCTTTCAACACCCACGGCTCTACTGAGCGGTCCTTGGAAGGTGTTCTTAGACGGAACGGACATCACCGCCGAAGCCGTGATAACTGAAAACCAAACCTACACAAGCATCTACCTCAACTCCAGCCAAATCACCCACAGCATCCAGATAATCGGTACAGGCGTCATACCGGAATACCCAACAGCAACCGCACTACCGCTCCTAACACTAGCCGCGCTACTATTACTGACGGTGTTAGCCGCCAAAAAAAGAAAAAAGAACAAACAAACGCCAATCCGCAAATTACAAATTACGCTTTTTTCCTCAAAATAGGTCAAAACTGAGCTCTAACTGGTAAATTGGTGCGTGTCGATTAAGGTCAAGAAATAATAGAGAAAAAACCTGAACTGCCCGTCCCCAAACCCAGCGCGCGCTACACTTTTGTAATGGCTGAATGAACTGAAAGTCGCCTTCGATAAGATTGTCGGTAAACGTGATTTCACAGGGTTCTGGCGCGTGTTCGCTAGGTGGCTACTGCGCTGGCGTAGAAAAAGAGGAGGGGGTTGAATGACGATGTTGATAAACATAAAGGCATGTGTACTGTGACAGAAAAAAAGGGAAACAGTACAAATTCACCCCGCGGGTTTCAAGTCCCTGCGAGCGCGCTAGCTTTCTCTCTTACGTGGTGCATGGCATTCTCTTCACGCGTGCCTCATAGTTCCTTTCATTCGTTTATTCTCTTGATTTGAGCGCATGCGCCGAAATTACAGACCGTGCAAAAAAAATGATACAGCGCGCGCTTTGGGTACATAACATGCTAAGTCCGTCTCCTCGTAGCAAGTCTTTAATTGTGTCTGCGACGAAGAGCGTCGTTGCGGAGCTGGGAGAGGCGCAGGGGATTGATTAAGCGAGTCATTATCGTTTTTGCGAATTATTGTCCTCACTGTGTACCGTTTTCTCTGCGTAATGCTAACAAAATGTCCAGAGACCTTGGGGTTCCGCTTCTTACTCTTGACATAGAGATCCCCGAGCAGCTTGAGGCAGCTGACAGGCTCGTCGAAGAACACGGCGATTGGTCGGAGGATTATCTTATCCCTCAAGTCTTTGTTGAACACATGGACGGGAGAGTCGATCACGTATTAACTGGTTTTTCAGAGGCAGTTTCGGTGACAGAAGGTTCTTGGAAAGCGCTGTTTTCGAGCAGTTACTATCAAAGTCTCGCACATAAACAACCGGCTATCTCGCATCCTCACTCATCATCTCATCGTAAATCGTTGAAGGAGTTTGTGGAAGTTTACCTAACGTTCGAGGGACAATGTTACAGGCACTGCGATAGCCCTTCCTCCTTCATAGACCTGCGATCCGACTCGGATAATGTCATCGGAGCATACGTCTGCCCCGGCGGATACGTGTCTAGGGTCGTCTACTTCAGTGTTCACCCAGATGTCAAGCAATTCAAAAGCTTCCTCATCTCCCAAGTCGGTGAGGAAATCGTTACCGACCGCGATATCCGTCCGGCCACTAGGCACGGGTGGGAATTGGGAAGCGATGCCATGGCTGAGATCGGCGAGGTGAGCCCCACGGGTGTCATAAAGGAGATCTATTGGACAGTCTATGCCAAAACCGAAGACGAAAGAAGACGTGGAGTTTTTGTCTGCTCACATCCTGGGAAAGGAATTGGATGCAACAGACTATTCGTCCAAGACAAGAAGTCAAGAAACAGATTGTGCCCAAAGTGTAAACGCGCGCACATCTAAGGAATCAAAGATGCTTTCTACGGTCAGGACGGTAAAACCATAATATTATCAACGTGGGATTGAAACTGCCTCAATGTTGCATACGTCTGCAATGAAGTGACGAAGAGAGGACAAAAGCTTCAACGATCAAAAGCCTGAAGCTTCAGCGCGCACTGTCGTTTCATGCTCCGATTGATTATTCGCGTTCTTACGCAGATACTTAGCGCACAGGGGATACAGCGGCATTGACAGAAGTGATACTGCGCCGAGAACTCCGAAGTATGAGGCGTAATCATGACTGGGCAAGAAGATGCCGCGCGCGCTGATCAACACAAAAGACTTAACAGTATTTCTGCTGTTTTTACGCTCAGGTTATGGAAAACATGGGTTTCAAAAGCGAAATTACAGCACTTGCTTTCGGTGCACTCCTAATTTTACTCACTTTTGGAGATGCACATTTAGTAGGCTACGTTGGAAATCTAGATGTGATTTTTGGACATGCCTTCTGGAAGCCCCTTGATGTCCTGTACGCGCTTGCCTCAATTGTGGTTTTCTTGCTCTATGGCAAAGTAAAGGGCGGCTTAAGATTCAACGTGGTGACCATGCTGGTGTTGCTTTCGTATCTTTTCGCTCTCGCATTAATCAGCCTAGATGATGTTGCCCTTGTCTTAAACCTGCAAATAACTCTGTCGAAAGGTTACTGGATTGCAGTCGAATGGTTCTACCCGATTTACTCCGGCATCGCCTTCTTCATCTTTGGCAGGGCAAACGCGCGCGCTCAGATTGATTTTGGAAGGGGTATTAAATCACAGTAGTAAAAACGATTTTCTCTCAAAACAGCTTCCCCTATCTCATGTGATATTTGCTCTTGGAATATCGGTCCGTCATACACAAATGAGTGAAATTCTCCATTTTCGCCACAGGGATCAACGCTCGAAGGAAGGTCAGACAAAAATTGCTCGTTAAATATTCTGCCAGCAAATCTTTTGTCAAGGACGTTTAAGTCAACACAAGTGACAATCGCTTTGAAGCCCAAATCTATGAATGCGTGAGCAAGTTCATGGGTGTCCCTTTTCCATAGAGGGAAAATTCCTCTCATCCCCATCTTGGACAGATAGTCCTCTCTATATTTTCTTACATCCTCTAGAAAAATGTCTCCAAAGACTACAGAGGAGAACCCGACAGTCAAATATTTTGAAAGGATTTCACTCATCTTAAATTCATATTCTTTGATTGAAGCGCTCTTTGAAATGAGCACTTTCTCAAGAGGAAAACCCAAGGAATCTGCCTGTTTCTCGAGCAATGTCCGTCGCACACCGTGAATGCTAATTCTATCATAATCTTTTGTCAGCGTTGTCAGCAGTCCAAGTATTTTATAGCTGTCGGTTTTCTGAATCTCATAAAGTGCGAGAGCGCTATCCTTGCCTCCACTCCATGAAAGTATCACTTTTTCCATCTTATTCATGCTCCTGATTTCCTTGGATAGATACTTAACCGTTGTGCACAACTACTTAGGTTAATGCATTTACACTCACAAGAGCCGAGGCATCGAAGCATGGCACGTATGTCTCTTCCGAAAATGGTAAGAAATGGTTTTAATTCCGTTCCCGTGTTCTGGGAAAGAGATGCTTCCATTGAAGGCATGGACACGCACGAAACCCGAAACTGTCCCCAAACCCCAAAAGAAGAACAAAAACCATGTTAACCAGTCCCTAGGCGAGGACTCAGAATAGGAAGCTGAATTTGCAGTTCAGCAAATCATAAACTAGCTCCGCCATGTTAACGCGCGATCTAAGTTTCCATCAAACGTAACAACTTTGATAGCGCGCTTTTCACTTATCCTCGCCAACCGTATATGCAAAGTGTATATGCAAAGCGTGTAAGCTCTCTTGCGCGCGCTACCTAGAACGTTCCTGAAACGTGCTGACAGTGTCGGTGCAAAATAAGGGCCTTATTTCTTGATTTCGGTCTCTATCATTTCGGCGACAAGCTCGCCTATTGCTGGAGCGGCTGTCAGACCTGGGGACTCTATTCCGACCAGGTTAATGAAACCAAAAAGGCCCCGGTCGGCCTCGTGCCTTATGACAAAATCCTTAAAACCGTCCTGCGGACCCTCAAGCTTCGGTCTTATCCCGGAAGAATCCTCATGAATCTGATACTCGCGGATCTTCGGCACAAACCTTGTCACGTCTTCTCGAAACTCTTTCTCGTTAGACTCGACGGTGTAATCAATCTTGTCAACGTAGTAAGCGTTCGGTCCCAGCCTAATCGACCCGCCCAGGTCAGGCGTCAAGTGGATGCCTAGGCCGGGCCCCTTCGGAACTGGATAAACAAGCATTTTGACAAGAGGTTTTCCAGCCACTCTGAAATAGTCTCCCTTACACGGGTAAAGCCTGTATCCAATCTTGTCCACGTTCAGCCCTGCTATGCCTGCGACTCTGTCGGAATACAGCCCAGCACAGTTCACAACGGTCTTGGCGGTAACGTGAAACTTCTCACCCATGCTCACCCCTCCCACTTCATAGCCATTATCGACCTTCTTCAAACTTTGAAGCTCAGTCTCCGTTGCCAGGACCGCGTTGTTTTTGCGCATGCGCGTATGGAAATGATTCATCAGCTCATCTGGCTCGACTATGCCAGTTGACGGTGAAAGAAGAGCCTTTTCAACCTCAACGTTCGGTTCCAACTTCCTAACATCTTCTCCGTCCAAGAACTTTAAGCCTTCCACGCCATTGTCTGTGCCCATCCTCATCAGCTTGCCAAGCTCGTCAACCTCTTCTTCCCCAATGGCCACAGTCAACTTGCCCAACCTCTTGAAGGGAATCTGGTATTTCTCGCAAAGCGCATACAGCATCGTGTTTCCTTTCACGCACAACTTCGCTTTCAAAGAATTGTTAGGGTAATGGATGCCCGAATGGATGACGGCACTATTGTGGCTGCTTGTTTCTTGGCCGTACCGCGCGTTCTTTTCAAAAACATACACGCCGTCACTATTCTCAGAAACGCTGGCGGCAACAGCCAGACCTACGACGCCTGCCCCTATAATCACAACGTTGGCAGATTCCATGGATACCACGAAAATACATCCGCTAATAAGCCTTTTGGGCATGAGTTCTGTTAACTCTTCGTGGGATTTGGCTTCAGTATAGTTCTCTGTTAACTATCGTGGGATAAGCGAATATGCTTAAATGCCAAAAACAAGTTTAGATAAACTTGTGGCATGATAATGTCAGATGAAAGAAAATACCTAAAAGTTCATGTGATGGACAATGGAGTTTGGGATGTGGAGATTCCCCCAAATGTGTGGAAAGAAGTTTCTGAATGGTGTGAGAAAGATAGTAAGGGATATTCCATACAGGAAGAATATCAAGGGACGATGAGGTATCGCATTTGGGCGAAAACGTTGGGTCATCTAATTGATTTACTACAAAAAACAAGCGAGATACTGAAGAAAACACCGAGCTAATCTACTCATTTTTGCTTGCGTTCTCTATCAGAGTTTTCCACTTGTTTTCGCCCTCGACTTTTAGCCCGTACATCTCAGCGAGAGTTTTGCCGTCTAATGCCATGTGGGGTCTAATGAAATTGTGGTAGAGTTGGTATCCTGAGAGCATTGTGCTGTCGTCTTTCTCTATTCCTCTCAGTATCTTTTCTCGGTCTCTGACTTCTCCGTTCATGCGCTCCATTTTATTGTTGTTCATGTCGCCCCTCAGCTCTATAGCGTTAATGTGCTCTGTTCTTGTGGCTTTCTTCAGTGTCCAGAACTCTTTCTTGTAAGCGTCATGGTAAGCTGGAAGCCCGTCAGTTATGAGCGTCTTCGGTTTCGTTCCAGTCACTTTCTTGGCTAACTGGAACAGTTTTCGTGCGTTATGCTTGTACTTTGAACCCGCCACCTCTTGAGCAATCCAATAGCGAGTTTCATCATCCATTATTGCGAAGAGGTATTTTTTGTCGCCTTTTGACCTTGAGCCAAAGTTCGTCAGACCCTCCAAATGTCTCCGACTTGAGGCGTTAACTTCTCGATGTACTTGTCCATCAAGCCGACGTACTTGGTTATCCACTTGTGAACTGCTACGTAAGAGACTTCCACGCCTTGAAGCTTCAAGAACTCCGCCACATTCCGCAAAGATGTTCCAGAGAAGTAAAGCTGTAGGGCGCTTGTGATTATTTGAGGCGTACTCTTCATTTTCTTAAAGCCCAAGTTTATGGTGAAGTGTTTTCCACAATCTCGGCAGAGGTAAACTTGGATGTTTCCGTGTTTGTTGTGGCGGAGTCCGTCTTTGACCACGTTTTTTGACTCGCAGTACCCGAATCGATTGACAAGACAATAAAAGTTACGGAGAGCAACCGAAAACGCGTAAATGCTCTGGTTGGCGAGCTAATGCACGAGGGTGAAAGCCACTCGCACAACGATGCTATCAACTACCTTTTTAACGACCAGAAGGAAAAGCCCAAATGAAAGCTAAACTCCAAAAACAGCTTGCTTAGAAGTACAAGGAAAAACACCACTACAAACATGTTATCGTAGTTCCAGATGAAGCAATAACTGAATTGGGCTGGAAAGGCGGTCAAGAACTGGAACTGACAGTCAAAGACAAAAAACTAATTGTGGAACCAAAAGGCGAAAAAACACAATGAGTCAGCTATTGTGGCTCATCCTCTCAAAAGTTCCAATGGAAACACCACTTCCACTGAAAGCTTCCACTGAAAATTTAAATGTCCTGGAGTAACAAAGAGGTTGAAAGGAGCGACTCACGCTTATGAGAATCATAAGAACTGATGATCGGGCTGACTATTGCAAGAGCGGGATACATTTGTGTAACCCATCGAAGAGAAAAATTGAAGATGCCAAAGAAGATGCAATCAGCAAAGGCTTCGGAGTTATTTACATTCATAAGAAAAGTCCATCCCTGACTATGGCAGATGAGAGGTTCTTGCGGGAGTTAAATCTCTTTAATAAGGTCTTTAACTGTTTTGAGTCTGATTT
Organism: Candidatus Bathyarchaeota archaeon; assembly: GCA_963707955.1. Classification (GTDB taxonomy): domain Archaea; phylum Thermoproteota; class Bathyarchaeia; order Bathyarchaeales; family Bathycorpusculaceae; genus DASPPK01. The sequence goes on along the minus strand of OY970176.1, from coordinate 994,140 downwards.
CTAAGCCATCGTCTTGTTTTGCTCTGGCTACCTCTTCGTTGGCTCCTTTTCCAAAACTAAGAGCGACAATCAATCCGGCTTTCTTTCCCTCTCTTCTAATAGCGGTTTCAAAGTTGTCAACTACATTTCTTCCAATACGTTTTGACTGTTTTATCTGGACGGGTTCTCCATTTGTAAGCCAACCGTCAACACCGAAGTCTCCAACTTTCCGTCTGCTTGGTCTGCCATCCAATTTTTGGATGACCCAATTCTGAAATTCAAAAGGGACCATAGCTTCTAACTGTTCAACTGATTTTGGAAGACCAATAATATCGTTTTCTGCAATTTTTAATCCCAGTTTTTGCATTCGTGCAGTCATAACCTTGCACGCTACGGGAGAAACATCAATTCCAATCCATCTTCGCCCTAATTTGTGAGCTGTCGCAATGGCTGTGCCACAACCACACATAGGATCTAACACAATATCCGTCGGATTTGACGATGCTTTTATTATTCGTTCTAACAACGCCTCAGATTTTTGAGTGGGATAGCCTAATTTTTCTTTATCCGTTGGACTGTGAAGGCATTTTATGTCCGTCCACCAATCAGGCACAGGTGTGCCTTCTTTCCTCAATCCATTAGCATAGTATTTTCCTTTAACTTGTGTTCTACCTCTCTGTAAAGTTCCAGCGGAATATGGACGATACTCTGGAACGTAGAAATAATCGTTAGATTTGGAATACCGAAATATTGTATCATGTTTGCCTGGGAAATTCTTTTTCGGTATACCTCCACCGCTATAACACCAGATAATTTCATTTCTAAAGTTTTCTTCTCCGAATATTTTATCCATCAAAATTCTTAGGTGTGCATTAGCACGCCAGTCGCAATGGAGGTACATACTTCCAGTGGGCTTTAATATTCTATGACATTGTTCTATCTTTGGTTGCATCCAAGCTATGTAGTTTTTAATGCCACGTTTGCCACCTTTCCATCGGTCTTCATAAGCTCGTCGCTCGTAGCCGTTACCCCATATTATCTCATAGTGTTTATTAGAGAAGAACGGCGGGTCAACATAGAGCAAATCCACTGAACATTCTGGAAAGTAGGCCAGAACGTGTGCACAGTCTCCGCAGTAAATCGTGTTTAGCTGCATCGTTATTTCACTTGTTTCTGATGTATTACGACGCAGCGGATTGATGATATAATAATTGTTAAGGGGGAATCTGAATCCAGAATCATTATGACCCTAACGTGAACCCTCTATAGGTAATGCGGTCATTTGTCATTCACCCATAGAAGAAAAATATGTGGTATCCCACGATAGTTAACATGGAGAAGCATCCCACGAAGAGTTAACAGAACCTGGGCATGCACAGCTTGGAAACGCAAGTTTCATGCCCGCGCTGGACCAACCTTGCTGAAACGGGAAAATTTGGCATCAGCGACGAGGATTTGGAAACGCTGAAAGAACTGCCGCATGAAATCAAAGCGGGAAAATGTCAGGGTCGAGGCTTAACGTTTGCTTTGCTTTTTGATGGTTTGAATCATACGTTGGACGCCATGAGGATCACTGATACTTGGAAAACAAAGCTTTTCTGTGCCCTTGATAAAGAAAACTAAATCTCCGTAAGTTGTGCTCGTACTTGTGCTGGAGCCTACGCTTGTACCTACAAAAACGCCGCTGTATACTCCTGTGAAGTTGCCAACTCGCTGTCCCTTGGAGACCCTATGCTGATTCATGATTATTGGCTCAGAGACGGCCAGGCCGACGGAGTCTAAACGCTGAGTCGGGTTTTCTTTAGTCACTGGATAATATTTCATAGCTCTCAAGTTTGTTATGGTCCATTTTTCAACTGTCTCTTTGTGAAAAATTCCTCTTGTGACTTCGTGAACCCACAAGATCTGCTCTCCCTCATTGAGGTCAGGGTTCTTGATTTTCGCCGTGTAGCTGTCAAGTATAGGGTTGATTTTCCCTTCAAGCAGAGTCTTGATTTTGTCCCCGTCATTCTCATTTATCGCGTTTTTCAGTTCTTTCTCCACGTCGCTCGGAATCAGATCCTTGAAGGGTTTCAATTCTTCTTCTAGGTTTCCTTCTCCCTCACTCATTTCGACTCACCATTCCTTTTCACGCGTCTAGAAGCGTCCAACCCTCATTCCGTCTGTTGCGAACTGCTTCCTGCGCGCGTTGCGCAAGAGTCACGTTTTGTCGACTACCATCTTGTTCCACAGAGCTTTGTTGTGCACACACCCTATGTCTGGTGCATCCACATTTCCGCCGAAGTAACTGTAGGCTCTTGCTCGACATCCTCCGCAGATGTACTTGTCTGGACACTTGCCGCATCCCACGGCTTTGCCATTAACAACGTAGGTTTCCAGATTTTCTCTTGTTCGCAGTTTCCAAAAAAGCGGGTTGCGATCCCATATCTCTTCGAAACTGTCTTTCAGCACGTTGCCGACGACATTGCGTTCGTTGGTTGGGAAAAACACGCATGGTTTTATGTCGCCGTTCGGTTCGAGGCAACAGTACAATCGGGCCGCCCCACACCCGCCCAGAAAGTTGGCTGTGTTTTCAACGCCTTTTTTTGCTGCGTAATGGGCTTCAACCAAGAATTTCTCACCTATTTGACGTGAGAGCTCTTTCGTCACAGGGGCATATTGTGGGCATGTGCTGAAAAACCTGTCAACCTTGACGTTTGACTTTCCAGACTTGAGTTCTTCTTCTTTCGCCTGTAAATACAGACCCGTTATTTCCTTTCCCAGCAACTGCAACACGTGAAGCCTCTCGTCTGGCGTCAAATCCAGTTCCACGTGCTCTTTTGCTCTGCCAGTCGGAATATAGTTGAAGTGCATGAACCTCAAGCCCATTTCTTTGGCTAATCCTATGATCTTTTCTGTCTCCGCAAAATTGTCCCTGTGCAGGACCGTTGCAATACATGTGTCTATGCCCTCTTCGGCACAGTTTTTCACGCCTAACATTGTCCTCTCGAAGGCTCCTGGTATGCCTCGGAAAGTGTCATGTAGCTGCGGTGTTGCTGCGTCAACGCTTATTTCAACGTAGTCCACGCCGGCGTCTTTGATCCTTTTCGCGTTGTCTTTCGTCATGAGGGTTCCATTCGACGCTATGCTTACGTAAGGTATACGTTTCCTAGCGTAGGCTACGACGTCAAAGAAGTCTTTTCTCACCAGAGGTTCGCCGCCGCTGAAGGACAACGCGGGCAAACCTATGCCGGCTATGTTGGAAAACTTGTCTACGACTTGTAAAGCTTCGTCTGTTGAAAGTTCTGTACGGTTTTTTCCTCCCGCGTTCTCGTAACAGTGTTTGCATCGCAGATTGCATTGGTATGTGACGTTCCAAACGATTTCGAACGGTCCTGCAGGCGTGAAAGGTATGTGTACACCGTACTTTTCAACTGCCTTCATCATCAAACCGAAGCCTCTGAACCATGCCCCACCATACTGGTCTTTCAGAAACTGTTTTCTCATGAATCCCTTGTCCACTCGAAGGAGGCGACTTCCAACTTCGTAAAATGGCCTAGCGATGTTGCGGCTTATCCGTTGACATCGTGGGCATAGTTCCACCTGTTCTCCTAAGAAATCCTTAAGGGAGTTTAAAAGTAGGCTTCCATGCTCGGGGCATTCTTCGTCGAAACTACTCACTAGGCGCTTGAGAATCGGGTTAACCGCGACTGAAAGCACCGCATTCTCAATAGTATTCACTTGCATGGTAGAACGTGCCTGTAAAAGCTATGATCTTCGCCCGTTATTATATTTTCGCGCTTATGTCTCAATTGATTGCACTTTTATTGCGCAATCTATTGCCTGCCAAGACAGAGCGCGCGCTAGATTTCTGAGCGCGTATGAAGGCTGGTTTCAGCAGAACGGTTGGTATGAACGACAATTGTCGATGAGGCTGCTTATGGAAGTTTCTTTCATAAACCTTTATGAGAGAAAGTGTTGATTTAGAGTTTGAGGAAGGGATTAGGTTGTTTAGGAAGACTGTTTCTGCAGTAATGCTATTTTTGTTCGTAATAAGCACGTTAACATTTGCATTCAACATTCAACTGGTTAGGCGCGTTCACGCGACCGACAATCCGAGTATTAGTATCTTGAATCCTGGGCCTGCGAGTAACCCATCCGCATGGAATGCTTCATCCACTGTTCGATACGTTGGAACTCCAGATTTCGTATTCTATTCCAACGAAACATCTTCAGGTTCCACATTCTTCGTAAACCTCACCGTAACGAATGCGGAAAGCCTGTGGGGATGGGGCGCAGGTTTGGTGTTCAAGGACACCGCACTGCAATACGTCGGATATTGGCTTCCACCAGACAACGTCTTCGCTGGAGCCGTTGCAGCCGCAAGTGACGTGATAGTTCCGGCAGAACAACTCATCACCTATAACAGCACTTATCAAGAGGTCGACGTCGGTGCCGCATTTATACAAGGCACTCCAATATGGACCTTCAACGGAACCGGTACACTGGTGCAGATAGAGTTTAGAATAATAGCGCAAGTGAACAGCACAAACACGCAAGTGAGTTCATCGTTCACGTTCGATCCAGCTTGGATGGGTCTCTACTATTGGCCAAGCGGGTGGGAACTTCCCGCGGTAAACACGGGGAACTTTGTTTACGAGTTTCAACCTGGACATGATGTAGCCGTCACCGATATTGCCCTTTCTAAGACTGTGGTTGAAGAAGGCTTCAGCGCCGACATAAACGTCACAGTGGCAAACCAGGGCGGCTACACTGAAACCTTCAACGTCACGGCATACGCCAACGCAACCATAGTAGGATCAGAAAACGTTACGTTAACGGCCAGCAACTCTATGACAGTCACGTTCACGTGGAACACCACTGGCTTTGCCGTAGGCAACTATACCATAAGCGCTTATGCAGAGCCTGTTCCTGGAGAAACCAACGTAGCCAACAATCTTCTAGTCGACGGCACGTTGAGGATCACCCTGTTGGGAGACGTCAACGGCGACGGAAAAGTTGACATGCAAGACGTTATGATGTTAGTGAACGCCTTCGGTTCGTATCCAGGTCATCCAAGATGGAACCCTGACTGCGATTTGAACCATGACGGCAGAATAGACTTGGCTGACATAGTCCTAGCTTTAACGAACTTCGGATAAACCTAGCGCGCGCTATAACTGGAAGAGTTTTCTGTCGAACTTTGTCAAGAACTCGGTCTTTCGTGGCCCCACTAGTACCATATCTTCCACTCGAAGGTAGTATTCGCCTTTGTGCCAGACCTTAGGCTCCAAAGCCATTACCATGTTCGATTGCAGTCTTTCGCCATAGTCGGGACTCAGCCATGGGGGCTCATGCACTTCAACACCAATGTTGTGTCCGACTGATTTCGTTTGTAAACGAGCGCGTAAGTAATCGCCGTAGCCCAATCTGTCCAGCGTCTTTTCTATTGCTGGGAAGACGTCGCAGACACGCATGCTTCCTTCCCTCATTTTTTCCACCGTTTCGACAACTGACTGTTGCAAAGCTTGGTATCCCTTCTTCACCTCGCTGCCAGCAGGTCCAAAGTAGAAGCTTCTTCCAAAGTCGGAGCAGTACCCGTCAAGCGCAAACCCTACGTCAAAAGCTATCGAAGTACTAGGCACCAAACCTTTCTCTTTTGGGTAGGTAAACGGGTTTAGCGAGATCTTAGACCCAGACTTGACGAAGCCAACCGTAGCTGGGAAGGAAACGTCCGACGCCCCCAAACGTCTGCCTGCAAACTCAACCTCGATCTGCATCTGTCGCTGAGTCACACCATTCTTAATCTTCTGCGTGGCTGCCTCGACCGCTTTGTCGGTCAACTCTGCGACTTTCCTCAGCTTACAAACTTCTCCAGAATCCTTGATCATTCTAACATGGTCCATGAGATGTTCAGCTTTGCAGAAAACCCTGCTTTTCACCGCTTTTGCGATTTCTATGACGGTTGATCCCCAGACATGGTCTCCAATTCCAACTTTCTTCACGTTCAATCCCAAGTCCGATATGACTTTTCGAATCAGTTTCTCAAAACTGTCTTTCTCTTCTAGCGTCCTGACTTCTTTTACCCAGGTCTGAGCAGCTTGTTTTGACCATTCCTCGCCGAGCGTGAGAATCGGCCGCCCCTTTCTGGGAACAAAGACGTTGTTTGCTTGGCTTGCAAGGTCTGTTCCATGACGCCAGTCGAACAAGAGTCCTGTCAAATATTGAAAATTCTGGCATGACCCGTACACGACTAGGTCTAAGTCGAGCTCTTCCATCCTTTCTTGAAGGCTGACTAGTCTTCGCTTGAAATCGAAGCTCACACTGCCACGCGCCTTGGATATTCCGAAAATGATAACGTGTACTTAAAACTGTTTGGTGCTCTGCTACTTCAACGAGGCCATTGCCACAACTGTGAACGGTGCAATCATGCTTAGTGCGAAACCGCTTGAAAAGGCCGTTACCAACACGTCAGACCCGCAGTAGCGCATGATCACAGGTAATGTTGTGTCCATCGTTGTTGCTCCGCCAGAGGCGATCGGCGCATACTTGTCAACCTTTACCATCAATGAGACCGTGATTATCGTCAGCAGTTCTCTTAGGAAGTTGACTGCAAACCCCATAGCGGCCCATTGGGTTCCCAGAATCGATTTCATTAAAGGGCCCGTTAACGTGTACCAACCGTAGCCGGCAGTTACAGCCATAGATGCATATATGTCTAGTCTGAGAATCAATCCGCCGATTAACCCACCCAAGATGCTTCCCAAAGCAACAACAACGGGAACAACAAGGATCCTGAGGCCCTTGCTCCTCAGGTTTGCAACAGCCTCCCTATCAATTCCAAACGACAGTCCCATCACGAACAGCAACACAAAAAGAGAAGCGTAGAACAAGTAATCGGTAACCCAGTTGCTCGCAACGAAGGTCTTTAAATTGTTGTTTACGTAGCCCGCAACCACTCCGATAGTAAGGGCCCCTAGAATGAATTTAATCATATTCTCACCCGTCTCCTTATCAAGGCTACAAAAAGCACGCTGAACCCAATGGCAAGCAACGCCATTAGAAGTGCGCTGAGCCCGACGCTGGACATTGAACCCAGCAGTTCGTTGTTTGATCCTATGGTGAACCCAAGTGAGAAGATCAAGATCAAAATCGTGCCCAGCGTGACTTTGGCAAGATTAACTTTCTTTCTTTCGCGAAGCAGGTAACCGAAGAATAATCCGGCAATCAATGGGAGCACGAGCACTGCAAAGTTGACCATTGTTCATACACCAAGACTTCTCAGTTACTCTCTTGGACCGAAGTGCTTCATGAAAACCTGATTAACATCCTCAGGCTTTTCAAGCACGAACACGCAGTCCATACTGGCCAACTTTCTTGTGTTTTCTGCGTCTTCCCTTCTCACCCTTAACGTGAAATCTTTTCCATTCGGAAGCCTCGTGACCACTGTCCCTTCCTTGTAATCGCTTGGCATAATGTACACGGAAACGGAGGCTTTCAAGGCCATGATTGCCGAGTTGCAAAGCATCGTGTCAGATATTCCGGCTGCAATTTTCGCCACAGTGTTAGATGTTGAAGGCGCAATCAACAAGAACTCGTACTTCCTCAGTTCCAAGTCGCCGGCAAGAAAGGGCGAGTTAGAATTGAACTCAACCCAAACCTTTTCAAAGTTCTGTTTCAGCTGATCGTACAGTTTGTACCATCTAACGACTTGTTCCCCGGCCTTTGAAAGATAAACTCTTATTTCAACCTCGTTTTTGTAATGCTCTTTTATCTCTTTCATGACGTTGAGTGTTTCTCCCAGTCTGTCCCCACTGCCTGTAATCCCCCAAGCTACTTTCCTCTTCTTTTCTGCTTTAGCCAGATCTCCGCTCGTGGTTCCACGCTCTAAGCTCGTTTTCTCTCCTCAGATTCTCTCAGAAACTCCGCGAACTTTGTCACCGTCTTTCTCAGGCTTCTGAAGCCTTCCTCATCCTGTTTTACGTCTCTCAACGTGTCCTTTGACCAGAAAGTCGCACCGAGGTTCGCTCCGAAGGCGCCTCCGCTGACGGGAATGACCCCGTTCAAAACGTAGAACGTTATGATCTGCTGGATCGCCAGCTCCTGCCCTCCAGCCCTGTCTCCTCCGACGGCGATGGCCATCCCGATTTTGCGCCTGAAAGCGTTCTTGTCAGCTGCAAACAGAGCTCTGCATCTGTCCATGACCGCCTTTGTCTGTGCGCTTATTCCGCCGTTGTAAACGGGCGTCGCAATCACCAGTCCCTCAGCATTTCTGAGTGAGGGATAAAGCGTGTACATGTCATCCTTCAGCTTGCACTCTTTGCTTCTCATGCAATAGTCGCAGTGCTGACAAAACCCGATGTTCTTGCCTCTGACCGTGAAGAATTCTGTCTGGAAACCCTTCTTTTCAAGTATGTTCAAGGCTTCTCTTAACACGTGCTCCGTTGCCTGTCGTCTCGGACTGCCACAGATGCCAACTATCATAGTAATTCGTCAGGAACTATGCTCGTTAAAATCAATAAAGTTTGCTGAAGCGAGTGGGGACAGGGATACAAATTTAAAGTGGAGAAAGACTGTTTGTCTTTTTTTATGCTTCCTCGAAGAACTCTTCTGCTCTCGGCGGAGTCGGTGATAAACCTCTGCGCTCGCGGATCTGCTTTACTATTTCAGGCTGCATCTGCTCTGGAACTTGGGCCCATCGGCTGAACTGTGTGGCCCAGAAGGCTCTGCCCTCCGTTGATGAACGTAGCTCTTCGGCCAAACCGAAGGATTCGGACACGGGCATCTCTGCTTTGACGATGATCATGTCTTCCTCGTTTGTCATGTCCAGGATTTTGCCTCGGCGTTTCTGAACCGTTGCGATGATGCTGCTCACGAACTGGTTTGGAACCTTGCATTCGAAACTTATGAGCGGTTCGAGTAGCTTCGGGTCGCTCAGCAGGAAGGAGCACCAGATTGGCCGCCAAGTCATGGGCAGTATCTGTGCTGGTCCTCTGTGAACGGGGTCCTCGTGAACCGTGATGTCTTCCAGGTTGACCTTCAGCCCATACGCGGGTTCTTTTGCTAGCACGGAGGTGAACGTTGCCTCGCGGAAGCCTGATTTGATGTGGTCCATCACTTCTTCTACGTATTGTCTTCCCCTTATCCTGTTGACGAGAATGTTGTTGCCCTCGATTGCCACGACGCCCTTGGCGTCGTCTGTTTCCCAGCCGAACCCCTTAAGGATTTTTACTCTTTCGTCTTTGGTCTGCATCTCGGATATCTTTCCAGCCTTTATCGCTTCGATCACGTCTTCCGGCAGCTTTTGCAGTGTGACCCACAGTTTGTTGTGTTTGTTGGGACTTTTTCCCATCACTGCCGGTCCTTTGTAGTCGTGGCTGATCGTTTCGCGGTAAATCACTATTGGTTTGCTGGTTTTCACCTTGAGGTTTGCTTCCTGCATTCGATAAGCCGTGATTTCCAAGTGCAGTTCGCCCATGCCGCTGAGGAGGTACTCTCCGCTCTCCTTGTTTATGAGGAAGTGCAAGTTCGGGTCCTCGGTTGTCAGCTTGCGCATAACCTTGTCGAAGAGCGGTAGTTCCGTGACGTCGACAGGCTCCACGGCGACGGTGACCACTGGGTCTGAAACGTACTTCAACCCTTCGAACGCCTGTGTTTCCACACCGTCTTCGGCAACGGTTTCGCCGACGTGCATGGACGGTAGCCCGGAAAGCGCCGCTATGTTTCCGGCTGGAACCCTGTCTATTATCACCCTGTCGGCGGCCATGCTCATGAAGACCTGTTGAATCGGGCCTTTCGCCCTGGCCGTGATGAGTTGAACGACTTTGCCCTTCTCAACCGTGCCGCTGAAAACGCGTCCGATGGCAACGACTCCGCGGTTGGGGTCAACTTCAATCGTTGAGATGCACATCAAGAGGGGCCCGTTTGGGTCCACCTTGGCCATGCCCTTGCCCACTGGGCTGTTCGGGTCTCCTGGCCAGATTTGGCCCTGTCTGTACGGTTGTGCCTCTAATGGATTGGGCAGGTGTTCGATGAACATGTCCAGTATAGGCTCGGCAAGCGCCGCCCTCTTGCTTAACGCGTCGACTTTCCTGTCAATCTCATCCTTTTCTCCGAGGTAAGCGTCAACGATGTCCTTGAAGGTTACGCCTTTCGCCTTCATGTGGGGCAGGTTTAATCCCCACTTGTGAAGGGCTGAGCCGAAGGCTACTGACCCGTTCTCAGCCTTGACTTGCCAGTCCTTTTTGTGTTCGACCGGCGCGTACTTTTCGATAAGAGTATTCACTCTGGTAATTATCTTGGCGAACTTCCGCTGTATCTCTTCCGGCGTCAGCTTTATCTCCTTAATGAGCCTGTCGACCTTGTTTATGAAGAGAATCGGCTTGACCCTTTCACGCAGGGCTTGCATCAGAACCGTTTCGGTCTGGGTCATTGGCCCTTCAACAGCGTCCACGACGACCAGCGCTCCGTCAACGGCTCGCAGACTTCTCGTCACCGCACCGCTGAAGTCGATGTGTCCAGGCGTGTCGATCAGGTTGATCAGGTACTCTTTTCCCTCGAACGTGTGAGCTAGGCTGATGTTGGAAGCAAACACGGTCATCTGTCTCTTCTGCTCAAGCTCCCACGAGTCGAGGGCAAGCTGTTGACCTGCCCTCTGCTCGCTTATTATGCCTGCCTCGGCCAGAAGACTGTCTGAAAGGGTGGTTTTGCCATGATCCACGTGGGCGATGATGCTTGTGTTCCTGATCATGTCTGGATAATTCATCAACTTCTGAATCTCTTCAACCTGCCTATACTTTACCATCGTAAACCCTCTTTACCCTAAAAGAAGAATGCCTAACGCACATGCAGCTCCTAAGGAGTTCAACAAACATACCAGGTTTTCACGCCTAAAGATGAGCTACATGCATGTAAAAACGGCGACCTATTAACTTTTTGCCGATGATTACTGGAACATCAGTGAACGGACAGGGAATCCTTTCTGTCTATTTCATCATTGAGATCAGCGTATCAGACAATTCATTGTTCACGTAGAAACCTTTTCTTGAAAGCCTCTTGACACCTAAGAGCATGAGAAGGCGGCTGAGAGATATCGGGTTCACGGCCGCATTCAAATCCTTGAACCTGACAAAAGACACTTCTGACGCGTTGCCAACGAATTCCTCATATCGAGCCTTGGAACCGAGAACCGATTCACCGCTGAACCTGCTCCATAACTCTTGCGGGTTTCCCACCATGCGCTCGATGAAGTGAGCGTAGCCAGCGATCGCCCTAACAGGCTTGGTCACGTAAAAAAGAATAAGCAAGGTGCTCTTAGGCGGTGCCGCGCCCCTGATGACAAAGGAATGAACCTTCTTTCCTTCTTGGCTACACCTGCGAAACTCAACCCACCATCTCTCCCTGACCATCATGACGAAAGCATATCTCTCGCTCATCAAACCCCTAGGAATTTATTCCTTGCCTAACGATTTAAGACTTGCACAGCAGTCTTAATAGACGCCAACTCGCTCAGAAAAAAAACTCCGCAACACGAAAACCAAACCGCCAAGAACCAAAGAGATCACAGATCTCGCTTAAACAATATAGGAAAGAGACGGACGCAAGGTTCACGGCACGCCTAGAAAGTTGACGGTCAAAGCAAATGAAATCAGAAGACGAGCTGACCGCGAAGCGCATTGAAAAGTCACCACCCTTGCCCAGACCTCTGCCGAGGGCTCGACACGCGCTCGGCCTCGAGCCCGCGCTTAGCCACGAGGGCCTTGTCCAACGCCTACGCGCAGTACTAGTACCCTAGGGGGGAGGGGAAGGGTGGAATAGACGGGGTCAAAACGCGAATACAGGGATGTAGCGTATAGCCGGGCAAAATAGGAAACAGAAACCGTAGAACGGACCTGATTAGCCGAAAAGCGCGCAAACCATTCCGATCAGCTTAAATTCGACCCTTTTGTCAATGTGAACAGCAAAACAATGAGGACCAGCCAGAAATCTAACGGTTATGGAAACCTCATGTTTTAAACGGACGGTCAAAGTTGCTTATGTCAAAGAAAACGGTGAGACCGACAAATGCTTCCAGCACTGGCATTTTCCCAGCAGACAGCACGAATGAGAAGAGTTCCTTAAAGGGATTCTAGTTTCCCTGTTGTTCTGAGAATTTTGGGCAGGTGTGTTTTTGTTGGAGGACGCTGCGGCTCTGCCGGTCAAAGAAGTTTTCGATTTGATGGAAACCTCACCCACGGGGTTAACCACTGACGAGGCCGACAAACGCCTCGCCAAGTATGGAACCAACACGCTTATCGAGAAAAAACACGTGTCCATGGCTTACAAGTTTCTCACGCTCCTCAAAGACCTGTTCTCCGTGCTGCTGCTCTTCGCAAGCTTGCTGGCAACCTTCGGAGGCTTGTGGCAACTGAGCATCATCATACTGGCAGTCGTTCTTGTCAACATGGTCTTCAGTCTCTTCCAAGAGTGGCGAGCAGAAAAGGCCATGGAAGCGCTGAAGAGGTGGATGCCCGAGTACGCCAAGGTCGTCCGCGACGGAGAGCTCAAGAAAATAGTGGTAAGGGACCTTGTTCCAGGAGACCTCATAATCCTAGAAGAAGGCGACCGTGTACCGGCGGATGCTAGGCTGATCGAGGCCTACGAGCTGTGGACAAACAACGTCCCTTTGACCGGCGAGTCTGAGCCTCAGCCAAGAACAGACAAACCAGTGGAGACTGTTGACGCCACGTACTTGGACGTGCCAAACTTTGTCTTCATGAGCACGAGCGTCGCCACGGGCCGCGCAAAAGCTGTCGTCGTCAAGACGGGCATGAGCACAAAGTTCGGACAGATCGCAGGCTTAACTCAGGAAATAAGCGAAGAGCAGAGTCCTCTGCAGAAAGAAATAGCCTACACGGCCAAGTACGACTTCATCTCAGCTATAACAGTAGGGGCCATCTTCTTCCTAGTCAGCAAAATCTTACTTCACACAGGCTGGCTCGCCAGCATACTGTTCATGATAGGCGTAATGGTGGCACTGGTCCCCGAAGGCTTGCAGGTAACAGTATCAAGTGCCCTAGCCATAAACGTGCTGAAAATGGTGAAGGAGAACGTGCTGGTCAAACGGCTCTCTGCCGTCCAGACCCTAGGCAGCGTGACGATGATATGCACAGACAAAACAGGGACAATCACAAGAGGCGAGATGACCGTCACGAAGATCTGGGTTAACGGCAAGGTAATCGAAGTTTCAGGCGTCGGATACGACCCGACGGGCGATTTCACTTCTGAGAACCCACCATTAACGAAGGAAGACTCCTACGGGATTGAGAAACTTCTTGAGATCTCGGCGCTGTGCAACAGCGCTAAAGTTGAACCGCCGTCGGACAAGAACAGGTCATGGAGTATCGTAGGGGATCCAACGGACGGCGCCTTGCTTGTTACTGCCCTAAAGTATGGGCTGAGCGTCAAGAGCATGCTCGTTGAAAAACCCACTGTCCGCGTAATCCCTTTTGACTCCAAACGCAAAAGGATGACAACGATCCACAACCATGACCACGAGGTCTCAGTCTACACGAAGGGTGGCGCCCGAAGCATACTCTCCATATGCAACAGAATACTAGTCGGCGACACAATAGAGACACTGACCAAGGAACACTTGTCATTCGTTGAAGAAAAAATCCATGAATTCGCAAGCGAGGGCCTTCGCATCCTAGCCGCTGCCTACTCGGAACTGCCGAAAGACCAGCTTTCTGAGGTTGATGATGTCGAGAGGGACATGATCCTCGTTGGACTGGCAGCGATGAAAGACCCACCTCGCCCAGAAGTTCCTGAAGCAGTGAAACTGTCTAGGCAAGCAGGCATAAAGGTCACGATCATAACAGGAGACTATGGTCCGACAGCACAAGCCATAGCCGAAGAAGTAGGCATAGTAGAACCGGAGAACAGCCACATCATTCGAGGCGTCGACGTGGACGCCCTCAGCAACCAGCAGATCTACGATGAAGCCAAGAAGGCAAACATTATCTTCAGCCGGGTGTCACCAGAACAGAAACTTCGCATAGTCAAAGCTCTCAAACAGCACGGCGAAATCGTAGCCGTCACCGGAGACGGAGCAAACGATGCTCCTTCCCTGAAAGAGGCAGACATAGGAGTCGCGATGGGTCTATCAGGGACGGACGTGGCAAGAGAGGCGGCTGACATGGTGCTACTTGACGACAGCTTCGCCTCGATAGTAAAAGCAATAGAATCCGGCCGCACGATCTACGAAAACCTAAGAAAATTCATAGTCTACGTCTTCGCGCACAACTGGGCAGAACTGATTCCCTACGTGCTTTACGCACTGTTAAACATACCTCTGCCTCTTCTTGTTGTTCAAATCTTGGCCATAGATTTGGGCATAGACGTAATCCCCTCACTGGCTTTAAGCCGAGAGCCGCCGGAGATAGGAATAATGCAGGAGCAACCTCGAGGCGTCAAAGAACGACTGTTCAACACAAAAGTGTTCCTCCGATCACTGTACATCGGCGTAATAATCTCCGCCGGAGCAATGATCGGCTGCTTCATGGCATGGCAAGCAGGCGGATGGCACCTTGGAATGCAGTTATCTCCTAGCAGCTCGTTCTATACAAGTGGCGCGTACGCTAAAGGTACGACCATGACGTTTGCCGGCATCGTCATCGCTCAAGTGGGCAACGTTCTAGCGTGCAGAACGAGCAAAGTGTCAATTCTCAAAACCAGTCTCAAGAGTAACAAGTGGATCTGGCTCGGCATAGCCTCTCAGATAACCATAATATCCGCCATAGTCTACATCCCACTGCTGCAGAGTCTCTTCGGCACCACTGGTCTAGGCCTACTCGACTGGGCGTTTCTTGCGCTTCTCGCATGCATCGTGATCCTCGCGGAAGAAATCAGGAAATGGGTTGCCAGAAGACTGGCAAAGTGAAGCCTCTGTATCTGATCTCACCTACATCAAGCTTTTATGAACAACTCTCCAAACTATCGTTGATGTCTAGTAAAGAGTTCTTCACAGACCGATACAGAAAACTGGGCTGGAAATACCACACCGTTGAATTCAAGAAAACGATCAGAATCAACTCTGCCAACGTCAAGAAACCTCCGGACCTCGTAACAAGACTGCAAGACCAGGGATTAGTGCTCACAAAGGTTCCCTTTCTTAAAAATGGCTATTGGGTTGAAGAGTCACGTTTCTCTGCTGGCGCAACAACGGGGTATCTATCAGGCTTGTACTCAATCCAAGAAGCAGCGGCTCAGATCCCAGCCGCGCTATTCACAGAACTGAAGGACAAGACAGTTCTCGACGCCTGCGCGGCTCCCGGAGGCAAAACCACTCAGCTAGCAGACCTCATGGGCAACACAGGTGCAATAGTAGCTCTCGACATTAACCGGCAGAGGCTCACTGCCTTATCAAACCAGCTGGAAAGATGTCAAGTCAAGAACGCAATAGTCTACCAGCTAGATGCAAGACGCGTATCACAGCTGGAAACAAGCTTTGACCGAATACTTCTCGACATGCCATGCTCAGGAAACTTCGCAACAGACAGGAACTGGTTCAAAAGAAGAACGATCAAAGACGTGGAAAGAAACGCGGCGCTGCAAAGAGAGATACTGACAGAAACCGTCAAGATGCTAGAAGACGATGGAGAAATCATCTATTCCACATGCTCCTTGGAGCCTGAAGAAAATGAGCTGAACATCGACTGGGCAATCAGGAGCTTAGACATGAAAGTTGAAGAAATCAGTTGTTACGGACAGGAAGGGCTGACAGAAGTGTTCGGAAAGCATTTGGACGGTTCAGTGCGGAATTGTATTAGGATTTGGCCGGGGCAAACGCAGGGTTTCTTCATGTGCAAACTCCTGAAGAGCGAATCTGCATGATAAAGCCAATAGATGATTTTGTCAGTCTGTTTGCAGCAAGCATAAGCCTAGACGAGAGTCTGATCGTGAAGAATAGAGACAGGTATTTCCTCTTGAGCGCGAGTTTGAAGAAGTTGGCTTTGAAGGACTTTTTCTACGCTGGCACGTACCTTGGGAAAGTTAAGAATGGGAGATTCTTCCCCGGCTTTGACCTGTTAAGAATGATAGCAGAAAAGAAAGCAAACAGAGTTGTCGTCAACAAGAAGACGGAATGGTTGTTCATCTGCGGAAGAGACGTGTTCAAACCAGGAATATTGAAGGTTATCGGCCTAGGGAGAAAGGGTGATCACGTTCTAGTGCTGAACTGTTATGGTGAATGCCTGGGCTTCGGCAGAGTAGTCTCCGACCTAGGCAGGGAAGAGGAGAGTGTTGTCATAAAGAACATCTCAGACATAGGCGACTTCCTGAGGAGAGAAGCGCGTACGCTTTAGAAGTCTTCAGCGCTTTATTACGTCTATTATTCTTTCAACTTTCACCGTGCTCTGCTGTCTCTTAGCCAAGTCGCGAACAACGACGGCTCCTTCACTTAGCTCTCTTTCTCCAACGATTATCGCATAATTAATTTTCCTTCTGTCAGCATCCTCCAACGCCTTGGCCATCCTTCGTCCCATTACTTCAACCTCAACCAGCACACCAGCATCTCTCAGCATCCGCGAAATCTTCAAGGCCTCAGCTCTCAACTCTTCTTTAATTGGAACGACAATGACAGTCTTCTCATTTCCTGTTCTCAGCACAGTCTTCTGCATCTTCATCGCAAGCACTATGCGGTCAATTCCATGGGCAATTCCTACGGCCGGTGTCGGTTCTCCTCCGAACAGCTCGACAAGCTTGTCATATCTCCCGCCGCCTCCGAGGGCGACGTCAATGCTTGGCACGTAGACTTCAAAGATCATTCCCGTGTAGTACTCGAGCCCGCGGGCGAAACCTGCGTCAACGGTCACGTTGATCTTGCATCCGCTCTCTGAGACAAGCTTCAGAGTTTCCCGCAGGTTTTCCGCTGCTATCACGGACTTTTCGTAGTTTTTAACAAGCTCTTCTGTCTTGTTCACAACCTCTGTAACGTCAGTTCCTCTACATTCGACCAGTTGGCGCAGAACCTCTAAGCATTTGGGTGAGGCGCCGGCACTTTCTACCAGCTTCAGGGCGTTATCATACTCCTTTTTGTCCATTAGCTGCATAATTGCGCTTTGCTCTCTTTCTCCCACTCTTTCTTGGCCTAGTATTCCTCTCAGGACCCCAACATGGCCGACTTTCACATCAAACCTCTCAAGGCCAGCTTCCCGCATCAGACCGTCAGTCAGCATGATTATTTCAGCGTCTGCCTCAGGTCTGCTTGAACCTATGAGTTCGTAGTTGGACTGCCAGATCTCTCTGTACCGCCCGCGCTGCGGCTCATCGTATCGGTACACGGTGCCCATGCAGAAGAGTCTGAACGGCTTAGGCTCGTTCCTCATGGTCGTGGCGACAAGTCTTGCTATTGAAGCCGTGAACTCGGGCCGCAGCGCGACGTCCCGCCCGCCCAGATCTTTGAAGGCAAACATTCTAGACCTGACTTCGTCGCCTGCTTTGGCTGCGAGAAGGTCGTACGATTCTACGACTGGCGTCATAATCTCTTTGTACCCGTAAAGTCGAGCTGTTTTTCTGGCCTGGTCTTCAACGTATATCATCATTTTGGCATCTTCTGCCATGAGGTCTCTCATTCCGCGGAGGGTTTTGAACTCAGGCATTCCTTGTTTTCCTCGGCATTATTTTAGGTTCAATTCTGAGACTGAATAATAAACTGTTTCTCCTCTGCGGTTGATGACGGCCAAAACTAGCTCCTTCTTCAGACTTAGGCTTTCTGTCAACGAGCTTGTGAGGTCTTCGAGCGAGGTCGGTTTTCCCTCTTGAACGCTTATGATCAGATATTTTGCGGTGGCCTTGCTGTAGTCTCCTCGGTCGTAGACGCGGAAGTCAACTCTTGAACCGAATCCTTCTCGGACCACGTATCCGCGGCTTCTCAGGTCTCGGTAAACTAGGTATCCTGCCCAAGCGTTCTCGTTGAGGCTCTCGTAGAGTTCCACTAGACTTTGAAAGTTCACCTTCTTACCTTGTTCATCCTGGGCTTCCAGCATCTGCTTGTCCAAGAGGTAGAGAGCCTCGTAGAAGGTGAGCAGCAGCTCTTTGCCCTCGACTACACCGTAACCTCTTGACGAGAGTTCGTCTACGGACTCCTTTTCAGTGACTCGAACCCCATTTTCAACGAGTAAGCCATTAATCTTGAGTTCTGAGCCGCTGTTGGTTAGCTTTTCTTTCTTGCTCATCCAATTCCACAACTATCATGAAGTTATCGATATCTTCCTATTAGCGGTTGGCTTTGTGTTCACTGAAATATTTCGGTCGTAAGATGCCTTTTTCACTGATTATCGCTGTCACGTACTTGAGTGGAGTTATGTCGAAAGCTGGGTTTAGCACGTCTACTCCCTCGACGGTGATGCGTTTTGAGCCTATGTGGGTGACCTCCTCTGGCTTTCGTTCCTCGATAACAACCTGTCTTGAAGTGTGAACAAGGTCGAACGTTGAGCTTGGTGCGGCAACGTAAAAGGGAACCTTATGCTCTCTGGCCAGAACAGCGACTGTGAACGTTCCAACTTTGTTGATTACCGCGTCTCTGACTATCCTGTCTGCGCCGACCAAGACCTCGTTGACCATCTTCTTATACATAAGGTATCCGACCATGTTGTCGGTGATCAAGGTGACCGGTATACCCTCTTTCTTAAGCTCATAAGCTGACAGTCGTGCGCCCTGCAAGAGCGGACGAGTCTCAGCCGCGATCACTTTGATGCGTTTTCCCTGCTCCCAAGCTGCTCGAATAACGCCGAGAGCAGTGCCATACTCGACTGTGGCCAAAGCCCCAGCGTTGCAGTGCGTCAGTATGACGTCTCCGTCATGAACAAGCTCCGCGCCGTACTTGCCAATCGTGCGGTTTGCCGCCGCGTCCTCATCAGCTATCTTCTTTGCTTCCTCTACCACGAAGCCGGCTAGGGCATCACGGTTTCCAGGCAGTGCTTTAGCCTTGCTCAGGATCCTATCTAGGGCCCAGAAAAGGTTGACAGCAGTCGGCCTTGTTCGTCTGATGGTGTCTGCTGCCTCCTCCAACTCGCCAATCAATTCCTCTTTATTCTTTGCTTTCGAGTCAAAAGCTGTCAAGGCCAGTGCAAAAGCGGCTGCAACGCCTAGGAGCGGCGCACCCCTTATTCTCATTGACCTTATTGCTTCAGCCATTTCGTCGCAGTTCTTGATGATGATACGCGTTTCTTCGTCTGGAAGCTTTGTCTGGTCTATCGTTGCAACCGTTCCTTTGCGCCATTCTATGGTCCGCACAGTTTCATCCTCGTAAACCGTTTATGGCTTGACCGTATAAGACTTGTTGATAGGTGAAAAACCTTATGAAAAAGGAAAGTGTCAATGCTCTTGTTGAAAGCTTAGGGCAGAAATACTCCGAAACTTTAGACATAAATCTCTCACTGGAGAACGATAGAGAGGTTTTCAAGTGGTTCTTGGCGTCTCTGCTTTTCGGTGCGCCGATAACAGAATCCTCTGTCATCAAGACCTACGAGTGCTTCGAAAAGTATGATGCCTTGACGCCCAAGAAGATACTCGACAGAGGTTGGGATGGGCTTGTCAAGATCCTGGACGAAGGAAGCTACACGCGCTACGACTTTAAGACTGCAGACAAACTGCTGGAGGTTATGCGAAACCTGACCGAAACGTACCGGGGAAGCCTTAACCTGATCCACGTTCAGGCGTCTGATGCTCGCGACTTGGAGAGGAGGCTGAAAGCCTTGGGTAAGGGCATCGGTGACGTAACTGTGAGCATTTTCCTGAGAGAACTGCGTGGAGTTTGGCAGAAAGCTGATCCCAGCCCGACGCCACTGGTCGTCGAGGCAGCTAAACGGCTTGGAATCGTGAAGAAAGAGGCAACTGCGAAAGACGCTTTGAGGCAGCTGAAGGTTTTCTGGGCGAGAAACGAACTCACCGGAAAGTCTTTCGTCAACTTCGAAACTGCCCTGCTGAGACTTGGCAAGGATTATCTCAGAAAAGGGAAAAGTTCCGAGTTTCTCTAACTAGTACCGGGTGCTCTGGTCGTACGGCGGCTTGACGTACGTGATCACTTCTATCGGGCATTCGCCTGAAAGTTTGAGGGTCTTCTTCCACTCGTCGCCGACGGCTATGAGGAAGAAAACTCCTGACATCTCAGCTTTCGCTTTCCGAACTAGGTTCACCAATGCGGCCTGCGTTTCGCCCGTCTTGATCATATCGTCCACGATCAGGACGCTGTCGCGCTTCCTGATAGCTTCTTTGGGAATGTAAAGCGTGTTCGTGACGCCTGATCCCTTCATGAGAACGTATGTTTCCTCAAGGAAGGCCTTGACGCCGACCTCCTTGCTTCGCTTCGCGACCACCAGATTGACTCCGAGGGCGTTGGCAACCATTGTTGCCAGCGGGATGCCGTCCACGGCTGCAGAGAGAACTCTTGTCACTCGCTTTCCAGCAAAGTTGGCGAGCGCATGGTTTGCCGCCTGCTGGATGATGTTGAAATCGCCTATGATTTCCGTGTTGTCGAAGTATCCTTCTTCATCAAACTTTATTCTGCTACGAAGCTCGGTTTCAAGGCCCACGAGTTTCGTGAGAACCTTCCACAGCTGCTTTGCCCTCGAGGTGTTAGGGAGGACGTGTCCCTTTGCATATCTACTTAGGACGGTGACAGGCAAACCGGTTTTTGAGGCCAGTTCGCGGTAGGTGATGTTTCTCTTGTACTTCGCGGTCCTAAGCAGTTCGATCGTCATTAGGCGAAGTTTTAAATCTTCTGCGTGAGTGCTCGTAATCCTACCCCCTTATACAGAGATGAGTCAAATGCTGAAGCAACTACACTCTATTATTTCACTACTGATTTATAATTTCCGCTTTCACAAGAAGAACAGCCACCGCGCGTGCCTGTTCCTAACCTTCAATATGTGATCCAATTATGATTTGACAGAAAGCGTCTACTATGACAAAATTCGCTGAGTTTTGATTGGCGGATCCGCTGGGATTTGAACCCAGGACTTTCGGCTTTCCTCAGCCTCGGCTTTAGAAGGCCGACGCGCTTTATGGCGTAACCTGTATCCATGCTGCGCTACGGATCCATTTTCGGAACTAAAAAGACGGGCTTGGTTGATATATTTTATTCTATGAAGATTGCTGGGCGACCTGGCTTGGCGACCTGTGCCCTCGACCTCGGGTCGTAGCGTTCTGCGTCCTCTTCGTCATAGATGCATACTTCCGCGTTAAGTTCTTTCTCGAAGAAGTTCTTGGCTTCTTTCAAGGCTTGAGCTTCATCTACTAGTTTGATCTGCACTAGTCTTTTCTTTCTTTCCTCTGCCATCCTGTTCAAGTCATCTGTGATTTGCGCAGTGAATTTGGACACTTTTTCAGCCTTAGCTCTCATTTCAGCGTTTGCCATCAGCTCTTTCATCAGGTCTTTCTGTGCGATCTTTGCTGAGACGGATTTTTCCAAGGCTTTTAGCCAGGTTTGCCACTTCCAGCGGGCTGCTACGTAGTAGAATATTTTCTTCGGTGTTGCCCCTGTTGCTTTTGTGATGTTCAACGTGTCTTCCAATACGCTCGTGATGAGAGCCTCATTTTCCTCGGCTCGAATGTCCACTTTTGACTCGTCTGGAATTGGCCATGAGCTGAGTGAAACGAAGCCTTCGCCGCCCATCATCTCCCACAGTTCTTCGCATGCGTGTGGAGCGACTGGGGCTAGCATTCTGACCTGCGCATCTGTGACCTGATGGTGCACGTGCGCGATTGCGAGCTTTCTCTTTCCGCTGCGTTGTGCGGTGCGTCTTTGGTACCACTGGAAATCTTGGTCCAACCCGTACATGACGCCGTGTATTGCTTTGCGCACGGCGAGTTTGTCCATGGCTTCGGTCGCTTTCTTGATGTGTTCCTGCAGTCGGCTCAGCATCCACCTGTCTATGGCTGTGAGCGGCTGGCTTGTGGTCTTTCTTTTTCTCGAAGTCTTCATAAGTTCTGACACAAACTTGTAGAGGCGTTCCATCCTGTCGCGCATTGACGTGGCGATTGTGGGGCTGAAGTCGGCGTCCTGTAGCAGTTCTGCGGTTGACATGACGCTGAGCCTTATGGGGTCTGCGCCGAACTTCTTTAGGCCTTCCCTGAGTGGGATTATGTTTCCGAAGGACTTGCTCATCTTTGCGCCTTCCATCATTACGCTGCCGTTGGTTGCTATCTGGCGTGGCCAGAGATCTTCGGGGAATATGGCGGTGTGGTTGAATATCATGAAGGTCAGGTGGTTGGGGACCAGGTCTCGTCCTGAGTGGCGGCTGTCTAATGGGTAGAAGTAGGTGAACTCGCTGCGCATCTGCTCTAAGACTTTGGGGTTTAAGTTGACTTTTTTAGCTATTTTCTTTGCTTCGCCTTTTCCGAGGAAGATGTGGTCGAAGACTTCGTCTGTCAGTTGGCCGGGCTGGATCCTGTTTGCTTTGATGTGTTTGACTATCGTGTAGTATGCCATGTAGATGGTGGAGTCGGAGAGTGATTCGATTATCCATTCCTTGTCCCATGGGAGCCGCGTGCCCATGCCTGATTTTCTTGCACAGGCTTTCTCGTGCAGCCAGTCGATCACGTTGCTGAACTCTTGGCGCAGTTCTTCTGGCAGTATCTCCATCTTGTCGAGGTTCTTGTGCGCCAGTGCTTTCCACTCTGGTTTTCCGTAGTCGATGAACCATTGGTCTTCGAAGATTTTGACTATGCACTCTGTCTTGCAGCGGCAGAAGACTGGTCTGTTCAGCAGTTCGTACATGGTTGTGGCTTTGCCATCTTGGATCAGGTCTTTCTTCACCCTGTCCTTGGCTTCGGCCACTGATGCGCCATAGTATTTGCCGGTGTTTCGTCTCATTCTGCCGTTGTGAAACTCGTGTCTGTAGACTTCCTTCGTTGCGTCCTCGAGCTTCGGGTCGGTCTGTTCTTGGATCTTCATCTTCCTGACCGCGTCTGCAGCGGGTATCTCTGAGTAGCCCGGAACCTCGATCATTCCGATGGGTTTGACTGAGTCTATGGTTTGGGGTGGTATTCCGAAGTCTTTGAGTTTGTTTGGTGTCCTTCTGATGCTTTCTAGGGCGACGTAGTCGTATGGGGCGTGCGCTGGAACCGACATGACTACGCCGGTGGCGTTCTTTGGGTCGACGAAGTCGGCTGGCAGTATCGGGATTCTAGCGTTGGTGGCTGGGTTTTCAACGTGCTTTCCTATAAGCTCTTTTCCTTCGACGGTTGCTATGACCTTGACCTTTCGACTGAGGTGAACAAGTTTTTCCACGCTTTCTTGGCTGATTATCCACTGTTCGCCGTCAACGTTGGCTCTCACATACATGCTCTTGGGGTTGAGCCAGATGTTTGTGACGCCGAAGACCGTTTCGGGGCGCAGTGTGGCTGCCGGATAAACTAGGCTGTCTTGTCTGAACTTTATCAGTGTGAATTCGCCTATTTCCGGTTCCACGTCGCCGACCGTGTCGTGCTGGCCCACTGGGTTTCCGTCTCTGGGACACCAGACCGACGGGGTGGCTCCCGCGGCTTATGTAGCCGCCCTCGCGGAGTTTTTGGAACTGCCACTCGATGAAGCGGTTGTAGTGCGGGTCTATGGTTGTGAACTCGCGTCTCCAGTCGATTGAGTAGCCTATCTCTTTCATTCCCCTCTTGATTTCCTGGTGAAAGTAGCGGGCCATCGCCATCGGGTCAGATAGGTCTTTCAGCTTTTCTCTGGGGATCTTGTAGACGTTGACGAAGTCGCTGATAAGGCCCTTGTCGTTGTCTGCGAGCCGTTTAGCCATCGCCAGGACAGGCGTGCCCGTGTAGTGAAAGGCCATGGGCAGGAGGACGTTGTAGCCGCGCATGCGCATGTACCGCGCGTGCACATCTGCGAGCGTGTACGTTCTTCCGTGGCCGATGTGCTGCGGACTGTTTGGGTACGGATAAGCCACGGTTACATAGTACTTTGGCTTGGACGGGTCTGGGTCTGCTTCGAAGATCTTGGCTTTCTCCCATTTCTTCTGCCATTTCTCTTCGATTTTTCTCGAAAATTCCATGAAACTGTCTGAGTTGGGATGTTCAGTATTAAAGGTTTTGTTCTTATGAACAGAGAACGCTATTCCTCACTTCAGACACCGCACAACACTTGTTCAAGCGTGCATTAATCCCTTTCTGTTCCTCTTTCCTTGAACAAGCATTATTCATAACTCATGATAGCGAGAATCGGAACATACGCTACATCCCTGTATTCGCGTTTTACCCCGTCTATTCCACCCTCCCCCTCCCCCCTAGGGTACTAGTACTGCACGTGAGCCTTGGTGAAGGGCCTAGTGGCTAAGCGCAGTCTCAAGGCCGACCGGGTGCAGAGCGCTCGGCAGAGAGTCGCGGCAAGGGTAGTAACTTTTCAATGCGCTCCACTCTCACCCTTTCTTCCTCACGCTGATTGATCGGAGGCCTGAACGAATACGTTTCAAAGGAGATTGAATTTTGAAGAACTTGTGGAAAAATTCGATAGATTCAAACGCTGATTTGTGAAGAAGTTGCGCTATTAGCATGGTTCCTATGGAATGAGAGACAATGCAATAGAAGCCTAGAATCGTGGAATTTCCCCGGGCAAGAAAAATAGTGAGCGAAGTTGATGTTCGTCCGCGTTATGAATCAGCGGGCTGATTCGAGTGTTAGAAGCTCAGCTGTGCTCTTGCAAGCTCATCTGGTTGAACAAATAACGCGAGATTAGGTTTGGGATAAAACTTTCCAATGAACAAACCCACGTTCAGCGTGTCCTCTTCGTGTAAGTGCATGAAAAAAGTGGGATTGATTAGTTGCGACGAGTCAGTTCATGTCTGCGAATTCCTACGTTCCCGTGGTTGGCGGTGGCTGGGATGGTGGCGGGGATGGTGCCTGAGCGGTGGGTTTCGGATAACGCATGGCTACGAGCATGATGATTGCCGCAACGAGTGCCAACCAGAAGCCATAGGAAAGATACGTTGAAACGCTGATGCTGGATATGGTGCCGTTGAAGAATATGCCGAATGGAGCGTTCAAACGCATTAGGTCTGTTTGTAAGCCTATTGGAAAGATTATTATTGCAATCAATGCGAGTATGCCGCCCCCCATTACTATCTTCTTTCCGTTTGACATTACGCTGCCCGCTAATCCTAATATTCCGCCTATGACGACAAGCAGGAGAGCCAGCCAGCCATACCAGTAGTTGAATGTTGAAAAAGTTCCTTGGTCAAACAACTTCAGGTCGTAGTTGAACCCAAACACAGACTCTGTCCACCATGGCAGTGCGATGCTGACAAAAGCTAATATTGCACCAACGATGCCAACATAGTTCAGTTTCATTTGTTTCCCTGCTCCTTCAACTTCTTTGCTACCGTCTTATAAGATTTCTCGCAGTCTGAGCAGGTGTCTCGCCAGCATTTCGTGCCTTGCGTTCTGATCGTGCTCCTTGTTTGGGCGAACTCCACATCGTCGCAGCCGGATGGAGGACAAAAGATCTTGCTCCGAACTTTCAGCAATAGAAAACATAGAGACAAAGTTCAAGTCAGAAGGAACTCTCCGAAAATCAGTTTTCGTTAGAAAATGAGCTTATGGGCTGATCTGGAGCATTGTCAGAGAAGAGGGAAAGAACTCAATTTTGACAATAACGGATGAAAAATACGAAGTTTAGCTGTTTTGCGTTCCTGCAAGGCTCGCACCAGAAAGAAAATGAAGGGGTGAATATTTTCTCGTTTCAGCATTGGCTGTGCTTATTCTATGAGTCTTCTGATGGCGTATGGGCAGCACAGAATCTCTGTTTCAACTCTCTCAAGGTACTCTGCCAATTTTTTCTTGAGCAATGCTAAGGCGTCTTTGTTCTTTTGAATATCTTTCACATGAAAATCTTCGATTTCGAAGACTTCTTTCCGTGGATGCAGAACCATTGCTGCTATAACGCTGCCTCTGTCTTCTTCGACAACGTAACAATGCTCCGGTACGATTTCTAAATGGTCCAGAGTGTGCTCTTTCGCCTCCATGTAACCCTTCTCCGCGTCGCGGTTATGGTCGAGAGAATCCATTCTTGCGACTGTCTCGACGTCTTCAACCCTCATAGCTCGAATCTTCATTAAACCTCACCTCCATCAAGTCTCATAATTCTCAAAATGATGTTTCCTAAGGTTCTCGCAGGTTTCAAGCAAAGTCGCGTGCTAGGAGGATTTCATCTAAACCGCCCCCCTGAGGAGCGTCAAGATCACATTTAACATTCAGTGATAAAAACCTAACTCAATCACTTCTAATCAGAGCAGTCTTCTATCATTCTTCCTAGGCTAATTTGACTTCCTCTTTTTGGTTAGGCCAGAAAGGCGAAACTAGGTTTCTTCGTTCATTGGGTGTCCACATTTGTCTAGGAAAGAACTGGGCCCCAAAACCACGGGCCAGACTAGTAACCTAGAAGGATATGACTTTTTGTGATTGCTGTATCCACTTGGACAGCTCTGTGATTGTGCCCATTTTTGTTCCTTTGACCAAGTCTTGCTGCGTTAACCCCCTCAAGTTCATGCTTGTGTGGCAAACGCGGGCGTTCACGCCTGCCTTGACAAGGTCCGTGAGCATTTTCTCGATGTTATAGAAGCCTTTAGGGGGTTTCTGTCCCTTTTTAGCAGCGTTTACGGCGTCGCCGATCAGGAAAATGTTGATCTTCATTTTTGCACCGATGCAACACAACGCTTCCGCCAGCCTCAGGGCGTTCCAGATTCTTTCGTCTCCGTAAGGAGAACTGCTAATAATCATCGTTAAGGTCTCCATGCACCCAGCCCCCATAGTAATTCGTGCGGATTAGTCAAACAGTTGTCTTGTCTTTGATATATCCTGTGCGGCGGAATCTGAAAAGGAGAATCTCGCAGACAGCGATTTGCCGTTGACGCCTGAACGACTCTTTTTCTGAATAGGTAACCCTCGTCAACGACATAGCATATGAACGACGAAGACTAGGATAGGAAGCAAACGTGAAATCCACTATTTGCCAATCTTGTCTGCGTGTTTTTTCTTTTTTTGAACATTCTTCTTTTTCAATGAAGGCATACACAAATCTCCACTATGCAACACTTGTCATTCTTAATATTGGACAGTCAAAGTTTTAAGACTTTTTACCGATCAGACCCCGTGAATAGGAAAAGCTCGCGTGTGAACGTGGGCGATATGGTTTGCTTCACGACAGTACACTGATAAAGTTGAAAAATGATAATTCAATATCAGGAAACACCGTTGAACTCAATTGACACTTCAGACAAGAAGCAGGTCGTAACGTTCGACGATTCAGGTTTAGAGGCTTCTTTCAATTATCTGCGAAAGCCAACTGGCGAAAACCTCAGAATGCTTGCTTCTAAGCCTAGAAACAGGCTTGCGTACGCTCATCACTCGTGGTCTTCCTTTGACACTGAAGTGACTATTGAGGAGTTTTGGTCGGCACAACTGTCGAAAGTCTCTTGGAATGCAGAGCTTGAATCCGATATTAACGCTGTCAAAGAGCACCTGCTGAACCAGGAAGAAACGAAATGGCTTAGCGAAGTTCTGAGGTATCTTCCGAGAAGCCATTTTTTCAACACGACCGTCTATCTCAACATGGGGTACGACAACATCGTTTTTGGCGAGAACGTTGCCCTAAACCTGAACTTTAGACAGTTCAGTTTGGATAAGCGTGAAGCGATTTATTACTTAATACACGAGCTTGCTCATGCCGGTTACTTGAGGTACCATCGGCTGCCGGAGCTTTGGAAAGTGAGAACGAATGCAGAACTGTTGAGCGTTGTCAAATTTCTGACGCATCTTGAAGGAATGGGTGTCGTCAGCGCCTTGAGGCTGAGAATTCGGGAGGGCGGCTTGCTCGACAACGACTACCGGGTTCTCTTGAATAATGCGGAGAGAGCAAAAAGAGTTAGCCATTACTTCAGGCTGCTTGATGAGCTTGAAAGCGATTTGAACGGGGTTAACGATTCTCGCTTTCAAATCTTCGAGGAAATGAGTGGAAAAGAAACGCGGCTTTGGTACGTCACAGGCTGCCATATGGCTCAAGAGATCGAGAGCCGCCTCGGTAGAGAAACGCTTAGAAAGCTCGTACGACAAGGAAGCGAAGAATTCTTCGACACATATCTACAACTTAGAGACCGACCGAGATCCTGAATTCAATGCTGCTTGAGTCGCACGCTTGATGCAATAGTCAGATAGGAGCTTCATCGGCGTGAAAGTTATTTATGTCTAGAAGGCGCATCGATGAGTGTCGTGGGGTGACGCTGTGGCTTCAGATAAGCAAACTCAAGCGGTTGTTGGTCATGTTGGAATCGAAGTGTCGAACCTGGGCAGTTCGAAGAAGTTTTACAAGGCTCTGCTGGCAGGGCTAGGCTTCAAGGTTATCATGGACACTGAAGATGGGTTTGGATTCTCTAACCAGAATTTCTCGGTTTGGGTGAGTGCGTTGCGGGAACCAAGGGTTAGGCGAAAGGCTCCGACTGGGGAAGAGTTCGTCGTGACCGATCATTTGGCGATCCTCGTTCAGGACAAGGAAGCTGTTTATGATGTCGAGAAAGAGATGAAGAAGAAAGGGTTCAAAGCCCTGTTCCCATGCGAAGAGCATCCTGAATTCGAGCCAGGATACTATGCTGTGTCATTCTCTGACCCGGATAACTACGTGATAGAAATCTACACCAGAGAAAAACCAAAGCGGTTCTAATCAGTCCTTACGCGCGCGTATTCTAGACAAGGTTAAATGCTGTTCGTGCGTCACATTCAATAGTTTGTCAAGGGAAAATAGGAATGGAAGAACTTCCTAAAGCCGCAGTGAGTGAGGTGAAACGATGAAAAGCGAGGAGAGATCCCAGGTGGACATACCACGTTCACTCAGTCCTTGGACGATGCTCTCCTCCTACATGTCATCAATCGTACACGTGTTTTGGACCGTGCTCTTTGGATACCTGATTTCGACAAGACTCGCGATAAGCCCTCTCGTATTCGTATTTGTCGTGGTGTCGAAACTTTTTTCAATGATGTTCGCAGAAAACAGGGATGCTTCAAAGAAAAGAAGAGTCTACTCAACGATAGCTTTAGGATCGTTGATTCCTCTTCTCATAGTACTTACACCTTTTGAAATAGTCATTGGGGTTTTGATTCTGATAGTTTACTCCATCTATCCCATTTGCAGTGGGAAAGCCCCCTTTGATGCCATGCATCACGTAACAAGGTATGTGTTAATTTTCATTTTAGGATACGGTTCGCTGAGACTCTTCAATGCGACGGCACTGTTAGCCATACTAGCCATTGTCCTCTTCTCTTTTGCTGGAGAGCTTCTCGCTGGACTTGGGAAAAGGAACGATTCTGGAAAAAGTGTTTCATCATTTTTAGGGATTAAGAAATCGTTGACCACGATTATTTTCTTGATTTTCGTTGCATCACTCATGGGGTCGTTCGTGTTGAACTACTTATTTGAGTTCCCAATTCAGATAAATAAAATATTCATTCCTTTCTGGATAATACCTGCGTTAGCAATCGATCTCTACATTGCGAGACCCTTGTTGAAAGCCCGCAGTGAGAAACGTGTGGATTCGTTTCATTTAATCAGAAAGAAAGAAGTGATAGTCGTAGGCGTGGCGCTGCTCTTAATACTGGTCATGTTTCAAACAGGAAGAATTAGCACACAAATGGCTGTCGCCTCCAGGGACTTCAGCTTCGACGTGCACATCAGAACCATCATAGCAGGAACGTATAGTTGGGATGTACCGTGGATAGTCTTCGATTACACGAACGAAAGCAACTACTACTACGTCGTTTTTCATACCGACGGAGTTCTGGAATTATCGCAAAAAATAGACGGCCAGTACCTAAGGTACGTGTCGTCCGTTAGAACACAGTTGACACCATTCCAATGGAACACCTTTCACATCGTTCTCAACGAAACGACGGTAACGGTAAGATTGGACGGAGAATACCAAGTAACAACACCAAGACGCTTAGAAGCCGACACTTCTAGCGTAATAATTTCCCCCACGATGCCGCATCCAAGCGGCATCTGGGTTGCGTGCATATACACCATAAACATTAATGTATGAATTCACAACCGGAACAGACCCGCGCGCGCTACTCGTTGGCGTTTTCAGACTTGAAAATCGGCCTGTCGAGCAGTTCAAGGGCCTTTAAGAGTGCCAGTGTCTTCGGGTTTTCTACGTTCAATTCCACGATTCTCAAGTACTCTAACCTTTCCGTCTTTATGATTTTCTCTTTCTCCAGGATCGCGAGGTTCCGATTCACCTCGTTGTACGTGCTATTGATCATTCGCACCAGCTCGGTCACGTGTGTTCTTCTAACTTTGGCAAGTGCGAGCAGCATCCTCTGTCTGCACGAAGAGGCGATTATCTGCTCAAGCTTCATGTTTCAAAACCTCACTAACAGCGGAAACGTTTCTCGCTTTATAAGATCTGCCATGAAACTTACCAGCGGACGAATAGAGAGTCAAGTTAAAATGATCCCATTGACGCCTTCATTTTAACTCATCTCTATTTTTCGGAAACATTTCCTGCCCCATTTATGTGCCAAACTCCAAACAGAAAATCTCTAAATGTTTAAAAGGAGGTGAGGAAATGAAAATTAGAATGTTGTTAATACTAGTTCCTCTTGTCTTTAGTGCCCTTACAACGATATCAATATTCCCCAAGGCTGCTAATGCTCAACCACTAACATTGGTTCAATCAGGTCCTTTATTTTCATCTTTTGCTCCATCATATGCTAATATTGGTTTTCTACCTGATGGATGGGGAAATTGGAGTTCTACGATCACCACTCACATAGGAGTTGAAAACGCAGAACAATTATATGGGCCAATATACAGAGTGGTTAACTCGGATGGAGACTTTTGGTCAGGGGTTGGAATAATTGACTACAGCTCTTTAGAGAATGCGACATACTATGTTGAGATAGGAATGGCTTACAACGCTACTGGTGGGTATGCTCAAATTTATGAGACGTGGCTGAATTGGAATAACACTAGCCCTATCACTTATGTTACAGGCCCTGTTCCATTCAATACAAGCTACAGTTTAGAGGTTTTAAGAACGTCACGACAAGGAGACTATTCATATTGGACATATTATATCAATGGTAAACCTACTAATGTAGGTGCCGAACAATACAATCTTTCTAGTGGTGCAGCAATTAGCGAATTTGAAGTGAATGACTCATACCATCCATTCACTGGTTACCAAGGCACACATCTAATTGACCACACGAGCATGTATGAAACAGATGATGATGTCAATTGGGAAGGTTGGAATAACATGTTTACAACGGAAATGACTCGACCAGAAGGATACTTCAATGTGGCGGCTACGTACAGTCTCGGATACGGCGCATATTTTGAAGCTTACATTGCATGGACGTGGAGATACATTACTCAGGACTTTATTATGAAGACGCAGGCATGCGCTGAATATGGAGGTTCTTCAGGATGGTGCTATGTTCCAAATGGAACAATTGAACCATATTTCAAAGTGGAAGACATATATCCATGGAATTCAACATTTCCCTGTCTACAAATTGATTTGGACGGAGACGTAGTGGGTTCAGGAACGTATGATGGAATAAGTAACTATCCGGATGGCGCCATCAATATGGGAGACATAGTTGCTTTGGAGAATGCGTTTGGAACTACCGAGTCCAGCTCCTCTAACTGGAGTTACATATACGATGTTACTACTAGCAGGGCTATTACTATGGCGGATGTCAATACGGCAGTTGCAAACTTCGGTATTTCAGCTACATATACACCATACAACAGTACGATACTTTGGTTCGGTCAACCTGGATACTTTGCTGCGAACTTCAATAACGGTGTGTGGGTAAATGCTGACGCTCATGGATTGATACAAATTCCACAAAATGCTACTTCATTTACGATGTGGTTTATCTGGAGCGGCGTACAACTAGCAATTGGAACGATATTGAAATTCTATAATGCAACTTATACCTAAGAGTCAGAAAGACTCCGTACAGAAGTTTCCCTTTTTTTGGGCTTTTGCCTAGACGTATTGTAGCGTTCCTAGCTTTCCTCAGGTTTTTTTGGTTAATGATTTAAACCGCCAAGGCTACATGCAACGTATACCTAAATGATATGTAGAGATTAGCAATTTAATTTTCCATTTTTTGAAAGATGGATAAACTCCGCCGAGCTCCATTTTGCAGTAACTGAATAATAAAATAGCGCGCTTGCTACTCTTTTTCTATAAGGATTCTTTGAGCCTCAATGTAGTAGAAGACCAAGGTTGTGATTGTTGGCGGTCCTCCTTCAAGACTACCGAGCGTGAAGTTTGTTTCACCTTTTTTGAATAATCCGTAAATCATCGCGGAGAAGGTCTGCACATGGTCATAGTTACATTGTTTCCAGAAATCGCCGCCATTCCACAGGTTGGCGTTCAAAGATATTCCGACGGTTTGATTGCCAGAACTGAGTTCAAAGAGAAAGTTCACCGAAGGTTCGAACGGGTCAGATAAAGGTGGATATGGACCGCTAAGGGCACCTTCAACTGTTACTGTTCTGTTCACCCACGCGGAAGGGTCGCTTGTGATTTCATCCAACGTTGTTATCCGCTGCGGTGGGGTTGGGGTGAACGCGTAGAACGCGAAAAAGGCCGCGACTGCTATTATGACGCAGGCAGTCACCAAAACAACAGCCTTCTTTCTCATATCCCTCACCTTACACTACTGGCCAATCCAGCGAATAAACTTTTAGGAGAACGTGAGCTTGACCGTGGGTTTCTGTGTCCTTCGTTCATTTGGGTTGGGTTGGGGGTAAAGTTTTATCCCCAAACTCAAAACGCTAAAGCTTAAGGGCATTCCTCTATGAAAAGAATGATTATAGGCTATTAATCGTATGGCGAAAAAGGGTAATTCATGTGAGTACATTAAGCGGTTCTGGATCTCGTGGAGTGCGCAAGACAAAGTTCGCTGTTGGCGCAATCGCTATAGCGTTTTTGCTGCTGTTTATGATTCTAGGGATTTTAGGTGTTTTTTCCTTTGGAGAATGGATCATAGCTGATGTATTAGTGGCATTAGTCGCTAACCTAATCTTGAGAACGGTTGGAAGGCAAAGAAAACAATAAAAGAAGTTGGCGCGCGCGAACCCAAACGCACAAGGAGACAGCAAGCGTGCACGCCAGAATCATAACACTTCTAGTTTGTGTGCACACGAGAATTATCTAAACCAAAACCGAGCGATTCGACGAGTTGCCTTGCGTCTGTAGGAGGATGACCCGAGTAGTATTTACTGAAATATCCGAACACTTCCTCTGTTTCGACGAGGAATTTGCTGATCTTCGCCGCCCACTTTTTGATGTCGTCCGTCCTGTCGACCTCTGCCTTTCCGAGTGTGCCGTTCACTTTTCTCCTGTCTCCTTCCCATCTTATGTACGCAAAGTCAGCTGTGATCTGCTCTGTCTCCGGCATGAGAGGATTGATGGCGAGTGCCACTCCGTTCTCTTTGAGAAGAGAGTAGAGCTTGTCGCCAAGCAATTTCTTGTTTCTCACTTCCACGGCGTACCTGAATTTCCTCGGTAGCCTAGTTAGAAAATTTCCCAGAAGAGCGGCTTCTTTCGGTCCAAACAAAGGTGGAAACTGCATGAGCAGGGGCCCAACCTTCTCTTGCAGCACGGAGATTCTTTCGATGAAAAACTGCGTTTCAGGCTCACAGTCTTTCAGCATCTTCCTATGCGTTATGACTTGGGGGAACTTCGCTGAGAACAGAAAATCCTTGGGCGTCTGTTCCCTCCATTTCAACAAAGTGCTTTCGCTGGGAACTCTGTAGAACGTGTTGTTCACTTCCACCGTTCCAAAATGCTTCGAGTACTCGGCCAAAAACTCGCTCGGCCTGAGGCCTCTGGGGTAGAAGTCTCCAACCCAGAAGCCGTAGCTCCATCCCATGGTTCCAACGTGAACGATGTTCATGTCAGTCTCTCGCCTTCAGCAGAAGCCAATCATTGTCTCCTGCTTTCTTGAACTTTGTCAGAACGTACCTTCCGTGAAGTCTGTCTCCCTTCAACGTGAACTCTACCATGTCCTCTTTCCAGAGTTTCACATCGAAGGTTCCCTTGTCCCATATCCTTACCGTCCCAGCTCCGTACTGTCCCTCAGGTATCGTTCCCTCAAAGTTGGCATATTCTACCGGGTGATCCTCCGTCTGAACAGCGAGTCTCTTGTCGCCAACTTTCTCCGGAATGCCTTTTGGAACCGCCCAGCTCTTGAGGACGCCTTCCTTTTCCAAGCGAAGGTCGTAGTGTAATCTTCTAGCATGATGTTCCTGCACAACGAAGACCTGTCCTTCCGTAGCCTTCGTGCCTACGTTTGGTTCAGGCGTGATAGTGAAGTTTCTTTTCGAAGTGTATTTCCTAAGGCTATTCTGCCTTATCTGGTCTGAGGTGCATTCGAGCGGAGACTTGTCAGGTCTGAGAACGCGGAACCTGGGCATGCGCAGCCTGTCATCCTTCGTCACAGCCTGATAGATAATTTCGCACACAAGCTCCGGTTTGAGCCAAATGATCTTTTCGGGAGTATCGACTCCTTCAAGCGTCTTCTCCCTTGTCTCCAATCTTCGGAAGAGTTCCATCAGATGTTTCATGCTGGTCCGTGAGAAGCCCGTTCCCACCTTGCCAACGTACGCTGGTTTGTCCCTTTCATACAGTCCCAGGATCAGGGCTCCAAATGTTTCTTCTCTGTTTCCTTCTCCTGCAGTGTACCCGAAAATCACGCAATCGCAGGACAGCAGCTTCTTTATCTTCAGCCAGTTGTCGCTCCGCACTCCAAGCGTGTAAGGACTGTCCTTTTTCTTTGCCATTATCCCCTCCACGCCTTTCTTGAGGGCTTCCTGATAGTAAATCTCGCCTTCTTCCTCAACGAACAACGATATGATAACGTGCTTTCCTTCTTTCAACGTCTCCTTGAGAATGTTTTTTCTCTCGATTAAGGGAAGGTCGATGAGAGGTTTGCCATAGTTTTCGAGTATGTCGAAAACAACATAAGTCGCTGGAAATTCGCGAGACATGTACTTAATGTCCCGTGGTGAGCTCACCTTGCTCCTTTCTATGAGTGTTTGAAAGTCCGTGCTGCCTTCTTTCATGACGACGATTTCGCCGTCAAGCACAGCGTTCATTGCAAGATCTTTGAGCTCTTCCAACTCGGGAAAGTTGTACCTTAATTCCTTGTCATTCCGGCTCCTTATGCTCAGATCATCGTTGACGTAGCTGATTGCTCTGATTCCATCCCATTTTACCTCAAAGATCCAGTCCTTTGAGTTAAACGGGGCTTCTGCGGACTTTGCAAGCATCGGCTTGTAGTGCCTGTTCATTTCTTCTTCAGCTGTTTAAGCGTCTCTTGCAGAGCGACCATCAGTTCTTTGGCTTCCTCTTTCACGGGCTTCTCAACGGTGATGGTTTCACCCTTCGTCTTCTTCCGAACCAATTCATCGATCTTCTCTTTGAACGTGTCTCTGTACTCGGTTATGTCAAATTCTCCTGACAGGTCAGTGACTATCTTCTTTGCCAAGTCGAGCTCTTCTTTCTTAGGTTCCCTAAGTTTCCCGATCTCTTCCAGTTTTCCAGGGTCAGCAACCTCAAACGCGTAACGCAGAGTAGTCAAAACCAGGACGCCCTTGTAAGGGTGCACCAGAACTGGGTACTCCTTCGTCCTCAGCGTTATTCTGCCAACCCCCGCCTTGCCCATCTTCTCCAGAGCCGTTAGAAGCAGGCTGTAAGCATCGTTGCTCTTGTCAGGAGTCAAGATGTATGACCTGTCAAAGTAAACAGGGTCGATTGAAAAGTAATCAATGAACTTGTCGATGCGAATCCTCTGGTCAGACTCAGGCCTGGCTGCCTTCAGCTCATCGTTGGTGAATACGACGAACTCGCCCTTTCTGACCTCGTACCCTTTGACGACATCTTGCCAGGGCACGACTTTGTCTTCTTTGACGCAGATTTTCTCGTACTTCAGGGGTGAATTATCCGTCTTGTGAAGGAACTTGAAGGTAACGCTCTTGTCAAAAATCATGGTCTGCAACCTAACTGGCACGTTGACCAGACCTATCGTAACCGTGCCACTCCAGATAGACTCTTTGCGCACTCGGGTTTTCTCTGCATCACTCATTATTAACTCGCCTCCAACTTCTGTCTGTTCTCCAACAATCCTTCCCAAGGACTCTTGGAAACCTTAACCACACTGAATAGGTTGAATTCTTCTGGGTTTAATCCTTTCTTAACGTCGCTCCATTCAAGCGGCGTTGACACCGTGGCCCGCGGTGTAGTCTCTCGTGCTGTATGGGCAAATCATCGTCCTTCCATGCGAGTTCTGCACATAGTCTAAGTAGACCTTTCCAGGCATGTCTGACCTAGAACGCTGAGCAACG
This sequence comes from Candidatus Bathyarchaeota archaeon, assembly GCA_963707955.1. Taxonomy (GTDB): domain Archaea; phylum Thermoproteota; class Bathyarchaeia; order Bathyarchaeales; family Bathycorpusculaceae; genus DASPPK01. The sequence goes on along the minus strand of OY970176.1, from coordinate 957,785 downwards.
ACTTTCTCGGTTTGTTTTCCCACATGTGCTGCGATCTTTTGGACGAATTCTCTGACCTGCTGGAAAGTGTAGCCCTTAACGATGGGCATGATAATGTGGAGTCCCTTCTTCCCAGAAGTCTTTACGTAAGACCTCAAGCTCAGGCCATCCAGTCTTTCCTTTATCAGGAGAGCAACCTCGACGACGTCATCATAATCCGCTGGAGGTTTTGGGTCTAGGTCAAACACAACGAGATCTGGGTTTTCAAAAGAGTCTGCTTTCGAAAGTGTCATGTGAATTTCTAAGGAGGCGAGGTTAGCCAACCAGAGAAGCGTGTCAAGATCATTGCAGAGTACGTAGTTTATCTCTCGCTCTGCGGTTTCAGAGTATCTTTTGAAGGTTTTCACCCATGCCGGCGTGCCCTGCGGAGCGTCCTTCTCATAGAACCCTTCCTTATCTATGCCGTTAGGAAACCTTGTCATGACTATCGGTCTGCCTGTCAGCAGATTCAGCATTTTCGGAGCTACCTTGATGTAGTATTCGATGACCTGCGCTTTCGTGACCCTCAGTTCAGGATACAGGATCTTGTCCAAGTTGCTGAACTCAACCTTCGTGAGTCTTTCTGTCATTTGCCTCTGACTCCAATCGCGTGTTCATGAAAGCAGTTTCTGAACGTCCAGGCTGGAGAAGTCGTCAGTCACTATGTCCGCTTTTGACAAGTCTTGATTTCCGCTGTGCGGGTTTCTGTAGCCTAGGCATTTCATCCCCGCCTCTTTCGCGGCTTCAACGCCCAGCCTTGCATCCTCGACCACCAAACATTCAGCCGGACTCACCTTCAACCTCTTTGCCGACATCAAGAATATCTCTGGGTCAGGTTTGCCGTGTGCAACATCTTCCGCGCTGATTATTGAATCAAAAAGCCGAGTTATCTCCAACTTTCTCAAGACGTACTGAACCAGTCTCCTGTGCGAACTCGAAGCCACTGCCAACTTCACATGCTTCTTTTTCAGCTCACAGATTAACTCGATGACTCCCTTTACTGGCTGAGCGTCCATTTCCAGAAGTTTGAACATGATCTCTTCTTTCTCATTGAATATTTGCTCGAAGGTTGTGTCAAGCTTGTACTTTGCGATCAGTTCCATGAACATCTGCTTGGCCGTCGTTCCCGTGTACCGGTGCAGTTCATCCTCAGTGATTTGAACGCCGTACTTCAGCAAGGTCTGCTTCTCCGCTTCGACGTGAACGTGTTCAGTTTCTGCTATCACTCCGTCCATGTCAAATAGTACGGCCTTAATCATCGAGACACCGAACTACAAGCTGTGCCTAACCAGTATCTTGCTCGAATATCCAAGCCGCTCTGTTGAGGATGTCTCTTACCGTCAGCTTCTGTGGGCAGAGTTCCTCGCACGTTCCGCATCTTGCGCATCTTTTGGCTTGACTTTCTTTTGTGATGTGCTCCCAGTACTTTTTCTTTATCTCATCGTCCTTGTCTTTCATGTAATACTCATTGTAAAGCGAAATTATCTCTGGGATGTTCACTCCTTCAGGACACGGTAAGCAGTACCTGCAGCCTGTGCACCCGACGAAACCGAACTGCACGTACTTCGACTTGACTCGGTCGATAAGTTGAAGTTCATTTTGGGTCAGAGTTCCTGGGCCTGAACGGTCTGCGCTTCGAAGGTTTTCCTCAACCTGCCCCATCGTGCTCATGCCGCTGAGCGCCACGGATACTTCAAGCTGGTTCCAAACCCATTGCAGGGCCCACTCCGCTGGGGTTCTCTTGAAGTCTGCTTCGTTCCAAGTGGCCTCGATCTCGGCTGGCGGTTTAACGCTCAGTCTTCCGCCGGCGATCGGCTCCATAACTATGACCGCGAGGCCTTTCGACGCGGCATACTTTAGCCCTCTTGTACCAGCTTGATAGTTCGAGTCCATGTAGTTGTACTGGATCTGGCACAGGGTCCACTCGTCAGAGCTGTCTATGATCTTTTTGAACACGTCGTATTCGTCGTGAAAACTGAAGCCAAAACCGCTGATGTTTCCCTCGTCTCTTTTCTTCTCAAGCCATTTCAACACGTTCAGTTCTGTGAGTTTCTGCCAACGCTCGCCGGTCAGTCCGTGCAGAAGGTAGAAATCGACCTGCTTCACGCGGAGCCTGTCTAACTGTTCTTCCAGATACTTGTCCATGTCCTGTTCGGATTTGATGAGCCACGTTGGCATCTTTGTAGCTAGCTTGATCTTCTCCCTGTAGCCTTCCTGCAAGGCTTTTCCAACCAAGGTCTCTGCATTTCCCCGGTGATACGGATACGCTGTGTCCAAGTAGTTCAAGCCGTTATCGATCGCGTACCTTATCATGCGGATCGCTTCAGGCTCGTCGATTTTTGCAGCGTCATTCCCAATGATGGGTAGTCTCATCGCGCCGAACCCGATTGCCGAAACTTTCCAGTTTAGTCTTCCGAAGCTTCTATACTTCATCCATACTCCTCAATGCATGGTGTATTGAGATGGGATGTCTCCTAAAAGCTTCGCGTCAGGGTTTCAATTGTTTTTTCAAAGTTTCTTCCGCTTTTTTGGCGGCTTCTTTCACGTTTTCAACTTGTGTTCCGCCGCCTTGGGCAAAGTTGGGTCTTCCTCCTCCTCCGCCGCCTATGAGTTTTGAAGCCTCTCTCACTATTTCGCCGGCGTTTACGCCTTTTTCAAGCGCGGTTTTTCCAGCCATGACCATTATCCTAGCGTTCTCCTCATCTGCACCGTAGAATATTGTTACGGTTGCCTCGTTCCTCTTGATCATTTCAGTTGCCGTTTGAACCATGCGGTCAACGTCAACCGATCCCTGAAAATCACGGAGCACGATGTTTATGCCGCTCATTCCTTCACCTTTGGCGGCCGTTTCTGAACCCACATCTGTGCTCTCCAGCGCTGCCAGCTCCTTGACGAGTTTCCTCTTATCGACGTTTGCTTTCTTCAGTTCTTTGACTATTTTTTCAGCCGTTTGGTCCAGCTTCTCAAATGGTGCGTTCAACGTTTCTGAAAGCTTTACGAGCAGTCTTTCGTTCGCTTGAACGGCGTTTACCGCTGGAATTCCCACGGAGTATTCGAGTCTTTCAACGCCGTCCTGGACTCTCTCAGAGTGCACTATCTTGATGAAGCCGATCTCGCCGGTGCTTCTCAGATGCGTTCCCGCGCAGGCTTCAACGTCCCAGTCTCCTGCTCTCACAACGCGGATCTCCTTGCCAGGAACCGCTCCGCCCTGATAAAGTCGAAAACCATACCGGCTCTCGGCTTCGTTCCTGGGCATCCACGCGATGTCAACCGGAATGTTTCTCAGGACAGCTTCGTTCGCCAGAGTCTCTATCTTCTGCAGTTCCTCCAGCGTCAACCTGCGATAATGGGAGATGTCAAGCCTTGAGGACTCAACGCCCTTCTGAGTTCCGTACTGCCAAACGTGTTGTCCGAGCACTCGTTTCGCAGCGCCGCCGATGACGTGGGTTGCCGTGTGATTTTTCATGAGACTGTAACGCTTATCCCAGGCGATTGTGCCCTTGACTTTCTGGCCTTCTTCGGGAGAGTCGCCTTTTATCTTGTGAACTATGACGGTGCCAACTTTTTGGACGTCAGTTATCTCTGCTGTCTTTCCGTCAAATCTGATGTGGCCCGTGTCCGGCGGTTGGCCTCCGCCTTCGGGGAAGAAGCAGGTTCTGTCAAACACGACAAACTCGTTTTGGACCACTTTCAGAACCTTTGCATCAAACTCCTTCAAGTATTGGTCCTCGTAGTAGAGCGGTTCTGTTCGCGGAAGGTCTGCAACAGCTTTTTTCAGCCACTCTTTTGACGCGGTTTCTTCTTCGACCGGTTTGGACACTTGCATGTGTCTCTGGGCGATCAACGTGTAGAAGTTGTCCGGAACCTCCACTTTGAGGTCTTCTTTCTCCGCTGCCTGTTTGACGATCTCAGGTGGTAGCCCATGAGAGTCGTAAAGTTCCGTCAACGTTTCTGCGGGCATCTCTTTTCTGCCCTCTTCTTTCAACTCTGCAGAGATGCGCTTCACCATTCCCTCGCCGCGCTTGATCGTTTCTTCGAACTTCTCCTCTTCGACCTTCACCATCTCCATGATCTCGTCACGCATCTCTTTAAGACGCGGAAAGTCTTCACCCCACAGGTCAACCTGCATGTCCATGATGTCGTAAAGCTTGTCCGGAATGCCGAGAGTTCTCAGCAGCCGGTAAATCCTTCGGAATACAAGCCTAGCCAAGTATCCTTCCTGAATGTTCGAAGGGACAACGCCCTCAGAAAGTATGAAACTCAAGCATTTCGTGTGGTCGGCGACCGCGAAAGCATTCTCAATTGGACCGACGAATCTGTCCAGTTCGCTTGTTTTCACCCCGACAAGCTCAGCCTCCTTCTTTCTTGTTTCCAGCCTGCTTGCTGCTTTATCTAGGCTCACCAGGCCCGAGACGCTTGCCACCTTCACGAGCATCTCATTGTCGATTTTTGTTAACCCTGCCATCTTGAATATTCTAGCAAGAAGTTCACCGTAGATCGCTTGAAACCCGCTTGGCACACCTTGAGAAACCCACGCGTAACGGTCTATGCCGTAGCCCGTGTCCACCGTTCGGATCGGCAGCTTAACGAACTCGTTGTTTGTGACCTTATACTGCATGAAAACGAGCGTGTCAACCTCTAGGCCTCGGATAATCGATTCGACGCACGGACCTGCGTTTCCGCCGCCTACCCAGACCGCTTCCTTATACGTTATCTCGTGAGATTTCACGCCCAAATCCTTTGTGACCCATTCGTGCTGATAACGCACCGCCTGGTCTTTCCAGTAAACCTCCTTGTCTGGGTAGTTGAAGGCGTGTGCGCCGCCCATTTCAAAGATTGTCATGTGTCTGCCGAAGGTGGGTCCGGTGTTGTCGATGTCGACGAGTCGGATGCAGGGTTGAGAAATAACGAGGGGGTTCGCCGGAGGCGGCGCAAGCCCGTCGGTCACGTATGGTTGGAAGTCGATTATGCTTGCGTGCGTCAGGTAGAGGTCTTCTCTCCATCTAGCCACAACTGGGTAGGGTTTTATGCGTGCGTGTCCATGTTTTTCGAAGAATGAAAGGAAAGATTCCCGCATTTCACGCAGGCTGTAGCTTCTCTTTGTGGGAGGGTTATTCAAAAAAGTGTATGAAGCACATCCTTCTGACGTTGCTTCGCCACAAGTTTCTTGCTGCGGGTTCTGGGTCCAAAAGTAGATATCGCATTTAGGGCACAGTTTTCTAACGAAGCCTTGTTCATGGAAAAATGGAAGATCGTACTCCTCAGCTGGAAATCTCTTCAACTTCAGTCGCTCCTACAAACTATGGAACCAGATTTTTCAAAGGATTAACAAGAAACAGGCATTTAAACTATTTCGCTGGCTGTCTTCGCTGACGCTCGTAGACCCTTCTGACGGCTTCTTCAAAGGTGTCTCCATGCCACGTGTGAGCCCTTATCTCGTTGTCAAGAAGTTCCGTTCCAAGTTTGGCTCCCCAATGCTGTATGTACTGCGTCAAATTTTTGGCCATCATTTTCGCTCTTCGTGAAATTGCACCTTCATAAGTGCTGCCTTCGAAGCCATCCTCATCCGAGCTTGAGCCCTATCAGGAAACCCGCGATGAAACTTCCTGCGAAAGGCAGTACTGATATGACGCCGATCAGCCATGAGAACGCTGAGCCAGCTGAACCGAGCAAATTCGCCAGTGCGGTCCAGAGCGCGTCATAGTTTATGTTAATTATGCCCCGCGTGCTCAAGTAGATAAGTGCCAGTATGAAAACACCTATCAGAACGAGTATGAGCTTGCTGAGCTTCTTGAGGGCAAACCCGACAATGAAGCCGCCTACCCCGCCGACGCCCAACTGGAAAACGAGTGGCGAGACAACCTGACTCAAGCCGAGCCTTCTCTCTGTTTCAGATTACTCAGAGTCTGATTTAAATGCGTTTTGCCGATAAAGTAGGGCTAAAAGAGCAAGGAGGAGGTGGACCGTGGCAGACGAAATATTGAACATATACATACTGAACCTGGCGGCGACGCTCGCAATGTTCGCAGTCCTAGTTTTCCGCGCATGGCTTGAACTGAAGAATTACCGCTTAATGTGGAAGAGACTGGAGTGGCGAGAGACATACACGACGATGGGAAGATTGCTTAAGGCGGAAAAGGACCTTTTCTCTAAGGTTGAGGGCGGCGACGAGCTCTACGAGATGCTGCTAGAAATCTTCAAGGTTGATCAAAAATAGCCTCATGGGAAGTGCCATTCCCTCGCTAACTCTTCAACCCGTTCATGGCGCTTCTCCATCCCATAACGGACAACAGGCTTAGTTAAGTGTCTCTGAGACCGGGTTGAAGTCATGTAGAGGCCTCTTCTTATTTCACGTTTCAATCTCGCCTCAACCTTTGTGAGAGAAGGGTATCTCGAGCCGCACTTGTCGCATCTGAAACCCTTTTCCGTTCCCATAGACTTGAGCCGCCTCCCGCACCTTGAACACAACGGGTTGCAGAAGACGATTTGTGATGCAAGCTTCAACAATCGGATCTTCTCAAGGTTTATGGTCAGAGGCGTGCTCAGAGAAGGGCGACGGACACCGCCGCAGACTTCCACTTGATCCCCAACGATCAGTTTCTTTACAACGGCGCGGAGGGCCCCCGTGGGTTCGTAGGCTGCACAATCCACTTCAGAACTCTCGTCTTTAATCGAGAAGATCACGTGTCTTCCCCGAATCATCCTAGGGCTAGCCGAGATTGTTCCCCTCGCGATCAGCGGACTGTAAGGCGTGATCCCGCTTAGCTTCTCAACTCGTCTGAGATGCTCGTCCGTTCCTTGATTCGTGCGAAAGATGACCCATCTCTCAACGGGTTCCAGAACCTTGAGCATTTGAAAAGCCTTCTTCACGACCTCCGGGCTTTCGCCTCGTATGCCGAAAAGAATCGGGTCTGGTCCTCGAGGCGTGATTATGACTCTTCTCTTCTCCGCGTCGACGTTGTTGAACGTGTAGGGTCTTGTTGCCGCGTCCATCTCAAAGACTGAAGCCTCATCTACCATTCGCTTTGACCCATAGTTTCCCGGAGCGCGGTACGCGATGATTTCGTACGTGTGGTCTGCTTGAAGGTTCTCTCCAACTGCTGCCAAGGCGCCGATGATTCCTCTGCCACTCTTGAATCCGATTGCCTCACCTTTGAACTTTTTCAAGAGCCTCTTTGCGTCTGGCAGGTTCACTACTCCTGTTATGGTCTTCCTTGCAAAGGTGCCGAGTTCCCTCGGAATTTTCGGTGACTGGAAAAACACTATGCCTGGGTCTGTGCCTCTGCATTCTAGGTCCGCTTGTTTCTCAACTGTTGAGATCACTGTTTCTTTGACTCTGTCCGCGACACTCTCGTCGTGCTGTATTCTGAGGCACAGTGCGCCGTTTCCCCTCGTTTTCCAGGGAACATTAGGGTTCAGCCTGATCAAGTTAGGGTAGTCGATGAAACTGGCGTCGAGCTTCAGCAGTTTCTCCACGAGGAGAGCTGCGACGTATGTTGTGCATCCCTTTCTGGTCGAGTCGGTATCGTCGAGTCCAATGTGCATCGTTTTCTTCATTCAGAGCAGCCTGTTCTCTTTCGAATAAGTCAGAATGGAACGTAAATAAAGGGATTGTTTGTCTTCGAGAAAAAGGGGAGTGCTTGCTATTTTGCTCCTTCTTCAACGACGATCATGGTCAGCGTTGACCTAACCTTGTCGAGTCTCCTGACCTTCCACGTCACGATCTCTTTCAGTCTGTCCATCGTGTCTGCCTTCACTCTGGCTATTATGTCGTAGACTCCGTAGACCGCGTTTGCTTCTTCGACTCCCTCTACCTTCTTCAAGTCTTTCAGCACGTCTGCTTCTGAACCGATTTCCGTGTTTATTAACACGAATGCCGTTGGCATTTGCATCTCCGACTCTATTGTTTGGCTCTCTGCATTAAAATGTTTTGCTACGTGCCCTGTTGGCTTGCCATGGCATATTTCAGGAAATGCTGCGTATCAAGATTAACGGATATGCTTATCTTCGGTTTCAAAGCATTAGACTACTGGGGCTTCAGGCTTGTTGAAAGATGCCATAACCAGCCGTGAAATGCGTGCTCTTGAAGTGAACTCTGAGTACTTCGGCGTCTCGAGGCTTCTGTTGATGGAAAACGCTGGGCACTGCGTGGCCTGCCAAGTCGCTTCGCGCTTCAAACCGGGAAAGTCTGTTGCGGTCTTCTGCGGATTGGGCGGAAACGGCGGGGACGGTTTCGTCGCCGCGAGACACCTCTCTTCTATGGGCTTCAAAGTCACCGTGATTCTTGCGGGCAAGAGCAAGGACATCTCGGACAAGGAAGCTCTGCAAAATCTTAAAGCCTTACAGTTTCTGCAAGACACCATAGCCATACATGAAGTTTACGACAGCACTCTGACACCGGAAGTAGACGTGGACGTGGTTATTGACGCGCTGCTTGGAACGGGCACAAAAGGAAACCTGAGACCTCCGGTTCTGCAGTTGGTCAAGAAGATCAACGCGATGGATGCTTTCCGAGTTGCCGTAGACGTGCCAACAGGGATCGACTCGGACACGGGGGAAGTTCTTGGAGCGGCAGTGAAGGCTGATTTGACCATAACTTTTCACAAGTCGAAGAAGGGACTTGAGAAGGCCAAGAAGTTCGTGGGCGAACTGGTTGTCAAGGGAATAGGTTTGCCCAAAGAGTTTGAGAGTTACGCGGGTCCAGGCGACGTTTTGGCAGTCGTGAAACCACGGCCATTAGAGTCGCACAAGGGCGATTTTGGACGTTTGCTGGTTGTCGGTGGAAGCGAAGTTTTCTCAGGGGCTCCCACCTTTGTGGCACAGGCCGCTCTGCGCACCGGTGTCGACCTAGCCTATCTGGCTGCGCCGGAGAAAACCGCATATGCGATCTCATCTATGTCCCCAGACTTGATCACGATAAAGCTCGCTGGAGACCACTTGAACCTGAGCAACGTTTCAGAATTGAAAGAACACGTGGAATCTTGCAACGCCGTCGTCTTAGGTCCAGGTCTCGGGTTGCACGATGAAACCAGCGAGGCCGTTAGTGCGATGATTGACATCGTCGAGCGTGCTGGTAAACCCCTGCTTTTGGATGCAGACGGTTTGAAGGCTTTCGCTGGTTTCAAGAGAAAACTCAAAGTGCCCCTGGTCTTAACTCCGCACGCTGGAGAGTACGCTATACTGACCGGGAGAAAACTGCCAGAGACCTTGTCTCAAAAAGTCACCGAAGTGCAAAAGACAGCGGCAAAGCTAAACGCGGTCATACTGTTGAAGGGACACGTTGACATAATCTCTGACGGAGACCGTTTGAAACTCAACTTCACAGGCAACCCTGGCATGACAGTCGGCGGCACAGGAGACGTGCTCTCAGGAATCGTCGGAGCTTTCCTCGCTCAAAAAGTCGACCCGTTTGAGGCGGCTGTCGCAGGCGCGTTCGTAAACGGAGCTGCCGGAGACTTCGTCTTCCAAGAAATCGGGCCCCACATGGTCGCATCAGACCTCATCGACTGGATTCCGCACGTTCTGAATAACCCGATGGATCGTGCAAGGGTGCAGGAAGCACGTGCAAAGGCAAGTTAAGATCGTCGTTTACAACGCGAAGCAGGATGATCCAAGAAAATGTACTGCGTCGAAGCTCAGACGATTTGGACTTGTCCGTGAAGTACTTCAAGTAAGATACCTGCCAAAGAGGGCTATTGTGCTCAATCCTTTTTCAGAAGTTGCCTTTTCTCCTGCCGATAAAGAGCGTGTTGAAGGGTTTGGACTGGCTGGTTTGGATTGCAGCTGGGAGCGGGCTGAAGAAGTGCTTCTGAAACGCGTTAGGGGGACGTCTCGCTGTCTGCCCTTCTTGATCGCAGGAAACCCCGTTAACTTTGGCAAGCCAACCAAACTCTCAACTGTTGAGGCTCTGGCTGCAGCCTTGTACATCGTCGGGTTTGAACAGGAGGCTGTTCAGCTCCTTTCCATCTTCAAGTGGGGACACACTTTTCTCGAAATGAACCATGAAAGACTGGAAGGCTACAAAAATGCCCGAAACAGCACAGAAATAGTCGAGTTGCAGAAACGCTTCATTTCTGATCTGGATAGGAAATAAAATGTCAGTGACGAAAAGAAGATGATTGCTGCAGAATTCAACGTCACAAATGGGAAAATCCGCCTCGTTCAGGGAGACATAACCGATGTTGACGCTGATGCAATAATAAACGCGGCAAACCCAACTCTCATGGGAGGCGGAGGCGTCGACGGCGCCATACACCGAAGAGGTGGACCCGCAATACTCGAGGAGTGCAAACGCATAAGAGCTTCAGAGTGGCCGAACGATCTTCCAACTGGAAAGGCAGTTATCACGTCCGGAGGAAACCTAAAAGCTAAGTACGTGATCCACACGGTCGGGCCCATTTGGCATGGAGGGTCGCACGGTGAACCAGGTCTTCTGGCTGATGCCTACGAGAACTCGCTGGAGCTGGTCTGCTTCCAAGAAGCTGAAAACACTGGCGTTTCCCTCAATAAGCACAGGAGCGTACGGATACCCTGTTGAAAAGGCAAGCCGAATAGCTCTAACGACGGTGAAGCAATTTCTTGAAAGGGAGAGCACATTGCGCGAAATAACCTTCGCCTTGTTCACGGAGCATGATTTCAAAGTCTACAAAGACGCAGCAAATGAAATTCTGTAAAATGGAACCGGCGCGCGCCATCTCGAAACGGAAGTCCTGTCAACCCCCGAACCCAATGGGTTTTCATGAAAAAACCCTATAAGACGCAACCAAAGGGTTGCATGTCGTTCTGTTTGAAATGAAAAACGAGAGCAACGACAACAGAGCCAGTGCGTGGATAAGATTGGAGTTGAACCCGTTTGGTTATGAGTCCGTAAAGACCAATACCAGATATCGGAGAAACCTATGAGTCTCTTTCGCGCGCGTGAACAGGTGTTCCGTCAAATTATGTCTTCAATGAGACTATTCGCTTTTGAGCATGATGTCTTTTCCTTCAACTTTCAGTTCATAAGCGGTCTCGTCATTGATTTTTGGGTGCATGAAGAGAACTTTTGGACCAGAAACAACCTTGCCCGTTGTGATGTCAAATTTGCTGCCGTGTTTGGGACAGGTTACGGTTGTGCCATCCAACTTTCCCTTCGAAAGGTCTCCGCCAGCGTGAGTGCACCTATTACCCATGGCATAATACGAGCCGCTTACGTTGGCAATCAGAATCTCTTTTTCTTCAAACCTAACAGCTTTCATTTGCCCCGAGGGTATCTCCGAGGTTTCAGCAACTTTTACAAAAGTCAGTTGTTCCACCTCCTTCTCTGCATTTCTTTCTTTCCTTACTCTCTGTCATTCACCGTCAATTCTCGTCTAGGTAAACTCTTTCCTCTCGAAGAGGACCAATCCCAATATCGCGGTTATGATGAAGTACAGTCCTATTATTGCTAGGCCTTCGGGGACATAGGCATTGTAGGAGGTTATTGTCAGTCTTCCCCGGCCTACAGGGTTATGTGTGACGTGGCCCGGGTACCCTAGGGGGTTTAGTATGTTTCCGATTATTCCGGCCCCGTAGGTTAGGATGAACCAGGGTTCAACATTGACGAGGGTTGAAACGAGCAGTTCTATTAGTGAGAAGACGAAGAGGAAAAGGATTGCGGTCAGGAGGATAGACATGCTGCTGCTCTTGAACAGTGAACTGAAGAAGAAAGTGAAGCCCATTACTGCGGCTAGGTAAAACCAAGCGTAGAGCAGTGATTGACCGAATTGGATGGGGACGTTAGCGCCGAAGTAGTATAACCCGTTGCCAACGGTGATGGTTGCAAAGATGGCGAAGATTATTGTGGCTGCAATGAAGGCGGATAGCCACTTGCCAATGTATATGCTCGATCTTCGGATTGGGTTTGGAACTCCGAAGTAGCCCGTTTTGTTTTGGAATTCGCCACTGATGGCGTCTCCGCCGAAGAATATCCCTCCAAGTATGATCACGAAGGTGACGCTGCCGCCCCACCAGCCAGAGTAGAACGACAGGTTGGAATCGAGAAAAGTCGCGGGACGGTAGTATCCGACTATGAAGGTGAGTAGGGCGCTTATTGCGAGGGTTATGGCTAGGAGTATGAAGAATCTGCGGGATCTGAAGTAGTCGAGGAGCGTGTATTTCATCGTGATGCCGACTTGTGTGAGGCTGCTCGGCACTTTGTTCTCAGATATTGTTTCTGTTTCGTTCATGTTTGATCACAACGTGCTGCTGATAAGTTTGAGGTATGCGTCTTCGAGTCCTGATGACGCTGGTCTGTAACTGATTACTCCAATGTTCATTTTCACCAGGTAAGAGAGGATCTTTTCTTGCGCGTCCAGGCCTCCGCTGAACCTGATTGTCAAGTTTCTGTCGTCTTTTTTCTCCGCCGTGATTATGCTTGGAATGGCCGCTATTTTCTTGATTGTCTGCTCGGAATCGATTGGACGTTGCAGCTCAACCTCCACGATGTTTTCTCCTCCTATGAACTTGGCTGTCACGTTGGATATCGTGTTGTAGACGATTAGTTTTCCATGGTCGATCATCGCGACTTCGTCGCAGACTTCTGAAACCTCACTGAGAATGTGGGAGCTCATGAAAATCAGTCTCTCCTTGCTCTTAAGGGATTTTACGATGCCTCTGACTTCGCTCATTCCTCTTGGGTCAAGCCCGTTGGTGGGCTCGTCCAGGAGAAGTATGGTTGGATCGCTCAGAAGCGCAGAGGCTATGCATATTCTCTGTTTCATTCCTTTGGAGAACTTGCCAACCCTCTTATCAATCCATTCCTCCATGCGAACTTCTGAAACGGTTTCCTCTATTCTCTTGCTCCGCTCTGTGCTTGGCACTCCTCTTATCTCGGCTATCATCATGAGTGCTTCTCTGGGCGTTAGCGATGGGTAGATTTCGGGAGTTTCAATCAGAGCACTCACGGAAGCAAGTGCTTTTTTCTTTTGAGTGTGCACGTTTACACCGTTTATAAGAGCCTCTCCAGCGGACGGCCTGATCAGATCAGTAAACATTTTGAGAGTAGTTGTCTTTCCTGCACCGTTCGGGCCTAAGAATCCAACGCACTTTGACCCTTCAATCTTCAAGTTTAGGTTCGACACGGCAGCAAACGAGCCGTAGCTTTTGGAGAGATTCACAGCCTCGATAATGGGATCTGTCAAAGTAACCAATTCTCTTTTATCATGTGGTTAAATGGAGAACGCCTGCAGCAGCCATTGATTGGCTCACAGCCAAACATTTTCAACCTTATGCGGCCTCCATCGTTTGAATTGTCAAGTAAGGCTCTAAGGCTCCTAATAAACCGCGCGCACAAAGATAAGAATCTTGACCTCACCCTACCGTAGATTCAAAGTGGCAAAAGGAAATTTGTAGCCCAACAAAGAACGTTCTAAACACATATTGTCGGTAAACTCGGGTGACGGCGCTACCTACCCCCCGCACTGCACTTTTTCTAGAAATGGGCTCGAGCCCTTTGCGTATGGGTCCAGGCCGTCCGTTATTTCTTAAGCGATCAGCGCGGTGCTTTATTACTGTGAGGAAATACTTAAGTCACCATTGACACTCTACGCGATAAAGTGGCGAAACACTTGAAGGCGTTGGTTCTAAGCGGGGGAAAGGGCACTAGGCTCAGGCCCTTAACGTTCACCCTGGCCAAGCAGCTGATCCCCGTCGCAAACAGGCCTATTCTCGGCTACGTTCTCGACCAAGTCGCTGAAACGGGCATAACCGATGTTGGTCTGGTGATCGCGCCAGAGACTGGAAGCTACGTCAAGGAATACGTTAAGGATGGCGCGGAATGGGGTTTCAACGTCACTTACATCACTCAAGAACCGTTGGGCCTGGCACACGCAGTCAAGACCGCTAAGGGCTTCCTGAAAGAAGACAGCCTCGCCATGTGCTTGGGGGACAACCTTCAAGGGTTAGGAATAGTTAACCTCGTCAAGAGGTTTCAACGAGAAAAGCTCGACGGGCTTATCCTTTTGAAAGAAGTGGAAGACCCAACGAAATACGGAGTAGCCGTTTTGGACGGAGAAGGCAACATAAAGCAGCTCATAGAAAAGCCTAAGGAACCCTCGAGCAACCTCGCAATAGTCGGCACCTATATACTCTCCAACAGGATCCACCAGGCCATAGAAAGGATCAAGCCCTCATGGAGGGGTGAACTGGAAATAACTGACGCGTTGCAAGAAATGATAAGCATGGGTTTCAAGGTCAAAGCTGGAGTACTCAAGACGTGGTGGATAGACACAGGCAAGAAAGACGACATACTCTCGGCCAACGCGAAAATATTGGACGAGTACATAAAGAGAAGCGTCAAGGGAAAAGTCGAAAACAGCACCGTCGAAGGAAGAGTCAGGGTAGACGATGGAGCGAAGATAACGAACAGCACGGTTAGAGGCCCATGCACTATAGGCAAGAACACGGTGGTAGAGAACTCCTTCATAGGACCGTACACGAGTGTTGGAGACAACTCACGAATCATCAGCTCCAACGTGGAATACTCTGTAATCCTAGAAAACGCTCTGGTTCAGGACGTTGACAGACTCGAGGAAAGCCTCATAGGCAAAAACGCAGTGGTATGTAAAAACAGAAAGACCAAAGCGATAAAACTTCACGTTGGGGACTATTCAGAGGTGGAAATATGAAAGAGTACCCGTTGAAAGGAGTGAAAACCAGCGAGATAAACATCCTGCCAGACGAAAGAGGCTTTTTCGCCGAGGCGCTGAGACAAGATTGGAAAGAAATGTTTGAAGACGAATGGGTAACACAGGTGAACGTAAGCAGCAGCTACCCAAACATCGTCAGAGCATGGCACAAACACGTGAGAGGGCAAGTGGACTACTTTCTCGTGCTGAAAGGGGCAATGAAGATCTGCGCCTATGAAGAAGAGACGGGAAAACTGGCAGAAGTCATAACCAGCGGCGAAAAGCCGACGATTGTGAGAATACCGGGCAAGTACCTGCACGGGACAAAAACCGTCAGCAACGAACCATCATTGACGGTTTACTTCGTGACAAGGCTCTACGACTACAAGAATCCAGACGAAATCCGCAGGGCTTGGAACGACCAGAAAATAGTTCCGACGGAGATAAACGGCAAGAAAGACGACCCTCGCGTGGGCAAACCGTGGGACTGGTTCAGTCCTCCGCACAAGTGAGAGGGCCAGAGTAATGAGAGTGTTAGTCACAGGCGGTGCAGGGTACATTGGCTCCGTCCTCACGAGAACAATCTTGGAAAGAGGCCACGACGTAACATGCCTCGACAGGCTGTTCTTTGGAACCGACCCCGTAAAAGACGTAAAAGATAAAATCACTTTGATCAAGGGCGATATCAGATGGTTCAAGCCAGAAATACTGAATGGAGTAGACGCCGTCCTCGACTTGGCATCGCTTTCAAACGACCCGAGCGGCGAACTTGACCCGCAGAAAACACTCGAAATAAACCACAAAGGAAGAGTGAGAGTAGCCGCTCTGTCTAAGAAACACGGCGTAGGAAAATACGTTCTGGCCAGCACTTGCAGCGTCTACGGTTTCCAGGAAGGAACTCTGACGGAACAGTCAGGCCTGAACCCCTTAACAACTTACGCGAAGGCCAACATGCTGGCTGAAAAAGACATTCTGCCCTTGGCCAACAAGTCCTTCACTGTGACGGCACTCAGACAAGCCACCGTCTACGGGTTTTCTCCAAGAATGAGGTTTGACCTGGCGATAAACGGCATGGTTCTGGGCTTCTTCAAGAACGGTAAAATACCCATCATGAGAGACGGAAAGCAGTGGCGTCCCTTTGTGCACGTGAAAGACACGTCGAACGCGTTTATCAGAGTGCTGGAATCGGACCCGGAATTTGTCAACGGCCAAATCTTCAACGTCGGCAGCGACGAGCAGAACGTGCAGGTCTTTGACCTCGCCAACTTGGTGGCAGAAGCCATCAAACTGCCGTTTAACTATGAATGGTACGGCACACCTGACAAGAGAAGCTACAAGGTGAGCTTCGACAAGATCAAGAGGGCACTCAACTACAGAACGGATTATTCGCCGAAAGAAGGGGCAAAAGAAGTGTACGATGCCCTCAAGGAAGGAAAACTTAACCCTGACGACCCGAAAACGATAACCGTCAAATGGTACCGCAACCTTCTGGAAATGCAAGCTTTCCTCAAAGACATCGAGGTCAAAGGGGCAGTACTATGAAGATCACGATCATAGGCTCAACTGGCCAGCTCGGCACAGACCTTGTGAAAGCGCTGCGTGGCAAACACGAAGTCATAGGCCTAACCCATCAGGACTTAGAAGTCACAGACTACAACAGCTGCCTAATTCTGAAAAAAGACTGCCCAAACATCATAATAAACACCGCTGCATTCCACCAAACAGACCAATGCGAATACGAGCCGCTGAAAGCGTTCTCCGTAAACGCCGTAGGCGCCAGAAACATAGCCACGGTGTCCAAAGAAATCGAGGCCACAGCTACGTTCATAAGCACAGACTATGTCTTCGACGGCTCCAAAAAGAAACCGTACACGGAAGACGACACTCCAAACCCAATCAACACCTACGGAATCTCAAAACTGGCAGGCGAACTCTTCACAAAACAAAACCCCAAGCACTACATCGTAAGACTCTCAAGCCTCTTCGGCGTCGCAGGAGCAAGCGGCAAGGGAGGAAACTTCGTTGAAACAATGATGACAAAAGCAAAGAAAAACGAGCCTCTAAGCGTAGTGAACGACATGTGGATGACCCCCACATACACGAAAGACGCATCAGGAGTAATACAAGAAATCATAGAAAAACGGCTACCCTTCGGAATCTACCACGCTTCAAACCAAGGCCAGTGCACATGGTTCCAGTTCACCCAGGAAATATTTAGACTTGCAGGGTTAAACCCAACGCTGAAGCCGATAAGGACAAGTCAGCAGCAAACAAAGGCTCGCAGACCCAGCTTTTCAGCTCTAAAAAGCACGAGGCTTTCAAAACATGGCATACAAACGAGAGAATGGAAAGAAGCCCTTGCCGATTACCTGGGTGAAAAAGGACACGTAAGCAGGACTGGCCTCACAAAGGAAATGCGTTAACATCGATCTTGCATGAAATGGCCTTGGGTTTTATGCGTGCCAGTTAATTTTCGAGCGACTCCTCGTGCCATCTCTTGCTGTACTTTAACGGTGACAGTTTTTCTCCTTCAGCAGGCTTCCTAAAGATATAGAGGTGTTCGTGAGCTATCTTGTAGAACTCGTACTTTTTGCCTCTCCACTTCTCTCTTGTCGTCTTCGTCTTCCATTGAAGTTTTATGATGTCTTCTTTCAACACGAAACCTGCGTCTAAGAACACTTCCAAAACTCTGGCAGATACAGGAACGTAGTGAAGATGCTTCCGCGTGTCACCTATCAATACGGCACAGCACTTTTTGTGCTTCAAAACTCTGAAGGCTTCCTCTGCGACAACCCGCATTTCTTTCAGATAACCTCCGAGTTTTTGACTCGAAAGGTCACCTTCAACTCTACCGTTCGTATAAGCGATTATTCCCGTATATGGCGGATGAGTGGCAATGAGGTCTATCGAATCGTCTTCGATAAGATTTAGGTTCCGCGCATCCCCAACATACGTTCTGATTTTGAGGTCTTCAGGATAGTCTGAGTCCAGCGGGTTATAGGAGAAATTCAGTCTATCAAGGGCAACCATAATGGCGTCTCTGTTTATGTCAACTCCAACGGCGTTTCTGCCTAGCAATTTACATTCTACAAGAGTTGTCCCGGAACCCATCATCTGGTCCAGAACCAAGTCATCTGTATTCGTGTACTTGAGTATCAGATTCCTCGGAATGTAGGGTGACCAGTTGCCTCGGTAATTGCCCAAGTGTGTAGCCCAGTCTCCTCTGTTCGGAAAACTCCAAACCGTATGAACTTCAGGAACATATTCTTTCGGCGGACCAAACTCAGAGATCTTCCATTTATTTCCAATGTCCACTTGTTGGTTTTCTATCGTCACAACTCTTTTCCGTGCAGCAAAGGCCTTGAACTCATGAATCGTGACTGGTTCCATCAAGCGATAAGTTCTTGTTCCTTGCCCTAATCCATCTTGCAGTTGCACTAGCTCTACTTCCTCTTTCTCTTGCGCTTGTTTCGCCCTATTTTGCTTTCCACTTTACTAATACAGTTCCAAAGAAAACAACGATTCCAGAAAAGACCACCAACGGTCCGGTTGGCAAGTTCAAGTAGCTTGAGAACAGAACTCCGGAGCAAGCGCTGATTGTCCCGAAAGCTGCGCTCAACACCGCATACTTGGACAGGTCAGCGCTCACGTTCTTTGCTGCTGCCGCCGGGACCACTACTAGGAAACCTACCAGGAGCGTTCCCGTGATTTTGATGCCGACAGCCACGATAAGAGATGTCAGCAGAAGATATACAAAGTTTGTCCTGCTAACGTCGATGCCTTTTGAGATTGCCAGTTCTTCTGAAATCATGCCCAGCACGAGCTTTTTGTAGATAATCTTCGTCAAAAGCACCGCTATCGCAGAGACGACTAATGCGGCTACTGTGTCTAGGATCGTTACCGTGGTTATATCTCCAAACAGTGCCTCAAGGAGGTCAGCTCCTGGAATAATCATTATGCCGATTGCAAGGGCAAGAGTGAACATTGCGCCAACGATCGTTTCAAAAGGCAGTTTGGTGACTCTTCCCAGATGCCAAATGATGACGGCCGAAGCGAATAGGAAGGCAAAGGCTCCTAGAAAAGGTGGGAAGTTGTACAAGATTCCAAGCGCGAGTCCCGGCAAGGCTACGTGTGAAAGGGCATCGCCGACGAGAGCCATCTTTTTGAGGACCATGAGAGAGCCCAAATAGCCCGCTGAAACGCCCACTGAGACCCCTATCAAGAGGCTGAGCAACAATGCTGCCATAGAGGATCACGTTTTTTCGTTGGGTATTCCAGCGCACACCGTTTCGCCGTAGATCCTTTTCTGTATTGGCGGGTTCATTATTTCCTTTGAATTACCAAAGAAGGTGACACACTTATCCAGTGCCAGTAAATAGTCCGAGTATTCCCTAACAATATGCACGTCATGAGTGATCAGAAGTACAGTTATCTTGTTTTTCTCCTTCAGCTCCTTAAGCGTCACGAATATGGGTTCCTCGCTGCCGAGGTCGACGCCGCTTGTCGGTTCATCAAACAGCAGAACGTTTGGGTTATCAGCCAAAGCCCAGGCAATGAGCACTCTTCGAAGCTCTCCTCCGGACAAAAAGCCCAGGGTCTTGTGTGCCATGTTCTTGTTGTTAAGTCTTACGGGGCCCAGCGAGCTTTCAACGTCCACGTGATTTTTGAATGATAAAAACTCCTTCACAGAGATGGGAATGTCGGCGACTGCAATGTTCTGAGGAACGTAGCCTATCTTCGTTTTTTCTGCCCATTCAATTTTCCCCGTGTATGGCACCAGCTTCAATAGGGCCTTGAAAAGCATCGTCTTTCCAGCACCGTTCGGGCCAAGAACTGCCAGGGCAGTTCCTCTCTTCAGCTTGAAACTCACATTGTCCAAAATTGTCTGATTCTGAAGCTTGACGCCTAGATTTGACACCCTTAAAACATAATCGCCGTTATTTTCCATGTTTCCCGTGCACAAGTCATCTTTGATTGCTCTATAAATATAGGTTTTGCTGATGAGTCAACGATTCGCTAGCGCGCGATGGTGCGTGCAATCAGGATTGGCTGGCAAGTTGGTTTTTTCCAGCTTCCAGAGGCTGGTTAGCTATCTCCGAACGCGTCTAAAACGCCTAATTGCATAGCGTCGAAAGGTGGGCCTGCATGTCCCTATACAAAAATGGTTTAAAGTTGGACTGCTGCACACGAGGGAAAAGATTGGCAACGTTTAAGCGCGCCGATTACGGCTCGCTGTGCTCTTCTGAGGTTCCAGTTCTTTTACTCGCGTCTCTATGAACTCGGTGACTTTGTCTTGGCTGAACGTTTTTTCTGCTTCTTGTTTGTTCAATTGTTCTCTTATTGTTTGAAGAACCTCTTTGACGTCGAAAGGTTTCAGTATGTAGGCGTTTGCTTCCCTGTTTAGAGCTTCAACGGCGTTTTGCAGGGATGGGTAGCCTGTGATGATTATCTTTCGCATCTTAGGCGTCGTGTCTTTCATTTTTGTCAGAAGTCTCTGTTCCTTCCATGTCTGGCAGGCAAATGTCTATCAATGCTAAATTGTAATTGCCGCTGTGGGTCTTTTCTATGGCTTGCTTCCCGTTTTCTGCAGTTTGCACGTGGTAGCCCTCGCCCTTGAGTATTGCCTCTAACGTTTTTCTTATGCTTTTGTCGTCGTCGACAACAAGGATTCTGGCATGTTCACCCAAACCTGTTCACCTCCGTCCGTTACAGGGTTGATTGGAACGGTAATCGTGAACGTGGATCCTTTGGCAATGGCACTCTTAACAGAGATCTTGCCCCTGTGCGCCTCCACCATTCGTTTGCAGATCGGCAGGCCGAAGCCCATTCCTTTCGCCTTTGTCGTGAAAAGCGGGCTCCAAAGCTTGTCAAGTACGCATTTTGTCATGCCTTCTCCAGTGTCTGTGAAAGAGAATTCTACGTTGTTGTCTGATTTCTTGCTTCTTATTGTCAGTGTCCCGCCTTTTGGCATAGCTTCGACAGCGTTCTTGATTAAGTTGATGAAGACTCTTCTCATTTTTTCGATGTCAACGCTGATCCTTGGGTTGTCTCTCGTTAAGTTCTTAACGTGAATGTTTTTTCGAATCTTGACAAGCGACAAGACCTCTTTCAGCACCACTTTCGGGGTGGTCTCCGAGAATTCAAGTCTGATCTCCCTTGAGTATTCCAAAAGATCGCCGATGATCTTGTTTGAACGTTGAACGCCTTCTTCAATGATATCAAGCATTTCCCTGGATCTCTGGTCCAACCTTGGCCTTGAATTTGCTTTAATGTAATATGCTGCCCCAGCGATTCCTGTAAGTGGGTTGCGCAGGTCATGCCCAACCATCCCCGCCAATTGGCCGATAGCCGCCAACCTCTCATTCTTCAACAACTTCGCCTGAGTTTCCATCAACTCTTTTGTCCGCTCTTGAACCTTCACTTCAAGCTCGCCGGCATACTCCGAAATCTTGGCCTTGGCACTATCCAACTGCTGAATCAGCTGAGCATTCTCGATTGCGACCGCTGCTTGATGCAAGAAAAGTTCCAACGGCATCAAAGACTCCTTAGTCGGGCGTCTTCCGTCCACAGGGTCATCCATGCTTAGCCGACCTACGACGCGTCCGTCAGCCAATCGAAGCGGAGCATACACAGTGTCTTGCGGATGCCAGTCAACCATCTCTTCAGGCTCAAGATGGCTCAGAACACTCGCCTTGTACCCGTACTTTTCTCTAACCCAAGGATCATTCCATGGAAGATAGAAGAATTCGCCGATTTTGAAACGCTCATATTCTGGCCCCAGCCGCTCACGGACCACGCGTCCCGGGGGCCTGTTTTTCCATAGAAATTCTCTTTCCTCATCCGTTATGCCAACGGCTACCATGTCATCTCGGCTTCTCATCTCCATGTTTTCGTCTCTCAAGGAGATGACGACTCTTCGCCATCCGAACTCTCTGATCGCCTCGGCGATCGTTTGGAGGCGGCGCCGTAAGTCCGCGGTGTGAATCATCTCAGCCGAGCTTTTCATAAGTGAAGCCATCTGGCACGAGCGGTTCTCAATCTCCATCCGTTTCAACTGGTTGCTGATCGCCGTTGCAGCATGTGAAGCCAAAATCTGCAGCAACGTAGCGTCTTTTTCGCTGAATGCTCCGGGTTTCCTGCTTTCCACGTCTAAAACCCCCAGTACTCGGTCTTCTCCAAGAACTGGAACAGCAAGTTCTGACTGAATGCCGGGGAAAACTGCAACGTAATCTTTTTCTTTATTCACGTCTGAAACAAGAATGGGTTCACGAGTCTTTACGGCCCTGACAGTTATGCCTCTTGTTCCGTCAATTCGCAGATTCGAAAGCACAGGTCTTGTGTGCCCCAGGTGACCCGGAATCACAAGATTGTTTTTCTCTATAGCCATGAATGTGCCATGCTCGAAACCCAACGTCTTATGCATGGCGTCTAATGTCCATTTGTAGACCTCATCGAGCGTCTTGGCAGCATTAAGCTTCCCACCGAGCAGGTTCAACGTTCTAGAACGCTCTTCGTCCTCCGCCAGCTCTCTCGTTCTCTCTTTGACCAGTTTCTCTAAACGTTCAGAATGAGACTTAAGCTCCTTCTCCAACCGAATACGTTCAGTGACATCCTCCACCATCTCAATGGCTTCAATGACTTTGCCATCCTTATCCTTAATCGGAGACGATGTCACCCTAAAATGCATGGTCTCGCCGCGCACAGAAGCACTCTTAATCGATTCATGCACTTGCCCGTCTACCAGCGTCTTGTACGTCGGACAATAGGAGCAGATGCCATCTCGAGGAGGATTGTTGAAAGCCCTGAAGCAAACAGGTTCTTCGAAACCTCGACATCCGGGAACCACTTTTTCATCTGGGCGTTTGAAGCCAGAATCTCCTTGTTCGAACCTATCACTAGGATGCCAACGGCTATGTTGTCAACGACGCTTCTGTACTTCCTCTCAGACTCGCTTAGAGCTTCTTCAGCTTTCCTGCGTTCAGTGATGTCTTCTACGGCCAAGCCAACGCAGTTGTTGGGAAGCGGCAAAACCTTCAGATGAAAGACTTTGTTGGAAATGCGTTCATCGCCATAGTGAAATTCCTCCAGTTCCCTCGTCTCGCCAGTTTGAATGACTTCCACCCAGATCTTCGGAATCTCTGTCTTGAGAAGAGCAGGATAGATCTCAGCAAGAGTTTTTCCCAGAACCTTTTTTCTTGGTACTCCAGTTGCCTTTTCCGCCGCAGGATTGGACAGAACAAGCCTGAAGGAGCCCAAGTCATCTGCGTTTTCAAGCTTCCAAACATCTAGGCCAATTTGAACACTCTGCACTAGTTCTTCATAAAACTGATGATATTCAACCATGCGCCTTTTCTTGCTTTTGACCCTCCGCGCATGTCCCGGTAACTTCGCTCCTCTTCTTATCATTCAGCCAGCTCCGCCGTCGTTCTTGATTCTGTTTCTCTGCGGGAAGCAACTTTCGGCAGCAATAATGCATTCTGCAAAGGAGCTTTCCGCGTGAAAATGGACCGACTGCTCAACGGACTCTCCTCTAGCAGATAATCCCTCATTGACCGCCCTGCGTGGAATTTCGTCGAAATCCTTTTTGGACAACCAGAATCTCCGCGTATTGTTGCATCATCGGTTTAAAGACACGTGGTAGCAAACGCCAATAAATGACTTATGAATTCCTAATCTCTATCACCTGTTTCTATGGTCAGCGCGCACTGTTGGCTGTTTCCAGCTTCTAGAGGCGGATCAGAGCTGAACCGCTTGAACTGGCGTAATGAACATGTCCCTTCAATTTCTAACGGTCAGATGTGCCGAGCGCATGGTCAGATTAGTGATAGAATCGGGTCTAATTCTGAAAAACACTTTATACGTAGCCTGCGGTCTGCTGATCGCTTGGTGATGTGAAAGAATGAGGAAAAGTTTAAAGATAGCTGCTGTAGCTGCGGTTTTGTTCATCGCACTGGGCGCTGTAGCCTTCGTGTACGCATGCTCGCAGAACGGCACCACAGACTAATGCTAATGAGCAACAGATGGGCATTCAGAACATGCAGACCTTTTTCCAGTCGCACAACATTACTCTGCCGGACAACTTTACGATACCATGGGGTCAAATGACGCGCATGCCTCAAATGCGGGAGAACGGTCTTTATCTGACTGAAGGGCTTTTGCAGAACGCTACGCTCTCAACGGTTCAGGGAACCGTGGTCTCAGAGCTTAGAGGTATGCTTATCTTGGACACTGGCATGGGTCAGGTCCGAGTCTTGCTTCCCAAAGATTGGACATTGAGCAACGAAGTCGTGGGCAGAGCCGCATTGTTCAACGGCACGTTCGCGAATACTGGGCAAAACGTGACGGTTTACGTGTTGGAGAGCAACGTGTTCAGTAACGCGAACTTCAGCATCAACGAGATGCTAGGATACGAAGCAATCAACGCGACAGGCACGCAGGCGTACGCGGTGCTACCCTTCAACATACAACCCGCCAGCTAGACTATCCTCCACTCTTTTTTTTGAAACGTTTCCCATTCAAGTGGATGGTCGTTTTCTAGAGGGCTCAGTCTCCTGTTTGTTTTGTTTGGTTTTCCTGTTGAGTAGGATCCGCGCTTGAAACAATAAAGCGCGGCAGATTCTGAAGAAAGAAGAACCGTGCGGCATGACCAAGAGAGAAGATAGCTTGATCTAGTCAGACAGAGGCCAACTCAAATCAATATTCTGAATTCACACGGTTTATTTGACGAAGACCTCGCTTTTTACACGAAGAGTGCGCTTGTGGGCGATATGGCAGGATGTACCATCTCTGTCTCGGCTACATCTAGAGCTGTTGTACCTCTATGCGTTGAGGTATTCCTAATGCTAAGTCTGCCTTGCTTTCTTATTGATGGGTCAGCGTGTCATGCGTGAAAAGCTGTGAAAGGAGGATATTGCTTTGCCACAGTCTTGGCGATTACCCTGTTTGTCACTGTGGTCACGCGCGTGAATGGCAGCATACAGAACAGGAACTCTTCCCAAACGTCCTTTTCTGTCGTATCGCCAATCAACGTAATCTTGCAGCCTGGAACGCAAGGAAGCGAAACATTCTCCACGAACAACACGAACGCCCAAGTTAGCACGCCTGCGCTCTCAGCGCGCGCTACTAGTGGGTTTGACCCCGGAGACTCTTACGCTTGCCACGGCTTTGGCGATTTTCTTGATTCTGTCAGGGGATATCTCCGATTTCTTGACTATTGATTGCGCGGTCGGATCGTTGGCCATGTTTTCGACTTGGAAGTAATTCTCTTCGATGACTTTGACTTCTTGAAAACCAGCGTCTCCTATCATTTGCAGGTATTTGTTCTTCATTTCGGCGCCTGAGAGGCATCCGATGTATGCTTGAACGTTTTT
The DNA here is from genome assembly GCA_963707955.1 of Candidatus Bathyarchaeota archaeon. Classification (GTDB taxonomy): domain Archaea; phylum Thermoproteota; class Bathyarchaeia; order Bathyarchaeales; family Bathycorpusculaceae; genus DASPPK01. The sequence goes on along the minus strand of OY970176.1, from coordinate 932,752 downwards.
TCTTATGATTTCTGGGAGCTGCTTCAGAAGCACGATGTCGGAGACCATCAGTTTTCCGTTAGGTTTTAGAACTCTGAAGGCCTCTTCAAACACGCGCCTCTTGTTCGGCGACAGGTTGATCACGCAGTTTGAGATAACAACGTCAACTGTGCCGTCTGCCACAGGCAGATTTTCGATTTCTCCAAGTCTGAACTCAACGTTTTCGTACTTGCCTTTCCGCGCATTCTCTCTGGCATTGTCAATCATTTCAGGTGTCATGTCCACGCCAATGACCTTGCCGTCTTTTCCAACTCTGTTTGCTGCTAGAAAACAGTCAAACCCTCCGCCTGAGCCGAGGTCCAGTACAGTTTGTCCTTTCTTCAGAGAAGCTAGCGCGACAGGATTTCCGCATCCTAGGCCAAGGTTTGCGCCTTCTGGAACTGAGGCTATTTCTTCTTCAGTGTAGCCTATTCTTCTGGTGATCTCCTTGCTCATGTCGGAGCCGTTGGAACAACAGGAAGTTGATGTGCCGCTGCAGGACTTGTCTTTCTTGGCGATCTTTGCGTAGCCTTCTCGAACTATCTTCTTCACTTTTTCTTCTTCCATGAAGATCACCTCCCACATGATGGCTTGCACGCGCTACTTAGCAAGTCTTGGGCCTTGTCCTCAAAGGTCCAATCTTTCACTTGCAACCACACTGATCGTCCTCCTCCACCCATTCTTTGACATCCTCTTCCGTCGAGCCAAACGGACAATCGTCCGACTTTTCCACAGGCTTTCCGGTAACACTGGAAGCGAATTTGTCCATTTTACCAAACGCTCCCCTTCTGACAACTCTTCCTATCGCGATTGCTTCGATGATTTCCTTCTTATCTACTCCTACTGACTGAGCCTGAGTGACGGCGGTCTTGAGACATGGCTGGCAATTCGCCGTGACGGAAGCCCCGACGGCTATCAACAACTTGATTTTGTCTTCCAAGTCAGGTTGCCCCGTTTTTACTACTACTTTTGGGTAGTAGTAAACTATTTAAGGGTTCTCTGACAACCGCTCATTAGAAAAAGGGGGACCCCTCGTGAACATAACAGAAACGGTCGTTCGAGAAAGAATGGTTTCACGGCTTAAAGAGCTCGAGTTGCCGACCCAGGAAGCGATGGCCTACGTTACGCTCTTGACGCATTCCAACATGACCGCGGGCGCGCTGTGCAAGGAAACAGGCATCCCTGACTCAAAAATCTACCATGCCTTAGATGGGCTGTCCAAGAAGGGCATGCTCGTGGTGCAGAGGGGCAACCCAAACGTCTATCATCCAGTGCCGCCAAAGGAAGCCGTCGCCAGTCTGAAACAGCAAATAAGCGAAGCGTTCAACGAAAAAATGATGGAAGCAGATGTTTTGGTTGACGTTTTGACACCGATATATGAAAGCGCCGACAAGTCGGAGGAACTGGAAGTGGCTTACATCATTCGCGGGCAAAAGAACATCATTAACAGGATGAAAGCCCTGATTGAAGCAGCCCGAAAAGAAATAACGATTTTCATTTCAGTTCCGGCAGTTCTCAGAGAGCTCAAGGAGTCGTTAAAAGAGGCAGAGGAAAAGCGGAGAGTCAAACTGAACATCGCCGTAACGCAAGAAGTTTTCGAGAAAGAAGACTCTTCAAACCTTGGCGATGTACGCTTACTCTGTTGCTCGGTTGGAATGCTCATCTCTGATTTGAACACTCTCTTGACGCTGTCAGACTGGATGGACGAAACAGCCATGCTGACGCAGGACCACAACATGATTCGAGTCGCCAGAGACTACTATGACAACCCGGCGTGCTGCAGGAGCGTGCAATAGCGCAGCGCCTATCTGAGACACTCACACATCGGCTTCTAACAGGGTCCAGTAACTCTTGGATTCTTTTCTATTTCGTTTCTGATTTCGCGAACTTTCTCTATCGCGCGCGCTAAAGCAGGCGAGAAACCTATCCCTTGATCATCAGCCTCTGACCATTCAAGATAGGTGTGACGCCTCTTTCTTTCAGGAGCGTACGCTCAAGTGATTGCAAAAGTTATTGTGTAAAGTAAGAATGTGGACGTGTTTGGCGTAAGGATTTCCAAGTAAACATACAGATATGACGTTCCAGTCACGTTTGCTACGAGGTTGCTCATACTTATGAATATGGTGGATCCTGAGCCTCCTGGCAGGTTGCATAATGCTCCTTGTGACTGAGTTACACTCCCGCTATTAACCACTATCTGGGTGCTCGAGGTGCCGTCGTTGAAACCTATGAATGCGCTTGACAAACGAGCAATGTTTGAGCTCCCGTAGACTTGTAAGCTCACATTCCAACTGGCTGTTGCTTGATTGACAACACTAAGCACATCGGCAGATTGCTCTGTTCCCCACGCTCCCTGCGCTGGCTCCGGGCTCACATAACTGCGTACTATTATATTATCAAACCAGTCAGTGGATGTTGCGCCATCAGTCGTTACGGCAATTCCTCCGCCACTGTATTGATATGTTTGATTTGTCGTATAAGTCGCTTCGAGTGTACCTAAACCTTGCAAACTCCCTCCTTTATACAAGGACAAATTGGCTCCAGTTCTTATTGCGCTCATGTGAAGCCATGTTCCAGTTGATGAACTTATGCTGGTTTGATTCAGTACTGTAGTAGTTGTATTACCAGAAGGATAAGCCCCAATCAGGTCGTAATACGTTGACCTGTTGTCAAACCTAAAAACATAAAATGGTCCGTTGGATGCTTGAAAATTCGTTAACAAGTCTACAAGTGCAGATACCCCTGTCAGGTTGACATCCATGTCCACCCTATAGTTGTTTGGCATGAAAGAACTCGAGTTTCCAGCTATTGTCCAGGTGCTTGACGCGGCAGTACCGCCTGATACTGAACCTTTAATTGAAGGTGCTGGGTTGCCGCGAGTTGTATCAACGCTTAATGACCCACCCGTGCCTGTTTGTTGAATGTTGTATTTTCCCAAGGTTCCAGAGGATAAATCATCGAAGAACAAGAAAGTGTTTGTTCCATTCCCTACGTATGGGGCACCAGCATTGCCGTAGTACACATATACGGTGCTGTTGGTGCTTGTGAGGTTGTCAGTGTCCTTGAACCAGATGGTTGCGTTAGTTCCAGAGTTTACCGTTTCGTTCCAGATGCTGAGCAGAGTGATTCCGTCACTAGCAGTAACTCTGACGTCTGAAAAATCGCTGTTCCGAACGTGTCCATTAGCATAGCAAACGTTTCCCTTGCTTGTCCCCGTCGCATTGGAAATTGTGATATTGAACTGATAACCCACGTCGGCACCGTTTGCACTCGTTATGTTGTGCTGCTGCCTGTAACTCCAGCCGGCAAGCCAGTTCTGAGTGGCTGCTGCCGAAACTTGGACTAAAGCGCTCGTGCTGTTCGTGTAGATGGTGCTGGCGCCAGCTGTACCAGCCTGTAGAAGAACAGAAGGCGCAGCAATTGTCGTACTGGGCTGATTTAGAAGTGGGTAGTGGGTTGCAGCAAAAGCATCTGAGGCAAAAAGACCTATGATGAGAAACAGAGTTAGCACTATGCAAACGACAAATGAGTGACGCTTCCGTATGCGATGCGTTTCCATGTTGGATCTTCCTTGTTAGACAAAAGGAAAAAGGGGGGAGGTGAACTACTGCACGTCTACCGATATCACTAGGTTTGCTGTGGCGGCGTTTGCACCAGCGGCTGCCTGTGTCTGAACGTAGAGTATCCACATGGTGTTTGCTGGCAATGTCATGTATGACGTTGTGGGTGGAGTGTTCCAATTGTTGCCTGTGGTGTTGTAGTAGAAGTAAGCTTGTGCGACTCCAGATGGGTTTTCGACAATGAAGTTGATGGATGTGAAGTTACCATTTGAAGAGGTTCCATTAGTGGGTGAAATCGAAACGCTGCGTAGTCTGAAATTGTGGGGGGAAGTATCGGTATTGCTGATGTTGAGTGGCTCGTCATATGTCAACGTCGCGTTAGGATATGCTTTGAGGGCTAGGCTGACCCAAGTTGCGTTGCTTCCCATGGTCGATCCAGCGGGAAAGTCACCTCCAGCAACAAACACTACTGTCGCGCCAGTTATTGTCACGCTTGGTTGCATTAACATTGAATAGTAGACCGCTGCGCTCGCCGATGCGATAAGCATTGATAATAGGAATAGTATCAGTAGTTTCACCGATTTCTTGGCAAAACGATTGTTTCTCAAATTCATCGAATCACCTCCTTCTTTTTGCGTAGCAGTTTACTGATGATTTCCGGTCGTGCCAGAATGACGAGGCTTAGCCCTATCGCGCACGCAGAAATCAGCAGGCTTATCTGCAGCATTATTGAAGGCATGGAGTTTTGCATCGAACTGTACTGCATCACAAAGTATACGGCCACAAGGATCGATGGGAAGGTGATTGTGCCTGACCATATCGTCGCGATAGTGTTTTGTCTTTTCAGCACGGCGAAGTAGATGTTCACGGCAACTATGTTGGCTAGAGCAATGACGAGGTACAGAAATGAATACCAGAACCGCGTGTACTCTCCGAACATGTCTAGGAAATTCCGGCTTATCAGTAGATGTCCAAACCCGTAGATAGCGGCGATTTGATAGATGTACGGTATCGCCTTCGGAAACTTTTCATCCAATAGGCAGCTCACCAGACTCAGCAGTAGAAAAAGGTCGATTCCTAAGAGTGCAAAGAACTCGGGTTGCAGTACGAACGAAGTCACGACTACCATGCTCTTTTCCAATGCACTCTTAAACTCAGCTCAGGTTTCATTTAAAAGATATGAATTCAGAATCAGAATCAGAGGTTCCTGCAGAAAATAGATCATCAGCAGACAGGAATATTAGTAAATGATTCAGCGCGCTACTCCGTATATGCAAAACGTATACGCTTCCACGCGCGCACCACATAAGCCCTTCTGAGAAGTTCGTGAAGTTTTCGGGCCATCCGCATGAAGAATGCGCATTATCCTTTAACCTGATCATAATCTTCACAGTATCCAAGCACGCAGATCCCTTCTGAACGTCTTAGAGGCCATGCTCTGTTTCTTGAACCAGTTCATCCATGTCTTCTCGTCTCGCGTGGCTAACTGCTGTTCTAAACCTAAACGGCGCGGACTGTGGGAAAGGTTTAAGGTTATCCGGGTCGTTTTGCCCTAATCTAACAGTGAGGCCTTTGGACTCAAGTGTCTTGGGAGAGTCAGCTGCGATTCTCACATCGTGCTTATGGACGTTCAGCTGCATCTTTTTCACGTCGGCTGGCAGAAGGTTTGGTTCGTTCAGCGTCAACGCGTATCGCACGATAATGGCCATTGGGCTTCTTGCTTGTGCTCATGTCGTTTTGTTGGGTACTCTGCTGCCTCTTGCGAGCAGCGGGCAATGGTTATGGCTGGGTTTGAGCGGCGTCGTTGGGCTCGGCATCGGTGATTTCGGGTTGTTTGCAGCGTACGTCATGATCGGTCCGCGGCGTTCGGTTCTAATCCAGTCCTCGGCTCCAATATTTGCGGCATTAGGCGCGTACTGGATGTCTGGAGAGACGATCTCACCATTGGCGATATTTGGAATAGCTGTCACGTTGACAGGGATCGCCGTTGTCTTGTTGGAGCAGGAGGAGACTTCGGAAGAGAAGGCGGAAGAGAAGTTGCAGCAAAGAACCGGAAGACTTGGGGAGTGCTTTTTGGCGTGATTTCGGCCATGGGTCAAGGGTTCGGCCTTGCCCTCTCAAAAAAGGGAATGTACCTCGGCGTGAGCGTGGCGGTGAATCCGGTGTCTGTCGCACTGATACGGATGATGCTGGCAGGTGTTTTCGTGTGGACTTGTGCTCTTTTCGCGGGAAAACTGCCGGACCTGCACCGGGCCGTGAAGGACAAAGAGGGAATCAAGTATACTGCGGCCGGTGCAGTGGTAGGTCCGTTCTTGGGCATGACGCTCTCAATGGTGGCTGTAGCCTACATTGCGGCAGGCATTGCGCAGACATTGATGTCCTTGATGCCAGTTCTCATCATTCCAGTGGTGTGGATAATCTACAGAGAAAAGACTAACTGGCGCGGCATTCTAGGGGCAGTCGTTGCAATCATCGGCGTTGCCATACTATGCCTAACTTGAAACCAGAGCGTGCTTGAGCCCAGTGGACCACAAGCCAAAAAGGGAGCGAAAACGGCATCGTTTCAAAAAGCCAATGGGTTGATCGCATCGTATAGCTCACGGAGATGCCTCTCTCAAAAATCTCCTTTTCTACTAACATCGATCAGACGTTGTCGCTACTTGCCTTCAAACACGTACCGCATGATTGCCTTGCTCTTGGAACTGTTCTGAACTTCAAGAAACCCGACTTTCTCGAACGAAGACATAAGGCCAGTGTAAACGAACCGGTCTGATTGCTTCTCGTTTGACCTGCTTGGATAGCCTTCTACAATCTTGGCTCCTTGCTTTCCAGCATATGCAACAGCGGCCTCGAGCAATCTGGTTGCAACACCGTGTCCCCTGAAAGGTTTACCAACGAAGAAACATACAACGGACCACACTAGTTTGTCATCAATTCTTCTGAGAGTTCTGGATCTTTCCAACCTGCAATATTCCTCTCTAGGCGATATCGAGCACCAGCCGATCGGTTTGTCATCAGAATAAGCCAGTATGCCGGCAACTTTTCCAGATTTCACTATTGCTTCCATGGCTTCTCTATTATCTTTGCCCCTCTGCCTCATCCAATCTGATGCTGAAATCCTCCACCACATGCACCAACAAGCGCGACACACTCTATCCTCTTCAAAAAGCGTCTGAAGATCCTGCCACGTTTCAGAAGTGAGCGGACGAAAATTTAAATCCACGACCATGACTCGTTGCCCCTTCTGTCAGTCAGCGTTGTGAGTTTCTTTCAATGTTATTAGCCTTCCCTAAGAAGAGCGCCCGCTTCGGCCAGAGCGTCCACCAAGTTTTCTCAGCACATAGATGACCCATGGCGCAATCCTCGTTTCGTTGACCCACTCGTACGGCTCACTCTCTTTTGCCAATGGCTTGTAGGTCTTGACCAATCCAAGCCTGGCCCTCATGTAGGTCTCTCGGTAAGACTCGTCCGTCCAGACAACATCCTGCACCGGCCTCTTATCGTTCAGGTCTGTTTGGATTATTCTCACTTTGTCTCCGCTCTTCGCGTGTTTGTTTTCTGGAAAGTCTTTCGTGGAAAAAGACGCCCACTCGTGCGTGTAGATCTCTGGTGACGAGACCAGGTTAACTAGGGTTCCTTCAGTCTTCAGCAGACGTCTAAGCTCTTTGAAATTCCTCAGCTTTTTTTCCATTGTGGGAATGTTGTCGAACGTGAAAGCGGATAGCACAAGGTCGTAGGCATTGTCCTCAAACTGGCCTAGGTTGTCCTCTTCGATTAGACGATAATCGCCCTTGGGGTCCAGTTCTCTTGCCTTCTTTAGCATGTCCTCTGAAATGTCAACGCTGACAACGTTGAGTCCAAGCCTCCGCAGAAAACGCGTGGAACGTCCAGCTCCGCATCCAAAATCAAGTGCTCTTCTCCCTTTGGCATGTTCGCGTATGATCTCAGGCAGATCCCTGTAGGCCAAATAGTACGTGACTGGAAACTCGAGCTTCGCGTAGGTTTCTGCGCGTCTGGCATCCTGATAGGAGTTGAAGAATTCCATATGCATACGCACGCCTCTCTTTGCTGATTTTATCCGCTTGCGTCTAGCGCGAGTCCTTTTTTCGATAGGGTCTTTTTGCCGATGAGTTCATTTCAGACTCCATCTGGCGCGCGCTAATTTGCCGTTCACTGATATTTATTGATTTTGCGCTCACTCGCATAAGATAGCGCGCATGCGTGTTCCTAAAATGGTCAAAAATGGTTTTGATTCGTTACCATCTGTCTGGGCGTTGGTACTTGACGGCTGGAGTGCTCTCTTTTTCGTGAGCGGTTTCTGTGGAGATGCGCAGGTACTCGTTGGTCTTCTCTTCTAGGAGTCTTCTTATTTTTTGCAGTAGTTCTGTTACCTCGAAGGGCTTCAGTACGTATCCGTCTGCCCTTTCGTTGACGGCTTTCATGGCGCTTTCGAGGCTGGGGTGTCCCGTGATGATTATCCTGATCATTTTAGGCTGTATTCTCTTCAGTTTGTTGAGAAGTTCGGTGCCTTTCATGTCTGGCAGTTCGATGTCGATGAGGGCGACGTCGAAAGAAGATTTTTCACAGGTCTTGACTGCCTGCTTGCCGTTTTCCACGGCTTCAACCAGGTATCCCTCATCGCCCAGTACCGTTGAGAGCATGGTTCTCACTCCGGCGTCATCGTCAACGACTAGGATGCTGGTTAGCATGATCGATCACCTTGCACTTTTTCTTCCGCTTCCGCTGCAAGCTTTCAAGTAATTCGTTCCTTAGGTGAGATATGTCGTTTGTGAAGTTGAAATATGAATCAGTTGCCACATGCTGCAGTTCAAGGAAACGCCGGTGTGCCAGAGACTTGCCCGCGTTGCCCAGCGTAGGCTTGCTTCGGTCCTGGTCATGTTGATGTTGTCGTTGAAAAAGTATGCTGGGAGCGAGTTGTTCAGCTTTGTGTCGATGCTTCGTGTTGCTTATACGTTTTGCATATACGTTTTTTTGATATGGTCGTGTGATGGCTTTGAAGTCGTGTGTGCTGTTTCGGTTGTTCGGTTCAATCATTTTGGCTTTCTGAATTGTGGTGGCTGTGTTGTTTAACCGTGGAGAAAACGGGTTCAGTGGCGTTGTCTTCGGGAGTTTGTTTCGCGTGTGCTACTATTTCTTGTGGTTCTTGGTGACTTTGGATAGCAGAAAATAGCCTGGAAGAACCGCAAACCCGAGGGCTCCCCATATGCCCCATACTGTGGTTTTGTTGACCAGCATTCCGTAAATGCTGAAGACTGCGACTGAAGCTGTTGAACCTCCTATTCCTGAGAACAGTCCCATCATGGCAATGTATCTGCCCATCTGGTCTGCTGGTGCAAGATTAGCGGCAAAAGCCGAACTCGCCGGGTAATAGATCATTTCCCCAAGTGTCAGAAGGGCAATGGCTGCTACGAATTCGATGAAGTTTGAGGCAAACATGAAACAGGTGAATCCGGCGGCAAAGAGCGTCTGAGCGATTATGAATGCTTTTGCGGGACCTATTCGCACTGTGCCCAGCCTGATGGGGATTTGGAGCGTTACAACCATAGCGCCGGCTATCGAGGAAAGAGTGCCAAAGACGTACGGTTCGAAGCCGAGGTGTTCGGTGTAGACGGAGAGCAGGCTGTAGAACTGCGCGTAGAGGAAGTTCGTGAAGAACATCATGAGGCAGAAGAGCATGAAAACCTTGTTTCGGAATACTGAACCAACGACGATTAAGGGTGCATTGGAGCCCTGTTCAGGCTTTGATTCTTTGATCAGCAGGCTGACGCCGGCTGCCGTTGCACCCACAAGAACAGTGCAGTAGAAGTAGAGCACAGAGAATCCGCTTGTACTTGCGATCAAGCCTCCGATGGGCAGCCCGATCATGAAACCGACGTTGCCGATCATGTAGTCAAGACCGTAAGCGTGCTCTCTTTTCTCGGGCTCAACCAAGTCTGCGATCATGGCGCTGTGCGCGGGTTGGTAAAGCGCCATCACGATCGACAGAGCTGCGAATAGTGACAGGAACTCTGCATAACTGCGAGCGTACGCGAAGCCAAGGGTCAGCGCAACCTGTGGAATGAGTGAATAAAGCATTATTCTTTTTCTTCCGAACCTGTCGCACAGGTGACCTGCCGTTGGAAGAGCGAAGGTGTTTGCGAGTCCGCCTATTGTAAGCATCAGGCCGACGAGCGAGGGGTCGAATGCTAATCCGCCGCTCTGAGTTTTCCCAGCCAAGAACATGGCAAGATAAGAAAAAGCAATGTTCCTTCCAAGCGAGATAAGAAAGCCCAGAAAAACCAAGATGTAAACCTGAGAGGATAAACCGGAGAGGCCTGCCTTCGAAAACAGACGTGAAAACCGTTGAAGCCTTTGTCCAGGGCGGAGGCGGCCCCTCGACTCATCCTTTCCCAAGCTCACGCGCCGTACAAGGTTGGCCAAGGTTCCTCATAAGATATTCACCGTTTTTCATGGAAAAACAGCGCGCAAAGTAACTTGTTACATTTTACAATTCTTTCAACACAGGCAGAAGAGAGTCCGAAATTAATGATTGTTACAAACCTTCGTAGAAAAGAATTTCTGTGACGGTTTGTTACGCGCGCATGCCTGTTCCTGAATTCGTTTGCAGAGTATCTTGTGCTTCCGGCTTTACTCCGTCTATGGATAGTGATGGACGTCGGGATACGATGAGCATCGTTCAGAAGGCGCAAATCAACTCTATCACACTTAAGAAAAGGAATTTAGGAACACGCTAGCGCGCTACCGCGAGGGTTGGACTCTGGATATTTATTAAGACTTCACAAGCCTTATCCCTCTTTCCATTATAGAACGTTCAGGGAAACTCCAAATGTCAGTTCGAATGCGTGACATAATGGTAACGAAAGTTGTAACCACAACGAGTAACTCAACGGTGGAAGAAGCTGTTAAGCTGATGAATGACCATGAGATAGGGTGCTTAATCGTCACAGAAAACAAAAAGGCTGTGGGAATACTTACAGAGCGAGATCTTCTGAAAAGGATTCTTGCCAAGTCCGAAAACCTCAAGAGAATAAGAGTTGAGGAAGTGATGTCTACACCCTTGATATCTGTGGAACCCACTGTTGAAATCGGAGATGCGTCAAAACTAATGTTCGAGAAGAACATCAAAAAGATGCCCATCATAAGAAAAGGCGAGTTGCTTGGGTTAGTAACGCTAACGGATATCCTTCGCATTCAACCCCAACTCATCAAAATGTACAAAATATTCAGCACAGGGCTTGCCCCACGGCGAATCAAGAAAGTATTTGACTACTATCTACTTGTTGAACCCAAAATCGATTTAGCAGTGAATTCTATGGTGAAAATCAACTCCGCCAAAGTTGAAACATCGTAGTCAAAGACTGCATTTGTTATGCGTACTCTTGCTTCTGCAGACTCGCTAATACTGAAGCGTGTGGTAGAGTTCAAAAACCAGAGCGCGCTCCACATTCTTGCGAATATTTCATTGCGGTACCGCAAAAAGAAGCCCAATTCTTTGAGAACTGGTCTCTTTCAGCAAAGTGTCACAAAACCTCAAAAATCAACGTTGTGTTCATTGTAATTCTGAGAATTCCAGAAAAACTGGACTTGTTACTGATCGTTACAGCAAAATCGTTACGAAAGTCCATCAAAAACAGTTAATCCTTATTTTGCGCGCGCGGAAGAACGAGCAGGGGTTCCCGGTCAATGGGACGGATCTTGCTGCAATGTTTTTTTATGAAAATGTTGCTTAGTAAATGTAGGAAGGGGCTTTTGATTTGGCAGAAGATAGAAGAAGAGCGAACGAAATAGTCGCGTTTTTGGAGGGGACTTGGGTGACGAGAGACGTTACTGTCACCCCTAACCACGAAGTTAAGGTCGAAGAATACGAGGAGATAATGAAGATCAAGGATTCTGAAACGATCAGTATCACGGCTCTGGGACTTGACAAGGGCAAAGATGTTACGAGGGACATGGTCATAAGACTAGTGGGCGACAAGGTGGTTTTGTCCCAGAGGGATTTTTCTGCCGAAGGCGTGAAGAAAGGGAATTTTGTTTCAGTCAGAGGGATCTACGGCGATCTTGTGTTTGACTTTCGTCTGTATCTCTTAGATGATAAATACGTTTTTCAGAAAGACGTCTGGAGAGGCAGCAAAATAGTGGAAGTCCAGATGTCCTATCTTCTGCGTAGAAGCAAGTGACAGATGCAGAAAAACAGGATACTCAAGTGGCGCGCGCAGTGGGCTGTTCATCAAGCTTTTATATGTTTTCTTGTACCGTAGGCTCAGAGGTCTATTTCATTGGCTGGTTCCGGTGAATCCAGAGAGCTTTCGAAGAATTGGCGAGGAAGGTTCTATCTTCCGGGCAACACGTGGGTTCTTGCTCTGAGCTCAACTGTTTGGAATATCGGGGGGGCGATGATTAGCCCGTATCAGTCTGTTTATTTCTCAGGTTTGGGGGCGAGTTCGTTTTTCATCGGTGTTCTCTTAGGTGTCAACTCGGCTGTCACGGCTTTGATGCAATTAGTAGGCGGATATGTTGCGGATGCTTGGGGTAGAAGAAAAGTTATCGTTGTCTTCAGTTTTCTGAGCGCTGGCTCCGCTTTTGTGTTCATTTTCATATCAGCGCCGGTTCTTTTGATGATTCCCATAGTGATTGGGGCGATCTCGGGGATTTATGGTCCTGCGTTCAATGCGACTTTGACTGATTCTATGGAGCCGGAGCTTAGGGCGCGGGGTTTGGTTTCCTTCACGCTTGTTACTTCGTTGCCCTCGATTTTCTTCCCATACGTTGGAGGGACACTGATGCAGACGCTTGGAACACTTGAAGGGCTGCGCATAGCGTTTTTCTTCAGTGGGCTCCTAGGCGTCATTGGAGTGTCATACAGGGCTGTCACGCTTAAAGAGACCTACGTGGGGGTTAAGGGGAAGGAGAAAAAGCAAATTCGGCGTCTTCTTTCAGACTTTTTCGCGGACAATTTGTTTGTTCTGCGAAACGCCACGGACGGAGCAAAGAAGCTTCTGATCTACGCCGTTTTGGCTAGTGCTGGAACGGCCATGACCGTGCCCTACACATCGATCTATCTGGTAAACGTCGCACATTTGGCCCCAGAATTCTATGGTCTTCTAACAAATGTTGCTGGACTGATCAGCGTCTTGCTCTTGCTGCCTGCGGCCAGAATAATCGAAAGAGTCGGTCTGGCGAAAAGTGCGGTTTACGCTTCTCTTTCAATTCCTGTGAATCAACTCATATTCGTGAGGGCCAAAGGAGCAGACGACTTTGTAACGTGGACTTCAATAGGCGGCGCGAGCGGTGCTTTACTAGGCCCGTCGCTGACGGCGCTTCAGGCGAATCTTTCACCGCAAGAGATGCGTGGGAGAATAATGGCTATGTTCAGTGTGTTCTCGCTGATCACCGCCATTCCAGCACAAATAGTAGGAGGTTACCTCTTTCAAACTCTGGGTCCACTGTCTCCCTTCATCGCCTCGACACCGATATTTGTGTTGGCAACGTTGATACTCGTTCGAATAAAGGAGCCAAGGCCGCGTCCAATCGAAAAATCATGAAAACTTCCGCGCTTGAGGCTCAAAACAATAATCGCGCGCGCTAACTGAGAATACCCGTTTTTGATGGGCTTTTGTAACAGTCCAGCGTAACAGCGCGCGCTCATACGAACAGGTCCAACAAGGCGTTAAGCAAATGTTTCGTAATGAAGTTTTCATTCACCAACTCACCATCTTCAGCGTTTAGGCCGTTGCAGCAAGGAATAAGTTTAAGCGTGAAGGAGTTCGGACTGATTGTTTCAAAGTCGAACGGGTACAATCTGCAGCGAGCTGGTCTAGAATCGTAGATCGGACACTCGTAAACTCCTCTCCTTGGGCTGGATTTTAGGAAAATACACGATCCGGCTTTATTGTTTTTTAAGTTTCCAACAGTCATAGGCAAGCGCTTGAACTTCGGATCCGCTGTTGTCTCCAAAGAGTCTTCCAACCAGTGTCCTGCCAGCTTTGCACGCTCCATATCGCTCTTAGTGAGTATTGGTCCCCCAAGCTTGCAGCAGAAGACAGCACAGCGTATACACCGGAAACGAAGATCATCACGATAAAAAGTCATCCTCACAATTCGTTTAGCCTCAGGATCAAAGATAACCTCTGCAATGTTTTCGTCCAAGTTCTACCCCCAGCCCAAACAGCTCACTTTTTGAGATGCTTAAAGCTTGTGCTCTAGCGCGCGCTTTCACGTGTCTGCAAATTGGGCGGACGTTCCTGCAGCATTCTGGCTTAGTCTTTCTTTGGCGATGAGAATACCAAGAGGATTGCTCGGCATTTTGCTGCATAAAAGGCGGTTATGTGATTTTCGCCTTCACAAATATGGGAAGCCCATTCAAGACCCTTGTAGTTTCTTTTTTTAAGAATTTGCACAAATTCCCGTAGATGATCTTGCGAGTCGTTTTTTTCTAGTGAGCCTATGGATAGAAACAGTCTCGCGGGGAGTTCAGTGTGTTCGTTGGCGTACTCACGCTCATAATCGAATGTCACTTTCTTGTCCCACCATAATGATGGGCTTAGGACGATATAGCGATTGAAAGTGTCTGGTCTGTGGAAGAGTACGTATAGCGCAAACAGACCTCCAAATGAAACTCCTAGTATGGTATTGTCTTCAGGGTTGGCTCTATAGTTCGAGTTGATCAGGGGTTTGAGGTCATCCCGGATGAAGGCCATAAAATCGCTGGCTCCGCCAGATAAAGGCCATAAAGCGTTTGGCTCCACTTTGGTAGGCGTGAGGTCTTTAGAGCGCGCGCTACCCCATCTTGTATAGTATTCGGATGGTTTCGCAAAATCAAGTGGGTACCCGATGCCGACGACGATCATATCGGGCACCTCCATACTGAACGTTTTCCCAACAGCTGCCAGGAAGCGAACGGTCTCAGTGATATCGCCGAAGCAGTTATCCGCGTCCAACAGGTAGAGAACAGGATACGTTTCTTTGCTCTCAGCGTAACCTGCCGGTAATGCAACCTGAATCTTGTACTCTTTTCCCAACAATCTCGATTTAAGGAACCTCAATTCTGAGTCACGGATTGTTACCGGCGGAAAACTGTCGTTCATTTCTATCACGTCGTTCTTTGTTCTTTGTGAAGATTAATATTTAAAAGAGTTCGCGTAGTCGTGGATGAAGGCCGCGCGCGCTATTAGCAATACTGACTTGGCGAAATTCTTTTGTCGACCGGACTGTAACAAATTGTGATTTTGAGAAGGTTTGCAGAATGTGGAAAGAACCATCAAGTGTAACGAATTGAAGTGCGCGCGCCCGTCGCCACATGACCGTTTTCTTCTAGGAGTAAATTGGATAAACTGGCTTAAGAAAGGTGATAGAGGGATGGTGTAGCAGAAAATGCGAAGGCTTAAATTGACTGATTCTTATTTTTCAAATCGAAATGGATTCTTCAAAGTTAATGTTGCCTGCTTTGAGGTTCAATGAAAGAATTAACCAGCGAGACCTGGAAGGCTTAGCTGAACTGATGACTGATGACCACGCGCTCATTGTCATAGCAAATAACAAGGGAGAGACGACTAAGGGCAAAAATGCTGTGAAAGAGGGTTGGAGAGAATTCTTCAAGAAATACCCTGATTACAGAAACATATTCACCTGTGTAACAATTCAAGGCAATGTTGTCGTTATAGTTGGCTATTCTACCTGTTCTTTCAAACCACTCGATGGCCCAAACATTTGGACTGCTAAAATACGCGGTCAACGCGTCTCCGAATGGAGAGTATGCTGGCTGGACGAAAGGTAGGAACCAAGTCTCCATCCAACGCGCGCACTCTTTTGAAGACAAGATTTAGAACGAGAAAACAAGCATGACAGTACCTAGGGCTCCCGCATCTTGCCCGTTTTGTTTTTTGGGAATCGAGGTGTTAGTAGGGGTACCCCTACCAAGTAGGGGTAGGTCTACTAAATGCCATCATTCGTTGAAAGGTTCTCTAAGAATACCATAGGCCAGCATCGGCTCTGCAATGCGATATTTGCTGTCTACCACCTTTTCAGCGCGGGCGCGCCGGTTGAAATACTCTTTTAACGAGTTGAAAGCATACATATGTTGTTGTTCGATAAAGCACATGTCTGCGCGCGCTTCGCATAGGAGAAAAAAGTGTGGGGAATTCTGTTCTGCTCTACGCTATTTTCTTCTCAGTTCATAGTAGTCTATGAAAAGCAGTATGCCCTGTATTATGAAGTACAATCCGACGATCCACTGAAGCAAGTCGTGAAATGCTATGACTAGCAGACCGAATATTATGGCAATTGCAGCCAGCACTGGCTTGGACACTGTGATACCGAACTTCTTTAGTCCTTTATCAACTTCAGTCATAGGTTGACCCTGAACGCCTCGTATCTTCATGTTTATTATTTATAATTAACTCCTTCATCACGGTGCTGAGTGAGATGCTTACCTTTTATGACTTGTGAAAGGATCTTTGACTGAACTCTGATTCATATCGTGCGCTGTGCATGCATCGCTGAAATACTCTTTTAACAGGTTGGGAGCATATGTACATTGTTGTGTGATAAGCACATGTCTGCAGATGTTTCGAAGAGAGTGGCAGAGTTTCTGGATTTGGAGATTGAGGAAAGTGACTTGGGTCAGCCGTATTTCGGCAATCCAGACTATGAAACGTTGCCGTTTCCCACTGCCAATTTTGTTCCAATCCGAGATATGGAACCGAGCATTCGTACGGCTTTCGTGGATGGTGGAAACAATGAGATGATTGGTGCGCCGAACTTCTCGGTTCAGATGAATAGGGTGTACTTTAACATTTTCAAGGGTCGAGAGAGAATCCTTCCTAAGTTTTTGCCCAGAAAGGCAGAGTTTTACTCTGCAACGATGGCAAATTACAGAGATGACGGAATATTTTATGATACTTCGGTCTTTCCTCTGAAGCCTGAGTTCGGGGGCTTCGTTCCTGTTCAGTTTCTATCGTTTAGTTCGCTTGACAGAACAGTCACGATTGGAAGTCAGAGGGCGGACATTCAGCATGTTGCTTCTGTTGCGAGGAGGTTTGCTGAGTGGGAGTTTGCTAGGCATGTTATTGAAATGGAGCTTGAGGAGGGAGATTTGATAGTTCATGATGGCAGTTTGCAGACGAGTCTTACTAATGAGTATAAGTACTTGGCGCGAGCGGTTGAAGCAGCTGTGAACAAAGGGGTATTTTTTGCTGGGATTTCGAAGACGAGTACTCTGTTCACGACCACTGGGCTTTCATTGTTGGGTGCTGTGCAGAAGTTGGCTGAGGATTACGCGGTGAAGGGTCCTTGGTGTCTTCAGGTAGCCAAGGTTGCTAACGTGTTGCATAATGCGTTCATTTACGTGGTTAAGCTGCATGAGAGTGCGAGGTATGTTTTCAGGTATGAGATTTATGGTGAGCAGGCGAGGAGAATGAGTGAAGAAGATTTTTGCAGGGTTACTTCCGCCTTGGCAAGCAATTCGAAGGACATAAGCTTCCCTGGGTATCCTTATGGCCTGATAGATGCCGACAATTTTGCAAGAGTGAGCGTTGACGAGATAGATGCGTACAGAGTGCCGCTTATGTCGGAAATATCGAAGCATGGTAAGTGGAAGAAGATGTCGAGGCATATTTGTTCTGGTGACGCTCACGGCGTGTTAGACTTGTTGAAGGGTTGATGGAATGTGACGTTGGAAGTTTCAGGTCAGATAATCGCGGGGAAAACCGGGCAGATTCTAGCAAGGGAAAAAGCCGGTGGAGAAATAGAGATTGGCGATCTGCTTGTAGCTGAAGAAGATGGAGGATACGTGATTCTTCAGGCCTACGAGCTTGTTTATGGGAGTCAAGTGCCGCAGCTAGTGAGGGAGCTTCTGGCGGGCATGAAGCTTGAGGGCATGGGCGTTGACCTAGATTTTCTTGAGCCGCAGCTGCGGAACTATGTTATAGCACAAATCAAGGCACTCTTACGGGTCGGCAAGAACAATGAATTGAAGATTCCCAAGACCCTTCCCAAGTTCTTTTCCACCATCAGACACGTTGCCGAGAAAGATCTTTGTTTTCTCACGAAACCAGAGAGCCCTGTGTATCTTGGAAAAGTCAGAAGCGGGTCGAAGATACTGGATGTGCCCGTCTACGTTAATGGAAAGGACATGCTCACGCATCACGTGTTGATTCCGGCTACTACTGGAAGGGGAAAGAGCAACCTTGTCAAGGTCATGTTGTGGAGCGTTCTGGAGCAAGAAGGCATCGGCATACTCGTTTTGGACCCGCATGACGAGTACTATGGGAGGCACGCGAAGGGGCTGAAGGACCATCCGCTGGCAAAGCAAAACCTGCTGTATTACTCCACAAATCCTGTTCCAGGAACTAACACGCTAGTCGTAAACCTCAGGTCGATCATGCCTCCACACTTCCAGGGCATAGTAGCATTCACCGACGCACAGCAGGATGCCATATCCCTCTACTTCCACAGGTTCGGAGACGAGTGGATAGAGAACATCGTGCGGGGAACTGACATTGAAGCTGGCGTTGCCCCCAGAACCCTCGAGGTGCTGAAGAGAAGGTTTGACAACGTTCTCGGCGTCTACACAGACGAAAGCGGCAACATCCAGTGCAGAAGCGGCGTCTTCAGCGACACTGCTGGCATGGCCACGACGAAAGAGATCACGAAGGCTCTGGAAGACGGCAAGAAAGTCATCGTGGACACTTCAAAGCTGCTCGACGAGGCCGAACTGCTCATAGGAAGCATCGTTTCAAGCGGAATCTTCTACAAGTATCAGAGATACAAGTCTGAGGGCACGTTGGAGCAGAAACCTGTGGTAAGCGTCGTGATTGAAGAGGCGCCGAGGGTCCTCGGAGCCGACGTTCTTGAAGCCCGCGGGGACAGCATCTACAGCACGATTGCAAGAGAAGGCAGAAAGTTCAGAGTAGGATTAATCGCCATAACTCAGCTGGTCAGCTTGATTCCGCGAACGATACTTGCAAATATGAACACCAAGATAATCCTTGGAAACGAACTGGCAGCCGAAAGGCAGGCCGTGATGGACAGCGCGGCACAGGACCTGTCTTCGGACGATAGAACCATCGCGAGCCTCGACAAAGGAGAAGCCATTGTGAGCAGCAACTTCACAAGATTCGCCGTGCCCATCCAGATACCCCTGTTCGAAGAGTACGTCGAGGACAAGGCACAGATGAAGAGAAAAGAGAAAACAGTTTTTGTGGGGTAAAGCCATGTTCAAATTTGCACACATGGCAGACTGTCACATAGGCGCAAACAGAGACCCAGTATTGGAAAAACTGGAACTAGCCGCGTTCAGCAAAGCCATGGAAACCTGCGTGCAGGAAAGCGTTGACTTTGTTCTGATAGCCGGAGACCTGTTTCACGCCAACCTTCCGGACATGCACGTTGCCAACGAAGCCGTCAAGAAGATGAAGGAAGTCAGGGATGCGGGCATTCCTATCTACGTCATCTATGGAAGCCACGACTACAGCCCGAATGCCACGTCGATAATCGATATTCTTGACAGCACGGGCCTGATCAAGAAGGTGGTGAAGGGGGAAGTCGTTGATGGCAAGCTCAGGCTGGAAGTGTTCACGGACCCGAAGACGAAGGCAAAACTCGTCGGCCTATCGGGCAGAAAAGCAGGGCTGGAAAAAAACTATTTTGAAATTCTCGACCGAGAAAGCCTAGAAGCAGAGCAGGGCTTCAAAATATTCGCTTTCCACAGCGCCGTCTCAGAGTTGAAGCCTGAAATCTTGGCGCAGATGGAGTCTGTTCCGGTGTCTCTGCTTCCGAAGGGCTTTGACTATTACGCGAGCGGCCATGTGCATCGGAGGACTGAATCGGGGTTTCCAGGGTATGAAAGAGTGGTTTTCCCAGGGGCGCTGTTCGCAGGGTATCCGAGAGACTTGGAGGACACTGCCAAAGGCGAGGAGAGAGGTTTCTACATAGTGTACTTTGGTGACATAGTGCAAGACGTGAAGTTCATCGAAGTGTCCGTGTGCGGTTTCGAATACTTCGAGTACGACGTGACTGATAAGAACTCGGTGCAGGCCAGGAAAGCCCTGCTTGACAAGCTCGGTAAGATTGAGGTTCAAGACAAGATTGCCGTTGTCAAGATTAAGGGAACACTGTCCGGAGGCAAGACTTCAGAGGTAAGCTCAACCGAAATCAGAGACCTGCTGAAAACCAACGGCGCGTTGGAAGTAATCGTGAATCGTTACGGGTTGACGTCCAAGGATTACTCGCCGGTCACGGTTAGGGGCGAAGACATTCCTGCCGTCGAGAGTAAACTTCTCAGAGAGAACATAGGAGCCGTCAAAGTTTCTGCAGAGGAGCTGAAAGCCGACAAAGGTGCCAAGCTCGCGGAGGACTTACTGAAGATCCTGAGGCAGGAGCAGAGGGTTAACGAGACGAAGAAGGACTATGAGGAACGCGTTCAGAAGCACGCGTGGGCTTCCTTGGGCCTGGGAGATGAAGGTCAGTGATACTCAAATCGCTCAGGCTTGAAAACATCAGAAGCTACAAGGAGCAGGCAATCACTTTTCCCATGGGCACGACGTTGTTTGAGGGCGACATAGGTTCGGGAAAGTCAACCATCCTGATGGCGATAGAATTCGCGCTGTTCGGATTAGGCTCAGAGAAAGGCGGAGCCCTGCTTAAGGCCGGCGCAAAAAAAGGGTTAGTAACATTGTGCTTCGAAGTTGATGGCAAAGAGTATGAGGCCTGCCGCAGCCTGGAGCGAAAAGCCAAGAGCGTCCAACAATCTGACTGCAGCCTCAAAACCGAGGGCACGGTTCTGCAGTTATCAGCTTCTGAAATGAAAGAGAAGATTCTTGACATACTCGCTTTCAACGAGCCAGCAGACCCAAAGGCGCAGAGCGTCATCTTCAGGTACGCGATTTTCACGCCCCAGGAAGAGATGAAAGCGATTATCTGGATGAGGGCAGACTCTAGGCTGCAGACTCTTCGGAAAGCGTTCAGAATCGAGGATTATCGAATAGCGCAGGACAACTCGTCAACTCTGGCGAAGTCGATTAAGGAAAAGTCGATCAAGCTAGCTTCACACGCTTCCGACCTTGAAGGCCGCAGAGAAAAATACAGGGCAAAAAAGGGCGAAATCGCAAAATGCGAGGAAGAACTGGCAGGTCTAGGCAGAAAGAAGGCGGATCTTGACGGAAAAGTTGCCACGCTGCGAGAGAAGGTCGATGCACTAAGGAAAAGCACGGAGTCGCTCGTAAAAGCTGCAGGTGAAGTTCCCCTCCTAGAAGCGGATATCAAAGACAAGAACAGTGAAGTTGTTAACCTCGAAAATGAGGTTGAAGAGCTTGCGTCGGAAACAGGAAAACTGCAGCCCGACGTGGAAAGGCTGAGCAAGATGCAGGAGCCTACGCCGAAGACTGAGGACCAGCTGAAAGAAGAATTGAGGATGGCGAGGCAGAAAGAGCGGGAAATGAGGTCGGCGCAGGATGTCATAGGCGCAAAGATATGTGATTACGAGTCTGTTGAAAGAAACAGGGTCTGCCCAACGTGCGATAGACCAGCGGAACCAGAGGAGTTTGAAGAGAAGATCAGGCTCAAAAAAGAAGAGAAAAGCCAGGCATTAGAAGAAGTCGCTGCCTGTGAAAGAAGAATCAAAGAAATAGAAGTCCTGCAAGATGCGCTCAGAGAGTACAAGAAAGCCCAAGATAGGCTGCAGAATCTGGCCGAACGCGTCAAGAAGAACCAGGAGAGAATAGAAAAGGACCGTGAAAAAGCCCAGAAGCTGAAGGAGCAGGTCGCGAATGCAGAAGATAGGCTTGAGAAGGCCAGGCAACACGTTGAGGAATTCAACAGGATCTCAACGGAGATTGAAGGATTATCCAAGGAGCTGAAGGAAGATGAGTTGCAGCTCACTAAGGTGGAAAAGGGCATCTCTGGAAGCCAGAGAACCCGTGAAATGCTCACAAGAGAAGTTGACGAACTGGAAATAGAGATCCAGGGTAAGGAGAAGGAGAGAAAAGCCGCGGAGAGACTGAGGGAATACGAGATGTGGCTTGAAGATTTCTTCATACCCACTTTGCAATCGATCGAGACGCACGTGATGATGAACATAAACCAGGAATTCAATATGCACTTCCAGAAATGGTGGACGATGCTCGTCGACGACCCAGGCAAAGAAAGCCGCATCGACGAAGATTTCACTCCGATAGTTGAACAGGACGGCTATGAACAAGACTACAACTATCTAAGCGGCGGCGAGAAAACCAGTCTGGCTTTAGCTTATAGACTGTCACTTAACACTATCGTGCAGAAGGTCTCAGCGGGAATCAAGTCCAATCTTCTGATACTTGACGAACCCACCGATGGCTTCAGCAAGGAACAGCTGTTCAAGATAAGAGAGATACTGGACGAACTGAAATGCCCCCAAGTCATCATGGTCTCACACGAGAAAGAACTAGAAAGCTTCGCAGACCAAGTCATGAAAATCGAGAAGAAAGACGGCGTTTCACAGATAAAGGCTGCATGAAAGCTTATGCTACATTTTGGATTCATAACAAAATGCATTAGTGCATACAGAAGTTAGTGACATTGTTGTAACAATGGTCAATTATACAGTAGTGTATAATACATTGGTGTATAAGATCATCATAAGTCATAAAAGACATCAGGTCTTATGATGTGATTGAGATAGAAGCGTGGTTAAGAGATGGCAAAGTGCCGAAAAGACCCCTTTGCCGTTCTTCATGAAAGCATCAGGGAAAACTATGCAATACTGAAAGGTCTGAACGGCGGATCAAAGAGAACAAAGAAACGGGTCTGAACACTTCCTTCAGGCTTTTGCGCGCGATATATAAGTTTATATAATAGTTAGCTATAGAATATTGGTGAATATTGGTGAATATCGGTGAACATCCAATCGGAAAAAAAGGTATTGCATGAACCTCAGCTTGACACTATTCTAATGGTTGAGAAGGCTATTCTAGAATCTAAGGAATATCCCACGCGCATGCAGCTTTGGAGAAGCTTGCCCAAGAAAGTGCAGTATCAGACTTTCCAAAGAATACTAGAGTATCTGGAAGCTTCTGGAAAGATAGAATTCAACGGCAGAACTATTATCTACACTGGAGTCAACAATCCCAAGTTAGAAAAATTGATCAAGACGAGCGTAAGGATACTCTAGTCAAATCGTTCTATATCCAAAAATCCTGTCATACTCAAGATGTGATTTTAGATCCAATATCCAAGGACATTTATTCACAAGAGTATAGCATGATCTGTATCCTTCTGGATGCCTGTACCGATAGAGGTTATTTACACCATATTTTTTTATGTAGAGTTGCGGGATTCTGCTTTTCCCTATTTGCTCTCCGGCTTTTTTGTTTTCTTTGAGGACAGCGGCCATGCCCTTGAGCCATTTCAGAATTTTGTCGTCAGGTTTGAGTGTCTTCATCAGATCATTGAGCTCATCGGAGAAGTAGACAGCTGGAGAAGGTTCTCGCTTCATGTGAAAAGAGATGCAGGGTTCCGCATATAGATTCTTTAAGCGCGCGCTTGTCCCTTGATAATCAATGATGAAATCAGTATTTTCTGTAATATAGTATGAGGAAGGGCAGAAGCAACATTACTTTTCGAACATTAAAACTAGCCCGCGCTTCTGTCGTTTGCTTTCTTTGTTCTTGCGATCTCTGAAGTTGAGTCTCAACACGTGCTTTCTTGGATTCCACTCGATTTTCAACAAGCCTGAAAAGAAGAGATCTGTTAGTATTAGGTTGGCCTCTTCCTCAATATGTTCTTGGTTGTATTCGTCTTCGTATTCGCTTCCAAGGTTCTCGATAAAATCGAGGAAGAATTGCCTCGCAACGGCTTCTTTGCTCATATGTACCCGTCTCGTTCCATTCGCAAGATGCTATAAGACTCTTGTACTTATGCTCTTGTGAGGGGCTTCGTTTGGTTAAACTCAGGTTCTACGGTGGAGTGAACGAGATTGGTGGCAACAAGATTCTCCTGGAAGACGGAAAGACGAGGATTTTCTTCGATTTTGGGCAGTCTTTCACCTTTGGTACTGATTACTTCACGAGTTGGCTCGGACCAAGAGCAGTCAACGGTCTAGGAGATTACTTTGCGTTTAACCTGTTGCCTCGCATCAGCGGTTTGTATTCTCGGGAAATGTTGGCTTCGACCAATCTTCCATACTCTGAGCCTGAGGTGGATGCTGTGTTTTTGTCGCATGCTCATTTTGATCATGTGGCTCATATTCAGTTCTTGGACCCGAAGATTCCCGTCTACGTCGGGGTTGGCACTAAGCTGTTGATGGAGTCTATGGAGGAGACTAGTAGTTTCTGCAAGTATGGAGAACATGAATGTCGCAAGTTTCGCACTGGACACAGCTTTAAGGTTGATGGCGTGACGGTTGAACCGGTGCATGTGGATCATTCTATTCCGGCCGCTTATGGTTTCATCATTCACACTTCTGAAGGTTCAGTGGTCTACACGGGAGACCTGAGAATTCACGGTCCAAGGAAAGATCTGACCGAAGATTTCTTGGAGAAGGCCCAAGGTTGTGAGCCGGTTGGCTTGATCTGTGAGGGGACAAGGATGGTTGAGAAGGAGAAGCGCAAGAACTATTCGGAATCTCAGGTTAAGCAGTTGAGCAACGAAGTTGTTTCCTCAACCGATAAGTTGGTGCTTGCGATGCGCTACAGTCGAGATTTAGACAGGTTTAGAAGCTTCTACAAGGTCGCCAAGAAAAACGGAAGGAAAATCGTGGTTTCGCCCAAGACTGCATATTTGCTGAGCAAACTTCTTGATGATGAGCATCTCGATCTTCCGGATCCGCTGAACGATGACGATATCTTGGTTTACTACAAGCGGAAAAAGTCAGGTAGCTTCGATGAGAGGGACTACTATGTTTGGGAGCGAAAGTTCATGGACAAAATGGTGACGCACGAGTTTATTCACAAGAACCAAGGAAAGCTTGTGATGGACCTGGACTTCTACCAGTTCGCGGAGTTGATAGACATCAAACCGGAGCCCGGCAGCCAGTTCATTCACAGCATGAGTGAGCCGTTCAGCGAAGAAGACATTGAAGATGCGGTAATGCACAACTGGATAGATCACTTCAGAATGCACTTTCATCAACTGCATGCATCAGGGCACTTGAATAAGGACCAACTAGTGGACTTGATCAACTGCATTCAACCCAAACAGGTTTTTCCGGTGCACACTGAGAATCAGCAACTGTTCGGACACTACTTCAAGAACGCCCAGACGATAGAATATGCAAAAGAATACTCTTTATGAAAGGAAGAATTCTAAGAACGCGCTACAGACTAGACAAACGGTTTAGAACATAACAAAGCGGACAAGCGTGCGCTAGTGCTATGTCTTCCCTACAATGGCTTATTAGAAGGCCTATCATGTCAGCGCAGAGTTTCAAGGAATCTCAGATGATCAGTGTATAGGTTATGAAGTGAGATGAGTACGGTGGAAACTTCGCGAACTCTCCGACGATTTTCGTTCAGTATATCCCAAGTATAGTTGCTGCAGATCTTGCAGTCGCATTCCCAATCTTCTTTTTTGATCTTTTTGGTACTAACGTATCTGCGTTCAGTTGGATGGTATATTAATCGATTCCTCGCATTCTTCATGTGGAGATTTGTGTCAAAGATCCTGACTCCACACTTGTAGAGCGTCGATATTTTGTTGTCAGTAGAGGCACCAAGGCCGTGGACTGCCGTTTTACGCCTTTCACTTCCGAGGACATCCCGGACTGCGTTAGCTATCGAGCTTAGTATCTGCTCGTTCGATATTGGAACTAGAGATCCTATTGAAAAGCCATCAAAGCGAACACCTACTTCACTCTCAAAGCTCAACAAGTTATTCATGTACTCTCTTGTGTTATCATAGTACTTTTCTGGTCCATTGTTGGGACTTGGTCCATAACCATGAACTGCTGCGAACAAGGCTGTATTGCCGATGATCCCTTCTTTTTTTCGCTGAAGTGCTATCTTTGCGCATTTGAGGCTGAATCCAATTTTCTCCTTTTTTGCTTTGGCCAATTCGTTGGGGAAGATAACTTTATCAAGGGTTATCAGAATATCCGGTTTTAGGAGTTGCTGCTTCTCCAGAACCATGTCTTGAGACTTTTCGTCTCCGTGCTTCCAACAATTGTAGAGATCTGGGATGCGTATTCTCAGTTGATTACGTATGTTGTTACCTTCGAAAGCCTTTGTAAAACCATATCCACCGCTGTCCAGCATAAACAGGGACGTCATCTTTGGCAATGGTTTCTCGAATTCGTCCAGATAATTCGACAAATAAGGGAATTTTCTTGCCGTATTTTCCATGAATTCGCGGTATTCTTCCCTTGTCTTTATGAAACCTTTTGATAATCCATATTTTGTAATTGCTTCATACCTTGGAACACTACTATTCAAGACGCTATCCGTGCTCACGAGTACATTTATGTCTCTGCACCATTCTTGCATAAACATGGCGAGTTTTAGCCATTGGTTTCCCCAGACACTGTAAACCGCAAATAGCATCGGCTTTATTGTTTTCATTTTCTTCTGCTTCTTAGAAAAGTTCTGTTATGTTATTAGAATTGCTGTAGTTTGTGACGGTGTAGAGACAGAAGTTGGATTTCACCTGATTCGGTGTCAATAGTGTGTTCAAACCGTTTGGGGGAACTTTGCAGAACAATAGTGCGTAGAGAAAACCCCTTTTCTCGTCGCAGCCTTCAGGTCCTCAACGAGAGACTGACAATTGGTGATTCCTCGCTTATCATTCAGTGAAGCAAGACTCATTCCCAGGTCAAAATGATTCTTGGAAAGGAAGAGCTCTCGCCGGCATTTAGGCGTACCTAGGTACGACAGCAGTTCAAACGTGGAAAAGGATCTAAAATAGAAGCCAAAATAGGAAGACATTATATCCGAAAAGTAAATGAGGCGGGAATCGTCGGAAACTATAACAGGATTGAATTGCTTCTGCTTTAGAAGTGCAGCCGAAGTGATCAAATCAACATCTTCACTCGCAAAGTGGGTTCTGCAGCAACCGAATGCCCTTTCCCAAAAACGCTTTTTAGTCTCGTAGTGCTGACAAAAAACCTCCGAGTTCCCATAAAGTCTTTCAGCCAAATTTACCCAGTTCTTATGCATTCTATCGAATTCATCACCATAGGGGTACGCGTATTTTTTGACCATCTTATCGTGAACTTTGTCAGTCACTATCATCAGGTCTAAATTGCCCAGAGTGAGATCAAACACTGTTCTAATTAAATCGAGGATTTTGAGGTCCAATTGCTTGCAGTAAATGAAATCCAAGAAAGTATTGTCGAAGACGAAAACTAGCTTATGCTCTTCCTCCTTTGTTTCTGCCATTGCCTAGTTTCCACCAAGCAATTTCTCTCTCAGCTCTTCAAGCATTTCTTGGCGTTTCTCTGGTTGTTCAATAGATGCTTTCGTTATCTTAAACTCACCTTTGCCTTCCTTCTTCCAGAAATAATAACTTCTACACAACAACTCCTGCATTCTTCTGTTGAAATCTCTTGGTGATATTCCATTCTTGCCTCCCTCCCTTTTCATGGTCTCCAGAATGCTTTCGGCGGCTTCCTTTTCTATGATCTCACTGGGATCAGCACCTCTTCCAAACCTCAGACTGGAAAGAAGGTATTCTCGCAGGTCACCATCATCTTTCAAAAGTTGAAACTCGATTACACCTTCTTGGGTGTCTTCCTTTCTGATTCTGCTCCATACGGCTGGCAACAGCAGTCTTTCGACTTCGTCAAACGTATCACAGGAGAAATTTAGAATGATTGTTAGGCCATAGTCTATTTCATCGTAGACACTACGTATGAAGTCGCTGAACAACCTTCTCTCGACCAGATTGGATTCCCTGAGGTCTTCCAGTTCATCAACCCAGATGAACACTCGATATGATCTCAAAATCGCTTTCAAGATCCTCTCTATGACCAGGCTGAGATCCGATGTTGTTTCCAGAGTTCCGTATTTTCTGGTTCTCCCTAAGGTGAGGAATCTGTACTCCTCTGTGTTCTTCATCAAACCAAAAAACGGACCGGAAAGCTGAGTCTGCTCGGTTATCCCCCGAGCAAGACTATTGAGCGCCATCACGCAAGATGGTCCAGCATCTCCGGTGATATTTGACAGGTCTTTGAAGTCCTCCTTAGTCATTTCGTCTAGAAGTCTTGAAAGGATCTGCAAGTATACGTGATATACTAGTTGCCCAGTCTTTCCTGGAATCTGGGCTGCCGCTGAAACACACTTTACCTTTCCGATCGATCCCCTCTTCTGCACAGACTCGACCAGTTTTTTCTGCGTCTTAACATTGCAGAAATATCTGCACGCATGAGTCTTCCCAGTTCCCAAATGGCCCCAATACACGTAAATCCTAGGGGACGGATTAAGTAATGCTTGAAGGTGAACTTCCAGAAGTTTGTCAAATAACTTCTTGAAATCTGCCCAATGGTCAACTGAGTTTGGGGCTTCGATAGGAAATGGGTTTCTTTTTAACCCTAGCTCTTTCATGGTCTGCTTGTATCCCTTTGGGATTGAGCTTTTCATGTTCTTATGTAACCCCCTTTGTATATGGGATCCCACTTGAAGGATATTCCACTCTTGGGAAGTAGTTCTCTCATATGTGTAATCAGCTCATCCACGCTTAAAAGTATCCTATATTTCGCCAGCAGTTGCAACCGTGTGAATAGGACGATTGGCAGGGCAGAAAGGAGATCACGACTAATCTCGCTAGTTGCAAATTTTCTCGTTCTCTCTCTCGCTTTATGGAAAGATGACATTATGGACTCGTCATCTGCCCTGTCCAAGATATCAATATGACCCAAGAGATCTTCCGCATACACTTCAAGTAGAGTTGAGGATTTATGACTGCCGTTGCTGGATTCAAGAACCTCCCTCAGACTCTTGCCAACTCTTGTTATCCCAAACTTGCCTTTCCTCGCTGATGTGGCACTTAGCAGGCCAAGATCAACAAACCAATCAAAACCAGACTTCACTATTTGATCAACATGGGGTCTTGGCTCTATTTTCATTCTATTTATTCCTTCCCCGAGATCAATCCAATCTTCATCATCAAACAGAATCAGCAATGGGGCCAAATCCTGACCTTTGTACTCGAACAGTTCCTCGAAAAAGGAGAGTTTCTCTTCTAGAGACAGGTAAAATGGGTTCTCATCGTTTTTTAGCAAGGATGCAAAGAAAGCAGATATACTAGTTGACTTGACGAACTCGCCTTCTATCTTCATTAGCCCAAGCGCCTTCGCTATTATAAAATGGTTCTTTGCCACCGAAATCCTTTCAACTTTTCCAGTGTTTCGTGTGTATGTTCTTAGTTTCCAGTTCAGGGTTCTTGTCTTATTAAGGAATTTCTCACTGGCTAAGTTGATCTCGCTCGATTTCTCTATCGCCAT
Organism: Candidatus Bathyarchaeota archaeon; assembly: GCA_963707955.1. Classification (GTDB taxonomy): domain Archaea; phylum Thermoproteota; class Bathyarchaeia; order Bathyarchaeales; family Bathycorpusculaceae; genus DASPPK01. Next base: position 903,751 of record OY970176.1, on the reverse strand, counting down.
AATGTCGCAGGCAAACCTAAGATAGGCCAACCTGCGCACCTCCCTAAAAGACGCCCGATATGAGCCTTCAATCATCAACGTTTCTCCTGAACTTGATGTTTGACATATCCATTCAAGAAGTCAACAGACCTTGCGACTTTAGGGTTCTTGTCCATTGAAATCCATTTCTCCCTTATCTGTTCATACAGAAGCTGAGGTGGCATAATATTATAGTAGTACCCATCGTATTCTTTTGCCTCGACTTCGAGAGTTTTCTGGCCTACGAAATTGACTGAAACTCTTCTTCCATTGACTTCATTTTGATAAACATGGCAGTTCTCGGTCTTTGACGAAAGAGGGGATCTAACATACTCAAGACTCTTGATCAAAGCTATGAAATTGGGTAGTTGCTTCTCCAATAGCACAACATCAATATCTTTGTGCCTCCAGTCCTTTGGCTCTTTTCCAACGCTCGCCATCAGAATATGGACTGCAAGCCCGCCTCTCAACGCCAAACTCAAACCTTGCTCCAAAGATCTATCCTGCAATTCCCTAGCAACCTTGAACAAAATGGCATTGGACGTTTCGACATTCAACTGATTTCAACACTCCGACCGGCAAGATCAGTTACTGAAGAACTCATAATAATATCTTGCCAGTTCACGACTGACTTGCGTGAATAGGAATTCAAGCTTGTCAGTGCGCGCGCTTTTTACATGGACACGTGAGCAAGTATTAAATGCGCCTTAATACGTATCAAGGCGTATGAATCCGTCGGCTAAGACAAAGGAAAAGTTGAATGTTACTATCGACAAGAAAGTGAAACAAAGAGCGGTCGCTGAAGCAAAACGGAAGCATATTCCAGTATCAAGGCTTATTGAAAACTTCTTAGAATTCTTCGCCAACCCGGAAGTCTATTGCTTTGAGTGCGGCGAAAAAATTGATTCGGCAAAAACCGCGGTTTGCCCCAAGTGCGGATGGTTGATATGCCAGTCGTGCAAGGCATGCAGATGCAATTTGGATGAGAAAACTGCAGTCGCCGTGTTTCACATGAGACGGGTCTACGAGGATCTTTTGACTGGGAGAGTGAAGTAGGCATTGAAAAACGTAGATAGTAAAGTTGCTGAAATGATTGATGTGCAGAATGAAAAACCAGAGAATGAAATCGAGTTAGAGAAAGTCGGAGTAGAAGGACTAAAAAAATACGTCGTGGTAAAGAGACCAGACAAACTCTATCACGTGATTGTCGCCATAAACAGCTACATAACTCTGCCTTCTAATCTTCGAGGGGTCCACATGAGCAGGTTCGTGGAATCGGTTGAAGAGATCCCAAAGAAACTGTGTCAATAGAAGACTTGGCGCAAAAAATCTCTGAAAATGCCTTCGCAAAGCACGGTTACAATTGTTTCACCAAAGTATTCGGCCAACTTCCTTTTGAAAGAACAAGACCAAGTGGAGAGACCGAGAACTCTGTTGCGAGGATGTTTGCCACATATTCCACCAAATCAAAGCAGAAGACAGTTGGAATCTCTCTGAGCGGTGTATTAGCTTGTCCTTGTTCGAAAGAAATGTGTAACGGTCTGACCCACAATCAAAGAGGGACCCTAAGCGTAGCGATTGACATTACAAGAAACAACATCGAACTCCTGGACATCATAGACATCTGCAATCAGAGTTTTAGTTCGCCAACGTTCTCGTTGTTAAAGAGACCAGAAGAAAAAGAGATTGTAGAGAGAATCCATAAGAACCCTAGATTCGTCGAAGATGTTGTCAGAAAATGTGTTCAATTGCTGAAAGAGAAGTATCCCTCGAAATATTGCAGAGTGAAATGCGTGAGCTTCGAGTCGATCCATGATCACAATGTCTGTTCAGAGTGGAGGGGGGTTCTCTAGGTGGTGGTGAAACAATGCATAGGCTGAGGATTGAATCGCATTTCGATGCAGCACACAAGTTAGTTGGATACAAAGGAAAATGCTCAAAACTTCATGGACACACGTGGAAAGTTGAAGTCTTTGTTATCGGAGAAAAGCCTGACAATATCGGAATTCTAGTTGACTTCAAGACCCTGAAAAAAAACTTGTGCCAGATAACTGAAAAACTTGACCATTCTTATCTCAATCACTTCAAAGACATAGGTAACCCAACTTCCGAAAACATTTCGCGATACATCTACCGAAATTTGAAAGATCTGCCAGAATCTGTTCGATTGGAAAAGGTTAGGGTCTGGGAAAGCACCAACAGTTGGTGCGAGTACTTTCAGAGTTGATTTGCGTGCTTATTACATTATGATGAGGCGGGGTTCATGAAGGTAGGTGTCATTCTGCTTAGCGGCGGACTGGATTCAACAACAACTGCTGCTTATGCAAAGAGTCTAGGTTATGATGTGCATGCCATTACGGTGCATTATGGTCAACGGCTTAGCAAAGAAGTTCAATGTGCTGAGAGAATAGCCAAGGTGCTGGAAATCAAGCACACAATAGTTGACATTTCATCCTACAAAGACATGGCGTGGTACTCGGCCCTAACTCACCCAGAGTTGTTTGCCATTCCTAAAAACAGAGTCCCTGAAGAAATGTCAAAAACGATACCGATAACATATGTTCCAATGCGAAACACCTTTCTAATAATTCTGGCTGCAGCATACCTCGAATCCGAGATCCTCTACAAGCTTGAACAAGATGGTATTAGATCAAGAGACATAGAGGCCAGAATTTTCATTGCTGCCAACGTTACGGACTATTCGGGATATCCAGATTGCAGACCAGAATTCTATACTCGGATTAATGATTTGATGAAATTCGCGAGCAAAGTTGGTACACAATACAATGTCGAAATGAAGATAGAGACACCACTACTCTTCAAGAACAAAAGAGAAATCGTGGAACTAGGCATGCAATTAAAGGCACCTCTGGAGTTGACCTGGAGCTGCTACGCTGGTGAGGAAGTACCATGTGGAAGATGCGATGCTTGTTTGCTCAGGGCCAAAGGATTTCAGGAAGCTGGAATTGAAGACCCATTAATTCTCAAATTGAGACAAGAGGGCAAGATTTGAAGATTTCAGAGATTTTCTACTCCATTGAAGGTGAAGGAATTCAGATTGGGAGACGGGAGATTTTCATCAGACTGGCTGGATGCAATCTTGAGTGTTCTTGGTGTGACACAAAATATGCGCGTCAAAATGGTAAGGAAATGGATGTCAAGGACGCGATAAGCAGAATCGTAAAGTATCCCTGCAAAAGCGTCTCAATAACTGGGGGAGAACCTCTTTGTCAGATCGAAGAAGTGGTAAAGCTTGTTAAACAGCTGAAAAATCATGCATATTGGATACAAATAAACACAAATGGAACGATTTTCCACAAAAGGATCTTTGATTCAGTGGACTTGATCAGCATGGACTGCAAATGCCCTTCTTCTGGAATGCAAAGTGATCAACGTGTTTTGGGGAAAACAAGAGAATTATACGATCACAAAACTCAGTTCAAATTCGTGGTCGCCAATAGAATGGACTACGAATATGCCAAGAGAATCATTGAACGCCTGAGTCCATTAAACGTGGTCATCCAACCCGAATGGGCGCACAGGAAATTCGCTAAGCAATTGGTAGAGTTTGCCAAGAAAGATGGGCTTGATTCAAGGGTTATTCTTCAGCAACATAAAATTGTGTGGGGCAGTAAGAAAGGCGTCTAGTTTTGCATCTACACTCGCATGCCTAGAGACAACACCTTAGAGTGCTTCCGCACCGTCTTCAAACGCTGACAAGTCGCCAAGGCGATAGACGATTGCGCCAAAGACAGGTCCTAATGCGTGTAGGCGACAACAGTAAGACTGTTCTCTAGATGCTCTCATGAATCGCCAAGTAATAGTAAGTTTTCTGACCCACTGCTAAACCTTCCCTTTCTCTTTTCACTTCGTATTTTGGAGACAATATAGCAGCTTTGCTATCAGACATCATTTTCTTCTCGGTAAATGGACTCTTTTTTGCAAGAGTTATGATCGGGGCTCCGCTTAGCTCAATTCGCCCTATATTTTCTAAGAAGAGGAGACGCAATCTTTCATCAAAGGTCTTTCTTGGAATTTTCAAATTCTCACAAGTATCTTCTCTCATCGTCGGTATCTCGACGAATACTCCTTTTCGCCCATGGCATGTGGAAAGTTCTCGATAGCATTTGCAGAGGGCAATTTTGAAAATCTTAGGTTCAATATCCTTCCGCACTGTGTAAATTCGTCTAGTGTAAAGATGTCGTTGGATTACACCTAGTCTGTCACACCAATCTGACAAGACCTCGACTGCCGTTTGGTTCAGGCTTAATTGTCGACTCGTCGATTCTTCTTTGATCTCCTCTAAAGACAGACCTTTTTCGTCATCAATATGGCCAGCGAGTATGTGGATAAAATCTCTGTAGAAACGATACTTCTCCAGGAAATGCTCATGAATTCTCTCCCATCGCTCGTTCTCGAAATGCCTAAGAAACTCTGAAGTTTCGCGATTAGCTATACACTTGTCCCCAAGATTTGTCAACAACCTCATTTCCTCCACTTCAAGAACGATCTCTTCGGCTCTGGAATGACTCACGCCGAGTCTCTGTGAGACAACAACAATGTCTATGGCTTCATTCTCGCTTGCCAAGCTGCAGACCTCTACTACTCTTTTCAACGTTACAGGCCGCATTGTTTTTCTCAGACTCATTCAACCACCCGAGAAACGATATTGTATTCGATGTTTTGCGTATTCGAAGGCTTTTTTGGCCCATTTTGCGTTTCTGAAACGGTAAGAAAGGTGCTCTTCAAGTCTTCTCTCTCTAATGGCTGTTTTCGTTTGATCTATCTCATTCCATAGCGTCCATAGGTTGTGAAGCGTGAGAAGTTCCCGACTTATCCTCAAGCTCAGAGAGCGAATGCTTCTGACATACAGGGCATTGGCATGGAGGGGAATCAGATTCGTGCAAGTCCTTGAACTCCGTGCGTCCGTAACCAGGAATTGAGTAGATTCTATTTCCAGAAGCTACTACAAAATAGGAGGAATCAAATGAGTCGACGCCAAGAAACATCAGAAGATGAGTGACAAGCGGACTTCCTAACCCGTATACGTGTATTGGAGTCTCGCGGGCTTCAAGTTTCACAGCGAGTATAAAATCGACCAGGAGCCTATAGTTGGTGTACCTCGGCATCAAACTGCCTATTGCGAAACCGTCGAAATCGCCCGCTCTCTTTAGGTTTTTTACAGCGTTTCTCAGAACCACAGGGTCATATCCATTTATGCTAGCAAAAAGAAGCAACTTTGGATCTCTTCTCAAAGAAAGAGCAAGTTTAGCGTTCTTTATCGTACGTGTCACATTGGTGTTTTCAGAAATCGGTTTGCATTGGATTGGATAATCAAGAGTAGAAGCTATATCTGCTCCCATTTTTTCTTGTATTTCTAAAATCCTCTCCGGTTTGAGAGTCAGCTTGTACTTCTTGTAGATGAACCCGCCACTGTCAGCAAATGATATTCCAAAGAATCTGATGAAGCGCTGAACACCTATCTGCAGGATTGTTCCGAGATGCCCACCTCTGTTCATTGAAAGAAAAGACGCGTTAAACATGGCCGTGTTGATAAAAGGGTATCTTTCCCAGTACCGGGGCGTATTCCAGCCACCCTCTGTGCCAAGATTGTGCACCGGAAATAGTGCTGGCGTCTTCAATAATCCATGTTTTGTTTCTAACTCACCAATTCTGGCTAGGTTGTCCGAAGCTATTATTTGAAACATTGATAGGTCATCGTCTAGCGTCAAGGCGTACTACTCTGCGTAGAGATTTCGAAAAGATCAGGCAGCAATTCCTTCAGTTTCTTTGCGTTCATAGTTGGAAATCCTGCATCGACTCCAAAATCAATCGCCTGGTTACAGATCATAAGCATTCGACGTATATTCCCCTCAGCTGCCTTTTGGATCTCGCTAACTGCATCTTCAGTGAAAGGGAAGATATCCGTCGGTGGATCCGAATCTTTGACTCGGAAATGTCGTAGGTAGGAAATAACGAAATTGCGCAGGTCCTCCTTGTTAAGCGCTCGAAGTGTGACTTGTCTGAATATCCTTTCGGAGAAGGCGTGGTATTCTTTGATTATGTCAACCCAAACGTCTGGAGCACATCCGATTATGAGGCAAAGTCCTTGCGGGTTAAGATCTATTAGATGACGAACGCTGTTAAGGATCTTCTGCTTCAAGAGTATGTTAACATACTCAATGGACTCAAACTCGTCAATCAGTATGCATATCAGCTTGTTCCCTAGCAATGAAAGGATTTTCTTCAAACTCATGAAAGCCCTCAGAGCTTTGTCGTCATTGTCTATTGCCATAACAACATCGAGTTCCCTTCGATGCTCAAAAGGAATAGGCTCTCCACATAGGTACTTCCATGCAATGAATTTGTACTCTTCTAGAGTCAACTTGAGAAAAGCAGTTGCGAAGTCTGTATACTTAACTTCATTCCGCAATCGTCTCTTGCCGATCTCTAGGATCTCGGGCAAAAGCACTTCGCCATCATTCACTTTCTTCCTCAGATTTTCTTCGCCGTTGACAAATTCCAGGAATCTCCACACCAGGCTTTCCAGACGATCAAAACCGAATTCGAACATCAGATTTGCATACAGTGACAAGAATCGGTCTCCAGGAGCGGCAATGTATATCACCTGAGCGTTCTGCACTTGGCTCTCCAACTGCTTCTTGATGTATTTCATCGTGTGCGTCTTCCCGTTTCCATAACTCCCAACCAAGACTATATGCGAGGATGTGCCATTCAAGGAAACTCTGACGACCTCTTCAATTGTCTTCAATTCTCTCTTGCGATCTGTGTACAACGACAATGTGTCATCAGGCACACCCACATAAGGAAAGGGATTACACGTGAGCCCATACTTTTCATATTTCTTCGTTGCTGACCTAAAATCCAAGGGAGTATTCTCACTGCTCATCGGACAATAATTCTCCTCAATATGGTTACTTCTTTAGACTTCTAAAGAATTACCTACTTATAAATATTTTTACGCCCATAGAATTCCAAAGAGGCAAACATCATGGCAAAGAAGTTCACTATGTCGGTTCCGGACTCAATGAATCGAACTCTGGAGAAAGAGAGAGAAAAAAGAAAGCTAGGAACGATCCAAGAAACAATCCGCTTCATTCTAGCAGAATACCTTGGAGGATAGATGAGGTAAGTAAATCGGATTTATTTAGGCTATTTCAACCTTGCTTGCGTGCAGAACAAAGTCAAAATGTTAAAGACCCACTTCGCCAAAACTAGGTATTGATTCAGCATGAGGAGAAAACATTGAAGTACTTCATACCCGAGTGGAATGATCGCGTTGATCCAAGATATGATTTCATCAGTGACACACATTCGCCAGAACATGAGCAAGAACCAACGAAGAATGATGTCTATATGTGGGAGATATTTGGACCGGACAAAGTTCCTTTTGATGGTCTACTTATATCGCGGATAACGATAGAGGAAGACAGGAGAAAATACGCCCAAGCTCGATTTGAAGGAATCCACAAAGCATTGCGACTTCCACAGAATTTTGAAATTCTTGGAGACTGCGGAGCCTTTGGATATGTAAACGAGAAAAAGCCTCCATTTGACCCTGTAAGGATCCTGGATTACTACAAGGAATTAGGGTTCAACTATGGTGTATCTGTGGATCACCTAGTAGTCCCTCAATTCAAGAATCACAAAGAAGAAAGAATGAAAATCACCTATGAAAATGGTGTCAAAGCCTACAAAGAATGGTCCAAAAGATACATCGATGATTTTCAACTTGTAGTGGCCATTCAAGGTTGGGATATCTCAGACTACATCAAGATGTACAAGAACTACGTTGGCATGGGTGCTTCACACTTAGCGTTTGGCGGTCTTTCACGATCGTTGACTCCATTCATAGCGAAGTTGATAGATGAGCTGCTCGTTGAGATAAGCCACTCAAAGAAAATGCCCACTTATCTTCACTTTTTCGGTTTAGCAAGAACTGCTTTGTTTCCGCGCTTCCAGGAACTGGAGAATTTGGGGGTTAGAGTTGGATTTGACTCAGCTTCATATCTTCGTAAGGCTTGGTTGTCTGCCCCCATGTCTCAACTTAACTATCTGAATCCTGAAGGGAAAGGTTATACGGCGATAAGGATTCCTTTCACGAATAAATTGAGGGCACAGAGAGCGAAGAAACTGCCTGCCGGTTTTGCTCTTCCCCGGTTGAAAAACCTCGAGCAAGAGAGTTTGAAGACTCTGAGGTTGTATGATGGAAATGAAGCAAGTATTGATGAAGTAATGTTGGTCTTGTTTAGATTCAACAAAGCCATAGGCGAGAGTCCTGAGTTGTTACCTTTTTACCGCAGAACCTTGGAAGATAAGCCCTGGAAATCATGCGGTTGCCCAATATGCAGACAAGCCGGCATCGAGGTGGTGATATTCAGGGGAAATAACCGTAATCGCCGTCGAGGTTTTCACAATACATATGTTTTTCACAGTGTCTTCAAGAACCCGAAACTATGGGCTGCATTCATGAACTGGAGAGAAAAAAAACCCGGAACAGAGCTTTCGTCTTTGAAGAAAGGCGACAACGTTCTCGTCGTAACGGAGTGTAGCAAAAGGAAACTCGGTTACCGTATTAACGTCAGAACAACTGCCCAAGAGATGTACCAAGGCCGATTGTTCAAGTGTGTTAGGAGATATTGTCAAGCAATGGGGTTCAACTACGTAATCATCTCTGCAAAATACGGCTTGCTCTTGCCGAACGACATCATTGGTGGTTACGAAAAAATCCTCAGCAATGAACAAGATGTTCTAGATATCCAACCCGCTGTCGAAAAGAAGTTGGGAGAATTACTCAAAGAACATGATAAAATAGTTGTAATTGCAGGAGAGAAGTATCGAAAAGCACTTCATAACCTCTGGGACGATCGGTTCACGATCATCAGGAGCAAAGGCTATGGGGATTTGTGTAATATCATTGAAAAAGCAACCCCGCCCGAGGCAGGTCTTTTGAAATACATACCTTAAGAACTCAAGCAAAGGGGTAACATTACTGAACTCTCATTATTGCTAGTTCTCAAACACTCTTTTTTATATGTATCTTTCACTGTACAGTGTATCTTGATGATCGAGCGTTTCATAAATCTCAGTCTACCGCTGAAAAGGTTGGGCTTCATAAAGGTAATTGTGCTGCTGACATTTCCATCGAGTTACATTTTTACATCTCAATTGGTCGCAAAATACAAGGAAACTGTCAGGAAATACAGGGAAGAGTACAAGTGGAATGAGGATCCTGAAACGAATCTTTCCGTGTCAGGGAGCGGTATTGGCGACAAGACCGTTGTCGCAAGCAAGGATTCTATCGCAATGGGCCATGTCTTGTTAGCGCAAAATCTAGGTTTTATCAAACCAGAGATAAACATTTGGCGTAAGTACGGATGGCATCTTGCGGGTAGATACTCAGATGACAAAGGAAAACCTCTATTTCTTGACCCTCAGAAAAAAGAGGAGATGCTTAGGACTAGGGGATTAGTTGCAAAGTTACCACGGTCCGAGCAATTTGTCTTTGCAAATGCTCTTCTATCGTCAGACCCGGATGGGACAATTCCTCTTATTCAGTGTATGGATGACAGTGTCACTGAATCAGATTTGCAGGATCGATATTTTGCAGCTGTAAGCAAGTGGTATGAGAGAAAGGCCCAAATTGAATTAAATTCGACCAGACGCAATTTCTATGCAGCAGAGAAAGCCAGATTTGCAAAAAGCGAGAAGGAAGGTGGATATGGCAAAATCCATAGAGAGAGCCAGATTTACCCCAGATTGCACTTTCTTAGGGATACAGGTTTTGTTATGAAGGAACGCTCTGAGTTTAGCCTAAGTGATCTCGCCAAGGATTTCAAGAAACAATTGACCTCGTTAGACGACAAAGCAGTATCAAAACTCCTCGATGACAAGGAAAACAACCTTGGAATCCTTCTAGCAGAGAATTACGGAAAGGGACTAGTCGCCTTGACTGATGAAGAATTCGAAAGACAATTCTCTCACTTCACAGCATTCTACAAATACATTGGACTAATCATGATACCATATGAGGATCTGTACTTTTCGATACTTGCTTCTTCTCTTGATTTTTCGAAGAGTCTGAGCTATGCTGAGTATGGGGAAAAGATTGTGCAACTAGCAAAGGTTAGGAAATTCGATTTCTCTACGCGTATTCCAGGAAGAAGATACATCCGAGCTTAACGGTTCAATTCAAATCAGGTTGACATGATCTTTGAGACAATTTCTTGATCGACGAAAGCCCTGTTTTGAATCATCGCATCCCCCAGACTATCCGTCATGACTTTTTGAATGTCCCGCGGCAGTAACAGTTTTATCATGCCACTACCCTGAGATAATTGGTGTATTGCTTCAATTGCTTCCTCTGTAAAGGGATAGAAATCAAGAGCTAGGTGTTCGTTTGTATTGCTCTGATTTTTCTTTGCCAGAGCTTTTACGTCGATTTTTGGGTCCCTCAACGCGCTGATGAGCTGCCGCGCAAAGGTCTTCATTGATTCCATGTCTTCAAATTGTTTGAGATAAATGTAATTCTGCGGATAGCCAATTCTTGTACCTATTGCCGTGTTGCTTTTAAACATCGGCGTCACATCTTCTAGGGCTTGTTTCGTAGTGTGAGCCAACAGGACCCCAAGTCCTTTATCTTCGCTCGTGAGGATCCGTAGGAATTCCTCAAAAGGCATTTGTTTTTTCTCGCTGCTTATCATTTGCAAAGATTCCATCTCGTCAAGCATTAACAAAACGTATTTTTTCCCTATCTTGTTAAATAGCTTAACGAGAGCTAAAAGTGTCTGGATAGCTACATAAGGATCAGAGTTGTCCGTGACAACATTCAAAACGGCCTTCTCTCTAGCCGCCATCTTTTCGCCCGAAAGCCACTTGACCACGGCATAATCTTCGATCGGTCTGTTCGTAACATAATTGTTTATGATGAATGACAAATCTCTATTCTCAACCACTCCTCGCAGTACTTCTACGCGTTTGTACAAGTCGGTTATATCTTTAAGTTTGGTCTGAACGGAGTCGTGTACCCTAACAAACAAGGTGAAAATCTCGGAAATTGAGACTGCCGAAACAATGCTCGCATACAAGTCAGATGGGTCGGATTTCTGCGTAATCCTAGGCTGACGAACAAGTATAGGCAAGACATTGAGATCCTGCTTATTCAAGAACCTGTAGACATAGTTCAGAGTATGAGTCTTGCCTGATCCATAATCGCCGTATATAAAGGTATGAAGACTCGTGCCAGTTACAATTGCGCGTTTAAGGCGATCCTCCAAACGTTTCTTTACGTCCTCTCTGCCCACAAATATCTCGCTGTCCATTTCTGGATCTAATTGAAAAGATGGACGCTTCAAACCATAGTCAGAACACTGCAAATCAGTCACCAAATCGCGCATGCTGGTTTCAGGTATGCGAGGAAACTGTATATTACTCTTTTTGTCATGATATCACTTCCCACGATTACTACGGCGAATTCAACATTGAAACGTGCTTCCTGCGTAAAATTGGATGAGCCGATAACCACGTATTTTTGCTTGGGTCCTTCAATTATGTATAGTTTGGCGTGAAGACGCCTGTTAACATAAATCCTTGTAGGAGTTTCATTCTTAAGTCTTGCGAGAAATCGTTTTGAGGCAAGGTTCTGTGGCGGTCTCGTCAGTATTATAGTACTGGCTTTCTTTTTGGCTAGAATCCTTCTGAGATTTATTAACGGATGCTCAAATTCACTTATCCATGGAGAAGATATGTAGACATTCAATGGGTCAGAAATCCGCAATAGTTCTGCAAACTTTCCCGGAATATCTTCCGTCCATATCCTTATCTGATCAGCATCGATAATTGGCACTAATATCAACCCATTTTGGGCGCCTTTCCTCCATGCATAGTCAGTCTCGGCCTAAGCATTAGCAGAAAAACGGAAGACACGTTCACAATGGAAACAAATGCTGTGCCTGGAGAGATAAGGCGAATCTGATCTTCAAATGAGTGAGATTGGTTTCTGCCCTGAAATGTATCTACTTTCTTGTTGACAAGTCGATTTTCGAGTGACTGAATGTCACTTGCAAATGCCAGTGCATGACTGATCAATACCTCCGTCTGGGAAGAGATCTTCTCAGACAGAGCAGAAGGTTGTTGCGTTGCCATTATCAAACCTAATCCGATGCTTCTGCCTTCCTTCGCAAATCGAATCAGTGGCTCTTTTGCTGCTGTCCGCCCTGTGGAAGGGCAATACTCATGCGCTTCGTCAATGACTAACCACATTGGTGTCAATATTGGGGATTTCTTAAAGAAAGTATCAGCTCCTTCAGTCTCTGCAAGTTTCTCCTGTCTTCGGGCCTCTGATCTTGCCTGAAATATCTTCCTTGTCAATACAGCAGTGACAAGGTTCCTCAAATCCTGATCTGCGCCTTCCAAATCAACAACCGTGAGTGTCCCTTCTTTGACGATCTCGTTTATCGCGGTTCCTTTGTCCGAGAAGATCTTCCATTTACGCATTATCATCAGACGATTTCTCAGGGCTCGACGAGTTTGAACCTCAAATCCCGTTGTCTTCGAGATTATCTCATGATCAGAATCTATGCAACCTATCAGGTCATCTATATCAAAATCTTTCGAAATTGGAATGAATGCTCCCTTAACAACTTCATTTGTCTTTTCGTCAATGTGAGCGCTTTGGTACCCACCTTCGTCCACTCTTTCATAGATATGCAGCAGTAGTTGCCCCATTCGATCAAGATACAAATCTACGTCTAGAAACCCAGCAAGTTCACCAACTTCAACTTCACAGAATCGGATAGAAAGCTCTTTCCATGATTCTCCAATTTTCATGCCCTTTGGAGTAAAAACCTGAATGTTGCTCAAAGCGACTGGCTTTAATCCCCAATCATTCAAATCCTCTAACTGTTTCTTACCCTCATAATCATTTGCATTGGGTTTGTATTTCATCTGCCAGAACTGTCCAAGCGTGTCAATGATTACAACTGAATGACTAGTTTCTTTTGTGGTGATTGGACTTTCGTCTTTATTTAACGCCAATCCTTCAGACAGAATGCCTAGAGTGTAGCTCTTTCCAGTGCCTCTTCTTCCAGGAACTAGAACGACGAAGGGGTAGCTTGTATCTAACCATACATTGAACCCGAAATAGTCAACTGTCGGAGTGTGTTCAACAACTTTTCCCAAGAATATGATGGAATCAAATTCGATTCTCTCTGCGGAATGACTCAGTATTATGTTCTTCCCTTTTATTGCTCTACTATCTATCGAAAGACGATCGCCAACTTTGACATATTCCTTGGGTATATACTTGATACCTAATGACTCCATTGCAATCGACCTTGCCCCAATCATTATAAACAGATTCAGTAGAAAAGATTAACTAGTGAAGCGATTGCTCTACGAAGAATTTCTTGTGCGAAAGAATCTTGTTCCAAACCCGCTCCTTGACGCACTACTATATTTTGAAAGGGGTGAATTGAAGAAAAGGATTGAAGGGTTAATAACAGCTATTCTGAAGGTGAATTCGAGAGCCCAGATTGTGATATACGGTCCGCATCAATCAGGGAAGACGCATCTATTGGCTTTTGTTCGAAACAGGATTTTCAGTGAGTCGCAGATGCGTTGTCTCGAGGTTGATTTCATTTTCGCCAGAGTGCCCTTTCAATTATATTCTCAGATTCTTAACTCTCTCATGCTGAACGGTTGTGTAGATGCCTTTCTGGAATTTGTTGCTAAGCCAAATGGTCTTCCTGATCTGAGACAACTAACTGGTGCGTCCAGTGTAATTGCAACGGTTTTCACAAGGGTCAGTCGGAACCCTGAGAAGTTGAGAGAATGGTTGAATGGAAACCTAGTGAAACATGGCGAAAGTTGGATGCCCAATATCAAAGATGTCTGGATTGAGATTGACGTGCTTGCGAACCTTTTGCGCTTCTATTATGCCTTCTTTCAGAAGCAGTTTTATCCGGTCTTGATTGCTGATCATTGCGAAATCTTGTTTGATGATCTGATCACTTACATTAATGAGGACAATAAAGTTCAGATGGCTAAACTCTTGAGTTCAGTGATGGACTTGTCCAGTTTCTTCCTCTCTATCGAGTCGGGTAAAATCGATGGCTTTAACCGAATATTACATCCAAAAAGCGCCGCTTTTGAAAACCTCGAACTTCCTCTTTTGCTGGAGAGAGACATAGGAGAGTTCATTACAGATGCAAGGAAAAGTTACGTTGATTCTGCCAAGACTAAGGCCTTATCCGATGTAAAACTTGATGAGCACTTGACGTCTGCAAGTTATCCTCTCACTTCAGAGGCAGAGAAATACCTCCTGAGCATGTTTCCTTTGGAACCGGGAAAGCTAGTTAAAATCATGCAGAAATCTCTCAACCGTTCAGTCCAAGACAGGCAGGAATATTTCATTTCCAAGAAAGATCTCGAAAAAACCGTGTCAGAAATGCTTCCAACTCTCTTCTTCAAATGCACTAACTGTGGTAGCAAGTTGCCTCTGCTTGTGGTTGAGACGACCATGCCCATTGGCAACACAGCGGTCACGATAAGGAGAGCGACATGTCCGTTCTGCGGAACCAACGCAAACCATTTGATAAATTTCCTAGCAGACACTCTGTATTCGCTTGTACTTGATACGTCATCGCTAGCAGGACTCGACTTCTCGGCGCTATGCAAATGGATTCCAGAGCTTAAAACACGGCGGATCAAAGTCTTCATTCCGATTGCTGTTCTTTCTGAAATGTCCTCATGGGATAAGAAAGAAGAGAAACGATTAGTAAGTAGACTGGCAAGACAAGAATATCAAATGTTGGTGGGTCTTAATTCCACGGGTAGGATTGAATTAAGTGAAGTTGGTCGAAATCCTACTGGGTCCGAGATCAAGGAAACCTCCAGCTTCAATTCGATTGACAGAATGATTATAGATATTGCCGAACTCTACGACGCGACACTCCTGACTCATGATAAGGACATGGCTAGCAACAGCTTGAGAAAAGCAAGATTTACGATTCTGTTCAAAACACTATAGGATATGTCACTCTCTCTGCGGCGAAAAAACCCACTTTCCTTCTCCGGCATACCTATAACCCATCAAACGAAGTGCAGAATCCAAGTCGAGCCAATACTGGTGTCCAATGTATCTCAAAGTCTCAAATGTGTCACTATCTTGGCAGTATCTCAGGGACCCGGAACTGATATAGTACATAACTTTCTTGAAATTCCAAGGTAGGGCATAATGTGGATCCAGTCCAAAGATTTTGCACTGCCTAGTAAGACGCTCGACTTCAGTGGCAAAATATGGTGAGAGACCAACTCTGGGCTCTCTCGGTTTCGGACGTGCTGCGTTAACGGTGGCAACTGAAAAGAGTTCTCTGACTGTTTCGGCCGAAATCGTTTCAGATTTATTCAACCTTGCGTTGCCCTCAGCATCAAGCAAAGCTTTTGTCAGTGCTGACGCAGAAAGAGTCTTTCCGTGAATATGAGACATTGCACTGCAAAATTCACACAGTCCCTCTTCGGTAAATCTTGGCTTGTTTGCAGATTGCGAGGATTCACATATACGAGAAACAGAGTCCTTCAGGTTCTCGGAACGTAAGGCAGGAATTCTGGTTATGTTGGAACAATCCTCAACATAGAGTAACAGATATTCAGAGTCTCTTTCGACCTTCATAACAAAGACACATGGAATTTCTCTCTGTACTCCTTCAAGAAATCTGGTTGTTGCGTCCGCTTTCAGCTCATCTTTATCAAGCTTAAGATTCTTGAAATAGAAAACAGGCATTCTCTTCGAGGATTGAAAATACGAACATACTCCTTCTGTGAAGAAGTCAACAGCATTTCTTAAATCAGAAAGATCGGAGTCAACGTTCAACTTCTTTCTTTGGCGATTATTCAAGCGTTTGCATTCAAGGAATCGTTGAGCAATCTCTAGAAGGGGCTGATTAGTTTTCTCCAAGAAAACTTGGAATATTCTGATATGAGTCCCTTTCTTCTTTGTGTTTAGTAAAGCAAAGGGGAATTCGGACCTCAGAAAAATCATGGTGAGAAGATCCTGCACGAGTGTAATTCCAGATCCCACTTCTGCAAAATCTACAACAAAGGGTTCTCCCAATCGAGCTCGAATCTCGGCCAATATATAATCTTGAAGAAACTCGGCATCTCTATCAGAGGTGTCAAGTATGAAGTACACCTTTTTGCTTAACTCAAATCCTATATATAGGGAATCCAGTAGTTCTTTGGCAATAGCATCGCGCAAATCACTAGTGAGTGCATCCTTCTTGGTGGTGCCCATTCCAATCCTATGTTCTTTTCTTATCATAAATTCTTTTCGACAACTGAAATTGAATCATTTTTCCGCTTTGATAGCTAGATTCTCTTCTTTTTTCATGGACTTTTTCAGGTACTAGGCTTAGACTTTTCGCGTATTCTAGGAAGGCTACAAGCAGAGTCTCACTTTGACTCTGCCCAATTTCTGGCAATATCGTCTAGCATTTCCTTGTGTTGTGAACTCAAAACAACCCTGACAATGTGTTTTCTTGCCAATCAGTGACCAGCCCATTGTACAATTCGCTTTATGTGTCGCGATATAATTCTATACACATCAGGCATGCCGCCTAGAGTGACGTTAGAGCTGATTCTGCGCTTTGAAGAAGCGTGCGCTTTTAATTTTTTCTGCAGACAAATAGAATCTTTCTGCCTTCTTCTCTCAAATCGGCTTCAACGATCTCGAAATACTCGGACAGGGCGGATTTCATCTTTGCAACCGGGTACATCGTTTCTTTAAACTTGTACTTGTGAAGCCTGTAAAGTCCATTTGGGAGTTCTTCAAAGACTCTGGAATCCCAAGTCAGCGTGTTGCCCTTCACAATCTCCTTGTCATAGTAGAATCCTTTGGCAAATTCCCTGACCGATGAAGTGGACCTGTTATACTTTTCCAACCAACGAACCGTATCCCTCAGCATCTTCGGAGTATACACATCAAAGATGAACAGCCCATCCCTTTTAAGATGTTCATACACCGCCTTGAACGTTGATTTCTACTGGGCAAAATCCTTCAGAAAGTTGACAGCATCGTTAGCAGAGAAAATGACATCAAACTTCTCATCAACCTTGAAGTTGTGCATGCTGAAAACAAAAAACTCGCCCCTTGGCATTCTCCTTCTGCAAACCTCAATGTAGTCTCTTTCGACGTCCAAACCGTAGACAGCGTATCTATCGGGAAGATTGACCAAGACCTCTCCAATTCCGCAACCTATTTCCAGTATCTTCTTTGCCTGCTTGCAGTATTCATTTACGGGTTCCAGCACAATGCGTGCCCTCTCCTTTCCTCCTTCCTTGCTCGTAAGTGATCCCCAAAAAGTCACAAACGGTTTCGAAGTCTTGCCTCTATGCTCATACTCGACCATGCACAACCCGCGCGCTAGTCTCGGAGACAGTTAGTCTTAACCCAGATTGTATAAGACTTTGCTTACCCCATAGTCGATACCTGAATCAGGGCTCTGCTTGATAGAAAATCCGTTCCGAATGTCTTACCTAGTAGATTTCGCCTTTGCCTATTAACCGAGGAGATATGCCTAGATACTATGAGATATCTGCTCTCCCGTCGCAGGAGGAGTCATAGAAGATTAACTAACAGGCTTTTTTATCACTAGCGTCGCTTCTTTGATGCCTTGGAAGTGTGGGTCACCTGTCAGGATTCTTGTTCCAAGTTTTCTTGCCGTGGCCAAAACGAATGCGTCGGCCAGTCCGAAATCTTTCTTGCTCTTTCGCATTTCAGCGTGAATTATTCCTGTTTGCTTCGACAACTCCTCATCTACGTCAATGACATCTGAGTTACTGAGCAAAATGCGATACGCAGTACACACGTCCTGCTCTTCACGAGCAATCTTGCTTATCACCTCTCCAAGCGTCACAGCGCTCGTGTAAATCCCATTATTCTCATCCTCAAGTACAACCTTGACTCTTGCGCCGACGTCGCTTCCAATCAGATACTCTATCCAAGCATACGCGTCAACTACATATTCTCTAGTCATGCGCGTTCAACTCGTCTTCCGCCGTGAACGGTTTCAGCATTCTAAATGCTCCGAACCCATCCATCTTTACCTTCCTTACGCTTATCTCCACCAACTCTCCTTCCTTGATTTTCTTACTATCGATGAGTTTCTTGGGTATTGTCACGACCAGCGAACCGCCAACTCTTCGGGTTTTCGTTACGCTCATGAAGTATCCCTTATCCATAACAAAATGACACATAAGTTACACTTAACTCTTACTACAAACACTCTAAAGCTCTGATTACGCATTCTACAAAGACAAATATCCTCTAGACAAGTTTCTTCAAGGGGCTAGCGTGTTGGCCGTAACCTATTGCGCGCGCGCTAGATCTTTCAGCCGTTTGTCGATTTCCTTTCGGATCTCTCCCCAGTCTGCATTGTCTGTGTGTCGATAGTTGAAGTCGAGGTCTATGGACAATCGCAGTGTTTCTGGTGAGTAGATGAATGTGAGAGCTGTTCCGCCGTAAAGTGATAGGCGGTCTGAGAGGAATTTCACAGCTGAGATGTCCTCTAGCAGATCCGAGATTCGGCATACTTTTTCTATTTCTTTGGCGCTGAACCCGTATTGCAGCGTTAACGCATCAAAATCGTATTTCCTTTTCACTCAGATGCCTCTAAGTTGTTCATCCAAAGCTTCTGGAATGTACAGGTTCCATCTTCTGTTTAGGCTGCCTTTTTTTCCACGGACCAAGTATTGCGGTGGACCTCTGGTTTCAATGTCTATTTTGCTCAGCATAGTATCGGTGACGTGTTCATAGAACGGTGATCTCTTTCTCAGAAGATCCACGATGAAGCCGATCCGTCTGAGAAGACTCCTCTTCCCTTGCTGAAGGGTTAGGCTGATCAGTTTTTCAACGTCGAGTCCGCGGAGATTTTCCAGACTTTTTACGCATTCTTCCCAGCCTCCGACATATTGAACTCTGTCGATGCATTCGGTGAACGTCCTTTCCTTGCCACTGACTCTCAGAAGGCTGCTTCCGTACCGTTTCTCAACGACCTGTGATGTCGTGTCTTTGACGAATAACGGTTTGAAGATGAACCGTTTGTACCTGAAAAGATCGAACCTGTCTTTCGAGTTGACTTTCGAGTTGACGCATATGTAAGCTTCATTGAAAGCAGAGTAAGCGCAGCCGTAGTATTCCTAGGCGGTGTGGAAGCCCAAGTAGTATTCTTTTCTGATTTTGGAGGCGATTAGAAGTTTATCTGGTTCGTACTTTTCTGCTTTTTCCAGCGGAGACAGAACGGCATACAGACCCTTCCGGATTGCCAGAAACTTGTGAGCTTCAATCAGTCTTTTAACGTACTTGCGATAGACGTATTTGCGGTTTGCAGGGCCTTCAATTACGGTTGACGCTACTTGCATAATGTCGTCAAAGCCTGCAATTTTCGTGGGGAGAAGAGCATTGTAGAGTGCTTCCGTTTTGTTCACCATAGGCTTTTCACTTTTTTAACGTAGTTATCCATTTTATGGCATACTGCATTAAAAATATTTAAAACCTGCCAAGCCTCAACTCATTCAGAAATTTAACGCATTTACCCATCAGTTGGCATACAACATTAACTTTCTGAAAAACGCGCGCACTAGAGGGGCCGACGCCTCTTGGCAAATCGCAGAACTTTGTCAAGAAAATCCTTACAAATATTGTAAGTTATAAAGTTTGTAAGGAAAGGGTGAGACAACGGCTTTTACACTTTATCCAGGTACGGGAACGCACGCTGAAAACAAGAAAAAAGGCGAACTATTCAAGCGGCAAGACGCCGAACTAAACTCAGAAGACTACTCCTCAACTCTGTAAATTTACCGCGTAGCGCGCGCCAGCTTGTTGGTCGTAACACTCAGCGCATGCAGATCTGGAAAAATCTTTTATTGAATCGACAGCATAGTGCACGCTATCAGCGCACCTGTTGCGAGTTGAATTGGCTTGGAGAACGAAATAAAGGGTCTTCTGAAACGTCTGACCGAAGCATCAGGAGTCTCTGGGTACGAGATGGATGTTGGAAAGCTAATCTACCACGAGCTTGAACGATATGTCGACTCGGTCGAGACAGACAATTTCGGCAACGTGATATCCCTGAAAAAAGCCAGTGTGAAGGACGGCCCAAAGATCATGCTTGCCGGGCACATGGACGAGGTCGGGCTTCTCATCAAGCACATCGATGAGAAGGGCTTTCTACACTTCGAAAGAATCGGCGGAGTGTCTCCAAGATCTTTATTCTCCCAGTCTGTCACCGTCCATTGCAAGAAAGGTCCGGTAAGCGGCTTGACCTGCTGCAAGCCATCCGAAACACCGGAAGAAGCGAATAAAATGCCCGACCCAAAGGCGTTCTTCATCGACGTAGGAGCTAAGAACAGGAAAGAAGCCGAGAAGCTAGGCATCCACATCGGAGACTCAGTCACTTTCGAACGCCCATTCAAAGCTCTCGGATCGGGAAACATACTTGCCAGCAAGGCGTTTGACGATCGAGTCGGCGTGTGCGTGATCATAGAAACCATGAAGAAACTTGCAAGAGAGAAACTTGAAGCAAACGTTTACGGCGTAGCAGACGTCCAAGAAGAAGTCGGTTGCCGTGGAGCACAAGTCGCAGCATACAAGATCGCTCCCGACATGGCCATAGCCGTTGACATAACACTTGCCGGAGACATTCCCGGCATCGCCGAAAAAGATCAAGTCACCAAAGTTGGCGCGGGTCCAGCCATAAAAGTCATGGATAAAGCAGGTGGAGCTCTGGGTTTGATCTCTCATCCAAAAGTGAGGGAACTTCTGGTTTCGACCGCAGAGGAGGAGAAAATTCCATATCAAATGGAAGTCTTGCCTCAGGGTTCTACTGACGCGGCAACGATTCATTTGACGAGGGAAGGTGTTCCCAGCGGCGTGATCTCAATTCCAACGAGATATGCCCACTCGTACGAAGTCTTGGACGTCAATGACGTTGTCAATTCCGTCAAGCTCTTGACAGCCACAGTTAAGAAAGTTCAGAAAGGCTTCAGCTTCAAATACTCGCGCTAAGACATGCGATTGTGACAAATTGAGCGCGCGCGCCAATAACGCACCGGTACCGAAGAACTGCAAAGTATGCGGCTTGCAGTCATGACGTCATTTTGTTGAGCTGCCTCAACGCCAAAAGGAATATGACGATTGCAAGCACGCTGATGATGGCGAAGCCCTCGAAGATTTCGACGTTCTGAAAGTTGCCCGCAAACAACGCGCGTGCAGCATCAACTCCGTACGAGAACGGATTACCCTTCGCGATGTCTCGAAGCCACCAAGGAGCAAGCGCAAGAGGAAGGATGATTCCTGACAGCAGAGAAACGGGCAGCGCTATCGTGTTCAAAGTCGGAGCCAAAGGGTCTTCAACCTTGTAAATAAGAGCAAAACCGTACGACATGGAAGCCATCGAAACTCCGATCAAAGCGTACAGCACCAGAGACAGCAAAAATCCGCCGTCGTTCACGCTCAATCCAAACGGGATCGCGACAAGCGTTATCAGGACGCATCGGAGAAGAAGAACAACACCGTCCCTAAGAATCCTGCCCAACAGGATCGCTGACCGCCCCACAGGAGTCACCAAAAAACGCTCTATAACACCCGACCTGATGTCATCGATAAGCGAGAACCCCACGAACGCTGAACCGAACAGCGCCTGCATAACCAAAAGGCCCGGGATGAACACGTCAACCGTCTGCCCTACTGGTAACCCTGAAGCACCGCCGAGATTGTTCAGAAGCGGCATGAACAAGAGCAGATAAAGAAGCGGCTGAAACATGCTCGCAAAAACAAAAACCGGGTTGCGAACCGTGTGCTGCACGTTGCGCACAAACATCAACCAAGTATCGCGTAACAACTTCATTTTCATTTTCATCTTCCCCTCTCATCCTCCCTCAGTGAACGGCCCGTGTACTTCAAGAAAACGTCATCCAGACTCGGCCTGGACAACATGATGCTTTGCACGTCTAAGCGTTTTGCATCAAGCGACCTGAGAAGGTCAGGCATCATTCTCTCCCCGTCCTTAGCATACAGAAAAACGGAACTGTTCACGGCGTGAATCTTCTCCAGCTGAGTGTTCATCGTCAACACAGCTTCGGCCTTGCGGGCAACCTCCTCCATGGGAAAACCAAACACGATCGTGTCGCCGCCGACGTTGCCCTTCAACTCCTCCGGCGTCCCAGTCACGATGATCACCCCGTTATCTATGATCGCTATCCTGTCACAAAGCTTGTCAGCCTCATCCATGTACTGAGTCGTCAAGAAAACGGTCACCCCCTCAGCCTTCAGCTTCCTAATCTGCTCCCACAGGTACGCCCTGCTCTGCGGGTCAAGACCCGACGTCGGCTCATCCAGCAGAAGCAGCCGCGGATGATGAATCATCCCGAGCGCAACGTCCAAACGGCGTTTCTGACCACCCGAATAAGACGAAGCAGGCCTATTAACAAACGAGTTCATCTGAAACCGCCCCGCAAACTCGGCCGCGTACTTCTTCGCGGTCAAAACGTCTAAACCGTACAGCTGAGCCTGCAAGACCAGATTCTCAAGACCCGTAGAAGCCAAGTCTGCCCCGCCGGCCTGACTCACGTACCCGACGTTCCGCCTAATCTCCTCCTGCTCCTCCGCCAAGTCATACCCCAATATCTTCGCCTCTCCACCAGAAGGACACAGAAGAGTGGAAAGCATCCTCTGCGTCGTAGACTTACCAGCACCGTTCGGACCGAGAAAACCAAAAATCTCCCCCCTCCTCACAGCCAGGTCTATACCCTTAACCGCTTCAACCTGCCTCTTTCCACCTCTCTCCTTAGAAACGAAAGTCTTCCTAAGCCCCCTCGTCTCGATCACAAGACCCTCAACCACATCAGTCACCCACAAATAACGCAGACAACTCCGTAGCGCCCTGCTTTCCGATATCCAATAACCGATATCCATATATCCTTTGCGACTTCAGTCCAAGCCCATCCAACTCAACGCAGTGCTGCTCATTCTGCTCTTCAATCATATTTGGATCATATAGGATACCCGGGGGGAGGGTGTGAGCAAGCGAGAACCCACTCGAACCGCGACAGCAACCATCAACCATCGGAAAACGCCATGCACCTCTCTTCAACGGAATTTAGGAACAAGCATGCGCGCTCGTGCTGGGTCAGCTGTGACCATCACTTGGCGGCTTCTCTCTATGCTCTTTCGTTAAATAGAACAGCGAGGCGAGCAACGACATAAGCGAAGCCACCAGAAGCCCAGCTGCAACTGGCACATTCCCAAGCAGCAAACTGCACAGTCCGACGACAAGGAATCCGATTGCGATGATGACATAGGCAGTAGCCCGTTCACTTGCCGAAGGAACAGACATTAAAGTCATCTTTAGCTTGTAACAGCGTTCAGCTTATAATATCTACACTCAATGGCGCGCCTAACATATTCTCGGAACAACCTAGCGCTCGTCTTTGACCGTACTAATTTCTAGACTGACCAGTACCACACATTGGTATAAAATACCGCGTCGATCCAGATACCTACAGAGGATTCACGAAGGCTTTGAAAATGAAGAATCCTATGCGTTTTTCCGCAAAGAAATTGATGGCGCTACTATGCATTCTGGCAGTTTCCGCAGCCGGATTTGCCTTTGCAGCCATGAGGTTCACGAACTTGGGACCGACGAACGGCATAGCATTTCAGACTCCCGAAGATGCGGCAGACAAGGTCACAGTTTACGGAAACGGCGTCACTTTCGTAACGTTTGAACAGGCCATTACGCTTGAGAACGACACCAGCTCCGTTCAGTTCTATCTTCCGTCGGGCGCGTTAACCGACACGCTCACAGTTTCAGGAATCAACGTTGTCAAAATCGTCACGAGCGATGAGAATCAACCGATAATCGACAGGGGCGACGTGATAACGGTATGCACAGAAGACGGCAACTACACGGGCACGTTCATCAGTCTGGGACACCACACTGCTTCTACAGGTCAACAACGAAACGCTCATGATTCCAACATCAACAATCACCATGATCATTCTAAACGAAGTAGTTCAGGTCCAGGGACCAAAAATACTCGTACAAGTCACGACAGACTCGCCGGCAGGAGACTATCAGATGAACGTCTCTTACCTGATGCGCGGACCAACGTGGAAGCCCACATACTTCGTCGACCTTCAAACATCCTATCTGCAATGCTGGGCAACGCTGGAAAACGTGGAAAGCTGGAGCAACTTCACCCTAGTGCTCGTAAGCGGCGGCCCCCACCTAGTGTACGACAGCCCAGCCCTTCAAGCCTTTTATGCGGTACCGATGATGGCCACGGTCAGCTCTCCTTCAATCGATTTCACGTCGACTACAACGGACGAATACCATGAATACACTTATGGCGCGAAGGTGTCTTTCGAAGCGGGTACCACTGTCAAGTTGCCTCTGTTCGAAGGCACCGTGAAACTTCGACAGGAATACTTCTGGTCAGGCGGCGAAGTGCAGAACCGGTACCACTTGAACAACACCCTCAACGAGCCGCTTGCCTCTGGAACCATAGAGTTCTATCGAGGCGAACAGTGGATGGGCGAAGACAGCATCGGCTACACGCCCGTTAACGGAGAAAGCATCGCCATAGTCAACTACGCCTACGACATCAAAGTCGCCTCAACAGTGACGAAATCGATATCGCAAAGCAGATACGAGGACCAAGGAATAAACATAACAATCCAAAACTACAAGCAGATAAACGTCCAGATTCTCATCCAACAAGACATCAACGGCTACGACCTAGTAACTTCCACACCCAATGCCACCAGAATCGGCTCCGGTCTTTCATGGGTCATAAACGTGGACACCAACAGCACCGCAACGATATACTACGAGTGGCAATACAGACTGGTAGCGCCTCCCCCCTTTTTCCCCGTTCAAACGCGTCTGGTCGCTTGCCGTGCGCGCTTTGGGACAGAGGCTCTCCTTGTTTCTATTGCCGTCTTCACTTCTTTCCAGCGGACAGATCGGCTTGAACAGTCAAGAAAACAGGTAACTCAACTAACAAATCCGATAGCTAATAACTCTTTTATCCTTGAACGTTGAATATGAATCTTGAGAAAGGATGTTTCGATTGTCTCGCAAGATTGTTTCAGCCGCGCTGTTGATCTTGTTGGTTATGAGCGCGTTGACATTGGCACTTAAGATTCAACCTGCCAATGCAGATGAAATTGGAACCATCTACGTAAATGCGGACGGAAGCATAACCCCGTCAACAGCGCCGATTTCAACGGTTGACAACATCACATACACGTTCACGGACAACATCAGCGAAGAATCAATCGTTGTGCAGAGGAACAGCATTGTGCTTGATGGAGCAGGCTACGTCCTCCATGGTTCAGGGCCTGATGATGGAGTGAACATCTCTGGTCCGCACAGTGTAACAGTAAGAAACATGACTATCACTGGTTTCAATAATGGCATCGAACTTAACGGCTCTTCAGGCGACACGATTTCTGAAAACACCTTGATGAACAACAGCGCTGGCATCGTGCTCTACTCCTCTTCCGACTATAACCTCATTTCTGAAAACGACGTAAAATCAAACGCTAATGACGGAATAGACCTTTTCGACTCTTCCAACAATACGCTTTCCAGAAACAACGTGACGAAAAATGGTTCGGACGGTATCGCGTTAAGCTCTTCGAACTTTAGCAGCGTTTCTGGAAACACTGTGACGGCAAACAAAGGCATGGGCATCTATCTTGGTTTTTCAAGTTACAACAGCATTTTCAAAAACAACATAACAAACAACTTCGACGGCTTCTGGCTTGTTTCCGCTTCGAGTAACGTGATATTCCACCACAACATCATAGGCAACACGTATCAAATAGGGCACATCGAAGAGTCGTCAAACACTTGGGATGACGGTTATCCAGCGGGCGGCAACTACTGGAGCGACTTAAACACCGTAGACGTGTACAAGGGCCCATATCAGAATGAAACTGGCGGCGACGGCATTGCAGACACACCTTATGTCATAGGAGTCAACAACACAGATAACTATCCGCTTGTGCATCCATGGAGTTTTCTCCCGGTTCACAACATCAAAACAGGCTTGGCCTATTCTGCAATACAGGATGCGATCAACGCATCCGAAACAGGTGACGGAGACACTATATTCGTTGAGTCTGGAACCTACTTTGAAAACCCTGTCGTCAACAAATCTGTTGCACTGATGGGCGAAAACATGGCCACAGTCTTGGATGGCGGCGGTCAAGAAACGGTAATACACATAATGCGAAACAACGTCACCGTAAGCGGCTTCACGATTCAGAACGGATACACGATTCAGCAATCTGGCGAAGGAGTGTTTCTGGACGATGTTTCAGGCTGCAGTATCACGCAGAACAACATCACTGGCAACGGAGACGGAGTATGGGGCTATGGCGACGGCAACGTCGTAAGCGACAATTTCATCATCGGAAACCAGCTCAGAGGAATAGACCTAGGCTCGTTTGGACACGATTTGATGGGTAATGCCATCATTGGAAACGTGATCGATGACAACAGCTATTTTGGAATACAAATGGTCTATGGAATCCAAAACGTAATGATGCTGAACAACATTTCCCGTCAAAACGTGGGACTGGAGATATTCGGCGCAAGCGGTCCACAGAAAATTTCTCAACAGAACACAGTGAGCGATAACATCTTCGACGGCAACGGTCTCGACATTTCTCTGTTCGGATTGCCCGACCTGATTGGGCCTACTAATAATACGATAGTAGAGAACACGCTGGAAACCATCAGCATAGCACCAGGTCAAAACAACGTGATTTATCACAACAATTTTCTATCAGCGAACCCGGTGACAACCTGTGACGGAAACAACACCTGGGACCTCGGCTATCCATCTGGCGGAAACTACTGGAAAAACTACAACGGCACAGACCTGTTCAGCGGCGTCTACCAAAACGTCACCAGCAGCGACGGAATAGGCGACACACAGTACTTGTTCGATGCCAACAACACGGATCACTATCCGCTCGTAGCGCCGATCACCGTTCTTGACGTTGGCACTTGGAACGGAACCGCCCTGAACGCTGAAGTCATAAGGAACTCTACGCTTTTGAACGTGCAAGTCGACGTGGCCAACCGAACAGTCAACCTCAACTTTCCAGGTCCAGAATCCGGTCCAGAAGCCACGAGCGGTTTCTGCAGAATGACTTTGCCGAACGCCATTGTTCAGAATCTTTGGAATGGAAGCTTCACGGTTCTGCTGAACAATGTGTCGTGGCCTTTCGAAAACTGGACAGATACGGCGAACACGTATGTATATCTCAGCTATGCCTTGCAGTTTCCGAACGTGACGAATTACAGTGGTGACTTGATCGTCAACGGCGGTCAAACGTTGCTGATCGACAACTGTGAGTTCAACATAGCGGGGAGGCTAATAATATCCGACCAAGCCCAAGTGTTCATCAGAAACTGCACATTCGTTTCAAACTGGAATATCAGCGAAGAACCAGACGTGTTGGAGCCAGTTGTCCACACCACCTATTACTGGAGAACCAGACAAATAATCGTTCAGGGCACGGGCAAGCTGAACATAAGCGACAGCAACATAATGCTTCTCGCACCCACAAACATAGACTACTACTATCCCGTCGAACCTGAAGCCATCTACTACCACGTCATAGCGGCCTACGACGAAGCAGAGATAGCAATGAGTAATTCTAATCTTTCGTGGAATGGCAACCCAGCGGGATCGGCAAACAGCGGAGTTTACCTCTACGACAACTCCAGCCTCGTCCTCAGCAACAGTTCAATAAGCACGTTTCAACACGCAATCGGTCCAGAAGCCACAGAACGCGACGTCGTCAAAAACTTCGTCTACGCACTGAACACCACAGCGATTTATGCAAGCGACTCGGTCATCGACGAGGTCTACGCTAATCAGATCTATGCTAACCCTGGCAACACAACGATTCAGCTGGTCAACAGCACCGGCGACTACATCGAAATCTTCGAGAGCACCTCTTACGTTCGACTGACGAACAGCACGATGATCTGGATACAGAATTTGGGCACCGCTCACTTTTGGCTAAACAACAGCACGGTCACCGAGATAGACGACGAGGATCGCACACAAGGATCTTTCTTTTCACTCTTAAACTCGAAAGTCGGGACGTTGTACGGGTACGGTGAAATCCGGCTTGACAATTCGCAAGTGACAGAGTTAGACGCGCAATCCGCGCGCGCAGTATTTGTCGTGTGGCATCTTCCACTTCTGGGGCAAGTTCTTATCCCCTACTCTATGGCTCCATACGTAATCCCCATCTTGATAGTCCTGATCATAACCCTTTCAGCGGCAGGCATCGTGCTCGCATTCCACATCAAACATCGGCGCACTAAACACCTCCTCAAACAAAGTCCAACCCTGCAAAAAACACCAACTGCTCAGCCTAAGCAGGATCAATGAACGCAAACCAAAACTACGCACGCCATTCCAGAAGGATTGCTGCTGGTTGTAACACCAGTGGAAACAGAAGAGCCCTTACTGCAACATTCCTTGAGAAGACGTCCATCGATGAATTAGCTCAGGCGTTCCACCGCAATGCCATTCTCTTCTCGAACTCATCACCTCACCCATCAAAGGGACCGTGTCCATTATTGCTTCGAACTGCCCTGCTTAACACTCGACCAGTCCTGCGCGCTGGAGGATGTTACATATTTGGATCCAAATATGCATGATACGTTGAAACCGAGGAGGGGTATGGAACACAGCACCTCGTTCGGACACATGCAGAGAAGACTCTGCTTCGCCGCGGACAAATACAACGTCGACATGCGAAAAGTGAGGTTCGAACTCATCCTTGAACTCAAGGCCCTCGCCGAACAGGCCCAACAAAAAGCCATCGACACGCACCCAGCTAAAGTCGAAACCAAACAGAACTGGTCGCGCCTAGCAGCATACATCAGCCAAGTCATCAACGGCATCGGCAAAACCTACGAAGAAGCAAAAATAGACGCAGACCTCCAAGAACTCGAAAACCTCATCAAAGAAATCAAAACAAAACAGCAAACCCCAACACAACAACAACAAAAGGCTGAGACGCCTTAAGGAAGAAAAGAAGCATCTTAATAAAACCATATAATTTCAGTTCAGAAGTTGGTTGGGGTAAAGTTTCATCTCAAATCCAAACCTAATCACGGAAAAATTTGATGCCGATTGACAAGCGGACGAGTTAGAACAGCAAGTGTTTTATGTGCTGACCGAAAGATACAAGGCTGTGACTTATATGGCTGAAAAAAAAGCTGAACAAGTGGCTGAAAAAGCAGCTTCGACTGGAAAAGAGCTATTGATAAGCATCATAGGCATAATCATCGCCATAATCCTAGCTGTGCTAGCGCTTGGAATTGCCAACTGGGGAATAGCAGTCTTCGGCATTAGCGGGGACTTGGAGAAGGCAGCTGCGCTGGTAGCGGTTGCAATAATCATAGGACCTACAATAGCAGCATTCGCGACCAAGAAATACTGGTAGGCACCTTTTTCCCCTTTTTCTTCTCTTTTTTCTCTTGCCGGTAAAGTTTTATCCAACCAAACGACGACGAGTCCTAGAACAATTATTATATCATGCTCTCACATTCAGAAATTCCAAAGATGGAAATTCAACGATAGAATTCTAACGATGGAACCTAACTTTTCCATTACTGCTCTTTCAAAGGTTGTGTTTCTTTCTGTTTTTCCTTTTTCACACCAGTCATCATCATGTAAAATCCAATGATCAGGAAAACTGCAAATCCGAAAGTCCAAGGTGTTATGTAGGTCCAATCAGGTGGATTGAGAAGAGTATACCAAATGGTGGTAAACAAACCAAAGATGGTGCCTCCAAACAGAAACAATCCTGCCCAGAAAATCTCAGTTCTCTCACCTTCAAATATAAACCATCACATCCATATTTACTGTCAGTCAATTCTACTAATAAACTTCTATGGACACCTGAAATCCTTGCATGTTTCTTTCTACAGCGCGCGCGTTGTCACAGCAAAATTCCACAAAGGCACACTTGGACAAGGAATAGGAGCAAGAGTCGAAGTGCTCAGCTAGAACGCGCTAAACGTGAGGGCGTACCTCAGACGACTTCAATAACATTAGAAGGGTAGGCCTAGCAGCTAAGCTATATAAGCGATGTTGACAATATTGAGATGCACATTCCAGATCTATTATTTTAATGATGGATTTGTTGAGTGAAAAAAAGCAGAGTGGAAACAAGTTTGATGGCTAAGCAGATTTGGAGAGGTAGAGGCAGGCCTCTTAACGGCAGGCCTTCGTACAAGGATGGAAGGATTCTGGAGAGCCTTGCCAGAATCGCGGTGCTGCATAAGGTTGATTCGAGTGAATTCTTTGATCGCATTGTCGAAGCTTGGAATTACGACGGGTCAGAATGTGGGCAGTTGGCTGTAAAATGTCGTGTGAGGACGAAGAATTCAGCGATTTTTCTCTTTACCCATGGTCGGAAGCGCGCGGGGAAGGTTATAGCTCAATTTCCGATTTCGATTGCCATCTTGCAGGGAGAGAATCAGCTTGAAAGCATCACAAAAGCAATTTTGGCCAGAGTTTCCTCATTCAAGAATTTCGAGGGTGTAACCTCAAAGATTGGTGACTTGAAAGTCGGAATGAAGAAAGTCAGCGTCAAAGCAGAGGTGCTCGAGATTCCAGAATCTAAAATCGTCTACACGAGATATGGAACGACGGCTTGTATATCAAACGCACTTATCAAAGACGAAACTGGTTCAATGAAAATGAGCTTATGGAACCACCAGATCAGCATGGTGCATAAGGGCGACGTGGTTGACATCAAAAATGGCAAAGTAACCTGGTTCAGCGGTGAACGGCAGTTGCGACTGGGGAGAAGCGGAAGCTTAAGCGTCATCGAATGCGCGCGCACTATTAGGAGTGGTCTTTAATGCCGAAGACTAAAGCCATAATAAAAATTCAAAACGTTGTCGCTTCTGCTACCTTAAACCAGAGAATTGACTTGAACGCTATCGTGAAGAGTTATCCAGGAGTAGAATATCGTCCAGAACAGTTTCCAGGACTGGTGTATAGGCTCAAACGACCGAAGACAGCCACGCTGATTTTCAATTCTGGAAAAATGGTTTGCACGGGAGCGAAATCGGAAAAAGAAGCCCGCAGGGCTGTATTGACAGTTGTTAAAGAGTTGAAAAAGAGTGGAATAATCATCATCAGCAAACCGGAGTTGAAGATTCAGAACATCGTTGCCTCCGTAAGCTTAGGCGGAAAAGTAGACTTGGAACAGGCAGTTAGCAAGCTTGTAAAAACCATGTATGAACCGGAGCAGTTTCCAGGATTGATCTACAGGATGGACGAACCTAAAGTAGTCATACTGATATTCGCAAGCGGAAACCTTGTCTGCACAGGAGCGAAGAAAGAACAGGACGTTTATGACGCAGTGCACAAGCTTCACGCAAGCTTAGAAGAACAAAACCTCATATTCTACGAATAAAACTTCAAACAATTGTCACGAATTCACCGAAAAACTCTGGGTTAAACGTCGGACCACTGCGCGTCAAGCCTAGCGTTTGATGATCTGTTCATAAAGCCCCAGTGTCTTTTCAGCTATCTTGTCCCAAGTGAACTCGTTCAGAACTCGCTTTCTTCCGTTTCTGCCCAGCCACTTTCTTTTCTCATCGTTTTCCAAGACGCAGTTTATGCCCCAAGCTATGTCTGACGGGTTGCTCGGATCTATGTGATAACCGCACTGTTCTTCACCGTTATACACGACTATCTCCCGCATACCGCTGATGCCTGCAGCACCGATGACAACTGGTCGCGCCATACTCATTGCCTCCAGAACCACTATTCCGAAGGGTTCATAGAAGCTTGGGAAAACTGCGACATCACATGCTGCGTAGTGAAGGATACGTTCCTCTTCTGGGATGAACTCGAAACGGAACTTCACAAAATCGCTCATTTTCGCGGCTTTAACCAAATTCATCAGGTATTCTTGCGAGTCGCCTAGACCCACAATTACAAGCTTCGCCTTTGGATTTTTCGGCAGAATGTGGGGCAACGCCAGGATAAGCTTGTCAACGCCTTTGATGCCAACGAGTCTGCCTATGAAAAGA
Organism: Candidatus Bathyarchaeota archaeon; assembly: GCA_963707955.1. Taxonomy (GTDB): domain Archaea; phylum Thermoproteota; class Bathyarchaeia; order Bathyarchaeales; family Bathycorpusculaceae; genus DASPPK01. The sequence goes on along the minus strand of OY970176.1, from coordinate 871,562 downwards.
ATCATGTACTCATCGTCTTTGATACCATACATCGCTCTGACTTTCTTGATCTGCTCAGATGTCACTTTTGCGGGATCGTATTTCTTTGGGTCGACCCCGTTGTAGGCAACTTGGATTTTCTCTTTCGGAAATCCGAGGCCTATTAGCTCATCTTTCATTGCATAAGAAACTGTCACAATAAGATCAGCCGCCTTGGCGCTGTGGAGTTCAATGTTGCTCACTGTAACCGAGCCTTTTCCAAGCGTTCTTCCTTTTTCTGTTGAGTGAACGTGGAACGCAAAAGGCAATCCTGCCTCTTTCTTGACAGTCATTCCGCCTATAGCTGAAAGCCAGTCATGAGCAACGATAAGGTCGAACTTGATGCCTTCTTTTCTTATCAACTCATTAACGAGTTTTGCAGCGCTCAGATAATTGTACACGAGGATTTTTGAGAACCACTGTCCCCCACTACCCCATTTCTTTATGTCTTCTGCAACTACATCGGGCAACGAGTCAGAAATGTCGATGTGCTGGGGCCGATGAATTTCGATACCATGCCAAATCTCCCGCGTTGGCAAACTACCAGCATCATCATTCATCGTGAAAACTGTAACGTCATTGTCCATGAGAACAAACTGGCGAGTTATTTCAGCCGAGTAAGTTCCCAACCCACCGACGATCTTCGGGGGATACTCGTAGACCAGAACAGCAAGCTTCATTGTTCTTCATCGTTACCCGTTTCTTAATAGCCACTCACCATAATTGCGCGTGTGTTTCTCGAGGGTTCTCCTACTCTTTTGCAAGGCTTATTTCTATTGTTGAAACCATCCGTGACCTGTTCTCGCCCTCTCTTGCCGGCATCTCCTCTGTTCCGATAGCTATCCTGCCCACTTTTAGGTCTTTTAGGAAGCGATTTCTGGTTATTTCAGCCACATCAACAGCTGTAGTGATCGCCTGTCCTCTTGCTTTCAAAACTACTTCCTTAGCATTGCCAGCAGATATTCTTGTCATAACTGCTAGAACATAGTCCATTGGTGGTTTACTTCCAATGAAAACAATTGCCGATCCTTCCGCCATTTCCAAATCACCCCTTTTCATCATTCATTGTAACGTGCAACGTTGCTGTGTTCTTCTCGTCCTTCAACAACAGAACGCTACTGCCCCATAATGCGCAAACCTCCTTATAAACCGATTAACCAACAGAGCATCGTGAGGATATTTTCGTGCGGCTCCCTTGTCCCAGATTCGCGCGCGCTAAGGTGCCAAACTAAAACTGACATCTTCAGGAAAGACAGATGTTTTGGACATAAAAAGCGGCCAAGCGATCTTCCTCAAGGCACAATCACGTGAAACCGAGAACACAGGGAAAACCAATCTACATCTGCCCGTCGTAAAGCTCAAAAAATAGATGACACGCCCGCGGGTTTGTTTCATTCATGGAAATAGCCTGTATCAACCCTTTGGTAAAAGCGCGCTAAATCAAAAAAGTGACAAAACTTCTATATATGTTAGGTATCTAAGCTTGAACTAGCAGAGATCGAACATGAAACCTGAACATTATAAACCGATAAGGAAAGAAAAACCCAAACGAAAAGGCAAGAATAGTAAATCCAAAAGTCGAATGCTTGCAGTGGCTCAAGAATGGAAACCCATTACTTCTCCACAATTGCGTGAAGTTTACTCTACTAAAATAGAATGGGTAAGGAAGCTAAGCGCGCGCGCTAAACGCTAATGCAAGATTTTCGGGTTAATAGCTGATTTCTAGCATGTTCCGCATGCCTATCGATCCAGCGCGCTAAATCTGTAAGTCGTCTCCACTATCATTAGGGCGCGCTGTACACTAGCTTTAAGAGAAACGAGAAGCAAAACTATTTGGAGGGTCTAGTCTTGGCTGCAACGGATGCAAAACGTGTGAAGAAACCAAAACTCCCAAACAAACGCTTGCTTCGGAGAAACAGGAAGAGAGTAAGATAGTGCGCGCTAAGCTGTTCGATAGTTGAAGAGGATGGAAAGAGCACATTCAGTCGGAATGGTCATGCTCATCAAGAAAGACGCGCGCGGGAGGGCGAAGGCTATTCGAGTGTGTAGCCGATGAGAACGCAACTCAGCCCCCTGCAGCGAAGAAGCAACCGCTCTTCGCACTGCTTTGACCATTGAGCTGTCCTATGGAAAGTTGAGAAAACCACGTATATAATATAGAATCGGTTTGCCTTGGTTTCCATAGGACAGTCTAAGCAGGCTAAGACGTTGGTGCAAGGGCGTGTGTAAGAGAGCAAAATCGTTGCGTTCGCTCACCGCGAGATTTAGTATTCTTCCTTCTTCCAGATGTTGTACGGGCACTGTCTCCAGCAGTACGTGCTGCTTTTGTAAATGCAAACCCCGACATTCAAGTCTGTCAAACCGTCTGCGCCTGCTCATAAACAGACTCTCAATACTCTAATGAACTTCTTTCTCATTAAGTCTTAGATTTTGTCGGATTATTCAGGTGAAGGTTATAATGCTTGTTTGTTGTTACTATTTGATTCTGAGAAGGAAGATTTGTTTGAAACGATCCAAGAAGAAGCAGGCGAAAAAAGAACGATTCTTGAAAAGAATGAAAAGTCGAAGAACATGGAAACATGGAAAGAGCAACGTTAAGAAAGTAAGGAGACTAGAAGAAGCACTCGCATTGGCCAGGGCGCGCGCAAAAACTTAATTCCCTATTCTGACTATATGAGCGTGGTGATTGCATTGAGCACTGGAGCCACTAAAAAGAAACCAATGACAAAAAAGGAAAGAGAAGAGAAAAGAAGAAAGCACAAGGAGAAACGATTGAAGAAGTAGTCTCAATCGTTGCGCGCTAATCATTCTCAGCGCGCGCCTTCAATCTTTTATACTTGCCGTTCAAAAGAGTTTAGCGCTTCTTTCTTAATTCGGGATTCTTTCGCCAATAGACAGATAGGTCTATTGGCTTTTTCGGTCTATTGTGGTTCAAAAAAAGATTTGCGCTTAACATCATTGTTTCGATCAGACCCAGATATACGTGCTCTATCTTGGTCAAATTCCATCCAATTGCTGACATGTTCAGCAGTTTCCTTTTTCAGATGCTTTCTGATCATCTCCAGCAATTTCTGCACGTCGAAAGGTTTCAAAATGTATCCATCGGCACCCTCGTTAACTGTCTCCATAGCATTCTCCAACGTCGGAAAACCCGTGATGATTATCTTAACCATGTGGGGCTGGTCTTTCTTCAGCCTTTGAAGGAGCTCAGTTCCCTCCATGTCAGGTAGCTTAATGTCAATCAGGGCTACGTCAAAACGTAATTTTTCGATAATCTTCGTCGCTTGTTTACCATTCTCCACTGCTTCAACTGAGTATCCCTCATTGGATAGTATCATAGAAAGGCTCTTTCTCACATCTGCGTCGTCGTCCACAACTAGAATGTTCTCATACAATCCACATCATCTCCGCTTCCTCATCTGGGGCAACCTCACACTTTTGCTGTGGGCGGCATAAGTTTTTTATGAAGCAGAAATATGAACTAGCGCGCACTGGGAGCATAAGATGGAAGCGGAGGGTAGCTTCCGGGAACTGGAAAAAAGAGAATACTGTGGGTTTTACCTTTGTTCTTTCACCAATAGCAGTCTCTTTGCGATTTCTTTGGAGATCTTTTCAAGACCCTCAGCTAATTCTGCTCGGGAAACATCATCTATCGGATACACCTTTCCATTCTTATCGATGAAGACCAGGTCCAACTTTCTTTTTTCCATTCTTTCACCTCTTTCGAATTCTATTGTTCACTTTTTAGTCTCTTGCCGGAGCCAGCTTGGCTCGACAAAGAGAGTAACCCCTTTTCTGACAATTTAACCCGCTCCTTCTCTTTCTGTTTCTTGACTAGCGCGCGTGCGCTGACCCTGAATGAAAGGTTTGTCCAGAACGTTTGGGTATGGTATGACTTAACCTTCCCTTTCGATAATATGCCTTGAATGTCTTCTTGCATTTGGAGCAAACAAAAAGCCTGACGTGGAAATCAGCAAATTCCCACTCCGTCGATGAATCTAATGCTTCGTTTCCACACCTAGGACACAACACCATTGCCTGATCCTATTTCAGTATCAGCAAAACCAAAGATAAGAGTTTCGAAAGAAAAACGCGCGCCGCGCGCGGTCTTCAGAAGGCGCAAGTAGCACGCGGGATCGTCGCTACCTTCTTAAGTCAGTAGAAGCTACGACGAATGCTGTAGTAGCTTTTGAACAGGAGCAGCGGTGTTTTGACGAACATCACGAAAATGAGTAGGGCAGAAAAGGCGATTAATGAAATGCCGCGTGGTTTCTGGATAAATTCTAGAAACCTTGCCAAGAACGCCTGTTTAGGCGTTGGGACCATGACAAAATATCTTGTGCAAGCAAGGAAACGAGGACTCTTGGAGAACAAGCACGTGGCCATCAGTTCTGGTCGACTTCACTTGTGGAGACGCAAAACCTAGATTGATGGTTTTCCGAGAGCGCAGGAAGGACATGGAGTTGAGGAAATAATCGTTTTGAATGTAGAAATGGTCTGTGCGGGCTGCGACAAAAATTTTATATATAAAAGTTTCTGAAGTCACTTGTAGATAAAAAGAGCCAAAATTTTGGGAAAACTATGTCGATTCCACCTGAGATCGCTTGGCTAATCCCGGTTGTCCTGCCATTTATCATAGGCTTGCTGGTAGGTGTTATAGTCAAGAAAGGTTTGAAACTTCTGATAGCCATTGTCGCACTCATCATAGTCCTCGTCGCGACCGGGATCCTGAGCTTGACCTTCACCGACCTTTTCGATGAGGCCATGAAGTTTTTGCCCAAGCTCTACGATGTCGGAAGCGGATGGCTCAACGTCTTACCTTATTCTTCCGTTGCATTCCTGATCGGCCTCGCGCTGGGATTTCTATTTGCGTGAAGTCAGACGCCGCGCGCCTCCGGAAAGGATCTTGAGATATTTATAAATGGGAATTTAGACTATTATCTGAGTAATCGGCACCGTGTTTTTCCTGAGGATCCACCGTGGCAAAAGAATTAAATGAGCTAGTTGAGACGCATCTTTAGATTGGAGGTGAAAGAATTCCTGAAAAAAAGGAAAAGAAAGGCAAAGCTGAAGAGGCTGCAGAGAAAACCGGAGAAGCCATCGGTAAAGGCCTTAAGAAAGGCTTTGGAGTTGTGAAGGGTGTTGGAAAGGGAATAAAGGAAGGGGTTGAGGGAGAAGAAAAGAAGAAAGACTGATTTCCTTCTCAACAATAGACATAGACTTCGAACTAGCGCGCTTAGTCTTATTCTGGCATAATCTTAGCGCGCGCTAACTCGCGCGCGCGGGTCGTTCAGTGAAGTTTGTGGAATAAGCTACTTTTTCTTTCGCAGAACGTTCCTCAAGTTGTCCTCTTCAGGATGCTGGTTTGAACAATCAGCCAGTGTCTAGAAGCGGGTTAGCTGACCACGCGGGCAGACAGCAGCCTACTTTTAGGACATTGTAACGATAGTTCCACCTGCGACTGTCAAACCTTCCCGCAGAATGAATCGGCCTAGTGCAGGAATCTCGTCATGAAGTTCGACAACCAAAGGTTGTGGAAAAGCGAGTTTGACACACGCTGGGTCCCTTGTCATGAGAACGTTTGGCTTTTCGGTAGTTGTCCTGGTCCTGATGCCTGTCTTTTCGTTGATCTCCATTAGAGTGCATCTTGATTGTGCTGTTCCAACATGAATAATAGGTGAATAAACGCGCTCTTCTGAACAGATAAAATGGGGAATTTTCTATCTTGTGAGCAATCCGCCTATGAGTCCGCCTATCGTTGAGGCGATTGCGCCGAAGGCAGCCACGATAATCACTGCGATTCCAAGGGCTAGTCCTGACAGGAACCCAAAAACTCCGCCTTGCACCCCACCCGTTACTCCACCTGCCACCGTTAAACCTGCTGCTACTAGTACTGCGATGATGATCCCGCCGAATATTCCCGCGAGGAAACCGGCTAACGCTCCTTTTCCTATCCCTCGAGCTATGAGCCCTGCCACTAACCCACCAATGAACCCGCCTATGAGGTGTCCAAGTCCTGGAAACAGCCACCCAAGACCCAGTGTTATGAGAAAGCCAACGAAAGCTCCCAGCCATAAACTTCCCATGTTTTCACCCTGCCTCTTCAGAAGAGTGCAACCATTATAAAAGATTTGTCTGAAATCAGTTTCAAAAAAAAGAATAGCGCGCGCCCACGATATCTTTTTGCGGGACATCTTCCTTGAAGTTACGTACTGAACATCAGCTTCTTAAGAATCTTACGTGTTCAAAGCAGCGTGAAACTTAACCCGTCAAACCCGAACCTGCGCTCCTTTTTTTCTCCTGATCAAGAACACGATGAACGCCGCTAGGATCGCCGCCAAAAGTCCTATGATTAAGTAATGTGATACCCCAGCGACCTCTGGCCAGTTAGCGCCCACGTACACGCCGATGTAAGTTAGGAGGGCGTTCCAGCATAGACACCCAGCAATCGTGTATGCGATGAATTTTGCCAGCGGCATCTTTACTGCCCCTGCTGGAAACGACACAAGTGTCCTAAACCCTGGAACCATGCGGCTCAGAAGCACCGTGGGAGCTCCATATTTACTGAACCACCTCTCGGCCGTTTCCAAGCGTGCTTCATTGAAAAGTAGCTGGCCCAGAGCTTTCCGATGGGCGAGCAGGTTCATTCCCTTCTTTCCAATGTAGTAATCAACCAACGAGCCAGATATTCCTGCAAGAGTTGAAACCAAAATGGTTAACCACAAATTAAGCTGGCCCAGAGAAACGAGGTAGCCTGAGAACGGAAGTACCACTTCGCTTGGAATGGGCAGAGAACTCGACTCAAGTAGCATCAACAGGAAGATTCCAGCATAACCCCAAGACGAAACGGTTGCCGTAACGTTATGCGTAAGCATGACGACAGCGTTCAACAGTACATCAAGCGGCGTGCCTCTGAAAGTGCCTCCCTCGATCAAAGTGTCTTCCAAAGTACCCAACAAAATGACTCCAACCACGACGGCAACGATGGCTAGAACCAGCAGTTGCGGTGCTTTTCTTTTCAGTCTTTCAAGACTTCGTCGAGACGACAACAGAAACCCCTTTTGCCTAGCCTGCGTGCATGTCTAGAGCAGAGACTAGAATTTTAGCTTATCACAACTAGCGCCCGAAAAACATTTCGTAACACGCTGGTAACACCGTATCCGCGCGCGCTCAACATAATAAGGTAAGACCAGGCTTCTTTTCGATGTGGTAAGAAATCCATTAATCATTAAAGCTGAACCTTTTAGAGAAGCTTCAACTTTCTTTCTATGAGTATAAATATAAAGTATACGAAGAACCCTAGAACCAATGAGATTACACCTAGAAGTATGGATCTCTCGAATATCGAGAACACTCCAAAAGCAAGAAGGATCAGCCCTACGATACCCATGATTCCAAGAAGGATTAGCCCTTTTCTGCCAACAACTTTCTTTTGACTCTTTTGTTTAGTCATTTTTTAACTGTTCTCTCAGCACCGTTTTTGAATCAATGCGCATATAAACTAATAATGGGTTTGGGTTTTGGGGTAAAGTTTTATCCCAAGCCCAAATTGTGACGACGCGCTCTAAAAAAGAGGGGGGTTTAGCGTAAGGGTCTTTTGGGTTGTTTTTGTCTAGCGATGACAATGGTGGCTGATGTGACCGCGATGAATATGAGCAGTGTTGAGGTCCACGTGGGAAACTCGGGCACTGTCCAGACATTTGAACTGGTGATTTGGAGGTCTTCTGACCACGTTGTTGTGTATTGGGCTGTCTGATTGGTGGTTTGCGTCAGCAGCTCAACGATGACGCCTGTCGGCTTGTCCCAGTAATAGTTAATAGTGTAATTAAGTCCTTCAAGTGAGTAGGTCATGTTTAAGTGGTTTGTGTTTCTGACACCGCTGGAGTAAGTTCTAGTCACGGTCTCGTTTATAGTATTGTATGACGAAGAATTGTAAATTGAATCGCCTGCGGCTAGGTTGGCTGAAATGACGAAATTCGTTAGGTTCTCACCGTTTCCAGTGTTTACGTCTACCCAGCCGCCCGAGGTTGTTTCGGTCGAGTTCTTGTAAAGGGTTGTCGTTTGTACAGTTACGTTTGTGCCAGAAATGGCTGTAATGGAAAGCTCTCCCGATTGTGTATTGTTGGCATCTACTATGTAGGAAGGAGGTGTAGCAGTCGTGTCGTTTGAACTCCAGCTAGCGGTGACACCGTACGTAAAGGTGTTGCCCACACTAACGCCTACTGTCCTCGTTTGAGCTGATGCTGCCACGACCAGTGCAAACAACAAGAATGTTGCGGTCAAACTGAGCAAAACGATTCTGCTGTTCATTTTTATCACTCGCTGTATTTTTCTATTATAGGATTTATTACTTTCGGTAGAATAGCGCGCGCTCAAGGAGTTTAGTTTAGATTTGCAATTCTGGGAATCCATGTCTGTTTCTCATTCCTCAAGTACATTGCAAATAGTAGAGTCTCTTCATTGATTAACGTCTCAATTTCCTGTTCCTTTCCCATTCTAATTCGTGGAATCTCAACTTTGCTCTGGAAGTATTCGTTCAAACTTCTAATCAGACTGTGTGTTAGAGAATCGTTGAGGTATTCTCTCTTTCCCTTTCGGTTCGTTGAAAAATCCTCATACTTCATTATGAAATCTTTCTTCTGAAGTCTCCGACAGTACTGAATAACGAAATCATCCATAAGATAGCGATACAGTTCTTGAAAATCGCAGATTAAACTCGGTTTTCCTTCTGCCATACTGTGCAGAAAACCCAGATACGGTTCAAGCTTAGCCTTTATCAACGCATGATGCACTTTCCATGACAGCATTTCATAAGCCAAATTGAAAACATTGTTTATTCCATCATAAGCCTTGAAAGTCTTCCTGTACTCAGGTCTAATCAATTCAGGAATTAAACCAAATATCTGATTGAAATATCTGTCTGAACAGTGGCCTTCAATACTCATCAATCTGACTCTAAGCTTCGCTGAATCCTGCTCTTTGTAGATATAGCATGTATTCTATGAGTTTTCCGTTCTGTGTGTTGATATCAGGAGGCGGGTTCTGAGAAAAGGCTGGCGTGTTGGTCGTAACCCGTCTATAGCCTTAGTAATCTTTGAAATTGTTGTCTTCTGTGTTTGTGGTTCCGTCTTTTCTTGGCTCATCATTTTTCGTCTCCTAAAAATTTTGGGAGCTCGATTTCTGCCCTAGCTTCCCGTCTCCTATTTTTTCTGGGGTTCTTTTAAGGGTTCTCATCTTCATATCTCCGATATTCTTTCATTGACCTTCATGATTCCGTCGTTTTTGTGGACGAGGAGACAATATGCCTTCATAACAAGATGCTAATAGGAAGCTTCCGCATAGTTTTAAGATTGGCTTCCGTATGAGATGCTTTCTAACTTTTCCTCTTTTTCAAATGAGGGGAAGGCTTATGTCTCCGAGGAGAGGAGCGCCTGACTCTATCTTGGCTGATTGATGTAGCCACTCTTTTTCGGCACTGTTTTAAGTAATCAGGCAACAAGAATAGCACCTTGGTAGTGAAGGGATGTGAAGACTGAGAACGAGACTTTGCTGTATTATTCCATTCCAGGTTTTTTTGCCTTCTTTTTTATTCTGTTGTTTTTAATAATGGTCGGAAAAACCAGTACGTTCGACACTCGGGCGATAACCTTCATAATTGCGTCTGTGATACCTGTTGGCTTTGTTATCTATCAAGGGTACGTTAGAACAATATACGGCAAGATTTGGGCACAGAAAGGGAGGCTGGGAGTACGCGACCAGTGCGTAGAACTAGTGGCTGAGTTTGTAGATTCGCACACGAAGAAGATGAATCAGCAAATGGCAGAGGATGTGAAGAAGAACACATCTAGTGTGCACATAATAAACCTCTTTGTGAATGAAAGTGGGGATCAAGGGTTAATTGACTATAGTTGGCGATTGATAAATCTGATAAATGCGCGCGGTGTCGGAATTTTCTCATGCGTAGTCGGAGTCTTCGTGCCTATTGTTTACGGAATTTGGCTCTATTCTGCTCAGGGATTTCCGAATGTATCAGCAATTCCCACACTTACTCTTTTGCAGAATTCCTTGGTAGTTGCAGCTTACTATATTCTTGTTGTTGTCTTTGCTTACGTTTTGGCATCTGGAATTCCTCGAATCAAAAGGCATCTATCAGATTTCAATCTGAGCGCGGTGGTATCTGAAAGATATGACATCGACAAGTTTGTCTTGGCGAAAGTAGCAATTGAATCTGTATGCATTGCCCGCAATGTTGTGGAAAGAAGAACAAGCAATGACGATATACGCAAGAAGACATGTGCACTGGTAACAGAAGCGGTGGAGAACCTCAGAAAGAGAGAGTGGGAAAAAGCAATCGAAATAGCATCTGAAATTTACTCGGCAACGGTTGCGATCTAGCGCGCCCGCTACGGGCTTACTTCATGAATTTGTGTCTTCTTGCCAGTTCATCGAAGTCTTTGCCATTCGCGCGCGCGTTACTGACAAAACTGTACGGTAAAATTTTTGATGCTATCTTGAGGAAGAATACGATTTCTTGAAAGACTATTTCTTGGGTTGCTTCTTTCTTCTTTCTTCTCTTTCCATGAAAAGCGCCCAGTCTGGTCTAAGTTCATTTATGAGGTTATCCATTCTATAAATGAGCTTCTTTCTGTATCTTTCACTATTGCGGCAGTTCTCTACAATGCTTTTTTCAAGCATTCTATAAAGGGGGTTTCCAACAAAATTCCAGAATACAGCATCATTTTCATGCTTGCCTAGTTTTAGATCGTAATTGATGAATGTTTTTAGCTCAAACAGGTTCTGGGTCAAAACGGTGTTCAAGTCTTTTTCTATCGCTTCCTCTAGTTGCTTTTCAGATAGTCTGCTGTAGTATTCTTTTTCGTCAAATTTCAACAGTCTCAATTTCTCAGGCAGTTTCTTTCCTTCTATTTCGAAATAAAAAAATGGGGGTTGTGGCTATTTGCGTTTTCTGAATAGTTGTATTCCTTCGATTGTTGTTCGCGCGCGCGGTTAGTTTCCATTTTTTTATTATTTTAGTTTTCAGCGTTTGATGTTTCGCGCGCTACACAAAATATTAAAGGAGACTTGAATCAAACTTGACATCTGGCGCGAAAAGGTGATGATGATGATGATGATGAACATTCACTTAAGGAAAGCAAAAGCAACTGACATGCCATTAGTGAAGAAAATGGCTGTTGAAACAGGGTGGGAATATATCCCTGAAACGCAGAAGAAGCTTCTCGATAGAGAGAAATGGAATATGCATGTGATTGAGGATTATGAGAATATCTTGAAGGAAGAAAATAGTGAGGTCTTTATCGCAGAGGATGAACACCATAAGTATGTTGGACACTTGATCGTTGGACAAACCAGAGGCCAGATTACTGGGCTGAACTTCGGTTATGTTTTCGATATATTTGTTGAAGAGGAATTCAGAGGCAAGGGAGTCGGAAAGTTGCTTTTGGAAAAGGCGGAAGATTATTGTAGAAGGAAGGGGCATTCCAGAATTGCTCTTTCGGTATCAGCGACAAATGACTCCGCAATAAAGCTTTACAGCAGAACTGGATACAAACCAGAACGAATAACCATGGCAAAAGAGATAATCTGACAGTAGTTTCAGTGTGTGGAGCTAGAGTTTTATCGAGCGATCTGTGTCGGTTCTTTGAACGTATCGTCTGGAACGTGCGAGTGAGCCGAAAGGCTCACGAGCCAAGATGGTTTTTGTGGGAAAAAAGGATTGTCGTTATTTGCGCCCGCTAGAACATAAGCTTTAAACACTCCAAAAAGCGAGCTGTTTGGGCAAGGGCAAGAACTTGAACGAAAACATTGCAGAAGTCATCTTGGATCCCAAAGCTAAACGAATTTTGAGGATGACTTTTTATCATGATGATCTTCGTTTCAGGTGTAAACGATGTGCAGTCTTCTGCTGCAAACTTGGGGGACCAATACTCATCAAGAGCGATATGGAGCGGGCAAAAAAAACGGGACACAGATTGGAAGACTTTTTGGAGACAACAGTGGATCCGAAGTTCAAGCGCTTGCCTATGATGGTTGGAAACTTGAAAAACAACAAAGATGGATGGTGTATTCTCCTAAAATCCAGTCCAAGGAGAGGGTCTTACGAGTGTCCGATTTACAATTCTAGGCCAGCTCGCTGCAGATTGTACCCGTTCGACTTTGAGAGAGTCAGTCCGAACTCCTTCACGCTTAAGCTAATTCCTTCCTGTAACGGTCTAAATGCTGAAGATGGCGAGTTGGTGAATGAAAACTTCGTTACGAAACATTTGCTTACCCCCTTCTTGGACCTGTTCGGATGATAAGCAGCGCGCGCTGTATTGTTGTCTTCTAGGCGCGCGCTCTAGATGGTTACCATAGCTCCTTTAGTGGCTTTAACGTTTCTTGCCCTTGGCAGGAAGTTGCTGTCTCAACTGTTTCTTTTTCGCTTCTTTATCCCGTTCTATCTTTTTCTGTTGTGCGATTTGAGTATTCTTTTGTTTACGTTTCATTACACTCGGCATAAATCTCAGCTACAAATTAACGATAAATAAACAAGCTAAAACATATTTCTTTCGCATTAATGGAGGAAGCCAATAATATCCAAAGCTGACGCGTCTTTCTTTCATTTCATTAAAGAAGCCAACTTTATGGTAAAAAGAGAAAAAGAGTTTTGCAAAGTTCTTTCTTGGGGCTTAAGAAGTCTGTGTTTTGCTTTGCTTTTCCTTATGTTTCTTCCTTTTCTCGTCTCGCTCTTTCTTAGTTAACGGTTTTTCTTTTTTCGGCATTTATGTTCCCAGAAGGTATGATATGCGTAATAGTGCTTTAATAATTTTCGAATTCTAGAAGAGGCTCCGCTTACAGGTTTTGGATCTTGGTGCTTCAAGCGCGCGCTTTGTGTTTTGGCTTTGGCGTATCGTCTGGAACGTTCGAGTGAGCCGGAAGGCTCACGAGCTATCGATCGACAGTATATAGAACAAGTGCACTCTCATGCCAGTTTTTTCTTTAGGAAATGTTTACTGTGCCCTTCTGGGTAATTGCCAAGCGTTGCAAAAAGTGTGTAGCCGTGCTTCTCGTAGAATGGTCGTGCTTCAAAGCTGAAAGTTTCTAGGTGAGCGTATTTGCATCCGAGCTTTGCTGCTTCGTTTTCAACCATTTTGAGAAGTTTGGTGCCGTAGCCCTTGTTCCTGAGTGATTCCTCGACCCATAGAAGATCGACAAGTAGCCATCCTCCCATGGCATAACCTATTACTCCTCCCACGATGCAGTTCCTTTTGTCTCGGATCAATATCGCGATTGTTCTTGGTGGTTCGACGTTGCTGGTTTTGTCAGTAATATTTCTCCTGAGACCGTCTCGAATTGTTCGAAAGCCTTCTTCTACAGACTTGGAATCTTCAGGCAGCTTGCATATTTGGAATGACAAATCATCCTCATTCATGAGTATTACCCGCGCACGCTACTCTCATGAGTAAATATGTTTTCCACATTAAAAAAGGAGGGAGGTTGTTGGTTACTTGCGTTTTTGAATAGTTGTATTCCTTCGATTGTTGTGACGTGTTGGAATCCTGCTTCTACAAGTTTGGTTGCTTCTTTCGCTGTCACGCGCGCTACACAAAATATTAAAGGAGACTTGAATCGAACTTGACATCTGGCGCGAAAAGGATGATGTTGATGAACATTCAATTAAGGAAAGCAAAAGCAACTGACATATCCTTAGTGAAGAAAATGTTTGTTGAAAACTCGTGGGAATACATCCCTGAAACGCAGAAAAAGCTTCTCGATAGAGAGAAATGGAACATGAATGTGATTGAAGATTATGAGAATATCTTGAAGGAAGAAAATACCGAGGTCTTTGTCGCAGAGGATGAACATCATAAGTACGTTGGACACTTGATCGTTGGACAAATCAGAGGCCAGATTACTAAGCTGACCTTCGGTTATATTTATGACATTTTTGTTGAAGAGGAATTCAGAGGCAAGGGAATCGGGAAGTTGCTTTTGGAAAAGGCGGAAGATTATTGTAGAAGGAAGGGGCATTCCAGAATTGCTCTTTCGGTATCAGCGACAAATGACTCTGCAATAAAGCTTTACAGCAGAACTGGATACAAACCAGAACGAATAACCATGGCAAAAGAGATAATCTGACAGTAGTTTCAGTGTGTGGAGCTAGAGTTTTATCGAGCGATCTGTGTCGGTTTTTTGAGCGCGCGCGCACTGAGCATATTACACTATTTGGAGTGTGTTGCACCATTCAGCGATTTTCTTTTTTGTCTCTTCCTTGTTCTCTAATTCTTTCGCTGATAAGACTAACTCGCCGACTAAGGTGGAGTTCGACATTAACGCTTTGGTCTTCTCGACGGTTTGACCCAGATTGATATCGGAGAGGAACAACGCCACTTTCTTCCCCGACAAGTCATTCTTGTTCAGGTATGTTCTGATTGCTGGCGTCGGATTTCGAGCCCAGACGGGTTGTCCGATGATTATGAGGTCGTAGTCAGTTGGAATTCTTTTTGTTTGGGCAATTTCGGTTTCTTTTGCACCCATGGCGTCTCTGCCAGCTGATAGCCAGCCGAGTGTGCCTTGGCGTTTCTTCAAGTCTATGACTTCTTCCATGTCAGCTCCAAGTTCTGCCGCAATAGTTTCGGCGACGAATTTCGTGTTTCCAGTTCGGGTGTAATAAAGTACCAGAGTTTTCATTATCGGTCCTCAGTTTGAAGGTTACGAGTAGTCTCGAATAAAAGACTTTTTGTATAATTTGAAAAACGCGAATTAATTGAGAATGTCTGTTTTGGCGTATCGTCTGGAACGTGCGAGCGAGCGAGCGAGCGCGCTACTATCGCGGTCAAGCTGTTGGTAGGATATTCTGCGCGCGGAGTGATTCTTAACTTATTCTTAACTTTTCTTATACGTACGCTATAGCAATTGCGCGCGCGCTAGGAAATGAAATCTGCTTTATGATCGTCAGAACAGGTGTATGTTGAGTGAGGAAAGTAAATAAGGTAAAGTTTTGTATCAGTTAGAAGCCATCGATCGACTCGCGATGGTGAAAAAATGAAGTTGGCGGTTCTTGTTTGGGAATACCCTCCTAAGATTGTTGGGGGATTAGGCACCTACGCTGCGGAGATTACTCGGAAGTTTGTTTTGGACGACAATGATGTGACTGTGTTTACGATGAATGATGACGCCGGTAGCTTGCCGACACGGGAGATTTGGCGCGGTATCGAGATTCACCGTCCGTTGCCCATTGACATTTCCGATTCTCTGCCTGACGTTGTTGCAGAAGACATAAGGAAGTGGGGAATGGGGAAAGGAATACAATTTTTCTCTAAAATTTTTGTCTATAATTATTTGAGTGCGTCGAAGCTGGTTAATGAACTGATCAGGAAAGAAGATATCAAGTATGACATAGTGGTCGCTCATGACTGGCTTTCTGCCATAGGAGGGATGACTGTGAAAAGGGAGGTTGGAATGCCATTCGCTTTTCATGTTCATTCAACCGAAAAGGGAAGAACTCTTGGGAACGGTTCGGTCACTCTCAGCAACATTGAACTTCACGCCGCTCGAGTGGCCGACCTTATCGTGACAGTTTCTTATGCTATGAAGGATGAGTTGGTTGGACTTGGTTTTCCGAAGGAGAAAATCCAGGTTTCCTATAACGGTGTCGACCCTGACAAGTACAATCCGAGCACGGTGACTCCTGATCAAGTCAAAAAGATCAGAGCTATGTATGACGTGAAGGACGATGAGGAAATGATTCTTTTTATAGGTCGACTCGCCGGTATGAAAGGTGTTGATAAACTGATTATGGCTTTGCCGCATGTTTTGCAGAAGAATCCTAAGGCGAAGCTTGTTATCGTTGGTCTTGGCGACTTGCAGGAATACTTGATGAATCTGGTGAAAGCTACGAAGATGAGTGATTTCGTGAAGTTCAGGTTCGAATTCATTCCCGAGGAAGAACGTATTCTTCATTATGCTGCATGTGACGTTGCAGTTTTCCCAAGTTTCTATGAGCCCTTCGGAATAGTTGTTCTTGAAGCCATGGCGATGGAACGACCTGTTGTTGTTGGAGCTGCGGGTATAAGTGGGATGCGTGAAATCGTTGTCTGTTGCGGAGATGAGCAATGTGGTTATCACATAGATCCTAATAATCCGTCGGACATAGCATGGGGAATAAACAGCGTTTTGGAAAATGCTGACAAGAAAAAGTGGCTTGGAAAGAACGGTAGAAAGAGGGTTCTGAACGAGTTTACTTGGGATAAGATCGCTGCAAAAACGTTGGGTTTGTACGAACAGATTCCTAAGTGCTAAGCTTGAGTTTTAGTCAGCCTCGGGGTTTTTCATAAGACTTTGCCCCAACCAACTTCCATGGGCGATAGCAAAACGTTCAGCTAGTAATTCAGCTTGATATGTCTGGGATAAATTCGTTCAGGTCTTTAGCGCGCGCGCTTCACTTGAGCCTACAGGCTCTGTTCGCCTGTAATTTGTCGTCAAATATCTCCTAGATCCTATTTCAACTTCTTGGATTGAACATCCTTTCTTCTGAAGGATGTTCCACCAGATTTTCTTCAGCTCTTCCTCATTCAAATAAAAGAGCACTCCTTCTGCCGCTGAACGCATAGTGCGTAGAGAGCGACTTATATTAATACTCGAACTTGTCGTGGAATGTTCCAAGCAGAAACGAAAGGTATTAGTCTTCGTGGCGAATCGTCTGGAACGTGCGAGTGAGCCGAAAGGCTCACGAGCCAAGACGAATTTTGCTTGAATAAAAGAGAGGTTTTTGATGTTTGCATTGTGGTCACTCTGCAAAGGCTTATATTTCCAAAAGAACGGAGCAGATTATCTGAGTGTATCAAAATGCCAGTATTCATGTGGATAAACAAGCATGCCCCTGAGAATTGCCCTGCGTTCAGTGAGAAACACCGAAAGAGTACTCTGGAACTCTTTGATAAGATGGAGAGTTTGACGAAGAAGCATGGAGTAAAGATGCTCGGTCTCATGGACTGACTTCCCAGAGCACCTAGTCTATATGGTCTTAGAAGGCGACTTTGATGCTATGCAAAAACTGCAAATGGAGCCAAAATTGATGGAATGGCTCTCATTCAACACAATGGAAACCAAGATTGTCCTGAAGAACAAAGAAGTTGTAGCAATGCTTAAAAAAGCCAAATAGAATCACCTCATCTTCTATCAATTCCCTTCTTTTTCCTTGGCGTGCGCGATAAGTTACTGATTGACTGGTGAAAGAAAAAAAGAGGTGTCATTTGTGTCTATTTTCTTCTTTTGAACAGCTGTATTCCTTCGATTGTTGTGACATATTGATAGCCTGCTTCTATTAGTTTCATAGCTTCTTGCGCAGTTGTTGCTCCTGTGCATGTCCATTCATCGTCGTTTAGATTCAGTAGGGGCATGTATCTTTGCGTGGTTTCAAGTTTTTTGTGTCCCATCAAGACCATTACAGTGTAAGGATTTCCGATGTCGTTTAGTTTCTTGGTGCAAAAATAGTGTCTGAAGTCGTATAGCCTGATCATGCGTATTGATGGGTCTTTAATGTCTTCTGCAAGTTTGTTTCGCATGATTCGATAGTGTTTGCCGTAATCGTCGGCTTTTCCTTTGAATATTTTGTCGGTTGGTTTTAGTCGTTTCTTGCCTATCCATTCAATTAATGATTCTGTGAGTGATTGCGAAATTGGCAGTGTTCTCGGATTACCTTTCTTGGCGGTTGTTGGGTTGACTGTTCTGTGGTCTAAATCCAAGTCGTTAACTCTTAGTCTGCATAGTTCGACGGGCCGTAATCCTGTTTCCATACTCAGCCTCAGTTTGATTGACAATGGGACTTTGGTTTTGGCTACTAACATGAGTAGTTTTTCTCTTGTTGGTAGTTTGATATTCTTGGCTTCTTCGAGATACTGTGGCATTTGCCATTCTATTTTGTAGTATTTGCAGTATTTGTTGTAAGCTATGCAGAGGTTTCTTTTGTATCCGTCTGACACTCGGTGTTGTGCTATGAAGTGCTTCACTGCTTCAGGTTCCGCGAGGCTCGTATGTTTTGCCAGGAGGTTCAGTGCTTTTCTGGTGAAGTTTATTGTGTAGTCGCTCTTGTTGTCGTTTTTCATTTGAATTAGTACGTTCAGGATTGATGTATTGTTAGGGATTAATTGTTTTTCGAGTGTGGTTGGTGTTATTACGGGTCTGATTGAGGTGTTTCTGTACGTCATCAGTCTTCACCTCTCAGAACCGCGTTTTGATGTCGATTTCTGCAAAAGGGCGGTGTACAGGTGTAAAGGGCTGGCGTGTTGGTCGTAACCCGTCCTAATCCATTATAATTTTCTTTATCTTCTGTTTTTTGTGTTTGTTTATTGTTTACTGGTTGATTCGGGCTTTGTTTTTCACCGTTGAGGGCTATGGCATGAGGCTGACTGGCCTGCTGGCTTACTCGCTCGCTGGCTGGCGGCTGGCTTGGGTTCTGACTTTCTTTGCTCATTGGCCTTCTACTCCTTTTAGACTTTTTGGGACCTCTATTTCTGCCCATAATTGGGCGTATCGAATTTCTTCTTGGGTTCGTTTAAGGGTTTTCATTTCCGCATCTCCGATTTCTATTTCATGAACCTTCATCTTTTCGTCGTTTGGGGACGAGGAGACAATATGCCTTCACAACAAGATGCTAATAGGAAGCTCATGCATAGTTTTAAGATTGGCTTCCGTATGAGATGCCTTCTAACTTTTCCTCTTTTTCAAATGAGGGGAAGGCTTATGTCTCCGAGGACATGAGCGGACTGGTTTTTTCGGCACGCGCTTGTTGAGACGAAAGTCTAAAATTCAACCTCTGATGTTCTTCTTGATTGGTGTAAGTATGGATTGAGGGGAAGACCGAACAGGTTGGGAGGACAGCACAGTGATAGGTGGCACTTTGATAAAGCTGATACTGTTGGGCCTGCTTGTTGCAGGTTTTGGTTCAGTTCTCTTGGGATGGGGCATGATGACCATGCGGGAATCTGATTTTGCGGATCAAGGCAAATATGTTCTGTTACTTGGGATTTTCTTTCTAGTCATCAGTCTTGCTGGGTTCTATTTTGGAAGGAATTATCTTCGAGGTCAAGACTCTTAGACTTTTGAGGAGTTTGCATCGCGCGCGCCGAGGAGATCGTTCTCGCGTTCTTCACTCATTTGAGTCGTAACTAGCGATTAGCAATGGGTCCATTCATTGAGCGTGTTCCTATTATTTCTTCGTTTATCGTTCATTTGCGTACCCGTTGGATGCGTTGCTTCTGGTGAGACTGAGACTCGCGCGATTACTTCATGAATTTGTGTTTTCTTGCCAGCGCATCGAAGTCTTTGCCATTCAATATTTCCCAAACTAATTCAGTGCTGATGGCGCGGAGGAACTCTAATCCTTCGCGACTATGTCCGCATTCACTGTCTATCGGTTCTTGGGGAAAGAATTTCTTCAGGTTGTTTGCTTGGTACGTCAAAACTATCTTTTCCAAAATTGACAACCATTTTTCCCTGAGCTCATCCACGTTGTTTTTCATATCTTTCAGAACGGGAATAAGGCTATCAATAAAATCATAATCAAGTTCATTCAAACCCCACGGAACGGTTTCTATGAAAACTCTTGTCGGTTTTCCGCCAAAGCGTTGTTTAATTTTCTTTGAGGGGCGACCCCAAGGCGGTCGTTTCATAGTGCTCTGTACCCAACCAGTTGCTTCCAAAGTTCTCAAGATGTTGTAGACAGAAGATATCGGCACTTTGATTTTTTCCGAGATTTCTTCAGCCGACAAACCTTCCATTCCAACATCTCTCAGGGCTTCTAGGATTTTCCAGTTTGTCTCTGGTGCAAGTAGCTTTGCCGTTTGCGAGTCGAATATGGGAATTGTAACAAAGTATTTGTTCACTTTTCTATCCATGTTAATTCCAGTTCTGTATTTACCGTAATTCTAGAATTTATGGGTTTTATTGTGTTTGCCATTCTTGTCGCAAAATCGTTGGAAAATTTGAACCTTTTTGATGCAAGGTTGTTCTCGGTGTTTAAAATATGGATAATGTGACTACACGGGGTCGTCCTTTCTTTTGTGGTTTTTGGGATAGTGTTCCATGCCCTCACCGCAAATTTGTATTGTTTAGTATTATGATGAGATGCTTCAACTGTCCTGAATATTTGCGATTCAATAATTACAAGGTCGCTGAAGAGGCGGAACATTGGAAGGCTGTTGAGAATGACTTACCTTCTGGGTCTAAGGTTAAGGTTACTGATGCAGAGAGGTCGCGTGCAGCTCGTTTTTTAGAGAATCGATTACGGATAAATCGTCGGTTGGGGGATAATCCGCATCATTATTTGCCTTATGAGCATGCGCCTTTTCCTGCTTATGTGCCTGCCACTTTTGGTGCTGTTACTAATCCTAATTTTTGTGCTTCTCATCATGGGTATTCGGCTTGCAAAAATGTGGAAGGGCATAAGGGTAAGATGTTTCGTGGTGAGGATGCTACTGACAAGATTTTGATTAGGCACAAGCATTGGTGGTGTCATAGTCCGTTATGCCCGAAGTGTTGTTTGAATGGTTTTGCGTGTCGTGCGGCACGTTCTATTGAGGCTCGGATCAAGACTGCTGAGAAGCATGGCCTGTTTTGTCCCGAACATACTATCGTTTCCTTTTTGCCGAATTGTTTCAACATTCCTATTCCGAAGCTGAAGGCTATGGCTTTGGATGCGCTGGCTATTAGGGGGGTTGTTGGAGGCGTGATTATTCCGCATGGGTGGCGTGTGAATGAGTCGCACACTCGTCAAGAGTATAGCCCGCATTTTCATACGGTTTCTTATGTCAA
The DNA here is from genome assembly GCA_963707955.1 of Candidatus Bathyarchaeota archaeon. Lineage (GTDB taxonomy): Archaea > Thermoproteota > Bathyarchaeia > Bathyarchaeales > Bathycorpusculaceae > DASPPK01. Next base: position 850,733 of record OY970176.1, on the reverse strand, counting down.
AAACGGTTACGACATGTGCCGTTTATGCGATTTTCATAGTAAGGAGGATTGCTTGGCATGTTCTGGTTTTCGTGGTCGGGAAATGCGAAATTATGAAATTGACAAGATTCTGGTTAGTGTGAAGGACAAGAGAGAGTCCATTTACGGGACGCTGTGGTACGAACTTCATCACTGCTTGGTTCAGGTCGGCCTAAAGCATGCTTCTGTAGTTTCATATTTTGGCGAACTCGCTAATCTGCGCTATCTGTGATGAAGATATGGAAAGTGTGTTTCAGATTGGTACGCATTATAATGTTAAGGATACTGGGATGATTGGTTATAGACCTGCTTGGCTTGAGCCTGAATTTGACCAGTTAGGTAAGCCCAATTATGTTGACAAGAGTGGAGGGGTTAAGACTGATTAGCTGCGGTGGAGGTGATTGTTTTGTCTAGCGAGCGTAAGCTACTTAAGAATCTGCGTCCTGAAGCGATTTGCCCTTATGATGGGAAGGTGTGCGACGGTGTTTGGGTTATGGGTGCGCCGTCTTGTTCAATGATTGAGTTTGGCTCTATTGTTAAAGGCGGCGGTGAGCATGTTGCCTTCGAGTGTCCTAGATTGAAGCGGAAGGGCATTGTACCGAATTAGATGCGGTCTAGATGTTGCCAATAGCGCGCGCTAAGGCTTCCGTGGCAAGCATGTGCGAAAGCAGTTAAATCTTGGATGTCCATTTACTATTGATGACTTGAAATGTCTTCTGCTGAGAGAGGGACTAGATACATTGAAGATGTCTTAAGCTACTCCGATGAGCATCTGAAAAAACAAGATTACTCCAATTTGCGGGTCAAGGACATTATTGGTTTTGAGCCTCCGAAGGGTACTAGCGTGTTCTTGCCTGATGTGCAATGTGTCCCGACGACCAGTTTGCTACCTCTATACGACACGTTAGTTGTTGGTTTGCCGAAAATTGAGAAAGTTGACCGTTTTAGAGATGAGACAGGGTTGACGTTTGAAGAGGTGGTTGCGCTGGCACAGAAGGGAAGGCTTGTGCCCTTTATCGATGTAGATTGCTTCGGGTGTTTAAAACAAATGTCGGAAGTGATTCAAGAACTCGTTGATAATAATGTAAATTTGCTCTTGGCTGGTGCGCAGTCGGACTTGCTAGCATTGAAGACTGCTGAATCCGTTGGAGTTGACTACAAAAGTGGAACTGACCTTGTCAAAAAGCTTTCTCTTGCGACAGAAAACGAAGAAGAGAAGAAAGAGCGCGAGGAGATGGAGAAGATTAATGTTCCCGTATATCGGTATGCGAGTTATACTCGTCTTTGCGCGAGCATAAGGCCCACAGCAGAATTTGTAGGACAACTGGTGAAGTTAGCTAACGAGGGTAGTCCGAGAGAATACATTAATATTCTTGCCAATAGGTTGGCTATGATTCCAAGATTCCTTCTGGCAAAAGCGTTCAATTCAACTTTCTCCACAAATATAGGGTGTCGGTACATAGGGGAAATTGAGAATCTTGAGGCTCCACTTAGAACAGAATCTCTGAAAACATTTGACCCTTATGTGCTTGAATTCATCGAGAGAAAACTTCGTATCGCTTATTCTGAGAACTTGCCAATATCTGAATACAGCGACATCTTTGATTCGAGAACAACCAATGCAATGAGAAGTATATTTGGGCAAATAGTTTCAGAAGCTTCCTCTAAGGGTGGCTCTCTCATTAGCCTGCAGAATTCGATTGAGGAATATAATCGTCAAGTGGAAAAGTTGATTGCGAGGTCAACTAGGAGAACCAAATTAGTGTACGCTACAAGCGACGTTCTGCGAACAAATGCAGGCGCCATAAAGATGCTATTGGAAGGAGCGGCGGAGAAATACATTAATGCTCCTCAAAAAGCTTGGGATTGTTTTATCGTTCCAAAGCATTATCGAAATTCAGTGAGCAAATGGCTGAGGGAAGAAGCTGTTGGATGGGAGGTTGCACTTGCAGGCGTTACTCCGAATATTGTACATCTTTACAAAACTAGAACATGCATTGACCGATTGATGGATGCTTCGAGCCAAAGCTCACGTTTTTGACTCGGCGTGAAGTCTTTAACGTAAACGCATATACATAACCGCATTCATTTCTCTGTGCGCATTGATGTTGGTCCTGAGAGTATCGGTTTTATTTGGCGTATCGTCTGGAACGTGCGAGTGAGCCGAAAGGCTCACGAGCCAATATGTTTTTGTTTTCGGGATACTGTTAGTTAAAGGACATGGGCATCGCTGGTTTATTAAGTCCTAATTTCATAGCTATTTCTATTCGTCAGAGCTAACGAAAAATGAAGAAGATCAATATTGGCGCGCTAATCAAGACGGTATTAGCGGTAATTATAATGCTTCTCGGTTTTGTGGGAATCGGACTGAATGTTGTGCTGCAAAGTAAGCTGGATTACTGGAGGAGCTTTAATGATAACAGTAACATCCTATACATTATTGCCCGTGATATGTGGGAAATTGTCCCAATAATATTTGTCTTCTGCCTATTGTTTGAATTGATCGGTGTATACATGCTGTATGAAGTATATCAAGCCAAAGAATAGCGCGTGCGCTTCGTGCGTGTGTGTTTTTTATTTTCTGGTCAGCGCGCGCTATGGTTAAGCATGATGTTGGATAGAAAAAGGGGGTTGTTTGTGTTTTATTTTCGTTTTTTGAATAGTTGTATTCCTTCGATTGTTGTTACGTATTGGAATCCGTTTTCTATGAGTTTGGTTGCTTCTTTGGCTGTCGTTGCTCCTGTGCATGTCCATTCGTCGTCGTTGAAGTTGAGTAGGTGCATGTATCGTTGGGTCGTTGTTAGTTTTGTGTGTCCCATTAGAACCATTACAGTGTAGGGGTTTCCGATGTCGTTTAGTTTCTTTGTGCAGAAGTAGTGTCTGAGGTCGTATAGTCGTATTGTTCGGATTGATGGGTCCTTGAGTTTTTCAGCTAATTCGTTCCGCATTATGCGGTAGTGTTTGCCGTAGTGGTCCGAGTCTTGTCCTTTGAACAATAAGTCGGATGGTGTAAGGTTCTTCGCTGTTATGTATTCTTGGATTTTCAGTGTTAAGCCCTGTGACATTGGTACGGTTCTTGGGTTGCCTCTCTTGGCTGTTATCGGATTTGCAGTTCTGTGTTCTAGGTCTATGTCTTTGACTTTGAGTCTTGCAATTTCTACGGGCCTGAGTCCTGTTTCCATGCTCAGCTGTAGTTTCATTGAGAGAAGTCTGCCTGCGCTTGCGATGAGCATTTGTATTTTTTCTTTGGTGGGTAGGGCGATGTTCTTAGCTTCTTCTCGGTACTTGGGCATATTCCAATTGATGTTGTAGAACTTGCAGTACTTGTTGTAAGCTATGCAGAGGTTCCGTTTGTATCCGTCGGAGGCTTTGTGCGTTGCTATGAACAGCTTTACTGCCTCTGGTTCTGCTAGGTTTGTGTGCTGGCTTAGGAATGTTAGGGCTTTTCTTGTGAAGTTAATTGTGTAGTCGCTCTTGTTGTCTTTTAGCATTTGGATTAAGACGTTCTGAATCTTTGGATTTTTTTGTGGTATTCGGGAAAAAAGGGCTGGTGTGTTGGTCGTAACCCGCCTTTTGTTCTTTGTGGCATTCGGCTAATCGGGCTACCCGCGCTTCCGGTAGACTCTTCATCAGCGTCTGCTTGCCCTTTCCACATGCAGGACAGCCGTTTCATCGCTTCGCACTCAGCATCCTCAACAACTTAGCATGCATCACCGTCACCTGCTGAGCGGACGTTTCGTTTCTGCTCTGGAGCCAAGGTTCTCACCTTGCGCCCTTGCGGACGCTGCAACTCTACTTGTGGGCGGAGTTTCCTCAAGCCTCTCACGTCGAGGCTCGAAAGCCACACACCAACTCGCCAGCCCAGTGTACACTGTAACGCTAGTGTGCAATAAGAATTTTGGAAACCAGGCCATCCTCACTTGGAAACACACGTCCAGAATTCATCATCTTCAAGAGGAAGAGAACAGCCTCAGCTTGAACCGTTAAAGCTAACAGTTCCAAGTGCGATCGACAGCGATGTCCACAACTTATTTAAGAATCAGACAGCACCCGTTCAACAGGTACCGCCGCCTCCAGATTCTGGAATGAACCCGCCTTAGACCATGTGCATGCACATCTGCCTGCTTACCGATTTGAGTTGACGGGAAACATCTTATCTTTCCGAGTTTGCAACTACTCTGCGAAGGAACCGCCTTATCATGCCTAAACATGTCATTTTGCTGACCGGAACTCCGTGTGTCGGCAAAACCTCCACGGCACGTCTGCTCACGGTTAAGCTCGACGCTTTATACGTCAACTTAACAGACCTGGCCGTGCGCGACAAACTTGTCTCAGGAAAAGACGAGACGCGAAACACAATCATCGTTGACGAACCACGGATGAAAAAGAAAATCCGCAGCATCATCCAGAAAACAGACAAGAAAGAAGTCGTCATCGACGGACACTACGCCGTCAACGTCGTTCCCAAGGAACTCGTGACACGAGTGTTTGTTCTGAGGCGCGACCCCGTGGAACTGCGCGGACTCATGGAACACTGCGGATTCCAAGGTCGAAAGCTTTTCGAGAACCTGGCCTCCGAAGTGTTGGACGTCTGCTTGTTCGACGCTCTGAAAGCAGTTGGCAAGAGGAAAGTCTGCGAACTAAACGTTACAGGCCAAAGCGTGGAAGAGACAGTAAAGCAGATTCTGTTCCTGCTCCGCCATCCTAGTAAATGCCGTGTAGGCGTGGTCGACTGGCTGGGCAAGCTCGAAAAAGAAGGCCTGCTGGACGAATACGTGAAGCTCAGTTGACCATGTGCCTCAGCGTTATCTGCTGCTTCGTCAGCAGCGTGATCTTTCTTCTGTTCGCGTAAGACTTCGCGTGGCCGCTGAACTTTCCGCCTATGATTATCGGGCTCGAAAGCCCCACGTCTGAGGAAGCCTTGTCAATGTTTATGATAACGTTAACGCCTATGGTTCTGTTCCAATCTCTTATCCAGACGCCCTGCGCCATCTGGCCCTTCTGAATTATGAGGTCAAACTTCTGAGAGATCCCGCTGAAACCCTCAAGCGATGTCTCGTCCTGCTCTATCTTGTAACCATCATTCTTAAAATAGCGTATCACGTGCTGAAGCAGGTTCGGCTCCGGTTTCGGCTTGCTCTCTGCTTCACTGCTCACTCGCTGTTCCCCCTCTTGTGCATAGCGTTATCTAGTTCAACGTGGAAAAGGCTTTCGATCAGTGAAACCCATGGCATCGACCCTCGTAGTCGTCTGCCCCAGATGTGGCGGTCTCTTGCTGGCGAAGGCTGAAACGAAAACCAGGACCTGCCCCTACTGCGGCCACACCGTTGTCGTGCAGAAGGCAAGAAAGCTCGCTTCAGCGAACACTGCAAGCGAAGCATCAGTGATCCTGCGCAAAATGAAGAGCGAAGCCGCCTACAGATAAGCCGCCCTGACCCGCATAACCCTCGCGAAGCCTGGCCCAGTAAGCTAGGCCTCAATCTTCTCGTATGTCGGAGACGTCAAGGATGTTGAGTCAAGAGCGCCATGATAGCGAGGGCAACTTTTCAGGCAGTTATCTCCACCAGCTCTCCTTTTCGCTTAGGCTGGTCAGGCTCCTAGCGCGCGCGATGGACTACCTGTTCTTGTCAACAGACACTGTGTGAATCAGCAAAATAACGGAAGTCAGAAACATAGCTGTTTCAACTCAAGAGAAAGGGGCAGATCGTCACCTAATGAAGAATCCGTTCGTAAATATGCGCTGTGTCTCCCCATGGCAGAGTAACCGTGTCTCTCTTCTGATACCCCAGCTTTGCGTAGAAGTTTTTAGCCCAGTACGCTCTCTCCCAAACGTAGACGACTCTCAGTCTTTTCAGGCCCAAGTACTTGGCTTCGCTTTCGACGTGCTCCATTAAAGAGGAGCCGACACCTTTTCGCCTGTGTTCGGGAAGGACGTGAACCCACCTGACTATCCCGGTCTCGCCTTCATCGATTCGCAACGCCGCAACACCGACGAACTTGTTCCCTAACTTGTAAGCGTAGAACCTCATATTACTAAATTCCCTCATCAGTTCCTCCAACGTCAAAATTGGGTCTTTGAACTGTTCCAGCGGGATCAAGCTTCTGTAAGCATCGCTGTTGCTCGTGTTGATGACGTGCAGAACCGATTCGATATCGCTTGCATTGACTCTTTCAACGCTCATGATGAAAAACTAGAACCGAAGGCACTTAAGAACAATGAGGTCACCGAGATTTGCACTTCGTGCCAAATGACGATACCTCCCGAACAGTCACGAAAGAAGTCTGTTATCTTGTTCGGTCTTCTCTAAGAATGAACGGTCTTCGTCACTCCTGACTTCTGCAGGTTTGTCTCCAGTCAGTTGTCCTTCAGTTTTTTGCGCAAGATCTTTCTGACGTTTTCGACGTGAAAGCCCAGGCTTCTCAGCAGAGCGATAGAAGACACGTTTTTCTCCGAGGTTCCCAGCCTGACCGTGTTCATTCCTTTTTCGAACAGAAGGTTCATAGCTCGAGCCGTAAGCGCCGATGCAAGATGCTTATTCCTGAACTCGGAAAGAGTGGCTGCCGGCCCAAGATAGCCCATCCTGCAGTGCAAGTACTTGTTGTAATCTGTATCAGGTTTCGCCACGACCACTGAAACGATTTTGCCCGCGGCTTCTGCAACCTGAACCCATTCCTCGTCGAACGGTGGGTCCTCAGTCTTCCACCTTTCAAGGTCTCCCACTTCGAGTCTCTCCCATCCGAACCCCGCGTTAACAGTCTCCACAAACTCGGCTTCCTCGCCGGGCCTCAAGGTTCTGAGCCTTATTCCCTCATCAACTTCGGGAACACGCGTCGGATCGCGAAGCTCCGCCGTCATGCGCTGAAACCCCGGTTCCAGCACGTAGCCTCGACTCTCCCACTCCTCGATTTCGGGGCTGCCTTCATCTATCATCCTCATGATCGAGTCGCCCTTCGCGTTCCTTTCAGCCTCGTTCACAAGCATGTCCCTGACGACGTTGCCTTCCGGGGCTTTGCGAGCGGCTAGCCAGTGAATGTCCTCTCCCCTGTCATCTGTATGGGTTCCGATGACGCCGACCACGTGTCCATCGTCTTCGGCTACCAGAACTCTGACATGTCGCCTCTGAGTCTCCGAGAGAAATCTCTCCTCGTCAAAAGGAATAAACTCCGGAGAGCCTTCGTACTCCTCGTTCATCAGCTCCGCTACGAACGGCAAATGCTTCCGGTCGAAGGTTGAAATCTTGGCTGTCATGTTCGCGTCAAGCAGAGTTATAAAGAACCTATAAACCTTTAGCCGTGCGCGGACGTTCAACATGAGCTGTTGCTGGGGCACTGCAGCAACGCTTATTATTTTCGCTCCACGACATTCTCTCGTCAAAAATGAAGGTGAAAGAATGGACCACACAGTTGTTCATTTCGAAATTCCCGCAAACGACACTGAGAAGATGAAGAAGTCCTATTCAGGAGTCTTCGGATGGAAAATCGAGAAAGGCAGCGAACAGATGAGCAGCGGCATGGAATACTGGCTTCTCGGAACCGTACCGATGGACAAGCAGATGAGACCATTGCGACCAGGAATCAACGGAGGCCTCTACAAGAAAACGAAAGAAACAAAAGAGATGAAGCCCATCATGTACATCCAAGTCGAGTCCGCCGACGAATACATCGAGAAGATCAAGAAGCTCGGCGGAAAAATCATCGTTCCAAAACAAGAAGTCCCACAGGTAGGTTGGACCGCAATAGCCGTGGACCCTGAAGGAAACCAATTCGCCATAATGCAACCAATGCGTCCATAGCGGCACTTTTTTTCTTCTTCTTTTTTACGAGAGCGAACTCACCTTCACACGCATCTTTGCTCAGATCACGGAATAGAAAAAGAGTTGCCCCAGAGCTGGCGCTGAGCATCAACGACTCTCAACGACAGCAAGCCATCAGCAAAGCCGATAGAGATAAACTGCTTCAAAAACAAAGAGAACAATGAGCATAGTACCAGCGCATTAACAGTCACTACCCTTGCCGAGACTCTCGGCTAAGCCCTCGACACGCGCTCGGCTTCAAGCCCGCGCAAAGTCAGTAGGTCCTTCACTAGCGCCTTCGTGCAGTACTACCACCCTAGGGGGGAGAGGGAGGGTGGAATAGACGAGGTCAAAACGCGAATACAGGGATGTAGCGTCCGCTTTTTCAAACGCCCAGTCATTCTAGCTGTTTCAGCATCTGACATGTCCTGCAGACCTTGTCGGTCGTCGGCTCGCCGCACTCGCTGCATACGCCTAAGCCTTCCTTCCTTGCCACGTCTTCCAGGGCTGGCCTTATCTTCTCAATCGACTTGAAGACCGTGAACTTGATCCCTGCATGCTTCTCCTCCATCCTGTTGAGCATCAAGCGCGCATCGTTCCTCAAAGCTTCCGAAGCGTACGGACACGGCGTGCTCTGAAACCTGATTCCCCTAACGTAAGCGTACAAGGAACTCTCCCTCTCAGGAACCTCGCAGAACGGCTTAATCCTCCGCACTAGCTTCGGATGCACTTCATCCGTGACCGGCTTCTCCCTCGCGATCCGCAGGACGTCACCGTGAAGAATGTTCAGTAGAATCGTCTGCACCTCATCATCCAACGTGTGAGCCGTCGCAAGCTTGTCCGCTTTAAGCCTCCTAGCCGCAACGTTCAAAGCCCTCCTCCTCAGGACACCGCACCAGGCGCACGGCGTCTCCTTATCAGCACCTTTCTGTTTCAGGCGCCCGACCATTTCGTCCAACGTGTAGCCGAACAGCTCCTTGAAAGACACTACAACGTGCTTCACACCTAGCTTCCCACAGTTTTCGGAAGCAATCTTCAACGCCTCGTCCCGATAACCCCTGATCCCCTCGTCCACCGTGACCGCGACGAGACGAGCCCTAGGATGCTTCTTCTCCAACCTTGCCAGAACGTGCAAGAGACTGACACTGTCCTTCCCACCTGAAACCGCAACGGCAATGGTGTCGTCAAACTCAAACATGCCATACTTCACGATCGTCGCCCTCACCTTCTCCTCAACTGACTCGGTCAAGCATCTTCTGCACAGGCTAACGCCGGAGTACGGTCTGAAAAAGAACGCCTCCCGCCGACCGCAAACGTCGCAGACCTTCCCGCTTGCCACTTTCCCTGCCGCCACGGTCAACTTCCTCGCTGAACATAGAGGCAGGACCCACGTATATGCTAGCCTGTTGAACGCCGTCACAGCCCTGCTTGGCGCGCTCGACCAAACGCGCATTCTCGCATGCCCGGTGTCACAAGCTTTTAATATCGTCACAGGGGCTAAGTACGGCTCTGGTGAAAACACGACTCGCTTAAAGTTGAAAAAAGTTTCAGTCATGAAGACGATCATGCTCCTCGTTCTAACAAGCCTCGCACTTGCCACCCGCAAAACCAAACCCCGCTAAGCAAACTCGTAGACCACCCACAAACACGCCTCCAAAGCAGGCAACTAACCTCTCCACGGCTCATCACAAAAACAGGCGCAGGATCTCAGAGGCCGAAGAATGGCAAAGAAGCCCATAAGGCGTCCAGAACTTCGAATGGTCGTCTACACCGGTGACCGTTGGCTTCTGCTTGAACAGCTTAGGAAGAAAACTCTCCGCATGATGGAATCCATCGAAAAAGCCCATGTGGAAACCCTCGTGCACGGAAGCATCGCAAGAGGAGATGTGTCCGAGAAAAGCGACATCGACATCTTCATACCAACCCAAGTTTCATCTTTTACCGTAGAAACGACCTTGGAAAAAGCAGGCATATCAGTCAACAGACGTTTGGTCGTTCAGGCCACGCCTACGTACGCCATGAAAGCCACGATCGAGGTCGACGAGAGCACCAGCGTCACGTTTCCCCTGATGAGACTCCGCAAGGTTGAAAGAGAATTCTACAGGTTCGGCGGCGAAGTCAACTCTGGCAGCGTCAGAAAAGGTCTGCGAACGCCCGGCGTCGACAAGCGCTTGATGCTCATCGAACCGATGGAGAAAGGCCACATAGAGAGCACGGTCGTGGGCCGAGAGGAGCACGTTGCAAAAACGTTAGGCATAGCTGTGGAAACAGTGCTGGACCGCGTTCATGCCCTTCTCAGAAGAGACGAAATCGGCAGAACAGGCGTTTTCATAAAGCAGGAGCTTGCTCCAAGCGAGACTTTCGAGATGGTTCTGAGAAGGCTTGTCAAAGAGAATCCTGCAGTTCGCAGGCGACTGAAAAGCCATTCTTAAGCTTCACGCATCGGGCGGGTAAAAAATGAGCTCCTTCTCCTCCAGTATCTGCTGAAGCTTGCCGACCGCTTCGTAGACGTCCCCCTCCCGCTTTGCCCCCACGCACACCAGCTTCCCAGCTGAGAATATGAGGAACACAACCTTCGGGACATCCATCCTGTAAACTGCTCCCGGAAACTGCTCGGGCTCATACATCACTTTTTGAAGCTTGTAGACAACGTTTTCCAAGTCTATTTCTCCGTTCAACTCTGCAGAAGCAACGATGTTCTGGATTTTAACCTCAGGCTTGTTTGGAAGCGGTATCCCATGGCTTCGCAGCTCCTTAGTAACCTTGTTCACCGCTTGAATCGCTTCCTTCTCCGATTTCGCACCTGTGCAGACCATCTTGCCCGTTTCAAATATGAGAGTAGCCGTCTTCGGCTTCTTCAGCCGGAAAACGAGTCCTGGGAACACACGGGGGCTGTACTCGGCAAAGGGGAACTTCTGAACTATCTTTCCCAAGTTTATCCTCTGGTTAAGCGCTGCTGACGCAACGATGTTTTGAATGTGTATTGTGGGTTTTGTCTTCGGCATTCTTTTTCATCTCAAACTCATTCGACTGATATAGCATGGCTTTATATAATACAGTTTTGATTCGAGCGCGGACTTCTTGCATTCGAGAATGGATATAGGGTTGGTTTTTTGATGTTCAGAAAACTGGGTAGCGAAGAAGCGCGGCTATCCCGCTCAAAGCAAGCAGTTTTAACCCCGCTTCATGCTCAGTGCTCACGATCATGGTGGTACCGCCACCCTTCTGTTCAACGGTCGTCATGATCTCCTCGACCAGCAAGCGCTTCTGTTCGTCAGCCCTACGGAGCACCGCATCTGCCAAAACAAGTTTTTCGACAGCCCCAAGCTTCGCTGCCTTCTCAACCTCTTCAAAACCGTAAGTAACGTTTGACTCGCCCTTTCCCAGCCTCTTCAAAACTTCTTCCACCACGCTTGCTTCTTCAGAAACCCGCAGATGCTTCACCGCTTTCAAAAGTATTCCTGCACGCAACGCCTCGTATATTCCAGCAACACCGTCGCTGTTGACACTTTTCACGTCTACCACCGACCTCGCCAAGTCGGCAGCCTCGTTCTCTATAAACTTTGCAAAATCATTCTTTATGAAACCGACGCCGATGACTGCTATAGGGCTACGCGTCTGCGTCCAGATCTCCCGCAGACTGTTGAGTGCTCCCCTAAAGTATACACTCGTAGCCGCATCTCTTTTCTCAGTCTCCAACTTTCCAGGAAGCCTCATTCTCTGCTCAACCCTCTCTTCAACGCCGTACTGAGCCGTTGTAGCAATCGCATAGCCCTCGTCGTCTATCGAGATTATTATAATCGGTTTCTCAGACGTTTTGCTCGCCCTCTGTAACCTCTCAATTTCATGCTCAGCCCAATCCTCTTTGACGATCGTCATCGGCGTGTTGAGCGTGACGTTAAGCGTGTGGTGCACACCTGATGGAACGTCCTCAGGAGCATCGCGGATGATTCCGTGAACTCTAAGCCTGCCTAAGAACCTGTCCCAGTCCACCTTTTCAACGCTGACGCCCAGAAAAACAGGGATTCTTTCTCCGCGCTTGGGTCTCCCGTACTTCTCGTCAGCCTTCATTTCTCGAGTTGTTCTAGCGTAAACCATGTCATCCTTGCGAATAACGTTATATAAGTGCCAGAAATCATCCGCTGTTTCTGGAATGACCTTCACATACTGCTTCTTGCGGTTTATTTCCAATATTCTCAAGACTCTCAGCCTGTAAGCTTCGTGTTCAGCATCCAATAATCTCTTCGTCTATTAAAGGTGTAAATCAAGCAATACGAGGTCGAACGCTTTAGTCCCTTGAGGCAGACGATCGGTTTGGATTGAGGTCTTAACTCATAATTTCACGTCGAAAAGGCTATTTGTTCGTCTCGTGTTGCTCTTGCTTCAAAATCGTGTAAAGGTGGCCGTGTTTGGTCATCGCTGAGTTCAGGTACGAGCTAAACAAAGTTGAAAGAGGCTACAACAACAGAACCTTGTACGTAAACCTCACAAACATGCAAGTCGCAAGCAAACCAGTCAGCCAAGAGATGAAGGAAAAATTCATAGGCGGCCGCGGCTTCAACCTCTGGCTTCTCTGGAACGCCCTGCCCAGAGACCGCATCGTCAAATGGGACGACCCTGAAAACGAAATCTGCATTGCATGCGGCCCGTTAGGGGGAACACCTGTCTATCCTGGCAGTGGAAAGAGCATAGCGGTTTCGATATCTCCGTTGACCGACACCGTTGTCGACTCGAACGTTGGCGGATACTTTGGACCCTACTTGAAATTTGCGGGATGGGACGCGCTTGAGATTCAAGGAAAAGCCAAGTCTGAAGTCATCGTTCTAATCGACGGTGACGAAGGCAAAGTCCAAATTGAAGATGCCTCACAACTACCGTCAGAGACTTATGCGATTACGGACTATTTGGCCAAGAAATATGGCGGGGACAACGGCCGGTGCATATCCATCGTTTCTTCAGGTCCAGGCGCTGAGCACACGCGATTTGGATGCCTTAACCTCTCATGGTACGACGCTGTACGCAAGATCCACAGGTTCAAACAGGCTGGCAGAGGGGGAATAGGCACCGTCCTAAGGAACAAGAGAGTGAAGGCAATAGCTGTCAAGTACTCTGGCAAAATTTCAGTAGACACAAACGGTCCGGCTGACCCGGAAATGGTTAAGCAGGTTGGCACGGCTCACAGTCAGGAGATCAGAAACCTTGACCCCACGCAAAACGAAATGGCCTCCGTGGGCACGGCTCATCTCGTGCTGATAATGAACGAGTTCGACCTGCTTCCTATAAACAACTTCAGGTTCGGCAGCAACCCTGAAGCAGAGAAATTGGGGCGAGAAGTCTACAGAAAGAAGTTCCACAAAGGCTTTGACGGTTGCTGGATGGGCTGTGCAATGTCATGTGCCCACGGCGTCAAAGACTTTGAGCTCAAAACAGGTCCCTACAAAGGGCAGAAAGTGTTCGTGAACGGACCAGAATACGAAACAATCGCCGGTGTAGGAAGCAACTGTGGAATATTCGATGCCGACCATGTTGTTGAGATGAACTTCTACTGCGACACGTACGGTTTGGACACAATTTCAGTGGGCACAGCCACCGCCTTTGCAATGGAATGCTACGAGATGGGACTCATCGACAAGAAAGTGACTGAGGGTCTGGACTTGAGGTTCGGCAACAAGGAAGCGGCTCTTGAGTTGGTTCATCAGATGGCGAAGGGTGTAGGCTTCGGCGTCGTAGTTGGACAGGGAATCAGACGGATGAAGAGGCTTTTCGCAGAGAAATACGGCGTAGACTCCAGGGTTCTGCAAGACATCGGTATGGAATCAAAAGGGTTAGAGTTCTCCGAGTATGTGACGAAGGAATCGTTAGCCCAGCAGGGCGGCTACGGGCTCACCCTGAAAGGTCCTCAGCATGACGAAGCTTGGCTCATATTCTTAGACATGGTGCACAACCTGATGCCCACCTTTGAGCAGAAGGCTGAAAACCTGCACTGGTTCCCCATGTTCCGCACTTGGTTTGGCCTGAACGGCCTCTGCAAACTTCCGTGGAACGATGTGGTTCCAATGGACAACAAGGAAACGAAAGAACCCGCCAAGGTCATTTCACACGTCGAAAACTATGCGAAGTTTTTCTCAGCGGTCACGGGCATAAAGACTACTCGAGACGATTTGCTCTTCATGAGCGAGAGGGTCTACAACTTTCAACGAATCCTCAGCCTGAAGATGGGTTTCGGCACCCGCCAGCATGACACGTTACCCTACCGCGCTGTGGGCCCAGTAACCAAGGAAGAGTACGAAAGCAGAGCAGAACGCTACGATGAGCAACTTAAGGAAAAGCTCGGTTACAACCCTCAGGGTAAGTCAACCGAGGAGAAGATGGCTGTCCTTAGGAAGTACAGAGAGACGGAGTACGAAAGACTGAAAGACGCTGTTTACGCAAGACGAGGATGGAACGCAAACGGCGTGCCCACTGTCGAGAAAGTGAAAGCTTTGGGAATAGACTACCCCGACGTAGTGGACTTGCTCAAGAAGCATGTGTGAGCCAGCTTCTTGAAATCGTTCAAACATACTTCATCTTTTGGATTTTCACAGAATCTAAAGCATTTAAAAGCATGTCTTCATCCACTAATGATAGTCCAGGATTGGAGAATCTTCGATGAAAGTCACTTTTTGGCTCTTAGACTTGAACTACGAGGTTAAGGACGACGTTCCAGAAATCTGGCTCTGGGGTGTGACCTCTTCTGGAGAAAGAGTGCTTGTCATAGACAGGAACTTTGTCTCGTACTTCTACGCTGTGATTGAAGAAGCAGCAGACCCTGAGAAGGTCGTCAACGAAATTGGTCAAGGTCGTTTTCCATGCGTTTCGAAGCTTGAAATTGTTGAGCGAAAGTTTTTTGGAAAACCTGTGAAGGCCGTGAAGGTTTACTGCAAGAATCCTGATGTTATGCTGGATTATGCGAAGGCTCTTCGAAAGCTCGAAGGCATCAAAGACTGTCTCGAAGACGACATTCGATACACTATGCGGTACATGATAGACAACAACGTTGTTCCATGCGGATGGCATGAAATAGAAGTAGTTGGCGAACCTAACAAAAGCAAGGCTCGAATTGGCAAGGTTTACTCAGCAAAATCATTTCCGCAACTTCTTGAAAAGGTTGAAGCTCCGCCCCTGCGCATACTAGGCTTTTCATCAATCTACTACAGCAGAGAAGGCTCGCCTAAACCAGACAGAAATCCCGTGATAATTGTTTCAGCCGCAACCAACAGGGGCGAACATAAACAGTTCTTGGCCGGCGATGACAAGAGCGACAAGCCAGTGTTGGAGGCTTTTGCGGAGTACGTTCGAAGCTTCGATCCAGACATAATCGTAGGCTACGGCAACAATGGGCAAGACTGGCCTTTTCTCAAAGAGAGATGCAAGAAGCTCGGATTACACTTGAATGTTGACAGGACTCAGACTGAACCTCACACGAGCGTGTACGGCCACGTTTCGCTGACCGGAAGGGCAAACCTGGACCTTGCAGACTATGCAGAGGAATTTCCAGAAGTAAAGGTCAAGACTCTGGCCAATCTTGCCGACTACTTGGGTATCATGAAAATTGAGAACCGAAAGATCATCGAAGACATAGACTTCCCAGACTTCTGGGACAGTGAAGACAAACGCGTGATCTTGGCGAAGTTTTCGGCAGACAATACCCGTTGTATTATGGGGATTGCAGAGGCAATTCTGGACTTCGCCATGCAGCTTTCCAATCTCGTAGGTCTGCCGCTGGACCACGTTGGAACAGCAACTGCGGGCTTTCGTGTGGAATGGTTCCTCATAAAGCGTACTCACAGGATCGGCGAGCTCGTGCCTAGAAGGGTTGAGCAGCCCTACAGGTCCTACACGGGCGGTTTGGTGCTTCAGCCAGAGCCAGGGCTGCACGAAAACATCGCTGTCCTCGACTTCAAATCGATGTACCCAAACTTAATGATCAATTATAACCTCTCACCGGACACCTACGTGTCGCCCAAGGATCCGTTGCCTCCTGGCGGAGCGTACGAAGCTCCTGAAGTCAATCATAGGTTCCGAAGGGAGCCCCCCGGCTTCTACAAAGAGGTTCTGTCTTACCTGATTGAAGTTCGAGACGAAATCAGGCCGAAAATGAGTAAGCTCAAGCCGGGAAGTGTGGAGTATCGTGTCTTAGACGCTCGTCAGAAAGCCGTGAAGATCTTAACCAACGCCTCCTACGGGTATGCTGGATGGATAGGTGCCAGATGGTACGTGAAGCCTGTTGCTGAGGCAGCCGCTGCGTGGGGAAGACACACGATACTGACAGCGATCGAAATGGCCAGAGAAGAGAAGTTGAAGGTTGTCTACGGTGACACTGACAGCATTTTCGTTGAGAATCAGCCAGAAAAGGTGGAGAAACTGTCAAGAGAGATAAAGGAGAAAATGGGGTTGGAAGTCAAACCGGACGAGATCTACGTGCGCATTTTTTTTACTGAAGCAAAGAAGCGGTATGCTGGTCTTTTACCAGATGGGCGACTTGACATCGTCGGTATGGAAGTTGTACGCGGAGATTGGGCGGCCATAGCAAAGAAGGTGCAGGAAAAAGTCTTAGAGATCATCTTGAAGGAACAGTCGCCCAAGAAGGCTGCCGATTTCGTGCAGCAGTTCATCTGTGAGCTCAGGCAGAAGCGTGTTGCTTATCGAGATCTAATCATTTGGAAGACGCTGACCAAACCTGCTGAAGAGTATGAGGTTAAGGCCTCTCACGTTGAGGCTGCCAAAATGCTTAGGGCAAAGGGCTGGGAACTTGCCGTTGGCGACAAGATCGGCTTTGTAGTCGTTATTGGCACGGGGCGTCTCTATGAAAGGGTCAAACCGTACATGCTCGCTTCGTATGACGAAGTGGACTTGGAGTACTACGTGTCGAAGCAGGTTGTGCCAGCTGCAACCAGGATTCTTGAAAGCTTCGGCATATCAGAAGAGCAACTTTTGCAGTCGAAAAAGGGAGAAAAAGAGACTAGAAAACTCTCAGATTTCTTTGAAAGTTAGCCTTCTGCAACGTCCGGGAAGGTTACCAGCTGAACTGTTAACGATGGTTTTACAGCGTCTGATAGACGTGAAGCAATGATTCTTTTTATGTTCTTCTCGCTTGCAACGTCGACGATCCTCTGCGTTATGATGCCGTCGAAGACGACCGTGTCCACCCCTTCTGCCTGCTGAAGTTTTTCGGCAAGCTGGTTTACGGGCAATCGTTCTATCTGTTCGAGCTTGTCGTTTAAGAGAACTGCCTCTAAAGTGCCTTCAAGCGTCTTTATCGTTTCAACTATTTCTTTGGGAACCTCCGTCTTCAGCTTTTCTTTCTTCGGTGGCTTGTACTGTTCCAGAATTGGAACCTTGGCTTCCAACGCGTCAAAGATTTCTTTGCAGTTCAATTCTTCAACTTCTTTTCCCCTTGGCGCCCTAGCAATGTATTTCACGTCTGTTACCTGCTGCAGTTCCTTCAGAATTAAGTCTCCGCCTCTGTCCCCGTCGAGGAGGGCTGTGGCTTCTTTTTCCTTGCAGAGGGTCTTTATTGCCTCAGGAACCTTTGCCCCTTCCAACGCCACTGTGTTCAACAGTCCGCATCGCATCAGGTTTATGATGTCTGCCCGGCCCTCAACAACGACTATTTCCTTTGCGCTTTCAAGCCCAGGTCCAGCGGGAAGTTCTTCAGGCCCATACTTCTCAACCTTACCGAGCTTCAAGGTTTCCGCGACTTCTTTGAACACTTCGTCGACCGAGGGCATAGACTCAATCGTCCACTTGTGAAGAATCTCTTTTGCTCTGTCGATTATGATTTTTCTCCGCGCCTCTCTGACGTCCTCGATTTTTTCAAGGGTAACCTTTGAAGCGCAGGGCCCCACTCTGTTTATGCTCTCTATGCTTGAAGCGATCAGAGCCGTGGAGACTCTGTCTAAGCTTGTTGGAATGGTTATAGTGCCCGTTGTCTTATCCTGTTTAGAGTGAAGTTCAATCTCTATTCTGCCGATTCTGCCTGACTTTTGAAGTTCTCTAAGGTCGAGCTCCGGCCCAAAAAGTCCTTCCGTCTGCCCGAAAACCGCTCCGATGACATCCGGCTTTTCAACTACGCCTTCTATTTCGAATTTAGCGTTTATAACGTACTTTATAGTAAACGTCTGTGACGAACCCGTAATCGTGCACCTCCTAGTGATGAGTTAATGGTTATGGTTAATCACGTGGGTTGAGGATTTTTCTTCTCAACCACGAGATCTTGTCTTAACATCCACTATTTATTACACTTATGAATTACAAATCATAGTCTTTAAGCTTTTCTCATTCTTAAGGTATTTCGCCAGCTTTCTTCTTCAACGTTTGAGTGTAGGAGGCCAACCCTTCAACATCCTTGACCTCTCTGCCTGCGAACCGCATGAGATCATTCCAAAATGTGAGGTTGGGTTTTATCCTTGCCTTTTCCAAGCGTTGCTTGAGCACTCTTGTCCATTCTCTGCCGCGCCTATCAAAGTCCAGCAGCATAATCACTTCCTTAGCCCCACTTTCCTCCAATTCACAGATAACATCCTGTTGTGTCCTTCCGCCTGTTTTTGCGGATATTATCTCTCCCTCCACGCCCAGTTGTCTCAGAGTCTCAACGTCATTCCTTCCTTCTACGATTATGAGAATTCCTTTTATCGATTCTTCTATCAGACACGCTAGTACTTGCTGAATTCTCTCTTCTCTTTCTTTCAGGCGCTTGGACAAGGCTTCTACCTTGTAACGTCAGCTTTCCTCACGAGGTTCAGGCACTCAGTTGCTTCTCTATTGCAGTCGAAGTACCTTCTTACTGGTGCAAGAATTTCTGCCAGGTCTTCAGCCACTGAGTTTTTGAGGTCTTGTGGGTGTAGGCTTCCGCTTGCGTATGAATTTGCAAGCTCTCGGAAACTGTGGAACTCAACTCTTCCTCCGTACTTGGCAGGCCTTTCTATCGTGAATGTCTTCTTTTCTTTGAAGATTATGTACTTGCAGATTTCCAGTATCGGGTTATACTCAACGGCTTTTTCCGGACAGAAGGCCATTGAAATCTTTTTCTTTATCTCTTCAGGCGAGTCGTAGATGAAAATGCAAGTGGCCGGCCTGCTTTTTGACATTTTTATCGATGACAGGATCTCTCTCTCTTTTTCTTTCGGGATTGGCCAGACGGGAGGTCTCACAAGTCCTTGAAGGTAGCTGTGGTGCACGCACACTGGCTTCCAGTATCCGAGGCGTTCGCCCAGTTCTCTGGCGACGACGTTCGCTTTTCGCTGGTCCATGCCTAACTGACATATCTTCACTTCCATGTGGAATATGTCGGCAACCTGCATCGGTGTGTACATGTAGTCTGAGACGCGTCTTGCCTCTGATTCTTTTCTTCCAGCAACCTCCAGCGTCCTAGTCACCCTGGCTATGGACAGGTTCTTCGCAATCATGACTACTTTAGCCCAATAGTCTAAATCGTCGTACAGCTCGTCTGAGTAGATGAACTCAACCCTTTCCGGAGGCACGCCTAGGGCTATCCACGAGTGCTTGAAGAGTTCCGCTGCTTTTCTGATGAGTTTGAGGTCTCCGCCCATCTTGTTGTTCAGCCATGCGTGCCACGTGGAAAGGTACGCCTTGTAACGTATTCCAGCCTCTATGAAGTCCTTGATCATGTAAGCACAGATCAAGCCTGTTCCGAGGTGAACCAGGCCGGATGGTTCCCATCCATTGTAAGCTATCGGATGCTCCTCTACTTCTAGAAGGTCCCTCAAGTCTTCTGGTGTTATGACCTCTTCAGTCGGCGGTCTGCAGACAAGTTCTATCTTCGTTTCGATGTCCAAGTTCAACCTTACCTATGCGGTTTTCTTCCTAGCTTCTATGTATGAGTGAAACTTAAGAGTTGCTTCCGACGCAGCGCGACGGTCTTTTCCCATTCATCCTCGATGAGGCTTTCAAGACTTGCCGACCTCTTCTTCTCTCGCTCTGACACACCCTACCCCCGGTCAACGATATGATCCAAATATGAACCAAGAGCTCGACGTCTATTGTTTCTTGCTGCCTATGACTAGGAACCATGGGACGCGCTAGTATTCGTCACCGAATTCTCTGTAGTGTTTTTCAATGACCTTCTTTGATGGCGTTGGTTCCTCAAAATCTGTGATCATGAACTCATGTTGGAGCAGTGTCTTAATGTAATCTGAATGTGGCTGGCGCGCGCGAACCTGCTCCATGCGCTCGAGCGCGCGCGATAGAGCACGTTTCTGAATGTTGTTTTGTCGCGGGCAAGTGTCTCCCACGTAACCTAACACTTAACTTCATTGTGGGGCGATGCGCTCCTCTAAGCTAAGCTCTCTCCGTCGAGGGAATTTTGCCCGCGCCCGTCGTGTCCCACGTTTGGGTAAACCCGTCGTCATAAGAATAGGCAAGCACATAACTTGCTCTCTTCTGTTGGGTCCGTCTGCGTGGATGTATCGACGGGATTAGGAATGGCTCAACTGTCTCATCGCCAACCAGAAATAAGCGTGTCAAGAAAGTTAAAGGTTATTGTGCTTGCCTCAGTATTGATGCCTGATTCTGCCTATCCTATCCATGTTTAGTTCGAAGACAGCCACGGGGTTCTCAAGCGTCCACGTTTCTAGAACTTTTGGATGGATTTCGCCCAGCAATCCGACTTCTATTCTGTTGACGATGACTGTTCCCACTCTTCCATCTATGAAGCTTGGATGCTCTGTCTCTCTTATCTGCCATTGGAGACCAAGGTTCATGAGAAGCGCGTCTAGAGCCGACTTTGTTTCCGTGAAGCTCGCGTTTGCGTGGGAAATGACCGCTGCAAGAGTGTGTACGTCTCTCGTTTTTGTCTCTGCTTTCTCATCCAAAACCGTGACTGTGCCAAGTTCAAACACTTTCTGGGGATATTCAATGTGAAGGTTGTGGCTCAAGAACTCCAGAAGGCTCGGCAGCATCCAGTTTCTGAGGCACGTCAACGTTTGAACCTTCGGGTTCGCCAACTCCACTATTCTCTGTTTCTTCACGTTCATTTTAGTGAACAAGTCTTCTGGGTTTGTCATGTTGAACGTGAGAACTTCTTGGAAGCCCAGACCCACCATTAACTCTCTGGCAACGTCAAAAAAGGCTTGCCATGGCTTGGCGCCACCTCTCGTCGACAGTTTGCGCCAGAAAGGTTTGATATTATCATATCCATAGGCTATGGCAACATCTTCAATCAGGTCTATCGGATGCATTATGTCAATTCGGTAACAAGGGATCTCCACGGTCATCTTGTCCCGTTCGAGTCTTGCAACTCCGAAGCCAGCTTTCTCAAGTAGTTCAACGATCCGTCGGGCTTTCAGCTGAAGGCCTAGTACCTTGTTGGCGTATCCAACGTCCAGGTCCATCTGCCCCGTTTCAAAACTCGGCGTCACAACTGTCAAGCTGTCATCCGGATAATGAACCGTGGTGGAGTAAGCCTTTCCTCCTCTGTCAATCAGGGACAAGGTTACTATCTTGAGCGTGTTGAGCACAGTGTCATGAACCGTGCCCGTGACTTCGACAAGAACGTTCCTAGTATCCTCGGTCACTCTTCCAAGATCGTTTGAGTTTATGATCGGTGGGAATGACAGTACCCTCTTCTCACTGTCAAGAAGTATCGGGTAGACGCTGTTTCCCGTTACGATCGAACCGTACTCTAACCCTTTAGGATGCTGCTTTAGAATCTCCTTCAGATTCATCTCTTTCTCAAAGCCAAGTGGCACAAAACTGACTTCTGTTGGCTTGGCAACGGTATACCTGAATGGAGGTGTCATGAGGTCAAAGTTGTACAGGCCGATGGACATTCGGCGCCTGTTTCTTCCATAAGTGTGATCCAGCTTGTCCTGAAGCTGCATCACTGCTCGAATCATCGGGTCTGTCAATTTGAGGTTCTTGATTATGGAACAGCCTATGTACGGTCTGATATTGGCTAATCTCTTGTCAACGTACACGTCTGCTATTTCTTTGACTGTCTTGTACCGTTTCAAGCCTCTATCCAATCCTAAGAGCAAGCGCAGAGTCCTGACTAATCCTTCAATGTTCCACAGATCTGCTCGGTTTGTGTCCTTGACCTCAATGGTCATCGCGCCTGATTTTTCATCGAAAAGTTTCATTTCGCACTTGGCTAAGGCTAAGACTTCATTGATTTTTTCAGGGTCTTTGTGCAGCTCTGCCCCTAGCAGTTTCTCGAATTCTGCGTAGTCGACATCTATGGTGGGCATGCTATGCGACCTCCTTGGTCCTCAACCACAGCAGGTCATTAGAGAAGATGCTGCGTATGTCGTCTATTCCTGCCTTCATCATGAACAAACGGTCTATACCCAAACCCCACGCGATAACAGGAAGCTTGATGCCCAGGGGCAGGGTGACTTCGGGCCTGAAGATGCCGGAGCCTCCGAACTCGATCCATCCGTATCCTTTCTTGTAGGCGCTGAGTTCTACGCTGGGCTCTGTGAATGGATAGTAGTCTGGCTTCAGCCTGACTTTGTCAGCCTCGGCTATTTCAGTGGCGAAAGTCAGCAGAATTCCCAAAAGGTCTCGAAGGTTCAGGTTCTCGTCAACGACGATGCCTTCAACCTGGTTGAACTCGGTGAGATGAGTTTGGTCAAGCACGTCTGGTCTATAGCAGCGGGCGATCGAGAAATACCGGCCTGGGATGTGTAATTCTTTGCTCAGAAGGGTTCTGGCGCTGAGGCAAGTTCCATGACCTCGCAGGATCAGACGTTTTGCATCTTTGATGGAGTATCTGTACCGCCACCCGGTTGAGCCTGTTTTCCAGCCGTTCTCATGGGTTTGCTTGACGTTTTGCAGGACATGCTTCGGGGCGCCTATGCTGCCGTACTTTGGAGACTTCACCAGGTATATGTCCATGATCTCGCGGGCCGGATGGTCCTGAGGCATGTACAGAGCATCGAAGTTAAAGAAGGACGTTTCGACGTTCGTGCCAGTCATCTCTTCAAATCCTAGGTTGATGAGTTTTTCCTTCACCCTGTCGATGAACTGGAGATAGGGATGCTTCTTGCCGGGCCACGTCTTTGCAACTGGGGCTCGTATGTTGTACTTTTGAAGGCTTACCTTCCGCCATTTACCAGTAATTATGAGTTGAGGGGTGAGCTGCGTCACTTCCGCAGCAGCTTTCATACCTCTCCTGACTATGGCATTACCCGCTTCTGTCAATTCGATTATTCTCTTCGTCTTCTCTTCGACATCAAGGAGTTTTCTCCTCTTCAGAAGTCGAAAAGCTTCTTGAAGGTCAGGACTCAGATTTTCAACTCTGGCTTCTTTCCGTTCGGCCAAAAACTTCACGAGTTTCTCATCGTTCTCCTCTTCTTGTTTTCCCTGCAACTGCAGAGTGTTTGCTTTCGAGTCCAGAGTTGCCCATTTCTTTCTTTGAATCCAGCCTAACGCGATAGGAACAAGTCTCCTTCCCAAGCTCAGCTTTCTCAAAGATTCCTCCAAGAGGTGCTTTGCCGCCTAATCTGCTTAAAGCGCGTATGACTTGCCTTTCCGGCAGTCCGTTTGCTGCGTACATTTTTCCTTCCGCGTTAAGTCTCGCGATTGTCTCTTCCTCTTCATTGATCTGTACCAGTTTCTTGTCCTGCAGCGTTAACGCTGAGCGCATCACTGCAGCGTCGGAGAGTCCACTTTGACTTATCAAGTTTTCAGCTGATGTTTTTCCGCCTAGCTTGGCCAAGGTTGAGAGTGTTTTTTGTTCGTGTTCTCTGAGGTCAACCATCGTTTTTCCCTTCACAGATGGCGTCAACAGCAGTGGGTAATGTAGTTGTTCTATTTTTAATAAAAACCCAACGGTAAATCCAACCACTTCCAATACATCCAAGACGCAAAAAAAGGAGGGATTAGGCCTTGCGCGCGCTAAAACCCCTCAGGAACTTGACAACAACCAAAAACCTGAATAGCATTTCGATGGTATTAAAGAAATCTCACGGTAAAAGGCTGACGGATGTGGTAACTTGGATGGACAATTTCCAATTGAGTTATACTCTCAGATTTACAAATGCGAAGATTGTCGCAAGATCAGAGACCCAGATGGAGTCTATTATTTTGTTAATGGTAAAGGCAATCTTTCATCAACCGAATATTTACCCATAACAATTCCTGTTGGGAATTTTGGTGATGTTATAAAGGCGAAAATCTGGGTGGTTGCAACTAACCCTGATGGGTCAGACAGGGCAGATGCGCTCGTTGGCCTATCTTTAGATAAGTTCGGAGCAACGAGCCGGAGTCTACTCAAAGACAGCGATATTGAAGAGATTTTCCGTTTACAATGCAACTACTTTAGGGAACCCAAAAGCAGGTGGCATCCTTACTTTCTCGTCTTCGTCAAACTACTTGAAGGAATGAAAGTGG
Organism: Candidatus Bathyarchaeota archaeon; assembly: GCA_963707955.1. Lineage (GTDB taxonomy): Archaea > Thermoproteota > Bathyarchaeia > Bathyarchaeales > Bathycorpusculaceae > DASPPK01. The sequence goes on along the minus strand of OY970176.1, from coordinate 826,530 downwards.
AAGGTCAACCCATCTCTTTTAGTTCAGGTGATGTTTGCTTTGTAGACGCTATAAAGTGTCCGACAAGAAAGGCATGGATGGGCTTTGTTATGGGTGCCGATGGAAAAAAGGTCTGGGATAATTGCCAAAAAATAAAAAACAAATTCTTGGATAAGCAAATTGATCTGCATCAGCCTCGCATAGTGCTCTTCTACGGAACTTCTGGCCTCATTAAAGCTGAAAAAAGGGGTAAAAAATGCTGGAATCCTGAGCCGTCGCACAATTGTCCAAGAAGCTATGTTTCAGATTTCTGGGTCTGTGGAAAGTTTTGTCTCAGGTATGGACGACACTTGTCTTCTATGCGGTCATAATACCCAAGTTCCCAGTGAGTTGGGCTCATCTTCCCGTACTCAGTACAACCAAGCATCCAAGACATCACATGAGCAATTTCAACTCTCTCAGTGGAACCGAAATAGTCGTTCTTCAGCATCTCTATGACCAAACCACTCATCTTGCTGAGAAGATTACAGAATTCTGGAAACTTGTCAAGACCCGATTTGGATATTCTTTTTTCGGCGCCCCAAGCAACGTATTTGTTCAACGGGTTCTGTGAGTCAGGATTGACTGCGAACTTGTCGGGAACAAGAATTCCGAGTTTGTAGTTCATCTTGCTCTTAACAACTTCGTGGTACTTCTTTTCTGTCAACACGCGAAAACTGACAACAACCTCGTCTTCAACGCGATCTCTGACCAAAAAGTGAAGATTCTTAACCCCTACAAGGTCTACCAAAAAACCATAGAATTCAAGAAGAACGCTTCTGACATTCTCTGGTGCACATTTGAAAACTGCTACAGACCAATCATCATCTGACACGGCAACCACACTCCGACTATTGTTCTTCCATTCCTATTATATGAAACCCATGGGGCTCAGACTGCCATAGCAAAGAGTCTTGAGAGAACTAAGAGGTTAGAAATAGGCAGACTTTGCTTGTTTCGGGTTTTGAGACAACAAAGAGGTAGCGCGCGCGGCTATAGATTATCGCACTTTCAATTGGGTTAGCGCGAGCAGTAAAATGCGGAACACTTAAGCCACTGAGGGACGATAATCACATCATCAAAAAAGCAGAAAAAGGAAGATGCCGATGAGTCCGCGAAAAAGAAGCCCGAGAAATGCCAAGAGCAAACGTGGCAGAGGCATTGAAAACTGCCCAGTTGAGACTGGAAAAGAATACGAAGTGGATATAACCGAAACAAGCCCTCAAGGGGAAGGCATAGCCAGAATCAACGGTTTCCCAGTTTTCATTGGTAACGCAAAGCTCGGAGACCATTTAAGAATCAAAATCACGACACCAGGACCTGTAGCCGCAGGAGCAGAAATAGTCACTAGCACTTAAACGCTCTTTTCAGCTCGACCAATTTCACACCTCGCACACTCAACTCTCATCACTGGTCATTCCAAAAGCGCGAGTAGTTGTTACAAATGATAGCGTGCGCTAAGTTTCAGGGTCACTTTAATGGTCCTCTACTTATATTTGGAGAAAGGATTAGTGCTTCTATCAGAAATATATTCAGTGGAGCGTTGAAGACTGAGCGAACTTAGCGCGCGCTCTGGGTTCTGGTCTATCGTCGGGTGATTAGTCTTCGTGGTGCAAGTCGGGTGATGATTTGATTTTTTGCGGTATTGCTTTTTGAGGTTCTGTGAAGTCTGCGTCGAATGGTTTTCCCTGTGAAATTTCGGATGATTTCAGACATGAAGATGGTTTGGAGCCATATTGACATAGACTGGATAATCTTCGCTGTATCTCTTGGATACGTTCTTTCATAGTCATGACGGGCATTTTGACACCGAGTGCTTCCCAAGTATGGGAGGTGTCATCTAGATTTCCATTGACAAGTTTGGTTAAACAACTGATAGCAGCATTCTCATTTCCTGTTAGAGATATTGCTCTGACATCGGCAGCTATTTCTTGCTCTTTAGCGATGACAGACAAAGGGAGAGGGATATTGAGTAGATACAAAAACACTTTTGCCCCATTTAGAAAGGCGTGAACATCGCGGTTGCAGTTTCTTATGAGTTCATCGATGAATCCATCAATAGCGCGAGGTACAACATGATTAAGATAGATGTGGGAAGTTTCATGTGCCAACATGAACCTTTGTTCATCGTAGGTTAGAGTTCTGTTCAAATAATCCTTGTTTACGGACACGTTTCCGAAAGCTACGTTGACTTTCAGATTCACGACAGGAATCGTGTCGTTAATATATAGTCCGATAGCCTTTGCTATGTCGTCCCGACAATTGGTAACAATGATAACTCGCATGTCAACATTCAAAGACTCTAAAAACTTATTGACTTCAATTTGCATCTCTTGTATCTGCATTAAGACCTCTGGTGGTTACATTGTACACTTGGATAAACCTTCCGATGGGTCAGGTTCTGGCTCATCATCGGTGATTAGTTTCCTTGCTGCAAAAATAGCGCGCGCTCTCTGCGGACTTTTAAACTTCGACAGGGAGACTGTTTGAAGCACAGAAAAATACTAGGGGGAGCAAGTATTCCAAGAAAAGACTGCATAGCGTTCATTAAAGACCTTGAGATGGAGCTGTGTTAAAGAAAGACCAAACTGTTTGCCGTAGTTTTTGTAACTCGGAAATTGTGGGCTAGGATACATTCAAGTATACTGCGTCTTATGTAATATTCAGTATGCGTGAGAGGTATTTGGTTTTCACTGGAAGGCCTAATGCGGGCAAGAGTAGCATCATCAGAGAAGTCGTAGGCTTGGATGTGGCAGTCGGTAAACGTCCAGGAACTACGCGACGGATTTCAAAATATCCCTTGAGTGGCGATTTGGTGCTTGTAGATATGCCAGGGTTTGGTAGGATGATGAGAGCTTCCAAACGTTTGGAGGATAAGAAAAATGATCAGATCATCGAGTTTCTGGAGTCCTATGCTCAGAACATAGCTTTGGCCGTCCATGTTTTAGACATATCCACGTTCTCGGAGGTAACGTGGCGTTTGGAGAAGAAGGGTTTTATCTCAGTGGACGTGGAGATGGTTCAGTTTTTGACGGAGACTTCAGGTGAGTTTCCTTTGGTGGCGGCTAACAAGATAGATAAGGTGAATAAGGAGGAGTTAAAGGTCAACAGTGAAGCGTTCATACATCAAATAGGCAAGGGTTATCCATTTGCTGTTGGAGAGCACGTATTCCCAGTGAGCGCAAAGACAGGAGCAGGATTGGGCGCTTTGAAGAACTCCATCCACAAAAGGTTGGTGGCGAAAGGATATAAGAACGCCATTTAAAAGTGGGCTTATAGTTTTAACTAGAGGAAGAAGATTGGTAGGGCGCGCGCGTCACCTCCTAGGCTTGGACGTAAGCCACAAAATACGAGACCCCACGTACCAAAATAAGCATTAACTAATTTAGGGACAAGCTAGCGCGCGCTATGCATCCTCGTATATAGTATTTTTAAGGAGCGTGCTTGACTATCAACACGCTTATTAACAGCGCTATAGCCTTGACCTAAGGGCGCTAATTTTGGGACACAACGCTATGAGCGAAGAGGAAGAAGAAGAGGGAGAAGAAGAGGAAGAGGAACCAGAGGAAGAAGAAGAATGGGGCATTAGGTGTGGAACCAAGCTCTACGGAGCCCTATAGACGCGGAAATAACGCCTTGTTTTTAATACCCTGTTTTTTAATCTTAAAACCTTTGAAGGAGGTGACAGACAAATGGCCAAGTGTCCGACCTGTGGAAAAGAAGTTGAAACGCCGATAAAGGAGTGGAATATGGGCAGGAACAAAAAGATACATGTTAAGCAGTACGAGTGTTGCGGGAAAAAGTTCCGTGAATATGGAAAGAAGGTTTAGGAGCTGCGCATGCTTTTCAGGAGTATCTCCTTCAGCTCGCGCGCACTAAGAGAGGAGAGATTCCTGAAAAATCCACGCGCGCTCTCCTAACCAAGGCCTTTTAAGAAAGCATCAAAGGAATAAGCGGGGGGTGATTGACGTGCCCTTGAAGCGAAAGAAGAAAGAAGAGAAAAAAGAGGAAAAGAAACCCGCAGAGAAAAAGCCAGAGGAAAAGAAGTAACTCTATTACTAAATTGTTGAGTCATTATTGATTGAGGGAATGGTTATACACATAATTTTCCCTATTTTTTCTTCGTGCGCGCGCTGTATAAGCCTGATTAGCCAGGTTAGCCTTGTAAGCCTCACTAGCGCACGCAGGCGCACACGAGCACATACAGAGGGAAAGGAGAGAAAGACATTGGTTTTGAAGGAAAACTCCCGCTGAAGTCTGCAGAAAAAAAGCAGAAGAAAAAACAGATCGATCGATGCAGAGACCAATCAAAGGCAAAAATCAACAAGCTGCAAAAGTTCTGTTTCGGCTCCTTCACGCTCAGCCGCCGTCAAAGCCTCTCTTACCGCAGTCTCAGTGTTTCCACCCTTCCTCGGGCTTCCAACAATGCCCAGTATTCTAACCATTTTACCACCAGACTTTAATCACAGCTGAGAGCCGAGATCTATAAAAGAGTTTGAAATCTGGAATAGATTTGACTATCACTGTATCTAGAAAGATTCAACGAAGATTCACGGATGGAACATAAATGGCTTATCGTGATATAACCAATACTGTGAAAGACCCGAGAATCGTTATGTCAAAGTTTGGCAACATCAAGGATGAAGAAGCAGATTACATCATTAAGGTCATGAAGGAATGCTACAGTAGACTTGAGCCCCATGAGGTTGCCCTAGTAGACTTATACATTTTTAAGTATTCCTCATCAATGGAGGCTTTCACTGCAAAAGAATCTAAGGAAGTTGGAGTCAGTTCGTCATCCTTTGACGAGCTGTTTTTTGCTATGCATGACGCTTATAGAGGCATTTCCCGCATCATTCTCTGCCTCGAAAGAATGGAAGCTGCCGAAGCTGGTTCAAGTGGGAGGAATCCGACACGAGGTTGGGCATTCAGTTTTGCACGGCAGCCCAAGCTACTATCTTCTACCGCTTCCACTCCCACTCTTAGACTTTATTGGCCGTTTCAACGTTTCAAGACAATATGCAACCAACCTGTTTTACCTGATATCCATAGCGGTGAAAGATTATGAGGTCTCTCGTCTCCTTTACGGGCGAGGCTACGTTGAAGACCAATTAGCCTTTACAAAGCACTTGCTCACAGTTACTGAAAGCGACGAACGTTCGTGGGAAGTGTCAAGAGAGAAACCACTCGCCGAGATTCTTTGCTTAGTTTCGTGCCTAAAACCCGCAGGCTGCGCCGCTCCTCTTCTGTCTGATAAAAGATTATGTGGGAAGATGAAGAGGCTTCTGGCTGAGAGCCTTTCCTACCTTCCTACAGAATATTCTACGCGGTTGCTTGACATGATTCCGAAGAGCTTTGCATCCTTAGGAGCAGATACCCTCAGCAACATTGATAAGATGGCTCGTTTAGTCGTGGAAAACATCGCTAAACCCATTCTTACGAAATAGAGCGCGCGCGCCTTGCCCCAACTATAATGAACAACGGCAACAGTCTCTCTAATCGCTGAAAGCGCGTGCATTATATCCTTATGTACGTAGGTACATTGCTACGCATGTAGAGTGAGGTGACTTGTAGAAATGAAAGTTTTTCTTGCTGCACCATTGTTTAGCGAGGCTGAGCGAGAGTTCAATTCCAAAATAGCCAAGAGACTGAGAGAAAATGGGTTTGAGGTCTGGCTTGCCCAAGAAGCTCCCTTCATTCAGCAGGGCACTCACAAAGAGAAGAAGAGGATCTACGAAGGTGACATCTCGGCCTTGAAGGCAAGCGACGCGATAGCAGCAGTCCTAGACGGCGTGGAAGTCGACGCGGGTGTGGCATATGAAATGGGCTATGCCACGGCGTTGGGCAAGCCTATTGTTGGGCTTAAGACGGATTACCGCACCTTTTCAGAAATGGAAGAGGTGAATCTTATGTTGGAAGTTGCGCTGATTAAAATCTGCAAAAGTATGGATGAACTCATAGATTCGCTTAGCAAAGTAAGGTAATGACTGCCAAAGCTTTATTTGTAGAAGACTGAAAATGCCCTATTTAGCGGGTGGTGGGGCCTCCCAACGTTCCGCTTTAGAAACCCCGGTCGGGAGGTGGTAGATTGGAAACTAGAAAGATAACATTAGGATGTGTCATCGCTGCTTTGTATGCCGCCGGTGTCATTCTCCTTGCTCCCATAAGTTTTCTGCTGTTTCAGGTGAGAGTTGCAGATGCTTTGATCCCCCTATCCATTGTGTTCGGAATGCCCGTAGTCTTGGGAGTGACGTTAGGGAACATTGTAGCAAATATATATGGCGGGCTAGGCTACATCGACATCATTGGAGGCTCAATAGCAAACTTCCTTGCTGCGTACGTCGGCTGGAGAATTGCCTCCAGAAACTTCGCTGGTTCTCGGTTTGCTGCTACAGTTGCGCAGAACATAATAGTCTCAGGCATCGTTGGTTCCTATTTGGCCTTGCTTTTCGGCGTTCCTTTGGAGGTAGGGTTCATTGGAGTCCTGTTGGGTTCAATAATCTCAATGAACATTATAGGGTATGCCTTAGTCTTGGCTATCGAAAAATCTGGCGCTCAAACTGCAATGTTAAGGAGCTAGCGCGCGAATAGTAAAAGGGTTAAAAGCGTGATGAGAAATAAATGAGTTACGCCGTTGTTTTCGTTCCCATTCAGAGCGCGCGCCAGGACTACACGCTCCGACAAAATCTAAGCCTTAATGAGAAAGAAGTTCATTAGGGTATTGAGAGTCTGTTTATGAGCAGGCGTAGGCGGTTTGACAGACTTGAATGTCAGGGTTGCATTTACAAGGGCAGCACGTACTGCTGGAGACAGTGCCCGTACAACATCTGGAAGAGGGAAGAATACTAAATCGCTCGCTGAGCGAACGCAACGATTTTGCTCTCTTGCACACGCCCTTGCATCAACGTCTTAGCCTGCTTAGACTGTCCTATGGAAAACAGGGCAAACCAATTCTATATTATATACTTGGTTTTCTCAATTCTCCATAGGACTGCTCAATGGTCGAGCCCATTGCGAGCGCGCGCGTGAACGACGAATCCATTAGGACGCGCTTGAAAGTTTCCTTCTGTAGTCTTCTACACTCATGCCAAGTCTATGCTCCAGGCGCGTTCTGCTGAGTGGAACCCACTCCGTTACCACTAGCATCAAACAAGTCAATCTTGTACGGGTTTCCATTTGACCAACCGACGTTGTAGACTGTTAGCAACACATTATTGGCTCCTGAAAGTAATGTCGCATTGGTTGTGTCAAAGGATGCTATGATGTTGTTAACTTTTATTTGGCCGACAGTCACCTGCTCAGTTCCAGTGTTCTTCAGAGTTAGGACGATCGTGTTGTTGCCTTGGCCGCTGTTTCCTGTAAAACTGACGTCGGTGATTGTTATAGATGTGGTTCCTATAAAGTCGTATGTTACTGGTGCTTGCTCTGCCCATGGTCCTAGGATCTGCTCTTGAGCTATGACTTTGAAGTAGTACGTTCCGCCTGACGTCCAGTTATAGTCCACCGTAATTCTCACTACGTGGCCTGCCGCGCACGTTACCGGAAGAGATGAGTTCGTTTCATTCTGCAACGTTGACGATGATGTCCCAACGTAGACCTGGATTAGGTGTGCGTCAGAAGTTCCCGTGTTTTCTATGTCAATATCTATTTTGTCATTTGCGGTTCCGTAGAAATTGACGTTTGCCGGGGTCAGTATGACGCCAGAAGTGACTTGAGTGGAAATTGAAAACGAATTTCCCCTCGATGTTAGCAGCTCTATCTGATAACTTTCTTCAGCAACATTCATCGTGATGTTGAGGACGACGCCGCCGTCTTCTGCAACTGTCAGCGGAAGCGATGGGTTGACTGACATCTGCGTAACGTTGTTCACCAAGACCTTGGCTATTGTCGACGCAGCAATCCCTGTATTGTTAACTGTCACTGCAATCCATTCATCGGGTCCGACAACACCATCCATGTTGGATATTATCAAGTACTCGGGACCTGTATATGTCGAAGTGTTTGATTGGAAAATTGGAGCAGCAAGAAAGCCTGCGAGCACCCCGACGGCAACCAGTAAAATCCCAATGGTAATGGTTGCGACTGTTTTCATGCCTAGCGTTTACTGACCACACACATAATATGGTTGTGAATTCCGAATCTTAATCTCAAGCGCGCGCAGAGGCGGTCAGAGACAAACTCATTCAAGTTAGAAAGTAGTTCACTTTTACTCTACTCTCACCATTTCTCAAGAATGTTGCATCAACGAACCGCCTTTAACCTTCAAGCCATGCGTTCTTCAATATAGCCAATCTTGCTTTCACCGGGCGTAACAAATGCCTGATGACTGCTTAACCAAGCTTTGCAGCATGTGCGGCACTCGCATTCAAGGCGGCAACTACTATTGCCCAACGTGCAAGATTTGTATCTGCTTCGGCTGTGGATTGAAAATGATAAGCAAAGAAAACTATCCTCTTAAGTGCCCAAAGTGTGGCGCAAAACTTCAATAACCGCGCGCTAAAGTCAGAAACTACCCTCAAGACCGACTTTATCGATAGTGTATCCTTCGCTGTCCCAGTCCTCTTTGTTCTTCCGAAAATTGAACTTAAATGCATCTGCTATGAGCCTTCCAAGATCCCTTGCAAAGAGTTCAGCACTTTCCCATTTTTTCTGACCTGCTGCATGAAGAGATGGACCAATGTGCCAAACATTGTCAGTATCAATCATCAAGTACCTGTCGTGCCATGGAGACCAATAACTCTTTTCTTTCTTGGTGTAGACAAACCTGCCTGCAATTTTAACTCCTTCTTTCAGCAAATGAATGATATCTGGAATAACCTCTGGATGAGAAGACAGAATATCTATTTGCACTTTGTTTGATCTGATCGATCTCTCAAGTATAGTCAGCGTTTTCGTCGAAAGATATGGATCCCAGATTTTGACGCTAGAAGTCGCCTTGCTCATGGTTTCTTCCAGGAAGCTTTGACCATCCAGTTCGCTTTCGAAAATTTTAACCTCAACTGCTCGTCCTTTGATCTCATCACAGAAAATTTCCCATGTTATTTTTGGAATGAGAATTTCGCCGTTGGTTGATTCCAGGACAATTCCCAGACTCTTGAAGTATGCAATGTATTGTTCAAAATCGTCGTAATTCCTCAAGGTCTCTTTGATCTTGCCCAACGAAAATGAATCTACCTTACGATATTTCTCCTCTTCCCTGCTCAATGTGAACAATGTTCCAAGAACGGCAACAGTTGTTGGATCACGATTAATAAGACTTCTTATTGTTTCTGATAGCCTTTTTCTTTGTTCTGTTAGGATGCTTTCTACAGCCTCCTTGGATTTTGCGATTTCTGGGGAAGGCAGCTTGGCCAGCGCATTCTTTATCTGATTAGGCAAGAAAGAGGTCGTTGAATTTTTCAAGAAGAACCTTTCATCTGCTTTTGGATTGACGTGTTTGAGAAAGAGACACCACTTCATCTCTGCTGAAAATGAGGAAAGTGCAGTTGTCATCTCATTCTCAACGATTTCTAAGAAGACATCGCGTACGTCAATGGGCTCTTTCCTGAAAATGATCTCGTCGGAATAGCTTATCCAGCTTACCGACCAATATCCAATCAGATAGCAAAGTCCAGCAGCCATCAATTTTTCGCCGAAGTTCATAGCTTCTTGGTTGTAGAGGCTTGGCTCCGAAAGTGTATACTCGTCAATCTTGAACTGTTGCACTCCGCTCCACAATCTTGCTGCGGCTGGAAATGCGCTTATGACTGACTCTCGTATTCTTACGGTCACAGCATCTAGAGTGAAAATTGGATAATATCGCTCTTTCAACAATCTTGAGATCTCGACAGCGGCTTCAGCCTTTACAAAGATCCTAAGATATTTGTTCCCTTTCCAGTATAACGGGGCTTCTTCGACTACCTCCATTTCTTTGAGTTTCTGCACTTCAGTCGGAAATTCGTGTGTTATTTTGGGGATTCTGCGTTCACCTTTGAAATAATTCACGGCATAATCTAGGACATAAAAGATTCTCTGGCGGCTTACCTCTGTTGATTCGTTGAGCAGTTTTGTCAATTCGGCAATTGCTTGGTCGCTCATGTTACTCCTCTATATCTAGCGAGCGCGCGGACAAGCCCATAAACTTAGCGGGTGGAGGTTTTGTTAACTCTTAGGAGCTTAAAGCGCGCGCTACTAACACAGTAGATTTTATTAAGTCATTGCTGACCTATGGTCAACAAATGGCAAGAGAAGATTTCTAGCGCGCGCCTGAGCTGGTCAAACCGTGACAGATGTTCGGAGATTCCTGAGAGGATCGCAGATAGCTGAGGAACTTCGAAACGGCATAACTACTGCAGAAAAAATCAAAATTGCAGTTGCCTTTCTGAAAGAGGGTGGTTACAGTGAAATAGAGAAAAACCTACAAACGGCGCTCGACGATGGCAAAAGTGTAGACTTCTTGGTTGGAGCGTGTCCAGAGTACCACATAACCGACCCTAAAGTTTTATTCGACCTCAAGAAGTTGGATAACAACTATGTGAACTTTAATTTAGGCTTATTTCGCAAGGCTGATTTTCACCCAAAATTATTCGTTTTCCAAAATGGGGATAGTGTAAGAGTGATTATGGGAAGTTCTAATTTGACCTCTGGGGGAACGGGCAACAATATCGAGGCGAACATACTCGTTGAGGGAAATACGAAGCAGCAAATTATCAGAGATATCGTGAGTTTCTTTGACAATGAAGTCTTGCCTAAATCAGAACCTCTGATAGACGATTACATTAAGTATTATCAGAAAATCTGTGGCGCTCATGCCAAAGGCGTCACAAAAACTAGAGAATTTCGCATGCCAAAAGTACGTTACAGACTGTACCTCAAAGACGTACAGCCGTTGAATGAAAGCCGAGCGAGTTTCGACAAGAGGCATGGTATTTCAAATTACGACGCTCGTCGGGGTGCCATATACTCTCGGAAAAACGGTCAAATTGAAGCAATTATTGTTTTCTGGTACAAAGGAAACGTAGATAAATATTTTCCAAAGCAACCCAATCCCTATTTGGGTTCAGTCGGAAATCTGGATCGACATAATCTAAGAGTTGGAATGGACGTTTATCTGCTTGAGACTGAATATGATAGAACTTCAGGTTCTTACAAAAAAGTGGACAACCCTAAAGCCAGGGCATATGGAAAGCTTAGAGCAGTGAAGCCAATATAGATTGACATTCTGAGACTCAAGCGCGCGCCCTAAACATCACTGGGATTCTAGGAGCTGAGGAGCGGTAATAAGAATGACGAAGAGAATGAAGATACTGGAAAACGCTAAAGCGCGCACTCACCTTTTGGTGTCTTTGACTAGAATTACGACGCACCACTGTGGATTTGTATTAGCGCGAGCGTGCGCGGAAATACACAGCATATCTACAAGCGACACAAACCTTCATATTAGGTCCGAAGCAACTATTCTAAACGAGAGAGGCTGAAAACTAGATGATAGTTACCACAAAACTGAGAATAAGCAACTTCAAATCAGTCAAAGAACTGACTCTCGAATGCAGACGTGTAAACGTCTTTATCGGCGAACCCAATACCGGAAAATCCAACATATTGGAAGCAATAGGTCTAATGTCTCACCTGTGTCAGGGCAGGCTCCGCAACATTGGGCAATTTATCAGATTTGAAACCATGATTGATTTGTTCTACGATCATGTCTTAGAAAATCCTGTTGAAGTGGAATTTGGGCTCAACTATTTGAAGATGGAATTCAGCAACGGGACGTTCGTTGGAACTTTTAGGCTTGGCCCTGCTGACTCACCATTGGCTTTCCGAACACAAGTATTTCAGTATGGTTATGGGGGCGGCCAATCGCAACTCATGCCTCAACTTAGCACACAAGTGACACCTTTTAGGTTTTATCGATTCAACAAAAAAGTTAGTTTTCAGGATCCCCAAGCAGAGTTCCTTATGCCACCAGATGGCGATAACCTACTACATGTGATTCTAACGCGGAAAGATCTAAAAAAAATCTTCGGAGAGATGTTCGGAGCATTTGGTTACAGAATGGTTTTCAAACCTCCAGAAGGGAAAATAGAAATTCAAAAGGAGTTTGAGGACGTAATAATCTCGTTTCCCTATTCTCTGTCTTCGGAAACTCTGCAAAGAATAGCATTCTACCTCGCTGCAATCTACTCAAACAAGAATTGTGTGATTTCATTTGAGGAGCCAGAGGCACATGCCTTTCCATACTATACGAAGTATCTTGCCGAAAGAATAGCAGTAGATCCAAACAAGAATCAGTATTTCATCGCAACGCACAACCCCTATTTTCTGGTATCTTTGCTGGAAAAAACAGAAAAGGATGATCTGTCTGCATTTGTAACCTATCTCGATCACTATCAGACAAAGGCAAGAGAATTAGATGACAGCCAAAAACAAGACATCCTCAGGATGGGATCGGATGTTTTCTTTAACCTCCAAAAATTGTTGGGCGCAAAGGACTGAAGTAGATGCTCTTCGTGGAATGCAAAGCGGACTTAACACTGCTCAGCATCTTGGGTGTTCCCACAGAAAGGATTGAACATGCTGGGAACAAGTCAGGTGTGGTTAGGAAGCTGATTAGAGGTGTGAGACATACTAATTACGAAAATTCGGTGGGAATGGTTGATGAAGACCCCAGAAGCCTTCAATTGCCAGACTTGAAGAAATTTCAAGCAACTGAGATCGATGAGGCACATAAGATAAGACTGTTGCAATATAGATGGCTAAACAATCACTTACTCATATTGTGCCCAAGGCTCGAAGAGTGGATTGTTGAAGCTTCTAGAGAGGCTGGAACCAGCCCAAGCTTGTACGATTTACCAGACAACCCCGTAGCCCTCCATGAGCTCATAAACCTAAACGTCCGCAACTTTGAAAGACTACTTGGAGATATTACCGAAGCTAGTGACAGAATCAGAAATCTGAGAGACCGTTTAAAAACCTTCGGACTACTAGAATCATATTGATTTCGCGCGTTGCGCAATGTTCATAGGCTCTAGCACTCGCGCTAAGAAACCAGAATTGGGCACCGTTTGGCAGAAGAAGAAAGCAAGCGCACGCGGGGCCATTTCCTTCTTTTCGTTTTCCATAAGTTTCATCAAGGCAAGCTCAATAGCGTGAGAGCGGTTTCTGAATCCTGCTTTTTCAACCTAACAATGTTGAAAGATTTGATGGTAAACGAGGCTAGTCGTCATGAAAAAGCCAACAGTATCGCTTCATCCCACGACAGTTAACAAGGACTCAAATCCCACGAGGAATTAACAAACCCTTTTAATCATAGTGCGCGCTAGTCTATTCCAAGTACTTCATATTCCTCGTCAATAAACCTCTTACTTTTCCGTGCGTGTTCCTTCACAAACTTCAGCACTGCATCAATCGCCTGCTTCTTATGGTCTCCGCACAGCAGTCTTCCAGTCTTGCAGTCATGATAGGTTTCGGCGATTTTCCGATCGTCCTTCGTAAAATGGAAAAGACACATCTCATAGATCGGGCACGCCTCTGGAACCCCGCCGAGCTCACGTTGTTCTTTGACAGTTGGTCTTCCGCCGATAAAAGCATTAGATATTCTCCGCACAATGACTTCGGGCTTGTCATGCAAAGTGAAGTAATTCATTTGCCGTTTGCTCATTTTCGGGGAGCCGTCTAGTCCTCTTATAAGCTTATGATATGTTGAGGAGGGAGGGATGAAACCGTATTTCCGATGAAAAACCCGAGCCAAGTCTCTGGTGAAGCGAAGGTGCGGATCCTGATCAACACCCACAGGAACCACAGTGGGTTTAGGACCTCCGAAATCTTCGAGCTGAGGAAGGAGAATGTCTCCGGCTTGAATCAAAGCCGCAAGGTATAGACCGATGTGTCGTTCACCGTATATCGCTTTCATCGTGGCCAAAGTTAAAGGTCTGCCAAGGATCACAGCTAAGTCCTTGACCCTGTTTTCTCTAGACTGCCGGTAAATGTATGCTCTTTCTGGATCTAGTCCAAGTGCAAGCATGTCTGCAACGTTTTCTACAGCTATTTTTTCACTTTTTTCAAAGGGGATTTTGTTATCTTCATAGGCTTCTATGTCAGCAATGCAGTAAAATGTCTGAGCACCGTGCTGCTGAAAGTAGATAATCTCCTTCGCCGTCATCAACGTGCCTAAGTGAAATTCACCTGTCGGTTTTATCCCGCTCAAAACAGCAAAATTATCATTCGCATTCATTGCATCCAGGATTCTGCCGAAGTCTCTGTGGCCGAAGATCACTCCGCGTCTCATGTGAAATGATGGATCAGGCACTCTTGGCAAGGCTGTTGCAAACGGTTCGATCCCAAATTCTTCGCTTAGCCGCTCATAATCTGTGACTGAACTTGTTCCAAACGGATCAACCACTGCTTTCTTATCAGAATTTGACTGCAGGTATCTTTCCTCCTTTTCTTTCAAGAGAATTCTGTGGCGCAAAACTGACAACATTCAGAGGAACTACTAGAAAAATAGGCGACTCATTGATGGAGACTAGTGCCAGTCCAACGCATTACCCAACATAAATGAGTGAATGGACATGTTTAAACTTTTTGAAGCTTTCTGGAATGCATAGCATGGTTGCTCTTGTTAAAGGCGCAGCCGCATTGCTACGAGCTTTCGTTCACGCAAGATTTAATATGTTTCCATAGATTGTATAAGGAAGCTGACTGCGCAGGCGGCATAAGGCTTGACTGATGAAGAAAAAAACGAAATGGTCGTTACTCCTTGGGAAGTGAAGGGCAAGGTCGACTATGAACGTTTGATCCGAGAGTTTGGAACCGAGCCCTTAACCGAAGGGCTTCGACGAAGACTTGCCAAGTACACGGGCGGCGTTCATCTTCAGCTGCGCAGGGAACTGTTCTTTTCTCACAGGGACCTGGACGTTGTTCTTGACTTGTACGACAAAGGGGTCAAGTTCGTGCTTTACACGGGCCGAGGCCCTTCGGGCCCTGTTCACATTGGACATCTCGTCCCTTGGATTTTCACGAAGCACCTGCAAGACGCGTTTAACGCGAGGCTCTACTTCCAGATGACCGACGATGAAAAGTTCGTGGTAGACGACGATCGCATCCTGTCTGAAACCACGAGGTTGGGCTATGAGAACGCTTTGGACCTCGTTGCGCTGGGCTTCGAACCGAAGAACACTTTCATCATCTACGATGTTGATGACATCGATCTTCTCTACGACATTGCGTTGGAAGTTGCCAAGCGCATAACATATTCCACGGCAAGAGCGACCTTTGGTTTTCAGGACAGCACAAACCTCGGCTGGGTGTTCTGGCCAGCTGTCCAAGCAGTGCCCTGTTTCATACATAAGAAACTAACTGGTGAAAACGTTCCCGCTCTTATACCCGCAGCGATTGACCAGGACCCTTACTGGAGGATCACACGAGACATCGCCCAGAAGCTTGGGTACTACAAGCCAGCCCAAATCCACAACCGCTTCTTGCCAGGATTGGGCGTTGGTGGAAAGATGAACGCTTCAGAGCCTGAGACAGCCATATTCACTACAGACCCGCCTGAACTGGTCGCGCAGAAGATCTGGAAGGCATTTACAGGTGGGAAAGGAACAGTCGCTGAACAAAGAAAAGAGGGCGCCGACCCCGATGTCTGCACAGTCTTTCAATATTTCCTCTATCTATTCGAGGAGGATGACGAGAAACTTGCAGAAAGGAAGAGACGCTGCAAGGCTGGCGAAGTCTTGTGCGGCGAGTGCAAGAAAGAACTCGCTGAAAGAGTCAACAAGTTTCTTGCTGGGCATCAGAAGAAGCGTGAAAAAGCAAGAGACGTAATAGGAAAATTCCACATAAAAAGGTAAAGTGCAAGATCACATGTCTGGAAAAGTGACTTTGATGAGCGAATCTGAAAAGGAAGCGTTTGAAAAGCTTCGCCTCTCAGGGAAGATTCTGCGCGAGACGCGAGAAGAAATGAAAAACTATGTACGTGAGGGCATGCCGATCATTGACATCTGCGAGAAAGCGGAGGGCCTGATAAGGCAGAAGGGAGCAAAACCAGCGTTTCCATGTAACGTTTCCGTGAATGAGGTTGCTGCGCATTACACGTCTCCACCGAATGACAAAAGAAGAATCCCCGAGAAGTCCCTGGTCAAGGTGGACATCGGCGCCCACATCGACGGCTACCTGACTGACACCGCAGTTACGGTGTGTTTTGACATCGAATACGAAAGCTTGGTAGAAACGGCAGAACGCGCCTTGAAGACTGCCGTCGAAAACATTCACCCAGGAACGTCCACGTCAAAGCTTGGGACGATGATAGAGGGTGTAATCAAGTCTCGCGGTTTCAAACCCATTTCTAACTTGACGGGTCATCAGGTCGGTCGGTACGTTGTGCACACTGGCACGTCGTTGCCAAACGTTTCACAGCTTTTTTCAACAAAAATCAAGTTAGGCGGCGTGTATGCTATCGAACCTTTCGTAACCGTTCCAAACGCTGCGGGTAGAGTTGAAAACGGTGACGAAGCCACGATTTTCCGTTTTCTCAGGTCGAGGTCTGCGAAAAACCCACATGCGAGAGAACTTCAAAAGTACATTGAGGACAACTTCAGAACTTTACCCTTTACGGAACGTTGGCTGCAGAATGTCGTGCCTCAACAACATTACAGAGAACCTTCGACGAACTGTTGGCATCGAAGACCTTGATGAAGTATCCGATTTTCGTCGAAGCGAGCGGAAAAACAGTTGCCCAAGCAGAGCACACTGTTTTGATCGTTGCGGACGGCTGTTCGGTGTTAACCTAGAAAGACATTTTTTCTCTCTCTTTCTCTTTGACTTCCCTGTAGATCGCTGTTATTAGCATCTTTTCATTGCATTTTTGGCATGGTTCGCCTTCTTTGAAAATGTAGTCTCCTCGCTGGAACTCTCTGACGTTCTTGAAGCCACATTTCTTGCATTCTATAGTGGTTGTCACGGGGGCAGGCACGATCTTTAGCTTTGAAAGTCGTCTCCGCGTCTGGAACAAAACGTACGTGGACAACGCTACTCCCAGGAATCCCATTATTAGGAAGATCGATGCAGTTTCAATGTCTTGATCAAGGATGCTGAGCGCGTATATGAGGGCTATGAACGAGAGTGCAAGGGCTAAGAACACGGCTATTATCACGGAGGACGCTATTCGGGGTGTTGGGCCTGATGCTTGGGTTTCAGTCATTTCGTTTGTCTCCTACTGTCCGATTCCGATGCTGTTCCCCACGCCGGCGATTACTATTTTGTCTCCTTCCTTCGTCCTCTCCAATACGACCGTTTTTATCCTTTCTATGACGCCATCGATCGAGTCGAAAACTTCTTTGCGCAAGGGTGAAACAGCGTCTCCTATGTCTTCCTTTATTACGACGGCGTTTACGGGAATGTGATATTTCAGAATCGCATCCTCGATCTTGTACTGGTCAACTCCGGGGCCTCCGATAGCCGCACCGACACCTTCAGCCAACTCGCCCAATCCCTCTCCTTCAAGCTTCAGAGCAGCATCGATCATGACGACCATGGCAATCTTCCCCTCGTTTTCGTCGATGACCGCTTTTACCGCGTCTCCTGGTTTGCCCACGTTTCCTCCTGGCCCTTCAGCCTTTATGACGAAGGCTGTTCGTCCTTCGAAGGGAACGGATGCGACAACGCAGTCCTTGGCTATTTTCCTCGTCTCGTGTCCATGCATGAGCTTTGCCGCGACGAGTGCACCTGCCCCGTCACCTATTGGCTGACCGTAGGCGAAGGCTTTTAACGCGCTTGCGTAGGCTTCTGCCTCTTTCATAATCATCGGCAAGATCATCTGTATCTGCATTATGACGTAAAGGCTGAGTGTTTTCTTGCCCAGCAGGTAGAAGTGTCTTATCACTTTGTAAATGAAATTGAGGGCCATCGCTGCCTCAAGGGTGTTCTCCAGGTTGTTTGCCTGGGTTTCATCTGCTGACGGAGCCATGAACTTGACCTCATCCTTGAAGCGCGTGTCCCTTACGTCCAGTATGTGTTCAAGCTTCCAGACTATGCCCGCCGGGTCAAGAGACTGAGGAGATATCGTGAAATATTCCAGGAACCTGTCAACCCTTCCCGTTGGGTCCGTCTGCGGCTTTCCAATCTCCTTTATCGTTTCTATCGTTATCTTACGTCCCTCTTCCTTTATGTACTTCAGTTTGTAGAGTGACCCCTCTACTTCCCTGATCATCACGTACGTCTGAAGTCTCTGCCCATAGAAAATGAAGACGATGAAAACGACGTAGAAAAGCAGGTTCAGAACCAAGGTTACACTGGTATCGCCAAACTGTGCTGGCATGATCCGGCTGTATAAGCCTAGTATTGCCGCCGTTATGCTCACGAACTCACCTTCCGAACACACTATAGATGCTGAGTTATAAGTTTTGGGTAATTTTCCTCCAAATTCACCGACTATTTTGAAGTGGGGTTACCAGCTTTTCCGGGTTCACATGGCCGAAGACCACATTACAGCCAGAAACGGAGCGCGGTTTAACTTCTGAGTTCGGTATGGGATCAGGTGGGACCCGCGCCCTATGACCGGCAAACCCCAAACTAGACGACAACCCTGTGCTCATAAGCTTATCGCTCTAGGCTGATGTGTCTTCTCGAATCTTAGGCATGTGCACAGATTCTGTTTCTGGCGCAACAATGCATATATTTAAAATCTGGCAAGTCCTTCTCAGTGTAGCCGTGGGGTCGTAGTCTAGGCAGGTATGACGACGGGCTCCAGAAATCCACAATGCGTAAAGAAGTGGAGCCGATGCGTAAACGGTGATGACAGAATTCTGGAGCTGTCACCTGAAGAAACCCGTAGGTCTGCGGTTCAAATCCGCACGACCCCACTAGCGCGCGCCCAAAAGCTAAAAGCGAAGTGTTCAGAGAGAGTAAAAGGTGATTTGGATGCCTACGGCATATTTGTTGATAAATTCAGAAGAATATCACCCGATGTTGATGAAAGCATTGAGGGAGATTAAGGGAGTTGAAGAAGCTTATCCTGTCTACGGCGTCTATGACATCATTGTAAGAACAAGAGCGGATACTATGGACAGGCTCAAAGAAATACATGACAAGATAAGGAGACTGGAGAGAGTTAAATCAACAATAACGATGATCGCGCATGAAGGATAGAAAAAGTTTTCTGCGCGCGCTTAAGCAAACCGAAACAACCGAAGTAAGTAATTATAAAACCAAAAACAAGAACAAACAGAATACGCTACAAAAACGCTAAAAATAAAACGCAGAAAACCACGCATAATTCTAAAACAACGCCGCATTAACAACGACGAAAAAACAAAACAAACAAAACCTTATCTCCACAAACCCCGAGAGCAAAGGCGCGCGCGCAGAAATGAGCGGGCTCGCTAATTTTTTTTCTTGAACTGAGATCCAACGGATAAAAGTATCACTATTCCCACGATAATCACTATTACGACCACGAACTCGATCCCTGCCTCAGCGACCGCTATCACCACAGAGCCGCCCAGAAGCACGGCAAACATGAACAGGGCCGGGGCCACCCTAGACTTCTGAACTTTCCGCATTTCTCCCACCCAAAATCTCTGTGCAGAGATGTTCATGCGAATCATAACTAGTATTGATTGGCCTTAGATTTTTCCCTAGAGGCATTTCACCCCACGAAAGCGCGCGCGGCGAAGTTTGAACCTTATCTTGGTTTTCTGCACAGCGTTGCAAAAGGAAAGCCTAGCTTAATCTGTGCGCGCGCTAAAGAAAAAAGAAAAGAAAATAATTTCCTTCAGAAGATAAAGGGTGGATTGATGCTTGTGCAAATACTGATAAGCATTGAGTCTACTTGGGAGCACATTCCTTATGATAGCTTTTCTTTATTAGGAAGCCTTTCTTCACTTCTTGCCCCGAAGGAATATCTTTACCACACTTTGCGCAATTAACCATAATACATTTCTCGGAACATATTAAAAGTCCCGCATATTTACGCTTATCGATTTTCCATTTAGGCAGATGTTGACTTTTTGCTCTCATTCCTTTTTCGAATTCGGTTTGAACAACAAGAGCTTCGCAATTTCCTGCCAAACGATAGTGAGAAAAGCGAAGGCAAAGATCAAGCCAAGCTGACCGGCCGAGAGTGTGGAAAGCTTCAGCTGGACACCTACTGAGGGAACGGCGACTGCTACAAGTAGGAAGGACACGGCGAGAACTGCCCACAGGTCCATCACCTTGTTTGACAGGGGGCCTAGAATGTAGAGCGGTTCGTTTTCTGAACGTGTGACGAACGCGAGAATTATGTGTCCCATCATCCAGGCCGAGAAGGCGAAAGTCTGTACTTCAAGAGGTGAAAGACCCTGCCAACGTGCGTAGAAGTATGCGAGCATCACAGCTGAGAAAAGGCTTGCCGCGGAGACTGCTAGGTCCTTTATCATTCTTGAATCGGGGAACTTTGCTTTGGGGTCTCTTGGTTTTCGGCTGTAAATAGTTTTTTCAGCGGGTTCGGTGACAAATCCGGCAGAGGCAGCGAGGTCCATGAAGAGTTCGAGGACGATTATCTGTATTGGAGCAAATGGTAAAGGTGTGCCTAGCGCCAGGGGCAGAAGGAAGATGGAGATCAGTGCAGCTTTGATTGCTAGATAGTACTTGAGTCCTTTTCTCAGGTTGTCAAAGAACGTGCGGCCTTCAAAGACTGCGTGTCCGATGCTTACAAAATTATCGTCAGTCAAAATGACATCTGCCGCTTCCTTAGCCGCGTCGGTGCCTTTCACGCCCATGGCAATGCCGACGTCTGCTCCCTTGAGGGCCAATGTGTCGTTGACACCGTCGCCGGTCACTGCGACAACTTCGTTGTTTGCGTGCAGCGCCTTAACGAGTCGATACTTGTCCTCGGGCGTGGTTCTTGCGAAAACGGATGTTTCCTTCACGACTTTCTGTAGATCCTCGTCAGAAAGCCTTTGGAGGTCTTCGCCGGTGAGCACGTTTTTTGAGGGGATGCTGACGCTCATTGCGATGTAGGCGGCTGTTTGCGGATAGTCACCAGTGACCATGATCGTTCTGATCCCCGCTCTGCTGATTGCCTCTATGGTTTCCTTGACGCCTTGACGCGGGGGGTCTTCAATCGAGATCAACCCGATGAAGTCCCAGTTTCCCTCTAGCTCTGAAAAGGGCAGATCTGCTTCTTCAGTTGAAACGGCTTTTTCTGCAACGCCGATTACTCTCCTTCCCTTCGCTGCTTCCTCTTTCAGTTCTTCGTCAAGAGGCCCATCACTGCCCTCGGAGCCAAGAATTTCCTCCGGTGCACCAATGGTCGAAAGCATGAGACCACCGTTTCTCGCGCGAAGGACAGCTTTGGTTCGTTTGTTGATTTCAAAACCACGTTCGCGAATAACGCTTCCGAAACCCTGTGCGATTCCGAGTTCGCCTGCTTTCTCAAGAACAGCCTTGTCCGTGGGGGACAGTGACATTTCGGTCAACGCTGCGGTTGCCGCAGCGAGTGTTCTGGCTTCTTGTTTTCGCGGATAGACCTGAGCAACTCGCATCTTGTTCTCAGTGATCGTGCCTGTCTTATCGGTAAGGATAACGGTTGCGTCCCCCAGAGTCTCGGCAGCTTTGAGTTTCTTGACCAGAAAACCTTTCTGTGAGAGCCTGTAGGAGCCCAATCCCAATATCATGGTGATTATTATTGGCAGTTCCTCTGGAATGGCTGCAAAGGCAAGTGCCAGTCCGGTCAAGATTAAATCCTTGTCCTTAGCCAGATCTTGGTACCCAAAGCGGACGAAGCCGAGAACAGGGATGATTACACTGAAGAATATGGCAACGTACGCAAGTGTCTTCGAAAGCGACTTCATTGCCAATTGTAATGGTGTTTTCGGAGGCTTAATCGCCTGCGCCATAGCTGAAATCTTGCCGAATCTACTGTTCTTGCCAGTGGCGTAGGTTTCTCCTTTTCCTTCGCCAGAAAGTACCAGTGTTCCAGCATAAACTTCGTCCCCAACCCCCTTCTCTCGAGGAAAGGATTCACCCGTCAAAACCGACTCATCGACTTGAACGTCATATGCCACGTTAAGCTTACAGTCAGCTGCAATTCGAGTGCCATCGGTGAAGACCAAAAGATCGCCAGGAACCACTTTCTCAGTTTCAACTTCAACTATCCTGCCATCCCGCACAACCCTCGTTTTCGGAGCTGCAAGCTCAGAGAGCGCAGATATGGCCTTCTTGGCTCGATACTCGTTCCAGATTTCAACGGAAACCAACACGAAGATGATGCTGAAAATCGTCAGGGCGTCTTGCAGATTCGGCCACGTGAATGTCGTGTAGAGCACACCAACGACAAGTAGCAGCAGAATCATGGGTTCAACTACTTCTTCTTTAGCGATACCGAGGAAGCTTATCTTCAGGGGTTTAACAAACTGGTTCGGCCCGACCTGTTCGAGCCTTCTTTGAGCTTCCGCCTGAGAAAGTCCCTTTGACTCTTCACTCGAGCCTTCCATGCCGCGCATTAAGCCACTTCCAGTCTTTAAGAGTTTATGCCTGAAAGCATGCGATACACCGAAACGAAGCTGACTCCGTCAAATGTGCCCAACAGGTGTCATCTGGCAATCTTCAGCCTGAACCCTGCGCTAAGACCAGTTGATGAGCAAATGCTAAGAGCAAAAATGTGGAAACGTGAAAAGACAGGAGCTAAATAGCAGCCATGGCAGAAGCAAGAAGATAAACTGAATGTCAAGACTAGCGTGAACAGCAATGAATGTCGCGGTACTGTTTGATCTGGAGGACACACTGGTTAAGACTCCATGGTCAGTTCGTCAGCACGTGCTGGAATTCAGGCGTGATACGAGACGGAAGCTCATTGATCTTGGAATTCCAAAAACAGTCCTTGAAGGAATAAAACGGGCCACCATCATGCGTAACATTGCATCGGAATACGTTCAACGGCATTTTGGTGAAGAAAGGGCCAGAATATACCGGCGAGAAATGGAGATGTTTCTCAACCATTACGAACTGGATTCAGCAAAGAAGTCAAGGCTTTTCCCCGAGACCATTTCCACGCTACAAACACTTAGAGAACTCGGGGCGAAAATAGGGCTGGTCACTAACACTTCGAGACGAGCGGTGGACGTTGTCTTTAAAATTCATGGTTTGAAAGAATATTTCGATGTTGTAGTAACGAGGGAAGATGTTACAAAGTTGAAGCCTGATCCTGAAGGCGTTCTTGTGGCCACAAGAAAACTCGGCGCCAAACGCTTCGTTGTCGTCGGCGACTTGGTGCTTGACGTGTTGGCTGCCAAAGGTGCAAATGGTGTAGCAATAATGGTTACAAGAGACCTTGAGAAATCAGATTCCCAAGATCTCTTCAGGAGCCTACCGGAGATTCTGAGGGAAAACAAGCGAGCTCGCGGAGAAAGGGGAGCATTTCAGGCGGACTATAATATTAAGTCCTTACGTGAGGTTCCATTAATCGTTCGAGCGGAAGAAAGTAAAGACCAATGCTGATCTTGGAGGGGAACCGCTCGTGCAAGCTTTGGCAACTGACTGGATTTGCTGTTCGAGGAGCATCTTAAGCTTTTTATTCCAAGACTTTCCAAATTGTTCATGTTGAGGTGAATGTTTTGAAGGCCTACATTCTCATGAGCACGGAAGCCAGTGAACTGTGGAGTGTTGCGGAAGCGGCGCTTAGAATTGAAGGTGTCAAGACGGCGGACGCAGTGACAGGACAATTCGACGCAATAGCTTCAGTGGATTTTGCCAAGATGGATGACTTGGGAAAAATAATAGAGAAAATCCAGCGCCTTAAAGGCGTGATCCGAACACAGTCTCTGATAGCCATTCCGCCTCCTGTGAGAGAATAGAGCAAAGACCAAGAGTGCAGCACGTTGTGTGCGCTGCTCGTAAACAGAGTGAATTTTGGAAGTATTCTCGTCATGTGAATAGGTTTTCGAGATAAGCGTGTTGTGGGTCGTTGAATCGTTTTGATGTGACAGGCACAGGGCCGGCGAGCTCTGTGTTCCAGTTGCGGAATGGTGCGTAGAAGCCTATACGTGAGGCGCATTGCTGAAGACACTGAAGCTGTTCAGGCTGGATCTGGGGCTGTACGGCGGGTTCAAGGACTTGGCCTCTAGGATCGGGTACACGGTTACAGGAGCTTTTGAGAAGTTCGTCTTTCCACGGTGGGCACGACTCACATTTGGATTCTTTTGAAGCTCTTGGTCGCCAGAAGAAACATACCTGCGCTCTCAATTACGAGCAACAAGACTTCGTAGCCAAGATAGCTGGTTTGAAGACCCAGGAGTCCAAATCTGAACATATCCGCGGCGTAAGTCAACGGGTTGACCAAAGCCAATGCGCGTATGAAAGCAGGAACGGTTTCAAGTGGATAAAAAATCGAACTTAGAAAAAGCAGCGGAGGCATGATAATGTTGAACACCACGTTCAAGACTTGGTCAGTTTTCACGGCTGTTGTGACTACCATGGAAAATGAGCCGAACAATAGAGACCCGAGCATCCAAGCCGCCACAATGAATAAGACTCCAAGAGCGTTGACCGTTAAACCAGATAGAAGTGGAGATGTTAATAGAAGAACTAGAAAGGCCATCGCAAGACCCTGAAGGGCCACTGAGAGGATCTTGCTTGCTATGTACTGTGTTTTCGTGAATGGTCCAACGAGAATCTGTTCAAACATGCCGAATCTTCTGTCGAACCAAATCGACGCTCCTGCATAGACTCCTCCCGTGAGAAACTGACTTACAATTATGCCTGGGGCGAGGAACAGGACGTAGCTCATGCTGACTCGGCCTAAAACGATGCTGGGAATAAAGCCACTGAAGGCAAATCCCAAAACAAAAATGTAGATGAGAGGAGAAACAAGCATCGATGCTAAGAACAGGGGTGACATGAGAAAACTTCCTCGGATATCCCGAACGAGCAGCTTGAGCATGCTGTTCATGCTTCTCCCTCCTTCTTTGAAGTCAATCTCAAGAAAGCCTCTTCGAGGGTTGACTCTTTAATGTTGATTGTTGTGACGTGCTGTCCATTTGCAAACAGAGCTTGAAGTAATCTGGGCAGCACGGCTGATGGGTTGTCTGTGAATATCCTGAAAAACTCATCCTCTTCTTGCGGTTCATAGAAAGCGTTAATCCCCTCAATAGGCGTCAAGATTCTTCTCAGTTCTGCACCCTTCTCAGCAAGTGTAAACTCTATGATCTCTCCCGTTCCAAACCTTGACCGAAGTCTATCAACAGTGTCATCAGCCAAGATCTTGCCGTGGTCTATTATCGCCACCCTGTCGCACAGGTATTCAGCTTCTTCCATGATGTGGGTTGTGAAGAAAACCGTCAAGCCTTCCGAAGCACGTTTCTTCACGTAGTCCAATAGCGTTCTTCGCACTTGAGGGTCGAGACCAAGAGTAGGTTCATCCAGGAAAAGGATGTCCATGTCGTGCATCAGCTCGCGGGCAATTTGAACTCTCCTTCTTTGACCAATCGAAAGCTCCGGACCTTTCGTTTTCAAGCAATCCTTCAACCCGAAAAGCTCACTCAAGAACTTGATCTTCTTCCGCCTCTCCTCTTTAGGGATATCCCAAAGGAAACCAGAGCTATCCAGATTCTGCTCAACCGTCATGAACATTTCGAGACTCGGCTGCTGCTGAACCACTCCGATCCTGCGTCTAATCTTCAAAGGCTCCTCAGTGACATCGTGGCCAAGGACGATGGCTTTGCCGCGTGTAGGGGGAATCAAAGTTGTAAGCACCTTTATCGTGGTCGTCTTCCCAGCACCATTAGGACCCAAGAAACCAAAAATCTCGCCTTTTCTTACACCAAAAGAAACGCCGTCAACGGCAGCCTTTTCACCGTAAACTCTAACGAGCCCATCAACCAAAATGGTATAGTCAGAAATCAAACCGTTCCACTCAAGAAATGTGCGTCAGGCTCTTCTTTTAAGTTCTCCTCAAGTTTCAGCAGAGTTAGCCTGGCCACAGTATTGCTTAATTATTGGGATTCACTAGAATGTATTCGAGTTGTTCTGAACAGTAGGAAGGGGAAGTTTTTGAGGGCGGCCGAAGCTATGAGAACAAGCATAGTCACCGTTGAAGAAGGCGTGTCTGTTGCTGAAGCCTCTCTAGACATGTACAAAAAAGGAGAGGGATGCGCTATTGTTTTGAGGCAAGGCAAACCGTTTGGCATAGTAACTGAACGCGATGTGACTTGGAAAGTTGCTGCAAAAGGGCTTGACCCGAAGAATGTGAGAGTCGCCGAAGTAATGTCGACACCTTTGATAACGATCGATCCGAACGCGGACTTAACAGAAGCAGCTAAGATAATGAAAAAACAGAAGATCCGAAGACTAGCAGTGGTTAGAGAAGGGGCCCTTCACGGCGTCTTAACAGCCAACGATGTTGCCCGCAACCTAGAAAACTACATGGATAAGGAGATACGAGACATTCTAGGAAATTTGTGGACGCCTCGCTATCTTCCCCAAGAGGGTTAAAATAAACCTCTGAAAAAGCGGAAGCACTCTACCTCGTATCCCACATTAAAACGCATTATGATTTGTCATGGCCTCACGCTTATCTCTTCAATTGCCCGCATAGACTATTGTGGTGTGGCGGCTCCTGTTTCTTCTCTGAATTGCAGTCTGTAGAATGAGCTGTACAATCCTTTCTGGTGCATGAGCTGTTCATGCGTGCCTCTTTCCACGATTTCGCCGTGATCGATCGTTAGGATTTCGTCGCACAGTCTGATTGTTGAGAGTCGATGCGCGATTATTATCGTCATTCTGTTTTGCATCAGTCTCTTTAAGGCTCTCTGGATCACCAGTTCGGTGTAGGCGTCAACTGAAGATGTTGCCTCGTCCAGCACTAGGATTTCGGGATTTGCGAGTAGTGTTCTGGCGAAGCTTATTAGTTGTCTTTGACCTATGGATATGTTTGAAGACCCTTCCTGTATGACGTAGTCGTAGTCGTTGGGAAGTTTCATTATGAAATCGTGGGCACCGATGGATTTTGCTGCTTCTACGACTTCTTGGTCTGACGCTTCAAGTTTCCCGAACCTTATGTTTTCCTTTATGGAAAGTGAAAAGAGAAACGAGTCCTGCAGCACTATGCTAATGTGGCTTCTCAACGAAGCAAGCGGGATGTCTCTTATGTCATGCCCATTGATGAGGATTCTGCCTTCGCCTGGGTCGTAGAATCTGGCGAGCAGGTTGATTATCGTGCTTTTTCCCGCGCCTGTCTGGCCGACGATCGCGAGTTTCATGTTGCGTTTCAGGGTGAAGTTGATGTTCTTTAAAACTGGGACATCGACATCGTACGCGAAATTGACGTTTTCAAATACCACTTCTTCTATCATTGCAATGCGATACTCCTTTCAGGCGGTGCGTCCACGACTTCGACTTTCGTATCTATCACATCGAACATTCTTTCAATCGCAGACATCGTCGACTGGTACTGGTCGTACATGGTCACAAGGTCAACCAGCGGCATGAAATATGAGAACTGATACTCGATAAAGGCTACAAGAATTCCCAACGAGATCGTTCCGGCCAACAAAGCGTAGACGCCGAAGAACAGGATTATCATAGTTCCAGCCAGCCTCAGTGCCATCACAAACGGCGTGTACGACGAGCCTATGAGGATGGCTCTAATCGTAGCCTTGACGTTTTCGTCTTGACTTCTTAGGAACTTCTTTTCTGTCTCTTTCTCCTGCGCGTAAGCTTGGGTGACTTTCATGCCTGCCAAGTCTTCCTGTAACCTTGCCGTCAACCCTGAAGTCGTGATTAACGTTCTCCTGTAAGCAGCTCTTGAGTATTTTCCGAGGTACCAGACCAGCACTATGGCCACGGGCAGAACCGAGATGGCCAGAAGTGACAGTCGAAGGTCAAGATAAAACATAATTGCGAAGGCGCCTAGTATCGAGGAGATGTCTACCAGAATGCTCGTTAATCCAACTCTGATGAATATTCTGACGGTGTTGGCGTCGTTGGTCGGGCGGGAGATGATTCTTCCAGCTTCGCCTTCTGAAAAATACTTGAGGGAGATGACCTGCAGTTTTTCCATCATGTCGTCCCGCATCTTTGCAACCACTTTTTCTCCCACTACACGCATTTGATAGGTTTGGATGTACTGGAACAGATAGTTGCCTAGAATGATAGCGGCGAACAGGGGGATCCACCATATGAAGGCCGAAAGGTTCTTCAGCGTTATTATATTGTCGATGGCTATCGCGTGCATGTAGGGGGCAGCTAGGCCGGTGAAGGCGCCGGCTATCGTAGCGGCAACGCCGATTCGCAGGTTTCGTTTGTTGGCTTGAGCGTACTCGTACACTCTTCTGATCAACACCCGATCAGGGACAGTTCTTTTTCTTCTCTCTTCCTCTTTCGTCGAGAAAGTTCCGTACGAACCTGACACTAGGAACCACCTGCTTCCCGTAGGATGGGTGAAGCTTTTTGGACAAACTGGGTTTCATAGACCTTCTTGTAAACGCCATCTCTTGCCATCAGCTCCTCATGTGTGCCAAATTCCGCTACTGAACCGTTCTCAAGGACCAGTATCTTCTTAGCCGTTTTTATCGTTGAGAATCTCTGCGCTATTATGAGGGTTGTCCTTGTCTTTGTTGCTTCTTCTATTGCAGATTGAATTTCTTGCTCAGTCTTTGCGTCCACAAAGGAGAGCGAATCGTCCATTATCAGCATCCTCGGGTTGCCCACGAGTGCTCTCGCTATGGTTATCCTCTGCTTCTGGCCCCCCGAAAGCGTGACCCCCCTTTCCCCAACAGGTGTGTCGTAACCAGATGGAAGGGATTCAATGAAATCGTGTATTTTGGCTGACTTAGCAGCTTGCACTATTTCATCCATCGAGGCGTCAGGCTTACCGAAGGCAATATTCTCCCTCATCGTTCCAGAAAACAGGAAAACGTCCTGCAGCACTACGCCTATCTGCCGCCTAAGGGAAGTCAGCTTGAATTCGCGGATGTCCTTGCCATCTATCCTTATGCTGCCCGCCTGAATGTCGTAAAACCTTGGGATTAGGTATATCAAAGAACTCTTTC
The DNA here is from genome assembly GCA_963707955.1 of Candidatus Bathyarchaeota archaeon. GTDB lineage: Archaea > Thermoproteota > Bathyarchaeia > Bathyarchaeales > Bathycorpusculaceae > DASPPK01. The sequence goes on along the minus strand of OY970176.1, from coordinate 797,509 downwards.
CGGACCCTGTTGCGCCCAGTATCGCTATTTTTTCACCTGGCTGCACCGTAAAAGTGACGTTATTTAGCACAGGCTTGTCTTTCACATACCCAAACGTGACGTTTTCCAGCTCAAGTTTTCCTTTTTCTATCCTAACGTCTCTGGCGTTAGGCAAGTCTTCAACGTTTCTTGGAGCATCAATCATTTCTTGGACTCTTTCCAGTCCAGCGGAAGCCGCAACCCACGTGCCCAACGTCTGGCTCGCGTCCCTTATGGGAAAGGTCATTCTCAACATGTATCTGACAAAGAGAATCAAGTAGCCAATTTGGACAACCGCCAAGGCGGGGACACCCAGCGTAATTCCTGCGTACACGTAGACCAAGGCTGCTCCAAGCGTGAGTATTGCTGGACCGAGTGGCATGTAGATTGACTGAATTTTGCCCGCGGTGATTGCGGTGTTGACGTATATGTCTTCTACCCCTTTGAATCCGTCAACGACGTCTCTTTCTCGGCGGAATATCCTGATTGTTTTCATTCCGACGATGTTTTGCTGTATGTATGAAGTTAATCTCCCCATGATTAGCTGCATGTTTCTGAACAGGGGCATCGTGTCTACCCATAGGCGCATTGTGAAATAGAAGATGAGCGGCATCGTGGCCATGGAGATCAGGGTCATGATTGGGCTTATTGGGAGGATTATCACAATGATGATAATTGTTGTGAAGACGGCGTTGAGAACGGTGCCCAGCCACGTTCTCAGAAACATGTCGACCAATTGAAGGTCCACTGTGGCTCTTGACGTTAAATCTCCAACGCCTACAGAATCGTAAAAACTGAAGGATTTGGTCTGAAGCGAACGGTAATAGTCGGATCTTATGTCTCGCAATATGTACTGGGACATTACCCCGTGCACGTAAGTCAGAATGAAGTTTGTTATGGCGTAGCCTATTCCGGCCAGTACGATAACGAGTAAATCGAACAACAACAGACTGGTGTTAATGGGGGGTCCGGGTCCTATGACGTAGATGATGATATAGGAGGTGTACAATGGTTCGATCGAGAACAGAATGGATCTTATCAGTGCAAGAACAACTATTGCCGAGATGTACCAAGGGTATTTCCTGTGATACTGCAAGAGTCTTTTGAAAGCCGAATAGGACTGCGCGAAACCCTTCTGCGGTTTAAGCGACTTAGCATAATCGAGAAGAGGCTTTGCTATGCTCATTGTGATCTTCTTAGGTTAGCCCAAACGCCTCAAATCAATATAAAGATTTTCAGAACGCCCCCAATTATTGAATATCAACAAGTGGAGGCTGGCTGCGCGGAGGCTGCGCGCATTCGTGCTACTTTTCATAATGTTCTAAATAGTCCTCCGTTTCTTTGAATAGTTTCTGCAGGTCTGCCTCTGAGTGGGCAGTGCTCAATGCTCCGCAGTGCGTTGGTAGGAAGAAGATTCCATTTGTCATCAGCGTCAAGTTGTATTCGAGAAGCCTCTTTTTGTCGGCTCTGAAGACGGCGAGGGCATCTCTTATCGGCTCCTTTGTAAAGTGAACATTAAACAAGGACCCTAAGCCGACAACTTGCGCGTCTACATTACGCTTCTCAAAGATTCGTCGCAGTCTCTCCCTGATTTCGTCGCCCTGCCTGTTGAGACGGCTTATTACCCTGCCATCTTCTAGGATTTTCAGCGTCGTCAGTCCCGCAGTCATTGTCATCGGGTTTCCAGCGAAAGTTCCTCCGTGAAAAGAGTAGTGCGGACGCTCGTAGGCGACGTTGTCTATCCTCTCCATTATCTTCTTCGACCCGCAGAAAGCACCAACAGGGAAACCTCCTCCCAGAATCTTTCCTAGAACGGTTATGTCAGCGTTTACGCCGTAGAACTGTTGTCCCCCTCCGGGGGCCAATCGGAACCCTGTGATCACTTCGTCAAAGATCAGCAGGATATTCTTTCGGTCACAGAATTCTCTCAAGCCTTTCAGGAACTCCTTTTCAGCTGGCACTGCTCCTCCTGCTCCTAATACGGGTTCGATAACGATGGAGGCAGGCTGCTTGTTTTTCAGTCTCTTCTCAACCCCTTCGAGGTCGTTGAAAGGCAATAGAACAGTGTCTTGAAGAGCTCCATGCGTTAGGCCTGCCGATTCGGGAAGGTCGAAGGGCTGTTTGACCCCTACGTGGAGTGCATCGTAACCTCCATGCCATCCGCCTTCAAATTTGGCAATCACGTCTTTGCCCGTGAACGTACGTGCCAGTCTGGTGGCATACATGTTTGCTTCTGTTCCAGAATTGGTGAAGCGAACCATTTCGGCGCTCGGAATCATTTTGACAACCTGTTCAGCTAGAGCAATTTCCAGTTCGTGTGATGTTCCGTAGTGAGTTCCGTTTTCCAGTTGTTTCTTGACGACTTTCACAACTTCCCTCGGGCTGTGTCCCAGGATAAGCGCAGCATGTCCGAGCCAAAAATCGATGTACTCGTTTCCGTCAACGTCCCAAAGCTTACTTCCGTGCGCTTTGACAGTGTAAAAAGGGTATGGCTCAAAATAACGTATCCCGTAGGAAACACCAGCGGGAAGAACTTTCTTTGCACGGTCATAAAGAGTCCTCGAAGTCCGAGTTTTTGAAGTATACTCATCCATTTGCAAGATTCTTCCTTCTCTTTCTTCTCATAGCTGATAATCTCAACTCCAAGAATCCATTTGCAATTTCTAGAGCCGACGCGCGCAATGTACGCAATTCTAATTGATGTACCCAACAGCTGGTCAATTGAAATCGGTGCCCGTGAGATTACAGAATAATAGTCACTTTTGAGGCTTTTGCCTTTTCATGTAAGACCATACTACGAATGCAATGCCAATCAAGAAAACGATTCCGATAAAACTGTAGAAATACCATTTGTTTGCTCCACTACCGTAAATGCTGTGGACATGGAGATCTTGCACTCCACCCAGTATTAATGCGATAACTATCAAAACAATGCCAACGTAGAAAGGCCCTTTAATCATTTTGCTCCTCACCTAGTTTGCAGCCTTATGGACCGCGGAAGTATTTAATATAGTCTGTCTTTCTGCGTAGTGCTGATTTTTGTGCCGATAGCAAGAGGGAAATAAAGAATGACAAGAATCCTGCTGTGAAAGACGAGACGGTTGGAACGATTAATGATGGGCTTCCACATCAAATCCCCATGAATCAATCATTTGCTGCTTGTCCTGGAGACAGCAGAAATCAGGACTGCCTCCGCAGTGGTTTAGAGCGCATGCTTGTTCCTGAATTCCCAGATTCCGTTCAAGAGGGAGGCATGTCTTTTCTCGATGGTTACTGTCACGGTTCGGCTGGGTTCTCGCTTGCTCACACACTCCCTCCGGTATCCTACATGATCCAAACATGATTGAAGAGCAGAATGCGTAAGCGCAAGCTGCTTCCCGAAGGAATTTAGGAACCCGCTAGGCGCCTCCAGTTTCTGACGTATTAGTGGTAGCAGTTTCAGCACATAATGCGTTAAACAGGACAGAATGATAAAAAAAGGGATTCTTGGGGTTTAATGCTTTCTTAGCACAAGGGCAGCGACGGCAAGCAGGATTACAAGGTCGATGACAGAAAGTATCAATGCGCCTAGGCCGTAGTTGACACTGTTGTCCGTTGAGCTTTTTACTCCGTCAACTGACAGAGTTAGAGTTCCGAGACTTGTATTAACAGTTGCCATGCCATTGCTTATGCTGGTAACATTACCGCTTATAGTTCCTACGTTGGTCGTGATCGTGGCTACGTCACCTTGGATGCTGACTATTTTGGCGTCTATGTTGCTCAAATCGTTTAGGATTGTCTGTGTGTCCGAGCTGGGACCCGTTATGTTGAAGCTTACTTCGCCTCCGATTTCACAAGATAACCATATCGGCACGGTTTCCCTACCTACATAAGCTCTAATAGTGTGTATGCCTACTTCTCCGGTTGCTGTGAATCGTATCGATATGTTGCCTCCAACGTCCCATCCGATGAATCCGCCAGTTGCAACTGGTCCTTCTGTACTCAAGTGAGAAGTGTCGAAACCCCACATCACGTTGTCATAAGTGAACTTTAAGACTTCTGCCTCGCTCGCACCAGTTATCGGGAGAGCAGCCGCTCCAAGTGGTCCTCCAGTGATGTTGAGGAAAATCTGCTGTCCGTTTGCGTAAGTGGCGGGTTGGGGACTTAGATGCATAGTTGACACAGTAGTGAAAGTTGCATTAATTATTCCTGTTCCGATGCCGTTTTGGGTGGCGTTGACTTGGTGTGGGATATCGGAGAAGTCGCTTGGTGAAATGATGGTTGTGGTAAAGTTGCCATTTTGATCAGTTGTGATTCCGCTCTTTATAGTGTACGTGGCTACGTGGCCCGCGATGCCTGGAACATCAACAGTGTTTCCGAACCAAGTCAGGCTTATATCGGCTCCAGGCGCGAAACCGTTGCCGTTAACTGTAATGGGTATTCCGACAGGTCCAGCAGGTGGGAGGAGCGTGATGCTTGGCGGCGCCGCTGCCTTTACGGTTGTGACGTTGAAATTGGCGATAGACAATACTAAGATGGTTGCAAGGAAGACAAGTAAGACTGCAGCATTATTTCGTTTGTTCATTATTTTATCTCCGTAACTCTTTTATAATTGCTGCGACGGTATTAAGCATATATGGACTTTTAGCTATAGTACCCGAATACATATACCGAGGCTTAAAGTCTATGAAAACGGACGATCTTAAGAAGAATATCTTGAAGATGTTTAGAGGCAGAGAGTTCTACGGGTATGAGGTTCACAAAAAGCTCGCGTCTCAAGACATCAAGGTTGAAATCAGCCGCCTCTATAGGATCCTGAACGAGATGCTTAAAGAGAAACTGCTTGAGAGTCGTTGGGAGAAAAGCCAACTCGGACCAAAGAAGAGAGTGTACAGGCTTGGTGAAAAGGGAAGGAAGAAGCTCGACGGAATTCTTCAAGACGCCATCAGGACTATCCATGCCTCTTACGAAGAGTATCTGCTGAATCTTCCAGCTGAGCGCAGCGTTTTCGAAAGTGTCCGGCGGCACTTTGCCCGTCAACTCAGGGGACGGGGCAACATCGCCTTCGTTACCCCAAGTTATTCCGTGATGCACGCGAGGATGATCTGCAATCTTCAAAGAAGAGATTCTCAAGGGAAGATCTATTTCGTGAAGCCGAGATCGGTGCTCGTTGACCCGTGTCCTGACAACCTGACCTTAATGGACGGCACCTACGAAAACATCCCATTAAAGGACTCTTTTGTCGATCTCTTGGTGGTTATAGACATCCCCAAAAAGGATTTTCTGGAGACAGCGTTAACAGAGTGGTGCAGGGTGTTACGGGCAGATGGGAAATTGGCAATCTTGATTCCGGCGATTTTCGTAGAGGAGTACAAAGACCCTTTGACAATCGGCAACTTCATTGAGAAGTATGAACATGACACTATGAAGATAAATGAGCACGCCGATGGGAAATATCTTCAGTCATCGTTGAAAAATTTTTTCCAAAAGATTGAAAAAACAAAGATTGTTCACATGGTGCTCTTCTTAGCATCAGAACCTCGCTCTCCCCGTTTATCACTATGAAATCGAAATCGAACCACTGAGGTTAGCGCGAGGATGTTTGGAAGCAGAGTTTGTGGTTATGCGGCTCAGAAGGAGCTTGCTTCAGAAAGGATTAAGGTTGACATCGGTCACTTGTAGAGTTCTTAAAGTTCTTATTGAGATGTTGCCTGCTTGAGGCTGGTTGGAGAAGAGCCTCGAAAAAGGATGTGCAGGGTCGGCGAGAAAGGAAAGAAGGGACGTGAAACGATTCTTTTGGACGCGATTGTGACAGCCCGCAGGTTCTACAGTGAGTACTTTCTCACTATACTCTTCCAAGACCAATGTTCTCAGTAGCATGTGCAAATCACGGTCTAGTAATAGCGCGTGTGCATGTCAAACGTCCCGCACTGATCTATTAGATGCAAGTGTTTACAAAATCGTGGAAGAGCGTGAATTATGTTTACTTGTATACTAGCAGGAGCCGCCAAGCAAAAAGGTGCTTCAGGTTCTAACGTTAAGGCTTCTAAGCGGACGGCCCGCAAATAGTTCACCCATTTTTTCAAGCGCGCGCTGTAATTTTAGCCTATGTGCTAATTAGTACTATAGTTGCGATTCCATAGGTCCTTAAACGGCGGCTTTAACATTGAAAATGTAGAATCTAGGTGACGTCGGATGGAGAGCCCGAATTCTAGTATGGAGACTTCAGCCGTGAGAGCTCAGGATCTTAAAAGGAATATCCTGAAGATGTTTAGAGGTAAAGAATTCTACGGGTACGAAATTCACAAGAAACTTGCGTCTGAAGGCGTTACAGTTGAGATCAGCCGTTTGTACAGGATTCTAAACGAGATGCTGCGAGAGCACTTGCTTCAGAGTCGTTGGCAGAAGAGCCAGTTTGGACCCGAGAAGAGGGTTTACAGGCTTAGCGGGAAGGGGAGGGAGGAGCTTAACAGGATTTTCTTAGACGCTATCGAGACCATCGACGCCTTCTATGGTGAATACTTGTTGGGTCTTCCCTCAAAGATCAACGTTTTTGATAACGTCTGCAGGCTACTTGGAGAGGAATTAATGGACCAACACATCATCGTGTACATTGTCCCTGAATACTCCGCAATGCACGAGAGAATGATATGCTGTCTTATTAGTAAAGTACGTAGGGGAAAGATTTATCTGGTGAAGCCAAGATTAGTGGAGATGTACCGGCGTCTGGACAACTTGTTTTTCTTGGATGGCAACTACGTGAAAGTTCCATTAAAAGATGGTTATGCCGACCTGATAGTGGTCGCCAACATTCCCGAAAACGATCTTGTGCAGACAGCACTGAGAGAGTGGGGCAGAGTACTAAAAGAAAGTGGAAGGCTCGTGATCTTGATGCCCACAGTTTTCGTCCGCGAATACGAGGACCCGTTGACGATAAGCGACTTTATAGAGAAACATGAATATGAAGCACTGGAACTGGGTAAACGTGCGAATAAGAAAGCCTTTCGGGCGTTGCTGGAGAATTTTTTCCGAAAGGTTGAAGAAACGGAGATTGTTAACATGACCATCTTCTCGGCATCGGAACCACATTTCTCCAGCAATGGCGCGCGCGCTCGTTGACGAAACATAAAAATCAGGAATGCAGTATATGCAATCAAAGTGAAGAGCGCTAAGAAAACTACGTAGCCTTGCCGTCTTTACAATAGTAGCTCATTGGTTTACCTTTCATGAGACTAAAGTCCTTGAAAACTTGGCATCCGCTGCAAACGCACATCTTGCTGAAATCTAGGTCTTTACAGACTGCAACGCCGTTAGCACAGTAAGGCCCAGGCATATCTTCCACTTTAAGCATCATCGCCGAAATCTGTTCTTTTGGCGTGTTCTTCATCATTTCATCGCTCATTTTCTTCATCTGTTCTCTTGACATGCTCCTCATCGTTTCAGGGCTCATGTTCTTTATCATTTCCAGGTTCTGCATCATTCCAGGGGTCATGATCTTCTTTATTTCAGAGCTCGGGTTCTTCATCATCTCGTCTCTAGCCATTATCTTAGGTTTGGCACACGCACTATTGGCTTGGACCGGACACATTCCGCAGTTGCATTTCATCATCACATCATAAGTCAACTGAACCTTAGGTACTGCCTTATGCCCAAAAAGACTCAAAGAATCCACCTCCAACCTAATCGCCTTAGAACAAGGCGCTAGATTAAGCTTTGCTCTCATATTAACCATCGCAAACTAACGCCCGCGAAAACCAACGATAATGAAAATGGGTGAGAAGACTGAACAAGTTTAGCTGCCCAAACTCAGGAAGCAAGAAAGTCTTCATAGTCCTTGAGTGTGAAACATATGGCTTCATAACAAATGAGTTTTTCCAGATGCAAATCATGCCTTTCTAGTTGAACAAGGAATGTTGGTTCCAATCACAGGAAAGGTTCAAGCGCGGGCAAACTGCAAGACGACTAGCTCTTCATACTTATGATTATTCGCGTTCCTGGTTTTGAGCAAATATCTGCGCGCGCTCAAAGAGAAAGCACTATTGCTATCAGCATTAGAATGACAAGGCCTAGCACGAATCCAGTGGAAGCCAGTCTTAATTGAAGCTTTTGAGTCTTCAGCAGTCTCGGGCGAAGGTCCTTTCGCAGCTAACTTGGCTACTTTAGGAGCTAACACCTCGAAGGAGTAGACAGTGAGCAGAACCAAAGCGGCCACAAATAAGTGTTTGGCTAAGATAAGTTGACTCCAAGCGTTATCAAATGGCCCACCTACAAAATTCTCATTCACCAGTGTCAAAAGAACGCCGCAAACAAGGAGAGTTATGATACTTACGTATGCGATAAGGCGAAACCTTTTCATTATCGCTCCGATAAACCTGCCAAAAACTGCTGGCTCCAGTACTTCCCTAGTAGATGGTAGTGTAACCAGAATGTTAGTTGCCATTCCACCAACCCATACAACCGTCGCCAAAAGATGCAGAAAATTCAAGATAGACAGACCCACCAGCTGCCAAAGATCCGTCAATCCATATCACCCGTTTTCTGGCTAATACTGTATCATCGGTGGCCGTATAAAATGATCGTGATCGCGCGTTCAAGAACATGAACGATAGAGAGAGGATAGAATTTGGCGCGCGCGGTTGATGTAAAGTTTTATCCCCTAGATCAGAACCAGTATGTGGTTGTTGAGGGGGCATGAATAAGAAGACTCCGCACAAGTTTCAAGGAAAAATGGTGCTGACTTATGAGCAGTTTTTTCAGGACCGATACAGGGACACGGTGGGATTGGCTGAGGTTTTCGAGCATGCTCTGGGCAGAAAAAGAGCTTTCGGAATAATCAAAAAGTGGGCTGAAAAGTCTGGGGTAGAATCTGTCAAGAACCAGCTCTCCAAGAAGCCAATTAAGAAGTTTGAAGACTTTAAACGCTTCGTAAAGGAGGAAAACGAATCTCCCTTTTGGACGCATGCGTTGACAGTGACCTATCCCGAAGAAACGCCCGTGAAATTGAGCGCCCACATAACGGAGTGTTTATGGGCTAAGACCTTCAAGGAAATGAATGCAACAAAGCTTGGCTACGTCATATGCTGCCGCCGTGACTTTGCGACGGCAAGAGCCTACAACCCAAAAATAAGACTGAAAAGGACAAAGACTGTGATGCAAGGAGACGGCTACTGCAATCACACATATTACTGGAAAGAACGAAAACTACCACACCCACAATCTCTTGGTTGGTTGGGGTAGCGAGCAAGGGATGAGACTTTCCTCCATATGTCGGTATCGAAAATTCCAAATATGGGTTGCGATGGAACAAGATATCGGTAGCTCAGCACGAGGAAGGATACGTGACAAAACCTCCGAATACAACAACTTTAGCTAGCAAAGACAGCGCAATCGTGGGGCTGAGTAGCTATCTGACTTTGGCCGTCCCCATAATCGCGTTGATCGCGGCATTGTTGAGTGGAAGTCTCCTTTTGTTGAATTATGTTCATGTGCTTATCGCTGGAACGTGGACGGGCATAGACCTGTTCATGGGTCTTGTGATGAGTAGGGTGATGCGTGGTCTCTCGCCGCAAAGCCGCGTTGAGGTCATAAAGAAACTTGTGCCTATGATGCTGTTCTTCATGCCAGGGTTGGCCGCGGTGGGCATAACCGCTGGAATCTCCCTGGCCAATCGTATGGGGATAAGTTTCTACACCACACCAATAATCGCTGCCATCATCATCGTCATTATCTTGTCGGTCCAAGGCTTTGCCCTTATATTGCCTAATGAAGTTCGCGTCCTATTGGAGCTGAGAAAGGCAAACCCGAACACGGAGAAGGTTGTGAAACTTGGCATGAGAAACATCTACTATGCCGGAAGTCAGACAATATTTCAAATCATAATGATATTCGTAATGGCCTACTTGGCCGTCATGTGATGAAGACTCTCGATCGATCAAGCCTTGCCTTAAGGAAAGTTGTGATTCTTATTCAAGTAGGAAATCTCAAAGGCAGTAAAGTCATTGCTTGATTTGGCGAAAGCCGCGCAGCCAAACACACAGCGGCATAGTGAATGTTCACAGTTACGGCTGCTGGGCCATAGTCAAAGCTGTTCCGAGCTTAGCTCTTGGCTGTGCAGCCAATCCAAGAAGAATTTTAACGGCCCCTCGGCATCTCTTCCAGCAGATCTCTCTCTCAACCCGCTTGTGTCCACTTTTGGCTTCTGTTTGCGCGCGCGCTTGTTCATTCTTTTTCAACTCCAAGTTTTGTATTCAAGAAAGCAAAACGCACTCTTAAGCAACTATTGAATAATAGCTATAGTACTGAATGGCATATAGTCCGCCGGTTTGAGATTCGCAAGTAACAAAAGTCGCCTTGGCCTTCCTGATCATTAATGGAGAAGACGCGGTTGAGAGGCTAAGAAATATGTCATGTGGACAATTCTTTTTTCTTCGACATTGTTGAATAGTTTCTGCATTAGCGCCTTAAGAGTCTCAGCCTCTACGTAATCACGCTTTTCTGACGCTTCATGCTCATATTTTTCGATGAAGTTGCCTATTGACAGAGGGTCTTCGTTTTTGCACACTAGAATTGTTGGTATTACTATTGTCAGCGTGCCATCTTGCTTTAGCACTCTGTGCACTTCAGTCAAGGATTCCTCCAGACAATCCTTCTTTGGAGCTTCGGCTATGATCGCGAGATCAACGTAACCATCTTTTAGCGGAATATTATCGCAAGTCCCATTCAAAAACCATAGGTTGTCAAAGTTCAAGTCAACGGTTAATGAGGCGGGCTTCACGAAGTATATCTTCGCTTGGGGCATTTCGTTGTGCAGTTTGTGCAATATTTTCTCGTGCATCACCGAATACGCAGGAGAAATGAATGCGATCTCTCCTTTTCTATCCACGTTGCTGGACAGTAGTTTGACCGCGCTATTGAGAACATTGGTCTCGGCAGGTAGGTTGAGCAGGTACTCGCTGTAAAACCCGTGAACAGTGTCAATCGCCTCTAAAAGAAGCTTCTTACGCTCCTCCTTCCCTTTCCTGCCGATCCTGTACACTCTTCTCCGAGGCCCAAGCTGACCCTTCTCCCATCGACCCTCAAGCAATCCTTCCCGTAGCATCTCAGTGAGAACTCTGTACAAACGACTGATACCAACATCAACCTTTTCAGAAGCAAGCTCCTTGTGAACCTCATAGCCATAAAACTCCCTGCTTCCATACATCTTCAGTACAACCTTCTTAAGATCCTCTGTCCTCATAGCCTTCAGTTCTCCAAATGCCTTTCAAAGTATGGCTAACCCTTCACACCTTGAAAGTCTTGCGGGCAAATGCCTGACCCTCCAAGGGTGTCCGCACCTACGTGCGAACTGGCACGGCCGCGATTAACCATAAGCTTAATTGGCACGTTATTAATCCGCTTTTGCGTTTCTTTTGAGCGTTTTTGTTGCGTCGCCGTGACCAATTGTATGGGGCATTTGAGAACCGGGAGAATCATTAAATTAAGCCAAGCTAGGGTAAACGTTAATATACTTTTTATGATATTTATCATAACATCACACTCTAGAACGCAGGTGATTTGTATCCAACTCATCGAAAAGAAATTTGAACACCTGAAGATAGGGGTTTTCGTTTGCCACTGCGGTCTAAACATAGCTGGAGTTCTAAACATAAAGGAACTTGTCCAATTTGCAGGGACTCTACCAGACGTTGTTTATGTGAAGGACAACCGCTACACATGCGCTGACCCCGGACAAGAAGAGATCAAAAAGGCCGTGAAGGAGCATAGGCTCAATCGTGTCGTGGTTGCAGCATGCTCACCGCGAATGCACGAACCTACATTTCGCAGGACGGTCTCAGATGCCGGCTTGAATCCGTTTCTCTTTGAAATGGCAAACATTCGTGAATTCGCATCTTGGTGTCACTCAAGTACTCCAGAAGCTGCAACTGAGAAAGCCAAAGACTTGATAAAAATGGCCGTGGCGAAGGTGAGACTGCTATCGCCTCTGCAGAAGATAGAGGTCCCTGTAACGCACAAGGCCTTAGTCATAGGCGGCGGCATAGCTGGAATGAATGCTTCGCTCGACCTAGCTGAAATGGGCTTCAAAGTGTATTTGCTCGAGAAAAGTGAAAGCATTGGGGGTCACATGGCGCAACTGGACAAGACGTTTCCAACTCTTGACTGCAGCATATGCATCGAAGGCCCCAAAATGGTTGACGTAAAAAGACATCCTAACATTGAAATAATAGATTATGCCGATTTGCTGAGCGTAGAAGGTTACGTTGGTAATTTTAGAGTCAAAATTCGGAAAAACCCGCGATACGTGATCGCTCACAACTGCACCGGATGTGGTGAGTGCAAAGAAACCTGTCCCATTGAATATCCAAATGAGTGGGACATGAACTTGGGTGTTAGAAAGGCAATATCCGCTCCTTTCGATCAAGCGGTTCCGCTGGTCTACACGATAAACAGGGATTACTGCATCGAATGCTACAAGTGCGTTGACGCTTGCGGAGCAAGGCAGGCCATAAATTTTGAGCAGAAACCAGAAGAAATCGAGATCGAAGCAGGTGCGATAATCGTAGCGACTGGCTACGATTTGTACCTCCCGTACGACAATCCGCTTTATGGCTATGGTAAATACCCGAATGTGATCACGTCGCTAGAGTTTGAGAGGCTCATACTGGCTGCTGGTCCAACAGGCGGGAAGGTCATCAGGGCGTCAGATGGAAAAAAACCACACACCGTGTCGTTCATTCAATGCGTCGGTTCGCGTGATGTAAAGAAATATCCGTACTGTTCAAACTTCTGTTGCATGTACACTTTGAAACATGCGATTCAGCTTAAAGAGAAGTACAAGGAAGACATTGAAGTCTACATTTTCTACATGGACATGCGGAGCAACTCTAAAGGTTATGAAGAATTCTATCAACGTGCAAGAGAACTTGGCGTAACCTTTGTTCACGGACGCGTAAGCCGAATCGTAGAGGTTCCAGAGACAAAGAACTTGATTCTGCACGCCGAGGACATGATGCTGGGGCAACCCATAGAAATTGAGTCTGAGATGGTTGTTCTCGCATCAGCGGCCACACCTAAGAAAGGCACAGAGGAAATTGCGCGAATATTAGGCTTAACACGTGGGGCTGACGGCTTTTTCATGGAAAGCCACCCTAAGCTCAAACCGATGGATGCACCTACCGATGGAATATTCCTAGCAGGCGCATGTCAAGGATTAAAGGACATTCCATACAGCGTTTCGCAGGGCAGTGGTGCAGCGTCAAGGGCAGCAACCGTAATCTCAAAGCCCACTTGGAAGATCGAACCCATAGTTTCCGTCGTGGACCCACTGAAGTGCAGAAACCTGACAGCCAAATGTGGCATTTGCGCGGAAAGATGCCCCCACAAATCAATAAAAATCGATGACAAACAGCCAGCTCAAGTAATAACAGCCATGTGCCATGGATGTGGAACATGCGTTGCGGAATGTCCAGCAAACGCAATAACACAAATGCACTTCACAGACGATCAAATACTCGCTCAGATAGGAGCAGCCCTGGAGACAAATCCGGAAGAAAAGATCTTGGCGTTCTTGTGTAACTGGTGCAGTTACGCGGGCGCAGACCTAGCGGGGACGAGCAGGTTTGAGTATCCTCCAACGATAAGACCTGTTCGCGTCATGTGCTCGGGAAGAGTTGATCGAGACTTCGTTCTTGAAGCTTTCAGACAGGGAGTCGGAATGGTCTTGATTGGAGCATGCCACCTACCCTACGATTGCCACTACATAAGCGGAAACGGAAGGATGAAAGCCAGAATGGAGGCTTTGGCGAAGATGCTGGAGAAGCTTGGACTGAGTCCAGAGAGGCTTCGCGTAGAGTACGTTTCTGCTGCAGAAGGCGTAAAGTTTGCTGAACTCGTCAAAGAAGTCAACGCACAGATGAACGCATTAGGCAAGGACAAGATCAAAGCAGAAAACGAGAAACTGCGTCCAATATTGGAGAACATGTTGAAGAAAAAAGCAGAGCCAATCGTGCGAGAGACACCCAAGATTGCGTCCACGATGCTTGTGGCTTCAAGCAGCGAGGAATAGGCCATGGGACATCTAGATGAATGGAAAGTTGTTGAAGAAATGATTACTGTTCTGCGGGGGAAAGGAATAATCATTCCATCTGAAACTATGACAGAATTGCAGTCCGCAAAGACCCTGATACACGTTCTAGAAGCCGATCCCAGTCGAGCCGACACTAGTCAAGAGATTGACAAATGTCTTTTCAACGTGGAATCCTACGTTGCTTCTGAGGGGCAAATCATGTTTGGAATTGAGTACGTTAACAAGTGGTTGACACGGCTCGACCAAGCGAAAGAGGCCTTCGAAGAAATGAAAGAGGAACCAAAGTTGCTCCCAAACATTCCACGAGGCGCAAAATGGATTCGTATTAGCCCTTCGACTCATTCAATCGAAGATTCCAAAAAGTTTGCTGATGAATTGCATCTCTCGTGCATCATTCAAAATGGAGGTTTTTTACTTGTTCACGGCGAGGGCGAGCAACTGCGAGAGCTTGTAAGGAAGATGGCCGCAAAAGACGAAAAAGCCAAGCTGGACGAACAAACCATGCATCCTTTTTAAGATCAAAACAGATTAGCACGCCCTATAAAAAGGCAAAAAATCTCACGCTTTTGGCTTATTAAGATTGGTCCGGAATTAGACCGTGCACGTGCAAAAATCTTAAGCTGGACTTCTGCAATTGAATGTCAAAGTCAGCCTTGAACAGGCTAGGAAAGAAGCATTTCAGAATGACGAATGTGCCCTTAGTCTCTCTTCTAGTCTATCCAGTAGCAAAGAACTGGATAGCCGGCAAGAGTATCTCAGAAGCAATAAACTATTCCGAGCTTGCAAATGCCAGAGGGTTTAGCGTTATTTTGAACTACTTGGGAGAGGAAGTCAACACTGCGAGAGAAGTACAAGAGTCACTAACAGAGTATGAGCATCTTCTCGACTTATTACAACCAAACAGAATTGAAGGGTGTGTATCTGCAAAGCTCACCCAGCTTGGCCTCAAAATAGGCAAAGATTACTGTAGAAAAAATCTTGTGGAAATAGTCGATTACGCCAGCAGACTGGGAAGGTTCGTTTGGATTGACATGGAGAGTTCGAAGTTTACCGACGACACTATGAGCATTTATAGGACCGTGTTTTCCACGAGCAAAAACGTTGGAATATGTATCCAATCCTACCTGAGAAGAAGCGAAGAGGACATTGGGGAATTGATAAGAATCGGCGGAAAAATCAGGTTGGTCAAAGGAGCCTACGATGAACCAGCAACCATAGCGTACAAATCAAGAAAAGAGATA
This sequence comes from Candidatus Bathyarchaeota archaeon, assembly GCA_963707955.1. Taxonomy (GTDB): domain Archaea; phylum Thermoproteota; class Bathyarchaeia; order Bathyarchaeales; family Bathycorpusculaceae; genus DASPPK01. The sequence goes on along the minus strand of OY970176.1, from coordinate 782,188 downwards.
GACAAGAGCTATGCGAAATTAATGGCGCATCTATTCAAAGACAGCGAGAGCCTATTTTCTGTTGCAACTCACGACGACAGACTGATCTACGAGGCAATGAGAATGAGCAAGGAGCACGCAAAGAACTTTGAGTTTGCTTTTCTGAAGGGGATCAGAAACAATCTTAAGCTTGAGCTTGTGAACAAGGGGTACAGAGTCACTGAGTATATACCTTACGGCCAAAACTGGATGCCCTATAGTATCAGAAGACTGAGAGAGAAACCAAGCAATTTCCTCCTCTTAGCTAGATCGTTGTTAAGTAAGTAAAGCTTCATGCTCTCCTTGTGAGCGGTGCCGAGGGGTGCCGAAAGGTTGAGCTGAATGTTATGAATTATATTATAGAAATGAAATCTTTATAAACCTCAGTTCGGCAGTTGTTGTTGCATGTCGATAGAATCTCTTATCGACATGGCTGGTGTATTTATGCCGAAGAATGCATCGATTGGAGTGTTCATTTGCCACTGCGGGGGGAACATAAGCGATACCGTGACAGTGACAAAGGTCAAGGACGCTATTTCCAAACTAGACGGGGTCAAAATCGTCGAGAATTATGATTACATGTGCAGTAAACCTGGACAAGACATGATAAAAAAAGACATCAAGGAACTCAAACTCGACCGAGTTATCGTAGCTTCATGCTCACCACGCATGCATCTTGAGACTTTTAGGGAAGCAGCCAAATCAGCCGGGCTTAATCCTTACTTGCTGGACATGGCAAATATTCGTGAACAATGTAGTTGGGTTCATGATACGAAGGCATCGGCAACAGACAAGGCGATTGCTCTCATCAGCGGGTTAGTGGCACGGGCTCGTTTTCTGGAGCCTTTGGAAACAAAAAGCCTTCCACTTACAGGCGATGTTCTTGTTATTGGAGGTGGCATCGCTGGCATATTAACTTCTATTGAATTAGCCGACAAGGGATACAAGGTACACTTGGTCGAAAGAAATCCCAGCATCGGCGGCCATATGTCCCAACTGAGCAAGACCTTTCCAACGTTGGACTGCTCCCAATGCATTTTGACCCCAAAAATGGTCTATGTGTCTCAACATCCAAACATCGACGTTATCACGATGGCGGAACCCGTCTCGATTGAAGGTTCTCCTGGTAACTACAAAGTCCAAGTGCGCGTTGAGCCCCGATTCGTTGACGCAGAAAAGTGCATATCGTGCGGCGAATGCGCGAGAGTTTGTCCATCCAAAAAGACGAGCAAGTTCGAAGAAGGGCTGCAACAGGAGAAGGCGATTTATGTGCCTTTCAAGCAAGCAGTGCCTAACACTTACTTGATAGACAAAGATGCGTGTCTCTTTTTCAACAAGGGTGTCTGCAGGGTTTGTGAACGGTTTTGCAAGGGCAGAGCCATAGCATTTGATCAAAAAGAGGAGATGATTGAGTTGAACGTTGGAGCCATTATTGCGTGCACGGGCTATCAACAGCTTGATCCGAAGCTCTCAAAAGAGGTTTTTGATGGGCACGACGTTTTCGGTCCATACAGTTACGGGTTACACCCTGACATTGTGACGAATCTGCAGTTTGAGCGTCTTATGTTGCAAGGTCTGCATCAACCTTCAAACGGGAAGATGCCGAAGAAAGTCGCCTTCATACTCTGCGTCGGCAGCCGAATGGACAAAGGGATAAACTATTGCTGTAAAATAGGCTGTATGAACGCCATTAAGCATTCTCTGTTGCTTCTGAAGACGAACCCAGAAGCCGAGCCTTGGATATTCTACACGGACCTAAGGGCGCATGGCAAAGGGTATGAAGAATTTTACTCGCATGCAAGAGAACTTGGTGTCAAGTTTATTCGAGGCCGGGCAGCCGAAGTCTTTCCGAACGGCGAAAACTTGACCGTGAGAGCTGAAGACACTGTTCTGGGGAGGCAGATTGAGGAAACATTCGACATGGTCGTTCTTAGCCCAGCACTGCTTCCCAACTATGGTTCCCATGAACTGGCTAAAAAGCTCGGAATAGACGTTGGACCAGACGGTTTCCTTCTGGAAAGACATCATAAATTGAGACCAGTGGACACGAAGATGGAGGGCATATACTTAGCCGGATGTGCTGTTGGACCCAAAGACATCAGAGAGACCACGATCGAATCTATGGCATGCGCATCCAAGGTGGCTACGTTTTTGGGCAAAGGTGAAATCGCTGTTTCACCGGAAAAAGCGTACGTAAATCTCGAGAAATGTGACGCATGCGGTGTGTGCATACAAGCTTGTCCGACGAAGGCAATAAGTGCCAAACGCAAAGGCATCGTAATTGACTCGATCCTTTGCAATGGCTGCGGCATATGTGTGCCAAAGTGTCCCACTGAGGCAATAGATCTCAAAAACTTGACGAACGAGCAATTGACAGCTCAGATTCAAGCCACTTGCCAAGGAGAGGGAGATGAGCCGAGAGTTCTAGCTTTCCTTGAAAAGACTACCGCATACGGTTCAGCCGACCTAGCTGGGCAAACAAGAGTGAACTACACACCGAATGTCAGAATCATAACCGTGCCGAGTGCAGGACGAGTAGGCACCCGACACGTAATGCAAGCCTTTGCGGCAGGAGCCGACGGGGTAATTTTCATAGAGGGCGATGATAGTCCCTTCCGAGAAGACCTCATCAGAGATCACGTAATCAATTTGAAGAAGGAATTAGGCAAGTACGGGGTTGAATCGCTTAGGCTAGCTTCAACAACAACGACTCTGCCCCAGTATGACAAAATAGTTAACCTTTTCGAAACTCTAAACCAGAGACTATCCACTCTAGGACGCTTGCCCGAAGAAAAAAGGAAGAAAATCGCCGAAAACCTCGGATGCGATTAACATGGAACACACACATGCAAACGTAGTAATGAATAAGAATGTAGATCCCTCCTTTCTGGAGGAAGTAAAGAAAACTGTAGCTGGCAAGAAAATACTAGACTGCATCCAGTGTGGAGTCTGCGCAGGTCTCTTGCCACGCCAGATTTGCCATGGATTACGGTCCAATGCAGATCATCAAGATGGCGCAGTTAGGTCTGAAAGAAGATGTGCTTTCAAGCTCAACCATATGGATCTGTGCTTCTTGTTACACTTGCACGTCACGCTGTCCAAGAGGAATAGACATTCCGCTTCTGATGTCTTCACTGAAGAATATGGCAATTGAAAATGATGTGCCTGCCAAGATTCCGGCCAAACCCAAGTTTCACAAGGCTTTCACGGAAATCGTTGGAAAATACGGTAGAATGCACGAGCCTCAGTTGCAGGTTAGACTAATGAACAAAACGAGTCCAAAAGCCTTTTTCAACAATGCCAGTTTAGGTTTAAAAATGTGGCGAAAAGGCAAAGTCAAGATGAGGCCTCCAAGGATGCGAGGAAAGACAGAAATCAAGACCATTTTTAGAAGTGCTCTAAGAAAGGAGGAGAAAAAGAAATGAAGTACGCGTATTTTCCAGGATGCTCGGTAGAGGCATCTGCACACGAATATGGAATGTCATGCATGGCTGTGAACAAAGTCCTCGGAATAGAACTTATCGAAATACCAGATTGGAACTGTTGCGGGTCCATTGACGCTGTTCACGCCTACAACCCAGAACTGTCTCTGTCTCTATCTGCCAGAAACTTTTCGCTCGCAGAAACCATGAACATGGACATAGTAACCCTATGCAGCGCCTGTTTTTTTACTTTGTCAAGAGCGAGCAAAATGCTTCACGAAGATCCTAACCTCAAAGGGGCAGTTGACAAAATAATCAACGACGCAGGGTTGAAGTTCACAGGCGACGTCAAAATTAGACACTATCTCGACGTGCTAATCAACGACGTGGGACCGTTGAAGATAGCTGAAAAGGTTAAAGTACCCTTGAAAGGTTTGAAGGTTGCACCTTACTATGGCTGTCTGCTCGTAAGACCTCCGCAGGTAAGAAGTTTCGATGACCCTGAACACCCTAAATCCATGGATAGAATTATTGAAGCCGTTGGAGCTCAAAGCCTAGATTATCGTGACAAGACGCGATGTTGCGGTGCTTCATTGGTTCTGACAGATGAAAGCGTCATGCTTGAAATGACCAAAGACTTGCTGTTGAGCGCGAAAGCGATAGGGGCTGACTGCGTAGTCACTCCTTGTCCAATGTGTCACTTCAATCTTGATGCTAAACAAAAAGCGGTAGAAAACCGTTTTGACCTAAAGATTGATATGCCAATCCTCTACTTCACTCAACTCATGGGGATCGCCTTCGGACTGAACCCAAAAGAGCTAGGCCTAGGCAGAAACATAGTGTCACTGAAAAAAATTCTTGACAAGCTCGAAACGCCAATTCAGGTTACAGCCAAGGCATAGTCGACGACTTCTTTATAGCTAAGAGTTTCTCAACGGAATGTCATCCGCCCACATAATGCCCCGTTCTTAGCCCGCCGATTGGGTGTCTGAATGACGTCCCTAGGTTTGAGGCTTAGAGTCTGTCAATCCACTCGTGTAGCTTCAGGCGCGCGAACAAAAGACAATTGGAACTCATTTTGGCCTGAAAAATGCCCTAACGTTCCTCTATTTCACGCGACGCATGGTGGTCTTTGGGCTTAGCCCAACAGAAGTTGGATTAGGCAGAAATGGCGTCCTCAGCGAGAATCGCTTGAAAGCTCGGATCTGTAATTCAAGTTGCATGCCAATCACTATAAGTGAGTAGAGAAGACACACTATGCGTTCATTAGCTCGGTTCGGAATCATCCCGGGCTTTCGTACAGTCTATTTGACTTCTTCAAATTGGGTTGGGATCGATTTCGCTATCTCAGATGCCTATGTTCGACGCTTAAAGGGTTGGAAGTGCTAACGTTTTTGTCGACCCCAGACGCAGACATGCTCACAGTATTGGTCGCCATGTCCCATGCATGTGGATCGCGTTATCTTCACGTCTTTTCCCATTGCCTTTGATACTCCCTCGTGGAAACTTTCGTGAAGAATGTCGCACATCATCTCAGGCATTTTAGCTGATAGTTCTCGGAAGAGGCAGTTATGCAGTCTGTAGACAATTTTGTTGTTTGTAGTTTCGACTATTTCTGGTTCGTTTCCCTCTCGTTCGAGAAATTCTCCGATCACGTATCTCTCATAATCATCCAGCGACCAGGATTTTATGTTGTGTTTCGATTTCAATTCTCGTATTGCAGCTTCTCCTGAAGCTATCCCTATCTTCCTTAGAAAAATCCTTGCCTTGTCTACGCCGAACTCTTCAACCATACCGCTTATCAGATATTCCGAGAGAGACTGGTACAGTCGCTTTGGGAAACTTGTTGATGGAAATGTCTTAACTAAGCTATAATAAGCCCGCGGTCTACCAGCAGTTCCTGACCGCTCCTCATGGTATTCCACGATCCCGGATTCTGTCAAAGCTTGCAGATGATGACGAATCGTTATGGCTTGGAGGTTGAGTTTCTGAGACATCTCTTCAACGCTTAGAGGCCCTCTCTGGAGTAGCTTGAGTATCTCAATTCTGGACGAGCTTGCCAGAGTTCGATAGAGTGTCGATTCATTCAATGTTGCACACATCGAAACGTGTTCTCTGACCTATTATTTATGCGTTATTTATGGAATTTGTTATTCTTATCAATCCAATAACTTCTAAGAAAAAAGGATATATGTATCCGCATCTCCCTCTGTTTCAGAACAACGGGGAAAAAGACTAACAGATGAAAACTGTCAGCTCCTTTTCAGGTTGCACAAACGAAGACTTCCAAGCATACGTGCTCGATACAAAGCAACTTGTAGAAACCGAGCTTGAAAATCTTCTCTCAAACGTATCCGACTCTGATCTTCTACCTCTGCTAGAGTATGCACTCCTATTTAGGGGAAAGAGGTTACGACCAGTTCTTGCCATTTTGAGTGCACAAAGTGTCGGAGGAGTACGGGAAAAAGTAGTACAACTCGCTTTGTCCTTCGAGCTCCTGCACACTGCAACGCTTGTACATGATGACATTATAGATCAAGATACTTTCCGGCGCGGGAGAGAAGCTGTCCACTCAAAATGGTCGACTAATGGAGCCATACTGTTAGGGGACGCGTTGATAGCCTTATCAGTCAACTTGGCCGCAGGCTACGGGTCCAGAATTGTGAAAAATCTGTCCTCCATTGGGCTAGAGCTTTGTAACGGTGAGTACATTGATGTGACTCTTTCTTTGGAGAATGCAACAGAGCAGGATTGTTATGTAAAAATAGGAAAAAAATCAGCTTCTCTTTTTCGTGGGGCAACCTTCTGCGGGGCATTGGTAGCTGGAGCTGAATCATCAGAACTTGAAGCCTTGGGGAACTATGGTCAGTGTTTCGGAATGGCGTATCAACTCAAGGATGACTTAGAGGATCTAATCCACGGAGAACAAATCTCGCAAGATCTCAAGAACGGAAACGTCACGCTTCCATTTCTTTACATGCATCAGCATGGAGACAGCCTCTCGAGAAAGTTGCTTAGAGAGAATTTTGGAAACAAACATGTCACGCTATCAGTCGCGCAGGAAATAAGGGATAGGATGGAAGAAATTGGAGCCTTCACGTACTGTCAACGGAGGATAATCGACTATTCAAGGAAATCGCAGGAGAGTCTGAAAGGTATCAGAGACTCGGCGTTCAAAAATTTTCTGATGCGATTTTCCATGTGTAGTGACGAGTCTGAGGCTCAGTCGCGTTGAATTCTACTGAGGGCCCAGGATTCGCACGTTCGCTAAAGGCATGGATAAGGCTGGCAAGAATACCCTTTTTGACGGGAACAATAGTGCCGGTCGCGCTGGGCGCCGTTGTAGCGTGGTTTTCGGTAAGAGCGTTCAACCCGATTCTTTTCATTCTAACTCTTCTCGGCGCTATGTGCCTTCACTTAGGGACAAACATAATCAACGACTACTTTGATTTCAAGAGTGGCTGTGACGCAATAAACGTTGAGGGCATCTCACCGATAAGCGGCGGTAGCCAGGTCTTGTTGGAGAACTTGATTAAGCCGAAGAGCGCTTATTTCGTCGCTCTTTCTTTTTTCGGAATAGCCAGTATCATAGGAATTGCTCTGTCTGTTGTGGCAGGGTGGGGAGTGCTTTTGCTGGGCGTAGTAGGCGTTATTTCTGGATATTTCTACGTGTCACAATTGGCAACACGAGGAGTGGGCGAGCTAATCGTGGGGCTGAACTTCGGGCCGCTGATGGTCTTGGGCAGTAACTACGTTCAAACCCAAAGATTCACTTTTGATGCTCTTGTCGCTTCCATACCGGTGGGTTTGCTTATAACGGCAATATTGTGGATAAATGAGGTTCCCGACTACGCTGCAGACAAAGCCGTTGGCAAAAAGACTCTTGTGGTTAGAGTTGGCAGAAAAGGTGCAGCTGACTTTTACGCCGCTATCGTCGTGGTTGCTTACATCTGGACCGCTTTTATGATTGCTCTGAAGCAAATGCCACTCAGCTCAGTAATCGTTCTTGCTACCTTGCCTTTGGCGATAAAGGCAATCAGCGTGGCTCGGAGACATTACGATGACTCACACGCGATGATAGCTGCCAACTTGGCAACAATACAGATGCACTTGAGTTTCGGCGCTTTGTTGATAGTGGGCTACATTTTGCAGTACCTTTGGCCTTTCTCCCGATAGCTTGAGTAACGCGTTGGCTAAATTATATATATGAGATATACATGATAGAAAAGGCAAGAAATAATGTGGAGAGATGAATTTTGACCGCACCGAGTTACGATTATCTGGATGCTATGATGTGGAGCATCGTTGCAAGCGGAGTACTGCTTGGGATCGCAGCGCTCAGACTTCATTACAAGGCGTCTTCAGACTCCATTGAAGAAGAACAGAAGAATATCGCGTCTGGATTGGGGGTTGCTTTGGGAGCCACCGGGTTCTACCTCTTCCTCACTGGCATAACCATACAGTTTATCCATCCCTACAGCGGTGGATATAACATTCTGTTCGGAGGCGTTAGTTCACTCGGGGGTCTAGTGTTGCTGTCGGTCGCTGCGGCGTTGTTCCTCAGGAGAGGACTACAAGCATGTTCCTACTTCGCCTTTGTCTTGGGCCTATACCTGATCTCCGACGCCTATTCAATATTCAAATACAGCCTCACGAGTGACGCCACCAAAAGCACTTTGCTCTACTTGGCACCCGCAACCGCGCTGATACTTTCGGTTCCAGCAGTGCACATTCAGAACAAGTGGGCGAGGTATGTCTTTGCAATCTTTGCATTCCTTTTTGCAGGCGCTTGGTTTTACTTTGCAAGTACTACGACACCAACACATCTCGGTTAGTAGAACCATAGCGCGCCATCTTAGCCCTACGTGAGCATAGGTAGTTGTGGGAAGGGAGTAAGAGTTGGTTACCGCATACGTGTTGGCAAAAGTCGAAGCCGGAAAGGATGAAAGAGTACTCAAAGAAGTGAAGAAGTTGCTTGGGATTTGCAGTGCGGTTCCCACGTATGGACTCTATGATTTACACGTTGAAGTTTCTTTTGCCACGATTGAAGACCTAGACGAGTTCGTCTTCGCCAAACTGCGCACTATTGAAGGGATAAAGGAGACAATTACTTTGATCACTTTCAAGGGGAGATGAATGTCCAAAGTAAGCTGCAGGGAAATCTATTTCGTCAATGCGAACCACCCATACCAGATCGACTTCTTAGTGAGGGAAATAAAAAAATCTGTAAAGGAAATAGGAGTTCCAAAGGACTATGACATAAGAGTCTACAAAAACGTACACACATGCTGCGGAGTTGCAGGCGTCGGGATAATCATCGAAATCGTGGGACCTGAAGAAGAGAGGATAAAAGCAATTGATTTGAGAGCTGTTGCGAGAATTCTGGAATTCTGCGAAAAAGAGGGTTACGAGGTAGGGCATCACACTGTAGGGCAACTTGAAGTCCTGTAGAAGCTTCGACTTGAACTCAACAAGAGAACGCTGAAAACATCTGAATGGAACCCAACCCAACTTTTCCGGTAAAAAAACCACATTCGGTAGGCAGATAACCAAAAGGGTTCAAGTCTCACCAGGAACGAAATCTGCAAGCCCTGAAAATCGACTTGCGCGCGCTCGCATCTATACGCGAACTCACACTATAGCCTATGAGGGCACGGGTAACTGGGATTTGAACGTGGGACAAATGGAGATGTCACCCACAAAACCTCTCTTTTTTCTATGGCGCATGCTCCAACATTCTTATCCGTATCTGGATCGCGCCATGGTAGATGCTCAGCTTGGTCTATTTTGCGGCGACGTACAATGCGATTATTCCAAGGTAAAGAGGTTTGAACGTGGCTTTTCTAAAACCTGCCTTTTTCAACATCGCCACAATTTCTTGCGGAAACGGAAAGTTTGCCGCAGACTTTCCGAGATACTTGTAGGCGGCTTTTCGGCCGGATATGAGTCCGCCGACGAGAGGCACGATTCTTAAACAGTAGAAACGGAAGAAGGCTCTGACGAGGTTGCTGTTCGGTTGGCTGGTTTCGACACACACAAACCTTCCATTGTTCTTCAGGGTTCTGATCGCTTCTCTCAGGTACGTTAAGGCTTTCGGATTCTTGTATATGAGGTTGCGGAAAGAGAACGAGATACTAATGCCGTCAATGCACTCATCCTTCAAGGGAAGATGGGCAGCATCCGTAACCATGAATACAAGATCAACTACGCCCGTCCCGTTGCTGGCATCTTGAACATTCCTGTGCTGTCTCTTCTGTCGGTACTTAGATTTCTTCTTGGCTGCTCTGTCCAGCATCTGTTTGTTGAAGTCAAGCCCCATCAGATATGATTCCGAGCCAAGATTCGGCAAAAGCCTGAGAGAAAGAGCGCCTGTTCCACAGCAAAGGTCAACAACAAACCGCCCAGAACCAGATTCTCTGGCGCAAGCTTCGCGCCAACGTTCATCGAATCCGAGAGTCAAAATTCTGTTGGCCAAGTCGTATGTATCCGCCACGCTGGTGAACATGGGTTTGAGCTGCATTCCGTACATCTCAGTCTTGCTTGGCGCAGTGTCTTCAGTTCTTGTTATTCCTTTCTAAGACACATTCAATGATATAAATCGCATGGAATTTTTTAGAAAATAAACTACGCACACACACGTGACATTTGTGACTTGAAGACGTCAAGCTCTTACAAAAGAGGAATTAGAAGTGTCTTGGACCAATGCTAAAAGTCCATTGAGTTGGGGTCGCTGGGACTTCAGCCCAACCCCAAGTGGCGAATTCCTACGCAATTCCCTTTTTGGAGTTCTATAAAATAGGGCAGAACTCGAGGTTAACACGTTTCATCTGTCCGCTATTAACTAGTCGACTATAAGAGGTAAGTCAACGCTCACGCTGAAAAACGGAGAAGATGGAATGCTGTTGGGCTCTGGTTAGGTTTTGTTGCTTGCCATCAATGAGCTTTTGCGCTTCTTTGACGCAGTCTTTCTTAGGACAACAGCAACCAATTTCGCCTGCATTTGGAATCGAGGGACTTACTCGAACTTGTAGATTTTTGCTTCTCCAATTGGCCGCAGTATCTGTTCGGGCAGTGGGTCATACGTTAGAAGGACTGTTAGCTCTTTGCCTATCTTTTCCCAGACTGGGTCATCAAAGAGGCTGCGGATAGTGTCCATGTCGGCATACTTGGAAATCTCCCACATTATGCAGCCGTGAGCTGGGCCTCCGCTCCCTAGGACGTAGAGGAATGTGCCCAGATATTTTCATCCTGCTTTTTGTGCGTGTTCGGCCATTGTTTTCTCGTTTGCCTTAATCCATTCTTGAAATTCCTTGAATTTGCCTTCTTTCACCCTGAAGTTGCTGATATCAGGCATAAACAGCTTCACCCCCTAAACTTGCTTATAGCGGAAGCGTGCTCACTTAAGCACATGTGGTGATGAGAGAAGGGTGTTCTCGCCCGCGCTTTCAGTGCGCGTGTGCGTGCAATGGCGTAGGCCCCTCTATTTGGAGCCAAATGTGATCTGCGGGTTGAGTGTGGCGGTACCGCGCTTTTCGTTGTGCGAGTGATCTGACAGCCCCTCCCGCCGGTCAAACATATGATTCAAATGCGGTTTAACAAAACGTACGGGGTCTGGGCGAACACTAGTCGATCTTTGCAATGTTGGCTTTTAGGATTGCTTGGAGGATTTTGGTTCCGTCTGAGAGCAATCTCAGCTTTGAGACGCTGTATTGTCTCTGCTTACAGGTTATCGGTCTTTCTTCGAATGCGAAGCCGTTCTTCAACCCTTTGACCGTGATCTCGGTTTCTATTTCGTAGCCTAAAGAGGCTAATTTGAGCTTCTGGAGAGCTTCTTTTTTGAAGGCTCTGAAGCCTGTTTGGCTGTCTGTTACGCGTTTTCCTGTTAACGTTGTGATGGCCATGTTGAAGACGAAGTTGCCGAGACGGTTGAGTCTGGTCGTTGAGTCGCCGCTGTTGCCCATGAACCTTGAACCTCCAACGATGTCCATGCCGTTGGACAGCGGACTGAGTAGGTCTGGTATCTCCTTGGGGCTGTGCGCTCCGTCAGCGTCTAAGGTTACCACGATGTCGCCCTGTGCTTGTTGGAAGCCCTTTCTGATGGCGTGGCCTTTTCCTCGGTTTCTTTCGTTCGTTAAGACGGTTGCTTTGTACGTCGTAGCTATCTGTCCTGTTCTGTCCGTGGACCCGTCGTTCACAATGATGATCTCGTAGGGGACTCCTAGGCTGTCCATTACTGACATGGTTTCTTCGATCACGTGTCCTATGGTTTTCTGTTCGTTGTACGCGGGAATGACTACTGACACGGATGATCGAAGCATCTCTCTCTCCTTTCTCCTTCAGCGTAGAAAATGGACCTCGAGTACTAATTAAATGGATATGGATTGATAGCTATAGTACCGAACTGCATATTCTGGCTCGGCGAGCGCGCGCAGGCTTACTTCTGCAACCCTGTATGCTTAGGAATTCATGCGTAACCCCAAAAAAACGATCCCGTTGCTGCCGCCTATTTTGCTTAAATTCGAGGCGCCCATGCATTACAGAAAGTTGTATTGCTGACATGAAACTCATCACTGGAGGCGCAGGATCTGTTTATGGACATAAAGTTCAAAGAAGACTTTATTGACCTCTGGAAAAGATATTCCGATGATGCGGAGCTTCCTATCGTTTTCTATTACACAGATGAAGAAGGACACGCGGAACTGGTCAAGCATGGTTCGGTTCCTATGTGCATAATCGCAGCCCTGTCCTTAGTGAGGAAAGGAAAAGCTTTGTGTTTCGTCTCAGAGTCGATTGGCTGCTGCGGCGGCAAAAGGTACTTAGGTTTTCGTGAAAAAATCAGGGACGATTTTGAGTATTTTCTGTCATGCGGAATTCTTGGGAAGGTTAAAGGTGAACGTTACAAAAAGGCGCCTCAAGTTGTAGCTGAGGCGATCAAGTACACGCCATTGTTCAGGGCTCCTGCTCGGTTTATAGTGTTCAAGAGATGGGATCTGCATGACCAGTCTGATGAGCCAGACGTTGTGATCTTCTTTGCTCGGCCTGATACCTTTTCAGGGCTCTTTACACTTGCCAATTTCGACGAGGCTGAGCCGAACGTCGTTTTTACTCCGAGCGGTTCGGGGTGTTCTTCGATTGTGCAATATCCATATCTTGAGAAAGATTCCAGTCGTCCGAGAGCCGTCATAGGATTGTTTGATGTTTCTGCACGCCCCTTTGTTCAGGAGAACGTGCTCTCGTTTTCGGTGCCCATGAGCAAGTTTGTGAGGATGGTCGAGGATATGGAAGAGTTTCTTGGTGACGGATTCTTGGAAAAAAGTGCAGAGAAGGATTCAACGGGCTTCTCATTAGAATCATCGCTGAATATGCGCGCGTTCATCGGCTCAGGTGGTCTTCTATCCGTCTTCAGAAAGTCCCACACGACTACCTAGGCGAAGTATTGATCCAAAGAGGTGGGGCGCAGGCGGATCAGATGGAAAATCAGGAAATAACAATCATAGCCTGAGCAGCTTCAAACGTTTATTATCCACTTCCTCCAATAAATGCCTTCCAAAAGGAAGGTCAAACAAGATGGAGTTCAAAGAAAGTCAAACTGAAAAGAATCTGCTGGCAGCCTTTGCCGGCGAATGTCAGGCCAGAACTAGGTACACCTTCTTCTCGAGCGTTGCCAGAAAAGAAGGATTCGAACAGATATCCAGCATCTTCCAAGAAACGTCTGACAACGAGAAGGAGCACGCGCAGCTGTTCTTCAGGCTGCTAAAGGGTGGACCTGTTGAGATCAAGGCTACGTATCCTGCAGGCATCATCGGATCAACTGTACAGAATCTCAAAGCTGCGGCAGAAGGAGAAAAACTCGAATGGGGAACGCTGTACCCTGGGTTTGCTGAAGTCGCAGAAAAAGAAGGTTTCAAGGATGCGGCCAGAACTTTCCGTCAAGTAGCTAAAGTCGAAGCTTACCATGAGCGACGATACTTGAAGCTGCTCGCAAACGTCGAGCAAGGAAAGGTCTTCAAGAGAGACACTCCGATAAAATGGAAGTGCAGAAACTGCGGCTACGTTCACGAAGGACCCGAAGCGCCAGAGAAGTGCCCAGTCTGCGACCATCCGAGAAGCTTCTATGAGGTTTGGTGCGAAAACTACTGAACAAGCAAAGGAAAATCCGTTGCTAAAACCGTCAGAGCCTTAGCCTGTGACCCTTCGGTTTCACACTCTGCTCGAATTCTTTGGCCAACTGTTCAAGTAGGGTTCTCTGTTGCTGAGTCAACTTCTCAGGGACTTCTATCTCGATTCGTACCAGCATGTCGCCCCTGCCGTATCCTCTGAACCTCGGCATGCCTTTTCCTCTCAGTCTGACTATTTCACCTGGCTGTGTTCCAGGATGAATTGTGAAGCTCGTGTTTCCTTCAAGGGTCGGAATCGAAACATCTGTGCCTAAGGCCGCTTGAGGGAAGCCTATTATTAGACTGTAGAGGAGATCGTCTTCGTCTCTCTTGAAGTACGGGTGGGGGGCTATGTGAATCACAGCGTAAAGGTCCCCAGGAGAGCTTGCTCCTGCAGACATTTCTCCCTCTCCTGAGAGCCTGAGCTGGTATCCTTCATCTATGCCTGAAGGCACCTTCACGGTGATTCTTCGTTCTCTCTCTATCAAACCGTTTCCTCTACACTTCGGGCACGATTTGTCTATGATTCTTCCTCTTCCGCCGCATGTGGGGCATGGTATGACTCGTACAAACGTGCCGAAGGCGTTTCTCGTTGTACTTTGTACTCTTCCAGCCCCGTTACATCTGGGGCAGGTTCTTGGCGGGGTGTTAGGTGCCGCTCCACTGCCACCGCAGACATCGCATCTTTCTGCTCTTGAGATCTCTATTTCCTTCTCGGCGCCTCTTGCTGCCTCTTCCAGTGTGACGTCAAGGTCGTATGCTAGGTCTCTGCCTCTTGTGACCCTTTCCTCGAAGTCTCCTCCGCCGAAGAAGACTCGGAAAACGTCTCCCAGACCGAAGCCGAAGCCCATGTCCCTGAATATCGACTCGAAATCTGCTCCCCTGAATATGTCCTCTCTGGTGTAGCGTTGGTCAAAACCTGCGTGGCCTAGTTGATCATACTGCGTACGCTTTTCGTCGTCTGATAAGACCGCGTAGGCTTCGGATATTTCCTTGAACTTCTCCTCTGCGTCGGCGGCTTTGTTTCTGTCTGGGTGGTATTGCATCGCCAGCTTTCTGTAGGCATCTTTAATTTCGTCTTTAGAAGCGGTTCTGGGAACGCCGAGAACCTCGTAGTAATCTCTTTTACTGGCCATCTCCTTACCATCAGACTAGTGATGCAGGTTCTAGATCAGGTCGGCCTAGAACTCTATTTCACCTTGTAATCCTCTGAGTCGACCACTTTGTCTCCGCTTGGGCCAGGCTCTTGAGTTGCTTCTCCGCCGGGTTGTCCAGGTTGTCCTTGCTGTCCCTGCTGCTTTGCCTGTTCAGCAGCTGCCTGCTGATATATCACCGTTCCGACTTCTTGGAGTACTTTCATCAGTTCTTCAGATTTTGCTTTGATCTTGTCCGTGTCTGTTCCGGCCAGTGCGTCTTTCAGGGCCGAAACTGCAGCGTCTATCTTGTTCTTTTGCTCCTGATTGAGTTTCTCTCCTAGGTCTTTCTTGGTTTTCTCCGCTGTGTAGATCATGTTGTCAGCGTTGTTTCTGGCTTCAGCTTCTTCACGTTTCCTCTTGTCTTGCTCGGCAAATTGCTCCGCGTCTTTGATCAGCCGCTCCTTTTCTTCTTTAGACAGCTTCGTTGAGGCTGTTATCGTTATTTTCGCTTCCTTGCCTGTGCCCAAATCCTTTGCTGTCACGTTCAGTATTCCGTTCGCGTCGATGTCGAACGTTACCTCGATCTGCGGTACGCCTCTTGGAGATGGTGGGATGCCTTCTAAATTGAACATGCCGAGAGAAACGTTGTCAGGTGCCATTTGGCGTTCACCTTGAAGAACATGAATTGTAACAGCTGTTTGGAAGTCTGCTGCCGTCGTGAATACTTGGCTTCGCCTCGTCGGGATCGTGGTGTTTTTCTCCATGATTCTTGTGAACACATGGCCAAGCGTTTCGACGCCGAGTGAGAGTGGGGTAACGTCAAGAAGCAAAAGGTCTTTAACCTCTCCTGTTAGCACGGCTCCCTGTATTGCTGCGCCGATTGCAACGCATTCCATCGGGTCTACGCCTCTTTCTGCTGGTTTCCCCATTATCTGCTCTACAAACCGCTGAACGTAGGGCATCCTCGTCATTCCGCCGATCAGAATTATCTTGTCTACGTCTTTCGGACTAAGCTTCGCGTCTTCAAGGGCTTTCACCATTGTGCGCTCCGTCTTCTGGACTATCGGTTGAGCTAGGGCTTCAAGTTTGGCTCTGGACAACGTGAGGTGAAGGTGTTTGGGTCCTGAGGAATCAGTGTGTAAGAATGGCAGGTCAATGTCTGTGGTCATCAGAGTTGACAACTCTATCTTTGCTTTCTCAGCAGCCTCCTTCAGCCTAGAGATTGCCATCTTGTCGCCTCGGAGGTCTATGCCTGTTTGTCTTTGGAACTCTTCTATAAGGAAGTCCATCACTGCTTTGTCCAAGTCTGTGCCGCCGATCTGTGTGTCTCCGCTTGTTGAGAGCACTTGGAAGACTCCTTTGCCGAAATCCATAACCGTAACGTCGTGTGTGCCGCCGCCGAAGCTGAAAACAAGAATCTTCATCTCTTTTTCCAGCTTGTCGATCCCGTAGGCCAAGCAGGCTGCGGTCGGCTCGTTTATTATCCTCGCGACTTCGAAGCCAGCTATCTCTCCTGCATCTTTCGTGGCTTGACGTTGGTTATCATTGAAGTGAGCGGGGACCGTTATAACGGCCTTCCTTAGCGTTGTGGCCAAGTACGTTTCAGCGTCTTTCTTTATCTTCTGCAGTATGAAGGCAGAGATCTGTTGAGGAGTGTATTCCTTCCCCGCTATGGTTACTTTGTAGTCAGTTCCCATTTTCCTTTTTATTTCATATATCGTGCCTTCAGGATTCGCCGTCGCCTGCCTCTTAGCTGATTCTCCGATTAGAAGCGTGCCGTCCTTGGTGAACGCGACGACTGAAGGAAACATCTTGCCGGCCATTGTAGGCCCTTCAGCACTAGGGATCACAGTGGCCCTTCCGCCCTCATAGATGGCGGCCGCAGAGTTTGTTGTTCCCAAGTCTATGCCCAGAATTCTTTCCCCGGGTTTCACACTACTCATTTGAATTCATCTCCTCTTGTGACTTTGAAGGTTTCACCACAACCTTAACTATGCTCGGTCTAATCACCTTTTCTCTCATCGTATAGCCCTTCCTCACTTCTTCAACTATCTTACACCCATCGACGCCTTCCTTTTCAATTTTGGCAACAGCGTTGTGTTTTGAAGGGTCGAAAGGTTCACCTATGCACTTTATCGGCGCGACGCCCTCGTTTTCCAAGATTTTTCGGAGCTTCTTGAGGGTCATCTCAACGCCTTGGATGAGCGCTTCCGTTGAGCCTGAAGAGCGGCCAGATTTGATGGCCAACTCCAACTCATCAACGACATCCAACAGTTCAATTACTATGCGTTCATTAGCGTACTCCTTCACTTCAGCTACTTGTCGGTCGAACCTCTTCTTGAGATTCTCGATGTCTGCTTGGGCATACTTCAGTTGCGTAAGGTACTCTTCTGAACGCTTTTTCTCCGTTTCCAGCGCCTCTTTGAGCGATTCGATTTGTTCATCGCTCTTTGGTTGTTCTTCCTGCTCTTCGCCCATTTGAGTAATCCCCATATAGCCGGCTAGTTTTCTAGCGTATGCAAACAGAAATATATATGTTTCAGCACGCGCGTCTTCTCCTTTTCAACCCTCTTCCATGGATTCGACTGTTTTTTGATACAGTTTCTGGAAGTGTTCACCGAACGTTTGGTCCCCCCTCTCTTTTCTAAGGGCCAAAATCCATGGTTCCAGCTTCTTCCAGACCGCGATGATGTAAGAGCCGAGGCGGTCAACGATTATGTCAAGGTCAACGAACTTTTTGACGACGAGAAAACCAACCTCCTCAAAATAGGCTTCAACCTCATAGGGATAGTCGCTCACTTCGAAACTCTTGGCTTCTTCAGCCTTGTACTTCTCGTAATTCTCAAACTGAAACTCCTCCTCGATCCACCTGAAAGCTTTACGAAGTCTCTCGCTCTCCGCCCACTCGAACAACTTCATAGAAACCTCAAGGTTTCTATGCTGCTCCATGTGCCTAAGCTGAAGAAGAATAAACACCGTTGCAGACACACCGGCCAAGGCTGAAAGAATCGCAGCCCAATCAGTCAACGTCACCATACGAATTCACAACCCGCACATACCTTGGAACGAATTGCTATATTAGAATTACACAGCAACCACCAAAATACCCACCCAAAAACCTGCGCGCGCTAAAGGAAGGTCGATCACAGAAGGAAGGACAAATCGACAAGAATTCACCAACGGGAAGCCAGAAAACCTAAATCTGTAAACGAGACACTGTTTCACTGAGGTAGAACTTGTTGACTGAGCTGAAAGTTGGCGACACAGCCCCAGACTTCTCTCTGTTGGACGAAAAGGGTCGACCGGTGAGTCTAAAAGACTTCCTCGGAAAAAACGTCGTGGTTCTGTACTTCTATCCAAAAGACTTTACGCCCGGTTGCACGACTGAAGCATGCACCTTCAGGGATAACTACAAGCCTTTCGAAGAAAAGGGCGCCATCGTGATCGGGGTCAGCGTTGACAGCGTAGAATCGCATGAGAGGTTCTCACAAAAATACAACCTTCCCTTTGACATACTGAGCGACAGCAAAAAGGAAGTTGCCAAAGCCTACGGCGTCCTCGGATTCGGAGGGTTCATAGCAAAAAGGGTCACCTTCATAATAAACAAAGAGGGAAAGATCGCTCGCATTTTCCCCAAGGTCGACGTGAAGCAACACTCCGAAGAAGTTCTGAGGGCGATCGAAGAGATCAATAGGCTTTGACCAATCATCAAGGGCCCTCAGGGCCGTCACTCGATTCTTCTGATGTGTGTGGCCAGTTCGCCAGCAGTCATTGAGCCGACTTTTCCTGTCCCGTGTTTCCTGACCGACACCTTTTGCTCTTCGACTTCGCGTTTGCCGACTATGGCCATGTAGGGAACCTTTCGAACCTCCGCGGTCCTGATCTTGTAGCCAACAGTGGTAGGACTTTCGTCAACCTCTGCCCTCACCTGGCGAGCCCTTAGCTCCGCACAAACTGCGCCAGCATACTCTAGGCAATCGTCTGTCACGGGGATAACCTCAACCTGAACGGGTGCAAGCCAAGCTGGCAGGCTGCCGCCAAAGTGCTCCAACAGTATCGCGAAGAACCTTTCAACAGAACCAAGTAGCACCCTGTGAATCATTATGACTCCGTGTTGCTTGTTGTCTGCGCCGACGTAGGTAACGTTGAACCGCTTGGGAAGGTTGAAATCAAACTGCAAAGTCGTGCACTGCCACTCCTTGTCTGCTGCGTCGACGATGTTCATGTCTATCTTCGGTCCGTAGAACACGGCTTCGCCGGGCATCTCCTTGTAAGCGATTTGCTTCTTTTCCAGTGCTTTTGCGAGAGCATTCTGGGCATCGGTCCATTCCTTGCTTGAGCCCATGTACCTCTCGGGATGTTCTGGGTCGCGGGTCGAAAGGTAGACGCGGTGTTTCTCGAAGCCAAACCTTTGCATCACGTGCCTTGTGAAGTCGAGCAGGTTTAGGATTTCCTGTGTGACCTGTTCGGCCGTGCAGAAGATGTGCGCGTCGTCCTGTGTGAACCCTCTCACTCGTAGCAGTCCCTGCAGCGTTCCTGAGCGCTCGTATCTGTACACCGTTCCCCACTCGGCGTAGCGAATAGGCAGTTCTCTGTAGCTTCTTCGCTTGCTCTTGTAGATCGCGATGTGAAGTGGGCAGTTCATTGGCTTAACAACGTAGCCTTCCATGTCCTTTTCAAACACGTACATGTTGTCCTTGTAATAATCCAAGTGTCCCGAGACTTGCCACAGTTCTCTACGTGCAATGTGCGGCGTGCACACGAGCTGATAGCCGTTCTGCAGATGTTCACTCTCCCAGTAGTCTCTGATCAAGTTGCGGACGATGGTGCCGTTCGGATGCCACAGCACCAATCCAGATCCAACGTCCTCGCTTATCGAAAACAGATCCAACTGTTGCCCTAGCACTCGGTGGTCTGCACTTGAAATCACTCTTTCCTTACGCTTTTTATCTAAAACATTCACGGGTTCTACGGGGTGTCCACTGCGCTTCAAAACGCGTTTACGGTTGTGTTTCTAAATACCCCATTTTCGAAGCACCAATCCTGCAAATGATAAGGGCATTCTATTTAACCATTGTTCCTGAGGAACCCGATATATTTTGCAGACTGAAATATCCCACTTATACTGAACCCTGCTCTTAGTTGTTTTGAAGAAAAACCAAGAATGCCGCATGACGAGGGACTAGCAATGGCCAAGTCACTGAAATTTGTCTTCCAGTTTCCCCCAATTCACGGGGTTTTCGACGCAGGTTATGGAATCGTCTACATTTTTGGTGGACTGTACGAAGGCGAGATCGAGAACATAATAGTTCATGAGACTCTGCACTACGTTCTACTTAGACTCGCTGGAAAAAAAGCAAGCCTGAGGCTGGACAGGATATACACGGAATTAGATGAATGAAACCTGGAAGCGCGGCCCGAGTAATATCGCTTTCTCACCGTACAAACTGACGCACGCTTGAATCTGAAGGGACGCCTGAACAGAAATCGAATTATTAATGTACCCTGTTGGGAAGGTCGAGTGCGATAACTCAATTCAAGATTCTGTATACAGCATCCGTGAGACGTTCATAAAGGCTGCCCACTGACCTGTAGGCTCTTTTGCCCATATATTTCCTCAAATAATACTGTGACATTCCTTTGAAGATTGCAAACTTGAGTTTGGTCTCAGAAAAAGGAGATCGAAAAAGCATTTTGTGCTTTATGAGATGAAACCCTTCAGGCTCCTTCCAATCGTCAGAATTCATCCTGTCTCTTACCCTTTCGAAGAGCGGTGTTCCTGGAATAGGATAGGGAAATGTAAAGGACAGGTAATCTAGGGGAAGAGAGGACGCAAAATTTACGGTTTCCAGAACTGTCTCATCGTTTTCACCAGGGTAACCTATTATGAAAAACGCGCCGACTTGGACTCCAACCTTCTTGAAAATGCATACCGCGTCAATAGCCTGTTTTGTGGTCGCTTGTTTGTTCATGATTTCGAGGACTTTTTCATTGCCAGATTCTATTCCGAAAAACACGCGGACACATCCTGCTTGCTTCATCCTCTCAGCAACTTCCAAGTCTACAGTGTCAACTCTTGACAGGCATTCCCAGCCGATGGTGATGCGTCTGCGAACCAGCTCGTCGCAGATGTTGAGCATTCTCTTTCGGTCTAACGTGAAGCAGTCATCGGCGAACCATACTCTCTCGTAGCCGAGTTCATGGACTGTTTCAACTTCCTGAGCGACGTTGGCGGGCGTTCTTGACCTGAACCTGTTTCCAAATATCGGCCTGCTGCAGAAATCACATTTGAACGGGCAGCCTCGAGAGGTTAAAATCGACGTTGTTGTGTAACCGAAGTTCCTTGAGTAGTAATTCTTGTAGGCTTGGTTGTCGAACAGTTCTCTGGACGGGAACGGAATATCATCAAGGTTCTCGATGAAACTCCGAGGTGAAGTCACCTTGACCTCGCCTTTTTCCTTAAACGCAATTCCCCTCACGTTCATCAGACTAGTGCCACCTTGGACTGCATGGACCAGTTCAAGCATGGTCTGTTCGCCTTCGCCAATGACGACAACGTCAAAAGTCGAGAGGAACTCTTCAGGTTCAACTGTTGGAAGCGGTCCGCCTGCAACGAGAAGTGCAGAGTCTTTCTTAGCGAGTTCAGCGATTTCAAGAGCTTTTTCCTTCATCGAAAACATCGCTTGCAACCCGATTATCTTCGGGTTAGAACTCCTGATCTTTTCCAACGCCTCCTCTTGGTTCATGAAGGTGCAATCGACCACGTCAACTGAAATGCCGTGACTCTTCAAATATGAAGCTATGTAGCCTAACCCCAAAGGCGGAAATCGGAAAATCGAATTATCCGCCGAAGGTTGAAAATACGGATAGACCAACGTCACCATCGTCAACGTTTATCGCACGTCCAGAACCTCAATTACATACTCGAAAACATCCATCCGGGGATTAACCTCGTAGTCCAAGCCAACCCAATCCAGAGAACCCTCCAGAAACTCGCGACCTCTGCGCAACAAACTGTCTTCAACCCTCCACAGGCGAAAGCCAAACTCACCGTTCAGAATTTTCAGACAACCCCATTTTGCGCTTATTCCGTCCCAAGCACCTATATGCGTGTCCACCAATTCTGCGCCCTCAGAATCTTCGTATTCCCTGAAAAACTTCGACCCCTGCTCGTTCAGCATGAAAATCTTTTGAAGTCCCCTCCTCTCTAAATCCCTGAAATCCGCCTTCACCACAACACGGGGTCCACCCATCGTATAAGTGACAACGACCTTACCCCTTGAAATTGCCTTCAAAAAAGTCGTGTCGACATCCATCTTTCCAGTCAGGTCTTTCAACGTTAGAGACCGAAGTTTAGGATGCGTTTGGTAAACGTCCGCCAGCCGCGTGAAAAACCTGCGGGCTATCCTGTTTTCCAGCGTTACATTTCTAAACCTGTTTCTGGTAACCCTGTCCATCACAAACTCTTTACAAACTGTGCGAGATCCATCACTCTGAGAAACGTCTACTTTTGAAGACCCTGAAAAATACGTTTCGTCTGAATAGACGAGAACGGGAACCCCGAAACCTGTTCCTTCTCCAACCGTCTCTGTCCCGTTGTAGACGAGGATCAAGCCTTTCTGCAAATCACGTATCTTCCAGTTGTGCGGCTCCGTGCTTGAATAGATCCGGAAAGACGCGGAACTTGAAAATGGAAAAGTGTGCATTCCTGCTTGGGGCAAGTTGAGTTCAGACTTCCAAACGTGAGACAAGCTTGAAGACATCCAAGAACACTTATCCTTGATGTTAGACGCCGCAAGCTCAAATTAGCCGTGTCAATTAGCCGGTTTAAATTTTCTGTGCAAAGGTCGGTTTCGGTCAGACTGCAAGACCCATGCGCCATTCACTTTTTAAAAAACTCCTTCAAGGGCTCCCAGTAAAATTCATTCCAACCTTGCAGAATGTCTTCAACCTGTTCAGCAGGAACCCCAGAATGAACCATCGAGATCTCAGTGCCTTCTTCTGTCTTCCTGAGAGTTAACTCCAGTCTGGAAGAAGGAAAACCTTTGGGCCATTCTGTCGTCAGCCACTCCTGCACTATCCTCTTTCCCTTCTTCAGCTCCAAGTTCTTTCCCGATATGTAGCCATCCCATGCTGTAAACTCTCCGCCGACCTCGGGATCGAAGGTTGCCCTGCTGCCGGTGAACTTAGAATGCTTCTTCGGGTCAACAAAGGCCTCATAAACCTCGTTTGGCGTGGCAGGAATTACCACCTTCTGCCGTATCGTCTTGCCCTTCATACCGTCACACACATGTATTGAACCAAATGGTTCCTTTGCACACATAAAGCAGCATACGTAATAAATCTTCGGCCTTTAGATCAAAGATCAGACGCTTGTATAGTAAGCGCTACCCTTCGCCGGTTAGAAACCAGATCCGTCTTGAACACGTGTGCTCAGTAGACTGCAACGATCTTTCCAAAGTATATCGTGTGGTGGTCACCACGCGGATAGAGGGTCTTCTTGACGTTTGCAGGAACTAAACTTGGAACAACCTCAAGCTTGTGCATGACTTGACACTCGTAATGTATCTTGCACTCCTTGATCACAGGCACCCGCACCTTCTTGCCTTTCAGCAAACTCAGTTTGCGCTCCGCAAACTTGTCGTGTTTCCTTCCGGACACTTTGCTACAGTACTCAACAACACTATCCATGCCTTCGCCGGGAACATTCACCGTAAACTCGCCGGTCTCCTCGACAAATTCGTGACTGAACCGCGAAGGCCTCACGGCCACCATAAAAACTGGCACCCTCCAGAAAACGCCCACGAGCCCCCAACCAACCGTCATCACATTGTTTTTCCCATCTTTCTTCGCACTCACCAAAAGCAACCCAGGATCTTCCATTTTCCTCATCGTCTCTACAACATGCTTCTCGAATCGTGGATTCATGCAATCAACAAAGAAGCCTTAGTCTAAAATGATTTGCTCTCTCAAATGATTCGACCGATTGTTCAGACCACGCTTCTCATATCCGTTCCGCAGAGTAAGCCTAAGATACTCTTCTATCGGCTTAGACGGCCGCAGCTTTTCACGGCTGCAAAGATCCTGGTAAGCTTCCCAGACCTACGCATCGACCCACACACCTGCCTGCTTCTTCAAGAATCGTTACCACACAACATTACCACACACGTTACCAAAAAACGGGGGGGACTTTGAAAACTGACGCGGGTCACAAAAAGCGGTGCATGGTTACGGATCCTGTTTGCGGGATGACGATGGACGAGAAAACTGCGAAGTTTAAGTCGCAGCACAGGGGCAAGACACGGAACCGAAAGCAGGTACTACTTGTATATCTTCAAAGGTTTTCCCAGAAGCTGAGCGTCTATTTCTTCCACGCCTAAGCCGCATCCCTTTGAGAATGTTCTCGCAGAATCCTTGACGCTTAGGCCGCCTTTCTTGACCAGTCTGTCTTTAAGCAGAAGGTCCGAATCCAAGTCTGCGTACTGAATGTTTTTAACCCCTGCGGCCAAGTGGGCAGCCGCGGCTATGCCGATTTCAGACTCGCTCATGCATCCAATCATGCAGGGAACCCCGGCAGCCTCAGCGACCTCAGCGATTTTCCTCCCGTTGAGAATTCCGCCGCACTTCATCAATTTGATATTTATCAGGTCAACCGCTTCCGCGCGTATGAGCCGCAGAGCATCTCGGGGCGTGTGAACACTCTCATCAGCCATGATCGGCACAGGCGAGTTCCTCCTGACTTCACGCAAGCCCTTGACGTCCTCCGCAGAAACCGGCTGCTCTGCAAACTGTATCTTGAACTTTTCAATCTTGTTGAGCACGTCAACAGCCTGTTTAACTGTCCAGCCTTGGTTAGCGTCAACCCTAATCTGCACATCGTCACCTGCTGCTTCACGAACTGTCCTCACACGTTCAACATCCTCAGCAGGGTCGGTGCCCAACTTCACTTTCAGCGCCCTGAAACCTTTCCTAACAGCCTTGGCAGCATCGACAGCCATGTCCTTCGCGGATTTGATGCCCAACGTTACGTCCGTCACAACTTCAGTCCGATAACCCCCAATAAGCATGAACAATGCTTTCCCAACCGTTTTCCCCAAAACATCATGCAGCGCCATGTCCACTGCTGCTTTCGCCGCAGGATTTCCCTCAACAATAGTGTCCATCAATTCAACATCCTGCTCGATCCTTAACGGGCACAATCGAATGAGCTTTGGCCCAATCTTGTCCAGGGTTCTGGCCACTGTCTCCGCCGTTTCACCTGTCACCCTCTTCGACGGAGAAGACTCACCCCAACCGATTACACCATAATCTGTGACCAGCTTCACAACAACGTTGTTAGCCTCGGTGCTCACCCCCGGAGCAATGCGGAAAGGTTCCCTATACTTCAAAGTAACCTGATAAACCTCAACCTGTCGGATTCCCATATGAACCCTCTGAAGACAACCCTGCGCACTACGAGAGGAAAAGCTTTGCTGAAATCACTCAGCCATAACCTTCCGTTTTCTCCTTAACCCCCTCAACCTCAGCTTGAACATGGCCAGCGGACAATAAAGTCCACTTTTCTCTGTGGACGAAGAACACTTTCCAGTTGCACCGAGCAGAGAAGGTTGAAGATTTGCAAAAAACTTATAACACGTTCTTCAACATATAGGGAATTCTGTGGTAGAAATGGAAATGAGAGAGATTGCAAAGTGGGCTTTTATCGCCTTTGTGGTCATAGCAATCGTGATGGGACTAGTTGTTGGCTACATGGCCTACGCCGCAACGTTTCACTGGAGTGACACCAATGTTTCAAACGCCGACGCGTATGTAACGTTGATCTTGGTGATTCTTGGAATAGTGATTGGTCTCATAAGCGTAGGCACGAAGGATGTAACGCCTTTTCTCATAGCATCAATTGCTCTGGTCGTGGCGGGGTTGTCGGGTCTGTCGGGTGTCTGGCAACCACTAGGAACTATTCATGAACTGCTGTATGACTGGGCATACGCGATTCTGAAGTACATCGCCGCGTTCGCAGCCCCAGCCGCTGTGATAATTGCCGTTAAAGCCGCTTATGCTATAGAAAAAGAGAAGTAGAGCGTTTCTTCCACCTTCCCATTTTCTTTTCTATGATTCATTTACTTGCAGGTTAGAAGCAATGCCTCCTTCGTCGACGAGGCACCGTATAAATAGCAGACTGTGATGGTGAAGATCAAAAAGCCTGTTCGAACGAAGTGGATGATTTGAACGTTGGAGCTTGGGTTCTTATTCCGCTTCCCTTGTATGGAAGATGCTTGATTTGCCCAAGATGTGGGAGGGAAGTCTCCTCAGTTTCTAGCTACTGCAATTTCTGCGGGGCCCTGTTGCGTCCTGAACTTGTGTTGAAAATCTGCCCCAACTGCAAAAGCAGAATACCTGTTTCGGTGCGTTTCTGCCCTGAATGCGGACGAAAACAATAGCGTGCAATCTGTTGGCATCGTTTCCTTTTTTCTTCAAGCGCTGGCTACCTATTTTGGGCACCCTTTGCTGATACTTCAAAATATTTTTTCCAGTCTAGCTGTGTGGCTTCAAGGACATTACCGTCTGTGTCCTTAAACGTTGCTTGTCTCCCGCCCCACGTTTCGTCGTGCACTTCTTTTGTAAACTTCATTCCCTTCGTCTCTAGTTCTCTGCAAAACTGGTCAACGTCATTCACGAGCAACTGCACGGTCGGTGACGCATTGCACGGCGCTTCGCCTTTCGGTTTTGGGATTAAGCCTATTTCTATGCCGCCACATTCGAATCCGACGTAACTTGGAAACTCGTACTTTCGCTCCAAGCCCAATGTTTCCTCATAGAATCTTGCAGCTTTCTCCAAATCTGACACGTGGAAGGTGATTGACCAAACAGTCTTGATCATACGTTTCCCTCGGTGACATAAACATCCGGAAACGTATAAGTACTCTTCTTGCGGAAAGTTTAGTCCAATGAGCTTGTGTTTCGCTCCAGGACCGGTATTTGCCCTCTTCTTATTTCTAGTGCATCGAAATATTTCGTTGCGTTACCAGTGATGTAGAGCAGTATGGTTTCCTCTGGGTCAAAGGCGTTTTGATTTTTCAACTTTTCCAGCGCTGCCAGAGTGGCGGCTGCTTCTGGACACGCGTATATGCCCTTTCTGAACAGGCTTTTCATAGAGGAGATTATCTTTGTGTCTTCCACTGCTGTTGCCATGCCGTTCGTTTCCTTCAATGCCCGGAGTATAAGGTAGCTTGCGTAAGGGTAGGGCACGTTCAAGCCGGTGGCGATTGTTTGGGCTTTCTGCCATGGTTCCTTGACGTCTGACTGGTTGCTGTTGAAGGCTTTGACGAGTGGGGCGCAGCCCGTGGATTGGACGATTATTATTCGTGGGATCTTCTTTGTCCAGCCTAAGTCCTTTAGTTCTTTGAAGCCTTTCCAGAGGCCAATCACTCCTTCTCCTCCTCCTGTTGGGAAGATTATGCTGTCCGGCGGGTTCCAGTTGAACTGTTCTGCTACTTCAAATGCTATCGCCTTGTAGCCTTCGACCCTGTAGGGTTGTTTGTTGGTGGAAACGTTGAACCAACCGTATTTTGGTTCGAGTCTCTTCACAATTTCGCCAGCGTCGTTGATCAGTCCATTGACGAGGTACACCTTGGCTCCCAGAAAGATGCACTCTTTGAGAATGCTTTCAGGCACGTCTTTGGGCATGAACGCGAAGACTTCAAGTCCCGCCTGCGCCCCATAAGCGGCTAGGGCCGCGGTTGCGTTTCCAGCGGATGGAACTGCGATTCGCTTTATGCCTAGCTCCTTGAGTCTTGAGACAGCAACCGCCATTCCTCTTGCCTTGAACGTTCCTGTTGGAAGTCGTCCGTCATCCTTAACGTACACGTTCTTGAGGGCTGTCGCACTGCCTTGTGGAAGACGAAGCAAGGGCGTGTATGGCTCGCCTAGCGAAACGACGCCTTCAGCCGAGGATAGGGGAAGAAGTTCGATGAACTTCCAGAAGCTGTCGCTCCTCTTCTTCAGGGCCCCCTTTGACAAGACGTCGGCAACTCCGCGCAAATCGTAGCGGAACAGAAGTGCTCCGCCGCATTTTGTGCAGACAGTTAGTACTATGTCAGGAGGGAAGGTTTTGCCACATCTGCTGCATTGAACTTGAACGCTGAACATTTTCCTAACCTATAGTGGCATACCATAAAAGTCATTATAACTGTTCCCGTTTACCAAACGTGCCCTTGAAACCAGAAAACTCCATGTGTGATTAGAACGGTGCCACGCTGTTCGTCAAAAAAAAGAGTACAGACTCAGGAAAATTCATGTGAACTGCCTGAACTAATGTTTGGATTCGGCTTTGTATATGCAAATGAAGACATCTCAAGCAAACACAAAAAAAGAGATTGCGCGATGAACGGGAAGACGTTTCCAATTATCTTAGAATACGTGACGCGCATGCCTTCTTGTCATTATACTTATTCTTTCGCTTTTTTCTTGATACCTGAGTCTTCGAATCTCTTTTCAAGCGCCTTGGCGACTTCGTTCGGGATCTTCTTCTCAAAAGGTAGCTCCTCGGCTCTCAGTAAGCGTTCCAAGAGTGTTTGGCTTAGCTTGCCTGCGGGGATGAAGGCTTCGGGACCGCACCAGCGCAGGTCTTCAAGGTTTGTGTGCATGATTTGGGCTGCTCCTCCACCTCGTGACAGCATGATAGAAGGAACACCGTAGAAGGCCAGGGGCATGTGGTCTGAACCTCCCATTCCCAATTCACTCGTGGCTTGAAGGCGTATTCCAAGCTCCTTGGCTGTGAAAGAGAGGTATGATTTCAATTCTTCTGGTCCCAGAACGACGGCGCTTAAGCTTCCGAGCAGTATTCCGTGAACGTCGAAGTCGAGGCAGAGCTTGAGGTTCTTTGTGTTCTCGGGATTTTCGGCGTGATGGAAGCTGCCGCGCAGTCCAAGCTCTTCGGAGCCGAACGCTGCGACCCTGAGCGTTCGATTCGGTTTTTCACCCGCGAAAATTCTTGCAAGTTCGAGCACTAGGCCGGTTCCTGCGGCGTTGTCGTGCGCGCCCATGACGCTTCTTACCGTGTCATAGTGTGCGCCGATGAGTATGTCTTCGTCTTCGAGAACGCCTGGCACTTTGCCGAGGACGTTTTGGCTCTTAGCTGTCACTTTCTTTACTTCAGTGACTATTCTCAGCTTTTTCGGGCCTTTTAGCACGTTGAGTACGTCGTCGTGGGCCATTGACACGGCCGGGACGTTTTCCTTTTCGACGAATTCAGCGTGGATGGAACGATAAACAGTGGGCGCCAAGGGAGTGCGGGAAGGATAGACCAAGGCCATGGGTTTTGCTTTCACGACTTTGACGAAGTCTTTCTGGTAGAGAATAATGCTCAGAATGGCGATTTTGTTCTCGATTTTTTTCAGCGCTTCCTGTGACGTCGACTCCAACATAACGACTTCTGCTTCGACGCCTTCAGGCGGGGTTGACAGCGAGTTTCCGACAGCTGTACATTCGATTCTCGTGCCGTCGGGAAGCGAGGCCTCTTCTTTTAGGATCTGGCTTGTTTGAACTTCGAACTCTTCCGTTGTGACGCTGGCGAGTCCGAGCTCTTCGAACCAAGTCTTTATTTGCTGTGCTGCTCTGCGCTCTGAGTCTGTTCCCGATTCTCGGTTTCCGATGTCTTTGACGAGTCTTTCCATGAAGCGGTACGCTGAACTTGCGTCAAAAGACTTCATTCTGAACGATCACCCTTTTCTAACTAGTTTACACGTTACGGCTAATAAAACTAATACATGCTGGATGCTTTGACAGTTGGAGATGAGTAGCCTGACACATTCAGCTCTTTGGCCAGTCTGCGCGCGCGAACTGTATCTCGGTGGGGGACATAAATTCTTTGAAAGCATACGTACATAACCTTCAACGATGCTAGCGCGCGGGAAAAATCTGAGTTTCCTGTAGAGCTCGTTTTCCAAAATCCAGCCGACCGCCGCGTGTAAGCATATAAGGCAAGCATAGAAGGTAAAGAAAAGGCTTGAATAGTTCGAGGGGGTTTTCTAAGAACTGGTGATTTCGAGTTGGGTGAGCTTAAAATGATAGTGGCGAAGATCGAGTCTGATGTACTGCGTGTGCCGGAAGAATTGAGGGAAATGTTGGGTCCTGATACAAGACTCATTGTTGGCACGGCCGCAGTCGTCGCGTTCTCAGCAGGCACTTCTTACGCGGATATCCTGACGAGTCTCGAATTGATTCATGAAGATGTACAACTTCGCCTATCCACAGAAGAGTCACAACATCAAAGGCGAGGAAAAAAAACCGGGAAGCGCGCTCTTCGACGGACAAGCAGCCGGATCCCGTAGAGATTCTAGCGGATCCTCGAGGGCGTCAGAATCAGTAGAAGCACTGCGTACTATGGAAAAGGTAGGAGGGGGACCTGACGAAGAATGCTGGCCGTTCACGTTTTGAGTGTGAGTATCTAGTTGGAGACGATGGTTGCAGCGCGATAAGGGAGAGCGACATGGGAGCGCTCAGGGCGGAGGCGTGCCGTAACGAGGTTAAGGACGCTTGTTGTTATCTGTGCGGTCTGCGCAGGACTTGTGACATAAGATGCGATTTGCCTAAGAAGCAGAGGACGATGAAAGAACGGAAAAGCGCTGAGTTGCCCACGTCTACTGTGACCCTGAATGCCGTTCCAGAAATGGAGTGCGGCAACTGTGTTCACTATATGAGACCGAAGTGTCCAAGAGGTTACAATCATGACACACAGTTATGCAGAAGACAGGAACCATGTGAAGTGTTCCAGCCAGCTAAGACAATCAGTGGCAAACGATAGTAACGAAAGCGGTAACAAAAAGCGGTAACGAAGGCGGCAACTTGCCTTCTGCCTGAATATTACTTATTTTAAGTGTGCACTAGAGCCGTTGAAAGACGCTGGTGGGTTCTTCCTCCTTTCTTCCATGCCAGTTGTCTCCTCGTCGTGCCCAGGCTTGTTTCGGGTCAAAACTGGAGTTCGCACCGCCATTTTCTGGTCGCTTGAGCATGTGCTTCGAGAAACACGTTTTACAGTAAACTGGCTTGCCTGCCGTAGGCTTGAAGGGCACCATAGCGGTTTGACCGCAGTCGGTGCATTTGATTTCGAACATTCTTTTTTGGGACGTGTATAATCACCTCTCTTGGGCTTGAGCATAATTGAAAAATTGGATTTCCAATTATCATCCATTACAAACCGCACGGCAGACTTAAAGGTTTCCATGAGTTTGCGAGAATCTGCTCTCTCATCTGCGACGCGCTATGCTCGTTGAGGTTTGCTTTCTCGTGATGGTCCATGTTGTCCTTTGGAATTTGAAGCCATGCCTGTTCGCTACGACAGGATAAATGAGTATAGCTGGCAGGGCCTTCCATGCTGTTGCGTTTAGGACTATTGTCGCGCGCGTTAAACACCAACTGCGAAATGTAGATTGTTGTGAACACTGACTTCATAAATCTAATAAAACAAAAGTGGCAAATCTGAAGCCGAGAATGCAGAATGAAGATTTTTCGCAGAAAGAGGTCCACGTATGCCCTCAGCTTAATCTTATGCTTAGCAGGGATAGCTGCGCTTTTGACCACGCTGTGGAAAACTTGGCCAGAGGTTTCGTCAGCCAAAGACCCTTTTTCAACTTTTCTGACGCTTCTATGGACGGAGAAACTGGGCTTCATTGCGGGTCTTGAATTTAAACTGGTGTACCTCGTGGTCTTGGGGGATGCTATGCTCATTTCAGGAGTAGTATTGCTTGTCTTGAGCGTGCAACGGTTTTATCTTCCTGGAAACGTCGTGTGGTATCGATGCCCCTTCTGCAAGAAGGATTGGAAATCAAGCGGAGACAAGGCACTGGTGCACTGCCCTCATTGCCGCCAACTGGTTCATCCGATGATCATTGAAAAATGAGTCCAATAGCCTTCAGCTAAGAGCAGGGAGTCGTAGCAACTAGTTTAAACTCGAAGAACATCGCTTAGATTCCAAGATTCGCAGGGATGTTGTTTCCGCTTGCGAAAAAAACATGTTTTGACAGAACCTCAGGTCTATTGGGTCAGTGATTGGTCTTTGCGCTTCTTTTTTGCACTGTGCCTACGAGCCTTGCAAAAGCTTATTTGGCTATCATGACTTCAGTTGCTTTCACTATCGCTTCTACGATGTCCCCGACTTTTATGTTCAGATCTTCAAGGGTTTCCTTTGTTATCACTGCCGTGACTACAGAAGGCCCGGTTACGTCGATCTTTACCTTTGCTGTAACGCCGTCTTTTTCAACTGACACAACTTTTCCTTTCAAACGGTTTCTTGCACTGATCTTCAAATTCTTCACCTCCCAGTATCCTTTGTTGGCAAGAATCTGATTCAGGTAATTCTCTAGACGCCCGTATTCGTCTAGTAGACTTTCACCGCACTCGGTCAATCTTGCACCGCCACCGCCGGACTTGCCTCCTCTGAACGTTTCCAAGACTGGTTCGCCAAGGGCTTTCTCCATGTTCCGTATGTAACCCCAAACATAACGATACGACATGCCGAGCTTCTTAGCAGCCTTTGAGATTGATTCTTCGTCTTTGATGCTTTCTAGGATTTTGGCTCCGCCCTTGCCCAGTAGCGGTTTTCCATTGTACTCTATCCAAATCTTGCCTGAAGGCTTGTGTTTGCCGCGGGAGAGCATTCTGGCTGTTATTGTTGTAGTGCATTTCTTATAAAGTTTAGAGCCGTTGGCCGCATGCCTGTTCCGAAAATGGTTAAAAATGGTCTTAATTCGTCTTTTGTAATTTGGATGCAATTCTAGGCCTCGCGTCGGCTTTCGGTCTTGTCGCAGTGTCCGCCTTTCTCGAGCTGTAGAGGGTTAAGCCGAAGGTTGCGGTGTAAGACTCCGCGATGATTAGATCGGTTTGATGCCCAAATTCATGATTTTCCTTCCTCAGCATGGCCAAGACTTGGCTACAAAACAAGCTCGTATCGGACGTGAACAGGCAAAAGAAGAATAAGAACCATTTCAGACCAAATTTGGAACGCACATGCGTGCTAATACATGGCGGCTGTGGTTATCGGTCGATTCATTTCGATCGATCGAAAGCACGCCTAACGACTTGCGTATCTCTCGTTGGGCAACAGTGTCTCTTCTGCTGCGATAATTTTATAAAGGTCATCGAAATGAATAAGAAAACATATCGGTGATTAGAGATGGAAGCATGGCAAAAAATCTTAATTGTGGCAGTAATAGCGACGGTCGTGGTGATTGCAGGAACAATAGCTTACTTGGATTTCTCCCCAACACCTCGCCTGATAATATCTACGACCACAAGCCTCTACGACACCGGGTTACTTGATCAAATAAAGACGCAATATGAAGCAACTCATAAGGTTGACATTTACTTTTCTCCACAAGGAACAGGTATCGCTCTCGCAAACGCAGCAGCTGGAGAGGCTGACGTAGTTCTAGTTCACGCGCCGTCATCTGAATATCCTTACCTTGCAAATGGAACTTTAGTCTGCAGAAAAATTATCGCCTGGAACTACTTCGCCATAGTTGGCCCAAGCTCGGACCCGGCTAAAATCGCAGGCAAAAACGCAACCGAAGCGTTGAAAAGCATACTGGCATATGGAAGAAACCAAACGGGCACGATAGTTTGGGTTTCGAGAAATGATGCCTCTGGAACATACACAAAAGAGGTGAGCCTATGGAAAGCAGCAGGCTACAATTGGACGACAATATCAAAAGAATCGTGGTTTACGAGCACAGGACAAGGCATGGGCGCAACGTTGCAAGTGGCTGACCAAAAAAACGCATATACGCTTTCAGATATGGGTACCTACCTTTCGTTTTCACAAAGCGGCACGATCTCTCTAGCAGCACTAATAAAAGGTCCTGATTATTCCTTGCTTAACGTCTACAGCGTATACGCGGTAAACCCAAAAGTAGTCAGCAACGTCAGTTTCAGCCAGGCGATAACCTTCATAAAATGGCTTGTTTCAGATGCAGGTCAGCAAGTGATAAACAGCTATGGCACAGGCAATTATTCGCAACAGCTGTTCTATGGTGCAGTTCAGCCTCTCAAGAACGGTAGTCCACAGCCTGACGTTTCTTGGATAGAGCAATATGCGTTCTTCAACGGTACAGAATGCCCAACGCAATATCAAGGTGGCCATCCAGAGCTCTATTCTTAGAGGCAAAATGATTGAACCAGATATTAGATGGCATAGTTAGAGCTCTTCAACTGATCTTGTCTGGTGATCCAACCGTCTATGGCGTTGTCTACCGTTCTCTTCTTTTTTCTGGAGTTGCAACAATTCTCGCTGTACTCTGGGCAACACCAATCGCAATGCTCTTGGGCTTAAAGGATTTTCGAGGCAAATCCATAATCAAAGGTTTTTTCACGACTTTAATTGGCCTGCCCACCGTGGCTTTAGGCTTGTTTCTCTGGTTGATTCTTTCAAAGGCTGGACCATTGGGATTTCTGGGATTGCTTTATACTCCGGGAGCAATTATCTTAGGCGAAGCTTTGCTTGTGACACCTCTGATTGTTAGCATTGCAACGAATGCGATTGAAGCCGTCGACCCAGAAATGATGAATCTAGCAAAAACTTTGGGGGCTTCCGAGTCTCAGGCTTCAATCGCCGTTTTGAAGGAAGCGATCAACGGACTCATTTTTTCTAATGTTGCCGGTTTCAATCGCGCGATTGCAGAGTTGGGAGTTGCCCTGATGGTGGGTGGCAACCTTGCCGGTTTCACTGATGTCTTGACGACGAACATTTCGACTCTCACTGCACGTGCTGACTTCTCCACGGCCATTGCCCTCGCGATAATTCTGCTCGTAATAGTGTTTGGCATAAATTTGATAATAGTTATTGCTAAGAACCCACAGGTGCTACTTGCCCTCGGCAGGATGCCCCAATAAAGCCTCGTTGAATGATGTTAGTCAGAGGCCAAGAAATGACAGTGCTCGCAGAGTTAAGAAATGTAACGCAGTGCTTCGGCAGTAGGATTGTGTTGGAAAATCTGACGCTGCAAATTCAGGAAGGTGAAATACTGGCGTTGCTCGGGCCTAACGGGTCTGGAAAAACCACTCTTCTAAAAGTTCTCGCCTTCCTTCTAAAACCTAAAAGTGGAGAAATCAAATTTCAAGACGAAATAGTCACAGACAAGAATTCAGAAAGAATGCGTTTGCAGAGTGCATTGGTGTTTCAGAGAACAGTGCTCTTTGGCACTTCTGTATTTAATAATGTTTCTTACGGTTTGAAAATGCGGAAAATGCCGAAAGCAGTGATTGAGGAAGAAGTTAGGAAAGCATTGAAACTCGTGAAGTTGGAAGGATTCGAGAAGCGTTCGGCTAAGAAACTCTCAGGTGGAGAGCAACAAAGAGTGGCATTAGCTAGGGCCTTAGTTTTGAAGACTAGGCTGCTTCTCTTAGACGAACCCACTGCAAACTTGGATCCCAAGAACGCTTCGATCATTGAGGAGGTCATCGTAACTGTCAATCGGGAGCTGAAGACCACTATTGTGATGGCCACTCACAACATGTTCCAAGCCAAAGCAATACCTCACCGTGTCGCCCTGATAAACCAGGGCAGAATAACCGAAATTGGAACATCAGCTGATATTTTCGGCAGGCTTTCTAGGAATCTGGCCAGTTTTGCCGCGGTCGACAACACTTTCGTGGGAACCGCAAGAATCACGGATGCGGGCACAACAATTGTGGATGTGGGCAATGGCGTGCAAATCGAAGCAGCACTTCAAAAACAAGGTGAAACCTCAATTTTCATAAGCCCCCAAGACATAATTCTATCTAAAAACCCACTGACATCAAGCGCCAGAAACGTGTTTAAAGGCAGAATCGTTCAAATCTCAGATTTAGGTTCCCTCGTGAAGCTCACGATCGACGTTGGAAAACCTTTCGTGGTTCAAATAACCAAACGGTCCTTTGGTGAGATGGCGCTCAATTTAGAGAGCGAAGTTTTCATCGTCTTTAAAGCATCAAGCGTTCAGGCGATCTAGCTCGGGCCTTTCCTTTGACAACTCACGCAAAATGGCTAGTGTTTCGCGCGTGCTGTTCGGAAAAAGAAAGTGATACCGGCAGTTCAAAAAAACATTGGGTCAAAGCGTAATAATAGTTTGAGAATTCTGGCAGTCACTTCCATTTTGTGAGTATTTCTTCCCTCTGAAAAGTTGCTTTACTCAAGTAGAACAATGCGAGATCTGCGGCGGCCAATGCGCCTGAGACAATCAAGGCGAGTGAACTGTTCGGGATTGCCGAGTTGGTCGAAGCAAGGATCACTACGAGTATCAACGGGAGAATGACGAGTCCACCCAACTGTTGGGCTGCTCTTACGTCGTTCACTCTTGAAGATATTATCACGTTGGCTTCAACGCTCAGGATGCACGCCAGAGGCGTCACGATCCCAGTTATTACTGCCCAGTACGGGTTTGGAAGCAGAAAACTTCTAAAATTGATGAAGGACCAAACGTCTACCAGAGTCACGAAAATCGCTCCCCCAACGTAGGTTGCCCCGATGCAGGGAAGGAACGCAGCGAGACTCTTGCCGAACAGTAACTCGCCATCAGTCGTCGGTGTAGCCAACAAAGGTTCAAGGCTCTTCTCAATTTTTTCGCCCACAAAGCTGTAGGAAGCAATTATCGTTGGAAGGATTGCTGCCACGAGGACAAAATATCCGGACGCCGTGTTTATGTAAATAGTAGATGCTTCCAATAACGAAGTTTGGCTAGTTGAGGGAATCTGAGACTGTAATGAGAACAAGATTATCGTGGGGATCAACAGACCGAGCAAGAAGGGCAGAGCGATCAGGGAGTAAAGGATGTACTTATTCTTCCTAAAGACGCTGAGGTCCTTTGTGGCAACGGTCCACGATTTCCAGAGTCTCATTTGGTCTCAGCCTCTCGAATGAGCTTTAAGTAGACGTCCTCAAGTGTTGACCGAAGCTCAGTGACGAATCGCACGTTCCCCCCTGCCTTAACGATCGCTCTGACCAATTGCGGATTGTCCTTCTCCGGGTTGTCCACATCGAGAATTAACCTATTATCGTTGATTCGCACGTTCTTAACCGCGCTGAGCTTTTTGACGGCAGCTAAAATCGTTTCATCAACGCTTTCCAAGTGAACCACTGTTCTCCGGTCATGCATGCTTCTCTCCAGGTTCGTCGGCGAATCCACAGCGATTAATCTCGTCTTCAGTATGCCTATTCGATCGCACAGTCTTTCCGCCTCGTCCAGATTGTGCGTGTTCATGAAGATGGTTCGCTTCTCCTTTTTCAGTTCAAGAATGAAATCCCTCACGGTCTTGGATGCCTCGGGGTCCAGGTTTGCAGTGGGCTCATCTAAGAACAGCACTTCAGGATCGTGAATTAAAGCTCGTGCAATCGCGGTCTTCTGCTTCATGCCCTTTGAAAAGGTTCCGACAGCGTCGTCTCTTCTCTCCCAGATACCTAGAAGCCGTAGCAAGCGGTCTATGTTCTCACGCCTCTTTTCAGCAGAAACTTCGTAGAGTCTTCCGTAGAAATCGAGGTTCTTGTAGACGCTTAAGCTGTCATACAGACCCACGTTCTCAGGCAGCAACCCCACCATCTTTCTTATCGCCAGGCAGTCTTCTTCTCTGTCAATTTCATAGTCGCCTATTCGTGCTTTGCCATTCGTCTTTGAAATCAGGCAACAGAGCATCCTAACAGTCGTGGTTTTTCCAGCCGCGTTTGGTCCAAGAAACCCGAAAACCTCTCCTTTGTCAACGTGCAGAGTGACATCTTCAACAGCGGTCAGATTGCCGAATCTTCTGGTGAGGTTCTCGGTGTCGATCATACTGTTTCGCCATCCCTAGAGGATCAGGTTCTTTCGTATTTTGACTCTTCAATCCGCTTTCTCTCCATCTCTTCCTCCGTCAACTGCGATTCAGAGGGCTGTTCCAATTTCTTCTCCTGTGGAGGCCACGTGACCGGGTCCTTCACAGAAGAGTACACGTTGAAGAAACTGGTCTTCCCACATGCGGGACACTTGACCATCTTATAAGGTCCAAGGTGTGGTCCTAAGACCACTCCTGCTGAAAGACCCTGTTCGAAGACGTTTCCGCACTTCTTGCATTTTAACCGTAGCATAACGGCCCATGCTAAACTCTCTTTGTTCAACTTTAAAAGTATTACAACCTCGGAAATCGCTTCCATCAACGCTACCGATGTAAAACAAAAACATTACGTAAGCTCCAAATCATAGTGTAAATTCCCATTTGCACCATGCGTCTTTTGGATGCTTGTCAGGCGGGCATCTCAGACAGTTCACTTTCACGTTGGGATTTAACGTCGTCGCAAAGTTCTTCAAGTAGCCGAACCGTACCTTCTTGCACGGAAACTCGTCGAGGCCCTTGCTCAACCGTGCTTCCTGCGTTCTGCAGCGGCCTATGCCCAAAACTGCTCGTTTGCTGCCCGTTTCGATCGTTTTGAACGGCTGGTCTAGAGCCCAGCTTGATCTATGCAATAGGTTCATTATCGTTGTAACATCAGGGTTTTCGCCTACATCAAACATGCGTTGGAGACTCTTTGCTTCAATCTCTGCCATGGCCTCCCAGACTCCGGCGTCAACCTCGGTTGCGGCTTCTGTGCCAAACTTCTTCTCAATGCCTAGGAAGTATAATCCGTCAACTCTCCAGAGGTTTCGTATCTGTAGAAAGAAATAGTCTAGGAGTTTCTCCGCAGGCATCTTCTTCAGCATTTCTCGGTCTTCAGCGCTTCCAGCCGGATAGCCGCTCACACGTTGCACCCGCGGTAAAGGATTAATAAGCTTCGTTATTTAATCTTTCAAACTTAAAACGAAGAGACGCTGCTCATGCTTGAACAGTTGGTCAAAACCATTATCTTGGGAATAATTCAGGGTCTCGCTGAGTGGCTTCCCATATCAAGCACTGCGCACCTCAAAATAGCTCAACAACTGCTTGCGTTTCCGGCTACGCCGCTCTTCGATGTTGCACTGCATGTTGGAACACTCGCCGTGGTCATCTTCTACTTCAGAAAGGACGTCAAAAACATACTCTCTGCACTAGCACGCCTTGACTTCAAGTCAGAATATGGCCATCTAATACCTCTAATAGTGGTTGCAACCATTCCTACAGGAATAATCGGTCTATTGTACGCGAAATTCCTCGAACCGTATTTTGAAGCAAACACTTTCATCATGTTCTTGGCCATTGGGATAGCCTTCATAATAGGCGCAACTTGGCTTTACACCTCTAGAATCGGAAAAGAGAACACCGACGTCATAACCGTCTCGATAGCCCTGCTTATGGGCACGGCTCAAGGTCTTGCATCCTTCGCAGGCCTTTCAAGAAGCGGAATGACCATCTCGACCGCGTTGCTCCTCGGATTGAAAAGGGAAAAAGCGTTCAGGTTCTCTTTCATACTCTCAATCCCAGCCGTAATCGGAGACCTAATAGTCGAGGCCTACCTGCAACGCGGCCAATTGGCACTTACAACCATAGGTCCCGTTGAGCTTACAGCCGGAATGGTCTTTGCAGCCATAGTAGGCTACATAGCGATAAGACTCGTTTCAAACTTGGTGAGAACAAAGAGATTCCATTACTTCGCATTCTACACATGGCTACTAGGCATAGCTCTGATAGCTCTCACACTGAGCGGCTTCTGACCAAGTGTTCATGGGTCTTGTGTGAATTCTGAATCTGAATAGAGCTTTCACAAGCAAGATATTCTGCAGCCAGAAAGCTTTCCACATGCAATCGAAGAATGAAGAACTCACAGCCGAGCTAGCGACACGTGACACTTGGAAGAGACAGCCCGAAAGCTTCGGACTCTACGAGGAGTATAGCAGACGAAAAATCATGGAGACAATCAGAACGCGCAGGGCCAACTATGAAATGGCCGATACAGAGACTAAGAGAAAACTGGAGGCAGAGGTCGCGAGGGAAGTTGCCGGTTTCAGTATTTGGCTTGAAGAAACGAAGAACCTGGAGTCCATTACTGCTCATTACCATGCGGTCAGCCTCAAAAGTCTGCTTCTCGGGCTTCCGATAGGCGTGAAAGTGGCGCAGCTTCTTCGGCATTATACTAGACAAGTAGCAATAACGTAGTGGCAACAAAAAAGTTCTATATCTTCGCATTTTACACTTGACCGCTGGGAGCCTCGTTGATACGAGCATCTTCAAGCGGCTTCCAGCCACTTAGGCTTGCCCGAAAGAAAATCAGTCAGAAACTCAGCAAACTCGTTATTCTTCTCATAAACCTTAACAACCTCTTCGTTCACAAACACTCTGAAACCTTTCTTCAACACGTACGAAATCCCCTCGGCTACTCCGGCATTCTTCCCGCCATCCTTCAGTTTTTCACGAAGCAACGCACAAGCGTCTGTATAGTTTCTTCGAACCTGCACGACCCAGCGGCCGTCCTCTACGTAAGGCCCCGAAACCGTTCTTGACGCGTTCTGATGCTTCAACAGAAACTTTTCACACTCACTCTCTTTCTCAAGAGGCGGCCCCAGATGCTTTTTAACCTCTGGGATGCAGCAGTGTTCAAGCTCAAAGCCAAAGACGTTCAAATCCTTCTCATCGCTCCAAGCAAAATCTCTCAGAAGCGAAAAGTCGCTCAGGCCAACAAGCTTGTGCATTGAACGAAGGGACTTGTAGAGCTGACCCCACAGGATGTCTGGCACAGCGTCGACCCTTCCAAACGCGACGAAGACAGTCGTTGGCCCCCGACGACGCTTCTTCAACTCCTCCCTCATCTTGCCTGCATTCAAGGGAATCGTCGCGGGTGGATAGAAGAAGTTCAAGCTCGGCCTTTTCACGAACGCCTGCGCGGCGGCTATGAAGGTGTAAAGGTTCTGCTTGCGCACCGCAGAAGCGACGTTTCTCGCTTTATCAACAGGGTCAACAACCACCAAAGGATCATCGAACAAGAGGTCAACCTCCCTCTGCCTGTTCCCGTAGAAGCCTTCAATGTCGATGATCATTCTTTGTTTGTGCTTCGCAAACGCCTCGACAGCGTCCAAGAAGGACCCGTAGTGTAGGACTAGGAGCTCGCACAAGTAGCCGCTGAAGCCGCCGACCTTGATCTCAGCGCCGTAAACGCCAATGCCCTTCATGAACTTCTTCAGCAGTCGCACCTGACCCCGCATCTTCACGTCCAGATTCTTGTTGATGTAGTCCGAGTGAAAGGGCGTCCTATCCGTGGCGCTCAACCATTCCCCGCGTTTTGCAGCGTAGCAGGGCACAACGTTCACTCTTGTGCCATCAACAAAAGCCTCAAGGTACGGATGCTCAGCGAACCGTTCAATCTGCTCCGAACCCTTTGTTGCCTCCTTGGCTACTTTCAGGCAAACCTCGCCTAAAGACTCGCGGGGAATCGACGCTGGAACACGCATGAAAACGTCTACGTCCGGCTCACCGCTCAGCCACGTGTCCTTGGCAACAGAGCCTTCCACGCGCACCTTGGCCCTAACGCCCAACTGTTTCGAGGCTGATGTAACTTTCCTTTCAAGCTTCCTAGC
Source organism: Candidatus Bathyarchaeota archaeon (assembly GCA_963707955.1). Taxonomy (GTDB): domain Archaea; phylum Thermoproteota; class Bathyarchaeia; order Bathyarchaeales; family Bathycorpusculaceae; genus DASPPK01. The sequence goes on along the minus strand of OY970176.1, from coordinate 740,975 downwards.
TAGGGCCCCTATCTTGGCTCGTTCATCCGTTTTCGGCGTGACCCGCTTCAAAACGGTTGCAAGGACTCTTCGCATCTCGTCCTGCATCGACAGATCTCTTTTGTTCATCCCTGCGGACAAACCTCTTTGAGAGTCGAATAAATGGGTCCTGTCGGCGTTAAGACACTCTTTTTCAACCTCAAACACGCCGCCCTGACCACACCAAACTCAAAACCCACGTTTTCGTTCACGAATTTAGCGAGTTCCGCCTTGTTCCGTGCGCTCCTGACCCGCGCAATCGTCAAGTGCGGACTGAAACCCTTAGGGTCAGGCGCAAACCCCAAAGCCTGTAAGTGAGGCTCCAACTGACTCGAAATGCTCCGCAGATCGTTGGCCCCCTGAGTTATTCCTGCCCACACGACACGTGGGTAGCGCACGTCTGGAAAAGCACCGACACCTTGAATCTTCACGTCGAAAGGAGCAAACAACGCCTTCTTCATAGCCTCAAAAATCTTCTCAACAGAATCCGACCTCACGTCGCCTAAGAACCGCATCGTTATGTGAATATTTGCAGGTTCAACAACCTTTAAGTCGGCCCCTGTCTTAACCAGCAACGTCTGAACTTCAGTCAATTTCTTCTTAACGGCTTCACTATCAATGTCGAAAGCCACAAAACATCTAACCATCTCAACCATGCCTACTACTCCCGCGCGTTTTTGCCTCATTCATTTCATAAACGCTTTTAACGTGTAAAAAACTATCTGTCAAAAGAAAAACTGCGGTGAAAGGAAAACATGACAGAGGATAAGCTTGTCCTAGGTGTCGCAGGAATGCCTGGGTCGGGCAAATCCCTAGTTGTTGAACTCGCGCAGAAAGAAAAAGGCTACGAAGCGGTCGCAATGGGTGACGTTGTCAGAGAGGAAACAAAAAAGAGAAATCTGCAACCGACGCCTGAAAACATCGGAAGAGTGATGCTTGAGCTGAGACAGAAAGAAGGGAGCGCGGTCATAGCGAAGAGATGCGTTCCAAGAATAGCCAGCATAGAGGGACAGAAAGTGATCGTGGACGGAATAAGAAGCCTAGATGAAATCGAAGAATTCAAAAAACACTACCCAATATTCAGCCTGATCGCCATCCATGCTTCTCCCGATACACGATTCCAGCGCCTGTACCACCGCCGCAGAAGCGACGACGCAAGCCAATGGAAGGTCTTCATTGAAAGAGACACGCGAGAGTTGAGCGTAGGTTTGGGCAGCGCCATAGCCATGGCCGAAGAGATGGTTGTAAACGAGGAACCTTTCGACGTTGTGAAGGGAAGAATTAGAAGAATCTTGGAGAAAGTTGAGAACAAATGGAGGAAGTAAGCGTCCACATCGAGGTCGAGGTCAACCCAACGGAATCCGAACAGAAAGTGAAAGAGGCAGTTGAAAAGATTTTTGGAGCAATGAACATGCAGACAAAGACGTTGCACAAAGGCAACCTTTTACTCGCAGAAGCAGCCGGACAAGAAGCGCTCGCCAAGTTTCACAACATACTGCAAAGAGAACACATCCGCGCCGCAGCACGGGCAGTGTTCCTCCAAGGATTAGAAAGAACAAGCGTCAACTTCTGCCTCAACAAACAGGTAGCATACGCAGGCCACGTCTCTTTCTCACAAGAAGTAGCCGAGTCTCCGCTAGGACCGATAAAAGTGAAAATAAAGTCCGAGAACCCCCGACAAGTCGTTGACTGGCTCACCGCAATGAATCCATGAAGACAAGGGGGCGATATGGGCGTGTCAGAAAAAGCATCAATAACCGAAAGAGGCGCCGTACTTCTCGGCGACAACGTTGCGTGCGACGCCTTCGAAGAGACTCGACCAGTGCGCGTCGTGACCCACGCCCACGCTGACCACATGACTGGCCTGCAACAGAGCCTCAAGAAGTCCAGAAACGTATTGATGACAAAGGCCACGAAAGACCTGATCGACGCGATGCGCGGACCATTCTACCTAATGGCAGGCCACGTCGAAGCGTTAGACTACGGCCAAACGATCACCTGCGGAGACGAACGAATAACCTTCCATAAGGCAGACCACATACTGGGCGCGGCCCAAGTGATGGTCGAGGACCTGGAAGGAAAACGAATTGTATTCACGGGCGACTTCAGAATCGACCAAACCCCGATCCTCAGCTCAGACATCCTCGTCATCGAAGCCACCTACGGAAGCCCACACTGCAGACGCAAATTTCACAAAGACGTGCATGACTCGCTAATCTCTCTAGTGGAGAAAGCACTAGGGCATGGACCGGTGTGCATCTTCGGCTACCACGGAAAACTCCAAGAGGTAATGGAGATCCTTCACAAGGCCAACGTAAACGTCCCCTTCATCACTCCTGAAAACGTCTTCCGCATCTCACAAGTCTGCGAAAAACACGGAATGCGACTCGGAAAGCTAATGTTGTCAACCGAAAAAGAGGCAACTGAGCTGCTTGAAAAGAACTCGCCTTGCATAACCTTCAGCCACATGCACTCAAAAAACAAAGCCAGCTTAGACAAGTTCCGCATCTGCGTCAGCGGCTGGGAATTCTACTCCCCAATACGCCAAGTCGACGAAAGAGAATACATAGTGGCCCTAAGCGACCACTCAGACTTCGACGGACTGCTCGAATACGTACGCCTATCCAAACCCAAACTCGTGATAACCGACAACTTCCGCGTCCACTACGGCGAAACTCTAGCGAAAGAAATCCGCAAACAATTGGGCATCTCTGCAGTGGCTCAGCCAAAGAACAGCCTTTTCGAGTAGCGCGCGCTGCGAAAAGATTTACATGTCTCCGTTTTGACCTTGAGTCCACAGATCTGAACGAGTCTGCAGACGTCTCAAGGAGAGCTTAGGCTGATGAGCACGCGTAGAGGCGGTGTCAACCGTGCGGCAGTCGCTTCCTTAATCTTGGGTAGAGTCGTCTATGCAGTGAACTGGTACAGTTTGGCCGCCGTGTTCTCCTTCACGGCGTCTGAACTGAAACTGAACGTTTCTGGTCTTGGTTTGGTAACAGCAACGTTCTTCGTCGGCATTGGAGTTTTTCAGGTGCCAGGTGGAATTCTTGCAGCGAAAATTGGTCCACGACGGACAGCAATATACGGGACAACTATCGCTTCCTTGGCTGCTCTGTTGACCGCTTTCGCGGGAAATCTGGCCGAGATAGCGGTTCTTCGTTTTTTCGTCGGGTTAGGCATGGCTTTCGTGTTCGCTCCAGGCGTTATCCTGATGACGAGGTTTCTGCGAGAGGGATCTGAGGGCCTGGGTGTAGGTCTTTATAACTCAGCTTTCAGTCTTGGAGGTGCATTAGGGCTTGCTGGATGGGCAGTGCTTGCAGCTGAGATCGGCTGGAGGAACAGCTTGGCCGCAGTCGGATTGCTTGGCCTGTTCACGTCTGTCTTGCTCTGGTTTCTGGTTCCGAAGGATACTCAACGCTCGGACTTCAAAGTGGAACCCCACCACCTGAGACTCGTTCTGCTGAACAAATGGCTAATCGTGTTGTCCATTGCAGTGTTGGGCCTCCAGCTAGGATCAACGGTTTACAGCAATTTCATGGCCTACTACCTTGAGAGCGTGGCTCATATGAAAGTTGGAGAAGCTGGAATAATCGCGTCGTTGGCCTCGCTCTTTGCGTTCGCATCAGCTCCTTACTCTGGGAGGCTGTTTGACAGGTATGACGATACAAAGCGGCTGCTCTTTGCCTCAGGCGTCGTAATGGCAATCGGGGTAGGCGTGGCGTTCTTTGGTACAGTCTATTCGGCCATCTTATCTGGGATCATGGTCGGCATCGCCTCTGGGGCCGGGTTCACTTTCGGCTTCTCCTCAGCGAGAGCCTCGAATAGACTTGATAAGGAATACGAAACGCTGTCTGTAAGCTGGGTGAACAGCATCTCTCTCTCAGGCGATTTTGTCCCTCCGTTAATCTACTCCTACATGGTAGTACAGTACGGATACTCGCCTGCATGGCTACTCATGGCAGTGCTTGCCTTTGTGTTGATTATTCCTATACTTTTCTCGAATGTTCCAAGACAGAAACACGCATCTTAGGATATGGTCTCTGCCGACTAAGCTCTACTCTGAAGTCAGACTGATTTCTTTGGTGGCGCGCGATACATTTATCGATAATAGTGGAACCACAGCGCGCGCTATAAGAGGCTATTCTGGTGGAGGCTCAAAGAAACGCGCCCGTAAGTTCAATTCCGCTTTGCATCAAGAACAAGTTCAACTTCTTAGTGTGCGCTAACGACTGTTTCAAGCAATCCTTATTCTTCTAATACAAAGAGCTGCTCTTCTTTCATACGTGCGATCTTTGCGGCAAGGTGTTTAGCATTAGCTCCCTTTGACATCTCGCATATCAAGGTCTCAGCTATTTTAGGATTGACTGAAATCTTGACTGTTTTTTTCGAGTCTTGAAGTTTGAAGTGTGCAGTTATTTCTTTCGTCGAGTTTTCAATTTTCAGTTTTCGATTTCCAACTGTGCAACTGGTCGAGGCTTGTATTCCGTCAATAACGCAGGAGAATGGAGTGATGAGAGGCGTTTTGATGCTTGCTTTCAGTCTACAGTTAGTCTTGTCATCAACTTGCAGATGCCTCTTTGCCAGTTCTCCCATGCGGACTCCTATGACAAGGAAAGGTCCCAAGTGTCCATGGAGCTTGGCAGCATTTTCAACCAGCAATGGAGTCTCCTTAATCTCGGTCACCTTTAATCTTCCTCACATTTGCCTTTTCCAAAGCTATTATTACAGGTAATGTTATCGCAAGCGCCAGTATTCCACCAGCTAGAGTCCATGCTCCCCAAAAAGTGAGCGCAAATTGCAGTCCTCCCCCCACGAAACCGAACAATACAATCAAAACACCCGCAAGGTATGAGGACACCATCGTCACAATCGCTGTTATTGCCAAACTGTTTAGTGTAATCCGGATTTTATGATGGTTTGCAAACATTAACACATCAAAAACGACAGCTGAAGCGGAAAAACAAACTACTAAGGCATTAGCCCCTAAGAGTAACGCAAATATTGTGCCTATTATGCCGGCCATCGAGCTCGTGCCGAACCGTCCAGTCACCCATGCCACGAGGAGCAATGTGAAGAAAATTCCAAAAGCATGTAGTACCGGAAGGTGAGTAAGACTAAAACTGAGAGGTCCCAAAGTCAAGTTCACGGCTATCCAAAGAGCACTGAAGACGGCTGTCAACGCAACGTCCACTGCTGAAAAATAAGTGTTTTCACCCTTTTTGTTCATTAGGTAACACTTTTTTATGAAATAGTAACACTGTCTGCATAAAAACTTTATTCATAAACACACTAGAACTTATTCGTGAGAGCATGACCAAAATCAAGCGTGTAGGAGTAACGTTCCCTCCTGACTTGCTAGAAGATTTTGACGAGACAATTGCAACAATGGGATACGCGAATCGGTCTAAAGCTGTTCAGGACGCAGTCAGAATGTTTGTAGCCGAGAAAAAACCGCTTCAACAAGGAACAGGAAATCAAGCAGGGCTCTTGATGATGCTCTATGACCATGAAGTCAAAGGGCTTGAGACCGCACTCACCCACGTGCAACACAATTTTGCCCACATCATCTGCTCAACCATGCATATCCACCTGAACAAAACAGACTGCCTTGAGACAATAGCCGTCAAGGGCAAAGCTGAAGAAGTTCAAAAACTCAGAGATCAACTGACACCCAAAAAAGGAGTAAAGCTGCTAAAAGTAATGGTTTTTTCCATCTAGCACATCAGCTACTCGCGCGACCTTAAGGAAACGGACATTGGATCTCGTCATGCTGTCTGACCCATGCAATCGAACGCGCGCGCGACAACAAGCGTTCGTAACGTCCACCAACCCTCAGAAGCCAAGTCCTTGAACATGCCAAACAGCTCCGTATGCAACCTTAGCCCGAGGCGCCTTCAACAATCTAGTTAACTGTATATGCAAAATGTATATGCTTTTTGTATATGCTTTTGAAAATGCGTTATCAGCGAATTTAGGGACAAGCCAGCGCGCTCAACGTTGAGAGGATTTTTATAGAACCGCGTATCTTGAGCGAAGGAGGCCTGTTCGATGGACGTTAGAGTTCCCAGTGAAAGAGAAATCTTGAAGAATCCCAAGCGTCGGGATTTTCTTGGAGGCGGCTGGGTTGACAGTTTGGAGCTCAGTACCATCAACGTTTACTGGCACAGGCGACGGGGATTCTTCACGGTTTACAGTCTGCTGAACGTGTTGGAACACGAAGGCTTGCATTCTGTTTTAGCCAGACTCATCAATTTGGACACCTCGGCGAAGCTCGATAACGTGCACAGATGCTCCTGCGTTTGGATAAGTGAAGACAAACTGGTCTTCGTTGACGAGTTCTTCTTCGGCAGATGGGTGTTTCCACCTTACTTTGAAGAGCCAACAGAAGACATGCTCAAATGACCATAGAACACAGTTGCAACCCAAGCGGAAAATCAAGCTTGTCGCGCAGGCTGGTTAACAACAGAAACCCTGAATTCCGCTAAGCTTTAAAGGTCGATGGTAAACATGTCTTGAATCGCACAAGAGGAGAAGATGGCAAGTATGAACAAATCATCCTTGGCTTCAGGCTTCTACAAACTGAGTCCCAAAGAACGCTTAGCGTTTGTTAAAGAATTCTCCGATCTGACGGAGAAGGAAGCCGCTTTACTGCAGAACACAGGTTCTCTTCCTCTCGACCTCGCTGACCGTATGATAGAAAACGTCGTCGGCGCCATTCCGATACCTCTGGGAATTGGCGTCAACTTCCTCATTAACGATCGTGATTACCTGATTCCCATGGCTATTGAAGAGCCTTCAGTCGTGGCAGCTGCGAGCTACGCTGCGAAGATGGTGAGGGACGGAGGAGGCTTTCACACAAGCAGCACACCGCCCATCATGATCGGACAAATACAAGCCGTAGGCATCAAAGACCCCCACGCCGCTAAGATGCGCGTCATACGAGCGAAAGACGAAATCCTGAGAAAAGCCAACGACCAAGACCCAGTGCTGGTCTCAGCCGGAGGCGGCGCAAGAGACCTAGACGCAAAAGTAATCAGCACCACGCAAGGCCCCATGCTCATAACCGAACTGCACGTCGATTGCCGAGACGCCATGGGAGCAAACGCAGTCAACACGATGAATGAAGCAGTAGGGCCATTAATCGAACGCATAACAGGCGGACGCGTCTACCTCCGAATAATCTCCAACCTCGCGACAAAACGCTTGGTCAGAGCCTCATGCGTCGTGCCGAAGAAATCCGTGGGCGGCGAAGAAGTCGTGGACGCCATCGTGAGCGCGTACGCCTTCGCAGCAGCAGACCCATACCGTGCAGCGACTCACAACAAGGGAATCATGAACGGCATAATAGCCGTGATAGTCGCAACAGGCAACGACCACCGCGCAATCGAAGCGGGGGCCCACGCCTACGCAGCTGTCAGCGGCCACTACACGTCGCTGTCAACATGGGAGAAAAACGAGAACGGTGACCTCGTAGGCTCAATTGAACTGCCTATGGCAGTCGGCCTCATAGGAGGAGCCGTTAAAACTCATCCGATTGCGAGAATCGCCGTCAAGATTCTAGGAGTGAAGACTGCCAACGAGTTCGGCGAGGTATGTGCGGCTGTTGGTCTGGCACAGAACCTCGGAGCTCTTCGTGCATTGGCTAATGAAGGAATACAGCGTGGACACATGTCACTCCACGCGAGAAACATAGCTGTAATGGCAGGTGCCACAGGCGAACTCATCGACAAAGTCGCAGCGAAGATGGTTGAAGAGCGTAAGATTCGAATGGACAGAGCCCAAGAACTACTGGACAAGTACAAGGCAACTGGAAAAATCTAAAAAGCCACAGCAGACGCATCTAAACTCGGCGATGAAAGTGAAGGTCATACCCGGACCTGCATCCAAAGATTTAGGCGAAAAACTAGCCAAACAATTGAACGCGGAAGTCACACCTGTCTTCCTGAAAATCTTCCCAGACGGAGAATCCTACATCCGCTTCGAATCCCAATCACTGAAGAACGAAGACATCGTCATCGTCCAAACCACAAGCCCACCACAAGACCAGAGACTGATCCAACTGCTCCTGATGGCCGACAACGCAAAAGACATGGGAGCCAAAAGCATCACGGCAGTCGTTCCATACTTCGCCTACAGCCGCCAAGACAAACGATTCCTACCCGGCGAAGCCTTCAGCACAAAAACCATAGTAAAACTGCTCGAGGAATGCGGCGTCAACAAAATCATAACCGTCAACGCCCACAACCCAGCCGTCCTGAAAACCTTCGAAATCCTTGTTCAGGACCTATCAGCCATCTCGCTTTTAGCCCAGTATTTCAAGACAAAAAAGCTCATACAAAACCCGCTTTCGCTGTCAATGGGCAAAAAGGCCATAAGCGTCGCCCAGGAAGCCGATAGCATTCTGCGCGGAGGCTACGATTATGTTGCGTCGAAAAGAGACGTCGTAACAGGCAGCGTCACGCTTGAAGACAGACCCTTACCGGTCAAGAACCGGGATGTCATAATCTTCGACGACATAATAAGCAGCGGGGGAACGATGGCTAACGCTGTGAAGCTCGTGAAGGACAACGGGGCAAAGAAGGTTTATGCGGCTTGCGTGCACCCGTTGCTTATGGGCGACTCGCAAAAAAGAATCATGGAGAACGGCGCTGAAGAGATAGTAGGCACAGACTGCGTCCAGAGCTCCGTGAGCAAAGTTTCAGTCGCTCCACTCATAAGCCAGGTGCTCATGCGAGAAGGAGCCTGAGCGTGGCCAACCTCTTCTTCCTGCTTTCAGGCGAGCATGAAGACCTACCTGTTTCTGAGCTGAAGGCAATACTCGAGACAGAGGGCTACGCATACAGGGTCAGGGAGAAGCTTGACCAAGTTCTAAGACTGGAAGCTGACCCAAACTGCATAGAAGTTCTAAAACGCAGAGCAGCCTTAACAAGGCTCTGCGCAATGGAACTCTTCACTTGCGAGGCAGAAACGAGCAGCATAATCAAAGCTTTAGCTTTAGCAGGGCTCGACAAAGCTTTGAGGGAAAACGAAAGCTTCGCAGTTCGAGTTAGACACGTCAAGACCCACGCTTCAGAGATAGACGGAATGATGCTCGAAAAGAAGCTCGGCGAACTCATACTCCGAAACATGCCTAGAGTTCGAGTTAAACTGAAGCACCCTGACAAAACGTTGGTGGGGATACTGACAAGCGAGAAATTCATCTTCGGCCTAAAACTTGCTGAAATCCCGGCTGCACCGTTCGTCCAAAGGCGCCCCAGAAAGAGGCCCTTTTTCCATCCGTCAGCTATGCAGGCGAAACTTGCGAGATGCATGGTAAACTTGGCACAACCGAAGACCGGAGACCTGGTTCTGGACCCCTTCTGCGGAACAGGAACCACGCTGATTGAAGCTGCCCTCGTCGGCTGCCGCGCCCTGGGTCTCGACGTGCAACGTCGCATGGCTAGGGGAACTCTTAGAAACGTGACGTACTTCAGCATCAAGCCTGAAGGCGTGGTCGTCGCAGACGCTAGAAGCCTACCTCTGAAGAAAGTCGACTGCGTCGTGACGGATCCACCCTACGGCACGTCTTCAACCACGCTGAAACGCACTACAACACAAGTCATCGAAGAAGTGCTGACCGCAGTCTATGGACTGCTGAAAAATGGAAGAAGAGTCTGCATGGCCGCGCCTAGAAAGCTGAACATTGTTCAAGTCGGAACGGGCCTAGGCTATAAGCATATAGAGTCCCATTTCGTCTATGTTCACAGAAGCTTAACGAGAGAAGTCATCGTGTTCGAAAAGGTGTAGCCCCTTGAGTCTGCGCGTTGTTTTCCTGGGAACAGCGGCCGGTGTTCCAACACTCAAGAGGGGCTTACCTGCGATACTGGTCCAACGCGACGGTGAACAGCTCATGTTCGACTGTGGTGAAGGCGTCCAGAGACAGATGCTGATGGCCGGAGTAAGCCTCAACAGGACGACAAGGGTTTTCGTAACACACATGCACGGAGACCACCTCATGGGACTTCCAGGGCTACTGCAAACCATGGCCCTGCTTGGAAGAGAAAAAAAACTCGAAGTCTACGGACCGGCAAAGATCAATGATTTCCTGCATGGCATCAGGGAAACAGTCCAGTTTGTCCTGACGTTTCCAATAGAAATCCACGAGATAGAAAGGCCAGGCGTTGTTTGCCAGGAAGACGAGTACACAGTGCAGGCGGTCCGGTCGAAGCACGTGATACCCAGCTTCGCCTACGCTTACGTTGAGAAACCAAGACCTGGAAGATTCTACCCTGAAAAGGCCAAGGCTTTAGGCTTGCAAGAGGGCCCTCTGTGGTCAAAGCTTCAGCGCGGCCAGAGAGTCAAGCTGCCAAACGGACGTGCCATCAAACCTGAAGAAGTGATGGGCCCTCCTAGACAGGGCAGAAAAATAGTCTACACGGGCGACACAAGGCCTTTCAAGCGTCTTGAAAAATTCGCGGCCAACGCAGACCTGCTAATACACGACTCCACGCTGGGCGACGAGCTGGCTGAAAGAGCAGAGAAGTATGGACATTCAACCGTAGACCAAGCCGCAGAGAGCGCAAAGAAGGCAAAAGTCAAACAGTTGATACTGACACACATCAGTCAAAGGTACGAAGACACGAGCACGTGGCTGAAACAGGCGAGAAAGATTTTCAAGAACACTGTGATGGCAGAAGACTTCATGCAAGTAGAGATTCCGCTTTTAGAGTAGCAGCTGCTTCAGCTTCTGCATGCTCTCCTCGATGTGCTCAACAGACTCAAGAATCACGATGCCGTCGAAAGACGTCTTCTTCAACAGGCCTGCAAAGCTTTCCCAGTTGATGCTGCCGTAGCCTATGCCAAGATGCTGGTCCACCTTCCCAAAGTTGTCCTGAGCGTGCACGTGAACAAGCTTGTCCGACAACTCTGTTAGAAAACCATCCACCTCTCCGCTGAGGTTCGCGTGCCCAGTGTCCAAGGCCAACCCAACGTCTTCGTTCAGTTCACTGTAGAACCGCTTGAACTCGGCAACGCTTCTTAAGACAAACGGTTCCATAACGTTCTCTATCGCCGTCTTCACGCCATGTTCATTCGCAAACTTGGACAAGAGCCGAACGCCCTCTAGATTCCTAGTCCAATCCATGCCTGGATAGAACATGCTGACGCCAGCTTTCATCCCAGGGTGGAAGACCCAAAGTCTACAATCTAAACCGGCAGAGTTAACGATCGACTCCTTCAACCTCTCCATCGTCGCGTTCAACAGTGCCTTATCCTGCAAAGATATGTTGATGCCAGTGAACGGCGCATGAACCGTGTACTCCACGTCATAAGAATCCCTAACGCTCTTCAGTGCCAAAACTCTCTTCTCGTCAAGGACGTGAGCACCGTCATCCACAACCTCCACGTACCTCGCCCCCGTTTTAGGAATCTCCTCTACCATTCTCTCGAAGGGTTCGCCAATAGTGAAGAGCATCGACAAGCCAATCTTCGGATTCGCCAAGGAAACGTTCCACCCGTATTCGGATGGAGTCTACATGTTGACACACATCCTTATAACACAATCTCAAACCTAGACACGCTTGCCCCCTGGCTCCTACAACAACCCGCAGGCGCAACGTTTTCCTCGTCAAGTCCTTTTCGAGTAGCAAAGCTGAGGACTGGCACCCAAGAGGAAAGGGACAGGCGGGTTAGCCCGGCTCTGAGCGAGCACATGAAACCAGAAAATGGCGTGACAGTAGAGTGTATTGAAAAGTTACGACCCTTGCCCAGACCTTCTGCGGAGCCCTCGACACGCGCTCGGCTTCAAGCCCATACAAATCCACTAGGACCTCCACGAACGCCTACGTGCAGTACTAACACCCTAGGGGGAGGGGGAGGGTGGAATAGACGGGGCCAAAACGCGAATACAGGGATGTAGCGTATTCCACGAAACAGTTGCATCCTTGAAGCAATCATAAACAATCGCCAAGGCACAGTCTACTGCTGAAAGCCTCTTCATGGCCGACAAGGTCGAAGTCTACGTGAGAAAAGAAAAGAAACTCCCCCGCGAGTACGTTAGCACACCGTTCTCAGACGGCGTGATGACTTGCTCCTCCTTGTCCAAGAAGATGCTCGAATACGAAAAAGCGTTGCAAGAAACCGACAAATGGGCTCTAGAACTGGCGAACCTATTCGAAGTGAAGAGAGACCTTCAAGTCGAAGTCATCGACGTCTCAAGCCTAAAAGGAAAGCTGAAGGCCACAGAGAGAGGAATCAGCAAAACACCGACGACAGCAATCGGCCAAGAACGGATCGAAGCACCGTCCAACATGGAACGGCTTAAAGAGAAGCTAAAATCATACTTCAAACAAGCCAACCCTTAGAACCGCGGGACGCCGTCTAAACCCATGCTTGAAGTCGTCTTCAACTGATACGACCGCAGGCCGAGGGCAATCTCTACAAACTCCCTGAGCTTGTAGTTGCAAAACTCCAAAGTCGGCGACCCGTACCTAAGACCCCGACACAAAGGGTCAGCGTAGACAAAAAGCTTGTGTTCACCGCAAGGAAGCACCGCCTCGTTCGCATAACCGAACTCAGGCTTCATAAGAACCTTGAAAGGCCAGAGCTGACACGCTCTTGGCTTCGTACGCTGCAGCGCGCAAAGATTGACGCTTGAGCTGCTCTGCAGAAAGACGCATGACCCGTCGCTTCTCCTCCTTATAAAAAGCTTGTCCAGACCCGCCGCTGTGTGTTCAACTCCGAAACTCTTCACAATCCTCAGCCACTCATGAAAGTTTATGACCACGCTGTAGAGTCTGCAGCAGTCGGCGCATCTCGTACACTTCCAGTCTGCTATGTACCGCCACGGAACAAACTGCAACTTAGCCATCACTGAACGAACTCAACGACTCGCGTCTCTTATAAAACCTGCTTCGCATACGGTTTCAGCTTCTCAAAAGCCTCAGCAGGCATCTGCGTTGCTCTTCTCGTCTGCCTATCGGCCGCAACGATGACTAGGTAGCCAGACGCCAACAGATCTTTCGTCTCCTTGTTGGACACCGTGAAGCCCAGTCTCACAGACTTCTCTCTCAGACTCCTCAACCGTCACTTCCACATCGAGCAAATCGTTGAACCCTGCTGACTTCTTGTACTGGCAAAATGCTTCAACCCTTGGGAACCAGAGCCCCCGGCTCCTGAAGTCCGTGAAGCTGAAGCCTAAAGCCCTGTAGAACTCTTCTTCAGCCCTCTCAAAAAACCTGAAGTAGTTCGAGAAATGCACAACCTGCGCCGCGTCGGTGTCAGCCCATGTGACTCTGATAGAAGTCTTAAAAGAACGCGCAGACATGCCACGCCACTAGAGTCTCTTGTAAAGGTAAATGGTGTGTGATGGAAACCCCAGCGCCTGGTTCTCACAGAAATTCACAACCTTCAACGGTTTCCAACCGACGATCTCATAATCATGAGAAACAACCCGCACGCCATGCTTCAGCTCAGTCTCCAACTTCGGCTTAATTTTCTCGTTTGCGCTTGTCGTTAAGTAGAGGAAAACCACGTCCGCTGAACTCAGGTCTACCGTGAACATGTCACCGTTGACTATCGTTATCCTGTCCTGAAGACCTTGCTCATACACGGTGCCCAGCGCCTTCTTCACGAGATCCTCTCTCAGCTCAACACCAACGGCTCTGGCACCGTACTCCTTCACCGCCATAACCAGCGTCCTTCCGTCTCCAGCCCCGAGGTCAAAGAAGACTTCGCCAGCCCTCAAATCGGCCAAGGCTAACATCTGATGGACCACTTGCGGCGGACTAGGAACAAAAGGCGCTATGAACAGACCATTATGCCCCCGTTACCAACCAGAGTTACCTTGCTTAACCAACGACATGAGTCCTTTAAAGACTTTCCATGCCTACGAGACGTACGTCGCCTTCTTAGGCGTGGGCTGTCTGGCTTCACCACACTTGAGGCAGCTCTGGGCGCACAGTTCAAGGTATTTTGCTTCCTCATCAGAACCAACGGCTTCAGCAGCCTTGCGACAGATCTCGCTTGGCTCCTCACACCCCTCCTCCTTACACAGCTTCGAAACCGACATGCAAACATCACGGACATCCTTAGGGTCAAGCACGGCGCGGTTCGTGCGAACCAGCAGGCAAACCTCCCTCGCCAGAACACACGTTTTCACGTACTTGATTCTCTCAAGGATTTCTTCTCGCATCTTCTTTCGAGTTATTTCCAAATCGTTTTCCTCACGTGGCTAGTAGCAGTCGCTTACGCTCAAGTAGGCAAGCATTGATTTAAACATTGTTTATCGTGGTTGTTGGTGGCAGATTTGTCCTACCAGAAACGTTTGCTCAGGGCCTTGCGCTCAGCTTCGAGCACCAGCTCATAAAACCTGTCATTCATCCTAGGCTGTTTCTCAAGAACCTCTTTAACTTCTGAAGGTTGAACTCTTCTCGCAGACAACGCTATCGCAGCAGCCTTTCCATACTTCTCGATCAGCCTGCTAGTCTGTACGGCTTGACTCTGAAGCTTTTCCTCCGCCTTCGTGAGCCTCTGACCTTGCTTCTCCACTATGGGCTGCAACCTCTCTTCCTCAACTCTGACGAGTCCTATGGCAGACGAGCCGCACCCTGGACACTTGAGCCTGTCAGGTAAGTCATTAATCTTCAGCATCTCCACGTAACTCCAACAGTTCGTGCAGAGGAAACCACTCGTCTCGTTGAGCAACCGCGCCTTAGCAGACTCCACGAGCACAGCCCGCATCCTTTCAGGAGGGATCAGATCGGTCTTCATGCTTATTCGCTCGATACCCAGGCGAGCGATAGGAGTTGAAGACCCTTCAGTTTCAACCTTCGTCACCTGAACTTTGCCTTGCCGCATTCTTCCGAGAACCTCAATCAATTCTTCAACGTCAAGGTCTTTAGTAAACACTTCTTTCAAGGCCTCTTCGTAAATAGGCGTGTCTTCAAAGCTCTTCACCAGCTTCTGAAGGCTAACACTGCTGAAGTCCGCCCACTTCTGCAGTGCCCCAAAGCGATGCGCCACGTGGATCATCCGCCGCTTGAAGAGTCCAGTCTTCACGGTGGCCGTCGTCAAGTGGTCTCTCACGGTCTTTTCTTGCATCGCTTTGACATCATCAAACAGCGCTACGACCTGATTCGCGTTCACGGCGCCCATGGTCTGCAAGAAGATACGGTAAGGATCATGCTGAACCACCGCAGTGTACCCCATCTTCTCGGAGAGTAGCTCGCCCAGCAACAAGGCCAAAGCCCTGTTCGTAAGCGAACCGAAGTTGACGTGAATGAGAACGAACTCTTGCCAGTCTTCGACGATTATCCGCTTGTCAGTAGGAGCTGGAAAACCAGCGTCCACGTGCTCGATCGTCTCGGCTAAGGCACTTAGAACCGTATCCTTGTCGGATGGATAGCGCTCACTCAACTCATCTGCGATTTCCTCGGGCGAAACGTTCTTTCGCCGTTGTTCTTCGACGAAACCCCTGATCACGCCCACTTCTTGCGAAACCTCAAAAGGAACAGGAATCTCCTCTCCTATCCAGCTTGGTATAGCCCCAGTAGGGTCGTCTATCGGTCTGACATGAACTCGGTCTTCAGAAACGCTATGAATAATCCAAGGCGACCCTCTGATGATGAACTTCGTGCCGGGTTTACCAAACTCGGCCATAAACGCCTCATCCAAGACTCCTACGGCGGAGTCGCTTGACTCGTCAACAACGAGAAACTGCTTCTCTTCAGGAATCATGGACAAGTTGTCGAAGTAGTACTCAAAAAGAGCCTTTGTCTGCCGCGGCCTCAGGACCATCTTGTCCTCAAACGAAACCCATGCCAACCGCGGAAAACGTCCATGCATGTACCTCAACACTTTTTCAACGTCATTCTCCGTCAAATCCTCGTAGGGGTAGGCGTTCCGGAAGATTTCCACGATCTCGCTAAACCCAAGCCTTCTGTTCCTGATCAGCAAACCCGCGATCTGGTGTGCGAGAACGTCGTAGGGCTTCGGAGGAATAACCACAGGTTCCAGATCCTCCTTCAACGCTTTCTTCGCAATTGTCAAGGCCTCAAGAGCATCATCGGAATCCAAGGCGACGATGATCCCCTCGGCGATCCGCCCGATTCTGTGACCGCTCCTGCCCACACGCTGAATGAGCCTCGTCGCCTGCCGTGGGCTCATGTATTGAATGACCAAGTCTATCCTGCCCACGTCTATGCCCAACTCAAGAGAGCTCGTGCAAACGAGCCCCTTCAGCTCACCGTTCTTTAAACCCCTCTCAGCAGCTATGCGAGAAGGCTTAGCAAGCGAACCGTGGTGTATGGAAACGGGAAAATTCACATCCCAAACCTTGAACCTGCTCGCCAAAACCTCAGACACAGCCCGCGTGTTCGTGAACAAGAGCACCGACTTGGCCCTGTTGATGTAGTCCCGAATGATCCGAAGTCTAGCCGCAACCTCAGGGTGCGTGTAAAGCTGAGAAGCAAGCTGCAAATCCTCATCTCCAGGCCTTGGAAAGATGATCTTCAGGTGCATCATTCTTCCGACTGGAACGCGCACTATCTCGACGCTCCTGCCCTTTCCGACAAGAAATTGAGCCACCTTGTCCGGGCTGCCGATCGTGGCAGACAAGCCTATCAGTTGGAAGTCCTTTCCAATCATGACCCGGAGCCTTTCCAACGCCAAGGCAAGCTGACTCCCACGTTTACTGTCAGCCATCTCGTGGACCTCGTCAATTATCACCCATCGCAATTGCTGAAGATGCTGCCGCATTATCCAACCAGACAAAATCGCCTGAAGAGTCTCAGGAGTCGTGATCAGAATGTCCGGCGGACTTCTCGACTGGCGAACTCTTTCCTTG
Source organism: Candidatus Bathyarchaeota archaeon (assembly GCA_963707955.1). Taxonomy (GTDB): domain Archaea; phylum Thermoproteota; class Bathyarchaeia; order Bathyarchaeales; family Bathycorpusculaceae; genus DASPPK01. The sequence continues at coordinate 724,135 of OY970176.1, read as the reverse complement.
GTCTCCGTGTCTCCGTGTCTTACAGCCAACTTCACGTCTAGCTTATTGCACCACCACTCGAGCCTCTCAAGCATGTCACGATTAAGAGCCCGCAAAGGAGTAATGTACAAAACCTTGATACCGGGCTTTCCCTGCTGTCCCTGAAGAAGCATGCTCAAAACTGGAAGGAAGGCGGCTTCAGTCTTCCCAGTGGCCGTGGGCGAGATCAGAAGAACATTCTTTCCCTCAAGAATCAGAGGAATAGTCTTCTCCTGTGGTTCTGTAGGCTTCGAGAACTCCCTCTCCTCAACGAGTCTTCGAACAGGTTTAACAAGCAGACCAAAAGCATTTGCAGCTGATTCTTTCAAGACTAGTTGAACTCCAACGCAAGAGGGAATAAGCAAGAAGTCACAGGTAAAAGGATTTTGGACAGCATAATCAGGAAGAATTCAAGAAGATTGATGTTGCAAGCATGTGCTAACTGACGTAGCATTCTGGACAAGATGGAATAGGAAAACTGTCAGTGCTTACTTAGACTTGGTTATGTGCACGTTTTTCATCAGGACGTAGGGGCTTAGCGACGGTGGGTCTGCTTCCTCCCACCAGTGGACGTGCTGCCTCTCTCTTGAAACACCCGCAATGTTGCCAAGCATGGCTAATGCGTTATCGCTTATTCGCAGGTCTTTAAGCGACCGTTTAATCTCTCCCTTTTCTACGAGGAAGACGCCGTCCCTGGGAATAGTTGAGAAATCACCCTTCGCAGAGTTTTGGAAGCGCGTGTACCACGTGTTAGTCAGGTAAAGCCCCCTCTTCATTTCTTTAAAGAGCTCTTCTCTGCTCGCGTCTCCAGGTTCCATTTCTGCATTCCATGGAGTTGGAGCAATCAAGCCCGCGTTGCCAGTTGTCTCGGTCTTGAAGATCTTCGCTGTCGACGCATTATGAAGATAGGTCTTGAAGGAGCCGTGGTCTATGAAAATGTTCTCTCTTGTCGGAACACCTTCGTCATCGAAGACCCTGTTGGACAGTGAGTAGGGAGCAGGGTTGTCCTTCAACGTCACGATTTCAGGCGCCACATCTTTGCCGAGCTTGTCAACGAATATGGATGTCCGCGTCATAATCGAGTAGGCCGAAGCCATCCCGGCCCAAACTCCGAGCAGAGAACCGAAAATCAACGGGTCAAAGACAACATCATAAACGCCCTCATCGCCTAAACTTGGGTTCTTAGCCATCTTGGCAATCTCGCCAGCCTTTGCTCCTGCCCTAGAAGGTTCAAACTCTCTCAGCGTTGAGCTGCATTCAACACCATGCCCCGAGGCTTCTCTCTCCGAAAAAGCCCTGATAGAAAGCTCGATCGCTGATCTCGTGTCCACGCCGGCCGGTCCTTCAGAAGAAGCGAAGTAAACGTCCTCAAATTTGGCAAGGAGTATGCCACCGCTTTCGACCTTTGATCCAGCTTCTTTCTTGGCGGCTTCTATCGCTGCAGAAACGTGATCCGTCAGGTTCTCTAGGTTTTCAATCTTCTTGTCAGCCCTGCTCTTCGCATAGCGAAAAGTGCCTTTTGCGAAGCCTCCGAAGGTCGGATTTTCTTTAGAAACCTTCACAAGCTTCATCAGTTGCCTGAGGCTGGCATCGAATTCGCGGAAGTTGTGTATCTGTGTTGCAACCACGCGTTTCTTCCAGGCCAGGATCACATCAGTCGCATAATCGTTCCAAGCAACGGTTATGTCTATTTGGTTGTTGCTGAAGCGGACCTGACGGTACTTGCCAAAAACTGTACTGGCGATAACTTCGTCAGCGCCTAGCACTTTCGCTTTCTTGATGATCTCTTCCGTTTTACTCATTGCGTCGATCATTTCATGAACACCGCCCTAAGTCTAAGCCACGGGCCACCTGTGTACACTTGTGCCCCTTGCTCAGGGTCGCCCTTGCCACATGTGGCCGAGTCAAACTCAACTTTCTTGGATACCCCGTCGACAGCGGTCCAGAACTTCTGCGTAGTGGTTTCAACAACGGGTCTCGCAACAGGATGGGTCAATTCACCGTTTTCTATCATGTATGCTTCTCTGCCAACGTAGCGTTGGTTGAAGCGCTTGTCATCGATGTTCCATTCAGTGAAGGATTTCATGCAAACGCCATACTTGACGTCTTCAATCAGCTCCTCGTCGGTCAGTTCTCCAGGAAGCACGAACGTGTTTGCCATGCGCACTATGGCCTCTCGGTCGTAATTTTCGGATCTTGAAGAACCGTTGCTTCGCGTGTCCATCTTCGCGGCTGATTCTCTGTTGTGCAAGAACTCGTTTATGACGCCTTTCTTGTACAGAAACCTGCGCCTAGCCTTGACCCCTTCATCATCATACAGATAGTACCCGTAACTGTTCTCGACCGTAGGGTCATCGACGACCGTGACAGCGTCACTGCCGATTCTTGTGCCGATCCAGTATGGGCCCCCCTCGTAGATGAAGGATCGTCCAGCTTGGCTCATTTCTCGGCCCAGGATTCTGTCAGCTTCCATGGGGTGGCCGCAGGATTCATGCGCTGCTATTCCTGCAACTTCGGGGCCACAGACCAGGTCCATCTTTTCAGGTTTCAGGACTTTTGCCTTTGTTATGACGGCTCTGAGCACTTTTGCATCGTGAATCATTTTTTCTTCGATCTTCCACTTATCAAAAGCTTCCCATCCGCCACTGTAGCCGAACTGTTCTGAAGTCTGCTCAGTCTTTCCACTCTCTGCAACTGCGATGAAGAAATACGCCCCGATCTTCGGAACGACGGATGATATGCGCGATCCCTCCGAGTTTACGAAATACTTGGTTATCAGGTTTATCGAACACTGCGACGTTGCAGCCGCGATCTTGACACCGCAGGACGCCAAAGCCCTGTTGACCTCAGTGAGAGTAGCCACTCTTTCTTCAGTTGGAACGTTCTCGATCTTCTTTTTTTGGTCAGCAGTCCAGCTTGTCTTAACCGCCTTCTCCTTGGCAAAAAACAGCTTGTCTTTTCGATTTGCAGCCCCCGCGTATTTGAACGCCAGGTCCACAACGTCTCTCGTCTCGCTCTTCGACCACTTGTTCGTCGATGCGAAGCCGATCCCGCCGTTTGCCATGATCCGCACGCAGAACCCGCTGTCCACAGCCTTAGCGTATGCCTCTAGGATTCCGTCTCTCAGCACCATCCTGTCCAATGCTTGGCTCTGGCTTCTAACTTCGGCGTACTCGACCTTCTTGCTCTGTGCATACTCTAAGGCGTAATCTATGATGTCCTGTTCCATGCTTTTCCAACCTTAGGCCTACATTCTAGAATGAGGAAGAATAAAACGTTTGAGTCGCACGGCCTGTTTTGGCAGCTTTCATCCAGCGTCTTCACTTACCTTGACGTGGGAGTTTGCGGAAGCAGGCACTTGCGCATGGTCGTTGAACAGGCGCTTCTTGGACAAAGATCAATGGAAAGTTATTTATCTACCATCATGAGAAACCATGGATACGGAAACATATCGGAGGAAATTAAATGGCTAAATGTCCAAAATGCGGAACTGAAGTTTCAAAACCAAAGAAAACATGGACGATGGCTGGGCGCCCGGACAAGTCAGGAAAAAGGATTCAGCTGGAGATCGGACTCTTCGAATGTCCAAAGGATCACAAAGTGTTCAGGGAAGTTCTAAACAAGAAAAAGATTTAGACGCGAAACTCTGACGGCTCTTTCATCTATCCTCCTCTCCCCTCTTTTTCATTTTTCGAAAGCGTTAAGTTTTAAAGCTCCACTGCTCTTGTTCAACAGACAACTTCAGCCATGGAAGGTCGATCATTGTCAGCGTCAAGACCTGGGCGTTTGTGGAGAGGCGATTCTTTCCAGACCGTCGTGATGATTTTCTTCATAGTCTCAGTTGTCTTCGGGTTTTGGTACGGCTCGCGTCTCTTTTTGGACACGCAGTATCCGATGCTCGCTGTGGCTTCTGGAAGCATGAGCCTTCCTAAAGGCGTTGTTGATGATGGGTGGTCCAACCCGTTTGGACCGACGCTTCACACTGGAGACCTGATCATCGTTGAGGGAGTGAATCCACAAGACGTTTACGCAGCACCATACAATGCGAGCGGGCGCTCAGGCGACATCCTCGTGTTTCGTATCAGTGGAAGCGACGAACTGATCGTGCACAGAGCCGTAAGCTATGTGTATGGAAGCAACGGGACGGTCGTGGCGTTCATAACTCAGGGTGACGCCAATGATGGGCCTGGACCGCCCTCTTCGCCGGTAGCTGGTTACACTCCCGTACAAGACGTTATCGGTAAGGTCGTAATGAGGATTCCATGGGTCGGACACGTTGCCCTTTTCATGCGTAACTCCACCGGAATAATCGTGATACTTGTCATCATAATGATCTTGATCGTCGTCGAATTTGCCCTTCCAGAGGTCACAGGCAAGAAACCCGCGGATGAGAAGGACAAGCAAGTCGAAAAGGCTCCTGAACCCGAAGGTCCCACGGCCACTTCAGCGAGGGCTACATCCCTGTGTTCGCGTTTTGGCCTCGTCTATTTTACCCTCCCCCCTAGGGTGCTAGTACTGCACGTAGGCGTTGGTGAAGGCCCTACTGGATTTGTATGGGCTTGAAGCCGAGCGCGTGCAGAGCGCTTCGCAAAGGATCTGGCAAGGGTAGTAACTTTTCGATGTGCTCGACCGTCTCCCCTTCTTAGGCGCATGGCTGTTCCTAAATTCGTTTGCTATGTTGGCTTCCGCCGTTGGCTCTGTCAGATACATGATGGCCCTGTGACTCCAGACGCGTGAAGCATCGTTCATAAGCACGGATCAATCAGGCCGCACTTGAAGAAGCCAATCTAGGAACACGCTAGCGCGCTACGCATATGACAAGCTTTAACTCTAAGTCCCAACTTCCTAGGCATATGGGATAAGGTTGAACAGGAAGGCCTCCTGTCACACTCCAGCTTTGTCTGTTTTGAATGCGACTCTGATTCTTTTTGCCCTTCTTGGAGTGGCCTTTGGAAGTGCTGTTCATCCACAGTTGTTTGCCAGCCTCGTTGTGAAGAATGCCTTGGCCCTTGACGTTCAGCAACAAAATGCAACTAGCCACTTTGGAGACATCGTCGTCGAACATAATGACACTCTGCTAATACAGGATTGCCAATTCAACCAAGCCGGCAAACTCACCATAAAGGACAATGCGGAAGTGACAATCAGCAACGCCACATTCATTTCAAACTGGAATCCAAACGAGACACCCGCCGAGCCTTACTTGAGAACAAATAATTTGATACTTCAGAATCAGGCTAAACTAACCATCGTGAACAGCGAATTGATTCTCAGCGCAAATGCTTCATACCCCACAGACGAACATTGCATCATCGTTGGCGACGAAGCCGTCGTAAACATCACGGACTCCAAAATCTCGTACTCTGATGGGCTAGGAGATTACATAATATGTCGCAACAATTCCAGAGTCTGGATGAGAAATGTCGTTATGAGCACCTTCTATCCGGTGTCCTATTATGGAGAGTACCCCAAGAGTGGGTTGATTATGGAGGACCAATCGCAGGCCGAAGTTCAAAACTCAATCTTGGACGGTGCCTTTATTCACCAGGAGGTAAACTCGTCTAGCAACCAGTCGAATTGTACAATTGACATTAACGCTTCCAAACTCGAATATCTTGAGATAGACGGCCCCGATTTCTCGAGTGTGAAAATATCGAACTCAACTGTCTCTGGCATCCATATCTTTGGGCACTCTAATGTTCGCTTGACAAACTCCACCGTAGTAGAATTGTATCATGGTGACGATGCGAGTTTCGTTCTTTTTGACTCTTCGATTCAAAACATCTACGGCTACTTCGTGGATGCTTACTCCAACATGTGGGTCGTCTGGGAGTTGCCCCTGTTTGGACAGGTGGAAATTCCATACGCTTGGGCCCCTTACGTAATCCCAGCAATCGTGACCTCTATGATAATAGTCTTCCTTGCAGTGGGATTAGCTCTATTTCTCAACGCCAGACGAAGACGAAGAAGGAAAAATGAGAACGGTGCACCGCAACGTTCACAAACATCTTTCGGACCTACATGAACCATTTCTTGCTTGGACAAAACCCTTTTCGTGGGAGCTCAAGCAGATCAATGCTTTTGTGATTCCAGCATAAAGCACGCTCGATGTTAGGCATAATGAATTCACGCATCATTAATAGATTCCAACGCAAGCAGCACCATTTAAGAACACTCTTTTGGATATCGTAGGAGACTTACGTGTGCATCTGGTGCGTATTACCGTTCCTAAATTCGCTCATGAGGTGATTTTTGTTATGTGTTAGCCCACGCTGATTTAGGAACATGCATGCACGCTCTTGTGTGGTCGAGGGTCTGTCTGGCGTTTGCGCTATTGATGAAGCGCGCGTGGCAAGCTATTTAGAAAGAAAAAATGAAAAGTACCCACCTAAACGGAAAAACTACCTACCTAAGGCTTTAGAATGGTAAAGTGCCGATGTCTCCCGCGCAACCCCCTCTTTTTCTGTTCTCTGCAGACGCGCGCGCATTAAACAAGTGCGCATTGAAAGAGACGCCTTCGGCAATTTTCTTACTAATTGCATAAGACCAATGAGCACTTTGTAGACTCAAGAACAAATTTCTCTATCTTCTGTTGATCGCCTTTGACATTGACAGTAAGATCTGAATAAACTGTATCTCTGCAGGCGTGGCCAGCCAGTCTTTGCATAAATTAGTTTTTCTGGATTTTTCTTCAGCCAGTTCATCATATGGAAGAAGCTCTTTGCCTTTTCTTCGTCTCTCTCTTTCACAGGCTCATAACCCAAGTTTCTGATTTCGTCAAGGTATGCTATCTCCGTCAGCCTCTGCGGCTCCCCAGTGACTGTGATTCTGTCGACTTGACTGCCGCCATATATCTCTCTTAAACGATCTACCGCTTCGTCGAAGATGTATCCTCTGCAGATTTGAATTTGTTCGTCTTTCTTGATTTGGAGTTTACTCAGCAGTTGAAACACGACTTTCGAAGCCTGCTTCAGATACTCTTTTGATCGGAATCGCGGATATCTAAAGTATTTAACATCCACGATATCGTATCTAAATTCCTGAGTCTCGCAGCGAAAGGCACCTATGACCACGCCAAAAAGTAGGTCGCCTATGCCTGCATCGTCAACAATTATTGTCAGCTAACCCCATCCCCTTATGCAAGAGATAAATGAACTATACGCACATCTGTGAAAACGCCTCATATGTGCCTTATATTGTTTGTTTCTCGGATTTCTTGTCCCTCATCCGCACACGTGATATATTATTATCCCAAAAAAGATCGAAGATTGCCCAAATCATGAAAGCCTAGTGGATTGTCTTAGGTCAAAGCCCACGTTTGAACCCTGAGTTTTATGTCCATTGTTTTCCGTAGTTGGCTGCTAGTATCAAAGCGTCGTAGATGCGCGCGCAATCTGCACTAAAGTTAATATTCTTAGCATCCCCATTGTCGATTTGGCCAGAGTGCTAACTGATGCTCTCTTGGACAAGCAGACTTCGGTATTGGTGGCACTCGGTTGGGTTGATGACAATAATTACTTCGAGAAATCGAGGCAGACCACGGAAACATGGCTGGACAGAATTCGCTGATATGGAGCATGATTCTTCACTTGAAGCTCAATACCTAAGATGGGCAAGTGTAAACAATCTCGCACTAGCTAAATGTGCACATGATGGCTGCCCACAATGCGCAGGAAAAAGTTTCAGACTTAGGCATGACGTGAAATTCAACAACATACGGTTCTATTGCCCAAACTGCCGTTTTGAAACGTCATTTCACATAATACACCCAAAACAAAGCCTTCGTTCAATTGAAGTCTACGATGACAAAGGCAATCTTGTTGGCACAAAGAACATTGACGATTATCATGAAAAAACTAGTCGAGAGAACGCTGACTCGCGAGTCATGATTTCTGAACAAAAACTGGACTTGGGCGGCGAATGGTTCGACGGTGTCTCAGGCACCAATTCACAGTCTCGATACTTGACCCATAAGGAAGTACGGAAACGAATTGAGGACCGCAAGATGAAGAGACTCATGGAAGCTAACGCTGATGAGATTGAAAGCATTGAACAAGATGAGCAGGGGTCATTCTTCAAAGACGAGTTTCATGAAGACGATGTTACAGACTGATTTTCTGTAATATAGTATGAGGAAGAGCAGAAGCAACATTACTTTTAGAACATTAACACTGGCGCGCGCTTCTGTGCACACAAGATTTAGCTTTCAACCTTGACTATTCAAAATGGCGATTTTGTTAAGCATGGGAAGTGCTGAGAAGAAACCGATGACAAAAAAGGAAAGGGAAGAAAGAAGAAAGAAGCACAAGGAGAAACGCTTAAAGAAGTAGTCTCAACCGTTGTGCGTTATCTCATTCTTGAATGAGCTCTTCGCTTACAAACAGCAATTGACACAACTCTCATAGGGATCAAGCAGTCATTTTGAAGTGGCCATGCGCGCGTCTTTGTCAATGGATGCGTCAGCCATTTTAGGATCTCTTGACAGAGGTAGGTTCATGAAAGCAAGGTTAAAGGCATGAAGGAAATGGGTGTTTTTGAACCTTCCTCAACAAGATTATTCCAATCTCATCCCTTTCAAAACCTCTAAACGGTCCTCTCACAGAGGCTTTTCACTTCTCTTTTTGCGAGGCTTATGCAGTATGAAAGTGTGTCCTCGAACATCGATTAGGGTGGATGCCGTTTGCTGAGCTGTTTTTGACGCGATGTCTTTGGCGCTCTCATCCTTAAGCGCGTTTTTCAATATTTGAACTTTCACTATTTTCCTTTTCTCCAACTGCCTAGAAATCTCATTCACCGTCTGCGGCGACGCTCCCTCCTTACCAACCCATATTGTTGGCTTCTCCAAGCTTAGCTCACGTTTCATTCGATTTTTCGCCTTAGACGATATCATGTTTATCCCCGTTCCTTCAGTCCTGGTTAAACCATTTACCTCCAAACAGTACAATGGAGCTCCCAAGATATAGGCATCAGCTTTATCCAAAGCCTCATCAAGTTCTCTAGGTGTCTCATGACGCGCGCGTCACGCACGACGATGTATATCTACTAGAGATTAAAGAGAGGGCACTCTGCTGGCAAAAAATCATGGAAGAATAGGAGAAAATGAAATTACCCTGCCTACACGGAAAAGTACCCACCTAAGGCTTTAGCATGCTTCAGTGGCGATGTCTCCCGCGCAACCCCTCTTTTTCTGTTCTCTGCAGACGTGAGGCAGCGCGCGCTATAAAAAGTCTCACTTACTCTAGGGTGAAAATCTACTGACAAATCAGCATGGTAAGCGCGCACTCTCTCTGAAATAAAACGCGCGCGCTAATGTTTATATACCACTGAACAAGGACTGACTTGTCAAACTTAGGTTAAAACAGGAAGTTGACTAAAAATGCCCGCATGTCCAAAATGTGGAGCTACAGTGCCTGAAGGCGCCATCGCCTGCAGCTACTGTGGACCACCCTTAAACTCCGCACAGACAAGTCCTGCGCCATTTCAATCCACGTCGACAAATTCAACGACATGGCCAACCCGAACCGACAACAGCGACCTATCAACGCGCCTAGAAAAAGCCCTCCGAAGATCTGAATTGTTAAGTTACGCCGCAATAGGCTTAGCCGTAGCCATACTCGTCATCCTTTTCGCATAACCCTGACAAGCATGGTCCAAAACAGAAAACGCTCAACAGTCAAGAAGGAGAAAAAGTGGAAAACCCCTCAGAAAATACCGTAAAAAGAATAGAGCGAACGAATACACTGCTCATGATAGCAGTCATTATCGAAGTCGTCATCTTAGTTCTCCTCCTATAGAAGGACCATATGGCACGACGACAAATGCTACTTCACGATTGGAACGCAAGTCGCGTTCGTTCATTCTCATTATCCCATTTCTTGTTTCTTAGGGGTGTGGGCAAATGGTTTTTAATAGCGCGCGCTTGTCGATTCATGTTGAAAAGACGCGAGCCCGTCAAGCAAGTTTTATATGATGGCTAATCTCTGTCATCGTTAGGCACGCACGGGAATAACGATGGTTTTGAAAGACGGGTGTGGGCGACCGCTGCTCAACCTGCGGATTGCAGTCACCAAAAGATGTGACTTGAACTGCTCATACTGTCACGGTGAGGGCGACGAGAGTCCTGCGGAACTCTGCCATGGAGAAATGACGAGTAACGAGATCGTCCGCATCGTGAGAGTTGCTCTCACGTTGGGCATTTCCAAGGTCAAGCTGACAGGAGGGGAACCTCTGATGCGCAAGGACATTGTGGAGATTGTTCGAGGAATCGCGTCCACGCCTGGCTTGACGGATCTTTCCATGACCTCGAACGGAACCCTGCTTGCTTCAGTTGCTGAGGAATTGCATTCTAGCGGCTTGAACCGTGTGAACGTAAGCCTCCCCACGCTGGATGCGGATGTCTATCACAAACTGACCGGCGGTCGAGTGCAGCATGCGCTAGCAGGCGTAAGAGCCGCCGTCAACGCTGGATTGTGTCCAGTGAAGCTTAACATGCTCATTCTTAAGGGGGCAAATGATGCTTCTGTGCCAGAGATGATCAGGTTTGCTGAAAGAACTGGCGCGATTCTGCAGTTGATCGAGCTTGAGCCGATAAACATGAGCAGCGAATTTTATTCGATGCATCACAAGTCCTTGGACGCGTATGAAACAGTGTTGAAGGAAAATGCGGTGAAAGTTGAAAGCAGACCGTATATGCATAACCGACGCGTTTACCACTTACCGGGCACAAGAGTTGAGGTTGTGCACCCAATAGAGAACACTGAATTCTGCCTGCACTGCACCCGTCTTCGAGTAACGAGTGACGGAAAACTCAAGCCCTGTTTGATGAAAAATGACAACCTTGTGGACATCTTGACACCTCTGAGAAAGGGCGCGAACGACGAGCAACTGGCAGAACTTTTCAAGCTCGCCAACCAGAAAAGACAGCCCTACAACAAGAACTGAGCAAAAGCCCCGTTGAACAACCAGAGCATACGCCTGAAAACAAGATTTTTATCACACGTTTGAGTGAGAAAGCGCAAAAGGGGCAGTCAAGAATGAGGATCATCCCGTACAGAGACTTAGAATCGAAGGATGGGCTATTGCCGCTGCTAGACCATGCTTTTAAATGGGTTTTCAATCAAAGCCAGTCTGACGATCTCGTCAAGATCGACCCAAGATTAAAGAACGGCCCAGTCAGCTTCTGCGCAGTTGAATATGGACGGATAATTGGACACGTAGGCGTGATGGATCTGGCAACGCGAACTGTGGACCGAAGTATCGAACACGTTGGTGGATTGTACGGCGTCGCGACGTTGCCAGGCTACGCGCGGAAGGGCGTCTGCACAACTCTGATGAACAAGGCACACGAATACTTTAGGAATAAGGGGTACCGTTTTTCCTTCCTGTTCACGGGCCATTCACTCGTGGCTCATGCTCTTTACGAGAAGCTGGGTTACGTTGACCTGATCGAGTGTCCTAGCGTGTACAAAGTCTTTCACGACAAGAAAGCTAAGCACTATCCAGAAGAGAATGTCGTGGGCTTTGACCCAGAAAGGATTCTTGCAATCTACAACGAATTTTCGAAAGAGAGGACAGGCTTTGTCGTTCGGGATAGGGCGTACATCAAGATGCTTAAGAAGACTGAAGGAATAAAGCCTAAGCAGTGCATAGTTGATGAAGAAGGTTATGTCATCTTCAGGGAAGACAAGACGGGCATATGGATTAGAGAGCTTGTTGCGTTAAATGCTGAACAAATGCACAAGCTAGTAGACTTCTTGGAGAGCAGAACAAGAGGATCTGTCTATGACAGGGCAGTTCTAAATGCCAGACTTTTGGAAGTCTATAGATTCCGCGGTTACATGGTTCAAAACAGGAGCTGGGGAGTCATGATGTTCAAGCCTCTGACCTCCGATGCCTCATTCAAGAAGACCTACGGTGACAGATTCTATCTGAGCCGCCTCGATGCCTTCTGAGTGAGTCCCAACTAAAGTTTAACTATTTTCGCTCTGCGTTTGACCGTGTCAAGCAGCGAAACAGTCGATTTCCCAGTCAAATATCCGCAGACTTCCCCTGGATTCACGACCAGCGTCCTGCCTTTCTTGTGCACTCCTTTAAGGTGCGTGTGCCCATGAACCACAACGTCAAAACTCTCGCGTTCGATCAAAGCCTCCAAAAGCTCCCCTGTCGGTTCCATGCAGCAACGCAATTTTCAAGCCGTCAACTTCTACGTACGCAAAGTTTCCGCGTATTTCCAGCCGTTTGTTTTCCTTAAACCTTAACTTCAAGAGCTCGTGATCACCATCGTTGTTGCCGAAGACGCCGATCAATCTTGCTTTCAGATCCTTGAACCTTGGGATCACGAAAGCGGCAACATAGTCTCCGGCGTGAAGCACAAGCTCAACATTTTCTTCGTTAAACCTTCTGACTGCTTTGTCAACTTGTGGAAGGTTATCGTGCGTGTCTGACATTAGTCCTATCAGCATTTTCTCATCATTTTGAAGATTCTCTTCTGAAGGAAATAAGGTCTTTGCAAGAGGCTCTTTGGCTTCTAGAAGTTTGTTCTAGAGAATATTTCGATTCCTGAAATAGCTTGGTCTCCGAAACACTGCTTAAGAAAAGCGCCACTTCCTTCTGTTACAGAAAACAGTTCTGAAAGAGGGATATAGAAAATGAATCCTTGGGGTTCGAATCCGTCTGCCAAGAGAAGGGACAGGCTTTTCATCATGGCCGAAATCTTGGAAATCGCCAAGGATGGGTCCCTGAAGACTCAGATCATGTACCGGGCAAACCTGAGTTTCACGCAGCTGAATGATTATCTTAACTTCATGTTGAGAATCAGTTTGCTGGAGAAAATCTTGCAGAACGACAGGGAAACATACAGGGCAACAGACAAGGGCGTGGATTTTCTGCAGCGCTACCATGAAATAACCGAACTTCTCAAGACCGAAGAGGACAACAACGGCAAGAATGGGATCAGAATTCCTCCGCAACACCTGCTCAAGAAGAACCAAAACCTGATGTGAATCAGCCCGCGTTCAATGCCCAAAAGCTTCCTTGAAAGTTACCAGAAATAACGTTCTGGCACAGAACAATAAACAAGACGTTTATTGATTTGAACCTTGTCTTTCAAGATATTTTCTGGTTTTCTCCTTCAACGTTGGAAATTCATCAAGCATAGCCTTCATGACTTGCCATCGGATTTCTTCGTTTTTCGACACGGGCTTCATGGCTCGTTTCCCATATATTATGTAGCAATACACAATATAAGCTTAACGGCAGTTTGTTCCGCAAAACATAGACAGAGGCGAGATTCACATCACACCTGAAGCCTTTGCAGTTCGACATGTCACTTGCCTTCGCCATGATCAAAGAGTCACGGCCCAATTTTTGTTGCCGAAGAAAGGGCTGCACGTGAATAGCCGCATGTTTTCACCTGCAGAAATGTCGTGCGCTGTCCACCTTGATGTTGGATTAAGTTTGATTTGCTCGGTGCAACAACTCTTTATCTTTATCGCGAACTGCTACTGTAAAGGGTGCAAAAATGCGCGTGGAGGCGGTACTCTTTGACCTATTTAACACCTTGGTCTTGCTTGAAAATGACGATGCCTTCTACATGCCATCATTGAAGAGACTCCACAATTTCTTGGTCAATAACGAAATTGACATTTCTTTCGAAGACTTCGTTCGAGTTTACTTCGAGGTGCGAGATAGGCTTTACGAGGAAACAAGTGAGAGTCTTGAAGACCCGCACTTCAACATCAGGGTTTCACGTACGCTGGAAAAGTTCGGACACAGACTGGGAGTTTCACACCCCACTGTTGTGGGAGCCACCGGAGCCTTCTGCGAAGAGTTCATGAAGTACGCGCGACCAGACGACGACGTACTCTATGTATTGGAGAGACTGCACAAAAAATACAAGCTCGGGATTGTCTCCAACTTCTCCATTCCCGAATGCGCTTCAAGACTGCTGGAGAAGTTTGGTATGAATGGGTTTTTTGATGCTGTCGTCATTTCGGGCGCCATCAACAAGCGAAAGCCCAGTCCTGAAATCTATGAAAGAGCATTGAGCACCCTAGACATCGAGGCAGACAGAGCCGTTTTCGTCGGCGACACACCAGGAATAGACATCAGAGGTGCGAAAACGGTGGGACTCAAAGCTGTCCTAATCGAGAGACAGCAGTCGCCCCGAGATTCGTTGTCGCTTTCATACGAACTGCCAGAAGCACACGAGAAAGTCCTGCCTGACGGAGTTATCAAGGGCTTAAGAGAGTTACTTGACTTGCTTGAAAATTATGGACATGAACAAACAAGAGCACATAGGCGTTAAAGAACACCGTTAACTTGAGGGACACGGGTTTACGTGTGCTTTCAGTTTTGTTTGGATGCGTACGGATCATAATAACTATAGCGGCAAGCCCAAGAATTAGGCCTATTAGCGCGCGCTCAAGGTCTTTCAAGACTTTCTCCCTTTCAGCGGTCATGGTTCAGTACTGCCTTTCTTATGGACTTAGAAGCTTTGATGCCTTTTCCAATATGTTAAACCAAGCATTAAATGGGAGCGCCCTGTTGAAAGAAACGTTTATATCTGGTTGGATGCCTTCATTGTCTTTTTGGCAATCAATTAGCTCCGCAATTTTTCGGCGGCGGCTCAACTCCGACCTCAACGGCGCAAAGTCGCCATATGGAATGAGGACTGTTGGCCTCCAGTTGCGGAGACAGCAATGTGGACCTGACAAACTAATCGGTTAGGTCTGAATTGGGCTTTGGCGTACAGTGGTTTATTCCCCTCCAAATCCAGTCGACTTTGCGGTTGTACAGCCGATAAACGAATATCTGGCTGGTCAATGTGGAGCAAACTCCGGTTGATCCTGCCGGACCCTACTGCTATCGGGATGGGATTAAGACATGCTAGTCGTGCGCCTTCTAGTCACGCTGGAGGCGCGGCACACAGCTCAGTAGCACGTGGCTAACCTGCCCTTGGGACGGGAACACCCCCGGGAAACTGGGGCTAATTCCCGATAGGTGAAGATTCCTGGAATGGGTTTTTGCCGAAAAGACGTTTAGGGCATGCTTCTAAGCGTTGCCCAAGGATGGGGCCGCGGCCGATCAGGTTGTTGGTGAGGTAATGGCTCACCAAGCCTTTAACCGGTTCGGGCCGTGGGAGCGGTAGCCCGGAGATGGGCACTGAGACAAGGGCCCAGGCCCTACGGGGCGCAGCAGTCGCGAAAACTTCGCAATAAGCGAAAGCTTGACGGGGCCATCCCGAGTGCCATCTGCTGAGGATGGCTTTTACCCAGTGTAGATAGCTGGGGGAATAAGGAGAGGGCAAGTCTGGTGTCAGCCGCCGCGGTAATACCAGCTCTCCGAGTTGTGGGGACGTTTATTGAGCCTAAAGCATCCGTAGCCGGCTGGGCAAGTCCTCTGTTAAATCCAGCGACAAATCGTTGGCCTGCGGGGGATACTGCTCGGCTAGGGGGCGGGAGAGGCCGTCGGTATTCTTGGGGTAGGGGTGAAATCCTATAATCCCAGGAGGACCACCAGTGGCGAAGGCTGTCGGCTAGAACGCGCCCGACGGTGAGGGATGAAAGCTGGGGGAGCGAACCGGATTAGATACCCGGGTAGTCCCAGCTGTAAACGATGCAGGCTAGGTGTTAGGGCGGCTACGTGCCGCTCTAGTGCCGCAGGGAAGCTGTTAAGCCTGCCGCTTGGGGAGTACGGCCGCAAGGCTGAAACTTAAAGGAATTGGCGGGGGAGCACCACAAGGGGTGAAGCTTGCGGTTTAATTGGAGTCAACGCCGGAAATCTCACCGGGGGCGACAGCAGGATGAAAGCCAGATTAAAGGTCTTGCCAGACGAGCTGAGAGGAGGTGCATGGCCGTCGCCAGTTCGTGCCGTGAGGTGTCCTGTTAAGTCAGGCAACGATCGAGACCCGCATCCCCCGTTGCTACCAGCCTCGAGCTGGGCACACTGGGGAGACCGCCGCCGATAAGGCGGAGGAAGGAGCGGGCCACGGCAGGTCAGTATGCCCCGAATCTCCCGGGCCACACGCGAACTGCAATGGCAGGTACAATGGGTTCCGACCTCGAAAGGGAAAGGAAATCCCTAAAGCCTGCCGTAGTTGGGATCGAGGGTTGAAACCCACCCTCGTGAACATGGAATCCCTAGTAATCGCGCGTCACTAGCGCGCGGTGAATACGTCCCTGCTCCTTGCACACACCGCCCGTCGTTCCATCCGAGCGACTTCTGGGTGAGGCGTGGTCTTTGTTGGCTGCGTCGAATCTAGGTTTTGTAAGGAGGGAAAAGTCGTAACAAGGTGGCCGTAGGGGAACCTGCGGCCGGATCACCTCCTAAGTAAAGAGCCTTGCAAAATCGACTGGAGGAGAAAACAGGGTGAGCCACTGAAACGCCAAAGCCACCTCAAAACATTCTCATTCAACAAAGAACATCTAAAGTTCTGCACTTCAATTCAGTCTTTCAAAACCGTGCCCTTTCCGAAGGGAATAAACTCTCTAACCGACTCAACTGACAGGGTCAAGACGGCTTCACGCAGTTCCTTGGACACTTTTTCAGCCAAACTCCTGAGAACACGCTTAAAAAGTTCCTTCCCGCTCAAGTCTCCAGGCACGATTACCACGTGTGCAGTTGTCTTCGCCTTGACCGCTTCAACAGGCCCCCCGCCGATTCTGGCCACGCCTGTTCCCTCGTCAAGAGCAACGCCGACCGCTATCCTGAGCGGAACACCGCGCATCCAGTTTCTCTCGCCACGAACAACGAACGCACCGCGGCCCACGGATTCGCCAGAAGGCCCTCCCTTGCTCAGTTGCTCCGGCTTAACCCAGTAAACGTCCACGCTCGCAAAGCCCTCCCGCCACCCTCTCGAAAAAGCAGCGGCGAACTCTCCTGCTTCACGCAAGCATTCTTCTCCTGGTTCTTGCTCTTCCCTCTTGACCACGACAAACGGCGCACCGACAATATCGGCGTGGAGAACGATGTCTCCACTGTCAGTGTACTTCTTGATCAAGACCTCGTTGGTCACGGCGTCCTTACCGGCAACAACCAGAAACCCGTCGGATGACACGAACCACCTGAACTTTTCAAACCATTCCTTACGCTTAACCCTGCGTTTCTCAAGCTCTCCCAAGGCTTCGGCTGGCTTGACAAACTCCAACGCGTGAGCCTCGTCCATCTTTGCTTCAGCTTCCTGAACTCTGCTCAAATAATCATTTAAGGCCACCTGCGCGCCTTCCATTTTCTGCTTGGCACGTTTGCTGTGCCGATAAAACTCTGACGCGCTTTCAAAGAGTGTCTTTCGCAAGTCTAGGTTGAAGGACAAGTCGTTCACACAGACTTTCATTGAGAATTCCTCGTTGTTGAAAGACTCAAAAAACACCCACGGTTTGACACCCTCCTGCTTCTCGCTTAGGGCCTCAGAAACTATGTTCTTCCATTCCCTGCCGCTCTTCTTGTCTCCCAAAAATTTTTCCATTATGGCTTGCAACTCACTGAAGTGTGCATAAATCAAGTCACCGATGCGTCTGTCTCGCTCCGCTTCGGCACGAGCGCTGACCACTACTTTCTGCTGTTCAACGACGATGCGTTCAAGTCTTGCCGCTTCCGCTTTGAACTCCTCAACGTTCGTCCCCTGCGCAGCACTTTCAAGCGCTGACAGTTTGGCGAAGAACTCATCCAGTGCCTCGTTGAATGTGCCATAAGACTGGATTCTAAAAGTTTCACTCTCGTAGCGTTTGAGCCTTAGCGGCGTAGCATCAACGAGAACGTCGGTCTTGTCGAAGACGACACGAGGCTCCAGGGCTCCATTCGTAACCTGTGACAACAACTCCTGAAGGCTTTCAAAGATGGTTTTGACCTCATCATCGCTCAACAGGTTGCAGACTTTGGCTTTATGAACACCAGCCCGAGCTAGAACCTCCTCTGCATAAATGCCGCCTATGCTTAGAAAACGAGCGAGTGCCCTGACGACTTGAACATCACCGAAAGATTTTAGGCTTAAGTTGAATTCCCCGTAGTTCACTCTGAACGGGTTCTTCCCGCTTGAAGGTGCAAACTTGAAAGGCTCACCGCGGACGACGTTCCTGTCTCGCATGCGCTTGTAGACTAGAGCTTGGAGGATCTCGGCATTTTCGCTTACAAGGATGATGTTTCCGTCGCCGAAGAACTCCAGGATCAGTTGGAAATCAACGTCTTGAGCGTTGAAGGACAACACAACTACCCTCTCAAACTCATACTGTTCGATGGAGCTCAATCGAGCGTTCCGAAAGTACTTCCTTAAAGCCATGCAGAACGCAGGAGGCGTCGAAGGCTTCTCTGGCGCGTAGACCGTCAGGTTCATCCGTCTTCCGGCCTCCAGGATCAGCCAAAGCGGTGGTTTGTCAGCCTTGTGCAGTTTGAGGACTATGGTCTTGGCGTCCAGCTGGTAAATGTTGCTCACGATCGAGCATAGCCCTTCGGTTTTCAACTCTCTGACCACGGCGGCAACGTCGAAGCTTGTGAACTCCTTGCTGGACAACCCGAATCACATCACACATTAATGATTCAGACACTATAAATACGCGTTCTCGTCCTATCTGCTAGCATCCGAGCGGCGGTCTTTCTCCTTCTGGCATGTTGAAGAATCTTGCAACCTGAAATATGGATTAGTGATTCATAAACCAAAAATGTATCCTCGTCGTTGAGAATGGTGGGTCGCGAAGATTGAACACACAAAATGCAATTCAGCCTGTTGAGCGCGGTTGTCTGTTGAAGAAAAGCTCTAAGAGACAGAGGAAAATAGAAGCAAGCAAGCCACTGTATCTGCTTCGATACGAGTAGGCTCGCATGCCTCGTTCCGTGTGAGAAGGCATTGTTCTAGAATTCAATTTTTATCCAAATAGTTGATAATAGGCAACTTTAAATCTCGTTTCAAAATATAGGTTGGAAAGGTTGGAAAGCCTTGAAACCTCTGGAAACCGTGTACTGGCTGAGATTTGGGTTCGGCATCCTGGCCGCTTTGGTCTGTATAGGTTATGGTGTGGCGGCAAACGCGATTTCCAGCACACAGTTCTCAGTCAACATCTTGCTAAACAGTGTGTCTCTTGCCATAATAGTGTACGTGCTCTCCTACTACGTTATAAAGGCCGGATTTCGGCTTAAAGTGCAGAAAACTCAGAAGCTGTTTACAACGGGGATAGGAATCTACTTTCTTTCTTGGATGACTTTTTTCGCTCTGCTGTACACGATGCTTGCTGGGCTCTAGTCTGTTTCCTCTTTGAGGAAGTCTTCCATCGATGCTTGGTCGTCAGGGCTCCCGGTCTCAGGATTCTCTTCTTGAGCTGCTGAACCTTTGAGGCTTGGACTGGCCACGTTGTTGGGGACGGTTATTCTGCTTAGCACGCGCATGCAGTCTGCCCACGCTGAAAAGAATCCGCGGTCAAAGTCTCCGTGCTGCTTGTTCCTGACGTGTTCGAGAAATTCTCGTCTGTAACTGTTCAGGGCTGGCTTATCGTTCAAATCCATGGTTGAGAAGAGCGCGTAGGAGTCGCCGTTGGCTTTGCGGGACAGAAACATGCCGTACAGGGCCCTGAAGTATCCTCTGTTCCACTCTGTCTTCTGCATCTTTTGCTTCAGCCTCTCCAGCTCCCGCTCTGCTTCTGTGAACTGTCTGTTGACTAGCAGCTGGAAAAATCTTGTTACGAGGGCTAACGGAATAGGCATCTTCAGTGACCACGAGGCTTCTTCTCTTCTTCGGAAGCATCCTCTATGCCGTTCTCTGTTATTTTAAATATTTCCTCCCCTTCAGGCAGGTAAGGGCTTGAGACCAGCCGCGCTATGCGTATGGGCCCATGCGCAGCCCTTCTCAGGTAAACACGCGTGTGACTCGTGTGTCCGACGATGTGGCCGCCGATGGGGTGAATCGCATCTCCGAAGAAAACGTCGGGCCTCGCCATAACCTGATTGGTCACGACTGCCGCAGCGTTGAAGGCTCTCGCCAAACCGATGAGCTTGTGCATGTGCTTGTTCAGTCTCTGTTGCCTAGGCGCCAGCATCTCGCGTCCAATGTACTCGCTTCTGAAGTGCGCTGTCAAAGAGTCTACGATTATCAGTTTCACGTTGTTTGCCTTGATGACCTCATCAGCATTGTCAAGCAGGAACATCTGATGGTCAGAAGTGTAAGCTTCCGCGTAGATTATGTTCTTCACGACCTGAAGAGGGTCAAGCCCCAAATGCTTGGACATCGAAACGATGCGTTCGGTGCGGAAAGTGTTCTCAGTGTCAACGTACAACGCTGAACCGCCTAGACCGCCTCTCTCAGGAGGCAGCTGAACGTTCACGCAGAGCTGGTGGCAGATCTGGCTTTTTCCACTTCCGTACTCGCCGTAAAACTCCGTTATGGTCTGCGTCTCCATTCCGCCATTAAGCAGCCTATCCACAATCTTGCTTCCACTCGTCAGACGCAAAACGTCCTTGCGCATCCTCAGGAGCTCGTCTGCTCGAATGAAAGAGACGCCGATATTTGCACGCGCAGTCTCGATTATCGAAAAGGCTTTCTTCTCGCTTATTCCGGCGGGCTCCAGTTCCCGGGCGGTCGCCATGGCCAGAGACTCGATCGTGTGAAAACCCATCTCTCGCATCTTCTGGGCAGTAGCAGGACCGACTCCTGGCAAGTCCTCTAAAAACTCGTACTTCTTCTTAGTGGTTTCCTTAGAGGTTTCCTCAGTGGTTTCCTCAGATGTTTCCGGTGTTTCTTCCGAGGCCATAAAACCCTTGTCTCCTTCCACAGTTGATAGAACAGATAGACACGCCGTATTTAAAACACGCGAAGCTTAACAGCCCACATTCCACGGAGAGATAGGTTAAAGTGAACAATCGAAACAGTCCTCTTCACTATCTGCGACGAGCAAGACAAGGTATAAGTACGCGCTTCTTCCATAAAACAAGCCAAAAAGGGGAAGAAACCTTGGAAACAGAAAAAGTCGCGGAAAACGTTGCCTTCAACATTCTGAAACAAGCGGTCATCTACCTGCCAGACGACGTAAAGCAGGCTTTGAAGAAAGCGTACGCTGAAGAGACGAGCGAGACGGGCAAAACGCAGTTGAAAGCGATCTTGGACAACATTGAACTGGCGGAAAAATACCAGGCTCCAGTGTGCCAAGACACGGGCACAATTATCTTCTACATCAAGGCGGGCGCCAAAGCAAAAAACCTTGACAGAGTTGAGACCGCGCTGATAAACGCTACGAAGAGGGCCACGAAGGAAGTTCCGCTGAGACCGAACGCGGTTGACCCGTTCACAGGAAAGAACAGCGGAGACAACACCGGAAGATACATACCTGTTCTAAACTGGGAAATCGTTCGAGGAGACGGTTTGGAAATGACGGTGATGACCAAGGGAGGAGGGTCCGAAAACGTCTGCATCGGCGGAATGATCGTTCCCGGCGAAGGAATCAAGGGTTTGAAGAAGTTTGTGGTGGACGCCGTGATCAAGGCTGGAGCTCAGCCCTGTCCCCCGAACATACTGGGAGTCGCGATGGGCGGCGGAGCCGACACGTCGATGAAACTGGCCAAGAAAGCCCTGCTCAGACCTCTCACTGAACACAACCCGGACCCAGAAATCGCCAAGCTTGAGAAAGAGATCTTCGAGGCCGCAAACATGACAGGGATAGGTCCGATGGGCCTCGGTGGAAAAACAACAGTCCTCGGCGTGCACATCGACTACGCTTTCAGACACCCAGCGTCTTTCCCAGCGGCCGTCGCTTTCAACTGCTGGGCAGCAAGACACGCGACGGCAAGAATAGGCGCAGATGGAAACGTCGAGTATTTAACGCATAAGCTGGAGTGGTGAGGTGAAAAAGATGACAGTTTACAAGCTTAAGACTCCGATCTCGGAGGAGCAAATTCGCAAACTCAAAGTCAACGACGTGCTCTACGTGACTGGAACCATAGTGACCGCCAGAGATCAGGCTCACAGAAGAGCGTTGGAATACTTTAAGGAAGGCAAACCCCTGCCAGTCAGCCTTGAAGGCTTGGCTGTGTTTCACTGCGGCCCGGTTGTGGCTAAAGAAGGGGACAAGTGGGTCGCAGTTGCCGCGGGCCCGACGACGAGCACACGGATGGACATATTCGAAGACGAGTTCATCAAAGACTTCAAAGTCAGAGTGGTCATCGGCAAGGGCGGCATGGGAAAAAGGACAACAGACGCGATGGCAAAGTACGGAGCCGTTTACGGTGCGTTCACTGGTGGAGCTGCAGTGCTAGCCGCTAGGGCAATAAAGAACATTAAAAGCGTGGAATGGTTCGACTTGGGAATGCCCGAAGCCATGTGGATCTTCGAAGCTGAAGAATTCGGCCCGCTGGCAGTCGCCATCGACTCACACGGAAACAACCTGTTCGCGGACGTGCAGAAGAGCGTGGAAGAGAGCAAGCAGAGAATCTATCAGAAACTCGGCATAACGCCGCAGTTTCAACCATCATTTTTCTACTCATTTATGACGCTGTTCAGTTTGTTTGATATGGATTCAAGATCGTGTTTCGTGTATAAGAAGATTTAATATTACACAGGCCCGACTAAAAACGGGAAACAAGAAATGTTCAAGACTTTCAGGGATAAGATTGCCCTGTCCGCGATAACCGTGCTTATGATAGGGGTAGCCCTACTGATATTCACCTTCGTCAGCGCTTACGCCTTCCTAACTCAAAACTTGTCAATACTGACTTCCAGCGACCTTGCAAGCACATTCGGCGCAACTCTTGCTCCACTGATCTCAACGTGCATACGCATAATGTACCTAGGCGTGATGGGCTGGGTAGGCTCACTTCTGACCATAAGAGGAGTTACAATAATTTCCCAAGCGCGTCAAACACCAGCAGTTCTCAGGGAAGAACCGACAATAGTTAAAGAAGCGCCACAGCCTGCTGCGAAACCCAAGACAGAAAAATCGCAGGCTGAAATTAAGCAGCAGGAAACTACGCTAGAACCTAAAGCTGAAGCCAAGCCGTACGAACCAGAGATCGTGGCCCTAACCCCGGAAAAAGTGCCACAGACACAGCAAAAGCCACAAGAACCAAAGCAAGAGTCACAGCAGGATCAGAAAGAGAAGAAGTGAGTTTCTCCAACAGCATCCTTTGTCTAACAGATTGCCTAACACGGGAGAACAACCAGCCATGAGAGTACCTATCCGAATCATAAGCATAGCTACCTCCGCCTTCTGGATTTTTCTCCTCATCTTCTCTGCATCCGCAATCTATTCTATGAAAGACTTTCAGGTTAACCTCGGACAGCCGCAGACCAGCACGACAGAAGACCATGAATTGCTGTTTTCTTTTCCAGTGTCTGTCGTCAACACCGGTCTCTACGAGATAGCTGATTTCAACATCTCCAGAAGTTTCCTAGACGAAGAGGGCTCAGCGGTCGCAGGAGCATCCATATTCATACCTGTAATAGGTCAAGGCCAAACGATAAACGTCACCCAAAACGTAAAGCTGAACGTCACCGACCTGCTGCAAACTCATCAAAGCCTCTTGAACAACGACACTGACCTCACAACAAACACGAGGATAAGCATGCTGGCCGCAGGAGTGATCCCAGTACAGGCCTCATCGAACTCTTCTATGCAATGGGGAGCACCGCTTTACAATCTGACCCTGGGAACGCCTCAACTCGCCATGTTCAACGCCACTTATTCCGTTGCCACTGTTCAACTAACCTTTGAGAACCACGCATTCTTTGACCTGTCAGGTACAGTATGGCTACGCGCCTACAGCAATGCTAATGAGCTCATTGGCCAAGGTCAGACTAGCATCCAAGTGGCTCAACATTCACCGTACGATGGAAACCTTGAAGTCTATGTCCCATCTGGAGCAGGGCCCATCGCACGTCTTGAAGTCTATTTCGTCACCACTTTTTTCAATTATGAACAGGAGATCGCCGTTCATGGTGACTGAAGAAAACCGTCCCAAAGGAAAAATGCGGAAAAACGTGCTCAAAGTCGTCAAAGCGGCAGTCAAGGCCACGATAGTGATTGTGATTTATGCCATTCTGATCCAGTTTCTAGCGCCGGTTTCATCGATAATCCCCAGCTTGCAGCAGATGATCCAAACTTTCACCATAGTCTACGTCGTGCTGATGATCATTAGCGATCTGGCTTCAGGCACACTTTTTCAGCATGTTTTCAACGCGGCAAAAGCCCTGTTTGTCATGATTTATCTGGTCTTCTTCCTGAACGCAGGAATCTTCGAGTACACCTCTGGAAGCCTAAGTCTGACGGTTGACCTTCGACTGTTTCTCGTCATTTCGATGATGCTGGGGCTGTTAGGACTAGCAAAGTCTGTTCTGCAGGCAATTAACTACGTAAGTGAAAGAGCGGAGCCCGTGCTCGTCTAGGCCTGCTCACTTGTTTTTCGATTGTAGGTCTCGGCTCATCACGAAGGCGTCTTCTCCGTCTGCGTAGTATCCGTGAACAGTGCGGGTGACCTCGAAACCCAGCTTCTTGTACAGAGCAACTGCCTCTTCATTGGTCACTCTGACTTCCAAATAGCACTGCTTCGCGCTGTAAGCTCGCATGCCCTCCATGGCTTGGGCTACCAGAGCCTCTCCTATGCCCTTGCGCCTGTGTTCAAGCAGAACGGCAACGGAAACGACGTGTCCCTTCTTGACGAGGCCACTGAGGCCGAAGTTTGAAAAGCCAACCTCAACCCTGCACATGATGTAACCAACGACTCTGTCATCTTCTTCTGCCACGATAAAAGTCTCAGGGAACTTGCGGTACAACTCTACGAAGAAGATGTCGGTGTAGTTTTCTGGCAGACACAGCTCATTGATGTGCGTGACGCTTGCCAGGTCGTTCACACCGAATTTCCGCAGTTTGTACATGCCCTGCAAGTCCTTCGACTCCAGCAAACCTTAAAGCCTAAAATCCAACGTAGCTTAAACGCTTTTCCCACGTTAAAGCAGGTTCACGTAGGACTCGTCTATCCGGACTCTTGCCCCTTCCGTGTTCATGTTCACCCTGAGCCCGAACGGCAACGGCAGATTAGGCGTGTAGTGACCGAAATCCATGCTTGCGATGATGGGAAAATCAAATTCTTCAGCTATCTCCAAGATCACTTTCTTGACTTCTTCGGTCATGTCCCTTATCGTGCCAGGTTGGTCGGGCTCCTCGCCCCTGATCTTACCGATGAGCATGCCACTTGTCTTGTCAAACAAGCCGACTTCCCCGAACTGAGTCAGGTCCTGGTCTATCTTGTCAAGCGGCTTCGCCGTGCACTCCCAGAAGAAGATAACCTGCTCATCGATTTTGGGGAAGTAAGGCGTCGAGAGCAACGTCTGCAATGACGGGATGTTTCCGCCGAAAAGCCTAGCTTCAGCCTCACCCTCGCGCCAAACCTCCCACGGCGTGAACTTGGGCAACAGCCCCAGAGGCTCCGCGTTTTCGGTGATTTTCAAGAAAAGCCCCATTTCGTAACTGGCTTCCAAGCTTTTCCGGTCTGCTCCGAAGCCAAAAATGACGTCTGACTGATGCAGACCGCTGAGACCTGTCTTTGCAAGAAAGGCAACGTGAAAGGTTGTGATGTCGCTCATGCCTGAGAAAATCTTGGGGTTGGCCCTTATCAAATCAAAATCCAGATAGCGCAGAGTTCGAATCGCAACCTGTCCTCCCATGGCACAGACGATCGCTTTGACCTCTTTGTCCCCAAACATCTTGTTGATGTCCTCGGCTCTTTCAACGTCTGTTCCCGCCATGTAACCCATGCGCTCAAGCTTCACAGTCTTGCCTTCCTTCACTTTGAAGCCAAAGCCCTTCAGATTTCTGATTCCCTGATCGTAGAGCTTCTGAAAAGGTGCAACAGGATAAGAAGGAGCAACTACGCCAACGGTGTCGCCGCCACTAAGCCTTGGCGGCTTCAACAATCTCATCCTAATGGCCCTCTTCGGCGACCGCTCTGACCTCTGGCAACGTGTAATTTCCGTGAGGCATGGTCCAAACCTTGGCATTCTTCCCAGCAATCGTCAAGGCTTGATTGAGCGCATCGTTCACCGCCCTTGCCGTCTTCAGTCTGAAAACCGTCGCAGCATAATAGTCTGGCATTGAGGAAACGAGAATTATCTGAGCCTTCTGCAAAGCCTTCGTGTAGTAGTACGCCTTGGCCCCGCCCATAACAAAGTTGCGCTTAACCTCGCCCTCTAAGGCTTTCAAATCCTTAAACTTAACCATCCAATCGTAGAAATCCTGGTTTCCATGACCTTCTGGAAGTTCAGCGACCAAAACGATGACGCCGCCCCGCTTAACGGCTTCCAAAGCGTTGTCCACCGCCTTGTAGGCTTGGAAAAGGTTCAGGTCTGCAGGGTTCCCCCCCGGGCTGACAACAACGATGTCTGCGCGGCGCTCCACCTGCACGCGGTACATCTCGTCGACAAGCTTAACACCCTCAGAAAACACTTGATCGAGGTCTCCGGAAAAAGCCTTGACAATCTCGTGCTTGCTGTTGATGACAACGTTCAACGCAAAATCGACTCTAACCATCTTTGCAGCCTCAGCCATGTCCTCGCTGACTGGGTTTTCATTAAGTACGCCGGTTTTTGCCCGGGCGTCCAAGAGCATAGCATGATTGTGCTTAATCGTTTCCTCACCCGAAAGTCCCGGCAGGATGCTTTTTCTCCCACCGCCGTAGCCAGCAAAGTAATGGAGACACACGTCTCCTGTCAAGATTCTGACATCCGCCTCCGCGAAAGTCCGGTTTAAGTACACCTTTGTTCCGTGCTTTTGAGTTGTTCCGACGTGAACCAAGTCTTGAGCCTTGCAGTCGTGACTCACCGTCTTTACACGGTTGAGGACGGTTTCACCTAGGAGCCTGAGCGCTTCTTCACGCGTGACAGGCCTGTGGGACCCGCAGGCAAAAACAACCGTCACGTTCTCGGGTTTCACTCCCGCAGCGTTCAACTCGTCAAGTATCGATGGAACGATGAGGTAACTTGGAGCCGGCCTAGTCACGTCATCTACAACTATTGCCACGTGGCTTTCGGGTTTAGCGATTTCAACGAGCCTCTTCGAACCAATAGGCTGTTTCAGTGCCCCCTCAACCTCAGCTTGAGCGTCTGATACACTCGGTTTCTCTCTCGGTTCTATAGAACCTAAAAAATTCTGTGCCGGAATCCTCACGCAGACCATCGATTTTCCATAAGGCAGCCAAGCGTCAACCATGCAGCATCACTCGAATACTGAAAAACCTAGGCAGAAGCTATTAAGCCTTGTTAAGGACAAGAAAAATTTGGCAGGCCCATTCTCTCACGCAAAGTCTGCGCGCAGGCCCTCCTGATAATTTGGCATTAGCATAGATTCTTAAGACTCAAACGTCGTAATTATCAGCTTTGAGGAAATGAGAATGTCGATCGCGGAGAACCCGTCTAAAAGCGAGATCTTGTTTGTGTGGTTCAACCGATACTCTGGGGTCACTGTTAAGACGCCTTCTAAGACGCTTGTCGTAGACCCTGTTGATGTTAAGGCGCGAGACTTCAGGAATGTTGATGCAATCCTAGTTACCCACGAGCACTACGACCACCTAGACCAATCGCTGGTGGCAGAGATCCACAAGCTGACGCAGTGCATGGTAATCGCTGACCCTACGTCTGCCAGAAGACTGCGAAACGCTATTCCCCCAGAAAAGCTCCACGAAGTGCAACCGGGCTCTGAAGTTAAGCTTGGCGACGTCTCTGTGAAGGTTGAGAGAAGCAATCATCCTCCGGCGGCGACGCCAGTGTCCTTTGTAATATCAAGTGAGGACGGCGTGAAAGTTTTCCACACAGCGGACAGTCTGCCTTTTCCTGAGATGGTGGCAATCGGCGACAGAGAGAAGTTGGACCTGGTGTTCTGCACCGTGGGCATCGCGCCCGGTGCTTCGCCTGCAAGCGGCGTTGACATCGTCAGGTTGACCAAGCCTAAAGTGGCAGCGCCCTACCACACCAGCTCAGCATCGGAGCAGAACAAGTTCGCTGAGCTTCTGAAAAAAGAAATGCCAAAGACGACGTGTCTGATACCTGAGACGGGGAAGATCTATCAGGTTACTAAGAAGGTGTGAAACATTGCTTACTGAAAGAAAGAGCGAAGGAATGAAGGCTGAGATCAGCAAGGTTCTGGACAGAATAGGGGCCTTGAAGTTTGGCGCCTTCAAGCTCACAAGCGGAAAGATGAGCCCGTACTACATAGACCTCAGAGTCGTCCCAAGCTTTCCCGACGCCTTTGAGAGAATCTGCGATTATTGTGTGGAGTTCATAAAGAGTGAGATCGGAACGGCGGATGTCGATAGGATAGCAGGAATACCCGTTGCAGGGATACCTTTCGCGTCAGTAGTTGCCTTCAACTTGAAGAAACCGTTTCTGTACGCTCGAAAAGGTGCGCGGTTTCACGGAAGAGAAAGGAGGATAGAAGGAATAATTGCTCCTGGAAACCGCGTTCTGTTGATGGACGACCTTGTGACAACCGGCTTGTCTTTACAGAAGGCGGCAAAGGCCATAATGGCAGAAGGCGGCGTGGTAACCGACGCTGTTGTGCTCATAGACAGGCAGGAAGGCGGAAGAGAAAAGCTTGCAAAGACCGGCGTGAAGCTTCATGCGCTGCTCAACATCACTGAAATAGTCAGCACCCTGCACGAGCTCAGGAACGATCGATCAGGATCAGCTGAAAACCATGTTGAAGCAGGTCAAGAAAGGACAGAGAAAGACAGATACATAGGTCAGAATGGAAGGAAAGAAGTCTATTCATAGAAAATTAGGGTTTGCTCCTCCAATATCCCATGGAGCTTGTACACAGCGTCGTAAACATCCTGTTCTTTCTTCGCTCCAGTGCAGACAAGCTTCCCGCTTGCAAACAACAGTATGACAACTTTGGGCTCGTCCATCCTGTATATCAGGCCTGGAAACTGCTCCGGCTCGTACATCGTCTTTCCAAGACTGTACGCAGCCTTCTCCAAGTCTATCATTCCTCCGAGGATTCCTGAAGCAACGATGTTCTGAATCTTCAACTCCGGCTTGCTGATGATGATTATTCCGCCCTTCTTCAACTCTTTAATCACTTTCATGACTGCCCTGCGCGATTCCTGCTCCGATTTTGCGCCTGTGCAGACCATTTTCCCAGAGTTGAAGATCAGAGTAGCCGTCTTCGGCCTCTTGAGCCTAAACACTAGCCCGGGAAACTGTTCTGGACGGTACTCGACACCCGGATAACTCTTGACGACAGCGTTCAAGTCAACCTTCTGGTTCAACGTGGCAGAAGCAACAACGTTCTCAATCTTTATTATGGCCTTGCTCTTCGGCATGGAAACCCACTTCTCACTACTGAAGTGCTTATATACCCTTTATAAAGCCTTAGGTGATTCTCTTGGCGATATCTCCCGCACAAGTCCCCTTTTTCTTTCTTTGCTGTGACGGTTTGAGGGTCTACTGCTTGCCCATGGCATGTCTTCGGATTTGCGGTCAAGAAGCCTTTACTTTGAATGCCAATCGAGTTCTGCAAGATTGTTGATTGTGGAAAGGACAGATTCTATTTCAACTTTTTAGAAGATCAGTGTCGCAGGTGGGTTGTGTCCTATGTTCATGGCAAGTACGTTGTTCTCAAGCATAAGACTGAAAACAAGTGGCTTCTGATTCGACAGTTTAATCGCTTTTAGTCTGTCTATAAAGAACGGCTAAATGATAAACCGAAGTGGTTGCATTTCGTTGATTTCAAAACTCTGATTACGTTCACGGTTGATCCAAAGTTTGCCTTATTGCATCACGAGTATTATTTCGTGAAGGAAAGGTGGGCAACCTTACATAGATGGTTCAGAAAGAAGTATGGTGCGTTCTTCTATGTTTGTGTCTTAGAGATTACCAAGAAAGACCGACCTCATTTGCACATTCTTACGACTTTGCCTTTTGTTGATGTCGATGATTTGCGTGAGAAGTGGGTCAAATATGGTGGGGGTCAACAGATGAGGGTTGACTTTCTCCATAGGACGTTTGATGCTACCGGGTAGCAGCGCGCGCTACCGAGAGATGCCTTATTACTAGGAATGCGGTTTGGCTCAACAGGCATATAATGAACTGGAGGGCCAGTTTAAGGGTCGTATACTCTGTGAGGAAGATGTCGAGGTTTTGCGTCAAGTTTTGGAGATGGCGAAAAAAGAAGGCCGGGAAGTGAAAGTTTATGATACCTCACGCGTGGGCGACAGAATGAAAGCATTGAGACGTGGGATTTTGAAAACCCCAGCTGCAATCACGAATCGTGAATTGTACCAAGGTCTGAATGAAATCTCGCAGGTGATTGCGAGCAAACCGAATCCTTGAGGCTCTACTCGCGTGCATGCTTTACTACATGCGGTGTCTCGGGCAGGATCAGTTTCTCCATGCAGACTCTCACAGCGTCCGGTGAGCCTGGAATACAGAAAAGGGCTTTGCCTTTAGC
The DNA here is from genome assembly GCA_963707955.1 of Candidatus Bathyarchaeota archaeon. GTDB lineage: Archaea > Thermoproteota > Bathyarchaeia > Bathyarchaeales > Bathycorpusculaceae > DASPPK01. Next base: position 693,707 of record OY970176.1, on the reverse strand, counting down.
CACTCCAGCTACTGCGCGGGACAATACTGCTGCGGATCCGATTTCGTCAAAGCTCAGACGCCTAAATATCTCCCCAAACCCTGGAAGCGTTTTTTCGAGAAGAGCTGAGACCGTTTCAATGGTCACGTCTGATGGGGCGATTCCTGTGCCTCCGCAGAACACCGCAGCGTCCAGGTCAGGCGAGGCTAGTGCACGTTTCACACTTTGCCTGATCAGGACTCTATCGTCCGGAATCAGCTTCCTTAAACTCACTTGGTGCCCTGCGTTTTTCAACGATTTCTCAATCAAGTCTCCTGAAGCATCTTCAAACTTTTCTCCTTTCTTCGATTGGAGATAACGCGATGTGCTGCAGGTGAAAATGCCAAATCTCAGTCTTGCTGGTGCCTCAGCCTTGTGCTTCCTTGCACTTTCGCTCATTTTTTGAATCCCTTCTCTTAACTGGTCTTCTTCACTTTTTTCACGACATGAATGTTTTCTATGGTTGTTGATGGATATTGACCCTGAGCATCCTTCTCGTACTGTTTTACCATGTCCCATATCGTGAGAAGACTCGTGGCAGTGGCCGCTAAGGCTTCCATTTCAACTCCCGTTGGGGCTTTCGCCTTGACGGTTGCGGTGACTTTAACTCTCGTTTTGCCCTCAATTTTCACGTCGATTTCAACGCTAGTCAAAGGCAAAGTGTGGCACAGAGGAATCAGGGTGCTGGTTTTCTTAGCCGCTAGGATTCCGGCAATCTTCGCAGTGTGAAACGCGTCTCCCTTTGCAACTCTTCCTTCTTTGATTAGCCGTATAGTCTCGTTTTTCAACTTAACAGTTCCCGTTGCCGTTGCTTCGCGAAGAATTTCGGGCTTATCAGACACGTCAACCATCGACATTCTAGACTGTCTCCATATTGTGTTCTGTTTGGAGGTCTATTTTTCGTTTTGGTGTTCCCAAGCGTCAATGAGGTTTTGCAACGCTTTAGTCTTGGGTGATTGCTCGTTGACTCTGTAAAGGCGGATTCTGCCGAACATCTTGCGTTGCAAGATGCCTTCGTCTTCCAAGATCTTCAAGTGTTTGCTTGCCGAAATGTAGTTGATTCTTAGCCTGCGAGCAATTTCGGAAACGTTAAGCTCGCCGACGTTGAACAGGATCTTTAAGATCTTCATGCGAAGCCTTGAAGAGAAAACGTCTTCTACGTTCATGACTTCTCAAGCCTCTTTTCGAACAAGCTTCTCAACTCTTTCTCCAGTTCGTGCGCAGGGATTCTGGGCAAAGAAATGGTTGTTGACCTGCCGCGACCGCCGGTCCCGGAGACCTGTGTTTCAACTATGCCGAGGTTTGAAAAGTCCTTAAGGTATTTCCACAACTGCGTGTGGCTAATTGGCGACGCATCAAATTCTTCACATACAACGGTATACGTTTGCTCCGCTTCAGACAGCGAGACGCTGGCCACTTGGTTTTCCTTGAAGATTCTGGCTATAGCCAACAGGAAAAGTTTCTCATGCAGGCCGAGAGTGGCAAGGTCGCCTCTCCGCATAGCTGGGAATATGCTTGAAACGGCTTCTCGCACGCATTCTGGTGTTACAGTGTCAAAGTCCTCAGCGTCTGCATATTTTCCAGCGCGCCAGAGCAGCTCAATTCCAAAACGGGCATTCCCACTTTCGGAAAAAGCAAGCTCTGCAATAAGCGCCACGGTTCCTTCAGGCACGGCTAAGGGCTCGAAGGCAAGGGAAACCCTGGCATTCAGAATGTCGACGAGTTGCTGTTTTGCGTATCTGTCAAGGCTTATGATGTTGGACTGCAGGGTGCTTCTTGTGCTGGCATCTAGCTGTTTGACTGCGTCCAAATTTCGCAGGATGCACACGAGCGACAGCCGTTGAGGCTTGTTTTGCCTCGTCTCCTGGAGTCGCGTAAGCTTGTATACAGCTTCAGAGCCTTCTCTTTCAACGAGGCTTTCAAACTCGTCTAAGCTCAGGATTATGTAAGCATTTTCTTCGTCCAGAATCTGCATAAGCGTGCGCAGGAGTTCTTCGGCCGAGTAGCCACGCTTGGGAAAGTTTGGATGAAAAACCGAGACTACGTGCTGAAGGATGAGAAAAAGGCTTCCACTATACTCTCGGCAATTAACGTGAACGTAACGCAGGTTTATTCCACGCGTGCTGGCTTCGTGACCGATGTCAGCTCCGAAGCGCTGGGAAAGCGCCGTCTTGCCGGTTCCCACGTCTCCAGTTATCATAACTCTCTGGGCCATTCTTCCTGGAGACTGCAGGGCAAAACCAAGGAATTCTCTAAGCAGACCTAGTTCATGTTCCCTGTGAGGGAGCCTTCGGGGAACGTAGTTGATGTCGAGTTTTGTTTCGTCCCTAAACACGCTTCGACCCTGCGACAAATAGTCTTCCTCAAAACTACTACGTGCAAAGCTCTGTTATCCTTTTCCCTAACAAAACGAAAGTGTTCCTGGAAAAACAAAAGACTAATAAGCGGACATGTCAATCTATTCGCAAAATGATCCCGAGATATTTCTTCCTAACAAAGGGCAATGGAGCACACAAGGAACAACTGCAGTCTTTTGAGTTGGCCCTGAGGGACGCAGGGATACAGCATTGCAACATAGTCAGTGTCTCAAGCATCATACCGCCAGGCTGCAAGATGATTTCAAGAGAGCGGGGGTTGGAGATGATAAGGCCTGGAGAGATAACTTTCGTTGTCCTTGCCAGAAACTCGACGAATGAACCGCACAGGTTGATCGCATCATCCATAGGCGTCGCCATTCCATCGGGCAAGCACAACTACGGTTACCTTTCAGAACACCACTCTTTCGGGCAGCCTGACGATAAGGCTGGAGACTACTCAGAAGACCTTGCTGCAACGATGCTTGCCACGACCATGGGAATCCAGTTTGACCCAGAAACCGATTGGCACGAAAAAGAACAGCTTTTCAAAACCAGCGGCATGATTATCAAGACGGCAAACGTGACACAGTCTGCAACCGGAGACAAAGGCGGCTTATGGACGACGGCCATCGCAGCAGCGGTCTTCGTTAGAGGAACAGATGAGCGGCCATCGAAAAAGAGCAGAAGTTCACACACTGCGCTGACATAACAAGATCCACAAACCCTTTTTCTATTCCAAAACGATATTAACTGATAGAACAGACACCCAGAGTAAGGTGGCACAAACTCATGGTGAGGTTTCGAGAGCCAGCCATAGTTGTCAATTTCAAAACGTACCTCGAGGCAACTGGCAAGAGAGCGGTTGAGTTGGCCAAGAAGGTCGAGAAGGTTAGCAATGAAACGAATGTGTACGTTGCAGTGGCTCCCCAACTTGCAGACTTGTCGGCCGTAGCTCAGGCTGTTGAGATCCCTGTCTTTGCTCAACACGTGGACCCGATAAAGCCGGGCGCTTACACGGGGCATATACTCGCAGAATCTGTTAAGGAAACCGGAGCAACAGGGACTTTGATCAACCATTCTGAGAATCAGCTTAAACTTTGGGTCATCGATGAACTAGTCAGGATCACGCGGGAGAATGAAATGGTATCCGTTGTTTGTGCCAACAATCCAACAATCAGTGCTGCTGTGGCATCCATGAAACCCAACGTGATCGCAGTCGAGCCTCCGGAGCTCATAGGCACTGGGATTTCAGTTTCAAAGGCTCAGCCTGAGGTTGTCTCTGGCACCGTTAAGCTCGTCAGAGAGGTCAACAAGAAAGTAACAATTCTGTGCGGCGCAGGCATAAGTCGTGGTGAAGACGTTGCCGCGGCGCTGAAGCTCGGCACTCAGGGCGTGCTGGTTGCAAGCGGCATCGTCAAAGCGAAAGACCCATATACGATCATGCGCGAGTTTGCAGAAGCGATGAAACGATAGGTGAGTCTGAGAACATTTGAAAGTCGAAGCTGAATGTGCAGCGTGCATCGTTAGCAGGGGCGCAGCAGAGGCTAAGGAGGCCACAACGAACCCCGCGTTGCGTTTCAGAGCGATGAGCGACCTGATGCGATTGTTGACAAAAGAGTTTAGACCGACGGCGGTTCCGGCAGAATTGGGCACAAAAAGAGACCGGGTGATAAGAAGGGTCACTGGCAACAATGATCCGTACAAGAGAAGCAAGAGGATAAGCAATGAGAAGGCTCTGAAACTCTTGTCCTACGCGAGAAAACTGGTCGAAGAGGGCTACGCGCAGGAGGATCGGTTTAAGAGAGCCTGCCTCTGTGCCATCGTTGGCAACATCATTGAATTCGACATTCCAGGCCACAAGGCCTTGTTCAGCAGTCTGAAGAAGAATTTCAGAGAGGCGTCAAAAGACCTGGCTGTCGACGACATCAACAACGCTTACGAGCTGGCAAAGAAGGCTCGTACGGTTCTCTACTTGACGGACAACGCTGGCGAAATCGTCTTTGACACGCTGCTTGTTGAACAATTGAAAAACATGGGTTTAACAGTGACAATCGCTGTCAAAGGTGTGCCGGTTATCAACGATGCGACTCTGGAAGATGCTGAGGCTTCTGGAATGAGCAAGGTCGCTGACAGGGTGATTACTACGGGAACAGATTCTGTGGGACTAGCACTAAAAGAGGTTTCGGCAGAGTTTATCAGCGCGTACGATTCAGTTGACATCGTCTTTGCCAAAGGTATGGGTTACGCTGAAACCTTGACTGAATGCAAACTCGAGAAACCGCACTTTTTGCTTTTCAGAGCTAAATGCACTCCAGTGGCAGACTTCTTCGGTGTGGCAAGAGAAAAGAACGTCGCCAAGCTGATGCCCTAGATGAGACTGCCATCTATAAGCTTTGACCGAGCAGGTCTTTCCAACTTTGAGAACTCGATTCGGAAAGAGTGGCTCATAACAAACGGTTTAGGCGGCTACGCGTCTTCCACTGTCCTAGGCATAAACACGAGGAAATACCATGGATTGCTGATAGGAACTGTGCACCCGCCGAAAGACCGAAGAGTGTTCTTGTCAAAGCTGGATGAGGAAATAGTTTTGGGAGACGATGCCTACCAGCTTGGTGCAAACGAATTTCAGAGTGGAATTCTGCCTCGAGGATTTGATTTTCTGAAAGAATTTTCTATTTCGCCATTCCCAAAATATGTTTACGTTGCAAACAACGTGATCGTTCAAAAAGCAATTCGCATGCCATACGAAAAGAACTGTGTAATAGCAATTTACAGTGTTTCAAACAAGGGTAGTCTTGAAGCCAAAATGCGCGTGTCGTCATTGGTTAACTGGAGACATTTTCACTCGGTCACTGATAGATCGAAGGCCTCCGATTTCAGCCAAAAGCAGGAAGGCAACGTGGTCAAATTGAGTTTCAAGAATCCTAAGGCGACCCTTCTACTGAGGGCTACAGACGGAGGGTACTTTGATGCAGGCAAATGGGTTGAAAGACTGTACTTTCGTGAAGAAGCAAGTCGTGGAGAAAGTTGCTTCGACGACTGTTTCCAACCTGGATACTTCGAAACAAGCGTAAGCACGGGCAAGACCAAGGACTTTGCAATAGTTGCGGTAGCAGAAGAAGATGAAGATCGGGCAGGAAAAGTTTTGAAAGAAATCCCTTTGACCGTTAGTGACCTCAGGGTCTTGTTCGAAAAAGAAACGGGAAGATGTGAGGATGCAATAACAGGATTCTACGGTTCCCATGAAAACAGCCCTGCAAGCAATTGGCTAGACTGGCTTGTCCTAGCGACTGGGGCATTCATAACGAAAGGTATGGACGATACGCAGAGGTCCGTGATCGCGGGCTATCATTGGTTCAGTGCATGGGGGAGGGACACGTTTGTTTCCCTGCCCGGATTGATGCTTGTGACCGGAAGGTTTGAAGAAGCGAGAGCAGTTTTCCTTCAGTTTGCAAAATACTACGATAGGGGGCTTATTCCGAACTTTCTTCCAGACGGTGTTGGACCGCCAGCTTACAACACGGTTGACGCTACACTTTGGTACATAAACGCAGTGTTGCAATATGTTAAGTACACCGGCGATTTTGGATTTGTTAAACAACACCTCTGGCAAGATCTGAAAGCCTTCATCGAAAACCACGTTGAAGGAACTCTCTTCGGCATTCACGTGGATGCTGATGGCTTGCTCTGCCATGGTCCACAGTTGACTTGGATGGACGCGGCAGTTAATGATAAGCCAGTGACGCCTAGGCCTGGAAAGGCTGTTGAGGTGCAAGCCTTGTGGTTTAATTCCCTGAAGACCATGGAGGCGCTGGCAACCAGGTTCGGGGAGAGCAGCAGAGCTGAAGAATACGGGCAAATGGCTGAAGCGGCCCAGAAAAGTTTCGTTAGCAAATTCTGGAATTTGGAAAGAGGCTGCTTGTACGATGTGGTTGATGAGCATGAAATAGACGCTTCTCTGAGGCCCAACCAGATCATTGCGGTCGCATTGGATTTCACGATGCTCGACGATGCTAAGGATCATAGAGTCGTTGACGTTGTTCACAATGAGCTTCTAACTCCCTGCGGTTTGAGAACTCTTGCAAGGAATGACCCGCGCTACGTTGGAGTCTATTCGGGTGACAGAGCAAGCAGAGACAGAGCATACCACAACGGCACGGTTTGGCCCTGGCTGCTGGGCCCGCTAACGACAGCTTTTCTTAAGGTTAACGGATATGCAGAATTGCAGCGCGAATACGCGTTTCAAAACTTTCTGAAACCGTTGTTTACACAGAAGGTTTTTGAGGCAGGGCTTGGAACCCTCGGAGAAATCTTTGATGGCGAACCGCCGTACACGCCTAGAGGATGCATCGCTCAAGCGTGGAGCGTGGCAGAACCTCTCAGAGCTTATGCAGAAGATTTCCTGCAAGTCAGGCCGAAATACGAGAAGAAGGTCTTGCAGAGTTCAATGTGAAGAGGCTTCTCTCATGCTTTCTGCGGCTGTTTCGGGAGTCATAGTGTTTATGTACACACCTGTGCTTTTTTCGAATCCAGCCCATGTTGCCAGCTTGGGGTAGACCTCCAAATGCCAATGATAGTAGCCAGACGCTTCCTTGCTCGTGGTCTGGTGGAAACCAAAATTGTACGGAGGATCGTTCACTAGGCATTTCAGCCTGCCAAGGCACTCTTTTAATGTCTCTGCTAACGTTTTCACTTCGCCTTTTTGCATCTCGAGCAGCGAGCCTTGGTGGTTTTTCGGAAACATCCAGAACTCCATAGGATTTATACTCGCATAAGGCGTGAAAACCGCAAACTTTGCGTTCTCCAAGACGAGTCTTGGCCCTTTGCTTTCTTTCTCAATTATGTCGCAGAAGACACATTTCCTGTTTTCCTTCCAGAATTTCTTTGCCGCTTTAATCTCCTCTTTGACGATCGTTGGCACAAATGGAGTTGCAATTATCTGACTGTGAGCGTGCGAGAGAGAGGCTCCCGCTTCTAGCCCGTGGTTGCGAAAGATTGAAACATACTGAATATAAGGTTTCGACGAGAGCTGACACAGCCTGTCAACATAGCCGTTGATGACTAGTGCTAGTTGTGTGATTCTTGCGTTCGCTGGGTGTTCATCGTGAATTGGCGATTCAACGAGGACTTCGTGATGTCCTACAGCCATGGTTAGATTTTGACTCTTGCTGATCAGCGTTGAGTCGACTTTGCCCTGCGGAGGGGAAAAAGCGGGATAAAGGTTTGGGATCACGCGGATCAGCCAGTTCTTGTGTTTCTGGTCATCTCTGTCCTCAGTCTTCTTTATACCACTGCCTGACCTGAGGTAAACCAGAAAGGCTGGTGGAGTCATGTGCTCGTTGCCCGGGCACATCGGGCAAACACCGACCTTGGCTGGCCGTGTTTGCTGCTTTACAAAGTCGGTCGGCCTGCGGCCGCGTCCAGTGGCGATAACAACCCAGCGGTCAAGCAGATAATCCTTGCGAACCTCGTTGAAAGGCATGCCTAAGCTTCCTGTTAACACCAGAATAAACCTTCACGGCATTTATCATTTTCTAGATGCCGATGGAAACGAGTTTGATTGATTACGGATTCGGAATCGTTTCACAGAAAAGAGCGGTGGGCCACAGGAGATCGACGCTCAGACTCCGCTGAACCCTCAGACCCTACACTCGTACCCGCACCCCCCTGAGCGCTGAACGCCCAGACTTAGGTTGCTCCCTCCCGGTCCTGGCCAAGTTCGCCTGGTCAACACTAAAGACAGCTCCCCTACGGGAACCCGCCTAATGACCGCCAGCCCCAAGGGACGGATAGTCTTCGCTTCGGAAATGAAGGCCTCAGCAGCCTTAAACGCCTCAGCCCCAGCTTTCGGCCCGTCCTATAGAGGGTTTACGGTACAGGGGACCCCTAGCCCCCCGCCTAAGACCCACCGCAAGAGGACTCAACCATTTCAGAACTATAAAACTTTGCCCTCAAACACACACTTAAATCGGCACGGCAACAGCTACTGAGAAAAGGTTATTGTCTGAGAGACAATTACTGATGATACTAGGTAGCAATGAGACGCGCGCGTTTCGTTTCTTTGGATGTTGTCGGGTTGCAGAAGGGTTGTTTTGCCTTTCTGCGGGAGACAATTATTGCGGCGCTTGCGGTTAGCAGTAGCATAGTGAGCGTCAAAGCTATCGGGGAAAATTCAGGTACGACGTTCCACACGTTCGTCGCTATCAGGCTGAAGCTGTAAGACGTCGTCGGTTGTCCAGTGACTGCGGCGCTCCCCGTTTCGTTGACTACCGCTCCAGTGACTTGATCAATGTAGTACTCATATGTATCAGTTATTATTGTATTGGAGACGGAATAGTTCAAGTCTCCGCTCGCATGATTCGTCGGCCTTCCGTTTACAGATATCGTTTCATTTACGCCGAATGTCGAGACCGGGGTGATTGGGTCGCCGACTTGCAGGTTGGCACTGAAGAACAGGCCTTCTTGGGCCGTATCACTGCTTTCCATATTACCCCCGTTTTCTAGGATCACGCTGCCTGAATTTGTTTCCTTGGCTCCGTTGCTGAAGTGTAAAAGTTCACTGTACCAGACGACATGATAACCTAGTGTCTCGTTTACTTGGGTTACGGTTTCCGTGAAATTATCGACACCATACAGGGTGCTACTGCTTGATGCATAGTTAACCTTGTACGTGAAGTAGTTTCCGGCTTGAACACCCGCCGTCACCCCCTGCGCTCGGATTGAAGCTGCTCCGGCAGAGATTATCAGTACTGTAAATAGCACAAGCAGTCCAAACGCTGGTTTTCCTCTCGTTGTTTCACATCCCCGCACAGGCATACAAAAACCCAGGGCATCGTTCACAGCTAAAAAGTTTTTGAGATTAAAACTTTCTGCACGCGCTTTTTTGTTTTTGTTTATTTGTATGTAGTAAGGAAAAGAAGGAAAGAGAAAGAGACAATGTGAGAAGGAAAGAAAGAAGTGCGTGTTTGAGATAAAACTCTGCTCAAAAGCCCCCTCCCGCTATTTTTATATCTTTTGCTGCAATGCTTACGTGTCGGGGGAACCTGCTTTGGTCTTCGGTCTAGCTCGGAAGTCCAAATACGAAGAGTTGCAGAAGCAGAACGATGAGTTAAAGGCGTACATGAATGTCTTGACTGGCCAGGTGGAGACGCTTCGAAGAGAGGTTGCAGAGTTAAGAAAGGAGACGAAAGCGTCCAAACGAAGAATCTGGCAGCTTCGAGAAGAAACGAAAAAGTTGCGTGTTCAAAAGGAGGAACTCGTAGATTCTGTCGAAATCCTTACCAAGGAAAGGGAGATCTTTCAGAACACCATTCAAAACCTTTGGCAAGCCGCAAAGAAACGAAAACAAACTAATCTGCCGACAAGCGCGGAAGTCCGATTGATCTAAGCCTCGCATTCGCGTTGTTGCGTCGGGAAAAAACTTTACCCCACACACTGGCTATTCTTTTTTTGAAAAACAATGGCCACGCTATCAGTCTCGACATACGTATTGCTTAATCTTCAGTGCCAGCCTCCAAAAACATAACCCCATAATCATAATGCCAACGGCTACAGCAATGAAATTGAAAGCATTGAATTCAATAAGCACTATTGGAAGACAGGTCAAGATCGCCAGAATAGCTAAAGTAGGCGGCGGCACCAAAATAGTGATCGATGACATGCTGTCTGTCACCATTCGCTTCGCAGCCTACATTTGCGCGCGCGCTCAGCGTCCCAAAGGGGATTTTACGTATGACTAAGAACGGTTTTTGTGTCCTATTGCTTGAAAATGTGAGCCGAGACAGACTGTGTCTGGTCTGTTAGCTAACTCAAGTTCAACGCGCACTATTTTGTCGAAGAGCTCCTCAGTGAATTCTTCACTTGTCAACCTCTCCCAGGAAAAACCGAGGGGCATAGTGAAGAGTTTTCCCACGATCCTGTCTACTCTCAACCCGTTGTTCTCCAGCATCTGCATGAACTCCTGAGGTGACAGGGCATAGACTTCCAGACTGTTACGCATGATAAACGGGGTTTCCTTTGACAACACCTTGGATGCATAATCAGCGTCTTCCGAGACTAATGAAAGCGCCAACACGTAGCAGTTCTGACCGGTCAAGATTAAGGGATGACCTTTCTTCAGAACTCTAACCAGTTCCTTTATGACAGTTTCCTGTTCCTTGATGAAACAAAGAGCGTGTTCACAGAACACGAGGTCAAACGTCTCGTCTCTAAAATCGAGTTTACGCACATCGCATTCTTTGACTTGCACTCGGTCTTGCAGCCCCTGCTGGACTATCTTCTCTTCCGCAACCTTCAGCATCCCTCGAGAAATGTCTCCTAAGACCACTCTTGGACCGCACTTTGCGATAGGAATAGTCCATTTTCCAGTTCCACCGGCGGCATCAAAGACAAGAGCTCCAGAATTCTTAGGAACATAAGGTTCTGTAATCTTCCACGTTACGGCATCATACACTCTGCTCCACAACTGTTTGGAATAATCATCATACGTCGAACCTTTATCATCATAATACTTCTTCACCGAATTTTCATGAGAAGAAGACACATTTGTCCCTCTTGCAAACGAGTTCTATGCATCATTAAGCTTTAAAAATTCTCCTTGGACATGAAATCCAACTTCACTCCGCAAACACCCCACCAGGAGTCTCCGTGAAACAACTTTCGCCAGGAAAATGTTTTGACTGGACGCAGATGCATCAACTCGCTCTTAACTATATGTTGGAAACGGCGTGCCAACCAGCGGCAACACCTCAGCATTATCCGCCAAAGACTCGCTAACGGCACCTGCCGCGAAAAACCCGGGGAGGTAAGCCTGTTAGACTAGGAGAAACACGAAACAGGGAATATTGTAACCTCTCAAGTAACGTCCACACTACTTAAGCAAGCTGGAGACGATCTCCAAAAACATTAAAATTGAGCCCCAACCATTAAAAGGTGTTACAAGAAGTGGACATCATAACCAAAGAGGAAGAGAAGAAGGGAAAAGCCGAAGAAGCAGCCGGCAAAGCAGGCGAAACCGTCGGAAAAGGGATTAAGAAAGGATTCGGCGTTGTTAAAGCGTTCGGAAAAGGGGCAAAAGAAGCCGTCACCGAGAAAAAGAAAGAAGAAAAATAGTCAACGAAACCCGCGGTCTACGTCTTTAAGAGTCTGTACTGGCGGTTCAAACAGTCGACCATCTCGTTCTCAAAAAGCTTCCGCAGAGACTTGTAGACCTTCTTCGGAGACTCGCCAGTTTTCTCAGCGATCTCCGCAAGCGTTAAACCCTTGCCAGCGTCTTTCAACGTCGAAACCACAAGCTCATCTACCTTGTTCAGCTTCGTCACATGAACCATCCTAAAGCAGTTAGACCGATTTTACAGCCTATCATCAAGATTTTCTTATAAGTTTTTATCCTTGATCAGGAAGCAAATCATATCTTAACTGAAAAGGAAAACTGCCCTGCTGAAAAGCAACGATCAAGTATGAGGCCTTTTTACGTTTACGTCATTCTCTGCGAAGGCAACAACATCTACACAGGCTACACGAAAAACCTGAACAGGCGAATCAACCTTCACATGAAAGGCAAGGGTGCCAGGTACACGAGGATGCATAAGCCACAAAAGCTCATCTACTTCGAGAAGCACAGCTCAAGGGCAGAGGCCATGAAGAGGGAGAAAAGAATCAAGAGACTGAACCACACGCAGAAACTCGAACTGGCCAACCAAAGCACGAAAACTAGGCACGCAAAAAAGGCGGGCCAAGATCAAGATTCTGCGCAGATGTAGTTCTTGTTCTGCAGCTCAAGGGGGCGCGCGCGGTCCAGAGCGTTATTTGGTGCAAGCGCGCGCGCTAGAATTTGACTTTACTTGTTGAAGCAGAGAGCCCAGCCGAACGACACGTTTTGAAAATAGTTTTATACCTCAAAAAATGTATGGGTTCATACGTAGAAAAGAGGCGGGAGGTGGGTTTGAATGGCGAAGAAAGCTAAAGGTGAGAAGTACAAGTGCGAGGAGTGCGGTCTGGTTGTCCTCGTTGATCAGCCATGTGGATGCGAACCAACGTGCGAGCTGATGTGCTGCGAACAACCGATGAAAAAGGTAAAAAGCAAGTAGAACTTGATCGTCGGCGCGCTCGTCGCGCGCTTGCTTTTTCTTGACTGCGCTCGATTATCCATGCTTGTTCATTCATCCCTGAGCCGTGAAGCGAAGCCTTCCTCGTCTTCGCTGACTCTCCTTTTCACTTCTTTCCAAGTTGCAGGACAATCCTTGTATTTGACACCTACAATTCTATGAATAATCTTGTCAACTTCTCTCTTGTTCTCTTCAGTAACTCTTATCCCTGCCTTCTTGAAAACCTCTTGAAGATGCCTAAAATAGCAGGTCACAACAAATCCCCAAAGCCTAAATGATCTTTCGTGAGTTCAAGATTTTCTGACAACATACATTCCTCAGACGAGCAAGCTGTTCAGGTCTATGAGATCTTTCGAAACCACCGCTCTGACACCCTTCTTCGGATCAACAACCTGACTTATCTTCAGATCTATGGCAAGACTGCCAAACATGTAAGCAGTCTCGAAGGACCAATGGTGCTCGCGCATGAAAGCCTCCACCGCAACCTCAGCTGCAAACCTTGCCGCCTCATCCAGCGTTTCTCCACACGCCAGAAAAGCGTACGAATCCTTTGTTTCGAGTATCGGCCATTGGGGCTTCTTTCGCTTTATGAGTTTAAACCTTAACAGAATCTCTCCGGGCACTTCAACTGCTGAGACACACAGCTCCCCATCTGCTTGGACCGCGTGAACATCGCCAAGTGCGAACAGGGCGCCTTCGACAAAAACTGGTAGGTACAGCTTGGTGCCGGCGGTCATCTCCTTAACATCCATGTTGCCTCCGTGCTTGCCTAGAGAACCACAGGGGATTTCACCGCTTTCAGGAGTCACACCTATAGTGCCTATCATTGGGTTTGCTCTGACCTGAACGCTTTCGAAACTCACGTGATTCCTGCTTATCTTGACGATTCTGGATGAAGGTCTGAACCTTTTTTCTGCCAGAATTCCACACTTGGGAACGGTGACTATCACGCCTTTCTTCGGAACCTTTATTTCAAGTATCTCAACGACAAGAGTGTCCCCTCGTCTTGCGTCTTCAACGAATATGGGGCCCGTAGCTCCATCAACTCTGGACCAGTCGAGCACATTTACTGAATCTTTCTCGCTCCTGATCTGACCGCTGAAGGCATCCTCGGTTTCGATCAGAATAATTTCGCCGGGAGTTACGTGCTCAGCTGGGTCGTGTTGAGGATTGAAGCTGTAGATTACTCTGTCTCTGCTAACTGTTTTCACAACCGTTCGCTCCATGTTCTTGTCGAGCACATTGTTTTGTTGTGTTCTTGAGTTTAAAAAGAAATGCAAGGCCAAACTAACCTGTTTGTACGTGCAAACCATTTATACCGTTCGCAATCAATATTCCATCAACGGTGGAAAGTCCTGCTTGTCACAAACAAGGACCTGCTGGTTCCAGCACGCCAGAGAGCCTATGCAGTGGGGGCCTTTAACATAAACAACTTAGAAACGTTGCTGGCAGTTTCGGAAGCAGCTGTCGAAGAAAAATCACCCGCCATAGTTGCTGTGACGCCAAGCGCCGTCAAATACGCTGGCCTGCCTTACGTTTCAAAAATAGTCAAAACAGCAGCAGAATTGTGTGCAGTTCCAATGTCGCTTCACCTTGACCATGGCGAAGACTTCGACACGGTCTCCAAGTGTATAGGAGCAGGGTTCACGTCGGTCATGATCGACGGTTCTCATCTGAAGTTTGAAGAAAACATCGCATTGACCAAGCGTGTGGTTGACCTTGCGCATCCAAGAGGAGTTGCGGTTGAGGCGGAACTTGGAAGACTGGCTGGAGTTGAGGAGAAAACCGTTGAGGAAAAAGAGGCTATTCTAACGGACCCTGACTCAGCTAGAGAATTCGTGGAGCGCACCGGCGTCGACGCTCTGGCAGTGGCAGTCGGCACGTCTCATGGAGCTTACAAGTTCAAGGCTGAACCCAAACTTGACTTTGAAAGACTTAAAGCCATAAGCGACAGGGTGTACGTACCGCTCGTTCTCCATGGAGCTTCGAGCGTTCCAGCTTGGCTCATTGAGAAGGCGAGTAAGTACGGGGCGGAGCTTGCCGGAGCGAAGGGCATCCCTGAAGACCAGATAAAAAAGGCCATTTCGATGGGAATCGCGAAGATAAACATCGACACGGACTTGCGTCTCGCTTTCACGGCAACAGTTCGCGAGGTGCTCGCAAACTTGCCGAAAGAGTTTGACCCGAGGAAGATCTTGGGTCCAGCGAAAGAAGCTATGAAAGAGGTTGTCAGGGGCAAGATGCGCTTGTTCGGAAGCTCTGGGAGAGCTTGAATGGAGAACCGCCCGAATGAAGGTTGGAGTCTTAAGCGGAGGCGGTGACGCTCCCGGAATCAACGCCGTCATAAGAGCCGTGGTCAAGAAGGGCATACAGAACTACGGCTACGAGATAATCGGCATAAAGGACGGCTGGGCTGGACTCATCGAAGGCGAATACTTGTCGTTAGATCTTAAGGCAGCTTCAGGCATTCTCCCTAGGGGAGGATCAATTCTGGGCACTTCTAGAACGAACCCCTTCAAGAGAGAAAAGGGATTTGAAAGAATTATGGAGAACGCGAGAACGGCTGGCATCGGAGCCCTTGTTGTCATCGGTGGGGACGACACTCTGAGCGTAGCCCAGAAGATGGGCGAGCTTGGACTCAAGTGTGTCGGCGTGCCCAAAACCATCGACAACGACTTGGCTGGGACGGACTACACGTTTGGCTTCATGACGGCGGTCGGCGTTGCCACCGAGGCGCTGGACAGGCTTCACACGACGGCCGAGACACATCACAGGGTGATTATCCTCGAAGTCATGGGCAGATACACCGGGTGGATAGCGTTAGAAGCTGGATTAGCCGGCGGCGCAGACGTCATACTGATCCCTGAGAAACCCTTCGACATAGACGAAGTGTGTGAGTGCATCAGACAGAGACAGAGGAGAGGCAGAAACTTCAGCCTAATAGTCGTTGCCGAAGGAGCCAAACCTAAAGGCGGCGTTGAAATTGTCTACAGCGAAAGCGTCGACGAGTTCGGCCACATCCGCTTGGGAGGCGTTGGCTACTACCTCGGCAAGGAAATCGAAAAATGCTTGAACATCGAAACACGGGTCGTCGTTCTGGGCCATCTTCAGCGGGGCGGCTCCCCGACAGCCTTCGACAGGATATTGGCCACGAGATTCGGAATCGCAGCTATAGACCTGGTTCATGAGGGAAAGTTTGACCGTATGGTCGCCATCAAAGGAAACAAGATAGTGTCCGTTCCGCTTAAGGAAGTCGTCGGAAAGAGGAAACCGGTGGATCTGGAACTCTACGACATAGCAAGCCTGTTTTTTGGCTAAGAATTTGCCAACTCGTGCTCAACGCTGCTTTCCACAGCATGCAGCTTCGATGGCACAGACGAACGTTGTACACTGTGCGTCGATGCAAATTTCGTGAGGTCTTAAGTTGCCAGCACGTTTGCCAGACTCAACAGGTTCAAGTCTAGAGGCTTCTCTTTGCTGCATGATTTTTCGAGGTCCATGCTCGTTACGTTGCCGTTTTGGAGTCCGACTATTCTGTTTCCTCGATTTTTCGTGGCCAGCTCAACGGCCTCGTTTGCAAAGAGGCTAGCTAGAAGTCGGCTTCTGGCCGAAGGGCTTCCTCCTCTTTGAGCGTAGCCTAGGACGGTCAGCCTGACCTCTGTTCGCGTTTCTTTCTCGATGTCTTCTCCGAGCTTGCGTGTGTCTCCGATTCCCTCTGCTGCAACTATTATGCCCGATTTTTTTCCTTTGGCGCTGTTCTCTTCTAGTCTTTCGACGATTTTTTTCGTTTCAACCTTAACCTCCGGAACCAAGATTATCTCTGCTCCGACCGTCAGCCCCACGGTTGCTGCGAGGAAGCCTCTTGCTCGCCCCATGACCTCAACTATGAAGATCCTCTCGTGTGAGATGGCTGTGTCTCTTATCTTGTCGATTTCATTGACTGCGGTGTTCAAAGCCGTGTCGAAGCCTATCGTTTCGTCTGTTCCAAAGACATCGTTGTCGATCGACGCTGGCACTCCGACTATGAGACTGTCTGTTTCCCTGCTCAAGTCCAATGCTCCGTGAAGGGAGCCGTTTCCTCCGATGACCACGAGTGCGTCAATGCTTCTTGAAGCAAGAGTTTCGGCGGCCTTGTTGATGCCTTCTGGCGTCTTGAACTCTAAGGATCTTGACGTGTGCAGAATCGTGCCGCCGAGCTGTATTATGCCGCCGACGGATCTGGGGGTCAGTGGTCTAGAGCTGTTCGTTATCAAGCCTTCCCAGCCTCTCTCAAAACCTAGAACCTGAAGGTTCTTCGAATAGGCTATGCGAGTTATAGCCCGGATGGCAGCGTTCATGCCCGGCGCGTCACCGCCGCTCGTTACAACACCTATGGTTTTCAACGGACTTATCATCCTCTGCGAGTGATTTTGTTCTGCATCTCTTATGCGGTTTTAGGAGATAAAAGTCTGTCCGTGTTAAAGACAACGTAAAATGGCTTGAAAACTGCCTCAAATAGAATCTTGTCTCAAACGCAGACGATACTCGCGCTGTTTAACAGCGCCTGTGTTTCGTGTTTTGCCTCCTCTAACACGCCTACTCTCTTCGGTTTTCAGCGTCCACGACCAGTCCGGAGGACTTTTTAGAGCCTTTTGAAGACTCTGCAGATGGCCAGGCTGACCCAGAGTTTCAGGTTTTTGTCTCCCCCTGATTTTTGCAGTTTGACTCTCCAGAGGCTGTCTTCTTGCTGTCTGTCAATGAGCCATCGGACGGCTTCTTCTACATGTGGGTCTTCGCTTGTGAACCCCATTAGGGAGAGCGAGTCGAGTGAAGACAGCAAATCTGTGAACCAGAAGGGATACGTGAACTTGGTCCAGAAGCTTGGGGCTTTTCGGTCTGGGTAAGTGTCTGGTTTAAAGAATCTCGACTTCAGGAGTTCCCCGGCGCGTCTGGCTTCTTCTGTATTTCGGTATCTTGGGTGTGCAGCGAGAGCGCGCAGGACTATGCCCGTTACTAGGTGTGAGAAGGGTTTTGACTTGTCTGGCTGAATCGGTTCTCGCTTTCTCATGGCCTGCGTGAGGGTTGGAGCGTCTTCTCCGCGTAGCGTTCTGGTCGGTATTGCCCATCCGCCGTCGTTCTGCCGCATGTCCAGCAACCATTTGAATCCCTTTTCTATTTGTTCATCACCATAATATCCTGCTTTGATGAGAAGCTCCATTATCGCCGCTGAGTAGTTGGGAGTGTACTGGTTTGCGTAGATTCCTCTGAAGTCTCCTTCTGCAGTTTGAAAGCTGAAGAGGAAATCGGCGGCTTCCTGTATGGCAGATGTTCGGAAGTGAAACCGTACTTTTCCACGAGTATTCCGAGTGTTCTGTATGTTTCAAGTTGATCATAGTTTTCCTGCGAACGAATGGCTTCTTTTCCGCCGTGATATTTCCATGAGCCGTTTATCTTCTGCTTGTCAAGTAGCTCAGTCACTTCTGGAAGCCTCCAGAGCGCATAAACAGGTTCTGCAGGCTGCTCCAAAAGGTCTCGCCCTGCAAAGTAGGAAATCGCCTTGTTTTCAGATTTGATCAAGATGGGAATAGGGTTGAACCTCAGCTGTCGGACCCAGTCTGACATTTCTCTCTCCGCCGAACTGTATTCCAGTGTTGGTGGTTGCCGATAAGCCTCACCGGCACGCCAGCTCGTAACTCAATGAGCACACTTGAGATAAGACTTATTCAGCTTTTTGCCGGAAAAACAGCCACGCGCCAGTACATGTTGCTATTTGTATTGAGCTTTCTGACCTCTAGTACTCTTCAACCTAGCATTCTTGCCAAAGTCGAGAAAGTCTGTTTTGCTTCTGCCGCAGAAGAGGCGCCTACCAGAAACGTTGGCCTTAACACTCGATTCGTGGATAATTACTATTAGCAACTGCACGACTGTAAAGCTAATTATTGGGGGAGGCTCCAATGGAAGTTGAAGCAAGAGATGCATTGGTACGCTCAGAAGCGTATTGATTGTGGAGCGGAATTCGTCGACGGGGCAAGAGAAGTGCAATTGGTGGCAGGCGGCTAATCTTGAAGCACTTGAGCATGTGCACATTCCACGCCTGCTTATTTGAGGTGTGCAAGACAGACCATTCCGCCCAGTTGCTTAAGGCGTAGACCTGCTGTTGATTCTGCGTCAACTATCCTTGTTTTAACATTTCTGTTAGTGGCGATCTGCATCAGCCTGTGTATTCTGTTCTTTTCGTGGCTGTTTGAAAGGTACTCGTCGGTAAGCATTAGGTATTCAGCCGTAAATCTGCTGGGCTTCTGCGGCCCAAGGATCAGGTCTTCTATTTCCATAAGCGAATACAGTGCAACTTTGTCCTGATTTGAAGAGTTGAGATGTTTTTCCAGCATGTCAATGAGGTCTTCGGTCTCCTCTGACGTGGTTTCGGAGATCAGTCGGTGGAACGTGGGAGTCCTTGTTAGGGCGGCTACTTCAGGCAGTGTGCCAGCGGATCCAGTTATCTCAGAGAATGTTGCTTTGTTTGGGCCTTGGACTAGCCATGCGTGGTGCCCGTGAATGTGATCGATGAATCTTTGGGCGTAATTGGTCCTCGCGGGGGATGCAAGGATGACGCTTCTGACGCCTTCTTTCAGCGTGGGTCTCAGCGCGTTGACGATTGATTCATGAAAGTTGTACACGGCTTTCGGGTCGTTCCTGGTTCCGTCAAGCCAGACGGTCTTTTCAGGCTTGACAACATTGCTGAATACCTTCCATAAGACCGCTCGGTCGTCTTCTAATCCTCCTAGGATTGCCACAGGATAGCCGCGCTTATACCCTCTTTTATGCTTCAGAGATGTTCACCTTGTCTCCAAAACCAATACGCTGAATCTAAATACGTCTTCTGCAAAGTTATCGTTTTTCATCACAAAGACTCTCTGGTTCAGAGCAGGCAGGGGCGGCCAAGAAGTGTTGGTCTGTATAACATTCGAAGCCGGGCGGTTACGTGGCCTCTCTTGAAAGAGAAGGCTTTATTTTCCTAAAGACCGCTTCCTGCAACATGGCGAGGTTTCTCCTGCGTTGCTTTGATCAATTTGATGGTTTCGGTAACAGTCAGGTCTGACTTCTGTCGCAGTCCAAAGCCTGTGAGTAGTTTCTTGACAATTAACTTGCTGATCAGAACTGCTCCCTGTCTTCCCAGAATCAGGTTCAACTCATTGCAGAACAGTTCCGGCTTTGTAGAAATCTCTTTTCTCTTGATACCCGCGCTCTTTTCAAGATGGAGGAGGAGGGCCTTTCTTCCACTCTTTCCAAGTGTCCCTAGGGCCTCATCAACACACTGCAGAATTCTCTGTTCGACGTCTGGGTCGGCGGACATGGAGTTTAGTTCTAGAATAGAACATATATAAGCTTTATTTTTGTCGAAGCTAAGGCTTATTTGTCGACAAAAATAAAAGGAGGTGATATGCTTGAACTGGAGAACGTTTGTAACTCGACACTGGAAGGCAATCGTGATAGTGCTTCAAATAGGCTTGGTTGCCTTGTCTCTTGCCTCTGTGAAGGCACACGCAGATCCGATCAACACACCAGTTGGACCATAAAGTTAATAACGAAGTCCAAACGAGCTTGATAGAGGCGAGGAAAGAATGCCCGCTAACCTTGACAGCCGTGACATCAAAGTCCTCGAGGGTCTTGCAGAATACGGTCCAAGAAACATCTCAAAGGTCGCAAGAGAACTCGACATGCCGAGAGGAACGGTGGTATCAAGGATAGAACGCATGTCCTCGCTTTTTTTCCTGAATCTGGGTACGACCGTTTATCACACAAATCTCGGGCTGAAAAAGGCAGTGGTCTTTGCGAAAGCGACTCCCGGGCAGGAGGATCTCCTTTTCAACTGCCTGAAGGTGAACAAGTTCTATATCTACCTAAGCCGATGCTTCGGCCTGTTTGAAGGATGCGTGGGAATCTATGTGATTCCCGTGGAGCACACGGCTGAATTCAAGGATTTCGTCGAAGAGGTAGAAAGAATGGGAGTGACACAGAGCATTGAATTATCCTGGTCTACCTGTTTTCACACGGTTAACCTTACGAGAAACTGGTTTGACGGTGAAGGAGAGACTTGGCTCTTTCGGTGGAAAGAATGGTTGGAGGAGGTTTCTTCAGCGGATGATGAATTGCCCTACACGTTGAAGGACCCTGGAGATTTTCCTTTGAGAGCTGATGAAACTGACATGTTCATAATAGGGGAACTGGAGAAAGACGCAACCGTGAGCTTGGCCTCTATCGCCAGGAAACTTGGAACATCGTTGCAGAATGTACGCTATCATTACAAAACACACGTTGTCAAACATGGACTGATCGAGACTTTCCAAATGGCCATACTGCCGTTTGATAGAGCAACTTCCGACATGCTCTTTTTCACTTTCAAGTTCAGCGACAAACAAAAAATGAGCAAGTTTGCCCGATCTCTGCTGAACAAACCCTTCGTGTTCATCCTGGGCAAGATATTGAACGAAAACTCGCTGGTCTCACAGATTTATCTTCCACGACAAGAATTCAGAAACTTCATTGATGCCCTATCGAGCCTCGCGAGAGCACACCTCCTAGAGAGTTACGACTACGTACTTCAAGACTTGCGAGTGGGCAAATGGTCAAGAGAGACGATCCCTTACCAGTTCTTCAAGAATGGAGCTTGGATCTACAACCACTCACAGCATGTGCAGGCTCTTCACTACCAAGCGTCACATAGAAAACAGAATGCAATCAGCTTCGAATCAGCGGACGAGAGCGCGCGCGGTATCTCCTAGCGCAAGCTTTTTGCGGATCTCCGTTCCGACTTCCTCTATTGACTTGTTTGCATCAATGATCTTCCATTTGCCAATCAACGGAAGCAAGAGCCCTTTTGCCCTGACTTTGCGGAGTTCATTCATGCTTTCAAACATTTCCCTTTTTCTGCGTGTCTGCAGTATTCTTCTGAAGGCTTCTTGAGGTCTAATATCTAGGAAGAACATCAAATCTGATTTCGGCACAAAAGAAGCAAAGAAATATTACGCGATTCGATGAAATGGAGAAACCAGATAGCAGTGCCCATCAAATAGCGGACAAAAATCAAGTAGTTATAGCGCGCGCGGAGAAGGACTCACCGAAAAGCAGCTGAGAGAATTCGCCAGTACGTGCTAGGTACACTTGTGATCTGAAGTCAACCTTGGTAAGTCAAGCCTTACAGTCCAGCGAGGAGTACGGCGATTATGCCGCTTAGGAAGACGCCGTCGAAGGTTCCTGCTCCGCCTATGCTGGCGACGGGCGCGCCGAGTTTCGGAATAACGTGGAGGTTTGTAAGATCTGCGCCTATCAGGGTTCCGAGGACGCCGGCAACGTACGCGATTGTTCGTGCGGAACCTGGTTGGAGAATGATGGCTATTATAGCTGCGGCTATTGGCGGAATGAACGCTGGAGTAACTATGCCTACTCCTTTCACGGGTCTGGCTACTGCATGAGTTATCAATCCGACGATGGCTACGCCGACTATGCTGTACAAAATTGTTGCAGGCGCTGTTCTGCTGAGCAGGTAAATGGAGACGGCAGCAGGTATCAAAGCCCCTCCAGCGTTGACGGCGACCAGGGTAACAGTTTGACCGTACTCGACTTGTGGGATTCGGTACATAACTCCAAAAAAGCTTACGTATTCTTCCGTTACGATTGGCACCGAGGCTTTGAGTTTCAGAATTGGGATGTTGAGAAAACTTCCGACGAAAGTGGCAACAAGGATGAGAACTATGACGATGGGGCTGAACCCGACGTCTGCGAAGGCAACCCCTACCACCCCGACAAAAACTAATCCGACGACGGCGACCAGTATCAACAAAAGGATTGCGAGAACCAGCATGCTGTGAGGGAAATAGACTGTTCTTCTGCTCATCTCACTCCTACCTCATTCAGGTCGGCACCACGCGCCAATACCGCGTTCTGTGCTAGAAGATTGTGCTCCTCTTTTATCTGCGTTTCTTGGAAGGTTTGTACGCTTCTGCAACTCCCACGGTTCACAGACCATTCAATAGTGCGCGCGGGATAATATTCAGAGAACGCTGTGGCTTGTGGTTGCATGGTGACCACGATCACTGTCACATCATGGCAAAGTGTAGTGTTGGAGAACCGTAGATGCTGAAAAGAAGTAAGTACACGAAGATACTCTTGACGAGCGGCCGCGTTGTCTTATACTTGTCAACTGACGGGTTCCAGCGTGCACTATGCAAGGGAAGAGCGCGCATGCGCGTACTTGTTGACTAAGTCCGTTTTGTTTACGGCGTTAAGTTGTCTGAAGAGCAGGTCGAATTTGTTCTCTATTTCTGCTGCGATTACATCTCGCGTCTCTTGTGGCAGACCGTTGAACTCTTTCTTGAATGGTCCAAGGGCTTTTTTTCGGGTTTTATAGAGGAATTGCTCCTCTGTTTCGCCTTGTTTGGCTTCGTTTGCGGCGTTGGTTTTCAGCCATTCGTAGATTTTCTTCTTTAGATCAGCCGGAAAGTGTTTTGATTCATAGATCATGTTCTGGAACTCTGTCGCCAGATGGACTTCAGCTGTCTCGCACTCAACGAAATTGTGGAATGCCTGAAGCGGAAGGGTTGATGCGCCGTGCTGCACGGCCCCTGCCAACCCGTACTCTTTGCGGGCGATCTCCGAAAGGGTCCTTAGAGCGTTGAAGTCGAGGTCTATTTGCGCGATTGAGCCGTCGGGGAGTACTACTCCTCCGTGAGTTGTTCCAGTCTGGACTGAGATTTTGCTTATTCCAGCCAGTCCCCTGGGTAACATGTCTTTTAGGCCTGCCATGAATGTACTCAGGTCTTCGGGCGTTGAATTCTGATGTCCAATTTCCCCAATCTCGCCACCCACGGAAACTGTAATCCCCTTTGGCTCAATGTGGCGAATGAACTGTGTCAATTTTGCGCAGATCTCAAAATTGAGAAGCTGTTGTTCTTTCGGGTCAGGCTTGGACAGGTCCACTAGCGTCGACGAGTCGATGTCGATGTTGTAGAAGCCTGAGCTGATTGCGTCGGTGATCAAAGCTTGCAAGCTTTCTATCTCTTTATCTGGCTTCTCTCTGTATTTGGCGGCGTTGACCTGAAAATGGTCTCCTTGGATGAAGATCGGACCGGAATAGCCTTCCTTTACCGCAGCCGCCATGACCATGGCTGCATATTCTGTCGGCGACTGATTTGTGTAGCCCACCTCGGACCTGGCTATCTCAAAGATGAATGCGCCAGAGTTGTTTCTTTTGGCTACTCTGAATATTCTGCGAGCCAGATCATAAGTCAGGCTTCTCAGGTTTATCGCGGGGACTGTGAAACCGCCGAATTCGCCTCTGCCGCGGGCCATGTAGAATTCATGGATGCTCGATGGGTAACTCCCTTCTTCGTACGCGATGTCAAAGATTGTTTTGGCTAGTTGCTTCTTCTTCGCTGGATCATCGGTCATAACCAGTTCCATCACGGTCTTGTCAACATCAATCGATTTTCCTTCCATGATGCTCTCACTTTCCTAAATCACTGTTTGATTCATCTACGCGGTTGTTGTCGCGCGCGCTAATTCTGAATATGAAATGACCGTAATGTATATCAGACTTTCCCGTTACAAAATAATCACAGTCAACGCGGTGGTCAAGGACTCCCATATTAGCATATTTGCGAATAGTTCGCTTTTCCCAATCTTTCACTTTCATTCCTCTTCTTCTGGCATTTCCTCTTCTAGCTGTTTAGCCCGCGCGCTGGCTTGTCCCTGAATTCGCCAATAGCGCGCACGTAAGAGCATATACAAAAAGCATATACATTTTGCATATACAGTCGACGAGCATCGTTGAAAACGATGAAGCCGTTCATGTTGGATGCGGGGCTACGTGGCTGTTCAAGTGTGCACGCATAATAAAGCGACAAGGCAGCGCGCTAAAGAAAGATTTCAAATAACACGCGGAATTGGCGCGGGGTGTGAGATTTTGTCCAATCTCCAAATCTGGATTTTCTTCTGTGAAAACGATTTTTGTCGCCGATAAGTAGTTATAACGTTTTCGTTTTATTTACATAAAACGAACATGACAAACATATATGTTTGTCCAGAAATCAAAAGAAACGAGAGAGGGGCGAAGCGTGTTTTTCTTCTCAAGTTCTGTTTTTCTGTACTTCCTTGGTATCTTTTCGTTTTATGCGAAGAAACTGAAGCTTTCGTTTTTTTCCAATAAAACGAAAGACAAATCAAAAGCGCGTTACCAGCGTTCTCTCGCATGCGCACGCAGTAAAAACCAGTGTAGATGGCAACATGATTAAGGCTGGATTACGAACTATTTGAGACTTCAATATCAATAGCTTACCAAGACAAATCCTCATTTAGCGCACGCTGGAGATATCGTGGTGTTAAGATCTCTAATACTCCGCCATCTTGTTTGTCGGCGGAAGACATATCAAGCCTCTAAAATCGTTAATCTTCAAATCGAGATACCTCTTCTGGAAATTAATCGCATTGAGCATATATTGGTCACCTTTGCTCAATCGGTTAGAATAGAATTCAGGATGTAAACGTAGCCACAATGGTAGGAAAACCACAAAGAGTGTCAGATTAACCGCAGTGAGAGAAGGACTCACAATTGCACCATTCATAATCAGCGGAACCAAATCAAAAAGACCAAATGACAGCTGAGTTACCCATATTAATCCAAATATAGCCCGCATGTCTGCGAATATTCTATAAATGGATCCAAAGAAATTCGCAGTCTTTTGCGAACTAGAATCAAAATAGCCGTAGAATAAATAGAAATACGTCGAGCTTGCAGTATCTGAATCCCCAATTGCATTCCTACATTTGTGATTGCACGAATCACAAAGGATATTTTTCAAATGCAAGGAAGGCAGAGATGTCCTTATACGAGTCTTATAGAAACCGGTGCGTCGTGGGTGATCATAATCATACAGTACTAGACCCAGGAACAAGCCCAATCCAATCATAGACGCTAATAATACAGTCGGACCTAAGGCTATTGAGAAGTCAATTAAAAACGGTTGAGTAATTGAGAAGCTGTACAAAGAGAGCAAGATAGCACCCAATGCTAAATATCCAGGTAGAATAATCCTGAAAACTTCATAGCTTTCAAACTCCACTGGAAATGCCATAAATAATGAAGGATTATCTGTGCCTTATATGTTAATCCTAGAATCTGCCTCACGTAAGTGACCAGGCAAAATACAAATATTAGCTTCTTGCAAATAAACTAATAGATCAATTGGAATCATCCACATGAGCAAACCAACGCAAATCATAACAGGCATTCCGGCAAGTGGTGGGAGTGCGGAGGGAAGAGTAAGAATAGTTTTTAGCAATGCTGACTTGAAAAAGGTTGAAAGGGGAGATATCATTGTCGCTCGAATGACAAATCCCGATATGGTCCTTGCTATGGGAAAATGCTCAGCAATCATTACTGACAGTGGTGGTCTTACTTGCCATGCGGCTGTTATTTCGAGGGAGAGAGCTATTCCCTGTGTCACAGGAACGCAAAATGCTACGATATTGCTGAAAGATGGTATGTTGGTCAAAGTAGATGGAACAAACGGCCAGGTACATATTTTGGAAGGACTCTTGAGCACGGAAAACAAAAATGACGCTCTTACCAGGTTTACGATATTTGGAAATAGCGTCCCAGTTTTTGCACAGAAAGTGTTCCTCACTCTGCCTTTGTGTGAACGGATAGATTATGCTTGGAAAGCCCCGGACAAGGAAAAAGAGTACCAGTGGATTACGCCAAGGCCAGAGATATACGGATCTTTTGTTCAGCGCTCTCTGATAGGAGGCGGAATTGAAAGGGTTCCCCATGCTCTTGGCTTCGAAGATTTGTCGCCCCTGTATGTCAGGTATCACCAAAATGTTTGTATCGAGTTTCAAACGACAAGCCGGTTACTTAAGCGACTTTCTCAGAAATTTATCCAAAATGATAGCCTTTACTGGGGTTGGTTTCTGCACCGGCTTCAAGAAGTATACGAAAGCTTCGACAAGGCGACCGCAAGATTTGAGAGTGTATTAACCAGCGAACAGGCAGTCTCTCCTGAGCTTGTTGAGCATTTTATCTCTTGGTGGGCAGTACATAACGAGTTCTTTTCCCACACATATCTAATACAATCAATGGGCGATGACATCGTCGGTCCGCGTCTACGTGAACTGGTAGCAAAGGCTTGTAGGGATAATGCAACTGTTGCCGATTGCATGAGCATTCTATTAAGGCCAGTTGACGTGAAGGAGATAGTAATTTCTAATAGGTTTGCAATCGAAACGTCACGCCTGCTTGAAAGTGCTTCAGAGGAAATCAAGGATCAGATCTTTTCAGCGCAGGATGAAAGAACAATAATGGGTAGCATTGCCAAAATACCAGATGGTCGCGATTGGCTAGAGCGGTTACAAAACCACACTAACAATTGGTGGTGGATACGGACAAGAGATCCTTATTTCGATCCCATATCGAATGCAATTGGTATGCTTTCTGCAATTAGAAAGTCTGATCACGAAACTAAAGAACATGTATCTCTTAAGGAGAACAAGCTTAAGTTTGGACAAACAGTTGATTTTGTTGAGGGTAAACTTGGTGTTTCTGATAATGAAAGCTTTACGTTCACGTTGAATGCAGCTAGGAAACTTTCTCAGGAAAGAGATAATCATCATCACCATTGGATCCGTAACCTGTCTATTATTCGACCTTTCTTCACTCTAGCAGGCAAGCAATTTACCTCAAGTAAACTGATCCATGAGAAAGACATATACTTTTTAACACTTCCAGAAATCATTGATCTCATTAGAAATCCCAACGAATTCAAAAAAGAGGTTCTAATGACTAAAGTTGAAAAACGAATGGCTCATTATTCTTATGTTGCCAGACTAGGTTTGCATCGACAAGTAAGTGCATCGAACTTCGCGTGTGTGGACGATGCCTTCTAATGCGAGGCTTGTCTTATGACTGAAAATCTCAAAAATGTTGTTGCTATTTTGCAGGAAATCTCGCCTCGTGATTGCATGATAATGTCACATGCTGACCACGACGGGTTCAGTGCGAGCGTTTTATTGAATGCCTATTTTGTATCGAAATATGGTGTTCGTGCAGAGATTTCATATCCATCTAGATTTTGTCAATACTATGAAATTCTAAAGTCCATCAAGGACCGCCAACCTAAGTACTTGATTATAGTAGACAGCCCCTTGCAGCAGTATACAAACTATCTTTCAGATATCTTAAAAGAAACAAGAATAATGAATCTTGATCACCATGATATTCTCCATATTAATGATAGGAATTTCATTGATTGCAATCCCCACTTAGACAATGTTGACTTCCTCAACTCCTCAGCTCTAGTATGGAAAATCCTCATGAATATCGACCGCGACTTTTTTAGTCAAAGGTGCTGGGTGGGAGGAATAGGCGCTGCCCAAGATTACTGCATAGAAGATAGCTTTGAGATGTTCGATCTCATAAAGAAAATGGGATTAATTGACCGATTCGATTTGGAATCCGTAATAACATCAAAGCTAATGTCCTTAGCCAAGGTTGTTAGAGCTTCGATTGCTACAGCAGGCCCTGAATATACCTATGACTCTTTTCTTGATGCATGTCTGGCAAACAACATAAACAAACTATTGCACGAAGATACCAAGTTATCGTTCGCTTTACAAAAATATCAAGAAGACCTTTCAAGAATAGAGGAGTTCCTCAAGGATAAGTATGATGTGTTTTTCAGAAGCGGGTTGAAAGTCAAGTTTTGCAATCTCTATTTTTCAAGTATCAATTTCATTAGTGACGTATGCGAACGAGAAAAAGACCATGCTCTCTATGTTGCTTATAAAAACGGGAAAGTCGTTTTTCGATGTCTTTTTGCTCCATACGATGTTAGACCTCTTGCGAAATTCCTCGGAGGCGGAGGTCCTAATTCCAGAGCGGCAGGTGCGAGGACAACTCTTTCCTACAGTGAAACCATTGGACGCGTCTTGGGTTTTCTGGAACAACGAACCTTGTCATAGATTAATCTTGTCAGAAAACGGAAACGCTACTTTGCACATGAGGAAGCAGGAAAGCTTCAGAGCGAAAGGTCTGAAGATTTCGCGTCTTCCCATCAACCATTCTGAAGGACAACTTCGAAGTATTCTCTTCAGTACTTTTTCTCATTTTGGACTTTCTAGGACAACCTGTTGAGCTTCGTTTTATAAACATAAAACGCAGAAGTAGCTGTGACAAAACCTTTGTAGTTATGGTGGGGTCGCTTGGCGTCCAGAGCCCGCGTTTGAACCCTCATTATGCTATAGGGCTCCTTGAAGATTACTCCGTTACGCGTTCCGGAAAATCCTATTAATCGGCGCTGTGTTGGTGCCCGAACTGGAACAGTGGCTGTGGAGTAGATGACCGAGGTGACCGCGTCGTAGAAAGCTTTAAGTTAACTTGCTAGTTTTCTAGTAAGAAAACAGCTCTTTGGTGCTAGAGATGGTCAGGAATCATTATTCTGGTTTCACAAGACATAATACAGTATCACCGGATAAGGGAGCCGTGGGACTATGCGTGGATCGCAAACTAAGAATTCGTCTTGAACGCATCCGTGAGTATGTGGTCACTCTACCCCCTCCCAAGGGTGAGCTGGATAGGCGTACAAGACTCGTGGCAAAATCAAGGGATCCACGGATAGGCGAGTCGTTTTTCTCTCCTTCATATGAAGGTGAATGAGGGGATTTTGATAGACCACGTCGATCTGTAAGAAACCGCAAGTAAGAGGAACTGAGCTATCTCGAGTTTTTGGCATGGTGCATGTCTCTTGAGCAACGCGCAAGAAGGTACGCAAGAACTTCTAATCTCGCCAGTCCCAGAAATAGTCACCTTCGTTCTCACTAGGAATTTGCGCATGGTGGAGTCAAGGATTTTAAGAATCCTAGAAGAGAATTCTAGTGTGCCCAGCTTTTTTGGCGTATGCTTTGGAAGATTTGACTACGTTTTTGACATCCAACCTGCGTCCCCTGAAGCCGGTTTTGAGTTACTAAATACGATTCGGAAAGAATTCTTCAGGGCTCGTTCTTTCGAAGGCTCCTTTCTATCACTGCTTTGTTTTCCGATGCGAAGCCATAAATGGTCAGGAGAAAGGCCGAAATCTCTCCCGCCATATAGAGCGTATTCGGTTTTTAGGATTGCTAATAACGACCTCTCAGACATTCTGGAAGCACTGAAACATATAGAGAAGAAGCATCCAAACATCGGCTATCATTTCATGTGGAATCCGAGTTTTGTATCCTACCTGTTGAAACTCGAGGGTGAAAGTTATGACGCTCTATCTAGGTCTATTATCGCTGTCAGGGCGAGAACCAAGTTTGCAAGAGATTTTTGCACTTTCATGATAATATGTAATCAGCATACAGAGGCACCTAAAAAGGATGTTGTTTCTGGAACCATTAACGTAAAGCTTGGTGACAATGCGCTACTTAAAAAAATGATTCGATATCGCGGCACAAGATATCGGCTTGGATACTTTGATCTCGCAAGAGACACCAAAAGATCCTCGCCACAAGCCCTGCTAAAAGTAATAAAGCAAATGCGAAAGAACTTCAGATCTTCGGGACCACCCAA
The DNA here is from genome assembly GCA_963707955.1 of Candidatus Bathyarchaeota archaeon. Classification (GTDB taxonomy): domain Archaea; phylum Thermoproteota; class Bathyarchaeia; order Bathyarchaeales; family Bathycorpusculaceae; genus DASPPK01. The sequence goes on along the minus strand of OY970176.1, from coordinate 663,648 downwards.
TTGGACTGGGACTGTATTGAAGTTCGAAAAACAGATAGTTTTGGATGAGATCCTTGATAAAGACTGACAGATATGCATGCTCTGATGAAGTCTTCCGAGACGTTCTCCGCAAGTACAGAGGTCTTCTGAGTGAATATCTAACACTTAAAGACCGATGGAAATTCGCCAGCAAGGCATTTGAAAATAGCGATATCCTCCCTGATATTTTTGGTCAGGGAGGGTTGGATGACGAGATTAGATTTTTCTCAAGTCAGGTTACAAGATACGCAGGAAGCGAGGAGAATGAATCTGAACAAAGCGACAGCGATAAAATGATCGCCATCGCAGATGCAAAATATGCAATAGAGAAAATAGCAAGAATCGTGTCGTTCATAAAATCGGGCTTTTTCCAGAGAACAGATAGTGTGGAGCTTCCGTACATAATAGCTGGCATTCCATTCAGCCCTGAAAGAAGTTGCGGAAACGAACTCTACTTGGTAGCTGCTGATAAACTAGTTAACAACTATCTCTCATACCTGAACATGTCAGGAGTGAGATGGGACAAGTTTGTTTCCTGGTCTGAACTTCAACTGCAACAATCACTTCCGGGGGGCCGGTACACACTTCTTCACAAGACTTTTCATCTGAATCTTGCTATGGATGTTAAATATAATCTTCAGGGACTTTTAATACTCGCACATGAGATCTCGCACGCAGCATGTCAGACAAGCTTTGATGAGCTTGGAAGACCACGCTCGCTCGCTCCAGAGTCTGTGACTGTACTAAGTGATACACTCGAATGTATCTTTGGTCTGCGACAGAAGTTGTTGGAAATAATGGGAGGCTGCAATACCAAACTCAACAAAAACATGAGTTTCTGTCCTTTCAAGAAATGGCAGGATACTCTGAACGCCCCAACCCCACAGAGTTTTGTTGAATATGCAACAAACAAACCTTTTACGAGACACCTCTACGAATCGCTTATGGATATTATCGCCTTGCGAATTGCAGGCACCTCATATATTCGAGCTATGAAAGACTATGTATTTGAACCAGCAGTTGCCAGAGTGCGGCCCGATTCGCAGAGGCTGAGATGGAATTCGAGATTTTTCACAGGTGTTCTCTTGAGAATCTCAATTGTCCTCGCCTACGTAAACGCTAACTCAGACAACTCCATTCAGAAGTTGTCGAGTCTTCCTAGAGAATATGCCGAAGAGGCAGCTAGCTGTTTTTCCGAAATCGAAAATGAAAGCACATCGTTACTGAAGTATCTTCTTGAACATAAACGAGTAGAAGAGGACATCTACGAATCACACATACAGTGCATGGACTGCATCTCAAATGCTGCTCTTCACATTGGGACTCGAATAGCAGAGAATAATGACCGAATTCTCGGGGGAATCTTCAAAAAAGAAAGAAACCCATCGTTTCCAACAGACACGGAAACCATGGATACACTCTCTCAAAATAAGGTTACTGTCAAAGCTGAACCGAGGAAAATATTAGACAGCGCATGCAAACTGATAAGAACAGACCAAAGCGCTTCCAGTCCTGGAGCATTGTACTCATTAGCGTTCAATTACTATCAAAACTAATCGGGTTGGGGTTCTGGCGAGACTTCAACTTGAAGCAATTGGTGAGAAGTAGCTCATTGTAACATACTGTGCTTTTGGGTGAGGGAAACATTTATATTTATGGGCGCAATGCATACAATGCATGCATTGCATTTGCCCTTTGCGAATGCTTGCGTTCAAGTAATACAAATCAGGAGGTGAAATGGCAGATGAGTCGAACAAAACCATGGCTTGACGAGTTCGTTGAATGTCTTGGTGCGCTCGACGAGAAAGAGCCTCGGAACATAACCGAAGTCGTGAATAGCACTGGTATTAGCCGAAATGTTGCGTCCGCCATACTCAAGTCGTGTGTCAGTTACGGTCTTGCGAACATTTCCTTCGAGGGACGCAGTGAGAGATTCAACTTAACTCCAAAAGCTAAAATGTACCTCATGATATTGCATGCGGATCTTCAGCCTATTGGCGATCAAATTCAGGAAGTGATGGTGGCTGCCACCAACCATGTTCTTGATGGCAACGTTGACCCAGACGAGTATTTTGAGGGACTGGTAGGAACCATAGAAAGTGACACACAACCGTCCTACTCCAGACTCCAAGCATTGGCTGATGCGTTCACAACCGCTACAAACAGATATTTTGAGGGAACTGTTGAACACAGAGTCTTCAGTGAACTAGCATCTCTACTCAGGACTGGGACGTCTCTATTCTTTTCACCATTCAAACAAACTCGAGATGCGGGAAAGAAACTTCTCCAAAGAGCTTGTGATTTGTTAAGATCAATGCAGAAGACGAACAGAATAATCGCGCAGGAAGGTCTGCACAAAACGCCACTGGATCTTGAAGAACTCGGAAAAGACGAGAGGGGGCAACCAATATATCGCGTGAGATAGTTTGGATAACTGGGAATAGTCCAGAGAAAGTGGTTGTCGGTTTAAAGGGGACCCAATACTTCATCTTTCGATCGGCAGTGGACGAATCACTAACTATCGCACCTATCCAGATCAAACAAAGATCAGGTTACAAGCCGATAGTTTTCAGCATGTTCCAAGACTTCTGCTTCCTAATATGGTCAGATCCAGTAATCAAACGCAACAAGCCTGTAGTTCATCTCGCAAGTGGCCTTCATAGCGTGCTATCTGCCACAGAAGCTAACATCTACTTTGGAGAACTCGAGGATCTCAGCACAGAAGAAAGACTTCAGATGGACACCTATCTGACGTTTCTGAAAAGAGAGATCATCAGCGATGATAAGTCGCGAAGCCTGATGGATTGTGAAGATAGAATTGTCTCGGAAAAATCTACTGACAAGTATGCATTTGACATTTCAGGCTGCAAATGCTATGTACTGGTTGGGCAACAGACATCTTTCAATGAAACCAAGCGTGAATTGCATCTATTGAATATGACTCGTGCCAACGATTTACTGATATTAGAAAGACTAGACAGAATAATAGACGTAATCGAAGACGTCTCTGAAAAACAGAAGGTACTCGCTGGAAGCGCAGGGAGAGCAGAAGAAGGCATCAGAGAAATCAAGGAAATGGGGAGTGCTATCCTGGCGGAAATTTCCAAGACTCCAGGACAGATTAAGACAATATTGAATAGGCAGGACGAAATCAGACAAATAGTGGCAGCTGTCGCAACAAGACTGGAAGAACAGGGTTCAACCAAAGCGAAAGAAGCAAAACGTTATTTGAACAAGACCATCAGTACGGCGGCCGACTTGATACAGATTGTCTCCTTTCTTACTGGAATAGTGTCTCTCCCTTCATTAGCAAGCACTGGCCTAATCAAGGAGGTAAATGAGTTCCTTAGAAACCTGAAGTTGTCTCTGACTCCCACACTGAATCCCTAGATGGCATAAGCGTACATCGAGAGTTCATACGCCTCGTTCGAAAATGGCCGCAGTTGAGAAATCGGCAGCACAATATCAGATCGAGGTACTCTGGCATAATGCGAGAACGATTCAGAATGCGGTAACAAAGCTGCGTTCAAACTCCGACAGAACCAACCAGGTCTACAACTTAAGACGATAATAGTGCCAACTTCATCCGCTGCATCACGATGCGAAAAAACGCATTGCATGAACCTGTGAAGGCAACGCCACCCGACCCTCAGGAACAAACCCGTGTCCGACGTTGCTTCTTAAAAATAGTCGGCTGATCTAGCTTTATTCTGTATAATAAGCTATTGGTGGGGTCGCTCGGGTCAATGCCCACGTTTGGACCCCTAGAAGAATGGGGGTCACTGATACCGTGGTGTCACCATGGAAAGCAGGTTCTCAGAGCACACAGATTAGCTAAAGTCTACTTTCGTTTTATGCAAAGAAAACGAAGCAAGGCATTCTTGTTCCAGACTGTCGAGACATCTTGAGTATCACTCCCGACATCAAGAGGACTTGACGAGACCTCCTGCAGAAGGCCTGCAGAATTCTCGAAGCAAAAAAGGCTCGGGGAAACCTCTGTATCAGAGGGTATGCAGAACTCGACGCTTTCGAAATATGTGAGAATCATCTCGAGATGTCTCGGGGGCGCTCGCAAGTCCTCGAGGCTCTAGAGGCCTAAAGACGCTAGAAACCCATGAACTCTCGAGAGCTGGCCTGATGTTCTCCAGAATTGTCACTGCTTTGACATAGAGGCTGTTCAAGGGGATGGAGTCTTCGAGTATTATATATACATCGTGTCAACTCATTTGTCAGCCCGCAGTCACGAGTTGAAATGTCCTCGAAAAATGAGAGTGACCTCTGTGACTGAAAAAAAGAGGCAAAGCATTGTTTGCATGAAGAGGCTAACCTTCCTAATTTGGTTCACGAATTTTGCTTATAACCATCTAGCGCGCGTACTCTCTTCATAGCCTGACCAAAATATACAAAATAGGAGGCGGGAGTCGAACCCGCGCAGCCCTACGGCACTCGGTTGACAAGCGAGCCCCCGTGACCACTGGGGAACCCCCTCCGAGTAACCGTATATACGATCTTATGTAAGAGTCTTTCTCAGATAAAATGAATAGTGCCGCTAGCCTGAGGAAACCATGCCTATTGCAGCCAGCTTGGCTGCAAATGGACCCTGGTTGAGGTGACGTATTTACACTCAAACGGATATCTCCCATAAATACCAATTCGCTTCGGGTTTAAGGAATAGCGATACTACTATTGACGTATCTAGACATGTCTATCCAGAGGGCTCGCACACGAGACCGGCTATTTTGAAGCCTGACCCTTTTCTGCACGTTTTAGGTAGGATGTCGCCACAACACTCGTTTCCAGACTAAACTCGGTCAGCTTTTTGCGAATCAAATTTTCGGAGACATCTGCAAGAGGCGTACTTTGCATGGAAACATAGAAGGCCATAACGTTCTTCTTCAATTTGTCAAGACCTTGAGGGTTTAGACACCATATCTGCTCCGGCGGATATGCATCTTTTGCGTACACATCTGCTGGATGAACAAAGACATAGGTTCCATCACAATCCTTGTAGTTAGTTTTGAACCATCCGATAGCATTGCCAAGTTGCCCAGCTTCTTTCTTAGTGATTTCTTTGCGTTGCGACGAAATCATGTTTTTGCATTCGATTATCCAGTATCTCTTACCGTCTATGTTCCATAGATCGTCGGGTCCGCTTCCAGAAGCCTTCTCTGGTCGATCAGTCAAGAATCCAAGAGCTTTGCCTAATTCATTCATCCCTTCTTCGAAAGACTCAGAAGGTGCCGTAAACGCTACTCTATCCAGAATACTCCCAAGATTAATCAAGAGCGCATTGTAGGAGTCATACGTGCGCATCCAGCTTAGGATAAGTGAAGCGCGGTTGCTTCCAGTTGCCGTCACCTTAGAGTAGGTTATCCCAGCTTCAGGGCGGAAAAGTCGGTTGTTTTCGCTGTGAGCTTTGACCTGAATATCCATGGAGGTTGTGCTGTCTATTGGGAACAAGTAGGTAGCCATAAGCTGGAAATACCAGCCTTTGTCGGTCTGTTCCGACATTTGGATTAGTTCTTGAATTGTATCTTTTGCCTTTTTGAAATTCCCTTGAATGTAGAATGTCTCTGCATCTCTTTCCAAAATGGCACGTTTGAGATTTTCAGAGCTTATGGTTTCGACACCAATTTCTGACATTCCTTTCTTGTAGTACTCCTTCCACCCAGGTTCCCTGTTCAAAACCTGATTAATGAGTCTCTCGACAACTCCCACTTCCGCTCCCTCTTGTTTCATTTCACTTGCGAGTTCCTCTCCTATCTTGATCTGCATCTGGGCTTCCTTCGAGAGGAATTGTCTCTTTGAATGCTCGGACAGGAAATTAGTCAGGTTGTTTCCAACAACGACTACTATACACCAATCGCTACTCCCACGAATCGCTCGACCCATCCCTTGTTCGACTCTTTGCGCAAGATGTCTTCTGATTATCCCTGATGTCGGTCTCATTTCTTGAGCAAATCTTTCGATAAGAGAGCTATAGGTCGGAAGAGAATCCAGTGTCAGAATCCTGCAAGTGTTGTCTGGCAGGTCCACGCCGTCGTACTCGTTTACGATTATCATTACTTCCTTAGCTTCCCTTTTCTTGATCCTTCCCTGAAGATTGCTTATTTCCTCCTCAAGATTCTCTACATTCGTCACCTTGGCACCGTATTTTTCCCAATGCTTTGCGTGCTCAAAGGAGGGGGTTATTGCTGCTACACCAAAACTCCCATGTTTTCTTGCGATTGCGGAAACCCATCTTATCAGCTGTTCGCGTCTGAGGTTTAGATCAACCAAAGAGGGTATGATTATCAACCGCTCTCCGCAATAGCTGACGTCACCAGATGACAATGGCTCAGAAACGCTCTCTGGGTCTATCAATAGATCTCTCACTAGGAATGAATCTTCAGTCAACGTTGCAGAAAGAAAGATGCGCCTCTTTGCCTGAGAAAAACTTGGTACAAGATCAATTGGAAGAATTCGGGGAGCGATTTCAAGCCTCGTTCCGGAGAAAAGACAAAGCGATTGTTCGATTCTGTTTTTGAGTAGATCCCAGACGAATAGTAGTTCTTTTCCTTCTTTATGCGTTCGAAGCGTCTGCAGCACTTCTTTTTGTTTGTTATGCCATGCCCAGAATGGAACAGCCATCAAGCTATTCGGTTCGCCAGATTCAATATCTGAACAGGTTCCAGGTGCCTGCCTTCCCAGAGACTCCCTAAACAAATCCCAAATCTCTGAGTACATCGGATTGGGTTTTCCATCAGCATCTGTTCTATCAACCGTTACTGAAAATGCCTCGCGAATTATGTCAAGACACTTGTGAGCGTCATCCATCACAATCGCGCCGAGGCTTATCGGCTCTCTGCCTGACCCAGCAATTCCAAATACTGACTTTCCATTGAAAAGTTTCTTGCAGTTTGTTACCAAGATAGAGTTCGAATTGAGGAAGGTTTGGGGAGGCCTTGTTACGTCTGGAGCGAACTGAACTGTATGAATTCCAAATTCTCGAGCTTGTTCGATGGTTTGATTCACGAGATACTTATTTGGGCAGACATAAAGAGCTGGTCCAAACCCTTCATTCAAGGATGACTGGAGAATGAGCAATCCTATGAGAGTCTTCCCTTGACCTGTATGCAGTTTCACAATGATATCACGCTTACTTCTCCATTTCTCATGCCAGTCTTTCAGAACTGCAGCCTGGGGGAGTCTGAGATCCTCCTTGCCAATTTCCTTATCGAGATCCTTGAAAATCAATATTGGATCCAAGACTTTGCTCAGTTTCTTCTTACCGAGCAACTTGTTGAAATCGACCATTCCATAACCTCCTTTTTCAATGGCCAGTGAAAATACTGGAGATATTCTGCCTCGCTAATAGGCGTCTTTGATAGTATAAGTTTTATCCCTAAGGGTTCTGTGAAGTCTTCTTTTCAGCGAATCTGCCAAGGTGGCAGAATGCAGAATCAAAGAACGAGGCCTATAGAAGAGAAGAGGCCTAGTTTCAAGGGTTTAGCCCTAACCTAAAGTGATGCAGAAACCTTGCTTCTTTCCATCTTTAGTATCTCTGCGAATTCGAAAAGGTGTGTAGAGTTGGCCCGACCCTGAAGCCGGTTTGTCCTTAATCTCTGTGACGAGACCTTTCTTCTTCATGATCCTGAATAGTTCTTCATGCCGAGCGAATTCCGGAGTCATTCTCTCGATTTTCTCATTCAGTCTTTGAACCTGCTCCAGGAGCCCGCTCATTGAAACCGCATCCTGGATTTTCAAGACACCCTTGCATTTTATGCATAGACTTGCGTTCGGTTGGTTAGGATTTCCACAGCGAGGGCACATGATGACTGCCGGCTCCTCTTGGGCTTTCTGCTTCAGGCCGGCTTTCTCGAGTAAGGCTTTCTTAACTGTCTCTCCTGAGAGATGGACGTAGGTGCTCGGTTCATCGCTGTTTTTGCTCCAGCCGTAGATGCTACGCAGCATGGACTCGCCTAATTGTGCGTTAGAAGTGGCCGAGCTGTGTCTGAAAAGATGGAAGAATATTCTTTTGTGTATGTTTGCCTTTCGTTTGCATTCTAGAAGTTTGAAGCGGGCCCTATCGTAGGTTAAGGGTTCCGTGTCATCTGTCCAGAGCCAGGCTTCACGGTTGTTTCGGGTTGGGTGCTGATCTAACCACTGCATGAGCAATGGTAACGATTCGATTGAGTAGGCTACGCGCGGTCCTGTTTTTCCGCTCACCGTCAGTGTTCCGCACTGTTCTTGTAACTCGACGTCTCCTATGTGCATCTGAAGAGCCTCGCCAACCCTTAGACCGCATTCATAGCACACGGCTATCAGAGCCTTGAGCCGCATGTCCAGTGTGACGCTGATTAGTTTCTTCACTTCTGCGGGAGTGAGTAGATCGGAGGCCTTGAGCTTCTGTTTCGGCGCCTTGGAGCGTATCCAGCTAACAACCTTGGGATATCCCTCGTGGCGTGGATCCTCGACATCAAAGAGCCATGCGTAGAACTGTTTGATTATTTCCTGGAAGTCTCTGCGCGTGTAGTCTGAAGCTGGTCCAGGTCTGCCCTTCTTGCTTAACTCGGACATCCAGTGATCTTCAGCTTTCGCCAGGATCTGAATCATGTTCTCTTTAGTTGCAAGTTTGAAGGGTATTGGGCCTAGAAGAGTTGCGAAGATCTTCAGGGTTCTGACTAGCTTGTCTCGACGTGGAAGGCTCTTTCCGGTGGCCTTGAGATACTCAGCATAATTAAGCAGCAGCTTCTTGTTCTGGGGGATGATCGTCTTTGACTTCTTGATTCCTTCAGGTCCTTCAACGGCGAGCCATAGGCGCCTTTCGTAGCGGTAGATTCCCAAAGTTGTCTCCTTAAAACATGTTGGGAGGTCTTCCCGATTTGAAGTTTTTGTTGGCGCGGGGTGTGGGATTTGAACCCACGCGGCCGTTTCCAGCCACAGACTTAGCAGGCCTGCCCCCTACCAGGTTAGGGCAACCCCGCCCTGATTTTGACTGACTTGGTATTTTTTCTTGGTGCCTGGCGATGTTTCTGGCGAGCGAAGCTTTCCTAGTCATTTGCGTTTCCTCAGGAATATTAGGTTATCTTTTTGAAGGACGTATTCGAACCCGACTTCTAGCAGCGCTTTAACTTCATTGGGTTTTTCTGCTACTTTCACTGTGAATTCATCGTTGGCTCCTGCTTCGAATAGGGTGTGTTCGATGTTTGTGTAAATCTTGGTTGAAAATGAGTTTCTTGTGGCCCAGGAAGTGTTGCATATGCGGGTAAAGTTTTGTCCAACCAACCAAAAACGACTATGCCCTGCTTTGGAAAAATGAGCTTGGCAGGGCGTATACGGGATTCAGACCATAGTGGAAAGTGAGAGCATTGTAGGGGGTAGTATACGAATCGAGTATACGCCTCCATTGCATACTGTGTTTTCGAAAGATGAAAGCATGGGAGGTTTTTTAAGTCGAGAAATAGAGACTTTTGTCGCAGGAGGCTCGCACGCCATCAGGGAAATTTCTTGTTAATTTGGATAGAAAAAGTGGGATTGGAGGTTTCGGCTTACGGCGCTTTCACTTCTTGTTTCCACATCATCTGTCGTCTACGCAATGAGAGGAATATTGCTCCTGCTATTATCAAAGTGCAAACTACGATTACAACCACTAGAACCATGAGCCACGTCATAAGCTGGTCTATGTTTTGAAGAGAGAAGTAGAGAGGCACGCTTGCCAAGCTGATCGAAATAGATGAGAACCCCGTGGTCTTATCGGTGACAACATTGATGCTGATTGAACTGCTTACTCCAACGACCCTTCCGTCATTCGGCACCGTGAAGGAAGACGTGCCGCTCCAGTTTCCACCCGCTGCGATTACCGTGGAAGTTGAAGGTGTGATGGTTTCGTTTCCTCCCCATAGTCCCACGGAGTTATACCATGGATAGTATATGGTGACGTTCTTCAGAATCAGATCCTCAGTTCCGCTATTGTATACCCAGAATTTGAGCGTCCCAGTGTCACCAGGCTTGTAGTAAGTCTGGTCCGTATAGCCGGTGATCTCAAGGCTTGCGGTTGCCCTACAAAGAGGTGAGAAAGCCAATGATGCGGCAGCCAAAACCACTAAGAGTATCAGAATTTTTTCCTTCAACGCAAACGACCGTTTAAGCGTATGTTTTCAACGGATATTTAAGACCTTCCCTGAATAAGCATTCAGGCTGGCGCAGATTCAAGTGACGCGCGCGCAACATGTTGAAACTGAAGGAGAGAATAGGTATGCTTTGGGACATGGGGCTAGATACTGAGCAGATAGTTGGAAGAATTTTTGCAGAGGTGCCGAAAAAAGTTTTTTGATGGAGGAAATGAGCGAAGGCGAATGGTCGAGAAAAAACATTGTTGAGTCCGTTCTTGGAATGAGACAGAGGCCTCTGTAACCCTCGTCTGGCGCTAGCGCTCGCTTCCCCTAAACGGTCGAGCGTAAGCGAAATCACAAGATGGATGGACTAGTATGCATGTCTAATGAAGGCGCTCCGTCTTCAGCATTTGTAAAAAAGCTAGGAATTTGTGCGCGCGCATGTTAGAAAAACACTATTCCTTGCTCTTTGTTCCACGTCATAAAAAAGTGACTTCAATTCTGTTCAGACTCTTTTTCTCATTCGCCTGCAGCACGCGCAAGGGTGTCCTGCGATTTTGGCATCTATAACATGAACTATCATCCTAATTCTCGATCATGACCCCCTGTTCATAACAGATATCTCTCCAAGAATCCAAACAAACTAACACATAACAGTGATGCACTTGAGAATTGCTCCAAAGGCGGAGAGATTACTCTTAGTTCTAGTCATGATCACCATAGCTTATGCCCTGCTCGCCAATCCCATGATCAAAGTCAATGCTGAATACACGCCTGAAAATCAGATGTACGTGCACAACTTCATCAACACGGGACCACTCGGAAACTGGACCTACATGGAAAAACCCTTTTTCCCCGTCTTTCTAAACGCATCACAAATACCCATAGGTGAAAACTATAGCATAGTCGTTCCTCTTCAAGCAGACCATGAGTATCATGCCTACCTCTACGGCGAGTGGCTCACCGACTCGGTGAACAGAACGGACTACGACATGTACATTTACGGCCCCAACGGCACGATTGAAGGCTACCACACGGCATCGCCTATAGACCTGGGATCAAGCCCAAACCAGCCTTTCTTCATCCCCCAACAAACAGGAAACTACACCTTCACGATATCCAATGACGCCGGAGAAAGCAACGGAGCTGATCAGGCAACCTTCATGATAATAGAAAACGTCGAACCCAACGCTTGGTATGACTGTCAGATTGAAGGAAAAGACAGCAACGATCTGCCCCAATACCAGACCAGTTGGGCGTACGAGTTCATGACGAACAGTTCTCGCGTTGAAGTTCAAGTTAAGGTTCCAGACTCGTTGAACATGTATGAAGCCAGACTCTTCCTGATGGCCAACAATGCCTCCGCAGGCTATATGACCTTGGGCGGTGTCCCACTGGCCTGGGAGCCTGGGCTTTACGGAAACAAGATGGGCAACATAGGCGGCTACGACACCGACAGCCAAGGATATGAAGGAATAGCCTACGCTACGTGCGATAACTTCGGCCAGGACATGCTAATCAGCCTCAACGCAACGTCTGGACAGAGTCTTTACCACCTCGTCTTCATAGGCGAAAAGGGGACAGGCACGATCAGTTTCTTGGTTAAAACCTCTTTCAACGAAGGCCTATCGCCCGCTGGAAATCCAGACAGAATCTTTCCAGGGGACTGCGCAAACATCTCGTATGTTTCCACATCCACGGACTTGGTGAATGCGGCGCTGTATTACTCAATCGATGATTGGGAAAACAACGCCACTTTGACAATGGCCATTTTGCCCGATAACAGAACGTGCAAAGCAACAATTCCTGCTCAAGAACCAGGCTCACAGGTTTACTACACGGTTGAGGCAACGGACGTTCTCGGCCAAATTCTGGTCGCCAACGGAACGTATAGCGTCGGACAGCTCGAGGTAACCATTCTGGACAAACCGATGTTGCCAGTATATTTCAATGAATCTCAGATCGCAATAGGAAGAGAATGGAGCGTGATCTGCCCACTCGAAGCTGATCACAGCTACCATGTTTACTGTTACGGTCAATGGATCGATACTGGCAGCGAGCCAACGACAGATTATGACATTTACGTCTACGACCCCAATGGACAAATGGTGGGTTATCACACCCAGTCGAGTGGTATGCCTGAGCACCTCGGAGTGACGGTCGGTGACCCTTTCTTCGTTCCGAAACTAACGGGAAACTACACTTTCGTCATTTCAAACAACCCGTTTGCTAGCAAAGGCGCACAACAGGCCACGTTCATGATAATCGAAGATATAGAGTGCAACGTTTGGAATCAACGCTACTTAGAAGGAATGAACAGCCAATACACGCAGAGTCTAAACACGTCTTGGGCTTACGAATTTGTGACTGACAGCCCTCAGGTAGACGTGTACGTGAAGGTCCCCGAAACGCTGGACATGTACGAAGCAAGGCTTTACCTGATGACTGATCCAACCTCTAACAACCAGACGCTCTTGAACGGCGTTCCTCTTGCATGGGAACCAGGGCTGTATGGCAACTTGACCGAAGGAGACCCGGTCGTAGGAGGCTATAACCTTGAGACCACAGAATATCGTGGTGTTTCGTGGGCAAACTGCGAATTCTACGGACAGGAAATGCACCTCAGCTTCACTTCGCCTACGAACCAGACAACACTGTATCAACTAGTCTTCATAGGCGAAGTCGGCAACGGAACTATCCAATTCCTGATCAAAACAGATTTCAACGAGAGCTCTCTGGCACCCAGTTTAATTCCTTCAAGGGTGTATCCAGGCAGTAACGCGACTGTCGCGTACGTTTCAACGATGGCCAACCTGCAGAACGCCACTCTTCAGTACTCGATCGACAACTGGGCAAGCATTAACACTACGCCGATGGAGATCTCCAACAGAACCTGCACGGCGATCATACCGGGACAGGAAGCGGGCACAACGGTTCAGTACTCGGTCACGGCTGTTGATGCGCTTGAGAACGCTCTGGGCGCCAATGGAAGCTACACAGTGAAGTATCCTTCTACTCTGAACTTCACGTCCATTCCAACAGGAGCAAAACCCGGAGATAACGTAACAATAACAGGAGTGTTGGCACCAAAGGCGAAAGACATGCTTGTCACGATTTATTTTGTCTCGGCAAACGACACGGAGGAGGCTGTGTGCACAACCCTCGATGATGGGACTTTTTCAGGAAGCTTCAAGTTCAGCACGACAGGAACCTGGATGGTCTACGCGAGCTTTAACGGCACCGCAACCATATATGAATCCAATACGTCGATGGTAACGGTCCAAGTGGAGGAAACACTACTTGCAAAGTTTTTACTCTACATTCTCGGAGGAATCGGCGCAGTGGCTACGGTGGGAATAGTCTTCTACGTCAGAAAGTTGAGAACATAATTGGCCGACAAGATGATGAGGCACATTGAAAACTCGAGTGGCACCTCTGCAATGGCTCTTCTCGAAAGCTGCGCCTTTTCTTACACCCAATGGTAACAGATATTTGTGATACTTATTCTGGATTCATTAAGACTATAAACCTAAGCTTCCGATTCTATGCCAACAAGAAGTAAGTAGCAACATCTGAAAAAGAAACAACCTAGAAGAATTGGCATCCATCTCTCTCACGTTCGATGGATGAAGGTTGCTTCACACAGTCAGAGGAGAAAGAATAGTTGGCCGAAACGCTGGAGAACAGGAATATCAGACCCATCATATCTGCTTCTGCTCAAGCGAAAGCACTGAACGCCGAGAACGTGACCAACATAGCGCTCAGCTTTCTCAAGAGGATCGGAAACAAAAGCGGTCTCAAACCCAAGAGAGTCACACTCGAAGAAAACTCGTACGTTGTCGAAGTGGAAATGAGAAAGTTTTCAGCAGTCGTCCGAGTGGACTCAACGTCTCATGAAATCAGAGGATACGAGATCCAACCAAAGGCCGAAGAGTCCTCCTCTGCCACGATTTCTCCCAAGCTCGTACTAATCATATTCGGTATTGCAGCGGCCGTTCACGTGCTCTTGACTTTCGTTCTAAAAATGGTCGGATTCTAGACGGCCAACAAAGAGTCTGTTTCTTGGGCGTGCACCACAAAACATTAGTTGTTCGTGTTACGATTTTGACAGTTTTTCGACCATGTCTAGAACTCTGAGTTCCTGCTGCTCTTCTGGATGTTTAAGAGTTTCATAGATCTGCAGTGTCTGTTTTGCGGCTTCTCTCCACGTGAAATACTGAAGAACTCTTTTTCTGCCGTTCTCTCCCCATCTCTTGGCCCTGTTGGAATCGCAGAGAACCTCTTTGATTCCCCATGCGATGTCAGCTGCACTTCCACCGTTGACGTGGACACCGTTCTGATCTGGTCCGAAGGGGACAACCTGTTCTCTGAATCCCACTACGCCTTGAGCTCCGACGATTATGGGTTTGCCCATAGACATGGCTTCCAAGCTTACTATTCCGAAAGGTTCGTAGACCGATGGAAAGATGCACACGTCTGAAGCGGCGTAATGCAGAATGCGCTCCCTTTCAGGAACGAATTCGAATCGACAGGCCACGCGTTCACTTATTCCGAGTCTGCTGGCAGTTTCAAGTATGTCGTTCTGTTGCTCGCCTTTACCTAGGATCACCAGCTTCGCGCTTGGATATTCGCTCAACACGGTGGGCATCGCCTGAACCAGGTTCGTGACCCCTTTTACCCACGTCAGTCTTCCCAGGAAAAGGATCATTTTTTCTTCGGGTTTTATGTCGTATTTTCTGCGTATTTCTTCGACTTCCACTGGTTCGCACTTGCTCGCGCTGTACTCGTCGGGGTCTACACCGTTCCAAACGACGCTTATCTTTGATTTTGGCCATCCATGTCTTGCGAGGTCTTCCTGCATTGCGTGGCTCACGGTCACTATTTTGTCGACTTTTTCTGATGTAGCCCACTCGAGGTGAGATACCACTTCTGAGCCAGGTCCCCCGGTTCTTCCCCATTCTGTGCTGTGGACATGGAAAGCAACGGGTATCTGTGTTTCGTTCTTGACCATTAATCCTGAAACGCTGCTTAACCAGTCGTGAACGCAGACGACATCGTAGTTCAACCCTTCTTTTTTCAACATGCTATTGATGAATTTTGAAGCACTGAGGACGTTGTAGATGAATATGTTGTTAAACAAGCGGATGTTTGTGCCCCATTTCTTCAAGTCGTCAACGACAAACATTGGAAACACGTTACTCGCATCTGCAACCAAAGGCCGATGAACTTCAACGCCCTTCATGATCTCTCTCGTTTTCAGGTTTCCAGGGTTGAGGGTGAAAACAGTCACGTCGTTGCCCATAGAAACATATTCGCGAGTTATGTACTCTGCGTAGGTGCCTAGTCCACCGACGAGCGCCGGAGGATATTCCCAAACGAAGAAGGCAATTCTCAATCATCATCATCTTCAAAGGAACGTCTCTTGTCTCTGCACGTTAACTCGGAGTGCGCTTGCAACAAGGTTCCTCTTGGCTAACGCTGAGTGCTCGCCGAATAAATCAGTTATGAATTCTCAATCAAAACCAGAACTAAGTTTGTCCTGCCCTTCTCTTCATGAGTCAAAACTCTTTTCCACGTTTATGCGGGGGGAGCGGTCGTTGTCTGCGCAGGTGGCTTCTCCGCGGGCGTCTCCTGCACTTTCGCCGCTTGCATGTCTTCATTCTTGCTGGTTGCAGGGAGGATCTGAATCTTTTCTTGCATGGGATGAAGAAGATCCGGGGGCGGATAAGGCGTGTTCAGTATCGAGGAGAGTATGTAGATGGAGCTGAAAACGTGCTGGTAGACTGTGAACAGAATTTGGGGAATCTTGGTCTTGGGGTTTACTTCCAGTCTTTTCTTAATGTCCAGCGTGCTGCCTTCCAAAGTGACAGTGCCCATCACAGTGTACTTCACGACATTGGGCTTCGTCGTTATGGTAAGCTCAAAAGACAGCACGGCTTGATCACTGCCCTTCTTCTGTTCCTCAAGTTTCGCGTTGATATCGAAAAAGAGTTCTTCAGATGAGACACGCTGAGCTGTTCTTTCTGCTTGTACACTATCCAGGCGAATTGTCACTATTACGCCGGAAACAGAATATTTCGGGCAGATGGTTAATTCCCCTACACTTTTTCAGCTGTTCTTCGTATATAACTTTTCCAGATGTACCTGTGCTTTCAACGGCAAATAGTCCAAGCGTTTGTCTTATTCCGCGTCTACCTCGCTGAACAAGGCTGAAACCGAAATGTCCGTCGCAAAACTGAAGCTTTCGTTGCCTTGAGTGTTGCTCTTTTCCCGGACGACTATTTTAGTTGGGATGTCATCTTTGATCAGGGTTATGTAGTTGACGTTCTTTCCAAATCCAATTCGTTCAAGCTGCTGGATTCCAGCCTTGAACTTCTCTAAACCCTGGATTGCAATGCCGATCTGCTCAACGGCTTCAAAGAGAATTTCAGCCTGACCTTGCTCAGTCGAACAGAGCAGTATGTCTCCGGAATGAACCCAGCAAGAATCTGTAGAGTTCTTGCCTTTTCCACCTCCACCTTTCCTACCGTTTTGAGCTTCTGTCATCTTCTTCGGACCTGCTCGAAGGTTCTTTTGCATGGCCGCAGATTTCTGATACCACTCTTCACTCTTACAGTTGTCCTCGCAACTGCGAAGCAAGGAGCCGAGCCATTGACTGTAGTCTTCGAACAAGGCTCGGTACTGACTGATCTGGTCTGTCACGTAATCATTCATTTCCTTCAGAGTGCTGAATGTTCTGATCTCTGTTCCCATCACGTTACACCTCACTAGTGCTTCTCATGCAGCCAGCCTGAATTTCCCGAGGGTGCGACTCGACAGGATGGCTGCTTCTAAGTCTTGCACTGCTTCTCCATGAGAAATGAGATGCTTCTTGCCATAATAGAATTTGTATATCATATTTGCTACGTACGGATTTGACACTCGAAACAGCTCGCTCATAGTTCTCGCCAGAAGGCCTATCTATTCTTGAGCACGGGGCCGTTGAAGTTCGATGAAAATTCGATAGAAGAAAAGGTTGATTAACAATGATTTCATTCTTGAATCGCGAACAATGAGGCTTCATTTCTGCGATCCTGACGACGTAGGCAAGAGCACTTTGGATATTTTCTGCATCTCTTTCGTGATTGCAGATAGGAATTTGATTCTGCTCTCGACTTTTCGTTTCTGAGCGCCAGTCAGCTGTTTGAATTTTGGCATTACGTCTTCGATGACAGTGATCATCAGGTCACGATATCTCTGTTCACTCAGGTTCTTCAGTTCCATTCGTCCATCCTCGTACAACAGAGTAAGTTGGCCCGTCTCATCGAGGCTTGCTTGAGCAACCGTTCCCATTTCTTCTGGGAGAATAGAGGTTGAGACCTGTATTGATGAAGTAAACGGCCGCATGAGTCTTAAGAGTGAAGCGAAGAACTCGGCGGTTAGCAGTTCTTCTTCAGATGTCAGTTCACTGATTTGGCCAATGTCATCTTGCACGCTCTTGAGCGAGTCAACTAAGTCTTGGATGGAGACTTGGGGCTTCTTGCCTGATTTAGCGTCTGCTTTGATCTGAACGCCCAATTCTTGCTCAGCAGTGCTAGTTCCTTCGCTCATGTTGGTCAAACGATGCTTAGCACGCTTGGAAAAGAAAAGTACTTGTATGTTGAAGACTGTGACACACACTCATTATTTAGGCGTCCAACATGCTTTGATGCAAAAACGTGTTTGCAATAGGAGAGACTATCGCAAGTCTTAATACGTAATATTTATATCTTGTTCCCAAATCTATACTATTGCAAGGGCGACCTTCTCTTGAGTTATGGACATCAGGGCCTAAAGGACGAGGCAGAAGCCAGTAGAGAACAAGAGGTAACGTCTCTCAGGCGTGACAGGTTCAGAGTTACAGTGTCTCTGAACAAGGAGCGTTCGATGTCCAAGTCTCCGCTTTATGACAAGTACGAGATTCAAAGGTACGATCTTCATCCGAATTACAGTTTCCAACATCTGGACGACATGATTCCCAAGAATACTCCCGAATTCATTGACAGTGGGCAACACTACGTGGAACGCATAGTGCGTGCACTTTACTACTTTAAACAATGTTCCTTAATCGGACCCTCAGGAACCGGCAAGACACACATAGTCTACCTCGTCGCCGAACTCTGCGGGTTGCCCATATGGGAAGTGAACTGCGGTCTCCAAACGTCCTCTTATGACCTAATTGGACGCTTCATTGGTTTAGGAAAGGAGAACTGGATTGACGGATTACTCACACAGTGGCTTAGACTCGGCGGAATAATGTACCTTGACGAGGCAAACATGATGAAACAGGATGTTGCTACGAGGCTTAACCCGGTGCTCGACACGAGAGGTCACCTCGTTCTGAACGAGAAAGACAACGAGGTGATTGAGAGGCATAAATACGGGTACTTGATCATCAGCATGAACCCATACTCAGCCGAGTTCGCGGGAACCAAACCTTTGAACGCTGCCATGAGACGGAGAATGGCAGTTTGGATAAACTTTGATTATACCAGTGTAGGTGAAAAAATATCCCCTCTTGAGGTGAAGATGCTCATGAAAAGAGCCAAGGTTGATGAAGACATTGCTTACAAAGTTGTCCAAGTGGGTGCTGAACTGCGAAGACAATACAAAGCAGGCGATCTCCCGTACGGCCCGTCTCTCGGTGACCTGATAAACTGGGCCACGATAATGCACGATGGGAACACGGCTAACGTTGCTGCTGAAGAGACGATAATCGCCTTGACGAGCGACAACGTTGAGGTTCAGAACGATGTCAGAAGGATCATTGAATCGGTCTTTCCTAGGTCTCAGTGACTTGAGGGAATGGAAACATTAGTGATCTGCTTATGGGTTTCCAAGAATACGCCTGGACTCTGTCTGTTCAAAAAGATGATCTGAAAGTAAGACTTCACATGGACACAAGCCTTGAACAGCCCAGGTTCACGTTGGACACGGCAGGGTTCACAATCAACCTACCAGTGCCACGCATAATCGACGAAGAGAAGATGTCCTTTCTGAACTACGAATTCCCAAGAGACCAACTGGGAAAAACCAAGGTTGGACGTCTGTTCAGGGCCTCTGCTTTTCACTTGACGACGCACACTTTGGCCCCAATATCCAGCGGAAAAATAGCGCTACTCGCATCGAACGGGCCAATTCTGGATTGCTTCTCAGAATCTATTGTTGGCGATCTCTTCGTGAACGCGTACATCTCTGCACTCTATCCAGACAGACTGCCTGACCTTGCCTATGCCAATTCACTCGCATTTGCTAGAATGAAGTCTGTTGAAAGAATTTTCAGTCCCGCGACGAAGATAATGGCTGCTCTTTTGGCTAGATTCAGCATAGGAATCGTTAAGGGCGATGTTTCATTTGACGAGAAGAAGACACTGAATCGCCTCAACATGATTCTCGGCGCATTGAAAAAAACCATATTCACTTCATTTTCAGACAAGCAGATTGATCTTACAGCAGCAATGACTGAAGCTGCTCAGAACATCGCCGAAGAGCTAGAGCCATATGGTCCTTTTCTCGAGGCTCCCTCGCTGCCCTACACTGAAAACATAGGCCCGTGCAGCGTCTTTCTCAATCGTGAAATGCCATCTGAAACTGAGACGGAAAGCATATTCAGAAAATCTCTTGAGAATCTCGGCTGCACGCATCCCGTGGAGGGATCGATGGAATCGTATTGGAAGAAAGAAACGGACATTGAAGCCTTGCAGGCTTTTGATTCAGAGGTTCACGAGAGAGATCGAGAGGAAAAGATCCTGCTGAAACTCAATCCGTACGCGGCAGGAACAAACTTCAAGTCCATCAGTTTTCCCGAGGAAGATTACACGCAGTATCTGAGGACACGAACTCTGCTAGCGGGGGGAAGTCGACGACTCTTGGACAGTCTGAGGGTTGCTCAGGACGCGTTGGACGAGGACCCTGGAAAAGAAATGGGTCAGCTGGATCTCACTTCGGTCATTCAGGCAATCTTGAGCAAAAAGCCGGCCACAGACGTCTTCTTTAAAGACGAATATTTAAGCAAGAGTTTTGCTTGGTCCATACTGTTTGATGCGAGCGCAAGCATGAAACTGAAGGCCGATTTCGCCAGAGCGCTCGCGATAGTTGTGGCAGAAGCTACGAAGGAGCTCTTAATGGATCCTGGTTCTTGGACACTGTCTGCTTTTAGTGACCGTTTCTACGTGTTGAAAGATGCTTCAGAAGCTTACACTCAGAAGGTAAGGGCTAGAATCGGCGGGCTCAGGTTTGAGGGACTGACGTACATGCCTGACGCTATCCAAGTTGGCGGTCAGATATTGACAAAAAGGTATGACGAACAACGATTCCTAATCGTCATTTCTGACGGTTGGCCTTACGGCTATGAGAACATGTCGGATGCCTTGAAGGAAAGTATCGAGTCGGTGCAGAAGAAAGGAATAATCGTTATTGGAATAGGAGTCGAGACCGAGAGAATGGGCGACTTGTTTAGGTTGAGTTCTCCGGTTTATTCCCAGAAGGATCTGATAAACCGGTTTTCAAAGATTTACACTGATGCTTCAGCGTCGGCGCTTGAAAGGTAGGATTTAGTCTTGTCGCCGTGGCTGGAACCTGAATTACTAATTCAGATTTTGAAGTCGTAACGATGAAATATATAGTCAATCCAAATTCGGAAGCCTCGGTTCCCCCGAGAAGGCCGACAGGAGAACACTTGAATGAAATTGGCATTGGAACAAACCGACGATCTCGTTAGAGTCTATGACGACAAGAGCGAGGTATGGAAGTTCATAAAAAGAGACAAGGGCGTCAGCGGACAGTTGATGATGATTGAGGAAACGCTTTCAAGATATGGACTCCTGAAGAACGAGATCCGAGTGTACCTTTACCTTGCACGCTTCGGGGAAAGAAAAGCAGGAGAGGTCGCAGAATCTATTTCTCTTCACAGAACCGAGACTTACAGGATACTGCGGGACTTGGAAAAGAAGGGCATCGTATTCTCAGTCTTCGAAAAACCTTTGAAGTTCACAGCGGTTCCTTTGGACAAGGCGATTGATCTTCTGATTGAAGCAGAGAAAATGAAAATTCAACTTCTAGAAAAGGAAAAGGCGGGACTCGTCAACATCTGGCAGTCAATGCCACAGCCGAAAGTTGAAAAAGTCAAGAAACAGATCTTCCAGATCCTTGAGGGCGGGCAGCAGATACTCCTCAAGGCCAACGAACTCTTGGAGAGGTCAAAAAACGAGTTTCAGATCTTCGTTCCCAGCGATTATTTGTCACAGTTGTATCACGGCGACTTCACTGACAAACTCGCGAAGCATTTAAGCAAATTGAACGTCACGTTGCTGACAGAGAACTCGCCGAAAAGCAAATTCTTCCTTGAACAGATGAAGTGGCCACAACAGAATTATCGTATAGTAGACGCTGAAGACTTGCCTTGCTTCATGATTTCAGACAGGAAAGAACTGTTGATAGCGGTTGAAGAGAACGACGTGTCTGGCGAGGATTCCGACAAGAAGAAATCGAAGACAGTGGCTCTGTGGACAAACTACAACGCTTTCGTCTTGACTTTGCAGACACTTCTGTCAAAACTTCTTGAAACAGGAAAAACAGTCCACGAAATCTGCGTAAGACGGTCAAATTGACAGATCTCGATCCCACTGCTTTTTGCGTGTTTTCCTGTCGGCCTTAACCTTTCTCCTCCTATTGAAACGTAGCCCTAGAAACCCCACGGATAAAATGGCGATTGCAACTTACCCACCGACTGCGTAGGGGAGGACGTTTGTCAGAAAATCGTTGCTTTGTGGTTCGACTTTGATTTTCACGGCGTAAACGTCGTAAAGACCATTCCCAATCGAGTTTGTCCATCCAATCAAGACAAATTCTGATTCGCCAACTTCGTAAACGTAGTAGGTTTCTTCAAAGTTTTCTCTACCTTGGGTGCAACTCCACAGAATGTTTCCAGACTCGTCATTTTTGAACAGCCAAAAATCTCTTTGGCCATTGCCCCAAGAGAACGTGAACCCCGTGATGGCGTATCCGCCTGAACTTAGACGAATCACGTCGGTGGGGCTGTCGAATACGTCTCCACCAAAAGTCTTCTGCCATAGGCGGTTCCCATCCAGATCTGTCTTGACCATTAGAGCGTTGACAGCTCCTGAGGATAGATACGTGTCGCCGACGATTAGATACCCGTCACCTGCTTTTGCCAGTGCGAGGGCTTTCTTGCTTTCTGACTCGCCGTATGTTTTATTCCACAGCTAGGTTCCTTCTTTGTCTATTTTGAAGAGCCAGAATTCGCATTCTCCTTCTACCGTCGAGTTAGCGCGCGCGGTAATCGGCGGTCTTTCTGATCTAGACTTGAACGCACGTTGCGTTTGCCATGACGAATATGTCTCGCAGATCGTTGATCTGGACTGAAACGTTCACTGGTCCTTGAGAATAAGCTGAGAAGGAAATGTCGTACGTGCCGTTACCAAAGTCGACTGTTGTAAGGTTGTTTTGCTGATCAACGCTCAACCATGATTCATCCGTCTGGTTCTGATAGAATATCGCAATTCTGTTCGCGAGGGTCGGCCCGTTTTCGTCGTAGACCGTGCACGTCACGTTCACGGTTTCCTCGCTGCCTTCCACCGTGTACGTTCCGTTGACGTACAGGGACGTGGTTACGTTCGTTTCGTACGTTGAGGAGTAGTTTTCGGAGGACCCTAAGACGTTAATGACGAAGGAAGCGTATGCACTTGACACTCCGGAACCGTCTTCTCCCGAGGAAATCCACGTTCCGTCTTGGTAGGGCGTGGCGTTCAGGGGTGTAAATGAAAGGTCAAACTCGGCATCGTAGGAATGAGCGTGCAGCATGGAGGACAGTTCTTCCAGGCTCGTCGTCAAAGCTTCCGTGTCTCCGCCGTTGGAGACGTTTGCCAGCGCGCTTATGACCGTATTTCTGGTGCTGATCTTTGCGACTGAGAAGTAAGAGTCTGCAGTGCTCTGTATGCTTATCGTTTCGTTCTCAGTTTCAAGGACGTAGTACACTGTTGACATCAGCATCAGGGTTATGATGAGGGCGGTTATTATCAAGGCTTGGCCCCTGTTCCGTCGGTTCCCATTCCTGTCATTCATGTCAACTCACCACCGCCAGTTGCAAGCGAATTAGGTAGATGCTGTAGTTTGGGCTTTGACTGACGCAAACGTAGTCCAGAGATACGATTTCTTCATTGACAGGGCTACCGCTGCTTATAGGAATGTTGTTCAGAGCCGTGTTGTTTTCGTCGAAAACTGTAAGGTTGAACCAGACGGTTGGAGGAAAGGCTGATTGTATGCACTCTCTGAGCGTGATCCAACTCTGGTTCTCTATTAATCTTGACAGGTAGCCATTGTTGTCCAGGGTCATCAGAGCATTTTGCCCCATCGAAATAAGGGTCTGGTCGCTCGTGTCTCCGGCGTTTCTCGGTGCCGGTACTAGGGTCAAGATTGAAAACAGAAGTATCGAAGCGAAAAAGGCTTCTATGACGCGCATTTGTCCCTTGTTGTCTTTGAGAAGCCTCACGGGTTAACACCTCCAAAGCTCAGGGTCAGTTTGTAAAGCGTGTCTCTGATTATCACTAGATAGCTGAAGGCATGGCTTTCTGAGTCGTTGAAGTCGGCGCCTGTTTGAAAAGGAATCTGAGGATAAGCCGTCCATTCTGCGAAGAAGTCCGAGCCGTTTAGGCCAGTTACGACAAGCACGATTGGGCTGCTATCCAAGATTCCTGGTATTGTGCATGATGTATTTGAATCTTCGACGAGGTTAGCTTGATAAGCGTATGAGAAAGCGTACCCGTCTCCAACGGTCATGTTGGGGAACTTCATGGCCAGATGCAAAGTGTTGTTCAATGGGCTCAAATCGAGAAAAGTGTTGTCAGGCAAGGGTTCATCGGATAAATGTGCGAAGAGTTGAACGGTGTACGCGGTCATCATAGGATCTTGGTCAGCCCTCGCGAAAACCACGAGCGCAGCTGCTCCATTTGAGTCGTTGGGTACTTGAAAGCTTGCGTAACCTGTCCCGTCGGTTGAAGTATTACTGTACTGGTCCTGCAGGAAATCTCTTGCAACCACGTAGCAATGCAACGTTGATGCGGTTGGCCCCGAATCTTGGCTGACTGAGATTCTGAAAACATACGTTGTTGAGTCTCCTTGGCTACTGTTTGAAAATAGCGAGACGTCGATGTTCATCATCTGTGAGATCGAGATTCCCATAGCAAGGTCTGTCAGTCTTGACGCGTTAAGAATGTCCATGTAGGATAGGGCGAAGTCGTTCTGGGGGTTTAATCTGCAAACTTTGTCCAAGTCGAGTTCACCTGGGCTTGCAAGATTTTCTGCTGCGAGCCCGAATTCTTCAGGTTTTACGTTTGGGTCGGAACCCCAGTTGGACGGCGTGCCTGCGCTGGACAGTATGCTGTCGGCGATTGCTTTGAGGTAGCTTTCTTCGTTCAGGTTCTTCCAGCTGTCTATGCGGGTCACCATCGTTCCCGTGACTGAGACTGTGGCTATGATCACAACGGAGACCATAAATGTGCACGCGAAGAACGTGTCGATTGAAATGGAGGGCATGTGCTAGTCTCCTATGCTGGGATTGCGAACGCTCCGGCGAGGAACAGCTGCGAAAGGACGAGTGATATGTAGGCTGTCGCGGCAAGCATAGCTGAGTGTTTGAAGCCTGCGGCGAAGTTGCCTTCGCTTATTTTGCCTATGAAGAAGCCTGAGATCCAGCATTGCAGGATGATGCCGATTGAGAATAGTTTCATCTGATCTTGAATTCCCGTGATTGCTACGGGCGCAAGGGTCGAGCTGACGACGTTGGTCATCAGATAGGTTGTTAAGGCGACTATAGTGGTTGTCACTGCGATGAGTATGCTCCAGACGAAGGCAAGTATGATGTAGGGTTTCAGCAATGCGCGCCTGTTGATCTGCAGTTCACGTTCTTTTTCACTGTATTCTGCGAGTATCTCTAGGGCGTCGGTCGAGTTTCCACCGATTTCTATGGTCTCAACCATCATAGCGAAGTTTGCTACCACGAACCAGCTTCGGATCTTTTGGCGTATGTTTTCAAATGTTCTTCTGAGTGGAACGCCCCATTCGATCTGGCTTTGAATCAATTCTAGAAAACGTGAAAAATATCCGTAGTCCTTGCGTTTCGTTGCCTGCACTATGCTCTTTTCTGGGGACAGACCGATTTTCTGCGATTCAGTGACTTCCCGGATGAAACTTGGGATGGCGTCTTCAGCGTTGTAGTTAATCTTCGCAAGTCTGTAGTACTGAATCGCTGGAGGCAGAGAGATCGCGATCAACCCTATAGTGAACACTTCCGCGAGGCCTATTGGTTGTATAAGGTTGGACACGCTTGGAACGGTTACGATTATTGCCAGTGCGGCTCCAATTCCTATGAGGAGTATCAGGGCTCGTTTGTAGATGTCTCCGAGGTCCTCGAAGGCGCTTCTCTGCATGTTGTGAGCTATGAGGATGAAAACTAAGGAGAGCACTGGCATAAGGATGAACGCAAGGAGGTAAGCAAGAGTAGGCGAAATGGAGATTGAAGTCTGGGCCAGCATCTGCAACGTGTTTGAGGCCGAGAATACGACGAAGAGTATGTACGAGCAGAGCACGACGATCAACATGACTGAGTAAACTTCGACTAGAGTCGCGATTTTCTCTATTGAACGTGTAATGGCGTTGTTTCGAATCTCGAAGATTGATTTGAGTTCACTTCTCATGTAGTCGACTAGTTTTCCTCCGCTTCTGACGGACGAGACGAAACCGCCTAGAAAGTTGCGGTAGGGTTTTGAAGTTGTTTTTTCGCCTCTCTGACGCATTACTGTAAGGGGGTCTTTTCCCAGAACTTCCACTTGCCTTATGACTTCATCTGCCTCTTTCTTGAAGAACGGGAGGAAAGTGAGTTTTCGTATTCTTTTCCAACCGTCGTATGGAGATATGCCGCAAGCAGCCATAAGCGTGAACATCATCACGAGGAAGGGCAACTCGTGATCTACTTTTTCTCTCTCCTCACTTGTGGCTCTGGTTACGGAGCCGAAGATTTTGCCGAAGATTCCGTTGAATATTGACATTTGCCGTTACTCCCTTGTTGCTTCTTTGTTGATCACTTCTGACACGTTGAGGGAGTTGGTCAGAGCTTTGTGTACGCTTCTGAAGTCTCGAAGGTTCTTCTCAACCATTTTCAGCAGTATCTGTTTGCGTTTCTCAACCTCTTGCAGTATGACGCTCGTTGGGACGTCAAGGTTTTTAGCGATCTTTGGGAGCAAGTAGCTCTGTTCAAGGTTCTGTTGGAAGGAGTCAACCGAAGGGTTCCACGAGAAAACCTCGTGTAACACGCCAGCCGCGTCAAGTTCTGATATTCTCACGAATTTTCTCGTTGAGACCTTTCTTTCGAGGGATAAGAAGTCTGGGACTTTGACCTGTTTGACGACTATGACGCAGTTCATCAGGGAGATTATGGAGGGCGGAATGTTCATCGGCGGTTGAGTTAAACGTTTGACGGCTGTTTCGACGTCTTCAGCGTGCATCGTGCAGAGCCCACCGTGGCCAGTGGCCAGCGCTTGGAAGAGCACGTAGGTTCTTCTCCTCTGACCTCGCCTACGAGGATCAGGGCAGGTCGATGTCTGACGGCTGATTTGATAAGGTCGTAGAGTGTCACTTCTCCTTCGCTGTCGCTGCCGAAGCCTGGCCTAGCGATTGTGGAGATCCAGTTTTCTTGTGGCAGGTTTATTTCGGCGACTTCTTCGACTGATATTATTTTGAAGTCCGGTTTTATCAGACAGGCTATGGCGTTAAGTGCCGTTGTTTTTCCGGCTCCTGTGGGACCGACAATCATGACTGAAATCTTGTTTTCCATCAAAATCCAAAGGTATGCTGCGATAGTCTCGTCGATGGTTTCGTTCATGAGTAGGTCCACTATGGTTAGTGGGTCTTCTCTGAATTTTCTGATCGTGAAGCTCGTTCCCGCCGGTGTTGTTTCCTTTCCAAAGGATACTGCGAGTCTGTGTTTTCCTGGAAGGGTCAGGTCGACAATGGGGTGGGCTATGCTGACGTGTTTTCCTTGTCTGTGCACTATTCTGGTGATGAAGTCGTCTAGCTCTTCTTCGTCTTCGATAGCGATGTTTGTTCGTATGTTCTCGTATTTTCTGTGCCACAGGTAGATTGGCTTGTTCACGCCGAGGCAGCTGATGTCTTCGATAAAAGGATCTGCCATCAGGCCGTCTATCTTGCCGTATCCGATCATGTCCCTTTCGATGTAGTACAGAATCTTCCTCTTGCCAACCTCGTTGATTCCGTCGAGAATCTTTGCGTGATTTTCCATTATTCCGGGGAGCTGTCTGTGGAATGATTCTATCAACGTTTCTTCAGCCATCGGTGCCTTTAGCTCATACTCAAGGATGTTCCTGAGCCTCTTGCAGGTGTCTCTTTCCTCTTTGGTCATTGACAGTTCATCGACGACGTACAGGTAGCCGCCCTCGCTTTCATTCTGGAAGATCCACGCGTAAGAGTAAGGAGGCTTCAAGGGGTAGCTTTCCACTTGTGTATAACCTTCGGGGACTCGACAGCCCTGAATGCCCAAGTATCCCATCAAATCCTCTTCAGAGGTCTCTTCCTTTTCTTCAACCAGTTCTTTCTTCTTTCCGAGTTTCATTTCACGCACCTTCCGAAATTTCTAGATAGGTCGCAGACCCGTCTGAGTAACATCTCAAAACAGGTATTCCCGCACCGCTGACGTAATCTCCGAACGCCGAGACTTCGGACGGTATGTACGTTCGCTGCCCGCTTGTTTGTGGAGTTGTTCCGAACCCGATGTTGACCCAGCTTCTGAATGAGTCGTTGTCCAGCTGAACCCAGTATCTTTGATTTCCAACCGTTGAAGGGATGCTCAACATGAGATTTGCCGTTAGGTTGTTCGTCTGAGTTGACGAAACGAGTTCGAAACTTGTCGCTGCGACGTAGTCTGCTATGTTTTTCAATTCCTGCAGGTCTGCTTCGTTTTTCACGCTGATACTGGATAGACTTGAAGCGTAAATGAGAAGTGCGCCCACTGCGATGCACGCGAAAAGCGTGTAAACGTAACTGGGAATTATCGAAGGCAAAGTATTACATCACCCACCTTTCGATTTGGACTTCACAGAGGACGAGTTCGACGTTCACTATCGCGCCATAACTCGTGCTCGATATGGGAACCGATACTTGCCCGTTGATATTGTCGAAGTTTGCAGTGACGAGTAATGTTCCTGGCTGATATGGAACGTCGAAGGATGTGACTGAGGTTTCCGTGGATTCGCACGTTATTTTCAACGGGACTTCTCCCATCAGTTCGATCAGTTGAGAAGAGTTCAAATCGACGACGTAGATGCGCACGTCGTTGACGGTCTTGTTGTCTTGGGTCTCAGCGGCAACGCACGATACGATTGGGCGGTATCTAAGCAAGATTTCGGTGTGTTCAGCACCTTCCCGAATGTATAACTGGGTCATGGAAAAACCGCTTTGATTCACTATCGCGCGTTCGTCTCCTCTTAGGAAGAGTCCTGTGTCGGCTGTTTCTGAATAGGGTAGTTCATACACGACCCAGCCCACTGAGTCGTTGAAGACGGTTGCAGAGATGCTGTTGTTGTCCGTTATGCTTATTGACAAGGGATTGGCTGTTGGTTCGATGTTCAGTTGTCCGCCGGAATCGGTGAAGTCGAATGTTTTCGAAGAGCCTGACTGCCACAGAACTGATGATAAGTCCTCGTCAAGAGTCATCATGTTTCCTTGTGCCGTGGAAACCTTCAAGTCCTGGCTGTTTGCGTTGATTCTTTCAATCGCAAGGTCGTAAGTTACAGCTACCAAAAACAAAGTGGAAACGAAGAGAATGAGAAAAGTGACTGGAATGGCCAAAGCTTTCTTAGAGTGATAGAGTTTTGCAAGTTCACGGACAAGTGGGCTTGATTTCAATTTGCTGCCTTCTTTCCAGCCGTTTTGTTCCTCACAGACTCAATTCTGTTGTAAGAAGTATGAGAGCATGTGTGCGTACGCAAAACTACACATGACATGCGGGTCACTTGAGAAATGAAATCAAAAAAACATAAGGAGAAAAATAGAAAAAAAAGGTGTTGTTGTCTTAAGTTGCGTTGACGTTGGTTTCTTTGATGTACGTTGCTTGCGCTGAGAACACTGATATTGCGATTGTCAAGCCTACGTCATTCACTGTGACGCTGCCGGGTGCTGTCGTTGCCGCAAACATGTAAACTGCTATGGTGCTGCCAGATGTCAGAGTTATGGTCGTGGCTTGTTTGAAGTCGCCTGAGGCGCCGAAACCAGTAGGAACAGTGGTGTTAGTAGTGCTAATCGTGTTCGCTTGGCTATAATATGGCAAGTCGCCTATTGTAGTCACCGTGAAGTAGAAAACTTCGCTTGCCGGAATGGTCTGTCCCCGGACTGCGATGTTTTGTAAGACTACGTCTCTGCCGCCCGTGTTGGTTATCATTATGGCTGCTTCTGCTTTATTGTCGGTGGTGCTGAACCATACGTGCTGATATTGCAGGTTCAGGCTTTCGTCTTGTACTCTTGTGCTTACGACGTTGATTGCGAAGTAGGTTACGACTCCTGCTAATAGCACTGAAACGACGAGTATGATCAGCGTTGTGACAACTGTGCTCAGAGCTCTACGATTCTTTAGTATATTCTTCATTTATGTTTCCTCGACCAACGACTAACAGCAGTTCTCGATATGTCAATTTGTGCGTAGAACACAGCTACACATAGCACGGACGATCTGGAGATGCGCACCTGACAAACAACTCATAGTAAATAGGGAACACGGATAGCCACATGCCTACGCGAAACACATACATCCGCGTAGAAGAACATCACATCATCCCCACGAACCGCAGATACGCAACAAATTGTGGAGAACCTCAAAAACATGAAAATAAAAAAGAAAAAGAGGAACTCTGATTTAGCTGGCTGCGTTGACGTTGGTTTCTTTGATGTACGTTGCTTGCGCTGAGAACACTGATATTGCGATTGTCAAGCCTACGTCATTCACTGTGACACTGCCGGGTGCAAATGGCGGTGTCGTTCCTGCACACAAGTAAACTGCTATGGTGCTGCCAGATTTCAGAGTTATAGAGGTCGTGGTTGCGGTGAAGGTGAGGTTGTTTCCTGCGTTCTGGAAAGCCGCAGGAATGAGAGTTGAAGTGCTAATATTTGTCGTTTGGCTAACATATTTCAAGTCGGCTATTGTTGTTACCGGGAACCAGAAAAGATCGGCTGTTGGAATGGTCTGTCCCCGAACTGCGATGCTTTGTAAGACAACGTCTCTGCCGCCCGTGTTGGTTATCATTATGGCTGCCTCTGCTTTACTGTCCGTGGTGCTAAACCATACGTGCTGATATTGCAGGTTCAAGCTTTCTTCTTGTACTCTCGTGCTTACGACGTTGATTGCGAAGTACGTTACGACTCCTGCTAATAGCACTGAAACGACGAGTATGATCAGCGTTGTGACAACTGTGCTCAGAGCTCTACGATTCTTTAGTATATTCTTCATTTATGTTTCCTCGACCAACGACTAACAACAATTCCGAATATGTCAATTTGTGCGTAGAACAGAGATACACATACGTTTGATAAAATTAATGCGTTTACAACGAAAAACTGGATATAATAAAAAATGTAGGAGTAGGAGTTTAAGAGGAAGATACTGCTTGTACGTTGGTTTCTCGGTAGTATGCCGCTTGAGCTGAAAATATCGTGATGCCTACTGACAATCCTACGTCGTTCACTGATATGCTGTCAGGGTTCACTATGTATACGAGCATCGTGTCACCCGACTTCAAGATCAACGGGTTCGTGGCCACGGTGAAGTTGTACTGTGTCGCTCCGACCATCACGTAGTTGATGCCTCCTGTGGAGTTGAAGTTGGGCGTGTAGCTAAGGTCATTGGATATGGGGTTTTCAGTGGTACAGTATAGGATGAACTTGTCAGTCGCGCCTCCCGTGTCGTTCCATGGGCAAACTTGGCCTCTGACCTCGATTGTGTTAATCACAACGTCTCTGCCGCCCGTGTTGGTCACCATGAGAGATGCTAGGGCATATGACGGTGATCCTATGATGCCGGTGGCGTTGCACCAAACGTGTTGCTTGACCACACTCAGGCTTTCTTCTTGCACTCTCGTGCTTACAACGTTGATTGCGAAGTACGTTACGACGGTTGCCAGAAGCACTGCTACGACCAGGATTATGAGTGTCGTTACGGTTGTGCTGAGTGCACGTCGGTTCTTGAGAAATTTGATCATTGCTCGCTTTCACCTCCTACTGATGTGGTCTCCCAGACGAGTCGGTAGCCTCGTAACGGCTCTTTTCACATGTTAGTCTGAAGGCTGTGACTAGGATTGGTTGTCGCAGGTACTGTTTTGCCAACTCATCACTGCAAACACTTGTGCACTTGGTTATAAATATCTTCTGTCGCACGATTTCATATTCAGTCTACAGTACACAGTATACAGCAGGCTAGCGTGTTCCTGAATTCTTTCGGGAAGTGGCTTGCGCTGCTCATTCTGCTCTTCAATCATATTTGGATCATATAGGATACCCCGGGGGGGGAGGGTGTGAGCACGCAAGAACCCAGCCGAACCGTGACGGTAACCATCGAGAAACGTCATGCCTCCCTCTTGGACGGAATCTAGGAATTCAGGAACAAGCATGCGCGCTTGGTGGCACCCAGAAGGGGCGTCATATGTTCATCTTTGATTAAGACCCAGTTGAAGGCGACTTGACTCGCACTCCCAATTCTAGCGTAATCGCTTGGAGGTTCTCCCATTAAACGAATAAACGCGGATCTTAGATTCATAAACCGTTTATGAGCTTGTCATCTTGCTATTCTTCACAGGTGGCTAGCTTGAAGAAGAGTAAGAGGGATAACATTACAGATTCTCTGTGGTGTGACAGTGTTTTTGAGGAGGGGACTTATCTGCTTTACAAGAATTTAGCTGATAGGATGGATCCCCCGTTTATCAAATCTCTTTTGCTTCACATAGCTTATGATTCTCGGAAGCACTCGGCGATTCTTAACGGTATAAGTCAGAGCATCGGAGGGTCGAGGGTGAAGGCAAAGGATTGTGAGAAGAGGCTAAGCATCTCTTGGACGGTGATTGATGACATTTCACATGAAATTGCCAATGAGAAGAAGGCGGTGGTTGAGAGTCTGTCTTCTCTAGCGAAGAAGCTTTCGCTGTTAGAGAGCGCCATGGGTGAGGAGTATTATGCACTTGCTCGGATGAAGACACTTCAGCGTATGACCGAGTTGATTCGTGAGAGCTACAACGTGGATTTAAAATACTTGAAGGATGTTTTCGAGACGATCATCAAGGATGAGGAGATTCATTTGGAGCTTTTGGCAAAGATGAAGAAGTTTCTAGCGGGGCAGCAGGTGAAGAACGTGGACACGGCGCCTGCCGTTAGGTATAAGAATCCGGATGCATGGCGGAGACCCATGCCTGACTCGGTCTACGAAGGCGCATTGTAGCTAGTTTACGCTGATTGGGAGCAGGGCTCGGCAAGTGCAGTCCATGCACTTCTCAAATTTAGCTTGCAAGAACTGGAAAGTTTATCGGTGAAGCCAAAGGATTGACCAGAATAACAAATAAGGCAACAACGGAGTTATGTCTTGATGTATTCAAACACTGAACATGCACCAAAGCACAGTACGTCATCCTTCTGACAATATACTCAAAACCGAATTTGACCAACTTATTGAGGTTTTCTTCATTGCTCACGAGTTTTGTCTGGTTCTTTTCTTTCTTATGGTTGCTAAACCTTTTTATATGAGAATCGGTGTCTACTGAGCTTGTCACATTAATTCATGTAATTAACGAAGCTTCTGAAAGCTTTTGGAAATGCATGTAAAATTTTGTGGCAGGAGAAATGAAATATATGCAAATGGAGCACTTTAAAGACCTGCCGATAAGTTCGCAAGTCTTGAAAAGCATAGAAGAGCTTGGGTTCAGTAACCTTTTTCCAATACAGGCTCAAGCCATAACCCCGCTTCTTGAAGGCAGGGACGTCATCGGACAAGCACAAACCGGAACCGGTAAGACCGCGGCATTCGGAATTCCGATGATTGAACGAGTCAACTCAGGAATCAACAATGTCCAAGGTCTAGTTCTAGTGCCAACCCGGGAACTTGCCGTTCAGGTTGCACAGCACATCAGCCAACTTGCAAAATACGCAAGATTGAGAGTGTTGCCGGTCTACGGTGGAGAATCGATTGAAAAGCAGGTGCGTGCGTTGCGAAGCGGCGTCCAAATAGTTGTCGGCACGCCAGGCCGCATAATCGACTTGCTTGAGAGACACATCCTAAATCTGGCATCAGTGAAGATCGTCGTTCTAGACGAGGCCGACAGAATGCTCGACATGGGGTTCATAGAGGATATTGAATTCATACTTTCGAGAGTACCGTCAAACAGGCAGACGAGCCTTTTCTCAGCGACGATAGACCAAACGGTCATGAACGTGTGTAACAGATACATGAAGAACCCGGAAAAAATACTCGTAAGCAAAGACGAGATAGCCCTTACACAGATGAACCAGTATTACACGATCGTGAACTCTCATGACAAGCTCAAGACTCTCTGCAAAATCTTGGACGAGAACCACATAGGTCGAGCCATAATATTCTGCAGAACCCGGACAGAGACGAGCATGCTGGCAGAAACATTGCGAAGCAGAGGATATGATGCAAAACCGTTGCACGCAGGTTTCACTCAATCCCAAAGGGACTTTGTCATCAACCTGTTCAGGAATAGAAAACTGAAACTGCTCATCGCCACCGACGTTGCAGCGAGAGGCCTAGACATTCAGGGAATAACTCACATAATAAACTACGATGTCCCGCTGGATGCCTTAGTCTACTTCCACAGAATCGGCAGAACAGCCAGGGTGGGAGGCGAAGGAACGGCCATAACGCTTGTAAGCTATGGAGAGCTGTCAGACTTCAACAACATAAAGGCCTTGACCAAAACCACTATAGAAAAATTAGCAGACTCTTCGGCTGATTCTCCAATTCAAGAATTCGTATGAGACATCCAACATTATCCCTTCATAAATTAACCATGAAAATGGCCTTGACAAATGGATAAGTTTAAAACGACGTGCACACATCAAAGAGTTGTGCAAAAAGAATTTTTTGCGCTAAACAGCAGAAGGAGTTGAAAGAGCAGATGTATAGAAAAGAGATGCATAAGGCAGTTTGTGCTGATTGCGGAAAGGAATGCGAAGTTCCCTTCAAACCAGACGGAAGCAGACCAGTATACTGCCAAGAGTGTTATTCTAAACGAAGACCGCCACGAAGATATTAAGCTCATTAGCTAACATCTCATCTTCGTTTCACACCTTTTTTTCCCATCACTTTTTTTGTTTGCAGCTTATTTCACCACTAATGATAATAAGCAGAAAGCACACTTTTCACTGAGGTTAAGATCAGGGTAATGCCTAAGGATCCAGTTTGCGGCACAGTTCTGGACGACAAAACATCCAAGTTCAAGATCACGTTTGACGGTGAAACCTATCACTTTTGCAGTGTGACCTGCAAGAAGAGGTTTAAGAGACACCCGATGAAGTTCGTGAAGTAGACCCTACAATCCGTATGAGTCACCGACTTGTATGTTAAGGTAGGTCAAAAGCGGCTCAGCAGCAGGCGAATTGTGCTCTCTTGAAGGAGCAAACAACATTCTGAGCGTATTGACCTGTGTTCATGTTGAGGAAACTGTTTCAGGCGTTTGGATGGGCCCGCTGACGCGTTCTCGCTCATGTTTTTGCAAGTGATCAGATAAGTTAACTATAGAGGGATCATGTGTTCCTGAGTTTTTCCGTAGAGAAACCAAGATAGAAGGTAGGCTGCTCCTAGGACTGCCGGGCCTGTCAAATCCCAAACGGGTCCCAGTACCGCAAACAAGTTGTTTAACAAGTGCAAAGCCACGGCGACTAGATAAAAGGGGAGAGTTCGCTTCTTCGCGATTCCGAAAGCAGTAATTGATGTAGCGGATGCATGGAAGAGCACTGCCGGTAACCTAATCAGCACTGGTTCTTGAAGAAGCACTACGTATTCTATCAATTCTACGATCCCGAATCCTAAACCAACCAGAAACCCAAGTGTGAAGATAGATCGTTCCGTCTCGGCGTGACGATAGAAAAGTGGATATGCCTTAGAGAATTCTTCGACGAATGGTGCAAGAAGCACCGTTGAGAGAACGCTAGCGTAAACTGTTGACGTAAAAGAGAGCAGGTAGTCTGAGAACGTGTAGACAAACAACGTCAAAGGGATGCTCACTATCATGCCTGAAATCAGAAAGAACAGTTTCTCCTGAACTCTAGGTTTGTGAATTGGAATAGTCACACTGTCTTGACTTGCCAATCGGGCACCTACTCCATCGACTTCTTGCCATAAACTCAGAGAGGGATGCAATTATGCCTTTTCCAATTGTTGCTTCTGATTGGGGAACGAATGGGTCAACTTCAGTCATGCTGACCATAAATTGCCGATTCTCACATGGTTTCCAACACAGTAGCCCCAGAAAACTCGAGGCAATTCTGAAAGAACAGGTGCGGCCACAGTGTCTTGCGCGCGTTTCGCCTTTCTGCATCAGTTTTGGATTGTCCTTATAAGGGAGCGTGCAGTTATCTTGCAGTGTCCTTCTATCGTTGGCAGGGGATGCCATCTGGAGAAGGTGAGAAGCGCCATTGTCTCAGGAAGAGAGACGGCGCTTACTGTGGAGAAGTACTAATGCGGAACAAAGTGTCAGCGGGCGAATACTTGGCATTTCTTTCAGCAAAGTATGATGTCGGCCCCAGCAAATTCTTTGAAGCGTTGACGTCAGCGGCAGAAAGCGGCGAGTCCACGTGTGGCACCCTCTCAATCGAAAGTCGTGGAACACATAGGAACAAGGTGGTTCTGCTGATAACGAACGGTGCAAAGGTCGTCGCTCAATTCCCTGTTTCTAAAGAGTTTCTCGTCGAACAAAACAGGTCAATCAAAGACCTCAGCGATACCAGCATGTTCAGAAGGCGTCTAATCAACAAGAACAATGGACCCCAATCGTTTCAAATCAGAGATTTGAAGGCCGGCATGAAGAAGGTGAACCTGAAGGCCAAGATCCTAGAAATTGCAAAGCCTAGCCTTGTATTTACAAGGTTCGGCAACTATGCAAGCGTGGCTAACGCTTTGATATCAGACGAAACTGGAAGAATAAAACTGTGCCTGTGGAACGAGCAGATAAGCTCTATCTCCATAGGAGACACTGTTCAAATTGAAAACGGGAGCATATCCACGTTCAGAGGGGAAAAGCAACTGAGAGTTGGAAGAAAAGGGGCTTTCCACGTTGTGGAAGGTTCAGCTTGCTCTCTCGAAAACGTGCAGCGTCCTTAAAGTACGTTGTTCTGTAAACATTCGTCGTTCTATATTTGGGTCTTCATTCCATCATGCGCAAAATCAAAGTTGATGTCTGAGTACTTGTTTTCTCATTTCGCCTAGGTAACAGCATCTCCAAACGTTGATTTCGATTTCCTCAACATGGGTTAGGACCGTTCTTCTTAGCATGAGCAACCTTACTCTTTCCATCACCGCAGGAAAACATAACTCAAAATAGACCTTTTGAAAGACGACATATCGCGTCTGGTCTCGGTCATCACTCAATGAGTGCAAATCAAAGTACAAAAGAGAGCAGCCTGAAAACTATTCTGCCCACAATTATGGCGGATGCCCCAGCGCGCTAGCGTGTTCCTAAATTCTTTCGGGAAGCAGCTTGCGCTACTCATTTTGCTCTTCAATCATATTTGGATCATATAGAATACCCGGGGGGAGGGTGTGAGAGCAAGAAGGCAAGCGGCTCGGACCGTGACAGTAACAATCCCTCGTCGCAAAACGCCATGCCAGCTCTTGAACTGAATTTAGGAACAGGCATGCGCGCTATACTGTAAAATTATGCTGCGTGGCGACATGTGAAGGTGCAATAATTGACAACGCTTTTACGACTAGGGTAGTCCTTTATGTTATGCGGGAGAATGCAGAGATGTCGTCTTTAAGCGGTGCTATAAAACGGACGAGTGAGGTGCTGAGGCTTGGGGCTTCATCGCAGGTTTCGGATTATGAGCATCGTTTTTCATCGCTCAGAGATCTTTATGATGGCCTGCTTTCAAACTTTGTGAGGATGCGGTTTGACCGCGAGACTGCGTATGAAACGGCAAAAGATTTCTTTGGCACTTCTAGCGTCCGCTTTGCGGGCATAGACGGTACGATGTACTCGAGACCGCTGTTTGACTTAATGATCTTCTTCGGAGGAGCGTACGCGTCGACGGGCACCATAACTTTTCTTGAGAAAGAGGCTCCGCTGGTAAAGTATGACACGAAAACGATTCAACAGGCTGCGGGAATATCAAGCGTCGTGCCAGTCTACGTCAACGAAATCCCAGAGGTTGATCAAGCCTTCTTTGAGGCCGAAGAGGCCGGCGAGGTCAACCCGAACAAACCGCTCACCGACCAGTCGATCATAAACAACGCAACGATCGCAAACTGGATAATGACCTTCGCAGAATACTACTTGGCTTA
Source organism: Candidatus Bathyarchaeota archaeon (assembly GCA_963707955.1). Lineage (GTDB taxonomy): Archaea > Thermoproteota > Bathyarchaeia > Bathyarchaeales > Bathycorpusculaceae > DASPPK01. The sequence continues at coordinate 625,935 of OY970176.1, read as the reverse complement.
CAAGCTTGTAACAGACCCCACCCAACAGATACGCATAATTTTCATGGATAGAAGCCTGTCAATCGAGCGGGCAAGCCTTGTCTACGACACGGCGAAACGAGAGTTGTGGAAGACAAGGTGCAGCCTCATTGGCTACAGAGTCGGCGATGATGAGCCGCTTGACATCAACGACTTGACAATCGCAAGACAATGCGTCTGCAACGAAGCTTTAGGCTTACCTCCTCCGAGAGGCGACTACCTAAGCCATGCGATAATCGAGTTGATCAGACAGAAGGGCCCCTTAGCTGAGAAGCAGATCCTGGCCGAACTGGGCACAAGCGACGAAAAAAGAGCCAAGCGGGTCGCCAGACATTTGAAGCGCTCAGTAAACGAGCATGTCTTAGCCGAGAAGGACGAGAGTTACAGTTTGAACCCAAAGTACAGCACCGTTCTTGAACGCATCAAGAAGCTGGTCGTCAGCCTGGGCGACCGATTCTTCTTCACCGAAACGGCAATGACCAAGACGTCAAGCCTCATGAAGGTTTTGAAGGACGGTGAAGAACAGTGGCTCACGACCGTCGACATCGCTTTCCTCACGCTTTTCACGCTTCACATGATCATGGAAGAGTGCTGGAAAAGACACGTCCTGCTCATCGGCATAACGAAGGACACGGCGGCAAGAGACTTCAAACGACAGCTGATCCCGATAATGCACAACGAAGGTCTTCTCAAAACCAACGTTTCAAGAGCGGATTTTGAAAAACTCCCTAACACCGACCGCATGATACTCCAATCAACGAGCATACTGAACCCGGAAAAGATCAAGCCGCCTTGGAGCCTCATAGAGTACGACTCAGCCTTCCGAACGATGGTTCCAGACCGCCAGAACCGAAAGGGCTTCGTCCCAGGAGCCATAAAGAACAGAATAGGCCTAGAGAAGGTCTTTCTGAAAACGTACGTTCAACTGAGCCAAGCGAAGACTGACCCGATACTTCGCAGCAACGTCTTGCTGATAGACAGGCTAGTCTACCCAGAGTACGACTGCAAACCCGAAAACGTCGTGGAGTTTTGGAACGAGTACGGAGGCGCCATAGAGCCGGTTGAGGTCGTTCTCTTCAAGGACAAGGATGTCCCCAACAGGCTTCAAGACATGATCATGACCATGCTGACGGCGATGGCTCCTTCCAGCATTCCAGAAGCATTCGGGCACAACAAGCCCCTCTTCGTTGCCGACAAGATTGCAAAATGGAACTACGGCCAGTTCAGGCTCATCGTGGACACCACGGCTGTCTGGATACTCAACAATCACAGATTGAGAAAGTTCATATTCTACATGAGCACCTTCAGAGAAAGGAGGGCTTCTATTGAAGCCGCAAGAAGAGAGCAGACTTAACGACGCGTGTTTCACAGACTTTGACAGCAGGTTCAACGGTAGGCTTGCCGCCGTCATCCCAAGGTTTTTTGCCACAACGGAGGACACGAAACTTGCCGGCACGAGCGCACGGTACCAGTGCCGAGTCAAGGTTGAGTACCAGAAAGACCTCATGGCCCTCTTGGAAGAGGGCATGCTTCTAGCCGTCAGGAACTTCAAGCAGATTGAAAAAGGCTCGGAAAGGTACACGTTAATGGAGCTCAGCCGAGTCTGGCCTGAGCACTTCGGCCTGAGCGGCCTCTCCGACCACGGCTATTACCCAATGCAGTTTGAGATCATCGAACAGTCTGAAGACGATTGGCAGACGAACGACAAGACCACGATGATGATTCAGATAGACGCCATACCCATAAACTACGACCTGGTCTTGGACAGTAAGTGTGAATTCACGTTTGTGAAGGGCTTCTCCTACCCGGTTGTGGGCTGCCCATCCTACGTGCTGAACAGTGAGATGATAAACCGCATCTACAACCAAAAAATCGCTGAAAAGCTCGGTGTGGACACGTCGAAGACCGTTGAAGATGCGCGAACGGACCCCAGACTGGGCCTCATCAAAATGTTTGAGGCAAGCAAGACCAGTATACCGATATACGTGGATTTTGAGAAACTTGTTCGCTACCACTTCGGTGTTTTTGCTTTCACGGGCGGTGGAAAGAGCAACCTGATGTCGAACATCCTGCGAAGGCTCCTCCTGCACAACAGTGACGCAAAGGTCGTGATCTTTGACATAAACTGCGAGTACGTGTTCCTCCTGTTGGACATGCTGGCCGACCCGAACGTTTCGTCGAAGGTAATCCTAGAATACAGGATTGACTCGCTTGAGCAGTTCTTCAACTCGGTCGTGAAACCACGAGAGTTCGAGACCGATGAGCGAACCAAGTCTGGTCTCCAGTGCATAATCGATAATGGCAGGCTGGCCCATTATGTGAAGCTCAGGCAGCAGGTTCCGACGTATGGTCAGTTTATGAGCGAACTCGGTGACCAGAGAAGGTTGTCTGTTGATAGGCCTCACTACATGAACGCGATAGACAGGATAAATGCAGCAGCGTTGGAGTATGTCGAGGAGCACGGTTCGAGTGAAAATCAAGAAGTGGACGAAGAATTTGTGGAACATATAAGCGAAGTTGCGGCTGCAGCAGTTGAGGAGTTTAAGGTCAGCGACAAGAGCGGGTTGTATGCGTGGGCAACGACCAGGTCTTCACTCAGCGACCTAATAAAAAAGCGACAGACCAGAGAAGACGACGTCAAGGGCGGATTAACGGTTGAAAGAATTCGCGAACTGCTGGAAGACAAGACGACGAGGCTCGTCTGCATTTCCATCTCCGACCCGTACGCCATAAAAGACCTCGCCATAAACCTGACCCAAGCGTTGCTCGCACGTAGAAAGCGTCGATTCCAGGTGAAACCCCACGTCCTCATCGTGTTCGATGAGGCGCAAGAGTTTATCGCCAGCAACGCGAGCGGCATAGACGCCAAGTGTTCAGCACACGTTGAAACCCTGCTGAGACAGGGCAGAAAATACGGCCTCGGCGTGTGCATCGCCACGCAGCGCATCGCCTACCTGAACACGAACGCGCTGCAGCAGCTTCACACGTACTTCGTAGGAACTCTGCCACGGCCGTACGACCGCCAACTCATCAGCGAAACGTTCATGATAGACAAAGGAATCCTCGAGAAAACGCTGGAATTCGCTCCAGGAGAATGGCTCCTCTCAAGCTACATAGCAACAGGCATGGAAAACGTGCCGATTTTCATAAGGGCAGACAACGCTGAAGGCGAAGTAGAAAAATATCTAAGCAGGACAGAGTAAGAAACTTGCGAATGTTCTGAATGTTGCCTTCCTCAACTCTTGATTCTTTCTGCCCGAATCAGAAGATAGTGTCTGTAAGGCTTGTAGCCGACTTTCGAGTACGCTCGTATGGCGGGCGCGTTGTTGCTGAGCACGTGAATCAACGCTGTCGGAGACCTCTTGAGGATTTCTTGAACTAAGGCTGACACGATTGAAGTTGCGTAGCCCATGTTCCTGTAGCGTTCATCCGTGGCCACGACCCCTATATTGCTGCCGAAATCTGTGAAATGAGTGTTGCCGATCGAAACGATTTTTCCATCGCGCTTTATTCCAAGGTAATAATTCCTTTCAAGCGACTCTCTTCTGTTCTCAACTGTCACTCTTTCGCCCCACCATTCAGGGTCTGCCTTTCTCATTATCTCTGCAACCTCTTCAGCGCTTTCGGGTCCAAGCCTCACAGGTTGGGTTCTGACCTGTATGTTCTCTTCTCCCTTCTTCAGCGCCATTAGCATCAGGTCGTACCTGATCTGAGGAGCGTACTTTCTGTTGACGATGTCTTCGCAATCCAACGGAGCTTGTAGCTCAACTTTTTCCAGGCTGACAGAATCGAGAAGTTTTTCCACGGCTTGCCGGTTTCCACGCAGTTGCACGACCGCGTCTGCGAACACGAGCATTAGTCCCTGGGCCTTCTTTCCCTCCATGGCCATGAAGATCTTCGTCTGTTCCGGGCGTTCTTTCCAGTCTAGAATGAAGAAATAGTATTGCAGCGGGTCCTGGTTGACTTGGTTCCAGAAACTGTTTTCGAAACCGTCTCGTATCGTAACTATTTTCATGTTATTCTTCTGAGCTGTCACAAGAATAAGCGAATAGGGCTGTGGGTTTTATTTAGGTTGCGCAGGCTGTGTGATTCCGCATTTCTTTAGCAGTCGGTTCCATTTCTCGTCTGTGATGTGTTGAATTTCGTCGAGCATCTTCTCGTATTTCGGTGTGAACAGGTGTCTGAAGCGTCCTTGAACCTGCAGGTACTCCTTCACGGGCTTCTTCTTCTGGGGGGCAAGTGCGAAGAGTTTGCTCGGAACTGAGAGTTGGTAATCGCCATTCACTGCTTCCCATAGGGGAAAGATGCACGTTTCCACTGCCAGTCTCGAAAGTTCTATCGACTTTGAAGACTCGCTTCGCCACCCTCTCGGGCACGGTGCGAACACGTGCAGAAAGGCAGGGCCGTTCACTTCGATACCCTTTCTGGTCTTCTGAATCAGGTCTTTCCAGTAGTATGGTGAAGCTGTTGCCACGTAGGGCATGTCATGTGCCACCATGATGTCGGCTATGGGCTTCTTCTGCTCCAATTTTCCGGGCACGGCGGAACCAGCTTGCGAAGTGGTCGTTGATGCTCCGTAAGGTGTGCCTCCGCTCCTCTGGATGCCAGTGTTCATGTAAGCTTCGTTGTCGTAGAGCACGAACAGAAAGTCGTGTCCCCTTTCAACGGCTCCTGACAGTGCCTGTATGCCTATGTCATACGTTCCACCATCGCCTGCTAAGGCGACGACGTCTACCTGTTCATTCTTGATTCTTCCCTTCTTTCTGAGAATCTTCAACGCTACCTCGATTCCTGACGCGTTTGCGGCTGCAGTCTCGAAGGCCGTGTGCAGCCACGGCGTTGCCCATGAAGAGTACGGGTAGATGGTTGAGGCGACTTCCATGCATCCAGTAGCGTTCGTCACGATGGTCGGTCCTCTTGTCGCTTTCATGATTAGCCTCAGCACCGTTGCTGGCGCGCATCCTGCGCACGCTCTGTGTCCTGAAAGGAACAAGTCGGGTTTTTCAGCGATGTCTTTTGCCGTGAATTTTCCTTCAGCTATTTCCATTATTTTTCCTCCTTTTCACTCCCTCAATCCAACGTAGCGCACTAGGTCTCCTACACGTTTGGTCTGCAACATCTTCTGCAGATCCTTGAAAATTGCGCCTATCTGAGCGGGGCTCGTGTCCCTCCCGCCTAATCCGTAGATGTAGTTGACAACGTAAGGTCGGGTTGAGCCGTCGTAGAGTGCATGGCGGACTTCATGGAAAACCGCTCCGCCGCTTCCGCCGAAACTCATGCTCTTATCCATAACAGCAACTGCCTTCACAGTTCCAAGTGCCTTTGCAATCTCTTCAACTGGAAACGGTCTGAAAGTTCGAATTCTAAGCAGCCCAGCTTTGACTCTTTTCTCTCTGAGGTCGTCCACCACCGTCTTAGCGGTGCCGGCTGTTGAGCCCACGCAAACAACAGCTATGTCCGCATCTTCAAGCTTGTATGCTTCGACAAGGCCATCGCCGTATGATCGGTTGCTAAGCTGGGCGTACTCTTCATGCACCTCTTGGATCACTCGTAGCGCGTTTTTCATGGCTTCTTCCTGTTGCCGTTTAAACTCGAAGTAATAGTTCGGCATTGCTATGGGTCCCATCGTCATGGGGGTTTCTGGGTCAAGCTTGAAGGGCACGGCTTTTCCTTCATGGGTGAGCACGACTGGAAACTGGCGAGTTTTGACGAATCCTTTGACCGTTTGGTCCGAGAAGGTCCGCACGTTTTCAAGCGTGTGGCTCAACGTGAACCCGTCTAGGCCCACGATCACGGGCAGTTGAACGTCCAGGTGTTCAGCGATCCTGAAGGCTTGAAGCACCGAGTCGTAGACTTCCTGCGCGTTTTCAGCGTAGATCTGTATCCAGCCGCTGTCGCGTTCGGCCATGGTGTCGGAATGGTCACCATGAATGTTCAGCGGCGCTGACAACGCTCGGTTCGCGATTGCCATAACGACCGGCGCACGGCATCCTGAGGTCACGAACAGCATTTCGTGCATCAACGCCAAGCCTGCGGATGCTGAGGCTGTAAAGACCCTGGCGCCCGTGGCTGAGGCTGCAAGACACGCGGCCATCGCGCTGTGTTCTGATTCTGTGCACACATACTCTGTTTCAACTTCGCCGTTGGCCACGTACTCGCTGAACTTCTCGACGATTATCGTCTGAGGAGTTATCGGGTACGCAGCAACCACGTCGACGTCTGCCTGTTTCACCGCTAACGCAACGGCTTCGTCTCCGTTCAGGCCTTGTGTTTCCTGTTTAACAACACTCTTCACCGTCATATCCTCCTATTCCATCTTCATCACGATCGCTTTGGTTGGGCATTCGTTGGCGCATATGCCGCAACCCTTGCAGAAATCAAGGTCAAAATCGATGTCGCCTTTTTCGGGTTTCCAATGTATCGCACCGTCTGGGCAATAAAGTGTGCACAACAAGCACTTGGTGCATTTCTCAACGTCTCTGATCGGAGTGAAAGACTTCCAGTCTCCGGTTAAGTATGTTAAGCTGCTCTTCCAGCAGACCCCTGCGGGCGAAACTTCTTTCCACGTTTTTTCCTTTGAACTCATTCAGATTTTACCTCCTGGTAAGCCTCCTTTACGACCGCGAAGTTTTTCTCAGCAACGTCTGGTCTGAAACGTTCTCTGATCATTCTCTCGACGGTTTCCAAATTGACTATCCCAGTTACGCGGGCCACGGCTCCGAGCATCGCCGTGTTGGTTATGGGCAAGCCCAGGATCTTCATCGAAATCTCCGATGCTGGAACAGTCCAGACCTTTCCCCTGTCTGTGTTCAGTGCCTTTCTCACGTCGGATGGAGTTTCCTTTGAGTTAACTATGATGTTTCCGCCTTCGTCGCTCAGTCCTTCTGCAACCTTAACCGTCTTGAGCAACGTCGGGTCTAAGACGGCTACAACGTCCGGGTTGTAGACTGCGCAGTGCAGCCTTATGGGCTCAGTGCTTATTCTTGTGAAGGCCGTCACGGGTGCGCCCATCCTTTCAGGGCCAAACTCTGGGAAAGATTGAATGTACTTTCCTTCAGCGATGGCCGCTCGGGCGAAGAGTTCACTCGCTGTCCATGCTCCTTGGCCGCCTCTGCCGTGCCATCTGACTTCCAAGAGTTTCTGCAACATCTTTCTCTCCAATGGTCTTTCAGCCTAATTGCGTCACGGAAGATATACACTTTTCTAGGCAGGAACGGAAGAATTAAAGGTCTAAGAAGACATCTTAGTAAAAGCGTGACGAGAACTTTGGAGAGGGCAAGTTTGGAGGACACAGTGGTATTAACTGCTGACAGCACGTTGATGAGCGATTACCGTGAGAACGAGTTTCTAGGTTTCGGAACCTGTGCTCCACCAAACTTTGTTCCAGACTTCATTTATCGGCGACTGTTCTTTCCGCCAATCAAGACGGAAGGCGGCAGGCCTGTTTCCGCGCCGTATGGGTTGAGAAAAATCGAGGCCCAGCTCTTGAAGGAAGGCTTCAAAGTGATAACTGTTACGCCGGACCATCTCGGCCCGTGGATTCACAAGGCGAGGGTCCTTGGGATACACGTTATGGACCCTTTCGGTCTGGGACCCGCGTCGAGCACTCTTGCGTCCGTTCTGAAGAAAGAGCCGTTCCTGGCACAGTATTTCCGCCATCTTTTTGAACTTCCTGAAGTCAGGGAAGCCAAGAAGCGCGGCTTGAGAATCATCGTGGGCGGTCCGGGTGTCTGGCAGCTTAACTACAGGCCGAAGTTCGTTGAGAAATACGGTATAGACTGCATAATCGAGGGAGAAGCTGAAAATGTTGTTGGAAAGATCTTCAAGGCCGCCATGAACGGTGAAACCCTTCCAGCGAATTATGAGGTCAGCGTGGGAGAGACGCCGCGCCTCGAAGAGATACCGAACATCGTCAACGCTTCAATCAACGGATTAGTGGAGATCGGTCGCGGATGCTGCAGAGGCTGCAAGTTCTGCAGCGTGACACTGAGACCGTTGAGGTGGTTCCCAATCAAGAAAATACTCGAAGAAGTAGACGTGAACCTGAACGCTGGGAACAGAGGAGTCATTCTCCACGAAGACGATGTCATGCTCTACGGTTCAAAAACCGCTCTGCCAGACGATGAGAAACTCCTCAAACTGCACGAAGCAGTCCTCAAAAAGTGTGACGGAATAGCTTGGAGCCACTGTTCCCTCGCGGCGGTGGCAGCCAAGCCGAAGTTTTCGCACAGGTGGCCGGAAGCATAAGGCAGAAACAGCGTTGGTGGGGAGTTGAAATAGGGCTTGAAACAGGGTCAGCAGAACTTGCAACCAAGGTCATGCCCGCGAAAGCTCACCCCTTCAAGCCTCAAGAATGGCCAGAAGTCGCCCGCACAGGTATGGGTTTGATGCATGACAACATGCTTGTTCCAGCGTGCACACTCATCGTCGGCGTTCCAGAGGAGACCGAAGACGACCTCATCAAAACGATGGAACTGCTCGACGACGTGAGAGACTGCAGAAGCCTCATCGTGCCACTGTTTTTTGTGCCGATGGGCAGGCTGAAAGACGAGGACTGGTTCAGAGAAACGAAGATGACGAAAATGCATGAACAGCTGCTGACGAAGTGCGTGCAGCACGACTTCCACTGGATTGACGACCTGATCGGCATATCTTTTTCCGAAGGCTGGAAAGGCTACGCCGTCAGACCATTCTACAAGCTCTTCATGCTCATAGCAAAGTACAAGGCTAAACAGGCCGGCATCAACATAAAGTCGTAGACAACTAACCTTAAATACCGCTGCAAACCCAAAACTTGTAATCCTCTAAAAGTGCCGCCGTAGCTCAGCTAGGTAGAGCGGCTGGCTGTTAACCAGTCGGTCATAGGTTCAAGTCCTATCGGCGGCGCCACAACACTATCCGTGACCAAAATTAAGCGCGCGCGGTGAGTCTTTTTTGCATGAGTATGAACGTGAGCTCGTGTCGGGTACCCCTCCTCGGTTTCAATGTACCATGAATATTTGGAGCCAAATATGAACAGCGTCCCAAACTAGTCTACGATAGGCGCGCATGTTGCCGGCATGTACTGGCGTTTTCGGTACGATCCAAAGGCCCGGAATCTCTTGGTGCGTAACTGGAGTATCTGGGCAACACGGACGCTGGGGAAAAAGTAAAATTGTTTCCTTCATTATTGTTTGAATAGGTGATAAGTTGGTTTCAAAAGGTATGGGTTTTTCAACCAAAGCGGTTCATGCGGGGGATAAGCGAGGTTCTTCCTCGGGAGCTGTTGTCGAGCCGATCTATGAGACATCCGTGTTCGCGTTTTCTAGCACGAAGCAGCTAGTGGACGTTATGGGCGAGAAGGCCGAAGGGTATGTTTACACTAGGTATGGGAATCCGACGACTAGAAGTGTTGAGGACAAGATGGCTGAGCTTGAACAGAGTGAAGACGCAGCGGTTTTCTCTTCCGGCATGGCCGCCATTGCGACAACGTTTTTCACGCTCGTCTCGTCAGGTGACCACGTTGTCTCCACTAGGGACTTGTACGGTGGAACTTTGGAATTCTTCAACAAGGTCTTGCCGAAATTCGGCGTGGAAACGACTTTGGTGGACGCAACAGATCTGGATGAAATAAGATCTGCCACTCGAAGCAACACAAAGGTCATTTACGCTGAAACCCCGACCAATCCTACGCTTAAGGTTGCGGATTTATCCGCGGTCGCCAAGATCGGAAAAGAGAAAGGAGCCACGGTTGTCGTTGACAGCACCTTCGCTTCTCCGTACAACACGAAGCCTACGGAGCTAGGCGTCGACGTCGTGGTCCACAGCGCCACGAAATACCTGTGTGGGCACAACGACGTGACCGCTGGAGTCGTGTGCGGTTCAGAAAGGTTTGTGCAAGAACTGAAAAAAACGCGCAAAAGCTTAGGCGGAACTCTTGATCCCCTCGCCGCTTGGCTACTACTACGTGGATTAAAGACTCTGGGCTTGCGAATGGAGAGGCACAACTCCAACGGCATCAAAGTGGCAACGTATCTTGAAGGACATCCAAAAGTCAAAACCGTGCACTATCCAGGCCTTGAAAGTCACCCTCAGCACGCAATTGCCAAGCGGCAGATGACGGGCTTCGGCGGAGTCGTCAGCTTCGAAATCGACAGAGACTTTGAGACGACTGCGAAGTTCGTGGAAAACCTGAAACTTTGTTCTTTAGCCTCCAGCCTCGGAGGAACCGAAACGCTGGTCACTCAGCCCGTCACGGCGTCGCACTACTTCGTCAGCGTTGAAGACCGAAAAAAAGCAGGGATAACGGATCAGCTGATCAGGTTGGCTCTGGGAATAGAAGACCCAGAGGACATCATCGCCGACTTGGAGCAGGCCTTCAACAAAATCTAGCACAAGCAACCTAAACGTGGCTTTGCTCCCATCGACTCTCACATTCCTTGAGCCTCGCTCAAGTCAACAAGCTCTCACCGATTGTTTTGATGATTCTCAGAAACTCGTTTAGACCGCGCGAAATTTGCTGATTCTACGAGCTGTGGAGAGGTTATCTCTGGAGGTAGGTTATCCAACCCATGTGAGGTGGTTCTGCGTCGATTTGCCACAGGAGCGCGATCAGCTCGCCGAAGTGGTGTATGCTTTCAAGAACAACATGAATCAGAATGTCCTCCACTCGCACTGTTAGAGGTGGCATTCCTGGCCTCGAGTATTCCACTTTTCTTTCAAGCTCGGCAGGAGTTATCTTTGCGACATAGGCGTTAGTCTTTGATTCAACCTCTTTCATGCGCTTTCGGACGGAAGCTATGTCCTGAAAATCTTCTGGGCTCCGTGAAACCCAGTCTTTCACACGACCAGGGATGGCGTAGTTGACCATCCTATCTTCAGCGTCAAGCGTGTGCAAAAGAATATTCCTCAAGGAATCAAAGCTGGCTCCACGGCTCTTCACAACCTCCTCCCAAGGAAGTGTGGCGAGCTGTTCCAAGTATCGATTCCTAAGCACGTGGCTGTATTCCATAAGGGTTCTTGGATCCACGTAGCCCACATCCTGCGAATCCTAATCAGCTGAAAAAGTAAATAACATTTGGGGTAATAGCGACCCGAATACACGAACTGGAAATGACTCAAAAGAAGCAGGAAAGCAGCACGTTAGAGACCGCAAAACGAAAGAAGCTTGAATCATTAGTTCAGAATTAGCTGCAGTGAAAGTGGACTCGGAGGAAAAGAAAGCCAGCCTGGTTCGAAAAAGCTCTGAATGCGACATGTTAGAACCGAGAATCAAAGCTTAAAGCACAAGAGTTTTTACCCCTAGCTTCCTGCATCATTGGTTGATGTCTAGAACTCACACGAACTTCGCCTACCCGAAGAACGTCCGATTTCAATGCACGAGATGTGGGCTGTGCTGCGGCGATGCAGAAGCGAGGGCTAGGCACATTCTCTTGTTGAAAAAGGAGGCGCAGAGGATCTCTGAAACAACCTCAAGGCCCGTTGAAGATTTCGCGTGCAGAACCGAAGGCCGCGAACCCTACGTCTATGAGATGAGAAAGAGCATAAGCGGTAAGTGTCTATTTCTTGAAAAGGACACATGTATCATATACGCTTCGAGACCGCTCGTCTGCCGATACTATCCGTTCCAGTTAAGAACACTACGAAACGGGAGGCTCGTTTTTTCTTCCACGAAGGAATGTCCAGGAATAGGCAGAGGCAAGCTGTTGGGAAAGGTCTACTTCGAAGAGCTATTTCGGTTGGCCCGTAATCAAATCAAGTGAACCAAGGTTGCCGATTCAGAGTCCTACGAGGTCTTGTTTGGAGGCTCTGCGGTGTTCAGCGTCGCGGTCTGCAGCTGAACCGCCGTTGAAGGCAGGTGGGCCACGATCGGACGTAGCTGCGTGTACTTGTGGCCGCAACCGCATTCGAAGCCTACTGTTATGCCTCGTTTTCTCAGTTGTCGCCATTTTTTGCTGCTGCAGTGGGAGTCTTGCTGATGAATGACCCAGAGTTGTCTGGCTTCTGTAGGCGTTATGGGGGCGTAATCCTTCGCTCTTGCAGAGTACCAGATTACATAGGCTATGAAACACGCCCAGAGGCTGGGCGCGATTATCCACAGGTTGGACGTGAACATTTCAATCATGTTTTTCACCACGTGTATTTCTGTTCTGCACGGATACAATATGTCCCAGAGCGGACATATCTAGTTATAGAATATGCTATCTTACGATATAAACATTTCGCCAGTCCAATTGTTCAACACTAATACCAAAACTGCTGCAACACATCTTTCTTTTCGACGATGTAGCCACAGTAGTGGCACTTCAATAACAGCGGTTCCTCGCATTCAACGTAGAACCTGGCTTTAACAGGCTCATTGCTGTTGCTTATGCAAGCTGGGTTGGCGCACTTGATAATGTCGTCAATGACTTTTGGCAGCTTCACCTCTTCCTTTTTTACAACTTTGTAGCCTCGAATGATGTTAATGCTAGCATGCGGCGCGATCAAAGCGATCTTGTGAACTTCCTGCGGCTTCAATTCCCTGCCCTCTATCTTGACGATGTCCTTCGTCCTTAACCGTTTACTCGGAACATTAATGGCGATCGTGATAGGGCCCTTGTCGTTTCCTGTGATGCCCAGAATCTTGACAACGTCCAACGCGTGTCCTCTCGTTATGTGATCAATAACTGTGCCATCCTTGATCTTTGAAACCCTCAGCTCAGTCTCGGTCATTCGAAATTCCCTTCTAAGAAAACGGTAATACCACAACCGCAGATAAAAGACTTTAATCCTTGGCAGAGTGAGACTTTTCTCTGCGTGAATAGAGAAGAAAACCGCCAAATTCTTTACGTGTTTTCTGAAGCCGCAAGATGAAGTGGGTATGTCGATTTGCGCTAGCGCACGCTAGAAGGAGTGCCACAAATTCTTATCTAGTAGTTGCATAGATGTGCTTTGGGTGGGAGTTTGGAGTTTGAGGGCAGAGACATAATCTCGATCAAAGATTTCTCTAGGGACGAAATAAATCATGTTTTCAAAGTCGCCAAAACCATGGAACCCCTTGCCGAGAAAGGTTCAGAAATGCTGCGGGGAAAGATTCTTGCGACACTTTTCTTCGAAGCGAGCACACGCACCCGCTTAAGCTTCGAGTCTGCAATGCACAAGCTGGGTGGCGCAACGATAGGTTTCGCAGAGGCAGAAATAGCGTCGGTGAAGAAGGGCGAGAACCTCGCCGACACCATACGCACTGTAGATAACTACGCGGATGTGATTGCCCTGCGACATCCGCTTGAGGGTGCTGCTCGGTTGGCTGCAGAATTCTCAAAGGTGCCCATCATCAACGGTGGAAGCGGCGCTGAGGAACATCCGACGCAAGCGCTCCTGGACCTGTACACGATGGTGAAGGAAAAGGGTGGAATCGAAGGGTTAAAAGTTGCTCTTGTAGGCGACCTGAGGTACGGAAGGACCGTTCACTCTCTGGCTTACGCTCTTTCACTTTACAAGATTGAGCTGTACCTGGTTTCTCCTGAAACTCTGAGAATGCGGCGAGAGGTTCTTCAGACGATAAAGGAACGCATACCCGTGACGGAGAAGACGAGCCTTGAAAAAATAGTTCCGATCGTGGATGTTCTGTACGTCACACGAATTCAGAAAGAGCGTTTCCCCGATCCGGTAGAGTACGCCAAGGTTAAAGGGTCCTATAGAATAGACCTTGAAACCCTGAAAGAAGCCAAGAAGGACCTGACGATTCTTCATCCACTCCCGAGGCTTGATGAGATCGCCACTGAAGTTGACAGCACGCCGTACGCGCGTTACTTCCAGCAGGTTCGAAACGGCATCGTGGTTCGAATGGCACTCTTGGCCCTGATACTTGGGGCGGTGAAATAGCAGACTGCTCTCTCTTTTCAGATCACGTGCCCATGAACCTGTCAAGGAAGGCTAACGTTCCCACCGCTCCGCATGAGGGGCACTTGTGCAGTAGGCCAAACCAGCTTTTCTTGCAGCTGACGCAATAGGTGAGTTTGCGGTCATAAGTGAAGACGTCTACGTTGTGACCTTCAGTGAGCTGTCTAGTAATTGCCATAAGCTCTTCAGGCTCATGCTTGCTCTCGCCAAGGTCGACGACCGTTAGGCTTCCACCAACATGCGCTTCGGCCAGCTTATCTTCAAACGTCAACGATTCTTCTGCGACCCTTCCGCCGGTAATCGGTATTCGGTTGGCAGTGGAGTAGAAAGGCTTCTCTCTCACGCCTGAAAACTTCACTTTCGCAACTCCGTACCTTTCGATGTCCATCTGGGCCAGTCTCTTAGAAGCTTCGCAGTTGGGAAGCATCGCAGCGGACAAGCGTTTTCCGCGTCTTCTGCCGATCTTCTGAACGTAGACTGAAACGTCTCGTGCGATTTCCGCTGAGAAGGCTAATGTCTTTTCGTCGCCAGCACTTTTTTCACAGAACATCTCAGCACCCTGTTTCAACCCCGCCAAGTTTATTATGCGAGAACAGCTTTCAAGTCTGAAGTATTGGTCTCCACTGCCGCCCTGCATGATAAACGGCAGCAGATTCTTGCCGCGATGCGTCAGGGCCCTATGTTTGATTTCTAGCGCCCTGTCTGCCATCTCAATCCTTTCCTTTAGGATTTCAAGGAATTTTGTCTGGTCTCTGCACGATTCATACGCGATTCGCGGAACATTGATCGTTACGACTCCGAGACACCCTGTGCGCAACGTGTCAATTTCCCAGTCACCGCTCAAATCTGTGTCGAGCACAAGCCCTGATGAAGAAAAAACGGAATGTTTCCTCTCCTTCTTGAGCGCGTTGGCAAAGTATAGAACGCCTCTTTCTGAAGCTAGGCTGTGAGCTTTCAGCAGCAACGCTTTTGCTCTTTCATTCGAGGTGGTTTCTGCGCGGATTTTCAGGACAAGCTCCGGGTCCGTCAGCGGCTTACGGCTACCCTCTTCAGCGAAGACCTCAAGCAAGAGAGATGCCAAAAGCTGGACCTGTTCAGTGAAATCTGCGTAAGTGCCGATAGGCTTTCCACCAGGACCCACGGCTTGCTTCTCAGCCAAGAAGTCTGGAACAGTCAGCTCCAGGCCTAGAGAAACATGTGCGTGCTGAGCCAAGCTTGCAGTGAACAACCGCAAAGCTTCTTTGACCTTAGAGGTTTCAGCATCCTTGGCGAATGGGGCTAGGAACACGTTGAAGTAGTCGAGTGTCTGCATGGTGTCGACTTCTTTAGCGCTGTGCAGAAGAACGTTGAAAGTTAAAGAAAGCGCGGCCTGAAAGTTCTGAGGTGCAGGTTGGGACTGTTGCAGCGGGTCAATTCTCTCCAGGTCTAAGCCGTTTCCTAAAAAGAATCGGAGGTCGTGCATTATTTCATTAGGCTTCAGGATCCATGAGCTTAAGCCGTTGAGGTGTAAGGAACCTGACAAGTGAGCATCTGAAACGTCTCTTGGGAGAATGTTCAGCAGCGTGTACTCCTTGAAGACTGTTTCACCAGCTGATTCCTGCGCTGAGACCGTTTCGTGAGGGGTTATGTTCCTCGATTCTAAAAGACTGGTCACGTCGTGAACAGGTATTCCCAACCGTGTAAGCTTGTGTCGATACTCTTCCAAGCCTTTCTCTATCAAGATCGCGTTCACGACTTCTCTCACGAGTGGAGCAGTCAAATACTTCGTTCTTGCCCGAATCAGCTGTTTCTCTGCTTCTTTGGCCACTCTTTGCGCAAGCTCAGCAGGCATCTTCGCTTCTCTTGTCAACGAGCTCGCAATCTTGTTAGCATCAAACTCTTCAAGTGCAAGACGGCTCGTCCGAACAAGCGCACTTCTCGGCTTGAAAGCTTTCTTATCAATTTTGTCCGCAACGTCAATGACCATCTTCCCCAGTTCGGTTAAGCGATACTTCCTCGCCTCGACATCCGCTTCGATCAAGTCCGCCTTGAGCAAGAATTTCAGGTGGTACGCAAACCTTCCAGCATCCCTGCTGGGGTTCATCTTGAGAGAACCCATCAGTTCAGTGTAAGAAAGCGGGCCCTCGTCAAAAAGCAAGTTCAAAATCTGCAGCCTCAAAGGTGACGAGACAGCCTTCAGTATCCTGACCCCGCGGACCCGTTGGGGAACAGACAACTCTCTCTCCAACCCTCGAAACCGTAAGCGTATTATTTAGGAGTAAGGGTTTAAAGGCGTTGAGGAACACTTATTTTTCTCGCCTGAAATGAGAGTTTCAGCTTCAAGGGGCTGTCGGCTAGCTTGGTCTAGGCTATGAGCCTCGGGCGCTCGTGACCCCGGTTCAAATCCGGGCAGCCCCACCAGTCTGAAACTGAATAGGTGCGATTTCCTCAAACACGTCCCTTTTTTTTACGATTCAACACATGCATTTCTACCAAAGTTCTCAAGTCTAAAACCGAGAATCCAAACGTCAACTAGAAAGTTTAGTGCAGGGGAGTTAGGTTTAAAACTCGGTTTAAGCTCATTCTTTGCATAATTTTGAAAAATGGTTAATATTCTTGCCTTACCCCTGATATTTTAAACCGATATTTGAATCTCTCCCGGGCTACCATTGCTCAAGCTTGAATTCATACTTTTTTCGTCTTGGGGTTCGCGGATTTCTTTTAGCATCTGTTGTTTCAATGCCATGCTGAGTTGGCGCAGTTGACTCTGCTCGATTTGGCTCCTATCGATTACGCACGCGTCAAATTGCTTCGGTTACACAAAATAGTGGAGTCATAGTCTCTCCTACGGCTGATGACCTTTACAATGCAGATTTTTATATTGGAACTTCCAGCTCTATTTCAGGTCTGGATACACTATGGTTGATAAGAGGTTCAAATTATCTGCACGAATAAGCAGTGACAATCCACCAGCGATCAAACCAGTGCTTGAACGAATCATAGGCAATGAAGGAACTATCAAGCCCCTGAGCGAAGGATTCGAAGTCAACGCAGAACTCAATGGAGAAAGCGCCAGAGACCTAAACCGCATGCTACTCTCAGAGATGCGTAAAGTCGAGAAGAAGACCAGAATCCGCGCAGAATGGACCTTGGGCAATACGACCGAAAGATTCTTCGATTACGTGCCAAAGGCAACTTTCAAGGCAATACGGACATAGCCATCTTTCGCATCGAAAAATCACTTCAGAACTAGCGAGAGATTCTCGCCTTTTTGACCGTGCGAGTGGTTGCATGGCTGAAGGCGAATTTTAACCACTTGGTTAAACGGAAATCGAAAATGAGGCACGGAAATAAGGAAGAAAGTTTAAAAGTTTCGCTGTAGCGTGCGCGAAAGAATCTTGAATCAGTCTTCATGGAGTCACGCGCATAAGGTCCTTAGCCATCGAAGATGTGGGGCAGGAAGTTTTCCCGCAATTGACTTGGTTAGAGGCGATCTACTCGGTTTTTCCAGGATGATGATCTTGCTTGAACATTGCGAATGAAGCCTTTCGTTTAGTCTCCATCTCTCTATCACTCATTTTGACTTGTTTCGAGATTGACCAATGGTGACCAAACGGATCGGCAAGCTGTCCGTATCGCTCTCCCCAGAATTGATTTTCCATCGGCCTCGTTACCTTTGCTCCTGCAGAAATGGCCTGTTTCCACAGTTTCTCCGCGTCTTTCGAATAAATGTGAAGCGTCACGGTGCTGGCTCCAAGGGAGGTCGGTGATTTGACGTCGGAACCTGGGAACTCCTCAGACAACATTACTATCGAGTCGCCGATCTTGATTCGCGCATTCAATATTCTTCCGTCTGGAAGAGGGTTTCTCGAGAGTTCTTTGGCGTTGAAAGCCTTCTTGTAGAACTCGATCGCCTTTGCGGCTCCGTTGATCACGAGATAGGGCGTGACTGTGCGGAATCCTGAAGGAACAGCTCTGCTTTCTTTTGATTCACTCATAACAACACAACTCTCAAGTGGACGGGTTCACCGCTTAAGTCTTGCGCGCGCTTCGTTAGCGTTGAGGAAGGAGAACCGTGACGAAATTAGGGAAAGGAATAAATAGAAATTTCACATTGGCGCGTGCGCGCCTTGAGAAGTGTGTACACAAATTCACCTCATCCTCAAGTCCTCAAGCACGAATACGTCAGAAAGATATTAATTTTAATTCTTGAGGAAAAAAGGGAGTTGAAAAAGCGTGTTGACCTTCTAGGTTAGCCTACGATCTGCGTTATTTCTTTGGCGATTCCCTTCTCAACGTGTTGAGTCCAGAGCATTTCTGGGACGTCCACGGCGAGGAACAGCCAAGTTAGAAGGATTGCCTCAGACCGCTGCTACTGCAATGTTCTGAATCCACTTGCCTACGCCAATGTGGATTGCAAAGTCGTTCGGCTGCCCCGTTACCAGAATGCTGAACGCCCTATCCGCAGTGATGATGTCCCGCAAAATCCCAGCCTTCTTAGCTTGAATAACTTGTCCCAAAGGTGCAGTGGTTGCCTGCGTTTTGTATCCTTCACTCGTCAGTTGCTGAACAATCTGCTGCGATAGCTGATTAAGATCCTTATTCTTCCCTTGAAACCGCATCACTTTCTCAGATACCAATTTCAACACCTCGATTAACCATCGAGGAAAGTAGTTGGATTATTAAGCTTTTTGGAATACTCGACTCTGTCTCCAAATTCACTTAGTTTGATTTGAAAGTGCCTAGTTTCGCAGGTTTAACATGCCGTCTTTTACTCTAAATAGCGCGCGCACACTTGAGAGTACCTATTGCTACGTGCTTCAAAAAAGCGTATTTTCTGCAGTGACTGAAAGTGCTGACCCTGATTTGGGTACTATTGGAACTGTCCATTTGGCTTTCTCATAATTGAAACGCTTACATTCGATTTATTAGATCAGCCGCCAATACAAGACAAGCATGGCCAGCATCGAAATTCCCCATTTGTACCCGTTTTGCAGCTTGAGAGTCTTCGTAGCAGCGATGACACTTGAGGTTGCGTGCTCTACCTGGCCTGCAGGTGCGGCTAATTGATAGTTGCAACGATTCCTGCCCACAACGAGGCAAAGTTCCTTGAAAGGGCCGTGAGAACACTGTTGCAGGAAACCATTGCTCTAGGCGACGATTACTGCATAGTCATAGCTGAAGATGGAAGCACTGACGGATCTGACGAGATTGCCGAGCGCTTGGCAAGGAACAACCCACGCATCACTCACATTCACGCGGACAGGAAATTGGGGAGAGGTTTGGCTCTTAAGAACGCTTGGAAAAAGGTTAACGGAGATATCTACGCCTTTGTCGACTGTGATTTGGCCACCGACATGAAATATTATCCGCAGCTGATTGGGGCAATAAGAAATGGTTATGACCTCGCCACTGGCTCGAGGTACATGAGTGGGGCCATCGTGCAGCGCCCTGCACTGCGAGGTCTCGTGTCAAAAATGTACAATTTGCTGATTCGAGCAGTCTTCAGAACACACGTGCACGATCACCAACTGGGGTTTAAGGCGTTTTCAAGCAGGGTCGTAGGAGACCTTTTGAGCCGTTGCAGTAGCGCAGATTGGTTTTGGGACACCGAAATCATGGTACGAAGCGTGCATGAGGGTTACAAATTGGCTGAGTTTCCAGTTGAATGGATAGAAAGGCGCGGAACCAGAACACCGTTGAAGAGACTGACGAAAGACATCTACATTCATGGGAAAGGCTTTCTGAAGCTCTGCGCACAGATGGTGAACGGAGACTCTCGAAACCGAGGAAACTGAGAAGCAAAGACCTTAGAAAAACCAATAAACCCCTGCTTCTCTGCAAAGTACTGAGACGTTTATACAAGTCTGAAGTGGAGGTAGCGTGTTCAAGTGAACCAGTAACCGTTCACAAACAAGATCACAAACAGCGTCAACAGACAGACGGAGAAGAATTTGAGAGTGTCTTCCCAGAATCTGTTTCTCGCCATTATGGCAAAACCGATGTATATTGGAAACAAAACGCTGACGTACCTTGGCAGACTCTCCAGTAGACTCGAAGAAAGGATGAGGAACAATTGGACAGCAGTGTACACTATGTAGCTTATTCTAACCTTGGAATAGATCAGGTAGGCTAGCATCAAAATTGACAATACCACAAAACCCAGAAAGGTGAATTTGTAAAAGGGATCGTAAGAAAGAAGGCTTTTTAATGTCAAAATTCCTGGTGCAAATCCTCTGCTCCATTCGGTTTCTGCTTTCAGAAACGCCAGAGGTTCATTAAATCTGATGTACAGGTAGGTCATGTAGGTGAGCAAGCCCGCGGGAATCAACAGCAAGCAAAGTATATCTTTCTTGATCTTGCTGAATTTGAGGTCCTTGATAGAAGTTGGGGCCAAGTATTCGATCAAGATGGGTATGAATATGAAAACCCCTAACGCTCTCGTTAACGCAGCAAAAAATCCGAACAGTGATGAAAGGAACCAACGATTTTTTCTGGCATAGTAGAAGCACGCAACGGTTAGAAAAAGGAAAAGACTTTCAGAGTAAAATATCGAAAAGAAGAAAGAAGCCGGAAATATCAGGGCAAAGATAACTGAATTCAAAGGTATCTTCGTATTTTGGTAGTCTAGTTTGACTAGTCTGAACAAGTAGATCATCGCTAAGAGTAGAGCAACATTAGACAGAACGATTCCTGTTATCCTTACATCTGCAAAGCCAAATGAAAAAATCTTCACGAGCGAGGGATAAAGAGGGAAGAACGCCACGTTTGACGGTTTTCCTGGCACATAAGAGTAGCCATTTTGGATTATTGAGAGAAACCATCCTGAGTCCCATCTGACAAACAGGTCAACTATGGATTGAGGATTGCCGTAATATTCTGATTTTAGAATTACGAGACTTGACAGCCAGCCAATGAGAAGAACTAGCAACCTTGTGGAAGTGAAGAAGCTGCATATCTCCACCAACGATCTGTGTCTTGTAATGGCCTCACGGATCCTCATGAAGGCGCCTTGTTCTAAAACACTGATTAGTGACTATATAAGACATATGAGCTCGATCATGTCGCCACGCTCATTTTCACAGTAATCAAAAAAAGCTATTTGCCCTGTTCGTGGAAGTCTCCACTTCTCCAGCACAATTACCCCTTCTTTGGAAAAACTTACAATTCTAATTCATTAGCGCCCCCTCACTGCGACCTTTCAAATCTTTTTTTGGTTCGCAGAAAGGCCAACGATGGGCTGATTGGTGCAAACAGCAACGTAGCACTTCAGTTTATCATCATCAAGCATGAAAGTGCGTAACTGAGAATTTTTCAACAGCCATTCAAAACTCTCCTTGGTGAAGATTTTCTTTAAACCAGAAACCACAAAAAGGACGTCATTTCTTGAGATGCGTTTGATTTCCGCCAATGTCTCGGTGGGGCTAGGCGTGTTTTGCAGGATTGTCATGGCAAAAACCGTGTTGAAGACTTCGTTGTGAAAGGGCATGTTGTCTGCATCTGCTTGGATCAGCTGCACGTCTTGCAGGCTCTTATTGCGTATACGCTCCTTCGCTTGGAAAAGACATTTCTTGGAAAAGTCAAGGCCGACAATCCCATCTGCCTTATCAGCGACATGGTCAAAGAGGATGCCGGTTCCACAGCCAACGTCCAAAATCAGCCCTTCTTTTTCGATTCTCACGTTTTTCAATGCGGCTTCAACCTTAGCTGCTTGCTCCCCAGCGTAGCGCCTGTCGTAAATGCTTGCCGTCGTATCGTAGCAAATCATGACTCTACGTTTCTTCTGCCAACCGCTCATTCAAGGCCTTCAGAAATTTTATGAGTGCACATGTCTTCTAAAGCTATTGGCGAGGATAAAATGCCAGGTTCAAAGCTTCCGACGGTGCTGGTTGATCCCAGCGTTGAAGAGGCCGAAAACTTAGTCAAGGAGGCCGTGTCACGTAACAACACCCTGCTTGTCATCGGCAGATGCTGGGTGCACTATCTTGGTAGGGCAAAGTCTAAGCTCGGCCCGGGAGAACGCATCCTGATCGTGAAGGCAGACGGTTCGCTTCTTGTTCATCGTTCGGCAGGTTATGAACCGGTTAACTGGATGCCTGGTGGGGATGTGGTCTTCAACGTACACGTCAAGGGCAAGATCTTGGAGATTCGTGCCTTGAGGCAGAAACCTGTTGAGACAGTTATGGTCTTCTTTGACGCGATTCAGCTCGTTGCCTCGCTTGCTTTGGCCGATTCGGGAGAGTTTTCGCTCTACGCAAGTGAAGAGGACATGCAAAAGGCCATTTTGCTCAGACCTGACCTGCTAGAGGAAGGCTTCAGACCTATAACATATGAAAAGAAGGTTGAACCAGGCTTCGTGGATGTTTATGGCATGGACAAGGACGGAAAGCTTGTTGTCGTGGAAATCAAGCGCAAAACAGCTGGGAAAGCCGCAGCTGTACAACTTGCAAGATACATTGAAGCGATAAGAACGAGGGCAGACCGTGCCGTGCGAGGAATACTCGTAGCACCAAGCATCGCAAAAGACGTTCAAAGGATCCTCACGACTCTTGGCCTGGAGTTTAGGCACTTGGATCCAAGAAAATGCGCCGAGGTACTTTCCCGAGCTGAGACAAAGAAGTTGGCCGAGTTTTTCAAGGAAACCTAAATTAGCAACAGTCTTCTACGATACTTCCCTTCCCTCTTCTTGGCCATTGGATTCATCGTGAGTGAAGTCGATTTTGTCAAAGCAGAAATGAGAAAAAGGTCAACTTTTCAATCAGTGTAGCGCGTTCTCGGGAAAAACAGATTAGTCGGTGTGACTTTTTGTCATAAGTGCTGATCGTAATGAATGTCTGGAAGGATATTCCGCCAGGTGACAAGCCTCCGACGCTTTTAAATGTCGTGATTGAAGTTGCGAGCGGGTCAAGAGACAAGTACGAGTTCCGCTCTGAGTGGGAGGCGTTCGTTTTGGACAGGGTAATACCTTCATCAGTGGTTTTTCCAGTGGAGTACGGTTTTGTACCGCAGACTTGGGCTGAGGATGATGACCCGCTCGACATAATGGTTCTCAGCTATGAATCGCTTGAGGTTGGCTGCGTAGTCAAGGTGAGAACGATAGGAGCATTGATCGTTGAAGACGAAAAAGGGGAGGACGCAAAGATTCTCTCTGTCCCCGTTAACGACGCAAGATTCGACGGTTACCGCGACATTTCAGACGTGCATCCGCAAAGACTCAGAGAGATTCAAGAGTTCTTTGAAACATACAAGAGGCTAGAGCCGATCAAATGGGTAAAGTTCAAAGAATGGAAGAACGTCAAAGACGCATATGCAATAGTGACTTCTTCTATGGACAGGTACAGAAAAATGTCGGAGCTTCACCATTAGCAGTATCAACTTCAGACCGTTGTGAAGATACGAGAAACTCGGAATCACGTGTTTTCTGAAATCAGGAATTGCTTTCGAAAGTATTTTCGTGGATCCATCTTCTTATCAGGACGCAAGCTTTAACTTTTTGAGACTAGCTTAGTCTAACGTGGGGTCAGAGTTGGCGGAAATAGCAGAAAAAGTAAATATCAAACATCCTGTCGACCCGACGCACGTTGACATACAGAAGGACCCGTTCCATCCAACAGCCTACATCATAACTTTGCCATTGGATTCCGATCCTTCCTACGTTTGGCACACATTGTTTGACCAAGAGTTGTGGTCTAGCTTAGACTTTTGGGACAGGAAAGTGCTAGTTGTGGGAAGAGCAATAAAGCTCGTGACCACTCGTGACAGGGTGGAGGAGAAACTTCACTGGCTTGAGAGGCTAGTCACCGCAACGAACAAGCGAGTTGAAGATTACAACAAACAGACTAGGGCGGAAAAAGTTGCGAGCGGGTCAAAGTTTATGGACGAAGAAGAGATCAGGAAGGCCGTGTCAACCTGGGCCCTTGGCAGAGTTAGACAGAGTTAGAGGATGAAACAGGAAGCTCAGCAGGCTAGCTGGAACAGGCTTCAGCCGAGAAAAGTACGCCGTCTTCCTTGTCAGCCAGGCTTGGGTTTGCGTAGAAAGTCTGTTATTCGTTTTTGGAACAAGGCGTTGCGAATGAGTTGGCTCTGTTTTATCCAGCTCTGAAGAGGGATCTTAAACCTGCTTGCAATCGTTTCTAGTGCCTCGTTTAACGTGTTGTAGGTTAACGGCTTTTGGCCCATGGCATGTCTCACGTTTTCTCTGACCTGCCATACTCCCACTGGCATGATGTAGCCAGGGTGAGTTTCCCGCAGAACGATAACCATCGCTTGCCTTCTTTCCTTCACCAGCAGCTCGCAGACCGCCAAGCGTGCGGCGTAGTAACATCCGCCTATCTCTGCATAGGAGGTTCTACCATCGTGGCCTTCCCAATCACCGAACATCACAACCTGTTCACCATCTGGGTTCCAAACGGTGCCAGGGTACCACGCTTCGATCGCTTCATAACACCATTCCCGCGGTATCATGAGGACTTCGAAGACGTTGTCAAGGTAGTGAGATTCATAAACGCGGTACTCGTTGATCTCAGGAAATTCTCTGACTTGGCTCATGAGGTTTTTCGAAATAATGTCGTCCACAGCCGTTATGCTCCAGCGTGTTGGCACGAATCGCCGGTTCTTCTCAATGCCGAAGGCTCCGACGCTGAAGGCCCTCTGGATTTTCGTTTCGAACACCCCCTTGCCATAGAGTTCAAGCACTGCTTGGACAGCCTTGAGGTCGGTGTCTGAGTACGCTTTTTCCACATGCTGGTCCCATCTTGTATTGCCAACGTTCAGGTCTCTGATAGGAGCCGAGGGCCCAAAAGGTTGGACTTCGTCGCTCAAGAATATGGAACCATGAGGCTTCTTGGTCAAGAACAATTCAACATCCACTGGCTTAATAGCTAGGGCCAGTTCGCGGGTTTTCTGAATTATTTTTCCTGCTTCGTTGAACTTCTGAACGTGCACTCTCTGTTTGCCTCGAATGAGCATCGATCGGAAAGCCACGATTTCGTCTATTGATTTTCCAAACCAGAGTTCCGGCAGGTCGTACATACTCGTGTCGTCTTGCACGGGCGGGACCAGTGGTCCTGCATAAACGTTTGGATAGCCCATTCTGCCGATGAAGACGCTTGGCGGTGAAGCGCCTGCGATGTATTCGCTGCTCATCAAAGGCACACTTCTCAGGTAATAGTTGACCTTCACAATTATCGGGCATCGTGTCTTGCCGCACAAGAGTCTTGAACCCTTGCAGACGACGCACAAACCACTTCGCGAGGATTTGGCAGTGATCGTTGGAATCTCATCCTGGCCTACACCGGTGCTTTTGAGAACATCGTGTAGCCAAGTGTCCGAATACTTTTTTTCATTCCGTACTTGAGAAAGCGTCAACCCTTTTCGATCCAGAAGATGGTCTAAAGGTGTTCATATGTTTTCTGGGCCTGCAGGCTATTATAGAACGTGCGTTTTATAAGATCCAATCGCGTCAGAAATTTTAGCGTGAGAGGCCATGCGCAGAGAAGTTCGCTACTACAAGGGAAAGCACAAGGTCGCTGTGTTATCGGAAAGTCGTGGCAACTGGGTCGTGGAGGCCCTGGAGCCTTTTGAAGACGAAGTTTACGGCAAAAAGACCAAGGTCAGGACAGGAGAGAAACGAATCGTTCCTCCAAACCAGCTTTTCAAGAGCAAGAGCCTTCCTCCACCTGTGAAGGAACACGAATACGAGCTGAAGATGGAGAAGAAGCTCAAGCAATTAGTCGGCGAACAGGAAAGAAAGGACGGCAAGAACGATTAGCCGATTGCCAAAAATCACTTAGCTCTCGTATTTTCTGCGTGTAGTTACGACTTCTATTTCATTAGCATATGAGATTAGGCTACTTTTTCAAGCATCTGCTTCCAGCGTTTTCTTCTCTCAGTTCTTTTATGTATCGCTTTTCACCATGCGTGTTTAGAAGCTGTTGTTGTGCATTGACGAAGTTCAATGCGTGGTATAAGCTCTCTTCTCCGTTCAGCTGGTCCTTGAATAGGCATCCTTTCTCGGAGCTTTTCATTTTCATGTTCCTAAGATATTCCACAGCGTACATGCAATGGGTCACGAGTTCGCATGATTGACATCGAGACCAATCTGCTGGGTAGAGACAAGAACCGCAGGCTACGTGACATGCTCTCTTTCCAGGATACAGATCGACTTTAGGTTCGCCTTCACATCGACAGCATTTGCTCTCCCATGATTCAACTTCGGGCATTGTCTAACCTCCAGAAGTCCTCTATGTACACGTGCTACTTGGGTGCTCATAAGCGTTTTTGTTATCACTGAGAAGTATCTATGGCAATTTACTTATTAACTACAATGAACGCATTATAAAAGCAGAAGTCATAATAAGCGAATTGTCTCCGCAGGGTGAGAATCCTCTTGTTGAAAGGAATCGATGAAATCGACAAAAAGATTCTGCGATCGTTGTCAGAAAACCCTGAGCTTTCCCAGGTTGAACTGTCAGAAGGGTTGAAAATCTCGCAGCCTGCAATCAGCGCAAGACTGCACAAGCTTAAAGAAATGGGTGTGCTGGCCTATTCGGTTGGAACGGACATCAAGAAGAGTCAGCTCTTTCTTGCCAAAATGGACATCGTTACAACCGGCACCGAGGATGTCATAAGCTTCCTCGACAAGTGTCCTCTCTATCTGAACAGTTTCTTGACTTCTGGAAAGTATAACCTAACGGTGCTTTTAGTCGGAGAGAACATGAGGTCTATAATGTCATGCGTAGACTCTCACATGAGAAATGACCCTCTCATAAAAGACATGGAGTTCAATCTCATCGTGACACCTATCAGAACCTTCATCGTTCCATTAAGACCTATTCTGGAAAAAAAGAAGACTATCCCATGCGAAACCGAAACCGACTGCAGCAGCTGCACTCTCTACACAAACAACAGATGCCTCGGATGCCCAACCTCAATTCATTACAGAGGAAGTCTCCTGTAGAAGTGGCGCCCTGGCCGGGATTTGGACCCGGGTCCTGCGGGCGACAGCCGCATATACTACTCCGACATTGATGCTGTTTTCATCAATGTGACCGGACTATACTACCAGGGCTATCATGGCGTAGGCGCCGTAGTGACTAAAGAAATATTTTGATTAATTAAGCTTTCTTGGTCCTGTTCTGCGGCATTTCTAGTTAGGTTTATGTAAAACCAGTTCGTCACATGTATGCTATGATCACGATAATAGGCGCTGGAAAAGTGGGAAGTTCTGCCGCCTTCAACATTCTAGGCCGCAGAATTAGTGACGTTGTTCTGATAGACATCGCAGAGAACATGGCTCGGGGCGAGGCTTTGGATATGATGCAGGCGGCCCCCGCGATCGAGTTTGATGGGAAGATTGAGGGCACCAGTGATTACAGCGAAATGAAAGGTTCAGAGCTCGTGATCGTAACTGCTGGTTTGGCGAGACAGCCTGGAATGAGCCGGATTGACCTCTTGAACAAGAACGCGAAGATAGTCAAATCGGTGGTGAAAGAGGTTGTCAAGTATGCTCCTGACTGCATGCTGATGATGGTCACTAATCCGGTCGACGTGATGACCTACGTTGCCCACGAGGAGTCAGGGTTCAGAAGAAACCGCGTTTTCGGAATGGGAAACATCCTTGACACTCTCCGTTTCAGGTCCTACATCGCATCGGAACTGGGCGTCTCACGGGAAGACATCCGCGCTTTGGTGATCGGAGAGCACGGGGACTCTATGGTCCCCCTCGTGAACTTCGCTTCCGTTTCAGGAATACCGATAACAACCTTGCTTGACGAGGACCAGGTCGAAAAGGTAGTAAACTTAACCCGGGCCTCAGGTTCAGACGTGATAAAGCTTAAAGGGTCTACAGTTTACGCCCCTGCCGCTGTCATTGCGATAATGGCCGATGCTGTCTTGAGAGGCAGAAACAGAGTGATGAGTGTTTCCACCTATTTGCAGGGCGAGTACGGGTTTTCAGATCTTTCGATTGGTGTTCCATGCGTCCTTGGAAAGAATGGGGTTGAAAGAATTCTGGAGCTTAAGCTGGATTCGGAAGCGAAGAAGAACTTTGAAAAATCTGCCACCATCATAAAAGATGCGATAGCAGAAATGAAAAAGACAGTTTGAGCGCGCATGCTTGTTCCTGAATTCCTAGATTGCGTCCAAGAGGAAGGCATGACGTTTTTCGATGGTCACCGTCAAGGTTCGGCTGGGTGCTCTCTCGCTCTCACGCCCTCCCCCCCCGGGTATCCTATATGATCCAAATATGGTTGAAGAGCAAAATGCGCAGCGCAAGCCACTTCCCGAAAGAATTCAGGAACACGCTAGCGCGCTAAAGATAGTATTGTTGGCATCAGTGAAGGGATTTGACTCTTCGCCGCAACTGAGATGTCACCTCAGCGTTCAGTCGCCATCATTATTGGATGTTAATAGTAGATAAACAGGCGTTTTTACTGAAAATTTATATTGCGGTTTTAGATATCCGTGCGGTGTGTGATTATCATGTCGGACAAAAAAGCGGATTTAGCGGGTCCAGGCATCGGCACCTACGAGGAGTTGGAGAAGATTTTGCCAAACGACTACCACTCCATTTTGAACCCGAAAGATACGCAGAAAGCGATCTTTGCCGTGAAGACCTACATTGAGGAAAACCTGTGCAAAGAGCTTAATCTGATAATGGTTCAGGTTCCTCTTATCGTGGACGTGGAAAGCGGCATCAACGACCTCTTAGACCGCGATGGCTCGCGTACGCCGATCCAGTTCCACATTTCAAACGATTATGATAAGCATCCGGTTGACGCTCAAATAGTCCAAGCCGCTACGAAGTGGAAACGAATGGCCCTGAAAGAGTTCGGAATGAAGCCTGGAGAAGGATTGTGTACCGACATGCGCGCCGTGCGCAAGGACTACTTCCTCGACCACGACCACAGCGCATACGTGGACCAGTGGGACTGGGAAAAAGTGATAACTGAGAAGGAGCGGAACCTCAAGTACTTAACCGAAACAGTTGAGAACTCTGGAGAGTCATCAAAGGCGCTGAGAAACACGTCCAGAAACTCTATCCCCAACTGAAGACGGACAAGTATCCAGACCTCCCCGACAAACTCACGTTTCTCCACGCTGAGGATATCCTTGACAAGTACCCAAATCTACCGCGTAAGCAGCGGGAGACAAGAATTCTGCAAGAGTACGCAGGGATCTTCATCTACGGAATCGGATGGCCCCTCAAAGACGGCTACCCACACGAAATGAGGGCGGCAGACTACGACGATTGGGTCACGGAAACGAAGTCAAAGGACGGCAGACCGATGCACGGCCTCAACGGTGACATACTCGTCTGGAACCCTGTGACAAAGCGCCGCCACGAACTGTCGTCAATGGGCATACGCGTCAACCCAGAAACGCTTAAAAAACAGCTAGAGATGTCAGGTCAGACTGACTTTCTCAAGTACCCGTACCACCAGGCAATAATGAAGAATGAGATTCCACTCAGCATCGGAGGCGGCATCGGACAATCGCGCACACAGATGGTGATACTCAAGAAAGCGCATCTTGGCGAGGTAAGCGTCACCGTTTGGCCCAAGATACTTAAGGACATGGGCCGCAAGAGAAACATCTTTGTCCTTGAGTAAAGTGTGCGTACCCTTCTTTAATGAAACAATACGTTCGCGATCTAGCTTTCGGAAATAGTCCGTCCAACACCACAGTTCACGTAAGAGGAGAATTCTGCGCGCGCTTTTGAATCTAAGAAGGCATTTATAGACTAGATTAGCACGCACGACTATTGCTGCGTGCTCTTGACAATCCCGTATAGTTGCGCTAATTCATTCAATAGTTTCTTAACAAATTCCTCTGATAAATCCCTGCATTTATAGAACTTACCATACTGCTCACGGAAACTGCGGATAAATAGAGAGTCACCATAGCATACGGCAAAGAAAGGAGCGCCAATGCTCTGAGCATATTCTCTAGCCTGCTGCAAAGCACCCATATGGTACTTGTAGCTGCCTTTGTCCAACAAACCCTTATCCATTGCTTCCTGCAACGTTATTTCTCCAAGACCCGGAAACGGGAATTTCTGACTATAATCCGTTTCATCTTCGTGCTCCCTCGATCTCTTTACCTCAATAACCAAAAATGCTTTTTCTTCTCCAACGCCATTCTTGATAAAAACCACCAGATCTGCTCTTCTTCCACTCGGCTTCACGCGATATTCCAAGTCTACCTTGCAAAATTCTATGCCATCAAAGCGAGTCTTCTCTTCAATGATCTTCTTGAACATACAATATAGATCTGCTTGAGTCCTGATCTCCTTAGCCCACATCTTCATGTTACTTCCATGGCATCAAGGTTTCTGATTTCTACTTTATAAAACAATCAAAATTATTAGAAACTAATTTCCTCTTTAAATTTAGAAAGCAGAAACTAGAAAGCTGTGTCAACAATGAAATTGTTGGAAACTGATCAAGGAGTAGTCTTGAATGTCTACGTTAAGCTAGATTCGAGAGAATTCAAGATTGAGGTCGAAGATGATGAACTTGTGGTGCGCTGTAAAGAGTCTCCTGTGAAAGGTAAGGTTAATAGAGAGTTGATAAAGGAGCTCTCAAAGGTTTTCAAGAGAAAAGTTGAGATTACTTCCGGTTTTACATCTAAACAGAAGAGAGTTTTGATTACTGATATCAACCTAGAAAAGGTCGATGAGATATTGTCCGCTTGTAAATCATAACAAGTCTGACCGTGCATATATGAGAATAGGAAGCCAGATTTGACAAGCCGCGCGCGTGAGAGATGAACAATTATGAGAGTTATGACTCTCGATGCTGATTCATGCTTCCTCAATCGTTTGTTGGCGCCGGGAGTGGGATTTGAACCCACGTGGCCCCGAGAGGCCACAAGCTGTTAGGCGAAATTGATCGTCTCCAGGCTTGCTCCATACCTAAGCTAGGAGACCCCGGCACGGGGAACTATACCCCAGATTATACATCCCACACTTTTGGATAGGTCTGAAGATAGTTCGCATCCCTTTCTCTGACCAAGCACAGCTTAAAGCTTTATGGAAAGTAGATAAACGCGCGCTTTAAGAGTACAGAGAAAAACTTAGGCCGTTTGTCAACTCGTTAAGTCTCTGATACGTTTCGTCGTTGAGGTTAATTTCGGCTATCTTGCAGTTTTCCTCGACTTGTTCTGAGCTTGAAGCCCCGACGATAGGCGCCGTTATCGCGGGGTTTTTCAGTATCCACGAAATGGCTAGTCTTGATATGGATATGCCGACATCGTTAGCCACACTTTCAATCTGCTCCAGGACTGCAAAATTCGATTCTTTGTTCGCGCGTTCCCATAGTCTCGGATTGTGCTCGAACCTGCTGCCTGTTGGCGGATGCGCACCTTTCGAATACTTTCCGGTGAGAAAACCTCCCATCAGCGGCGTGTATGTTAGAATCCCTAATCCTTCTTGCTGGCAATAAGGGATAATGTCTTTCTCAATGTCTCTTTGTAGCAGATTGTAGGGTGGTTGAACTGCGATGACCTTCTCCAAATCATGCGTCTCGCAGATCTCGTGGGCTTGGGCTATCTGCCACGCCGAAAAATTAGAGCACGCCACATACCGCACCTTTCCGCCGCGTACGAGGTCATCGAACGTTCGAAGCGTCTCCTCAAGAGGCGTTTCAGGGTCGAAGCGATGCAGATAATAAATGTCGATGAAGTCTGTCTGTAAGCTATTCAAACTATGCTCAACCTGAGAAAGAATGTGTTTGCGCGAGAGGCCCGTCCGGTTTGGTCCTTCACCAGTGCCGAATCCCACCTTTGTCGCTATAATGACTTCGTCTCTGCGACCCTTCACGGCGTTTCCAATTATCTCTTCCGACTTGCCTCCCGTGTACACATTTGCTGTGTCTACAACGTTTATCCCACAGTCGAGAGCCCTGTCAACTATCTTTATGGAAGTTTCCTCATTGACCTGTCCACCGAAATTATTTGTTCCCAGACAGATCCGTGAAACTTTAAGACCCGACTTGCCGAGATTTCTGTAATCCATAGGTACTGACATCTCACCGCACGTATTTCAACGTATCCCGAGCCGAAGTCTCCCAAACTACAGACCTTTCGTTAGTCGTTGTTCCAGCCTGCCGCACGCGCTATAAACCGTTGAGGCTGCACCTAGCCGTTTGGACTTCAAGGCACGCAAGCGGGCTAAAAACAGATGGACACCTGAAACGTGCCCCCAAACTCGAGAACAAGAATTGTAGTTATTTTAGACTAATTTCGGGACGAGTCAGCGCGCTTTCTAAGCAGCCTAGCGTGCCGATGGAGTAAGTGCTTGTCTTTTGTTCCATGAACCGAAAGGGTTAACAGCGCCGCCAAAAATTCAACAGTCGTGTTGGGTGAGGGAATGGAGGAGAGTTCTCAGTTAATTACATGTGATCGTCTAACCAAGGTCTATGGCAAGAGCAAGACGAAGGCGCTTGACTCGGCAAGCTTCTCTATTCCCACGCATGGTGTATTCGTGCTGATAGGCCGAAACGGTTCTGGAAAGACCACGCTCGTACGTATCCTTGCAACCGAGCTTGAACCAACATCAGGAAGAGCCACCATAAACGGTATAGACGTCGTGAAGGAGCCCCGTAGGCTCAGAGAAAAAATCGCTATAGTACCTCAAGAAGCGAGACCAATACCGTGGATGACGCCTATGCAAACAGTGCTATCATATCTTCTTTGGCGAGGACTCGACTACGTTGAAGCAAAAAAGAGGGCCTTCGATTCGCTTGAAAAGCTCGGACTCAGCGAATACCGCAATACTTTGAATCGCATGCTCTCAGGAGGAATGAAGAGAAAGGTTTTGGTTGCGACTGTCCTGTCTTCAGAAGCCGAAATACTCTTCTTAGACGAGCCGACAACGGGACTCGACCCGATCTCAAGGAGAGAATTCTGGGAGATTCTCAAAGATATTGGAAACGACCGCTTCACATTTCTTACTACACATTATCTCGAAGAAGCGGAACAGCTAGCTGATAAGATCGGCATCCTGGATCACGGCAAACTAATCCGCATCGGAACCCTCGAGGATCTGAGACAAAGCATAAATTACAACTATAGCATGAAGCTGCTCTCAAAACCGGCGCCTGACTTTCTTACGCTTTTGAAGGGCGAGATAGTAACTGGAAGGGATGGCTATGTCAGAATACTCACGACAGAGGAAGAGGCCTTCAGAATTTCAAGAGAACTCTCCAAAGGCGGGTACAAGTTTACCATCAATCCGGTAACACTGGACGACATATTCTTCTATCTTGTGAATCAAGAAGGAGGCAAAGGAGTTGGCATTCAAGAAGAGCGCGATGCAGAAGAGGAGTAGGTTCAGCGAGTTTCTGGCCGCGATACTTGTTAACGCATTGTATGAAATGAGGAACTACCCGATCGTCCTAATCAACACGGTTCTGTCCCCCCTCTCGTTCCTAGTCCTCATAGTGTTCGTAAGCCGCGGTAGCCTCATAGGAGAGGCAGTGGAAGGCGGGTTCATAATGAGCATGTTCTCAAGCGGCATGTCCCTACAAGCCGACCTTTCGCACCTGAAGAACGATTTCAAGCTGCAAGACATGGTGGTCAGTTCTCCAACCACTTGGCTGACCTACATGATTGGAATCGCCATCTCAGAGATCGTCTACTCCATTCCCGCGCTAACCGTGCTCGCCGTGATAGCACACTACTATGTGGCACTGAGCGTCGTTGGAGTCCTAGAGTTCATCGCAGTGCTTCTCCTCATGTTTTTTGCTTCAATGGCGGTTGGCTACACGCTCTCAACGTTTTCCAGCGACATAGTCCAGAGCTTTGCGTTCACACGGCTACTTTCCACGCTTTTCTCAACGATACCGCCTGTTTACTATCCCATTACCTACATCCCGCTTCCGTTCAGATATCTGGCCTACCTCTCCCCAACCACGTACGCAGCAGAGTTAGCTCAGAGTTCTGCTGGCTATCTGTCGCTGCCACTTGCGATGATAGTTCTCGCTTGGAGTGTCCTAATAGCTGTAACAGTCATACTTTTCATGGTTGCAAAAACCAAGGCACGGTGGAGAGAAGTTTAGCGCTCTACAAGCCAAGGTCCGAAGGCCTAGCGTTTGTTTTAACATGTCCACTGAGTCAACTCACACTTGCAGTGTTGCCTAACCAAGTAGACCGCTCGCTAGCGCATATGCAAAAAGTATATGCAACGCGCCAGCATCTGCACGAAGCTTAATGGCTCGCTTTCTGTTTCAGCTAACGGTTCCATTTTGAGCTTGACTATTTGGAATCGTGCACTTGGCGAAGCGAACTTTACAGAAACGTAGACTTCCATCGCGTGCTAGATTTTGCCCTTTCTGCCACCCATTCTAGAAATGACTAACAATACTACTGCTATTAGGATAATAGCTATTGCAGCGATAATCACATATCCTTCTATAGAATTCCAATTGAAGCCGCTACTACTGGAAGGGCCGAAAGCGTACACGTTGTCATCAAGGGAGCCGATGTATACGATGCCGTTGGCGACAGCGGGAGAAGAGTATACAGCGTCACCAGTCGTGTAGCTCCAGAGGTACGTGCCCGTGGAAGCGTCCAGGGCGTAAACATTGTCGTCCGTTGAACCTATGAACACCGTGTTCTCAGCAACGGCTGGGGAAGAATACACAGGGCCGCCTGTCATGAAACTCCACAGGTACGCGCCCGTCGCAGCGTTCAAAGCATAAACGCTGCTATCAAGGGAGCCGACGTATACGATGCCATTAGCAACAGCTGGAGAAGAGTATACGCCAGCGTCTGTCGTGTACTTCCACACGAGAGTGCCCGTTGAAGCGTTCAAACCGTAAACCCTGCCATCCTCTGAGCCTACAAAAACCATGCCCCCTGCAACAGCAGGTGAAGACTCCACATGCTGTTGCGTCGTAAAGTTCCACATCTCGCTGCCCGTGGTCTCGTTCAAAGCATAAACGTTATAGTCAGCCGAACCCACATACACCGCGCCGCCAGAAACGGCTGGAGAAGAATACACCCCGCCGCCAGTCGTGAAATTCCACACCAGAGTGCCCGTGTTCTCGTTTAAAGCATAAACGTTGCCATCAACAGAGCCTACAAAAACCATGCCCCCTGCAACAGCAGGTGAAGACTCCACCGCCCCCCGTGTTAGGTAGGTCCACACAGACGCGCCAGTTAAACTGTTCAAAGCATACACGTAGTAGTCGTCTGAGCCTACAAAAACCATGCCCCCTGCAACAGCAGGTGAAGACTCCACAGTGTAACCTGTCGTAAAGCTCCAGATCCCGCTACCCGTTGAAGCGTTTAAAGCATAAACGTTGTCATTCTCTGAGCCCACGTACACGATGCCATTATCAACGGTAGGAGGAGAATAAACAGAGGAACCAGTCGCGTAGCTCCAAGCTGTTTGGTTCGTAAGAGGCGCAGTTGAATTTGAAGCGCCAGTGAGCGTCGAATCATGATGAAATTCAGTCCACCAGTCAACGCCAGACTGGGCTCTCACGTTCAACGTAAGCACCCCAAACATCGACAAACACAGAATGCCCACAATCATCACTACAGACACGTTTTTCATTTTCACCTTCTCCATTGAACAATCAAATTTCTGCCACAGTACAACTTGTCCATACGTTTTTCCACACGCCCTAAGAAATTATGCCAACATATAAAACTTTTTACCAGAATTAGACCTAATTTCGCACGCACAAGCGAAGGTTTCTTCAAAACACGTGTGTTTCAAAACACGTGTGTATGTGCGCGCTGTGTCTGTCTGTCTCTGTGTGTATGTAATTGTAATTGTGTGTAATAGTTAACAGTCAAAGAGAGAGAAGGAGAAGGGGAAGGAAGGGGAAGTAACGGTAAAGGGATAAGCGTAGAATGGTTTGGGGATAAAAGTCTTTCCGGCTTTCATCATCATCCTTCCTTCACATCATTACTTGCAAATGAAGTTTACGTATGCCTCGCATTCACAGGCGATTAGAAGGGCATATAGGTGTTTTCCATAATGACTCCCAAATTGGCATGCGCCAGAAATACGAGGTTCGAGTCCGACGGTTGTGCATAACGTGGAGAATCAGCGTGGGTGTTTAGGAAAGTTCTTGCAAGGCTCTTAGTCGCTTAATTATGTTGGGATGCGTCGAGAAAACTTCTTGAATCCGATCGGCCGTTGTCAGCTTCTTTGACAATATCTCCTGGACCAGTTTTTGACTGTCTCCGGCTGACATTGCGGACAATTCAGCAGAGTCGACGTTTGCGTGGTCAGGGTCGGTGATGAACAACGCCTTGAATGCATTCTGGTTCCTCGCTTGCTGTCTCGTCCTACCCATCCTACCCATGTTTTTGCTTGCATTAACTATTTTTGCCAGTCCAGTCGAGAGTTTCTGTGATCCCCCATCGACGATTGATGCGCTGTTTCTGTCAGCGTAGTACTCGCGGAGTCTACTGAGATTGAGTATAAACAGGTTCATTATGAACGAAAAAGCCATAAAGACCATGCCCAGCGCCGCACCGCTACCTGAATTCTTTTGATTTCCTCCAAACATGCCTGAGAGCATGAGGGAAAAACCTATGTAGTAGGCTACGGCGGGCAACAATGAAACGAACATCATTATCTCCACGTCTCTGTGTCTCAAATGTCCAAGTTCGTGTCCAATCACAGCTGCAACTTCACCGTCATTCAAGGTCGTCAAAAGTCCGCTCGTGACCGCAATCCGGGTTCCCGCTATCGGTGAACCGTAAGCAAAAGCGTTCGGCAGTGGGATCTGCGCCAGCATTAGCCTTGGTGTCTTTATGTTGCATTTTTTGCTGAGATCAGCGACAACTTCGTGAAGTTGTGGCTGCTCAGTTGCAGACATCGCACGAACGCGGTACATTGCACCAATCAAATAGGGTGAAATAAGCCACATGACAATGTTAAACACCCCGACCAATACGCCCAAGGTTAAGAGATCGAAGGATGCTGTCAAGCTCAGAATAACCGTGAAAAACAACGTTGACAGACCTATTATTAGGGCAAGCGTCCCAGCCATGGACAAACGGAGCTTCCAGATATCCATCAGTACACCTTTTATTTCCAGTATTCTAAGTCTTGCCTATAAAGGTTCAGTAGGATTAAAGGATTTTCCACAATTAGACCCAAATTCCTGCGCATGACGATAAACGAAACAGAGGAAAGAGCCTAAGATAAGCGCGCGCACTATACTTGGCTAAGAGACCCCGACTCAAACCCAGCAAATCATACTCAAGCTTCTAGTTTATAATAGGTTTTCTAGTCGCTTAGACGATCGACCTTAATGTTTGTGCGACATTAAGACCCGATAGCCGCTTTCGCGTGCCGAAACCTCAACATTTCCAAAAGCCTCCTCGAAAAAGCTGCAGAATCGTCTGCCGCCAACCTTGGATCTGACGACCATTTGAAAAGTGCCTTTGTTCAGCATATGCTTTGGCGCTTCACAGATTATCGCCCTAACAGTCTTCAGTCCTGCACTCACAGGCGGGTTCGAAAGCACACAGTCGAAAAGCAGCTCCTGAACAGGTTCGTACAAGTTGCCCCGCCTTACCTCCGCATTGCCGACACGGTTCTTCTCAACGTTCTGCCTTGCCAGCCATACTGCTCGGCTGTTAACGTCGGCCAGCACCACGTGCAGTTTTGGGTTGAAAGCCGCTGCTGCAATGCCGACGGGTCCGTAGCCACATCCGATGTCCAGCACGTAACCGTTTTCAGGAAGCACCATGCATTCGATTAGCAGCCTTGTACCCAGGTCGATTCGGCTCCTTGAAAATATGCCCGAGGCTGTCAGGAACTCGAAAGGTCTTCCCCGCAGGTAGGTGCAGACCAGCCCAAACGTTGCCCTTGACCTTGGGTGTTCTACAAAGTAATGCTCTGTACTCTTGTTCTCCTCACTCATCTTTTTTCAAACCGCTCTTCCAGCGTTTTGGATACGTACCTCTGGGCATGAGCACTCTATCAGTCTTCGCGACAAATCCGTGCTCCATATTCAAGACCTGGCTCCCGTCGACGACAGCTCTGCTCAAGCAAACGGCCTCATCTTTCAAGGTTAGAACAGCAATCATTGAACCTGCTTTAACACTGCTCTCAAACGATAAGACCCCTGGAGCAGTCAGGTTTGCACCGTGACACAGTGCGTCCACTGCTGAGTCCCGAATATGAACCTTTGGAATCATGTCCAAGGCTCGCTCCATCGGCTGAATAAACCGTCTTAGATATGTTTCATCGTTCTTTTCCTGCCACATCATGAAACTGTAGGCAGCATCATGCAAGATCACGCTGTCTCTTTCAACGAACGGCCCGGCTCTAGTTCTTCGCAGCTCCTGCATGTGTGCGCCGCAGCCCAAGACTTCGCCGATGTCAAAGCATAGCTTGCGTATGTACGTGCCGCCTTCGCATCCGGTTCTGAAGAGGACTTTGCGTCCGTCTGTTTCGAGGAGGTCCAGGTAATAGATGCGTCGGGTTCGAAGTTGACGTTTGACCGAAGCCCTTAGAGGCGGTCGCTGATAGATGTTGTCCTCAAACTCGCCTAGAACTTTCTTGATTTGTTCTATGCTTACGTCTTTATGAAGCTTCATCACGCAGACGTACTCTTTCCCGCTGTGGAGCAATGCCTGAACAACTTTCGTGGCGTCCCCTAGAGTCACGGGCAGAACGCCGGTCACTTTGGGATTTCTCTGGCTAAGCCTTCGCCTCTAGAGTCCCGCCGTGACCAACATGCTCCTGCTTCAAGATGCGCTTAACCCACGCCGCAACCTCGTGGCTGCTCGGACCGGCCGGTTTGTCAACGTTGATCACACCGTATTTCATCAAATCCTCAGCCGACCTTTCTTCGGGCTTACATCCAAAACGCGGGTCAGTTTCGTCCTCAGCTTTGACAAGCAGCTCATGCTTAACTTCCCATGGAGCAGCAGTCCTAGGCATAGTGGCAATATCACTCCTTGCACACAGAAAAAGTGTTTGAAGTATTTGAGCTTAGATGCGAAACACAGCTTCTTGCCTGCCTCGCACTTTTCGATTTCTGTGGAAAAGTGCCCACAGGCTGCGGCCGTTTAGTCTACTTCGGCGTTAGGAGAGGTTTTACCTCTTTCGCCATCATGTCTAGCTTGTCAGAAGCTTTCAGTGCTTCCGAAATCTCTTCATCGGAGGCTCCACGCTTGATCTCCACCCTGTCCTGCAAAGGTTCAACGTGGTTGACGTTTGCCCGACGCCTTCTGATCCCAGTCACTTTTTTCGGTCCAGTTATCAACACAAAACTTTTGTCAACTACGTCAACTATCACACATTTTCTTCCGGCCTCGCGTCCCGAAACCTTGACGCATATTCTGCCAACCTCTATCGCGGGCATCACAGGTTCTCCTACAGAATCATATGATTGGCACTGAACCGTATTTATGTGTTCACTCTAGGTCATGAACCTCTTAACTACAGTGTACAAGACGCTCGTTCCGAACACAAGGTTATCGATCGAGATCCTCTCATCAACGCCGTGTATTCCACTCTTCATTTCTCCGTAGGACATGTCTGCGCGCATAGGCTGAAAACCGTAACACACGGCACCCAGCTTTCTGAGAAATCGAGAGTCAGTTCCACCGGTCAGCATGTCTGGCGCAACGGCGCAATCAGCGTCGAATTCGTGCAGAGCACTCACGATCTCTCGATACAGCACGGTATCCAGAGGTGACTCTGAGGGCTCATTGGCCTGGATTATCTCAAACTCCAACTTTTCAAGGCCCACGCTCTTGAGCAAGATCCTGATTTTGTCCATAGCGTCTGCAGTGGTCTGGCTTGGCAAGACTCTGCAGTCAAAGACAGCTTCGCATTCTGACGGGATTATGTTTTCTTTGACTCCGCCGTGAATCATGGTGGGAGTCACCGTCATCCTGAGTTTTGCCCGTATCTCTTCAGCCAAAATTCTGTCTTTCTTAGCAAGTTCATCCAAAACGGAATCAGCAGTAGCGGGATTCTCAAGAATCTTGGTATAAGTCTTCCTTGCCGTCTTGTGCTCTTTTGCCATTTCGGCCAAGAACTGTCTAACAGTGGGCGTTAACGAGATTTTTGAGCGGTATCTTTCAAGCTTACCAACGACGCTATTCATTCGTACAATGGCGTTGTCCGATGCTCCTGGTATCGAGCCGTGTCCCGGAGTGCCTTTTGCCTTGACCTTAAACCACAAGATTCCTTTCTCCGCTGTTTGAACTGTGTAAACGCTTTTGCCGTTCACAGTTATTGCTAGGCCTCCTCCCTCGTTTATCACGTAGTCTGCTCGAATTTTCTTTGGATGTTTGCGCGTCAGCCAGCCAACTCCTTCTTCTCCGCCTTTTTCCTCATCTGCTGTTGCAGCGAGTATGATGTCACCCTTCAACTGGGCGCGCTTTTTCTTCAGGAGCTTCATGACCATAACTTCGACAGCAGTCATGGACTTCATGTCCAGTGCACCGCGTCCCCAGACGAAGCCATCCTTGGCTATGCCGGCAAAGGGGTCTACACTCCATTCCTTTGGATTTGCAGGAACCACATCCAAGTGTGAGAGAAGCAGAAGGCTCGGTCCTTTGCCGCTTCCTTTCATACGCGTTATCAAGCTGCCTCTTCTTGGTTTGGACTCAAAGAGCTCACACTTGAAACCGTCCTCTTCCAGCGTTCCGGCCAAATATTCTGCAGCTTTGATTTCGTTTCCCGGCGGGTTAGTCGTGTCGATGCGGATCAGATCTCTAAGAAGAGCCGTCACTTCTTCTCTTGTTTCTTCTAACAATTCAGCGCCATACATCTGACCGTTGCACCAGTTGCTAAAGGCATAGCTTTTCAGGTTACTTATTAGTTTGCCAAAAAATCGGGTTGCGCCTCAAGCCTTAATATCCAAGTTCTGAATGCTTAATTCACACTCAAACTCGTTCCGGTGAGCTGTCAGAGGCCACATGGAAGTGCAAGTGAATGGTCAGCCAGCAAGACCAAATTCTTCCCAAGTTGCAGGAAAGCTCAGGCAAGGTCGTTGGCCTAATATCCGACACGCACGTGCCCGTTCGGGCACGAGAGATCCCCAAAGCGGTCTTCAAGGTTTTTGAAGACGTGGATTACATCGTTCACGCAGGCGACCTTGTTGAGTTGCCAGTCATTGACGACTTGGAAAGCTTGCTCCAGTCTTGGCTGTTTATGGCAACATGGATGGGCCAGAAGTTCGTGGGGGGCTTCAGAAGTTGAACTCCTTCAAAGTGTTCAACTGGAGGATCGGCGTTATTCATGACCCTGGCACACTTTTCGGGATCAGAAAAGCGCGTGAAATCGCCAAGCTGAACGGTTTCGACGTTCTGGTCTATGGGCACACGCATAATTCAAGCATGAAATGGAACGGCGACATCTTGTTCATAAACCCTGGAAGCCCAACGAACCCTCTTCCTTCATTCATAGCTAAGCCCAGCGTTGCCTTGCTAAGGGTAACAAAAGAAAGAATAGTGCCCGAACTAATCCAGATCTAGGGAACAGACCAACTCGAAACCCACCTCAGCCTAAACTGTGCTACAATGGCACGTAAAGCAAGACGTACACATACGTGCCAAGTGCTATTTCTATCAACCACAGGATGATCGTGGGCTTCATGAATCTCTTGTTTCCAAAGCAGACTTTGACATTCCAGCGATTCAGCGCCCATGCTAGGACCAGATACAGCCCGAGTAATTCCACTAGACTTCCGAGAACCGCATGCAATAGGATCACCAACGCAGATGACCAAAGCAGATTTCCAAACGAGCCCACAAGCGACGCAAATGAGGGAACCATTATGGAAAATATCAAAACCGTGTGCAAGGTAACAGCAATTCCCATCAGTGCACCATGCCTCAGATAACTCTGCCTAGCCTTGAAAAAGACCGCCAGAATCAGGACGACCAAAATTGCCAACTGGAGAAGCAAATTCACGTCAGACAGAAAATAAGCGTTCGGATTAAACAAACCCATATGCTACTCAGCCTCCCAAGTCCTGCTAGCAGACTTGCACACTGTCTTCTCTCACCTCATTGCCACGTTCAAATCTGGAATCAACTGTTTAAAAGATTTCTGCATAATCAAACCCGTAACCCCAGCAGCGAGTTTTCTGCTAAAAAAATCGGAACGTGCACCTGCCGCTACAATAATTGACTTTCCACAGTTTTCTCCTTAATCAAAGTTAGTCTTCAATCAGGTCAGTAACCGTTATGCAATGTGCTTCCACGCAGTTCAGACGGCATCATTTTAACTCATCTCTCTTCGGGCGGCTAGTGTTGTTTCGAAGCGAAGCTTAAAAGCGAAAACAGCGAGTGTCCAGATGCTGAAGAGGTGCTCTCATGGAACGTTGCAAAAACCCTTGGGATGGAGAGTGCAGGAATCATGACATTGAAGTCTACATTTTCTTCAAAGGAGAAAGGCTGCCGATTTGCCGGCGCTGCTGGAGCAAACTGGCAGAGCGCGATTTCGAATGGTGAGAAAATGGAAGGTTTCAGTCTGAACACGGCAAGGTCTTTTCTCGGAAGAAACGTTAACCTACACTTGAAAGACGGTTCTGTCATAATAAACGTTCAGCTAGCAGGGATCATGAAGGACGAATTCAGAAGAGAGAACTTTGTCACGTGCGTTCCATATGGCAACAGAACCACTTTGAGAGTGTCCATGAAAAACATAGCATGGGCAGAATTGCTGAACCTGAACTTGATCCTAACTGGCGGTTAGAGAAGCAGAAAGTAGTCGAAACGTAGATTAGAAAAGCCTGGCTTATAGAGCCTTCATGCGTTGTTCGTACTGTGGAATATGCTGCGAAGAAACTCAAATGTTGCTTTCTGAAGAGGACGTGCGGCTCTTGATGAAGGCAGGTTACAGCAGCGAAAGGTTTGTGCGATATGACAGGCATGGTTATGCGATGCTTCGAAATCGCGGGGGCCACTGTGTTTTCTATGATGTTGAAAGGCGATGCTGCAAAACCTATAAGTCTAGGCCGTTGGGGTGCCGCGTGTACCCTGTGGTCTACAGCGAAGAAAACGTAGCGGTCGTGGATGAACTGTGCCCGATGGGCCGAACCGTTTCAAAGATGGAGTTGAGAAGAAAAGGCGAGAAGGTTGGTGAGCTTCTGCGAAGGATAGACCTTGAAGCTGCAAGTCGCAAACAGCGCCAGGGATCATAGCTGTTCTTTTAACATCAAACCGGCAAACAACGTTAAATAAAGCCACGCAAATTCTCTGATCGGTGAAAAAAATGCCTTGTACAGTTGTAGCCGGCGGCTTCTGGGGAGATGAGG
The DNA here is from genome assembly GCA_963707955.1 of Candidatus Bathyarchaeota archaeon. Taxonomy (GTDB): domain Archaea; phylum Thermoproteota; class Bathyarchaeia; order Bathyarchaeales; family Bathycorpusculaceae; genus DASPPK01. The sequence goes on along the minus strand of OY970176.1, from coordinate 582,820 downwards.
GTAAAGGCAAAATAATATCTTATTTGGCACTCAAAGACAAGATTGACTTCTGCGTCAGAACAGGATCGGTGAACGCTGCCCACACCATCTGGTACAAGGGCAAACGCTACGCGTTACACATGGTTCCAGGAGGTTTCGTCAACGAGAAATGTCAGCTGCTAATAGGGCCAGGCGCAAACATTCACGTTGAACAGTTTCTGAAAGAAGTTGAAGAGACCAACGTGAAGAACCGCATAGGGGTTGACAGCCAAGGATCCATAATAGAGGAGAAGCACTCGACCCAGGACAAGACAAGCGCGCACCTCAAGAGTCTAGGCACAACGGGCTGGGGTGTCGGCCCGGCGGTTGAAGAGCGTGTGCGTAGGACTGCCAAGCTTGCGAGAGATATTTCAGAACTGAAGCCTTACCTCGCAGACGCGGCGTCGGAAATCAACGATGCACTGAACAAGCAGAAGAAGGTTTTGCTCGAAGGAACCCAAGGGCTGTTGCTCTCTGTGTTCCATGGGACATACCCATACGTCACAAGTAGAGATACGAGTGCTGCTGCGATATGTTCAGAAGCGGGTGTAGGCCCAACAAGAGTCGATGATGTCTTGTTAGTTCTGAAATCCTTCATGACCCGCGTGGGGACAGGACCTCTGCCAGGAGAGATATCAAAAGAGGAGGCGTTGAAGCGAGGATGGTTTGAGACGGCGGCAGGAACTGGACGAGACAGACGCGCAGCACCCTTCGACTTTGAAATTGCCAAGAGGTCTGTGATGATCGATGGGGCAACTCAGATTGCGTTGACTAAGCTAGACTGCGTGTACCCAGAGTGTAAGGGTGCAAGGTCATACGAGGAAGTTCCAAGAGAGGCAAGACTATTCGTGAGCAGAATTGAAAAAGAAACAGGAGTCCAAGTTGCATTTATAGGGACTGGACCCGACGCCTTAGACCTTGTTGACAGGAGAAATAGTCTCGACAAGACGTGACATAGAGAGTCGTTAACTGTTCAGCAATCGCCGAAAAAAGTAAGAACAACAATCTAACACGATAGTGGCGCAGGAGGTTCGCCAGTGCTGAGCAAAGATTTGAAATTGGTCTTCACTTGTAACTTGGTGGGCTCTTTCGGCGATGGCCTCTACGCGTATCTTCTGCCAGTTTACATGAGTAACACGTTGGGCGCTGACTCAGTTCAGATAGGCATACTTTACGCAGTGCTCAGTCTATCCGCTGCCCTGACTCTCCTAATCTCAGGAACGCTTGCAGACAGGTACGACCGCAAGAAAATCATGATCGCCGGGTGGCTTGCATGGCTGCCTGTGCCGTTGATCTTTTCGATAGCCGGCAACTGGATTGGAATGGTTCCTGGAATGATAATGTGGGGTTTTTGGCTAGGACAACCCGCTGGAACAGCTTACATCGTGACCGCGGCCGACCCCAGCATGTTGACGTTGACTTTCACGACGATGTCCGCTGCATGGTCAATCGGTTACATTTTTTCTCCTGCTCTGGGGGGATTTCTGTCCGGAAACATGGGCATGAAACCTGTTTTCTACATGGCCTTCATTCTTTACTCTTTGGCCTGTCTGACACTTTTCTTCATCAAGAGCCAACGCGCAAAGAACATTCAAACCCGCACGGAGAATGATTATTCATTTAAAGAACTTCTGAAAACTCAAAAACTGTTGGTCATGACGATTTTCTTCGCTGTATTAATGTTTGTTTTGACGATGTTTCGACCTTTCATTCCAGAGTTCGTTGCCGATGTGTACAAGCTTGGCGATTTTGAAGTGGGTGTTCTCGGTTCAATTTCTTTTGCAAGCTCAGCGGTACTGAGTCTCCTTCTTGGCAGACTCGGAGACAAGAAAGGCAAATCGTATCCTCTTGCACTGTCTGCCATTCTGACCAGTGTATCAACGGTTCTGTTGCTGTTGTCGGGCAGTTTCGCCATTCTTGCAGTCTCATTTCTTCTGATCGGCGGTTCATACTTAACGTGGTCTTTGTTGAGTGCTATCGCAGGCCCTATGGCCCCAGAATCGTGCAGGGCACGTTGGGTAGCAGTGCCTCAGACAGTAAGCATGTTTGCGTCCTTCATCGCGCCGTACCTTGGTGGTCTTCTCTACGCGTTTTCGCCCGAGTATCCATTTGTGGTGGCAGCGGTTGTTATGCCGGTCCTGGCTCTTTTGGCGGTTAGACTCTTCAGGGATTGACTGGAGCAGGTTTTCCGTAACTCTTAAGAGGTGTCTTTCGACTCACTTAGAGGAAGGTGAAACAGATGAACGAACACCGAGTAGGTTCTTCTGCAACAGTCATAGCTCTAGTTCTCGTTGCAGGACTGATAATGGGAGGACTGATAACATCTTACGTGTTTTTGCAGAAGATCAACAATCTTGAGAATGATGTTTCAAACCTTTCAAGTATAGTCTCGAGCATGTCGGGCAACCAGACGAACCTCTACCAGACGATTAATCTCAATTGGAACACAACGGCGTTAAACGAATTGTACCAGAAGGTCAAGGACTCGATCGTTCTGATTGAAGGTCAGACGAGCAACGGAACCGTTCAGGGTTCAGGTTTTGTCTACAACATGACGGGGTCATTGCTTGTGGTAACAAACAACCACGTTGTATCCGGAACGACGAGCTTAAGCGTGACTTTTTCAAACGGTGACGGCTACGCAGCTACGGTGAATGGGACAGACCCGTACTCAGATTTAGCAGTGGTCTCGGTTGTAGGCGCTCCCGAGGATGAATTCAAGCCGATTGATGTTGTGAGTTCTTCAACGTTGAGGGTTGGAGACTCTGTGGTGGCGATAGGGGCCCCCTTCGGCTTAACGGGGTCGATGACCACGGGCGTGATAAGCGGTCTCGGCAGGACGATACCTGAGACCGAATATGCTGGGGGTTTTGCGATAGCAGACATCATACAAACGAGCACTCCTGCAAACCCGGGCAACTCTGGTGGTCCCTTGCTGAACCTCGACGGCAAAGTCGTGGGGATAACTGCAGCTACAGCTGAGGTTTCTCAGGGCACGCCGGCTCAGGGAGTAGTTTTCGCCGTTGCCTCGGACACGATACTCAAGGAGATAGCAGCCTTGGTTGCAACTGGCCATTACGACGGCCACTCATATCTGGGCGTAGGATCGACGCCTGACCGAGGAGGAGACATGAACTACTTCGAAGCTCAAACTCTGCACACAAACGTAACCTACGGCTGGTGGATCGGTGAAGTGATCCCTGGAGGACCGGCGGACAAGGCAGGAGTGCACGTCGACGACATACTGGTCGGGATCAATAAGACTCGCATAATAAACGGCGACGCTATGTCCAGTTACTTGGAAGAAAACACGCTGCCTAACGAAAATGTGACCTTAAACCTTGTCAGGAACAATCAAAATATCGATTTGCTACTAACCTTGGGAACAAGGCCTCCGCCACCGTCCTAGTAATTTTCACACCTGCTTGCTCAGGACAAGGTCTGATTTCTGGCTACGCTGACACCTGAAGAATCTTGGCAGTTCTAAGATGACACTGGCTGCAAAAAGGACCATGTACACTAAATGCGGCACGATTAACCAAGCAGGCACAGACAAAGGGTAGCTCAAGAAGATTGGCAGCAACACCGTGAAAAGGGGGATCATCAGTATGAGGTTGGACCGATGAGCCTGAAACAATCTGACTATATCCCGAGTAATTAGCAGGATCGCAATGGACAGGACGAACAGACTGAATTCTAAAGCCACGTTTTCTGCGCTCATTATGCTTGCCCCTGCTAATCCAAAACGTTGCTGGCTTATCGGCCACAAGAGCTGCAAACCCGCTCCAGTTAAGTAGTCACCTATCAGAGCGTGCTGGATCAAGGCTATGAAATACGGAACCGCAGTCTTCCGATAGACTGCAAAGAAAGGAATGAAGATGATAAACGAAACCACAAGCGAATGTGTTGCGCCCCTGTGCTGGAGGATCGGAGCCAAAGCAGGCACGTGTTCTGCTAGGATATCTATGTCTGGGATGATAGATAAGGTCAGCACGAGCGGAATGTTAAGGTTTGTTTTCAAGAGTTTGGACGAAGTCTTGCCCAAGATATGCCCTAACGCCATGTGGCCGACTGCGAAACGAGTTTTGATCCTCCTCTGCAAGCGACAACAATGGCAAAATAATTAACTCTATAGGTCGTGGACCCTGCTTGTGCATCTGCACGTTAACATTGGGCCAGTAACGGACCAGCGCGCGTGCTCATTTGGAACTATGGTCTGTGAACAACGTTCTCTGCTTTGCCTTTTCCCTGTGACAACTTACGCATCAACACTGCTTAACCCCCTGCAAGGTTTGAAGCTTCCATGTTGGCAATTCTTTTATGAAATAAGAGTCTTTCTATTCTAATTCTATAAGTACAAGGATAGTGATCTTCTAGCGCGAAACTACTCATATAGCCTTTTAATCAGTTCTTCTTTCGTGAACATACCTTTGTCCATGTTGTAAATCTGTTCTAGGCAAAATTCATTGTTTTTGCTTTTTATCTTGATTAACGCTTTAAGCAGAGGTTTCTTGTCTTCCTCGACACACATTTCCAATCTCTTGAAACTCTTCAAAATTATGGTTTCTTTGGAAAATGGTACAATGAGAGCTAAGATTGCAACGATCACTGTAACGAAGGATAAAGTCAATATAGCCTTATCAGTTGATGACGGCGTGCTGAAAAGCAAAATAGGCTCTACGAAAAGGTATAGCACAAATATGGCTAAGAAGATAAAAGACCAACTGTAAATAAGGTCACGGGCTCTAAACAACTTGTCTTTTTGATTGTCAACCAATCGAATAAGTTTCAGAATCTCATCAGTAGTTTGTTCCTCACCCATTGGCTTCACATTCTTGTTTTGTGTCTCACTATAGACCTTTTCGCTTTTAATCTTCTTTTTGTCTCCCTTTGCAGGATGTCTGAAAATTGCCCATATAGAGAAAACAAAACTCAATGAAACATCGACAAGTGTGAGAATATCTATTGAAGTAATAACTGAGGGAGTGATGTTCATTAGAGTCAGAAGATAACCAAAACCAAAAATATCAACGGAGATATAAACTAACAAAGAATTTTCCAAATCCCTCTCTCGAACCAGTTTAAGTGAAGCAAAAAGAAGTGCAAGCATAAAGAGGAGCGGAATCCAGTAGACTACGTTTATCCCCACGGAAATGCGAATGACATCAATCTTAATCACGTAGAACTGTGTCAAATTGCTAGATGAAATTGATTGATTTATCGCATGCATACCATAAAGTGCATATTGGGATGCCTCTGCGGGCGTGGCTTCGGTAATAGTTGCCGTAACATTCCAGTTATCTTGCAAAGGAAAATTAAGACCGGGGTAAACATTCTTCACTCCCAAACTGGATGTTATGTTTAGTCCTATTGCTATTCCACATTCAAGTCTGTCATTAATGAGTGTCCAGTGCGTCAAATCTTCTTTAAGACTAAACTTGAGTTGGCGACCATTCGGGAATTCTTCTTGGTTTAGTGAGTATAGTCCAGTTTTATTATCGTAGGTTGCTCGGTTGTCTATCCAAGAGGGAGATTGTAATGCGGTGGTAAAAATGCCGACAGCAAAACTCTCATTTGCATCAATCTCCAAATAGAGATTTGAGAAAGTAACGATTCCGTTTTTGAAGTCTATGTCACTGATATTAGGATAAATAGTGATGTCAACATTGTCCGTATTCTGGCAAGTGCTTTTGGGAACCAGACCTATCCCTAGCGATAGAAAGAACACTAGAACCAATATCCAACTCAACTTCATTATCAGTTCTCACTCCCTTTTCTCATTGAAAATCTATCAATATAGGTTTTGCGAGAATTACAATGAATTGTGAAAGATTTTATATCTGCATAGCAACATAAGACAAATTAGGGGTTTAAAAATGATAGATGATAAAGCATTTGAAGAATTGAATAATGAAATTGGAAAACTAAGCAAAGAGTATGCAAGATTAAAGAATAAGTCTACCCCATTTGAAACTGAAAAAGAGACAGAAGCGAGAGAAGCCCAACTTGATAAAGACAAACATGAAACATGGAAAAAGTTTGACTCTCTTGGAGCTGATTTTGAGAAAAAGAGAGACTACATTCTAGGATTGAGGAAAGAAGTAGAAGTCTTGAAAATGAGAGAAAGAAAAGATGAATTAGAACAAAAACTGAAAGACCGAAATATCACGGAAGAAGAACTTTTAGAACTGCAAGCTCTAAATAATATTCTAAACTCAAAAACATAATGACTCTTTTTCTAGTCTAAGTCATGACATAAAAAAAGCCTTAGTCAAGCTGAAACAAGAATATGAGAAAAAAAGGATAGAAGAGATCTTAGTTATTCTCTTTCTTTCTAGCTAGTCTCTTTCTATATAGTTTATAACAAGCTTTGCAGCCCGGGCCTTTACCGTTAGTCTTACCTTGGAAGTACACGTTATCTAAGATCTTAGGCCCGTTTCTCTTGTCTTTATAAATCCAGAAGAACTCAGTTGTTAATGGCTTAGTCTCATGACAGATAGAGCATGTTAGACTCTGCTTAGGATCTCCAAAGATCTCTCTCTTCTTAGGCTTACTTTTCTCTGTCATTCTGTATCACCTCCAAAGTAGTCTATTAGATACTGTCTATAGGTTGCTAGGAGACTCTGAGAGTCTATGTGAGAATCTTTGGAAATGGTCTGATTATGAAGGGAAGAAGAAATCTTAGAGTCTCTTTCTAGCCTGTGGCCCCACTTTAGAGATCTAGAAATAGCCAAGTTTTCTTGGTCTCGGAGAACTTGCCCTTCTAGCCTAGACTCTTGGGCCATGTTATGTCGAATAGCTAAGTTCTCTATCTTCATCTGCTCAGAGTAAAGATCATCTTGGGCTATGCAAATCTCTCTGGGACTAGAATGGCGGTTAGTGTCTAAGTATGGCTGTCCTCCCCATGTCTTTACTGTCAAGATTCTCACAGTTTAGATCATGGGACAACTGTTATTTATACCTCACTTGAAATACGTTAGATAATGCATTGTTGGTTGCATAGTTGGCGAATAGCTAAAGTACCGAGTAAGATCTAAGTTCTATTCACTAAAAGGGATGCACGGGTAGTTTCAATTGGGGGTAGAGAGCTAATAGAGAGCCCTTGGCTACTCTGGGCAATCGCCTTATGGTCTTTGATGGTAATTTGCCCGACCTGTCTAGCTTACCCTACCTCCCCTCTTATTTATCTGTAAGAGTGTAGATATTTAATATAGTGTAATTATAGGGAGAATAAATAGTGAGGTAGGACAGGGTAGACAAAAGACCATTGTTTTGCCCGACCTCTAGCTTCATATGGTAACAATGATGATCTAGATCCAATCTGCTATACTGTCAGTCAAATCCCATTCCTCTCTTTGAGTTCCCCCTAAGTTTCCTAATAGTAGTATATAGTAAACTATAGCAGCATCTCGGGCCTACCTTACGGTGCCCCTACCTAACGACCTTATCAGCGCGCCTAGCCAGTTACACCTACGATATCGTTTTGCTACGGGCGACCCCCGGGAGCGACCGCTTGTAGTGACACCGCAATTTGACTAAGTTTACTGTATAGTGTAATTCCTAGCATATTATATATAAGCCCGTCACTAGAAGTTAAATTCTAAGGACGTGTTCTACAAGCATACAGTAACAGTCTACGGTCGCTATCGGTGTCACTAAATATGGAATTACACCGCTTAGGCCTGCTGGAAGTGATAAAGTATGCTGACGCCACCAGAGGCATTAGAAAGCGGCACCGACTACGGTCGCCCAGAATGTCACTGACTGATGCGACCCCCGCCAGCACCCGAAAACCAAATATCAGCGTCGTTTATAGGCATCCGCAAAGTGTAACTTTCTATAAGCACCCAACTAGTTCATCATTATGATAATATATCTGTAGCCCTAGCCCGGGTCCTCTATCTTTGTAGTTTTACTCTCTTAAAATTCTCTCCCTAGGACAATCTAGGTAGACAATTTCAATTAATACAACTAGCCGTATAACATGCTCGTATATCTACAGAATTAAACTCAGGAAATGACTAATAATTTATATTTATTCACTAAGAGTGACAGCTACGTTTAAATTCTCTGGTGCCCTAGTATACCTAGTGAAGTAATAGAGAGTATAACTATGCGGGAAAAGCATAAAGTTGGCAGACCAAGAAAGCCAGACAGCTCTAGTCTTGAGTGCCCGGATTGTCATAGCCATCATATTGTCCTAGGCGGTTCATTCGTAACAAGAAAGTTCGGACGTACTCAACGGTACATATGCCAGAATTGTGGGCGAACATTCTATCCAAGGAGAGATCCTCTTGACGTCTGAGTCTATCAAGACTAAAGCTAAGTATTGGTATGATCAAGGATTCAGCGTAATCCCAACCAAGACAGAAATTAGAAAGAGTAAAGCTTTCCATAAGCCACTTGAGAAGTGGGATCAATACCAGACAGCTCTTATGGCCCCGGGTGAGTTTGAGAGCCAGCGATGGGACCAAGCTGACGGGTTCTCTGTCATACTCGGAAAGACAAGATCTGGTAAGTTTCTAGTTTGTATAGACTTTGATGACAAGAAGGGGTTAGGGTTATGGAGAGACGAAGACTTTAAGGATATGGGGACTTACGTAGAGAAAACACCCAACCATGGTTATCACGTATTCCTTTTATCAGATCTAGAAGTACAGATAGATGAGAACTTTGAGAACGTAGACTTTCTCTCAAGCAAGCATCTAGCCAATATGTACTCAGATCTAGTCGTAGATAAGCCAATTCTTTCTATTCAAGATGCATCCATCACTTTCAAAGAGATTATACAGCATTATAATCTTAAACCCAAAGCAAATAGAAATACCAAGTTTCTCGATATAGAGACTCTTCTCAGTCATGGAGTAGCTGAGGGTGAACGGGATAATACCGCCATTCTATTGGCAAGCAAACTTAGAGCCCAGAAGAGGACCTTTGAAGAGGTTAGAGATATTCTCCTCAGTTGGAATTTGAAGAACACACCGCCTTTACCAGATCAGACTATTCTAGAGAAAGTAACAAGCGCTTTCAAGACTAGAATACCATATTATAAGAAGTCTGACGTTACTATCGAAAAGAGAGCTAGAGTTTTCAGACAGCTTATGCAAGAGCATGTTTTTATCTGTCTACCAAATCAACAGCTTTTCATCTACGAGGATGGGATATACAAAGCCCGGGGGTTACCTGAACAGACAATAGGCTTAGCCATAGTAAACGAGTTCGGGGATGATTATCAAAGGATAGACTTTGAACAGGTGCTCTCTAGAATCAAGCTTAGCGTACCGGTAGCAGAAAGCTACTTTGATAACGTACCTCTAAACTTAATCTGTCTCCAAAACGGTATTCTAGACATAAACACTCTTGAATTGCAGCCACATACACCAAGCGTACCTTTTCTCAATAAGCTTCCAATAAGATACGATCCTAAAGCAACCTGCCCATTGATAGACAAAGCTCTCTCTGAATGGCTTGAGAGCAATAAACACATAGAAACAATCTTGGAGTTTTTCGGGTTCTGTCTTTATCGCAACTATCTATTTGAAAAGGCTTTCTTCTTGGTCGGAGAAGGCGAGAACGGTAAGACCACTTTCCTTAATCTATTAATCAAATTCCTAGGAGAAGATAACGTTAGCCATGTCCCAATGCAAGAGCTAGGGGACAATTTCAAGACAGCTCTCTCATATGGTAAGCTGGCAAACGTAGCAGACGAACTTAGCACCCAAGCGCTTAGAGACAGTTCTAAGTTTAAGGAAATGACCGGCAGATCCAGAATCAAGGGAGACGTAAAGTTCCATCAAGATCCAATATATTTCGTAAACTACGCCAAGCTACTCTTCGTTGCTAACCAACTTCCGGAAACAACAGACACTAGCTATGCTTTCTATCGAAGACCACAGATCTTCAATTTTGACAGAGTCTTTAGCAAAGAGAATGGTAAAAGGGATAACAACCTTCTAGACAAGCTAACGACGGACACAGAACTTTCAGGCCTATTGAACAAAGCTCTAGTTGGCTTAAAGAGACTCTTAGATAACAAAGGATTCACCATTGAAACAGATAGCCATGAGACTCAGGCCATATGGACGGTTGATATAGTCAAAGATTTCACAGAGAGTATGCTTGTTCCAGATCTCCAGTCTGAGATAAGTCTAAAGCAACTTTCTATAGTCTTTAATGAGTTCTGTAAGAAGCGGTCTCAGGTTCCACTCTCGGATCAAATACTGCTAATGAAGCTAAGAAAATACATTCTGTTCAAACAGAGTCGTCCTATGGTTAAGGGCATACGAACTCGATTCTATCAGGGAATAAGGATTCGAACCTCAGAACAAGATGAGAACTTAGGAGGGTTTGTAGATGCATGAAGACATAGTTAGCTATTTCCGTAGAATCACAAAGCTAGAGCCAATACCAGAACAAATTGAAGTCCTAGAAGCTTTAGCCAACTTCGATATAAAAAACTTAGCACTTTGTGCAGGTAGAGGGTTTTCAAAGACTATGCTTTGTGCTCTAGCTAGTCTCTGGTACGCTGATGTATATTCTAATGAGCTCAAAAGACCGCTTGAGATTCTCCTAGTCTCAGGGCAGAAGAGAATGTACTTCCACTTAAACAACTTTGTCCGAGATAACCCGGATATTAAAGCTAAGATCGTTCAGGGTGGAATGTTTAAAGAGATCCCCGAGAACGGGTTTCAACTTGAGAACGGTTCCATTGTTGACACATGCATGGCCACATCTAAGTCTATAAGGGGATTCAGAGCTGATATTCTCTTCGTTGATGAGGCATGCTTGATCAAAGACACAGTGTGGAAAGCTTTAACCCCGGTTCTAAGCGGTTCTATCTGTAAGCTAGTCGTACTAAGCACACCGTCTGAGCCCTCTGGTTTCTTTGTGGATCTAATAACAGATCCAGAGAAATACGGTTTTACTCTTAAGCAGTTTAGCTCAGAGGTCTGTCCATGGCAGCAAGAATCTAACAAAGGATCAAAGATGAGACTGAGTGAAGCGGCATATGCCCGGGAGATCTTAGCTAGAATACCAACAAGCGAAGAGAAAGAGTTTCTAGATAATGAAGCACTAAGTAGATCTTTCAGTAAAGATATTGAACCTATAGCTTCTGGTATTTCTACTAGTAAGATACAAGCGGGAATAGATCCGGGCTATGGCAAGACCAATGCGACCGGTATAATCATTGTTGAAAGGCAAAAGGAGAGATTCAAAGTTCTCTATGCCCTAAACATGAGAGAGTTTGATCCCCAAGCCATTGCAACTCTTATGAAGCAGTATAGAGTCACAAGCATCCGAATGGATAACCAACCCGTTGAATTTCACGGTCTCTTAGAACAACATGGACTGAAACCAAATTACATAGAGGCCCAGATCTATAAGGATAAGATTCTGGGTGAGGTTAAGAATACCATCAATCTTGGTCATTTTAAAGCCCCACAGAACTTTAAGGAATTGTATTTTGAACTGTCCCACTATCATAAGGGTAAAACCAGAAATGATAACCTAGTAGATGCCTTAGGCTTAGCACTATGTTGGGACATCATTCCAGAAGTAAAAGAAACTCCTAGAGCCGTAGTCATAGCGAACATGAATAGTGGTAAAGTTTTCAATAGTCTCACTGGGAATACTACTACACGCAATAACCGTTTATGCTGCGAACGCTGCGGAAGAATAGTCACAGTTAAGGAAGACTTGAAGGGTAGAAAAGTCTACTGTGAGCGGTGTTTTGATCTTCTATTTGGAAAGAAGGGAAAATAGAATATGGTAAACAGTGAATGGACATTGAAATGCCCTCTCTGTGGGGGAATCTTAGTCCATAAAAAGGATGGCGGGTGGGTTTGTCAAAATCCAAGATGTGCCATCATCGAAGTCCGTATCAGAAGAACGGGCGTATACACCAATGAAAAGGATGATATTAAGTCTAAAATGGGGGTGAATGAAAAATGAGTTTAGATAGATCAGACCAATTAGATGATCAAATTAAACGTGATATAGAAGAACGCAAGAAGAATATCCAAGCAGCTAATGAAGAGAGACAAAGACAAACTAGAGAAGAACAAGAAGAGAAGAAACGCAGTCAGCTATTGATTGAACAGCATAATGCTATGGTCCGTAGACAGCAAGTAGCTTCAGGCCTTGAGGACGAGACACACCGTAAACTTAGAGATAAATTGATACTACTCTCCAAGCAGATAGCATCCATTGAAAGCTCTAACACTAGTATGACTTTTAGCAAGAGGGTTAAAGATCTACAGGTTGAATACGACGCTACTCTTCAAGCATACAACAATACACCGATAAACTTGGGTAAACTTAGAGTCATAGCTAAACCGGTATTGATCTTTGTTGATGGGCCTGCTATGATCAATCTATTGCCCCAACAAGACGGTAGTAGCTATGTAGCTTGCGAGGGTCCATATGCTTCTAGAGGCTTAGGTGATTGGAAAGTCGTATATGACAAGACCACAAAGTGCCCCATTAAGTTGACTAAAGATGTTCTTGACAATAGTGGTGTTCTAGATCCACCAAGCACTCTCCATGTTGAGCTTGACATTGTGATCTTAGACAAAGAAGAACCAAAGCAACCGAAGAAGCCAAAGATTGCAGAGCCTAAGCCTAAGCCGGTCGAGTATGAAGAACACATAGAATGGGCTAGAGATCCGTTAACGGGCAAAGAAGTACAGAGAGTTGTAAGAGAAGAGAAAACCGACTAAGGGGTGAGCATATGGGAAAGTACAGAGTCATTGGAGACGTTCAACTCTTATCAGAGAAGGACAATAAGGATCTAAAGACGATCCTCTCCAAGATTCTCACGAGTGACGAGTTAGCTGCTATCTTGAAGAAGCTTAATGAAGCATAGAGGGTACCAGTATACAATACATAAAACACACTAAGGAAGACTATATTCGGGCCCGGCATATGGCTAAGGGCGGGATATGGTTAAACCTCTTCGGCAAATGCTTTGTACTGAGAATAACCCTTCAAGACGGTAAATTTGAGCTCTACACTAGAGCACCAATTAAGGATAAAGGCAGGTGATTAACAAATGGCAGCCACATTAGATGATGTAGTTATTCTTCTCAGCAACCCATCAGCAGGAACGGGTATAGTTGAGATATTGCAGAAGATAGTAAAAGCACTATCTTAGAAGTGATAGGCTAAGGGCGGTCAGTCGCGGTTCAAGTGAACTGATTGTCATTCACTTGGGCTTTACTGCCTACGGCCACACTGATGGGAGACCGGGCGCTTCCTTTTCGGAACGTCCTCTTACCATCATAACAGCTAGTGGCCGTCTCTGAACCTTTGACTGAGATGGTCACTATATTTTTATCTAGAATCTTAATGTGGTAAACTTGGAGAATAAAAAAGAGAGACTAATGGGGCTTTTTACTTCTAGGCAGCTTGAATGTCTCTTTGATTACAATAACTAGCCCTAGAAAGAATATGAAGGTAAGAATAGCCAAGGTTGCATAGAATACTTGATCATTCATTCTTAGACTGTCCTTCTTTCTTCTTCTTATCATAGAAGAGCTGTAGACTTTGAGCTAGAGCCTTTAGACTTAGAATCTCTGATCCATTGATTGTTATAGGTTCTGTAGGAGCAGGTTTCTTACCATTCAGACTGGCCTTGGCTGGAGCAGCCTTATTGAAGGCATCTTTATTGATCTCTTTCTGTCTGTCTTGGTACATCTCCATTAACACCTCAAAACCCTTCTTCTGCTCTAGCTCAGTAAGTTTCTGCCTAAGCTCTAGGTTCTCCTTTTCAAGAGTCTGGACCTTGTTAGCTAGATCATCCATCTTCACATGGTTATTGACAAGTGCCTCTGGATTTAGCTTAGGCAGAGCTGAAATGTATGCTTCTCTCAGTTTGTTAGAGTTATAGGCAGCCTGTGGTGTTTTCTTACCGACAATAGCTTTCCAAAGGTTTTCCTCTATGCCACTGTCCTGAAACTGCCCTATAGTAAACTTTCTAATGCAGTGTGTTCGGACTCTAAGATTTCCACTGTCAAACCCAGCATTCTTAAAGGCTGTCTTAACCATTCGGTCTGCTTCAGGCGTAGAGAGATTACTACCTAAATCGGTAGTAAATAGCCAAGGAAAGTCATCTGTCCTAGAAGCTAGATAATCCTTTAAGGCCTTGATTGCTACTGAATGGAGAAAAGAATTAGCCCTTACTCTTTCCTTTTCTGTAATCACTTCAAGCTCTACAGGGGGCTCTTTCTCTAGCAAAGGCTCAATGTCTTTTCTGAGTAGCTTGACTATATCGCCTATCCTAAGACCACTGCTTTCAAGAGTTAGTATGAGCGCTTTACCTTTAACATTGGCAGCATAGATCATACCTTGAATGTGCTGTAGCTCAAAGGGAAAGTCTTTGATCTTAGGCAGAGGCATCTCTAACTCATTAGGCCTAAAGGACAACACAAGGCCATAGTAGTTATAGAAGCTTCTTAGAAACTTAGTATAGTCAAAGGCCACGGTGGGAGTCTTTCCAGCATCTATGATCTTCTTATAGAAAGCTAAGATCCTTCTCTGTGCAGCTCTCTCATCTATCTTAGCTCTTTGTTCCTTAACAAGCTCTTCGGGGGCCATCTTAGTGAAAGCTAGAAAGTCTCTAAGTTTTCTAATAGCTGCCTTCTGGTTCTGTTCGGTCCTATAAGATGCTTTGGCCCATTCCAAGATCATCTTACTTTCTACCATAGCTCTTTCCCTACTAGGTACTAGTCTATTCATCTATTTAAGAATTAGTCTAAATGGTATATTATCTACTCTATTTCTTTTATGAATTAGGACCCTCCGTATGTTCAGAACCGAAGACGGTGAGATGTCTAAAGAGGTGATGTTTTTTGGCAAGAAAAGTTGTCAAGGTCTACCTGCCACCTTCACAGAAGAAGGTTCTTGACCGAATGTGCATAAGCCTAGGAATGGCTGAAAGCGAGGCTCTGCGCACCGCATTCTTGGAATACGCAAAAAGCCTAGGCTTGATGACTGAACAAATCCGCGGCGACAGACTCGACTGAAGACACGCTTGACGGGCTAAGTATGGCTGACACCCTAGCATGGAGGACGGGCGTTTTAGCAAGCTCGGAGCAGGGCAGATGAAGCCAGAAAACGGTGACGGTTGAATGCATAGAAAAGTTACTACCTTCGCCCAGCCCTCTTTCAAGCCTTCTACACAAGCTCAGCTTAAAGCCCACACAAATCCAGTAGGGCCTTTCGCAATGGCTACGTGCAGTACTAGTACCCTAGGGGGGAGGCGGGTGGAATAGAAGGGGAAAAACGCGAATACAGGGATGTAGCGCTCCCCATCCATGAAAAGCGCGAATCCAGAAATCGGCGAGGCCTAATCGCCCGGTATTCTATTTTAAACGAAAGTTCATTAAGAAGTATTCTGTTTTTGATGCCCATGCAATTCGCAGATCTTACGAAGCCGGATCTTGAACTTGTCGAGAAAGCAAAGGACTTGATTGGAAAGCGAAAGTCGAAAAGATCATCCGTTGCAGCTGCCTTGCGGACCAAGAACAACAGGATATTCTCCGGTGTCAACGTCGAGATAGAGTGTTCTGCTCCATGTTCAATCTGCGCAGAGTACGCAGCGATCGGAACGATGGTTTCTGAGGGAGAAGAAGAAATCGAGACCATTGTCGCGTTTGCATACAAGAACGGTGGGCGTGTCCTGCCGCCGTGTGGAAAGTGCAGACAGTTCATAAGCGAATTCGGCGACCCAAACGTGATTGTTCAGGTCGACCGAAAACTCAAGAAAGTCAGATTGAGCGAACTGTACCCGTTGCCCGTGGTCTCCGAGTGAGTCAGGCAATGAGCCTTTATGACCCGACCGTCAGGCATAGAGCCGTAGAGAAACTTGTCACCCGGGGCACTGGTAAGGCGCAAGAAAGAAAGTATTGGCGGTTCCGCATTGATCGCTGGTACGGCGGAATAGTCACGGCCGACGCAGTGGGGTGTGGCCTCCTCTGCAAGTTTTGCTGGGTTTCAGACCAGATCATGATGAAACCAGCTGAGGTCTGGGAAGTTCTATGGCCCTGAAACCGTTGCGAACACCCTCGTTAGAATGGCTGGAAAAAAGGCGACCCGACAAATTCGTTTGAGCGGAGGGGAACCCACGATCGGCAGAGACCACCTTCTTCACGTCTTGGAAGGCTTGAAGAAGCAGAACCTACTCTTCATCCTTGAAACCAACGGCATACTGATAGGAGAAGACAAGAGTTACGCTCATGAACTTTCAGAATTCCCGTTTGTTCACGTCCGCGTCTCTCTCAAGGGGTGCAGTGAGGAAGAATTTTCCAGTCTGACTGGGGCAAAGCAGGAAGGCTTTCTCATGCAACTGAAGGCTCTGCAAAACTTAGTTGAGGAGAACGTGCGGTGTCATCCAGCCGTGATGGTTTCGTTTTCTCAGGAAAACAGTCTGCAAAGACTCGTTGAAAGGATACGTGCGATCGATCCGAAACTAGCCGAGGAGCTCGAAACTGAGGAGCTCATCCTGTACCCGAGCGTTCAAACAAAAGTGCGTAGAAATGGCCTTAGCTACTATCGATCTCACATGCCGAACCGTGTTCCGAAAGAACTGGTCTAGCTTTCGGCAGTGACGGCAAGGCTTCCAGCGTCTTCAGCGGAGTCGCTATCGCTTTTCTCGAGCACTTGACGGTCGAGAGAGCATTGCTTGCGATTCTTCTTTCTTTTTTCTTCTTCGTCGAATCAGTTCGGCATCCAAAATGAGAATGAATGCTCCACCGATCATTGCACCCGCTACTGCCACAATGCCCAAAACTATAGGCATAGAGATAATCAACATCATGAGTCCTTCAATCTCTCCATCTTCCAGTTTCGTCCTTTACAACCGCTTGTCTCGGCTTTCTCCTTCTCCAGAATGTTCTTTCACTGTTCTTGCAGATAACATTTTTGAAAGAATCCTCTATAACTTAGCTCTGTCTATTCTATCCCGCCTGCGCGGATACGGAGGGGACGGAGACTTCTCACAAAGATCAAGGATAGCGTGCCAAGAACGCGGAAGATAATCATCACTGGTTACTCAACAGTTCAGAACGCGATCAAGACTGTTAACAAGAATGCACACGCGTATTTGTTGAAGCCGTTTGACATAGCCAAGGTTCTCTTCGATTATTAAACACTAGCTGTGGAAGCAAGAGGAGAATGTAGGTTCAATCGGAAAAGAATTAGGGCGTTATCGAGACGAGTGTCAGAGAACTTGAGACCAAAACTGTGCAGCAAGCTGAAGTGAAGGCTTTCTACTTCTTTCTACTCTTTTCTCAGTCGCCTATGAGCGCTTGCCTTTTTCCATTCATCATGTTTCTGCAGGACTTCCTTTGTCTGATTGGTTATGAAGTCTTCAACGCTTCGGTACGGCATGTTCATCTGCCGCAGTGCTTCTTCAAGCATGTCGTACTGTTCTTTGGGCATTTCTATGTATTCGTATTCTTGTTTTAGCCATGTTAATCGGAATCTTATGGCGTCGCGTATGAACTCTTCCTTCGTCGTGTAACCTAGGTGCCTGTTCTCTTCTATGAAGCTCTGTGTCTGCGTGAGCAGCTCTTCGGGAAGGATGACTGACTGGTTTATCAGCGCGTTTATTGCGTCTTGGTACGTCTGCATCTTGCTTGTCTGAGTCATCAATTCGCCCATCAGTGCGGTCAGCTTCTGGTGGATGTCCTCTGAGATCTTGAGGGTCTTCATCTTGTTTCCCGCGTTGCTTCTGGTTTGTTGGTGTATATTTTGTTTTTGGTATTATATGTGGATACAGTTTATTAAGTATACCGGGTATACCATATGCTCAGTGTCAGTCGTTTAGCTTGACGGAGGACGTCGGGTGCCATTCATCTTCTACTGCGGCCGATGCGGGTCATTGTTGTACGAGGACTTAAAGCCTGTTTTGCAGGATGGAACGTACAGGCGTCAGACGTACCTTCAGAGCGTCGTCCTCAAGATTGGAGGGAAGTGTCCGAATTGCGGCCGCAAACTGCTTATCCCTCCTTCGAAGGTGGAGGTCTTGGCGCCTCAGATGTCGTTAGCTGCGGAAAGAAAGGGGAAGGTCTTGCCTTCTGCGTGACTGTTTTAGCCGGGTGGCGGGTACTGCGGCGGAGGCGGTGAGTATGCAGCTTGCGGAGAGCGCGCTGGCTTGTCCCTAAATTCGCTGATAGCGCGTGTGTAAAAGCATATACAAAAAGCATATACATTTTGCATATACAGTCGACAAGCATCGTTGAAAACATTGAAGATTTTGAGGTTGGATGCGGAGCTGTGCGGGCTGTTCAAGTGCGCACGCATGATAAAGGGACAAGGCGGCGCGGTTGAAGAAGATTTGGGTTAGAGTTTGGACAAGATTTTGAAAGCGGGCGTTCTCTATTTCTGCCTCTTTTTTCTCAATTGTTCTCTTTGATCATTTTGGCCAGGCGTTTGATGCCTTCTTCTATCTGCTGTTCTGATGGGTATGAGAAGTTTATTCTCATGGTGTTTTGGCCTTTGCCGTTGCAATGAAAGGCTGAGCCTTTTACGTAGACCACTCCATTTTCGATTGCCTTTGGAAAGAGGTCGTCAGTGCTCATTCTCTTCGGAAGTTTGACCCATAGAAACAGTCCGCCTTCCGGCTTGGTCCATGCCACACCCTTTGGCATGTATTTCTGCAGGGCTTCCAGCATCACTTGACGCTTTCTTGCATACAGTCTGCGGATACTCTCAACCTGCTTCGGCAGCAACCCGCGTTTCATGTACTCGGCCGCTATGAGCTGAGTAAACGTGGGCGAGCAGAGGTCCATGCTCTGTTTGGCGACGACCATCCTGTCCATCCACTCGGCGGGGGCCATTATCCAAGCCAACCTTAGTCCTGGACAGAGCAGCTTGGAGAAGGTTCCTACGACTATGACTTGACTCTCTTTGTCCAGGCTGAAAATGGCTGGAACGCTTTCGCCTGTGAATCTGAGGTCTCTGTATGGGCTGTCTTCAATGACAGGAAGCTCGTACTCGTAAGCCAATTCCAAGAGTCTCCTGCGTCTTTCCAAGCTCATCGTGACTCCGGAAGGATTCTGAAAGTCTGGGACGACGTAGATGAATTTCTGTTTCTTGTTCCTCTTTGCCAGTCTGGTCAAAGTTTTTTCCAGGAGGTCCATCCGCATTCCTTGATCGTCTTGGAGGACACCGACCATCTTGGCCCTGTATGCTGTGAAGGCTTGTAGACCGCCGATGTACGTTGGCAACTCGACTATTACCGTGTCCTTCGGGTCCAGGAAGACTTTGGAGATGATGTCTAAACCCTGTTGCGACCCTGATGTGACAAGGATGTTTTCGGGTTTGATGCCGGGTTTTTCGCGTGAAATCCATTTGGCAATTTCTTCACGCAGAGCCAATTCTCCCTCGGTGGGTCCATACTGAAGGGCCGTGGCTCCTTTTTCTCTCAGTATATGGCAAGCTATGTCTTCGAGGTCTTTGACGGGAAAAGTGTCTGGAGAGGGAAGTCCGCCAGCGAAGGAGATCATGTCGGGTCGCCGGGTCACTTTCAAAAGTTCGCGGATCTCGGAACGTTTCATGTTGAGAGCATTCTTGGAGTAAAAGGCTGAAAGGTCTTTGATCACATCGACTCCTTCTTTTCAGCTTGAGACGACCGCTTGTTTGCCATTGATTAAATGTGGACATATAAGGTTGTTGTAGAATTCGGAAGGATTTCCACGTGCCGTGGGGAGCTTCTTACGGAGGGTCGCTGGCACTGTGAGGCAGCGTTAGCATGCTCGTCGATGCATTACTTGATGGACAGGCCATAGTGCTCTTCGATAGTGTGGTGGTACAGCTGGGGGGTCATGAGCGGACTGAAGGCTCTCGCCACAACCTCGCTTAACGCCGGGTGGATGTGCATTGCCTTGATGAGCGGCTCTGCAGTTTGTTCATCGGTGTACATCACGTTCACTATCTCCTGGATGAGAACTGAAGCGGAGGGCCCGATGATGTGTGCGCCTATGATTTTCAACGTGTCTTTTTCAAGTATTACCTTTACAAAATAGTCTCTCACGCCCATAGCTTCTCCTTTGGCCGTGTCTTCATACCTGTGAAAGCCGATCAGAACGTTTTCTTGGCCGTACTTTTCTATTGCCTCCTTCTCCTTTAGTCCCACCAATGCGATTTCTGGATAAGTGAAGATAGCATGTGGGACGGCGTGATAGTCGACTTTGACGCCCTTCTTTTGTACAGCGTTGAAATATACGAGTAGAGCCTCGTAGTTTGCCACGTGCTTAAACAAGTATTTGCCGTCCGCGTCGCCGAAGGCCCAAACGTTAGGCTGAGATGTCTCCAAATACTCATTAACGATGATCCAGCCTTTTTCGTCGGTTTTGATTCCGGCCCTTTCTGGACGTAGTATGTCCGAGTTCGGTCCTCTTCCCGACGCGACGAGTATCTCGTCTGTCAATATCTCAGCTTCCTTTCCTGTTTCTCTGTCAACTGCAATCACCCTTCTCCTGCCCGCCGAAGCGTTCTCGACTCTGCGCACTTCATGGTTCGTGATAACGGTCATGTGCTTCTGCAGTTCTCTCTTGGCCAAGGCGGACACTTCTGGCTCTTCCTCCGGAATGAACTGTGGATTTCTGCCAATTATCGTGACCTTGGACCCCATGGCTGAAAGGAAATGGCCGTACTCAGCAGCTATGTACCCGCCACCGATGATTGCGATGCTCTTAGGGAGGCGATCAAGCTTGAGGATCGTGTCGCTTGTGAGGTAGGGTACGCTTTCGAGACCGGCTATTGCAGGTATAATTGGTTTCGACCCGCAGCATAGAAAAATCATTTTTGAGGTAATGGTTTCGTTGCCAACCTTCAACGTGTAGGGCGCGACAAATTGGGCCACGCTGTTGTAGTAGTCTAGGTTCTTGGAATGAAAAAGCCCTTGCCTCAAATTGTTGATTTCCTCGTCGATCAGTGTTCTCATTCTCTGCATGACTTTCTGAAAATCAACGTTCTTGATATCAGTAGATATGCCGAACTCCTTGGCTCTTTCTATTGTCCTTACTAATTCTGCAGAGTACAGGAGAATTTTGGAGGGAATGCAACCACGGGTGAGACAGATGCCGCCTGGCTCATCCTTGTCTATTATTGCGGCTCTCACGCTTGGATTATCTTCAATCAGCACGTTGACTATTTCCATGGCCGAGCCTGTGCCTAATACTATAAAGTCATATTCTTTCACGATGAACACCGCGAACCTAGCGAGTATCGGTGAGGACCCACGTTTATTTAACCCTAGCCTCCCTGTACCGTGGAATGAAATTCTCATCAATGCCTCATTCACGAACCGGCAGCGTCTTCGCTGATTACGGTTTGACCAAGTTCAAGTATGAGTCAAGAGCGCGCGGGCTCTCTCGCTGAACCCCCAAGGGAGAAGAATCTCATTTGGAAGTATCTGATCCAGATCTGCAGCTTTTCCCTTCAGATCAGAGTCTGTTCGTCTTGGTGTACCAAATAGACAAGCACGTCCTGCACAAGCACGTCAAGGTCTGTTTCTTAGCAGATAGTAGACTGAGATGGCTATCACGAACCCAGCCCAAACGATCCATGCTTCTATAGGCAGTGAAAACATCAGAATGACGCAACTGACCAAACCAAAGGAAGGAATCAACGGGTAAAATGGAGCCCTAAAGTTTTTCAAGTTCGGCATTTTCTTTCTGAGTCTTATCGCTGAAACGTGCAGAATGATATGAGTGGACAGAAGTGACAAACTCGTTATTGCCGCAGTTTCCCTTAGATCAGTAACAAAGGCCAAGCTAGTCATCAGCGCGCCAGTCAAAAGAATTGAAACATAAGGGGTTCCGAGTCTAGAGTGGATTGTTGCCAGAGACTTTGGAAGCTGTCCGTTTCTCGCCATCGCAAATGAGACCCTGGACAAGCCGATCAGGTTGGTCAAAAGAACACTCGCAGTGGCCACAATGGCCCCAAAAGAAATAGCCGCTATTAGTGTGAAGTTTCCCGTCGCTCTCGCAGCATTAACAAGTGGCGACCCCGACCCTGCCAAAATTCGATAGTTTTGCAGACCTGTTGCGACAAAACCCGTCGCAACATACAAAATCACCGAGGTGGTCAGGGCAAGCAAGATGGCCAGCGGCAACGTTCTCCTCGGGTTCTTTACCTCTTCGCCGAGCGCTGCTATCCTTCCGAAACCTATGTATGCAAAGAAAATGAACCCTGCTCCCTGAAGGATTCCAACAATGCCAAACGGCGCAAACGGTGAATAGTTTTGCGAATTCACTTGAAAAACTCCGAAACTAACAAACAGACAGAGGATCACGATTTTCACTAGAACCAAAATGTTGTTGATCATGGCCGAATGCTTCGTTCCGACGAGGTTTAAACCCGTGAAAACCAGTGCGGCTGAAACCGCAATGACTTTCAAAGGAAAAAACGGGAACACCGCTACAACGTAACTTGCCAACGCCAAGCTCACAGCTGCTCCGGCCACGGTCTGGCCGAAAAGCCACAAGCATCCAGAGATAAATGCGACGAAAGGAGAGATCAGTTCGTAAGCAAACTCGTATGTGCCTCCCTGCTTTGGAATTGCAGAACCCAGTTCAGCGAAGCTGAGTGCGGTGAACAAGGCAACAGTTCCTGCAATGACCATTGATACGATAACCGCCGGCCCAGCATAGCCTACGGCGATGCCCAGCACAACGAAGATTCCCGCACCGATTATCGCCCCGACGCCAATTGCCGTGGCATCCAAAAGATTCAGAGTTCTCTTTAGCTCAACCATTTTCCTCACGACAAACTTCAAAACGGCACCACTTATAACAGATTCTATAACCTGGCTTGAATGCGCCGAGGCATACAGCACGCGCTGACCAAAAAGATGAAATAAAGAGTTTTGCGGGAGATATCTCCACTTCCACTGGTGTTACGGCCAACACGCTGGCCTGTTATTGTTGTTGTGTTGGGGTTTGCTGTTTTTTTTGCTGATTTCTTGGATGAGGTTTGAGTTCTTGGAGGTCAGCGTCTATTTTTGCTTCGTCGTAGGTTTTGCCGATGCCGTTGATGACTTGGCTGATGTAGGCTGCTAGGCGGGACCAGCCTTGTTTGGTTTCAACTTTGGAGGCGTGCGTGTCGATGGCTTTTTGTTGGGCTTGTTCGGTGAGGGCTTTGAGTTCGAGGACGAGTTCAAACCTGACTTTTCGCATGTCGACGTTGTATTTTGTCCGCGATGCTGCAGAGTCTTCTTTGCATGCGTCTAAACGTGGAGAGCCGTCTGGTACCCCTCCTCGGTTTCAATGTATCATGCATATTTGGAGCCAAATATGTAACGTCGCAATCTTTGATTTGAACTAATGATGCTTAGTTCACAATTGTTTAATCTAAGGCTTGTCTTAAACATCAGGTGCGTAATGGTGAAATATCTAGATTATGCGTGGCAAGCATGGTTGTGAAAAAGTGCTGGAATGGCTAGCTTTGATTTTCTGGGTCGGCTTGGTGTCATATGCCGTTTGGTTCATGTTTAAAGCGGAAACGCTTCACCCTATGAATCTGGACGATCTTGCTTTGACGTGGAGGATGCACAAACTAGAGACAGGATGCAAAGCATCACGCATCAACAGTCTGCTGACGATAAAGAACGAGACCGTCGGGTTCAAGTGTGAGTGCGGCTATGAGTTTATACAGAAACGCTTGATCAGTAAAAAGGCACCCACACATTTTGCGGAAGAAAACCCTAGGCCAGTCACAGACGCTGACGAACTTTGATTTGAAGTATGAGAAGAGAGAATTCAGGGTTCAACATCGAAAACGTTTTGATGGTCGTCAAGGGAAAACATGTTGGCACGTTGATTGACTAGGCGAAATTCCAATTGGCGGTGTAAAACTGGGTATTAACCCTTATTTTCTGGCCTTTGGTTTTCGCTCTCTAGCCATTTTCCCTTCTTTTTTATAAATTTTGAAGTTCGTCGTAGTTCTGCAACAATTCTTAAAAACAATGTTATATTCTATTCAAGAGTTTATCTTAGGAACGTGCTTACGTTGAAAACTGTTGAATCAAAACTAATCAGTGAGCTTATGAAGGACAGTCGAAGAAGTGACAGAGAACTAGCTAGGTCTGTAGGCGTTTCCCAACCGACAGTCACAAGATTAAGGGCTAGACTCGAAAAAGAAAAGGTCATAAGAGAATATACCGCAATTCCAGACTTCCGCAAGTTAGGGTTTGAAATCTTGGCTATAACCTTTCTTGCCATGGTTAAGGAACCTGATTCGAAAGAGTTTGGAAGGGCGCTAGGCACTTTCTCAAATATTCTAATGTTTGAAAGAGGGTTAGGCTTGAAGTCTTCGCACTTGGTTGTTTCGCTTCATGAAGACTACTCTTCTTATGCAGAATTTAAAAGAAAACTTGAAAAGAATGAGTTTTGGGAAGTGACGTATTCGGCAAGTTTCTTAGTGAATCTTAATGAAGATTCTGGTTTTCTTTCATTCTCAAATTTAGCAAAAGAGTTAGTGAAGAGAAGCTGATAAGCGCGCGAGTTAGGCTTTTTAGTTGCCTCTACTTTCCCCTTTTTTGGTGTGTAGCGCGCGCGCTTTCGTGGTTGGTTGGTTTTGGAAGGCGTTTTAGCGGAGCACGAGCGTAAGCGAGTGCCACATCATGGTAGCGCGCGCGCTTTAGCGAATCCGTAAGCTGTTATTTTGTAGTGGCGCGCGCTACTAGCTTTATAAATACTGCCCAATCAGTAGTGCATCGGGAATTATACGTGAAAGTCTTAGTTGCTTACATGCCTCGGACTGGAAATACAAAGAAAGTTGCCGAAGCCATTTATGATGCGATTCCTAAACCAAAAGAGATTAGGCGAATCGAAAACGTCACATCACTTGAAGGCTACGACCTCTCATTTCTAGGGTTTCCAATATATGCATCTGGTCCAAATAGACAAGCTAAGGCCTTCTTAGAAACACATGTCGAGGATAAAGCAATAGCGCTCTTTCTCACTCACATGGCGCCCGAGGATGCACCGCCTTTGCAAGGATGGATTCAGAAATTCAAGGACGCTGCTGTGGGGGCTAATATTATTGGCATTTTTGACTGCCAAGTACAAGCCTCTCGACTGGTCAAAACTTTCGTGCGAATTCATCCACAAGCCCGTGCATCCGTGCGAGCCAGTCAAGGTCAGCCCGATGCAGCAAGATTGGAGCGGGCAAGAGCCTTCGCAAACGAGATGATGAATAGGCTCAAACCTTAATGCTCTCATCACGGCAAGCGTTAGGCGCGCGCTAAATAGTGCTCGGATGAGAAAAGCTGCACGCTATACAAGCAGATCTATGTAAGTCCGAGTTCTGTCTTCAGATTTGCCCAATCGTTTGGTTCGAGAATGCGTTCCGCAAGCTTGAGGAACTCTTGGTATGCCTCAGGTGACGTTAAAACTTGAAGTGTTCCGAGAATCTCAACTCGTTCCTGCAAATTCGCGTTTGGAAGTATCATCTCGAAGTCTTCGACGAGTTCTTCCTGTTTTTGGTCAGTGATCATCAATTTATGTGTTTCAGCAAGCTCTTCGACTGTGCAGAGCTTCCACAGGACGGGCATGATCTGTTCTTCTTCTCTGTTGATGTGCATAAAGTAGAATGCAATGAAGCGGCTCCACGCTCGGTAGAATTCGAGGGCGAGCTCTCCACGTTTTTCGAAATCAACAGGTTTGGTTCTCATGCCATCGAAATGCGCGATTAGGTCATCGAATTCTTGACGAATAACGCGGTGATCCTCTTCAAGTTGCGTGGCGCCGCCTGGAACTCTTTGAGACAGAACAGTGTGAATGAATTTCTCTTCCAAATGAGCGTGAAGGCGCATGTGTTCCCTGAAGGAATAGAGTTCATCGTACAGTGAATCAAGGGCTTTCGGGTCGGTGTAGTCGAGGATTCCCGCTTGAGTTGCAATGTTGAAGAACCTACGGCGTTGGCCCTTGTGGATGTCTCGGTACAAGTCTATTTGAGAACTCATGATATTTTCCGCGATTGGCTTTTTAAATTAGCGCAAGCATAAAATCTCATAAACCTACCTCTCTTCACTAACAGATAACTGCGGTTTATAAAAATGCGTTAGTGTGATGTTGCAGTCAAACATTGCACGTGCGGTTAATTTAGGGACAAGCCAACGGGCGTTGAGTTGTTTTTCGTTTGTTTCTTTGTTTTGTTGTTCTTTGCCTTTGCTATTGCGGTCTTCACTTCTTCGGACTTCATTAGGTCTGCTTCTCTGCTTAGTTGCCTTAGTCTGTGGAAAAAGGCTGAAATGGTGTTTTCTGCTTTTCCTTCGTTGGTTGCTTTGATGCAAGTGTTTATTATGAGGTCTAGGTAGTTGACAGGTGGTTGGGGTCGTCGTATAGCTTCCACTTGTGTCTCGATTTGGTGGTTATATCGGGAAAACGGTGGCTGTAGTGGTTTAGTATACCAACCTTCGCTCAACCTTAGTAATTCTACGGAGGTTGTTTTATTGTTAGTTGTTGTTGTTGATTGTTCATTGTTTTCTGTCGTGTCTTTGTTGGTGTTCATGCTTTCTTTTCTCCTAAAAGTTTTGGGAGCTGAATTTCTGCCCAGAGTTGGGCATTCCTTATTTCTTGTTGGGTTCTTTTTAGTGTTTTCATTTTCTTGCGTTCCTTTATGTTCATGATGCTTCATGATTTCGTTGGGGTCGTTTTTTCATGTAAGACGCTTTTCAAGGGGAGAGAAAAGCGAAAAATTTATGTTGAGAGAGCCGAATGGCGGGCAAGATGCTTTGGGATTCTTCGAGACAATAAATTTTTTCATCATACAAAGGATGATTGGCGGGCAAAGAAACCTTGGTTTCTTTTTAATGTTGGATTGGTTTACTAGGTTTAGCGCGCGCGCTTTTGTGTGTTACGGTGTGTCGTTGTTGGTCTATGTGCGTCTCGTCCTCATTTTCTGTTGGGACGGGCTCTAATTCTGGAAACATAGTGGCAGGAATCATTCCTGCGAGTTCATAATACAGTGCCGTTACTGGTCCCATGGATTTTTCTAATTTTATAAATTGTTCTTTCAGCTCTTGATTTTCCTTTCTTAGTTGGTGTATTTCTATTGGTGATGGCGGTTCGATTTCTAAGGAAGGCATGGCTAATTTTTCATATAGGTTTCTGCAGAATTCATCGTTCTTGCGTATGGTGTCGTTGTCTAGTTCCTTTCGGTAGTCGTTGGTGTTTTTTTTGTAGAATTCTATGAGGCTGTAAAGCCGTAATTCGCTTGGTTTTCCTCTTCTGATTTCGTAGTTGATTTTTCTTTTCTTTTTTAGTTTTTGTGCGGCTCGTCTGAATGCTCTGCTTTCGTCTTTTGTGTTGATTTCTTTTTTGGGGTTATTTTGTATCGTGAATAGTAGACTTTGTGATGTCAGGTTCTCTCTCGCGCGGGTTCTGGTTGCTAAGTATTGTTTGAGGTATTTGGTGGCCTCTTCTCCTATGAAAGTTGGGGATTTTTCATACGGTATGCTTACTTTGCATGGTATCGGCGTATTTGGATACATAATTCTTTCCAAGTTTCCT
The DNA here is from genome assembly GCA_963707955.1 of Candidatus Bathyarchaeota archaeon. Classification (GTDB taxonomy): domain Archaea; phylum Thermoproteota; class Bathyarchaeia; order Bathyarchaeales; family Bathycorpusculaceae; genus DASPPK01. Next base: position 555,281 of record OY970176.1, on the reverse strand, counting down.
ATTTTGAGTTGCTTTATAGCGTGTGGTGTTAGTCCCGACTGCCTCATGACAGTGAAGAATGCTTTTTCTCGGGGTTGACATTCCTCTGTTATTCTATTGATTTCGTCTTTTGTGATGTCTCTGTTCTTCATGTTTCCATTCCTCTATCGGCGCAAATCGGGTAGCAAGGCACTATGACTAAGGTGTCCCAAGATTTATATTAGGGTAACGGCGAGCTTGATGGTGTGGTTGATGTGTTAAGCTCTAAAACATACCAATTGATGTTTGAAAGGCTTGATGCGTTAGCCCATGGCATATTCCGCGTAATGCTCGCGGGCGTTGGGATTGGCTGTTTTCTTAGCCTTTCCCGATTGCGTTGGAGGTCTTTTTGAATGGCTGAGCGGGTGGGGAATCAGGGGTCGTCCTGTTTTGTTGGTGCTTACTGTGCTCATGCGATTTTGACTGTTGAGATTGGTGTGTATCGCTGTCCGTTTGGTGCATGCTTCAAACGGAGGGGTTCTTAGTGACTGACCGTCAGTCCTTGGCCAATGTGGATTTTCCTGATAATGAAGAGTTTGACGATGAAGAGTATCAAAAGTTTGTAAATGATAGTTACGGTAATTGTGGGGTTAACCAACTCGTCGGTCATGGGCCTGTGACTAACGAGAACTGCGGTAAGTATCGGGGTCGTTGGGGTTGTCTCAATGTCGAAGGGCATGAACTACCGCTGCAGTTGCAGGGTGAGAAATGGCGGGAGCAGGTCTATCAGCATCCAGTTTTCTATCGTTGCCATAAGCTGACGTGCCCCATATGCTTTAGGAGTTCGTTGTATCGCGAGGCTCGTAGTATCGAGTTTCGTTCGTTGGAGGCTGAAAAGCAGTTTGGCAAGTGTGAACACATCGTTGCATCCGTTCCGCCCGAGCGTTATAGTTTGAGTCTTGACGAGTTGTATAGGTTGCTCTTTGAGGCCTTGGGCAGGCGTGGCGTCATCGGGGGTTGCGTGATTCGCCATGCCTTTCGTTTGAATAGGGCGACGGGGTATTGGTTCTTCAGCCCTCATTTCCATATCTTAGGTTTTGTTGCGGGCGGTTATCGCTGCCGTTCTTGTACGAAACAGTTTTGTTCTGAGTGTCACGGTTTTGAGGGTCGCACAAGGGAGTGTTTCAAGCGTGACGGTTGGATAGTTAAGGTTGCCGTGGACAACGAGGGGCGCGGGGTTGCGGGGGAGCGTAGGTCTATTTTTGACACAGCTAAGTATCAGCTTTCACATGCTTCGGTGAGGACTGACCGTAAGCGTTCTGGTGTTGTGACTTGGTTTGGTGTTTGTTCGTATCGTAAGTTGAAGGTTAAGTATGTTGCTAAGAAGTCTGTTTGTCCGTATTGTGGTCGTCGGTTGGTAAAAGTTCGCTATCTTGGTTCTAGGTGTTTGTGTGTTGATAGGAAGTCGCCTGATTTTAGGGTTGAGTCTCATGAGGATTTAGTGGAGAATGGTGTTGCTGTTTGGGAGGAGGTAGCGGAGGCTATGGATGTTAGAGGTTATTTCTAGTGAGGTCTGTCGTTGGCGGTGTCTGTTGTTGTCGGTCTTGTAAGGCTGTTTTTGATTCTGAAGCTGAGTTTTTGGCTCATCTGAGTGTTGATGGTTTTTGTCGTGAGGGTGCTGATAGGATTGTTTTTGAGTTTGGTCGGATGTTGATTCCATGGCGGAGAACACGAAGGCGGCGGGAGCATCGTCGTTAAGACTATTGGGTTTTCAGTTGTTTTCCTTGTTTGTCGTGTGTCTTGCTTTGTGGTTGACACTCATTGTTTCTGCTTTTTTTGTTAAAGTGATTGATGAAAGAGGGAAAGGTGAAAATTCAGGCGTGACTACGTTTTTTCCGAAGCTTGCAAGCGCTGTTTTTTCCAAAGCTTGTAAGTGTACATGCCCATAACGACAACAAGTGCAGCTGCTGAAGAAGTAGCAATGAAGTGATACAAATTGGAGGTCGGTGTCAGAGTCTCGAGAATGGTCCCGATGAGAGAGATTCCCATGAGACCAATAGCTATTCTAGTAAGATAGGATTGGCTTTGGTCCTTAAACTCACGGATTTCACATCCAGTAATCCTTCCGCTTACCGACACCTTCTCAAATTTTGTGATAAGTGCTTTAAGTGTAATGCCTTCGCCTTTATTTAGGAGGTCGCGACTGAGGACGATTTTGTTTCCTTCGATAGCGAAGGATGTTAACAAATCTTGAGGTTGCTTTTTTTGGATTTCGGCTGTAAGTATTTCGGCATCGTTGCCAAAACTCACTTGGACTGGACTCGCAAAATCAGGTGTCGTTATCGGAGTATTTCCTGCGTTTAGGAGCCTGATTATGACAAGGTAAAACTGCTGCACTGGTTTTCCTTCAAAGGTTATCTGTAGCTTCTCTTTTATCGTTTTGTTCACCCTTAGCAAAGGCGTCTGTTGAACAATATTATAACAAAATAATCGAATCTTTCGAGTTTTCCAGTATAAACCAATCGGTACAATAATGGTCAACGTTGCAAGAATTGTAGTTATGAGCCACCACATTTGGTCTGGCAATATATCTGACATACGATTCTGCTTTGTATGATAGTCGGAAACTCCGAGTTAAATTGGTTTCTATTTAAAGCATGCGCTCTTCTTCATGTCTACGTCTTTATGCCTTTTGGCGCACGCGTGAGACGAAGAGCAACAGGGCTTAAGCCTGATAATTAGATGTGCGTGTTTCTTTTGTTTTTGTTGTAGCGCTCGCAAAGGAGACGTGAACTCCAAGTATCGCAATCGTGAAACAAAGAGCGCAATCTGATTCAATGTAGCTAAAATGTTCCAGTCGAATGTAAAAGTATGCCTGTTGTAATGGCCCAAGACGCTATTAGGAGTCCAAGAAAGACTAAACGGTCTCCCCACATTTTCTCTCTCATTTTCTCTCTTTCTAGTACGACAGCCTTGAACTCCTGAAATTCTTTTTTCAGGTCATAGATTGTTTTGAGTGTTAGGTCAGCACCGTAGGTTACGCTTTCTCTTTCTAACTCTCGCTCCCTTCGGTCAAACATTTCTATCAGCAATTGAAAGATTTTTTAGAGATATTAAGCTTTACTCGATTTCAAGGATTTGGCAATTTCGCTCAAAAGTGAAATAATCCTGCTGTTTTCCTTACTAATAACGTGCAACGGAGATTTCCATTCAGTACCCATATCGTATTCTCTAATTTGAAAATGCCGTACTTCTTGACCATCACTAGTTCGAATCTTCGCTTCAACCCATACGAGTCCATCAACAGGAATTCTGATGCCATGGGACCATTCATAAGATTCATTAGGCTTAATCTCTGGAATTGTCGGTAATGATGATTCTAGTGCCGATGACGTGGCGAGACCGCCAGCGTCCTCGATCCTGAAGAAATCGAATTTACCTCCAAGAAATGCTGAGTCACTTATGTTTGTTATTCTTATGGTGAAATTCGCGCGTTCACCCGCTACAGGTTCTTCAGGGCTCACAGTGTATTTGATTAGCAACTTAAAGAGGGCTTTCTGGTTGGTTGCCATGACAGATTTGTTAATGTCCAGCACTATTTAAGGTTCTGTTTGGGTTTGGAACGAAATTTTACTCCAACCAAATGAGCGCGTGCGCTATGGGTAGCGGTAGCTTTGTTTTAGTTTGGGTTTTTGTGTTTTGTAGTGTGACGAGGCGTAAGCCGAGGAACACGAAGGCTTCTGCCTGATTAGAAGAAAAAAGGGGAGATTGGCTATTTGCGTTTTCGGTAGAAGTGTTTTCCGTTTGCTTCGTCTTGTTTGGTGTAGCCTAGTTCGATGAGCTTCTTGATTCCTTCTGTGTCTGTACTGTCAACTATTTTACAGTCGTATTCGATGTCTCCGTCTAGGGTTATTGCTCTTAGGTAGTGCATTGTTGTTTCCATGCGCTTGTGTCTTAGGTGTCTCATTACGCCGATCGGGTCAGGGAAGTTGTACCAGAATTGTGCGCCTGAGTAGTTGCGTAAGCTTTTCATGGGTATAGCTTTGAGGCTTGGGTCGTTGTTGTTCTTCGAAGCTGTTTCTCTTGCTCGTCGCCACATGACTGACATTACGTATGGTCGTGGGAATGGGTAGTTTTGGGGGTTCTTGGCTAAGTATTCTCTGAGCATTTCGGCTATCGGCGGTTTCAGTTTGTAGTTGGCTGAATCGTGTCCTTTGAGTCCCTTTATGCTTATGATGCCTTGCGTTTGCTCGAATTGATTTCGGTGTGTTCGGTGTAATTCTTCGCCTTCTGCGGCTGTTTCTGCCATTAACTTGAATATGGTAGCAAATCTTAGTGTTGTGGCTGAGATTATTTTGTTCACTTGGTCAGTGGTTGGGATAATCGGCGTGGTTAGGTTCCATTTGAATTTTGGTCTTTCCCATTTGAGGCCATTGGCTTTGGTGAACCATTCATATGCTAGGGCGAATGAGCATTTGCTAGAGTTTGATAGTTTTGAGTATCCGATTGCTTTCTTAGCGTCGTCGGGGTTCATTAGGTCGGCTACTCTACTTAGTTCTATTAGTCTGTGTCTGAAGGCGTTGATTGTGTTCTTGGCTTTTCCTTCGATTGTGGCTTTTTCGATGGTTTTATCTATCTGCTCTTGGTATCGTGTCTCTGGTTGGGGTCGTCGTATAGCTAGTGACGGTGACTGTATAGTATACTGGTCCACCGTTACCTTGAGTGGTTTAGTATACCAGACCTGGGGCGTTGGCGATCCTGGGTTCAAATCCCAGCGACCCCACCAATGGCGTATTGTGCGAAATAAAGCTAGTCTAGTCGGATTTTTGTGCAATCAGTGCTGGAACGGCCAGTTTCTATTCTTGCAAGGTATGGTCCTCTCTGCTCTTACTCGGACAGATTTTCAGAGAAATAGGAAAAACCTTAGGTTCAATGCCTCAGAAGGAAGGAGTAACGCGCCTCAGCATTGGGCAAACAGAAAAGCGGTTCTGACAAACGTTATTAGAAACCAGCACATTACGTTTTTGGGGAGATGCCTTTGAACATTAAAGATCTTTTTGGATATAACTGGTATTCACGTCGCAGACTGTTGAAAAGCATGGCAGAAATCCCTTGGGAAACAGTCATAGGAAGCAGTGGAGCCAGCTTTGACTCCATCCGAGACATATTTGTTCACAGTCTACAGGCCGAGTACTTCTGGATCAGACGCTTGAGCGGAAAAAACACAGAAGGGATCTACGGCGCCCCGTTCACAAAATACACAGACATCAACTCCGTCCAAGAATACGCTGACAAAGTAGAGGCTGAGACAAACGAATACTTGGAGAAACTCACAGACCAAAACCTCCAAAGCGTGTTCGAATACAGAGGAAGAGACGGAAACACTAACCGAAATGAAACCGAAGACATCCTGATGCACGTGATTGAAGAGGAGATCCACCACCGCGGAGAAATACTGTGCATCTACTGGCAACACGACTTCCAGCCGCCATACATCAGCTATACGACATACAAAGGGCAAACCGCACGCTAGCTGATTCAAGGCAAACGTGCCTCGTAAACAAGCGCGCGCTTTTGACAACATTTACTGGACAAGCAGCAATCCAAAATACGTGGGCTTTTGTCTTCGGGTTTTCAAAACCTCAATGTGAAATCCGTTCTTCCTTGCAGTAGCATAAACGTCTATGCCAGAGGATTCCAAGGAAGGTCTAGCCAACCTCGGATAAACACATTGTTGCAGGTTGCATTTCTCGCATCGCTCGCAGGGTCCAGCGACCAGTCCAAAGGCAGAATGGTATCCAGATAGGAAAACGCGTCTTTCCAATTTGGCAATGATGTCATGTGCTGCTGCCGATTCATCTGGAACCCTCATAAGGATGGCACGTGAATAACCCTTCAGAACCTTTCTCGTCTGTTCTGGCGTTGGGCTGTAGGGCGGGCAGGTCAGAGATTTGCCATAATTCCCGCAACCATATTGGCATTTGAGTCTAACCCAGTCTTTGACAATGATGTTTTTTGGGTCAATTGCTTTCGCTTCAACCGCTCCCATTCGGACGGCAAGTTCGGCAAACGGCTTCAAATCCTCGTCCAAGCGTTTCCTACTCATCGCAACTTTCCCAACCATTCATCCACTCCATTGGATATGATATTAGTGTTGGGAAAATTTAAGTTCGCGGTTGACCTCTTGCTCATGCACAACGGTGACGCTTGCCATTTTCAAAAGACAGTAAATTACAGTAGTGTTGGAGTGAGGCATGTCGTTTTCAGTGTTCCTTTAAGAACACGGGTTCAGATTTCGATGCATCGATCAGATCTAGCGCTTGCACGAGGGTTCAAACATGGGCTCTAACCTATATGACCACACCACAAACACCGGAGGTCACATTCTTGTCTCTGATTATTTGCGCTTTCTGAACACTTGGACATCGGCAAAATCGCATAGGCATTCCTCGCGCACGTTACTAGTTAAGTCAGCAGAAAACAAGGGCCATGATCGTTAAAAGTATGGACTTTTACCCTAGTCCGGGTCCAACGCTCAAAATGTGGTTTGAACCCGGTTTCACAGCCTAGACGTAATGGCGGGCTCTGAATCCACTGAACGAGGACCACCCTTCAAGTAACCTTGACTCTTTCCAATGTTCTAGAATGGAACTTTCCGCTTTAGGATTCTTGTGATTTGACAACTGCAAGCAGAGTAAAAAAGAAGAAAAAGAGAAGCGGGGGGCGAACGTCCAAGACTAAGATGTGGCCGTGACGTTGAATATCATGAAGCCTTCGCCAGTCAGTCTCACGGTGTAGTTGCCGCCAACTATCGGAGTTACAACCATTGCCGGATTCATCATATTGTCCTTTTCCGGCTGAAGTGCAATGACACCACTAAAACTCAATGTAACGTTCTGCCCAGGTTGCAGAGCCAGCGAAGAAGGCTCCATGTCATCATCCTTAAGGTCCTCTTGGTCACCGAAAAGCGGAATCAGCGATGAACCGTTCACCTTGAAGGGAATTGTGTCTGGATGAATCTTCTCAATGATAATCTCATTGGTCTCTTCATTTCCTTTCTTCCAAGTCCGTGTCGCGTTGAATTCACCGTGCAGTGTCAGCCCGAAAACTCTAAAGGTGAAGTTGCCCTCATTTATTATAGTCACCGAAAGAGTTGTAACATTGCCGTTCACCGAAAGCGAAGCGTTAACAATTGTCAGGTTGTTCGAAAATTCCTCCACAACGTGCACCAGTTTTGCCCTGTTGTTTTGCCCTAGCTCAACAATGGTTCCTACTTTTATCTGCTCCTTGCTCAAGTCACCAACAATCGTGGCAGTCGCACTTGGGACAAGCACGTAATAATACACTATGGTTCCATTGGCGTCAGTTGCCTGTATCTGCACCAGCGTCGGATTGAAGTCTACCAACACGCCGGAAAGCGTCTGATTTACCTGAGGGTTCGCTACAGACACCACAAAAGTGTTCGACAAAGCAGTCACAGGATACACGGTTCCGTTAACTTCAGCCTCAACACCAGCGATTGAAAACTGAATCTTGTCCACCGCTGAACCATTCGCAATCGTAGTGGAAGCAATCGTCGTCATGTTGTTGACTAACGAGAAAAGATTAACGGTCCCGGAAGCGTTGACAGGAAGCCACACTGCAGTCCCATTCGGATAAGTCACGTGAAGCGTAACGTTAGAGTACGTCAAATTGAGCACTGTAGTCCCAGCAGGCACAGTCGGAGGATCAGTCAACATAACCACAAAAGACGCAGCAGCCGAAGTCTGACTAGGCGTCACAGATGACAACGGATTAGCGTACAAAACGACAGCAATGACGACAATCGCCACGAGCACCGCGGCCAAACCGTACTTCAAAGTCCATTTTCTTGACATTTTAGTTTCCTCTCCTTATTTTCCTTTCCTTCCGTGTAGGAATGAGAGAATAAAAACCTACATTTTTGAAAGTTCTTTAAAGACTGTTGAAAGAAACGTTCAAGAGTCTTTAACCGTGCCCTTGTCGACGGCCCAGGTCAGACTGCCAGTCTGCGCCAGAGCCTCACCGTCTCATACCAGAAAACAAGAACCATAGCCGAACAAACAGCCACCAAGTACACCGTGAAACCTGACCCGTTCAAAACCTCGAACGAAAAGAATGCCACAAGAATGGTGAAGAGCAAGGCGAAGAAGAACAGTTGCGGTACGATCGCGGGCCCCATCCTTGAGTAGCCCTCAAGAACCCTGTCCGACGCCTCCTTCACCGCGGAATACCTTCCCTGGTCATCCTGCTTCACGAAGCCCGCCTCTGAAAGCCTTCCCAGATGGTAAGAAGCAAGAGAAGCTGAAGACAAGCCGACTCCACGCTGAACATCCCTGAGCTCAGACGGTCCGTGCCTGAGCAAGTACAGGTAAATCTTCAGCGCGTTACCCTTGACTTCCTGACTGACTGGCATGCAAGAACATACATGAAAAAACATGATCATTTAACACTTATGATAGTCATGTAGGCAAGCTATCCCAAAGGAGGCCGCATGGAATAGACAGCTCCACCCCCTTTTTAATATGAGAAATCGTCATTACATTCTCAACGTGTGCACGCGCTAAGCGGTGAAGTCTTAAATAAAGGGTTACGGAATCGTAAGTGAGGTCTTGCCTATGAAAGGTTTCAAATCGAATATCGAGAAGGATACTTTGGGCAATAGTGATTTCCGGCGGGTACTTTACACTGGTAAAAACAGTCAGCTTGTGTTGATGAACCTTAAGCCTGGAGAGGAAATAGGCGAAGAGGTGCATAAGAAAATCGACCAGTTCTTCAGGTTCGAGAAAGGTGAGGGAACAGTCTCCATAGACGGGGTCAAGCAGAAGGTCGCTGATGGGGATGCGGTTATTGTGCCTGCTGGTGCGAGACACAACGTGATGAATACGTCGAAGACTACAGAACTAAAGCTGTACACTATATACTCGCCCCCTGAACACCAAGATGGTACGGTGCGTAAGACAAAAGCGGACGCGTTGGCGAAACCAGAAGAATTCGACGGCAAAACCACGGAATGACTGCTTTTTTTCTTTCCACATAGTGCGTGAAAACACCTTCTTAGCATCTATCTCGATATTTTTCAAGCGCGCGCTATTCTTCGTTCAATATGCGATTGTAAGTCTTCGTGAAAGATTTGCGCATCTTGGATTTGGATTTTTCTGGAAGAAAGGATGAGTTTACGGCGTTGAGACTGAACTTGAAGAGTTCTTGGAGCGAGAAGCCGAGTTGACGGTGAAGCTGCAGATATTCATTGTTCATGTCAGTTGCGAAAATTGATGGATCATCCGTGTTCACTGTGAGTGCTAAGCCGAGGTCGTTAAAGACTTTAATGGGATGATTTTTGATTGTATGGACCACTCGAGTTCTTACGTTACTTGTGGGGCATGCTTCGATCGTGATGTTCCGCTTCTTGAGATGTTCCATCAGTTTTGCTTCGTGAATTGCGGTCACTCCATGACCTATGCGTTCAACTTCGAGTTCGGTAACGGCTTGCCAGATGCTGTCTGGTCCAGCGGCCTCTCCTGCGTGAGCAACCAGATGGAGGCCCATCTTTCTTGCTCTTTGATACACCGACTTGTATGGCTTTGCAGGGAATCTTTCCTCACTTCCTCCTAAGTCAACTGATATGATGTTATCGTCCTTGCTTTCTACCCAGTCTAGGACCGCCATTCCCTTTTCTGGCCCATAGTTTCGGACGAGGTCGATTCTAAGATTGCATTCTATTTGGAAGTCCATTCTTGCACGGTCTATGCCTCTGTTTGTGGCGTTGAGCATTTTTCCGTAATCAAGGCCCCGAAGCACATGATCAAGCGGTGAGAAGCTGGCCTCCACGTATTGAACGTTGCAGTGAGTCTCTGACTTCAGCATTTCGTAGGTGATGCGTTCGAATTGATTCTCTTTTGTGATGCAATCAACGACGGTGCAGTATACGTTTATGAACTGAGGAAAGCTCGTGAACCTGAAAAAGTTTTGGACATCCTTTGAAGTTTTGAAGGGTTTGTCCAGGCCGCCATCTTCCGCAAGCCACAGTAGGGTTTCGGGTCTAGTTGAGCCTACGATGTGAATGTGCTGCTCTGCTTTCGGAAGTTTTCTTATTAGTTGCTCGATTTCCATTGAACTCGATTCGCCCAATATTGATGCGAAGAATATTTGGAGTTTCTCTTAATAAATGGTGGAACGTTTCTGAATCTTCAGTAATCGTTAGTCTGCGTCATCTACGCGCGCTTGGTTACATAGCCCAATCTGCTTCCTTGCGTGAGGCATGTTCCAAAAACTCTTTATTCGCTCAGCACAATCAGACGGGCTTTTCACTGCAATCATCTCTTTCTGGTAATAGCTTGGAAGTTGCCGTTTGATGTGAGGCTGAGTAATCCGTTCATCCAATATCACTATGCACCCTCTGTCTTCCGCTGATCTGTGGACGCGTCCACAGGCCTGAACCAGCCGCAGTATGGCCGGTGTCAAGTAAGCATAAGTTCTCCCGTTTCCTGGGAACTGTTGTTCAAGATAACCTATCAGTGATTCTTGGTAAGCGTCCCACGTTGCATACGGCAATCCAATGGCTACGACACACTTTAGGATGTTGTGAGGGTAGTCTATTCCCTCGCTCAGTTTGGCTCCCATGACTCCGTACAGAATGTTATTGGACGAACTTGCTAGCTTCTCAATCACTTCGTTTCTCTTCATATTCGGCTCTTCCACAGTTGTCCTTCTGCTCGTCTTTATCAGTGACACGACTTTATGCATTAGTCTGTAGCTCGTGAAGAAGATGGCTATGTTGCCTCGACTGGCGTCGGATATAGCTTCAACGTAACTTTTCCACTTCTCAAGCATCAAGTCGGTTCTCCTCTTGAATTCTGACGACACGTCCTCAGCAGCTAGGATAAGTCTGTTCTCAGCTGGAAAAGGAGGGTCAAACTCTTTCAGACGAGCATTATCTGGCTCGTAGAGCATCAAGTCCCTGTAAACGGTTGGAGGAGACAGAAAGCCGCTCATGAGGATGGCTCCTTGTGCTCCTCTGAGAACGGGATCAACGACTTCTCTTCCGTCGAAGCATCTGACCTCCAAAGCAATCCTGTTCTTGTGGTCTCTTTCGATCAGGTGCGTATATTTCGGCCCAACATTTTTGAAGAAGCTCTCCATGAAGGTGCCAATTCGATAATTGTAACTTGAAATTCTCTCAGAACCAGACTCAAGTCGCTTCTCTTTCACGAATTCGCCATATTCTAGAAGTGTTGCTGCAGCCTCAAGACCAGATATGCTATTGTGAGCCAGAAACAGGTCACTGAGTTCTTGAGGGTTAAGCCGTCTGAGATCTTCGTCTTTCAAAGTCTGCTGAGCGTGCTGAAAAACCTCTTCCAAAAGAACGTTTAGATGTTCTCTGACCGATCCAAGTGACTCATGCTCGAAATTTTCAGTCTCCTTTTGCGCTCTTTCTACTGTACCCTCTGTCAATTGATCAGAAAGCAATTCTCTGGCGAAGGTTGGAAGATTGTGAGCCTCGTCCACGATTAAGAAGACCTTTGAGAGACCGACTCCGAAGTTCTTCAGTATTGATTCCCTGATTCTGGGGTCGAAGGTGTAGTGGTATGTTCCAAGAAAAACGTTCGCCTTAGGGAGAATTCTCTTCAAGGCTTCGTGAGCACAGAATCCTCGTCTAGCCATGATCTCAACCGTTTCTTCTGGCGCAAGAATTCTTTGGGCGCAATCTAGAGCCAATTCTTCGGCTTCCTTTTTCCCTCTTAAAATGTTCATATAGAATTTGCAGTAGGGCTTAGTAGAAGATTCGCAGCTATCTTTCAGTCTTTTGCACTCTTCAAAAAAGTCAACGTATGAGAGGTCGCCCTTTGTCTTCAAAGGACACATGTCTTGTTTGCTAAAGAAGGAGACAGCGGAAAGGCCACTTGAGAGTGCTCTTAGCTCTTTAAGGTAAATGTGCAACTGGCTTCTCGTTCTGAAGCAGATCATCAGTCTGTTTTCTTCGAGCTCTGGCAAAACAGCAAGCAATGACGCAAGAGATTTGCCTACTCCACATGGAGCACTCCCCACAAAAACCTCTTTGCTTTTGAGCGCTTTCACTGCCTCTTGGACAAACTCCATCTGTTCCTTTCGTATCTGATAGTTTTCAGGAAGCATGCTTCTCTTCGGAATATTGTTTTTCACACGTTGACGGCTCGCTCTGAAATGCTCAGAAGCCATGCTTTCGGACATCAGGTATGTTCCGCATTCGGTGCAGAATCGACTGTTCTCATACTCTTCTGAAGAGTAGATCTTACCGCATTTGCGACAAGCGTAAGTCTGAGGCAATTTTTTCACAACAACTTATGCTTCAAATTGGCAACTTATACTTTGTTAGCACTCGTGAAGCACGTTCGTGCTGCGTGGTATTATGGTTTTCACTTTAACTTTACTCTCCACACCCAGCGATTTACTGTTCAACTTAACTGTTAAAAGCTCGAAGAATCGCATGTTTTAATCCCTGTTGACTCGAGGAAGTGAGCAATTTTGGCACAGAATGCGGTGGTTAAGCCGATTTCATCTAAGGCGCTACTATCATTCAACATGGAAAACATAGACACCCTATTCCCAGGGTTCATGTTAGGCGACTTCGCCGTCGTTCATGGCCTGCCGTCTATATTGACGCTCTCGTTGCTGCTTGCCGTCAGAACTCAACTCCCATACCAGTTGGGAGGACTGGAGTCCAGTGTCGTGTTTGTCGACGGAGGGAACACTTTTAGGCTCTACAAAGTGTCTCGACTGGCCCGACTCCATCATCTGAAACCAAGGAACGTTTTGCAGCGAATCTTCATTTCAAGAGCTTTTACAGCGCACCAGATGACCTCAATAATCCTTGACAGACTTGAAGAAGCTGTCACAAGATACGATGCTGGACTCGTGATCATTTCGGATTTTCAGGGGCTATACCTCGACAAAGACGTCCCGCCAGAAGAAAGCAGAGAGGTCTTCACTCAAGTAACGGCATACCTCTCGAAGTTTGCTGAAGACAAGAGCGTCATCGTATTAGCGACGTGTCTACCACATTACTATTCTAGGCGCAGTGCTTTCTTCGATGCCGTTTTGTGCGCAAGGTCCAACGTCACGATATCCATAGGCAAGAAACCGACGTACCCCTTCGACAAGCAGTTCACTCTTCAAAAGCACTCGGTGTTCAAGCTGGCGACTGTTGATTTCCAGTCTGAAAACTTGACGTTGAAAGATTTCGAGAGAGGTGCTCAATGATGGGAAAGACTGTTGAGTCTTATCGACTTGCTTTAGACACGGAGATTCAGAGCTGGAGCGGGTTTGTCAAGGCTCTGCGCGCTGATGACAGAAGCGCGTTTGAACAGATGACCGACGTGTGCAGAAACCACGCCTCCGCAGGAAGCAATGCAACACGACCTGAGATTTTTGAGCCGATGGTCATGTCAATCCTGCTGGAACAACAAAAGAAACTGAATCGTCTGGAGAAGGGACTCGTTGCAATCAAGCAGAAGCTTGCCCAACCCTGACCGGGTGAAAGGCTGGGTACTCGACGTATATCCTTCTGCGTTTGGAGAGTTCACGGTTTGGGTAATAGCTGAAAACGGAGAACGCCTACGCTTCACGGACAGTTTCAAGCCCAAAATCTACGTTTCAGGGAATGAAGACAGGCTGGAAAGACTTGCTAGTCAATTCATTTACGATAGGGCCGTTGTCTCCTGGGATTTTGTTCGAAGATACGCAGACACAACTGACTCCAAACAGTCCAAAGTCTTGGAAGTGACTCTGAAAGACTGCCGAGCTTCACCGTCATTTACTCAAAGAGTCCTCAAGGCCGGAAGATACTTGCAGTATCACGTTTTCAATTGCGACTTGAAACACGAGCAGCTGTACTTCTACAATCGCGACGTTTTTCCTCTGGCGTTTGTCGAGGTTGAGTTTGAAGGTTCCCAGTTGAAGTACCGTCTTCTGGATTCCGCTGAAAGCGTGGACTACACGGTTCCGCCGTTGCGCATCTCGAAAGTCGACGTTGAGGTTGCCAAACAGGGCAAGATCGCCAAGATCACTGACCCGATTGGCAAGGTGGTTGTGAGCCAGGGCGATGACAAGGTGATCTTTGATTCGGGTGATGAGAAAGACATGCTGCTTCGGCTAGCACGAACCGTCGCAGAACTTGACCCAGACATCATCGTTACCAAAGGTGGAGATTCCTATCTTTTCCCATATCTCGTGCGCAGGTCAGTCATCAATGGGGTTTTGGATAAGCTTGTTCTAAGCAGAGACGGGGTTCCTCTTGTTGCAAGAAACGTTCGGGGCAGAACCTTCTTTTCCTATGGACGAACGTATTATCGCGCTCCGATGAGACGATTGTACGGCAGAGTCCATGTCGACGAGAAGAACACGTTCATCTTGGCTGAGTGTGGACTGGATGGACTGTATGAGATAGCCAGAACTTGCAGGGTATCGTTGCACACTGCTGCGCGCTCGTCAATCGGCTCAAGCATGTCGTCCATTCAGTTCTACCAAGCCATAAAAGACGACGTTTTAGTTCCTAGGAACAAGAGCATCCCAGAAGCCTTCAAATCCACTCTCGAGCTGCTAGTCGGAGACCGAGGAGGCTTCGTTTATGAGCCAGAGGTTGGAGTTCACGATGACGTTGGCGAAGTTGACTTTGCCTCCATGTACCCGACTATGATGGTTAATAACAACATTTCTGCCGAAACGGTTCTCTGCAAATGCTGTCCCGACTCGAAACTCCGCATTCCCGAGCTTGAATATAACATCTGCGAGAAAAAGGTTGGAATCGTTCCCAAGGCTCTGAAGCCGATGATCGCGAAGAGGCTTCTCTACAAGAAGCTGAAATCGGAAACCGACGACGAGAGACTCAGGATGGTTTATGATAATCGTCAGACGGCTTTGAAATGGATTCTCGTCACGTGTTTTGGCTATCTCGGCTACAGAAACGCAAGGTTCGGGACTGTAGACGGACACATCGGCGTCTGTGCTTTCGGCAGAGATGCTTTCTTGAAAGCGTCAAGAATTGCCGAACAAAAGGGGTTCAGGGTCATTCATGGTATTGTTGATTCTCTGTGGCTGAAGAAGAAGGGGGCCACAGACGAGGAATATCACGAACTCTGCAGACAGATCGCTGAAGAGACCAAGATCCCACTGAGCTTTGAAGGCCGCTACAACTGGATCGTATTTCTACCGTCTAGGATGCATCCAAACGTCGGCGTTTTGAATCGCTACTACGGAGTGATGGAGAGTGGCAAAATCAAGGTCAGAGGTCTGGAGGTTAGAAGAAGAGACACGCCTCCGTTTGTGCATGATGCTCAGACCAGAATGCTGGAAGTGCTTGCAGAGGCCAAGAACTCAAAGGAATTTCTTAAGAAGATCCCTAACGCGCTGAAGGTTTTAAGGGACTTCAGAGAGAAGCTCCTTGCAGGAGACGTTTCTGTCTGGGACCTAATAATCACGAAGCACTTGTCCAAAGACCCGAAGAGGTACAAGCAGATGGTCAGTCAAGTCATCGCAGCCAAACAACTGATGAAAGAAGGCGTCGAGGTTGCCGCTGGAAAAAACGTGAAGTTCCTCTTCACCAGCGCCGAGAACAAACGCTACGACCGGAGGGTTACGGCTGAAGAATTGATAGAGAAGAACACGAGCTCAGATGTTAAGAAGTACCTGCTCCTTCTATACGCGTCAGCCGCCAACATGCTCAGTCCTTTCGGCTATTCCGTAAAGACCACTTATGATGAGGTTAGAGGACAGCGACAAACCAAACTGCCAGCCTGAGCACCGCTGAACTCATGAACCAGATCAGAACGCGCTCAACCACGGCAAGAGCTGAAGCATCAACCCACAAGCGACAAAAACATCAACTCTCAGTCTTCGTCTTGATTCGAAAATCCATAATGAGCCCAACGCGAGCATTAACAAGCAAGCACGCGCTAGAACCCGTAGAACTGCTTGGAATCCATTTCTTGCCCTTTTCCATTTTCGGAGATGCTTTGGGACTTAGTATGCATAGAACATGTTTCATGAGGAGGATGGTAGAATGAAAGGAGAAGGGAGAAAGACCATCCACCACACTCATCGATTGATACTTGCCCGTTTGAAGTATTTTTTGCTTTTTTCAATTGACAACGTTGAAAAAGACGGGTTTGTGCTGCAAAAAGAAGAAAACTAGGACCTTGAAAACATAAGGTACCTGTATATTCTTTCAATTGAAGAGATTTACACTCTTGACTACGCGTGTGCTGCAAACCTAGTGCGCGCCTCTCTCGTCATCGAAGTCAGAATGGGGATCGTTGCCAAACGAGTCTTCTAAGTCTCTGCTCTGGGCGGACAAGCTATTCTCTAAGTTTAACCTTCACGTATTCGCCTGCTAGTATCGCAGCCGGATAGTACAATTCTTCTTCAGCCTGCGCGTGTAGGGTAAGTCTGTCGGCAAATCGGAGGTATTCCAGTTTCCTTTCTTTCTTTGCGGCAGAGACCAGTTTTTTGAGGGCAGTGACTATTTGTTTGTGTTCCTTCAGCATCTGGTTAAGCTCTGTCTTCAGCTTGTCGGTCATAAGCAAGATGTCCTTCATGTCTGACGTTACCCTGCCTTTTGAAAGCAGAGGCAACAGCCCAAGTGGCGGCAAGGCAAAATCTTCCTCTTTCACAAAATGTGGATGAAGAATCTTCGCCACTTTCTTTGCCGCTTCTCCTGTTTCGCCGCCCTCTCTTGTCCCCTTTCTCAGCTCTTTGTGCAGCTCCTCGTGCTCTATCTCCATCGTGTGGGGAATTGTGAAATCCATCATATATCCGTTGGATATTTGTTATATTCCTTTAATAGCCTTTTACACTGCATGAATTGCTTCTTCCGTCACAAAGATGTGAGTAAGAGAGCGCTTGCTATTTTCTGGCGACTAGGAGGATGAATTCTCGCCTGATTCTCTTGCGTTCTGTTAGGCCTTGAACATGCGTGAAAAGGTCAGGATCGGTTTCTTTCAACAGTTGTAATTCCGTTTCTGTTCTTACGTACCGTTTGAGTTCAAAAGCGGCGTCGAATCGGATGAGCTTGGCTTCTCGAACCTTGAACCCGGTCTGCTCCAGCTTGTTCGAAAGCGTTTTCCCGTCCTCTATGTAAATTGAGAAGCTTTCGCCCATAACTGGACGAATTC
This sequence comes from Candidatus Bathyarchaeota archaeon, assembly GCA_963707955.1. GTDB lineage: Archaea > Thermoproteota > Bathyarchaeia > Bathyarchaeales > Bathycorpusculaceae > DASPPK01. Next base: position 538,158 of record OY970176.1, on the reverse strand, counting down.
TTCTCCTAAGCTTCCAATGTTCGTCCCTGGGTGAGTAGTCGGCAAACAGTAGCAGTCCCTTGTCTTGGAGGACTCGAAAGGCCTCTGAAAAGATACGCTCCTTTTGTGAGTAGTCTGAGGCCACGAAGAAACAGGTTGCAATTTGAAAAGTCTCACTGCCGAATGGAAGGTTAAGAGAGTCTCCAAGAACCAGTTGTCGGATGCGATTCTTTGCACTTCTCAGCATTGAGATGGAGAAGTCCAGACCCACGGTGTCGCTGTTCCTTGGAAAAAGCTTTCCAGCGATTCCAGGACCGCACCCGATGTCGAGGACCAGCCTGCCCTTAATCAACTCTGCAATTCCGTTGACTATCCTGACGATTCCTTCCGTGCGTATGCCATAGTCCCTTTCGAAAGATTCGCTTCTGCTCTCCCAGAAATCCCTGAGCGACTCAACGGAGCCCTTGTATGTAGGATTCATCGTCAATCAATTCTTTTCGCATCAGACCTCGAGGGAAGAACAAGCCTTAGAGCGTATTAGATGAATCCAGCGTCAATGAGTCTCAGCCCGAGGGCCAGGCTTCCCTTGAATTGGATTTTTCCAGACATGAACGCTGTCAGAGCGCTCTGTTTGCGGTTGATCAAGTCAACAAAGTCCGTGTCAACGATTTTGATCGCTATTTCGGGAGACGCGTGGATTCCCTGCTTTACTTCCATCTTTCCGTCTTTGATAATTATCGTCCAGTCTCCTCCGTTGGACCCTGTGATGTTCATCTGGATCACCGCCTCAAGCCCTCCTGCCTTGCTTGGGTCGAACCTGCTCGGCAAGGCTTTCTCAAAGAACTCCCTCGGTGTTTTGATGGTCATGGGTTCTGGCATCCAAGAGAAAGCTGTGTGAAAGAGCGATTCTACGCTGCTTTAAAGAACTTTGACTTGGGGTTTCCGCAGATAGGACATTTTTCAGGCGGTTCATTTTCGACAGTGTTGCCGCAGACGCTGCAAACGTAGTATTCGGCTTTTGGCGGTTCCTTCCCGGTTTTCAAGGCGTTGACTGCTTTTGTGAAGAGTTTTGCGTGGACCTGTTCAACCTGGTTTGCCACGTTGAAGCTCCAGGTCGCTTGACTATTCTTCTCTTCCTTCGCCATCTTGAGGTATTCGGGGTACATTTGTTTGAACTCGAAGGTTTCTCCCCCAACAGCAGCGTTCAGGTTTTCAGCCGTTGTTCTAACTTCTCCTATGACTCTCATGTGGTTCAACGCGTGGACGGTTTCTGCCTCAGCAGCTGCCCTGAATAGTTTCGCGACCTGCGGTCGGCCTTCTTCCTCGGCCTTCTGAGCAAATGCTAGGTAGCGCCTGTTTGCCTGAGACTCGCCTGCAAACGCTGCTTTCAAATTATCTAAGGTCTTGTCCATTTGGCCTTTCACCTTGATGTTCACTATTCGGATGACTTCATATAAGCTCTGCTGTTTGATTCACTGTCATCGTCAGCGCGTGCTGAGACGAAGTTACCGTCTGTTTAACATACTTGTTCACTGCAAAAGGAGTTGAACTTGCGATAACAGGCGGTCCACAAGAAAGTTTAATATGATTTCCGCTTTTCTTTCGGCAATTTAATGCCTTCTAACATGAATAACCGTAATTACTGAGACTTAAAAATCTAGTGTCGAAACTGTAGCACGCGCGCGCCTAAAATTTTCGATATAAAAAAAGAATTATTAGTTTTATCTAACGAAGTCATCGAATGTCCAGAAGTGATTTTCTTCTTGAATTATTATGTCTTCGAACATGCGCCTTGTTGTTGTGTCGCCGCATTTGAGTGCTTCAGCGATGATTTGGCGGTACAGTGATATTGCGCTACTTTCCAATGCATGATCCAATGTTAGGAAATCCATAGCTGTGTTGCCGACAACTGGAAGTGGATCTGGATTGGTTGTTGCTTCGCCTTCAAGCAAATAGATTCTTTCGCTGATTTTTTCTAAGTGATCCATTTCTTGCATGAAGATTTCTTTCAGTATCTTGCTTACGACGTTGGCTTTGTTGGTTTCAGTTATGGTTTCTAGCGGTGCGTTCTTCATTCGAAGTTCAAGAAAAACCGCTTTTTCATGTTGATTTGTGTATTGGATTATTCCGGTGATTTCCGCTGCAACAGCCTTGTTTAAGAGGGCAAAGTAATCGTCTGTGTATATTTTGCGCCATTTAGGCAAAGGCACTTTGCTTGGCTCTTCTTTCTCGTCTTGGAATTTGGTGTATTCTTGGAACTTGAATAAGTGTCCTTCTTCTTCACCGTAGATTTTCTCGAAGAGTTCACGTGTTTCCCAATCGCCCATTTTCCCAGAAGTCTCGATGATTTGGCGGTAAAGCGTTAACGCTTCTTCTTCAGCTTTTACGCCTAGTTTGGCGAATTCGCTTATGCTGTCGCCAATGTTAGGTTTGCCGGATTTAGTGGTTGCTTTCCCTCCAAGATAGTAAATACGCGCTATTATGCTTGCGGCATGTTTCATTTCTTGGATGGCAAGTTCTCTTAGGAATTTTCCAACGGCGTCATAGGTGGTTTTGTCCAGAAGGATGTTTTCAGGGATTGTTCTGCGCACGAGCTTTTCCATTTTTGCATGTTGAAGTATATACTGGAGTGAAACAGCAATTTCACGTTCAACCGCTTTGTTTAGCAAGTCTATATATCCCGTTGTTGTTTTAACAGCCATGAATAATCACAACTTCTACTCAGAAAGGAACAATTACTTAGATATAAGATTTTTTAGCGCGCGCTAAATATTAGTCGTCGTCACCGTCGTAGTCACTGTTTGGGTTTGGGGGTAAAGTTTACCCCGTGCGCGCTAAACTTCTTGAATGGATTTCTGTAATAGTCCCTAAGTGGAATGGAATAGATCCGACGGAATTCACCGTGTACAGTAATACCGGCGACACAAAAACACAACCTCATATTTGGTGCTTACATAGGGCTCGGCAATACCCAGAACCAGCGCGCGCCGGTTCCCCTGTTTATGCACTAATTTGGGAAAGTTTAATTCCCAAGATGTTGAATAGAGTGACGTAGGCGAGAAGAATGAAACTCAAGGATGACATGCCTATATGTGAAAGGTGCGGGTATCCGATTGACGACTGCAAGTGCGTGTGTCCGTACTGCGGCGAGTCTTCCGGTTGCGAGTGCTGCCTAGGCACAGACGCAGTGACGGGCGGCTGAAAACGGATCTTTTGCTCTAAGAGACTTGTTCGTAAATTATGCAGAGGGGATTTCAACGAAAGAAGCTAACTGGATGGCAGGCGGGCTTCGCTGGCGCAAACCGCTGCAAAACGAAAGATCAGCGACGAAGCGGGTACGTACAACGCTGACCTCACAGAATTCCTCGAAGAGCTAAAAACATCCTAGTCGATAGAGGCTCGTGTGAGAGGAGAATTACGGTTTGAGCTTGAGGGAGTATAAGAACAAGAGAAACTTCGACAAAACATCGGAGCCTAAGGGTCAGCTACGAGAAGGACAGAGCAACATCTACGTTGTTCAGAAGCACGCTGCGACACATCTGCACTACGACCTGCGTTTGGAGATGGACGGCACGCTGAAAAGCTGGGCAATCCCAAAAGAGCCGCCCATCGAGCTCGGTGTCAAAAGACTCGCGGTCCAAGTTGATGACCACCCCATATCATACGCGACCTTTCAAGGAACCATTCCTGAGGGCGAATACGGCGCAGGAACGGTGGAGATCTGGGACAAGGGAACGTACAAGTTGATAGACAGAAAAGAGGACAAACTCATCGTAGAAATCAACGGCGAAAAACTACGAGGGTCCTACGTCCTCGTACGACTGAAAGGCAAGCAGAATTGGCTCTTCTTTAAGAAAAAATGATTGCGTCCAGGCGCGCGCTAAAAGCCAGTCGTAGGACCCATACCCCCCCTTCATCATGCCGGGCGCATAGAAACATTGTCTAATAACCAAAGTTCTTCCTCACACTTCTATCGACAAGACAGTTGCATTCTCGACAGTGATGATGCTGAAAACGCCACTGACATGCTTGAATCTTATACGTTACAGGACATGCGCTGACGTTGTTTCAAGGCTGTACTCTAAGCAGCGGTTTTTGATGGGCAAGAACCTATCTGTTTTATGTGGCATGGCTTCGGAATGGTTGATCTTGGCGGATGATTCTATGAGTGTGGAAGGAATCATTTTGTTCTTTTCTCAGCTGGCCTATTCGTCTTCTTTTTCCTCGCTTTCGACCTGAGGTTTTCCAACAACCTCGGCTTCTGCAAACCTTCTGCTTATCCTTGTCACTTTGATTTTGACGTGCTCGCCTTGTTTAGTGTTTGGCACGAATATCACCAAGCCCTGTACTCTGGCTATTCCTTCTCCTCGGCTGCTAAGCTCTTCAATGTTCACCTCGTATTCTTTGCCAACCTCAACTGGTTTGGGGATAAACCCGCCCCTTTCACGTCTTCCGAATCCTCCTCTTCTGGGTTCGAATCTTCTTCTTTCCTCCATTCACCTCACCTCTCGCGATTGCTGGTTGAAACCGACTCGTCCATCATGAGACTACTCGACAGTTAGCGTCCCGTATTTTCCAACGTTGAGTTGGATCTCGCCTCTGAAGCTTGTGACGTAGCCGTTTTCCACTCTTATAGTGTCGTTGACGTTCACTAGTTCGATCTGGTCGTTCCAAAGTGTCAGCTTCACTGTGCCTGTCTCGTCTGCGACCATGGCCGTGGCGACTCGGTATGTTTGGTCCTTGAAGCGAGAAACGACTTCCCGGGGGTCTGATTTTTCTGTGACTCTAGCTTGAACGTTAACGCGTTTCATTCCGTCGTGAAGTTCATTGATCTTCAAGCTTGTCCACTCTATTCATGCTAGTTTTTCCGCGAGAGCAAACTTCTCTCCCACTGCCCTGATCTTGACCCTGACCCGTTCTCCGATCTTGCTGCAGGGAACAAAGATCAAGTAGCCTTCTATTCTGGCTACTCCATCACCTCTGCTTCCAATGTCGTCGATGACGACTTCTATCTCCTGATTCTCCTTCACTGGCCTCGACTGCAAGAACGGTCTGCTCGGACGATACCTGCTTTGACTTCCGAACCTTCGAGGCTTCCTTGGGGCGTTCTTGGTTTTTTCTGGTAGCCGTCTTGGCATCTTCGTTTTTCGTCCTATTCGCGGAACCAGCCTCCGTCCGCAAAAACCCATCGTGCCAAACTCTGACACTTGAGCCTCGGTTAAGGCCGGTTAGATGCAGAAAAGTCCTTCAGCCATATAAATTTTGCTAACTTCGCGCGCTAGCATGTTCCTGCGTTCTTTTGGGAAGTGGCTTGTGCTACTCATTTTGCTCTTGAATCATATTTGGATCATATAGGATACCCGGGGGGAAGGGTGTGAGCACGAAAGCACTCAGCTGAACCGTGACGGCAACCATAGACATCTGAAAACGTCATGCCTTCCTCCTGAGCTGAATCTGGGAATTTAGGAACAAGCATGCGCGCTATTCATAACGCACCGCTTCAGCAGCGTTCAGCTTGGAAGTCTTCCTTGGAGGCAAGGGCCGAAGACTAAGCAGACAGGCATTGCGAAAACAATCGGAACCATTGTCTTTTCAATCGAAAACACTGGAGTTATTGTGATGGGACGCGTCTGGGGATTACCGATAATAGTGCCCTGTCGTTGCGGCTGAATGAAGCTTGACTAATGGTAGGCTAGTCCACAAGAAACAAAAAGCGGGGCTTCTTTTTTTCAAGTTGCCTGCTTCACGGTTCTTATGCGAACAAGAAGCTTGCTATGAACAGAGTTACGAAGTAAGCCACTGTTGCTGCCAGAAAGCTCTTGGTCCAACCAAACTTGCCGAGCTGGTGAACGGCGAGTCCGGCTAGTGCTATGGTCCAGACGTACGTTGCTATCTGAATGACCGTTGCCGTCAGAGAAACAAAATAGGTCTGATTTGAAATCGCGTTTAAAGCAGCTTGACCTTCGCTAGGGACGCCACCCTCCAGCGCAAAAGGAACGTAGACGTTAGACAGAGTTCCCCAAGCGGCAACGTTCACAACCGCTTGGACGACCATGGTGATAAGGACGCATCCGATCACGATTAACAACGGTTTCCAGACGAGCTTTGCACCTAGCGCCTTTGAAAGCACGTAGAGTATTCCTCCGAGGATAACCCATGTGATGACAAACTGCAAAGCGTATGAAAAAGCAACGCTAAACACGTAAGAGCTGCCCGCGCTCTCTAGGGAAGATGCGTACGGACCGTGGAAAAACAGACCATACACCACCAAGGATATGTTCGAAACGGCTGGCCATGTGAGGTCCAGCTTCAAACCAGTGATGTTGCTCCAGTCTGCACCGGCATTGACTTTGTTCCATCCTGAACCGAGCTGGATGTCCGTCAGATTGTTCCATTCATTAAAGGTAGAGCTGGAGAAGTTTTGAGTCAGATCGTAATAAAAAGAGTCAGAAGGGCTTGTTGAGAAGAGGTCAATGGTGGCGTTGACCGTGCTGTTCTGTGGACTGAGCTGTTTCACTCTGAAATCAAGTTTGTCGTAGCCATCTGGACTGGAGCAGTTGATGGGCCCTATGTTACTCAACTCCATCCAGATCTCACTGCTGTTTATCGAAAAAACTATGCTCTTGGTTCCATAGTATTGGCGCACGTTGGCGGGGTAGCTTACAGGGATAACATCACTGCTCTCACTGACGGTGGCATTATTCGATGTCCAGAACGTCTCGTTCTCAGTCCATACATCATGGTTCACACCGTTGGGCAATGTCTGCTCAAAGTAGGTTTTTGATGAGCTTATGTAAACGAACCCCACGTTTGCTGCGACAAAAAGAACCACTATGAGGAGGGGACCCCAGTACGTCGGGTTTGCAGCTATTTCTTTGACTGCTTTGTGCGGGGCGTAAATGACTTTGAGTAAGTTAGGAATCCGCAATTCCTTGCGCTCCGCTCTTAAGTTGCTGAAGGCTTATTAATGGTTTTCTACATTCCGGCTTTCAATCGTCTGTATGTCGTGTAGTCCACGTACTCTACGAAGGGGTTTTCTGCTTGATACCTGACTGTGAGCTTCTGGTTCTGCCTTTTTTCAAGTATCTGACTTGTCGCTAGGAACGAGTAAGCGTCGCTTCCCGCTCCTGAACCGTAGCTTGCAATAACGATTCGTTCATCTGGCTTGGCGATGTCAAGCACGGCTGCGAGACCGACTGGCGAAGCGCCCGAATACGTGTTGCCGAATTTCGCTACTTGAAGCATGGGCAAATACTGTTCTTCCTTGAAGCCCAGTTCTTTTGCTATCCGCACTGGAAATTGAACGTTAGGCTGGTGGGCGACAAAATAGTTTACGTCAGCAACCTGCAGATTGAGCCGTTCCATCAGTTTCTTAGCCGACTTTCTTACGTGCTTGAAGTAGGTTGGGTCCCCTGTGAACCTTCCACCATGCATCGGATACGGTTCACCGTCCCTTCGCCAGAAGTCAGGAGTGTCTGAGGTGCAAGAGTACCATCCTTCGATCTCGGCGATAACGTCACACTTTCCGAATATGAATGATGCTGCACCATACCCTACGAATAGGTCCAGTTCTCCGCCAGCGCAGTCTCTTGGCGCTGCTTGCGCGTTATCGGTGCCGGTGACCATGGTGTACTCGATGTTTGACTTTGGATAATTGACCAGTGAAGCTGCATCCTTGAACATGCTGGTGGCCGCTTTGCAAGCGAACTCCGTGTCCACGGCGTCAACTCCCTGCACGTCCTCATCTTCCTCTCCTAGCTTCAACACCTGCGCAACCTTTGACGCTATGGGCTTGACGGCGTAGGGGTTCGACTCCGAGCCTACGTAGATCTTGCCGATATGGTTGCTGCCGACTCTGGCGTGGATGAGCGCGAGCTTTCCAGCCTCGACCGCAGCGGTTATGGAGTCCTCGTCTATGAATGGGACTGAGCGCTCGATGTTTCCTTCCTTTATCCTGAACTTTGAAGTGTAAACGCCGTAGCCTACGATGCCAGGCGAATCATATTCCTTCTTCGGCTTTGCCGCCTTGTATTCTTGATGTGGATAATACTCGTCGGCAAACGTGAACGCCAGAGAGATCGTCGGAACAACATCGTTTCTGTCAACCGAGTAGCGTCTGCGGAACCTCGGGACGACGGTCCGTCCCTCAAGGGTTGAAAAATCGACGTTCTCGTTGCATTTCGGCGTTCGGTCCGTGAGGCGCCCTGGGACGCGTATCTTTCCATCGTGGAATGAAACTATGCCGTAGATGTAGTTTCCGAGCTTAGAGAACTTGTTTGTTGGCTCGTTGATGAGTGTGCAGACTTCGAGTTTGCCCTTTTCGTAGAAGAGGTCGTTTTCCTCCATCTTGCCGTAGCTTTTTCTTCCACAGTTTCCGCAGTAGTCTCTGATCTCGAAATATTCCTTTCCACATATTAGACAACGGTTACCCCTCAGCCTGTCTCCAAGGTAAGAAACTCTTCTCTCTATCGGTTCGCTGCTCATTTCGAGTCTCTCCCTAGAATGTGGACGTAGCCTTTGGTTCCGAAGCCCTCAAGCTCAAGCACACAGCCGTACTTCAGCTCTTCATCGCTTTTGACTTGACGTTCACAGGCCTCGCCTCTCAGCTGCTTTACGACCTCAAAGATTTGGGCGCCGCCCGTTGCTCCTAAAGGGTTTCCGTCTGCTTTCAATCCGCCGTTCATGTTCACGAAAAGCTTGTGACCGTCCATCTCGTAGTAGCCCTTGTAGTCCAAACAGCTTTCGAATATGTTCATCCAAGCCGTTCCAGGCTCGCAGAAACCTAGGTCCTCAAGCGAAACCATTTCCATGACCGTGGATTGATCGTAGAGTTCAGCAACTTGGATGTCCCACAGGGCTCTTCCAGCCATTTTGAGAGCGTTCTTCATGGAATTTCGGGTCACTAAGAAGTGGGTCATATCCGCTCTTGCCGGGTAGGTTAGATAGTCTGTTGCTGAAGAAGATCCCAGGATGTAGACTGGTTTGTCGGTACACTTCTTCGCAACCTCTTCGCTGGCCAAGACGATTATGGCTGCACCGTCAGAAATAGGTGCATAGTCATAAAGCCCTAAAGGTTTGTGTGCCTCTTTTCTGGCGTTCAACACTTGTTCAACGGATATCTCCCTTTGGTATTGCGCGTATTCGTTTCTTGCGCCGTGCAAGTGGTTCTTGACTGAAATCTGGGCCAAAGCGGTGTTGAGCTTCTCCAAGTTGTCTCCAGCGAAGCCGTATTTTTTAATGTAAGCTCTTAGCATCAGTTCATGGTTTGCTTCCGGCGTACACCCCGCGTAGTAGCTCCACGGGTCTTCAAGGAGCATGAGGTCGTCGCGTATCTTGTCCCAGCGGTCTGTCATTTTTTCTATTCCGCCCACCAAGACCATGTCATGCTTTCCAGCTTGGATGGCGTTGCACGCATTTGAGAGGGCAGAGCTGAAGGATCGAGTCACTTCCATAGGAGTATGGAGCTCGGTTAGTTCAGACAGAAAGCCTTCCTCTAGACCGAGCTTGTTGGTGATCGGGAGAAAGTAGTCTGAAAGATAGCAGGCTTCCAGGTCTTTACGTTCTATGTTTGTTTCCGCCGAAGCCTTAAGCCACGCTTCTTCAATCAGCTTTTCAGGCTCTTTCTCATAGTGTTCTCCGAATCGTGTTCTTCCAGCAGCAACTATTGCTGGACGGTCTTGCATTACAATGCTCCTCGTCGTCAATTAGCAAATATCCTTTCCATGATGGCTTTTAAGTTTACCGTTTGTCTACAAGAAGCCCCAGACAAGTTGGTTCCTTGACGGTCATCAGGTCACACATGTACGCTTAGCAACTCAGCCTCTTTTCGCTAATCTGTATTCTTCGCTTTTTTAAACCGTCCCAGAAGATTCTGAAGACACTGTCGTCCATGCCTAACCTTTCAGGAGGAACTACGCCTTTCTCTTTGATGGCTCCGCCCAGTATCAACTGGGCAACAATCGACATCGGGTAGGCCGTTGTTCTGGCCATGGCAGTTATCCCGTGCTTTCTATCACAATTGTCCAACATGTGATAGGTGTAGCCCGTTTCCTCGCCATTCTTGACTCCATAGACTTCGACCTTCAGCGCCACGAAATCTTTAACCTCAGGCTTCCGCAGTGTCTGCTCAAGAAGCTTTACCGTGAGCTTTCTAGGCGAAACCTCTATGCCTTCAACTTTAATCTTCTCCTCTTTGAACAAACCTATGGCTTGAAGCAGTTTTATCTTCTCAGCATGCCCAGGATACCTTAGTGTTTTCTCCCACATGTCTCCTACGCCATCCATCGTGTAAAGAAGCGTTCTGAGTCCGTCGGTGAAAAAGGCTTCGAGCTTTCCGACTTCTGGAAACTCGATGTTTTCCATCCCACTCAAGGCTTCAACCTGAAGCCTGCGGCCTCGCTTTACTATTATCGCTTTTCTCGTGTACTCGTCGATTAGGCTTTCAGGAGACCAAGTGACAATATAGCCCAGAGGCGGAATTGGTTTTTCTGGCAGACCGCCCACCATTACGTGAACAGCGTTCGTTTTGTCTAGCTTTTGAAAGGCGTGTCCCACGATGAGATTGCTGATGCCAGGGGCCAATCCGCAGTCTGGCACGATCGTAATGCCAGCACTTGTTGCGGCTTGATGAAGCCTTAACGGGTTCTCGGCCATATAAGAAACGTCAACCAGATCCTTTCGTGCTTCGATGCACGCTTTCATCAAACTATACCCAAGATTTCCAGGCAGAAAACCCATGGCCAAGTCACAGTCCTTCAGTGTGTTAAGCAGCTGGCCACGATTTGCTGCGTCCAGATGAACCCATGAAACGTTGCTTTCGCCGATTTGATCAGCAACATCCTTTGCTCTTCTTGCGTCCTGGTCAGCGATAACGATGTCGGAGGAACTCATGTTCTTGGCAATATCCCCTGCTGCCGTTGAGCCGATGTTTCCAGAACCCAGAACTAGTACCTTCATGAGCGTACTTTCACTGGAGTTTTTGATTAAAGACTTTCGTAACAAACGTTAAAGCTCTATTGCAAAATGATTCATTCTTGAAAGGAAGGTGAGTTTCTATTCGGCGAAACCGTTATGCCGCATAGAGCTAGCTTACAGAGCAATGATTTGAAACTCTTATATACCCCTAAAACAATTGTACAGCTGAGCGAAATGGCTGAAATTTGTTCCACATGCGGGCTGCCGAAGGACTTATGCGCTTGTGGTGAAATCGAAAAGGAACAACTGCGAATCCGTATACGCCTCGAAACACGCAAGTTCGGGAAACCAACGACGATAGTTGACGGCATAGACGAGAAAAACAATAACCTGCCGGAAATTGCCAAAGAGTTGAAAGGCTTCTGTGCATGCGGCGGAACGGCGAAAAATGGTCAGATTATGCTTCAAGGAGACCATCGAGAAAGGGTCCGCCAGTTCTTGATACGCAAGGGATACCCACAGGAGAACATAGAGCTTCAATAATAGCACAGTCAGGGATGCAGGCGCAACATGGGAAAGCTGCGAGACATAGGTGAACTATTTAAGACTATGAAGCGTCGACGGCCGTCAAAGATATACTGCCCGAGATGCGGAAGTCCCGAGATCCACCTGTCCAGCAGCACAGATTACTGGCTGACGCCGAAAAAATATGTTTGTAACAAATGCGGATACTATGGCCTGTTGATCATGGAACTTGAAAAAGAGGAAAGCTAGCCGAGCCCGTGTGCTTTCGGTTAGTCTGGTACCTCTAAGTTTAGCTGTTTCTTCAGGCTTTTGTAACGGTTTCTAACCGTGACTTCGGTGACGCCTGCCGCCTCAGCTATGTCTTTCTGTGTCTTCTTTTCGTTGTTTTTCAAGCATGCAATGTACAGTGACGCAGCTGCTAACCCCATGGGGTCTTTTCCCGCAGCAGCTCTTCTCTTCCTGGCTTCCCGCAGGATCTGTATGGCGATTCCCTGGGTCTTGCCGCTTATTCCGGTTCTCTCAGCTATCTTTGAAACGTACGTAAGGGGATCCGCGATTGGCATGTGCACTTCAAGCTCGCGCAGCAGCAACCGGTAACATCGCGCAACGTCTTTCTTGTCGACTAGGCTCGCCTCCGCGATTTCACGGAGGGTTCTTGGTGTTCCGCTTCCACGGCACGCCGCGTAGAGCGCGGCTGCAGCGATGGCTGCGATTGACCTGCCACGGACCAAGCCTTTATCGAGGGCCTTACGGTAGGTTACCGCTGCCTTCTCCTTTGTCGGCGGCGGAATGTACACCTTGTCTGACAGTCGGTCAAGTTCTGCCATTGCTTGGGCCAAGTTTCTATCGATCGAGGAGTGTACTCTTGACCTTATCTGCCATTTTCTGAGACGCCACATCTGCAGGCGCGTTGAAAGCGGAAGTTTTCTCCCAAAGGCGTCTCGGTCAACCTGGCTTATGGCCGTTGACAAGCCCTTATCATGAACAGAATAGGACGTTGGCACTCCAACGCGGCTTCTAGATGCCTTCTCTTCCTGAGTGAAGGCACGCCATTCTGGTCCCTTGTCCATCATCTGCTCGTACAAAACGAGTCCACAATCACCACAAACTGTTTCACCAGTGTCATAATCATGGACAAGGTTTGAGCTACCACATTCCGGGCACTTGTCGATTAGGCGTTGGCGAATTGCGCCTTCTTTCTTACTCAATCCATTTCGCCTCGAACATTTTTCCGTAGAACCGTCGTGATTCTTCATCATTGTTCAGAAAACAGAACGTTCGGTTCCGCGTAGCTATCCACGTGACATGTTTTAATATATAAGCTTTGTGGTCCTCTCAAGAATATTCTGTCCACAGATCTCGAATCTCTACAGAAGCTATTGATTCAAAAAAATGAATGGAACTTCTATCAATACCTTTAGTGTTATTGCATCTAGCGCGCTAGCGGGTTCCCAAATTCCCTTTTTCTAGCGTCTTAGAGTTAGGTTTTGCGATCCACATGAAGTTGCCACCGTCATAGTTCACGCTATCACCCTTGAACCAGGTAATGCAAGCAAAAGCGCGCACCGCTCGCTGTAGCGACAACGCATTTTAGAAGATAGAATCTCACGATCTAGATGGCGCTCAGGAGCGCAAACATTAATACTTCTTCCTGTGTTTGTTCAGCCTGCGGGTGGAACGTTTGGACGATGCTAAGGGTAGACGTGGGCAAGGTTTTCCTGAGGTCATAACGCGTCTACCAGAAGCAGACATTCAACTCAAAGGAGTCAGAGCATGGATCCTGCAGGGGGAGAAGCAGCAGCTGGTCTTCTTCGAAATGGAATCATCCGCAAAAGTGCCAGAGCACACTCATGACTATTCTCAATGGGGAATCATGATAGAAGGAAAAATGGAATTGATCATCGAAGGCAAGCCCAGAATCTGCGAGAAAGGCGATGAATACGTCATTCCTGCCCAAGCAAAACACTATGCAAAGTTCTTGACAGAATCCAGAGTGATCGACTTCTTCTCCGAAAGAAACAGATACAGACCCAAACCCGCTCGATGACCAGTCTAGGTATCATTCACTTCTAATGCAATTTTGGATTTTTCGCACGCTTAACCTTTAAAAAATGAGTGCCGTCAGCAACGCGGCGTAGGAAGCCATTCACAGGACCTCGTTCCCAAATTCATTCGCGAACACGTTTTATATAGGGCTATGTTGATCCGTGGATGACTGTGTGACTATTAAAGCGCGAAGTATCGTCTGTAGGACATGAACCAACTCGTCACGCCTGAAAAAGCGAATTTAGGAACCCGCTAGCGCGCATATTAGTTTCCGTTCAGGTCTAAGGGTTGATGCCAGTTTCATCTTTTGATCATGACATGCTGGGGTCTTCCATTTTCTCCGCTATAGTTGAGAAAACCTCCGAAAAAGTTAATGGGAGACTTATTAGGAGGGTAAAATGTCTATCTGAGTGGCCCGGAGAAGCCCGGTGGAGGGAAGAACACCTTTCCGCCGATTGTAGTGGACAAGCATAGCGGGCTTTGGACCCGCCGACGAGAGTTCGAATCTCTCCCGGGCTACCATTTCCAAGATGCGAATTCCTACTTTTTTGCGTCATTTTCACGGATTTCTCTAAGCGCAAGCCACCATGCCATAAGGCGGCATTGATCAGATCTGCAGAAAAGGCTTAGAACCATGATAATGTTCCATTCTTTCTGGCAGTTCTTAGGCACCATGAATAGATGAAATAACCTAACGGCTACAATATGGCACACGTGAGGGCTAATGTTAAGATTTCAGGCAGAACCATCTGAATAGACGCGCGTTCTGCGCTCAAAGATGGAACTTCGATGCTCCAGACTTCTGACCTTCGACTTGAATATCTTGGTTACATCATGCGTTTGCATGGCGACTCTCGGCGTCATCAACCCTCAAGTCTCTCACAGGATATCCGTTTCCATCAGAAAAATATCGAGTCTTTCATCCTTAAAGCTTGCTCCATTTGGATCGATAACAATAGAATGTCGCCTCCTCATCTCTGAAGACCACTTCTTCATGTCCTCGCATGGGTCTCTGGCGTTACCATCGCCATGCAAATAAGCACTCACGGGTTGATTTTTGCGGACTTCGTACGCATCAATCGTCTCGGCGATGGATAGACTAGAAATAGAATTGGCTTTAATTCTGAAAAACGTTAAATAATACACAGTTCTTGAGGACGCATTATAACCCGTGCGCTACAGCAGGGTAAGGGAATACCTATGGTAGACGAAGTTGGATCAAAGCTTGAGGCGAAGTCCGACTATCGTTCTTCGCGCATCCTAGGGGTTGCGTTGCCTGCTGTTTATTTGTTGGTATTAAGTGCTTTCTGTCTAGCATATGGCGTTCTTCCAGGGCCTGAGTTGATAGCGCTATGTTTCTTCGTTTACGCTGCGTATAACAAGTGGACTCGCCGTTTCGTAAAAGACTGGTTTCCGTTTGTGTCGTTGTTCTTAAGTTATGAAGCCATGAATGGCTTGGTTGGCAGCCTTGCACTGACTGTGCACGTTAGCGAGCCTATAAATCTTGAGTTGCGACTGTTCGGTTCGATCCCGACTCTTGTGCTTCAACAGTTTTGTAGAACTCCCTTTTTGGACTATCTTTGTGCCTTTTTTTATTCTTTGCATTTTATAGCTCCAGCAGTTTTCGGCTTTTTGCTGTGGAAGTACCGTCCCGAAAACTTTGGGAAATACGTCCTAGTCCTTGCGATCGGCACCTACAGCGCCCTGGTAACATTTCTGATATATCCGGTTGCGCCTCCATGGTCCGCGGTGACTGGAGTAACTCGAATTTTGTTGCAAGTGGATAAAAACATCGGTATCCCTTTCTATCGCACCCTCATCGATTTCGTTTCAGCTAACCCAAATGCGGCATTTCCTAGTCTTCACGCAATGTATCCTTGGCTGATTTCACTTTTCGCATTTAAGATAAAGAAAGCGAAAGCCCTACCCATAATCGTGTTTCCCATTGGGGTTTGGTTCAGTGCAGTCTATCTTGGCGAGCATTATGTAATAGACGTGATCGGCGGCGTCATCTATGGCACGTGCGCTTTTTTGATCGCTGAGAAGCTTATTCCCCTTTTCATGCAGCGTGTTCGTAAAGGAGCAAAGGTTCTCAAACCCGAAGGCCCTTCGTGATTTGTGAACCTTGAAAGTGGCATCAGTTCTCTACAGCTGGAATAAGAGTCCATTATTCTGGCTTCATCATATTTGCAGCGCGCGCTATTCGTTGCTCTAATGTGGCGTGAAATCAAAAACATCTTGATCCGCGCTTACTAAGAGCCGGAGGAGGGAGTTATTAAATTGAGCTTTGATTTTGTGAGAACTTCCAAGACCATTGTGACAACAGCGATTTCTCCGGGGGATCTGCTATTTCTTGATGAAAAGGCAACAATTCTTTGATTACCTTGATTCCACTAGAGCGATGGAATCATATTATGAATTGCACTCTTAGTATTCGAAGGTGAGGTATAGAAGAACTACTAGTGCAAGGCATGTGAACAAGTCGGGCAGCATGGCAAACGGGCCGAGACCATAAGGATAGAAACCAAAAGCTCGGCCTAGCAAAGGAAAGGAGACGAAAGCATGTAGAAGAAGGACTGCTGAAAATATCATTAGCCCTATTGTAAACTCCGACCGCGTCCTCCTGTATATGCTAACGTACATGAGCAATAGAATGGTTGAAAGCGTCACATTGACCGCGGAAACTACTGTTTCTACAGTATAGAAAAGCTGTATGTCGTAACGATTGGTGCCAGGAGGCGGCGGCCGAAGTTCAAAAGGATAACGCGGAAACCAAGAGACGGATGCAGCCCATAGTGCTGCCCATACAGCTACCACTACCACTATCAACGTTGTCAGTATTAACCCATTTCTAACGTTTTTGTTCATCCGATTCTTCATTTGTTTTGCTCCCTTTTCTACTTTTTCCAGATTTTCTTCAAAATCTCCTCAAACAAGGCGTAATTCTCTTCCATCGCTGGAGACAAGAAATATGTGATGCCATACCCCTCTCCAGCCGATGTGATTATTCTGTTCTTCTCAAGCACTCCGAGATGATGCCTTATTGTCCTATAATCCATTCCAAGCTTGTTTGCCAACTGATTTGCATTTTGCGGAGTCTCCTTCAAGGTCTGGATTATTCTAGCGCGGGTCACCCCGCCTCTGGTGCCTGCGATTAGCCATCCGAGTAAATACTTGAACGGGCGCGCACTAGCAGACATCCACACCGCTCCGTACACATCAAGGAGTTTTTAGCTAAACCTATTTGAACTAAGGTAATAAATATGTCCCCAAGTCCTTGTCGTCAGATCTGCGGGAGCTTAAGGTCAGATTAGGGCTGGAATTGGGTAAAATTCTGAAAAACGCCTTAATAATTCGAAGACCATGACCAGTTTGGAGGTTGAGAACAAGTCTGCAAAAACCATTCTTCGAGAAGGACTCGTGAAGGCCCAGAAAAGCTGAATATCATTTTTCCCTTCTCTCCTTTCTCCTTTCAGTCTCTCTGGACCTTAGCGAGAACCGAAGAAGAAGAACAGACGAAAGAACCAAGAAGGGAGAGGGCTAGATTGGACAAATATGGGATATTTGCCTCGTTGTTGGTGGAGACAATGACGGAAGTCGCAATATTTCATTCGACTTTCTTGAGGACAAGCGCCGGAGGAAAGGGTGTTGATTAGGATGGAATCCGTGACCAAGAAATTCAAAAGCACAATTGATGCTGAGAAAGGCTTTATTCGGAAAGTTAGCAAGGAAGTTGCAAGGGTTGGGCAAGACGCAGTTCATGTGCTCAGAGTCATGATTTTTCTGCATTCCGCCAAGGATTTTCCATCCGCCCTTAAACTGTATGGAATCGAGAACTCGGAGGACTGAATGAAAGACGGCGCCAAAAGGCGAGTCACTTTCTTGATGAAAGGATGATGCCTCAGATTCATGTGATGAATGCTATCGATTGGCAGGAGTTATTATTGCTTGAATTATGGTTTATGGCTCTGTGCAAACAATGCAGCTTGGCATCGTTGCGCCATAACACAAGTTGCTCATGTCAAACAGGCATCATAGGGTGAGTTAGGATTCTAGCCAGTGTGTGATTTCAACAATGTTGCTATTAGCTTAAACGAGGCCAGATGGAAGCAACACCTGAGTTCTAAAGCCACCAAATCCAACGGTATAAAGAACTTCGATAACGACTACGTCCTTCAGGTTCTGCCTGTGATGGCCGACAACAGTGCACATTCAAATTAGGGGCGGATTATGGTATAATTCTGAAAAACGGTTTAATAACCCACTGTACTTGAAGAAACATTGCAACCAAAGCGAGGAGATGGCAGCAGTGAAACAGTCTCAAAACCTTAATCCCCGTCTGGGTGGAACGATGCCAAAATTGACTGTTTGCCATCCCTCTTTTTTGGATCAGACACGGCGTTTTTGTGGCGGTGAACCATATGGGTGCCTTGACTAGAGCAATTAGGAACTTGTCGAGAAGGAAAATGAGAGCGTTATTGGTGATCGTTGCCTTGGGCTTTTCTTTGGCAATCATGGTTTCGATTCCTGCGGGCATCATGGCAAATCAGGAAGCCGCGCAATCCATGACCACGAATTTCAACAGTACGATGACCACTATGCAACAACAAATCAACAAGACTGCTACGCTGATAGAATGTCAGACTTCTGGACAAGGCACGTTCCCCGGTGGATCATCCGGATTTCCGTTCGGAGGGTCGCAGCAAAATCAAACTCAAACCTATGTGAACGAATCCGTTGCCAATGGAATTCGCACTATTAGCGGTGTCAAGAACGTTGTGGAATTCCTCACGGCGTCGTCCAGTGAGACGACTTCGGAAACCATAAGCGGACCTGAGGGAAGAAGCTTCACGATTTCTAGGCCTGTCTATACGATTACGGGTATTACCCTGAATTCCTCTTTCATCGAAGACTATTCCATTTTGCCAACGAACATAACGGCGGGGAGGAACCTGCGCGAGGGGGACAGCGGGGTCGTTCTTTTGAGCTCGAACCTCACGGCCTATTTTGGAGTAGGAGTCGGTGGCAAGGTGACAATCTACGGCAAGTCCTTTACGGTGGTCGGGGTCTATAACGCGTCGGGCCAGGGAAGCACGGAAACAAGAAGTGCGTACATGAACATCACTGATGCACAGACGGCAACGGGCCTTACAGGGAACTTGACTAGGCTCGACGTGTACGCGGACGATGTTTCCGATGTGGATGATATAGCCACGGCGATAGGAGCGGCGTACACAAGTCTTCAGGTCACGACGTACAAGGACCGCCTGAGCCAGCTCGACAACATGCAGACTATGTACAACCAGACGTTGACGAATGCTCAGGCAACCCTCAGCAACACGGAGACGGTCGCAACTCAAGAAATCATGATTGCAGTCGTGGCAACTTGCCTGATAGTCCTGTTTGTCATGTTGTATACTGTGCGTGAGAGGACCAAGGAGATCGGTACGCTCAAGGCGATAGGCTTCGGCAACTGGAACGTGATGAGCCAGTTTATGCTCGAAGGAATGCTGCTGAGTCTCGCAGCCGGCGTCGTGGGCATAGCGATAGGCTACGTTGGAGCGCCTTTTCTGTCGGGGATTCTGCTTCCCCAAATAACCGGTTCAAGCGGCAACTCTCAGTTCCGTCCAGGAACTTCGAACGGCGGCAACTTTGCTAGCTTTGGAGTATTGGGCGCATCGACCGTCACGGTGACGCCTTCTCTTCAGACAATGATGATCGCGATCGGGGCGGTCTGTGTTGCTGGGAGCCGTAGGCAGTCTGTACCCGGCTTGGAGAGCGTCAAGAACAAGACCTGCAGAGGCGATGAGGTATGAGTGAAGTCATTCTTAAAGCAGAAGGCCTGTCGAAAATCTACACCTTGAACAAGCGCAAGATCCCTGCCCTTTCCGGCGTGAACCTTCAAGTGAACAAAGGCGAGTTTGTTGCGATCATGGGGCCTTCTGGTTCAGGCAAGACAACACTGCTAAATGTTTTAGGCTGTCTTGACAAACCAACAAGTGGAAAAATGGTCCTGGACCAAGTCGATGTCGCAAAACTGCCCGACAAACAACTCTGCAAAATTAGAAGGAACAAAATTGGGTTTATCTTCCAGACTTTCAACCTTCTGCCATACCTAAACGCTGCCGAAAACGTGGAACTACCCATGGAATCCACTAGAAAATCTAAAACCGAAAGAAAAGAAAAAGCTCGCAAATTACTGGAACTAGTAGGGCTGGGAGGAAGAGAAGAACACAGGCCACAGCGGTTGAGCGCTGGTGAGCAGCAAAGGGTGGCGATAGCACGTGCTCTGGCAAATGATCCAGCCATAATTCTGGCTGATGAACCTACTGGAAATCTGGACACGAAAAACAAGTATGAAATTGTTAGATTACTCGCAAACTTGAACATTGATCGAGGAACCACGATCATAATGGTAACACACGATAGTCAAGTAGCGTCACATACTGAGAGAATGCTCCTTCTACAGGATGGAAAAATCACGAAGGAAAAGCAGGGGCTTCATCTAGTAAGGAAGAAGCTCATGTGTCCACACTGTGGGAGCAAGATTCAGCCCAGCGACGAAAGATGTCCCAATTGCAGAAAAAGACTATAATGATTAAGGAGGATTGTAATTGGAATTGCCTGAAAGACCAAAAGCCCGGCATCTATCCGCGGTTTTGATCGCGACAGTCATCATAAGTTTGTTGATTGGAGGAATATTCGGGTATGGCATGAGCAGCTTGGCCACTTCAAGCCAAATCAGCAGCCTCCAAAGCGAAGTGTCAACTCTTAACAAACAGGTTACAGGTCTCAAGTCGACACAAGGCTCATCCTCCGACAACGTCACTTACGAGAACAACACTTATCTTCTAGAAGACAATGTTTCGCTGTCTCAATTGTACAAGCAGGTCAAAGACTCTGTCGTCATGGTTCAAGGAATATTAGTAGAATACGACTTTTTCGGTAATCCCTACTACTCAGGGGTTGAGGGCTCAGGCTTTGTCTCCAACTTGACCGGGCAATTTGTCATCATCACAAACTACCACGTTGTCGAAAGCGCAATCAACGTTACCGTAACGTTCGCTGACGGAGACACTTACGCAGCTAACGTGACCGGTACAGATCCTTACGCGGATCTTGCGGTGCTTTCAGCAAAGGCGCCACAGTACGAGTACAAGCCCCTTGGAATCACGAGTTCATCAACCTTAAAGGTTGGCGACCCCGTGTTCGCCGTCGGCAATCCCTTGGGATACACAGGATCAATGACTTCGGGAATAGTCAGCGCCTTGGGTAGGACAGTCTCGGTGTCCTGGTCCAGCTATGACATAGCAGATTGCATACAGATGACGGCGCCAATAAACCCGGGTAACTCAGGAGGGCCACTCTTGAACTATCAAGGTGAAGTCGTCGGCATAACCTCCTACACTGCAACTTACGAAGGAGTGGCTGCTCAAGGGTTGGGGCTGGCAATCCCTTCGAGCATGATACTGCGAGAAGCGGAATCTTTGATCACAACGGGTTCATATGACAGTCATCCTTGGTTAGGAACATCCGGCTATAGCATGGATTATGCGATTGCACAAGCGATGAGCACAAACGTAACCTACGGTGTGCTAATCACTCAGGTCACAAGCGGAGGACCAGCGGACAAAGCTGGTCTCCGAACCGGCGCAACCCGATTCCAGGACACTGCTTCTGGAACGTCGGTGACAATAGGAGGAGACATCGTAATAGCAATCAACAACACAAGAATCACGACCACGGACGATCTCTCAACTTACTTGGAAGAGTCAACTTCACCAGGCCAAACGATCAGTATAGTGGTGGTAAGAAACGACGAGAATCTAACTTTGTCGCTGACGCTAGGAACGCGACCGCCACCAACATAAGTGCCAAGCGAGCGATCACGATGAACAGGAAATATGAACACAGTGCCTACTGTGGCCATTGCGAGCGCTGGATTGCGAGAACAGCTTTGGCATTTGACAGTTCAAGTCGTGAAATGTGCCCTTACTGTCACAATCGAGTGCGATTAAAACGACATCCTCATGACCTTCCAAAGAGATCGTGTTTGACGTCTGATAAGGTGGCAGAGGATTCGAAGACTGGCGCGTCTCATACTTCCAGAACCATCAACAGTTGAGCCTAGACAGTAAGATTTCGATCCTCACCTTATTTTAACACGCGCATTTTATGGGAATCTCAACATCAGCGCCGATGACCCCTCTGACGCATCTCAACTTGGTTGCTGAACCATTGTAACTCGACATCTCGCAGGACTTGTCTGCCAAACGCGTTCCAATTTGTAGGCAATGATCTCAACGGTGCAAAATTGTATTTTGAATCCTAATCAGAAAATCACAAACCTTACTATTTTTGTCCAACACGTTCTGCGTGAGTTCCAGAGCGTTGAATGGTAACAATTGTCTTATGAAGACTTTCTGTACAGAAAGGCTTAGCAGAACGCCCATAGCGAAATCCTAGCGTTCTTGATGATGACCCTTGGCATGAACCTGCTGATAGGGGGCCTCATCGTCACGATTATGGCTGTGGGGCAGCTGAATCTTTTTCCATTCATGCTTCAACAACCCCTAAGTCAATCCGGTACACTGGGACTGATCCTGACTTTTTTTGGTTTTTCCATACTGTCGGCAGGGTTCATTCTGGTCATACATTACGACAGACAGAGGTCTTGGCCCTGAGTCAAATCGAAAAATCAACGAAACTAAAGAGCAGGAAAATCAGCATCAGAACAGCGAATGAAATCCTTGAAGGACTAACTGAGTAGAAGGAAAGAAGTTAGAGTTTGGGGAGCCACGGTTGTTGCCAAACTGGCAAGCCTTTTTAGGTTTGGTCGTGGCATCTGTGCAAGGTGATATGCTTGCTTCTACTCTTCAGCAGGTTCATTCCATCTTTCTATCAGGAGCCTCTTCTCTCCCTGCTTGAAAGCAACTTTAACAGGAATGGCGTCAGTTCCCCTTTTAGTCTTCTTGTACTCTTTGAATGGAAACATACTGTCCTCAGCCAGGTCCACCGGTATGTATAGCAGGTACTTTCCGTCTTTCCTTCTGAAAAGGCGACCTTTTCCTTCACTGACCATTTGTTATCACCTCGATTACATTTCAAGTTAAAGAAGTAAGCACTACTAGAAGATACTATTTAATTCTTGTTATCATGTAACTGAAGAAGGAAAAGGTCGATCGTAAACGTCTTCGGAGAAATTGAATCAGACGCAACGAATTTCAGGTCAGACGGTAGGAAAAAATAACTGAGAATTTACCTGAAGCTCACGTCTTCAGGCTGTTTCACAAACGTTTTCTACTCGTATCGAGTGAGATAGAGCGGCTTACTTGCCTCTCGCTTCCTCATTTCAAGAGGCGAATCTGTTAGCAAAACAGTTACTTCCAAGTCGGGTTCCTCCTTTTGCTTGTTCTTCTGACTCAAAAGAGAAGATGGTTCTTTTCGGGCAAGGCTTGTTTTCTTCGTCTTGGACTCACCTGCCGAAGCAGACAAGTATTAAGGTATATTAAGACTTAATAAACCTTTTTAATGAAGTGTAGAACTCCAAAACAGCCTTACTCATTCCTTCTATCAAATTCTGGCATGTTGGGCGCGCCGCCTCGAGCTCCCCGATGCCTCAGTCTGGTTGTTGCAGACATCAGACCGCACGTCAGGCAGAGCAATAAAGAAAGAATGTCTGAATTGCCCATCAGCTGATCAAGAACGAGAGTTCTAAGGGCGAAAGCTTTATTGCGGTTTAAAACCTAGTTTGCCAATGCTTTGGAAAGGATGATGCACAATGAGTTTGCAGAAGGGTGACTTCATACTAATGGAATATGTTGCAAAGGTGAAGGAGACAGGGGAGATCTTTGACACAACGATTGAAGAGACAGCTAAAAAGGAGCATCTGTACAAAGAAGGCGACATATATGAGTCCAAACTTGTGGTTATAGGCGAAGGATGGGTCCTAAAAACACTGGATGACAGCCTAACGACAATGGAGGTTGGCAAACCCGCTACTGTTGAAATACCGCCTGAAAAAGCGTTCGGACAAAGAGACCCAGAGAAAGTCAAACGCGTCGCGCTGAAACAATTACTAGCAAGAGACATCACTCCAAGCGTTGGAATGCGAATTGAATACGGCGGCAAGAGTGCCACCGTTCGAGCCATTGGAGCTGGGCGAGTTCTGCTTGATTTTAACCCTCCACTGGCAGGAAAAACCTTGGTCTACGAGGTAACGCTGAAGAAGAAGCTCGAGACAAAGAAAGAAAAAATCGCCGCGCTAATTCACAGAAGAGTACTCGCTGTGGAAGAGAACAAGTTTGGGTTCATACTGAAGACGAATGCGGTCAGCGTTGAAATGCCTGAGGAAGCATTTTACCTCGAAGGCGTTCAAGTGGCCAAAAGAGGCACAGCCAACGACATACAAAGATTCTTCCCAGAAATAACCGCCGTTAAGTTCACTGAAACCTTCAAGGTCGAACCTAAGAAAGCTGAAGCAAAACCTGAGAAAGAAACAAGACCCAAAACTGAAGCGAAATCGACGACATAAACCAACAGCGCTAGTCTTGACAACCGGCCGGGCCCACTCGGCCGACTGTCTAAGTAACTATGAAAAGCCTGTTCAAAGGACTCTTCGCACGGAAAACCGAGGGGGAGGGGGTAGGTGTGTTAGACGAGGCAAAACGCGAAACGGGGAATTTTAAGCCGCCATCATGATAAATGTGTGAGAACGCAGAAACAGCGAAAATTCGACGTGCGCGATATTATATTACTTCTGTCACTTTCGCAAGGTGCTCATAGGCGTCCCTGTTCAAACTCAGCTTGTTCAAAATCGTAAACCTTTCAGGTCTCAATGAAGCAGCCAACTCTAGGGCATTCAAAACGTCGTTCCGCTCCACACCAAGCTCTTCAGCACTCGTCGGGGCCCCCAACTTCCTTAGCACCTCTCTAATGCGCTTCCAATTAGTACCGTGCAGGTAGGCCATCATCACGGTCCCGACTCCGCAACGTTCACCGTGCAAGGCGCAGTTGGGGCTGATAATCTCAAGCGCGTGGCTGAAAAGATGCTCTGAGCCGCTGCAAGGGCGGCTACTTCCAGCGATGCTCATAGAAACACCGCAGCTTATCAAAGCCTCTAGCAGAACTCGCAAACCCTCCTCGCTCTTCTCCTTCACCAGTTGCACGTTGAACATGACGTGCTTTGCGCTCATCAGGGCCAGACTTGCAGCGTACCCGCCGAAATACTCGTTCCTTTCCATGTGGGCAAGCTTCCAATCCTTGACCGCCGTGAACTTTGCAACAACATCTTCATAGCCGCTTACTGCGAGTCGCCAAGGAGCCTGCATTATGATTTTCGTGTCCGCTATTATGGCCAAGGGTGCCTGAGCCATCACTGAATACGGTTTTTCCGAGCCCTTGATCGAAGACAAGGGACTGGCTATTCCGTCATGCGATGCTGTCGTTGGAACGCTGATGAACGGAACCTCTGACCGCGCGGAGCTACATTTGGCGACGTCTATTTTAGTTCCGCCGCCTACTCCGAGGACAACCTGAGGCTTAAAAGCCCTTATACTCTCTTCAACGCGGTCGACATCTTTGATCGTAGCAGCTTCAACAAGCATGGTCTCGACTACCATCCCTGCTTGCTCCAGAAGCTCTCTCACTCTCTTTCCCGCAATATCGTTCGTTTTTGAACCTGCTATCACGAGCGCCGACAGGTTGAACCCCAATCTTCTAGTGACTTCAGCAACCCGTTCCACTGCGCCGTTTCCAACAATCACCTCTCTAGGAAGCTGCATCCGATGATGTCTCAAGTGCACACAAACCACGGTTGGGTTCTATTTTTTTCTTTCATAGCGATTTGTAGTCAAGCCTTAAAAAGAGTTGCCTTTCCAAGTTGCGGACGCTTTCTGAATCCTTCAATGAACTTCTTTAAGGATGCACATTGAAAAGAAGCCTCGCGGAAAGAAGAAGCGAAATCGCCTCGGCATTTGCCAATTTTTGTGGGTTCAAACAGATCTAAGGCTGTGAACGGTCCAAAGCATTGTCAGGTTCACGCTGAGGAGTCGGCGGCTCTAAACATTCGCTCGTTCGAGATACCTGAAGGAGAACGGCTTGACAGTCAGCTCTGGCCTGTTCATGCTTAGGATGAAGCTCTGTGCGTCTTTAAGATTAGGCTGCCAATCTTGCCTGAGAGTGGTGATCAACTTCGAAAAGCTAGCATAGTTCTTGTGTACAGAGACAATAATGCTGTTCATTCCCAAGCCTTCGCCATCTGATGCAAAAATGACGTTTGGCTGCTTCCTGCACCATTCACGTGCCCTTTCCAGTAGTTCTGGGGTCGATTCCGTGAAGGCAAGAAAGGTGAACGCAATGATTTCAAAACCAATTCTTGCAAGGTTTGGCACAATCGTGTACTCTTCTATGAGTCCTTCCATTTCTAAACGTGTTCTCTTCCGCGTTACTGTTGGCTGGGAGATTTTCAGAGCCTTCGCAAGCTCTCTGTCGCTTCTTCTTGCACCCTTTATCAATTCGAACAGGAGTTTCATCCTCTCTTTTTCTTTCTCACTCACCTGACACCCCCCTTTTTATTATTCATTGACCTTGTCTAATAATCCTTGCGATTGAAAGACTTCAGCCAAGCGTCGAAGGGCAACTCGTTCAATGCGTATCTGCTTGAGGAAAATGTCCCTGAAACAGGTGGAAGATGTTCTTCCGTTGATTAAGACTACTATTCCTTCCATTTGACTTATGAATTAGGGGGCAATTGCACACCCCTTTCCCGAAATTTCGAGGCGCAATGTTAATAAACACCCTAGCAATGATAACATGATGCTGCTTCCTCGCGAAGTAATTTGCCGATATCATTGGGTTTTAGGAGAGAAACAAAATGACAAATAACGATGAGGTAAATCGACTAACACTAAAAGGAACAACGACCGTAGGCGTTGTCTGTAAGGACGGAGTAATAATGGCCTCGGATACACGTGTCACCATGGGATTTTACGTGGCACACAAGCATGGGAAGAAGGTGTACCAGATAGACGATCACTTAGCGATGACTATTGCCGGAAGTTTAGCTGATGCTCAAAAAGCTGTCGACATACTAACGACCAATGCCAAGCTTTATAAGATCGAACTTGGCAGGCCTTTGCCAATCAGCTCAGCGGCAAGATTGCTTTCGAACCTTCTTTTCTCAGCTAGATACGTGCCTTTGCTGGCTCAGGTTCTCGTCGGCGGCTTAGATGATACAGGTCCTCACATATTTTCAATAGACCCGTTTGGCAGTCTGACGGAGGAGAAATACGTGTCCACAGGTTCGGGTTCACCCGTCGCGTATGGCATTCTAGAGGAGAAGTACAAGGACGATGTTCCTGTTAGAGAGATGCTACCAGTGATAGTCAAAGCGGTTGACGCTGCGATGAAACGCGACTCCGCAAGTGGAGACAGTTTCAACGTTGCGGTCATAGATGTCAAGGGCTACAGAGACCTGACCGACAAAGAGAAAAAGCAACTTTTGGCAGATTGAGGAAGTTAAAAGAGTGCCTTCAAATTCTGACAAGGAAAAGGTCGAAATCAGTCAATACATTCTACAGCATGTCCCGAAAGAAGCTGAAGTAACTAGGATAGAGTATGAAGGTTCAACACTGGCGGTGTACACCAAGAGACCCGAAGTCTTGGTCGACCAGAGCAGCGTCATAGCCAACATAGTCAACGTCATAAGAAAACGAATCGTTATTCGCTCTGACCCTTCGGTGAGGCTTCACGAAGTTGAGGCCGAGAAGATTGCGAGGGACATAATTCCAGCTGACGCAGAAGTGACAGACATAAATTTCGACCCAAGTCTGGGCGAAATAACAATTGACGCAAAAAAGCCTGGGCTTGTGATCGGAAAGAACGGAACAGTCCTGCAAGAGATAATCAGACAGACAAAGTGGCGTCCACACGTCTTAAGAAGCCCCCCATTGCGGTCGAAGATAGTAACTCACATGCGGCATTATCTTCATTCTGAGAGCAAAGAAAGAGAACGAATACTTCGCACAATAGGGGAAAGGATCTTCAGACCTAAAGCCTTCGAGGTTGGGGACGTTAGGATCACGGCGCTCGGAGGGGTTCAGGAAGTCGGAAGATCTGCTTTTCTCGTTCAAACCCGAGAAAGCAGCGTACTGCTGGACTGTGGTGTGAACCCAGGTTCCTCGAGGCCATTTGAGGCCTTTCCTAGGCTGGACAACCCAGCGTTTGAGCTTGAATCTTTGGACGCTGTCATCATAAGTCATGCTCATCTTGACCATTGTGGTCTTGTACCTTTCCTTTACAAGTATGGATACGACGGGCCAGTCTACTGCTCCGCTCCTACTTCAAACATGATGACGTTGCTTCAGCTTGACTATTTGGATGTTGCTGGCAAGCAGGGCACAACTCCGTTTTATGATCAGAAAGATGTTCGTGAATGTGTTTTGCACACGATTCCCTCACGGTATGGAGTCGTCACTGACATAGCTCCTGACGTGCGTTTGACTCTCCACAACGCTGGGCACATTCTAGGGTCTTCAATGGTTCACCTTCACATCGGTGAGGGTCTCCACAACATTGTTTACACCGGTGACTACAAGTATTCAAGGACGATGCTTCTGGAAGCAGCGACGACAGAGTTTCCAAGGGTTGAGACCGTCATAACTGAAAGCACGTATGGAGGGCCGGATGACGTCATGCCCTCGCGTGTGGAAGCTGAGGAACGGTTGACAGCAGTTGTGAATGAAACGTTGGAACGTAAAGGCAAGGTTCTGATTCCAGTTCCAGCTGTTGGCAGGGCTCAGGAGATAATGCTCGTGCTGGACGGTTACATGAGGCGCGGAATGATGAAGGAGGCTCCTGTCTTCATCGAGGGAATGATTTCAGAGGCCACGGCAATTCACACCGCATATCCTGAGTACTTAGGCCGAGAAGTCCGCAACAGCATACTTCATGATGGAGTGAATCCCTTTCAGTCAGACTACTTCACGATTGTTGAGCATCCAAGCGTGCGCCAGGAAATAGTTGAGGGCGAACCGTGCATTATCATGGCGACTTCAGGAATGCTTGAAGGTGGCCCAGTAATAGAGTACTTCAAAAGCTTGGCGGAGAACGAGAACAACACGATTATTTTTGTTAGCTACCAGATCGAAGGCACCATGGGAAGAAGAGTCCAGAAAGGTCTGAACGAGGTTACACTCATGACTTCAGAAGGCAAAATGGATGTCGTTAAAGCTAGAATGCGCGTGGAGTCGATAGAGGGCTTCTCTGGGCATTCGGATAGACGACAGATATTCAACTACATAACTCACCTAAGGCCTAAGCCTGAAAGAGTCGTCGTGTGCCATGGTGAAAGAGCAAAGTGTCTCAGCATGGCCAACTTCATAGAAAGAAGATGTGAAGTTCGCTCCTTCGCACCAGTTTTGATGGAGACCTTTAGGCTGCTGTAGGTATCGGCTCATTCGAAACCGGAACTTTCTCTCGCCAAATCTTCACGTTCGGAGGGCATACAACCACTCTCTCTTCACCCAACCTTGCGATATCTCCTCCGACGGATTCAGCAAATTCGCACAGTTCGTTCACGGCACGCTTAACGTCGTCAACACTCTTATTCGCAAGGGGCGTTATCCTTAGAATCAGGATGTTTCCAGATTTGACTTCTGCCTTTACAGAGTCCAAATCAGACAAGTCCCGAAGAGGCATTGCTTTCAAATAGGTCTTGCCAGAATCACCTTTAATCTTAACCTCCTTCTTTGATTTGCGGAGTATACCCAATCCCGGCAAACTTGTCCTCTCTTACATGTTTATTTGCTTTTCAAGAGTTTAAGTTTTTCTTAATTTCACGTTTGGATTCATGGTATGAATTGCATGCTTGGAAGGTTTTATGAATTCAAAGTTCAGATCGAATTTTCCCCCCGCTAGGGGCTATTTCTTTAAGGAGATTCCACGTTTTGTCTCCGACGTAGTACACGTTTCTGACAACAGTGCCCTGGCTGACACTCTTTGCCTTTTCAGCATCGTAAAGGATTTCCCCTATGGCGATAGGTCTGTTATGCTTCTCATCAACCACAATGACAATGTCATTCTCGTCGAATTGACCCTCAAAGCGTCTGATTCCTGGTGCCATAACGTTCGCGCCATTGCATACATAGGGAACGGCCCCCATGTCCACGACAACTTTGGGAGCTGTTTGGAGATATTCATCGAACCTTAGCGTTGGATAAATGTTTTCGTCAGCTTTGACCAGCAGCGGCTTTGCGTTGATGAGAAAGATTTCAGCTGATTCTGTTTCAAAGACCTCAACGTTAACCTTGTCTTTGAAGAGTAGCCCCAGGTCAGTCTTGAGCTTTTCCGAAGCCTTTGCAAGAAGGGCTTTAGATTCTTTCGTCTTTAAGAAATACCGCCTGTTTTTTTCGGGCATTCTGCCCATCTCTTAGATAGGTTTAAATGTGTAAGCTTAAGTATAAAAGGCATAACAATTTGGGTCCGAGGGTCAAAAATGAGCGAAATGACCACTGAAATCCTTGAGCAAAACCTTGGGAAAATCGTGCTTGTAAGGTTGAAAGGTGGAAAAAGCCTACGTGGAAGGCTCAAAGGGTTTGACCAGCATCTGAACTTGGTTCTAGAGGAAACAGAAGACACCACCTCTTCAGAAAACGTCAGGAAACTCGGGATCATAATCGTCCGAGGAGACAACGTCGTTCTGATATCTCCACCTCCTAGGTGACGTCTTTGGGAAAGGGGACACCCTCATTTGGCAAGCGCCAAGGAAAAACGGTTCACATAAAATGCAGACGGTGTGGAAGAAGGTCATACAACGTGACTAAGAAACGATGTGCTGCCTGCGGTTATGGAGTAACAGCGGTCATGAAAACGTATTCGTGGCGGACTAAGAGCCTCCATAGAGAAAGGACTCGCTAAGAATTGTCTCGTTCTACTGCGTTGATTGATAGTACCCCTTATCGACCTTGACAAAGATCAACGGGCCCTTGCTCTGTGTCAGTTCCCTCGCCTTTGTCAAAACGTTGTTAACAACGTTCACCACTTGCTCTTTGTCGTTCGTGTATGTTTTCTTTTCACTGCCTAACTCCATCTTCAAGAGGTTTTCTGCAAGGATTGAGGTTCCACATATCTCCCCGTTCTTGATCAACGTGGAGATCACGATATCTTCCATTTCTTGGTGACAAGAGAGCCCTTGCCATATTGGTTCGGCGTTGTTGAGGATTCTTGTGGCGTTGTTCCATCTCTTCGAGTTGTCATTGCCGATGAGAAGTTTGACTCGTTCTTTCCACTTCTTGAACCACATGCCCGTCCAAACACTCAAGAATTCTTCCAGCTCTTTCGAGTTCTCTTCGAAGGTCCTCTCGAGCTCTTCTGCAACGTCACATTGACTTGCTTCCTTTCCAATGAGATCCCAATGGACTTTGAGGAAGTTCGTCAGGTCTTCGCACGCTATTTGGAGTACCTTGCGATCCGCAACTAACACGTCGATGAGGGGGTTCTTCTCTAACAGTTTTTCTGATAACAATGTTTCGATGAAGTTCACAGGTACTCCTTCTCGAAGCCTTCTCCACATCTAAAACTAGACCTTTGGCCTTTTAATAAGCTTTATTCGTGATCGCTTCTATAACTCTGTTCACTAATTTTCAGCTATATTTCCTCTCTAGAAATATTCTAAAGGTTCATTTTGGCACTATTCCAGGAAATCTGGCAATTCTCTGACACTTGCCAGGATCAGGTCTGGTTTTTCTTTCTTCAGCTCGTAGCAAGAGAAAATTCCAGACAAGACTGCGACTGTCTTAGCTCCGGCACGCCTTCCAGCCTCTAGGTCAACGATCGAGTCTCCAACGACTGCACATTCACTTGTTTTTACGCCCAGTTTTCTTGAACATTCTATAAGGGCGTCGGGAGAAGGTTTTGGACTGAACTTATCGCATGCAGTTACCACAGCTTGGAAATATCGTTCTAAACCAAATTCTTTTAGCTGTTCAATAACGACTTTGTTAGGGACTTTGCGTCTTGTGGTTAGTGCAAGTTTCGCCTTTTCTGAAAGCTTCTTGAGGCTGTTTGCAATGTCAGGTAATGGTTTCGCCATAACGGCAACTGCCTGGTAAAACGACTTTAGGTATATTCGTCGGAACTTCTTCACGTCAACCCCCGGCAACAAATCATCGAGTGGAATGCCCTGTTCAAACCTTCTGGGGATTTCTATGACCATTTTGATGCTGACTGTTTGCTGTCCCACTGCTGAAAAAGCTATTCTTGCCGCCTCTAAGTAAGCTTGTCTTGAATCTACCAGCGTGCCGTCCAAATCTAAAATTATTCCTTTAACGTGAAGCTTCATGTTTTTCATGGTCTACCTGATTTAGGCTGGCTCTGCTACCTTTTTTTGCTTCGATAAGTTTTTATTTGCGGCTAATTGTCTAAGGTAGATACGCGATAAATCTGTTTGGTAGAAGAGTTCCAGGATTGATGGGCAATGGTTAGGAAAGCGCGCATACGCTTGACAAGCACGGACTACGGGAAACTAGAAGAAGTATGTGAGGAGCTGAAGGTCATCGCCCAGAAAACAGGAGTTAAGATCAATGGACCCGTTCCTTTGCCCACTAAGCGACTGAGAGTTCCCGTTCTCAAGTCACCCTGCGGTGAGGGGACCTCTACTTGGGACAAGTGGGAAATGAGAATTCATAAGCGGCTCATTGACATAGACGCAGAAGAACGGGTCATGCGTCGAATCATGCGCATACGTGTTCCCGAAGAAGTTCATGTGACCATAGAGCTTCTCTAGCGCGGGAACAAGCGTAACATTTTTCTTGAAACACATTTGATCGTGGCTGAGAAATGAGAGCGCCTGTTTGTTCGTTTTTGTTCTTCGCGAGGTTTGTGGATTCGTCGGGTAGACGCTTGTTCGAGTCTACTGTTTGAGGGTGTCTGTTTGCAGGGCAGGACGAGAAGGCAAGCTTTGGCAGAGGGGGTGACTGCCGGCGTTTTCTTCGGAACGGCGGTTGTCTTCATTAGGTTTGTGCAGGGTCTGGATTCCTTCTCTATCGTGTTCTGGCGTCTCGTTATAGCCTGCGCTGCATTGGTTGCGGTGCTGGTGGTGTGTCGTCGAGTGTTTCAGTTTAAGCTTGTGAGGGAGAACTTGAAAGAGCTCTTGGTTCTTGGTCTTTTCTTGGGTCTTCACTTCGTTTTTTTCACTTTTTCTGTGCGGGATACGACGATCTTGAACGCGACCGTTCTGGTGAGCACTGCGCCGATTTTTTCGATGTTTGTTTCGAGCTATGTTTTCAGGGTTAAACCATCCCGCTTTGCGCTCGTGGGCATAATGGTCTCTTTCATAGGCGTGTGCGTCATTGCCTTCGGTGAGACGGCGGCTGTGAAGACGGTTGGTCAGAGTGTTTCTCCAACGTTGAAGGGCGACTTGGAGGGCGTGGTTGCGGGTGCGCTTGAGGCTTTCTACCTCAACTATGGTGGGAGGGTCAGGAAGGAGATGGGTCTGTTGTCGGCGATGCTGCCTATTTACGCTTTTTCAGCGGTTATCGTGGCCGTGTTGAGCGTGCCCGCTGGAAACTTGATTTCACCGTTTCCGCTTGTTGCAGAAACCGCTCTTCTGCTGGTCGGGCTTGGATTGCTTCCGACGGCGATCGCTCATACGCTTTATTTTTCTTCTTTGTCGAACCTTAAATCGTTTGAGGCGGCCTCTCTTGCTTTATTGGAGCCCGTGGGTGCAACGCTTCTAGGTATAGCTGCTTTTCGGGAGGTGCCTGCTCCAGTTTTCGCATTAGGTGCTGCCATGGTTCTGGCCGGCATATTCTTCGTTATCAGGAACAGCCAGCGTTAGCCGGCGTATGTTCTAGAGAGGTTGATAGGGTCGGGGAAATATGACTGACGTGCACTCCTTAGAACCATGCGGGAAACGCTACATCCCTGTAT
Organism: Candidatus Bathyarchaeota archaeon; assembly: GCA_963707955.1. Lineage (GTDB taxonomy): Archaea > Thermoproteota > Bathyarchaeia > Bathyarchaeales > Bathycorpusculaceae > DASPPK01. The sequence continues at coordinate 504,765 of OY970176.1, read as the reverse complement.
TCGCGTTTTGGCCTCGTCTATTTTACCCTCCCCCCTAGGGTGCTAGCACTGCACGTGGGCGCTGATGAAGGCCCTACTGGATTTGTGTGGGCTTGAGGCCAAGTGCGTATCGAGGGCTGGGCCGAGAGTCTGGGCAAGGGTCGTGACTTTTTAATGTTTTCTGTCTTCGCTCCGTTTTCTGTTTTTTGTGTGTCCTGCTTAGATTATGCTTAGAGGCCTGTTTTAACGTTGGCTTGTCGGTTTCCTGCTTGGTTACTTGAGAAGAACGTGCGAAGAAAAGGGTGAGGTTTTCAGGGGATGAGGAGCTACTCTTCCTCTTCATATGCCTTCTTGCCCTTGACGATCAGCGTGTTTTCTTTGCCGCCTATCACTCTGAAAGAGTCTTTCAGCTCTTTCTTGTGTAGGAACTTTTTCAGTAGAACTCGCAGGTATGTTCTTGAGACGTTTGTTTCTTCCCCTTTGACGACGAGTTCGTCTGTTTCGGCTTCAACTTTAGCGTTGGTTTTTTCTTTCAGGAATGTGGTCAGTTCTTTTATCAGGTCGCTTCCTTCGCTTTTGAGTTCATTTATGTTTATTCTTGTTTCTGACATGTGTTTTCACCTCATTTTCTGACTATTTTCTGACTATTATCACTCTGACTTGGTCACATGCGTCCTCGCATGAGTCGGCGATCATCTCCAAGGCTTCAAAAAGCTGGCTTACTAGCACGGCTACGCCGGCCCTCGGCAAGTCTTCTTTTCCAAGGAGGATTCGGGCTTTCTCGTGTATGTCGTCGACTTTTTCCTCTTCCCTTTCCACCGCGTCCGCAGCTTGAAGAGCTTCCTCTGTTTTCTTCATCATCCTGTTCACGCATGTCTGAAGGGAAACAGCACACTGTTCTACGCTTAGAACCATCTCTATTAACTCATCTTTAATCGATGCTGGAACATGTTCCATCGGTATAGCACCGAGGATGCGCGTTGATTCTCTGCTCCAGTCGGCGACCATGTCCACTCTCTTCACGAGGTCCATCAAGTCCTCTCGATCATTGGGTGAGAGCTCCCCCGTTGATATTTCGGACATAATCTTTCTGCGCAGCGCGTCCGCTTCTTTTTCACTGCTCACCACTCTGTCGATGCATGTCTTCATCTCCTTCAAATCGGCCTTGATGGCCGCTCTTATCGCCTTCTCCAAGTCTTCCACTATGCCCGTTGTCAACGCTAGATGACGCTGAACTGCGGACAGAGCCTTTGTTTCCTGTCGCTTCGCGAACCACTTTATTAGGTCACTCAACAGCCAATTCCTCCTTGAGTCCCGTTTCTGGGTACTGGAACATGTGAGACTTCTCGGGGGGGAAGCTGACGGTCACTTCTTCATCAACCTTGAACCATTGTCCCATCATTGAAGGCTTGACTATTACTATGTGGTCCTCATTCTCAAGCATGATGTCGTACCGTATGTTTGTTCCCTCAAAAGTCACTCTGTCAACCTTGCCCATCATCGAGTTTGTGTCGTTTCTTCTTCCTTCTTCGAGGCTGAAGGCTTCAGGTCTTATCGCCAGAACCACTCTCTCACCCTTTTTCACTTCGTTGTTGACGGCTTGAACCCTTATACCGCCACGAAGCTCTATTAACGTTTGTTTGTTTTCAGACTCAGCCACGTATCCTTCCAGGAAGTCTGATTCTCCTATGAAGTTGGCCACGAACAGGTTTTCCGGGGACATGTAGAGCTCACTCGGCGTTCCCACCTGTTTGATGCTTCCCTTCTTCATGACGGCAATTCTGTCGGAGATCGCCATGGCCTCAGACTGATCATGCGTCACGTGAATAGCCGTCAACCCCAAATCCTTGGTCATCTTTCTGATCTCGTATCTGAGGTCGTTCCTCACCTTTGCATCCAACTGCCCGAGCGGTTCATCCAGAAGCAGCAGTTTGGCGCCTGCTGCCAGCGCCCTCGCAACGGCTATTCTCTGCATCATTCCTCCGCTCAGCTCGCTTGGGAAAGCATCTAGTCTTTCATGCAGCCTGACCATTTCAAGCACTTCATGTCCAATTGTATTTGCTTTCTTCATGTCGAAGCCCTTCACTTTTGGGCCGTAGGTCACGTTGTTCCAAGCGTCCATATGGGGGAACAGAGCGAACGTTTGAAAGACGAAGCCTATGTCTCGGTCTTCCGGCGGGATATCGTTGACGAGTCTGTCCCCGATGTATATTTTTCCTCTGTCCGGCTTAATCAGTCCTGCAATAAGCCTTAGGAGCGTTGTTTTTCCACATCCGCTTGGTCCGAGCAGAGCGAAGTATTCTTTTTCATGAACGTGAAGGCTCACGTCGTCTACCGCTAAGAGTTTCCCAAATTTCTTAGTGACGTTTTCTATGCGGACATCCGGCATTTGTCAGGTAACCTCCCCTTTGGATGTACGATTGCCTGAGTGAACGTGATAGGCTAAGGTTTGTCTATTAAGCATTCTAGTATCTTCCTTTCTCTTTCACGACAAGCCTCAACGCTAGAAGAATGATGAATGAGAACAGTATTAGAAAACCGCTTCCTAACCCTATCTGCAACGCCGTGGGGTGCGGCGCACCAGCTGGAGGCCTTATCCAGTTCACGAGCACCACCGGCACAGTTTTGAGAGAAGTCGCCACTGCCAAAGTCGCACCGGTTTCGCTTACGCTTCTCGTGAAGACGAGTATCGCACCTGAAAGTATAGAGTACTTAGTCAAAGGCAGAACGATGGTCCTGAAGACTCCTAAGGGTTTGGCTCCGAGAGTTCTTGAAGCCTCTTCCATGTCCATGCTGATCCTTTCAACAGCGGCAGACATTGATCTTACGAAGTATGGGTACGTGATCGCAAGGTGAGCAAAGATCAGCAGCAGAAACTCCGGTATGGACGTGAAAATATGTGTCCAAAAAATGCCCAGCGAAAAGCCTAGTGCTATCGAGGGCACTACAAGGGGAATGTTGACGAGAATGTCCAAAATCGCTGATTGAAACTTGCCTACTTTTCTCCTTGCGATAAAAATAGCCATAGGCAATCCTATGACTACGTTAAGCACAGTGACTATTGCAGCGAGGCCGTAGGAAAGAAGCAAGCCCTGCCAATAGTCTCCCCAGATGCCTGCCCCCCGTATGGACTCGCTTAGCGTATTAGTGAACACCGCTTGGAACGCTGGAAGCGCAACGAAAAGAGACGGGACTAGGACGATGACCAAAAAGACAGCCAGTGTAACAGCGTTCCTTGAGGATTCCGCTTTTGAATAGCTGAGTTTTCTTTCAAAAGACGGCCAAATTCGTCTGACAGGCAGTTTCAACCTTGGACCTACCGCGCGAATTATTATGAAGATTGCTACAGAAACTGCAATGAGAACAAAACTTGCAAAAACGGTCGCCCCGTAGTACGTAGGATCTTTGGGTCCGAACGTGTTTTTTATGTTCTGCAGGAAGATTGAACCGTTCTCGAAAGCTCCTGCGACGATGAAAGTTGCGCCTGTTTCTGAGACTGACCTTGAAAAGGCAAGTATGAAGGCGGCTATTAATGATGGTTTTATTATAGGAAACGTAACGGTTCTTGACGCAGTAAACGGTGGAGCACCCAGTGTTCTGGATGCGTTCTCGAACTCTCGCTTGTAGTCAAGCAATGCTCCGACCATGACTCTGACGACAACAGGAAACGAAAAAGTGAAGTGGAGCAGTATTATGAGGAGCCATCCCTCTGAAATGAGCGGTCCAGTGAAAAGTGCGGATATTCCCGTGGGTCCATTCCAGAAAAGCAGAAGTGAGTAACCAAGCACTGCAGTTGGAACAATAAACGGGATATCAGACAACGTGTCAAGAACGTTTGACCCTCTTGATCTTTTCCGGGCTATGAGCCATGCCATAGGAATTCCCGCTATGAGATCGATTGACGCAACGAACAAGGCTATCGTGAAGCTGTTTGCTATCGCGTTCAAAGCGCGATTCATGAGAGGTGCATCGTTGAGAACCACTCCGATTGCGCCCCATTTGAGGGCTATTCCAAGTATTGGGGGAAGCAGAATCAACCCAAAAAACAGGATTATCGCAATCAAGTACACTGCATATTTTACTGTTCTTCTAGATGATGCGGCGTCTAGAACTTCGATGATTCTCTTTCTCGACAAATTTCCCCTTTTCCCTGTTGCGACTCACATCGGTGCATCGTAATTTTCCTTTTTTCAACAGTGGTTTCCGTTCATAAGTTTTCTCTATAAGAAAGTGTCAGTTCGCCCGTCGAGTCACATCACAGCATGAGCTCTGTTGACTCTCAGACTCATCATCCAAAAGCAAGTGACGCATGAAAAGACTTAAGGCTTTTGCACTGTGAGAACGTTTGCAAGCGCTGAAGGGAGAGTTGAAATCATGGACGTGTTTGAAGCTATCAAAGGAAGGAGAAGCATAAGGGCGTTCAAGAGACGCGACGTTTCAGATGAGGACGTTGCGAAGTCTCATTGACGCGGCAATGTGGGCCCCCTCTGCTGGAAACATTCAACCGTGGGAATTCGTGATCATCAGAAAGCCAGAGCTAAAAAGAGGAATTGTGGAAGCAGCTTGGGAACAGTCTTTCATCAAGGAAGCTGCCGTTGTGATCGTTGTGTGTGCAAACGAGAATCGTTCTTCGCAACGCTACGGTGACCGGGGCAAATCGCTGTATTGCATACAAGACACGGCTGCGGCTGTACAGAACATTCACTTGGCCGCCTACTCTCTCGGTCTAGGTACGTGCTGGGTTGGTGCGTTCAGGGAAGAAGAGGTGAGAAGGATACTGAACGTTCCTCAAGGAATAAGGCCCGTTGCCATAGTCCCCGTTGGTTATGCCGCCGAGTCCGCTTCACCCAGAAGCAAGAGGCCGATGGACCAGATCGTTCACCCAGAAACCTTCTAGGGAAAAGAGCCTTTAAATTGCAAGCTCGCAGTCAAACATGCTGCAAATTTGCCACTAAACTGTTTGGGTGAAGTCTTAATATCTTCCAGATTGCACCTTAACGTGGGGCTTCAAGATTGAAGTACAGCATGATTGCTGAGGCTTATGAACAGATTGAGGGGACGAAGAAACGGTTAGAGATGACAGATCTGCTTGTTGACCTTCTCAAAAACACTCCGAGACAGGTCATAGACAAGGTTGCATACCTCACTCAGGGCAGGATATACCCTGATTTTGTGGGAACAGAGATCGGAGTGGCTGAAAAGCTCGCAGTGAAGGCTCTGGCGAGAGCTACCGGGAGCAGGGAAAGCCAGATCGAAGAGGACATGAAGAAGAGTGGAGATGTCGGTGAAACAGGCCGAAAGTTTTTAGCCAACAAGAAGCAAGTGACCTTTTTTCAACAAGCATTAACGGTTGAAAAAGTCTACGAAACTCTTGACAAAATGGCTAAAGCATCTGGGACGGGTGCCGTTGACACGAAGATGGCCCTCTTGGCTGGCTTGTTGGCTGCGGCGTCTCCCAGTGAAGCAAAGTACATTTTGAGGACCGTAACTGGGAACCTGCGCCTAGGCATAGCAGACATGACGGTTCTCGATGCTCTGGCTATAGCCTACGGCGGTGGCAAGGAAGCCCGAGAACACGTTGAACGTGCTTATAATATCTGTTCTGACCTCGGAAGAGTCGCTAAGACCCTCGTTGAAAAGGGCCTCGAAGGCATCAAGAGTTTTCAGGTTTCAATCGGCGAGCCTATTAGGCCGATGCTGGCTGAACGGCTTTCGTCCCCTGAGGAGATCCTTGAGAAACTCGGAGGAAAATGCGTAGCCGAGTACAAGTATGACGGTGAGCGTCTCCAGGCTCATAAACGGGGGGACGATGTGACGCTTTTTTCTCGTCGTCTGGAGAACATATCAAGTCAGTATCCAGACGCTGTTAAGCTGTTTAAGCAGCATGTTAAGGCCAAGGAGGCTATTCTTGAGTGTGAATGCGTTGCGGTTGACCCTGACACTGGCGAAATGAGGCCGTTCCAGGAGCTTATGCATCGCAGACGCAAGTACGAGATTGACAAGGCCATTGAGGACTATCCTGTTTCGCTCTTCATGTTTGAAGCCCTCTATGTCAACGGAAAAGACCTGACTCTGGAACCATACCCTTTAAGGAGGAAGATCCTCGAAAAAACCATAAGAGAAAGCGACCATGCGAAGCTCGCGGACCGCACGATAACCGATAACGCGGCTGAGCTTGAAAAGTTCTTTTTAGAGGCTATTCAGAACGGTTGCGAGGGCTTAGTGTGCAAGTCGATCGCGAGGGATTCCGTGTACCAAACCGGAGCTAGGGGATGGCTGTGGATAAAGTACAAGCGTGACTACAAGAGCGAGATGAAGGACACTGTTGACCTGGTTGTTGTTGGGGCTTTTCATGGTAGGGGAAAGAGGGCTGGAAAGTACGGTGCCCTCCTTTTGGCAACGTACGATGCTGAAGATGACACTTTTGAGACCGTTACGAAGTGTGGGACAGGTTTCACGGACCAGGATTTGGCGAAGCTTCCTAGTATGTTGCAGAAGCATGTTGTTCAGCACAGGCATCCTAGGGTTGATTCGCTGCTTGAAGCGGACGTGTGGTTTGAACCTGTTGTCGTTGTCGAAGTCTTGGGTGCGGAGATCACTCTGAGCCCGATTCACACGTGCGCTTTGGATTCTGTGCGCAAGGGCAGCGGGCTTGCCATTCGTTTTCCAAGGTTTACAGGAAATTACAGGGTTGACAAGGCACCGGAAGATGCAACGACATCTGCCGAGGTGCTAGAGATGTACCACAATCAACTCAAGAAAATAACTGAAGTCTGATTGACACATCTGCAAGTCTTTCCCATATCCACCTGCGTCTTCTTCTGACGTTGTTCCTATTTCCCTATGTGGGTTTAGTTCCTTTACGATTCTGACTAGAACTACGATCTCAAAGTCTACCCGGCTAATCGTGGCTTCAGTTGCCCATTGAAAGGCTGAAAAACACGCATCTTACAGCTGGTACCTCATGCTCACGATTCTGTCCGTCATTCCTGCTGCTCTGAAGTACTCCACCAAGTAATCCCTGACTTCTAGGTGGCTCACGTTTTTTCCAACAACTACCCCGGCAAGTTCATGCTTGAGTTTCATCCTGAACTTCGGCTCGATCAACTCTTTCTTGACGTTATACTTCTTGATGACTTTTATCTTGAAGCGTTCCAAGCCGTGGTCGGGACAATTCATCTCTACCCAAACAGCCGGCGGCAACCTGTCCTCCCCCGTAAGTATAGATGATGCACTTTATACTTAAAATCTTGTTGTTTGCTTTTCTAAGGTGTGCCATGGATGTAATTCCCAAGGGAAGCGGACTCGCTATTCGGTTTCCACGTTTCACAGGAAACTACCGTTTAGACAAGGCCGCAGAGGATGCTACTACTGTGAACGAGATCGTAGAGATTTATAGAAAACAGTTGAAGAAGATTAGCGAAAGCTAGGTGCTGACACTTTTTTGTTGCCTATTTTATGGCATGCGAATGCTGTGGGCTTATGTCGAACTCAGATGTTCGAGCAAACTTGAGCTGTTCAAATGGTTCGTGACTCTTTGAAAAGAATCAGCAGACAGTGTTGCTGAACATTTAGAATGATTTAACAAAGGTGGCCTGTCTTTTCAACCTGGCTCTTTCAGCTTGGCTCTATCACGCTTAGAAAAGGGAATTTAATGAACTTGGGTGCGCCAAACATGGCGAGCGCGGAAGAAGCTAAAGACCTCTTTTTCTATTGTGTGAACCTTGAGCGTGCAGGCAACAAGCATATTAGTTGAGCTGACAACGTTTTGTGATGTTGAAGGTTCCAGTCGGGTTGAAGGCGTTGGAGCATGGTAACTGAAACGGCCTTTTTCTCTTCTTCGTTGACCATGTTTGGTTCGGGTTTCCTGTCAGTAGTTTTGGCCGTTTTTTTCCGTCGTCGGTTTCGACGTTTGAAAAGAGTCGTTGAAAACCCTTCGGTGAGCGTGTTCGACCGCACATTCAATATTTTCGATCCTTTTCCTGAGAGTAGAAGGATGATCGATAGTCTGCTGATGGCTGTTCCTTTCATGGGGCTGGCCGGTATGGGCTTGGCCTTTTTTGTGTTTGTTGAGGTCCTCGTGAATGGCTTACTGTTCAGCGCTGTCCTGGCAGTCATCTCCTTGAACCTTCTTTTCGTGGACGGTGCATTCGAGGTCTATCACAACGCAACCGTTTTCTTGAAAACTCCGAAAGACACAGGGTTTGGCGAAGGCGACTTGAAGGCGCTTCGAATAGTGAAGAACGCACTGTCCTGGTTGAGCAACTACTACTTTGGCTTGGCCGTTGTGTTCGTGATTCTAGGTTCAGTGTTGTCCTCTCTGGTTCCCTTGTTCCTTACCTCTTTCGCATGGCTGAGCGAGGCGCTGCTCCGAACGGGCCCAGCTTTCGGTTTTTCTCCGTTCGCAACGCCCATACTCTGGACAGTGATCATCGCGGCCTTGACTCTGCTGATTAGGGCGATGAAGAACAGGTTTTCTCGCAGCGTCTTCGCCTACGCTGCCTGAGCGTGAAACAGCAGGCGATTCTGGACTCTGTTTTCGTCAAATATTCGTTTATTAAGAGCTTTCGAAAAGCCTGTTTTGACAGAACTATTGCAATGAAACAATCTTCCATAAAGGTTAAATGTCACTGGCGTGAAGTAGTATTTGCTGAAAAATTATAGGAGAAAAGGAGAGAAAACAATGAATAAAATATATGTGATGTTAGGCATCGCTATGGCTTTCATAATGGTACTACCGATGATCATGTACCCAGTAATCGCTACAGTACCGACCGCACCGACAGGCGCAGGCGGCGCTGTACAGAACCCGAACACGCTCGTTGAAGACACGCTTCGAGGCGGTGGCCCAGCTACGCTTGACCCCGCTGCGGAGTACGACACAGCCTCGGCAGAACTGTTAATGAACGCGTACGATCCGCTCATCTTCTTCAACGGTGAACAAAGCGGCAACGTACCAAACAGTGGAGTTTCCAACGAGTACCTAGCAATGCTCGCTACACAGGTGACTGTTCAACCTCCAATCGCGGGATCTCCAGCATACACGAACTTCACGGTTGACTTCAAGATTCGCACCAACGTTCCGTTCCAAACCTGGAGCAGAGCTGACGCGGGCAACCTGACCTGGGCTCAGTACTACTTAACGCCGGAGGACGTTGCCTACAGCTTCGACCGCAACCTGGTTCACGCCTACTCGAACGAGGGCAGTTACTGGCTGATATACGACGCGTTGCTGCTCCAAGACTCAATAACCACGGCCGACCTGACAAACTCCACCTTCCAGACGCATCTCATGGGAGCTGTACAGTACAACAGCACTGACTGCTGGTTCAACATTCCAAACCAAGGCTTCGCAGTCGCGGCAGCAACATTTTCTAATTCAGTGAACATGTTCATGCCCGATGGAAGCTTTAACCCCAACTTCTGGACTGCCACAGGCGCTCTGCCCATAGACTATCCGTTGAACACGTTCTTCCAAGTGTGGGCGCAACAATGGGCAAGCATCGTAAGCTACCAATGGACGCTCGGCTACCTCATCCCATACTTGTACGCACACGGTGTAACCGACGCTTTGACTGGAGGGACTGGCGACGAGATTGAATGGACCTTCGACGACTGGAACAACTGGTCAATGTATTATAGCCCAGGCATTGCAATCTACGACGAAGTGGCGGGCGGTGTCACATGCGGAACAGGCCCCTACATACTGCAATCCTACAACCCAGCACTCGACGGCGCATACGTCATGGTGAGGTTCACCGGCGCCGACCCAGGCTACTGGGGAGGTTGGCCGGCATCATGGCCAAACACGCCTTACCAGCCGCCAAACAGCGCAAACAGCCCACCTACTAAGCCACAGGGTTGGGTGGACACATTTGTAGTCGCGCAGATCGCTACAGCTGGTGGCTTGGCCGCCTTAGTCGCCGGAGCAGCTGACTTTGCTTACACGCCGATGGCCCTTGCTTCGCAGAATCTTTTCACAGGTTCACCGTACCCGCTAAGCGATCCGCGGGTGGTTAATGACCCCACAAAGCCCGGCATACAATGCAACTATCCGATTCCATCAGTGGCGACTGAATCGTTCTTCATGAACCAAGCCATACAAACGAACGTCACTGGCGCGTATGGTGAGATAGATCCTGCGGGAGTCTGGACGGGTACCGGTATTCCGAGCAACTTCTTTGCCGACGTAAACATCCGCAAGATGTTCGCCTATTGCATAAACGAGACGTACTACATACAGACCCAGTTCTATGGCAGAGGTTATGAGCCAATCACCTGCGCACCGAACGGCTTTCCATACATCAACCCTGCGCAGGCAACATACAGCATCAACCTTGCACAGGCAGCAGCATACATGGCTTTAGCGAACACTAACCTGACCTCAATCGGGTTCACAATAAAGTTACTCTACAACATTGGAAACAGTCCAAGGCAGAACATGATGGACAATTTGGCAGTCATGATCAACAGTCTCAACCCCAACTTCCACGCATCATCTCAAGGATGCGTCTGGGGCACTGAGCTCACCGACATGACGTTTGGAAAACTACCAGAATTCATGATTGGATGGCTCGCAGACTACTCTGGTCTACAAGACTTCTTGGTCCCATACATGGAAACCGGGAACGAGTACGCCGCGTTCACATCATACAGCAACCCGACAGTGGACGCGCTCTTGAAAGTAACAGCGTACACCAACGACCCGACGACGTTACAAAATGACTACTACCAAGTGGAATCAATCTACTACAACGACGTGCCAAGCGTCACCCTGATGACGCCGGTAGGCACGGGTTTCCATAGAGACTGGGTGCAGGGACACTACTACAACCCACTCTACCCAGGACTCTACGCCTACAACCTGTGGAAGTACAACGGCATACCGGGCGACGTGGACCGCAGCGGCGCAGTTAACATGGCAGACGTAATCGACGCACTGAAAGCCTTCGGATCCTACTACGGCCAATTCGGCTCAGGAGGAGGTTTCTGGCCACTCATGCAGGCAAGATGGAACTTCTTCTGTGACATCATCGGCACACCACGTCTAGAATGGACTGACAGAGTAATCAACATGGGCGACATAGTGACGATCCTATCGCACTTCGGCCAAGTGGACACTGTGAGCGGCACCGGAAACGGTGCTTGGCAGTACGGCGTGTGGTACGGTATTCCGTAGCACGCGAGAAACAGCAGACAAAACGAACAACAGCAAAGCTCAACTTCCCCTTTTTTTGTTTTCGCAGATTTTGAGGGTGCTGATGTCGTTTGAGCGTTAGCGTTGAGGGTAGAAGAAGGCTTCGAGGCTTCAACAGGGACGGTGATGGGTGTCTGTTCCGAGGCTGTTTTCGACAAGAATATAAATTCAACCTGAGTAGCATCTAACCAAGGAAGAATCTGGATGGGACTGAGGGAATACATCATTAGAAGGTTGCTGCTTGTGATTCCCGTGGCTCTGGGCGCAGTATTGCTTGTTTTTGCCACCACTCAACTTCTTAGTCCAACTGCAAGAGCAATGCTCTACGTGAGAAATGAAAAGCAGCTTCAAAATCTACCTCTAATTATTGAGCAGCACCATTTGAATAGCGCGGTTTGGGTGCAGTTTGCAGATTGGTTCAACTCGTTAATTCATGGAAACTTGGGTTATTCTTATGTTGGAATGGGACCGGTGCTTCAAGTGATGCTGCATGCATGGCCTGCCACGATTGAAATCGTTCTCTTTTCATCGCCTTTCATAATATTGTTTGGGATTCTTTTGGGAGTGGTTTCTGCTGTACACAAGGATGGACCGATCGACCATTTCACGCGGTTACTAAGCATTAGCGGTTACTCCGTTCCATTGTTCTGGTTAGCTCTAATTCTCATTGCTTTAGCGTTCGGTCTCTTCGGGTTTTTTTCGTATGGACAATTAAGTTTACCTCATCAAATCCAGGTGTGGGCGAACACAAACTGGCACAGTTACACTGGAATGTACGTCATAGACGGCATACTGAACGGAAGCTGGGACATAGTAGTGGACGCTTTAGAACACTTGGTGCTCCCAGTGATATGCCTCGTTGTGGTGAATGTGGCTGCTTTAATCAGAATTACGCGGTCAAGCATGCTTGAAGCGTTGAATAAGTCATACGTAATAACTGCAAGGGCGAAAGGCTTGAAGGAAAGAGAGGTGATAAACAGGCATGCAAGGAGGAACGCGCTCATACCTGTGGTTACCATCTCGGGCTTGATAGTTGCAGGAATGATGGGTGGATTAGTTATCACCGAGACAGTTTTTAACATCCCCGGTGTAGGTAACTTGGTCGCTCGGGCCGCAGGCGCAGGGGGAGGCATGGCTCCTGACGTACCTATGGTAGTTGGATTTACGCTGTTTACGGCCTTCATATACATCATCTCAAACCTGCTAGTTGACGTCCTCTACGCATATCTCGACCCAAGGATAAGACTGGGATAATAAATGGCTAAAACATCAGAGAAAAAGCCGGAGAAAATCGAGAAGGCAGCATCGCCTACGATGGCAGAGCTAAAATTCATGCTTTACCGAATAAGAAGGAGTCCTTTGTCATTAGTAGGTGTGTTCATAATCGTCTTCTTTGTCATAATGGCCGCATCCGCTCCTATACTCGCACCGAAGCCTTCTTGGGACATTACGAAGGTTCGCGATCCCTTTACAATTCCCCGCTCCTCATGGTTTTCTGTGCCGACGCCGCCGAGCGCAACCAGCCCGTTTGGTCTTACCGTGGATAATTATGACATATATTATGCGTGCGTGTGGGGAAGCATAACCGCGTTCCGTGTGGGAATAATCGTTGTAGGATTGTCGTTGTTGATAGGGTTGACCATCGGAATACTTGCAGGATATTACGGTGGGTTGATTGATGAAGTGCTAATGAGGTTCACTGACATAATCTTCGCCTTTCCAGGCCTCGTCTTAGCAATCGTGTTCGTTGCAGTCTTGCCGGACAACCTGATTCTTGGAGTGGCCTATATTCTACCGATAATCGCGGTTGTCTTGAGTTTAATAACGATATCAAATCTGGCATTTTCAAGGGCGCGAATCACAAGCCTAAGATCAATGGCATGGCTGATATCCGCGGTGGTGGCAATCCTCCTGAGCGTTGCCGTGCTTGCGAGCTATCTGCCAAACATAGGCTTTGGCCTTAGTCTCGGGAAGCTTGACAAAGTGCTGATAGCGCTCACACTGGTAGGGTGGCCCGGGTACACGAGGGTCATACGCGGGGAAGTGTTGAGAACAAAAAACGAGGATTATATTGAAGCTGCAAAAGCTTCGGGTTCTTCAGACATTAGAATCATGGTCAGACACATCGTCCCAAACGCTATATACCCAATACTGATCTTGGCTTCACTCGACATCGGAGGAGTAGTTTTAACCGCAGCAGCACTGAGCTTTCTGGGAATAGGCGCTCCCACAAACTATGCAGACTGGGGACAGCTAGTTCAGAAATCACAAGACTACATAGGACAGGCGGGCGCGCTAGGTCTATACTGGTACATCTGGATAATCCCCGGTGCCTTCATATTCATATTTTGCCTCGGATGGAACCTGCTTGGAGACGCAGTAAGGGACATCTTGGACCCGACGCTGAGGAGGAGATGAAATTGGAAAGCGGGCAAGTGGTAAGGTTTGACGGTTTGGTTTTGCGTTTCTACACGTACGCAGGTGTTGTCGAAGCACTGGACGGCGTGAGCCTATACCTCAAAGAAGACGAGGTTCTAGGAGTCGTTGGTGAGACCGGCTGCCGGCAAGAGCGTCACGGCCCTGGCACTGATGGGCATCGTCATGCCACCGGGAAAAATAGAGGGCGGGCAAATACTATTTGATTATAAAGGAAAGCAACTCAATCTGCTCAATCAAAAGCAGGACTTTCTGAGGACAATCCGAGGCCATGAAATATCAATGGTTTTTCAGGAGCCAAGGGCCTATCTCAATCCAGTGTACAACGTGGAATACCAGATCACCGAAGTGATCATGGTTCACAGGAAACAAGAATTTGCTCGGAGAGTACTGGATCAGCTGACCGAGGAATACGCAAGAAGAGGGGAAAGCCTGCTTTATCAAGCTGATCCATTCTTGAACAGGATCCTTAAGTTCAACATCAGCGTTTACAAGAGGATGGCAAAGAACCCTAACGATCGCTACGTGAGATTTCTGTCTAAAGTGCCAATTGTCCGTAGATTTGGGAAGCTGTTGAAGAAAGAAGTTCACAAGGAAGTTATAGGACTACTCGAAGATATGCAGATTGCAGATCCAGAAAGAGTGGCACACATGTATCCCCACGAGCTCAGCGGCGGCATGGCTCAGCGCATGGTAATAGCCATGGCTCTTGCGTGTGATCCTAGGGTGCTGATCTGCGACGAGCCCACAACAAACTTGGATGTGACCGTGCAAGCCCAAATACTTGAACTCGTGTCAGCGCTCAAAGAGAGAAGAAAATCCTCCATCCTGTACATAACTCACGACCTCGGCGTGGTGGCTCAACTTTGCGACCGTGTCGTCGTAATGTACGCGGGCAACGCAGTTGAGATGGCCGAAGTCCACAAGATCTTTGCGGAGCCCATCCACCCGTACACGCAGGCGTTGCTTGAATCAATACCGAGCCCTGGAAAACCGTTGAAATCTATACCCGGAACTGTTCCCAGCTTGATTAATCCTATTCCAGGTTGCAGGTTCCATGACCGTTGCAGGTACGCAATGGACGTGTGTAGAGAGGTGAAGCCGCCGTTCGTGGAAGTGAAGGAAAACCATTACGCATCGTGCTTCCTCTATACGTCCCATGACCGGAGGAGCTAGAATGGACACCCTGCTCACAGTTAGGCATCTTAAAAAATATTTTCCAGTGTTTGGCGGCGTCTTTAGGAGACGGGTCGCGGATGTGAGGGCCGTGGACGACGTGAACCTTGAAATATTTAAGGGCGAATGCTTCGGGGTCGTGGGAGAATCGGGCTGCGGAAAGACAACGTTGGGCAAGACCATTATAAGGCTCTACCCTGCAACTTCTGGACAAATCTACCTTGATGTCCCACAGGCGACGCTCAAAGAGATAGGCGATTTGGAGCAGAAAATCGCAGGTCCCCCAAGTGGCATAGAGAAACAGGAACTTTCAAGAATGAAGAATCGCTTGAGGATATTACGGTCTAAAACAGACTTGGCAAAGTATAGGGGTCACAGGTTGCGCCAGTTGCGGAGAAAAATGCAGATAGTCTATCAAGACCCCACCACCTCTTTAGACCCTAGAATGCTCATTAAAGACATAGTTTCTGAACCGCTGATAGCGCAGGGTGTCGCGAAGGGTCAACTTGCCAGGAACAGAACGCTGGAAATGTTGCAAGAAGTGGGCCTGAGCGAGAGGCACTTGTTCCGTTACCCGCATGAATTCAGCGGCGGGCAGAGGCAGAGGGTTGCTGTGGCAAGGGCTCTTGTGACCCATCCAGAATTTGTTGTTCTGGACGAGCCCACGTCGGCAGTTGATGTTTCAGTGAGAGCTCAACTGCTTGACATGTTCGTGAAATTGCAGAAAGACCTAGGACTCACCTACATTTTTGTAAGTCACGATTTAAGTGTGGTAGAGGTAATAAGCAACAGAGTTGGCGTCATGTACCTTGGAAAAATAGTGGAGCTAGCGGACACCAATGAAATATTCCGTAACGCTTTACACCCGTACACGCAGGCTTTGATGGCTTCAATACCTCTGCCCGACCCGACGAAGCGTAGAGTACGCGCTCCTTTGAAGGGTGATGTTCCAAGCCCAATAAACCCCCCCAGCGGATGCCGCTTCCACCCGAGGTGCCCGAGTGCAATGAGCGGGCTGTGCCCGCACAAGGAGCCCCAGCTTGTGGACGTCGGAAAAGGGCATTACGTGGCGTGCTATGCAGTGACTGGAAAGGCCTAACGGTTACTAGCTACCCACAGTCTTGTAGCTCATTGGCTTGTTCTTAAATTCGTTTCCGCTTGGTTTGCGCTCCAGCTCTGCGGTGTTTTGGATGATTACCAATGCAGGATACGGGAAGCCATGTTGAGTGAATGTATAAAAGTTTTCACCAAAGTGAGGGCGCGTCTGGAGATGGCAGGGCCATTTTGAGGATGTGTTCGAACCTGATGCAGCTAGAAAGAAGAATTTAGGAACGGGGATGCGCTCTTAAGCTTCAAAACCGTCTTTTTCTTGACGGTTGATAGAATCCATCGCAGACGCATTCATTGCAAAATTCAAAACGCAAACGAAAGAAGACTGCGTAAAAACTCTCGGAAAACTAGTCCTCTCCTCAAAACAGTTGGAGGTACAGTGCGCCAGTAACCGAGTAGGAAAGTCAAATGCGACTAATTTGCATACCCTGAACGCCTTGGAAAAAGCACTGGGCACGTACAAGAAAAAAATACGTAGGAACTGACCGCGCGGTCACATACGGTTTTATTTTGGCCACCTATTCTTTCTTCGGTGAAGCAACACTGCCAACAGCGTTGCCACAATGAAAAAGGGCATGACCATCCAAGGTGTAAATTCAAGGATTAAGGCCTCCGACCCGTAGATTTCCAATGTCGCTGGCTCCGCTGAAATCTGTGTTTCATAATCGCTCGCATTAAATACTGCAGAATAGGTCGACAGCCCCGAACTTGAGTCCAAATTATTTATCGTCCCATGCAAAATGTTGGCCCTTGCAACATTTACTTGAATCGTGAAGTTCACGCTGCATAACAACCCTAAGCCCTCTACGTTCACAGCAACCATGTGATTATTAGCTGGCTGGTAGTAGTTCGCTAGGCCATAAAACAGGTACCCAGTGTTCGTAGTGGTGTCAAATGCAACGTTGGGACCTGCCGGAATGGGCGTTGCACCGTTATTAAACGCTTGTGTGAACACGTTGGTTCCAGGAGAGTTTACCCCCGGTATCCAAATTGTGTCATAATTGATCATGGTGTTGTTCCAAGATATGTAAATCTGCCAAGCCACCATGTTGCTCACGTTGGCAACGTAGAAATCCACAGTAAAAGTGCTGTTAAAAGGATAAACACTCGAATTGAAAGCAAAATCATTGGTTTCAAGGAGTGGATTCACAATTTCTCCAGTAACAGCCGATGTTTGTGCCTCCACCGGCACAGCATGGAAAGCAGCCGAAAGCACCATTGCTGACACGATCGCTAACAGCATCACCGACGACAATCCAAAGCTTGTCTTCTTAAGCAATTTTCTCTCTCACAATTGTAGATGCCTTACTCTAAAATAACCCTTGCGGAAACCAGAGCGCGCATGCTTGTTCCTGAAGCTATGACGTGAAGCGCTCTTGGAAGTGCATGAAAAACTTTTTTGGTTTTACTCAACTCTCATTTTGCTTTGAAGATGCTGGAAGAAAAGTGGACCGAATTTTCGGTTCTGACCTCGATTCCTAAAATGGTTTGTGCTGTTGGCGGTTAGATGAATCGGTTCCAAGGCTCGGATGGCAAATTGCGGTTAAAGACGTAGAGGCGCGCGCTTTTCAGAGTCATTTATGGACAAAGCGCATCTTTACGCTGTTGGCAACTGAGCGAGGCCCTTTTCACTCTCTGATGAGGACGAGACAGTGTTTTTTGATTTGTCTGATTCTTGTTCTTTTGTAGACTATTGTTGCAAACAGGGTTGAAGCCATGAGGAGGAACAGAGTCAGCATTGTTGGAAGTTCTGGGATTACGTGATATTGATATTCGTAACCCATTTGCTGGGTTGAGATTGTGTTGTTGACGTTGTCGATGGCTGTCACCATGTACGTGACATTCGTGCCGGATGGGAATGGCGGTAAGGCTGCGTTGAAGATGTTTTGTCCCAGGTTTGTGGCGTTGACTGAAACCCATGTTCCGCTGTTTGTAGCGTAGCTCAAAATGACCTGCTTTACGCCGCTTACGCCGTCGTTGACTGTTACGTTGATCCTTACGGTGTCTTTGGGTGACACGTCGTTTGAAGGTGGATCTTGGTATACGTCAGTGATTGTTGGAGGGGTCGTATCCACTGCGAACCACGTGATGTTTGACCAGCCCGTGATGCCCGCTGTGCTGTTCGCGTAGAGAATTATATCATGGAATCCATCTTTAACGTCCGCGAGAGTGGCGTTTCCGTTGATGGTCACGTTTGCTCGGCCGTCGAAGCTGTAGCCTATCCATGAAGTCGGCTTGTCAACCGTGAAGGTTAAGGATGTACTGTTCACCGAGTACGTCTTGTTTTCGGGTTGTAAGATCAGTATCGTCGGCGGCGTGATGTCCTGTCCTTGTATTGTGATCTCGTGTGTCGTCTGTTGGTAAGTGAAGTAAATTAGGCTGAAAGACTCGTTCTGCAACAAGGTGGCGTACTGCACTGGGCTGTCGCTGACAGTTACTGTGTAAGGTGGGACCAGGACTGAACGCGGAATTCCAAGTCTGCAAAAGCCGTAAGTTTGATCATTGGTCGCGTTTGAGACTTGAATGCTGATGGTGCTATTTCTGCTAAAATACTGAAAATCCAGTATTGTCGAGTTGGAAATTGCTTCCACGTCGCATCCCGATGAAGTGCTGAAGGCCAAGAATTCAGCCATTAAGGGATAATGATCAGCGTTGCTTTCGCTCATCAGGTGTGGCGTGTCCCCTATTCCATCACTACCGCTAATGTTTTGTGCCGGTCCATACTGGCTGTCGTTGCCCACATAATCGCTCCAGTAGTTTCCCCCTGATGGATACCCGTTGTCGAACAGGTTACTGGAGTTAAAAATCTGAACCTGTTTCTGGTTTGCTACAAAGTTATTGTGGTAGACCGCGTTGCTTGAGGACTGGTCCCAAAATTCTATGCCGTACGCGTTGTCTGCGATGGTGTTCTGAAGCAGGCTGTTACAGTTGGACTGGGACCATAAGCCTATTCCGTACCAGTTGTTTGCTGTTATGTCGTTTCCAACGATGATGTTGTAGCTTGACGAGATCCACAGCCAGATGCCTCCTTCGCCGTTTGCTGTTATGCTGTTTCCGGATATGGTATTATTGTCGGAGGAGCTCCACAGCCAGATGCCGTACCCGTTGTCTGCGATGGTGTTCTGAAGCAGGCTGTTACAGTTGGACTGGGACCATAGGCCTACGCCCCACTGGCCGTTTCTTGCTATGTTGTTCTCGCATACGGTGTTATTACATGAGGAGGAATCGAGCATAGCGCCATATTCGTTGTTTGACAAAGTGTTCAAGGATAGACTGTTATCGGAAGAGTTGAAAAGATTAACTCCTCCATCGTTGTTTGTTATGTTGTTTTCTGAAATTATGACAGTGTTGGAAGAATTTAGAAGTATGCCAATGCTGAATCCCGTGATTTGCAGGTTATTGATAGTAACGTTGCTTCTAGATGTCAGGCTTATTCCTGTTTCATTTCCTGTGCCCTGAAGAGTGTGACCCGCTCCGTCAAGGACGATGTCATCTCTTTCCACGGTGATTATGTTTGAGATGTTTCCAGTAAAGGTGTAAGTACCTCCGTTGCGCGTTATAGGCGCTGTCTCTGGGTCAACGTTTCCTGCAGTCTCTTATGTGGATGGTCGGGGCGGGTCCATATATCGTTATATCTGCTGGCTGAGCTGATACTCCGATAGGCGAAGTGACGGCTCCATCCTCGCAAAGCTGTATGAACGACATGAAGTAACCAAGCGGGGCGTCGGTTGTTTGTTCTATCATTTCGAGGTTCGTCGTTAGGTCTTCGGCTTCTTCTGGAGCAACGGCGACTGTGAAGTTTATGCTGCCTAACAATCCCTGACCTGTAACGTTCACCGGGTACGTGTGGGAAACGTCCGGCATGTAAAGCGTGGTCATACCATAGAGAAAATATCCAACGTTGGAGCTCTTGTTGATTTCAAGATCTTGTGCCTCAAGCGGCGTTGCCCCATTGTTAATTGCTTCTTGGAACACGTTCTGCTCCGGTATCCAAGCCGCGCCAAAATGGATTATACTGTTATTCCATGAAACGTAGATCTGCCATGCGGAAAGGTTCATGACTTCTGTTATGTAGAACTCCACTGTGAAATTGCTGCTAACAGGATAATCGGCAGAGCTAAAATCAAAATTGCCGTCACCAGATAGAGGGTTAATCATCAGCACGGACACAGGACCTTGGCCCTGAAGATTGAACGTTCCAGCCGCAGAGGCCCAAATCATCCCCTGCGTCAGCAGGAGCGTCAGCAGGATTGCTGAAGGCAAATCCCTGAACAATTTCCATCTCACAGTTCATAATACTTTAGTATACGATAAAACGCTTGCGCAAAGATTTTTGAGTGGACGACAAATGAACCCAGTTGCGTCCAATATAATCTGGCGTTCACGTTTTTACGTCGATTCACGTTCCTCGTGTGCAAACGAACAAGTTCCGTTTGCACGCGTGAGTCAATCGAATCTCCAGCAGTTTCTCAGACACAGAGTTGCGCACGCCACGTTTCAGAGAAAAAAAGAGAATGAACACTAGTCTGCTGCCTTCGCAAATCCTTAATCGCCTTTTCTAACGCGCGCTCTTACGGTTTCTCGGCTTGATACTAAAGGATCAACTTGTGGACCTCTTTCAGCGTCACCGCCTGTAGGTCTTTGAGATGTTTGCCAGTAGCGCGCGCCTATCTTCTGACTTTTCTCCTTTTGCCGCCTCTGGAGGTTGCATAAACCCCATAGGCAAGCACCAATAGACCAGCCGAGACCAAGAAAAGCCCAGGGACAAAAAGGTAAGGGTAAGGATACGCGGGAACGTCTGTCAACAATGTCAATTGTGGCGCGGAAATAGGGGACCCCCTTTGGGTTAAGGAACCGAAATTATCGTAGACTGAAGTTTTGTCCAAGCTTGCCGTCACATTCACGTCTGTTTTCACGAGACAAGTGACTTCTCCATTGGCGTTTGACACGGGTTCCAGAGATTCTGAAGCGTTATTTTCTGTCACGGTTGCGTTAATCGGAGATAAAATAGGACTTCCCAACGCTCCTGTCGAAGTTAGCGTTGAAGAATAGTACCAACAAGAGAAAGTCGCTTCTCCTCCGCTGCTCGCCTGAAGGGTAGCATATAGCTGGACAGGATAAACTTCACCTGCCCCTTGTGCAAAAAAACTTCCCCAGTCACCTCCAGCCTTGATTTCCAGTATCAACGTTTCGCCCGCTTTGAAAGGTTCACTTATGTCCCACGTGAAAACGGATTTCCTTTGAGTGTTTTTCAAGACGGTAATCTGTGAAGCGGCGAGCAAGGCAATTGCACCTATGATAAGTATCAAACCAACGGCAACGACAGCGGTGGTTACTGTCTTTTTCAACATCTTCACCTGAAAAGTACGTACGTAAACCTGCACTTATCCTTTCTGTCTGCTGAGCAGTTTATGCGTTGGGCAATTCGTCATCTGCTTTTTCAGGTGTGGAAGCGCGTTTTCTCATTCTATAAAACCAGACAACCACGATGATAACCACCGCCAAAATCGCAACCGGAACAGGCAGAAGAAACAGTCCCAAAACGATTAAGAAGGGCAGAGTGATTATCAAGAAAAGCGCCACTGCCATAAGCAGAATTGTTTTCAAACTGATGCTTATTTCAGCCACCCAACACAAGTCTCGACTAATTTATATTTAGACTTTTCCACCAACAACCTTTTATTTTGGTCACAATCTAACAAATACTACGAGGGGGAAGGAAGTCTGATGGTATCCCTGCTTATAGAGACGCACTGCCCCCAGCATGGCTACGAGAGGTTTCGAATAAAAGTAATCAAGAAGCCGAACGTGCCCAGCGAAGAGATAAAACCCAAATTCAGAAGCCGACCCAAACCTGACTTGAGTTCGGTAATCGTTGGGAGAAGAGTCACGGATTATCAGATTCAGGAATACGTGGGAAAATACTTGAAAACGACGGGCGTCTGGAACAACATCGTATCGATGAGGTTTATCGAATAAGTCTCTACACACGACTTCGGCTAGAAAAATCGAAGACAAGCGTGCTTACACAGTGCGGAAACACGCACACTCATATTCTAATGCAAATTTGAAGAAGTCCGCCATTTGATTATCGACTCTTCAAATTGAGATTTCGCTACGCTGATTGAAAATTCATCTGTAAAGATCATGAGATCTGTGCTTGGTCTCCTTCAGGCAAAACCATCTAAATGTGGGGGCGCACTATGACAGTGTAGGTTGGGCGCGGACGCTTTCTTCTGCTGGTCCTGTCTAGGCAGACGATGAGGAACAGCATAATCAGACCTGCAACCACTGCTAATCCGACTATTATCGAGAAAACCAGCCATTGAGATGTTGGGAAATGTGGCGGAGGCATCACTGCCTTGACTTGCACTGTTCCATCGACGAGAGTGTTGTCCCAAGGCGTCGGGTCTTTGGGAAGAGGCGCGGAGGCACTTATCTGGTAGAAGCCTGGGTTAGCTTGGGTCGTGTTCCAAGTGAAAGCGAACGTCTCTTGCGCGAAAGGTTCTACCTCAATACCATGGCGTGTTTCAATGACGGATGAATTGTAATATGTGCTCAGATCAAATGCTGCCGACTCGTTGCTCTCGTTGACCACAGTGACATCGATTCCAAGCGTATCGCCGACGAAAACCGACGTGCTAGACAACTTGATGTCTGTTACAGCAATGTCTACAGCGGCGATTTGAAACGTTGTGTATATGGCTGGACTGTAAAGCTCTCCTCCGCTTTCTGGGGGCGCCGTGAACGGGGCAGCTGAAACGTTTGCGAGACCAATGTCTGCAGAAATCGGAATCTGTGAGGCTGCTCGCAAGTTATTTCTTCCTGGTTGGAAAAGCATGTCTTCCACTTCTATGTGAACTATTGGATGGTGCCCCGCGTCTTGCACATCGATCGTTATCGTTGCATATTTTGGTGTCATTGCGATGTTTTCTACCGTCAGGTTAAACACTATCGGGTTCTCCGGCGCGAACACTGATTGAGGCTGCAGCAGAGAGTTCAAGGTTGCAATCGCAGTTATTTGGATTATCCAGCCGACCCGAAAGGTCAAACTATCCACTGCAACTTGGTCTCCGATGCTGACAGTGGCTATGGCACTCCATTCCCCAAAGATTGCATCCTCGGGAATTTCAGAGGGCCAAGGTATTCTGAATGAGTATGTTGCTGTTCCATTTTCGTCAGTCGTTCCTGTGCCTATGATCGTGATGTTTATGAAAGGATTTGGTGGACCACTAACCTCAAAGGCTACGCCTTTCTGCTGCACAGGATAACCGTTGTATGTTGCAAGTGCATAGAAAACTACCAGTTCTTGAGGTTCAAAAGCGTCACTAGACTGGTTTGCGCCCATGCCGTTGAAGGGCGTCTTATTCGTGTAGAGATCAATGGCTGCGCCAGTTTCTGCGGCGGCAGAACCATGCACCAAGCTTGGAAACTGCGAGCAAATCAAAATGATTGACACTGCCAAGACTAACAAAATCGTAGCTTGCGCCCGCGCTCGGGCAGCCGCCCATCGAAGCCTAATTCTCATCCTCACCACGTGGTGGATCAGCGCGCTTCCCATCGCTCTTCAATGTAGCGCGCTTTCTCCTTATCCCCTTAAACAAGAGAAATTGCGGCTTATTTAGGCGGTATGGAGAATTCTTCTATATTTCTATGATCGACATGTTGCATTAGACGAAACACGGGCTATCAGACATGAAGGAGCACTGTGTTAACCCTGCAAGTCACGGAGGCATTTTAACCACGCGATGTTGCCGACCAACTATTGGACGTGGGTTCCTTCATAAGTGCAGCGTTCGACTACTCCTTCCCAAAGGGCCTATCTGGAGCACATAATGTTGCGGTTTTCAGCGCCCTTGCTATCTCCCTCAATGTTGCTATAGCTGATATCGGAGAACCAGGGTTCCCCCCTCTTTTTGCGGAAAACTCTGGTAATCCTTTCTGGAAAGAGGAAGCGCCTAAGGCAATACTCAAAGGATTAGCTCAGTTGATCGGCGACTTGATCTATCCGTTGTCAGTTCATGGGCTTGAATTGATGATAATTGATGCTTTAATTTGCGGCTTAGCCGAATGGAATCCTGCAGAAACTGCGTCTAAGTGCATATTTTAAAGTCTACCGGAGATTATAGAAGAATCATGAAAAACAGTTGACACGCTGGAAGATGTCGCCTTCTGCACTCTCAACGTTAAATTTCGTCGATGGAGACGAAGAAGATCCGCCTCTTTCGCGTTCTTTTTGTGGATAGAAGATAATTCCGTAATACTTAAATCCAAAGGCGAGAACTAGGTATTGCTGATAAAAGGAGAAGGGAGAAGAAAAATGAATAAAGCAGCATTAAAAGTGTTAACTACAGCAGTTCTTGCCATACTTATGATGTCAATGTTAGCAAGCGTCCACTTCGTAAAGGCTCAGCCAGAGGCAAACGATTACATCGATATCGTCAACCCGGGACCTGCATCATATCCTTCAAGATGGAATGCAGGGCCAGATGTAGCAAACCAGGGCACTAGCAACTTCATTTTCACCACTACGGACACAAGCGCGGGCAACACGTTCTTCCTGAACATTACCGTTGGAAACCCTGTGCAGGCAGGCGGCATTTCGAACCTCTTCGGTTGGGGCATCGGCCTCGTATACAACAACGCCACCCTACAGTACGTAAACGCCTGGTTCCCAGCTGACCACGTATTTGCTGGTGCAGTAGCCGCTGGTGGAAGCCTCATAGCGCCTTCGCCAGTAATTGCACCTGTAGATGCTAATCATCAGGAAGTACAGTGGGGTGCCTCGTACACGCAACCTACGCCTGCTTGGACCTTCAACGGTACAGGCGTACTGGGTCAAATAGAGTTCAGCATAATACCGCAAGCGACCATCGTGAACAACAACATAAGTGCAGCATTCTCGTTCGACCCAGCTTGGACAAGTCTATACTTCTATCCATCGGGATCGGAAGGGCCAGCGAACAACATGGGAACGGGCTACTTCGAGTTTGACTGGATTGCACCAACAACCTATCCGTACTTCTACGTTGTACCATCGACGTACGCGGCTCTAACGGTTGGCCAACTCTTTAACATAAGCGTGTATGTCGGCAATGTAAGTGCAGCATGGTCGATCATCGGCTTCCAGTTTAGCCTATGGTTCAACCAGTCGGTCATTACGCCCATAGCATCCTTCCCTGGAACATGGATAAACGGGTTCTTAACCAACGGCGAAACAGCCATCAACGCTGCTGAAGACGACTTCTATTATCCAGCTGACTTTTCATTGCCTGGACCTGGCTACAACAAGTGGTTGGCGTTCGAGGCAATAGTGCCCGGCACTGGTGGGCTATGGTATGCACCGTTTCCAAGCGGAGGAGGCGTACTCTACACATTCGAGTTCCAAGCAGCCATCGGCACACTATTCCCAGCAATACTCACCATACCGCTCACACTTCACGACATGGAATGTTACAACGCCTTTGACCAACCAATCAACATCGCACCACAGATAGACGGCTCGTACACTGCTCCTCAGATAGTAACGGGCAGGGCGGTAGACCTGTACGACCAGTATCCATCGCCGTACGGTGGACAAGGACCGGCCAGACCGAGCGACGCGTTCGCACCACAAGCAGAAGTGTGTCTTTACGCCAACGTGACCTACAACGGCTTCCCTGTGCAACAGAAACCGGTGGGCTTCGAAATAGTGCCACCTGCAACTGCAACAGAATTAGACGGGCCCATTTTCCTGAGCGCGTTTTCGGATTCTAACGGTATAGCAATGGTTTGCTATAGAATTCCATGGCCATGCGTTGACCCACAACAAGTTCTGGGCATCTGGACCGCGTATGCAACTACGGAAATAGCTCAAGGGGAAGTCATGGACATAATGCAATTCGAGGTACAATACCCAGTCTCTATACTGAGCATCGTATCGAACGATACATACGTGCAGAGCAAGTACGGCCCAGGTACAGAGCCCGCTATGAAATTCACGGTGACGTACGAGACGTACCAGATGCAGAATACCTACCCGCCGCTCGCCTACGGAGGCGAAGGCGTGAGCCCCCTGGAAGTATACAACGTGACCGTATACTACAATATCACAGTGCTTGAAACCGTGAGCGCCTTTGATAATCTAGGATTCTTCATAGGCCATGCAGAGATATCTAAGCTGATACCGGTGACAGGAACCTGGAACGTACCCAACGTGTGGACAGATGAATTCGTAATACCCTTGACTACAAACGCGGTTGTTGGACAAGGAACGGCTTACGCTGACGCTTTCAGCAACTATCCAATCTTCGGCGGAGTGCCGTACTGTCCAGAAGCAGACACGACTTTCGCAATAGTAGCACCGCCATAGTAAACTGAGAAAAACATATTTCCCCCCTTTTTATTTTTGTTTAGCCAGGAATAGAATAACATTCCATAATGCTTATCTTGTTGAGCACACACGAAAAAGTGTGGGATTGCATTATGAAGTTTCAAAAGAAAATCATACCCTTGTTGCTTGTGCTTGCTTCAGGTTTGGTCTTGCTTCACTCGGCGCAGGCAACTTTTCTTTTCGTGAACGTGTCTACTGATCATACGACTTATCAGACAGGAGACACCGTGCACATAACCGGAAACGTCACGTACGGCACCGGTCTGGTAAGTGATGCTTTAGTCGCGGTTCAGATGGTGTCTCCAGGCGGCAATACTATGGTTCTCAGAACCGTAAGCACCGGCACAGTACCAAGTTCAGGGTGGCCAGTCATCATAACAGCAGTATACTCTTGCGACTCGCTGGGAAACCCTAAAACGCTCTTCCAAAGGGGCTCTACGGCAAACGTGAGAATTCTGATGATCGACAACGGTAGCAGTCCAATATACGTCATGCCAGCCCTGTACATTCAATTCTCAAACAACATTCCTTATGAAGCTTATTATCCATTCGGCGTAACTCAACTGGAGGCATTTACTCTCGAAACCTTTCAATCATCAATCTACATACCCGTCAACGCACCAACAGGCCTTACGAACGTGTACGCAAATGTGTACACTCAGGCACCTCAAGACGGAGGGTATCCTCTCTGCCCAGAAGCACAAGCCAACTTCACGATTGTGACGCCCTCGACACCTGCTCCTCAGAACCCAACACCACCAAACTTCACCCTGCCGATATCCATGTCGCTAGCCCAACCGGGCACGTGGACCGTTTATGCCACAACGAATTACCAGAACGGCGGGCCAGTCACTGTTAACCTGAGTTTCAGCTTAACAGCCAAGGCACTTCCTCCAGTTGCAAGCTACGTTTATAGCCCAGACCCAACTGCCGTGAACCTTGCCACAACATTCGACGGGTCACCCTCGCTTGCGCATGGGTTCAACAACACAATAATTCAATATGCATGGAATTTTGGAGATGGAACGCCAATGGTGATAAACAAAGGCACATTCAATAACCCGCCGACCCCGAGAGTAACACACACTTTCAACTCGAACATGACCTACACGGTGACGCTGAACGTGACAGACAACCAGAGCCTTTCGAACACGATATCACAGTCCATCCGGGTCAACAGCACACTAGCACCGACAGCCGCCTTCACGTGGACCGCACAGTTCCCCATAGTATTACAGACAGCGACGTTTAACGCTACAACATCACGACCCGGATGGAACGGAACAGGCTACACGACGATAGTAAACTTTCAGTGGAACTTCGGGGATGGAACCGTACAGAACACGTCTCAACCAACGATAACCCACATCTATCAAAATTCAATCAACGCAACGGTCACGCTGACAATCACAGACTCACTAGGCTCACAGAGCTCTGCAGTGAACACAGTATACGTTCTGACTAAACCGCAACAACTAAGCCCAGACGTGAACGGTGACGGAAGGGTTAGCATGGCAGACGTGGTGCTGGTTCTAATAGCGTTCGGCTCAACACCAAGCAAGCCAAACTGGAACCCAGCGTGCGACATAACCCAACAGGGAAAAGTCGACATGAGCGACGTCGTCATCGTTCTCGTAAACTTCGGAAAATACATTTAGAAAAAAAATCGAACAAAAACCAAAAATCTTAAATGAACCGCCAAACTCATCTTAACATCGAAGGGAGAAGGATATGATATATAGGAAGAAATTTGGGAAAGTAGCGCTTGCGAGTTTGATTTTGTTCGCGCTTTTGGTTCAGGCAGCTTCGTTCATGCTTGTCGCCAAGGCTCAGCCGCCGCCAGAGCAGTTTTCTATCATAAACCCCGGGCCCAGCAGTTACCCGTCAAGGTGGAACGCATCCTCAACAGTGCGCGACTATAACACCTCAAACTTCATCTTCTACAGCAATGAAACAAGCTTCGACTCAACGTTCTTCATGAACGTCACAGTGACCAACGTGACAAGCCTGTTCGGATGGGGCATAGGCATAATCTACGACAACACCACCCTACAGTTTGTCAGAGCCTGGCTTCCAACCAACAACGTGTTTGCGGGCGCTGTGGACGCGGGTGGAAGTTTGATATCGCCTTCGCCAGTAGTTGCACCCGTCGATGCTACTCACCAAGAAATACAGTATGGCGCCGCATATACGCAACCTACGCCTCCTTGGAGCTTCAACGGCACAGGCACAATGGCTCAAATAGAGTTCCAAATAATCAAGCAGGTAAACTCAACCAGTCCGCAAGCAAGTTCCCTTTTCACATTCGACCCTGTATGGACAACCGCTTACTTTTGGCCAAGCGGGTCGGAAGTACCGGGACTGAACACCGGAAGCTTCGTCTACTACTATCCACTGACTCTTCAAACAGCCAGATTGGCTTTTAACCCATCGACCGTAGTTAACTACACGCTGGGGCCGCCAAGCAGTTTCAGCCTGAACATCACTATTATGAACGCCACCGACCTTTTCAACTGGAGCATAGACATATATTACAACAACACAGTCTTGAACGCAACCAACGCGGCGGAAGGAAGCTTTCTAAATAGCGTTGGGACAACAAGCTTCGCGTCAAGCATCACTCAGAGCTTCAACGCTACGGACGGCCAGGTGGTCTTGTCCTGTACACTGCTCGGAGGAGATGTTGGCGCTTTCGGAAACGGTTCGCTTGCCACTGTAACGTTCCAAGTTTTAGCCAACGGTACAACTGCGATAGAGTTGAGGGCAATACGGCTCTACACTTCTTCGAGCGCTCCTATCAGCAGCACGGAAACCGACGGTTACTTTAGCAACGTACAACCTTACACGCCTCCGCCACTTCTAGTTTCCATAAGCCCACTTTCAACGGCGATAAACGTTGGCCAAACGGCACCGTTCACTTCAACAGTCAGCGGAGGAGTGGCACCGTACAGTTTCCAATGGTTCTTGAACGGAACCTTCGTCCCAGGCGCAACATCAAACAGTTGGAACTACACAGCTGCAGCGGTTGAATCTGACACCGTGTTCCTGTCCGTTACAGACAGCAACGGAACTGACGTAAACTCAGCGATTGCCTCCTTGACGGCAACGATGCCAACAGGAGCCGCAATATACGTTGACCCCTCCAACATCATGGACCTAACGTTAGGACCATCATCAATCTTCAGCATTAACATCACAATAGCCAACGTCACGAACCTGACAACATGCGTGTTCAACCTCACCTACGTGCCCTCCATCATAAGTAGCTACGGCATCCAGACTTTTCAGGTTCAAGGCCAATATCCGATCCTCACTACAACAATGGACGGTAACGCAGGCTATGCATGGGTCACTGAAACCTTCAACTACTCAAATCCGATCAGCACATCTTCACCTGCTCCGATAGCTAGGTTCTACTTCTACGTTAACGCCTACGGAATATCACCGCTAAACCTCACCGACACGCAGCTTTTGGACAATTTCTTAAACCCAACACCTCATAACACGTTCAACGGGCTTTTCGCCAACATAATACGGGATGTTGCAGTCACCGACGTCGGGCCTTCATCTAACCTGACGTTTCAGGGATTTACAAACAACATCAGCGTGACCGTCGCCAACTTGGGAAACATAACTGAAACGTTCACCGCATATGCATACTACAACTATTCAATAATCGGAACCGCTCCAATCGTGGCCTTGCCCCCTGGCGCTTACTACACGGCTACAATCACATGGAACACCACAGTAGTACCAGAAGGAAACTATACCATAACGGGCATTGCATCAACAGTCCCGTACGAGTACAACCTGACGAATAACATATGCGTTGACGGCAACGTACAGATAATAAAACTAATCCAAGACTTGGTTATAATCAACGTGCTTCCATCATCCAGCATCGCCTACGAAGGACAACTATTTAGCATAAGCGTGACAGCCGAAAACCTCGGCAACATGGCGGAAAGCTTCGACGTAAACGCATCATCCGTTCTCGGATTGATAGGCACTCAGCACGTAACGGCCCTTGCGCCATCAGCGGACATTACGTTGACCTTCATTTGGAACACTACTCTAGTCCCATTGGGCAACTACACTATAACTGGGGCATGCACTGTCCTGCCGTACGAGAACAACACAGCCAACAACGTACTCGTAAGCGGTACAATCACCGTTGCCATGAGGGACCTAGCCGTAACCATGGTGACCACGTCCTCATACTGGTCCTCAAACTGGGTTTATCAAGGCGGTGTGATGCAGGTAAACGTCACGGCTGCAAACCTTGGAAGTTTGGCAGAGACCTTTAACGTCAGCAGCTACTACAACAATACTCAACTCATCGGCGTGCAACAAGTGAGCCTTCTAGCCCCGTCAGCGCACATCACTGTGAGTTTTGCATGGAACACGTCAGCAGTAGTGCCCCACAACTACACGATAACAGGCTCGTGCAGCATACTACCCTACGACATAAACGTGACAAACAACGCTCTGAACGTCAGCAACGTAACGGTCAGAATAGTGGGCGACGTCAACGGAGACGGCAAAGTGGACATTTCAGACGTTATCGTAGTCGAAAACGCCTTCGGATCATACCCAACTCACCCTAGATGGAACATAACGTCAGACGTGAACGCAGACGGAATCGTGAACATGGCAGATATCACGCTGGTACTGTCGAACTTTGGCAAGAGCACCACATACTGACATCATCAACGCTGGAGAACTCGAAAACAAACATAACCCACTCTTTTTCTACCCTAAAGATTGCGCTGGCACTCATTAAAGCCGCTTTCCATACCTGCGAGGCAGGGCCAACCGATCAGTTACCATGATTTCGGACACAGCCAGCAAGCAGCCTTGCAACACCTACCTCAAAACCTGCAAAGGCGGCATCATGCCAAACGAAATCAAGGACCAACCAACTAGACAGACAGTTTGGTCAAAGTCACGCGCCGCCTTGTTCCTGAATTCTTTTGGGAAGTGGCTTCTGCTGCTAATTTTGCTCTTCAACCGTATTTGGATCATATAGGATACCCGGGGGGAGGGTGTGAGCACGAGAGACCCGGCCGGACCGCGACGGTAACCATCGAGAAACGTCATGCCTCCCTTTTGAACGGATCTAGGAATTTGGGAACAAGCATGCGCGCTAAACATTGCGAAACCTCTTAACATCGGCGAACTCCAGAAAACATTGTCGAAAGGGGAACTCCGCGCATGCTAACGTATTCCCAACGTTTTCAACAAACTTATAAATTGGTTTAAGTTATATCAAGTCGTGGTCAATTTGGGTGATGCTAAGCCGCGCTCGCTGAAAACCTTGTTCCTGCTAATCATACTCTTAATGATTGTTACCACACAAACAGAAAGGGTTTCAGCGGCAGCTCAACAGTCTCAATATCCGACCATGGTGATTATCAACCCGCTTTCTCCGACCAACGCAAGCACCTTCAAGTTCAACTCGATCGACTACCCCATCAACACCACATTCACCGCGGCAATCTGCATAAGAACCGTCACAAACCTGACAGGTTGGCAGGTTGAACTGACCTGGGACAACAACATAATAAATTTTGCCACAGCGTGGATACCCACCGACAACGTGTTCAAACCAGCCACTGACAACGGTGCAACGCTCATTCCAACTTCACCAGAAACGGATTATGACAATTTAACTAACACAGGCTACTTAACCATCGGTTGCTCGGATCTTTACACATTAAGCTATCCTCCTTTTTATCCGGTAAACGTGGAAACTGAAGGACTCTTGTTCTACGCAAACTTCACGATTGCTGTTACTCCCAACGCAACAGAGACATTGAGTACGAACTTGAATATCCTAAAGCAACTCTCCCCGAACAGTCCGATGGGCTACTTTACTTCTTTCATCTTCATTTATCCGTCCACAAGCTATACTGAGGTGTTGACTGAGCCAGCCACGGTGAGCATTTCTGGTTCGCAGGCAATATCCCAGACGATCGTAGCCGTTTCGGTGACGGGAATAAGCTTTGACGAAGCGAATGTTTACCGGGGCGACAACTTGACGATCACAACGAGCTTCGCGAACAATGGGACCGATTTAGAAACCTTCAGCTTCAACGTTTCGGAAACGTTCCATTCTAATAGTGTTGAACTCTTAAGAGGAAGCATGACTCTCCTTCCTAACGCAACCGACTATTACGTGTACACTTGGAAGATTCCTGGCAACCTTACAGTAGGATCATACACGATAGAAGCTCAGATACAGCCTCTGCAGGGCCAAAACAACACACAATACAACACATTCTCGATAGTAATCTACATTGATAGAAGAATCAGCACGCTCGAATACATGGGTCAACTTATCTCAATAATGCTCCTGTCGCCGCTCGGAATAATGTTCATGGCCTACGTGGTCGCTGTAATATGTTTCTTCTCCGTTCTCTTTACACGGGAAAGGTTGAAGATGCGCAGGGGCAAGATCCGCTAGATTGCGTTTTGGAATCTGGTAGCACGGAAGGAATACGTAAACTTAAAATAGGTATACATATAAAAACTGCAGAAGGAGTCGAAAAAATGAAAACGCAAATAATAATGATTGCAGTTCTATCGGCCATTCTACTGGCGCTACCAATAACTACGCACGTTGCCTTCGCTCAAACAGGCCCTTATCCCCCAATCTTGTCAATAGTCAACCCAGGACCCAGCTCTAATCCGTCAAAATGGAACGCTTCTTCAGACGCAACCGATCTCGGCACTTCAAACTTCACCTTCAATTCGAATGACATCGGCTCAACATTCTTCGTAAACCTCACAATAGCTACCAACGCCACCGCATCCCTGTACGGTTGGGGAGCAGGCTTAGTGTTCGATAACACCACACTCCAATATGTCAACCATTGGCTTCCATCAGACAACGTCTTCAGTGGAGCTGTCGCAGCTGCAAGTGACGTACTAATCCCGGCATTTAATATCGATATCCATAATGACACTTATCAAATCCTCGAGTGCGGCTGCGGATACGCACAGGGCAGTCCCGAATGGTCCTTCAACGGAACAGGTACACTGATGCAAATAGAGTTTAAAATAATAGCTCAGCTAAACTCGACAACGCCGGAAGTAAATTTCGGTTTCTCGTTTGACCCCGCCTGGAGTGGTGACTACTACTGGCCCTCGGGAAGTGATGTACCACAATTAGAAACAGGATTGTTCACCCTTACAGCTGCACCCCCAACGATGGGTACGCCAACTCAAACACCTGACCAATACACTGTTCAACCCGGTGAACCAGTCTACGTCGGAATAAACGTAACCGACCCAACGGGCGTCCAGAACGTCACGCTTTCCTACACGAACGATACAACATGGTACGATTTGCCTATGACCTTCAACTCTACAAACAGTCTCTACGAAACACATATACCCGGCTTCGCAAATGGAACCACCGTGACCTACAACATAACTGCTTTTAACCAGGTAGGAATCGAGGGCGTGCAGGACAATAACACGCTAAACTTTGCATACACCGTCGTTCCAGAATTCCCGATCCTTACGCTGCCCATCATATTTGCTGCACTCTCGCTCGCAGCCGGCGTTATCG
Source organism: Candidatus Bathyarchaeota archaeon (assembly GCA_963707955.1). Taxonomy (GTDB): domain Archaea; phylum Thermoproteota; class Bathyarchaeia; order Bathyarchaeales; family Bathycorpusculaceae; genus DASPPK01. The sequence goes on along the minus strand of OY970176.1, from coordinate 470,919 downwards.
TACTGTCGAGAAAAAGAAGAACTGTCCCCAAATAACTATAACACTCCTTTTTTTTGTCTATCCATATCAAAACGAAACTGATTATTCGTGACGACAGATTTATCTGAATGATTAAACTAGACTTACAGTTGAAGCTCCCGCACAAAGGTCATAAAATGGAAGAAGTCGACAGGCCAAAATCAGCTCAACAATCTGCCCTTTCTTACCTGATGGAAAAGTCGCCGCTTATAATAGGCGCTGCAGGGTTCCTTTTGTTTGTAATTGGTTCCACTTCGATTCCCCCGCTGAGTTTTTCATTGGAAGCAGCGATCGAGGTCTTGATGGGCGGAGTTCTGATGATTCTAGCCTTCTTGGTTCATTCAAGGAGCTACTTTTCAGGCACAACTCTGGAAAAAGCTTATGCACTTTCAATAACCTCGCTTATAGCTCTCTTAACGATCGGCATAATACTCTACAGCTTCGCCGACATGGAAACCGTATTCTTAGGGAACAGATGGGTCATGAACGGGCACGTAGGTGAACTGGTTCCTACATATACCGCTGTGGCGAATCACGTCTACCAACAATTTGCAATCCTCGCATTCAGCGTTGTCATAGTCTTGGCGGTGTTCGCTGTTTATATCAGATCAAAGATTGATTAACTGAAACCAAACATTTGAAGATTATGAAGCCCAATATAAGACGACGAGGAGAACATTCATGGAAAGAAAATGGACGGACAAAAACGTCGACCTGGCACGTTTCACGACACATGTCGGAGAATTCTTCAAGAAAAACGACTTTGAAGCCTACAAGGAGACACTTGAAAACGGCTTCAAAATAGAGGCCCTAGATTCATCAAAATACAAGATGGAAGGTCTCGTCACCGTCACCATAGAAGGCGACCCGAACAACTTGAAAGTGACGTTGGAGCGGTCTGGAATTGAGAACAAACGTCGTATCAATTCGATGTTCCTCACAGCCGCGTTTGGAGGCGGATATTTCCTGCTCAAGCGTATGAAGTCCGAAGAGAACTGGACTCTATTTCAAAGAGAGTTCTGGCGGTACGTTGCGAACAGCGTAGACCTGCACGATTACTGACACCGTCGTCGAACGGGCCAGATGTCAAGCGGCAGCACAACTCCTTAAAAAGCGGCTTAAACACGTTGGCGGACGACTTTCGCTTTCTCAAGCTTTTCCAGAGCACAAGAACGCCGACTGAGACAAACATGAAGGCTAGAATCATGAAATCAAAGAACTCATCCACCAATAAAGTTCCAGTAACGTCAATTTCCTTCACTTCCGATTGCGTGTAAGTGAAATAGGCGTACGTGTTCTCCGAGTCCTCCGCAGCCCAGTACGGCAAGTTCAAAGAAGTTCCATTAAGATAAACTTCTGCGACTTTCCATTCGCTAATGTTGTCCGTCGATAAAAATCCTTTAGGAATCGTGATTCTGCAGGAACCGACAAGATTCTCTGAAGCATTGAGCAAAAGGCCGACGGTTTTCGCTGTCCCATTAAGATAACATCCAGTCAAAGTTGAATTCGTTGAAACCTGCAGCACGAAATTTTCTGCCCCCACCGTCACCTGCAGGTTCGTGATGGGCCAATCCAAAGGATACCTATCCCAAGCCGAAGATTCAGGATAGCCTTGATCAAGTATTCCATCGCCTCCAACCTCGTTCTGGTCAGGGCCAGACTTCAAATCTGTTCCAACGGCGTCACTCCAATAGTTTCCACCAGAAGGATATCCATCATCAAAGTAGTTAGTCCCGAAAAATTGAAGCTGCTTTAAGTTCCCGATGAAGTTGTTGTTATAAACCCTGTTAAACTGACACGTCGCATCAGAGAAAACCATCCCATCCGAATTGTTCTCAATAGTATTACCAAAAAAAGTGTTATTACAACTCCTGTCACGCAGGAAAACTCCATAATCAAAGGTTTCAGATATCGTGCAATACGTTATCATAGAAGAGTTCGAATCCGTGAATTGCAAACCGAAGAATGCCTTCTTAATCATCAGGTTCTCTACATGGACCCCTGTAGCATTAAATAGGTAAACTGCTGGCGCAGAAATTGCAAAACTTGAATCAGTGTTCTCCACCGTGAGATTCTCTATCACAACGTTATCTGCAGTAATCATAAAAATGTCAGATGCCGTGCCCCCGCCGTCAATGATGGTTCGCTCAGGATCTTCGCCTGTTATAGTCACAGTCTTGTTAACAGATATTTGTGATTGAGAATAAGTCCCGGTCATGAGCAGTATCGTGTCCCCTTGTGAAGCGGAGCTCAAGGCCGCACTTATTGATTGGCCAGGGTTAACAACGATGTTGGCATCCGAGGCCAACGCCACGAAAGAGCCTCTGCTACAAAAAGCACCCGAGAAAATTGCCAAGAAAGTGACAACTAGCAGGAAGCCAACGACCAAAAAAACTTTTGAACTTGCCGCCAAGCCTTCACTCCACAGCTCCTCGAACGCTAACACTTGCTGACGTAAATAAATTTTGCCTTACGACGCCTCACACAAGAAAACAAGCTTATGAGTTGCAAACGACAGCAGCCCCGATGCTTGAAAACACCATCGTATTCCCCTACAAGACGAGTGCAAAGCGCGTGGTTTTCATGAAAGTAAGCTTTAGACGCTGCCGTTGTATCGTTTGCTACACTATTCCGCCATATAGAACTAAGATCCTAAAGGCTTATATGGAAATCAGTAGTTAGATACAGTGCCGAAGGGAGAAGGGCAGCATGGCGAGGATGCTCAAGGTTTTCGTAGTGCTAATGTTAGTGTTAGCTTTCTTATTGTCAATATCCGTTTTCGCATCGAAAATTAGCCAGAATTTAGCGATCCCGCTCGTTAATGGGCCTTCTCAAACTGGGACGCTGCCTGCGGCAATTTTTACATACACACCTGATATTCCTCATCCTGGCGATACAATAGTTTTTGATGCGTCTGCAAGCTATTCGCCAGCAGGTTTAATAGTAAAGTACACTTGGGACTTCGGAGACGGAAACGTAACTGCTGTGACAAGTCCCACAGTCACACATTCATATCCGGTGGACGGAAACTACACAGTAGAGTTAACTGTCACAGACAACGAAGGTCAAACAGCGACTGCAGCAACCGTCGTTCAAGTACAAGAAGACGTTAACTTCAGAGTATGTTTCCAGGGCATTGTTGGCGGACTTACAGTCCCTATTCCAAACGTGCAAGTAACCGTCTACTATAACAATGGCACAGCATGGGTCCCGATTCCTGCAAGGTCAGGAAATCCAGGGGTAACGATAGAATACGACAGTGGCACACAACCAAAAGAAACCGAACAATACCGAAACCCAGGGAGCACAGCCTCTATCCTCCTCAACAACGCAACCAACGTAGAATTCGATATTCATCCGTCCAGCTTGGACGTCTACTTCAAGTTACAATGGGGATCTTACGTAGCATACTGGCCAAACAATACAAACACGTACTGTCGATACATCAATGGATATACTGTGGCCTACAATTTTGAACAAGGTCAAAAACCGCACTGGGATCCCACGGCATCAGCCTACGTGATAGACGCAGACGGCATCAAATCCGGCGAAAGCGACGAAGGCCAACCGATAATAGCAACCATCCCCTGTTCACCACCGACTCAGCAATTCTACCTAAGCGTCAAAACCAACCCCACCGGTATCGTAACTATCCCTGGCCAAGGTCAGTACTCAAGTGGCACAAACGTCAGTTTGACGGCTCCAACATACGTGAACGCTTCAACTACCAGCCGATACAGGTTTACCTACTGGGACATCGACGGAACCTCACAAGGCAGCGGAAACAACCCAATAACAGTGACCATGAACGCAAACCACACGGCCACAGCACACTACGTCACGCAATACTCAATAATATTTAACCAAACAGGATTGTCCTCAGACGCAACTGGAACCATCGCCACAGTGAACAGCAGTCCAGAAACCTACGCCCAATTGCCATTAACACTGTGGGTTGACAGCGGCACCTCAGTTACCTACTCCTACACTTCCATCGTCCCAAGCTCTGTTTCTGGTAAGCAGTTCACTCTTTCAGGCGTCACAGGTCCCTCTTCGCCGATTACCGTTTCCGGACCCGTGACCGTTAACGGCAATTACGTAACACAATACCAAGTCACGTTTGCTCAAACAGGCCTAGACTCATCTGCGACGGGAACCGTGGTGACCGTTAACGGCAGCTCACAGGCATTCAGCAGTCTCCCATACACGCTCTGGATTAGCAGCGGCAGTTCCGTCACCTACTCTTACAGTTCCACAGTTTCAAGCTCGACTGGCGGCAAGCAGTTTAGGCTTAACACCGTCAGCGGCCATTCTTCGCCCTTCACCGTTTCAGGGCCCATGACGGTGACAGGCAACTACATAGTCCAATACTCTGTCACCTTTGCACAGACAGGATTAGATTCCACAGCCAGCGGCACCATCGTAACAGTAAACGGCAGCTCACAGATACTCTCAACGCTGCCTTACACCTTGTGGGTCGACAACGGCACCTCTGTAACCTACGTTTACAGCTCCACAATTACAAGCTCCGTCTCTGGTAAGCAGTTCAAGCTTTTAAGCATAACCGGCCAAGCCTCACCCCTCACCGTTACAGGGCCCACAACCATAACCGGCAACTACAAGACTCAGTACTACTTGACCGTCTCTTCACCGTACGACTCGCCCACTCCAGCGAGCGGCTGGTTTGACTCCGGCACAAACGTGACCGATTCGGTTACGTCTCCCATGGCAGGCGCATCTGGCACCCAGTACGTCTGTTCTGGCTGGTCTGGTTCTGGGAGCGTTCCAGCGTCTGGCACTGGTTCATCTGCGTCGTTCACTATCACCGCACCCTCAACCATAGCTTGGACTTGGAAGACTCAGTACTACCTGACCGTGACCTCTCCGTACGATTCGCCCTCTCCTGTGAGTGGCTGGTTTGACTCTGGCACGAGCATAAACGAGTCAGTGACCTCTCCCACACCTGGTTCTTCTGGCACTCAGTACGTCTGCACTGGGTGGTCTGGTACGGGAAGCGTCCCTGCCTCCGGCAGCGGTACATCCGTGACATTTGCTATCACCGCACCCTCAACCATAACTTGGAGTTGGAAAACTCAGTACTACCTGACGGTGTCTTCTCCGTACGATTCGCCCTCTCCTGTGAGTGGCTGGTTTGACTCTGGGAAGAGTATAACCGAATCGGTTACGTCTCCCGTTTCTGGTGGTTCTGGCATTCAACACGTGTGCACGGGTTGGTCTGGTACGGGAAGTACCCCAGCGTCTGGAACAGCTTCCTCTGTTACGTTCACTATCGGGTCGCCATCGAGCATATCGTGGACTTGGAAGACTCAGTATCAGGTCACGTTTGGCGAAAGTGGCGTTGGCTCGGACTTCTCGGGCACAGTGGTAAGCGTTGACAACGTTAACTATAGTGTGAGCAGTCTCACCGTTTCGTACTGGTGGGACAGTGGTTCCAACCACAGCTTCTCTTTTGCTTCACCCTTGGTGGTGGGCAGCAGGCAGTACAGTTGGAATTCAACGTCCGGACTCTCAAGTCTGCAGAACGGAACACTGACAATAACCTCTTCAGGAAGCGTTGTCGGAAACTACGTGATACAGAATCAGATAACGTTTGACCAAGTGGGAGTCAGCTCTGACTTTACGGGCACAGTGGTCATCATCGACTCCACCAGCTACTCCAAGTCGCAACTCCCAGTTTCGTTCCTATGGGGCATAGGTTCCAACCACAGCTTCTCTTTCCAATCCCCCCTCATCGTAGGTGCAAGCACCGAACAATACGTCTGGACAAGCACCACTGGCCTATCATCTCTGCAAAACAGCTCTATAACAGTAGCAGCCTACGGAAGCATAATTGGCAACTACAAGACTCAGTACTACTTGACCGTCTCTTCACCGTACGACTCGCCCACTCCAGCGAGCGGCTGGTTTGACTCCGGCACAAACGTAACCGATTCGGTCACTTCGCCAGTTTCTGGTGGTTCTGGCATTCAATACGTGTGCACAGGTTGGTCTGGTACGGGAAGCGTCCCTGCCTCCGGCAGCGGTACATCCGTGACATTTGCTATCACCGCACCCTCAACCATATCGTGGACTTGGAAGACTCAGTACTACTTGACCGTGTCTTCTGCTTATGGTTCTCCGAGCGGCCAAGGCTGGTACGATGCGGGCTTCACGGCTAGCTTCAGCGTGACCACTCCTGTTTCAGGAGGCGCAGGAACTCAGTATGTCTTCACTGCTTGGTCAAGCAGCGATACTGGCGGATACACTGGTTCCTCAGCATCCCAGTCGGTTACAATGAACAACCCAATAACAGAAACGGCCAGCTGGAAGACTCAGTACTACTTGACCGTGTCTTCTCTGCACGACTCACCTTCTCCCTCGAGCGGTTGGTTTGATTCTGGTACTGGCATCACTGAGTCTGTCACGTCTCCAGTTTCTGGTGGTTCTGGGGTTCAGTACGTTTGTAAGGGCTGGTCTGGGACAGGAAGCGTTCCTGTTTCTGGCACTGCGTCATCCGTGACTTTCACTATCACCGCACCCTCAAGCATAGTGTGGAGCTGGAAGACTCAGTATCAAGTGACGTTTAATCAGACGGGTCTAGACTCTTCGGCCTCTAGCGCGGTCGTCACGGTTAACGGTAACCCCATAACTTATCTGCAACTGCCTTATTCAATCTGGGCTGACAACGGCAGCTCAATCAGCTATTCATACAACAACGTTTCCAGCTCAAACAGTGGAGAGCAATTCATTCTAATCGGCGTCACGGGTCTGTCTTCTCCAATAACTGTGACGAACCCAATGACGGTCGTCGGCAACTACAAGACTCAATACCAAGTAACCTTTAGCCAGTCAGGCGTCGGTTTCGACTTCGCGGGAACAGTGGTAACAATTGATTCAAACGCATACGCCGTAAGCGCTCTGCCAGTTTCGTTCTGGTGGGACAATGGCTCCGTGCACACCTTCTCGTTGTCTTCACCTCTGATCGTAAGCGCAAGCGAGCAGTACAACTGGTTCTCCACTTCAGGGTTGACAGTCCTTCAAAACGGATCCTTGACTGTCACAACCTCTGGAAGTGTGACGGGAAACTATTCAACGGGAATCAAATACCAAGTTACCTTCAGCCAAAACGGACTCAGCCCTGACTTTACGGGCACAGTTGTCATCATAGATGGAACAAGCTATGGGTTGGGTGGCGTGAACACTCTGCCAGTTTCGTTCTGGTGGGACAGTGGTTCAACTCACACCTTTGCCTTCCAATCACCGCTCGTGGTAACTGCGAACGCTAAACAGTATATTTGGACAGGCACGGCAGGCTTGTCAACACTGCAGAACGACACAATAACGGTTACGACATCGGGCAGCGTAACGGGCAACTACAACACTCAATATTACCTGACGATGGCTACGAATCCTTCTGGAGTGACCTCTCCCTCAGGCGCAGGCTGGTATGACGCTGGAAGCAACGCCACCGTCTCTACTGATGCTTTCGTGACCATTACGATGGGTTCCTCCCGCTACAGGTTCAACGGCTGGACAACAGCCGACATGACTGAGATCAGCAACTACCTTGCAACACCCACCACAGTGTTTGTTGACGAAGCAAAGACAGTGACAGCGACTTACGCAGTGCAATACAACGTGACTTTCAGCCAGTTAGGCGTTGGCTCGGACTTCACGAACACCGTCGCAGTAATTGACGGAGTGAACTACATGGTTAACACTCTCCCAGAGTCATTCTGGTGGGACAACAACACAGTACACACATTCGCCTTCCAGTCACTGTTGGTAGTCATTCCAAACGGCAAAGCGTATGCATGGACCAACACAACAGGCCTTTCAACATCCCAAAGTGGAACGTTAACAATATCGGCTTCAGGCAGCATGGTTGGCAATTACGTTATTCAGTACTACCTGACTGTCGGATCCCCCTACGATTCGCCTACACCTGCAAGCAGATGGTTCAACGCAGGAGCGAGCATAACGGAATATGTGACCTCACCAGTACCTGAATCCATTGGCAAGCAACACGTGTGCATAGGATGGAGCGGAACTGGAAGCGTTCCAACCTCAGGATCAGGAGCCACAACTACCTTCACAATAACTCAAGCTTCAACAATTGTATGGAACTGGAAGACGCAGTACTACCTGATAGTTGAGTCAAATCCCCCGGGAACAACAGCGATTTCAGGGGAAGGCTGGTACGATGCTTCAACAAACGTAACCCTCAACGCACCCCCAGTTTCGGGATGGAGTTTCTCGAATTGGAACCTCGACGGAACATCGCAGGGTAACACAAACCCCATTACGGTCGGCATGAGTGCAGCCCACACGGCAACGGCAAACTACACACAGATACCCGGCCAACCGCTTACAGTTTCGATTAGTCCCATGACTTGCACGACAACCGTTGGCACTCCAGTATTATTCACATCAACTGTCAGTGGGGGAACAGGGCCATACACCTATCAATGGTACGAGAACGGCAACCCCGTTCCAAACGCAACATCACCTAGCTGGACCTTCATTCCCACAAGAGGCGGGACATACTACATCTACCTACAAGTCACCGACGCAGTCCAGGGCCACTCAACGATGCAAAGCGGAACCGCAAAAATCGTAGTGCTACCAGTCTCGGTAGGGGGTCTCTCAATATCGATGAAGAAGCCGATACCACTCTCATATCTCGGAGCATACATAGGACTGGTCGCATTATTCTGTGCAGCGCTATGCATGAGAAAACGCAAAAGAAAATAGGCTCGCCACCTCATTTTTCTTAGACCGCAGATCAACTCCCACAGGAGGTCTTTCATTAACGACTGAGACTGGAAAAAAGCCCCAGGAGAAACAAGTAAGGAATCCTTCAAAGAAGCAACTGGGCATGCTCCTGACGATTGTGATTCTTGCAGTATCCATAGCCTCCGCAGTTTCATACCTCCGCCCTAAGCCACAACCACGTTTTTCTCTTAACGCCGCAATAGTTGACCAGTTAGCAGAAGAAATTCCAAACCCCACTTTTGTAAACAACGCTGAAACAATCTTGGAAAATCACGGCTTCAAAGTCATGTACTACAACGAAACAGATGTTAATTTCTTCGGGAAACTCGCCGAAAACGACTACGGCATAATAATACTGCGCGCCCATTCTGCGCTCAGAGAACCCAACAACTCGACTGTAGATTTATTCACATCAGAACCGTACGACAGTTCAGCTTACGTCGAAGACCAGCAAAATGAGCTTCTCGTCGAGGGATTTCTTAACTATTCAAATGGCGTAAAGAACTATTTTGCTATAACTTCCAAGTTCATAGACAGTTTGGAGGGCACCTTTCCACAGAGCATCGTCATCGCGATGGGTTGTAACACCTTGGTTCTTGGAAAGGAGCAGTTGGCGGAGGCCTTCATCAATAAAGGTGCTAAAGCATATATTGGTTGGGATGGTTACGTTGGAGATTCGGACACAGACAGTCAAACCATACAACTATTGACGAACCTCCTCACATACAATGAAACACTTGATGAGGCTGTCAATGGCGGTGGGGGCCTTTGGGACATAACATATGGAAGCAAAATGGCATACTACCCTAGCGCCGCTGGAGACCTAACAATATCCAGCTTGGCTGCAAACATTCCGACAACTTCTCAACTGCAGTCAACGTTACTAACTCGTCCACTTGAGGCCAAGCCTGATCCAGTTAGCAAAAGACTGAAGTATCTTAGAAGCAGCTTGATGCAGATAGACTCGTCAGTCGCTTGAAACGCCTCGAGACAGTATAGCTCAGTTCGTCGCGAAGACTGTTGCCTGTCAAGCCTAGTTTCTGCAGCCTCTTGATTTCACCTGCTTAGGTCGACGTCCTGCAAGACCTTGGCTATCCATTTTTCGAAGTCTCCACGGCCCTGATGAAACTCTAGGGATTTGACGTTAACCTCCATTATTTTTTCCATGAACTCTTTCAGAGAAGACGCGCTTACTCCCGTATAGTTTAGCGCGCGCGCTAGCGTGGCAGTGGGCAAACTGCCCTATTTTCCCTCAGAATTCGGCATTGCTCAGCTGCAGTACGACCCGGCCGGGGCCAGAAACTACCGTATACCTGATTACAAGAAGAATGATAGCACAAACAGCGCACTTATGATTGTGCCGGTTTCCGAGAAAGTTGAAGATCCTAGGGGCAACCGATTCTAGAATTGAATTGAGCCTGGTGGAGACGTTAATCTTTTGAACCGTCTCGAAACAGTGAGGTACAGTTGGTTCCTAAGGGGTTCGCCCGTCAGACCGAACTTCTGCAGCCCTTCTAACCTCCCCCGCCAACCAAGCGTCCTCCAAGACCTGAGCTATCCACTTTTCAAAGTCCGCTCGGTAGAGGTGAAACTCCAATGCCTTGGCGTTCACCTCGTTGACTTTTTCCATGAATTCCTTCAAAGACGCAGCACTTGTACCAGTGTAGTTGCCAATAGAAGTGAAGAAGTAGAACGCCTTCTCCCTCGGGACCGCTCTGAGAATCTTTGAACTGGTTTCTGAACTCATTTTCTTCCTTTACTTATATCATGCGTTTCAGTTTATAAGTGTAATCCTTCCAAACAATCGTTGATTAAAAGACTAGTTTCCTTGACTTTCCTAGTGATGATTGACGTGCGAATTCTCAAGACGCCGTTCAGAGGCGCAACTGAATTGGCGACGAAAGCGTGAAGCCCCTCTTGACTTGCAGCAACAACCTTTGCCATAATTAGCAGCTCATCTGAAAGCGACGTGTAGACCTCAAGAACTTCGGGCGACTGAGCCAGTTTCGACGCAACTCTCTCTGTCTCCTTAGGGTCTGTGTAAACAGTCATGATCGCCATGATCTTTTTCACTCCAGCCTTCTCAAGGTCAACGAGCGCCGTGTAATTCTTTATCACTTTCTGCTGTTCCATTCTTCTCACTCTGTCATACACTGTGGAATGGGCTATTCCCACACGTTTACCTATCGCAGTGTAAGTCTGCCTCGAATCCTCCTGCAAAGCCTTCAAGATTTCCAAGTCCTTGGCATCCAAGGATAAAGCGGTGCTCTTGTGCCTCAATTTCGCGCTGCTCCTTCCACTACCCAAGTGATCACGTGTGAATTTATCGTTTGCCGTCGGATAATTGTAGGTTTTTCAGACTTTTCTCCGTCAACTTTCTAAAGCGTTTGCCGTACATCTGTGGGCTGAGGAAACGATCGGGGTACAAATGTTCGGAAATGCATGCAATCTAGGCTCATTTGTGCGGATAGGTGGGGCAAAAAGCTTAAATTTGTGGTCGGTTGAATAGAAGATTGTTCCAAAACGTTCTTCAAGAGGAGGGTCAGCAAAGTATGGTGATCTCTAGAGTTTGGGAAATACTGGGCAAGTTCAAACTTTTCTGCGTCCGCTTCGGCTGGAAAACCTCTGAGAGCGAAGACTGGGTTGAAATGGAGGATAACTATCATAATTTTCTATGGGCTAGAAACGTGCATCCTTCTTCCTTCAGGAGAATAGCACTTGACAGGAAATGCGTGGTTAGAGAAGGCACGTCCTACCGCGTTGTTGAAGCCGCCTACACCGCTTGGCTGTTCTCACAGACTCCCTCAGAAGAATTGGTGAGAACAATCAGCGAAAACCCACCTCTATCCAAGAGCATAGCTCTCTATGACTTGAGCCAAGTGACAAAGGGCAAGAACCTCTGCGTGAGATTGAACAACACTGGCAGTCAAGTGTTTCAAGAATTTGAGAAGTTTCTTCAAAGCGAGCTGAAGGTCAGAGTTGAACCTCTTCCACCCCTTTTTTGCCAAACGGTAAACGTGAGTAGCTGCGAAGATGCAGCCGTGGCTTGAACTCAAGTTTCAAAGACTTGATAAGGGATAACCTGCACAATGATCCATGTGAAGGCAGATGTCCCAAGATTCTGAAAACGTAAAGAGGCTTATCGATTTCAAGAAAAAAATCGAAACGAGACTTCAAGAACTGGAAGCGGAGCTCAAAGAGTCCAAAGCTATACTTGACACCGTAAATTCGATACTATTGGAAAAGGGGTTCAGACGCGTAGACATAGAGCCGAAGCCCGATGCCGCCGGTTCTTTATCGGAAGAGAAGGAGGAAACCGTGGGGGTTGAGCACGACACCATTGAGGCTGAAGTGGAACCTGAAAGCATCAGCACGCTGAAGTCCGTCAACGGAGAGGTGCTCGCAGACTTCTATGTCGATGATGGTTCTCTGCACGTGGTGCCTGTCGAAGGCAAGGACTTCAGCGTCAACACACCGCCTTTCAACCAGTTCTTCGTCCAGAGGGTTTTGCTGAAGATGCAGGAGAGGGACAGCGAGCTTGCAAGATCTGGTCAACTGGCCCCTGACAAGATTCTGTGCTTCGACATCGTGCGAGAGGGCGACGTGATACGCGAGATAGTGATCAGAAACTTCGACTCAGACCGTTTAAGGGAGCTAAAGTCAAGCATCCGCTGGACTTTCGAGAAGATGCTTGAGAAGATGAAGGGCTAAAGTCAGAAAAACTACGTGGATCGGTCAAAGTAGATGCTTTTGCCATGAGCTGAAACTGGGACGCCCAGGATAACAGATGCTTCCGGCAGCATCCTCAGTTTTACAGCCGCCGTACCTACGCGGTACATGATGCGGTTGTCCACGTTCAAGGTGCTAGCAGTCTTAACTGCAGAGCTCAGGGCTATCCCGAGATCCAATGCCTTAAAGACGCACGTGGGGCCACGGAAGTCTCTGCCAAGTTTTCTCTCCTGTTCATCGAATTCTTTGCAGTTCTCAAAGCCGCAACTTCCGCAGTTCAGGCCGGCGCTCTTGCTTCCTCTGACGCCGATAAGGATCACGGCCTCAGAATCCCTCAAGTTCCCTGCGTCTCGCTTGAAGCCTTTCAATCCTCGTTCTACGCCGATCTCTTCCATTTTGTCCGCGATAAGATTCTTTTCTGGTCCATAAACGATCGACGTAAGGATATCGTCCACTCCAGACCGTCTTGGGAGCTGTCCGTGCAGCGATGAGCATGAACCTGGCTGCTTCCTGAATGGCCTCTTTTTCGCCGTCCTTGCTCTTTATCGTTGGTGGGCTCATTCTGACCACTTGTATAGCGAAGCAGTTTACGATGTTAGGGTATGCCTGTTTGCCTCAAGAATGTTTGCCTTCAAGCAGCCTAAGGAAATCCTATTGTCAAAAGTCTCCTTACGACTTCGAGCTGTCCCGTGTGGACGGCGATGGCCAGGAAAGAAACGCCCAAAAGGAGCAAGAGCGCTCCTACTAATCTCCGTTCAGGTATGTCCATGTTTTACCTATCCGAGGTGTTTTCTTAATGCCGCTTCGATGTGCTTCTTCGGAACACATCCTACGATTCTATCGACCTCTCGTCCGTTCTTCATTATTAGCAAGGTCGGTATGCTGAAGACTTGGAAACATTCAGCAGTCTGCGGGTTCTCATCAACGTTAAGCTTCCCGATGAACACCCTTCCAGCGTAATCCTTGTTCAGCTCCTCAATCGCCGGTGTCAAGGCCAAGCATGGACCACACCAAGGAGCCCAGAAGTCGATCAACGCCAGCGAATGCTTCCTAACCGTCTCTTCGAAATCCACGTCAGTCACATGAACAGGCTCATTGCCCATTTCCTTTCTCGCCTTGAACTTAGCCAGTTTCTTTTCCCTTATACGCTTCAGTTCTTCGTCTTCCTCTGATATAAATCGTTCGTGTTTGCCACTCATACGTTTTCATCCACGCGGTATGAAGCGCGTTGCTGAACCGCACGCGCTTTTGAGCTTCCTGTACGCATCAACTGGATCTGTAATTCTGTCTACTAGCTGCTCGAAGGGGCAAGTCTTCGACTTGTCTGCGCCAAGTATGTTTTCGACGAGGCTATCCCATTCAAGGTAAACCGAGTTTCCTTCAAGCAGTACCTTCGCTGCCTTGCTGATAGTTGCCGCGTAGACAGCTCTGGCGTTAACATAGACACACAGCAGTGCGATTGCTTTTCCGACAACTCGATCTGCAACCGAAGCACCATCGAGCCTGTCTTTGAACTCTTCTACAGCTTCCATAAAACCCGAGACTCCGTGGGTCTTTGCTTCAAAAATGACGTGTCCTTCCTTTACGACAGAGAGGGTTAAGTGCCTTTCACTGAGTCCTCTCTTGGCTGTTTCTAGGTCCTTCATGTTTATTGTAACCTTACCAACCTCGAACAGCTGAAAGTGCACATTCTTTCTCTATCGTGAAGAGCTGTCTCTCTGGCATAGCAGCGATTTCTCCGGAAAGTTCATCGTTACCAATGCCCGCCGACATTTTTCTCATCAGGTCTCTGATCACTCTCGGGTTGACAGATATTCGCACTACATGATCTGAGTTTTCAGCCCTGAAACTCGCAAATATTTGCTTGCGCGTGTTTTCTATCCTGAGTCTCTGGTTGCCGAGTGTGCAGCTGGTTGCAGCCTGTATTCCGTCGATAGTGCATGAAAAGGGAATGACTAAAGGAACCTTCGCCGTTACCTGAAACCTAACACTGTCCCCAGCATCTTGGTTAAAGAATTTTTTGGCGACGCCTCCCATCCTGACCCCGACAACCAGAAAGGGGCCCAAATGCCCATGCAGCTTCACAGCATTGACTATTGCTGCTTTAAGTTCCTTCTCTTCACCTGCTATTTTCAGGTTTCCTCACCTTTGCTTTCTTGAGCGTTCACGTGATCAGCAAATCGGTAACGTGACCCGTGGGACGTGGGTCTACTTCAGCTCAAACATCCTTTGCAAGGCTTTTCTTGCGTGCTTTGCAATCGGTTCTGGAACGGTTACCACATTTTTCTCTTCTTTGAGCGAGGCATAAATTCTCTCAAGGGTGTTCAGCTTCATGTTTGGACACACAGCACCGTCATAGGCTAGGAAAAACTTCTTCGCTGGATTATCTTTCCTAAGTCGATGCAGAACTCCTTCCTCAGTTCCTACAATGAACGTTGTGGCCTTACTTTCCTTTGCATATCTGCACATTTGCGATGTGCTTCCGACGAAGTCGCCTACTTTCTTCATTTCAAAAGTGCATTCTGGATGAACCATAACTGCAGTTTCCGGATGTTGCGCTTTGAGTACCTGAACGTCTTCGGGCTGAAATAGCAGGTGCGTTGGGCAGAAACCCCATTCAGGGATTGGGATCACTGTCTTCCCAGTCTTTCTCTGAACGTACTCCGCGAGGTTGCGGTCGGGTCCCAACAGCACCGTGTCAGCGTCTACGGACGAAACGACTTCTACAGCGTTGGCCGAAGTGCAGCATATGTCGCACTCTGCTTTGGCTGCGGCCAGCGTGTTGACGTAAAGGACTACCGGCGTCCTTGGATGCTGCGATTTGCTGCGTTTGATTTCTTCGACCGTGAGCATCTGCGCCATTGGACAACGTGCACCAAGCACAGGCAGCAACACTTTCTTTTTGGGGTTCAATATAGCCGCAGACTCTGCCATGAAGTCGACGGCAGAAAAAACTATGATCCTTGCATCTTTCTCTTCCATGGCCCTTCTGCTCAGCTCTATGCTGTCACCGACATAATCTGCGATGTCTTGGATTTCAGGTCTCTGATAATTGTGAGCCAAAATTAACGCGCTCTTCTCCGCTTTTAATTTGAGTATGTTGTCGGCAAGAGTCATGGTTCCGCCTTCGACACGAAGCGTGGAGGTTTCTAGGCGTATGCAAAGATATATGCATTTAGCTGCAAAACAGAATTTTCCGTTTTGATCCGCAGGCACCAGAAAGGGACGCTCAAGAATGGTCTCGCAGCCTTTCTCCAGAACATGATCACTCGTCACTGGAAAGGCCTGCTCGACGGTGGCAACGCTTGGCCATCATAACAATTTACGGACGATGGTTTCAACATCTTGGACGCTTGAATTTCTCTTCAATTTCCGCGGCCATGCCTCGGTTTCGTCTTTATTCTTTCTTTTTTAGGTGACTTTCGAGAGGATGCTGAAGGGCTAGATCCCTAAGTCAGTCTCTTGTGAACTAGGTTTTCATAAGAGAAAAAGTCGTCAATGACCAATACAGCAGAGTTTTCATCCTTTCCATCTGAGTCCTTTCTAAATTTCTTCGCCATAATCTGTTAACCCCAAGATTTTGCCTAGTGTATCGCAAGTCTTAATAAACATATCTACGAACGCGCCCAACAGAAATACAATCGCCCAAGAAATCTTCTGTCATCAAAAAAGACATGGTGCAGGGGGTGAGATTTGAACTCACGTACCCCTTCGGGACGGGATCTTGAGTCCCGCGCATAAAGCCCCTACTTACGCGGGGTTGGCCATGCTCTGCTACCCCTGCACCTCTTCCAGAACTACGGTTACTTTCTTATTAATTATTTCCCGAGCCTCTGCCAACGTGCGGTCCACGTGTTCGGACTGGCAGCTCGGTAGTCCAACGTCTTTTTCAAGGATGAACCAGGGACAGTTTCCATGAGTTTCCGCTTAATCCCTCTTTTCCAGTCGGCCGCTCGATGGACTTCGAGTACTCAGAGATCGCCTTGAACAATCCAACGCGAGCGAAAAGAATTTTGAACATGAAAAAGTTTATTAGAAAGCTGTGCAGTTTACGTTTTCTAGATCTTTAACATTGGTGACCATTTTTCGAGTTGGAATGACCCAACAAACGGAGGAAATTCAAAATTTGAGGAAACCCGCACCAAGAAGTTTCGCTAGCACAAGGTTAAACCTAAGGTCGCGGGGGATGGTTGAAATTGACTGAGATATCAAAAGAAGACACGCATCTGCTGTTGAACGCCTTTTTTAAAGACAAGGGGTTGGTTCGACAGCATCTGGACTCTTTCAACGAGTTCATCGACCGCGGATTGCAGGAAGTCATAGACGAAGTAGGCGAAATCCCCATAGAGGTGCCTGAAAGCCCCTACAAGGTCAAGCTGGGTCAGATCTGGATAATAGACCCGCAGACCAGAATAACTGGGCCGTATGTGACTGAAGTCGATGGTACAAAACACGAAATCTACCCCTTGGAGGCTAGACTTCGAAACCTAACCTACGCGGCGCCGGTAGCCCTCGAAATGACGCCTGTCATTGACGGCAGAGAACAGGACACGGAGCTTGTCTACATCGGAAACATCCCTGTAATGCTAAAGTCAAAGCTGTGTTTCCTCTCACAACTCTCAAGAGAGGAACTGATTGCATGTGGAGAAGACCCTGATGACCCGGGCAGCTACTTCGTTGTCAACGGCTCAGAACGCGTCGTAGTGGCCATGGAAGACTTGGCTCCTAACCGCATAATAGTCGACGTTGACGAGAAAGGAGCAACTCCGGTGTACCAGTCAAAGATATTTTCAACAACTGTGGGGTTCAGGGCAAGAATCGAGTTGAAGATCAAGTCTGACGGTGCATTGTACGTTTCAATGCCAGGCGTTCCTTCCGAAGTTCCTTTTGTCGTCCTGATGCGTGCCTTGGGACTTGAATCCGACAAGGAAATTGCCGAGGCAATTTCTCTCGACAAAGAAATCCAGTCCCCACTTGAGCCGTCCTTCGAAAAAGCCCTCGGAGTCGACACAGCAAAAGACGCCATCCTGTTCATTGGCAACCGTGTTGCTCATGGACAGGTAGAAGAGTACCGCGTGCAGAAAGCCGAAACTGCAGTGGACAAGAACTTCCTTCCACACATAGGCAGAACGGAACAGAAGAGGAAGGACAAGGCCCTGTTCTTGGGCGAGATGGCCTGTAGGGCAATAGAACTGCAGCTTGAGAGGAGGAAGCAAGATGACAAAGACCACTTCAAGAACAAGCGGTTGAGACTGGCAGGTCCTCTGCTTGCAGACCTTTTCAGAGTGGCGTTTAGAAATCTCACCCGCGACATAAAATATCAACTTGAAAGAATTGGTGTGAAGGGGCCGATAATAACCGTTTCAGCAGCCGTGAGGCCGGGGATAATATCTGAAAGGTTTCAACATGCGCTCGCAACCGGAAACTGGGGAAGAGGCAGAGTCGGTATAACCCAGCTTCTTGACAGAACAAACCACATATCAACACTGAGTCACCTGCGACGACTCCAATCGCCTCTTAGCAGAAGCCAACCCAACTTTGAGGCAAGGGACTTACACGCAACCCACTGGGGCCGCCTTTGCCCAAACGAAACACCAGAGGGCTCAAACTGCGGACTGGTGAAGAACTTGGCGCTGTCTGCCTGCATCTCTGTGGGCGTGAACCCAGAAAAGATGAAGCAGCTCTTGTTCGCCAGCGGCGTGACTCCAATTCTTGAGGCCAACGACACGTTGAAGCTTTCTGGGGCAAAGGTTTTCGTAGACGGCAACACAATAGGATACTGCAACTCTCCAGATCGGCTGGCCCGAGACTTCAGGGAGAGAAGGAGAAGAGGCGAAGTTTCCACCGAAGTCAACATAGCCTACTTCTCGAAGGCGCAGGGCGAGAGGGAAGAAGTTTACGTCAACTGCGACGAGGGCAGAGTCAGACGCCCTCTTATAATCGTTGAAAACGGTTTGCAGAAGCTTCAGCCTGACCAGATTGAGAAGATCGCCACTGGAGTTTGGTCCTGGGAAGAACTCGTAAAGAACGGAATCGTTGAATACTTGGACGCTGAAGAAGAGGAGAACGCTTATGTCGCCTTGAGCCCCGAAGAATTAAGTAGCGACCACACACACTTAGAAATTGCTACGTACACTATTCTAGGAATCTGCGCGTCAACTATTCCTTACGCAGAGCACAACCAGTCACCCCGCAACTCGTATCAGGCCGCAATGGCCAAACAAGCTCTAGGAATCTACTCGACAAACTTCCAGCAACGCGTAGACTCAAGATCACACATCTTACACTACCCACAGGCTCCGCTTGCTGAAACAGCACTCATGGATACGATAGGCTATAAGCTGCGCCCATCAGGTCAAAACTACGTGGTCGCGGTGCTGTCTTTTGAGGGTTACAACATGGAAGACGCCCTTGTTTTCAACAAGGCTTCGATAGAAAGAGGCTTGGGACGCTCGACCTTCTTCCGAATCTACGAGGCTGAGTGTCGCCAGTACTTGGGAGGACTGAAAGACAAATTCACCTTACCCGAAGCAGGAACACGCGGATACAGAGGCGAACAGTACTACAGGCTGCTTGAACCAGACGGAATAATAGGCCTGGAGTCTGCCGTTGCAGGCGGAGACGTCCTCATCGGCAGAATCAGTCCGCCAAGGTTCCTTGAAGAATACAAGGAATTTGAAGTCAAGGGACCTTCGATGCGTGACACCTCAGTGGATATGCGCCCATCAGAAACAGGCGTCGTCGACGCCATCTTCATCACAGCGTCGGGAGAAGGAAGCAAGCTTGTGAAAGTTAGAGTCCGCGACCAACGCGTTCCAGAACTAGGCGACAAATTTGCTTCGCGTCACGGGCAAAAAGGTGTCATCGGCCTGATCGTTCCTCAGGAAGATATGCCTTTCACGGAAGATGGCATCGTTCCAGACTTGATAATCAACCCGCATGCTATCCCCTCAAGGATGACCGTCGGCCAGTTCATCGAATCAATAGCTGGAAAGGTTGCCTCTGCACGCGGGCGGCCCGCTGATGGAACGCCCTTCTCAAATGAAGGGCCCAACGAGCTGAGGTCTGCCCTGGTCAAGCTGGGTTTCAGCAGCACCGGCAGTGAAGTCTTCTACAGCGGTGTGACAGGTCAGAAATTCGTCGCGGACATCTACGTCGGCGTTGTGCACTACCAGAAGCTGCATCACATGGTTGCGGACAAGATTCATGCCAGAGCCCGTGGACAGGTTCAGATGCTGACGAGGCAGCCGACTGAGGGAAGAGCCAGAGGAGGCGGCCTCAGGTTCGGCGAAATGGAGCGCGACTGCCTGATTGGCCATGGCGCCGCTATGCTCCTAAGAGACAGACTGCTTGAAGAATCTGACAAGTACACGCTCTACATCTGCGAAACGTGTGGACACATAGCCTACTATGACATGAAGCAAAGAAAATACGTTTGCAAGCTCTGCGAGGACAAGGCCAGAATCTCTCCAGTTATAGTTTCCTATGCGTTCAAGCTTCTGCTGCAAGAACTGATGAGCCTGTGCGTCTCGCCAAGATTAACGCTTAAGGAGAGGGCATAAGATGAGCGAGGAAATTGTCCGCAAAGTTGTGAATGAAATAAACTTCGGCATGTTCTCGCCGCAGGACGTGCGCAAGCTTTCAGTGGTGGAAATTCAGACACCAGACACTTACGATGAAGATGGAGCTCCAATCTCTTCGGGTCTGATGGACGGGAGGCTTGGAACCCTTGAACCAAGACAAAGGTGCAAGACCTGCGGCAACACGGCAATTCGCTGTCCAGGGCATTTTGGTCACATCGAACTAGCAGTTCCTATAATACACATTGAGTTCACGAAGATCATATACGACCTCTTGAGGGCGACGTGTCGAAACTGTGGACGGATAATGCTTCCAGACGACGTAATTGAGAGGGCGAAGGCAAGAGTGGAGAAGACGCGCCAACTCTTGGGTCTGGTTCCAGACGAAGTTTATAAGGCGATCATGCAGGAAACGAAGAGAAGGCAGTGTCCTCAATGTGCCGCCGTGCAGTACAAGATGACTTTTGAGAAGCCAACAAAGTTCAGCGAACAGATCCCTGAAAGCGGCTCAGAACCGTTGACGCCCAGCATGGTCCGAGAAAGACTGGAACGCATCACTAACGAGGACCTTGAACTGTTGGGGTTCAACCCGAAAGCGGCTCGCCCCGAATGGATGGTTCTGCAGGTTCTTCCTGTACCACCCGTCTATGTTCGCCCATCAATAACTTTGGAATCGGGCATTCGTTCAGAGGACGATTTGACTCACAAGCTAGTGGACATAATTCGAATTAACCAGAGGCTCAAAGAAAACATGGACGCAGGGGCGCCCACACTCATAATTCAAGACCTGTCAGAACTCCTTCAGTACCATGTGACGACCTACTTCAACAACGAGGCCTCAGGAATTCCCCCGGCTCGACACCGCTCCGGCAGAGCACTCAAGACACTCTCACAAAGATTGAAGGGAAAGGAGGGAAGGTTCCGAAGCAACCTTTCTGGAAAAAGGGTAGACTTCTCAGCACGCACCGTTGTTTCGCCTGACCCGAACATCGACATAAACGAGGTAGGCGTTCCGCTTGAAATTGCGATGCGCCTCTCAGTACCCGAAAAAATCACAGAATGGAACATCAAAGAGATGCGAACCCTCGTGAAAAATGGACCTGAAGAGTACCCCGGAGCCCTTTACATCATCAGGCCCGATGGCAAACGCATAAGACTCGAATTCGTCGTTGACAGAGAAAAGATCGCTGAAGCCATCGAACTGGGTTTCATCGTGGAGAGGCACTTGAAGAACGGGGACATAGCCATCTTCAACCGTCAACCCTCACTTCACCGCATGTCGATTATGGCACACTACGTCCGCGTTCTGCCGTACAAGACGTTCCGCCTGCACCTGTGCGTTTGTCCACCGTATAACGCAGACTTCGACGGCGACGAGATGAACCTTCACATTCCTCAGAGCGAAGAGGCTCGAACGGAAGCCCTGCTGCTTATGCAGGTCCAAGACCAGATCCTTTCGCCACGGTTCGGAGGTCCAATAATAGGGGCCATCAGAGACTTCATAACCTCAGCATACCTGTTCACGAGAAAAGCAAACTACTTGACAAGAAACGAAGTCAACAAGCTGCTCTTGGCAGCCAAATACGAGGGCCAACTGCCTCCGCCAGAGGTCAAACAGCCGCAACCATTGTGGACGGGAAAGCAGATCTTCAGCCTGTTCTTACCGAAGGACATGAACTACGTTTTGAAGGCCAACATCTGTCAAGGATGCGTTAAATGTCTAGAAGAAGAATGCAAATATGACGCCTACGTTGTTGTGAAGAACGGCGAGCTTGTAAGCGGCGTGATTGACAGACGTTCCATAGGTGCCGAACAGTCTGAAAGCCTTCTTCACAGGATAATCAAGGATTATGGCACTCAGGCGGGACGGGAGTTCCTCAACAAGATCACAAGGATGCTGAAGCTCTACATAACCATGCGAGGCTTCACCTACTCGTACAACGAGCTGGTCTTGTCTCCCAAGGCTGAAGACAGAATAGAAAAAACCATGCAAAGAATCGAGAAGAAGATAGAGGAACTCATTGAAAGCTATCGTAAGGGCACGTTGCCCAGGCTTCCAGGCCAAACGTTGGAAGATTCATTTGAGATATATGTCATGAACGAGCTGGCAAAGGCAAGAGACGAATCAGGCAAGATAGCTGACGAAGACTTCACTCTGGAGAACTCTGGAATAATCATGACGCGAACCGGCGCCAGAGGCTCAAGCCTGAACATCGGCCAGATAAGCGCCTGCGTGGGACAACAATCAGTCCGTGGGAAGAGAATACTCCGTGGGTACGTAGACCGAGCTCTACCCCACTTCCAATCGGGAGACCAACGGCCAAGAGCCAGAGGGTTCGTGTACAACTCGTATCAGAAAGGGCTCGACGTGATAGAGTTCTTCTTCCACGCCATGGGCGGCCGAGAAGGCCTCGTCGACACAGCCGTCAGAACACAGCAGAGCGGCTACATGCAGAGAAGACTCATCAACGCGCTTGAGCACATACGGTTGGAGTACGACAGCACGGTGAGAAACTCGGCCGGAGACATAATCCAGTTCCAGTACGGCGAAGACGGTGTTGACCCGGCCAAGAGCGACCATGGAAAGGCAGTGAACGTTAGCCGGTTGGTTGACCAGATAAGAATTGCTAAGGAGAAGGGCAAACCAGCGTCCGCCGACTTCATCAAAGAGAAACTAGATGAGGTTCAAGGGCGACTCACGCCGATCCTCGTAGACCAGCTCAAGCAAACGTCGGCCAAGGCAGGGCTGAGCAAGACGGGCGTTGAGAAAGCGGTTAACATGACCGTTGAACACTACAAACGTGCCCTGATGGAACCCGGCGAGGCAGTAGGCATCGTTGCGGCTCAATCCATCGGCGAACCTGGCACACAGATGACGCTCAGAACCTTCCACTACGCAGGCGTCAGGGAACAAAACGTGACCCTCGGCCTGCCTCGACTGATCGAGATCGTGGATGCGAGGAGAATCCCGTCCACTCCGATCATGAAGATTTACCTGACAGAAGAGAACAGAAAAAACAGGGAAGCCGCAGTCAAACTCGCACGCGAAATCGTGTACACAACCATGGAGAACCTTGCCGAAGCAGTCTACATAGACACATTGCACGACGAGATAATCATAGAACCCGACAAGACGATGATGGAAGACCGGGAAGTGACGATGCAGGAGTTGAAGGACAAACTGCAAATTCCGAACTGTACTATAAAAACGAAGGGCAACACCATACACATACAGCCGAAAAAAGTCGAAGCGATAAGGAAAATGCTTGGAAAAGTCTCTGTGTTCCACATCAAAGGTGTCCCCGGCATAAAGCGTGTGCTCGTCACCGAAGAGCATGGAGAATGGGTCATAAACACAGACGGTTCAAACCTGCCCAAGGTCCTAGAGATCCCAGGCGTTGACAGTTCAAGGACAACAACGAACAACGTTCATGAAATAGCTAAAACGATAGGCATTGAGGCTGCTAGAAACGCCTTGGTGAACGAGGCTAAGGGCGTCCTGGAAGAACAAGGGTTGGATGTGGACACGCGTCACGTCATGCTCGTCGCAGACATGATGACCTCTACGGGTGAAGTGCAGCAGATAGGCAGGCATGGCATCAGCGGCAAGAAGTCAAGCGTTCTGGCCAGGGCAGCCTTTGAGATAACCGTCCCGAACATCGTTGAGGCGGCAGTTAAGGGGGAAAGCGACCCGTTGGCAGGAGTGACCGAAAACGTAATAGTCGGACAGTCCATACCAATCGGCACGGGACTTGTAGAATTGTTCATGTCAACGCTCGAGAAGAAGAGTGAGAAGAAGTGATAGACGTAAACAAAGCAATTTCAGCGGCGGTGAAAACTGGCAAAGTGTCGATTGGAGCACGCTCCGCAGTGCAAAGCGCTCAAACAGGAAAAGCCAAGCTAATACTTCTTGCGTCAAACGCTCCCAAGAACGTCCGCCAGGACGTTGAATACTACTGCAACCTCTCAAAGGTTCCATTAATCCTCTATAAAGGATCATCGATGGATCTGGCCGCTGCATGCGGCAAACCCTTCACGGTTTCAGCGTTAAGTATAAGAGAGCCAGGCGATTCAGAAATCCTCAAGTTGACAGAGACCGCTGAGCCTGAGGAGTCCGGCGGAGGAAACGAATGACAACAGGGATAAAGTTCACGAGCAACGAGATGCGGTACATCGCACTGTTTGAAAGCATAACCAATGCCAGCGTCAAAGACTGCATAATCGACGAAGAGCAAGCCCGCGTGCTCTACGTCGTCAACGAGGGCCAGGTGGGCGTCGCGATAGGCAGAGGCGGAAGAAACATCCACACTTTAGAAAGAATGACTGGGAAGAAACACGAGATAATCGAGTACGCAGAAGAACCCGCCCAATTCATCAAGAACGCTTTGAAACCAGCAGCCGTCACAGAGATCCGCATAACCGAAAGACCAGACGGCAAGACGATAGCCGTTGTCGCTGTCAACCCGAAGGACAAAGGCGTCGCCATAGGAAAGAACGGCAGAAACGCTGAAAGGTTACGGTTCTTGGCAAAACGGTACTTCGACATACAGAACGTCAGCATAACTTAGCCTAAGAGAAGCGGAGAGTATGGCGCGACTAGTAAAAGCATGCGCTTGCGCATTAATACTTCTTTCTGCTCTCATCGGCACAGTCAGAGCCGCAGATGAGTCGTTCGCATCCCAGTTCTTGGGCAGTCCGCTGTTAGCGCTGGCAGCTCTGGTCGTAATCGATGCAATAGCCTTCATCTACCACAAGATGAGAAAATAGACCAAGTGCATAAAGCTCCTAGGTTTTTGTCTCCACTCCCAGAAGAAGGTCAATCAAAGCTTTTTGGTCGACTTCTGCGCGAGTTCTCCAATCCAAGTAAAGCTGTCCGTTTTCGTCTTCAGTCAGGTAACCATACCTGATGTACCTGTCAACGTTAAGGCCCACTTTCCATCCTGGGATCTTTTCTCGCAACAGTTGCTCAACCTCTTCTCTCGGAGCCTTTCCCTTCTTGGATAAGACGTAGGAAATGGCGACTGCCAGTCCTGCAAAGTCGTCTATCCGCCACCCTATCATCTTTGCTTCTTTAGGCACCAATTCCCCTCGCAGCGCTACGTAGAATCTGGCCTTGTCAAGCTGTTCGACACTCGGTTTTTCAACTTGCTTTCCTTCTTCGAACACGGTTTTGACTTCGAGGTCAAGGCCCTTCAGGTAGTCATCCATAATCTTCAACACTTTTGGATAATCAGCGCCCAAAGCCTTACGGAGTTCCCAGCCTTTAACACCAGGTTTTGCGTGTCGTTTGAAGAAGAGCATGTGAGTTGCTCTTTTCAGTTTGCTGGCGTACGTTGCTTTTCTCTTGCTCACTTCAGCTCTCCTCGCCTCCACCTCTGCCAGTCAGTTGCTGAAACTGAGATGGGTATTGACACCAGCTGCTCTTTTCCCGTCTTGACCAACGCTTTTTCGTAGGGTACAATATACATTTCTTCTTCCAACGGGTGAATTTCCAAGGTGGCATAGCCATATGTGACGAGGAAGCTTGTCATGAAAGCTTTGTTCACGGTTTCCTCGTACGATTCTGCGCCGATGAAGTCCCAGTATCGTATCTTTCCGTTCTGACCCTTCTGGGCGACGAGGTTCTTCAATTGAAGCCAGAAGTTCTCGAGTTCCTCAGAGAAGGCTTTGTCCCGCAGAATCCTTTCGCGAACCAGCTCTTCGCGCGTTGCGGAGCCTGAGCCAACTTCGGCCGGAGGGGCTTCCTTCCACCTTTCTCTGAGTGGCACCAGACTGTTCCAGTACCTGACGGCTTCGGCCAAGCTGTGAAGTGAGATCTGCTCCCACTCAACTATGGGATGCCAGGCTTTGATAAAGGTTCTAACGATTTCCTCCTTGTCTAATCGTCTGAGTTTTTCTTCGAGGACAAAGGGGTCTGTGTAGAGTGAGGTTGACCGATGTTTTACCCACTCGCTTTGAAGTTTCACCACGGAGGCCAGGTGATGTATGGTTTCAGCGTCCAAGCAAAGGTCTTCTGGAATCTTCCATTCTGGAAAGTATTCTCTGACCGTACTGATGTTCTCCTTAAGGTCTATCAAGAACGGGTCAAGCGACCGTTCTTCGACGGACCTGCACGTTTCAATGATGCGTTGAAGCTTCTCTCTGCCGAGTTTCTCATGTGCTTTTCTAGACTGCATTATGCCACCTCTCTGATTATCGATTTGCCTTCGATGTTTTGAACTGTGATTATGTTTGTTCCTTCTTTTGTGAACGTCACTTGGCTTGGAGTTATTACGATGTACTGTGCGTTTGAATCGTTAACTCTTGAGACGAGCATCTGAGCGACGAGTTCACGGTTTTTCGGGTCCATGTGGATGTCGTATTCGTCGACGGCGCGAAACGGGGAACGAACGTGTTGCTGTAAGGCCAGTAGAAAGCTCATCGTTGCGGTTGTTCTTTCTCCACCGCTCTGCGTGTAAGCGTCAAGAGGGACTGGTTTTCCGCCTTTGAACCCCACGAGAATTTCGAGTCCGGCTGTCTCTATGTCATGGCCGTTAGCGAGTCTAACCTCTCCTACGGCTTGAGCTTGCGTTAAGGTTTTCTGGTACTCCAAGTTGACGTGGTCCAGAAGGTTTCCGATGACAGTTCGCCAAGACTGCATTCTCGTCTTCACTTCTTCCAGTGTTTTTTCACGGTTTTCGGCAACAAGCTGGGCTTTCTCTTTCAATTCAAGATAGAGTTTTGAATAGGATTCGTACATGCGTTCAATGTCTTCTGAGACATCTGAAAGGGCAGCCAAGTGTCCTTCTGTGACGCGTATTTCGTCGAGGATTTTACCAACTTCCTCTATTACTGCAATTCTGGCTCCGACCTGCTCAACCTTCTTTACTGTGTCATCAAGACGAGTTCTCGCTTCACTCAGGGATCTTTCGAGTTCTTTGACGTTGGCTGTCGCGTTCTCCGTTCGGTATTGCAGAAGCGCCAATTCAATGCGAAGGCTCAAGATTTGAGTATTCACCTTTTCGGTTGCTTCTTCCCAGTTCCTCGTCTTCATCTCATTTCTTTCTATTTCAGCGTCCAATTTTGAGGCATGCTCTTTCGAATTTTGTATCAACTCTTTGAGTTCTTCACTCCTAAGGAGTTTGATCTGCACTGTTCTCCTCGAAACTTGCCCAGTTTCAAGAGTTGTATCCTTGTAAGGGCTTTGACTGAGCATCTCTAGCGCCGCTGTTTCTTTCAAGAGTTGTTCATACAGCGGAACTGTCGATGAGTTTCCCGCCTTCTGACGTTCGAAGCTCAGGCGTTCGTCAAAAAGTTGTTTCCAGTAGTCCTTCAGCTTCACACGCTCATGTTCCTGAGTCTGCACCTGACCCTTTGCCGACCTTGTATGTTCTTCGATCTGGTCAAGAATGCCTTGTTGCTTTTTTCTCTCAGCCTCCAATTGTCTTACCGTTTCTTCCCTTCTTGCAACTTCGGCCCACGCTAGCTCTCTTTCTAGGAACCTTCTTTTCGACTGTAACTGCTTTTTCTCTTGGTACCTATCGTATTGTCCTCTCCAGTAATTCAATGTCTGCTCAGCTGACTCAAAGAGTTTGCTCATTGACTCTTCCTGGCTTAGTATTCGAGTCAGCTTTTTCTGTGCTTGCAAAACATTTTCACGGTAGGGCTCAAGTCCGACTGCTGCTTCTACTATTCGCAGTTTCTCCTGGGTAGAAAGCACGGTGAACTGTTCAACCATGTTCTGATGCATTATGATGAGTATGTTGTCCGGGTCAACGCCCAACCTTCCCAAGAGTCTTTCAACGTCGTTCTTATTGACGGCATGGTTTTCAAGAGAGAACCAGTACGTTCCGTCACGCCTCAGGACGCGTGTGAGAAAAATCTGGTCTTTGTTGAATCTTGGCACTGGCCTGTTCTTTCCTCTCCTAGTGTTATCTAGAACCAAGGTCACCCGTGCTTGGTCTTTGCCCCAACGTATGAGGTCGCTCAGTTTCCTAGAGCGTTCAGTGTAGGACTGCCCTAGAGCCACGGATATGGCCAGAAGAAGAGACGACTTTCCCGAACCGTTTGGTCCACAGACGACATTCACGCCTGGTTTAAAGGGCACCCTACCGTACTCGTAACTCATGAAGTTCTCGAGGATTACCTCTTGAATCAGCATTGATGATTTTTCCCGGCGTGTGGTAGATAATAAAGGTGAAAATTCCCTTATTAAAACAATTAGTACAGTTTTGCAACAAATGGACTAGTTCACGCATTCTGCTTTCCTGAGGATTTCGATACCATCGATGTCCAAAACACTTTCACATCCATCCGAGATCACTTTTCATACTTGATTAGGTGTTTGCGTGGCGCGTGTGCAATGGACGTGGGGAGCATGGTTGTTCATGGCGTTCGCCGATACCCTACGTTAAGAACGAACAGAGCTCCATTGGCACTGTGACAAATGCTCAGTGAGACTCCGGTGGAGTCAAGGATCGCAATCTGCATTCTTAGGTTTGGAAGCGTAAAGTTTCATAAGCAGAACCTTCTAGACTAAGTGTTTGAGGTTCGAGAATGGTTGTTGCTGGTAAGGTTTTCAAACTGACTGCGCCTCTTGCTGTGGCGGACATCGCTTCAAGACTTGAGGGCTACCGCACCGAAGAAGCTTATGAAGAGGGAGACTACAAACTTACGCTTATCACCGAGGTCACTGGTCTCCTTCCTAAGGGGAACATGTTGAAAGGCATCTATTCTCACGACTATGTCACTCAGGTTTTCCACAGGGGCAAGATCTTGCCTACCCCTCGAACAGTTGAAGCAATGTTTAGCTTCGTTGAACGTGAAGGTACGACGTTTTTGACGATAGTTGAGAAGAAGCGTGTTGCCAATTTCATAGCAAACAAGCTTAGTGAAGTACTGTTTGAAAAAGCAGGGGGGGTACTAGAGGCTAGAATCTCTCCTGAAACGTTGAAAGAGTTTCACTTAAAGAACCCTGAGGACACCAAAATAACATTCTTTGACAACGTGGATATTCCAAACATCGACAAACTGTCTCTGTACGGGCCGGACCTCACAAACACTTCCCTTTTCGAGGACTATGGCAAGCATGGTGACCTGTGGTACGTAGTTGCAAGATCAAAGGAGCATGGCTATGTTGTGGGCATAACTCGAGACGCATCCGTGACTATATTCAATTTGACAGAGAAGGAGCCATACTTGGAGTACGTAGCTAAGGAAATATACCCTCTCGCGTTGAAAGAAGAGAAGTAGGGCCGGTCAACTTATACACTGCTTTCTTGGGAGCCTAGTACTCGATTCCCTTTCGAGCATGAAAACCCTTGCTGTACGGGTGTTTGACCTCTACCATTTCTGTGACTAAATCGGCTGCTTCAACGATTTCGCTTGGTGCGTTCCGTCCAGTTAACACCAGCTCGACTTGTGCAGGTTTCTTCTTGATCAGGTTTAGGACACTCTCGGTCTTTATCAGCTTAAGGCTTAGAGCCACGTTGACTTCGTCCAGTATAACTATGTCGCATTCGCCGTCCCTGAGGGCTTTTTCAGCCGTCGTTAGAGCTTCCTCTGCTAGATCCACGTCCGTCTTGTCAGGTTTCTTCCGTCTACGAATTTGCCTCTGCCGTACGCTTTCAGCTTGAGGCCCGGAAGCCTGTCTATTACGTACAGTTCTCCGTAGTCGAAGCCGCCTTTGATAAACTGGATTATGCAGACTCTCAGTCCTCTCCCTATCGCTCTGAGCGCAAGTCCAAAAGCTGCCGTAGTCTTTCCTTTTCCGTTCCCCGTATAAACTTGAACCAATCCTTTTTCAAGCTTCGGCACCGTGCACAACCTTCTTCAAAAGTTTTTCAGCGGCAGACGTCGGGTCTGTCTTCTTTTCCATGATTTTGTGGACGAGCGCGTCAAACTTTCCTTCCTTCTTCAACTCTTCTATCAGAGAACCTGTCACTCTTTCTCTGATGGCGTCAATGAGTTCCGCCTCTGCTTTCGACCTTAATGAGACCCTTCTGCACTCAAAGTCGCCCTCAAGGAAACATCTGTGTTCTTCAATCTTGTCAACCAGCTCCAGAATACCCTCGCCAGTCAAGGCTATCGTTTTCAGAACAGGCGGTTTCCACGGAATTTCCTTGCTGTTCATCTGCAAGTTTGACTGAATGTCAATCACAGCTTTATTCGCGTTCTCGCGGTCAGCTTTGTTTACGACGAAAATGTCGGCTATCTCCATCACACCGGCTTTTATCGCCTGTATCTCATCTCCTAGTCCTGGGGCGTGGACGACGACTATTGTCTGTGCAACCTTGATGATCTCGACTTCAGATTGACCTGCACCGACAGTTTCGACTATGACCACGTCTTTTCCAGCGGCGTCAAGGACTTTCACAGCGTCTTTCGTTGCCCTTGCTATTCCTCCTGCATAGTTCCGGGTTGCCATGCTACGTATGAAAACGCCCTCGTCAGTGCAGAGTTCTTGCATGCGAATCCTGTCACCCAAGAATGCCCCGCCTGTGAACGGGCTTGTGGGGTCCACGGCGACCACACCCACCGTCCTGCCCCGTCGCCTGTATTCCTTGACGATCTTTTCAATAAGAGTGCTCTTTCCAGCGCCGCCAGCGCCCGTTAAACCTATTATGTGAGCTTTTCCCGTGTGGGCGTAGATTCTGGCAACCAGTTCCTGAACTTCAGGGTCGTTGTTTTCGATAGTGGTTATAGCCCTCGCTACGCTCCTGCGGTTCCCAGCAAGAACGCCTTTGGCCAATTCTTCCGTTTTCGTCAATGCACTCGCACATCTTGACTCTTAGCTTCTTCTTGGAAGGTTGTCCAAAACGTAGCGTATTATCGTTTCTGTCGTGGTTCCAGGTCCGAAGATTTCTTTTATTCCCAACTTTTTCATTTTAACTACGTCTTCCTCAGGGATTATGCCCCCAGCGAAAACCATCACGTCTGTAAGGTCTTGTTCTCTGAGAAGCCGCATTATTCTCGGGAAAAGGGTCTTGTGGGCTCCTGAAAGGATACTTAAGCCTATGACGTCAACGTCCTCCTGAAGGGCGGCTTCGACTATCTGT
This sequence comes from Candidatus Bathyarchaeota archaeon, assembly GCA_963707955.1. Lineage (GTDB taxonomy): Archaea > Thermoproteota > Bathyarchaeia > Bathyarchaeales > Bathycorpusculaceae > DASPPK01. The sequence continues at coordinate 439,781 of OY970176.1, read as the reverse complement.
TCAGGGGTCTGTCTTAGGCCCGTGTAGATGACTTCCATTCCAGCGTCTCTTAGGGCCCTAGCAACGACCTTTGCCCCTCTATCGTGGCTGTCTAGACCCGGCTTTGCAATTAACACTCTAATTTTTCTGTCTTTTCGCATGTTGTTTCCTCTTTAGATTATGATCAACTCTTTGTATTCTCCGTAAACCTGACGTAACACTTCGCAAATCTCGCCCATCGTCGCATAGGATTTTACTGCCTCTATTATTACGGGCATGAGGTTCTCATCTTTTTCTGTGCATCGACGGAGTTTTCCGAGGGTTTCTTCAACTTTTCTCTTATCTCTCTTCCGCCTTAGCTTTTGGAGACTGACAACTTGTTCCCTCTCGACCTTAGGATCTACCCTCAAGAGCTCTATGGGTATTTCTTCCTTTTCGACGGTGAAGTCGTTTATGCCGACAATTATGCGTTTCATTTCGTCTATCTCTCTCTGGTACTTGTAAGCGCTGTCGGCAATTTCTTTCTGGAAGAACCCTTTCTCTATGGCTACGATGGCTCCTCCCATTTCGTCCACCTTCGCTATGTACTCCATCGCCTTTTCTTCCATTTCGTTTGTTAAGGCTTCTATGTAGTATGAACCTGCCAAAGGATCTATGGTGCAGGGCGCACCGCTCTCGTGGGCAATTATCTGCTGTGTTCTCAGTGCAACTCTCACGGCTTTTTCGCTCGGCAGCGCCAAGGCTTCATCAAAAGAGTTCGTGTGCAACGACTGCGTTCCGCCCAAAACGGCTGCCAATGCTTGAATCGTGGTGCGGGTGATGTTGTTAAACGGTTGCTGTGCTGTGAGTGTGCAACCCGAGGTTTGGACATGCATTCGCATCCACATGGACCTTGGGTTCTTGGTGTGGAACCGTTCTTTCATCAGCTTTGCCCATATTCTTCTGGCAGCCCTGAATTTGGCTACTTCTTCGAAGAAATCGTTGTGGGACGCGAAAAAGAATGAAAGTCTATGGGCAAAATTGTCGACCTTGAGACCTCTTTCCATCGTGGATTCAACATAGGTTATTCCATCGTAAATCGTAAAGGCTAACTCTTGCACAGCGTTTGCGCCGGTTTCTCTGATGTGGTAGCCGCTTATGCTTACGGGGTTCCACTTCGGCAAGTGTCTCGCGCAGTACTCTATTATGTCCGTTGTCAGTTTCAGTGCAGGCTTCGGCGGATAGATGCAGAGTTTCTGGGCGAAATACTCCTTCAAGTTATCGTTCTGCGTGGTCCCACCGAGCCTTTCTCTGGGCACACCCTGCTGGTCGCCTACTGCGACGTACATGGCTAGCAGCGTGGCTGCAGGCCCGTTTATCGTCATCGACGTTGTGACTTTGTCAAGAGGAATTCCGTCGAGCAGCACTTCCATGTCTTTCAACGATGTGATAGCCACTCCGCATATCCCGACCTCGCCCTGCCCCATCGGATGGTCTGAGTCGTAGCCCATTATCGTTGGATAATCAAAAGCGATGCTCAAACCGGTTTCGCCTTCTTTAAGAAGATACTTGAAGCGCCGGTTCGTCTGTGCTGCTGTGCCGAATCCTGCAAACTGCCGCATCGTCCACAATCGACCGCGGTACATGGTTGCGTGCACCCCTCGAAGGAACGGGTACTCGCCAGGAAAGCCTAGATCGCGCATGTAATCCATTGACTTGATGTCTTCTGGCGTGTACAAGCCTTTTATCAGCATATTAGAGGTGTTCCGAAACTCGCTTTTTCTTTCCTTGCATTGCTTTGTCCAGTTTGGCAGTGTTGTTTGCTCCCAACGTTGCCGTTCTTTTCTTATTTCGTTAATGGTTTTCTCATCAAACGTTGTCATCTCATGCCCTCGCTGAAACGATGTTTTGCTTGAAGGTAACATATCAGCATTAAGCCTAAAAAGATATTTTCTTATCGGTTTAAAAATGAGAAATTCACTACTTCCGATGTTCTCGCTGCGTAGCCTTGAAGTGTGAATCGAGGCTAAGTGGCTAAATAGGTCTTTATCTGATAACGACGCAGAGATCGTGCGCGAGAGCATGACGCAGAAGGCTAAGGGAGAATCAGCATGGAAGCTCCTGTCAAAGTGGTGGATTACGACCCAAATTGGCCGCTCTTATTTGAAGGGGAGAAGGCAAAGATTCTGAGCGTGATCGCAAAGAAGGTTGTTGCCATTGAGCATGTTGGAAGCACGGCTGTTCCAGGTTTGGGAGCTAAGCCGATCATTGACATTATGGTTGGCATACGCCATCTTTCCGATGCTCAGAGTTGTATTGGGCCGCTTGAGACGATAGGTTACGAATATGTTCCAGAGTATGAGAACTCAATTCCAGAAAGACGTTATTTCCGTAAGGGCCCTTCAAACGTGCCTAACAAGCATTATCATTTACATATGGTTGAGTGCGGCAGCGATTTTTGGAGGCGACACTTGCTCTTCAGAGACTACTTGCGAGCGCATCCGCACGCGGCCGGAGAGTATTATAGGCTGAAGAAGGAGTTGGCTGCAAAGTACAGGTTTAATCGTGAAGCCTACACAGAGGCTAAGACGTTGTTTATTGAATCTATCGTAGCCAAGGCCAGTGGTAGCAATCACTTGAAAGAGAAGGATCATGGCGAAAAGAAATGATCAAAGGGGGCAGTGTTCGCTGAAGTTCCTTTCGGCACACACTGAATCAGCAGTTTCTTAAGCTTCTAACAGAGTGGCAGCGGCTGAGAATCCCCATCCGTAGCCCAGCATCAGAACGATGTCGCCTTTTGAGAGCTTACGCGTGGAGACTATTCTTTCAAGGATGAACGGCAAGCTTGCTCCAGATAGGTTGCCGTGCGTTCTGAGCACTTCATGCGATTCCTCCAGCTTCTCACGTCGAAGTCCGTGGTGCTTGGCCAAAGCGTCAAGTATCTTTTGGCTGCCTGTGTGAACTGCCCACTTCTTAGAGGTCCTAATAGTGTTTTCAGCGTCCTTCCCAAGCAGTTTCTTCAGAGCCACACCCGTGTACTTGACTCCCAGTCTTGGAATATCCTTGTCCAAGTGTGAGTGGAATCCGAACTTGAAAGGTTCCGGCAAGCTTGCGAGTCTAGCGTAACCTGCCAGATAGTCCTCCTCTCCTACGTTTGTCACCTCAACTGTCTTCTTAACGGCCAACCCTTCCCCTTCATTTGCTACGATAGCAGCAGCTGCTCCATCTCCGAAAAGAAAATACTCCATCGTTGCAATCCACTTCCTCAGTTCCATCTGGCGTTTCCGCTCGTTATTGAACTCATTGATTCGGCCTATTTCTGTGACGGTCTTCATGCCCCGTACCTGATTCTGAAACCAGTATGAGCTGACCCCGGAAACGCAGACCAAAACGTTATCCTTGGGACGTGTTGCCAAGTGGTCTTCTGCCAATTGCAAGGCTTTAGGAAAGGCTGTGCTGGCGAATCCCTGAGCGTTAACATGCTTGACATACGGGTCGAAACCAATTTTCCTGACCAAGAGTTGGCTGAGACCCGGGCTTAGGATTGGGTTCACATCATAAGCTGCAACAAAGTAGCCCACGTTTTTGATAGGAATGCCAGTCTTATTGATTACGCTCCTACACGCATCAACGCATAGGTCAACGAGACCCGCTTCGCTGAGGACTTTTTCCGATTTTGAACCTGTAGATGCTCCTTCAATGAACGATCGTCTTGAAACTCCCAAGTTGAGAATATTCTGCCTGACGCCTTCAGGGAGCTTGCATGGAAAAGTATCTATCAGTTCTTCGGTTGCGTACTCGTCTTCTGGCAATGCTGAGGACAGCTGTAATACGCGCATGTCAGTAAGGGTGACGTGAAAATTATAAAAAGATTCTCCAAAGGCTTTCAATCCGCGACTGACATCAGTTGTTGCCTGCGGTCTCCGCAAAAATCTTATAGTTGATGAAATCCACTTACTATCTCTTTTAAACTTGAGGTGGAAGGTTGAAGAAAGTCGGAATAGTCGCTGGAAGCATTTCAAGGTTTGATAACCCCAGACACACCTTGCAGGAGGAAATGTGCGCTGAAGCTGTCAAGATGATACTTGATGACGTTCCAGAACTTGAGCTTGGAGACTTTCTCAAGAAGGGTTACGCTTGTTGCTACTCCTACTTCAGCGACATCTTGGAGCAGCAGCAGTGCATGCACTGGATAATAAACGACTACTTGGGCTTGTCAGGCGTGCCCTCTTACCGTGTTGAATCAGGCGGTGCAACGCCAATCGACGCAGTAGTCAACGCAGCTCTGTGGATACGTTCAGGCATGTTCCCAGCCGTCCTCGTGGTTGGATGGGAAAAAATGAACGAGTTGCCCATCCAGAAGGTCAACGAAGCCATAGCCATTGCTGGAGACACCGACTGGGACTTTGTTTCAGGTTTCACCTACAACGCTTTCTACGCAACGATGGAGGCCCGTCGAATGCACGTGTACGGAGACACCGAGGAAGACTTGGCTGAAGTTTCAGCAATGTGCCACAACAACTCGCTTGAAAATCCGTACGCTCAGTGGCCAGCTCAGCATGGCTTCAGCAGGATAACCGTGGAAGACGTGTACAAGTCTCGACTGATCTGTTGGCCTTATAGGGCCTATGAATGTGCGATGACAAGTGAAGGAGCCTCAGCTTTGCTTCTAGCAAATGAAGCGATGACAAAGAAGCTAACCGACAACCCTGTCTGGATAAGTGGTGTAGGCTTCGGCTCCGACACGATGAGGGCTGGAGACCGTCCAGACAACCCGGCTTGGAAAGGCCTGTACCCACAGGATGAAAAGGTATGGCCTAAGGGAATTCCTAAGCCGATGTCACCATACCCTGATCTGTTGAACTTCGGCTCATTAAGAGTGTCCGCCAGAATGGCCTACAAGGACGCTGGAATCAAGAACCCGCGAAAAGAAATCAGCTTCGTTGAAATCTTCGACCCGTACGCAGGCGTGATTCTAGCGGGGCTTGAAGACTTCGACTTCTGCAAGCGGGGCGAAGGAAAAAAGCTAGTGAGAGACGGCGTAATTCAGGCCCAAGGGGAGCTTCCATGTCAACTTAGCGGTGCCCTAACAGCTCAGGGCCACCCTGTTGGTTCAACATCAATTGCCCAAGTCGTAGACAGTTGCTGGCAGCTGAGCAACCAGATCGGTAAGAAGTGGGGAGCGCCTAATAGGCAGCTCAGCAAGCCGAAGAAAGCGTTCATCCACGGACACGGAGGCACAGGATGTCAAGCAGGAGTTGTAGTCTTGGAGGTGTAGAAGGATGAAGCAACCTGGACCAGAAAAGATAATGAAGCAATCAGCGTACGACGAGAAATGGTGGCAAGAGTGGGAACGCAAGGGCGGCTGGAGGCCTGAAGGCTGGAAAATTGTGGAAATGAACGACGGTCCCACGCTCAACGATTTGAAACCTGAGAAGTTCTTGATCGTCCACAGACCGCACGGGAGCATGTTCCACCATAGCTACGGCAAAGTGTCAAAATTCTTCATGGGCTTGCTCGAAGGAAAACTCTACGGAACAAAGTGTCCTAAGTGCGGCCTTGTCTATTGTCCTCCACGTGCACACTGCTTCAACCCCAAATGCAGGCTGGAAGAAACAAGATGGGTTGAGTTTCCGAAGAAAGGGGAAATCCACGCTCACACAATAATGGCCATTGCATGGCCCTCCATGGCACACCTGCAACCCCTAGTTGGAGCAATGGTGAGAATCGACGGAACAAACACGTGCCTCCCGATGACCATGCGAGACATCGACCCAGAAAAAGTCAACATAGGCTTGAAGGTCAACATAAACATCGCAAAGCAGCCCAAAGGCGACCTGCTGGACGTTTACGCAACGCCAGCTGAAGAGCCAGTCGCTCCGAAGAGAAGTCCGGAGGAGCTGAAGCGATTCAGAGAAGACATGGAAAAAACAAGAGCTTGGGTCAAGAAGAGATTCGGACCAAGGTAATGAGAGCCGATCCAAGCTTAACTTAACCCCTTTTCAAGAATTTCCGCCATTTTTCTTTCGTGTGAACTGCAGAACCAGCCAACGAAACTTAAATAGTCGTTCATTCAGTAACTCATTTTCTCCGCGCAGTGGCATTTCGGAGGGAGAAACTCATTTGAACGGGGAACCTCTTGTCTCAATAGTCTCTGCTGGTTTGTCGAAGTTTGGAAAACTCGAAGGTTTGTACGCCAGGGAGATCTTTGCGGACGCAGCGAAGGAAGCCTTTGACAACTGTCCAAGGTCTGGACCCTAAGAAGGACATTCAGGCCCTGTTTGTTGGTCACATGGGAGAATCTTTCGAGCATCAGGGTCACACGGCTCCAACAATCGCTGACTGGATTGGTCTTGGACACGTTGCTGCCACAAGAACTGAGGCTGCCTGTGCCTCTTCCGGTGTTGCTCTCAGGGCTGCGATCTGCGCAGTGCGCTCAGGCTTGAGCGATGTTGTTATGGTCGGCGGCGTCGAGAAAATGACACATAGGACGACGGCGGAAGTGACTGAGTATCTTGCCATGGCTTCTGATTATCCCTTCGAGCAGTGGCATGGCATAACTTTTCCAGGGCTGTACGCGTTGATGGCCACCGCTCACATGAATGCTTATGGAACGACAGAGCGACAGTTAGCCATGGTCGGAGTCAAAAATCACTATCACGGAAGTCTAAACCCGAAGGCGCACATGCAGAAGGAAATAACGCTTGAAACCGCTCTCGCTTCACGCATGGTCGCATGGCCCCTCAAACTGTATGATTGTTCGCTCATCACTGACGGTGCGAGCTGCCTGATTCTTACCAAACCTGAACTGGCTAAGAAATTCACGGACACCCCTGTGCAGATCGTTGGAAGCGGTCAAGCCAGTGACACCATTGGCCTATACGAGAGGACTAGTCTGACTTCACTTGAAGCCGCAAAGGTCGCCGCCAAGAAAGCATGTGAAATGGCCGCGGTGAAACCGGAAGACGTTGACGTTGCAGAAGTCCACGACTGTTTCACCATAGCAGAAATAATAGCCTACGAGGACTTGGGGTTTTGCAAGGCAGGGGAAGGCGGAAAACTGGTTGAGAGCGGCGAGACAAGGCTCGGAGGAAGAATTCCCATCAACACCAGCGGAGGTCTAAAGGCCAAAGGGCATCCCGTTGGCGCAACCGGAACAGGCCAAGCCTACGAAATCTATCTGCAACTGACAGGCCGCGCCGAAAAACGCCAAGTCAAGGATGCAGAGATAGGACTCACGCACAACGTAGGCGGCTCAGGCGCGACTGCCACGGTTCACATTTACAGGGGGACATAGAAATGGTTGAACAAGCACCTTTTACGATAGAACAGTTCTACAGGAACATCAACCAGGGAAAGCTGCTAGGCGGAAAATGCAGAAAATGTGCAAAGGTGCACCTCCCGCCCAGGCCGATCTGCGACAATTGCTACTCAAAAGAGTTTGACTGGACCGAGATTCCGACGAAAGGAAAACTGCTAACCTACACGGTCATCCACATCACCTCAGCGCAGTTCCAATCAATGGCCCCGTACGCCATAGGCATTGTCAAACTCGAAAACGGTCTGAAACTTCCCGGGATGATCCGAGGAGTACCGCTGGAACAAGTAAAAGTAGGAATGGACTTGGCGGTAGACTTCGGAACCTGCGCGGCTGTGCAGCCTTGGCCTCAATGGCCTAGATACTACTTCAAACCTGCGTGACTTCCTGAGCAGCAGGCTGCCTTTATGATTGCATATAGGCCTGAGATCGCTTGAGTTACGGAATACGTTTCAAGCGACTGCATGATGCGCTAGACAAAGTTCCACGCCCAGTGAAGGCTTTCGTGATTAAGTTCTCTACTCAGCACTGGGTTTTTCCATCGTCTCTAAGCTCAGCAACGCTAATGAGAACAGGAAAAGCAAAACAAAAATGTAGACAATAATGACTACCTTATACAGCAACGAAATGCTTGAGAACACAAGCACGTACGTGCCTAAGACCATGAGTACGAGAGCAACTGCACTCAAGCTATTAGACATTCTTACGGATATTTCGTCCACCCACTCTTTAAAGCCATTGCGTGCCGTCCTAAAATGCACGGTCCTAAATAAAAATATCCTCGCCAGAAGGGTTTTTTGAACAGAAGAAGAAAGGCCAGGCAGCTCCAAAGTAACTTCTGACAAGCCCAACTGTCGGGGTTCTCGTACCTGATTCTTGGCCCTCTCTTAGCGCGCGCTTAGCATGATGCGTCAAGCAGTTGTAACAACTTCTTTCTCGGATGCTTGTCGCTTATTGTACCGCATCGTAGCAACCATTCAGAGCTATACCGATGCATGTAGGCAATTGCGAAAATGGTAATATGTCGAAAACCGATATGTGCCGATCGAAAGGGTCGTATTCATCAGAACCTGTTGGGTTCCGGCTGATGTTACGTTTAAATGTGTGAACCGAAAATAGCTAAGTGAAACTGAAGGGTGTTGAAATGGTCAATTTATGGCGAGACATTCCGTGCGGTCCAGATCCTCCGCATAAGGTCTACGCGATTGTTGAAGTACCCAGTGGAAGTACGAACAAGTACAAGTTTGACTGCGAGGTTGGGTTCTTTAAGCTTGACCGAGTGCTGTATTCCGCCCTTTACTACCTAGGTGATTACGGCATAATCCCGCGGTCATGGTCATTAGACGGGGAACCCCTGGACATTCTGGTGTTGACTACAAAGCCCACGTTCACGGGCTGCGTGATCACCGCGCGCCCCATAGGTGTCCTGACCACAGAAGATGAAAACGGACAGGATGACAAGATCCTCGGAGTGCCGGTGAACGACCCGAGGTTCGAGGAGATCCAGGACATAGACGACGTTGCAAAACACTTGAAGGCAGAAATCGCAGATTTCTTCGTGAACTACAAGAGGCTTGAACCGAAGAAGTGGGTCAAGATCAAAGAATGGGGCGACGCTAAGGCTGCGGAAAAACTAATACTTTCGGCCTATCAACTGTACAAGGAAGAATTCCACTCCACCTAGCGCTGGATATTGCGCGCATGTTTGTTCCTGAATTTCTAGGTTCATTCAAGGGGAAGGCATGACGTTTTTCGATGGTTACTGTCACGGTTCGGCTGGATGCTTTCGTGCTCACACCCTCCTCCCCGGGTATCCTATATGATCCAAATATGATTGAAGAGAGCAGAATGAGTAGCGCAAGCTGCTTTCCGAAAGAATTTAGAAACGCGCTAGCGCGCTGAAAAGCCTAGATAAGTCGTTCGAACCTCAAAAAGAAAACAGAATCAGAAAAGCAAAAGCGCGCCCACGCATCGGCCCGGATGGCATCTATCTTGAGGAAAGTCTTGCGTTACTGGCCAGGACATGCCAAGTTCCGCATAGGCCTCTGCGAAAGTACTCCAGGATAGTCATGTGTGCTGAAAACTGATTAGGGAAGGCGTAGGGTTTGTTAAACGAGGAAAAACGAAACGAGCAATGTTTTACTCATCTAGGCAAGACGCGAGACAAAGATCAAACATCCAGGTTGGCAGATGCAGCCGAAAAATGTTAATAACAGAGGAAACAGACGGGATTGGCAACGGTCAGGCAGTTCCAAGTGCTCCTGTAGATCTGCTGTACATGTCTACAGGAACAGAATCTAGAATACAGAATGTTTAATTTCCTTTGAACACGCATTTCAAACTTGTTTTGGTGGCCCCAACGAATGAAGTCTCCCTCATCTTTGAGATCGTTGCTGAAGCGGAACGGATACTCCGAAAGGACAGTTGATGAAATTTGGAAATGGTACGATTTTAGCGAGAGAAAAGGAGTCGCGAGCTTCTAATCTAAGCCGCACTCCCAGAATTCTTGTTTGTAACCTTTCTTCTGGACCTTGATGATTTGTTTATCGTCTCCACTAGCCTCGGTAGATCCCTGATTGAAGCGATGAAGTAGCTCGCTCCGGAAGCGATCAGCTCTTTTTCAGACGACACGCCGGTCGGCAAGCCTACGGCGATGACGTTCAATTCCCTTGCACACTGCATGTCACGGGTTCCGTCTCCAATCAGGATCGCTTCTTTTGGGTTTACGTGCAAAGCTTTCAAAGTAGCTTTCAAATGCTCGGGGCTGGGTTTAACGTACTTGACCTTGTTTCTAGGCGTGACAGCATCGAACAACGCAGATATACCAAACCGTTTCAAGATGTGGTTTGTCGATTTCTCGCTGTTAATAGTGCACAGGCCGATTTTCAAGCCCATCTTCTTCAATGCTTCCAGCGTCTCAACAGCGCCTGAAAGCAGGCCAGTGGTCTTCGCGGCTTCCAGCTCATATTTTTCAGCTATGGCCAAGGCTTCGTTCCTGACTTTTCCCACAGCCCTATCGGATTTGCCGGTGTTCTTCAAAAAAATCTCGGCCATCTTCAGCATGTCAAATATGCTTTGGTTAGTCGACAGTATCGAGCCCGGTAGCCCGACTCTGATGAGATAACTCCTGACGTCTGCCCTCACAGTCACGTAGTCCAAGTTGAAGCTTGCAATCGTGCCGTCCAAATCGAAGACCACAGCTTTGACAGCCATCAGCTCTCAACCCTTCATGATGGATTTTGAAGGCTCTAATCACGCTTGAGCAGAGATATACTTTGCGGTAAGACCAGAACAACAAGCTCTAAAAGCGAAAGCTTGGGTCTCTAGGCTCGACATGAGCCAAAGAGAGCGAACTTCTTTTAGAGAAACATGGGTTTCATGTTGGGCAGATGACGCGGGAAGGTTCTCCTTTGCATGCCGTTCATGAAGTCGTCAAGCAGCGTACGCATCGCAGTCAGGTCCTTGATACAAACCTTTTAAGTTGGACCCAAATCGCATAAAGATGAGTCCTCGCGGGGCAAAACTGTGGAAGTCACTAGAACTGAGCGACTGTTGTTGCGAGATCTGATGGAAGCCGATTGGCAATCTGTTCATTGCTACGCTTCCGACCCAGAGGTCGTTCGATACATGAATTGGGGGCCCAACACAGAGGAAGAAACGAAAGGCTTTATCCAGCGAGCGCTCGCAGGCCAAAACGAGAAACCCCGCAGAAACTACACGGTCGCAATAGTCGTAAGAAACGAAAACGAGCTCATCGGGGGCTGCTCGATCTGTGTTTCAAACGTCGACAACCGGGAAGGATGGATCGGTTATTGCCTCAAATGCTATTTCTGGGGAAAAGGATACGCCACCGAGACGGCAAACGCACTCGTTGATTTCGGGTTTGATAAGCTGAGCTTGCACAGAATATTCGCCACCTGCGACCCAGCAAACACCGCGTCTGCACACGTTCTGGAGAAGATTGGCATGAAACGCGAGGGTCGCATCCGAGAGCACATGTGGGCAAAAGGAAAATGGCGAGACTCTTTGCTGTACGCTATCCTGGAACAAGAACGTGTGCGTGCTCGAGGTGACCGAAGGTAAATTCAATATTTAACCTTCAACACTGTAAGACATTGATCCAGCATGAACTTCGAAGAATACACGAGAGAGAAACTCTGGCCTGTATTGGTTGAAACGGTCCACGCCTTAGTCATGTACCCGCACCATAAGGCCTTCATAAGGGACAGTGTTCTTCCCGAAAAACCCGAGATATTCCCCGCAGAACTGGCTGCGAGACTGAACATATCGTTCGGCGAGGCCTTAGTGATTCTGTGCGAACTGGCGAGCGAAAGGAAAGCCCAGCCCTAGCTCAGGGCCGATCCCTCTGTAGGTGGAGTAACGTAAAGTCAGTATCAAGGACAAGAGCAGATATGCCCCTCAATATGTCGGCTCTAGCGCGCACTAAGAAGTGTTTTCAAAAAGGTGCAAGTGATGGGCGACGACTTGCTCATGAACCTGCTTCTGAACGGGAATCCGGAGTTGGTGAAGGCGATGAAAGAGAGCCCCCAACTGTTCTTCGAGATTGAAAGAGGACTGGTTCCTTACGTGAACCCGACCAGCGCGCCCACAATTATTCTGCGAGCCGTTGCACCTTAGAAGGTGGCTAACCTCAAGATATCCTCGTTAGTTGAGGCAATCTGTCTGGATCTCGAGACTACGTGGACGCTTTAGGCCTTGAGCGCCAAGAAGACTTGCATATAAACGCTGGGGACCAAGTTGAGGCCGTTGTGAAGGCAACAGAGGTCATGATGCCTAAATAGGCTATTCTACAACGTATCTGAACGCTAGGTGCTCGCCGGCTGTCGGGCTTTTTCTTATTATCCGCAGTATGTCTCCCGGCTTGGCTCCTATCGCCTTGACGGTTGGGTCCAGCGAGCTTATCTGAGGTAGCTGGTACGGGTGCACCCTGTACTTCAACAGGAGCTCCGTTTTCTCTTCCTCAGTCAGAATTTCATGCTTCGGAACAAGCCTGTGTTGAAAAAGGTCGAAGGCGGGGAATGTCTTGGGCAGGAGCTCAATTTTCTTTTTCCTAGCACCCTGCTTAACGGCGTGCGTGTATCTTCCGTCAGTGACTATTATTCCACTTTCCATGTCAGCGTCTTTCATGGCTTTCGCAAGACGGTTTATGCTGTTTATGCCTACGGTGGTCTCACCTGGGACGCACCAAACGACGGCCTTCTGCTTGTCCCTTGGAATCTCAACCAAGTATTCAACAGCATCTTCGCGTTTCTGTTTCTTGAGGAGTTTGTATCCTCTGAGCTTGATCAAGACCTCGGCCTTGCGCTCTTCAAGAGTCACGACTTTCTTGCTCAAAACTTAAGCCTCGTTACAGAACATTCGAAACCTAAACAACCCGTTAACCCTTAAACCTTACGCTTGATACCAATGAAATGTTGTTTATGTCTAATAGTGAAACCTGGCAAGCCTTCGATAACTAGGTCCGAAGAATTATTTCCTCAGCACAGTTTCTGATGGTTTCAGCATACTTAGACATTGTTTCTGGAGTGTACGGTTTCAGTGCGTTGAGGCTCTTGTCAAGCGTGTCTCCTGGCACAAATTGCTGTAATGCCCATGCTCTTGCGCCGTTGACAAGGCTACTCATAGCGCACACGTCTGCAGGTTCAAAGAACCCGGCACGACCGTTGTTCTGAACTCGTACTCGACTTTGCCCATCTTCAAGATGTCCACTGTGCGCACAAGTTCAGCCGTGTCTCGGGCTCCCAGCAACTCGTATTTCTCCAAGCTCGTTTTCACATCCAACGCTACGTAGTCCACGCTCTGCAAGCACTCTTCCAGCATGTGAGAGTCCAATCCGTTGGTGTCCAATTTCACTGCAAACCCTCTGTCTTTCAGCTTCTTCAAGAACCTGGGTAGTTCTTTGTGGATCGTCGGTTCTCCGCCGGTGACCACGACTGCGTCAACGTATTTTTTGCGTTCTTCAAGAATTTTCAGAACCGTTTCCTCGTTGAGAAAGGGCGGTTGGGGGTTGATCACTATGCGCCAGTTGTGGCAGAAGGGACAACGCAGGTTGCAGCCAGGTGTGAAAAGCACAGAGCATATTCTGCCCGGAAAATCCGTTAGACTTGTTTTTTGAATCCCGCTGAACTTCATTGGCTTATCACTTGGGCGGGGGCCGCTGCCGTGACTGCCGACTTGTCAAAGGTTTTTCTTATGGCAAATTCTGCTTGTTTGCCATCGTTCCACTGGTCCACTGGCCTCAGGTACCCAACAACCCTTGAGTACACTTCGCACTTTGCTCCACAACTTGGGCATTGCTTGTGTTCACCCTTTACGTAGCCGTGGCTTGGACATATGCTGAACGTCGGTGTCAGAGTGAAATAAGGCAGATGTGAACTCCAAGCGGCTTTCTTGATGAGTTCTGCCGAGGCCTTCCATGAAGGAAGCCGTTCGCCCAGAAAGATGTGGAAGACTGTGCCGCCAGTGTAAAGCGTCTGCAGTCTGTCTTGGTGCTCCAACGCTTCAAACAGGTCGCCCTCGAAATCAACTGGCAACTGCGAAGAATTGGTGTAGAAGGGTTCTGCGCCCGTCACAACGTTTTTCTGATTAGCAGCAATGATGTCAGGGTACCTCTTTCTGTCAATCCTTGCAAGCCTGTAGCTGGTTCCCTCAGCCGGAGTGGCCTCAAGATTGTACATGTTGTCTGTTTCGTCTTGAAATTCCAGAAGCCTCTTGCGCATGAATTTAAGCGTCCTAATCGCAAAGTCTGTTCCATCGCCTGAAACGATGCTCACGCCGAACAGGTTTAGAATCGCCTCGTTCATGCCTAGTATGCCGATGGTTGAGAAGTGGTTTCGCCAGTAGTGGCCGTGTTCCGCTTTGACGCTCTGAAGATAACGCTTCGAATACGGGTAAAGTCCGTTTTCGGTGAACGTCTCCAGAACTTTCCTCTTTATTTCCAAGCTGTCTTTGGCAACTTCCATTAGAGCTTCTAGCCGTTCAGAGAATTCGTCCTCGTCCCTCGCCAAGTACCCGATCCTCGGCAGGTTCAGAGTTACAACGCCTATTGACCCCGTCAACGGGTTTGCACCGAAGAAACCGCCGCCCCGATTGCGCAGCTCGCGATTATCGATTCTGAGTCGGCAACACATGCTTCGGACGTCCTCAGGCTTCATGTCGGTGTTGATAAAATTGGAGAAGTAAGGCACTCCATACTTAGCCGTGACCTCGAAGATTTTCTGAGCTATGGAGGATTCCCAGTCGAAATCCTTTGTGACACAGTACGTTGGTATCGGAAAAGTGAACACTCTTGCCTTAGAGTCGCCCTTGCTCATCATGTCTGCAAAAGCAGCGTTGAACATGTCCATTTCTGTCTGCATGTCTCCATAGGTGGCATCAGTCTGTTCTCCGCCGATTATTACAGACTCATTCTTTATGTAATCTGGAACGGTCAGGTCCAAAGTAACGTTTGTGAAGGGCGTCTGGAAACCCACACGCGTGGGCACGTTCATGTTGAAGAAGAATTCCTGCAATCCCTGTTCAACTTCTTTCTGACTCAGGCCGTCGTGACGAATGAACGGCGCGAGATACGTGTCGAACGTGCTGAACGCCTGGGCTCCCGCGGCTTCGCCTTGAAGAGTGTAGAAGAAGTTGACAATCTGCCCTAGTGCTGTCCTAAAATGCTTGGCTGGCTTGCTCTCGATCTTTCCTGAAACTCCTCCGAACCCCGATGTTAGCAGTTCCCTTAGGTCCCAGCCGACGCAGTACGCGCCTAGCACTCCGAGGTCGTGGATGTGCATGTCGCCGGAAAAGTGAGCGTCTGCGATGTTGATGGGGTAGATTCTGCTGATCCAGTATTTCGCGATGACAGTTGATGAGAGATAGTTGTTCAGACCCTGCAGTGAATAGCTCATGTTGGAGTTTTCTCGGACACGCCAGTCCTCTATGTCCAAGTACTGGTCCACGAGGTCCGCATCGCTCAAGAGTGCAGCGAGCTCTCTTTGGTCCTGATGCTGTTTTCGGTACAGGATATAGGCCTTCGCCGTTCTTGCATGGCCGTTCTCTATGAGTGTTTTTTCAACCAGATCCTGAATCTCTTCCACCGTGGGAACGCCGTCTTCGCCAAAATGTAGGCTCAGCTGGGCCATTACCTGATCGCTAAGTCCTCTCGCCAGTTCGCGGTCTTTTCCCCCGACAGCTTTGGCCGCCTTCCAAACGGCGCTTGTTATACGTTCTTGGTCAAACGATTCTAACTTTCCATCACGTTTTCTAACAGACTTCATGCTTTTACCTCTTTGAGCAATCTCTGGAAATCTTCAGGTTCCTCGAACTTCCTGTAGACCGAAGCGAACCTGATGTAAGCTACTCGGTCAAGTTTCTTCAGATATTTCATTACCAAATCCCCGATGTCTTGAGAACTGACTTCCTCTTTTCCAGGCGCCATCAGGTCTTGTCTGACATGCTCTGCCAGCTCGTGGATCTGCTCCATCGTCACGGGTCTTTTCTCGCAGGCTTTCTGCAGACCTCTGATGATCTTGTTGAGGTCAAAGCGCTCCGGCCTGCCGTCCCTCTTCTTCACTATCAACTCAACCGTTTCAACATACTCGTACGTTGTGAACCGTCTCTCGCAGTCTTCGCACTCTTTGCGTCTTCTGACAGCGTTGTCAGGCGAGTCCCTCGTTTCGAGGGTTTTCAGGTTTTCAGACCCGCAGTAAGGACACTTCAAAGGATCACCATGTATGCGCTCAGGAAGTTGTTAGTGTTTCACAACTTAGGCGAACGCTGTATCTAGCGTTTACTTATTTAAGTTCTTTCTACACTAATGTTGAATTTACCTGAGGAACATGCAGATAGGTCATGTTTGATGTGAACATAATCACCAAAAAACGAGGTTGGCAAAGGGGGTGTATCTAGGCAAAAGGGCTTCATTTCTGCCCAACAGTGAAGCTGTTTAAGATTTTCGCATCGAACTACTTTCTAACTGCGTTCATGGCTGTTAATTCTTTTTGTCATCACAAAAGACCATTTCCTTTCCTCTTTATCCAAGAAGCCAAATCTCTCGTAGAGCTGCCTCGCAGGAATGTTCGTCTTTAACACGGTAAGTTCTAGCCATTTCTTGCCGAGCCTCTTTGCGACTTGCGTGCAATTGCTTAGAATGAAAGTGGCTATGCCATGTTTTCTGTATTCGGGTGCTACACCCAAGCTTCCCACGTATAAAGCGTCAGATTTCTCGCGGAGGACGAAAACGCCAACCAGTTGCTTCTTCAACTTGACGAAGTATCTCTCCTCTCTGAAAAAGGCAAGCTCGCATCCCAGGATGTAGGGCACAGCAATTAGCAATGCTAGCTGTCCTGAGTTCCCAAAGAAGAGCATGGCCTTCCCACGTTCGCTTTTTCTGAAGAAATTGAAGTTGCACAGGTTGAATGTCAAGTGTTCAAGTCTTCTGGCAGGAACGATTTTGAGACGCTGACTGATGATGGTCACGGCAGTATCCTCGTCTCATTGCCTGTTTGACACGCTTTAGATTCAGAGTCTGCAGCGCGCGTCCGGTGCATCATGAGGGGTTGCCTTCTCTTTTTGGCGACTTCTTCGACTTTTTTGATAGGAACAAAAATGAACTCTGCTTTTGGATCAACGAAATTTTTTATGAGCCAAGGGCAAGTTGTTCTGTCCACGGTGTACGTGCTCGCGAGTCACCCATTTTAAACTTTTCACCTATCGAGTCAATTTTGTGCTAATGACATCATCTATTCGAGCATCATCAATCGATCTTTTTGCCGCATTTGTAACAGAAGCTGGCACCATTTGGATTCTTTTCTCCGCAACTTGTGCAAACAACTTGTCTTGCAAAACCTTTTTCTTTGACGTTGTCTGTTACGGTTTTGAACGCCTTCTGCATCTCTTTTGCGGCGGTCGTGAATGCTTTTTCAAGTTCCTTTTCCATCTTAGCGAAGGCTTCCCTTACATCTTCTACAGGGGCAGCAACGCCGGCTTCAACGCCTTTTCTGGTTCTGAAACCACATTTTGGGCAGAAATACGCTTCTTCAGGTACTTTTTCGCCACACTTCGAGCAAAACGCCATAAGCATCACTCAGGGCACAGAGACAGGGAGGAGAATTTAAATCTTGCCAATGTGGCTCTTTTCGAAGAGCTATGGCAGGCTCATCTTACATTGCAGGACACAATGCGTTGCCTCGCGCGCGAACTTAGGCTTTAAACTTTCTGGAACTGAGTACCTTTGGGTTGCTGGAAAATTGAAAGGTATCTAAACGTTTATTACGCTTTCAAACGCCTCTGATCAAGACAAACCATGACTGTTCAAGTTCGAGACTTTACAGAGAAGGATCTGTCAGCGCTTGTCAAACTTCTCAATGAGACGAACGAAGGATCATATGAATACATTCCCCTCACAGAAGACGATGTGCGCGTTAGAATTCAGGAAGGGAAGTTTCGAACTCTGATTGCCGAGGAAAACGGTGAAGCTGTGGGTTCTGTCACGTACAACGACGGTTTCTGGGGCGAGGAGATCAGGTGGCTTGTTGTTCAAGAAAGGCCTGACCGAAAACTCAAGGAAAACATGCTGGTATCGCAGGCTGAGAAGTGTGTCCGCGGGGAAACGGTTTTCACCTCAGTCGACGCTGGAAGTCCAAGGACCAATGATTGGATAGAGAGGGGATACAAGCCTGAGGGCGGTCTGTACCAGATGATAGCAAAGCTCGAGCATGTTCGGCCGCTTCCGGCCGTTCCAGAGGGCGTGACCATCCGCAGCTCGAGACCTGAGGAGGAAAAAAAGGTTGTCGAAACTGTGAACTCGGTGTTTGGATGGGAAAGACTAAAACAAGGCTTTATTGAGAAGGGCAAGGTTGAGTCTCCTCCCTTCGACGAAGAATGGGTTCACTTGGCAGCGCTTCAGGACAGAATGCTGTCAGTTGTCGTTGCATGGCCCGTCGTGAAATACAATAAGCTCTTCGGTGAAAGGCGAGGCTATCTCGGTCCAGCAGCAACGGTTCCCGAGTTTCGTTCGAAAAAACTCGCGTCTGCTCTCACAGTGCGGGCAATGAACTTCCTCTTTGAAAAGGGAATGGACACAGCGGTCTTACATACGTCAGAGTTCAACGTTCCGTCTGTCACTTTGTTGCGGAACATAGGGTTCGAAGTTGGCCACCATGTCAAGTTCCTACGCAAGAATTTCATGAGAAAAAGCTGACAAAAACTTTTCATGATCTGTGGGGAACTTCAGGGTATGAAGTTGAAGAAAGGGTTGAACGTGTTTAGGATCGACTCTTATCGTCTTTGTTTTTCTGCGACCTCAGTTTCCATGCCCATTTCTTTGACTCTTGCCTCTATGAATTCTGCGACTTTGTCCTGGCTGTATTTCTTCTCTTCTTGCTGTTTCCTGAGTTGCTGATCAATCGCGTTCAGGACGTTTTCAACGTCGAACGGCTTTACAATGTAAGCGTCTGCACCTTTGTTTACAGCGTCTACAGCGTTTTGCAGCGTCGGGTAGCCTGTGATTATTATCTTTCGCATTTTTGGCGTCGTGTCTCTCATCTTTGTGAGAAGCTCTATCCCTTCCATGTCTGGAAGTCGAATGTCGATTAAAGCCAAGTTGTAGAATTTTCTCTTGCTTTTCTCTACTGCCTCCCTAGCTGTTCCGACAGATTCAACGGTGTATCCCTTGTCCTCGAGTATAGCTAATAGCACTTTTCTGATGTTTTCGTCGTCGTCAACAATGAGGATTCTGATGGTTTTATTCATACTGTTTCACCTCCTCTTCACGCGTGACTTGCCTCTTCGCATCGTTGACGCAGACCACGAAGTCTACGTGTCTCGGCTCTTCAAAACTTAGCCCCAGCCTTTCGTAGAGGCATCTTATGATGATCTTTTCGAGGTATGGAGCTCCTGGTCCGAATATTCTTTCCAAAGCCTGCTTGAATTCCGACAAGTTTAGCGGAATGTTCTCTTTCTTCAGCTGGAAAGATGTCTCGAGATGGTAGAAGATCGCTTCTCTCGGTGAATCTCCGAGCGAGGACAGGCCTCCCTCAATTGCGTCTAACAGAACTTTGTTGAATTTTCCCTGAGGCAAACGTCACCCTCGCTCACTTGACGTAAGTTCAGAATAAGACACGATGGAGCCTTGATAAATCGTTTGTGAACTGAGAATATGAATTGACGCTCTGACCTTGCAATACTAGCAAGTTCAGTCTAAGAGTGGATTCTAGGGTTTCCTTTTCTTTTTGTAAAAGCTCTGTTCCGTTGCCTTAACGTAGTCTATGAATTTGAACTCGTTGTCGTCATTCCATTTCATGATTCTTCTCTTGGGTTCCATCATTTCGTAGAGTCTTTTCATTATCAAGATTTCCAGGAACTTGGTTCCTGCTCCGAAGATTTTCTCAAGTCCATTCTCGAAATCCTCAAGGCGGTTTGGAATTTCGTCTCGTGGCATCCCAAATCTTGTTTCAAGGTGGAAGTAGATTGATTGTCTCGCTGAATCACCAAGCGATGAGAAGGCATCGTCTACTGCTTGAAGAAAGAGTTTGTGGAAGTCTTTGCCTGTCAACTGTCAGATTCCTCGAGAGGACGCTCGTAGCAAACTGCTTTGGCTTGTGTATATGAAAGTTTCATCTGTTCTTAAATTTAACCCTTAGAGTGCTCTTGTCTCGGTTTAATTTGCATCAAACGATGCTGATTTTTGCAAGAGTTCATTCGATGTGCTCAATACCTTTGATCTTTGAGTTGGCCAAATTGCTATGGATAGGCCTTAATGAGCCGGCGTTTGGTGCAGTACCCTTTCAACGTAGTGCCTGGTTATCTGATCTGAGCCCAGTTTCTTCTTGCACCTTAACAAGAATCACCTGCCATATTTCTCTAAGGCTCTTCAATCGCCGATTTAGACATTCTACCGTTAGCCCTTTCACCTCGATTGCGGCCTTCAAGAATCCATAGTTACTGGGAAGCCAATTCAAATTTCGAAAGTAGAATAACCTCCATTTTGGTGGAGGCAAGAATTCCTTGTTGAGGGCGAAGACTGTCTTAAGGAGCAAGTCGATAGCGTAGTTCAAGCAGTAGTTTGCAGAAAGCAGGTCTCCTCTGTCAACCCAAGCCTCGGCGATGGTGCCGACGTCGTCCGTAGGTGGACAGCAGTACCATTTCATATACTCAGTGCACGTTACGATGCGCTTGACCCAGAATTTCTCTGAAACTTTGAGTCTCGCGTCGAACAGTCTTGTGATTTGTCCTTCAGGGTCATGGACGATTTCGGCATGGGAAAAATCCCATCTGTTAGTTTCATCCCATTTCCATCTTTGAAAGGCGTTCAGATAGTGAATTTCGAGGTCGATGTCGAGGCCTGAGTTTTTTCGTTCTTCCAAGCCCATGTTGTGAATCTGTCTTCGCAAGGGTTGATCCTCCTTGTTGAGCAGGACAATTATGTCTACATCCGAGTACTTGTCGGCGAAACCTCTGGCTAGGCCGCCGAGGAAAATGACTCCTGCAACGTTCTTGCTAACAGTTATCTTGGAAACGAGCCTTTTACCTACTTGTCTGAAAAGTCTTATCTGATTATTGCCCTTGAGTCTGACTTTCATTTTGAAATCCTCTGCTTTTCCAGATGCAAAGGATTCGTTTATACTGTTCGTTGGCTGTCCTGGGCATTTCTGTCGTTGCCTAATGATTTACGATGTAATCATAGGCTTCTTTTTTGAAGTGAAGAATCAGCCCTTCAATAATTTAACAACAGTCAGAAAGTAACGAGAATTGGGAATCAAACTGAAAAGGAAAAAGGGGGGAGATTGAAGCTTTCATCGTTTTTTCATCGAAGCTATGAATTCTTCTATGGGAACGGCAGCCATGCTCATGATTTTGACTGTCCCTCTCGACCCGAGTTCGATAGAAACTTTGCCGATAGTCTTGTTGTCTGGAGCTTCGACGATGGTTGCGAAATCGTAAGGTCCGAGAACTGCGTACTGACTGATGACTCGAACGCCGAAGGCTTCAAGTTCCTTGTTGACTTCTTTGATTCTGGCAGGTTTTTCTTTGACGGTTTTCCATCCTTCGTCCGTCAAGTTTGAGAGCAGAATGTACTGTGGCATCTAATCCACCGAGCACAAGTTATGTGGTCTGTTAGGATTTCAGCTTTTCGTCTTCTGTTAACACAGAAAAATTGGGGATGTTTTTCGTTGGCGGCTTCCATGGAACCTTGAGGTGTTCGTTGATTCTTTTCTTCTGCTACTCTAGGCCCCATCTCTTGCTGACCTTAACAAGCAGGAAGATCACCAAGGCCACGATGATGAAGGTTATCACGGCCACTAGAAAGTCTCCTATGCCGAACTTCTGATTAGAATACGTGACAATGTAGCTCGCAAGGTCCCCAAGACCAGGCATTGCAAGACCTATTATTGGCATTATCAAGTCTTTGACTAGTGCCAGCACTACAGCCCCTAGGTAAACGCCGATAATGAAAGCAACAGCAAGCCCCATGACCTTGTATTTGGATACGAAGTCCATGAATTCAGCCCACATGCCTTTCGGCGCCGGTGCAGCAGGCTTCGGTTCCAACAGTGTTCTGATCTTCTTAAGTTCGTCTAGCATTTCGTCGTCTTTAGCCAAAACATCACCTTGCATGATTTCTTTTCAATATGCTAATAAGATTTTTGGCTTTAGTGGGCCGAGCCGGATTCGAACCGGCGACCTTTCGGTTATCAGCCGAACGCTCCAGACCGTGCTGAGCTACCGGCCCTCATGTTGAGACATCTAGTATAGATTGCAGATTATTTTTAAGGGTTTTCGGGTTGCCACAGATGCGAAGGCGCCCTTATTAATAAGCATCAGTACGGGTTCATTTCGTTATGGTGATGTCTTCGAGGCTTTCGAGTTTCATCTCTTTGGCGGTTTTGACTATTCCGAAATCCACATGCATTTGCGGCGACAACACTATTGCTTCAACTGATTTCAGGCCGAGCTGTTTGGCTCGTAAGCATCTTGCGTGGCCATCCAGGACATAGTATCTTTCGTCGTACTGTATGCAGGCCACTGGAACCAATAGCCTGTTTATCCTGTCAATCTGCTCCTTCAGTACTTCGGGCTGCGTCGGAGACACGTCTCTCAAGCAGACCTGTTTTTTCTCCATGCAGAAATGCATACGGTACAAGACTTCATACTGTTTCAAGATGTTAAGTATGCGTCCCCACGCTTTCACGATCAGATCGTCAATAGCGGCTACTTCCTTGATTGGAAGGTCCTCGAGCGAAGACTTTGGGACGTCTCGATAGCCTGTGCCATTGGGAAACTTTAGAACTTTTGCCATGATAGTTTTCTTCTTGAGTTTCTTTGAAATGAAGGAACGGTGGTGGCCGTCAAGAACGAAGTAGTCTTCCCCACGCTCGACCGCTATTATTGGCACGTCATAACCTTCGTTCACGATTTTCATAAACACGAGGGCTATTTTGTCGTTCTCAAAGAAATCCTCGGTTGGATAGAGTCGGTCGAGTTGAATGTCCGAAGAATCGGTTTCGAGCTTCACGCCGTATATGATTTCGAGGTTTCTCTCAGACTGTCCGTCTTCTGCGGAACGCTCTCCCAGCTTGACAGTTCTATCTTTCTCAAGGATCATCGGCCTGCAAACTCGTTCTAAAATCCTCTCTCATAAGATCTACTCCACATGTCCACGTAACACTTTTAATTGCTTCTGCGCGTATTCTTGTGTGGGCCCGTAGCCCAGTCTGGATTAAGGCGTCGGCCTTCGGAGCCGGAGAACGGGGGTTCAAATCCCTCCGGGCCCGCCATGTTTGATTGCCCTGGATTGCAGATTGTTCACACAGATATCTCATAGAAGCTTATTTAGACGATGAAACTTAACACACGTGGTGCAATCCCATGAAGTCAACAAGAAAGAAGGGGGTTGTGCTGGATATAGCTCTTGGACTCTGTCTGTATTCGCTTAACTCCTAAAAGACCCATATAAATGGGTACAACCTTCTAGAGATACGTTTCACTATAATTCTTATATACTCACGGAAAACAGAGAACTCTGACTGCACAACAAGTATGACCTCGCTCGGGAAGTCATGGAGTTTTTGCCTTACTTAATATCAGTCAACGCCGATCATCAGCCCAAGTTCTATGTATGCCGAATTTTTTCAACAAACAAAGAAAAGCCCATTTTCAGTCCGCAGCCGAAGCAGAATGGACTCTGCGAAGACAGTTTCACTGTCACGGTCTAAGCTTTCCTCTATTTTGAAGTTTTGTGCTCACTTTGGGCGCTTAACAACGCGCTACGGGTAGTGTTGTCCGAAGTGGCGTAAGGCGATGATTAGGTCGCTCATGTCGACTCTGCCGTTATTGTCTATGTCGCAGTTTGGAACGTACCTTGATTGTCCGACTGTTGAACCAAAAGCCGTGCAGAGGCTGACTACGTCGCCCATGTTGACTCTGCCGTTGCCGTCAACATCGCCTGGAATAGTAACTGTCACCACGCCGCCTGTGAAATTGTTGTTGGCCGTGTCGGTTTCGCCCTGAACAGGCAGAGCGTAAGCGCTTATGGTGCAGTTGCCATAAACAAGGTTCGTCGTGTTCCAAGCGCAAGTAATTGTCTTTGTCGTGCCGCTTGCCAAGTTCATGGATTGAGCGTAAATGGCAGTTGTGTTGGCATATACCGTTGTGGTGAAGGTTTCGTTGAATGCTCCGTAGTCTGCCACGATGACTGTGATTGACATATTGTATCCTAGTCCCACAACGGTTTTTGATGTTTGAACATCAGGGACAGCTACGTCGTGACCTGAGCCGAAGGGAACCATAAGGGGGTAATTGTCTGTATTGTTCGCGTCTATGACGTATGGCGTGTCACCTATTCCATCGCTTCCAGTCTGGTTCTGGTGTGGGCCCCGATACAAATCTGTTCCGATGTAGTCGCTCCAGTAGTTGCCTCCGGAAGGGTAACCGTTGTCCCACGTGCCAGGCGAGTCATAGATGCTGGTTTGAGTTGGGTTGTCAACAAAATTGTTGTGATAGATACTGTCATTTGAAGAGCTTTGAAGGTTGATTCCTAGACCGTTTGCAGCTATGTTGTTTTCAGTCACTGTGTCGTTTGATGATCCGGCGAGCCAGGCCCCTGCGAGACTGTTTCCCGTTATGTTGTTTCCAATGATGTTGTTGTTGTCTGCATATGCCCAACAATTGACTCCATAAACGTTGCTTTCAACGGTGTTTCCTATTATGTTGTTGTAGGTTGAGTATGCGTCGAACAGAATGCCAGATTCGAATCCTTTAATGTCAATGTTTCTGATCGTTACGTTGTAATTTCCTGATAAGTATATTCCATTGGATGATGGAGTGTTTGTCCCTTGAATCGAGTGTCCTGCTCCTTCTAGTATCGTGTTGTTCGTTTCGATTACGATGCCATCTGTTTCACTGTTGATGTTGCCAGTGAGAGTGTACACGTTTCCGTTTCTCTGGATTGGCGCACTTATCGGATAAACGGTTCCGTCCGCTTGGATGTATATCGTTGAAATCGCCTTTGCTGTTTGAAGACCAGAAAGCAACGCTACTGTGCTAACAAGTAGTAGGGCAAGGACTAAGCCAGGACTTCTTCTGTGGATCCTTTCTTCCTCCTCTCCGATAATATGTTCATGAGCGAGGTATTTCTACGTTTTCCTTAACATGATTTGGGAAGTGACTTCCGTGCAATCGAAATGCTAGGCTTTGGTCTGTTTTCGTATTTAGCGGGTGCACGCTGTTTTGCGCTCTCTTTGGACTATCAGACCTTGTCGAAACGGACTCGTTCCTGTTCATCCGAAACAGCGTGAAATCCTGTGTTCTGTATTAGCTGCATAATTCTAAGTTGAAGCTTGGTCTCCAAATGCTTGCTATGAGATCAACTTTAATGAGCAGGAATGAGACGAACGAAGCCTACAATCTGGCTTCTTTCTTCGCTCTTCCGAGCATCTAATCAAGTTTCTAAATGAGCCCGCGTCCTTTGAACCAAAAAAGGGGGGGGGGTCTTTTTGGCTGCGGGGTCAGCTTATCGCGCGTTCTCAGCAGAATTTGAACAGCGGAACTTTCGTCGCTTGGAACTTGTAGTCAGCGAACCCTTGATGCATCGTTGGGCTAACTACCAGGAGGACGTAGTCAGGCTTGATCGCGGCACCGATGCCCATTCCTTTGTTGTCTTTCGTTAAGCACATGTCGTATGGCAAGTACTGTGTCTTTCCGCGAGTTACAAATGCTTGGATCACTGTGACTTGGTACGTTGCTTTCGGATAGGTCGGAGTTAGCGTCAGCGCTGTGGTGCCCACGCTTGCGCTTTGTATGAACCAGCCTTCATAGTTGGTGTACTCGTCGGTCATGTAGCGGAAGTTTATGAGCACTGTCTTTCCTATATAAGTTGAGAGGTCAAATGTCATCGTTGTGTAGCTTGGCCAGTCTGGGTTGTAGTCGTTGAGTCCTGGCATGTTGTTTATAATTGCCTGAACGTCTGTCTGATAGTCAGAAGTTGTGTAGCTGTTCGACAGTGATGTCCATGTTTTTCCGTTGTCCGTTGAGACTTGGACGAATCCGAAGTCATAGGTGGTTTCCATGCCGTATTTTGTTACAAGCGTAAGCATCGAGTTTGAACTGGTCACTGAAACCGCTTGGCTGATGAGCTGTGCGTCCATCATGTTTCCGTAGCCTGACCACCATACACCGCCAGATTGTGTCCAGCCAAATGTTGCGTATTGGTCGCCTTGGAAGTAAATGAAGCCTGGCGTTTTCCAGTTTGTGAAGTTTATGTAGTCTGAGCCATAAGGTCCAACCTCAGATACGCCTGTGTCGTAGCCTAGATCCGTGAATGTGTTCCCGAAGTCTGTGCCTTTAGTTTGTGGAACTGGCAGGCCGCTGATCGTGTGTGTGAATGCAGAAATGTATATTGGATCGTTCAAGTTCAGGCTCTTGTAGTTGTATTTTGTGCAACCAGGAAAGTCTGTGTGTATGAGGTTTGCGATCCTCCAATCGTGGTAGACATCATCGAATGTGGTATGTTTGTAGCCGAAATGAGCCAATGCAGCGTTTACTCCGTCGATTCCTGGTATTCCGTTCTGGACGAAATAGGTTATGGTAGCTACTCCACCATAATGGTCGTTCAGGTACAACACCCACATTAGTGCGGCGCCGTAGTCGGCGAGTATGTTTATGTCACCTTGGTCACTCCATTCTGTGAGAGAGTTGTCGGGCGTGTAGAGGTAGCTGTTGACGTAGTTCGAGTCGATTCCAAAGCCGCAGAGATATTCTGCATACATGCTGCAGCCTTCATTCATGAACGAAGGGTCGCTTGGGTTCCAGTCTGCATGTATTAGGTGTTGGAACTCATGTGCCAGAGTGCTGTCGTAAACGTACGGGCGATTAACAGCTATGCTGTCAGTCCACACGGTTCCGAGGGGTCCCAGTCGATGCTCCCACGCGTAGGAATCAATGGTCACAACGTTTCTGCCAACATAGTAATCTACTCCAGGATCGAAGAAACCAGCAACGTAGTATGGATAGGTCGGGTCATAATAGTTTTCGTCTATGATATTCTCAATCAGAATCGCTACGCGCGTGGTTCCATTGTATCGTCCTGCAGGTCCATAGTGGGCGGCATTGCC
Organism: Candidatus Bathyarchaeota archaeon; assembly: GCA_963707955.1. GTDB lineage: Archaea > Thermoproteota > Bathyarchaeia > Bathyarchaeales > Bathycorpusculaceae > DASPPK01. Next base: position 412,889 of record OY970176.1, on the reverse strand, counting down.
GTCGCGGACTGCTGGAACACCGAAGTCTTTGATGTCCGTGGGATAGATAAGAGTGTCGAACTCGTTCATGTAGAATGCTATTTCATTGCTCAATATCTGTGGAGTGGGTCTAGAGTCCCCGCTGGGCCAATTTAGTTGGTAAATCCCAGCCGAATCGCAAGCTACCCAAATCTCACCATAGGTGCCAATGGCCACTAGTATGAAGCGCTGGGTATAGTAACCGCCCGTATAGGTGTTCGCGGTTACCCATGTCACGATACTGCCAATAGAATAGTATGGCACAGGGTCGGAATCAGGTACAAGAGGATCTTGCAATACAACGTTGCCTTTCGGAGCAACTTGCGCGTCATTGAGGGCAACGTAGTTGTCTGATGCTGCAGCGTTTGCTGCTTTTATGTTGAATGGTGTTACAACAAAGATCGTTGATGCAACGAAGACTAGTATCAGTGCTATTGATATTATCTTTTTCATTTTTCCCTTCTCCTATTTTATTTAGGCATAGAAACATAGAGCGTTCTTTGCATTTGAATTTTGTGGAACCTTCTTCTATGCGATTTGTAGGCATATTTAGCTTCTACTAGCTAGAAAGGAAAGTCGCCTACTGTGAAACAAACACGTTTATTTTCGAGGATTCCATATTTTATTAATTCATTGAAGACGACTCAAAGTGGTTTTGTAGTATGGTCCGTAAGAAAATGCGCTCGCGAGCATTTCTGGCTGGACTTATCTTGATTTTGGTGGGAGCTGCCTTGGCTATTTGTTCGAGACCTGTTTTCACCTTTGCGCGAGACGAGATCCAGGAAGTTCCAAAGTCCCAAATCATCATGGACTATTCCTTCGAAATACACCAATCACAAGACAAAATGGTGCAATTTCAAATTAGTATTGGTCAGAAACTGAACATTCTTGCAGCAGGCAACGGAAATTTCAACTTCTCAATAGCCAACTTCACAGACCCAACTCACGCGATCCAGCCAGATCAACCAGACGTAACCTACCTATCTCTGGAAGATACTAATTCTGTCAACACAACCTGGAGCCCAACAGTCAGATTAGCACAACCTGGAAGCTACTACCTCATATTTCTCGCTCGAAATGCATCCTCTGATTCCCCCATTCAGATCATAGCAAACGTGACCAAAGCCTGGACCGAAATCCAGACATACGGAGTCCCATACCAAGCAGCCCTGATAAACTCAAATTTCGCGTACGTAGGTTTAGGAACAGCTGTTTTTGGAGCAATAGTCTCTGCATTCTTTTACCCTCAGCAAAGACCTAGAAAGCGCAGCTGATGCGTAGCTGACGCGTAACATCAAAACAAGGGCAATCTTTTTCTAGAGAGAACGCTCTATTTATACATGAGAAGAACAGGATGAAAATATTAGTGGTTCTTGTCCTAATGCTTGTGACAGTTCTACTTGCTGCGAGTTCAACGTGCCTAACTGCAAAGATCAAACAAACGTCCGAGGAAAAACTCATAGAGACCAGTAGTCAGCCGAACGAGACTGTAATCGGCAACGCTTCGCCTAGCAAGGAAAATGTGGACACTAATTCTAGTGGGGGACAAAGAGGAGGCGGAAATTTGCCTGAAGGAAACTCGAAGAGCACCAATGAGACTGTTCCTAACGGCGTTCCCGTCGGAACACCAAATGGTCAGAACATGTCCCAGACTTCAGGAAACGATCCGACAAGTGTGAACGTGCTTCCTCCTGATGGACGGGTTTATCCAGGCGGAGAGGAACCCTACGCGTATATTCCGACATACTCACCGAAAGAAAATAGGCTGCCTATCGTGCCCTTGCCGGGCGAATGACTTTTCTTTCTTCCTCAGTTCACGAATGCTCCCTGCCACGCCTGCGCTGATTTGTCCCAAGAAGTGGTTGGCGCAATAGATCTAGGTTCTAGATGAATTTTCTATAGTTGCGTTCCAGAACGCATATGTCTGATGTTATCGAGAGTTTACTTGGCGCGTGCGGATTCTTCATCTCGTTGGCGGCACCATGCTCACCTCGCTAAGGGGGAGATGGGAGAAACAATCATGTTTCACGTCGCCACCCTCACAGTCCGCACGCGTGTTTGACTCCTTCCATTAGGCACCGAGGAACCAAAGCAGCAGACTGGCGATGCTACTGTAATAAAAAACGCGTAGCGCGCGCTGGTTTTGAAGTGCAGCCGTCACCTGCTTTGCTGCTGCAGATTGAACGTGGTAGGTGAATTGGCGTCTTCCTAGATTGTTTGAAGCCATTTTCTCCTTAACAACAAGGCCTCAAGTTGCTAACCGTGAAGATGTTGTTGCAAAGTGTTATGGGTAAAACCCACTTCGCCCAGAAGCACGGTGAACTCGGTTTGCCGTCTTTGAGGGTAGCCGAAATGCGTTGCTCAAAGAATTCCATTATAGGTTTAAATAGGCAAAAACGGACTTGTAACCATTTTTAACCATTTTGGGGACAAGGCAACGCGCGACCCAGCCGAATTCTGAAAAAAATTTATATCCAGCCACGCGGCTGTCCTTGCAGTGTAATTATAGACAAGAAAAGGATGAAGTTTTATGAAAACCTCAACTGCACTAACTACATTTTTCGTAGGCTCGCTCGTACTATTAGCCTTGTTTTGCCCTGCATTAGCTCTCTCAAGCCTAATAACGGCTCAGGGAATGAGTACAGAAAGCATCAATGGCAGCAGCTGGTACAGCACCAATTGGAGCGGATACGCCGTAACAGGTTCAACAGGCTCAGTGACTTCGGTTCAAGGATCATGGACAGTCCCCACAGTCACCGGCAATAGGAGAACAACTGCATATTCGTCCTTCTGGGTAGGCATTGACGGTTTCAGCTCAAATACTGTAGAGCAAATAGGAACCGATTCCGACATCCAGAATGGAAGAGCATTGTACTACGCTTGGTATGAGTTCTATCCGAACCCAATGTATCAAATAACCGCACTGTCAATATCTCCGGGCGATGTAATCTCTGCAACCGTGACATACCAGAGCAGCAAATTTGTGGTTTCTATAACAGATACTAATCCTACTACAAGTAAATCAACTTCTTGGACCAGTAAACCGACTACAGTTTCAGGTGCCACGGAATCCTCAGCTGAATGGATCGCAGAGGCCCCATCATCCTACAGAGGAGTTTTGCCGCTTGCAAACTTCGGTACGGTAAACTTTGGCCAAGATTACACAAACGTTGCAGGAACCTGTTATGCCACCATAGGCGGAGTTACGGGGTACATCGGATCCTTTGGCTTAAACGTTCAAACGATAACGATGGCTACCCTTGCATATAACTTCCGCACACACGGCTACACTATCGTCCCCAAAGCTGTGCCATCACTATTGTCCACTGATGGATCAAGCTTCTCCGTTACGTGGGCAAGCGCAGGTCCATGAGTTTAGCGAGCCAACACCCCTTTTTTCTCTTTTTTCGCGGTAGCATCCTCATTTGTTGAACTGAAATGTTCAGGAACGCGGGCATGCCTATTCCTTAATCGGTTTGCTTAGTATCTTATGAGCGCGCGCACAAGGAAACCTCCCGTTCCGACTGCTGATACTCCTCCGATTAGGCCTGCTGTTGCAGCTCCTGTTTGAGAGCGCTCCTGCGTCGGGGCTACTTGGAGAGGAGTCTCCAAGAGAGGACGATTCCAATTGCAGATAACACAAAGGCGAATCCAATCAAGACCGCAAAGTCCAGCCAAAGACTGCTCATGCCCGTCGCGCCTATCAGCAGTTGTCTCACTGCATCATTAGCGTAACTGACCGGGTTGACTTTCACGATGTCTTGAAGCCAAGTCGGCATGATCTTTACTGGGAACAGTGCGTTGCTAGCGAACAGCAGTGGCAGGTTTATCAGGTTGATGATGGCCACTTGCGTCTGCCAATCACTTGATCTCAACGCGAGCATCGTGAATAATGCAGACAATCCCGTGGCCATGAGGAAGATGATGACGAATGCGCCTGCAATGCCGAGGACGGTGAAATGAGCCGTCTCCATCCCGAGTATTACTGCGATCACCAGAACTATGGCCGATTGAATCAGTGACCTGCCCACACTTTGGAGGACTTTTCCCATCACAATCGCTCCGCGCGCCACAGGCGTGCTAAGGGCCTTGTTCAGGAAACCGAACCTGCGGTCAAACACGACTGACATTCCGCTGAACGCGGAAGTGAACAGGACAACGAAAGCAAGCATTCCACAACCTAAGAATGAAAAGTAGCTAGTTGTACCAAAATAGTTCAACAGAATTGCGTTTTGCTCGGCCACCGAAGCTCCTGATCCAGAAATAAATGTTCCAAAGTTTAAGGCTTTACCGAACAGTGCAAGCCAGACCACCGGCTGGATTAACGATGTGAATAGCTGGACTGGGTTCGTGTACCACTTTCTCAAATCTCTGTTCGTCAACGCCCATAATCCATGCACGGGGCTCCTGCTCAGTTTAGGAGAAGCTCTGCCATTCCTCTGCTTTTCTGCAGAAACCACTCTGGGCTGTTCTTCTCGTACTGCCTCTTTGCTTTTTGTCGGTTTGATTTTTTCCATACTCTGTCACCGCTACGATCTTGCTCTTCTCACCGTTGCGCGTTGTCTAAACAGCTGCATCCTGTCAGCTTCTTCTTCTCTTAGGTTGCGACCAGTGAATTCCAAGTATGCCTCGTCCAAGGTTGGCTTTGTCAACGAGATTTTCGTCACGTGAAGCCCTTTGGATCGAATCAGATCCGTAATTTGCGGAGAAGCTTCCTCTCCGAGCTGCACCTTGATGCGATAATTCTTGTCGTTCTTCTGAACGTCGTTTACCAGTTTGATGTCAGCAATCTCGGATGAAATGTCCGGCTCTGTTTCCTTGAGGGTGACCACAATGACGTCTCCGCCAATGCTTTCCTTCAGCTCTTCGGGTGAGCCAATTTTTATGATTTTGCCGTGATCGATTATGGCAATTCTCTCGCAGAGTGTGTCAGCCTCTTCAAGGTAGTGGGTTGTCATAAAAAGAGTCATGTGGTATTCGGTTTTTAGCATTTTGATATACTTCCAGACCACGGTGCGTGTTTGAACGTCGAGCCCGAGGGTTGGTTCATCCAGAAACAGCAGTTTTGGATAATTGATCAAGCCGCAGGCGAGCTCCAGTCTTCTGCGCATTCCTCCGGAGTAGGTGCTCACCTTCCTTTTTGCAGCGTCTTGAAGCTCTACCAGCTTGAGTAGCTCTTCTGCGTGTGGCTTGGAATCACTTCTCGGTATGCCGTAAAGATCAGCGCAGAGAAGGACGTTGTTAATTCCAGTCATGTCCTCGTCAGCCGTATACTCCTGAGGCACAACGCCAACATTTCTTCGCACCTCGTTCGGCTGCTTGAATATGTCGTAGCCGCAGACCACCGCGTTCCCCGATGTAGGTTTAAGCAGGGTCGTGAGCATGTTGATAGTTGTGGTCTTGCCAGCCCCGTTGGGGCCGACGAAACCGAAGATCTCCCCTTCTTTGATTTCAAAACTTACGTTGTCGACGGCCTTCAACTTGCCAAAAATCTTCGAGAGATTCTCAACCTTCACAATGATAGAAGACATCGTGGTTCCAGCTTCCGTTGCGGACACGTCTAATCACTCCTAATTTTCGGTTCTGATGAAGGCAACTCATTCTGCCCCAGTCTTAAAAATCTTACCTGCAGATCCCTAATAATCTGCAAACATGAAGCGCGCTCAGAACTGTTCGCCTAGGCGAAATCTTCGAGATAAGAAACGCGCGTTGGACCGTTGCCAGGCGCGCGCTGCGAACTGAAGGCCATACTGAAAAAGGACGAGCTTAGAACCTTGAAGATAGAAGAAGACACGCTTGAAAAAGAACTGCTGTGCAAAGTAACTAACTAGTCACCACTATTGGCGTTGTCTTGGCTCTTGCACACTGCTGCCTCTGAATATTGAGCGAAATACCATAAAGTAAAAATGGAAGTTCAACGGTTAGAATAATAGGGGGGTTGAAATAATCAAGTTTTTTGATAGACTCGAATGCGAGAACTGTGTTTCTAAGGGCGGCAGCTACTGCTGGAACCAATGCTCATATAACACATGGTTTGTCTCATTAATCCTGCTTTGCCTCAACAATTTTCCTTTCTTTAATTTTTTCACTTCGGTTAACCGATAGCAAAATAACTAGACTTTTCCAAGTTTCAGCTAAGCATTAGCGCGCGTCGTTTCCTTATGCCACGTGGCATATTCTCGAATTCAAAAGGCTCTTTGCTCCGTTGCATGTGATGATTTCACTAGCCGCGCGTTGCTCTCTGACAATCCCGTAAGACCTGGAAGAACTAGGGGTATGATAACTCATTATGGTCTCGCAGAGGAAGCGCGCGCTTTAGGGGGAGGCAGGTGTGCATTGTCGGCTTGTATGGGGCAAGCTTTAAGGGTGATGGCTCATGATTTCTGATGGAAAGGGGATTGCGGTCAGAGACTTGAGGCTTGATGAATTCGGGCGTAGCCATAGAAACGCATGATCTGACTAAGTTATTCAAGTCGAGGGACGGGAATTCAGAGGCTCGAAGCTCCCTTTTCAATCGGAAAGAACCTAAGATGGTGACGGCGGTCGACCATCTCAACCTGGAAATCAGAAGAGGCGAATTGTTTGGTTTGCTCGGGCCTAATGGGGCTGGAAAAACAACGTTGGTGAAGGTTCTGTGCACTTTGCTGCCTCCGGATGAGGGGAACGCCTTCGTGAACGGTTTCGATGTTGTCCACGAACAAATGGATGTTAAGAGGTCGATAGGCGCCCTTTTCAGCGTAGGTGAAAGGGGTGCGTTCTGGAGGCTTAACGGTTACAAGAACCTTGAGTTCTTCTCCGCCATCTACAACGTTCCGAAGAGCAAAAGGCATGAGAGAATTATGGAGGTTTTAGACTTGGTGGGTTTGAAGGATAAGGCCTTTGAACGCTACCAGAGGTATTCAGGTGGGATGAAGAGAAAACTGGCCTTGGCAAGGGTGTTACTTCCAGATACGCCCATTTTGCTTCTTGACGAGCCGACCGTAGGCTTGGACGTGTTATCTTCCAGGACTTTGAGGGAGTTCATAAGAAACGACCTTAGCAGAAAAGCCGGCAAAACAGTTCTGTACACGACGCATTATGTTGAAGAGGCGTCTCAAATCTGCGACAGAATAGGCATACTGAACAAGGGAAAACTCATCGCTTGTGATACCCCTGACGCCATTAAGCGTGTAACAAAGAAGGGTGAAGTTGTAGAAATAAGATTAAAGTCCATCACGGATGCCCAAATAGAAGCAATAAAAACTATGGATGGCGTGGTCGACATGGTAAGTGAGGTGGAAGACTCCGTGCTCGGCCAACGGCTTTTGCGCCTCCACCTTGAGAGCATAGGCTCACTGCCGATGGTTCTCGACTTTTTCTTCAAAGAGAAAATCCAGTTGATTGATTTGAGGGTGGAAGAACCAACGTTGGAGGACGCCTTCATAGAGTTAACCGGAACAGGCTTGGAAAAATGAAGTTACAAGAATTCGAAAAAATCTACTACTTCATAAAGAGAGACATGACATCCTTCTCTACCTATAAAACAAACATGGCTCTCATGGTATTAGGCGCCCTCTTCGGAGCGCTGTCATACGCATACTTGGGCAGCAACGCAAGCATGCAGAGTGTCCTTGAAATGTACCACATTTCCTTCAAAGACTACTTGGTGATAGGCGTCGCCTTCAGCACGTACATAGGCCAGGCCCTTACGCTCGTTCAGGCTACCGCTACCCCATGGCAGTTGGAGGAAGTCTTGGTTTCTCCGACAGGCTTGGGCACTTTCATTATCGGGAGTTCCGCTTGGGGGTTCATATGGAGCACGGTTGTTGTCGTCATATACTTGGCTGTAGGTTCCTTGGCCTTTGGGGTCGTGCTCAGTGTCAACATCGTCGGGACAGTGCTCGTATTGGGGTTAGGCATAAGCACGCTCGTAGGCTTCAGTATGATAGGCGCAGGCATACTGATAGTGGTAAAGCAAGGGGACCCTGTGACGTGGCTGATGGGCATATTGACAAGCGTTTTTGGCAACGTTCTTTTCCCGCCTCAGGTGATGCCTTACCCGCTTCGGGTAATCGCCTACTTTGTACCGCAATACTATTTTTTCACATGCATCAGGCTTATGATGATCGGTCGGTCCATACAAACGATTCTGCCGGAACTCCTCACGTTAACCCTCATGTGCGCCATAATTCTGCCATTAGGCTATCTCATCTACTCATGGTGCCTAAGAACTGCTAGAAAGAATGGAACCCTATCATGGTTCTAAACCTTTTCGGAGTTGACCTCTACTGACGTGTTCATCTTCACCATTTCTTCCAGGGGGGCATCGAAGATTTCACGAATTTCCAATCTCTTTTATACGTGCGGGCCAAGCATGTCAGTTGTCAATGTTGCTTTAACTATCGCAGCCGAGTCAGAACCGCCTCCGGTGTCACCGCACGCGCTAAGCCCATTTTCTCGATGAAACCTCTTTTCAGAAAAGAGAGTTCAGTGGACCGGGCGGGATTTGAACCCACGACTTCCGCATTGCGAATGCGGCGTTCATACCAGGCTGAACTACCGGCCCTACCTTCTTTCGGAAGGAACGTCGATTAAGAAAAGATATAGCTTTCGGTCTCATTTTTCTGGCGCTCGAAGATCAGAAATCACTTGTAGGATGAACGGTACGACTTACGCTAGAACACTAATTTGATTTTGAAACAAACTAGCGGCTCATGTGCGATGCCTCAAACGTCCCAAGATATGTTCAATCCGGTTCTTCTCTCTGAAATGGCCATTCATCTTGTCTTGTTCGGTAGAACCTTTTTTTATCAGACCTTCAACTTCGGCGCGCGCTACGATGGTTGCTTCGCTGTTCCTGGAGAGATTGCAATCGAGACTTTCTTTTCGTCCAGTTGAGACTCGTGCCATTGCATCTCTTTTTCTGCGCGGCTTCCTTGTAGATGCACGGTTTTTGCGCGGACAAGTTCTTTCATCTGAAGTAGATGCGGCTCTAATAGCCTGATGCTTTCCTCGTCGAGTTCAGATATGTAAACCGCCTCCAGAATGTCCGTTGGCACGTAACCTAGCTCCTTTCTAAGGGCTTGAACCCTTCGAGCGAGGTCACGCATCAGACCCGCGCCGAGCAGCCGTTCGTCACGATGAACATCCAAGAAGATCTGAACGTCGCCCTCAGACGCGAACATCCATCCTTCTGAAGTTGCGTGCTGTGGAGCTTTTCCAGTTGCGTAATCTGCGGCCTTAACATTTGCAAGCTCGAGGAACAGTTCTTCAACGCTCTTCAAGGCTGCACACACTTTCTCTGGGGCGACCACGACCAGCTTGTCTAAGGGCCATCTTCTTTTCAGTCCAGCGTTTTGTCTTGCAGAATAGACAAGTGAAACGCATTTGAACAGCGTCTGAAAGTCTTCCTCCAGCGTCTTATTTCGCAGTTTCTTGTCTGACTCTGGCCAGCTTTCAAAGTTCACCGATTCTGGCAGCTCAGGATCCAGTTTTCTGTAGACTTTCTGGTGCAAGGCTTCACTGAGATAAGGCGTCACTGGGTTGAATAAGACTGTCATGGTCCTCAAAGCGTGCCATAGAGTTGCATACACTGCTAGCCTTCGGTCAAGAGTTTCTGAGTCGTCGGTCCACAGTTCTTTGCGGACCATGGGCACGTAAAGCCTGCTCAGGCTTTCTATGACGAAGTCTTCCAAGACAGCAACTGCGAGGTTGAATTCACACGTTTCCAGCTTGGCCGTGTACGTGTCTATCGTTTCCTGAAGCTTTGAAAGTAGCCAGAAGTCCGGGTTCCTCAGCTGTTTTCCTTTTCTTGCCCATTGCAGAGTTTGTCTCTGAGGGTTGAAGTTGTCGAACTCCGCGTTCTGCAAGAAGAACCTGTTGAGATGGTACAGCGTGGAGAGTATTTGATAAGTTCTGCGGCCTAGCTCGTTCGGGTCAAAGCTGATGAAGTCAATCGGCGAACACTTGCGTAAGCTGTAGAACCGGCATATGTCTGCTGAATACTTCTCCAGCAGCTTGTTGGCTTCGATGACGTTTCCGAGGCTTTTACTCATCTTCCTGCCATTTGCGTCCTGCGCTAGTCCCTGGAAAAGGAACGCCTTGTAGGGCGCTTCAGCCTTTCCAGTAAGTATGACATATTCCAGTAAGAGCGAATTTGCCCATCCGCGGGTTTGGTCGACTCCTTCCGTGAGGAAGTCAGCTGGTACGTACTTCGAGAATTCTTCGTCAGTAAACCTTGCGTAGGGTGAAGCTCCACTGTTGTGCCACGTGTCGAGCACGAAGTCTTCTCTATGCATGGTGCCTCCGCACTTCTGGCACTTGAAGGTTATTCGGTCGACCCACGGCTTGTGCAGCTCAAATTCTCCTCGCGGTTTTTCAATTGCCCTTTCAAGAAGCTCTTTCTTGCTTGCCACTATGGTCTTTGTCCCGCATTCTCTGCATTTCCAAACTGGTAGAGGAACTCCCCAGACGCGCTCTCGGGATATGCACCAGGGTTTGCCTTCTTTCAGGAAGCTGATGAACCTGTTCTTGGTTTCATCGTAGAAGTAGGCCACTTTTTCCGCGGCTTCTAACACCTTGCCATTTATCTTGTCTGTCCTGAGGAAGTATTCTTTTCTTGCAAGCCAGACCAGCTTGTGGTGGGATCGCCAGCATGTCGGATATTCGTGTTTCACGGGTTTTACTTCGACGAGCAATCCTCTTGTTCGAAGTTCTTCGATAACCATGTAGTCGGTGTCTCTTGCGAACACGCCGCAGAATTTTCCCCCTTCACCTGTGAATTTGACTTCGTCGTCGAAAGGTGCGAATATCGGCACTCCGCGCTTCTGTGCAGCGAAGAAGTCTTCCTCACCGTTTCCAGGAGAGAGATGAACTACGCCCGTTGCTGTGTCTACGTCCACAAAGTCCTCGCACACAACTCTGTGCACTGATGGGTGACTCTTTTCAAGCTCCACTTGTTTCGGGACGATTTCCCTAAAGGGGTATTCGTATTTCGTGTTTTCGAGGCTCTTGCCGGTAACAGTTGCGCTTATTGTGCACTTTTCTATGCCTAGTTCCTTCATGACTGGTTCAACGCGTTGTTTCACGAGAATCCACACTTCATCACCAACTTGCACTCTTGCGTACTCAGCTTCTGGTCGAACGGCAAGCATGGTGTCCGTGATAAGCGTGAATGGCATCGTGGTCCAGACAAGAAAGTACTCGTTCGGCTTGTCAGCGATTTTGAACTTGAAGTAGAGGCTTGGGTCTTCTACCAGCTGGTACGTGTCCTCGTAGCCCACTTCTGCGTTGCTTAGACTTGTTTGGCATCCGGGGCAGTAGGCCACGACGTAATGTCCTTCTTCGAGTAAGCCTTGGTCCCAGGCATGTTTGAGGTATTGCCATTCCCTTTCGATGTAGCTGTCCAAGTACGTCCAGTATGCTCTGCTGTGGTCCATGAAGATGCCAAGTTTTCGGTCAGCTTCCACCCATGCTTTCTGATACTTCATTATGGCTTTTTTACACTCTTGTATGAAATGTTCCTCACCGACTCTGTCAAGAAACTCCCGCTTGTTCTTAACGCCGAGCTGTCTCTCAACTTCCAACTCGACAGGCAACCCTTGACAGTCCCATCCTCCCCAGAACGGTACATAGTAACCTTGCATCGTCTTCCATCGGTAGCGCAGATCTTTCATCACTCGGCCTCTTGCATGGCCAACGTGTGGCACGCCGTTGAGTGTTGGGGGTCCTTCAACGTAGCCTAGGAGGCCCTTGTTGTTTTTCTCCTTGGCTTCCATCAGCCTCTGTTGAGTGTGATTTTCTTCCCAGAATCGACGTATTTCTTCTTCAAGTTCGAGCGGGCGATACTCTACGGTGAGGCCTTTTTCAGAATCAGTCTTGAATTTGGCGGTCACCTTGCATCACATTGCACCCGCAAACACAGCAGAGTAGTTTCGGCCGAATATAACCTTTTTGAATTGCTTTCGGCGTATATTGAAGTACTTTTTCCGAAGTCTGTTTCTGCGCGCGCTAGGGTTCGGAAGGTGATTCTTTGAAGCCTATGATTTCCGAGTTTCGTTGCTATACGTCTCCGTTGAACCTCAAAGTTTCTGCCTACAGACTGCCTAAGCCTGTTCCTCAAGAAATACTCGTTTTCCTTTGGCAGATCTTTAAGTTTCTATATAAGATTTGAGACTTTCCAGTTTTTGCACGCGCGCGATATTGCCCGATTTCCTGATTATCCGTTTTTTCTGTGGTCTTTCGTCTGTAGGACTGTCAGATGGGCGCCGGCTGATAAGGAACTATAATAACTGATAATGCGGAGTTTGATTGTTATGGAATATCATGAGTTTGGTTGGACGAGGTTCAAAGTCTCAAACATAGGTATGGGAACATACTTTGACCCAGCGTACATCGCCACAGCCTTGCTTCTTCACCATCGGGCAGGTAAGGACGAGAAGATAGCTGCCTTGAAGAAGGGTCTGGAGCTCGGCATAAACCTCATCGACACTGCCGAAATCTACATGACAGAGGAACTGGTTCGAGAGGCTATCAAAGGCTACAAAAGGGACAACTTGTTCATTGCCACAAAGGTCTTGTGGAACCATTTGAAATACAACGGCGTTCTGAAGGCTGCCGACCGAAACCTGCGAAGACTGAACTGCACCTATATCGACCTCTACCAGATTCACATGCCCAACAAAAGAGTTCCCATTGAGCAAACAATGAAAGCCATGGAAAAGCTTGTGACCGACGGGAAAGTCAAGTATGTGGGTGTCAGCAACTTTTCCCTGGAGCAAACCAAGAGCGCCGAGCAAGCGCTCTCGACAACACAGCTTGCTTCCAACCAGGTTGAATATAATCTGATGAGGAGGAAAATAGAGAAGGACCTGCTTCCCTACTGCGAACAGAAACACATAGTCATTGTGCCCTATAGGCCGATAGCCCACGGCAAGCTGGTCAACCCCGACACGAAACTCGCCGCCGCCATGGATGAAGTTTCACGCAAACACGGAGGCAAAACGCGAGTGCAGATCGCACTCAACTGGCTGATGACCAAGAGCATAACAATCTTTCCGATCCCGAGAGCTTCCAGACCTGAACGCGTAGTCGAGAACACCGGCTCCGTAGGGTGGAGCCTCGACACGGAAGACATGAAAAACTCGAGGAAGCCGCACTCTTCTAAATGCAGGCAATGCGCAACTCATCTGTAGCGCGCGCGGGCGAAAACTGTTTCTTACAAGTAATGCCGATAGCAATGTTGGGGTGTAACCAGCCGTGAAGAAACAGACGCGCGCTACTGGCTATCGTAATGGGTGCTGCCTCGCGTTAGAATATGGGACCTGTTTTCCATAGGACAATCTAAGCGGCTAGCGCGCGCTAAGGGTAAGGTTAATTTTTGCCTTCGTAGTAGTTCGAAAGGGGTGATCTGGGTGTTTGAGTTTGCTGGTCTGAGGTTCAGGCCTTTGGAGAAGGAAGATCTGAAGTTGTTGCACGTTTGGGAGAACGATTCTGAGTTGATGATGTACAGCAGAAGTCAACCGTTGAATATGGCTTCGATGGCTCAGCTGGAGGAAAGGTTTGCTGAATGGATGAAGAATGAGAAGAACCTCTTTTTCATCGTGGAGGACATTGACTTAAACGAGCCTGTAGGCTTCGCCAGCATTCGCAGGGAGGTTTGGGGTAACGTTCCAGGAGCGGACGTCGGCACCTACATCGGAAAGAAGGAACTGTGGGAGAAGGGTTTAGGAAAGAAAATAACTGTCGCTCTGCTCGAAATGTCTTTTATGCACCTTGGCCTTGAGCACTGCCAAGCGTGGAGCGTAGAATACAACACGCGGGCTCACAGGGCGCTTGAATCTTGCGGCTTCAAGAAAGGCGGAGTTGTACGGAACACGGTTTACGTGGCAGGCAAGAAATGGGGATCCTTCCATTTTGACATACTTCAAGAAGAGTACATGCGCGTGCGGATGGACCTGCTGACGAGGGTTCTCGGAGACGGAGTGGACAACTATTTGAAGAAAATGGGACCGAATCTTAAGCCTGCCAAATGAAGAAGTGATCGTGAAGAAAGTATTACAAACGCGGATTCAAAAGGTCTATCTGCAGGAAGAGAAAAGAGAGGATTGTGCGGGAGATGTCGTCAACAGACTGGGAAATAACCTTTTTGAATTACAAATCGCGCGAGTTTGGACGGTTATCGATTCCGAACTTTTCGGATGCCTCGTCGAGAAATCGCGAGAACAAACGGTTCTTTGAGCGCGCATCTTTCGTGTCTAAACTTTATCCGAAGGGCCAGTGTTTCTTTTTAGGATTTTCCTCTTCTTTTTTCTTCTCAAGTGCAACTTCTCTTAGAGCCTTCGTTTCTCTGTAGAAATAGAAATCCCAGAAGTCTTTGATGTCAAGGGCTGCCATCTGTTCTTTCACATCCTCCGGCACCTTTATGGGATAGACCTTTGAGAGAGGAATTCCAAACCCTTCGCCAACAAGCTTTGGGCTTACTCGACCCATCTGCGCATCATCATAGTTGAGTATTATCCCATGTTCATCCAAAGCTTTTGCAAGGCAGAATATCTGATTGTAGAAGCGCATCTCCAGGTTGCCCATGACCGTGTCCTTCATCTTGCCCATTGATCTGGGGTTTGGTAAAGTTTAAACGTTATCATATTTCAGCGCGTATGCCTGTTCCTAAATTCGCTGAAGCGTAATGAGTAGAGCCCCGCACCTCTTTTTTGAGGGAATAAACGAAGAGATGCGAGATTTGGACAATCCCTTTGTCAATCTTCTGAGAAGGAGAACCAATATCCAAGGACAAGTGAAGGTTGGACTTTCTACGATTAGCGCGCGCGTTACATAATTTGTTATGCAGGAAACAAGCAAGAGAAGTCTTTCAGCCTTAAATCATGACGTCAGTGCACGTACTGAGAACTGCTTTTGACACAACGTCAATAACTGAATCCCTATTGCTTAGGTACACGCTCTTTTCTTCTGCCTCTCACCAGAACTGCAAACATCAAGATGAGTAAACCTAGAACTGCTGCCAGAAGCACCTTCACAGCGAGGGGGATGTACTCTGGCGGGTTTTCAACGGTTATTGTCAACGTTTCGGAACTGCTTAAACCATTGTTGTCGGTGACGTTGAGCTCTGCTTGGTATGTCCCCAGTTTGTTGTATGAGTGTGACACAACCGCTCCGGTTCCATTAGTGCCGTCACCGAAGTTCCACTCATACGACACTATTGTTCCATAGGCGGCAGATTTGCTTGCATCAAAAATGACAGTCTCTCCAACGTTGACAATTTGGCTGGCACTCACCTCGATTTCAGGCGCAAATCCGAAAACTCCAGCACCAACAATCTTCACAGCGTTGAAACCTTCTGGGATAGAGGCGTATAGGTATGACTGATTGCTCAGATCAGCTTCAATGACGTCAACTGCCTGGTTATCCAAGGTAACACTGTATGGACTTTTTAGAAAGTCTTGCGGCAGTATGAAATCAGCAAAGCCTCCTATTCCAGAAGGCACAGTTACGTTCAGACTTAATTGCTTCTGCGAATGATCGAGCATGTAGGAGCTGATTGAAACGTCTGTGAAGGCTTCCACGTTGAAGGTCAGGTTGCCAAAGGCAAAGTTCAACTCTTGCAGGGGGGGCGTTATCGATGGCAAGGCCGTGCTGCCAGGTCTGGTCCCATTATCGGAATATCCGCTGCTCTCCCAAGTCCCTTTGTAATCATAGTTCACCACTTCAATCGCATCCACTTCAGCGACCCATTTGTAACCCCAATTGTTGGGAACGATGAGGCGTGGCAATGGTTCTATCGCGCTCGCGCTCGTTGTTCCGTTGTCTTCCAAAGCAAGGATAGTTGTGGGCCTCAGAGCGTCTTCGACCAGAAGGTCTGATGAAAACCCATCCGAGCCGTACGTGACAACCTTGTATGCATCTGAGTTAATCTGGGCCAAGGTCAGGAGGTAGAAAAGCGGTATTCCTGTCCAGTTGCCAGTCACGTCTGGAAAACCATCCACACACTTCAATTCTGCCACTTCCGAAACCATCGGAAAAGAAAACAGTTCATCATAGGTCAAGTTCAGAGGCCTATTCACTAAACCGTAAATCCTTAACACTCCAGATGTTTGGAGTGCGCCAGCACCCCTCTGCACAGGTAGGACGGTAATCAGAGCAAAAACCATTATTACGACCATATGTGCTATTCCAAGCTTCTTTCCCATCTTCTTCAGCTCCTCAGGGCGCTAGGTCCTGCATTAGAACGAGCAACGCGACCGTGAAAGCTCCTAAAAGAATCAGAAAAGCGTTCAAAAGATTGCTCTCTTTTACACCCCAGCGAATCAGAGTTGACCTGATTGCAATCAATACGTGAATCATGAGTAACGTCAAAGCAGGAAGAACTACATCCGTGTGAACGCGCAATGAAAGGTAGCGATCAGCAAAAAGACCTCCGGTTAATTCGCGAACCACAACAGGGTTTACGATACCGTACCCTGAGATTGCCAAGATTATGAACAAAACCAACGTCGGCCAAACAAGCAAGCGGTTGAATCTTTTTAAGTAATCTTTTTCTTCCATCGCTCCTTACCCTCAATCATCGTGTGATTAGCCGCAGATTAAAGTCTTCTTGTATGTGGTCGAAAAGCGTGTTGCGAACTGAAAGCTCTGGAATCGAAGCTAAACAGGCTTAGATGAGGACAGCGCGCGCTGTGCCTTTATATGTGGAAAAAGGTATCATTACATGGGGTAGCTGAATTGCCCGTGGTTCAGGTCTCTCTTTGGGCTGGTATGAGTGAAGAGAACAAGAAGAAAGTCGTTGAAGGGATAACGAGGGTGCTTGAGGAACTGGGCATCCCCAGGGAAGCGGTAACCGTCATCATCTACGAAGTGCCGAAGACCAACTGGGCAACCGGTGGACAGTTGCATTCAGAGAACGCAAATCCGTAGCGCACGCTCCATTGATAGATCTCCGTAACATGGCTCGCGTGCCTTTCCATCTGTTTACTTCTGTTTACTTGATGTGGGGTCCCATGGTACGATTGCACCGTGTCTGTTTTCAAGGGGCCTCATACGTCACATTCTGGGGAATGGAGTAAGGATTGTTCCAGTCGATGGGACCCGTAGAAAATCTGTGTTCTAATCTTCCGAGGACGATGTCCCATGCGTGTTTGAAGTACTGAAACACTTTGTCCCACTCGTCGCCTTGTTTCCAGCCGAGATGAGTCAGTCTGACTTGAACTTCATTCTGGCCACGGGGGAAGAATTGAACCACAACCCACGTGCGCTGTCCTTTGCGAACGGTGGGATACTGTGGCGGCGCAGTCCATTCGAATGAGAGCATTTCCATGGGAAGAAAGCTGAGTATCTTCAAACCCTCGCTTCCCTGTGAGCCCTCTGGAGCGTCAAGGTCAAAGAACAGCTCGTACGGTCCACCTACTGCAAGCCTGATGTTAGCCCTCGGCGCGAAGAAGGTGATGGCGCCTTCGGGCGTGGTCCACGCGTCCCAGACCGCCTTCACAGGTGCGTTGACGACTACTTCCTTTCGAATCATCCGTTGTTGCATGTGATGGCAACTCCCTGTGGCGGTTTACTGACTGTTCCCGTTGAAAAATGTTTCCTTAAATGTACCCGCCTCAAGGGCTTGGCATACTGATGCTAGCGCGAGTTTCCCTTCAAAAAGGGCCTGTATGAAATACTATTTTTTAGTAAGCGCGCGCTAACTACTATTATATGCTTTCTTTATTCTTTCTATTCCATTTAGTTCTTTAATTATTTTCACGACAGACTTACCTGTCATATGCCCCCATTTTTTTCATAAGCTATAGCTTCTCTGATCTTCGTAGAAGATAGTGTTCCCATTCTTTTAAACTTAACAATTTTAATTTTTCTAATATTCAATTCTTGTTCTAGTGTCTTTTCAACTTCTATTTTTATCGGAGTCAACTGTTCTTCTATTTCGTGTGTAGAAAATGCGACATCAAATTTTGGAGTATTGTTTAGACCATATCTTACTCCATCTTGTATCGACACTTCACTGTCTGGAAGGGGAATTATTTTTACCTTCTTATCTAGTCCCTCTTCTTTTAAGTATGCTTCCAACATTTGCTTTCTCTCTTCCCCGCTAAATGGATTGTTTTTTGTATTTTTGTATTGTGAAACTCCTATGACTACAATCAAATTATCTACTTGTTTTAGAATTCTTTTAATAATTTTAATGTGACCTTTATGGGGAGGGTTTAATCTAGTCCAGAAAAATCCAGTGGTTTTCATAATGGATAGACCGACTATTTCCTAAATTTATTTCTTATGACGTTGGAGTAATCTTGGCGCGCGCGCTTTTGTTTGTCTTCTGTCTGTGTGTCTGTATGGATCTGTCAGAGAGAGGTATAGTATAGGTAGGAAAGGGAAGGAAAGAGAAATAAGAGGAAGTTTGGGTTTGGGGATAAAACTTTACCCCCACCTAACGCAATCTTATATTTGTTGAATCGTAACTGTAGTGATGAGGTCTAGTGAATGGGAATCATTCAAAAGAAATGTTCAATTTGCGGAAAAGTCTTTACGACATTAGATAACAAAAACAAATATTGCAGTGCCCAATGCGCTAAAAAAGCAGCAAATAAGAAAAAATAAAGACGTCTCAAAAAAGATACAGCCATCCTATGGTAGATTCTTGAAAAGGAATTGACGCGACCGTATACTCGATTCCGATACTACCTATATCTCTACCCTATTATGATCTGATTTCCCGTAATACCTCTTTTGCAGAGATCAAGTACTATGCTCTGAACCGAGTATACTGCCCTGACAATGACTGCCTTTTTCCACAGCAGGGCATCGTCGTCAGTTTGGTTGGTTGGATAAAACTTTATCCCCAAACCCAACTTCTGTTAATTCCTCGAACTGAATCAAAAGACCTATTCCTGACTTTCTATACACTATGGTCAAGGCGTTGATTAGGCGCGCGCTGTACAGATTCGAGTAGGCAACACAAATTCATCCGTAGGCGCTACTGAAACCGTAACAATCACATAACTACTAGAATCACTAGCTAGAACCTTAGAGTCAGAAATCTAATCTGCACAACAACAGAGGACAAATGATAGGAATCATGAAGGAAAAAGTATGGAAGGAAGAAACAAAGGATTAGTAATCTTGGGAATAATTCTTTTGGCGATAGGCTTGTTCGCCTCATTTTACCAAGTAACCCTATATGTTGGCCAGCCTCCCGCGCGCGTCTTAACCCAAATAGTTACTCCCTATCAAAACGTAGGGATAGTTCTTGACGTAGCAGGGATAATATTCTTGGCGTTGGGGTTACTTTATCCACCACGGAAGACACCACCACCGCCTAGCAATACACAATAACCTAGTTCAACCTAGACCTTTTTTCAAGAAGACAGCGCGCGCACACACACAGAAAGTAGATTAATTCCAATTTACAACTCTAGCAATCCAATCTTGTTTTTCATTTCTCAAATATTGAGCAAACTGCAGAGCTTCTTCATTGATTAGTGTTTCAATTTCCTGACGCTTACCCATTCTCATTCGCGCGCGTAGACTTTGCTTGGAAGCATTGCCAATTGTCAACGGCAGGCTTATTTGGCATTTCCTGTTAGTTGTCTAATATTATGAAAGTTATCTTGGTTCAACCCCTTGGCAAGGGTTTATCCCGAGTTCCCCCTCTTGGATTAGGATATTTGGCGGCGTTGCTGAAGAGAAGAGGATTTGAAGTTGAAATATCAGACTTGAATGTTGAGTCTTTCACAGCTTTTGAAGAATCCTTGTCTCGTGACAGGCCTGAGGTTGTTGGGGTTTCGTGTGCTATTGGAAATGCGTATCAGGCTCTTGCTGTTGTCAGCAAGGTCAAGGCTCATTTTCCTGAGTGTTTCGTGGTTGTTGGTGGTCCTTATGCCTGCATAATGGGTGAGGCGATGTTGGTTAGGCACCGGGAAATCGACGCGGCTGTTGTTGGTGAAGGCGAGGTTACTTTTGTTGAGCTTTTAGAAAGGTTGCAAAACAAGGATGGCTTAAGTGATGTAAACGGTTTGATTTTCCGCGATGGAAGCAAGATTAGGAGTAATTCTCCAAGGGACCCCGTAGAGACTTTAGACAGTTTGCCTTTTCCTGCCCGAGAAAAGTTGCCTATGGACCTTTACGGCGAGAACGCGGGGGTCCTTTTCACTTCCAGAGGGTGCCCCTATCAATGTGTTTTTTGTTCGCGTTCAGTTTTTGGTAAGCGTTGGCGCGGTCACAGCCCAGAATACGTGCTGACAGAAATCCAGCACTTGAGAGAGCACTACGGAGTTAGGGACGTCAGTTTCTTAGATGATAATTTCACGTTTGATTTAGACAGGGCTGAGAAGATTCTTGAAAGAATAATTGCGAGAAAATGGAAGCTTAGCCTTTATTTCTGGAACGGCATAAGGGTTGACTCTGTAACTGAAGGACTACTAGCAAGAATGAAGAAGGCTGGATGCACTGCAATTAACTACGGTGTCGAATCAGCAGACCCTGACGTCTTGACTAGAATAAAGAAGGGCATAACCCTGGATCAAGTGGACAAAGCAATCAGGCAAACGCGTGAAGCTGGGATCAAAGCTAATGTTTTTTTCATGGTTGGAAATCCAGGCGACACCCCGAAAGTTGTTGACAAAACAAGAAAGTTTGTTGAGCGAACGAAGGTTGACGGAGTTCATTTGAGCTTAGCTACGCCTATTCCTGGAACAGAGTTTTGGAGTTGGGTAGACGAGAACGGCCACTGGATCGGCTACGATAAAGAGGAGCTTCTAGACTGGCCCATAGATGATGTTGAAGGGGCCTACCCTGTTTTTGAAACCCCAGAATTCACAGGCAAACAAAGAATAGAGGCTTACCGGAAAATAAGAAAATATCTTGTAACGAAACTGCTTACATAACAGCACGCTAAGCCGCGCGCGGTTACACTTTCTTTCCTAGTTTTTCTGAAATGGTTTTCTTTTCAACGCCAACACAGCCGCGAAGATCAGCACGATGATTACCGTCGCCGCAATCAGCATCGGTGTGTTAGTCGGTGCCGGTTCCAAGTTGATGTTGAAGTATTGCGGATATACTATCTGGCCGTAGGCACCGTCCAAATGCACAGTGGCGTATGAGTATTCTGTTTTCTCCGCTTTCATCAGAACAGTAATCGTGGTATTGCTGTTTGCGGGGAGAGTGATGTTTACGCTTTGGCCGTTCACGCACACAAGACCAGGGCCAGGGTCTATCGAGAAAGAGACTCCGTACGAGACGTTCTCTTCGTTTTCGATTACGGCAGAAATGGAATAAGCTGTGCCCACCTGCATCTCGCTTGACATATTGAGGGAGGTCACGTAGATTTGGGGTGCATTGACCATTACTTCCGAACTTGCCCCACCTACGCTTTCTTCCTGAAACACTGCAGTGATATAGAGCGGGTCGTAACCTGAAGTGGTTGGCATGACCGGCAAAGAGAGAAGCCGTACCGTTGAGTTGGGCGAGAGCGCGAGTGAAAGGCTTTCGAGCAAGAATCCGTGATTGTAGCGGGGGTCTGTCTCGATGGTCAAGGGCGCTGTTAGAGGATCTAGATTGGTGATGGTGATGTTGATCGAGGATTCCACTCCTACAGTCATGTTGGCTGGAGCCTCTAGGTCGAGAGAAACGCTGGGCACGGTCTGCGTTGTGGATGGAACGTTAACGGTCCGGTTTTCGCCAGAGGAGGAGTCAACCCAAGCGAAGTTAGAGTAGCTCATGGCTCGTCCGTAATTGAGTGGTTCAGCCTCGAAATCCAGCGTGAGTCTTACGCCTTCTGGAATCGTTCCTTGCCAACCCGTTTGGCCTGATGTAACGGCGAGTTCCTTGGGCAGATTGATTTCTAGGTCAGCGTTGCTCAAGTCGGAAGGTCCGAAATTCAACAAGTTGAAGACCATGTCGACAGGTTGGCCATAATGAAGTGTCGGTGCCCCCGTGTAGGAAGCTGCGAAGCTGAGGCTCTGACTCTGTACAACTACGATGTAGCCCGTCTCAGGCGCGACCAAATGTTCATATGGCAATTCGAAGACGAGGCCGAGGACTGTTGGGTTGCCAAGGGCATTCAGATTGATCTTTCCTTCGAACCATTCTTTCGAGTCTAATCCTCCGCCAATTGCTCCCCATGCAACGATTACTGAGCCGTTAGGAGCGCTGACTTCACTAAATCCGGTTCCACTCCATTTGCTCAGCGTAGGCCCTTCCATGTCAAGCATATAATCAGCCCTCATATTGTTTACTGGATAACCTGTCTCGCTGGGCAGGTTAGTGTCAAAGAACATTTGCCAGCTGTCGCTTCCACCGGGCTTCTTCTGGAAGACGAAATAAAGCTGGCCTTCCTCGACCAGAATGTAGCATTCGATGATTCCGTAAAAGTAGGGGTCGTTCCTATCTCCGCTCGTCCCGTTGATGATGGGGTAGACTCCTGCCCAATCACTGAGGTTTCCATCAACCACGATATGCGGCACACTACTTGTCTGGGAAATACTTGACAAACCTTGCGTCTTGCCTAGCGGTCCAAATTGCACCAGTGAAAAAGCAGGTTCAAAGAGCACGGCGAAAAGCAAGAATCCGGCAACCATTAAAGGCAGAGTTTGCCTCATTTTCCTTTCCCGTTCCCACTCACTATGGAACCCACAGAATAAACTGTCGCAGAGCAAGTATTAATCGTTTATGCAACTGGCCCCCACAGGTCGAAAGCGTGCGTCGTGTCTTTAACTTAAATAGCGCGCATGTGTGTTCCGAAATTAGTTTGCGAAGTATCTTATGCTTCGGGCTTTGCTTGGTCTGTGCGTGTTTATGGCGGCTTGGGCTGTGAAGAGCATGATGAGCAGGCAGAGCTGAGCGTGCAACGTTATTTTGACCAGTCCTCTCAGGTTGTGCAGGGTTAAGCCTGCGAGGTTCTTGAGTCTGCTGAAGACTCGTTCGACTGCCGCGCGCCTTCTGTAGGCTCGTCTGAGCTGTTGAGGCCCGTGGCTCCTGAATTTTCTGTCGATTCTGAGAACACCTTTGACGCCTTTCTGCTGGTTTCGCGGGTAAGGAATGACAGGCACCGTTCCTTGCTCAAGGGCTGCGTCTCGCAGGCTCTGGGAACTGTACTGTGGGTCAGCAACCAACCTCTCAGGTTTCACGTGGCGTGAAGCCTTCTCAAGCAGCTTGAGAGAGTGTTTCTTCTCGTTCTCGTTTGCCGGGGCCCGTCATAGCAACGGGCAATTCGCTTCGACAGTCCACGGCCAAGTGAAGCCTGTAGCCCAGATCTCTCGTTTTGACTGCTCTTCCAACCCTCGATTCAGGGTCACTGTAGCCTGTACGATTGTCAAGGTTTCGACGGCTACACGCTTTGATGAACGTTGAATCCAAAGCCAAGGTTTCTCCTTTGATTCTTCTTTTCTCTACGAGCGTCTCGATGGCGTGATCAACGATTCGCATCAGCCTTTCAGGCCCAACCCTACTCCTGAATCGAGACAGGACAGCTATGCCGTATGGAGGTTCATTTTCTTCTATGTCACAGATTCGCCTCAACCTCGGGTCCTTCCACATCTGCCTCACGAGCATCCTGTCGCTTGGAACGTGCCTCAGCCTTCTGAGCAAATGAGCCTTGAAGACGCCAAGAGGGCTTCTAGGTGGTCTGCCGACAGAATCCTTCGCATGGTAAGTCTCATTAAGCACTGTCTCAGCAAAGGATAAGTCGACCTTGCCAAACAAGGTCTCAAGAGTCTCGTATCTCCTCATGACTCACCTCAAGAGAGAGATACGCGACTCACCTGATACAATTAGAAATCGAATTTAGGAACACGCATGCGCGCTACGTGACGATGATGCCCTGCTGTGGGAAAAGTTGGCCATTGTCAGGGCAGTACACTCGGTTCAGCCATGCTAGGTGTTTGTGGTAATGGAAAGAGGGGGAGAGTAGAAATCATCATAATAGGCTACGTATATGGAGATTATCGGAATCGAGTATACGCCTTATCTCTATGTTAGCGCGCGAACTGGGCTTTGAGGTCATGCGCTACGGCGAAAAAGATTAAGCTATATACCCAAAAAAGAAAGTTTAAAACAAAGTATGCTCGTTCAGTGGGCCGTGGTAGTGCGCCTGGAAACATTGGGAATGAGGTTTGGGATAACTTATGGACGGGATAATGCTAGAATCTGTGACGAAATCCTTCGGTGATAACGTGGCTGTAAAAGATCTGACACTTTCCGTATTGCCGGGTGAGGTTCATGGTCTTCTCGGTCCGAATGGGTCGGGGAAAAGCACGACCATGAAGATGGTCATGAGTATAGTTAAGCCTGATTATGGCAAGATCAGCCTTTGCGGCGTGGACGTGTTGCGGCAGCCTATCGAGGCGAAAAGACTTGTGGGCTATGTTCCGGAATTGCCGTATCTTTATGAGTACCTGACGGCTTCGGAGTACTTGGACTTTGTAGGCACGGCGTATGGCATCGACCTGAAGGTTCGGCGAGAGAGGGTTGATGAGCTGCTTAAGGCGCTGCAAATGAATGAGCACGTGAATGAGGTTATGAGCGGCTTCTCCCAAGGAATGAAGCAAAAAATAGCAATTACGGCGGCTCTGCTTCATCGTCCACGTGCCCTCGTATTGGACGAAGCGTTGAACGGTTTAGATCCTAGGTCAGCCAAGATCGTTAAGGATGTCCTTCAGCGCTTGGCTGGCGAAGGCGTTTCAATTCTGTTTAGTACACACATTCTTGAAATTGCAGAGGCCATGTGCAGCAGGATTACTATCATGAATGAGGGAAGCATCATTGCCGAGGGGACGGTGCAGGAACTGAGATCAAAGGCTGGGATGCCCGGTTCAACGTTGGAGGATACTTTCCTGAAGCTTACGGGCAGTGAGGACACGGAGAAGATTGTTGAGGCATTGAAGCTTTGAAATGGTCAACGGTCAAAAGCCTCGCAACTGTTCTCTTCAAATCATACTTCAGAGCGAGCCGTTATGGGCGGAGAAGTCGCCTTTCAAATCCCCTCATAATAGTTGCTGTTGACATAGTTCTTTTTGCCGTTCCGTTCGGGTTTCTAGTGTATGCTCTCCCTTTGGTTCCTGCTGATTTAATGAATTCGTTTCGACCGGTCGCAGTTCAGTCCCTCATTGTGCTGCCGGTCATTCTCACTTCGGCGGTTATTTTGGCGGGGATACTGTTTGAGCTTGGGCAGACGGGCGGTCTTGCCTCGAGCGAAGCGGTGAATTGGCTTCCAGTGTCTCCTATAGAATATGTTGTGGCGTCAAGCGTTTCGTTGGAGCTCACCTATTCGCCCTTTTTGTTTATTGGTCTGGGGGTCACCATACCGCTCGCTCTGAACTTCGGTGAGTCTTCGGTTGTTCCCTTTTTCATTTTGATTTCTGTCATGGCTTATGTTTGGGGAGCAGTGATAGTGGAGGCGTTGAGATCCGTGATGAACCGTATCTCCACCACGCTTTACAAGAAGAGCGGAAGACTCGGCGTCATATTACGCATTGCCCTCGTCGTCGTTTTGTTGGTCGCGGTGCAAATAGCGTTTAACCCATACATTCTTTACACGGCCCTTTCAGGCATAGCGGCGGGCGTCAGCTTGGCTTGGTTCCTGCCTGTAATCTGGCCTTCAGTCGCCATCGTGTCCTTCCTGACTCCGGATATGGCTAGAGCGACCATTTTTGCCCTGCTTTCCCTCTTTTTCACGTTCCTGATTTTTGAAGCTGCAACTCGACTAAGAGCCAAGTATTGGTCTCCCATACCTGTCACCATTACCTTATCCACATCAACCGTCTATGTCCCTCAAGGAAAATCATTTTTGTGGCTTGACTCCGTCGCGTTCGCAGTAGCCTCCAAAGAATTGAGATCCCTCGCGAGACGGAGGGAAATGGCAAGGTTCTTGGCCATACCCGTGTTGCTTGTAGTGGCCTCCTTGCTCCCAGTGTTGACAAGCGGCGCGAATCCAGGGGAAGCTTTGTCGGGCGTGAGTCTGGTTCTTCTGGCTGAAACATCGCTTATTCTGCCTATGATGCTTTCTTCAATTAGTATAGGACAGGAGGGAAACTCGATCGCTAACATCTATATGCTTCCCATCTCGGCTGACGAATTGGTTCTCGGAAAGCTTTTTCTTCCGTGGATTTTTTCAGGGGCAGGCATCGTGGCAATCGCTTTGCTCATGCAGTTCCTGGCTCCTGTTGCGGCGGGGCAGTTCTTGGCTACTTTGGTTGCTGCGGCCTTCAATATGATAATACAGGGTTATGTGGGGCTTGGAACAGGCTCACGATATCCCAGCTTTAACGTTGGACCAAGAGCAAGATACCTTACGTTTACAGGATTCATAGTGGCCTTCGTTTTGGGAGGCTTGGCTACGGTGGCGATTCTAACTCCTTTGATTTTGTACGAAGGCACGGGATTATTAACTGGGTTGGGAGGCGGAGCAACTGGATCAGTATTGTTGACAATTATATTGACATTGGCAATTGGAACATTGTTTCTTGTGTTGATGCGTCACTATTGCATGCGAGGTGTAAAGAAACTCTTTTCTAGTATGGAAGCATAGTTTTCGATTCCTCTTGTGCGTGCATGAATAAGCGGATGATCATTATGATTTCGTAGCGCGTTCTAAGAGACGCCTGCTCCAACCCAAGAGCGAGGCGATAATCTATAGAATTCCCCTAAGGGTAAAACTTTAGGATAATTTTCCCGCGCGCGCGAGGGCGCATGAACGTTCCCGAGTTTTCAGATCAGGCGAGGATAGAAGACAGCTCCATACATCTTAATATCTTCGTTTGACCTCTTTATTATATAAGGAAGAAGATATCCCGAGCGCGCGCGCTGGGGGAATAGTGTTGGAAGTACAACGTGTGTGCTTCAATGAGTTCCCCGATCAATGCATAGGATGCCCAGAATACAGCGAAACAAGGCAGGATCAGGCAACGCAACTCATGTTGCTGGCAGGGATGGGTATGATGTATCCGCCGCGATACTTGAAAAAAGTCGTCAAAGAATGCAAGCTATATCACAAGCGCAAAGTTGAATATCTGAGATAGCAAAAGAAGTTCAGCGCAACCTTGTAAAAGCAGCCATAGCCAAGACAAAGTTGACCGCTGAAAATAAGTTATCGGGGAAAAGTCATCATTTCTACGTTGTTCCTTGGATTGCACTAAAGGTGGCTAAATGCATGCCTAGGTGAATTATCATGGGCGTACGCGTCTTTAAACGGCTAAAGTCTATATCTTAAATTTTCCGCGTGCGCTTAAGTCTGTTCGTCGACAGTAAGGTTGATTCCAGACTGTCTTGCTTTGAATTTCACTATGTATGCGAAGAGCTTGAAGAAAGGCTCTAGCACTTTTCCCTGCCATCTTCCAGCGAATGCCATATCCATTAGGTTATAGAGCCAGTAATAATCATGCTGAAAACACTTTATCAGCAGTTCTCGGTGCAGGTCTGTCATTTGTGTTCCTTTGAACCAGTCTTCATGTTGCAGTGTTCCCATGGGAACGAAGAATAGTGGCACGATGAGGCTTCTCATCCCCTTTAGGTCGTCTAGTAGTTCCATGGTTTTTATTAGATCCTCTTCTTTTTCTTCAGGAGTTCCCACGATCAACGTGCCAGCAGGGACGAGTCCGTTGTCGTGCATTAGCCCCATTCCTGTTCGGACAACCTCGGGCCATTCTTCGGGCTTGAACGGGTGAGCCTTCAAGTGCATGATTTTCCCTATCAGCCTCGGAGAGCCGGTTTCAATGCCTATTTCAACTCCCCACCATGGTTGTTTCTGTTTTATGATTTCGGCCGTCTTTGAGAAAAGCTTCGGTTCCGCTGCAACAGCCGCCAGCGAACAGTGGCTCCACGTCACTCCTTTGCATTTTTTGACGACCGTTTCATGCAGTTTGATGAGTTTTTCACCGTTTGGCGAAGTGTTCTTGGAGCCGTAGAGCATGACATCCTCCGCATGGAGGATTGTTCCTTCTATGCCACCGACCTTCATGTTCACGTCGATTTCACGGAGGATCTTTTCCATCGGGTACCAACGCAAAGCCCTCATCGTTACACTGCAGAACTTGCAGCCTCTGCAGCATCCTCGGCCAATTTCTACCAGGCCGTTTACTGAAGGATTGACGATTTCAGGAATCTCTTCCACTTTTGGGCTCTCTTCGATGTTGGACTCGTAATATTTCGGTACCGGCTGGCCTTCGATAGCCGCTTTGAAGATTTTTCCAACAAACTTCTCGGCTTCTCCTGCGATTATGCAGTCGATCCCGTATTTGTCAACAAACTTTGGCCTGTATCGGCACTGCCAGGCTCCAGGTCCCCCTACGATGATTTTCAAGCCGTTCTTTTTTGCCTTTCTAACCGGCGGCTGACTTAGCAACACGCGAAAGTACTTGGCAAGGAATGGCTCTTTGTTAAGAATAAATGCCAAGGTGCTTGAGGCGGGTCCTAAGCCAAACGGGTCCATGACGTGTATGCCTAGCACCTTCGCTTCGGCCACATGATTCTTAAGATGATTAGGCGAAACGGTTCGAACGTCGAATCCTTCGCTCAATAGTTGAGCTTCGATCTTTCTCAAACCGTACGGGGCGGCTGCCGGAACGTCATCTACCTGCTGGATGGGAGGGAAGAAAAGCCACTTGTATAGCTCGTCCGGAATGAAGTTCGGAGGCGCGCATGTGCCGAAGCCCAAGAATTCGTTGCGACGATAATTACTCATCAGCGTGCTATCAGCAGTGAGTATGACGTCATTTCGCAAGTTGAATGGCTCCTCAAGATCAAGCGAGTCAGGTTCTCATTAAAAGACTTTCGCGCGCGCTAATCTCCAATTTACAGCAGAGTTGAGTTATGTCTTTCTGCCAACCACTATGGCCCACAGCGCCTTATTGCGCACACATCGCGCGCGCGGGCTCACGCAGTCACTGTAAATAGCCCAAGAGACGTTATGCAATATAAAGAGTACATGCAACAGCTTTATTTTGGAAAATTACTATGGACAGTTAAAGAGTGATGTGAGAAAACATGGGTAAAGAACAGAATTGCTTGAGAAGCATCAACCGAAGACTTGGCAGAACCGGGGCGCGCGGTTCATGCATTGTGTGAGGTGAGCTGTCTGAAGTTTTCATTCATAAACCCGAGCCAAGCTCCGGGCAGTGCGGATATGTGCGCAAAGGCTTGGCCGCCGTTGGGTATGCTGTACATCGCGGGCGTTCTGACGAAGGAGGGGATAGATGTTTCCTTGCTGGATCAAACGGCAAAGGGTTTCTCTCGTGAGCAAGCTTTGAGCTGGGTCAAGAAGGAAGATCCTGGTATCTTGGGTTTTTCGGTTTTGCAGAGTGCTGCGACGGAGGCGCCGAAGATTGCGGAGCTCGTGAAGGAATGGAATCCCAATGTCACGATTGTTATGGGAAACTACCACGCGACCTTCAACGACAATAGGATTCTCAGAAAGTATCCCTGTGTTGACGTGATCGTTCGAGGAGAGGGAGAATACACGAGCCTTAATCTTGCAAAGTGTTTGGAGAAAGGAGGCGATATCCGAAAAGTTGACGGTATAACGTTCAGGCATAATGGGGAAATCGTTTCTACTCCAGATAGGCCTCTCATCAAAGACATTAATGAGCTTCCTTTTCCTGATCGGCACCTGATGAATGCTGAATATACATCAACGATTTTCGGAGTGAAGGTTGCCACGAGAAAGTTTACGACCTTTCTTTCATCGAGGGGATGCTCTTTCCATTGTGCTTTTTGTGGATGCCGGAAATTTGTTGGAGGGGTTTGGAGACCGAGGTCTGTTGAGAATATCATGAGCGAATTACAAATGCTTCGAAGCGAAGGTTATGAGGAAATTCTGTTGGTCGACGACAATTTTACCCTAAACAGAAAAAGAGTCAAGACGCTTTGTCAGAAAATCAGGAAGGAAGGATTGGGCATTCGATGGTTTTGTGATTCAAGAGTTGACAACTCTGAATACGACATGCTTAGACACATGGTGAAGGCTGGGTTTAGTAATCTTTATTTCGGGATAGAAAGCGCGAACCAGAGAATTCTAGATTACTACAATAAAGGGATAACCCCTGAAGAATCCGTCAACGCTGTACGCAAAGCCAGAAAGGCTGGTGTAGACATCATCGTAGGTTCGTTTATAGTTGGGGCTCCCGATGAAACTAAAAGCGAAGTAGAAAACACGTTAAAGTTTGCGCAAAAACTAGACATTGATATACCCTCCTTAAACATTCTCAGTGCTATTTCTGGAACAAAGATTTGGAATGACTTGGTGGAAAGGGGGCTGATCAATGAGGATGAGTGTTGGGAGGCAAGCGTTTACGTGCCAGATGTTTCGCCAAACACTGTTCCATATGAAGAAATTCGCTCCATGATATACGATTATTTCCGAGAATTCTATCTTCGCCCCGAAGACTTCTAAAACAAATAACGAGAATGGCCAAGAGCCATTACAGAACCGCCGTACTTCTTACCAACATTCCTAGGATCAAAACTGTTATCAGTGAAATTAGGCGAGGAGTCAGGTTCGATTAGATTCCTGTCTGTTCATACAAGAACTATGTAAGCCTTGACGCTAACAGTTCGTGTGCGTATCCGTTCCTAAATTGATTTGCTTGGTAATTTTTTGATGACGCATTTTGAGCAAAGAGACACGAGGCGCGCGCTGTTATTGAAGTTTTGCGCCACACTTTGGGCACTTGAGAGGATAGTTTTCTTTGCTTATCATTTTCAACCCGCAGCCGAAGCAGACGCAAATCTTGCACGCTGGGCAATGATAGTTAGCACCTTGAATGCGATTGCCGACATGGGGCGCGCGTTTTTAATAATTTTTCTCTACATACTTTTTAACTTTCTTTTTCTTCGTGGTTCGAATGGCGCTTCTTTTCAAATCTTGGATTACGTATTCTAGGCGCGTTTCTCTCAGTTTTTCTGTTTTCGGGACTCCGTTGGAGTTCCATCCTCTTTCCATATAGTATTCATCAAGCATGGGCTCCATCTCGAACACTGATCCTTTCGAGTTTCCGTCGGGTAGAGGTTCGTTCAAGAATCTTGCTGGTAAGTAGTCGTCTTTTCTCGTGATTCCTTCTCGGATAAGATAGGCTCTTTCAAGGTTGACTATTCTTTCTCCGATTTCATACATCATGTCTTCTGTGAAGGGAAAGCCCGTTGCGGCCTTCGTTATCTCGGCTGCTCTGTCCAGGGGCAGGAGTTCCATGTTTTCGGCCAGGTTTTTGCAGATTTCCAAGGAGTCTATTATTGCGCACCAGTTTTCGCAGTAACGTATCAGTTTGCCCTTTCCTCTGTAGGCGAGCCTCTGAGTTGCTTCGCGGACGCCGAACATTTTCAAGCCTTTGTCTGGGTCGTCGCTTAGCTCTAGGAAAGGCTCGGACCTCAAATGGTCTGCTCCCCTGCTTGAGACCGCGTAGCCTAAGCCGTAACCCTTCAAGCCTCGAGGGTCAGCCTGAATGAGCTCTAGGCCCTTCACGTGAAAAGCTATTTCCTTTCCCTTTCCAAGTTTTTCGGCTGCTTTCTTCACTCCGTCAGCAAGCAGGTCTCCAAACCCGTCTCGGTAAGCTATTTTTGCGATCAGCCCGAGTATTGCCTCTTCGTTACCCCATTTCAGTTCAAGCCCGCCTGTTTCCTTTTTCGTCAACTGCCCTCTTTCATAGAGCTCCATTGCCCAGGCGATGCATTCGGCGGTTGTTATCGCGTCCAGGCCCAGCCTGTTTGTTAGGTCAACAGCCTTCAACGCCAGGTTCAGGTTTGCGTTTCCAACTCTGGCAGTGAAACTGCTCAGGGCCTCGTACTCCGGTCCTTCACCGTGAAGGCCAGCGTAATCTCCTTCTCTTATCGTGTAGATCCTGCTGCACGGAACTATGCATGAGAAGCATGCCCGGTTCTTCACGTTGTATTCTCTTGCCAATCTTTCACCACTCACCTCGGCTGCGTGCTCGAAAGTGGCTGAGGTGAAGTGTCTCGTGGGCAGAAACCCAAGCTTGTCGGCGAGGCTTAGAATTCTGGTCGTTCCCATCTCTCTGCGCGGCCAGTACTGCGGATGAGCGTAGGTCTCTCTTTCCACTTCTTCAACGATTTTCCAGAAAGCATTGGAGTCAGCGATGTTGATGCTGCCCGTTCCCCTCAGCGCTATGGCCTTCAGGTTCTTGGAAGCCATAACCGTGCCCATTCCAGTCCTGGCAGCCGGCCTAACAAAATTAGCAAATATTCCCGCGTAGAGGACAAGGTTTTCGGCTGCTGGACCAACCGTTGCCACTTGAACGTGTCGGTCCGCTAGATCTTTTCTTATGGTTTCGGTTGCTTCGTAAACGTCTTTTCCCACGAGATGTTCTGCGTCTTTGATTTTGACTTCTTGGTCTTGGACGAAAACGTAGCAGGGCTTCGGGCTTCTTCCCTCAACTATTATCTGATCGTACCCGGCGAACTTGATTTCCGCTGCAAAATGGCCTCCAGCATTTGAGTCTCCCAGTATTCCTGTGAGCGGAGACTTCGCGCTGACGTTGAATCTTGCTCCTAAAGGGAAAGCCGTGCCGACAAGAGGACCCGTCGCAAACATGAGCTTGTTCTCAGAGGAGAGTGGAGTGACGTCTTTGGGAACTTCTTCGTAGAGCCTCCTCGAGTTGAAGCCTCTTCCACCGAGAAACTCCATTATCAATCTTTTTTCGGTGGGCTTGATGCTAACCTTGTTCTTTGTAAGGTTTACTCTGAGAATTCTGCCAGCGTAGCCAAAATACTTACCCAGTGACCCTCCACCTTCTAGACGTTTCTTCAAGAACCCTGTTCGACGATTTAGGCTGCTGTCTTTCCGTTTCCGCGTACGTTAACGCTTTTGTGGGGCACTTTTCGACACACAACGGCCTTCCGCCGCACTGGTCGCATAGCAAAGGAATATGCTTATTGGGATGAAGTTTAATCGCGCCCGAAGGGCATAATTCAACGCAGTTACCGCAGCCAGTGCACTTCTCTTCGTCTACGCAGATGAGTCCTTCTGCGTTTCTTTGCAATGCGTTTGCGGGGCAGCTTTCTGCTGGCTTGCAGTGGTTACAGTGCCAGCACATGACTGGTAGGTCGAAGCCTAAACCGTCCTCTTTCAAAACGGTTATCCTCGACGCGGAAGGCCTGAACCCTTTTTCATGTTTGAACGAGCATGCTAATTCGCACATTCTGCATCCAGAGCATCGGTCAACGTTAACCAATATTCTCTTCATCTGGAAAAACTACGTCTCCATCCACGAAAGTTCAACACGATGTTGGTAAACTCTATGTGAGAAACCTTTAAGTTGAAAGCTGTTTTTATCCATTTTGGAACCGTCATGAAAACTCTAATCGTCAGAGTTAAAGCAATCGGTGGTTCGTGCGACACGCATAAAGTCGGAGACTGCTTCAGACTTGAAGGCGGAAAACTGAGCTTCCCCGGAGAGAACAAGCACTTTTGCATTTATGCCCTCTCCAGCCTGCTTCCACTGCTGCCAGCTAAGCAGAGAAAAACAGATGAACCCAACGATTGGCTACCCAAGGTTATCGACGTGGAATGCCCAGACCCTAAGGGAAGAGTGATCTTGGAAATAACTGGTGAAGAATGACGTTGCGCATGCTCGCACTCGCAGGTCCAGTGCAAATCAGTCAGTGTTTGAAAAGTTTTGCGTGAACGCCTGAGGAAGGGCTGACCCCGCGCGCGCTATCGAGCCGTGAACGAATGCTTATAGGATAGCAGAAAGTACTTATCGTTAGGGGTAAATTGAGGAAAGACAGTCCTTTTGCCTTCATTGTCGGCATATTCTTAACTTTGTCCTTATCGTTCTTGATTTTCAACCTCCTGTCCTTATCAGTAATCAATTGGGTAATAGTGTCTGTCTGGGCTGTTTTTCTTTGGCTCAATGCTTGGCGTGTTTCCAGACACAAGCAAGTAAAGGAATAAGCATCAACTCCCGTTTCGGCCTCGGCACGTAATCCAGCTGTTCAATGTAGACTCGCCGGCTTTCTAAGGGTAGGAAACCTGTTTGAACATCCACAAACTGAAAAGCTGAACTGGCTTGTCAGCAAAAAGTGTCGAGAAACAGATTATCCAATGCGCGCGTTAGCGTGTTCCTGAATTCTTTTGGGAAGTGGCTTGTGCTGCTCATTTTGCTCTTCAATCATATTTGGATCATATAGGATACCCGGGGGGGAGGGTGTGAGCAAGCAAGAACCCAGCCGAACCGTGACGGTCACCATCGAAAAACGTCATGCCTTCCTCTTGATCGGAATCTAGGAATTTAGGAACAAGCATGCGCGCTAGAAGGGACAGGCAAGTTGACAGGCTCTGAATGGGGCAGATGAAACCAGAATACGCGTGACGGTTGAGCGCATTGACAGTCACTACCCTTGCCGAGACTCTGCCCCAAGACCTCGATACGCGCTTGGCTTGAGACCCGCGTCAAGTCAGTAGGGCCTTGCCCAATGGCTACATGCAGTACTAGTACCCTAGGGGGGAGGGGGAGGGTGGAATAGAAGGGGAAAAACGCGAATACAGGGATGTAGCGTATTCCACAAATTCGTATCGACACCGCTCAGGCTCAGTCGAGCGGCACCTTTTTTCCGCATCGGTCCCGCTTGGATAAACCGAACTCGTTCCTAACATGCCTAAGCTGTTTTGAAGTGAACACGGGTCCGTCCGCGCAGACTCTGTACTTGCCGATCACACAGCTTCCACACAGGCCGATGGCGCATCGCATCAGGCGTTCCAAGCTTGCCTGCATCTCTGCGCCGCGCTGTTCAGCCAACTCAAAAACCTTCAGTATCATCTGCTCGGGCCCACAAACGTAGATCACGTCAAACCTTTCTCTAGCCAACATCTGCTCTAAAGGTTCAGTGCACAATCCCGTGAGGCCGCAGTTCCCGTCCTCCGTCGACGTCACAAGACGAACCCTTTTCGCTCCAAGCTTTTCCAATTCGCTTCTGAACAGCAATTCGTCTCTTGTCTTTGCCCCCAACACAAACGTCGTGCTCACTGCCTTTGAAATCAACCTCCTGGTCAAAAACATGAGCGGCGCGATCCCCGTCCCACCGCCTACTATGAGAGGTTTGCGTCCGTTCAATGTGAAGCTATTGCCAAACGGGCCTCGCACGCCGACAGGTTCGCCTACTCTTTTCTGGTGCAACGCTACAGTGGCTTCACCCAAAGCCTTGACGGAAACAGCGACTCTTCCATCCTCTCTCGCATCCATGATGCTCAGCGGGATCTCATCCACGCCGGGAATCCACAGCATCAAGAATTGGCCCGCCTTGGCCCTTGCACACTGTTCGTCTTTGAAGACAAAAGTCTTGACCGTTGGGCTCTCTGCTCTTATGTTGATGATGGGCTTGGTCCTAAGCTGGTTAGCTGCGGTGTGACAGACCAACGATTTCACTCACGCTCCTCAAACCTTTCTTTCTCAGGTATACACCTATTCCGCGAGTAACTGCCCTGAACACTCCGAGCCCTTCATTGGCTATCGCCGTGCCTATTTGAACAGCTGAAGCCCCTGCTAAGAGGAATTCCACCGCGTCACGCCAGTTGGTTATTCCTCCGCAGCCTACTATTGGAACATCGACTTGCTCGTAAACTTCGTAAACGTTCCTAAGCGCGATTGGTTTCACTGCTGCGCCTGACAAGCCTCCTACTCTGTTCGCCAAGACGGGCATCGTTGTTTCAACGTCTATGGCCATCGCTTTCACCGTGTTCATAACCGTCAAGGCATCCGCCCCAGCACGCACAGCGGCACCTGCGACGTCTGACATGCTCGTGACGTTGGGCGACAACTTTACGAGCACAGGTTTATCCACGGAGGCCTTGACCTTTCGAATGACCTGAGTTAGAATCTTCGGGTCCTGACCGATCTCCGAACCCGTGTCCTTGACGTGTGGACATGAAACGTTAAGCTCCACTCCATCCGCGCCTGCACCGACGGCTTTTCTTGCCACTGACGCGTACTCTTCAGCCGAAAAACCGAAGACGCTGACGACGAGAGGCACACTCGCGATGGCTTTCGCACGGCGAATCTCCTTGGCAAACTCCTCTATCCCAGGGTTTGGAAGCCCAACCGCGTTGATCAAACCGCAGTCTGCTTGGACAACCGTTGGGTTTGCGTAACCTTCCCTTGGCTTCGCTGAAACTGACTTAGTCACCACCGCTCCCGCTCCGGCCTTAACGATGTTTGACAGCGTTTCAACGGAGTAACCTAAAATCCCAGAGGCCAACATGGTCGGATTGGCAAGCCTCAAACCCGCCAGATCAACGCCCAAACCAGCGTCTTTCACCCGTTTTGCACCTTGGCCAGCTCCTTATTAAGCCTACCAATTATATTAGTTCTACTAAAGAGACGCTTTGGAACGGCGGACTCCCTGACCCCAGTAAGTTTTTATTAACACTAACCTCTGCAATAGTAGTGCTGAGGCATTCGAATGAAAGTGACGATAGTTGAGGGCTCCTTTGGAACACTGGCTTTCGACGCGGAAAACAAGCTTATAGCGACAGTCTTATTCCCAAAGAACCCGCAGAGCGCAGCGAAAACCCTCGTTAAGATGGAAGCTGGAAAGATGACTGAAGAGGTCTCCAGCCTGATCAGTGCGCTCAGGGAAAAAGGCTACGACGATTTCGTCTTCGAAAACGCAAACCTTGCCGACGAAGTTCAAAAGAAACTCGGGATCAAAGTTGAAGTGTCGAACCCTTCAGACGCGGGGGAACTTCTTCGGTCCAAGCCTGAAAGGTTTGCGGTCAAAGCCGGGTTCGTCAAAGACGCTGACGAGTTTGCCCTGTGGACCCACAACGTCACGATGGAAATCACTAAGCTACGGGTCAAAGGAGCCGTCGAGAAAAGAGACCTCGTCGTTGCCCAAGCCATCCAAAGCTTGGACGAGTTGGACAAGACCATAAACATGCTCATGGCTAGGGTGAGAGAATGGTACGGCATACACTTCCCCGAGCTGGACCGTCTGCTGGACAAGCATGAGACGTACGCGCGGCTCGTGGTCAAACTGGGCAACAAGGACAACTTCACAATCGACAGGCTTGAAGGCGAGGAAGTTCCGAAATCAAAGGCCGAAGCGATAGCAAAGGTTGCAGAAAAATCAATGGGCGCAGACCTCGACGATGCCGATTTAAAACAGATTCAGGCATTGTGCAGCAACATTATGAACCTGTACAAAATTCGTCAAAATTTGGAAACCTACTTGGACTCAACCATGGAAGAGGTTGCACCAAACACAAAATACTTGGTAGGCTCGCTTCTAGGGGCGCGCTTAATAGCGTTATCAGGAGGCCTGATGAATCTGGCCAAGAGGCCGGCAAGCACGATTCAGGTCCTAGGCG
This sequence comes from Candidatus Bathyarchaeota archaeon, assembly GCA_963707955.1. Taxonomy (GTDB): domain Archaea; phylum Thermoproteota; class Bathyarchaeia; order Bathyarchaeales; family Bathycorpusculaceae; genus DASPPK01. The sequence continues at coordinate 375,574 of OY970176.1, read as the reverse complement.
CTGAGAAAGCCCTGTTCCGCTCATTAAAAACTGGTACGAGGCCGCCGAAGCACGGGTTAATTTTCCAGCACACGCTGTTGCATGACGCGAAGAAATGGCAGAGAGGGAAAATCGCTAGGGCCATCGCAGGAAAGTTGGCCATAGCTGCCAGGGCAGACGCCTTCGGAGGCAGGTCCATAGGTAAAGAGCTGAAAGCCAACATGGACAGACGAATCGAAGAGATCCACCAGAAGTATGATCAACCGCCTCAGTTGCCAGTTAGCAGACCTAGACATGAAAAGCCCAGAGACAGGAAGAAATGGGGAAAACACAGGCGTGATCGTTAAGGTCAAACCGCATCCGAAATTTGCCGAAGTATATGATGTGACTCTTGAGGATGGCGCGCGAAGACTAGCCACTAGAAACCTGGCACCGGGAAGAAACGTCTACGGTGAAAGGCTGATACGGTGCGAACGTGTCGAATACAGACTCTGGGACGCGTTTAGAAGTAAGTTGGCGGCAGCAATCCTGAAAGGTTTGAAAACGGTTCCGGTCAAACCAAAGCATGTGGTTCTTTATCTGGGAGCTGCTTCGGGAACAACAGCGAGCCACGTTTCGGACATCATCGGAGAAAAAGGCCACATGTACTGCGTAGAGTTCGCCTCCCGATCTATAAGAGATCTGGTTGACAACGTGTGCACCTACAGGATGAACATGTCGCCGATCCTTGAAGATGCTCGTTTTCCCCAGAAATATGCGATGTTCATACGCGGAAAGGTTGATGACATCTACTGCGACATAGCCCAGCCTGAACAAGCAAAGGTTCTGGCAGACAACGCAGACCAATTCCTCAAAGACTCCGGATGGGTGATGCTTGCAGTGAAGGCGCAGAGTATAGACGTGACAAAGGAGCCCGCTGAAGTCTACAAGCGCGAAGTCAAGGTCCTAGAGAACCATGGTTTCAAGGTTGAAGAAGTCGTGCATCTGGAACCTTACGACAAAGCGCATGCCATGATCGTGGCTCACGTGTAACTGAGTTCTAGAAGACAAGCATTGTTTATATCTCACAATGTAATTCATGTTTAACGTGGCGGTTGTATGGCTCATGGGGGAAGGGAGCACTTAGAAACTGCAGAAGCCCTTCTACGACAAGCTGGTTTCACCGTCTCCCAAACATGCACATCTCGTCCGAGCTGCTTCGACTTCGCAGCAAGGAGAGAAAAGAGTCTAATCTTCATCAAGATTCAGCATGACATCGGGAATATGTCTCTGAATGACTCCCAAGAGCTCGGAGAAATAGCAAGAAACTTCTCAGCCGCTTCCTTGCTGATTGGCGAGGAGGCACGGGAAAAACCTCTTGAGGACGACACGATCTACAGAAGACATAACATCCTCGCCGTCACGGCAAGAACTTTCGAGAACGTTGTGCTCCACAACGTTCGTCCGTTGATTCAGGCCAGCCCTGGCGGTTACTACGTTGAAATCGACGGAGAAGCACTCAAGCAGAGGAGACAGAAAATGGACCTATCAGTCGGGGAAACGGCTGACATGGTGGGTATGTCGCGAAGAACCGTTTATGGCTATGAAAGGGGCCTAGCCAAGGCTTCCGTATCCGCGGCTTACAATCTGATATGGACCCTCGGAATCCCAGTGGCTAAGCCAGTGGACATCTTTCAAGAGTCAAGCGCTCGACGCAAACAATACATCTTGACGAGCGCTAGACGTGTTTTTGCCAAGAGCAAGTTCCTGAACATGATTCTAAAGAGGCTTGCTCCACTGCACGTCACAACCGTAAAGAAGGCGCCTTTTGACTTCGTACTGAGTGTGCCGAAAGAAGACGTTCAGATAATAGGCGGAGTCGCTAACGACAAGGAACAGGAGCTGAATAGAAGAGTTGACGAGATTCTAAGCGTAAGCAGAATCGTGAAGGCTCATCCTATTCTCATTACTGAAAGTCAAGGAGTACGAGAGAAGGATATTCAATGCATCAGCAGTGAAGAGTTTTCCAGGATCAAGGGTCCAGAAGACCTAATTGCAAACTTCAAGCAAGCTTCGTCTGATGCGAACCTCTTCCGTCCTTGACTTTCTTCGCAGGTTTCCACGACTTTCTTATGAATTCAGGGTACTCCCCCGTTCTCTCCACCAGCTGTTTCAGAAAATTCATTGTTCTTTGGTCCGAGGGATAGCCCGATCCAAAATCTCCGTAGACCCGCGCGAGCTCTGCAACTTCTCGGTCCCTCTCGACTTTAGCGATTATCGAAGCTGCTGAAACCGCCACGTAGTTTCGATCGGCCTTGTGTTCAGAGATAATGTCAACTCTGAAAGACATACACTCTAGGATGTGCTGTTTAAACCGCTCTTCCAAAACGTCAGAAGCATCGACGTAAACCCTGTCCGGTTTAAGTGTCTCTATTACCCTTGCCATGGTTTGCGCTTCCAACCAGTTCAACTTGTGAAGCTTCCGGCCGCTCTTCACAACCAAATCTATCTCTTCTGGCTGAAGCTTCAGCACAGCATATTTCTGAACAATCTTTCTGATTTCAGGTGCCAGCACCTCTCTCCTGTGCGGAGACAAGAGCTTAGAATCCTTAACACCCAATTCTTTAAGCCTCGGCAAATCCTCTTCTTTGACCAAAACGCCTGCGATAACCAACGGGCCAATCACGGCGCCACGGCCTGCATCGTCGACGCCCGCTACCAACATCAGAACCAGTCTCTTCTTCAAGAGTTATTTTGGCTTCAAAGTTATAACCCTTTATTCAGCATCAACCTTCCACAGAAAGTCCAATGCCTCTCTAATGATTGTTTCAAGCACATGCTCCCTGTTAACGTAAGTGAGAATGTGTATTTTAGCGTCTTCTCTTTTCTTTATACTGTCTATCAACTCGTTACCCATTTTCCGGTGAATCGTAGAAACAACGAGCCTCTTGCTTTCAACAGCCTTTTTGACAGTTTCCCTGAACTGTTCTGAAAAGAGCTCCATTGGTCCAATCTCGTCAATGACGACAACGTCAAGTTTTTCACAAGCTTCCAGTATAGCTTTCACACCTACCTCATTCAGGTCATCAATGTCAACGCGGTATTTTCCAACTTGCGGGCCCCGTTCTTGGTGCACGCTCGCTAGCCAACCCTTCTTGTTACTGTTCAAGTCCGTTACCTCGAAACCGACGCGACTTCCAGACATGCGAACATCACGGCTTATCATTCCTCCGACCCTGTAACCCTTAGCTTTCAAGGCCTCAATAACCTTCAGCAAAAGAGTTGTTTTGCCGACGCCTGGACTGCCTGTTATGAGTAACAGACGTTTCTTCAACTGTTCTTCGCTCAACACCAGAAGTCTAATATTGTCTTAAAGAGTTTTCCGTAACCATGTTGAGGAACAACCGCAACGTGATTCTTGAGAGTTTCAAACCGAATTTTCCTACACAGATCATCGAAGAGGGCAGAGTCAAGGTTTTGGTTCCCGAACTTAAGGCGTTCGTGAAGCTGCCTTCTGATTATGCGCCTTCCAAGGCCCCTGTGTTCTACAACCCCGTCATGGAATTTAATCGCGACTTAGCTGTTCTGGCACTACAAGCGTATCAGAGAAAAATTGAGCGCAAGATCTCTGTGTGCGAACCCTTGACTGGCTGCGGCTTGAGAGGCATACGATTTGCCGTGGAAGTCGAAGGAGTGGGAAAAACTGTGTTGAACGACATCAATGAGCAGGCTTTCCGCCTTGCAAGTTACAACGTGCAGATGAACGGTCTTGCTAATTGCATTACCGTGACAAAGAAAGAAGCAAACTTTGTCCTGAGCAGTTACAGCGCTCCGCACATGCGGTTTGACTTCATAGATATCGACCCCTTCGGCTCCCCAGTGCCATTCCTCGATTCCGCGGTTCGCGCCCTGCGTGATGGGGGTCTTCTTGCTCTTACAGCTACTGACATGGCATCTCTGTGTGGGATTCACCCAAGAGCATGTATGAGAAAATACGGTGGAAACCCTCTGCGAACCGAATACTGCCATGAACTAGCTGCGAGACTGATAGCTGGATGTCTGACCACCGTAGCTGCTAAGCACGATCTAGGCGTGAACGTGGTCTTCACGCATCGGGGAGAACATTACGCTAGGGTTTACGCAACCGTGAAGTATGGAGCAAAAAGCGCTGATGAAAGCATGGGAAACATGGGTTTTGTCCTACACTGCTTCAAATGCTTCCACAGGGAAACCAAAAAGGGCCTGTTCGAAGTTGATCATTCGAGAGAGTGCAGAGAGTGCGGCTCAAGGCTGAGGGCTGCTGGCCCTCTGTGGCTCGGGAAGTTGTTTGACACTGGTTTCTGCGATATGATGGAACAGGAAAGTCGAAAAAGGAGGCTAAGATTTGGGGTAAAAATAGCGAAAACGTTGAGCTTGATCAAGAGTGAGTCTAGCGCTCCGTTCACGTACTTTGTGATTGACAAGATGTGTGATGTCCTAAACCTGCCAGTTCCACCTGTCAAGGTTGTCATCGAAGCGTTGCGAAAAGAAGGTTTTCAAGCCTCGTCGACTCATTTCAGTTCAAGGGGAGTACGGTCAGAGGTTTCGGCGGGTAGATTGACGGAGATGTTGCGCGGATTGACCAAAACTGCTGCCTCCGATGCTCGGCAATGATGTATCGGTTTGAAAAGGGAAATTGGCTGCTCGGGTCAACATCCAGGTTTGTTTGCCGACCCTTAACTCGACCATAGGAGCTGTGGATTTTCGATAGAGGACTATTCTAGAACGCTTATAATAGTCTCAGCGCGCGCGATGCAATATTGGCTGCTAAAGCCTTCGGTGCTCACCCCGGAGATCCAAACTGGAATCCCGAAGCCGATCTGAACGGCGACGGCACGGTCGAAGGTTTTGACATAGTAATACTTGCCAACTTTGGGCACACAGCATAGTCTTCTTCCTTTTTCTTTTTGGCAGCAGTGTTCTTTTCCAAGAAAGGCGTCTAATGTCCCTTGTTTTTTTGCTTCTCTCTGCATTGATCCATTGTTTCCACCGCCCGTCGAATGTGGGGAATGGTGATTGAGCCACCGACGATCAATGCGATGTTCAGGGCCTCGAAGAACTGCTCGTCGCTGACGCCTTCCTGAACACAGCGGATGACATGATAAGAAATGCAGTCGTCGCAGCGTAATACCATGGATGCAACTAGTCCCAGTAGCTCCTTAGTCTTAACATCCAACACACCTTTTTCGTAAGCTTGGTTGTCTAACGCAAAGAACCGTTTGATTCCAAGGTTTCCGCCAGAGAGGATTCGTGAATTCATTCGTTCGCGATATTTTTTGAACTCATTAACACTATCCAACATTGTTCCTCAGTTCCTTAAACTGCGAACACTATAGAAATCTTTTGTGCTTGTCAAGGGGAATTTGAAGAGAATTTTGTAAGACTGATCAAAGACTTCCTATTCTAGAACATCAGGTCCACTCAGCCTGAGGCTTCTGTAGGTTACTGGTCTTCACGGCGAGGAGGCTGCTTCAACCGAAGATTCATGGTTTTGGGTTCAACGACGTTCCTATTCTCAGCGTTCTCCTCCTTCTCCCATGGCGTCTGTCCAACTCCCGAGGAACCATGGAGAACCGCTGCGACGATGTTCCTTGCGGGAATGATCTGTCTATTTGCATCATTCTTGTTGTCGTTTATTGTGCGCAAGAGCTGAATCAAAACTCTCACTATCCTTGACTCGCAATCTGTAACTATTTCAAATTTCCTCAAGCAAGATTTGCACTTGTTTGATCTTTTGAGCCTAATTCCGCAATCAACAAAAAGAATGAACGAAGTCTAAAATATGGGCGACGACAAGACTTCCTATATGAAGATACAACTCGTAGGCTTGGGAAATGTTGGCAAGAGTCTTCTCTCTCTAGTAAGAGAGAAACAAGGCACTCTGAAAGCTCTGGGAGTCGATCTCACACTGGTTTCAATTTCCGATTCGAAAGGGACGGCAGTGGATGAGAAAGGTCTAGATTTAGGAAAAGTGTTGAAGCATAAGGATAATCGATGGAAAGGCGCCAGTCAATATGTTAATGGATACACAGCATCAGAGGCCATTAGCGACATCGAAAGCGACGTAGTCGTGGAACTGACGCCGTCTACACCGTCAGGTGAGCCAGGCCTATCCCACATTAGGACCGCCTTGATGATGAAAAAGAACGTTGTCACGGCCAACAAGGGTCCTCTTGTCGTCGCATACAGCAACCTCACGAAGCTGGCCAGAAGCAATCATGTCAAGCTCCTCTACGAGGCAACGGTTGCAGCTCATGTTCCCATCTTCTGCCTGATTGATTCATGTTTCAGGGCTGATGAGCTTCTGAGTCTTCAAGGGATACTCAACGCTACAACGAACTTCATAATAGGCGAAATGGAGAGGGGCAGAGATTTCCAAGAAGCCTTGAAGTATGCAATAGAAGCAGGGTGGGCCGAGACAAACTACTCTGACGATGTAGACGGAATAGATGCGGCCAGAAAAGTAGTGATGCTGGCCAATTCGCTCTTCAAGAACGACGCAAAACTGGAGAACGTGAAGGTAGAAGGAATAAGAAACGTGGGGCCGATGGTTGAGAAAGCCAAAGAACTGAACAGAAGAGTGAAATTGGTGTGCGAAATCTCAAAGAGAGGAACCAAGCTTGAAATGCATGTCGAACCACGGCTCATACCGCTGGACGACCCTTTGGCCACAGTCAACGGAGGACATATGGGGTTGAAACTTTCGTTCAAGACATCGCAGCAAGTCTTTGTCTCAGCACAGTTTTCGGGTCTCAGGCAGACGGCTTACGCAGTGTTGAACGATCTAACTAAAATAAGTCCCACTGTAGACGTTTGCTAACTCACGAGTTTCCTGTATAAGCGGGCACCGCCTTTCTAGGATCACTAAAAGCGGGAAGCTCCAGTTGCAAGAGAAACGAATAGTCTAAGTAATTGAACTTCTAATGTGTAGTAATCGCATCGACGGATGTTGGAGCCACATTGAGACTCAAAACGCTGGTCACGTCCGCTTGGCCTTACCTGCACAGCACTCCGCACCTAGGCAACCTGGTAGGTTCAATCCTGTCCGCAGACGTGTTCGCTAGATACTGCCGGTTGAAAGGTGAAGATGTTGTCATGGTCAGCGGCTCAGACGAACACGGCACCCCGGTGGAGGTCGAATCCATACGGCTAGGCATCTCTCCGAAAGAACTGACGGACAGAAACCACGCGAAGATTGTTGAGCTATTCAAGGTCTGGGGAATATCCTTTGACAACTACACGAGAACGGAAAACCCTGTGCACGAGGAATTCGTTAAGGACTTTCTGACCAAAATCTATGACAACGGGTATATTTTCACGCAAGAAACTGAAATGCTCTATTGTGAGAAATGTGGTCGCTTTCTCCCCGACAGGTACGTTGAAGGAAAATGTCCATACTGTCGTTATGAACACGCCCGTGGAGACCAGTGCGAAAACTGTGGAAGACTACTAGAAACAACGCTGCTCATAGAGCCCTACTGCGCCATCTGCAATAGCACACCAGTCTTGAGGACGACTAAACACTGGTACTTTGACCTGCCCAAGCTTTCCGAACAGATCAGCGACTACCTCAGCAATAATGAACAATTAGCCAGCAACACCAAAAACTTCAGCATAAGCCTGATAAGAGAAGGGTTGAAGCCCAGAGCAGTGACGAGGGACCTCACTTGGGGAATTCAAGCCCCTTTCCCAGGTGCAGAGAATAAGAAAATCTACGTGTGGGTAGAAGCCGTCCTAGGCTACGTGTCAGCCACGATCGAATACTTCAAGAACCGTGAACAACCGGAGAGATGGAAAGAGTACTGGTTTAACAAAGAGGCCAAAACATACTATTTCATAGGAAAAGACAACATTCCTTTTCACACGATAATCCTCCCAGCCCTGTTGCTGGCCTCAGGCGAAGGCTACAACCTGCCTTGGAACGTTTCAGCGACAGAATTCTTACAGTTCAAAGGCGAAAAAGCTTCCAAGAGCCAAAGGGTGGGCATCTGGATTGACGAAGCGTTAGAGCTCTTTCCCGCAGATTACTGGCGCTACTTCCTAATGGCGACGAGGCCAGAAACGAAAGATTCAAACTTTTCATGGGGCCTGTTCACTGAGAAGGTTAACGCCGACCTAAACGACACTTTCGGCAACTTCATACACAGAACCTTAACGTTCATCAGCTCTCAGTTCGATGGCGTGATCCCCAAGGCTGAAGTACCAGACGAAGATGCCGCACAAATCCTGAATACCCTTAAAGAAAAGACAGAAACAATCGCCAAAGAAATTGAAGCCTGCAGATTGCAGTCCGCAGCAAACACGATGATAAGCATCAGCAGAATAGGAAATCAGTACCTGAACGAAAAAGAACCGTGGAACCTCATCAAAAAGGATAGAAAAAAAGCTGCGAACGTCTTATATGTGTCAGCTCAAGTCGTCAAGGCGTTGGCAATTGCCTCAGCTCCATTCGTTCCAGTTGCGGCTGAAGAAATATGGAAGACACTCAACTTGCCCGAAAGCGTTCATCAACAGAAATGGGACGAAGCATTGAAGCCATTTCTACCGGACCACAGGATTGCAAAGGCAAGACCGTTGTTCAGAAAAATAGACGATAACCCTAAAGAGTTGGAAGAGAAGCTCCAAAAAGTGAGGGAGAAATTGGCAAATGCGGTCTGAAATCACGCTGGGGCTTTGAGAATTTGCGATTAAAGATCGACCTACACGTACACACCATTTATTCGGTCGACTCCCTCATCACACCGAAGGAGGTTGCGTACTACGCCAAAAAAAGAGGTGTGGATGGCGTTGCTGTTACTGACCATGACCGACTTGACAGCGCACTAAGAATGTCCAAGGAAAAAGATTTCCTCATTCTGCCAGGGATGGAGATCACGAGCTCGGACGGCCACATCCTCGCACTTAACATTCAAGATCCAGTGGCGAGGGGACTGACAGCCGAGGAAACTGTGGACAGAATTCATAATGCGGGGGGAATCACAATTGCGTGTCATCCAGGAGCCATGTTCAAAGGAAGTTTGGGCAATCATACGACTTCAATGTTTGACGCCGTCGAAGTGATAAACTCATCCGCGATTCCTTTCAGGCACTCAGTAAAGCGTGGTGAACAGATTGCCTCTCGGCTTAAAATAGCACGCGTAGCCGGCAGCGACGCCCATTACGGTCCTGAAATAGGTTGCGCCTACACGCTGATAGATGCTGAGCCTGACATCGATGACATAGTCAACGCAATAAAAAGGAAACAGTGCCAACCCTTCGGCAAGGCAATACCTCTAGCTGTGAGATTGAAAAGGGAGATCACTGTCTTACGCAGGAGATTCGGGCCCGCAGGAGAAACATAGACAAAACAGAGAAGCAGAACGCCAATGGTAATCACGCTAGGCATTCGCACCGTTTTTCAAAAGTGCCGAGTTCTCACATATTTTTTGAGGTCTTGAAAGCCGAGTTTGCCTGTGGAATGTGTCAGTATTGGATATGTTTTGATGTCTGCAACACGGTTTATATTAGAATTTACGATACTCAGAAGGATGATTGACATGAGCAAGAGGCTTCCAAGCAAAGAATTTCTCGTGCTTGCCGACCTACTGTGGCAAGGCGATGCCAAAGTGCTGTACCAGAATCCAGACAACTGGATCATCACCTAAGCAATCGCGCAGGCGCGTTCCCAAATTCGTCTGTGGGGCTTTGTTTTTCTGGCTTTGCCAAGTATCTGGACGGTAATTTGTCTCGGATCGAACAAGCATCGCTTGGAGGGCGTAGCGTGCTAGCGTGGTTGAAAAGGGCGTTTGGAGAAACCGCCCGCAAGCCATTAAACCTTTAGGGTTTTCCGTTTGCTTGTGCTCTCACTCTTCCTCCCCCGGGTCCACCATATGATCCAAATATGATTCAACATTTACCGGCTTGCTTGCCTAGCCTAACTCTTTCACGCTTTAAAAAGGAAATTTGGGAACACACATGCTCCTGCTCAACGCGCGCAGCGGAGAAAAGCGAAAAGAGAGTCGTTTACTATTGTTATCAATGTGCTTTGCAAAAGTACTTCTCGTCAAACCTGTGTGTTGCGGTTGGACAAGCTGAGAAAGGCATTTCGCAAGCTCTTTATCCTAAAGCCAAATATCATATTCTTCAAACGAGAACCATGGATAAGGAATACTGTATTTGCTCATGTCCATGTTTGGATTCTCTTCAGTCGTTGCAGACCTAAATAGTCGGTGGGGGTGAGAACGCTTCGGACTGAATGGTTGTTGCTAATGATGAGGAGACAAGCTTCGTTCTGCTGGGGAAAGAAGGGCATCGTACAAATATGACCGGACAATTTGCGCTTTCACAGAAGTACTTGCCTTTTTTTCCCTTCGCCATAGGCTCTCCGCACTTTGGACAGTCAACCATACTTTTTCCTCTATTACAAGAGCGAGAGTCGAGAAGGCATTAGAGCGTTATTTCAAACTAGGCAATATGGCAAACACAGATATTCGCACTTGTGTCCGCAAAAAAGATGTTGGGCCATGCTTAGGGAGGGCACTTAAAGAGCTATTTCGACGAACTGTTTTGTTACTTTGAATCGGATTCCATTTGGTACAGATCTAGTTTTATGTCTATTGGCCTTTCAGGTTCTGCGTTTCGTTCCAAATTGAAAAGCTGTGGGGCTATTGCTCCAACGCTTCTTAGGCTGTTAGCGGAGTTCACACCTGTCATTACCAAGGTGACTTTCAGCCTGCCTTCTTGCTGTGGGTCCACGCTTGCACCCCAGATGACGAGGGCATTTCTGTCCATCATTTCTGTGACTATTTCGCCGACGTGGTTTGCCTCTTCAATGGTCATACGGTTGTCACCAATGACGTGTATCAGGGCCCCAGTAGCCCCAGCATAATCAACGTCCAACGAAGGGTTTCTCAAAGCGTTTCGCACAGCCTCTTCTGCTCTGTTCGGCGCATCCGATTCGCCGACTCCGACGACAGCCATCCCGCCGTGGGTGACAATAGTCTTGAAGTTTGAAAAGTCGAGGTTGATAAGGCTTGGCGTCGAGATCGTTTCAACGATCTCTTTTATCATGTTTGCCAAGACTTGATCCGCTACTCTAAGGGCGTCGCCTATTGGAAGGTTAGGAACAAGTTGCATAAGCTTGTCGTTGTCGATCACCACTAACGTGTCGCACTGTCTCCGCATTTCCGCCAAAGCCTCGGCTGCATACTTGTCGCGGCCTTTTTCTTTTTTAAACGGCATTGTCACAATACCTATGGTTACCGCTCCTTTTCGCTTTGCAATCCCTGCAACAACTGGTGCGGCACCTGCCCCCGTTCCACCGCCCAGCCCCGCGGTTATGAAGGCAATGTCAATGTCTGAAAGCATGTCTTCAGCACTTTTTTTAGACTCCTCGATCGCTGCCCTGCCTAGCACAGGATCGCCCTCCACCCCTCGGCCCTTAGTGAGTTTTTCTCCAATCAAAATCTTTTGGCTGGCCTTTGATGCTTTCAGATGCGCCGCGTCAGTGTTCATGGCAATGCAGTGGGCAAAGGTCGCACCCGTGTTCATCAGTTTTGTCACTGTGTCGTTGCCTGCTCTCCCAACTCCTATCACCGCAATACGGCAGTAATCGGGTTGCTGAGTTCCTTGATCCGTCGTGTAGCGCCAAGTGTAGTTGAGAGCGCTTTCGGTACGACGCGTTTTAGTCAACTCGGTCCCTCCTCCAAAGTTCGTCGTTTATCAAGTCACGGATCGCAACTCTGATAGCCTCAGCTCTGTTTGGATAGAACCTCTCGACCACTAGTTGATCTAAGGCTTTCAGATAAGTTTCGGGCACGTAGAGTGTTATTAACTTCAATGCACCTCTCCCTCTGTGTGGGCTATAAAACTCTGCGTGCGCTTATACTTCGTTATAACATGCTGTAAATATGCCTTTAACATGTCAGCCATTGGGTTTTTAAAGCTTGCCTAACTTCTCTCGCAGATTTCTGTAAATTCTCTAGTGCCTGAACCCCTATGTTTTTATTCCTTGTTGAAGCATTCAAGGTGTGTCGATGGAATGGTATGCGAGTTCTCGTTCGAAGTTTTGGTTGCTCCACAAACCAGGCGGACGGAGCGGTTCTAGCTGGGTGCCTAACTGAGGCTGGGCACGAGCTGGTAGGTTCGGTTTCGAGTGCCGACTTGGTTGTTTACAACACGTGTGCTGTGAAGGGCCCAACTGAAGATCGCATGATCGAGATTTGCAGACGGGTTTCTGAAGGCAAGAAGTTGATCGTTGCCGGATGCTTGCCGTTGATCAATCTTGAGAGGCTACTGGCAGAAGTAAAGTTTGACGGAGTTGCTGGTCCAGCGGCTGGTGAAACGATCGTTAAACTTGTGAGCGGTGTCCTGAGCGGTGAGAAAGTGATGACTCTTGATGGGCGTTCATCAAGCATGCCCACGCTTGCACTGCCCCGGCTGCAGCAAAGCTCGGTTGTAAGCGTCGTCCCCATTGGCTATGGTTGTCTCGGTTCATGTGCGTACTGTTGCGTAGTTTTTGCAAGAGGTCGCTTGCGAAGCTACGCCGTTCAGGAGATAGTTGAAAGAGTTGTGGAAGACGTGGGTCGGGGCTTTCGCGAGTTTTGGCTGACGTCACAGGACACTGCGTGCTATGGAAGAGACGTTGGCACAAGTCTGGTTGAGCTTCTGCACTCCCTGTGCAGGGTTGATGGAGATTTCAGGGTTCGAGTTGGCATGATGACTCCAAACATGGTTATGGATATCCTGGACGAACTGGTCGACGTGTTTCGTGAAAGGAAGATTTTCAAGTTCGTTCACCTGCCCGTCCAGAGTGGCGACGATCGAATCTTGAGACGGATGCAGCGATTTTACTCTGTTAATGATTTCAGAGGGGTCGTGGACACGTTTAGGGCTCGGTTTCCAGAGTTGACTGTTGCTACAGACGTTATTTGCGGTTTTCCAGGTGAGGGTGAAGAGGATTTTGAGCGCACTTTGCGTTTGATTGAAGAGGCGAAGCCCGATATAGTTAATGTGTCGAAGTTTTTTGCCAGACCGAGAACAGCTGCGGTCGAGATGCAGAGAGACTTCGTATTTCCATTCGACATCAAACGCAGAAGCGGGATTGCAGCAGCTCTTGCGAGACGGGTAGCACATGAGAAGAACATGCAGTGGGTTGGCTGGAAAGGTGACATCCTCGTCGACGAAATTGGCAAGGCCTCAGGTTCTTGGGTTGGACGCAATCTTGCGTACAAGCCTGTCACGGTTAAGAGCGCTGACAATTTGCTCGGCAAGACGTTGAATGTAAGAGTTACAGGCGCATTTCCAACCTATCTCGCAGGCGAGATCGTTAAATAGTCCGCTTGTTTCCTCACACTCGCGGGCTAGGTTTGGGTCACAGGGTTGTCAGGTCGAAATTTCCAGTCCGTGTGTTGAAGGTATACGTTTGTCAGCGTGTCCATCTGGCACGTGCCCTGGCTGGACTCGGCATGTGTTTGCATTTTCATTTCATCCTTCAACTGCTTCTTTTCTATTCTCAGGGACCGCTACATCCCTGTATTCGCGTTTTGGCCTCGTCTATTCCACCCTCCCCCCTAGGGTACTAGCACTGCACGTGGGCGCTGATGAAGGCCCTACTGGATTTGTGTGGGCTTGAGGCCAAGTGCGTATCGAGGGCTGGGCCGAGAGTCTGGGCAAGGGTCGTAACTTTTTGGTGCACTATGCATTCGCGCGGTCTTCTGGTTTCGTCCGCTTTGCTCAGAGCTTGTAGAAACGCCTGTCCCTTTGCCTAGCGGGTCGATCGTCACCCTACGTTTTCATGTGAGACTTTTCGAAGATGGATTATTTAGTTCTACCAACCCAAATTTGCCTGATGCGAGGTCATGCTGCGGGTTGTCTCTTGAAGGCCGTCACTTTGATTATCAGACAAAGCAATGTAAGCAGGGTTTTTCCTAGCGGTCTGCGACTTTCTTTCGGTGATGGCGCTTCTATTCTTGATGTCATCAATGCCGTTGACTAAATGATAAGAGTGAAGTGCGGCGAGTTTCCAGTGAAAGGATTCAAGCCGCTCATGGAAATGGTCCATCATCCCATCGCGGGCAGATTCTACAACCAAGTTGCAGTTCAAGCATACACGAAGTCAGAGATGTTCATCAGCATAAGAGAAAACCCGCGAATGCCTATTTTCGCATGAAGCAACGATAATTTTTGTTCCAGAAGGCGGATGCGCAACTGACTGGGAAGAACCGGCCAGACAAACAGTGGAAAAAGGGGGGCTTGCCTACAGCTTCTTGTACACTAAGTCTGTTTCTCTTACGCGTTGGGCAACTCTTAAGCCGATGCTTTGCCCTGCTTCGGCCTTCTGAACGTCCTTGTGCTCGATCTGCATCGACTCAACAGGCTGTTCAAAATCCGTTGTTGGACCCTTTACAGCTATGGTGTCGCCAACCTTCAAAGGTTTCCTGAGTTCGATGACAGCGACGCTGATCTTTGGGAAAAAATGCGTTATCTGTCCCACTTCGACGACGTTTTCTTCAGTCAACCACTCATCTCCAAAAACAAAATAGCGATGAATAGACATAAATAACTTATCCCTCAGAGATTCTAACTCCTGATTCGGAAAAGGAGCAGGATTCAGGCCGAATTCAAGAAGTTGGAAACAGGACAAGGAATCTGCACGTGTCTATCGCCCGTCAAGCTTCGCTTAACCTTCCCCCTCAAATGGAGGGCTTCCCCACAGCACACTCGATCAAACCCTGCGCTCCAGCAATGCTTTTTGTCATAATTTGACTTTTTGAGGCTGTTTGATGAATGTTGAAAGAATCAGATGTTGCACATGGGCGCGAGACGTGGAAAACTAACATTTTCCCATGAAAAACAGGGATGGCAATCAGCAGCTTCCATTAGAAAACCTTTGCACATGGCTACTTGATGAATCTCAGCATGTAGTCATTCACAGTCTGAAGAAAAGATTCTTCCAGCTCTATCCCATAATGCTCAGCCAACACGAAAATTATGTAAAGAAGGTCCGAAAGCTCAGTGGCCAACATATCCTTCGTCTTGGGTTTTTCTGGCGGCTTGAACCTCTCCAAACCCTTGACCACTGCAGCGACTTCGCCTGCTTCCTCAAGAAGGTCGGTGACCATCACAAACGGAGTCCAACCTCTGCCCCTTTCGGGGTCGAGCTTCTCATTGATTTTCCTGAAGTTTTTCCAGCAGAGATGCTGAGCGTCGCGAAGAGTCACAGACAAACGGTTCACCTTGTACCGATTTACGGGTGTTTGCCTAATAACAGTTCTCAGATCTTAGGACGTGTTACGGAATTATTTCGCAACCATTGTACTTGACATATTCAAAGTCTCTCAACTTGACCCTTCCATGATGAATAAGCTCCTGTATCCTCGGCAGCTGGTCCAAAACTGCGTCAATCAGGCTCTTCACGGTTTTGCACACTTGGCCATAGGCTTCAGACCCCCAACGTTTCAATACGTTTGCATACAAGCATCGGCCGCCACACAAACCAAAAGTGCTGCACCTCGTGCACGGCTCGCCCACAAACACTCTGTTCAGTTTTAAAGGGTCAGCAGTGCTGATGTGTCCCAGGTAGTAATCCTTCATTCCCCACATCGTTGGGCATGGAATGATATGGCCATCAGTCTGTATCGCATAGTTTGTCCATCCTCCTCCACAGCGCAGGAGGCTTTCTTTTTCTCCCGAAAGAATAGACTGAGCAATACCCAGCAAAGGATAGAGCCGGAGAACAACACCTTTCTCTTCCATACAATCAACCCAGAACTCAGCGAGTTTTCGTATGCCCGGGTTGTAGCTTTCTTCGCTCCACCTCTTGAAATCCCTCCGTGCATAATCGTTCTTCCAGAACCCAGCGTTTATCTGCCAGTGAACGGAAGAAAAAGGAAACACATCGTTCTCCAGAAGCCATCTCACCTGTTTGTAAATATCAGTGTTTTCCATGACCGTCATTCTGGCGATGAGTTCGCCTTCGAAACCATTGTGCTTTATCAGTCTTAGGTTGTCAACAACTTTCCTGAAGGTGCCCTCTCCTCTGTAGAAATCAGTTAGGCTTTCATCACCGTCGACCGAAACCAGAATCGTATGGAAACGGTTAACATAACTTGGTTCAAGGCGGTCAAGGAGCAAACCGTTCGTTTGGATCATGAAAAGCTTGGCTCTCACACCATCCATAACTCGCCTGATCAAGTCGACGCAAAGCAGCGGTTCTCCACCGTAGAAGGTCAATACACAATCAGGATCGTGCCTACAAAACCTATCTAGCACACTGACATCGTAGCTCATTTCTCGCGGCAGCGAATAATCAACTTCAGCATCCCAAGAATCATCATCCATGTCATCCACCGCTTCACCGTAACAATACCTACACTTCGAATTGCATTCAGTGGACAGTATTAAATGGAAAAACATGATTTCATATCATAGAAGAAATAAACTCGCCTTTAAGCATATTTCTGCTTAGCCTTCGTCGCTCTCTCAACGTATTCCTTCAACTCTTTCTAATCCTCTTTTCAGGCAAAGTCTCCAGAGCGTACATTAACGGCAAGACAGCCGAAAACAAGAAAATGCTAGCCCAAGAAAACGCCGTTGCTATTTGAATTATTCCAACACAGGGGTTAACCACCCAACAACCCCTACGAGCTTCAAGTGCGCGGCAAAAGATTCCTAAATACTTCATACTTTAGATGAAGACAGGGAGAGGAGTCAAACTGAGTATGGATAACACGCGGTCCAGGTTGCAGTAGGAAGCAAGAACCTGTATTAACAACTATGTTGCGGAGTGTCGATTGTTCTAAGAATTTCTAACATGAATTTCCGCGCTTTCTTTAGGGCATTTTCTTCGATGTTCTGATATACATCGGTTCGCCAGTGCCAGTTTAAAGGCAGGTTCTTTTCGTTTACCGATATAATACATGTAGCTTTCAACCCTCTTGAAAGTGCAGGATAAGAATCACTTGCCTTGTATTTGAGAAATATCGGACTGGCTTTCAGTTCAGGGTTCTTGGATGCCGTTTCGCTTACAAGGTTTACTAGTTCCTCAGGCACGCTGATGGTTTTTAATAGTCCTTCTTTGACGACATATCTTAGGTTTCCAATCCCAACACAGTCGACACTGAACACAAAACTGTCTTTCAGTGTTGCCGCGTGCTTATCGAGGAACCGTCTCATCCCAACTGTTCCAGCTTCTTCGCAGCCACTTGCTACGCACCAAATCTCTGTGTGTTTTAACGGTTCTTTTGAGAGGATTTCGCCGATGCTGAGAATCACGCTGATTCCTGAGGCGTTGTCGTTTGCCCCATTGGTAGGTTTGGTGAAAAGTTCACCATAAGCCATACCCCCACCTATGAGGCCTAGATATCCCATAAAGGAAAATGAAGCATACCAAAAATAGACGGAGAACATTTTCATAGGAGCCAAGAACTGGAACAAGGCTCCAAGTCCGTACAATGCGGTTGTTAGGATCATTGACAACGAAGCAACGACAACGAGACGGTCAACATATCTTACTATGGCAGGATGGAAAAATGGCAAAGGTTTGGCTGAGTCGTAATGTCCTGTGAGAACAACTAGTTTCTTTGGAGTATTTTTCGGCATGATTTTTCCAATAATATTCCTGCTTTCTCCCTTTGGCATTAGTCTTGACAGAACATGTTTTAGGTTCATCTCCTCTAGGAAGATTGCGACCGTCATCAAGTCTAGGAGGAACGCCACTAGCGCGCTTGCTGGAAAGACAACTACTGCTGTCACAAAAAGAACAACATATGTGACGACAATCCAAGAGAACGAGGTTATTGACTCAAATCTCTCCGAATTCACACTCATTCCAGTCGATTTCATAGTTTGCTCTATATACACACCAGCCTTCTTTTCGTTTTGAGAAGTGGGCCCCCTTGGACCGATAGTCACAGAAAGTTCCTTCAAATGCCGCATAACTCCGTTCTCCGCCATCATTTTCACCATTGGTCGCAGGTTCGTTCTCTCACTTTGATATGATAGGATGATGAGGACAAAAAGCCTTTTTCTATTTTCTCTTTGTCATGGTTGCCATCCAGTATGTGAACTTGAAAGAAAAGGGAAATGTTGTGCTGGAGAGGACAATAGTCCGACTTCTGAGACAGGAAGAATGTCGTAAGTCTCGCTGGTTGATGTGAGCATGAAGATAACCTTGCCGTTGACAGTCTGGAGAAGACGACTCTTCCAGTTCTATCGCGCGCTTTATTTCAACAGCACAGAACAATGGCTCTCCAGGTTAAAGGGTAGGATGCAATTAGGGTCTTTCCTGCAGAATTTATCCAACCAGTCACCACTGGAGCTTGTTCTCATTGGCAGTGACTAGTCAACTTAAATTAAAAAAGTCCTCATCCACATCCTTCTACGCCTCGCCAAAACGGTATTTGCACCGCAGATTGAACTCAGTTGTCAATATCGCGCGAAAGAACGTGCCTCTTCCATCCACGAAAAGAACAAGCTGTTCTTAAACATATTTCTCTTTGACTTTCTTCGCCTTTTCCAAATAGCCTCTGAGTTCCCTTTCTCGGATCTTTTTCTCTGGCAAGGTTTCAGGGGCATACATCAGGGGCAAAACAGCCAAGAACAAGAAAAAGCTAGCCAATGAGAACGCGGCGGCAGCTTGAATGACGCCGAGGAACGGTGTCACGACGTCTGAAAGAAAACTAGCGAGAAGATATGAAAGGCCTCCCAGAAGATAATATTTCTCCTTCTGATTGTTGTCTGCGAGATCTCCCCACATTGTCATGAAGAAAACCGCAGCAAACATCCCCCAAGCAATGCCATCAAACACCATATACACGTACCAAATCGCCTGGGTTGCCGAGAAAAGGCCAAAAACGGCGTATTCGATACCCAAAATGACGAAGCCAGTAATAATCACTCTTTTTCGGCCTACGATGTCCGCCAGTATTCCGCCAACTACTGCAAAAAAACCCGATATTGCAAGTTCGACAAATCCAGCAAGAGTAGCGTTTGGTCCAAAGGAATTCCTGAGTATAGGCGTTTCAGCGAAGTTCACTAGTGAAAACATAGCCCATGGAAGCAGATACAGGAGCATGTCTTTTCTGCCAAATATTGAGCGGTAAGAGGGAACGGGAGAAGCAAGTAATATCTTCCCTTGAATCCTCGACAGGCAGAAAAATGCGACAAAACCGAGAAATCTCCATAATGCAAGCACTTCGAACGCTTGGGCTGTGCCAAGGCTGCTTATCAACAAAGCAAGTGCGAGGACGCTGAAACCAACAGTGCCCCATGTAATCCCCCCGTAGGTTCCACGGTTTTCGACGTTTGTCACGTCTGCGAAATATGCGAGGCATGATGGAAGACCAATACCTGTGGAGGCCCCAAACAGAAGCGATATCAAGATGCTGATTGGGACGTTGCTACTACTAATAGCGGGTAATAATGCGGTCATGGCTGCCCCAAGAAGCGCCCATAACAAAAGGCAAGTTTCTCTTGAACGCCTGAACAATGATGCCCCCACAATGGCTGCGAAAGCGATTCCTGCATAGTGCACCCCCAAGATTAAGAGATCTTGGTTGACATAGTTGCCTAACAAATCAATCGTCAACGTGTACCATACTACGCTGTTGAGCACTAGAACGAGAACCGGAGCGAACTTCTTAACTGGAACTCTAGTTTTGAAAATCCTCGCTTGGTGCATAAGGCCCGGCGACCCGCTATATAGGAATGATTTCTGTACATAAAACATTTCTTAACTTTCCAGCAGTATTCATGTTCAACAAAAACTCTTAAGTAGTAGATGTGTTGAACAGATATTATTGTGAGGGATTGAGATGAAGGTAAAGGTGAAGAAACAGAAAGCGCGCACGGTTCCAGTTAGGACTTTTCCCCTTGTTTAGGGCTTTGCCCTCATAGGTTTTACAAGTCCTCAAGAGTGCTTGCTGCTATTCTTCTAAGGAGGCTCTTGGTCGCTTCATTTCGTACGTTAGTTGTTATTGCATTCGCTCTGGCCACGAGATCCGACATATACATTCGCAGTCGTTCCACGGATTCTGACTCCAAGACAATATCAAGCAGCCTCTCGACATCCTTGCTCGTGAGTTCGCCTTTATCTATGAGTTTTTCTACTTTTTTCCTTGACTCTTTGTCTTGGAAGGCATACAACACAGGAATGGGTAAAGCCTGAGCCTTAATCCGTTGATTCAGTTCTTCGATCTCGAAAATATCTATGAATTCCTCCCTTAGCGTGGCCAATGTTCCCAAAATCCCTCCGTATCGTGCCAACTCTTCAGCCTCTCTGGAGTTTCCTCCACCAAGCAGAGCCGCAACGTGCATGTCCACCTCGATGCTTGCTGCCTTCTTCTGCAATATCTTCATGTATTCTTCAGGAGAAGCATCCAATCTCCGTCTAAGACGGAGCTCCGAAGCATGAGCGTTTCCAACTTCAAAAAGTGAGGTCTTCAAGACAGTGAAGATCTGTTTGGATTTCTCATGAGGTAGACTACTGGCTGCCTTACCCATTAAAGTGAGGCCATCTATCATAAACGCATTTCCTAGCAAAAGTGCAATGTTTTTCCCGTATTTGCCGAAAACTGTCGGGTAGCCATGTTTGGCTTTTGAACCATCGACTATGTCATCATGTATGTCGAAGGCTGCCGCCAGCATTGCCATCGCAACTTGGCCTTCTATTTGATTGGTGGGGTCTTCTCCAACGGCTTCGCAGGCTATTGAAAAGATTCCGGGGTGGCTGAAATCGTTCCAGTATGAAAAGTAGTGCTCCAGTGCGTGTCGGAGTTCTTTGTGTTCAATTTTTTCGGACAACAAGGATTTTCTTACAAAGTCTTGGCATTCCCTGCTCCGTCTGCTGAGTTCCTTCATAATGGCTTCTGATTGTTTGTGGCTGTTCTTGGGGTTCATGGCTCTAGTTCTGACTGCCAGTTCTATTTAAGAGCTAACTGCTTCAACATCATGGCCGAGGTTATTCTACGGTCGCTCTTTATAGAGCGGGCATGTAAAACCTTCTGTCAGAAAGGCTTCCCCCAGAAGGAGAGCTACGTTCTTTCCAAACTTTCCGAAAACCGTTAGGACTCCATGTTTTGCCTTTGATTCATCGATGAAGTCGTCGTGAATGTCAAAAGCCGCGGCCATCATCGTTATGGCCGCCTGAACTGGCAAAACACTATCTGGATCTGCGCCAATAGCCTCGCATGCTATTGAAAAAAAACCAGGATGAGTGAAGTCGTTTCAGTGCAAAGTGTAGTATTCTAACGCTTCTAGCACTTTTCCACACTGTGTTTTTTCAGCAAGAATTGCTTTCCTTGCAAGTTCGAGTGCTTTACTGCTTCTTTCTTTCAGTTCCTCCACAAGCATTCCAGATTTTTTCTGACTTTTCTGCGTTCCCATGATCTCATGCCTATTATTTGTCATATTTAAAACCGGACAGTATCAATCTCATCCAAGTAGAACCTATCTCGTGTCGTTTCCTTCTAACTGTTGTTTTAGAACGCTTTTGTACGCTTCTAAGTACTCTTCGCCCTTCCTAGTGATTTGGTACACTCTTCTTTTTCTTCCACCTTGTCGCTGGTTTTGGCCTATTATGAAGCTCTCTTGTTCAAGTTCGTTGAGAAGCGGATAGAGTGCTCCATGCCTGAGTCTTACGCCGAATTTTGCTTCTGCCTGCTTTTTAATCTTGTAGCCCCACATGGGTTCGGTCTGAACTAGCCTCAGTACCTGGATGTCGAGCAAGTTTCTGGTGATGCGTTGTACAATTTCCTTTCTGAAGATCTCCGCCACTTTTTCACGTTCTAGCCGTGGCTTATTTTGTAGTGGTTCATGTCTGAGTTTATTAGACTTACGTAAAAGCTGACGTTGCTGTGTATGCTTCTTTATGCTTTTTTATGTTTGGGATGCGCATCAACGTTTATATCCGTGTCTAGTGTATATAGAGACTCAAGATACGTCTCGTAAGAGACATATCGTAGCCACGTCTAACAGGCAAACTGTTGGACAGGCATACAAGAGAAAGAAAGGTGTTCGAAATGAACAACTCAAAAGAAGTTCAAACAAAGTTGATGAAAGGCCTTCTAGACCTCATAATACTCCAGTTCCTCAACGGACAACCGATGCACGGATACCAGATAATCACTAAGATCCGTAAGACGTTCGGAGTCTATTTCGGACCCAGCACAATCTACCCCTTACTTGGAACATTAGAAAAGAAAGGTTTCGTTAAGAGCGACTGGGAGATGTCCACCGAAAGACCCAGAAAAGTGTACAAACTAACGACTGAGGGACAAAACCTACTGAACTTCACTGAAGATTCGCTCAACTTCATATGCAGAAAAATAGGCTCCCCAGTCATGTTGAAGAACGGACCAGCAGAGGAAAATGTCTCACACTCAGCCTTGCGTCCTCTCCTGCGAAGAATTGAAGAACCCAAAGCGATGATCTAAACCCCCACTTCCATTTTCATTTCGTCAGTAAGGTCGAGAAGGCTCAACGGAGCATAAAGTGAAGATGTTAGACGCTGCTCGGCACAGTTTTTGTTAGTTTCTGAATCCTTGCGTTCTACGGCTGCATCTTTGAAGTTTTGACATAGTCGCAGTTGACTTTTTCAAAGCCACATCTTAGACCCTTGCACCACATCTACGCCACATCGTCTACTCAGCAGAAGAAAGCGATACAGGCACTGTCATAGTTTGACGGAAAGATTCCGATGGAGAACGACAAGATGAATACTCTAGACGAACAAGCTGCCGTAGAAAAGGCCGAAAAACATCGCTGGATTTGGCGTCAAGCTGAGTACTCCTGTCGCCTCAGCTGCCTCTCCAACTGATTCCTGATCTTTCTCAGCGCAGCGCTCAGTTCGACTGGATACAAAGCGGCGCCTGCCAGTTTCTTGTACTTGTCTGGGAGCAGCGAAAGGTTCTGTATGGTGACTCTTCTTGTTTCTTCTAACTTTGGGACGTCGTAGGTTATGCGGCCTTTCTTCATGACCTCCACCAGCAGAGGTTCTCCATTGACTTTCTCGTTTTCCAGGCCTATAATATCCTTGAGGTATCTTCCTTCCTTGTTTCGCTTTCTGAAGATCTGTTTCTTTCCAGGCAAGGTTATCTTGCCTTTGCTCAGTTTCATCACTGGAACAAACACTCCATGCTCCACTTTGCCCGACAGCTTGTACACGACGTCCACGTATGGTCTGTCATAGGACGTGCTCATTCTTGTTCCCACACCGAATGCATCAATTTTGGCCTTTTTCTTCGTGAGGTCTTCGATCGCGTATTCGTCTAGGTCTCCGCTTGCAAAGATTTTGACGTATTGAAGCCCATGAGCGTCTAGGATGTGTCTGACCTTGATGCTCAAGTTCACTAGGTCGCCGCTATCGAGTCGAACCCCACTCAATTTTTGCCCTTTTTCCTGCAATTCCAATGCGACGGTCGCAGCGTTTTCTGCGCCTTTCAGGTCGTCGTAGGTGTCTATGAGGAGGGTTGAGTTTTCGGGAAAGGTGTTCGCGAAAGTTCTGAAGGCATCGATTTCATGGTCAAAGGACATAACGTAAGAGTGGGCCATTGTTCCGAACACCGGAATACAGTGCTTCATGCCTGCAAGGACGTTTGAGGTTCCGCTGGCTCCTGCGATGTAGCTGCACCTTGCTGCCTTCATTCCAGCGTCGGTTCCCTGCGTTCTTCGCAAGCCGAATTCTATTATGGGCTTGCCTTGTGCCGCGAGAACAACTCTTGAGGCTTTAGTGGTTATCATCGTCTGCAGGTTTATTGTGTTGAGGATAAATGTCTCAACCAATTGGGCCTCAATTATGGGAGCAGTCACCCTGATTAGGGGTTCGTCAGGAAAAACTATGGTTCCTTCGGAAACAGACCATACGTCTCCGGTGAATTTGAAGCTTTTCAGGTATTCGAGGAAATCTTCCTTTAATCCTTTTGTCCTCAAGTAGCTAATTTGGTCTTGACTGAACTTGATGTTTTCAAGAAAAAGCAAAGCTTGTTCCAGCCCGGCGAAGACGAAGTATGACCTATTTGGGGGTAGTTTTCTTATGAATAGGTCGAAAGTTGCGGCTTCGTTGCTCTTGTTTTCAAAATAGCTGGTGCACATTGTCAATTCATAAAAATCGGTCATGAGACCCATGTTGTTCTTATCAACGAAGTCGAACCCCATGCTCTTCACGTCAAGCCACGAAGATGTATTGCCCAGAGTATTCTTAAGAATGCTTCCCTCAGGATCACGACCTAAAAGAATATCTGAAACAGTTATTTGGACTCGGACGAAACGCTGTCAACAGTTTTGTGTGCAGTCGAGACAAAATCTGAGTCCGAGTAGGACACCATAAAAATAAAACTATGATCTTCTGAAGCAGGGAGTTAATCTTATTTCTCTGTGCGGTCATTCTATCTGCTTTAACACAAATGGTGTAGCGATGGCACCCGTAATTCAGATCCAAAACCTCACAAAAAAATATGGAGACCTCGCCGCCGTCGACCATCTGGACCTGGACATTGAGGAGCGCGAGATCCTCGGGCTTCTAGGGCCTAACGGCGCGGGCAAGACGACCACGATCCTTATGCTCGCAACGGTTATCAAACCCACAGATGGCACTGCACTAGTGGGCGGATTCGACATCCGGAAGCAACCTGAAAAAGTCCGAGGCGTTCTAGGCGTTGCTTTTCAAGAACCCAAGATGCTGTGGGTCAGCACCCCATGGGACGTGATCAACTGGCACGCCAAAGTGTGTGGCCTCTCCACCTCGGAGCGAAAACTCCGGGTCAAAGAAGTGTTGGACGCCGTTCAGATGTGGGACGCTAGAAACAAGAATGTTCATGCGCTTTCAGGTGGAATGCGCAAACGGGTCGAGATGGCCAAAGTCCTAGTCCAGAGACCCAAGATAGCGATAGTCGACGAACCGACAGCTCAGATCGACATAGTCGGCAAGCATAAAATATGGAACATGCTCCTTGAGCTTCGCGACGAGGGAAGCACCATAATTCTAGCCACAAACGAGCTCTACGAGGCGGACAGACTCTCAGACCGCGTGGGAATACTCCACAAGGGCAAGCTCCTAGTCTGCGGCACGCCTAAAAAGTTGAAGGACAGCATTCTGGGCGGGGACATAGTCGACGTAGAACTCGGACAGGACGCCTCAGCGGAAATCATAGCAGATCTCAAGAGCCTGAAAGAAGTCGTAGACATCATGCAGGTCAAGTCGAGCAGCCTGCGTCTCTACTTGAACAAGGTGGAAGAAGTTGTACCGCGGATAATGGACTTGTTCTCCCGGAAAAACGTGCCCATTGTTTCAATACGCATGAGCGAACCGAGCCTTGACGACGTTTTTGCTCACTACAC
Source organism: Candidatus Bathyarchaeota archaeon (assembly GCA_963707955.1). Classification (GTDB taxonomy): domain Archaea; phylum Thermoproteota; class Bathyarchaeia; order Bathyarchaeales; family Bathycorpusculaceae; genus DASPPK01. The sequence goes on along the minus strand of OY970176.1, from coordinate 350,263 downwards.
GGGTTTGACAATAGAGGAAGCCCAAAAGGATGACAGGTGAATCGTAGACGAATAAAACTCTCTACGTGATCGAGAGAGATGTTCGCCTCTTCTTCCAGTACAAGTTCTTAATCATAATGCGCGCTATCTGGTTCGTTTCACAAGTCCTTCTGTTTGGGCTGATCGCCGCAAATATGGTGAACGTTCCAGATTACTTCCAATATTATGTAGGAGGGCTGTCTGTAATGACCCTCTATTCAACCGCTATATTCATCGGCTTCGACATTTATGAGGAAGCCGAGCACGGCGTTTTTGAATATCTTCTAAGCCTCCCCGTCTCTAGAAGGCAACTCGTCATAGGAAGATCAATAGGTGGAGGACTCAGAGCATTCATATACGTTGGACCGCTCGTAGCAGTATCGCTGTTTGTGATTGGCGCTGTCAACCCATTGAGTTTTGCAATTGCCTTGTTTGCACTTTTCCTCTTCTCATTTGGGATTTCAGGTATGTCAATTGCAATAGCCGTATTGATTAAATCGAGCGATCGGTTCGATATTCTCATGGGAGTCCTAGATGCGTTTATCGTCCGCTTGAGCACGACCATGTACCCAGCGTATGTCATACAGCAGACTAACCCAATCTATGGTTGGACCGCGAACCTCAACCCTCTCACGTATGCCGCAGATCTTTTCAGATGGGGCACTGGCCTAGAAAAAATAATATACGTCCAGAACCCTTTGCTTCCTCTCTTGGGAATCGTCGCTTTTTTCGGACTTTTTAGTTTTCTAGGCATTGCGATCTACGAAAGGATGATTGAAGGGGGAGGCTGGCGATAGATGAAAGGCATTATTCGGATGGTTGAGCACGACTTCAGGAACTTCTTCCGTTACAAATGGTGGCTTGTGGGCTTAATCAGTATGAACCTTGCTGACCTATTCGTATCGGCACTAGTCTATAACACCATTTTGAAGCAAAGCGTTCACTTAGCAATTGGCAGTTACTTCAATTTCTTCGCGCCAGGTTTGGCCGTGACCGGGCTCTTCGCCTCAGCCTTCATGATTGGACGCGAAGTCAACATGGAACGTCGAAGAGAAGTGCACCACTACATGCTGAGCTTGCCGATGACACGGTTGGAACTGGCTATCGGACGGGTTCTTTCAGGCGGGCTCAGGGGAATGATGTATATGTCGCCACTCCTGCTGACGTGTTTCATTTTCGTGGGCTTTCCCACAGTAGGGCAGTTGTTTTTGATCTTGGCTGTGCTTTTTCTGCTGGCGGTCGGAATTTCTGGCTTAAGCATTTCTATCGCCGTTTCTACGTCGAGCCTTGAAAAATTTATAACTGCAAGAGGGGCGGTTTACTACGTACTTTTCTTCTGTAGCACAGTTTTCTATCCACTTACGGTAATTCAAAGTGCGGGACCAGCATTGGCCACGTTGGCTGAGATTAATCCCTTAAGCGGAGCTTCTGACATGATACGATCTATGTTGTTGCCGAAGTTTTTCTCCTTCTCCTATCTTTCTATTTTGTACATTGCAGCCTTCTCCGCTATTTTTACCTTCACCGCAGCTTTCGCTTATACGAGAATTCTCACACGAAACGCTTGATTATTAAGGAATAATAGAGCGCGCATAGTAACATTCAAGCATGCTTTCCATGGTTAGGTTTATGAATACGGACAACATATCTTGTTTCCTTCTACCCTTGAACCTTCGGTCTGAAGGGTACACCCATGGACAAAGTCGACGCCATCTTTGAGCCGAAATCGGCCGTACTGATAGGCTCCAGCAAGATTCGAGAAAAGGTCGGGATGACCTCACCTCAGCTCTTCGGCAATGTTACGTACAACATGAAGAGGTTCTACCGCAATAAAGCCTATGTCGTAGACATCGATGGCCGAGCTGGCTACAAGAACCTCATCAAGCTGCCAGAAGTACCTGACCTTGCAGTTATAATGCTTCCACCCGAACTTTCGGTCGCCCAAGCAGTTGAGTGCGCCAAGGTAGGTGTCAAAGCCCTTGTCATGATCACTGGTGGCTACAAAGAAAATCAGCGCGCCAGTCTTCTAAGACTTAAGGAGAAGTATGGCACCAGAATCCTCGGCCCAAACACGATTATGGGTGCACTGAACACTGCCAACGGATTGAACACGACCTTTGAAATAGACCTCATGCCCGAAAAGGGTAGCATCGCAGTCATATCCCAGAGCGGCGGGGTCGGCGCCTGCCTGCTCGACTGGGCATGCTTCTTCAACGTCGGAATCAGCAAATTTGCTTTTGTAGGCGACAAGGTTGACGTGAATGACGTTGATTTGCTGCGGTATCTCAAAAAGGACAGGAAAACGAAAGTGATATGTCTCTACATGGAAGGGGTCAAGAACGGCAGAGAATTCATTGACGAGGCGAGAAGGATCGTAAAGCGAAAGCCCATTTTGGTTCTCAAAGGGGGAGTCACCCGTGAGTCGGCGCAGAGGGCAAAATCGCACACGGCTTCAATAGCCGGGTCAAACGAGGTTTTTGATGCCGCTTTCAAGAAAGCAGGTGTAATCAGGGTGGAAAACATCGAGGAACTTATGGACATGGCCATTGCGCTGTCTAAACAGCCACCGATGCTCGGAGACAACGTGGCAATCGTGAGTAACGTTGGAGGGCCGGCCATACTGGCGGCGGACGCAGTTGAAAGGAACGGTCTGAAGCTTGCAGACTTGTCTTCTGGGACAAAGAAGGAAATCGAGCGTCTATATCCAGGGGTGGACGCCCGCAATCCTATAGACTTGATTGCTGATGCAAAGGCTGAAAGATACAAGAAGGTGCTCGAGCTTATACTTGCGGACAAGAACGTGGACGGCGTGCTAGTGATCAATATGCTCAAATCTACGTTCTTTGAACCGAAGGACTCTAGGGTAATTCCAAGAATAGCCTCAAGGTTTCCTCGCAAACCAGTTGTGGATGTTCCAGCTGGCGGAGAGGATTTCGCAAAAGTGTTTGAGGTGCTGGGTCGGTCAAGTGTTCCGCTGTATAATCTGCCCGAGAAAGCGGCGAGGGCAATGCGAGTGTTGAGAGCTTACGCAATGATTCGTGAAAGAAAGGATTAGGTCTCATTGTTGACGCGGTTTCTTTGGGTGAAGTTGGATGCATCAAATATATCTCGTAGAGACTTAGATTGTACTTGAGATCATAGTCCTCGTTCAGGGTGAAAAGTTGGTTCAGGGCACATTGCACCCAGATCCGAAACTGACTGAAGAAGTTCTCGACTTTTGCAGACATGTCGCAGGCTCTTCACACGTTATTGCCGCTTGTGCAAGAAGCGATTACGCCTCACCATTGCCCACGACGAAAACGGTTCTTCAGGTGCTAGTCATTCTACGCGGTTTTCAGCCGAGGCTGATGAATTACGTCAAGGTTCTGGGTGCAAGCTACGTTACCGTTTCAGCAGTTGACAAGTGGGTTTTTGAAAGAGACGTAGACAAGGGATTGCTGGGCGAAGCTTTGGCCGGTGCACTTACCTTCCCATATGCAACCTTAGTGAATGAGCCGTACTTGCACTCGCAGGAGGTAAAGTTGAAGAAACGCTTGGTTGCCGAACTTTTGCAGAGTCTGGTTATCGATTTCCCAGAACTCTCGTACGAATTGCACATTAAACCAGAGTATTTCATGTATGAAACCCTGTTGATGAGAGGCCGACTTTTTCCACCGACAATGTATGCCCTGACGAGTCTCCTAGGAAAAAAGGATGGTGAAATGGGTGTGGAGTGCTCTCTTCACGGTTTTGTCGAAGCATTGAAGCAGCTTGAAGAAGACGGCATAGTTTACCACTCGAAAGGCTACGTGAGAATTTCAAAGAAGTTTGTCGACGATTCGCGAAGTCGCAGGGTACGTTTTACCGACCTTTTCAAGACAGGCCAAAGAGCTTTATTTACGTCCTTGCTCGGTCTCTTCCCGCAGATTATGAACGCGCTTTCACAGAACAGGGAGCTTTTCTCTGGCATTCAGAGGGCTTTCGGTGAGGATTCAAGGATTTGGCAGAGGTTCGAGGATCCTGAGAACTACGTTTATGTTCCGACGGCAACCGGTTTAGTGCCGCTCGCGAGCAGATTAGACATAGAAGCAGTCGCCAGAAAAGTGTTTTCAGCTGATGCGAATGCCGAGGTCATGGTTGAGAATATGGGTGGCATCCTGAACGATGTTTATCTGGTAAAGACGCTTGCTGGAGGCAAGCTTAGGAAAGCAGTCGTCAAGCGATTCAGGGACTGGTCGAATTTCAAATGGTTTCCTCTCACGTTGTGGTCTGTTGGGACGCGAACCTTCGCGGTTTCAGGCAGCTCAAGACTCGAAAGGGAATGCGCTATCAGTCGATTGTTGGATTCAAACGGTTTCGTCGTCCCTAAAGTTCTGCACGTGAGTCCTGGCGACCGGTTGATAGTCATGGAGTATTTCGAAGGAGAGGATGTTGGAAGGGTCGTGAAGGAGGTTGCGAGTTCGACGAATTCTGATGAGGTTGCGAAAGATCTAGATGTGGTCGCAAGAATTGGGAAAACGCTTGCAGGTGTGCATGCTCTGGGTATTGCGCTGGGTGACACGAAACCTGAGAATGTCCTCATTGGAAAGGAAGGTCAAATATGCCTGATGGATTTTGAGCAGGCAAGTCGAAACGGAGACGCGGTTTGGGACCTTGCCGAATTCCTCTACTATTCAGGACATAACATTTCTCCGTTCGTTGAAGCTAGAAGGCTGGAGAAGTTCGCTGAGACTTTTATCAGGGGATATTTGGATGGCGGAGGAAACGTTGTCACTGTCAGGAAAGCTGGCAGCCCAAAGTACACGAAGGTTTTCAGCGTGTTCACTTTTCCGCACATAATGTTTATTCTCTCAAGCGTCTGCAGGAAAGCAGACAAGATGAAGGCGTAGGCATGGTCAAGCGTGAAACGACTTTGGCCTTTTACGGTGGAGTGAACGAGATCGGCGGGAACAAGATTCTAGTCAAGGATGGAGAAACCAGGATTTTCTTCGACTTCGGCATGTCGTTCAGCATGAAAAAACTGTTCTATTCACCACCTTTCTTGTCTCCCAAGAGCGAAAGAAGCTTGCAGGAATTTGGAATCCTGCCCAAACTTGATGGAGTCTATAGGTTCGATGAGAAGGCTCCGGAAGTGGACGCCGTCTTCGTGTCTCACGCACACTTAGATCACTCCGCTTACCTCTCCTTTATCAAACGTGAGATCCCAGTTTACTGCGGCGAGACAACAAGGATCATCCTGCAAGCGCTGAGCAAGATGCGCCGAGCGGATTTGGAGTTTAACATCGAGGGGTTGAACTTCAGACCCTTCAGGACAGGCGACAAGATCCATGTTGGAAATGTAGAGGTCGAGCCGGTTCACGTCGATCATTCTGTTCCAGGCGCTTATGGTTTCGTTGTTCACACGTCAAGTGGTGCGATAGTTTACACGGGAGATTTCAGGCATCATGGCGCGAAACGTGAGATGACAGATGATTTTGCTCGGAAAGCAAGTGAAGCGGACCCTGTGGCAGTTGTCACAGAAGCCACGAACATGACCAGTGCACACGTGTCTTCGGAAGATGAAGTTGAAAACAAGCTGAACGCCATCGTCGAAGAGGCAAATGGGATTGCGCTTGCAGAGTTTGCTTATGGAGATGTGGACCGTTTTAACAGTTTCTTCCGAGTTGCCAAGAACAACGGGCGTTGTCTTGCGATCTCACTTAGGCAAGCATCCTTGTTGAACGCTCTCCGCGCTGACAGGGGCCTGAGCCTTCCAGACTTGAACGATGAGAACTGTTGATTTTTCGAAAATCAAAGGTCACAAGCTACGCGTGGGAAAAGCAGATCCTAGAACGGTACGGTGGCAAGGCGAAGAGTGCCTTCGATCTTTCGAAGCAGCAGTGTAGGGTTGTGTTGGCATTGTCATCCTATGATTTGGAGGAGTTGGTTGAGCTGCGACCAGAGGCCGGGAGACTGTTATGTTTTGTCTGCATCGGAACCGTTTAATGAGGAGATGGAGATCGATTTTGAGAGGCTTGTCAACTGGCTTGGACATTATGGTCTGCCACAGTATCAGGTTTACGTTTCGGGTCACATCATGCCGTTGCAGCTGAAATCGATTCTTAAGGAGATTGATGCAGTGAAGGTTTTCCCAATTCATACGGAGAACGCTGAGCTGTTCGGCAAGTTCACGCGAGACCTTACGGGTAAAGTGGTGCTGCCTGAGAAAGGAAAGGAGTACAAGGTTTAGTCCGTGGAAATCTATCACCATGCCATGACTCTTGAAGGCTTGTGGTCACCATTTATATAAGGAGCAAATATTTTATTCTGACACGCAGACAGTAGACAAGGGGAAGTTTGGATGCCAACGGCTTTCGTCTTGATCAACACGGAGCTAGGGTCTGAAACGGATGTTTTGAAGGATTTGAAGAAGGTCGAGGGTGTAGATGAGGTCTTTGCTGTCTACGGGACTTATGACATAGTTGCGAAGGTGAAGGCGGAAACTATGGACAGGCTCAAGGAGATTGTGACCGTTCGCATCAGAAAAGTGAACAACGTCAGGGCCACGCTCACATTGATGTCTTCGGAGGACGCGAAGTAGCAGTCAAACCCCTTTTTTTATAGTCTCTTTGAAGGATGAAGGTTAGCAAAATGCGGTTCTCGGCGTGGGAGCTGAGCCATGCGCCGCGGGCCCACTAGCACATGGACGCCTCTTAACTAGGTTTTTTCCATCGCAAGATTTTCTAACGTGCTTCGTCTAGGAGTTTGGACTGACACTTGAGCAGGTTGGATATGGTGATCGGGCATTGAGCTGAGGAGTGGCATTACGCGCGCAAAACCAACATTTAGGGTTTACAGAAAGACAGGATCGGTGAAAAGGATGTTTTGTCATCTAAATTGGTAAGGTTTGAACTGCCATGCTTCTTCCTGTTGGTAAAGATCTCTGAGTATCCCATTAGCTTGTTCTCTGTCAATTGACAATAGCAGTTTTGCGAGGTGCTTGCAGAGTTTTTTTGTTGAAGAGACTCGTTCCCAGTCTGCCCAGTCATGAAGGATGATCTTTTGTCTTGCGTCTATCACTATGTGATATTCTCTCAATCTCGCTTCAAGCCTTTCACTTACCTGCTTGGTAAGTCAGGTCGCTGTCCGGGATCTGTTCAGCTCTCTTCAACCTTTCTGGAGGAACGAAGTAGCTTATAAGACTCTCAAAATTCATGCTCTTGGGTGCAGCAAAGGCTTCAAGAGTGGAATAAGTCGTCTGAGTTGCAGCTTTGCGGTAGCTTTCTATCCTGTTTTTGATTTCGATTTGCTTTGGCTCTAGAGCTCCAACCATTTCCATTATTTGCAGACAGTTCTCAACTGCGTAACCATGATAATGGTTGTTGAAGTAACCGTAGACTTTTTCGACCTTGTCAGCAACTTGTTGAACTCTGGGAGCCCAAGGCCGAAGCTCTTCGGCGCGATAGCAGTAGTTGTACCATGGTCTCGTTCCTTGTCCGTGCCACCGGAAATAGGCGATCTGAGATGTCAAGTGCGTCTCTGGAGGTAAAAGTGGTTCATCGACGATTGTGTATGCTACCTTGTATTTCTCGAGGAGGGCCCATGTTTCGCTTCGCATCCATGAGAGGTCTCGGAACTCGACTGCGAATTTCACGTGGGTAGGTAGCAATTTGAAGAAGTCTTCCAGCTGCTTTGGCCTGTAGTCAAACCTTGGAGGGAGTTGGATAAGTATGCAGCCTAGTTTGCCGCTTAGGGAGAGCGGTTCCATTAGTTCTAGGAATCTCTGCAGATCTTCCTCAATGTCTCGTGCAAGCTCGAGTTTCTTCTCATGTGTGATTAGACCCGGCAGTTTGGCTGTGTAGACGAAGCCTTCGGGTGAGTATCTGGTCCAACCCATGCCGGTGCCTTTTGAAGGATAGCGGTAGAATGTGGAGTCGATCTCAACGGTCTTGAAGACTCTTGTGTAGGCGCGGAGCATGCTCTTGTCCATTTTGGTGTAGAAAGGGCCTATCCATTCCTTGTAGCTCCATCCGGATGTGCCCAAGAAAACTTTTTTGGAGATTTCAGCCAAGCTGATCACCGGGTGATATGTTCTAATTTGTCCATCACTTCAGCGATGTTGTTGTAGGTCCCTTCAGGAAGTTCTTGGAGGGCTTCCTCTGCGTGGGCTCTTACCGTTTCTGTCATGTCGAAGAGTTTCCATCCTTGCTTGCGGATAAGCTGTTGTTTCGTGGCAGGAAATTCTGCGTCTTCTCTAAGAACCTCTTCAAGGGAAGAGATGCCCGTTGACCTTGTGATCATCGGAAACTTGCCCGTCTGCTTGTACTTCTTCAACCTTACAGCGTCTTTGTACATTCTTACAAAATGAAAGCTCATGGCCACTTTCTGGGACTTTGACGCGGAGGCCCTCCGATCTATTTCGACCAGTTCTCCATCCGTTGGCTGGTAAATGTTGTGTTGCCCCTTTCCGAAGAGTCTGGTGTACAGTAGGTCTGACTCGTAAGCGGGTTCCTCGCCTTTCGACAAATCCACACAGTGTACGATGTTCTTGTCTTGCATGATCTTCAAGAGTTCCGGTGGCAGCACTTGACCAGCTGCTTGTCTTGCTTCGAGGGCCACTCGCACGTTCCCAAGGTCCAGTGAGTACAAGAGGAGACGAAGGTCTTTAACTGATGCTCGATTCAGCCTGAATGATCGCGGAACTTGAAAGTGTAGGATATTCGCTTTTAGAACCTGACATATCTTTCTCATTTTTTCAAGAGTTTCAATGGCCTGTTGTACGGGTTGGAACTTGTAGGTGTGGGTGATTGAGCGATGCGCTCTGACGCTGAATTGAAAATCTGGCGGCACCAGCCTTCTCCACTTTTCCACTTCATTCAAGGGAGGTATCTGGTAGAACGTCGAGTTTACTTCCACAAAGTTGAAAACCTTAGAATACGCTCCTAAGGAGTTGACTCCTGGAACTTGAAAATAAGCCCATCCGCCGGCTCCGATTAGGTATTCCTTCAAGACTTCAGGCCTCTTCGTCAAACACTTCGGCTACGACGTGATTCGAGCCTTAAGAAGGGTTTCGGTTTTTGGCTATTTAAACCCAGAGTTTTCCTCTCAAACATGTCAAAGGCAAGATACTTGACTTATACACTTCTGCGTCCGGAAAACAAGGATCGCTGGATGTCGTTTGGTCCTCTAGATTCCAACAATAGCGCGCGCTCTGTTATCTTCAAGTTTAAGGCGTCAAATTCGGTCAATTCTGATCCTGAAAAATACCTGAAAATCGAAGGTTTTTTAGATAATCCGTCATAGTTCATCACGCAAACAGCTCAAAAACAAAATATTTAACCTATAACCTAATAAAAACTTCGTTTCACAGCCAAAAACCTAATTAGAACTAAGGTCTATTGTTTATTTATCATGAAAGAATTTAGCTTAGTTATTAGGAAAATTTAAGAGAAAGCAAAATAACTGTTTCTATAAGAATTCGGTGAAAAATTTGATTTGTCACAATTGTGGTGCTCAGATTCCAGATGATGCAGCGTTCTGTGAAAAATGTGGAACAAGCACAACATTAACTACGCCTAAAGCAGCTGTAGCTTCGGTTTCGCCTGTTGTTGCGCCTTCTGGGGTAGCATCGTTGAAATGTCCGAGTTGCGGTGCTCCTATCGCGCCCAAGTTTGGAGAGATGGTCATAACCTGCGAGTATTGTGGCAGCGCAGTTACTCTGGGAACCCAAGGTTGGACTGACATACAGAAGCAGACAATGCTTCTTTTGAAGGTCGCCAGCGTTGACGAAGTGAATAAAATAATTACGCCGATGATGGATAAGGGTCTTCTGCACAGACACCTTCACGAAGACTCCAAGCAGGAGGAAATGAGCCTCACATACGTGCCTTACTGGATCGTGAGCGTCTCGGCCCGCACGAGCATCACCGCTACTGATGAAACCGCGCAAATTGCCCAGACTGCTACAACTGCCGCGTTGATGGGCGTGATATTCGGCGGGATGGGCGGTGGTTTCGGCGGAGGAAGGCGAGGTGGTTTCGGAGGAGGAGGCAGGCGCGCTTTTGAAGGTGGATTTGGAACAGGCGGCCTGTTGACCGGTGTTCTTGGGTTGAAGCGGATACGGATAATGGCTTTTGGAATGGGGATGGGCAGAGGCGGAATGAAAAAGACCGAGCAAATGGACACGAACTACAACTTCCCCGTAATTGCGCTAAAGGCTCTCACGGACTATCAGCCGCGGGACTACCAATTCAATCTCGAAGGCAGAGCACTGTTTGACATTTCCAAGTTACCCAAAGACGTTAAGATCCTCAACGGAGACATCGGCGAAGACGTTGCCAAATCCCAGGCAAAGACCCTGGTCGATCAGCTCCAATCACAAAAGGCGCACGCGAAATATCACATGATCCAGTCGATAAACACCGAGTCGGACGTTGGGGACGTGGAGCTACTGCACGCTCCAGTATGGTTCGCAAAGTACGACCACAAGGGGAACAAAATCGTGTTGGTCATTGACGCCAACTCTGGCAGAGTGATCAACAGCTTCGGCCTCTAAGAGCGGCAACGCGCTTCTACGCTTACGCGCTCGCGCGACTATATCACTGTGGTCAAGTATAGGGCGCGAGAGACAGCAGAGAATATTGGAAGATATGACAAAGCCCCTTCGTTTGTATATATATATATATATATTCGAGGTTTTTTGTTGTTCGTGCACATCATTTTTTTGATGCTCAGAGAAACGGCGACCACAAGATCGGGATAGGCATATGTATAGCGCGCGCTAATAGATGGCAGCTCAGGCGCCGTGATTAACAACATCGGAGTCTGAAGACCAAGAGAGAATTCGCGCGCGCTGGGCGAAGAACCATTAACGGGGAACTTTCGCGTCTGGTGGTTATAGAAAGGAATAATAGTATTTTTCACGCAAGTTTGAGGGGGAGGGTAGGTCGGGGTATGAAGTTTTCTTTCGTTGCTGCTGGCCCGAACGCAGATTTGGATGAACGTGAGGGGAAGAAGTCTGTCGGCGCGTGGCCCCCTCTGGGCATCTTGTATTTGGCTGCTGTCTTGGAAGAGCGAGGCATTGAGGTTTCTGTTCTTGATCAAGCAGCAGAAGGTTTTACGCTGAAGGAAACGATTAGCTGGGTAAAGGCTCAGGATCCTGACATTCTTGGTTTTTCAACTTTTGCGAGCTCAGGTCGCACGGCCGCGGTGATAAGCGGCGAGGTTAAGAAGGAAAATCCGAACGTTATTATAACGTTCGGAAATTATTACGCTACGTTTAATCCCGAAAGAATTCTGAGAAAATATCCTTCAGTTGACATCATTGTACGAGGAGAAGCAGAACGTACAGTCATCGATTTGGTAGATTGGTTCGAGAACAGACGCAGGCTTAAAGAAGTTCTTGGAATCAGTTTCAGGAACGGAAGTGCAGCCGTTTCGACGGCCGATAGGCCTTTAATAGAGGACTTGGATTGTCTTCCTTTTCCTGACCGGGCCTTAATCAGTGAGGACTATCACTCTGTGATTGCTGGAGCAAATGTTGCTCCAAGAAAGTTCACAAGCATCGTTTCTTCCCGCGGCTGCTTTTACCGATGCCGGTTTTGTTCTTGTTCGCAGTTTGCTCGCAACAGATGGAGATCTAGATCCGTGAAGAATACTTTGGAAGAACTTTGTTTTCTTGCGTCCGAAGGATATAGGCAGCTCATCTTTGTTGACGACAATTTCACCACTAACCCAAAGAATGTGATCAAGCTTTGCAGAGGAATTAGAAAAGAAAAGCTGGATGTCGAATGGATCTGTGAGGGAAGAGTGGGTAACGCTTCCTACCAGATGTTCTGGGAGATTGCGAGAGCGGGGTGTAAAATCTTGTACTTTGGCATCGAGAGCGCTAATCAAAGAATTCTGGATTACTACAACAAGCGGATAACGCCTGAACAATCTAAGACCGCGGTGAGAACGGCCAGAAAGGCGGGAGCAGACGCGATAGTCGGGTCTTTTATAGTGGGCGCGCCTGACGAGACCAGAGAGGAAATTCAGAACACGATCGAGTTTGCTAACAGGATTCCGATAGACCTGCCACAGTTCAACATATTGGGCGTTTTTCCTGGAACAGACATGTGGAATGAACTCGAAACTAGGGGGTTTCTAAGGAAAGGAGATCATTGGGAGACAGGCGTCGCAGTCTCAGAAATATGCCCGACTGCAGTCCCTTACGAGGAAATAAGGCAAATGATACATGAAGGTTTCTACCGCTTTGTCAAAAGGCCGAGTTTCATATCAAAACAGATCGCGAGACTGATCAGGAGTCCTTACCGCGTCAGAACTCTGATAAACAATCTTGAACACATGGGCAGTATTAGAGAAGGCATGCGCAGCGTTACTTGACGTCATGGACTTACTCGCGCGTCAAGAGGGCTGCCACTCCTCTTTGAAGAAAATCTCTGAAAGCTCTCTTCTCCGTCTAGGAGGAGGCTTTTCGTCTGGAATTCCTATAGGCAACAGTGCAACGACTTTCATCTTTGCAGGAATCTTGAGCAGACTCTTCACCGCGTCCTCGTCAAATGCACCTATCCAGCAGGTGCCGTAACCCAGAGCTGTGGCCGCCAAAACCACGTGTTCCAACGCTATCATTGTGTCCTTTTCGTGCCATCTCGCAGACTTTTCAGGATCACTGATTGCCACGACAATCGCCCCGGCGTCGCCTAGGAACGTCTGATCATTCGCCGCTTTTGCTAGAGCCTTCCTGCGTTCCCTGTCTTCAACTACTACGAAGCGCCAAGGTTGGCGATTGGCTGCAGAGGGTGCCAGACGGGCGGCCTCGAGAATAGTCCTCAGCTTTTCGTCAGGAATTGGTTCTGGCCTATATTTTCTAATGCTCCTTCGAATCCTTGTGGCTTCAAGAACATCCATCTTGATTTCCTGCACTAAAACTCACTCTCTTGCACGGAGCTTATTATTCCTATTGGCGCAGAGGGCGCGCCCGCTCTAACATGAACAGATTGAAAGTTACATTCTAAGGGGGGAGGGGGGCATTCATGAGATGGTTCCAAACTCTTAGTGTCGATATTGAGAGTGGATTATTAGGGTTTGTAGTGTGTAAGGATTCACAACGTATTAATTAAAGTATCAACTCTTGCTATTTACGATAACGATGTCCAACACGGCAAAGCAGGACCGACGAAAGCAAGCCCTTTTTCACACATTGGGTCTAAGTTGCTTAGGCGGAGCGATATTCCTGCAGATATTAGTCTTTGCAGACATACTGACCCAGGGATACTTCATGGCTGTGGAAAGCAACCAGGCTATTTTGGCTTTTGAAATACTGTTGACTGCTTTTTCTTCCATATACTTCGTGTACATTTACCAACGCTTCATCCGCTCAATGAGATAGTCCCTCCTCGGCAAGTGCTATTTCTCTGCACGTTACGGAAACGTCCCGACGATGATAGAAAATGTTAAATAAACTTCTTGCAGAACTCGCTCACTAGCTGTTCTTCAGGTGTGAGACAATGAGAGGTTTAAGGAAACTGGCTTTAATGATATGCATCCTCGCCTTGGTGTATGCCTTGTTAAGCACGGTGAAGGTGCAGGCCTCGGCAGACGAGATGACGACTTTTTTTGACTCACAAATCCCCGGAATCATGATTCAAGTCAACGCAACGACGCAGGTCAACGCAACGACGCAGACTCAGCCAATGGAGAACCTCACTGTCGTAGTTAGTCTAGAAACGCAAACTAACGTCAGCGTCGAACATTTCAACTTGGAAGTATATGGTTTCTTGAACGGAACCATTAAACTTTCGATGCTGAACATCACCGACACCAACTTCTTTATAAACAGCACATCACCAAAGCAGTGCGTGAACAGTACCTACGTACCTAACTGGGTTTGGGGTACGACTTACGGAGAAATCAGCCTGAGTTACAGCGCGAGTGTTGGAGGCGTGGTTTTGACATTTCCTGACTTCGTAAGTGGTTTTCCAATGACGCAAGTAGAGAACACTTATCTGGAAGGGCTTGAGACACAAAACACCAATCTACAAGACCAAATTAATAGCTTGAATGACAGTTTCCAACAGCTAACTAACCTATATCAGAACCTCAACGGCACTTTTGAGCAGCTTAACCAGACCTATGTACAGCTTTACCAAAACTACACTTCTGTCAAAGGAAGTCTCGGAGATCTTGATAACACCCGCCGGGTGACAACGGTTCTTGCCGTAACAACAATAATCTTCTTCGTGACAACGATCTATCTGGTGATTCGCAGACCAAAAGAGTCATGGTAAAGCAAAAGGCTGCTACTGAATCTTCAGGGAAACCGTTGAAAGCGCCCTCGAAGGGTAGGCGGCCCAGCCTGCAAGCTATTTCTTATGCAAGTTCTGCGCCGCGATAAACGCCAATCCGTGCTTGGTCAGGGTCTCAGCTGTTCTGTTCAGTGCATCGTGTTTGTCAAGGTAATTTATGAGAAACTCTGGCATCAGACCCTTGTCGATTATGTCCTTCTTTGGCATGAAGTAGTCGAGTATGTCTGAAGCGTGATCCCTTTTTCTTTCTGTCTCAGGAATTCCGCCCTCATGTTTGGCGCTGATGTTCTTCACGTGGTCAGCAAGCCTCACAAGCTCAGCAGTTCGGTCGTACGGTTGTCTTACGATGCTCTTGTAGGCTTCTGTGATGTGATGCTCAAGGCGAACAACGTCTTCAAAGTCGAAAGCATTTCGGACGTAAGCCGCTAGTTCGATGGTTTTGTTATCAACAGAGTTTGAGAGGTTGAAACCGATAAGCGGAGTTGAGCCATCATCGCGGCTGAAGAGTTTGGCGGTCATCAGCGTCCAAAGGATCGAGTAGGGGTTATCAATTCCTAGGAAGACTGAAATCTTGAATTCGATGTTGATTCCCAGCTTGTGCAGCCAGTACCCCAGAAGGACGGTGCCTGAATTCGTGTTCAACACTTGTGGAAGACCGTACTCGGTGTAGTAATGGAGAAACTCATCAACCCATTTCAGCGAATACTCATTCGGGACACCCACTCCCCCGAAATAGCCAGTAATTGTCTCTGGGCCAGCCAAGTGAACGTTGATCGGTTTTCCATCTGGCCCAGGCAGCGTACCTTTCGTGTCAAGCGTTTGAACATATGATGCGCCGATGATCTGCATCGCTGCTGCGAAAGCCAGTATGTCATCGTCCTTAATTTGTTCCTTCATTGAACGTACACGGATGTACCGCGCTGGCATGAGCTCCTGTTTTGCAATCGCCTTCTGCGCTTCCTCAACCAGCCATGGGAAGAAGTTGAACGCGCTAATCTCCAGAGTGACTGCGAGGGACTCGTCAAACTTCATTGAATCCGCCTTCTTCCCCAGAACCTTCTTCCTGTATTCTGAAACGCTGATGAAAGCTTCTTTGTCACGTTGCTTAGTCAACCATTCAAGGTCTTTAACAAACGGAGATTCGCTCTTTCTAAGCCTGTCCATGAGCTTGTCGATCTTGCGCGCCTCTTCGGCTTTGTGGTTGATTTCGTCAACCCCGCCGTACTTGTCGACGATTTCCAGCAGGTCATTCACAAGCTGATTGTCCTTTCTCAGCAGAAAATCGTTGATTTCCTTCAGGTTTTCTTCGTGAATTTTCAACCTGTCCCTTAGGCCAGCCAAGACAGTCGCCCTCCAGATTTTAGTAAGTGTTGATTAATGGAATTTAAGTATTTTCGGCCAAAACGAAAGGATCGTCAGCAGACCTCCTCTTGGAGCTTTTTCGATTATGTGAACATTGAGTCTTAAACGATCTCAAGAGATTGTTCCCGAATTCGAAGCTTAAACGATATAAGAGCGATATCTGACTAAAAGCTAGGGACGACGAATGTTCAAGCCTGAAGGGATTTTTCCAGCTTTGGTCACGCCCTTTACAGATGATGGAAAAGCCGTTGACGAAGAGAGGCTTCGAACTCTGGTTAGCCACTGCCTCGAACTGGGAGTTCATGGCGTCGTTCCATGCGGGACGACCGGCGAATTCGTGAACATGACGACTGAGGAGAAAAGGCGCGTGATCAAAATTGTGATCGATGAAGTTAACGGGCGAGTTCCAGTGATAGCGGGAACAGGAGCCAGTGGAACCGACCAGACTGTGGAGATGACAAGGTACGCGAAGGACGCTGGCGCTACCGCCGCCTTGATCGTCACTCCTTTCTACCTGAAGCCAGCCGACCGAGGAATCTACGAGCACTATTACACGATCGCGAACGAAGTGGACATACCGATAATTCTGTACAACATTCCCCAGTGCACGGGGCTGGATTTGCCTTGGCAAATGGTTGAAGACTTGGCTCAAATACCAAACATCGTCGGCGTAAAGGACAGTAGCGGGCAACTCAAGTTCATACTGGCTGTTCTTGAGAAGGTGAGGGACAAGATTAACGTTCTTTGCGGGCACGACGAAGTCGTCGTAGCAGGGTTGGCTGCAGGCTGTTCCGGCGCGATACTGGCAAGCGCCAACGTGATTCCAGACATATGGATTCAAATCTATAATCACGTCAAAAAAGGCGAGCTTCAACAGGCACGCGAGCTGCAGTACAAGGTTCAGAAAATAGCGAGAATTATCGCCAGCAGCGGAGCCGTAGGTACGAAAGAGGCTCTCAACATGATGAAGATCAAGGTCGGCCCAGTTAGAAAACCCCTTAGCGTAGGCGGAGAACTAACCTATGAGGCAAGAGAAGAACTGCGTCTCGACTTGGAAAAGATAGGAAAGATAAAGCCCAAGGCCATCGCCTTCGAAATAGCAGAGAAACCCATCGAAGAACGTTTCACAACAATCGACCTGACACCAGAAATAATCAAGAAATTCAAACTGCGTGTAGGTGAAGCCTTGGCTGGACAGGGCTCAGACGTGGCGCACATCGACCTTCTAATCGGGGAGAAAGATGGACCGGTTGCCGACGCGTTCGCGAAGGCCAAGGCAACGCCAGTCTTCTGGCCACGAGCCGTTACTGGCCATCTTGGAGCCCAACCTGTCAGTTAAACCGGTAACCCTGATCGTTCCAACGGTCACGATAACCAGCATGCGCCAGGCAAGCATGGTTTACGGACCAGCCCAAGCAGCTGTGGCCAAAGCAGTGGTTGACAGTGTTGCGGACGGGACGATTTCCAGAGAAGCCACCGATGAGCTCATAATAGTCGCGAACGTGTTCGTCCACCCGACAGCGGTCGACAGGCAACGAGTCTACATAAACAATTACAAGGCGATGCGACATGCTATCCGCAAGACGATGGAAGGCAGGCCAAGCGTAGACGAACTCGTAGAGAACAAAGATCGGTCGAAGCACCCGTTTAAGTACACACCATAGTGAAGGAATTGGCAAGTCAGGTAATAACCGAAGGTGACCTCGTACTTCTCAGCCTCAGCCAGAGGAAAACCTACCTAGTCAGAGTTGAGCAAGGCAAGAGCTTTCACACGCACAAGGGTTTTGTTAGACTCGATGACCTGGTAGGAAAAGATTTCGGCTCCACAATCCTGAGCAGCCTGGGGTTTGAATTCGCAGCTTTGAAGCCTCTTCTGCGCGATTTCATCATGAAGTCAGCGAGGCAAACGCAAATAATGTATCCAAAGGACATAGCCTTGATAGTTATGTTCAGTGGGATAGGCCCAGGAAGCAGGGTCGTTGAGGCCGGGACAGGAACCGGTGCAATGACAACGGCCTTAGCACATTATGTGAGGCCCAACGGAAGAGTGTACAGCTACGAGATAAGGGAAGAATTTCAAAAGACAGCCAAGAAAAATCTAGAAAGAGCGGGTCTGGAAGATTTCGTGGAACTGAAAAACAAAGACGTTGTCGCTGGAATAGACGAAAAAGACATTGATACGGTAATCCTGGACCTAGCGATTCCTTGGCTAGTTGTCCCTCACTCATTTACGGCCTTGAGGTCCAGCGGGACAATAGTGACGTTCAGCCCGACGATAGACCAGGTTGTCAAGACTGTTGAAGCACTGAATGAAAATGGCTTCACTGACATTGAAACGGTCGAGTGTCTGATGAGGGGCATGCAGATAGAAAGGGGAAAGACTCGACCGCAGACTCTGATGACAGCCCATTCTGGCTACATCACAACTGCTCGCAAAGCCACGAAGAACGCCGCTTCTATCAGCCATTCATAGCCCCCGCAATTGCAAATATTCCATCTGGACGTTGAGTCTCAAGTTGGCGCGCCCGCACGTCGCATTCTTTTCCATCCAGCGAAAAGAGTCTGTAAAACTCGATTGATGCTTCAAGAATTATTAAAGCTAATAAACGCAATTTGGATGGGTTTGTAACGTCTGTTCCTTTAACGTTGGGTCCGTGACCCATCGGGTGCGCGATAGGATTGTATACGATGAAATCTGGCACCAAAAGGAAAAGAAGAGTGACCCATCAACCAAACCGCTGTAAGAGAACTTCTCAGCCCATTGATGGCAAGCATACTATGCACTAGAAGATTCTTCTAGAATGCTCTTTCATAAGCAATAAATCGTTCAGCTTTTGGTATAGTTCTCGTTCAAGCTGATATTGCACAACCGAAAGGAGAAGGGAGAAGAAGGATTGCGCACTCCACCAAGGAGTGCGTGGTCCCAATCAACTTCAAATAAGCGTCAAGCCTTCTCAAGAGGGCTTCAAGGTCGCCGCGCTAAATCTGAATTTGGGGTAAACAATGTTGAAAAACGTTGTTTCTTAACGTTGCCTACGTGATCTCCCATGCAAAGGATTCCCGAGCCTGAGTATCCAGGAATAGTCAAGGTCTACAGGCAACGCTTCGACAGGATGGCAACAGCAGAGTATAAACAAGAACTGCGCATCTACACAGAAGCTGTCTTACGTGACCCTATTGATGATTTAGACTGGAAGCAACTGTTGAATTGGGAGCATCGACACCTAAAATACACCAAGGAAGAATTGCCTAAACCAAGAGCAGAAATGCCGATTGACATAATCGTTCAATGCAAGGGCAGGTGCGGAGAGTTTGCGTTGCTCTACAACGGATTGTTGCTAGCGAACAGCTATCAAACTCGAATGGTGATAGACTGCTCTGTACTTCAAGACAAATCGAAGAAGGTGGCTGGAGACCATGTTTGGAACGAAATTCTCTCCGAAAGCGTTTGGACGCACGTAGATCCCGCCGAGAAGAGGATCAACTGCCCATCCATGTACGCTCTGGAATGGAGCAAGGACGTGAACCTGGTCTACGCGATCGCAGAAAAACAGATTCTGGATGTTACAGAGAATTACCGTATCCACATCAATGAGACTAACAGCAGTGGCCCTTCAATGTGACACAATAAAAACTGTTGAACATTGTGAGTTCCACGATGTGAAGTTTGCCATGTCATTCTGGAAGACTCTCATGCATTGCCGTCCGAGTAACTCTGAGCTTTCATCCTGAATGTCAATCTAATGCCTTCTCATCATCCGGCAGAAGAACAGTAGTGAAACTGGAAATAAAAAGTTTGACACCAAGGAAGCGATTTCTGGCGTAATGAACTGCAGATTGCGCGTTCATAATCTTCTCTTTCTATAAAAAGTACATAGGCTACGTATGCCGAGAATGCTTGACTGACCGACTACCGTTCCCTTCAAACACCTTGTAGAGGGCTGAAAGACTACATTGAAACCCTCCGAAATAGGACGCGACAAGTTCGTTAGACCGTCTCTGAATATGAATTGTAATTTCACATTTTCGATTCATAAGACAGTTAAGTACCAAAGGCTTATCGTGTGCGTAAACAATGGAGGAAAGCCCTTGAAAAAAACATTGACTCTTAAAGAAAGAAAGGAACTGCAGAACAAAATGGCCAAGGTTTTCAAGAGAAACATCAAAGGACTGCCAGCAGAATTGCAACGAATATTGCTAGACGACTTGGTGACGGCGTTCCAAAATAGAATGAACGTGTTAATTCGAGCACAGGCGAAAAGGAGCTACTAACGGAGACTGTTTACAGAAAAGACTTAGCTTGAATCCATAAAAGCTTTATATGGAGAGTTGCAATATGGCAAAAAAGAGGCGTGAACAATGAGACGTTCCAAACTTGAGATGTACATAGACATACTCAAGGTACTGGCTCATCGAGGCCCGTTGAAGCTGACTCACATCATGTACAAGGCTAACGTTAATTGCAGCGTTCTGAAAGAATATTTGGACTTCCTCATCAAGCAGAACCTCGTTGAAGAACGCATGGTGGGGAAGCGACGCATCGTCTACGCCGTGACCCAGAGAGGCATAACAGTGCTCAAATACTTCAGAGAGTTGAAGCAGATCCTGCCGATACTTGAAGAAGAGCTGAGAAACCGCGTCCCAATGCCCTACTAGGCTACCTCCCAACTTTTTTGACAGAGTTTTGGTCTTCGTTTTCTTAATGCTCGATACCATTGATTGACGTCAGATGCTGCAGGGAATCTCGATCCACTCGGAGAGAACGTCGTTTTAACCACACCTTTGGAAGACTTGTTAGGATCGTTGACATGTGTCGCGGATTGTCTTGTGAATCATTATCATTGTTTCGTAAGACTTAATAAACTGCCTTGTCTTTAATCATGCTGTATGCGCATGCTGTACGCGCTTAAGACATGTTGAGGAAAGACACTTTGTCCAGGGAAGAAGTTCTTACGAAAAAGCCTCTGCAGGTTCTGGAAAAGATCAGAGACAACCTTGAGAAGCTGAACGAGAAAGTGGAAGTCATGATTGAACTGCAGAAGCATGAGAGAAAAGACATTCAACAGCCACTGTCAGACGCCCCTTTGGACGTTATGACTTTGCTTTCGATGCCTGACCACCTGAGAAAAACTGCTATGACTATCTGCAGGTTGGGCAGGGCTACAGCAGACGAGGTCGCTGAGCAAACAAAGAGAGCAAGGGCTGTGGAAAGCGCGTATTTGAACCAGCTCGTGATAATGGGCCACCTTAAGAAGGAGAGGAATGGAAGAAAGGCCTACTTCTTCGTAGACAGGGAAAACAAGGAGTGATCTGAATGGGTAAGATATTAGCTGTGCACTCTTATAAGGGCGGAACGGGGAAGACGCTTCTCTCAGTCAACTTGGCTGCAACTTTTGCCAAGCACGGAAAGAGTGTTTGCTTGCTTGACCTTGACTTCCGTGCACCGAGCCTTTCTACACTGCTCAAGATTGACAAAGCAGAGTGCTGGTTAAACGATTATCTTAACGCAGTGTGCGAGATCAACAAAGTAGTGATGGACTTAAGCGACAGGATTGGCAACAGCGGCAAACTCTTCGTGGGCTTCGCCAATCCGTCCACTGAAGCGATCAGGGATATGTCTGCAAAAGATAGAAAGTGGGAGATGCGGGCACTAGGAAGACTCCTTGCTCTAAAAACTTCACTCTTAAACGACAAAGGTTTCGATTACTTGATACTCGACACAAGCCCTGGATTGCAATACTCATCCATAAACGCGGTTGTCAGCGCGGACCTTGTCCTCGTCGCAACAACATTCGACCGATCAGACGTGGATGGAACTAGACGCATGCTGAGAGAGCTGTACGACCTGTTTGAGAAGAAAACCGAAATCGTCCTGAACAAAGTGCTAGACGGTTCCATGAGAAATGGGAGAGACGACGTGAAGACCAAGCTTAAGGAAGTATATCAGGTTCCACTTCTAGGGATAGTTCCGTGCTTCTGCGATGTCCTGAAGGCTGAGGGAGGGGTCATCTTCGCCCAAGATAAACCAGACCATCCCTTCACCAGAATCCTAGGCGAGATGGCGAACAGAATAGAGGACATGAAGTAATTTTCGTATCTAGCATGCTGCTATTCTGTTCAACAAATAGTGAATTCTACAATCCCTGCACTTTTCATATTCCTTCTCTCCGCACTTGTTGCAGATGATGCGACTGAGTTCCTTCACTTCTGAGGTCATCTGACATCCCGTTGCATAATCCCACAAGCAATAAAGTGTGCGCTTATATGCTGTATTCCAGTTAAGAAATATTCCACGCAAAAAACTTATACAACCGAACGGATACGTTAAGAACCTCACACCGGTGACGGAGACCACTCATTATTGGAAAGATCAGCAATCATACTGGCAGGCGGGTTTTCCAGCAGGCTAGGCCGAGACAAAGGACTTGTTCAATTGTCGAACAGGCCTCTTGTAAAACACGTTATGGACAAGACCAAAGACCTTGTTGACGAAAGACTGGTGGTTGTAAGCTCAAAGGTTCAGGCTGAGAGGTATTCAAATGTCCTAGGCGAAGATGCCAATGTTCTCATTGACGACGCTGGAGTACAAGGCCCGCTGGCAGGTGCGACAACCGGCTTTGAACGCGCAAAAGGGAAGTATTCGCTCCTCCTCCCATGCGACACGCCATTCGTTTCAAGGGACATTCTCCACCTTCTGTTAGAACTGTGCATAAACAGAAACGCAGCTGTCCCTCGATGGCCTAACTGCTACATAGAACCCCTCCAGGCAGCGTACTGTACGAGACCCGCGTTGGAAGCCGCCAGAAACGCATTGCTTTCGGGCAAGTTGAACCTGCAGGCGATGGTAGATAAGCTGCAAAGAGTACGTTATGTCTCAACCTTGGTGCTCGAGCAGTTAGACCCGCGGCTGAGAACGTTCTTTAACGTCAACACTGCTCTAGACCTGGAGAAAGCGGAAGTCATGCTCAAACGTTCATAAACCAATTGGCGTGGAACACCAAGCGAGTATTAAGATTATGCAGAATCCACGGGATAAGCAGGAACAAACGTGAACATCATCTGCTCAACGGTGTAGTTGTGTGCCGCAAAGCTTTTAAACTGATGCTTGTCTGGCCGATTCCTAGACATCCTCATGTGAAATATTGGGGGGCCAAACTTGAACATTGAAAGCGACTTGCTAATTTCAATACTGAAGTTGACAAAAGACGGGCCTGTCTCACAAAAAGTAATCAATAAGGAGGCCAGGCTCCCAGCAAGTCTCGTAGGGAAATTGCTTCGAAGACTGCAAAGTGATGGACTCGTTTATCTCCATGAGAGTGTGGTGGAGGTTAGCAGCGTGCAGCGCCTTCGGTTGGCTGTTCGCGCGTTAAAATCAGGTGGCGACCTTGAAAGAGTGAGCGGTTTTCTTCAGTGGAAAGAGTTTGAAGGTATCGCCGCGGTTGCGTTGGAGAGCAATGGTTACACTGTGGTGAGGAATCTGCACTTTAAACATGGTGGTCGCAGATGGGAAATGGACATCGTCGGGCTGGAAGAGTCCAACAGTCGTGTGTTTGGACTGCAAACACTGGCACCATGGGCTGCAAAGGTCAGCAGCAGAGAGGATTGCTGAGCAGCAGACAGAACGAACGCGCGCGCTGGTTATGTCGTTGCCAAATCCCGCTGTAAAGATCGAGTTCCTTTCTTCGGGCACCGCAAAGTTTGTGCCTGCTGTCTTGTCTCTCACCTTCGACAAGTTCAAATTCTACAAAGGAGTTCCTGTCGTCCCAGTCCTTCAACTGCAGGATTTTTTGAATCAACTGCCAGCGTATGTGGACTCGTTACTTTGTCTCAGCGCAAATGGCCTAAAAGATTATTCAAGAAACAGTCTTCAGTGAGACGGCTTTTCACAAGAATCGGTCATGTTTGCCTCATCATCTCCAGCAAAGGCTTCCTCGCAAATCTTAAGGCAGGGTAAAGGCTTGAAACGAACGTTGCTACCAAGGCAACCGTCAGCAACCCCGAGATCTCGAAGACAGTGTACACCGTGACGAGCGGTTGTTGAACCAAAATCAGCAAAGTGGCGATTATGCCGAAGGCTATCCCGACGCCGTAGCTCGACAGCAGGACGAACAGGCTCTGTCCAGAAACGACGTTGAGAACCATGCTAGGCTTTGCTCCTACAGCCCTTAGAACACCGAATTCCTGGCGCTGCTCATCCACGGCCAGCATCACGTAGCCCACTAAACAGAGTGAAGCCGCGACCAGGGAGAACAAGGGCAGAATCATCACCGTCGACCACATGTAGCCCACGAAGCTGAGGCACTTGTCCAATACGTCGTTAAGGTCAAAGACTGCAAATTCTGGGTTCACTGCCTTGACAGTGGCATTTAATTGATTCAAGAAAGCTGTTCGGTCAGCCGATGGGGGGGGTTTCAGCAGTACAACGTTTGGTCCGAGCACGCCTGATGCGTTCTGCAGCGCTTGGAAGGAGACGTAAGCAACCTTTCCGTTGTTGATGGGATCAAGGCAAACACCGACGACGCTTAGACTCCTGCCAAGCACTCTCAACCCCTGGGCCAATGGGTCAGAGAACAAATTCTTGGAGAGAGTATCGCCCACGACGACCTCCCAGGTCGCGTTCAGGAAACTGCCATCCAGAACCCAGTCATTCAACGGTCTTCCGGGTTCGACGCCCTCCACGAGGGACTGCCCCGTCCGAGAATCTCCGACGGTTGTGATATTCGCCGAGGTCTCCCCATTATAGGCATATCCTTCAACTTCTGTCACGGGCGCTTCAAGAACGATGCGAGCATCTATACGGCTATCCCCGTACAAAGAGGAAAGATTCTCGAGGAGATTCTCAGGTATGACGTATCTCTCATCAGTGTAATTGAACTGTGTAGCGGTGCTTCCTTCATAAAATTCCTTCAGCAGCAGTTCGTACTGCTCGCCCATGTCTTGCTGCGCGATCAAAACTGTGTTTCGACCTATGGCTTTTTCAACCCATCTTTCTGTGGTCTGATCGGCTATCAATCCTCCTGCAACGCCGACGGTGAGGAGCGTGAAGACAATGCTCAGGCAGACCACGATCTTGACAGTCGCAGACTTGTGACGTATGAGGCTTCTCAGTGCAACTCTGAAGGCTAGACTTGACTTTGAGAGCACCTTAAAACTCGACCCCTTCCCCAGTCCAAGGTAGTACGTTGGTGAAACTGCCTTAGCCGGTTCAACCCTCGAAGCGCTGTAAACGGGCTTGGCACCGACAACCAATGCGATGACAAAGTACAAGGCGAATACGCCAAGAACTAGCCACAAGTCTAAGGGAACCTGCGGCGCCTGAAGACCGAGGCTACCGAAAACACTTGTTGAAGCAAAATCAGCCAATAATCCCAGCAGGGTCCCTAAAAAACAGCCAGAAAAGATGACGACTAAGAGCTCTGTGAGAAAATAGCCGAAGACCAAGTCGTTCGGACACCCCGCCGCCTTCATGAGTCCAATGTCCTTTATCCTCCGAGAAATCATCAAAGAAGTCATGAAAGACACCATGACCGCGCCCGCAATGAGAATCAAAACGACCAACAACAGGATGAAAGGGGAGAAGGCAGCGGAAAAGCCCGCCGTCAGTTTGCCCTCAACCATCAACGAAACGCTAAACCCGATCTTTTCTGCAAAAAGAAGCAGGAAAAGGGTTGAAGCGACAGACAACGCCAGGCTGGCAACGACGAGGGCTGTCTGAAGCTTCCTTCGAAGCAGGTCATTGACCGGAAAGGATGTTTCACTCATTCTGAGTCATCAGTTTCCCGTCTTCTAACCAAAGCTTTTGATCTGCCAGCTTAGAGATCCCTTCGTCGTGAGTGGCAACGATGATTGTTTTTCCCTCATTTTTCAAAGTCTCTAACATTTGCACGATCTTGGCACTTGTTTTCTTGTCCAGGTTACCAGTGGGTTCGTCAACCAGAAGCAACGGTGGGTTGTTAGCTAATGCACGGGCAAAGGCGACGCGTTGCTGCTCACCGCCGCTGAGCTGAAATGGAAAGTGCTCTGACCTCTGCCGGAGGCCCACAACTTCTAAGAGCTCGTCGACGAGCTTCTTTATCTGACCTTCAGGTTTCCTCAGCCACTCCATCGGAAACGCGACATTTTCGGCTACGGTAAGAGTTGAAACTAGGTTGTAGGACTGAAAAACGAAACCGACCTTCGTACATCTGAAATTGGCCAAGAAATCTTCGTCTCTTGCCGCCAGATCCTCCGAAAAGACGACGATTTTCCCGCTTGTCGGCCTGTCGATGCCGCCGATCATGTTAAGAAGTGTTGTCTTCCCCGAGCCTGAAGGACCACCAACAACCGTGAATTCGCCCTCTCCGACCCTCAACTCTACGTCTTTTAAGACTTCGACTTTTGAATCAGTCGTCTCGTATGTTTTGCAAAGGACAGATGCTTGGACCGCTGCTTCGGAAGTCTTCATTTTAATCATCCTCCTCTTGTCAGGTTGATGTTTCCTCTGTCGCGCTTCAGAATCCTTACCTTCTCTTGAAGTTTTCCCTTCTCGTAGTCTCTCCAGCATATTTCCTTAAAGATCCATTTCTTGCCGAGATGAGCAGCGAGCACGGCATGTTTATGCTCATTATCCGCGGGGATGAGCTCGTTGAGAAACCTAAAGAGTTTTTCGACCTGCTGTTTAGGGAAGTAGGCATAGTATCCTGCGTTCTTGACCTCAAAAGCGTACATGTCCAAGCCTCTTCTGGCCATAACGTCTGGCAAGGGGTTGAGGCTCGGGTTGCTCACTGGAACCCGCACAGAATAGTAGCCGTTCTTCTGAAGAAGCTTCACCAGAGCGTTTTCGCTGTAAAAACCTCTTTTACGCCATCTGCGAATCGCGTCTTTGTCGACTTCCCTGATCATCAGAAGGCTCTTCTAGCAAGCGACTACAGAGTAATGTTGGTAAAGCTAGAGATAAAAAAGTATTGAGCCTGTGGCTACGCGTGCCGTGAACGTGGCGATTTGAGGAATCGGAAGAGTCTAGCCAAGAAAACTAAAAGAATTCCCGAGGAGTGGTAAGAGGTGGCTGAAGAATCAGTCCGGGTGCTACATTCTGGCGCTTCTCGTAGCGTTAGCCCGCACGTTGCGCCTCCAAGCCTGGACTGGAACCTTGAGCACAGGCGTCTCAACGAGACACGCCTTCAAATAATCGTCCAAGGTTGCCGCAGGAGCGACTTCAATCTTGTAGTCCCTGATGTCTATGGAATTCTCATAGTTTTTTTGCGGAATGACAACTTTCTTGAACCCCCATGCTTCTGCGGACTTGATCTTCTCGTAGACGCCTCCGACGGCCGTTACCTGAATGGATTCTCCAACGCCAAGGTTGATTTCTCCTGTGACTGCGACGTCCTGTCTTATCGGTTTTCCCTCGATAAGTGAGCACAGCAGAATCGCCATCGTAACGCCCGCTGATGGTCCATCTATGCCGTAAGACTGCGCAAAGTCGATGTGGGTGAGATAGTCCTGCGCGATGTCCACGCCGTACTTCTGCAGAATCACGCTTCTAACTTTGGCTATGCTGTCTGAAATGAAGCTCTGACCTTTGGCGGCCCCCGTCACTTTGTAGTATCCTTTGAAGGAGTAGTCTCTTGCAAGCGCGCTTCTCTTGACCATTTGAGCCTTCACGTTCAACACGCTGCCCGTCATTTCACCGCTGTAGGAGTCTTGGACAACGGCTAGGCCGTGTATTTGTCCCAGCTTGGCTCCCTTTGGTTCGATCTCCAGGAGTTTCCCCTCTCTTGAATGCTGTGCTCGAGTATCTGCCTCTGGATGGTCTTACAATGCTGTTCAACGGCTTCAATCACGTGTCTTCTTTCCACGATCGCGGCATTCTCATTCATCGCCAGCGTCGAAGCGGTCTTAATGATCGAGATCAGCGGTCTGAACTTTGTTGTTAACGCATACTTTTTGTCGCTTCTTCGTCTGCCTTCCTCAACTATTTCTTCGCATGCGTCTCTGGTGAACGGGATGAGGTTGAAGCGTTTGACCTCCTGTGTTATAAACTGAACGTACTTGCGCCTGTTTTCGATGGTGTTCGGCATGTCGTTGTTCATGCGCACGACTTTGCCGTATCCGTATATTCTGTCCATGAGAGCAGGATGAATCTGTCCTATGCTGTCAAAGTTCCCAGCGCCGACAAGAAACGTTATCGAAGGAACGGGTTCCGTTGAAACTGCCATTGCCGCCGTGTCTCCGCCGTTGAATCTGCCTCGCAAAGTTATCGGCAGCTGTCCGTCTTCCAGCACTGTCAGCAGCGTTACGGTTTCCTCAGCGTCAAGGTTCTTTATCTCGTCTATGTAAAGGATGCCCAAAGACGCCACGTGCACGTCTCCAGCACTAACCCTCTGATGCTCAGGAGTGCCCAAGCCGCCAGTTTGATACGGATCCCAAGCTATTGAACCGAAAAGCTGGGCAGTCCTATGTCCCGTCGCGTCAATAAAAGGCGCATAGCCGGAACTGTTGTCGACGATCAGCTTCGGAGCGTCAGACTGTTGGGCGCCTCCGATACCCTTGAGGTTTGCCATTCCACCCATCTTGGAAAGCCACCACAAGAAAACTCCGAAGAACACAAGGCTTCCACCTGGGATGAAAGTCAGAGGAACTAGGCCGACGAACTGTGCGATGAGATAAGATAGGAAACTGTTGCCGTAGAATTGCTGAAGAGTCTCGCCCGAATAGGGCGGGTTCGACTGCCAAGTAACCCAGCCCTGGTAGATGAAGTAAAACCCGAGGCAAATCAAGAACAAGCCCATAGCCACCATCAAAATCTGCAGAGCCTTGAACCCCACCCTCGTGAGGAATTTCCTCTTAAGGTCCTTGAGCTGTTCTTTTTGAACAATCTTCTTTCCTTCACCAGCCTTGTGGATCGAAATCTTGGGTTGACTGGGCAACACCGAGTTTTTCCAACAAAGCGCGTCGGCCAATCGTATGCCGTTTTCGCTGTACACTTGCGTCAACTTTTCCGACAGGGCCCTACCGATCAGCGATTTCCCTGTTCCAGGATCTCCCAGCAGCATGAGATAGGGTCCAGGACTGATCAGCGTCTTGACAGAGGCTTTAGACTTGTCAGGACTACTCCAGTTCGTGTACCACTCGTTCTTCTCTAGCCACTTGAGCTTGTGCACCCACTCATCTAGGCATAAGAAACATTCTTTCAGGGCCTGGTCTTGTCCAATGGCCCAGTTTATCAGGTTGTCATCAACAGGAAAGCCTTCAGTGCTCCCAAAGCTCCCCCAGTCCCACTTCACACTGACTCTCCTTCCGTTGACGTTCCTCTCAAGGGTTTCAACGTCATCTCCAAAACAGCTTGGCGGCAAGACTGGCACCTTTGCTATCTTTTCTCTGACAAAAAACACAGTGCGATGAGCAATTAAAGTGGTATTTCAAAATCAGCAATATGAAGAAACTGATAACATGAGCTTCTAACCATGCAGAATGCGCGTTTCGAACAGTGCTACGTTTTGAAAGCGTTTCGAAAACCGACAGGCCCATTTTCATGAAAACGGCGAATTCCCAACATAAACCCTGCAAAATAGGCCAGATTAGAGTACGAAGTTCAGCCGTAAAACTACCCTTCAGCAACAGCTGACAGTTTTTCACAACGGACACGAAACAGAAAACCCCAAAGCAAGCTCCCTTGAGCGAAAGCAAAGAGATTTTGGCCAGTTTCCTTCACTCTTGAGGGCAAGGCATGGACTTCGCTGGGGCCTCATAGAAGAACCGTTGAAAATCGATGGACTTAGCCGCTTTTCTTCAAACCGCCTTAAACTGAGGCTTTTGCTTAGAGTTCCAACATGCTTAACGTAAGGAATAGGCTTCTTTGGTTATTTGCGCCTCGAACGCAGCGTCTTCGCTTTTTTAAAGCGTGTATGTTGAAGAAATGCCTATTTCGACAAAAGGCGTTAGATTTAGGCTAGAAAAGTTCGAAGTGCATGGTTCGAGAGGAAAGACGTCAAAGACAGCCTCAAAGATTCTGTATAACATTCGCCCGACTAGGCTCTTATCTTTCGAGAGGTCCTTCATAATATCGGCCTTGACCTTGTGGATGGCACTAATTAAGCCTGGCCTCAGTTCTTCTTCCACAAACTTTGACATGTTGCTGTATGGTTTTATGATGTCTAGCGCATAATTCGTAAATTCGTTGAGGCTGAGGTTGCGTCTTTTATGTCCATGCTCTTTTTTTGGCCTTCCGGTCCTATTACTCATCCAGCTCAAGTTATCGCCTTAGTTTCGTGTGTATGAAATCTTTTTGAGCCTTCGGACATTTAATGCCTTCGGACAAGTTGATGTTAAAAATGAAGAACCTACGCATAACGACTAGGCTAGAGCCGGACCAACGCACAAGGATTGAACAGCTAATCAAAGAAGGAAAGTTCAAGTCACTTTCAGAGGCCATTCGAACAGCAATTCAGCAATTCTTGAAAGAGGTCTAACATGTCAAGCAAAACGGCCATTGTTGCGATTGACCTGGACAAGATTTTAGCGGTCAAGAGAAAGCGCCGGGACCTGGAACAGAAAACCGCTTCCGGCGTTGTAGATTCATTGATTCAAGAGGAGCTAGCGCGCGCTTAGGTGTTCTCTGCATGGCCGTTGATTTGCATGACCTCTTCGTGAACCGGGAAGACTGTTATTGTCAACAGAATAAGGATGGAAGCTACAGTCGAATAGCGGAACCGTTGACCTTTCAACAGCTTAACGACCACTTGCAGGGTCGTAAGACTGTTGGCAGCTATCAATTAGGCACAGATAACACGGTCAAGTACCTATGCTTTGACTTTGACCCGGAAAAACTGAAAGAACCGAAAACAACAGTCCTCAAGTTGCTGCCGGTTATTTTCGAAGTGAAGGAAGAGGAAGGAACCCCGAAGCCTAGAATATGGCCTTCTGCCGTCATGTTGGAAGCAAGCCGATATTCTGATCCGAGTTTTCACGTGTGGATATTCTTCGCGCCTGCAGTCGACGCGAAAGTGGCGCAGTGGCTAGGCTACCGCATACTTGAGCTCTCAAACTTGAATCCTAAGGAAGTTGAGGTTTTCCCGAAGCAAACAGAGTTGACAGAAGACCGGCCTTACGGCAACTTCGTTAAGCTGCCTCTAGGCCTTCACCAAAAAGAACAGAAGTGGTCCAGAATACTTGATCATGAAGCCTGGACGCCTCTACCGAACACGTACTTATCAGATTTTCAAGGCATCAGCTTCAGCGAAGCAGATATAGCGAGAATATTGAGTTTAAAACAGAAAAGCAACGTTCAAGCCATGTTTAATCTGCCTAAGACTTTCAAGCCATTAAGCAATAGGGAAGAGGAAAAATCCGTAGCGTTTCTGTGCAAGTATTGGATACATGGTTATCGTAACGACCTTGAAATGTACTTTCTCGGTTTCTGCCTGAGGAAAGGCGTTTCCATTGAATCGGCAAGACGCATAATTGAAGAGGTCGTTCTGAGAACCGGTGACGATCAAAGAGCCATTAGACTTGCTTCAGTTGACTATCACTATCAGAACCGCCTCAAAAGATGCCTCAAAGGAATATCAGGGATCCGCGAAGTCGTGCAGGAGATAAAGAAACATGGCCTTCACTGAAGAACTTGAAGAAACAGAAAAAGACAAGAAGCAACGGAAGAAACTCAAAGACTCCGGCATTCTTTCGAATGGTTGCTTTGAAGCTGTCTATGACAGTGATAAACCCTATTTTCTACGGTTGAATGGTGGCAGCTTCAGCCTGGTCGAAACGATAGAGTTTGCAGAGGAAACGATCAGTCCAAAAGAGAGGCAGAACATTCCATACGAGCCTTACGGCTACTGCAAACAAGAAACGCCGGGAAGAGAGGAATTAGCCCGACAGGTTAGAAACGAGTTTGAAACGTGGATAGACGTTGAACCTATTTGGAAAGACGTCTTGACAGCCTGCACACTGTTAACCTATCAACAAGAGAAACTGCAGACCGTTCCGTACCTGTTCTGTTATGGCGATAACGAAAGTGGCAAATCAACTGTTCTGCAAGTCTTGAAGAGCCTATGCTACCGGCCTATGTACGGCGTCACTATTCCTTCGGCTGACCTCTACGGCTACTTGGAAGATTCTGACGGTCAAGGCTGCATACTCGAGGATGAAGTTCAAGGAATCCAAAAGGACACGGATAAAATCAAAATTTACAAGGCCGGATACAAAGAAGGCGCCGTAGTGCCGAGGACTCTGATGACGAATTTCACTCGCATAATCAAGTATTACCGAACATTCTGTTTCAAGGCTTGCGCTAGTGAACAGATACCGCAAGTGAAGGGGTTTAACGAGAGATTCATGTTTTTGTCTATGGTTGAAGGCTCACCGCAAAAAGAATGGTGTGACTTGTCAAGAACTGACAAAGAACGCATACGGACCCTTAGAAACATGCTTCTGAAGTGGCGAATGACCAGTAGACAAGAGGACTTGCCAAATGTTGAGTTAACCGTGAAAGGACGACTCAAGGAACTGTGGAAGCCTATCCTGCAGATAACGAGTGACCTTCCAATCTACAGCGATTTGTACCGGTTTGTCGAAGACCAGAGGAAAGCCAGGTTAAGCGGCCGCCAGGACACTTTAGAGGGCAAAATCGTTAAGGTAGTTGTGGACCTATGCAACGAGGCTCAAATTGATTCTAAGGCTCAAATTTATTCTCTGCCTTTAAAGAAGATATGGGAAGAATTAGGCCTTGAATTAGACGGAAAACTGAATGAGAACAAGCCAAACGAAATGGATACTGGTGACTTCTTCAAGGTCACGAAGAATAAAGTTGGTTATCGCCTAAGAGAAGTTATAAGCGGAAAGTCTAAGGCTATGCGAGAGAAGGATTCCGAAGGGAAGGATGTAGTTGTCAGAGGCTACGAGTTTGATCTCATCAAGCTTAGGAAGGTTGCCAAAAAGTATGGTTATGAACTTGTAACGAAGTTACAGAGTTTACTAAGTTCCGAGGGTGCGCTACCATGAAAAAGCATGGTAAAAAGGATGGTCACACACTCTCGGAACTCGATAAACTCTGTAACTCTGTTACATGGGAAATTCAGAGGCTAGGCCAATGAAGCCCCTTCACGTGTACAAGTTTGTGGATCCTGATGGGTTCAAGCATGTTGAATGTTGCCTGTGTAGTGAAGCCTTACGGCATGGTGACCTCACAGTCAGTAAGCATCATGTGGCCTATGGCGAGTATGATGCTTTCAGAACGATTTATCATGCGAAGTGCTTTAACGCTATGAATCAGAGAAAATCTTAAAGGTGTTCGTTGGCTATGGCACTATTGCGCGTCGACGCGAAGCTGAAGGCTCGAGGCAGTGCGCTAACCAAACCCGCACACTCGAGCTTTCACCATACACTTTTGATATGTTCCTGTCAAAGTCATGGTGAAAACTATGAAACCCAAACAAAAGAAACCAACCTTCACACCGCAAGACCTCAGAATGATATCAAACCTGATAACCATCATTGCGCTAGACGATGTGGAAGCAATGAAGGCGCTCGCCGAGAGTCTACGCGAAGAATATGCCCTGCAGCACGTGATAAGATATGACTGAACGAAATAGAAGAAACGAGGAAGACGCCTACATCAGATTTCAGCAATATTTAACGCTAGGTATGGCCATTAGCAAAAAGTTCCCTGAGTATGTCGAAATCGCAAGGCTTGACCCTGACACTGCCATTGCTTTATGGGTTCTGGACCATTTAGAAGATTTGAGAAGCGGTATGGACACTATGGAATTTATTAAAGAGCTCATTCACTATAACGGAATTGTCGAAGGCATGGAAAGGTTTGGCGAATTGACCAGGCTGTCCATGATCGTGGGCGATCAATCAAAAACCGTGAGTGCTAAGAATGTCCGGGACAGAATTAGCCAGGCCGCCAACAAGTAAGGCTGAAGTCCTTGTTCCTATCATCCCTGACATTGAGCCTATCCTAGAACAAGATGGGTTCGTAATTGTCATCAAAGGCCGGAAGGATAAGGGCAAGACAGATTTCTCGTTGCTTCTAGCTGAAATATGCTACGTTCAAAAATATCATACTCACATAGCCACGAACATCAAGACTGAAAGCTACATGATAGAAGCACAGATCACAGATCTCGAGAGCCTTAAACTATGGCTGCAGAGGCCCGGCAAGAAACTCTACATCCTCGACGAAGCGGGGATCCACTTGGGAAGGATGCGCTTTATGAGTCAAAAGAACGTGGAAATCTTTGACGTTATCCAAATGTGCAGGCATTATGACTGTGGCTTTATTGCCATCAGCCCGAGCCACGTTTTCATAGACCGCAAAATCCTAGACACGGACATCCTTGACTTATACATTCACAAGGTTAGCAGACAGACCGCAATCATCAATGATCGTGTATCTGGAAAATCATGGACTTTATGTAACATACCTAGAACTTCTATTAGGTTTAACTCTAAGGATGTTGCAATCTTCACGTTAAAAAAGAAGTTACCATTAGGCAACCTAGATAGAGACGGCCAGGTTGCACAGTTACGTGCAGAGGGGAAGTCTATCGCTGAAATAGAAACTATCACTAAGTTGAGTCGTGAGCAAATAAAAAGAAGTATTATCAAGATTTGCAGCGAGTATGCGAGCGTAACACGTAACGCAGAGCGAAGTGGTAATGCAAACCATGAAACCGATTCTCAGAATTGAAGCATCCATAAAAGGTCTTATTATAAACCTAATAAGAAGTGAAGCGAAGGACTTTGGCCTCAAAAGATTCAGATAAGAAACCCTCTAGGCTCACGTTGCTGCAGATAGAGAAGTATCCAACACCGAAAGAGCTCTATGAAAACTTGATGAAAAGTCCTGGCATCGACTACAAGTCTAACATGGCCTTCTATCAGCGAAGGGACCGCGCTCTCGTTGCCCTACTCTATCTAGGTGACTTCAGAGCCAGCGAAGTCCTGCCACTGACGCCGGATAACTTTGAGAAACACACAGCCGACAAAGAAGACTCTCAGACATACATCAACGTCTTCGGCGTTCTGGTTGGCAAGAGGAAAGCTAACAAGATTCTGTTTCGAACCGCGAGGCTGCCACTGAAAGGTGAGCGCGCGCGCTTTACAAAGCTGATTCTGGAATACCTAGAGGACATAACTGAATATGACAAGGAAGGAAAAAGGTCAAAGAATCAGCCTAGACTGTTCGCATTTAGCTTAACGAAAAGAAGGTATCTGATTAAGGGCCATGACTACACGCTGCATGATGGAACGGTTAGGCATAGATACAGCGTTCAAATCGCCGGGGTTAAGAGAGAATGGCAAATCGTGAAAGCCTTACTGCCAAACATCACTCAGCACTTTTTGAGAGCCTTCGGCTACAACTATGACTATGACATGATGGACCATGACATTATGGCAGTCACAGATAAGACTAAAGCGGATCCGCGCAGTCTTCAGCCATACTTGAGACGTAGATATGAGAAGTACCCGGTAGCCTAGCGTTTCGAAGTAGTTTTCATGGAAAAAGACCATCAAACTTCGAAAAACCTTCGCTTTCATGGACTTTCTTCGAAACATACCATGCTTTTTCTCGAAGTGAATGGTCAAAAACCACTCAAAACCGACTTTATGAAATAGGCTTGTTTTGGCGAAAGAACCTTAAATCTGAGGGATAGGTTCATAACGTGGATGGTCGGGGCCTCATAGAAGAACCGACGAAAATCTCCATGCGAACCCAGCAGCCTAGACCTTCGTAACTACTTCGACCCTTTCCAATGACTTAGAGCTAAACCGTTAGGAGACCTGACCAATACTCATACAACTCCAAATACTGCACGTGCTGTTTGCCTAATGTGTACTGTGAGATAGTGCCTTGTGAACCCAAATCGTTCTCACATGTGTCCTGCGCACAAACCTGGCCCATCGGCTACCGCCTTCTAGGGCAGAACCAGCTCTTTTGACCAGGCACCCGGCAGTGTGTTAGCCGATGCTCCGAACTGACTCTTGGCGATGCTATTGTCTACGCCAGCATCCCTACACCGAGGCAGATTCAGGGGTTTTCACCAACTTCTGCGGGGCGGATTTGAGAACTAATGAAGCCAAATTCTGGCGTCTCCCCCATGAGTGCACATGTTTGTACTGTCGACTGTAGGCCAAGAGTGCGAAATTCTGGCTTGCTTAACATATCTAGATTACTTGCTGGTGGCCTCAGTGACCACAGTATTGCAGGGGTTTTTAACATGTCACCAAAGCCCCCAGCTTTCCGCGACGCGCAAGGCCGTGTATACGAAAGCATCACCCCGGTCACTTCGTCTCGGGGCTATTTAGAGCGAGCGGTTTGAAAAGGTATTAAAGTTGTGCTGCCTTAGCTTGGCTTATGAAGTCGGGCAAAATCCTCGAGACTTTCTCTGCTAAAGACGGGCGCAGGGTTGTCTTGAGAACTCCAAAGTGGGAAGACCTGGACGACTTGTTGGAACTCATTAACTCGCTTGTGGAGGAGAAGGCTGAGGTAATTGTGGACGAGAAGCTGTCAAGAGAG
This sequence comes from Candidatus Bathyarchaeota archaeon, assembly GCA_963707955.1. GTDB lineage: Archaea > Thermoproteota > Bathyarchaeia > Bathyarchaeales > Bathycorpusculaceae > DASPPK01. The sequence continues at coordinate 314,116 of OY970176.1, read as the reverse complement.
CAAGAGGCTGAGTGGCTTTCCGGCGTGCTTCTTCGTCTGGAAAAGGGTCAGATCTTTTTCTTGGTTGCAGAGGTGGATGGAAAGGTTGTTGCGTCTTCTGACCTCCACGTGGGTAGAGGCTCCGAGAAGCGTGCCAGTGCGGTTGGCATAGCTGTCAAGAGCGGTTTCAGGGATTTGGGCATTGGAACGCGGGTCATGCGGGCTATTGTGAAGGAAGCCCAAAGGATCGGTTTGAAGGTTCTGGTACTCTCTGTCTTTGCGACCAATAAGCGTGCAATTCACGTTTATGAGAAGGTTGGGTTTGTGCAGACTGGCCGGGTTCCAAAAAAGCATTTCAAGGAAAGGAAGTACATAGACGAGATAGCGATGGCAAAGCTGTTGGAGTGAGAGGCTCGTGCCGGGATGCAAAGTGTTTAGCACAACTTACAGCTTTTCTACGAAGGGCGAGATAGAGTTTATCGACTTGACAGACGAGGTCGGGGAAACCGTTGCCAAGTCTGGCGTCAAGGAAGGTTTGGTACACGTGTTCGCGCCGCATGCGACGGGTGTGCTGGTCTTGACCGAGAACGAGTACGGCCTGTTAGAGGACATTAAGATGCTTCTGGAGAAGCTGGTTCCAAAGCAGGGGAAGTATGGGCACCCTTCCAACGCGCACTCACATCTGAGGTCAGTTTTGTTTCCGCCTGACAGGACGATGCCAGTAATTGATGGTCGCGTCGAGTTCGGGACATGGCAGTCCTTGCTCTTCGTGGAGACGGACACTCATCCGAGAAGGAGAACAGTGATCATACAGGTTATAGGTGAACAATGATTTGACCTATGGTGAGCTGAAGGGCAGCGCGCTCAAGTGGGCCACGGAGTTCGGCTTTGGTCTCAGCCCAGCAGCGATGCCCGCGAGCGTCGTGATAAGCCCTGTGAGGGTTGATGAGTGTTTTGAAGATTTTCAAACAACCATGACCTCGAAAGCCTTTGACTTTAGGAGAGTTCGGAGCGGTTTCTTGGTTTGGAATGATCAGAAATCGGCTTTGTTCTGTGAGGGTGGTACAGGAGCGTCAAATTTCGCGGACTCAACCATTGTTCTCTGCCACTGCAGAAACGTAGAGGAGATACTGTTCGTCGGGACAGGCGGAGGAATAGGCAAACGTGTGGAGACGGGGGACGTTAACATGCCACCTTCTTGCATGCGACTCGATAAGGTGCTGGAGATAATCTTGCCGCCTGAAGCTCCAGCAGATGCTGACGAAGACCTGTGGAAAACGTTGAAGCTGATGGTTGAAAAGGCCGTGAGAAGCCTCGGAATAGAGGTCCACGGAGGAGTTCATGCAACAGTGCCGTTCTTCCTTTCAGAAACGAAGCAGCTCCTCACGAGGCTGCAGAGCCAAGGAGTTGTTTCAGTTGATATGGAACTTTCGGTGCTGTACGCTTTAGCGGGCTATTACGGTAAGAAGGCGGCGGGCATAATTAGGATAGGGGACCTCCCCCTCAGAGGACTTCCTACGTGGAAGTCTCGATCGTACAAGATGGAGCTCAAGAAAGAAGTCCATCGAAGAATCTTGGAGGGTGTAGTGACTTACCTTTTTGAACGGTCGTAGCAACCACGGCTCAGCCATTTTGCATCGTGGAGCTACTCAAACTCTATCATGTTTCCTCATTTTTTTTGCACTAGACCGGTGCGCTACATCAAGCACGCAACGCGTCTTACTTCGCCCCGTCTTCCGGTCTATTCTGGTCTCCTTGGAGTTTTTCTGTACGCCCCTCAGTATTCCCAGCACGCCAGTCTTTACTTTGGTCTCTTGTGTTACCTTCCAAAGATGGGTGAGCTTCTGTTTCGAGGAGAGAATTTGAGTCGATGTCGAATACTTTCTTGTGAGTCTTCAAGTCTCTGGTTCGGGTCTGACTTGTCGGCCAGACAGTATCTGCCACGGTTGATTTTAGAGTTTTAGCGCATTTCTTCACTCTTTCCATGTTGAATTTGAAGCCTCTGTTTAAAAATATTGGCCTTCGTGTTTTTTCGTATGTTCTCTGTCTTAGAGACTCTCTGGAACCTTTCTAGACTGCGTTCGAGGGGTCATAAGAAGCCTTAGGATCATGGTGTTCTTCCATGAAAGCGTAGGGTGGGTTTCCTAACAGAGCATTGGTATTGGACAGCAGTCTTCCCTTTTTGTTCGTCCTTTTAAGGTTCGAGAATGTTCGTTGCCCATTTTGCTTTTTGACGAGTTCCCGCGCAAGAGTTATTAGCTATCAATCGTCATTTCTCCGTTCGAGCGGTGTCACCTGGTTTGTCGTTTGAGATACAGGAATTGCTCGACATAATAAGAGTGGTCGTTCTCGTGAATCTTCGCAATGGAGCTGCAGTTGAGAAGTCCAGATTGAAACTGGAGATTGACAGGGTTTGCGCTGGCTATGCCTGTATCGAAATGCGCGACCTCGACAATGCTCTCGGGCAAATGGTTTCCGAGGGACTCATCAGCGACGGCGGCCAGACGGTGCAACTCACTGAGCAAGGCGCAAAACTGGGCAGAGAATGGGCAAGGTTGCTCTTGAGAAAGGAGCCGATTCTTGAAGTCGTGGCAGGATTGGTCGACGGTTCAATCACGGCGCTGGTCGTTATTCTTTCAGCCCTTTTTGCCGGTCTGGCTACACGAGCAGCAGCTTTCGCTGCATCCTTAACTTTGTCGGCCGTTGCCGTGACGAACTTTTCCAGCTTCCTGCTCGGCGGAATAACCGAAGACCTGGCGGATATGATTACGCTTCAGACCTTGATGAATTACAGCCTCAGCGACATCGCCGACATGGCCGAGCGAGACAAGTCATTGATGCTCGTAAAGCACTTGTTCACCGTGCTGCACAAGGAGATAAGCAGGTCCAATCTGATCGCAGCTCTAACATGCAGCGCAACGACCTTTCTGGCAGGCATTCTCCCGATCGTGACTTACTTGACATTGCCAAGACCCTTCAATATTGCTCTTTCTCTGGTAATGGTCGCCACTGTTGTTGGGGTCTTTCTAGTCCGCTACCGCTCAGAAAGGTCGCAAGTTCACTGGAAAACAACGTTACTTGAGACGATCGTCATCGTCGCCATAGCAGTAATAGTCTCATTGCTAATTGGCGGCAACGCATGACGCACCGAACCTGCCATAGTAATCCGTCCCGCACTTTCGCTTCGGATCTCAACTGATGCCAAAAGCGCCACAAAACCCGCATGGTTTTACACCTTTCCATATTCTACGGTTAGAGAAGATAGAAATAGTTGAGACCTTCTTGTCAACTTTTTATAATCAACCGACCTTCGAACAAACGATTCGAAAAACAATTTATGTTGCGTAGCAAGACCTGCGCAATCAATGTTTTTTCGTCGCCCTTTTTGCTCACACAGCGTGTCAGGCCTGTTGATTGACGTTAGTAGTTCCATGATAGAAGAAGCACGCGCGACAATTCACGCTTTGCTTATAAACTTCGATGATTTTCGTAACACCTGATCCCATATAGAAGCCTTCCACACATGATCCTTGTTGCTATGAACGCCCATTGGGCAGATCGCGCGCTTGCCTGTTCCCTAATCCCGTTGAAGAGGCAGGCATGGCGTTCTCCGATGGTGAATGGTTACTTTCACGGTTCGGGTTGGGCGCTCTCGCTCTCACGCCCTCCCCCCCGGGTATCCTATATGATCCAAATATGATTGAAGAGCAGAATGAGCAGCACAAGCCACCTAAAAGACTTCGGGAACACGCTAGCGCGCTAAGTTGAGCTCGAGCATGTCTATTAGAAGGATAACCTGATATTCCTGAGGAAACGCAAATGAGTAAGAGCAGCGAAAAAAGACACCTAAATCAGCAGAAGAGTGGCCGGGGTGAGGTAGCTTGGTAGCCTATAGGCCTGTGGAGCCTAGCGCCCGGGTTCAAATCCCGGCCCCGGCCCCACACGTTTTTTTGAGAGACACATAAGTCAGAAATGGAACTTTCAGGATCGTTTTTGGCGGTGGATAAATCGACAGTTGCTTGTGTGTCTTCTAAGGAAGTAGGCTCGATTTTTCATCTTCTCGCTATGTTGCTCTTTTCAATATGTTCCATCCGGCCAACGCGCCGAGAATGCAACCACTGCCATGATGATCGTTAGGTATTGCCACATCGACCTTTCTTTGAATAGGTCTTCTGCCGCGAACGAAAGGATTATCGCACCAACTCCAATATACAACCCGATTGAGTAAAAGCCGATGAGGAAGAATCCCAAAACGCTGAACACGAAAGACAAGAATGAGAACCTGTTCGTGCCATCCTCGCTGTATCCCATGGACTTCACCACATGGATGGAGACTTCGTTTCTCAGAACCAGTAAATCAAGGTGTCGCAAAACGGTTCTGTGAAGTTGTCATCGGATTTGGGGTTCATATGAAAAATCGTCGGATGCGACTCGTAAAACAAGCCCATGCAATTTTGATTCAAATGTGAAAAATCCAAGAACACACGTATGTTCACTAGATAACGGAAAAAAACTTTGATGAATGTAACTTTTATATCGCGTCGTATCATACAATAACCTTAAGGTGCGTCATGCGTAATCCTTTCCCCTCCTCGATCTGAGTGAAAATGTTCTTTTTGCATGCATGGCGCATCCCAAGATTTCTAAGGCGCATCCATAACTGATTTTTCTTTTGGTGATTCAGACTTGCCTTACCATAGAAGGTACTCGAAATATTTGAAGAGACAAGCTAGACGACAGGTGACAGTGGTTCCGCCATTAAAAAGGGGCCTAAGGTGGCGCGCATGGTTGTTCCTTAATTGGCTAAAAATGGTTTTTATTCTTCTTTTGGGCTTTGAGGGCACTCTTGAATTTCACGCGTTTCTATGTCAGCTTGTATCAAGCAGTCTTTTCCTAGAATGCGTGAGCGGAATTTTGACCATTTTTGACCATTCTCGAAACAAGCATGCGTGCTGACCCGCAAAGGCATCAGCATGGCCACTGCTGACGCTCAGAAAGCATTTGAAAACGGAAGTCCAGCAACGTCGAACTCTTCAGATGGGCGGCTTCACGTGCCTCTTGGTCTCATCGTTGGCTTTCATCCAGGTTTCAAACTCTTTGGACGGCGGGTTTTCGTTGAAGAGTCGCTTCCTTGAAGCTTCCAGCAAAACACTCTGTTTGCCCAAGAATTCGGCTGCCGTTAGGAGCGTGGACCCTGACTTGTAACTATCGTAGAGTATGTTAATCGTGTTTTCTTGCCAGTTTTCGTCTCGCAGAACGTGATGGTCAAGGATCACGTTTGGGATTTTTCTGGCGATATCCCCCAAGTTTTTGAGCCCAGTTTGAAGTTCATTTTCGCCAACCTTCAACGGAGAAAGGTAGATGGGTGGCCCTCCGATCATCAGCAGCTGAGGGTTTTCATTGATGATAGTTTGGAGCGTGTAGGCGGACATTGGCCCTTGGACGTCTGGAGCAAAAAGGAACTTCTCATCCTGAGACGTAATCGTTGTCATCAGCACCCATCCTAGCTGCGAGTTTTCTGGTCCGTGGAAAACCGGTTCGGAGAACTTGACTGTCGTGGCGCCAAACATGAAGGTTTTGCCATCTGCATTTTCGATCTTCTCTGCATACTTGCCGCCTGTCTTGCTGAACATCCAAGCTCTCTCCCGTTGGCTGTAATTGATTTGTTCTCGAGGATTCTTCGCTAGAACGGTCTTGTTCTCGTAGATCTGCCCAGCAGTCTCACCTGCATCTGTCCAGTTGACCAGCCAATCCTCGAAGGAAGGCGTGTGATGGTCGTAATGGTAGTGGCTTATGGTGACAACCTGAACCTTCTCTGCGGCCCGCGCGATTTTTCTGCGACTCTCAACTATTGCCTTGAACTCTTTGGGATGAGGAGGGAGGCCGAAACGGTTTGGACACAGTGAAACGCCAGCATCCAAGAGAATTCGCGTGTCAGGCGTCTCAACGTATGTGCACATAGACCTCACTCCGAGACTCTCAGCAGCCAACGGAACGACGCGAATCCTTCTTAGCATCAGGTCTCACAGCAACTTGTGCGATGCGTATAAGCTTTTTATGTGGGATACTTTTAGTTTTGCGTGGCGGGCAATGAAGACTCTGGCCCCATGAACTCAAAATGATTGTGATCTTGAGTGCGGAGCCCGCTTCTGGACGAAGGAACCGCGCACGGGTGAAGCAGTCTGAAGGAACGAACTGCGTTGATGCTTTTGTATACGAAACAACGTTTCTGTGGCAAGAACAATTTAGAAATTGGGCTTTTTGTCTCAGGGCACAGCGCGTTTCCTATTTTTCTTCAGGCGGCTTTTTCCAGATCTCAAGCATCTTCTTCTTCAGTTGTCTTCGCTTTCTCTGCAGAAACCTGTAGACTGTGGCATGCATGCCGCCCCTTATGAGCATTTCAATCGCTTCTCTTGCCACTTGAGCCTGTTCTAACGTGCCGATTATGCCTACTGTGTGCCCGTAGACAGCAATATTAGTGTCTGTTAGTTCTTCGATTATCATGCGGGTCTTGCCGTTCATTCCGATTATTCTTCCTTTGACACGGATGATGTCTGCCTCAGACTTTCCGAAAACGGTCCTCAGGTCCAAAATGTCCAGAACGGCTTCTTCGTCGCGAATAAGCCGAAAGGCATGCTCGGGTGAAAATCCTCTTCCAACGGCCGTGATAACGTCTTTTGCCCTGAAAAGCATGGAGGGGTCGGTGACGTTTTCACCCATCACCACGGTGACGTCGCCGGTTTCGCTGTCAATTTGAAGTTCCACTGAGAGCTTTTCCTCAATGCTCTTTTTTATGGTTCCCTGGGGGCCGATCAATGCACCTACGCGTTCTTTGGGGATTTTTATGAACGTGTTAGCCCTCGCCACGACCAGTCACCCTCTTGTAGGATTCTTCGACGGACGGAACCTTAACGCCTAAGCGGCTGAAATACTTGTTGATATTAGTGAGGTCTCTGCGAAGAAGATAGCTTGCCATGGGGTGCACAAGGGGAACAGCCTGGGACACGTCGAACAACACTGTTCGTCCTCTCCAAGTCATTATGTTGTACTCGCTCAGGTCTCCATGGACTAGTTCAGCCTTGCGGTACAGCCTCTCCAGATAAGTCATGAGCGTCTCGTAGACTTTCGCGGGGTTTTTAGGTGTCTTCTCTTTGAATGATGGCGCGCCTTCGCCGTTTTCGCCTATGAACTCCATGATGAGCACATTGTTCTTCACGGCGATCGGTTTCGGCACCCTTACCTTGGCTCGTGTGGCCAGCTCCAGGTTTTTGAACTCTTTCTGGGCCCAAGCAAAAATCAAAGAGCGGGTGTCATGTCTCACTCCTTGAAAACGAGGATCTCCCTCAATGTACTTCAATAAGCCTTTCCGGAACTCTGAGGATACGACCAGGTAGATCTTTATCGCCAGCTCCTTTCCTTCTTTGTCCTTTCCCCAGTAGACCCTCGACTCCTTTCCGGCCTTGACAACGCCGTGAATCTCATCTATGATCCCCTTGTTCATGAATTCGTAGATTACCATGAGCGTGGACCTGTCGAAAACCTCTTCCATAACCGCTCGATCAGATGAAAAGTCTTTGGTCAGCATCTTCTGACCGCGCTCGTAGTCCTGCTCTTTCCTCGTCAGCTTGTCTTCAGCTCTCTGCCTGCTCATCCAATTCCCCTTTTTTCTGTTTGATATTACCGCTCTTGGTTTATATCAATATTGATGAGAAAAGCCTATGCGGTCACTAAATAGTGGGCGGGGTGAGGTACTTGCGTTCGGATGGGGATGTCTCCCGTCCATCCCCATTTTTGGAGTGTTTTGTTGATGCTTTTGTAGTCGAGGTTAACCTTGAGTAAACGAAAGGGATTCTCTACGAACATTGAAAAGAGAGCTTGAACGTGCGCTATACTACTCTGAATAATGCATATTGGAATAGGGTAGTCATAGGCCGCGCTTTTTCAGGCAAAGACTTAAGGTATTTAAAAATGAAATCAGTCATGGAGGAAATCATGGATTCGATTGGGTTGGGCCGGATCAGGAAGGAGTTTGAGCGCTGGCATTTCTTTACTAATCGAAGCGTGCAAGAGGCGCCTTCGACCACAGGTGTTTACGTGATACGCCAAGCTAAGGGCCAGCTCATTGGTCGCTTGCAGGGTAAGTCAGACATACTTTACATAGGAAGCACGACTTCGAAAGGTGGGTTAAGACAGAGGCTTATGCAGTATTTTCATCCTGGTCCTACACAATGGACAAATCAGCGACTTAATAGCTTCTTGAAGAAATACGCCATGGAAGTTGCTTGGTGTCCATGCAGCGAACCCACGAACCTTGAACACGATTTGCTCCGGGAATATCTGACTGATCATGACGAGTTACCGCCATTCAAATATGCAGACATAAGAAGACTATACGAGACTCTTGGAGACTCGGTGAGCACGCGCGCCTTAGCGACAAAGTGACGGTCATAAAAACACCAGGAAAAGAATAGCAGACGTTTGGCTGGAAGAAAAGCGCGCGCTATTAGCCCCTTCCTTTGAAAGTTTGTCTCCGACTTTCGGCACCTCCAAAATGGTCGAGAGAAGGAGCAAGCAAGAGTCTCTTTTTGTCCTTAGAGTTTTACGATTTGAGCGTGTGGCACGCCTTCTATGTTCAATACTGCCTCTGGGTGAACGAAGCCTCTTTCTATTGCTTTCTTCACGATGTTCTTGCCCACCATGTTAACTATTGTAGACGTTTCAATCAAACAGACTGCCTCTTCAACAGGTACTCGGGCGCCCTTGTAGAAGTCTTCCTTAACGCAGAAAACTATCTTTCCTTCGCGCAAAGTTCTTCCAAGAACCTCAATGTCACACATGCAGAGAAGCACGTTTCTGCCGATTTTCTTCAGGTTCATGTAGACTTCCAACGTTTGAACACTCTTACAGCTGCTTGATGGAGGATCGTGCCCCGCACGCCTCGCACACTAGGAAAGACAAGCGTTTTTCTTTAACGATTTTCGTGTCCGGACGCTTACACACCGGGCAGACAACGAAGGTTCCTAAGTATCTCTGCATGAGTCTCTGAAAAGTGTCCTCTGAAAACTTGCCCTGGAAAATCACCCTTGACGCCTGCATCGTTGCAGCCGTGGCCATTTCGCCTGTCAAGAACTTGAGCAGGTGTTGCGGGTCACGGTTCAAGGCGTCAGCGATTTCCTTGAAATTGTAAATCACCGTGCGCATGCCTATCCTTGCGTAGCTCAGCCTAGGGAGTTCCAAGCGTTCACGCTTTGAGGCCACCTCTGGAAACTGGCCCCGTGCTCGCTTAAGCAGTTCGTCGTAGTCATATTTCATGGGTGAACTCTCCAACAGAAACAAGACGCGATACACTATTAAAGACTTTATTCTAAAAAGTCAGACTTCTGTCTCGTGTTTGCGAGCTGCAATTGCTGCATGGATTTGGAAAATCATAAAAACAGGCATCAACAAATCACACGAGAGGGGACAGAGATGGGTCACGTGTATCTGTACACTGGGACAGGGGCGGGGAAAACCACAAATGCCTTGGGCTTAGCGTTGCGCTCGATCGGACACAAGCACAGGGTCGTTATAATTCAGTTTCTGAAATGGTGGAAAAACATCGGCGAATACAAGGTTCAGAAAATGCTTGCACCTTACTACGAAATCTACCAATTTGGGCGTAGAGGATGGATTGGTCTTGGCAACTTGGGCGACAAGGACGTAGAATTAGCGCAGAAGGCCTTGAAATTCGCGGAAAAAGTGGTCAAAGAGAAAAAACCTGCGCTGCTCGTTCTGGACGAAATCAACCTCGCCCTGTACTGTCAGCTCCTAGATATTAGAGAGGTTCTGAAGCTTCTAGAGAAGATTCCGGAGAATACTGACGTTGTCTTAACCGGAAGGTATGCTCCAAAAGAATTGCTAGACAGGGCAGACTTCGTCAACGAGGTCAAAGACATCAAATCTCCAAAAGATCTGGTCACGACAAAGGGGATTCAGTATTAGGTCTAGAGGTTAGAGAATCTCGACAAGAAAGAAGGAAGAGGGACTTGCAAGCGGGGACCCGAAATCGACGAGCAGACCTCCGAAGCAGTATCCGAACGATTGGAAAATCTAGTGGCAGACTCACCTAAAAATCTGCACCGATCTAGTTAGCGTTGGAATCGGCACGCACTTCTTGATCATCAGCATGAAATGACACTTCGACAGCCCACATCTCGCTTCGTAAAACTCGACTGGGTAGAGCGGTTCCCACTTCTCTCGGTCTTCACTCTTCAAAGAGTTCATCTTGAGAGCACTTGAAAAAGCTTAAAGAAGCTAGTACATTAACCTTTTAATTCGCAACGGTGAAGTTCGTGAGCAGAAGCAGTCATCCTTACATTCCCAATTCCGTTCCCGAAACCAAACAGGAAATGATGCGAGAAATAGGCATACGTAACATCACTGAATTGTACAGAGACGTTCCAGAGAAGTACCTTCTGAAGAAAAGGCTAAACCTTCCAGAGAAGGGCTTGTCTGAGTTCGAAGTCAGAAAGCATGTTGAAGCCTTGCTGTCAAAAAATGATGCAAACAATCGTATGTCACTTTTCTTAGGTGCAGGCTGCTGGCCCCATTATGTGCCAGCCGTCGTTCAAGAGATTGTTCAGCGCAGCGAGTTTCTAACGTCCTACACTCCGTACCAGCCTGAAATCTCCCAGGGTATGCTTCAAGCACTTTTTGAGTATCAGAGTATGATCTGTGAACTGACAGGTATGACAGTTGCTAACTGCTCGATGTACGACTGGGTTTCCGCACTAGGCGAAGCGGCGCGCATGGCTGCAAGGATCAAGAGGCGGAAGGAGGTATTGGTTCCGAAGCTTATTCATCCAGAGAGAGTCTCAACGCTGAAAGTCTACTCTGACCCAGTAGGAATCAAAATCAGAGAAGTTGCCTATGACAAGGAGACGGGACAGCTGAGCCTCGAAGATTTAAAAAGCAAAATCTCAGACGAAACGGCAGCCGTCTACATCGAAAACCCGCACTATTTAGGACTCATCGAAACACAAGCCGAGGAGATAAGCCAGGAAGCACACCTGCACAACGCCCTTTTCATAACAGGAGTCGACCCAACGTCACTTGGACTGTTAAAGCCTCCGGGCAAGTATGGGGCAGATATCGTCGTCGGAGAGGCTCAACCCCTAGGGAACGCGATGAACTTCGGAGGTCCTCTGTTAGGGATAATGGCTTGCCGCGACGACATGACTCTGATAAGACAGATGCCGGGCAGAATAATCGGGCTGACCACAACTCAAGACGACAGCAAACAGGGCTTTTGCATGACGATGCAAACTCGCGAGCAGCACATAAGACGGGAGAAAGCAACGTCCAACATCTGCACGAACGAAGTTCTGTGCGCAGTGGCCTCCGCCGTTTACATGGCTTTGCTCGGACCAGAAGGCCTGCGCGAGCTCGGAGAAACAATAATGTACAAGGCCAACTACGCCATGCGTCTGCTTTCAAGAATAGGCAACGTCAGAGTCCCCATTTTCAAAACAGCACACTTCAAAGAGTTCACAGTGAACTTCGACCAAGCAAACCTCACGGTCAATGAGGTCAACGGAAGACTTTTGAAGCATCAGATTCAGGGAGGAAAAGACCTGTCAAAAGAGTTCCCCGAGCTGGGTCAAGCAGCGCTGTTCTGCGTGACCGAAATCCACTCAAAAGAGCAGATTCAACACCTCGCGAATGCTCTTGAAGAAATAGTGGGCGAGAGATGAAAACCATGTACAAACAGGCAAACTGGAATGAACCGGTTATTTTCAACCTCGGAAAGAAGGGACGGAGAGGACATGTCCTTCCAGCCGTCGAGGACGAAATTAGAGAAGCAGTAGGTGATCTCAACGCGCTTCTACCAAAAAACATGCAGAGGAAGAGCGAGCTTGGTCTTCCAGAGCTCTCTGAGGTCGAGGTTAACAGGCACTTTTTGCATTTGTCGGAGATGAATTATGGTGTTGACTCAGGGTTTTATCCGCTCGGAAGCTGCACCATGAAGTACAATCCGAAAATCAACGAGCTGCTGGCATGCTCGCCCGCGCTGGGAATGATCCACCCGTATCAGGATGAAAGCACAGTGCAGGGCATACTGGAGATTCTGTTCAAGCTTGAACGTTGGCTCAGTGAGATAACTGGAACATACGAGGTCTGTTTGCAGCCCGCTGCAGGAGCTCATGGTGAGCTTCTGGGTACGTTGTTGATGCGTGCATGCTTAAAATCGAACGGTGAGTGCGAAAAGAGGACAGAATTGATCGTTCCTGACTCTGCACATGGGACGAACCCTGCAAGCGCGGCAATGGCTGGCTTCAACGTAGTGGTTCTCCCGTCAGGTGCTGACGGGTGCATGGATTTGGAGGCTCTCAAGTCAGTCGCCTCGAATAGAACGGCAGGCTTGATGCTTACCAACCCCAACACTCTCGGAATATTCGAAAAGGACATTGAAGAAATAGCCGAAGTTGTCCATGACGCAGGGGGCCTTCTTTACTATGACGGGGCAAACCTCAACCCGCTGCTCGGCAAGGCCAGACCAGGTGACATGGGTTTCGATATTGTTCACATCAACATCCATAAGACTTTCAGCACACCTCACGGGGGAGGCGGACCCGGAGCAGGCCCAGTCGGTGTGTCGAAAGACTTGGCTGATTTCTTGCCAGTTCCACGAATAGTTTACGACGGAAAGCGGTACCACTTGGACTATGAAAGGCCACGAAGCATTGGAAAGATCAGGGGCTTCTACGGAAACGTCGCAGTTCTGCTTAGGGCTTATGTCTACGTGCTTAGCATGGGTTTTGAAGGGCTGAAGGAAGCAGCTGAAGTTTCGGCATTGAACGCTAATTACCTGATGAAGAAGCTCAGTCGGATCAAAGGCTTGGCTCTCCCTTACGACACCGAAAAGCTGAGAAAGCATGAATGCGTCTTCAGCGCCAAGCCTTTGAAGGACGACACTGGCGTTTCAGCTTTAAACATCGCAAAGCGCTTGCTTGACTACGGTCTGCACGCGCCGACGGTCTATTTTCCCCTCATTGTTGATGAGGCGTTAATGATTGAACCAACGGAGACCTTCGAGAAGGAGGAAATAGACCGGTTCGCTGACACGATGCAAAAAATCTGCGAAGAGGCATACGCACACCCTGATGTCGTCCTGAAGGCGCCGCACAACACGGCTGTCTCGCGTCTAGATGAAGTTAAGGCGTCCCATCCTAAGACCATGACTTTGAGCTGGCGCATGCACTTGACAAAACAAAGGAAAAAAATACCGAGTTAATGCAACACGTATATAGGATGGCTCTGTCCTGATCGGTACCAACGCAAACGGAAGTGCAAGAGTTTGACGGAGTTGGAGGAAAAGGTCCGTGAAGCCGTAGGCCAGGTTGTCGACCCAGAGACCGGCATGTCCTTTGCAGAGATGCAGATGATAACCAACGTCAAAGAAGAGGAAGCTGGCGTCGTAAAGGTCGAGTTCGTTCCGTCAAGCCCGTTCTGCCCAATAGCCTTCAAGCTTGCAAGTGACATAAAGAATGCTGCGCTCAAGGTGTCCGGGGTCAAGAAGGCATTGATCTACTGCCGCGGTCACACGATGGAACAGCAGATAAACGAAATGACCAACAAAGAACAGCAAAAATAAGCAACACTCGTCCTGGCAGTTCACTTTTATCGTTGGGCACGTAGAATCCTCTTCTTTTTCAAGGCATAGTTCACGAATAACTTTCATCAAACCTGCACGTTTTCAAGGCCATTTAAATCACGCTACCCAGACAAACAGGCAGAGACAGACAAAAACAAGTTTTAACTACTATTTTCTAGTAGATGGCGCGCGCGATAGAATAGTGTCAAGAAACGACCACATATCTTTTCCAAAGTTGGCATTCTAGGGTGAATTGGTCAAACTTCGCGCGCTTGAAAAAGAAGGGGCGGTTAGCGGAGCGGTCTTCTGGGCTGCCTTTTTCTGGCAATGATCACAGCGACCGCGCTGAGCATGATCAGCGGTGTGGTCCATATGGGAAACTCAGGCACCGTCCAGACGTTTGAGTCTGAGATTTGCAAGCCTTCTGACCACGTTGTCGTGTGTGTTCCCGTCTGGTTGGACTCTCCTGTCGAAAATTCAACAACCACCCCTGTTGACTTGTCCCAGTACAGATTAGTAGCAAGGCTGAGATTTCCCAAGGAAGATGTTGAAACACTGGTCAGGTTTACATGATTTGTGTCTCTCACACCATTGGCATACGTTCTGGTTACGGTCTCATTTATCGTCGTAGTGTTGTATGGCGAAAGAGTGTACATCAAATCGCCTCGGACTAGGTTGGCTGAAATGAACCAAGTTGTCAGGTTCACGCTGCCTCCAGTGTCTACGTCTACCCAACCGCCCGAGGTTATTTCGGTCCCGTTCTTGTAATGGCTTGTCAGTTGTCCAGTTATGTTTGTGCCAGAAATTGCTGTAACGGCAACCTCTAACCATTGTGTCTTGTTGAGTTCCACTAGGCCGGACGGAGGCGTAGCATTTGGGTCGTTTGAACTCCAGACCAGCGATGGCACTGTACGTAAACGTGTTGCCCACGCTGACGCCTACCGTCCTCGTTTGAGCTGACGCTTCTACGACAAATGCAAGCAACAGGAATGCTGAGATCAAACTGAGCAACACGATTCTGCAGTTCATGTTTTATCACTCACCGTGTTTTTCTATTTCAGAATTTATCACTTTCGGCAGAATAACGCACCCATAGAATTTAGTTTGGGCATGCAGGGATACCAGAAATACGATAAACGCATCGTTGGAGCGACGCACATCAGCTACTACAGGAGACCCAAAAGGTTCGGAAGCATCAAAATATGACACCAAAAGATCGAACATCCACACCAAAAGCCTTATGTTATAATATTTGAGACGTCTCCCGCACAATTCCCTTTTTTCTCTGCTGAAGGTTAATAGCGCGCGCTTCTACCTCTGTGTGCGCTAGTCGCGAGGAACGAAAATGAGCGAAATGAAAGGCAGGGTCTGTATTGTAACCGGCAGCAACTCTGGAATGGGTAAAGAAACAGCTATGGCTTTGGCGAACATGGACGCAACCGTTGTTATGACCGTGCGAAGCCAAGAACGTGGTGAGAAAGCCTTGAAAGAGGTAATTGATAAAACTGGTACCCAATCGACAGTCTTGATGATTTGTGATATGTCCTCGGCAGGTTCAATCCGAAAATTTGCAAAGGAGTTTGCGGAAAAATATGAAAAACTTGATGTACTGATTAATAATGCTGGCGCTGTTTTCAGCAAGCGTCAAACCTCAGTTGATGGTTTTGAGCTGACATTGGCGGTAGATTATCTCGGACCATTTCTTCTCACACACAAACTGTTACCTTCGTTGAAGAGCAGTGCTCCGTCTCGGATTATAAACATAATTTCTGGACTGTACAAATTAGGAAGGATTGATCTTGACGATCTTCAGAATGAGAAGAATTATAGGGGATTTTCTTATCGGCGTGCGAATTCGTACGCCAATGCAAAGCTGATGCTCATAATGTTTACATATGAATTGGCTAGGCGTCTACAAGGCACTGGAGTCACTGTTAACGCAGTTCAACCGGGCTTGGTTGCAACTAACCTCGGAAAGAATAGTGGCAGTCGTATACAATCTTTTATGTTTATGATGATGCGACCTTTTCTAATCTCTCCGAAGAAGGGTGCCGAAACCGCAGTATATTTAGCATCATCGCATGAGGTTGAAGGTGTGACTGGAAAATGCTTCTCAAAACTGAAGGAAACAAGCACGACTCCCATAACCTATGACCAACAAGCCCAGAAGTCTTTGTGGGATGCAACAGCAAAGATGCTTGGGTTGACCACCGAGTCTTAGAAATGAGGCCTAGAAATGGATAGAAGCAACGTGAATAGTGAGACGGTGTTTGAAGATGATTTGAAGAATTTTGCCAAGCTTGCCGTTGAGATGGGTGCCGTTGCGCGCGAGCTCATTTTCATTCTAACTGGCGATATTTCCTGCATCTTCCCCTTTTTCTACCATGTATTTTGGATGGAGCGCGAGCGCGCGCTAATTTCGTGAGAAAGAAGCACGAGAAAAAACTAGCACTTCCATTTCAGATAATGGTATTACATCAGGAAAGAAATAAACACCTGTTCTTAGATAACGTGTTCCGTCTATGCTAATGTAAGTCAACTTTATAATTGAATACGCAAGAAGGAATAATGCAAACGAAACATTAGGAAAAGAGAAGCGAATGTAGTAAGCAATAGTTGAAAGTCCTTGAACAAGAAATCTGTGCATCAAATCTACCTCATCTTAACTTTCCCTTTTGTAAGGTTTTAGACTCTTTATTGCAGTAATACTCCATATTCCTCTTCCAACATGATTTAATGTCCCGATAGCATTTGTTCGATCAGACAGAACAGCTTTAACATTCTTACCATTCAATAATCTCAATCTTCTTTCTTTCGACCTTAAAGGTTTTTTCATTCTATCACCTAATCTTAGCGCGCTCTCATCATCATCCCTTTAGAGTGACCACCAACAATTGCGCGCGCAGGTGACCTACGCCTATGACGCTTTGACGAAGATGTTGAAGCTCTCATGGACTCCCCGAGATTCCGCCAAGAAGAAGCGTTTCCCTTCATGCCTGACGAGAAGGAAATTGATGCCCTGGTCTTGGAGGCTAACAGCAAACGGATGACGGCTTACCTACAAACTTTAAAGGAAACGATGGCTGACCCCTCAGAAGCTTTAAGGCTACGATGGATAGACCTGAACGGCAACGTCGTAACAATCAACAGGCCTGTCAAAGGACACTATCCGAGACAGGTACAGGTAAGCAATAATCTGTGCTCGATGCTCAATGCTTTGCCGAAGACTTCAGAGTTGATCTTTCCGACAACGTATCAGGTGCTTGCTCGATGCTACTTCACCATGCGAGAGAGGATAGCTGCGAAACTCAACAATCCAAGGATCCTCAAGATCAGCCTAGTCACGTTCAGGCATTGGGGAGCCACAATGGTCTATTTCCGCACAAACAAAATACTCCTGGTCAAGAAGTTGCTAGGGCACAAGAACATCAACAGCACCATGAAATACACTCAGCTCATCGAGTTCAAGGACAGCGACTACGACGTGACAGCAGCCACAACCGTAGAGGAAGTCAAGAAGCTAGGAGAAGCAGGATTCGAAAAATACGACGAGTTCAACGGAATCCACCTCTACAGAAAACCAAAGAGATTCGTCAGCCTTGCGTAGACAGGGAGTACTTACAGTCAAAACTGCACTACCAAAAGGCTTAAGCAACCCCAAGTGGAGTCAACAACACTCATCTCCACCGCAACCCCTCTTTTTTTCTGTTTTTCAACGTTGACAGGCTCACCCGGCCCCCTCATCGACGTCGTCGACGTCTTAGAAGGACCTGACTGAGATCCAAGCTATGCCGCGCGGAATATTCACAGCTCCTCCGGAGGGAGCTCAACTTTCGGTTCATTTGAACCAGAAGTCCCAGAAGTTAACCCCAAAAGTCTATACTTTCCTATATTTTCCCATTTGGCCCCTCCGATTGGACTCGTCCTCTGATTGAGTTCACATTCGAGGGCGCGCCTCTGATTCGAGGGAGAACCCCCTCTGATTAGACGTTAGGTCGCCTCTGTTCATGCTTCCTATTGAATGTCCACCGCGATGTTTTCGATGCAGCTGCCGAGAACACTGTTTGAGTCTACGACGAAGGAAGAGGCTGACACGCTTACGGCTGTGAAGGTGTAGCTGAAGGAAAGCATCCCGCCAGTACTCGTCTGCGATGCAGTAGGACCGTAATCGGCTGCTCCGTATGAAATGGCTTTTTGCGCGCCTATGTAGCAGTTTTTTGCTCCATTATTGAAGAGACTGCCAATGTCAACGTAGAAAGTGCTCAGCTGCGAGAAGCTCAGCTTGAGAGGGTTGTGTCGTCTTCCTGCGAGGGCGCATATCCATGGGCACGCGATTACGGAGGCGTAAGCGACGGCGCCGCCTGAAAGTGCGATGCCGATCGTGTGCTGGACTCCGACTGAAAGTGGAATGTAAAACTTGTAGATGTCATACCCATTAACCTGCTGGATCCCTGGATATTCGAGCCAGCTTGACTCATCCATATCAGTGTGAGCAACGCCGTCTACAGTCAAGACGAATGTTGACCCTAGGGTTCCGCTTGTGCAGATGTTAATGGCGAATACTGCCTGGTTCAAGCTTCCGACTGGCAACGTCCGATTTGGAACTGTAAGCTGTATCGAGTTTGTCGCTGCCGTGTAGTATGCTAGTGCTGACGGCTGGACATCGTTGAACTGGACAAGGCCAACCTTCATGTTATATATTTCCACGGTTTCCGTTATGTCCGGAACAAGACCAACGACAGAGATATCGTAGGTTCCTGCTGAAAGCCAAATCAGCGCGCCGAGGTGCTTCTCGTCTGGGCCGTTGTTGTCGTAATAGTAGCCTGCGACGTATTTGAGACTGCCAACTTGGATGGCGAGGACGGCCCCGTTTATGAAGCTGATGTGGGCAAGCAGGGTTTCAAGACTGAAGGCGACTAAGCTTCCGCCAGCTGGAACCGTAATGTTACCATAGTCATGGATCGTCCCGAACGACGTTGAGTTAGCTCCGTACAAGTTAGTATCATTAATGAGGCTCTGCTCAGCGCTCAGGTTTCTTTCCGGTTCACATAACAGCATCTTTCTCGCCTATTCCAACCCGAATTCTCTCAGCGCGGGCACCAGGTCTCCGGCTATGCGCTTGAGCAATAATGCAGCCTTCCTCAATTCAAACTGTCCCACCTGCTCAAGAGTCAAGTCCAGACAGCCAGCTTTCAGCATCGTGAAAAGTGCCAGCTGACTTCTCTCTGCCTTTGTTCCGGCCTTCTCAAGTGCAGCCAAATCATTGAAGAGCAGAGGGCGATACCTGATTAGGCCCATGTCAGGATCGTAGACCTCCTTCAGTGCCTGGCTCTCCTTGGCGAACTCTTTGGGGTTGAACACCTTTTGTTCTGACATCCAGCTTCACCTACTGCCTGCGCTTTTTGCTTCGGTTGAACACGCCTGGGCCGCCGGGACCACCGAGGGATTCTTGTAGCGGCTCCTCTTTTTTCGGCGTACCATCCCAATCAAACCGATGAGTCTTTTTTGACATAGTTTTCACCTCCAAGCATGCTGTCAGTTACGGTCGCGTGTTAACTGCAGCGTGTAGTTCGTCCATGAAGGTTTGAGGTCTTTGCTGTCTCTTAGCTTCATATTTATGCAGTGGCTTAGCAGTGCTCTCTAAATCCCACTCAGCTAGTTGAGAGTCAATAGCAGCTATTCTTGCAGCTATGTCTTGACGTTCCACTTCCCTTGTCAGCAGTTTTAGCTTTAAAACCAGAATCCCTTTCGTCAACGGCTGCATTGGATTGCCGACTTCGGCACTGAACTTCTGCGACTGCGACGCATCCATAGCTTGCGCGAAGCCAACTGGCAGGAACTTCGTCTTCTCATATGCCGGGCTGGCGACGATACTAAGTTCTCTGACTTTGGGTTTATGGACGATTTCCCAAGCGCCCGGGCAGAGGTGGATGAGCATGCCTTCTTTCCGCGTTTGCTTCAAGCACTTTGAGCATTCAACGTTATCAGAGTCCACTTGTGCGCTCACATTGCTGATGTAGCCACGTAGGATTTTTTCTATTAATGCAGCGTCGCCAATCTCTGCGCGAAAGACAACCTGGCTGCCAACCCGCCTCGCTTCAGGCACGATGCCGATGACTGCAAGCGCGCTTTCAGCGTGATCGACGCGCAGCTGAGCCCCCTTCAACGTCGCCGTGAAATAGTCCAAGTCCTCAGGCGGGATTTGCCACTTGTTCGCGTTGACGCTTGTATCAATCGCGACGCCTTCTATGTTGAGAAGGCGCTCCCTGATGGCTAACTGTGAGTCAACCTTGTCAGCGTTGAAAGGGATTACGAACTTCAGTGAAAAGTCTTTACTGACCATCCTTAGTCACCTCCTGCAAGAATCCGTCGCACGAGGATGTTGAGTGATTTTTCATCAAGCCCAAGCTCTTTCAAAGTGGCCTTTTCAACAGTCACTTTTACGCCCCCGTCGCCGCTGACCTTGTTGAAAGTAGCATTAACCAGGAGTCGGACAGGCTGCACGGCCTCATCTAAGCCGAGGACAACGTTGTCGCCGACCTTCAAAGTCACTGGATTCGGGTCATAAAAGAAGCGGACCGTCCCATCAACCGGGAACCTTCTGGCATGTTCGCTTCCGTTGCCGTACGAGTTGTCCCTGAGCCAGCGTTCCCACCTCTGTTGCAGCGTCGTCGGCCGAGGTGGATCCCACAACTTTGAGACTGTCGTAAATTCGTTCTTGCTCATGCTTTCTATTCCCCCCCGCGTTTCTGATCTGACTCTCGCAGTTTGATCAAGCCATACTCGAGCGCATGGCTCCGGTTCCGGAACCTCCCGCTCTTGACCTGGTCATCGACCCAGCTGAGAAGGTCCTCGCGGATCGTGGCAAAAACTCGGGCTCTCACCATTTCCAAAACTTCCAACACCATTCTGCTACCTCCATAACTCTTTAAGACTTTATGCAACTTAGTAATACTTCGTAAAGCCTTATATAGCATTTGCACAGATACATGAGAAGCGGGACGTGTAAGAGTTGGAAAAACAAACAAGTCAGAGCGACCTCGTACATGAAGTTGCAGCCGGAACCCGCAGACTCATTGAAGAAGCAGAGAAGAACAGTTTAAAAGGAGAGGCACTGGTCTGCTGCACGGTTTCAAAGGACTTGCTTCAAGACTTCCAGGACCGCGTTGTCTACCCGCACTATCCAGGAGGGATATCAGAGGCAGTTAGCCATCTTATGCGCGCAGCTGTCCAGAAGACGGGCCCCAAGGCCAAGCACCCCTTCGTAGAACATAGAGAGTTCCACATACCTCGCAGCGCCTTCATCCTCTTCACTCTACCTCCGGGCGAATGGGACAAACTCAAAGAATGGACGCACAAGCACGAAGATATCTTCGTGTCGACATCCGGTGAGCGCTCAGCTGGGGAAGTGATCCTGATCAACGAGACGAGGCTTGACAGGCTGCAGGTCGAGAAGCTGCAGGGGGCCCACTAGAGTTGTCAACAAATCAGGAGCCGGTGTTCTTAAAGGCAAGAAAAGGGATGATTCCCAGAAGTTGCTTCGTCGTGTTCTCCATAGGGAAGCACTGCTCAGACGAGGAAATCTCTAAGCTCATGAAAAAACTCAATATGTGGGCCAGCCGTGGCGACAAGCTTTGGTTTGATATTAAGAAGTCAGGCAAGTACAGCCAGATTCGTACGGTAGATACTGGCAAATACCTCCGGGCTCGTGCGATATGCCAAGTCACGCACACAGATATGGTGATGAACCAAGTGGTCTGGAACGAAGGAGAACTCTACGTAATCAATGCGACACTTTTGAGCAAGGTCGATCAGAGGAAACTCAGGAAAACCTCAGAGGAAGAAGCGAAGAAGCTGCAGGGGGCTCAGGAGACTTGAAGGGCGAGCTAAGTAAACTCTTCAAGAAAGAGTACGGCGCCAACGTGGACCGACTGTTAGCAGACATAGACATGAGGCGGACAGTGAAGATCCGCAGGTCCGGAAACGCTGAGGCCGTGACTCTTCCCCAGAAATGGCTTTGCACCCTCGGCTGGAAAGAAGGCGACTTCCTCGAGGCGCACCTGGCCAAGAGCAAGGGCACGGTCACACTACAGAAGTCAAAGTACCAGGAGAACAGAAGACGAGAAGTGCTTACAATCGGACAGAAAAGTCCAGTTTCCGAGGGGGGTCCTGATTCAAACCGGGGCCCTACCAGCACTGGCGAGGCGCCTCCGATTGAAACCTACAGAAGTTAGAGATCTGAGCACATGTGTACTTACTTTTCCTCTGAAAACACGAATTCTGGGGGTTGGAGGCTCCTCGGTTTGATGGTCAGAGGGTTATCGACATTCAGGGATAACCTTTATATCCAGCTAAGCTATTATACCTAAATGGGGATAACTCATGAGGACTTACACGAGAAGAATCAACATGACGAAGTACATCGGCAGGGTCTGCGAGGCATGCAGAATCACCTCAGAGCTGGACAGGTGGACTCTGACAGAGGAGGGCCTCAAGTGCCCGAAGTGCGGTCATGTGAAAGGACAAAGTTCCCAGCGCGTTATGAACTCTAAGCTTACCTTGAAAGGTCAAATCACGATCGAAGACGCAGAGGCTGCGCAGCTACGAGAGGACCTGAGGGCCTTCCGGGCATCACTCAGAGGAGAAGTGACGCAGTGACCCAGTTTACCTTCGGCTTCCTGGACAAGACGGTTAAAGGCCACACGTACAAGTACTTCTGGACCTACGACGGCAGCGGCCACAAGTCTGAAGTCTACCTCGGCAGAGCTGGAACGCTTAGGACTCAGCGAAGGGCCCTGGAAACAAAACTCAAGCATCTCCAGGGGCTAGAGCAGGAAATCCAGGAGATGATCAGACAGACGAGGACGGAGCTCGAGCAGCTGCCGAGAACGGAGGCGCCGAAAACATGACCTTGAATGCAAGTCCGCAATACTCAGAGGGGCCCCTAGGCGAGCCGCGGGAAACTCTCATAATCAAACGCAGTGACATCATCAGCGTGCACGATTACGCGCGGGCAAACTGCGAACCCAGGGATTACCTGCTCATTCGATTGCCAATGAAGATAGGCCTTCGCACCGGGGAGATCTGCACCCTCAGAATAGAGAACATTGACTTTGAAAGCAGAACCTTCCAGGTTCTGGATAGCAAACGGAAGAAGCTGTATCCGTTGCCGTTGGACCCGGTGACGTTGGAGTTCATCAGGGCCCTCGCTGGGAAAAGGTCAGAGGGTTACGTTTTCAGGCAGCAAAGAAGCTGGAAGTACATACGCAGCGAAAACCCCCTGCGCACAGCGACGGTCTGGATCCGAGCGCGAACGATAGCTAAAGACGCTGGCGTCGACGATTTCAATCCTCGGATCTTGAGACATTTCTTCGCTGCAGAGTGGCATCAGAGCGGGAAAAGCCTTGAAGTTCTCCGCAGGATCCTTCGCCATAAGAGCCTTGCGTACACTCAGTTCTACCTGGCTAGGCTCGTCTATTTCGAGGACGTTCAATCGGCATACGACGAAGTCATGAACGGGCCCTTAGCAGAGGGCAAATTAAAAGCATGTTCTGGACCTTGCAGTGACTGCAGCATCGTCAACGTGTGCAAGTACGCCGGGACGGTCCCTGAGTACGCCCTCGGCTGTCGTTTCAAGCCAATAGTCAAAATGGAGGTAGAGCATGCTACTATCAACTGAGACTGTTTGCCCCTACTACCCCGACTCAGAGGAGGGGACGTTTCTCTGTTTGAGTGACATGCAAACGTCAAACGAGGTACTTGTCACCTTAATTAGAGAGCAGAAAGGGGGTGTACATTTTGAGTGAGCGTTCTCATGTCGGACTGACCATGCGAGAGAAACAGTTAGTCGACGTCCTGCTTCAAGCCATCAAGGACAAGCACACTAGTCCCCTCCGTTATGCTGCATCGCAGACACACATGGAATACGTCTCTGCCAGGAATATGCTCTTCAGGCTTCGAAACCGTTATGACCGCGCGCGCAGGTTCGTTGAAGACTACGGAAAACTTAGAAGCCAGTTGAAGAGCAGAAGATATCTCTAGAATGGGCACGTTTTGACACGCCTTCGTAGACAAATCTTATCTTCCTAGAACTCAGAAAGCTTTTCTTCAATGGTCAATCGACACAGCAAAGAAGCACAACAGAGGAGATTCATCAAACGCCTGGTCCTTGAAAGTGCTTTTTCAGACCGGCAGCGCGGTGAGACAGTTAACGTTCTCTCCCCCTCTGATATCGCCGCTTGCGCAGGTCAAGTTTTCAAGGTCTTCATCCCCTGTGCAGCGGATTATGAGAAGGGAGAGGTGTTGAGTGACGGCAGAGGAACCGGAACGCTGCAGAAGTGAAAGCAAGATTGTTATAGGTTCAGAAAAAGACATATAGAACTATCTTCTATTTCTGTCTGAGGGCCTAGACTTGCCCGCTTTCTCACTTGTCATTCTTCATCGAAAGGACGCAAGCTGCCGGTCATGTGGACGAAGTCTGGAAATGAAACAGCAGGTTTGGCGCCATCTTGGACATTACGGGAAAGGCTCACAGCGAACCAGATACTACTGTGTCGACTGTTTCGCGAGGCTTTGGAATTGAAGCCCTGTTTCAAGAGCGCGAGCGCGAAGTTCCCCCTCTGATTACGGCATGCTCTACCTCTGATTTCGAGGGGGCTCCCCCGATCGACAGCTTAGCCAGCTAACATTATGTCGCGCGACATAATGTTGAACTTTCCACCTCTGATTCAGAGGTGCACGGATTGACCAGAAAGGGTCAATTTTCAGGATTTTGGGTCCTATTCCGAGGGCTGGATCCCTCGAATCGGAGGGCTCTGAAATTCGCCTTTTTCATGTTGCCAAAAGCGTTGAAACCCCCTCTGGAGAGGGTCTGGAAGCCTCTGCAGACGGTCTGGGAACGTCTAGATACGTTCTCTGGAGGCCGGAGCCTCTTTGGAACTCTTTCTTGCTTGAGCGAGGCCTTCTTCCTGAGCCTGTCGGAGTGAAGCATAGTAAATTGCTCGTAGGTGTGGTAGCGCTCCCCCTTCTCGGAGAGTGACGTCGTGAAACGCTGGTGCTAACGGGCCAGAAAGATTAGGAATATCGCCGTCGAGCATCTCTATGATGGCGCGTGATAGTTCCAGGATCCGGACCCTTCTCTTCAAGGCGTCAGCCGTCAAACTAATCTTATTCTGCTCTCCTTTCACTACTTTGTCTTCCACCCACGTACCAACGTGTACTCCATGCTCTTCGGAGAAGCTGAATAGTACCTGGAAGAGGCTTGGTCTGCCTTTTTCGTCTGGGCTGCACAGGTTTTTTTCATTGAAGATTTGCTGCAGCTGGTCTTCAGGCAGAATGTCAGCAAGTCTCTTCAGATCGAGGATCTCTGCCTTAGCAGTTTCTCGAATCTTGTACCAGTGCTGCTTTCTCCTGCCCTCCTCTGTTTCGCTTTCTTCTTCGCGTCTTCCTGGCCTCTTCAACTTTTTCTGATTTTCTATCCACTTGAACGTTTCTTCTGCTAACGTTTTCCACAGTTTGAGCTTTGCCATGTAGAATCTCCTAACCCTCAATTAAGAGGTTTTAAGTATTTATGACTTACCTTTGTCGTACGAAGGAAATACATATGGCAGAAAACGAAATTAGAATCAACGCGCGCGTTCCCCACACTCTGAAAAAGCTCATGGAACAGTTCGTAGCGCTCGACTCTCACATGAACGAGAGCGATCTCATCCGCGACGCTATCCGCGAGAAAATTCAACGCGACGCCCCTGACTTATACAAAAGAATCTTCCAGGAGGGCCCCAAGGCATGAGTAGCGACAAAGCCCTCGAGATCCTCGTCGACCTGGCTGACGCGCTCGAGGCAGCAGCTGTCAAGGTCAAGCATGAAGTAGCCCAGCTTCAAGGATTGCAGAAAGAGCCTGCAGCAGGATCTGCTGCCGGAGCCAAAGGAAAGAGCGAACTAGATCTGTCACGCATCCCCTGGCAGGCGGCCGACGGCTCCAAGGGCCCCTACGAGCAGGCTGACGACCCGACAAACCCCGTGTTCCAAGAGCTCACGAGAATTCTCGCCGAGCACAAGGGGAAAATGCGAGTAGGGCCCTATTTCGTGTGGAAATTCACTGACGGAACGAAAATCGGACGTAAAAAGGCGCAGTGAACCATCGTGGAATGCGTGGAAACCTGGGAGGCGCGAAGTTCACTTGTTTTCTTCTCCGTTGGAAGCCTCGCCTCCCCCACGCCCACAGAACAACTCTAGGAGCAATCAAACATGAGTCACGAACAGCATAAAGATTTTGCGGTTCCGGAAGACTTAGCGCGCCGGACGGATTCTCTCTTCAACCTTGAAAAACTGAAGGAACTCGGAGGACTCAAAGCAGGCGACGTGTTAGCCGTTGACCCAGAGCTGGAAAGCAAGTTCATGCAGCACATCGGGCGAACAGTGAAACACGACAGGATGACGAGCAACCTGGTCTTGAAAACAGGCCTCAGCGCATACACGAAGGAGCCGTTAAACCTCTTTCTTCGAGGTGAAAGCAGCATCGGAAAAACATACGTTGTCGTCAACAGCCTGACAAACTTTCCGAAAGAGGACGTCTGGTTCTTGGGAGGCCTATCGCCTACGGCCCTAGTGCACGATCGAGGCCTGCTCGTCGACGAGGACGGCGAGCCTATCATAATCGTTTCCAAGCCGGACAAGGACGCTACAGAGGAAGAGAAAGACGCGTACCGGGAATTCAAGGAAAAAATCAAGACCGCACATTACGTCGTCGACCTCCAAGACAGGATCCTCGTGTTCGTCGAGGCGCCAAACATCGAGACATTCAACAAGCTTCGGCCAGTCCTAAGCCATGACGTTTTTGAGATCAGCTACAAGTTCACGGACACAGGTCAGAAGGGAGCCCTCCGGACGACGCATGTTGTTTTGCGAGGTTGGCCTGCGACGATTTTCTGCAGTACCAGCGAGAGGTTCATCCAGGACTTGGCTACGAGGAGCTTCACGTTCACGCCGGAGACGACGGAAGCCAAATTCAAAGATGCTAACGTACTAACGGGGTCAAAGGCTGCTTTTCCCTGGAAGTTTGAGAAGGACCAGGACGACGTTCTGTTGGAGGCGTACATCGCATACTTCAAGGCTCACGTGCAGGAGCTCGAGGCCATCGTTCCGTATGCTGCAGCATTTGCGAACACGTTTCCTGCACGGTTTCCAAGGTCCATGAGAGACTTCAAACACGTGCTGGGCCTGATCCAGGTTAGCGCGTTGTTTCACCTTGCACAGAGGCCCATTCTCGTCAGGAAGCTGAAGGACATGCAGCGCGCGTATGTGCTGGCAACGAAGACAGATTATGATAACACCCTGGCCCTCTGGCAGGAGATCCGGGAGACAACGGAGACAAGCGCTGCCAGTCATCACCTGCGATTCTTCCATGAAGTCGTTGAGCCAATGGCCAAGGAGAAGGTGGATTCCCTGCTGACTGTCAAGGACCTGACTGACTCTTGGAACGCGAAGTTTCCAGATCGCAAGAGCAGCGACACGATCCGCAACTGGGTTGACTTTCTATGCTTGATCGGCTACATGTCGAAGATTCCTAACCCAGCGGACAAGCGGGAGAACCTGCTTGAAGTGATTCAGGAAAAAAACGGAGAATGCACGCAAAACGATTTATCTGTTTTTTTCAGCCTCGAATCGTTCAAAGCTTGGCTAAATGAGGCCCAATCGATAATCGAGGAAAACAAAATTTTACTCAGAGAAAACTTGGTCGATGATGCTGAGACGACGCCTGAAGCCATATACACTAGGCACTTCTCAGACGAAAATCAGGATTCCTCGGTTAATGTTCTAAGCCCAAACGAAGGCCCCTCGGCTGAAAGCGTGCAGGAAAAAACAGATAATCAGAAAAGCGTGCAAAATCTGCATTCTCCACAAATACTTCAGGACCTAGCTTCTAAGACGCAGAAGCTTGGACGGCTGATGAGCGATTTTGGAGAGAACAACTGCCAGGCCTGCGGTCGCAGGGTTCACATGGAGTGGCAAGTAACAGAGCACGACGGATCCTGGGGACTCCTCTGCTCAGACTGCGGCCTCAAACTTGAGAAGCTAATCGCAGGAGAGCAGCAGCATGCTTGAAGCGAGCGTTAGCATGCATGGCCGGTGGATGCTTGTCGCGGGCCCCTTACTGCCAAGATTTCATTCTCAAAACCGAGGGGAAAAAGTGGCTAGCCCATCAGAGGCGCAGACGATGCTGAGGCGCTTCCTGAATTATCATTGCATCGTGGAAACTCCGGCAGGCCAGGTCGTCGGCATCCTCGTAAGCGCTGAAGTTAGCTGGCATCGAGGAGTAGGAAACCTGCTTATGCACGAATTCGGTGGCGACCGCTGGACCCTCATCAAAGAGTGGTATTGTCTCGCGAGGAGCTCGACCTAGAAGGGCTGACGATGACGACGACGAACACGAATGAAAACGGGGCTGGGGGAAAAGCTGTTCTTTCACTTTCACCTTACACCTCGGCAAAGCGACGAACCAATGGGAAGTTGGGTCTTGACCAGGAGATCCAGCCGCAGCAGCTCCCAAACCAGCCCCTCAGGTGTCCGGAATGTGGGTCCCAGGCAATCATTCACAGCGGATTCCGCTTCGTGTCCAGGGAAGGCGTCAAGCAGCAGGTTCAACGATATTACTGCAAACTCTGCGGATACCGCTTTTCTGAGCCTTCCAAGGTTGAATATTCGTCGTCTCAAGCAGTTGAGAATGTTGAGAACCTTGAGAGATTGAGCTTAAGAAGCACGAGCACTATAGATCTGAGTGGCCGAGTATGCGCCGAGGAAATCGAGGCGAAAAACTTGAGCACTCCAACAGAAACGAAGACTGTTGGTGGAGATAGAGAAGAAGTCAAGGCACACCTGGGCACGTTAGACGCGAAAGCCAAGAAGGGCCTTCTCCTGCAGTACGCTCTTTACCTGGACAAGGAAGGCTACGGCGCCAACTGCAAGTATACCACGTGCATACGCATGCTGCTCAACTCGGAAGGCTGCGACATCTACAACCCGGACAAGGTCAAGGCCATAATCTCAAAGAAAAAGTGGAAAGACGGAACCAAAATGCAGGCTGCGTACGCTTACGACGCTTTTACGCGGATGGCGGGTCTCAGCTGGACTATGCCCTCGTACAGGCAAGAAGACTTCATTTTCTTCCTGCCGCAAGAAGACGAACTTGACACGTTGATATCGGCAACGACGAGTGCGCGGCTCAGAGCCTACCTGCAAAGCTTGAAAGAAACCTTCGCAGATCCAGAGGAGGTCCTCAGAATCGGCTGGGAAGACGTCGACACCAAACGAGGCGTCATAGCCATAAACCATCCGGTCAAAGACCACTTGGCAGGAGAGTTTGAGGTCAGCCCGAAACTGTTAAACATGCTGGACGCGCTTCCGAAGACGAGTACCAAAGTTTTCCCCACAACGTACCGCAACATGCAGAGCATCTACATTAAACTGAGAAGAAGAGCAGCAGCGCGCACTCAGAACCCAAGGCTCCTCAAAGTAAGCTTCGTCAGCTTCCGACATTGGGCTGGAACACAGTTAGCCTGGCTTTTCAACGGCAACATGCTCATCGTCAAAGAGAAACTGAGACACCGAAACATCAACAGCACGATGAAATACGTGAGAAGAATCAAGCTGACAAGGCCCGAAGACTACGACGTTTTCACCGCGTCGACAGACGAGGAAATCAAGCAGATGGGTATGCTGGGCGCTCAGAAATACGACGAACGCACAGTCGCAGGAACCGTCATAAGCTACTACCGCAGGCCCAAAGCCCTCAGAAGCAGCATCAAAGTCTAACCGCGGCTGGGAACCAGAAAAGGTAGGTACTTAGCTAAAAAAAGTACGCACCAAAAGGCTTAAGTGTGGTTATTTTGTTATGGTTGAATCGTTGAAAAAATAGGACGTTGAAAAAGCTTGGCAGTTGAAGGTTTTACTGGAGCTAGACAACCCGTAGACGCGAAAGTGGGCGAATTAAACCCCTCTTCCAGAGCCGTTAACGTTCTGGCAAAGGTCTTATCTAAGAGCGAAGTCAGAAACGTTGCCGCCGGAAGAGACGGAGAGCCGCACAAAGTGAGCGACGCAATGGTCGGAGACGAGACAGGATGCATTTACGTAACACTCTGGGACGACAACATTGAGAAAGTGAAAGAAGGAGACACGATAAACGTCAAGAACGGTTACATAAACCTGTTCAGGGGCAACATGCGTCTGAACGTCGGAAGATACGGCACACTGGAAATTGCGGAGCAACCAATTGCGGGTGAAGTGAACACTGAAAACAACATGTCCACCCAAGTGTACGAACAGCCGAGAAGGCCGTTCAGAGGAGGCGACAGAGGAGACTTCGGCGGCGGCAGACGCGATTTCGGCGGACGAGACAGAAGAGGCGGCTACCGACAAAGACGCTACTAGACGGGACCCACGATTTAGACACCCTCCACCATTTTCTTTTACCAAAAGAGCAAGGGGACATGTTCGCGGCCGAAAAAGAGTTTGTGACTCAGACAGAATATTTTTAGAGTCGGTCCAAAAGCGAAAAAACAGACTCTCCTCGCCAAATTAGTGAAGACTATGAATCCTTCTATGTAGCTTCTGGTCAAGTCAACCACAATCTTTAAAGCTTTTGCACGAAGACAACAGCTTTCCATCAGAGGAGAAGGTAGAGATGTCTAAACCAAAAGGCAAAGAAGTCAAACCAACAGTGGAAGAACTGTTGGCAAAGGCGAAAAAACCTTCAATGCTAGCTCCGCCACTGCACAGGTTCTACGAAGGGAAAGTCCAGATAATGCCCAAATGCGCCGTCGAAAGCCCGAACGATTTTGCCATATGGTACACGCCGGGCGTGGCCGCTGTATGCAGAGAGATCCAAGCAGACCGAGACAAGTCTTTCGAGCTCACGAACCGTTGGAACTACACGGCCATCGTGTCGGATGGAACCCGGGTGCTAGGACTGGGCGACATAGGTCCAGAAGCTGGATTGCCGGTGATGGAAGGAAAAGCCCTGCTTTTCAAGTACTTAGGCGGGGTGGACGCCTTTCCGATCTGTCTCAGGACGAAGAACCCTGAGGAAATAATCAGAACATGTGAGCTTATTGAACCGACGTTTGGCGGCATAAACCTAGAAGACATAGAGAAGCCGAAGTGTTTCCACGTTCTTGAGAAGGCAAGAGAACGGCTGCAAATCCCCGTTTGGCATGACGACCAGCAGGGAACGGCGACGGTAATCCTGGCAGGCCTGATGAACGCCTTCAAGATTGTGGGCAAGGATCCGAAGAAGACGTTGATAACTCTGGTAGGTGCGGGTTCGGCGAACTTGCGGACCGCATTCGTTCTGATAAGGTGGGGGATAAAGCCTGGAAACATCATGTTCGTCGACACGAAAGGTCTAGTGTACCCGGGCAGGAAAGACTTGGTCAAGAGTGAAGACCCGTGGAAGTACGAGTTGGCGCAGAAGACAAACGCGGAGCATAGGACAGGCAGCATAGAGGAAGCCTTCAAGGGTGCTGATGCCGTTGTGGCCGCGTCAAAACCTGGGCCCGGCACGATTAGGAAAGAGTGGATAAAGACCATGGCTGACAATTCGGTAGTCTTCGCGTGCGCAAACCCGATACCCGAAATATGGCCCTGGGAAGCTGAAGAGGGGGGAGCTCGAATCGTGGCAACAGGAAGAAGCGACTTTCCTAACCAAGTCAACAACAGCCTAGGATTTCCAGGGATATTCCGAGGCGTGCTTGATGTCAGGGCAAGAACCGTCACGGATGACATGTGCATCGCCGCGGCCCAAGAGCTTGCCAAGTTCGCTGAAGAACGCGGAATGCATGAAAAAGATATTCTTCCAAGGATGGAGGAGTGGGAAGTCTTCCCACGCGAAGCAGTGGCCTGCGCGCTGAAATCCATAGACGAGGGAGTGGCAAGAATAAAACCGAGCAGGAAAGAGCTCTACGACAGAGCTGTTGCGATAATCCAGAATGCTCGCGAATCGCTCAGAGCGCTCATGAAGCAGGGCCTAATCAAGCCTATGCCGCCGGAAGACAAGTTGCTAGGCAAGTAAACCTGCAAACGAAAAATAATCATAAACAAGCCTAAATTCTTCCTTTTTTGCACGACGAATGTAGAAAATTATTTAAACACTTCCATAGAAGATAGATAGCTGGAGAAAACTACATGCGCTCAGACTATGCATTATACGCGGTTGCAGTAATATGCTTCATCATCTCCGGTGTTTCGGCGGCGGTCTACATTACCACACAGCCATTGTGGACAGTAACACCCGTCGTCTTCGGACTTGTCTTCATCGGGTTGGGCTACACGCAGAGACCGAAACAGACAGTAACCACGCAAATGGCGGTTGCTCCACCTCCACCCCTCGCAGTATCAGTGCCGGCGCCAAAGGTCACAGAAGTCGTGGAAGAGAAGAAACCAGAGGAAGCAAAGCCTGAACCAATTGTTCAAGCCATACCAGTGGCAGAAGTCAAACCGCCGCCTATAGGACTCCTAGAAGTCAAAGGAATCAAGGAGAAACGCGCACAGCAACTGAATGCCATAGGCATAAAGACAGTCGAGGATTTGTCAAAAGCTTCAGCAGAAGACTTGGCCGCAAAACTGAAGATAGCGCCCTATTTCACCGGAAAATGGATCGAAAACGCCAAAGAAATCCTAAAAAAGTCCTGAGAAGCGTTGAGCAAGCGTCTCAGGAAACTAAACGATCGAGATTCTTATTATATTCCTTCTCTCTAGCCTCTTCAAAGCGTCCAAGAACTCGCTCTTTTTCTTTCCAGTCAACTTGAAGCTCTGAATCATCTCTCTGATGGGCATTCCAGATTTTCCCAAACCTGCACTCCTCCTGCAGAGATTCTTTACTATCAGTCGCTCAAGCTTTCCGCATCTCCAAGTCGTGTTCCGAATGAGGATCACTATTGCCTGGACAATGTTCTGCCCATCACCGTTTTCTTTTGCAGTCAAAGTTTTCCACGACGCTTTCATGATATACCGACGAAACGCTTTTAGGGTTTGTGTTTCAGAATCCAAAGGGCACTCATAGTACTCAGAATGAGAGGGCGGTTGTCTCTTGGAAGGACATTGTGGAAAGCTCTTCTTCTCGCGCCTGCAAGAAGATGACGATGTGGCTGAATCCATTAAGAAAAATGCAGATGAGAGTGGCGTAAAGGCCGGAATATTCATGCTTATCGGAGCCTTGAAGTGCGCGGTGCTCGGATGTTACAAGGAAGGAGAGTACGTAACTACAAAGTTGAATGGCCCTCTGGAAGTGGCTTCGTGCATGGGTAATCTGGCTGTTGATGAAAAAGGCGAAACAATAGTCCACGCGCACATCGTTGTTTCAAACGAAAACGGTGAAACCTATGGCGGCCACTTGATGAAAGGTTGTCGCGTTGGCCCGACAGCAGAACTGGTCGTAGTCGAAGCCGCCAGCGTCCACTTGCGGAGAAGGTATGATGAAAAAACGAAGCTGAAACTCCTAAAACTAGGCTAAAACCTTCTTAAAGTATATGCCGTTCGCCTTGCCATAATAGTTCCTGAGTTTACCGATCTTCTCGTAGCCCAACTTTCTGTAAAGGTTGATAGCCGCGACGTTGTCTTCCCTCACTTCAAGGTGAGACGCTTTGACGCCTTTCTCCTTAAAGATTCGCTCTATTTCTTGAAGGAGCAACCGGCCGATCCCCCTTCGACGGTGAGCTGGCGACACGTCTATGGTTAGTATGTGTGCGTACAGAGCTTTCCTGTCAACGTACATCAGGCCTATGACGAAACCTGCGATTATTCCATCCACTCTGGCGACCAAGTTCACACAGTTGTATTCCTTGAGCAGCTGAAGGATCTGCTCCTTGGTGAAGGCCTCATCTCTGAAGCATTCGGTTTCGATTTCACAGAGTCTGTCGAGGTGTCTAACCAGAGCGTCTTCTATTACCGCTGTCATGGTCTAACATCTTTCAAGAATATTCCAAGGTTGAATTTAGCTTTTGCAGTCTGGTGCAGGGCCAGTTTCAATGTTCTGCCTTGTGATGACAGCTTTCGCGCCTATCCACTGCTGTGCCCCAAAACCTATGAAAAACCTCAGCCACGACGTCAACAAACGCATCAAAATCGTGGCAGTTGCGCTTATCGTCCAAGGAACCCCGAAAAAGACAAGCAGGGTTGTCAAGGCTATTTCTGGCAGGCCTACTCCAAACGGAACCCCTGTCGGAACAGACTTTACAGCTACGAAGATGGCGGAGATCACTAGTATGGCACTCCAGCTTATTTGAGGATATCCCATGGACACGAACGTGAGATACAACACTGACATAGACAGGACCCACGCAATCACCGTGAAAAGAGAGGCGATGAACAGCGTTCTTGGAGCATGCACGTATTCTTTGATTGCGACGTGAAAAGACCTGTGAATTTCAACAACTTGTCCCCGTAACTTCTTCAATCTCCAATGCCCCCTGCTTATACGCTCTGCAAACCCGATCACGCCGTCAACGATACGGTAAGTCCACTTTTCTCTGAAGCATAGCAGAAGAACTAGAATGAACAAAATGGAAATCGCAGTGATGAGAAAGAGTAGGAGGCCCAGCACAATTCCGTAAAGCTGGCTCTCAAACAGCAAGAGGCCCGCACCTACCAGCAAAACTGCGATGTTTATTCCCATTCCAATAAGCCTGTGCGCAACAACAGAGGCCGTTGCTTTCCCTGCCGCTCCGTTTTGCTCCCTGTTCACCAAGTAGATCTTCGTGATTTCCCCGCTGACGGACTCTGCAGGGATCAGCGTGTCAACGAATATCCCTGCCCAAACGAAGGCGAATGACTTGAAGACTGAAAGCTTCACTGAAAGGAACCTGAGCAGGGAGTGCCAAGCCAGAGTGAAAAAGACTATGTCGAGAACTGAGGCTATTGCCGCTAGAGTGTAGTAGTAGGGGTTGGTCTGCTGGACCTTTGCGATGATCTCTTGGAGGTCAACGTTGAAAACGTAGATGTAAACGAAGAAGGCGACTAGTCCAATGATCAGCAGTAGCAGAGTTTTCCAAGTAACCTTATACTTCGGTGCAGACAAAAACCTTCGCACCCATCAACGAAAGCAAGAGGGCACTCAGCACCATTATATAGTTTGCCAATTTCTAGAAGGGCACCGCCAGTTTCTTCCCGGGTGGAAAGAGAACCTTGTATCTCAAGCATTAAATCCTATTCGCTTGTACATAGGTGCAGGTGGAGCCTATGTTGACGCGCGAACAAGCTCTCGAGTTGGTGAAGAGCCACGTCTTGAAGAAGAACGTCCTTTATCACATGATCGCCGTTGAAGCTATAATGAGAGAATTGGCCACGTACCTCGCAGAAGACGAGGAAAAGTGGGGGCTAACAGGCTTGCTTCACGATGTTGACTACGAAAGAACTGAGGCGACACCCCAGCGTCACAGTCTTTTGGCTGAGGACATGTTGAAAGAGTCCGTGAGTGAAGATGTGATAAGAGCGGTCAAGGCTCATAACTTTGAGCACACGGCCGTTAAGCCTGAAACAAAAATGGAGAAAGCCTTGATCGCTGCTGACGCTGTTTCAGGTCTGCTTATTGCCTGCGCTCTAGTCATGCCTTCGAAAAAACTGGCAGACGTTAGGGTCGAATCGGTCGCCAAGAAGTTCAGGGAAAAGGACTTTGCAAGAGGCGCGGACAGGGAGAGGATACTCTTCTGCGAGCAGATAGGGATCCCCAGGGAGAAGTTTTTCGGCATATCATTGAACGGGCTGAAAAAATCAGCTTCGCAGATAGGTCTGTAAAACTCCCCACTATGCAGAACCGAACAGTCACTGCAACTTCTTAAATAGTGAAATCAACTGCAATAAACACGAAACTTAGGAGCTGGGACTCATGTCCGCTGTGGTCGAAATCGAGCTCAAGAAGATTCATCCGTCAAAGCTTAACCCGAGGTTGGAAGTGAACATAGTGCGCCTCAACGAGCTTGCTGTCAGCATAAGAGAGGTCGGCTTGCTTCAGCCTATTATCGTCAGGCCGTCGAACGGCGAGTTTGAAGTAGTCCTTGGTGAAAGGCGCTACAGGGCTTCGCAGCAAGCTGGCCTTGAGAAGATTCCTGTCATAGTTAGAGAGTACAGCGACGGTGAAGTTGTGCAATTAAACTTGATCGAGAACGTGCAGAGAGAGGACCTCAGTGCAATCGAAAAAGGAAAGGTCTGCAGGTATCTTCTAGACAATTGTGGCGAAAAATATCCTTCTCAGGCTGCGGTAGCCAAGAAGATCGGTGTCAGCAGCGACGCCGTCTCTCTTTGGCTCCGAACGATTGAAGTGATTCCGAAGGAAGCGCAGAAATATGTGGCCCCTTCAACGGTTTCTGGGCAGGTACCTGAGGGAAAGATAGATTATTTGACAGCTGTAAGAGTGGGGCGGGCGGTTGAAGAGCCTGGAAAGAGGGTGGAAGCGATCAAGAAGCTGGCTGAGAAGAGGCTTCCAGCGAATGAAAAGGCGCAGGTCATAGAGAAGTTGGCCCATGAACCTGAAAAGCCGGTCGAGCAGGTCATGCAAGAGGTCGCCGAGGCCCCATACGAGATGCAGTTCGAAGCAGTCGATAAGGAACCACTGCTCAAGGGAATGAAAACTCAGACTTCCAGAACAGGCGTACCTGACCCCAAGATCAAGGCAGGCGCAATAGTTCGCGCAGCCATATGGGAACCCCACGTTGCAGACCTGCGAATCTCATCAGTTGAAAGGAAACGTTTGAAATACTTTGACGAAGAAGACGCGAAGAGAGAAGGCGGATACACTCTGGAGCAGTTCAAGAAACTGTGGAAAAAAACGCATACTGAATGGGATGAGGACCAACTTGTCTACGTCATTCACTTCGAGAAGACCAAATAGCCACGTTCAAAGAACCACAATGCTAAAGTCCTTTTCACTTTTCGCGCCCAATCCCGCCTCAAGGATGCGCCAAATCTGGACTAACTCTAGTTTGCACAAGAAGCATTGGCTCGTATGAAAAACCCACAAGGCAGGCCTTAGACGATGTACTTGTCGGGCTTTTCGAAGTCCTTAACGATTTCCATGACACGTTTGGGAACGCTTACGCTGTCAAGAGGTATCCCCCTGAGTAGGGCCCAAGGACTCTTAACGGCTATGCGGGTTGCAACGTAGTCTTGACCGAA
The DNA here is from genome assembly GCA_963707955.1 of Candidatus Bathyarchaeota archaeon. GTDB lineage: Archaea > Thermoproteota > Bathyarchaeia > Bathyarchaeales > Bathycorpusculaceae > DASPPK01. Next base: position 277,341 of record OY970176.1, on the reverse strand, counting down.
AGATTTTCTGCAAACCTCAATAACGAACCCTCTGACGCCGGCCTCAGAAACTTCACCCAGAGCGTGCAAGTATTCATGCAGCAACAAGTTGTACACCAAGGCGTTAACCACTCTCCTGCTTTCAATTGCTGCTTCCACGATCTGAACCAGAACTCTGTTCAAAACGATGTTGTTGGTCCCCAGCGAGTGGTAGGCGCCGAGCTGAATCGGTAAGTCGTCCAGAAACAGCATCATGCTGCCTCTTCGCCTGTGTAAGGCAAACTCCACCGTGTCCTTAACGATTTCCCAGACCTCGCCGTAGCTAGCGGCGTTCTCTAATCGGCTGCGATACTGTTCAACTGAAGACGAATCTCCTTCGCTCTTCAAACCATTCCTCGGCAAGAGTCAGAACAGCCAGCAACTTATATGGCATGTGGAGCTAAAGCACTCGACTGAAGCATTGTTCCGAGAAGATGCTTCTTTGCGCGGTCGCTCGGTACCACTTCCAGAAGTTCAAACAGGACAGATAGCATCAGCGAGCTGTCAATAAACATTGCCGGAACAAGCCGAGGCAAAAAAATCGTTTCCCAACAGGCAGCACGCCGCCAGAACTTCAAATATGATTTAGTTTTGGCACCCGTTTGTGATCTTCTGCAACGAAGATTCTGGTACGAACGTGCAGACCTCTTCTAGCTTCGGCTGGTTGATGGGAATGCTCACTGTGAAAGTTGTTCCCTTTGCCAAAGCGGTTTCCACAGCGATTTTGCCTCCGTGTGCTTCCACGATCCGTTTGCAGATGGGCAGGCCGAAGCCCATTCCTTTCGCCTTTGTCGTGTACAACGGTGACCACAAATTTCCCAGCATATGATCCGCCATGCCTGTTCCCGTGTCTGAAAAAGCAATTTCGCAGTCAACAGCGGACCTTTTGCTCTTGATTGCCAGTCTCCCCCCCTTCGGCATGGCTTCCACAGCGTTCTTTATAATATTGACAAAGGCTCTTTTCAGCTTGTCAACGTCAACTTCTACCTTCGGCTCGCTCTTCGTCAAATCCAAGACCTTCACGTTTCTTGGAATTTTTACGAGAGACAAGGCTTCTTCCACTATCGTTTTGGGGCTGCTTTCAACCAGTTCAAGCTTGATTTCTCTTGAATAGTCCAGGAGGTCGTTGATGATCTTATTAGAGTATGCAATGTTTTTCTCGATGATTTCGAGCATCTCTCTTGCCTTGCCATTCGTCGTCTCACCCACTTTGTTCTTCAGGTAATAGGCTGCACCCGTTATGCCAGTCAAAGGATTGCGCAGGTCATGGCCAACCATCCCAGCCAGTTCACCGATTGCTGCGAGTCTCTCGGACTTGAGAAGTCGGTTTTGAGCTTCTTTCAACTCTCGGGTCCTATCTTCAACCTTCGCTTCAAGATGGTCTGCGTATTCCTCAAGTTTGGCCCCGGCATCGTTCAACCGCTGAATCAGCTGAGCATTTTCGATGGCCACTGCCGCTTGGCTTAGGAAGAGTTCCAGAGGTCTCAGAGATTCCAGAGTGGGTTTCTTCCCATCAAGAGGATCATCCATGACTAGTCGACCTACGATGCGGCGGTCAGCCAATCGTAGCGGAGCGTATAGCATGTCTTGTGGGTCCCAGTCAATCATGTCTTCAGGTTTGAGATGGCTTTCAACGAGGTTGCTGACGCTTCTCTGTCTTTCTCTAACCCAAGGGTCACTCCAAGGCGAGTAGTAGAATTCGCCGATTCTGAAACGCTCATACTCTGGCCCAAAACTTTCACGAACGACGCTACCTGGCGGTCTGTTGTCCCACATGTGTTCTCTCTCTTCGTCCGTTATGCCCACGGTTACCAAGTCATCGGGGCTCCTCATCTCCATGTTTTCGTCTCTGACGGAGATAACAACTCTTCGCCACCCAAGGTCTCTGATTGCCTCAACGATCGTTTGGAGACGTCGCCGCAAGCTTGCGGAGTGAATGATCTCAGCAGAGTTCTTCAGCAGCAAAGCCATTTGGTCACTGCGCTTCTCAATTTCCCCCTGCCTTAAGAGGTTGGTGATCGCTGTCCCAGCATGCGAAGCCAAGACCTGAAGCAAAGTCGCATCCCTCTCACTGAATGCTCCTTGTTTGCTGCTTTCGACGTTCAGAACGCCTAGGATCTTGTCATCTGCAGCGATTGGAACGGCAAGCTCTGACCGAATCCCAGGGTAGCCAGCAACATATTCCTTGTCTTTACTCACGTCTGGAACGAGGATGGGTGCGCCTGTCTTCATCGCTCTCACTGTCACACCGTTTGCCCCGCCGACCGGAAGTTCACGGAGTTGTGGTTCCGAACGTCCGCGATAGCATACAACCTTAAGAGTGCTTCTCTCTGCAACCATAAACGCGGCATATTCAAAACCCAATGTTTTCTCCATGGCGTCTACAGTTAATTCATAGACTTCTTGAACATCCTTGGCCGTGTTCAGTTTTCCGCCGTAGAAGTTTAATGCAGCAAGTCTTTCCTCGCTCTTCTTGCGGTTAGCCAGAGCTCCGCGCATGAAAACGCCGAGAATAACAAGAGACGCCAGTATGTATAACCGCATAGGGAGGTTGCCAAGCGAAATAGAAGTTAGAACATTAAAGAATGTCCCCTCGTGATAGATGAATGCGTCAACTTCCGAATCTATTACGTATGCTGATACGCCGGCGATAATGAACAGAAGAACTACTGCATATTCCTCTGCAAGCGTCGTTTTCTGTTTGAACTTGGAAGGATGTATATTCGTTGTGATTATAATCCCTCTTGTTCAAACCTCGTTGAGCTGCCTTGGACGGCGAGCATTCAACAAAGAATCTGTTGCCTAATAAAGCAGTTATGAAAACACAATCATTATTAGAGATTAGAGCGCTTGTCAAATGAATCACTCCAAACCGTAGAAGAATGCCTTAAGTACGACAAGCGGCCTTCAACCAATTGCCTCTTTGAAGGTTGCGGGTTTGAGCAAGGACAGGGCGAAGGAAATCCTTACCAAGTACAAGACCGTTGCAGTTGTGGGGCTGTCGCGCGACCCCTCCAAGGAAAGTCACCGAGTGGCTGAATACTTGAAAAGTCAAGGGTTCCGCATCGTTCCCGTGAACCCCACCGCGGACGAGGTCTTAGGGGAGAAAAGCTACAAGAGTCTGCTTGAAATTCCGCCCGAAATTCAGAGGACCCTAGACATCGTGGACATCTTCAGGCCCTCCGCCGATGTGCCGCCAATAGTTGAAGAGGCGGTTAAGCTGAAGGAACGCTACGACAGACCGTACGTCGTTTGGATGCAGCTTGGAATAATCAACGAACAAGCGGCAACGACTGCGAGAGCCGCAGGCTTAACAGTTGTCATGAACAGGTGTATGATGGTGGAACACAAGAAGCTGTTTCCAAACCATTGATGACGCGCTTCACGAAGCCTACCTGAATTCAGGCTTCCGCCTGCCCTGTTTTTTGTCTAGACACGCTTTTACGAAACCGTAGTATTCTGGGTCAGGTCTCCCAGGTCGACTCTTGAACTCTCCATGAAACTGTGACGCGAAGAAGAAGAAATGATCGGCCAACTCCAGAATCTCCATCCTCCTCGCGTCTGAGCTCTTTCCAGAGAACACCAGCCCATTCTTTCGAAGAGTTTCGGAATAGTCGAGGTTGACCTCGAACCTGTGGCGATGTCGCTCGTAGACTTCCCCGCTGTTGTAAAGGCAATGTGCTAGCGTGTCGGGTTCGACGACTATTTTGTGAGCACCAAGCCGCATCGTGGCCCCCTTGAGTTCTATTCCCCGCTGTTCAGGCATCAGGTCGATCACCGGATAGGCTGAGCTAGGGTTGATCTCCGTGCTGTTCGCGTCCGTCAAGCCGCAGACATCACGGGCAAACTCTATCACTGCAAGCTGGAAACCATAGCATATGCCGAGAAATGGTACGTCGTTCTCTCTTGCGAACCTGATCGCCGTTATCTTTCCTTCGGTTCCTCGCGGACCGAAGCCGTAAGGCACGAATATTCCATCAACATCTTCAAGCATCTTCGTGCAGTCAGGATTTTGCTCAAGCTTCTCAGCTTCAATATAATCAACACACACTCTGCTTTTGCACGCTGCGCCAGCGTGTTTCATAGCTTCACTCATGCTCACGTAGCTGTCAGCAAGGTTCGCGTACTTGCCTACCAGAGCAATCTTCACTTCGTGCTCTGGCTTCAAGACTGCGTCCACGAAGCTTCTCCAATCGTTAAAGTCTTGTGATCGCTCTGAAAACCCAAGCCTCTTGCAGATGAAATCGCTCATCCCCTGTTCATCCAGTATGAGAGGAACCTGATAGATAGACGGCACGTTGTACGAACAGAAGACCGCATTTTCGGGTATCGTGCCGAAAAGGGCGATCTTTCTAAGGGCCTCAGAGTCGATCATCTCAGGGCTTCTCGCAACGATCGTGTCTGGCTGTATACCGATCCGCCGCAGTTCATTCACGCTGTGCTGAAGCGGTTTCGTCTTCATTTCTCCTGTGACATCCAATATCGGAACCAGAGCAACGTGCACGTACAGGGTGTTTTCATAGCCCTCTTCAAGACGCATCTGCCGGATCGCTTCAAGAAAAGGTAGACCTTCAATGTCCCCCACTGTGCCTCCGACCTCGGTTAAGATGACATCAGCATCTGAGTCTTTTGCAACGTCGCGTATGCGATGTTTTATCTCGTTCGTTACATGTGGCACGATTTGCACGCATCTTCCGAGGAAGTCACCTCTCCTCTCTTTCTCGATCACTGCCTTGTACACTAGGCCCGTTGTGATGTTGTTCTCCTTCTTCAGGTTCAAGTCGAGAAAGCGTTCGTACCAGCCCAAGTCGAGGTCCGTCTCGCCGCCGTCATCCGTCACGTAGACCTCACCGTGCATGTATGGGTTCATCGTTCCAGCATCAACATTCACGTAGGGATCAATCTTTATCACGTTGACCTTGAGCCCTCTTGCCTGAAGAATCTTGCCGATAGAAGAAGTCAAAATCCCCTTCCCAACAGAGCTCAGAACGCCGCCAGTCACAAAAACGTACTTAACCACTTGCTCCCCCTTCCGCAATGAGACAACGAATAGGCTCCAGTCAGGATTTAAGCTCTTTCGTCTAGCGTCTTGCCACAAAGTGATCAAGCACGAAGGGAACCAGAAACGGGGAAAGAAGCGAATCATCCAAGCAGCTCATGGACAGGTTGACCTGTGACAGTTAGCACGCTCAAATCAGCATTCTTAGAAGAGAAACGCGGACATTTCTAAAGAAGGGTTAGAATGAAAATCATGTTTATTGAGCCGCCTAAAGACATGTGGTTCGTCATGGGTGAGTACCTGCCACCACCCTATGGAATTATTCAACTGGCCGCTTACGTCGAGAAGGAAGCTAAGGACGTTGAGATCGAGATCCTCGACTGCAACGCAGAACATGCGGATTGGAGCAGAATGGAGAAACGGATCGTAGCATCCAGCCCTGACATCGTTGCATCGAGCTCGCTGGCCACCTGCAACACGTACGTGGTCGCCAGAACTCTGGAAACGGTCAAGAAAGTGGACCCAAACATCCTCACGGTCACCGGGGGCCAGCATTTCACGGCAACAGCTCAGGAAAGCCTGAAAGAATATCCCGTGATAGACGTGATCGTGCGCGGAGAAGGGGAACGAACCCTAGCTGAACTCGTAACTAAGGCAAAAGAGAAATCGAATCTTCCGAAAATCATGGGCATCTCTTTCAGACAGCGAGGAAGAATCATCCATAATCCACCCAGACCGCTGATTGAGAATTTGGAGGAATTGCCGTACCCTGGCTATCACCTCGTACAGCATACCATGAGTAAGTATCACTTTGCAATGATGGCAGGACGCGACGCGGTCTACGCGCTGATTGAAGGTTCAAGAGGATGCCCGCACGACTGCATCTTCTGCACGCAATGGAAGCACTGGCAGGGAACGTGGAGGCTGAAGTCGCCGAAGCGTGTTGCTAACGAAATGGAATTCTGCCACAGAAACTTCGCCAGCAGGTTCATCTGGTTGACAGACGACAACTTCGGCGCAGGCACGCGTGCCAACGACCTCGCTGACGAAATCATCAAAACCAGGGTATCCGACAAAGCAACCTGGTTTGTGCAGGCAAGATGCGACGACATAGTCAGAAACAAGGAAGCCCTGCCGAAACTGCGGAAGTCTGGGCTTAACTGGGTTCTTCTAGGCGTTGAGAACTCTGAACCATCAACGTTGAACGCGTTTAAGAAGGACATAACCCCGGAACAAGCAAAGACAGCTGTGAGACTTCTCAAAGAGAACGACATCTTCGCACACGTGATGCTCATAATAGGCGGACGAAAGGACACTGTCGAGTCGATAAGAAAGCAGAGAGAATTCGCGAACGCTCTTGACCCAGACTTTGTGATGTTCGGCGTTCTGACGCCTTTCCCTGGAACTCAAGTCTACGAGGAAGCAAGACGAAACGGGTGGATCGAAGACTTCAACTGGTCACATTACGACATGGTTCACGCAATAATGCCGACAGAAACATTGTCAAGAACGGAGTTGCAGGAACAGCTTTATGAATGTTACAGAAGCTTCTACGGCCCGTGGAAAAGAAAACTGCAGGCGTGTTCTCAAGCAACCAGCTGAAAAGAAGGGTTTTCAGGTACATGGCGGGCAAGGCACTGCTGGAACAGTTCAAGAGCCTTTTTGTGGGCGTCCCTGCATGAAGACCGAAACAAGACCGCCGTTCATGATGAAATTTACGCTGTTTGTTTCGCTGTTCGGTCTGTTTACCACGTTGTTGATGATGGCGTATCCACCGAAGGTCTCAGCGGACCTCTTTCTGCGAGAACCGCTGATCGGCTCCACTTTCATCGTGATATGCGTTGCAGGAACCGCAGCTGCACTTTCGCCGAGAAAATGCTCCACGTCGTTCGACACTCACGTACCCAAAGCAACGTCTGTACAGGAATCGAAAATCGTGTCCTCAGTGGGCTCCAAAGCACATCACCCGAACTGTGGAAGGTTCTCAGCCCATACAATTCAGTTCAGACGCACCTCGTATTGCGCCGCGTGCTCAGGCTTAGTCGTAGGAGCTTCTCTTGCTGTGGCGATGAGTGTTGCTTACTTTTTCTTGGGACTTTCCATAGGAGGGTTCAGCCTTCTATACTTGGCGATCGGACTGCTCGGACCTCTAGTCGGTTTCATCCAGTTCACGTTCAAGGGATGGATGCGCGCTGCCGCGAATGCCTTTTTCGTGTTCGGAAGCTCTCTGATTGTGATTGGAATGGATCAACACATAGGCAACTTTTTCGTTGACCTGTACATGATGGGTCTAGTCGTGTTTTGGATCATGACACGAATAGCCATTTCACAGTGGGATCATTCGAGAATCTGTCTGATTTGCAACTACCAATGCAAACGAAAAAAAGAGTAGAGCGCTACCTTCTTCGACTCAGCCCGTACAAGGCGCCGATGACTATCAGTATTCCAAAGATTATGATGGCAAACGGCCAAACGCTGACGCTAGTAGAAATCAGGCCTGCTTGTTGCATAAGCACTATGACACCTGCGAGTAAGATGATCACGCCTATGGCTATCCCAACGATTACGCCGCCCCTGGGGATGCCGAAGCACTCGATTTCCATCCGCCTGTAAGGTTCGCCCTCTCTGCGCGTTCCCCAGCATTCGTCCTCAACTCGACCCTGCCCCTCGCGTTCACCAACTGCATAACAGTGAAGCTCCGCACTGTGAGCAAACCTTAGCATCGTCAGGATTCTTGCTGCCACATTTTGTACAGTAAACCATAAGGCTTCTCCGTCTTAGCCATTCGCGGATGACATGTATTAAGACTTTTGGTGAGGAGGACTTTTTTCAGCCTGGTCTAGGATCTGCTCCAATTGTTTTTTGTTGAGTTCTAGGCCGTGAACGAATCTTCCGTGACGTTTTGAGCCCTTCAAGAACGTCTGTTTGACTAGCAACGGTTTCTCAAACCGCTTGACATACTTGAACTCTATGGCCCTTTTCCAACTGCCTCTTTCGCATTCGAGCCTGTCCTCTTCGGATAACGCGCTACTTTCGGCCATGTGGTCAACCACGCCGTAACCGACGAATGCGTCTCCAGTTCTGGTTTTGTGAATGAATAGAATTGCTTGTCCAGACTTCCACTTTCTTTTCATGTTGGTGTAATAGATTGCCATTTCAAAAACGTGGTCGACCCATTGTTCAGTTGCTATTCTGAGAATGTAGCCCGCGATTTCAGACTTCGAACTGTCCATCAATTGATCATGGGATGATTCCGATCTTTATTTCGTTTTTGGAGGTTGAGAGAATCTGAAAAGCCTCTTTGATGTCTTCAAGTTTCATCCTCCGCGTTATGAGCGGCCTCACGTCAATTGTCCTTGAGGCTATTAGGTTCAGAGCTTTTCTGAAATGTAGAGGAGTGGTGTGGAATGCGCCTAGAACCGTCAACTCGCCGTAGTGAAGCTGTTCAGCGTTGACCTTGACCTCTGTGCCAGGAGGGCAACCGCCGAACTCTAGGACAGTTCCGCCTTTCTTTGCCAGTTTCATTGCTTGCTCCCAAGTTGCAGGCAGGCCTATCGCTTCTATTGCAACGTCAGCGCCGTACCCGCTTGTAAGGTCCCTGACTCTTTGTATTACATTTTCTCTTCGGCCGTTGATAGCCTCATCGACGCCTAGCTTCTTAGCAAACTCTAGTCTCTCATCCACAAGGTCAATCATTATTGTCTTTTCAACGCCCATCTTCTTGACGGTTAGAAGGTGAAGTAGCCCTATTGGTCCAGCACCTATGATCGCAACGGTGTCACCCATTCTGACCCCTGCTTCCTCAACGCCGTGCAGAACGCATGCCAAAGGCTCGGTGATCGCGGCCTCTTCGTAGGATACGCCTTGCGGGATCTCCTGCATGTTCACCAGAACCATGCGTGCTGGAACCTTGATGTACTCTGCATATGCTCCCCAGAGCCAAATCATGTTCTCGCAAAGATTGTACTTGCCTTTCTGGCACATCGTACAATGCAAGCATGGCGCGCTGTTCCCGGCACGCACATGCATGCCCTCCTTCGGCCACTCGAGCCCTTCGCCGACCTCAACAGCTTCGCCCGCCCACTCGTGGCCAAAGATTGTTGGAAGCTTTATCACGTTCTCAACGTAGCCTCTCTGAAAGATCTTCAGGTCTGTGCCACATGTTGTCGCTGCTTTGACTCTCACAAGAACCTCGCCAGCTCCGGCCTTCGGAACCTCTACCTCTTCCACTCTCAGATCTGTTACGCCGTAAAGCATCGCTGCCCTCATTCTTTCGTCGCTCACCTTTCAGCACCCTGAACAGTAATAGTGTCAACGTCACAGCAATTAAGGAAACTGGCTTAACTTTCTCACGGCTTCCTTCTCGTTGCGCCAGTACAACAGCCGATTGGCGTTCTCAAGCTGCATCCAGGCGTAACCTGCAAGTTCTGACTCCTGAAGTCTCACGGGTTCTCTGGAGTCTGCCTTCACTAAGAAACTGGACACCGTGTGTCTAACCTCGTTGAAGATAAACTCATACTTGTGGACCTGACCCATGATCTTGATATTCTTCAGACCAGTCTCTTCAAAAATCTCCCGCCTAAGCGCCTCAACTTCTGTTTCTCCCTCGTTGACTCCTCCCTTAAGAAGTCTCCAGTGTGGAGTAGCGGCCCTTCTGTCCTTCTTTTGGACCAGCATGACAAGTTTTCCGTCTTTCTGATCAAAGATGACACTCTGCACTTCGTTTCTAACGTTCATGGGAAGCAACCCGTCTCCTTCACTTATTCAAGATGACCACTTTCAAGCTTTCTGTGCTTTCCAGGGCTGTTCTGAAAGCTTTTGCGGCGTCTTCCAGCTTGAAGCGGTGCGTTATTAACTCCTTTGCTTTTATCCTGCCGGACTCGATGAGGTGCAATGCTGTTCGCGTTTCCAAGTGCGACGTTGAATAAGACGGTATTATCTGGGTCTCAGAGAAAAACAGTTCTTTCGGGCTCATTCGTAAGTGAGCGGCAGGATTGGTGGGAGCGAAAACGCAGAGCTTGCCGCCTTTCCTGCAAACATTGATCCCCGCTCTGTACGCCTGTAAGTTCGGTGCGGTGACGATCGCTATGTCCACACCTCTGCCCTCAGTTACAGACCTGACGACCGCTGTCAAATCTTCACTGTTTGGATTGACAAGCACGTCTGCTCCAAACTTCCTCGCGAAATTCAATCGAAAGTCTATCAGGTCGCTCACGATCGTTGTTGACGCGCCGTAGATTTTTGACAGAGCCGTGTGGATCAACCCAGTGGGCCCTGCGCCGATTACCGCTACTGAATCCTCTACCTTGAAATTGCACTTGTTGAGCGCTCTCACACAGCACCCGACAGGTTCGATAAGAGTGGCTTCTTCGAAGGACACGTGTTCTGGGATTTTCAAGGTGTCAAGCTGAAGGTTCGGAACTGGAACTTTGAAGAACTGTGCAAACCCGCCGGGCTTGATGTTAGTTTTGTGGAACTGGTCGCACAAGGTATAGTCGCCGTTCAGACAGTAGTGGCATGTCATGCAGGCAACGTGGTGATGTACAAACACCCTGTCTCCCCGGTTGACCCCTTCAACTTTCTTTCCCCTCTTTGCGATTATTCCTGAAGGTTCGTGCCCAAGGACAAGAGGAGCGCGAGGTTTGAGATACCATTCCATTAGGTCTGAACCACAAATCCCGCAGGCTTTCATCTCAACGAGGACTTCATGATCACCGATTTCAGGTATAGCAACCTCTTCTATCCGTGTGTCCCGCGGACTGTAGTATACGGCGGCCTTCATCTGAGTTCAATGGCTTTTCTTTGGCTCGGCACTTAAAACTTTCCAAATGCACGATTACGTAGAAAGCCTCCATGCGCCCTTGAAAGCGTCGGACAGGACACAGAATGTTTCAAACGGTTAAGGGCTATTCTTAGAAACTCGAACTATTCTCTAATTTGTCTTTGATTTTTCGGAGGAACTCGGCTGCAGGAGCGCCGTCGATTACCCTGTGGTCATAGGAGAGGCTTAACATCATCACAGGCTTGACCTCGACCTTGCCGTTGACTGACGCCGGCTTTTCAGCGATTCTTCCAACCGCGAGTATAGCAGCTTCCGGTGGGTTGATTATTGGAATGAAAAAGTCGACTCCGTACATGCCTAGGTTAGTGACAGTGAAGGTTCCTCCGGTCACTTCTTCTCTCGACAATTTTGCCAGCTGCGCCTTTTCGGTTAGCTCCAAGACTGCAGCGTCAATGTCTTTCAAGGTCTTTTGATCCGCGTTACGTATGACTGGGACGACTAGGCCGTTTGCTGTGGCGATGGCAACGCCCACGTTCACGTCCGCGAAGATTTTTATTCGGTCGCCTTCGAGAGTTGAGTTTACGATGGGCATTTCAGTCAGCGCTGTTGCTACGGCCTTTATGATGAGGGTGGTATAGGATACTTGGAGTCTTTCATGAAGCCCTGTGGCTTTGGAAACATCAACCTCCATCACAACCGCACTGTGCGGAGCTGTCCTGAAGCTCATGGAAAGCCGTTCTGCGGTGGTTTTTCTGAAACCGCTTAAGGGTACGACTTCTTTGACCTTGGGCTGAGTTCCGCCTTTCGGTTCTATGAGTCTAGTGACGTCGTCCTCTACGATTCGTCCTTCAGGGCCACTTCCGTGTACGTTTGATAAGTCGATCCTATGTTCTCTTGCCAAACGTTTGGCTGCTGGCGAAGCAACAACTCGCTTCTCACCGTCAGTTTCGGCGGTCTGGGGGGCTTCAGCCTGCGCCCCTATTTCAGGGAGTGTCTCGTCACGCGTGCCTATTACGGCTAGGACCGCGTTGACAGGCGCATCGACGCCTTCTTTGACTAGGATCTTCCGTATGATCCCTGAAGATGATGCTTCCAAGTCGTAGGTCGCTTTTTCAGAGACTATTTCCGCGATTGGTTCTCCTTTTTCGACGGCTTCGCCTTCCTTCTTGTACCACTTGCCCACGGTGCCCACCTTCATTGTCAGGCTGAGTCGGGGCATCACGACGGTCGTTGGCATTCTAGACAACCTCCTTCACGGCTCTGATTATCGCTTTCTCATTCGGGATTACGAACTGCTCCAAAGGTGGGCTGAATGGAATTGGTGTGTCCGGTGCCGTCACGCGTTTTATCGGCGCATCCAAATAGTCTATGGCTTCTTCGGCGACCACAGCCGCAATCTCTGCGCTCACGCCAGCTGTCTTGCAATCTTCGCTTACTATAACTATTCTTCCAGTTTTCTTGACAGAATTGACGATCGTTCTTTTGTCTAAGGGTGTCAAGGTTCTTGGGTCGACGACTTCTACGCTTATGCCTTCTTTTTCGAGGCTCTCAGTCGCTGCCAAGGCTTTGTGAACCATGAACATAGTAGCGACCACCGTAGCATCTGACCCCTCCCTCTTAACGTCCGCGACGCCGAAGGGAATCAGGCACTCCTCTTCTGGAACGTCTCCTTCAACGGGGTAAAGCATCTTGTGTTCGCAGAAAAAGACGGGGTTGTTCCCGCGTATGGCCGTCTTCAGAAGTCCCTTTGCGTCATAAGGTGTGGAAGGCACAGCCACGTACAATCCGGGAACGTGCATGAACCATGCTTCCAAGCTTTGAGAATGATGGGAAGCGATGTTGACGCCTGCACCGAAGGGTGTTCTGATAACCATCGGACAGCTCGCTTGGCCTCCGAACATGTAACGTATCTTTGCCGCTTGATTCGCGATTTGATCCATAGCAAGGGCAGTCAAGTCTCCGAACATGATCTCTGCAACAGGCCGCATGCCCGTTATTGCAGCGCCTACTGCCGTCCCAATTATGGCTGACTCAGAGATCGGCGTGTCCCTGACCCTCTCGTCCCCAAATTCCGCCGCCAAACCCTCAGTGACCTTGAAGGCTCCGCCCCAGTATCTGCCAATATCCTCTCCCAGCAAGAACACAGTGGGGTCTCTCCGCATCTCTTCTCTCAAGGCTTCACGGAGTGCTTCTCGGTAGGAGATTCTCCTCATGTGCTTCCTCTCCTTCTAGCCATAGACATCTTCCAGAGCCTCTTCGGGAGCAGGAAAACGGCTGCCTAGGGCAAACCTTGCGGCTTCTTCAACTTCAGCCAAGGCTGTCTTCTCTATCTTTTCAACCTCCTCCGCCGACAAAGTATTGTCTCGCAGCATCCTCTCCTTCAGTTTTTTGACCGGGTCTTTGGCTAACCATTCTTGAACCTCTTCTTTAGCCCTGTACTTGGCTGAGTCGACACGAGAATGTCCCTTGTGTCTGTAAGTTTTGCATTCGATGAGCGTTGGGCCCTCACCGTTTCTTGCCCTGTGAACCGCTCTGCAGGCCGCTTCATAAACATCCAGAACGTCGTTTCCGTCAACGACTTCACCTGGCATTCCATAGGCCACAGCGCGGTCAGCCACGTTCTGAAGCTTCATTATCCTAGATTGACGTGTTCCCATGGCGTAGAGATTGTTCTCGCAGACAAAAATCACGGGCAAAGACCATGCCGAAGCGAGGTTCAAACTCTCATGAAAAGTTCCTTGGTTTGAAGCTCCTTCGCCGAAAAAGCATGCCACCACTCGGTCTTTTCTCCCGAGCTTTATCGTCAGTCCAGCGCCGACGGCTATCGGTAATCCAGCTCCAACGACCGCGGTGGCACCCAGCATGCCGATGTTGAAATCGGCAATGTGCATCGAGCCTCCTTTCCCCTTGCAGTACCCAGTTTCTTTGCCCAGAATCTCAGCCATTATGCGTTTCAAGTCGGCTCCCTTGGCTATGCAGTGCCCATGACCGCGGTGTGTGCTCGTGATGAGATCATCTTTTCGAAGGCCACTGCAGATACCCACTGCCACAGCCTCTTCACCAGCGTAGAGGTGTATCGTGCCCGGAACAAGGTTTTGGCCGTACAGCTCGAAGACCCTCTCTTCGAAGAAGCGGATCTCAAGCATCTTCTGAAACATGTCAGCAATTAGTCCTTTCGACAGGTTTGCCACCATTCGTCTTTCCAACCTTTGGCGTGATGGTTCACTTCATATAGACCCCCTGCACTCTTATATTAATCTGTGATTGACCATAGCTTAAGGAAAGAGTTCAAAGTTAAACAGACCGACGCTAGGCAGAGTATTTGCGAGCAATGCCCAGGACATCACAAACAGAGTTTTGGTGAGATGTGACATGCAGAAATCCTATTCGAGGCTGTTGGGCATCGTTGGAAAGCCCAACACGGGCAAGTCAACTTTCTTTAGTGCAGCAACTCTTGCGCCAGCCGAAATAGCAAACTACCCTTTTACCACGATAAAGCCCAACAGAGGAGTAGGCTACGTTCGAACCCCCTGCGTCCACGAAGAGTTTAACGTCAGCGACAATCCTGCTAACTCCATCTGCATGAGCGGCGTGAGACTGATCCCCATAGAGTTTATCGACTGCGCGGGGCTAGTGCCCGGTGCATGGGAAGGAAGAGGCTTGGGCAACCAGTTCCTGGACGAAATCAGAAAGGCAGATGTGCTGATTCACATCGTTGATGCCTCTGGGGGAACGGACTGCGAAGGGAGACTCTGCAAACAAGGCGAGCATGATCCTCTGGAAGACGTAAGGTTCCTGGAACATGAGATAACAATGTGGATGGCGACCATACTGAAAAAGGACTGGCCTAAGATTGCGAGAACAACAGAAGCCGAATCAAAAGACCTTTTCACTTTGCTAGAAGAGCGTTTGAGCGGCCTCGGAATAAGAAGAGGTCATCTTATTGAAGCGCTAAGGAAAACAGGCTTGAGCGGCGAGAAGCTAACGTTTTGGAGTGACGAAGATTTTCTAACGTTTGTAAACATGCTTAGACAAGTTTCTAAACCAATGTTAATCGTTGCAAACAAGATGGACATTCCCACTTCACAGGCGAACCTGGAGCGGTTAAGGGAATCGAACCGCCTTGTCGTCCCAGTCTGCGCAGAGGCGGAGCTTGCGCTGAGACGAGCCGCCGAGAAACAGCTGATAGACTACAGGCCTGGAGACTGCAACTTCAAAATAAACGCGCCTGAAAGACTCAGTGAAAGTCAAGTCAAAGCGTTGGAAATAATAAGAGAGAAGATCCTCTTCGACTCCGGCTCAACAGGGGTTCAAGAAGCGGTGAACACGGCTTTTTTCAAACTGTTGAACATGATAACAGTCTATCCTGTCGAAGACTTGGAACACCTGAGCGACCACGCGGGAAGAGTGTTGCCTGACGCCTATCTTGTGCCGTACGGCACGACCGCACGTCAGCTTGCCTACATAATTCACACAGAGTTGGGAGAGGGCTTCATATACGCGGCTGAGGCGAGAGAGGGCAAGCGAGTTGGCGAAGACTACGTTCTGAGGGACAGAGATGTCGTCTCGATAGTGAGCGCACGCAAAAGAGCTTAAATGTTCTCATTCACCGAAACGTCTCTTGCGCTTCTGGAAAGTCCTAACAGCCCTTAACAGGTCTATCAGTCGGAAATCAGGCCAGTAGACATCTAAGAAACACAGTTCGCTGTAGGCAGACTGCCACAACAAGAAACCGCTCAGCCTCTCCTCGCCCGAAGTTCTGATGATCAAGTCTGGGTCTTGCTGAGGCATGTGCGATGTGTAAAGGTACTGCTCGAACGTTTTCTCGTCTACCTTCTCAGGGCTAAGCCTGCCTTCGTGCACCTGCTCAGCGATCTTCCTAGCTGCGTCCACAATTTCTGCCCTTCCACCGTAAGCGAAGGCGAAGTTCAAGAAGTGTTCATCATAGTGCTCTGTTGACTTCTCCACCTCCCCTATGAGCTGCTGCAGGTCAGCAGGCAAGAGGTTCACTCTCCCAATGACTTTAACGCGGACCTTGTCTTTGCGTATTCGCTCATCTGTCAAAAGCTCGCGAAACCGCTCACCCGCGATGCGCATGATCTCTTCAACCTCATCGGCTGTGCGTCGAAAGTTTTCTGTGGAAAAAGCGTAGAGAGTGACAGATTTGACATCCAGTTTCAGACACCAGTCAAGCAACTCTTCAACTTTTTCTGCACCTTTCTCGTGTCCAAGCCAGGGGTTAAGAACGTTCTCCGAAGCCCATCTTCTGTTTCCGTCAAGAATTATGGCTATGTGCTCTGGCTTTTCACCGGTTTTTACTTGACGCCACAGCCATCCTTCATAGAGCCTGTAAACGCCGACAGCGGACAGCACAGTCTTGAACACTTATTCAAACCTCGCGCTTCGAAGTGCGCTAGCACACTGGCAAGCTTCCTCGCGCTCAATGGGTAAACCCCTAATGCTCTCAATTAAGAGTTTCTCCAGCTTGGGCATGATCTGCTTGGAAACCCTTGAAACGTCATGGGCTGAAAGCCCCTTTTGTATTCCAGCAGCCATGTTGGATACGTAACATGTTGACGCATAGCACATTTCAAGCTCTCTGGCCAAGACAACTTCTGGAAAACCAGTCATGCCTACGATGTCGCAACCCAAGCGCCTGAACATTTCTATTTCTGCCGGCGTTTCTAAACGAGGGCCCTCGGTGCAGACCATCACAACCTTGTCCCACACATGTAATCCAGTCTTTCTCGCCGCGTCGAGCAGGAGTTTCCGCATTTGTGGGCAGTAGGGCTGTGAAAAGTCAACGTGTGTAACCGGTGCTTCGTCATAGAAAGTGGTACACCGAGCTTTTGTGAAGTCCACAAAGTCGTGAGGGACAGCAATTTGGCCAGGCTTGAAATCGCGGTTTATGGCGCCAACAGCGTTTGTGGCGAATATTCTTCTGACGCCAAGCGTGTGCAGGGCCCAGATGCTTGCCTTGTAGTTTATTCGATGGGGAGGAACAGAATGGTTAGGCCCATGTCTCGGGAGGAAAACCACTTGTTTGCCTCCCACTTTTCCAATTGACACAGGAGGGGCTGTTCCGTAGGGCGTCTTTACGATTGACTGTTCTGGCTTTTCGAATAACCTCTCGAGTCCTGACCCGCCTATGATTGCAATGCTAGTTTTCACCAAGTTCTTCGACCTGTTCTTCGGTCTCGCGGAAAAATTCCTTTGCGCGTCGGTGTAGGACGAATATTACAAGCACCGAGGCCACGCCGATTAAGATGCCGATAAGTATCGCGAAAACAACCCTGTCAGGCCCTGCATTTCCTGTCAACAGGTCCGAAACTGCGAGGAAAATCTCTGTGGACCAAGCGACCGTGACGATCAACGCCCCGTTGCGCAGCAGTCTGGCGTCACGTTCGAGGTACCATCTGATGGCTCTGCCTAATAGGGCTACACAAATCCCGACCACAATGAGAAAGATGGCGCCGCTGATGAAAAAGCCCGCGACTCTAGGCAGGATACTTAGATATCCAGCAATATTGCTTTGGACAGAAACCTCAGGTGCGGCCGTGGTCCAACCTAAGTAGACGCCAAGCACTACGCACAAGACTCCGGCGATCCCAGAGAAACTTGAAATCTGCACTCGAAGAGGCGGCGGGGAATACTCTCTGATCCACCTGTAGAAACCTTTAGCCATCCTGTCTATTCCGAATCCTTTGACAAGCAGGGACACGCTTAAGACAAGCACGAAGGCTATTACGTAATACTGGACAAAGCCGACGATCGAAAAGATTGCTAGGATCAGAATGAGCAAACCAGGCAAGCCCAGTGCGATGCGTGAGTAGCGCGGATTCTCCACTACGGTTCTGAGATACTTCCAGAAGAGGGCAGCTGTCTCCTCTATCGACTCACTGTGCTTCACGACTATCCTTCTGACAGACGATACGGGCACCCTGGATTGAACAACTGGCAAGACTGCTTGGTCTGAGTATCCGTCAGTCACGAGAATTACTTCGCTTGCAGAAAATGAACCGAGCAGGTCGTTCAGTTCAGAGACAACCTTTCTGTCTGCGCTAACCCCTCCAAGTTCAGAGCCAGATAGAGTTGCCACCTGAACGACTTCATCCGGCTTGTCATCTGCCTTCAATCGGTCATATACGCGTACTGCCTCGAAGATGGCGTTTGCGTCAGGTTCCTCAGGGTCCTTCAGAGCCAAGGATACCGCAGCATCGAGGTTTTCTTCCCTTCCCACAACGGGCGTCTTGACTCCTGCCTTAGTTCCTAGATCATCGTCTCTGTCCACGCACAGAACAAGAATGCGTTTCTGTTCTTTTTCAGACGCCTCTTTCATCCTTATCTCTTTCTCTGATTATATCTGTGCGTAATCACTTTAATCTTATGTTTCTGCAACCAATCTTGTGCCTTTCAGCGCGGGCGGAAGCGCAAACCCTTGCAAAAAAGTCCATGGATTTGCTACAAATCTAAGAGCACGAGGTATTCTAACGTTTTTCACCGCCATCAAGCACGATGGTCGGAGAATGGACATGGAGCCGCGCGACGAGCTCAATCCTTAGACTGCGATCCCTTTTCCGCGACAAGTTGGAACTCTTCCCAGCTCAGTTTCTCTCCTCTTCTCAGCTTCTCCATTGCTCTGTTCTCAAGCGTCTGGCGAAGCAGGCTCTCACTCTGCTTCCTTTCTTTCTCGTGTTCCTCTCGCACTTCGGTTTCCAACTGTCTGATTTTGTGGGAAATGGCCGCGATCTCCTCTCGAACCGGTTTGGTCTTTTCTCTTGCTTCTACGAATCGCTTGTGAGCGCCGTCGGCCTCCATTTTAGTTTTCCTTGACTCCCCTATTTTTGCCAGCATTTTGGCATGAATTTCCTGACTCTTCTGCGACTGGGCGGTCAGTGCTTCGTGGCAGCGTTCACGTTCAGCCTTAAGATTCTTGTTCTCATTGTGCAACGCGTCGATCTTCCTTTCCACCTGTTCAACTTTTCTGTGGACATCCAATTGTGTCTCCAGCGCCTTCACTTTCCCGACCAAGTCCTTTTCTTCCTGCAGCGTTAAGGAGCTTGTCTGGATCTTCCAGTCTATGCTTTCGACTTCTTCTTCGAGAGCCCTATGGCTCCTTGAGGGTATTTTCTTTGAGAAATCATGCCTTTCCTCGCCTAGTTTCTTTATTTCTTCAATCTTTTCGCGGATTCTGGCTGTGGTGGTGTTCCGCTGCTGTTTTAGTTCCTTCACTTTTTCGTTTGCCTGGTCTCTCTCGCTGCGTAGCTCTTGTATTTCAGCGCGCAGGTTTCTCAGCTCTTCATTTAGCCTGTTCCGCCTCTCGGCCAGTCTGTTTGCTTCGTCGTCCAATGTGCCTTCTTGTTCGGTCAAAGGTGCTAATCTCCGGATTAGTTCGTCGATCGCCCGCGTTTTCTCCTGCGTTGACAATGCTGTTTCCTTCTGTCTTTTCCATTCTGGAATCTGTTTAATTACTCTTACCCCTGAGCCCGGGGCTACCAGGAGACGGTTTTGTTGCAGCGTCTTTTGTTGAAAAAGGGCCAGTTTGTCGTTCTTTTTGCTGTTGTGGGTTCACTCAAGTATGATTCTTGCGTCGACGGTCTTTGCTCCCTTCTCGTACACGATTATGGGGTTCAGGTCTAGTTCTTTGATTTCAGGATTGTCCAGAACAAGCTTTGAAGTGTTCACCAAGATCTTGATTATTGCCTTAAGGTCAGCAGGAGGCATGTTTCTGTAGCCTTTCAAGAGAGGATAAGCCTTCACCTCGCTTATCATTTCAGCTGCTTCGTCTTCGTTTACAGGTGCGATTCTGAAGGTTACGTCTTTCAGAACCTCCACAAAAACGCCGCCGAGTCCAAACATCAAAGCCGGTCCAAACTGCGGGTCTTTAATTGAGCCTACTATGACTTCTGTCCCGGTTGGGGCCATTTCCTGAACCAGCATACCCACGATCCTTGCCTTAGGATTATGTTTCTTAACATTATCCATGATGTTTCTGTAGCCGCTTCGAACTTCTTGGGCGTTTTTAATGCCGACCACGACGCCTCCAACGTCTGACTTATGGATGATGTCCGGGGAAACGATTTTCAGAACTATTGGAAAACCAATGGACGTCGCAAACTTGAGAGCTTCTGTCGCGTTCTTCGCCAACTTGAACTTTGTTACGGGGATCCCGTACTCCATACAGACAGTCTTGGCCTCTGTTTCAAGAAGAGACTTCCTTCTGCTCTTGATGACTTGCTTGAATAGCTGAGATGCTTCAGACATAAGACAACCTCGATTCGAGAAATCTAGTTTCGTGCCGACATTATTTAAGTGCTTTTCCTCTCAAAGCTTGCGAACGATTGCTAGAAGGTTTAGCGCGCATGTTGGTTCTGAAATTCCGTTCAGGAGGCAGGCATGACGTTTTTCGATGGTGACCGTCACGGTTCGGCTGGGTGCTCTCTCGCTCTCACGCCCTCCCCCCCGGGTATCCTATATGATCCAAATATGGTTGAAGAGCAAAATGAGCAGCGCAAGCCACTTCCCAAAAAAATTCAGGAACACGCCAGCCCGAGACCTTCAGGCTTCGTCGTTCAGATCTTGGAAAATAGGTGCGCTCTGCCTAGGGACTGATCGCCAGGGAAGCGAAGATTTTGGCATCGTCAACGAGGTTTGCTATTTTTGCGTATTCATTCGGTTGGTGTGCCATCTCATCCTCTGTGCTCCACACAACTGCTGGGATGCCGATTCTTCTGAAGAAAGCAGCGCATGTTCCTCCTCCGATTCCTCCAACCTTCGGTTCTACTCGTCTCACACTCTTGATGGCCTCTTTCAGCATGAGAACAATCTTTGCGTTCACATCAGTTGGCTTCGGAGCCACGGTTTTCTGAACCAATTCAACGCTGATGTTAGCTCCAGTTTTCTGTTGATACTCTAGTGCAAGCCCTTTGATGTTCGACAATATTTCTTCCACACTGTAGTGAGGTAGAATTCTGCAGTCGAAATAGTTTACGTCTTCGCCGGGAACGATGTTTACTGCATCAACATTCTTGTCCTTCTTCGTCGGCTCAAACGTGCTTTCGGGAGGGTCGAAATGCTCGTCTTTCGCCGCGTATTTCTCATGCAGCATTTTGTCAAGTGCCAACGCATATTCCATTCCAACGCGGTGGGCGTTGAGGCCGTCTGCCGGTCTGCTCGCGTGAGTCTGCTTGCCGACGGTGCGCACTCTGAACCAGAGAGCACTCTTTTCAGCGATCTCGACGAAATTTCCGATGGCGTTTCCTCCGTCTGGAACGATTATCAGATCTTCTTTTTTGAAGAGTTGCTGTTTTATGAGGTGTTGGATTCCATAGGTGCTTCCTTGCTCCTCGTCAGCCACGAAGCAGAGAGCGACTGTCCTTTTCGGTTTGATTCCTAAGTTCTTTAGGGCTTTTATTGCGAAGATGGAGGAAACCATTGATTGCGTGTTGTCTTCGCTGCCTCTTCCGTAGATTTTTCCGTCTTTGATAATGGGTTGAAATGGTTTTGCAACCGTCCAAAGCGAATCCTCTCCTGGTGGAACTATGTCGAGGTGCGTGATTATCCAAAGCGTTTCCTTCTTTGTTTCCCCCGCGCATCGTGCGATGATGTTGGGCCTCTTCTTGGACGGAACTCTTTCGTCTTCCGCGTCGCAACGTTCGATTTTGTCGAGGCCTGCAGCCTTCAAGATTTCAACGAGTTTTTCTGCTTTCTTTGATTCTCCTTCTCCGCCGTTTTCCGGAGCTATAGCTGGAACACGAATGAGCTCCATTAAGGCCTGTACCATCTGACTTTGCAGTTTTTCAATTTCCTTGTACAGGTTTTCAGTCTGCATGGGCATCACACCTAACGAGCTTAGATATTCTTGGCTCTTAATCTTTAACGGTTCCGCTCGTTAACCGTTGCAACTTTGGCCAAAAGGCAGTTCTAGTGTAGTTCTTTCGGTGCGCTGGCCTGTCCCTAAATTCGCTGACAGCGCGTTTTCAAAAGCATATACAATTTGCATATACAATTTGCATATACAGTCGACGAGCATCGTTGAAGACGCTGAGGCCGCTCATGTTGGATGCGGAGCTACGTGCTGTTCAAGTGTGCACGCATAATAAAGGGACAGGGCGTTGCGGGTTAGTCTTCAAGCATGTACAGACTGAGGGCAGCTTTAAATTCTGTTTTGACCATGCTTGTTTTTATGAGCACGTTGGTTGATGACGTCGGAAGTTTTCCACTGCCGTCTCAGACAGACCGGGAATCGTTTGATAGGGCGTACGCTCTTGCTAGAAAGGCGATCTCAAGCGGAAAAGGGCTGACGAGCGACGAATTCTTGTTGAAAAATTTCTGGCAAGTGATTGTTGATTCCTTCAAGAAGAAGGTCGAAACCGGCCTTGACATCGTTAACTATCCGCAGCATTACGATATGCACAAGCAGCTTGCAGATGTGCTGAAGGAAGTGATGGACAAGGGGACGTATCTAAT
This sequence comes from Candidatus Bathyarchaeota archaeon, assembly GCA_963707955.1. GTDB lineage: Archaea > Thermoproteota > Bathyarchaeia > Bathyarchaeales > Bathycorpusculaceae > DASPPK01. Next base: position 255,073 of record OY970176.1, on the reverse strand, counting down.
TGATGAAAACCAAGCATTTCTGCCTGAAGTGTGCGTGATCAAAGAGGAGGCTAAGAGGTTGTGTGAGGAATTTGGAAGGAAGGTGCAGCTCCGTGTCTGCATTCTGGGGCCGATGGACCTCTATCTCAGGGAAGTCGGAACTGTGGCCTACAGGGACGTTCTTATGATGTTCGCGGAAAACGTTAGGCGCTTCGCGAAAAACTCGATTTTGAATTCACAGTACATCAAAACTGCCGTGGTTTCCTTAGACGAGCCGAGTTTCGGTTTCAGGGAAATCTCCGCTGAAAGAGAAACAATCATTGAGGTTCTTGAGAAGGCCTTCGACTTCAGCGGCGCTGTGAGACAGATACACCTTCACTCTCCTTCACGGATAACTGACGTGCTCGAGGTTAAGAACGTCGATGTGCTGTCGTTCGAGTATGCAGCGTCCCCGAAGAACATTGAAGGGTTATCAAAAGGAATGCTTGAGCAGGCAGACAAGCAGGTGCGAGTCGGCGTGTCCAGAACAGACATAGACTCGATCATGGCGGAGCTTTATGAAAGAGGCATTACGAAGCCACGCGTTGAAGAAATAGCTGAAGAGGAAGCAACCATACGCAAGAGGTTCAGGGCCGCGAGAGAGAAATACGGGGACCGCATGAGCTTCACAGGCCCAGATTGCGGGTTGGGCGGTTGGCCAACGCAGGAAGCAGCCCAGTTGCTGTTGAGAAGAACTGTGATCGCGGTCAAGAATGCAGAATCAAAGTGACCCTAGCTTTTGGTTGCGCGCCAAATAGAGAATAGGTGATATTCAATGTTGTTCATTAGTAGAGAGAGGCAAAGTGATATTTCAGCTGTCAGAAAAGTGAATGAAAGAGCATTCAAAGGTCCTATGGAAGCACGCCTTGTCGATTTGTTGCGTGAAGCAAATAAAGCAACCATATCCTTGGTTGCCAAATTTGATAACAGAGTTGTCGGTCACATATTATTCTCACCGATAACAATTGAGTCAAATCCCAAAAACATGCGGGGCTTAGGCCTAGCGCCTTTAGCGGTTTTACCCGAATATCAAAGACGAGGTATAGGTTCCACTCTTGTTACTAAAGGTCTTGAAGAATGTCGAAAAAAGAGATTTGAGATCGTAGTCGTATTAGGTGACGTACGTTATTACGCGCGTTTTGGTTTCAAACCTGCAAGACTTTACGGACTCAGCAACGAGTACAATGCTGACGAAAACTTCATGGTTCTGGAACTAAAAGAAGGCGCTTTAAATTCTGTAAGTGGTCTAGTGAAGTACCAGCCAGAATTCGAAGAAGCAGAAACCTGGCTTAAATCAAACGTTTGGGTTCGAGGGATGGAACTTTAACCCTCATACCAAACCCAATAAGGTATAGCCCCTTCGAGCATGAAGCGTTTGGCGAGGACAAAGCCTAAGAAGAGATAGACGAAGAGAGGGGTTGAAAATTTTAAGAAGTGGCTTTGTCCTCGTCCTTTTCTCATTCTCCTTCTCCTCCAATACATTCTGCAGACATCTTATTATGATTCTCCAAATAGTGTATAGACCGTTCAATATTGTATATAGGGCGGTGCTCAGAGCTAAATAGCTGTCACGAGCGAAGTGTTTTGTTAATCTCTCCTCTTTCGGCCCGTTTCGGAACCCAGTCAGGATCGGAACCTTTTTTGGCGCGTGCGCTAAGCTTTTTAGTTTCGTTCACTAACGTATTTAATGTGGCATTTGTTGGAGGGGGGTATTATGGATTACTCCATTTTTAGTGTTCCATCTTTTAGAGCGTCAATGGTTTTGTTTTCGATGGGCTGCTTGTCTTTCATATTTGCGCTGTATTCTTATCGGAAGTCAAGAGTTTTAAAAAACCTCCCAAAGAATTTGTCTGTTGGCATCTTTGACAGGAGATTCAACGCGTTTGACCCCTTTCTAGAATCAAGAGGAGCATACAGTAGTCCCGTTACCTTGTTGGTTCTCGTTCCGTATCTGGCTTTTTGCGGGCTTTTCTGGTTGGTGGCCGCAATCTTTGAGTTGGGGTTGGTGTTTCCTCTTCTTGTCCTAAGCATCTGTGCCGTCTTGATGATGTTCGAAGAAGCCTACGAGATTTTCCACAACGCAGACGTTTTTGCGAAAGCCGTTAAGGACAACGTCGGCTTTGGGAAGGGCGATTTTGATGTGTTGGCTATCTTGAAGACTGTGCTTCCGAGGCTAAGCGCATACTATCTCTTGTTGTCAATAGCATTCTTCGTCTCGACTGCAGTACTGTCTTTCATCATGCCTCCAGCTGTATTCGTTTTTGCTCAAGTGTTTAGTGCAGCGGTAGTGTTCACACGCAACTCTGTAGGATTTGTCATGCCTTACCTTGCCGCACTTTTGTTTGTTATTATTGCGCTAATGGTTCGGACCGCGTTCAACAACATCAGAAACAAACTCCTCGGCTTACTGCCGTCAGTATCACTGGACTATCTCGGGAAGCAATTTGAACTCATGAAATTATTTGTCACATTCTCTCGCCACGAGCTTGCACATCGCACAGAGCCTGAACCTGAACAGACCCCTGACAGTGAACGAAAAGCGCGCGTAACCTAAAAAAGCGCGCGCCGTCTTTGTGGCGAGTTCGGTAACAAAAGAGAAAAAGAGCCTTCTCGCTTTTGATTCTGCAGGAATCTCCTGACCACGGGGGAAATGACAATTGCTTTTTCGGCTGTTGCAACTTCGGCAGGGCTCACTTCTGTCTAGAAAATCAAGCAACGTGAAATACCGGACTGAAGAGTTTTCTTCTTCAAAAATCCATCCTATTGAACTCTCGCTTGGGACAAATTTCCAGCTAAACTTAGCTAGGAAACATCACCTTCTTCCGCCCAATCAGAGAGATCCTTGTTATTGGCGGGCCCGGAGGGATTAGAACCCAAACGGGGTCAAGTCCATCTCTGTAACGCGCGCTGTTGAAATCACAGTTGTATTGGCAAATAACGCGCGCGTTACAATTGATCTATTTAGGTGCACACTCAGCATGATAGTATTTTTTCCATATGGTTCCTTTTACAACCTCTTTACCCTGCTCTATATTGTTACCACACTTTGCACACTTACGCACACTCACGCACACTCACCACCAGTTAGTTAAGAGGAACATATCGACGTTAAAGGTTTGTTGTAGCGCGCATCGTTGTTCCGAAAATGGTTAAAAATGGCCAAAGCGTGCGCTGATGGATTCTAAGCAGAGGTTTCATTCGTGCTTTGCGTCGGACGGTGGATGTTTCTTGGCATATTCTTCCTGAATCTTCTTCGACAACAATCCGTCTTCAACGATGAATGCCCCGTAATATCCACAGTTTCTGCATTCCCACATAGACCAAAGCTGCGGCAAGCCGCGAGCCCAATAGACTTCAGTCGACCCGCATTTGGGACAGAACTTGACCCCTCGCTTCCTAACCCTCTCCTCCGGTTCAGCCCCATCAGTTTCCTTCAACACATATACCTATGCATAAATAATCAAAGACCGTCTTAATTCTTTCCTCCAACCCACACATTCCAAGACGCGCGCTACCTTTTTATGACTCGAAAATAAAGCTGTGTGACAAGTTTTCGCGCGCGCACTTTTACAGGTCACAGATTACTTTACCGGATAGGCATGGAACGAACAGTTTTGAAATCAAAAAGTCTGTTGCCGAATATTTCCAACGGAAATATCCTGATAATTCTTTCTGGATTCCAATCTTGAAAAAGGCGAGGTCTAATCTAGCTTAAGCTTGACTAGAGCTTTTTCGACTCCGTCAATTAGACTAGAAAAATAGAGCGGGTTTAGTAGTTGTATGTTATCGTTACGGTTTTAGTTGTGTTACTGACTGTGTTTGTGTTGCCTACTCTGATTTCTATGCGTGGGCGTCTTTTTTCAATACGAACTGAAGTGCCTGCAGGAGGTTTCACTCTTCAGCTTCTGGAATTATGCTGGCGCTTGGGAATTCTATGCAGGGATCGAGGAAAGCGGAACTGTCTTCATTGTCTCATAGAAGGTACATAGCAGAACTTGACGATGGAGGTGGAAGCTGAAACATCATCTGAATTATTTAGAAATCTTACTTAGCCAGAGTACAGAACAGTTAAGTCGAAGGCTTTTCCCACTTCACACAGTGAGGGTGATGGCCGAAAAAACCGGTGCGCAGTTCGAAAGATTACATTTCTTCAAACTCTGGCTGGTTCTCTTTCCAATTCTGAACGCGGTCGACATAGTGCAGACGTGGCTTTTCTTCGAGCACGAGACAAACCCCCTTTACGTGTTATTTCCCACATTTGCTTTTTGGGTTAAAATACTCTGGTCATTCTTCATCCCTTTTGTTCTGTATTTTTCATATCCCAAGAAACCGAAAGTCGTCTACGGCGCAGCCTTAGCGTTGGTTCTGCTCTACCTCGGAGTGGTCCTCGTCAATTCGTTCAACATCATGCGAATACTCAGCTCTTGAACGAGGGTCTTCTATCTGGCGTGTTCAATAAACTAGGTTCGGTGTTTCAGGGTTATGGCGTCCACAGGACAAGCTGAGACGCAGAGACCGCAACCGAAACATCGAGCACTGTCGAAAATTAGTTCGCCTACCTCAAGGCTTCTAGCCCCGAAGACGCATCGGTCAACGCATCGACGGCACCTCAGACATTTTTCATAGTTCTCTTCTGCGACAAATTTGGACGTGAGAACCTTCGTGGCCATTCCAAAACGCAGAAGCCAACCTAGGGTGTGGCAGCAGCAGGGGCAGCAACTGCATATCACAGTAGCATGGTCGTCGCCCTTCATCGTATACGCCATATGCACCAGACCAGCTTCGTCACTCTTCCTCAATGCGTCAAGCGCCTCCCTCAGCGTAGACTCACGTGCCCGGTAGCCTGCATTCTTACTGAAGTAATCGTCAGACGGATCTATGCTTATACAAACATTCCGAGGAGCATCACAATTCCCTTTTTCAACACGGCAGCCGCAGTCTTGAAGACCGATCTTCTTCGCCTTTTTCAGGTAACTTTCCACTTCGCCGAGGTTGAGCACCCTGTGATCTGCTTTATTTCCACGTTCACGGGAATCGTGACGGCATTCTCAAGGTCACCAGCTTGTTTCCGAAGCTCCTCATCTGAATAATCCTTGGAATATCTCTTTCCCATTATTGAGGGCACAACTACCAGTCCTGTAGCCTCATCTAGCGCGCGCTAATCATTTCAGTCGAGGAGGCACATTTTAAACGTTATCTTTACCCACTGAGCCTGTGCGCGCGCGTTTCCAGCGGTTTCCCACACTGTCTCCGAAGCAAACGCCCTGTTTCCCATAATCTCTCCGTTCAAAGCTTTGTTTCTGAAATTCCCATGCTTCCACTGTTTCCCAACTCAACGACACACTCAGAGGATTGTAAGGGTTTTCTCAATCCAATCCACGGAGATGCCCTCAACAGCCCCATCAACCAAGCACTGGGAAACACGCAACATCACACTCATCCTTGTCCCATTCATAAGGAGTATAGAAACAAGTTTGGTTTAGACCAATCTTTTTTGGCTTAGAAAATTCTACTTTTGGGCGCGCTTAGCCGCTTTTGAATTGAATGCGGCCAGCCCACTTCAAGACTGTACTTCCAAAAAAGGAGGGAAATTAGTATAAATTCACGCTTGAGCGTTGGTAGCCCAGGAGAAATTCATATTCACGTTCAGCGCGCGTAGCAGTAAGCAAAGAGAGAGCACGCGATTGTCCGATAGCTCGCGCTTACGATTTGCTAGGGAACAGAGGTTGATGAGCAGAAGCTTTCCTCAGGAGTTTCTGTTGCTCCTTTTCTTTCATTGGTACATAGCGCTCAGCCGCATCGATCATCATTCTGGCTATTCGAATGTCTGAAGAGCTGGTTGCCGTAGTCACGTTCTGTGACAGTGCGAACCACAAAGCCTCGTCAACGTCTCCCTGAGTATCAAAGGGTCGGTACCACGTATTAGATGTCTTCTCTTTGCCGGGCCAGGGTCCTTTTGCCACAGATTTCATAGCTATGACTCCAAGGTCTTTCCTTTCTGCTAGGGCAAGCACGGGCTCATAATCGTTGCAAGGTTCAGGATGGGCATGAAGGACACAGTTCACAGGAAGCAGAACTGTGTCAAAGTCGAAGGATTCCAGCGCCTTCAAGATCGTCTGCGGGTTGTGACTCGTTATACCGATATATTTGACCAGACCTTGCTCTTTAGCCTCCAGTACAGCTCTCCATCGCACCGTTCTCTCCCAAAGCAATCTCCAGCTCCTTTGGATCGTCAAGTGCGTGAAGTTGGTAGAGATCGAAATAGTCAGTTTGAAGGTTCAGAAGACTCTGACGCAACTTTTCAGCGGCTTCTTTTTTGGTTCTCTTATCCGTCTTGCACGCAAGAAACAGGTTTCTGCGATATTCCTTAACCCATCTGCCCAATCTGACTTCTGCATCACCATAAGTAGGCGCTACATCCACGTGATTTACTCCATGATCCAAAGCAAATCTGATGAACGCGTTCTCCTCTTGCACGTCAACTGGATAAATGAAGATTGCGCCGCCCAACGTTATCAACGTGCTCTCGTGACCTGTCCTTCCCAGTTTTCTCTTATCCACGCCATGCACCCAAACCAATCTCTCCAGCCGATTCTTATAAAATTTCTTCGCACCACGAGCGCACTTGAACCCAATTGGGAGTGGGGCTCCCCGGTTCCATACCAAAATAGTGGCGGGCCCGACGGGAATTGAACCCGCGGCCTACGGATTAAGAGTCCGCCGCTCTAACCTTACTGAGCTACGGGCCCACGTGGTTTCGTTCAGAAAAGAACTAGCGGAGGGAATTTAGAGCTTTCGGTATCCTTTCGCGCATAAACCTCACATGTTCAATTATGTTTATTCCTCTTTGCTTTTCTCAATTGCCTCCGAATCAAATTCTCAATCGGGGAACGAGTGCCTCCGCTGATGTTCTGTGTCTAGTCCTTCGTACAACATAGCTATGTCTTTGGTTTTCATAGATCAAACTGCAGCGCATGAAGTCGATATGAGACTAAAGCTTTAAGTCTCCACTTTTAATTCCCGTTGTGAAGAGGTTGAAAGGTTTGGGTGAGCTGGTTTTCGTTGGACTTGGTTTGCATGATCATTTGGGGATAAGTCTTCGAGGACTGGAGGAAACGAAGACGGCGGACGATGTCTTCATCGAGCTGTATACGAGTCTGCTCCCAGACTTTTCGATGAAACTCTTCGAAAAACTCTCGCGTAAGAAACCTCAATTGGTTGTGAGGAAAGACCTTGAAGAACGGAACGGAAAAATCATTCTGGACACGGCGGATGCTGGGAAGGCAGTTTTGCTTGTTCCAGGGGATCCCATGATCGCAACGACTCATGTTGCCTTGCGGATCGAAGCTGAAAAACGTGGGATAAGAACCCGAATAATCCATGGAGCATCAATACTTTCGGCAGCAATCGGCCTGTCGGGATTGCACAACTACAAGTTTGGAAAAAGCGTGACCATACCTTTCCCAGATGAGAGTTCATCTGAAACTCCATACGAAGTCATCGCTCAAAACAAGGAACTGGGGCTACACACCCTCTGCTTGCTAGACATAGAAATGAGCGGAAATCGCTACCTAAGCATAGGCGACGGCCTGAAAGAGTTGTCGAAAACGGAGGCTAAAAGAAAAGACAACGTAGTCACCATGGATACGCTTGCTGTGGGCGTTGCGGAGAGCTGGAAGCAGCAACCCTAGAGTCAAGGCAGGGTCTGTGATGGACATTCTAGATTATGATTTTGGTCAGCCCCCTCACAGCTTAATCTTTCCCGGGAGGCTTCACTTCATGGAGGCTGAGGCATTAATAGTGTTAGCGGATGCACCTGAAACCTTGAGAAGGCTTGCAGAATGAGCCTGGATGAGCTTGCTTCAAAATACATCACCTCTGCTGAACAGGTCTTCACGAAAGTAGTAGTTTCAAGGGACCCTCTCAGTGTGAACGTTGAAAACGTGAGAAAGGTCGTGGACTGCGCTAAAGACTACCTTGAAGATGCGAAGTATTACATGGAAAAAAAGAAATCCGAGGTCAGCTTAACTTCTGTCGCCTACTGTGAAGGCTTGCTCGACGCACTCAGAATGTTAGGAGCGGTCACTTTCGAATGGCCAAAAAAAGCACAGAAAACGAGAAGCGCAAAGTAGTCCTTGCCTCAGGCGTGTTCGACCTGCTGCACTTGGGACACGTGCGGTTTCTTGAAGAAGCAAAAAAAGCAGGCGGTCCGAACGCCAAGCTCATAGTGATTGTGGCACGGGACAGCACGGTGGAGAAGAGGAAGGGAAAGAAGCCGGTCATGCCCGAGTATCAACGTTGCGCGCTCGTCGCCTCACTGAAGGTCGTTGACGAGGCTATGCTGGGATATGAAAATTTCAGCATGCAGAAGGTTCTCGAAAAGATCAGGCCAGATGTTGTTGCGGTTGGTCATGACAGCGACGTCAGCGGCTTGGAGCGGGAAGTAAGAGATGCGATCAAGAAGAAAGGGTTAGACATAAAAATCGTGAAGATCAGCAAGTTCAGCTCAGACAAGCTGGACAGTTCGTCAAAGATCAAGCAGAGAATCGTCGAGCAGGTCAAAGGTTGAAAGCGGATGTTCAAGAACTCAGAAACGTACATGCCGACCTACACACTCATCGCGATAAACGTGGCCGTCTACGGTTACACGTCTATTCTAAGCGGGAACATCAACGGCACGAGCGACTGGGTTATCTCGAGCTACGGACAGAACAACGCTTTAGTCCTCAACGGCGAAGCCTGGCGACTCTTGACAGCCATTTTCATTCATGCTAACCTCCTACACATCGTCGGCAACATGCTCTTCCTACTGATATTCGGACTCAGAGCTGAAAAACTGTTTGACCTCAAAGAATACTTGGCAGTCTATTTCCTAAGCGGCTTAGCTGGCGGACTTCTAACGCTCCTGATGGGCCCTGACGTCTGGTCGATCGGAACTTCAGGCGCCATCTTCGGCATTATTGGGGCGTCCACGATCTACTCCAGCCGCGCCATCGGCCAATCTATAGTTACCGCGTTGCTGTTTTCTTTCTTCCTGTTAATAATAAATAGTCTAAGCCCAGACGTGAACATTTTTGCACACCTTGGCGGCTTGGCCGCTGGATTACTGATCGGTTACGCGCTAGCAGCGACGCGCAAACCTCGGCAAATAATCACGTATAAGTACAACTATCCAAGCTCCATCGGTAAGTAGAAATACACTTACCCATTGCGCTGATTGGAACGAGCTCAAGTCACGCGCGCTAACCCCTCGTCAATTAGCGTGCGTACAAAATGACGTGCAACGGCGAAGAGCATTGCGCGGTCACTACCCTTGCCCAGACTCCCTGCGAAGCCTTCAACACACGCCTGACCTCAGGCCCGCGCCAATCCACTAGGGCCTCCACGAACGCCTGCGTGCAGTACTAGTACCCTAGGGGGGAGGGGGAGGGTGAAATAGACGAGGCCAAAACGCGAACACAGGGATGTAGCCTATTCCACGAAAAAGAAGAACCAAAAGGCGGCAGAGCAGCGGACGCGAAAAAGGGCGAGTCAATCATATCTTAGTAAGCCTTATCTCCAACACGATTCTAGTGCCTCATGAACAAGGATGACTTCAGAGAAACCCAAAACCAAGCCTGAAAAGCTGCCTCCCGGCCAAAAACCGATAAAACGTCTCTTAAGATGGGGAACAGACCACCCAGGCATCGCGCCTTCGAACCCCAAAATCGACTTAAAAACCTATACGCTGGAAGTCAGCGGCGAAGTCGAAAAACCCGTCAAGCTGAGATGGGATGAAGTCCTCAAACTTCCAAAAGTCCAGTCAGCGAGCGATTTCCACTGCGTCGAAGGATGGAGCGTCCTCAACTGCAAATGGGAAGGCGTCCGTTTCAGCAACGTAATCGAACTGATCAGGCCAAAAGAAACCGCTAGATTCGTGACGTTCGAATGCGCCGACGGCTACACAACCTCGCTTTCGATGACAGAGCTTTCCGGCGAAGACGTTCTCCTAGCCTACGGACTAGACGATAGGCCCCTCGAGGAAGGCACAGGTTTCCCGCTCAGACTCGTCGTCCCAGACAAGTACGGTTACAAGAGCGCTTTATGGGTAACAAAGATAAGGTTCACAGCGAAGAAAGAACTCGGATACTGGGAAAAACTAGGCTACAGCGACACCGCTGACGTCTGGAAGAACGACCGATTCGCAAGATAGAACAGCAGATTCTCACGACGACAAATTCACAAAGCTTATTCTACCCTCAAGAACTAGAAAGCTAATTGTATCTGCAGGTGAGGCACTTGTCAGACCCAATTCAGACCGCAGCAAAAAGAATAAGAAGGCTCGAAGTTCAAGGCGCAAGGAACGTGGCCATCGCCGCCATAAAAGCAGTGCAGACGCTGGCCGGGCAGACAGAAGCCCCCAGCAAGAAAGATTTTCTAAGAGAACTCTTGAAGGCCAAGGAAACCCTCTTCGCTTCAAGAGCAACCGAGCCGCTCATGAGAAACGCGCTGAGAATGATAATAAACAAGGTTGAAAAGAGCGAAGAGAGAAACGTGAAAAGGCTCGCAGAAACGGTTTCACTAACGTCAGAACAGTTCCTCACAGACCTAGAAGAATCAAACAGGAAAATCGCCGAGATAGGAGCCAGAAGAATCAAGAACAACTCCGCAATTTTCACGCACTGCCACTCTTCAACAGTCACAAACCTGCTAAGAAAAGCCAAACACGAAGGAAAACTCTTCGAAGTCATCTGCACAGAGACAAGACCCACATTTCAGGGACAAACCACAGCGAAAGAGCTCCTCGAACTGGGCATAAAAACAACTTTCATCATAGACTCAGCAACACGGTTCTTCATGAACCAAGTCGACCTCGTGGTCGTCGGCGCCGATGCAATAACATCCGAGGGAAACGTGATAAACAAGATCGGAACCAGCATCGTTGCCCTCGCCGCCCATGAAGCCCGAACGCCCTTCTACGTCGTGTCCGAACTCCTCAAATTCGACCCAGCCACCATGTACGGAGACTATGAAAAAATAGAGGAAAGAAGTCCCAGCGAGATCTGGAAAGACGCACCTAAGAACCTCGTCGTCAGAAACCCCGCCTTCGACGTGACCAGAAGAGACTTCATCCACGGAATAATATGCGAAGAAGGAATGATCTCTCCACACTCGATAACAGAAGTGATGCACAGGAAATACCCCTGGGTCTTCGAATAACCAACCTACTGCCTGCTGCATCCCCAGGTTTCAAGGGCCGCTCTCAGTTCCGCATGGTTCTCAGCAAAATCCTTCAGAGACGTGCCTTCCAACGTGGCCTCAACCGCCTGCCTCATCGCCCTGGCTCCTGATATCGTGCCATCCCTGTGGCCATGGATGCCTCCTCCGGCTTGAATAACGAAATCTTCTCCAAAGAACCGCATCAACGCTGGAACTAGCCCAGGATGCAGACCGCCAGAAGCCACCGGCATCACAGGTTTTAAACCGCTCATCTCCGTCTTCAGCGCCTCACAGTTTTCGGCCACATCTTCCCTCGTCTCAGACATTTTTCCGACAACAGTGCCAACGTGAAGCTGATCCACCCCTATCATTCTCGCGACTTTGGCCAACACTCGCATCGAAACACCATGCTTCGAGTTCCTCGTAATGGCCGCATGCCCAGCTCTATGCGCGTGAATCACAAGGTTAAAGCCCTGCTCTCGAAAAGTCTGCAAAGCCGCAAAACCACACGTCAAAATGTCAATCATCACGTACTCTCCGCCCTGCCTGAGAACAAGTTCTGCTCTTCTAAGCATCTCCTCCGTTTCAGCCGTGACATTCACCATGTAAACCTTTCTCTCACCCGTCTCCTCCTCAGCCCTGTCTCTGCTCTCTAAGGTTTTCACGAGACGGGCTTCAAAAGGGTTGAAACTCTGGCCGCTCAGGTTCTCATCATCCTTAACCATGTCGCACCCACCGACCCAAGCTTCGTAGGCCACTTTGGCGTGGTCACTGGTTTTCAGACCCAGCTTAGGCTTGATTATCGTACCCAACAACGGACGACCGTAAACTTTCAGAAGCTCTCGAATTCCCTCAACACCATACCTTGGACCTTTGAAGCTTCCGACAAGACTCTCGGGAAAGCTGATGTCATCAAGCCTCAAATTCGCCAGGGTTCTCAACCCGAAAACGTTTCCCGAAACGCTGCTCAGGATGTTAGGCATGTTTCCCAGTTCGAAAAGCCCCGCTGGATAAGCAATTTTCACTACGCTGTTCCGTACGCTGAAAACATGAGCGGCAAGCTTGTCAACGTAAGGCTTAACGGTTGTGAGTTCTGTCCACGTTCCTATAGAACTCTCAGCAGCAACGGCTCCAGCCGCTTCTTTCATGCTCACTCCGTTTGGCTCAACAATGAACGTGCAGACGACATCCGTGTCTTTAGGAGCGTATTTCAAGTCAACAAAGTCCACGTATCTCAAAGCCACTCACCCTTCTGTGCTCAATTGGTGGAATCAGGTTCCTTAAAGCCTTTGATTTCAAACGCTGTCAGATGACACGCGCGGTCTGAATGGTGTAGCTCAGTTTAAATATCAGTCTGATGATTAGACGTAGCCAGAGGAAACCACGCATGGGTTCCAAGTCCCCAAGAGGCGAATTCGCCGCAAGAGCGCTTGTGGAGAAAAGGAAGAAATATCGCTGGAGCAGCATGTACTACAAACGTCGAATGCTGAGGTTGGACGTTAAAGCTGATCCTCTTGAAGGAGCACCCATGGGGCGTGGCATCGTTCTTGAAAAAGTGGGCGTTGAAAGCAAGCAGCCCAACAGCGCTATAAGGAAATGCGTGAGAACTCAGCTGATCAAGAATGGCCGAGCGATCACTGCCTTTTTGCCTGGAGACGGAGCTCTAAACGTTGTTGACGAGCACGATGAGGTCCTGGTCGAAGGCATAGGAGGTTCACGAGGCAGAAGCATGGGCGACATCCCAGGCGTGCGGTGGAAGGTCATAACGGTCAACGGCGTTTCTCTCAACGAACTTGTCTATGGGCGGAAGCAGAAGCCAGCTCGGTGAAAATTTTGAGTCAGAAGCAAGCGGAGAAACCGGAAAAAGAGATCAAGCTTTTCGCGAAATGGAGCTTCAAGGGTGTGGAAGTCAGAGACGCCGGGCTGCAGAGATATATTTCACTCAGACCAATTGTCATTCCTCACAGCATGGGGAGACATGAGCACAAGCGTTTTCGGAAAGCAAGCGTCAGCATCGTGGAAAGGCTGATAAACGATATGATGCGACCTGGAAAGAACTCTGGGAAAAAGGCCAGAGTCATAAGCATGGCGAGAAACGCTTTTGAGATAATTAACCTTCGCACTGGCAAAAACCCTGTTGAAGTTTTGGTAAAAGCTGTGGAGAATTCTGCTCCATGTGAGGACACGACAAGGATCAGTTACGGTGGCATCGTGTACCATCTTTCCGTGGACGTTGCTCCGCAGAGAAGAATCGACCTCGCACTGAGAAACATAACCGAGGGAGCCAGACAGGCTTCAATAAACAACCCTCGTTCAGCAGAGGAGTGTTTGGCAGAAGAGTTGATAATGGCGGGAAACAACGACATGAAAAGCTTTGCTGTTGCAAAGCGCAACGAAATCGAAAGAATAGCTCAGGCGTCAAGATAGCGCAGGTTTCGCGGTTCTATTTTAAATGAATCTCGACGACGTCTCCATCCTCAAGAGTGAAGTTTGCCCCAACCCTCTGAGGGCTGAAGACAAGACGGCTGGACCAAACCTTGGCAAAGTTGAAATTATCCTTGAAATCGCTGTGAATGCTCTTCGCCAAATCATATATCGTTGAGTTCTTCCTAAGCACAAAGGGTTTCTTGGAGTATTCCTTCTCATTAGGTTCCTTTGTGTAGATTCGCATTATTTCCAATGCCTTAACCAATGTTTCGGCAAGGTTCTTTAAACCTGTTCCTTTTTTGCTTGAAACGGCGACTACCGGAAGCCTGTTCCCCAAGTAGGCCTTGAGAAGCTTCAGATTTCCTTCAGCTCCGTCGATGTCGATTTTGTTTGCAACCACTACGGCCGCCTTGTACACGGTGCTTTCAAAAATCGCGTCTTCAACTTCGCCCAGCATGGCTTCACCGTGTATCTTCACGACTCCGTCTCTAACGTTGTAGCTCTTGAGCAACTCCTCAACATCTTTGAAGGTGCAGTCCAGAAGCTTTCCCATAAGTATGATTCGCAAGCCGGCTCCCATGAACCTTCTTTCAACCTCAACCCTCGACTTCGGTTTGCTTGTTGATATGCGGGCCTTGCCCATTTCATCCAAAATAACAGACATCTGCTTGACGGGGTCTTGCGACAAGTCGACCAGAAGCATTAACCCATCAGCGTTCCGGGCGATGCCCAGAGTCTTAGGTCCCCAAGCCCGACCGTCCGCTGCTCCTTCAATAAGTGCAGGAGCTTCAATGATTTGAAGCTGCATGTCTTGATAATCCATTATTCCCGGCACTGGTTCCCTTGTGGTGTAGGGATTGGTTGAGACTTCAACCTTGGCGTGGGTAACAGCCGAGAGCAAGCTTGCTCTTCCCGGCTTTTGTTAGGCTTATCAAAGCTATTTGGGCGGCACCTTCTTTTTCTATGAAAAGTTTGGGTCCGCTTTTTCCGGTCTTCTTCCTCTTCTTGTCTTCCAACTCTCTCCGCAGGGCGGCCATCTGCTTCTTGACCTGTGCGCAGGTCTTCGCGGTGCCCTTGTGCTTCGGCACCAAACTCAGAAACTCTTCCATGCGCTGGAGTCTTTCTTTCGGCTTCTTTGTCGCTTCAACCTCTGCCCATTTCTTTCTAGCGTCAGGAGGCAAGTTTGCTGGCATAACCTAAACTCGTCCAGGTTATAACTCAAAAACCAAGTTTTATATTCGTTCCGATGCGGGGCATTTCAGTATTTTTGTTTATCATAGACTTATAAGGTTCAGAACATGGAGACGTTACCCGCCCAATCCCCTCTTTTTCTGGTCAGATATATTTATCGAGAATCCTTATTGTATCATATGAACCCCGTTGTTATGGGTAGAAGAAAGAAAACAAAACATGAAAGAGAAAAAATGCGTGCAAGCTACAAGACAGGTAAACAACTGACATTGGACAATCTGCCCGCGGAGCCTCAGAAAAAACTGCCTGAAGAAGAAGAGTTGTTGCCTTCCTCTTTTGCTGAAACGCCAGATAAACAGAACAAGCAAATCATCATTACGAAGATTGGCTCAGTGATGGAAGAGGATGAGTTGACTCTGGACGTTGAGTTCAAGCCGGCTCCTGATAAGAATGCTTTTTCAAAGATAAAGTCGGACTTATGGTTTGACGAAAAAAGAACTAAATCCGTTCTATTTGACATCCTGCATAGTTTTGGCACAACCGACGAGTTTACGTTGAAGGCAACACTCGACCTGAATGGAATGGAACCAGGACCTCACGCGGTCAAAGTTGAAATGTACGAACTGTCGTCTTCTGGACAGATATGTGCTTACACCTTGAAAGAGGCAACGATCGAATATCTCCCACAGAAACGAGAATCCAGACTGAAAAAAGTCCCAATAGTCAAGAGGATTGAAGGTGAGGGCATAGCTGTTGTCTCAGACAGTGAAAAAGACATCTACCGAGAAATTGAAGACACAATGAAGAAAGATGTGATTAGCAAGCGGGACGAATGGTAATTCAGTCTGCGATGTGCAGAATCGGTCGATTTGAGACAAAAAATAGAAAAACAAATACACCAAATATAGCGTGTTTGAATCCTCGGTGATTGTCTTTGGCGTTGGACTGTTATTTTTCTGGGAAGGAGATTCTAGTGGACGCCGTAGGATGGGGCGACCTGTTATTGGGTGTGGTAGTGGGGGCGCTTTGCCCTCCAAACCCAATGCTCATGGAACGCAGAATCCCAGTCTCGTCCTTTCAGCCGCCAGAATTCCAGAACAAGAAATACTTGGATGACGCTGTGAAAATTGCCGACGAGATAATCCAGGTCATGCAGCCTGAAGTCGGAACTTGTTTCAAAGTGTGTTCAGAATATGTTCTGTCCAGCGTTCGGAAACACCTGCAAAACAGAGGGTTCAACGTTCAAACGGTAGAAAACACAGGCGAGCTGAAGGATATGGTTGATAGAGGCTACGTAAGATGGTGTGTTGAAGAAGGAGTCCCAGAAGAAATACTTAGAGATAAGACACGCTTCTGGACGTTACTGGAGTGGGTTGCTGAAAGACCCAATCTAAGAGAAAGCCTTGTGAAGACAGGATGGGCTAGCTGGGAACGAAAATGGCGAGAGGAGATATACAAAAAGCCTCCAAAATTACGAGGCTAAGTCCTTGGCACCAACATTTTTCGCAAAATGGTCTAGGCATTTTCGGAATCTTTGCATAGTGCAAGGCTACTCGGACACAAGTGAATTGAAAAAACAATGAAATACGTCAGCATGATCAATATCAAGGACGACAAGTTTGAAGTTGCCACGGCCACAACCGAAGAAGAAATCAGGAAGTTGGGGGTAGCTGGCTTTCAGAAATACGACGAGCGCAAAATAGGAGAAACGTATGTCAGCTATTACCGAAGACCGAAAAGATTTTCCGTATATGGTTCCTAAACGCCAAACGAACATTCAGCCGAATATGATAAACTTAAAATAACTGAATGAACAGTTGTGTAAACGAATTCACCAAAATTTGATGGAGATTTCAGAAAACAGGAGGAGAAGAAATGAGCAAAGTTGGGAAGCCGCACATGAACCTCGTGATCATGGGACACGTGGACCACGGAAAATCAACCACAACAGGACACCTGCTCTATCTCGCAGGAGCAGTTGATGAGCGAACAATAAAGCAGTTCGAAGAGGAAGCCAAGTTAGCAGGAAAAGAGAGCTTCAAGTTTGCATGGGTGCTGGACAACCTTAAAGAGGAACGAGAAAGAGGCTTGACGATAGACCTTAGGTTTCTGAAGTTTGAGACGAAGAGGTATTACTTCACCGTCATAGATGCGCCGGGTCACAGAGACTTCGTCAAAAACATGATTACTGGCGCAAGCCAAGCTGACGGAGCTATACTGTTCTGCTCTTCCAGAAGAGGAGAATTCGAGGCTGGTATAGGACCAGGCGGCCAGACCAGGGAACACGCGTTCTTGGCCTTCACTCTGGGTGTTCGCCAACTGATCGTTGCCGTCAACAAGATGGACGACGTTTCAGTTAACTACAGCCAAGACCGATACAACGAGATCAAGAACGAAGTAGGCAGAATGCTCAAAATGGTGGGTTTCAAGGTTGACAAGATTCCGTTCGTCCCGACATCAGGCTGGACAGGAGAGAACCTGGTGAAGAAAAGCGAACACATGCCATGGTACACAGGACCAACACTCATTGAAGCGTTGGACATGTTTGAAGTGCCTTCTAAACCCACGAACAAGCCGTTGAGAGTTCCAATTCAAGACGTGTACAGCATAACAGGTGTGGGCACTGTTCCCGTCGGCAGAGTCGAAACAGGCGTGATCAAAGAAAACGATGTTGTCATCTTCATGCCAAGCAACAAACAGGGCGACGTTAAATCTCTGGAAATGCACCACGAAAGGATTCCGAAAGCTGAACCAGGCGACAACATAGGCTTCAACATCAGAGGCGTAGCTAAAACGGACATCCACCGCGGAGATGTGTGTGGACACGTCGCAAACCCGCCGACGGTGGCCAAAGAGTTCATCGGACAAATAATTGTGATCTATCACCCGACAGCCGTCGCAGCAGGCTACACACCAGTGCTGCACTATCACACAGGGCAGGTTGCGTGCAAGCTCACAGAGCTCATAAGAAAGATCGACCCACGAACCGGACAAGTTGTCGAGGAAAAACCTGCCTTCCTAAAAACCGGAGACGCTGCAATAGTCAAGATGGAGCCGCTTCACCCCATTTCCATAGAAACCTTCGCCGATTTCGAAGAGCTGGGACGCTTCGCAGTCAGAGACATGGGCACCACAGTGGCCGCAGGCATCGTCAAGGAGATCACGAAGAAAGGGCCATAATTTTCTCCCATCTTTTTTGTAGCATAGTCCAAACCGCGTTTGAGTCATCTTTTCGCATCCTATTCGTCAACTTATTTGAGGCTGAAGAGAAAACTGAGCGAAACACCGTTCAAATCAAGGTTCACAGGTCAGTTGAGGCTTTGGCGTGGACGCTTTTTTCTGGACCGTCTTAAGCTCGATGGGTTGCGATGATGATATAGTGGGAGGGTCCAGCTTGCTTTGCCTGTTCCACTTTGAAGCCTGCCTCTCTGATCAGGTTGGAGGCCTGTTCCTCACTGAAACGTTTTTGTAACGGTGGACCGAAGTCCGTGAGTTCTTTTTTCCAGTCTAGATCAACAAGTCGTCCTGCAGGTTTGAGCATAGTCTTAGCATTTGCCAAGACCTTAGCTGGCATGCTGAAGTCGTGGAGGACGATGCCGAAGAAAACAATGTCTGCGCAGGCTTCACAGAAGACCGTGTCTTCAGCCCCGCCGACCACTGCATTGAGGTTTTTCAAGCCTTCTCTTGCGGCTTTTTTCTTCAACTCTGTGATCGCATCCTCGTCGAGGTCTAAAGCGTACACTCTGCCTTTCTTGCCGACGATTTTCGCGGCTGGAATAGCGAAAAAGCCCTCTCCACACCCAACATCGATGAAAGTGAAACCGGGTTTCAAACCGATGGCAGTCAGGATGGCTTCAGGATTCTGCCACTTTCGCCTTTCCGTTTCATCACCATAGAACCTGCGGTGGTTCAAAGACGCCAGCCCCTGATTGTTTGCAGAACTCTGGACGTTCTATATATAACTGAGTTTTGCAGGGAATTAGTGAAAAAGTCTGTGAGAGTAACCCCTTTTTTCAGCACAGGCGAGGCGGCGCAATCTTTGACTGATGCAAGCTCAGGATGTGTGGACACAACGCACATAAATATAGAGCTATATAGAGAGACCACAATTCAATGTTAAGGTGCGAAATGAAACATGATAGACAAGAGGTCTCTGGATCTTTTGAAAGAAATGCTTGAGTCCTTCGGACCGGCTGGGTTTGAGGTTGAGACGGCGGCGATCGTGAAGAAGGCTGTCAAAGCGTATGCTGACGAGGTGACCACGGATAAGCTTGGTTCGGTTATCTTCACTCAAAGAGGAACAGCGGAGCAGCCTCGTGTTCTGCTTTGCGGGCACATTGATGAGGTTGGGTTCGTCGTTTCGGGCATAGATGATAAAACTGGCTTCCTGACGTTCAACCCGTTGGGCGGATGGTGGGACCAAGTTCTACTGTCTCAGCGCGTGGTAGTGAGAACCGAGAAGGGAGACCTGCACGGCGTGATCGCAGCGAAACCGCCGCATCTGCTGCCGCCTGAGGAGCAGAAGAAGGTGGTTGAGAAGAAGATGATGTACATTGACGTCGGTGCGACGAGCAAGAAGGAAGCTGAGGCTGTGGGCGTCAAGATAGGCGACCCAGTTGTGCCTTATTCGGGTTTCTCGACTATACGCGGCGGCAAGCTTGGGATGGGAAAGGCTTTTGACGACAGGATAGGCGCGTTCATCGCCATGGAAGTTGTGCGCAATCTTTCAGAGGAGAAGGTCAAGCATCCGAACACGGTTTACGGCGCGGCCACGGCGCAGGAAGAAGTCGGAGCGAGGGGTGCAGCGACGGTTTCTCACATCGTTGACCCAGACGTAGCTGTCGTGCTGGAAGTTGACATCGCAGGTGACGTTCCAGGAGTTCAGCCTCAGGAGGCACCGGCTAGAATGGGCAAGGGCCCTTCGGTACTAACGTTTGACAGTTCTATGATTCCGAACCAGGCGTTGAAGCAGTTCGTTATAGACACTGCGAAGAAGCTGAAGATTCCTTACCAGCTCTCGTTGGTCGCAGGAGGAGGATCGGACGCAGGCAGGATTCACATGAGCAGAGCGGGATGCCCGAGCATAGTTATAGGCGTGCCAACCCGCCACATCCACTCTCACGTCGGCATCCTGAGCTTTGAAGACGTGGAAAACGCCACAAAGCTGACGCTGGAACTGGTCAAAAGGTTCGACAAGAAAACGGTCAGTGGCTTCACAACTTTCTAAACGCGAAGTCCCATTTTTTCTCTGCGCTCAGCGCTTGTGGAATACGCTACATCCCTGTATTCGCGTTTTGGCCCCGTCTATTCCACCCTCCCCCCCTAGGGTACTAGTACTGCACGCAGGCGTTGGGCAAGGCCCTACTGACTTCTCGCGGGCATGAAGACGACTTTGTGCGTAGCGCTTTGGGTGGAGCCCAGGCAAGGGTTGTCTTTTTTCAACGCAATTTACTTTTGCTTCACGCCGTCTTCTGATTTCATCTGTTCCGCTCGGACGTTGCTAACGTGCCTGTCTCTTTCTTCTAAGGACAGCAAACCCAAATAAGACGGTGTGAGTTGAGGTATTTTCTGTTGGTTGAACGCATGTCCGGAACTGAAAGCTTGCTTCCTTATTTGCGAGAGAAGAAACGGGCAGAGCAGGAGCAGCCGACGATTATTGTGGATAGTCGCGAGGCAAGCACTGCGTCGAAGATTGTTAAGGGGCTTAGAGAGCGCGGTGTGACGGTGAAGACTGAGGTTTTGGAGAAGGGTGACTATGTTTTGTCTGACGTGTGTGCCGTTGAGAGGAAGACTGTTCAAGATTTTGTTTACACTCTCACGCGGCGTTTTCTTTTCGAGCAGCTGTTCAGGCTTAAGGAGGTCTATCCGAAAAGCATCATATTGCTAGAGGGCTACCTGCCTATAATCTATAAGTACAGCAGGATCCAGCCCGCGTCAGTTTGGGGTGCGATGTTCAACTTGGCCAGAAACGGTGTGGCCATAATAAACACGACGTCTTACAAGGAGACTGTTGACTTCCTCTATGTGGCCGCACGGCAAGAGCAGATAATTGAGAAACGGGCACCGACGGTTCACCCCTTCAAAAGAGTTGACACAACGGCAGACGCTCAGGTCTACTTTTTGGCCAGCCTGCCCAACGTTGGCAGAGAGAAAGCCCTGGCAATACTCAAGTGCTATCAGACTCCTTTGAACGCTGTGATAAACGTTGACGACTGGTCCGAAACTGTGCACGGACTTGGCCCGAAGATAAGCAGCAAGGTTAAAGAAGTGTTGAATACGCAGTTCAGGGAGTGAACAGACATGGATGTTGAAATCAGTCCGACGAAGAAGATTTGCCTTCTAGGCTTGGATAACCGGTCGAGAGAGAACATCGCGTGGTGCGCAGCAACCTACGGTGCGAACAGGCTGTACTGGATAGACGGCTATCTTCTATGCTTAGAAGTCTACGAGAAATCCTTCGAGCAGGAGTTGAAGAAGAAAGAGTTTCCTGTAAGCCAGGTCTGCTACGTGAAGTTTCCGAAGTATGAAAAACTCTACGAGATAGACAAGAGCTTCCAGATCCCGGTGGTCGACGTTTCCGACATGAAGCTATATCAGAGCATGCTAAAAGCCATACTGGAAAACGAGAAGACAAGCACAGCATCTTCGAAACCTGAAGACACCTAAGTCTTCTTCTTTTCCACCGTCACGCTTTCCAGGCCCAGCTCGAAGGCTCTGAGGTTCATCTCCAAGTGTTTTGCTGGAACAAGCTCCCGGACGGCTTCCTTCAGGCTTTCAGTCTTCACAGGCAACACCCCAGTGCCGGCCAAAGCCCCGAGCAGCACAACATTCTGTGCAAGACTGCTTCCAGCTTTCTTAGCTAACCGTGGCGCATCAACGAGAAGTACGTGGCAAGTGAAGATTTGAACCTTCTCAACGAGTTTTTCTATGCTTGGATATTTCACGTTCTTCGCGGCTAATTCCGTTGGCGGAATCCTTTCCGTGCTCATCATGACCAACGTCTTTTCCGAAGCGTACTTCAGGTTCCGAAGCGTTTCAAAGGGCTCAAATCCCAAAAGCACGTCTGCTTGTCCATCCAACACTGTTGAAGACAGAGCGTCTTCGCCTATTCTCACTGTTGAAACGACTGCTCCGCCCCGTTGGGCCATACCATGGATCTCGCTCACCCTGACGTTCAGTTCATCCTTAACGGCGGCCACGCCTATGGCCTCAGCCGCCAAGAGCGTGCCTTGCCCGCCAACGCCGGCCAGAACGACGTTGAACTCCTTCATTCTGCACAGCTTCCTTCTATGGCGCCGTAGGGACAAACCGAAATGCAAAGTCCACAGGCAGTGCAAGAGTCTTCGTCGATTTTCACCTTTCCCTCTTCAACGACAATGGCTGGACAGCCTAGAAGTTTGATGCAGGCCATGCAGTTCGTGCATTTATCAGTGATTCTGGTCGGCTCGACTTTGATTCCTCTCTGCCTCTTCTCCTTGACGGCCATCAAAGTGCAGGGAGCCCGGAAAACGACAACTGAAGGCCCAGGTTGTTGCAGGGCCTCTCTCAACACTGCAGCAGCTTCTTTTGTTTTGAACGGGTCCACCACCTTGACGTATTTGACGCCACATCCTTCAGCGACGTTTTCAATGAGAATTCTCTCCGTTGAAGCGTGCATTCCAGTCATGCCTGTCCCAGGATGCGGCTGATGCCCGGTCATCGCTGTTGCAAGATTGTCCAGAACCACTGTGAGGACCTTGCTCTTGTTATAAACAGCGTTCACCAGGCCAGGAATTCCCGCGTGGAAAAACGTCGAGTCTCCGATGATCGCAATGGTTTCTCTGCCTGTCGCTTTGCTCATTCCTTGAGCAGTGCCTATGCTTGCACCCATGCACGTCATGATGTCTCCAACGTTCAACGGCGGCGCGGTTCCCAAAGCGTAGCAACCTATGTCGGTTGAGTAGAGTGCCTTGTCTCCTCCAACTCTTCTCAACACGTAGAAGGATGCTCTGTGCGGACAGCCAGCGCAGAGTATTGGCGGTCTGGAAGGCAAGTCTCTGGTGGCTTCAGCATATTTTTCACTGATCCTTTGGAAATCTATCGGCAGCTTTCTGCCCGTTATCTTAGCCAAACCTGCTGCGACTATGCGAGTTGAAAGCTCTCCTTCATTCGGAAAGAATTGCTTGACCATTTTTCCGAATATTTCGACGATTGGCGCGTGATCCTTAGCTATTGCTTTGACCTGCATTTCCAAGTATGGTTCAAGCTCTTCGACGATGACGATTTTGTCGAAGGCTTTCAAGAATCGTCCGATCATTTTTTCTGGAAGCGGATGCGTCATCCCGAGTTTCAGAATGCCCGCGTCCAGGCTCAGCAGGTTTGCTGCTTCAACCGCGTAGTTGTAAGCCGCGCCTGAGGATATAATGCCGAATTCTTTGCCTTTCTTGACAACTCTGTTGTAGGGAGATGCATCACTGATTTCCTTTGCCTTTGCGGCCTGTCTCAAGAGCACTTCGTGCTTCGGCCTCGAAAACGCTGGCACCATCACCAAACGCTGCACGTCTCTGATGAAATTGCCCTGTAGGTTTGGTTTCACGATGCTTTTGTACTCGACTGGTCCGCGAGTGTGGCTCACGCGCGTTGTGGTTCTCAGGAGCACTGGCAACTCGAGTTTTTCGGATATCTCGATGGCTGAGACAGTCATGTCCTTCGCTTCTTGAGGGTCGGAAGGCTCCAAGCACGGCAGGTTTGAAAGCAGCGCGTAGAAGCGGTTGTCCTGCTCATTCTGGGAGCTGTAACACTCAGGGTCGTCTGCCGTGACGATGACGTAGCCTGCTCTTACACCGGTATAAGCCAACGTCATGACCATGTCGGCGGCCACGTTGAGCCCAACATGCTTCATTGCTGCGAGAGCTCTCACTCCACAGCTTGCAGCTCCGGCACCGACCTCGACCGCAACCATTTCGTTGACGGAGTACTCCATGTACACACCGGCTTCAGAAGCGATTTCCGACACGGAGTCGCCTATCTCAGACGCGGGTGTACCGGGGTATGTGGTCACAACACCTATCCCTGCCTCGAGAATCCCTCGGGCAATGGCCTCATTGCCTAGCAGGAGCACCCGTTTTCCCGGCTTGTCCTGCAGCAAGACTTTCGAATCAGGCAACAAACTTCTCCTCAGACTTGTTGAAAATCCTCACAGTCTTAACCTTTCACATATAGCTTTTGGTGAGAAAATTGACGATGATCGAACAAGAATGTTAGACCGAAAGGATTATAAAAACGTAAACGTGATAAGAGCAAACTCTTGAGGTTTCCATTATGTCTATCAGACTTTCTTCAGGCGAGGAAATTCCGATTGAGATGCACAAGGCCAGAATGGTGCAAAAAGTCCAGTTAGTTCCTGTTGACCAACGGCTCAGAGCCATCGAAGAGGCCGGTTACAACACGTTCCTGCTTAAAACTAAGGACATATTTCTGGACATGCTCACGGACAGCGGCGTAAACGCTATGAGCGACAACCAGTTCGCTGGCATGATGAGAGTTGATGATGCTTACGCTGGCAGCATGACTTTCTATGAGTTTGCCAAAGCAGTTGAAGACGTCCTTGGATACAAGTACGTGATGAACGTGCATCAAGGCAGAGCGGCGGAACATCTCCTGGCAAAGGTTTTCGCCAAACCGGACGGCGTTATCCCCACGAACTACCACTTCACGACCACGAAAGCTCACATTGAGCTCCAAGGCATGCAGGTTCTAGAGATCTATTATGATGATGCGTTGAAAACCGAGAGCACAAACCTCTTCAAAGGATGTATGGACCCGCAGAAGCTCAGGAACGTCATCAAGAAATACGGCAAGGACAAGATTGGCTTTGTGCGAATGGAAGCAACGACCAACCTGATCGGTGGACAACCGTTCTCGATGAAGAACCTGAAGGAGATCAAACAGATCTGCACCGAGAACGACTTGCTTCTCGTCATAGACGGAAGTCTGATCTGTGAAAACGCCTACCTCATAAGACAGCGAGAGAAAGCATACGAGAACAAGACAGTCGCGGAAATAGTCAAAGAGATGTGCAGCATCGCAGACATTTATTATATGAGCGGAAGAAAAAACACCTGCGTCAGAGGCGGCTGCATAGCAACCAACAATCAGAAACTGTTCGAGCAGATACAACCGTGGCTCCCAGTGTACGAAGGGTTCTTCACGTACGGCGGCATGTCGATGAGAGAAGTCGGCGCAATGGCCGTCGGAATGAGGGAAATGGTAGACCCAGACGTCGCAGGCTGCGCAGTCGAACAGATCAAATACTTCGTCAACAAGCTTGTCAAGGCTGGAATCCCAGTAGTCACGCCGCCAGGCGGATTGGCATGCCATCTCGACGCGATGAAGTTTCTGCCAAACATACCTCAGTCGCAATATCCAGCAGGAGCACTCGCAGCCGGACTTTACATTGCCTCAGGAATAAGAAGCATGGAAAGAGGCACAATTTCAATGGACAGGAACAAGGAAGGAAAAGAAGTCTTTGCCGACATAGAACTAACAAGAATCGCATTGCCCAGAAGAGTCTACACGGTGTCGCACATCGACTACGCAGTTGACAGGATAAAATGGCTTTACACGCACAGAGACCTAGTGAAAGGTTTGAAGTTCGTGTCCGAACCGCCAGTGCTCAGGTTTTTCCTTGGAAAGCTCAAAGCCCTAGATAACTGGGGAAAAGACTTAGGGGAAGTATTCAAGAAAGAAATAGGCACATCTTGATTTGTGGAATAAGAGAAGAGAGCGCTTCCGAGCCACTCTTTCATTCTTCCTTCAAAGGCGAGTCTAGAAGATAACCTATATCGGCAAATCGCAAAGCCGCAATACCGACTATAATCAGAGTTTGTCCATTCCATTCCCAACAAAGTGCAGTCTGTACCATGGATACCACTAGCTCTACTCGTTGTAAATCTTCAGAGTTCCATTCTGCTCTTCTTGCTTCTGCATCTCTTCAGGCGTTTCGGTTAGCATCGTTGTTAATGTTGATTGTGGGGTTACGGTCAGTACCGTAGTGTTGCTGCTGGGTTCGTAGCCGTACTGAATGGTTGTGCACGCTGCGTACTGTTCTCCGTCTAGCGTGTTGTCGTAGGCGGTGGCGTTGGTGGGGTGGTCACCTGCGAAGCTGGATGTTATCGTGTAGGTGACGTTCTGGTACGAGGTTTGACCATTGGGGCATTTTGGTTGGAGGTCAAGGGACAGGTTGAAGTAGCCGTTCTGGTCTGTCGTGTTCTGGAAGGATTCGCCGTTAACGGTGATGGCCACGTTCTCGTTTGAGACGCCTGTGCCGTCGCTCAGCAGTTGGCTCTCAATCGTGTGGTTTATGGAAGAGTTGGCTCGGGAAACGTTGAGCAGGAGCACGGTGGGCTTGGCTACGGTAAGCTGGACTGGGCTGCTGGCGACGCCTTGAGTTTGAGGGTTTCTTAGGACGATTTCCCTCCGTGAAGGAACGAACGATGGCCAGAAATGCACGAAATCAAAGGCAACTCCAGTTATGTCAATGAAATTCAGGCCCCGAGCGAGTGGTTCTCTAGGAATCCTTTATCACAGCTAAAGAATTATTGGGTAAGTCTAGAGTCTCTTTGTATTTCTGAAAGAGAAGTAGTTGTCGGCATATAACGTAGAAAGCAGCTCCAATGCTAATTATCATGAGAACAATAACAAGGAACTGAGAAGGCTCAATGGTTGTTTCATAAAATACGTTACATACGATGTTGTAAGAACCGCCATTAACGCAACAGCCAATATCATGGTTTTCGTTCCTTTTCTCGATTCAAGATAAAAAATTATAATGCCTCGTCTTCACATGCTGTTGATAGTCGGAGTAAGTAGGCAATTCTTCTCCACAGAGAGGACAACGCGCTCTTCTTAATCCCAGTCTAGCGCGCGCGCTCCTTTGTTGGCTTGCTAGAATCATTGTCCACACTCATAGTTTGTTCTCTGTTGCTGTGCTGATTTAAGATTTCTGCATGATATGGCTTCTGGAAGATTATTCTATCTAGGTGTATTAACCACATTTCAGCCTTATTATAATTAGAGAGGCTAAAGATGAAGACCAAAACCGTAAAGCTCGCATTAAACGGCTACGGCTCATATCTCTGGATGCAAAAGGATGTCCAGTCGTGAAAGATAGAATCGGCAAGACAGAAAAGTATCCCATGTTTGAACAGGCGATTTCAGAGATACAGGTTAAAAATGAAAACTTGATTAGCTCCGGAGCGCTTGCTTGTGGTGGATTCTGGAACATATCGGTTCACATATTCACGCAGAACCGTAATCCGGTTGCAGTCTTAAGAAGTTTCGATGATGGCAGCAATGTCAAAACGCGGATCTCTCAGTATAAAGCTCTGAAGAATGGGAAAGGCTTGCAGGTTGCTAAAGAGATCGTCCTCGCAAAGCTTGAAGGATACAATCAACTGTTAAAGAAGCATGGCCTCAGACAACTACTTAGACATAGATAGAGAGACAGAGAGAGATATCACACGCACCAAAAGGCAAGGAAACAAGATTAGCACACGCTAAAGTTTGATTCTATCGTTTTCACCATTTAGGACTTCTCGAATTTTGTCGCCTCAGCCACAGAAGGACAGCGGCAAAAAACACAAAAACCCACAAAACCATGCCTGGATACAAAGCTTCGCTCCCCAACGTTTTGGAAAATGCGACCTCAGAAAAAGACACAGTTGCAGGGAAGGACACCATTACGGCTGCCAAACTGAGCGTACGGCGGAAAAATCTTTTCAGGTGAAACATGTGTGATCTTCTGAGTCTTCTAGGGTAAAAGGCCTCGTAAGCTAGGAAAAAGGATGTCGGTCCGATGATGCTGTAAGGCAGCCCAAACCAGATAAACATGCTCCATCCGCCTCGCGTAAAATTGGATTGCTCAAAAAAGAGTAACCACGCTAAGAATGAAAAAGACACCACGAGAAGCATCATACCGCACAGCGTGTACAGATGGTTTCTTTCTTCAAGCGTCAATTCAGCCTCGCTCACCCTATCACAGTCCTGCCCACCTACCGAGAGCCAAAGCAGCACAAGCAAAAGACAACCCAACCTGAAACGGGTTAACAGGGTTCCACATATATGACCCTCCTGACGCTATTGCACCGGTAGTTATGAGCAGCAAGGCTGCCATCGTCGCCGTAGTCACCATGGTCAACAGGTTCAAGAAGCTCGCCGCGAAATTTCCTTGAGTTGCAAGTAAGCCCATGATAATATTAACTATTCCGAATGCAAGCAACTCGCCCCCGTTGTTCCAAAAATACCCTAATATAAAACCATCTTCAGCAACCTCAGCAACAAAGGCTCCAGCTACAACCCATGGTTGTCCGAACCAAAAACCGATTTTTGCCAATGCGTATTCCCCCATCAAAGTTCCCGTATCTATTACAAACGACTTAACGAATTCTTCGTCGAGCTGGTTGAAGATTCCCAGTCCTTTACTAGACTGCGTACTCCCGCCTGGAAGAAACGAAACGCCAACATCAATTGTGGTTGGGTCGCTTATGGTTATTTTGAAATGCAATCGGTACCAGGGGTACCACCAGCTCCACTCGCTGTAGACGCTGAGGCATCCGTTACTTTTTGCATCCTGCTGCATCTGCTTAGGCGTCTCTGTCGCAGTCGTCGCCTGCGTGGACTGTGGGTTTACAGTTAGTGCTGTGGTGTTGGTGCTGGGTTCGTAGCAGTACTGTGTGGTAGTGCACTCGGCGTAGCTGGAGCCGTCTAGCGTGTTGTCGTAGGCGGTGGCGTTGGAGGGATTATCGCCTGCGAAGCTGGCTGTTATCGTGTAGGTAACGTTCTGGTACGCGGTAGTGCCGTTGGGGCATTCAGGTTCGAGGTCGATGGACACGTTGAAGTAGCCGTTCGGGTCTGTCTTGTTCTGAAAAGATTGGCCGTTAACGGTGATGGTCACGGTCTCGTTCGGGACGCCCGTGCCATCGCTCAGCAGTTGGCTCTCAATCGTGTGGTTTGTGGAAGAGATGCCTCGGGAAACGTTCAGCAGGAGCACGGTTGCGTTGCCCACGGTGAGCTGGATTGGGCTGCTGGCGATGCCTTGACGGAGAACACCGCTCACGGAGTCCGCGTTTATATCGGCCTTGTAGGCGTAAGCGTTCCCGTTGCTCGCGTAGTTCAGGCTCCAAAAGGCCATGCCAGTGTTGCCGGTGGAGTTCGTGCCTAGTTTCTGCTGGACGCCGTTCGAGTCCACGTTGTAGAAGTTGACGTTCACGTTCTGGCTTGTGAAGGGCGCGCCTGTGGAGGGGTCTATGATGGTGGCGTTCAGCAGCACGTTGGTTCCGTTTTCAAACTCGTCTGGTGTGACGCTGAACAAGACTCCGAGGGGCACAGCGCTGGCGTTGACGATCATGCTGGTTTGGCAGGGGCAATAGTTGGTGTCACCGTTAAACATGGCAGTCACATCGTACGTCCCGCTGCCGTAGGGCGGCACCGTCCAGTTGAACTCGACAGCGCCGATCACTACGGTTGTGCCGTAGTAGACGCCACTAAAGGGCCAGGATGTGCCATTGCAATAGCAATAGCTGCCGTTGACGTCGAAGCAGATAGGCTCCCCTCCCACCCGCGCACCGTTGATGCCGTTGGTTAGAAGAAAATAGAGAGTCTCGTTTTCGCCTTCTGAGGCGTTTGTCACGTTGCCAGCTTCCGATGTGATGTTCGTGGGCCACCTGAAATCGAAAAGGCTGCTGCAAGCGCCTGCAGCGTTGTCCCCAAAGTCTGCCCATGAAACATTAACGTTGTAAATAAAGTTTCCCTGCATGGGGCAGACCGTCTCATTCGTTCCAGACCCGTCAAAAGTTCCCTCTTCACTCCAAGTGTCATTCACATTGCCATTCGGACTCGACACGCTAAGGTTGAAGGGCAAATATGGGACTGGTTGTCCAGTAACTTGGTCCAATTCGCTCATAGTGATGTTCCCCGATTCGCCCATAGGATAGGAGGCGTTAAGCGGTTTCAGGTTAACAGTGATGTCCACAGGTCTCTTCAGCACGTAGAAGTAGTTGGCAACGTTCAAAGAAGCGTTCACCTCCGCGTAATTAGGCTGAGAGGCTGACTTCGACACGGTCACGTTGAACGTTGAGGGCAGCTTGGCCTGAACAACATCCAATCCCACAATCTCTGGACGCCAGCCTATGCTGGCAACGCCGACGTTGTCGGTGGAAGCGTTCTGCGCCGGTTGAGCATTAAAGAATTCTACAACGCCTCCAATCGACATGTTAAGCCACTGCGCGCCGGCGGGAACGCTTGTGAAGCCGAGGCTGTCCAAGTACGCCCTCTGGCCCGTGTTAAAATCAACTTCCACACCACTGAAATCATAATTAGCATTGTAGCTACCAGTGCAATTCCCAGCAACCAAATACGTAATGCTGTGGCCCCAGTTTGAGCTTGCAGTAACTATATCCTGGTCAGTCAGGTTTATCGCGCCGTCGCCGTTGAGATCATAGCGCCAATCATACAGTGAATCGCCAATAGTCGAGTTCTCATGCTCCATTACAAGTATTTCATCATGCTGGTTAACAAATCCGCTATGGTCAACGTCTGCTAGGGGCGAAGCCATGTTGGGTTGAAGGAGGCAGGCGGATTGTACGCGGAGGTAATTGCAGCCTGAGGGTATAGATGCCCATCCGGTGCTGTTGGTGGCTGAGCGGCTTAGGAGTTTGGCGGTGGTGACTGTCGCTGAAGCGTTGTAGACTGGAGAGTCAAACAGGGAGGCGGTGACGTTAACGGAGTTTTGCGTGTCATAGTAGGTTGTCTCGTTACCGTCGGAGACGCTGAGGGAATAGTTCAAATCGAAGTTGCCGCTGCCCGCGGAGGGCACGTCGGAAACGTTGGTCTCTGTCAAGTTGAAGATGTCGGTCACGGTTTTCGCTTCGAAGCGGTTTGTGCCGTTGACGAATGCGGTCACGTTCAGACACCCGCCACTTCCCAACGGACTCAGATCAGTCTGAACCGTGGAGAAGCACTGGGGGTTAGGGGAGACGATGGTTTCGGAGCCGTTTACGTAGACGTAAATCAGCGTTGAGTTGTCTCCACAGTCAAGCATGTAAGTGTTGCCCGCCCACTGGATATTCGGCGCCAGCGTCGTGCACTCGTAGAAGCCAGATGATTCTGGGTCGTAAACGGTCGACCTAGAAAGGCCAACGAACAGGTCCAAAGTGTCGCCGCAAAACGTTCCAGGATAATAAACGACCAGGTTGACTGGCGCAGGATTTATGACGAACGAGGCGCTGGAACCCTGAGCTACCAGCCCGCCGGAGTTCGTGGCGTTCACGAAGAGCCAGCATCCACCATAATAGTCCGGTTCCCACACAAGACTTCCCGAGTAGTTGTATATGAAAGTAAAACCGCCGTTGTCGTTGGGAAAACGATAGGTCTTTTCGGTGGCTCCAGCCGACCCGAGTGGTTTGGAGTCATTCTCGTAAAAGTTAAACTGAACCGCGCCGAGATACGTGGACGATTCGAACTGAACTGTGAATGTTTCGGGCAGATCAGCCTCTGCTGGGTTCTTGTTCAAGCTCACACTAATGCTGGGGAGGTCGCTTGCTGCGTGGACGACGGCGGATTTCACGGCCGTCTGGTTCAAGCCCGCACTCGCCGGAGAGGTCGGACTGTCCATGATAGAAGCGTTGTCAGCTGGCGCTTTGGCTGCGGCGCCTAATATCAGTCCTTCAGCCCCGGTCGTGCCGGACGGGGCTTCAAAGGACGGGTTTAGCCCCGTCAGGTTCAGCGTTGCAAGGGCCTGAAGCTCTGAAGTGTAGGGGTCTGTCAGCACTGTGAGTCTCGAGTTGACGAGGCTTAGGGAAGCGTTGACGTTGAAGGTTATGGTGGCGTAGCCAGTGCCGTTGCTGATCGCGTACACGGGTTCTTCACCCGAGGTTAAGTCTTCGTACTTGATGAGTCTTCCTCCGAGGGGAAAACCGTACGTGTCGGTGACTTGTAGAAGCGTGGTCACGGCGTTTTTAACCCTCTGGACGTTTACTATGTGTAGGAGCGGCGCTGGCGAGACTTCAACGAACCGAGTGGCGTTCTGGGACGTGGATGCTTCGAAGTTGTTGTCTCCTGCAAACCTTGCCTGCAGCCCGTAGGCGCCGCCTTTCGCGTTGACGGCAACGTCAAACAGGGCTGTTCCGTTCGCGTCCGTCATGGACTGGCCGAGGCAGATCCATCCCCTGTTGTTTAGGGCTACGTCCAAGTCGGGCTGCACGTAGAGGCTGACCGTTTCGTTTACTACGGGCACAGAGTCGTTGGTGGTGAGGAGGACCACCGCTCGAAGCTCGTGGGTGACCGCGTTGTAGCTTGACGTTAGGTTCAGGTTCGTCAGGCTCTGGACGACCGTGAAGGCCGTGGAGGAAGAGTCATAGGCGCCCACGCCGAGAAGAGGGGTGTTGACGACGCCCTCGTCGAGGACCAGGCTGTAGGCTTGGCTCGCGTTGAAGGACGGTGGAAGGATAGGCACGGCGGCGTTAACGTGGGAGTCTTTCATCACCCCGTCCTCCTCAAAGACCAAGCGGTCGCTGTTGTCGTACACGTTCAACTGGTAGAAGTTGCCAAGCGTGACCGTGGCTGAAACGTTGATCGTGTCGCCCATCGCAAACCGATTCTCACTGCTCGGGCCAGACCGACCGGACAGTTTCATCGATTCGATAAAGCCGCTCCCGAACAGTTCACTCACCACGCCCACGATTCCAGGATAAACGGACAAGACCAACAAGACGCACAGCACGATCCCAAAAACTTTACCGCGCTGATGCATGAAGGAAGCCACAGCATCCCCCCCAAGGCTGTTTTACATTTGACTTAATATATAATATTTTGTGTCCAAACGTAAAACGTATGTCGCGTCGCACCACTTGGCTCGCGCGCGCAGAAGGGTCTTACAAGATGCTTTAGGTTTCGGGATAGAGCAATCATAAAAACAACAGCAATGAACCAACCTGTGAGTAAGATGAGGCGCTAGTTGGACTTGGCACGTTTGATTCTGAAAAGTCCAATTGAAGGTTTGCTCAAAGACGCTTAGGAAGCTATAAAATGGAGAAAGAAAGGGGCATTACGTAGGGCGCTGTCTTGCCCCTTTATTGTACGCGCCCACCTGGACAGTCCACACGGCTCCGAATCCAACATGAACCGTGCCACCGTTTTCAACATTGCTCGTTGACTGTATATACACGATACATGAAAATGTATATGCTTTTTGTATATGCTTTGAAAAAGCGTTTTCAGCGAATTTTGAGACAAGACAGCGCGCTAATGCGATCCGTGGATGGCGGGCCCGATTGAACCAGTCACTGTCACGATTGTCGCACCGAACGGAACATGTGTCATGCAAATGCAAAACGAGACAGTGAGCGCGGATTATCCAGTCGCAGAAGGTGGGCTCTGGAAGGTCAACATCACACAACCCTCAAACTACTTCGTGTATGGAGATGTGCTGGTTACCGCTCCATTATACGCGCACCCAGCGCTCATGTACGCACCGATACCGATTCTACTCGGCACTATGCTAATCCTGCACTCGAACTACAGAAGGAAACAGCTTTCCTACCTAGAAGCCATTCAATTTGAACAGAACGTCGGGGGAAGATGGGTCTTCCTCTTCTGGGCCCCCATACTGGCCACCATTTCTCAGGCACCCTTTTACTTTCAGAGCTTTCCATGGCTCTACTCAGTTGTAATAGGAATAACAGTCGCCGCTGTCTTCTTCTCATTCGCCCTAGCCTACGTCAAAATATGCTTGTCAAACGAAGGCTTCTATGTCGAAGTCCCATTCCTAAACTTTCATAAGCACTATAAACAGAACCAGATTTTTGGGTACAGCATCAATCAGGAAAACAAACGTCGCCTGCTAGGTTTCTGGACAATACCTTCAGTACGTCCGAAAAAGGAAGATCAGATCACGATCTCCTTACTGGACCCATTGTCAACACGAATCTGGATAACGTCACTTGCAACGAGGCTCCACTCAAACAAAATAATCTTCCGCCCAAAATCAACAAAGGAATTTGCAGATGCCGCTGAAAAACTTGGCATAAGAAAGAAAGAAGTCGCTGAGCTTTAGCATAGTCACCCTCTTGAATTTTAGCCTAGCATTCACGAGGCCATGCATTGTAATGGTAACGCACTTGCCTGTTCCGACGTTGTGAAGAGTGACTTTGTGAAAAACACCAATGTTCTTAGAGAATAAAGTGGAATCTGCAGAACAAGGTTTATCAGAAAAATACGGCAAATAGGCCCAAGGAGAATTTGAGAAATGCGGCTAAAGTTTCTTGAGGGCAAGTATCTGCTTAGCACACCCATTGAAGAGTGCTCTTCTCTGGTTAAGAATGCCTTGAGTGAAGTAGGACTAAAAAACGTGGTCGTGAAAAAAGAAGTACCCCCGCGCTACTTGCTGATCGAATACAGCCCCGGATGGGTGGGGAAAGCGTTGGAGATTGAGTTTGTATTCACGGAGACGGAAAAAGGTACTGAGGCCTCCGTCAAATGGCCCTTTGCCAGCGAGATTCCGCCTTTCATAGATGATAAAGATCATGTCACTCTTTTGAAAAAACACGAGGAAGAAAGAAAGCAAACGGCTGAACGCCTGATTGAGGAATTCAAGAAGAAAATCGGCGCAACTGATATTTGAGTCGCCGAGGAAGAAAACGTTCTGCAAAAGAGGAAAACGAAAGATGTGTAGCCAAGCTTCACCATTACTGCTAACCCATCGCACGTTTTTGATTTCGAAAACGTAGGGTAGAACACGACAGCTGCTGCGTTGTGCTCAGGATGGCTTGACACTAGTCAGGCTAGCTTCAACTGTCTTATCTGCTTAAGGATGCTATCAACGGCCACTTCAGGCGGCAGTTCAAGGGACTCACACTTAAACTCTGCAAACGGAACCCCTTTCTCTTTATAGTACTGCAATATGGGTTCAGTCTGACGTTCATAGACGCCTATACGGCCCTTGATCACATCCGGCATGTCGTCAGAACGCTGGTAAAGTTGCCCTCTGCACTTGTCACATATCCCCTCGACTTTGGGCTTCAAGAAGCGTATGTTATACACTTCTCCACAGTCTCTTGCATATTCTGCGGCTTGACAAGCGCTCTATGATTATCCAGTCAGGCACCGTCAGCTGAATGACACCATCGATCTTGACAAACTTCTCCAAAGCCTTGGCCTGCTCAATAGTCCGCGGGAAGCCATCCAAGATGAAACCTTTCTCGCCGGAAGACTTGTCCAAGCGTTGTTTAAGGACTTGAATAACTACGTCGTCGGGAACCAGCTGACCCTTCTCTACGAAACCTTTGACTTTCCTTCCCAACGGGGTATCCTCTCTCATGATCTCTCGAAGAATGTCTCCTGTTGCAATGATGTCAATGCCTAGCCTTGTCTGTAAGCGCGAGGCATACGTGCCCTTCCCCGAACCTGGAGGACCAAAGATGACTAGCTTCATGGGTCATCACTCAACTGTTCACTAGCAAGTAACCATTTTGCTAGGTTTCAGTACACATTCATATATCATTTTTGAGTAAAATCTCAAGAACTTGGCTTCAAAAAAGGTCTTTCGAGGAGGAAAGAACTGAAGAGGGAAATCATTTGCCCTTGAAGACAGGCTTTCTTTTCTCTGCAAACGCTGAGACGCCTTCCTTCAAGTCTTCCGATGAGGCAACGACGCCGAAGCCTTCTCGCTCTAGCGCTAGGGCCGAATCGAGGCTTATGTTTGCGCCCTTGTTGATCAAGGCCTTTGCCACTCTAAGCGCAACCGGAGGCTTGGATGCTAGCTCGAGGGCAAACTGTCGAACGGTTTCCCTGAACTTGTCTACAGGGGTTACCATGTTTATTAATCCCAACTGCTCTGCGGTTCTCGCGTCAAGCATCTTTCCAGTGAAAACAAGCTCTTTAGCCTTCGTCATGCCCACCAGACGTGTGAGGCGCTGAGTTCCACCCCAGCCTGGAATTAAGCCGAAGTTTACTTCTGTTTGTCCCATGCGAGCGTTTTCAGAGGCTATGCGGAGGTCGCACGCCATGGCAACTTCCAAGCCTCCGCCCAAAGCGTAACCGTTGATCGCTGCAACGACTGGTTTCTCCAGGTTTTCCAAGGCTAGGCACAGGTTTTCGCCCATGAGTGAGAGCTCTCTGCCCTTCAAGGCAGTCATTCCCGCCATGGCTTTTATGTCAGCGCCGGCCGAGAACGCTTTTTCGCCTGCTCCGGTCAGGACAACAACGCGCACGTTTTCATCATTCTTAACGTCTTCCAGTGCCCGAAGTATTTCTTCCACCACTTCCTTGCTGAAGACGTTCAACGCCTCAGGCCGATTCAAAGTGATTGTGGCTACACCCTCGCTCTTTTCATAGATTATAGACTTGAATTCCATCCGTCATAACTCCCGCGTCTACTTTTGGGTCCAGTCGTAAAAGCCCTTGCCCGTCTTTCTGCCCAGAAGCTGGGCTTTAGCCATCTGCTTCAGTCCCGTGGTTGGGTGGAACTTCGGATCCAGTTCTTTCGTGAGCACCTCGGCAATAGCAAGCGTCGTGTCTGAACCTATGTAATCCAACAGCATGAGAGGGCCCATGGGCCAGTTTAGTCCAAGCTTTACGGCCTTGTCGATGTCGTCCCTGTCCGCAACTCCTTCCCAGCAGAGGGCTACTGCTTCGTTCAGCGCAGGGATGAGTATCCTGTTTACTATGAAGCCTGGGCTGTCCTTCTTCACGAGCACCGTTTCCTTCTCCATCTTGTGGGCAACAGCCAAGATCGTCTCGATGGTCGCGTCTGAAGTTTTGGCACCTCTGATCACCTCAATGAGCTTCATGAGCTGCGGCGGGTTGAAGAAATGCATCCCACAGACCATTTCTGGACGTTTGGTCGCTGAGGCCATCTCTGTGATGCTGACAGAGGAGGTGTTCGAAGCGATTATCGCGTGGCTCGGAGCGTAACTGTCCACTTCGCGAAACGTTGCCTTCTTCAACTCCAAGTTCTCGGGAACCGCTTCAATTATCAAGTCTGCGTTGGCAACAGCCCCTTTCAAGTCGAGCGTTGGATGAATCCTTGCCAACGTCGCACTCATGTCCGCTTCAGTGAGCTGGCCCTTCTTCACGAACCGCTGCAGGCTCTCCCTTATCATGCCCACACCGCTATCGACGAAACGCTGTTCAACATCTCGAAGATTCACTTCATACTTGCCGACTTGAGCCGCCACTTGCGCTATCCCATGCCCCATCAAACCCGCACCAAGAACTGCGATTTTCTTGATTTCAGTCAAGTTCTCCACCTCTTAGACAAATGCAACGGTTTTTGATAAAAGGTTTTCCAGCAAAGCGTAGCACGCGCCCAATAAGCGAAAAGTATCCCGAACCTGTGCAGTTCTCCAGCCTATATTCTGCTAGTAGGCTACTCTGGATTTGTCCATTGACCAAATTGAAAATTGCGCAGTCTTCAACCAGCGCCCGCTCTTAAACTGCGTTGCAAAACCATCCGCAAAACTGAAAATCAGCCCGTATTAATCGAGTGCTTCGTTCATGAAAAGACTTTTCAGATGCTTGTTATTAACCTTCTAATGGTTTACTGTTATCAGGGGCGTTAAGTGTGGAGGAGATTCTGCATCAGGCAGAACAGTTGGAGAAGGAATATGATTGGTCTGGAGCCGCCGAATTATATGAGAAAGCGCTGAATCTGCTGTCCCAAGATGATTTCTCGAAGAAGGGAGAGATTAATGAGAGGGTGGGATATGCATTCTACCATTTTGCGTTTCAGGCTGAAAGTAAGGACGAGTTTAGAGAAAGGCTGCGTCAATCTACTGTTGCCTATGAGAAGGCTGGCGAGTTCTATGGAAAACTGAATGGGCCCGTGAAGACGGCGAGGACATCGCGTTGTAATGCCGTGATTGCTTGCATAGGCTATTGGCTTGCCCCGGAGGCAAAAGAAAAGAAGAAGATGATTGACGAGTGCTGGAGATTGACAAAGGAAGCGTTAGCCGCTTTCAAGGAAACCAGTGAAGGGTGGGAATATGGGAGAACGTACAACCAGCTTTCTGGCAGTGTTGTTTTTGCCTTCTGTCTTGATTGGGATTTTCAAGCCCGAGAGAAATTGATTAGAGAAGCGGTGGAACATGGAGAGCAAACGATAGAGTTTCTTTCTCCAACTGAAGATCCCATTGAACTTGGGAGGGCATATGCAAGAAGAGCCTTCTATCTGGGAGTGTTCGAGGACAATTTCTTGGACGCTGATGAGAAGGAAACAGGATATCAGAAAGTTCGTGACTACTGGGCGAGGGCCAAGGAGACATGTGAAAATGTGGCCTTGAGTGAGGTGACTTGGCCTATTTTTGGGGCTCAAGATGTCTTATTGGGCGGGGTGGGTACCGATGAAGCTCTAAAGAAACTTGGAGAAGCCCTGGAGTATGGCAGGAAAACAAAGGACAAATTCAATATTGGCTGTGCGCTAGATTGGTTAGCATTCCATACTCTCTGGAAGACATGGACAATCGAAGCCCCTGATGAAAGACTGGCCCTTAATGAGAAAGCCTTGCAGTACGCTGAAGATGCGAAGCGACATTATTTCCCAATCTCCTTCGTCAGTCCGCGGGCGGGTGCGTTGTGGGTCGAGGACGTTGACGCCGAGCATCTCCTTTGGTTGGCGTATTGGGAAACAGATGTGATGAAAAAGCAAGCCTTGCTTGAAAAGGCAATCGCAGCTAATAAAGAGGGACTGAAACGAGCAGAGTCTTCAGGATACATCGAAGCCATAATTCTCGAGCATCACAATTCCAGCATGGCGTTAGCGTTCATGGCTGATCTTGAGAAGAGGACACAGGAGAAAAAGGCAAGTCTGCAGGAGGCAATGAAACACAGGGAAGAAACCGTCAGAATGACGGAACAAATCCACCCCTTCGGCTACTGGAGTCGCGGTATCATGCAAAGTACGCTGGCTGGGATCAGGTATAGACTTGCAGAGTTGGCAAAGGACAATCCAGAAGAAAAGAAAATAGTCCAAGAAGCAGTACTTGACTACGAAAACGCGTTGAGGTTAATGACCATGGACGCATCCTTGACGAACGCGCCCGCGATGCACTTTATCTTAGGTTTAGGCCAATATGACGTAGGCGTGTGGCTTGGTCGTCTTTACGAGATTACGAATGACAGGGAGTGTTTGAGTAGAGCGGTGAAAGCTTTCGGTGAAGCGGTCGAATCGTATGAGAAAATCAATTTAAGAAGTCGGGTTGCGGAGTGCTATTGGAAAGCTGCTACAACCTTCGACGTTTTGGGTGAGCATTTGGAAGCTGCTGAAACCTTTGGGCTTGCCTCGAACAATTTCAAGGATGCGGTGGAAAAGATTCCGCAGCTCAAGAGCCTCTACCAGGATCATGCGTCTTACATGTTGGCCTGGCCTGAGATTGAGAAGGCACGCCATCACCATGAGAGACAGGAATATGGCTTGGCAAAGGAACACTTCGAGAAAGCCGCAGAACTGCATAAGTCACTGAAACAGTGGAATTATCTTGAGCCCAACTATTTTGCATGGGCTCAAGTCGAGAACGCGGAAGAACTGAGCCGAAAGGAACAGGGCGATGATTCTATCAAGGCCTTCGAACAAGCGGCTAGTCTCTTCGAAGAAAGCAAAATATCGCTTCAAGCACAGGTCAACAAAATTGAAGACCAAGACGAGAAACAGATGGCAAAAAACATGCTCAAAGCAACGGACATTCGGCGCGAATACTGCGAGGCCAGAATCATGATTGAAGAAGCAAAAATCCTCGACAAGAAAGGCGACCATTATTCCAGCTCAGAAAAATACGGTGTGGCAGCTGAGACTTTCGAAAAGATAAGTCAAGCGTTAGATTCCGAACAAGAACGCAGAGAATTCAAGCTAATCATAGCACTTTCCAAGGCTTGGCAAAAAATGATGTTGGCTGATGCCAAAGCTTCACCAGAACTGTACTTGGAGGCGTCCATGCTCTTTGAACAGGTGAGCAAAGAGAGTAACACGGAAGCAACGGGCCTCTTGGCGTTGGGACATAGTCGCTTCTGCAAGGCATTGGAGGAGGGAGCAAAATTCGCCGACACAGGAGACGAACCATTGCACAAGGTTGCCATACAGCACCTAGAAAGTGCTGCCAAATACTATGTGAAAGCTGGCTTCCAAAGCGCCTCAGAATATGCTAAAGCTACAGGACTGCTCTTTGACGCTTACGTGCACATGAATAACGCCAAAGAAGAGAAGGATCCTGAGAACAAGACCAGACTATACGCCATTGCTGAAAAAGTTCTGCAAACATCGGCTGGCTCATTCATGAAGGCGGAACATCCGGAGAAAAGGGAACAGGTGTTAAGACTGCTAGAAAAGGTGAGAGAAGAAAGAGAATTAGCTATGTCCATTGCAGAAGTGTTGCACACACCATCGATCGTTTCGACAACCACATCATTTGCCGCTCCTGCCCCAACTGGCGAATCAGCGGTTGGGTCAGCAAGATTCGAAAGTGCCGATATCCAAGCAAACTTGATAGTTCGCCAAAGAGAACTGAAAATCGGCGAAGACCTCAAAATAGAAATAGAACTCGTTAACGCTGGAAGAAGACCGGCAGTTCTGATCAAACTCGCAGAAATCATCCCTGAAGGCTTCGAACTGATAGACAAACCCGAAACCTACCGTGTAGAAGACAGCTACCTGAACATGAAGGGAAAACGGCTTGATGCACTGAAACCAGAAGAGATAAAGATCACTCTCAAACCGAAGAATCAAGGTGTTTTCCAGCTAAAACCGAGAATATCCTATCTCGATGAAAACGGCAAATACAGATTTTATGAGCCCGAACCCGTTAGCATAACGGTCAAGGAATTGGGAATCAAAGGCTGGCTCAAAGGAGAAAGATGACCGGTTTTGCGGAAAATTGGCTAGCGCGTTGGCTTTTTCTTTCTTCATTCTCACACTCACTCCTTGTGCGTGTGTGTGTGCGCGCCTGAGGCTGGGAGTTTGAGCACAAGAAGAAATGATCCCTTCTTTCTCCCTTTATTCTTCTCCCCTAGAAAATCCCCATTGATCCTTATTTATCCCAAGACCCTATAAAATCCGCGCGCGCGAGCCGTATACCTCGAAAGATCAACTCGCGTGGTTTGAACAGACGGCTAAAACAGGAATACTAAAACAGGACTTTTTCCTGATCGCAAGAGTTGACGGCAAAGTTGTGGGGAGCGCCAACGTTGAAATGCACCCTGAGGGTCAGAGGTCTAACCATGCGCACGTTGCCCATTACGGCATATTCATCAGCAAGAACTTTCGTAATCTGGGACTTGGAACGCTATTGACGAAAGAGTTTGTCGAGATTGCCAATCAGCATGGAGTTGAAGTTCTCCAGCTCTCAGTCTACGCAAGCAACAAGAGAGCCTTTCACGTCTATGAGAAATGTGGTTTCAAACAGGCTGGGAAGCTGACAAGAGGCATCAAGTTCTCAGACGGAACGTACACCGATGAAATATTGATGGAATACCTATTCAAACATTAAGAGTTATAGGTGAACCCCTAGTAACTGTGCGGGTTGGTGAGTTAAGTTGCTTGAAGGCAAGAAAGTGAATCTCAGAGTCACGGAGAAAGAGGACTTGCCACTGCTTACGGAATGGTGGAACGATCCAAAATTCACAGGGGAGTATTTGCCCTTCCCTACACAGGATTCAAGAACAGATATGGAGAAGATGTTTGAAAGAAACCGCAGCAATCCTGATGGATTAAGAGGGTTCATAGTTGAGAAGAAAGATGGAACTAGAATCGGGAATGTAACCTACTACAATTCGTATATAGGTGGAGCGAAACTGTTGGAAATAGGTTACATGGTGGTTCAAAGCGAAAGAGGTAAGGGCTACGGCACTGAAGCAGCTCAACTAATGGTGGATTATCTGTTCCTTTCCATGGATGTAAGCAGAATACAAGCATCAACCTCTATAAAGAATACAGGTTCGCAAAGAGTGCTAGAGAAAGTTGGCTTTACGAGGGAAGGAACGATAAGAAAATCTGTAAATGGAGTGAGGAGAGACAGCTACCTCTACAGCATCCTCAGAGAAGAATGGAAAGAACCAAAGATACTGACAAGAACCACATGAAGCATGGACTAGCTACAGTTTTATTGTTCTACGCTTTCGACATATTCCTTATATTGGTCTTGTCGCTCATGGTATATCGGAGATGTCTAAAATGTCGAGTCAAAAGCGACATTTCGGGAGATATCTCCACTTGTGCTGGGTTCAAATCCCATCCCCCGCACCACCCTGCAGATTTGGGGTCGCTTTTCCTCAAGTGTCTGAAGTCGGTTTTGTTTCGGTATAAGCGTCACGTATTGCACTTGTGAGTGAGGCATTCAAGAGAGAGTTTTTGAGGGATGGGTCGTTGACTTTTGATGCTGTTGCTTCTATGAGGGTTATTGCTTCGGCATAGTGGTAATTGGCCTGTGAGCTTCCGCTTTTTTCAAGTAAAAGACCGAGGCTATAGTGTATTTGCCAAAGCAAGGGCGGGTTGCCCACCTCTTGTGCCGCCTTTAAGGCTTTCTGCATCAGTTCGATTGCTTCATCGGAGTTGCCGATTTTTGCGAGTGTTTCAGCTTTTAACTTCAAACTTTTGGATATGTATTTTTTGGCTCCTGCCTTTTCAGATATGGCTAAAGAGTCTTCACTGAATTTTAGTGCTTGTGAATAATCGCCCTCAGCGAGTGATATTTCTCCGAGACCTAGAAGTATACGAGTTTCGAAACGCCACTCAGCCATTGGATGTAAATGAATCACGCTGTTTGCTTCTTGGAAGTACTTCTTTGCATTTCCATAATCGTTCTTGTGTAGATAGTCCATTCCTAGATTTACTAAACAAGCTAGCTGCACTCCGGATAAGCCCATACTCTCTTGGTGCGTTCTGGTAATTCTTAGTCCTTCGTTGTTGTATTTAGTTGCAAATTCGATGTTTTCTAAGTCATGATAAATCCAACCGAGGACATTGAGGGCTCGCGGAACGAAAAAAACAATGCCCCAATCTCGGGAGAGTTGGAGACATCTTTGTAAGGTCGAAATGGCATC
This sequence comes from Candidatus Bathyarchaeota archaeon, assembly GCA_963707955.1. Classification (GTDB taxonomy): domain Archaea; phylum Thermoproteota; class Bathyarchaeia; order Bathyarchaeales; family Bathycorpusculaceae; genus DASPPK01. Next base: position 212,176 of record OY970176.1, on the reverse strand, counting down.
ATTGTATTCCCCTTCACCAGCGTGAACCATGCCCGAAAGCAATAATGCCCACATTTTTCCGTAATTGTCGTCCATTTTCTCAGCTAACGCCAACGCCTCATTGATGGTTTCTTTGGCTCGATTGAACTCGCCTTTCCAGTCATAGTAGAATCCGAGGTAAGCGAGGCACCCGGCTTCGAGGACTCTGTCAGTTATCTCTCTACATATTCTAAGCGACTCTTCAATTTGCATGTGAGCTTCTTCCATGGTGTCTGCGTATACAAAGAGTGATTCGACCAGGTGAAGGAGACTTCCGGCTTCTACGTGTTTATTGCCCGTCTTTCGCGCGATTTCTAATGCTCTTGTAAGATGTAGCTTAGCCTCATCTATTTTTCCTAGCCATGTTAGAGCACAACCTAGCCAATAGTGCGCTTCTGCAATCATTGATTCATCACCGATGGAAGTAGCATTTTGTAGCAGCCAATTGAAATCGTTGCTAGCTTTTGCCATTTCTCCATGACTCAGCCAAGCTCTGCCTTTGAGTTTGTAGATTTTAGCAAGGTTTTCGTTTGTGGCAAGGCTCATATTTTTCTGTGTGGCTTCTAATGCCTTTTCCAGATGTTCTATTGCCTGCGCGTTGGCAGAGATGTTCACTGCCTTTTCGCCCAGTTTGATAAGGTATTCGAACGCTTTCTCTGGAGCTCCTCCTTCGACGTAGTGAAGGGCTATTTCAGCTATGTAACCGTCTGAAGTTTTTTCGGTGAGGACTTGTTCGAGGCAATTTGCCGTTTTGAGATGGTATACTCTCCTTAACTCGCCTGGTAAGTTTGAGTATATGACTTCTCTTATTTTTTGGTGTGTGAATTCAAATGTTGTGTCAGTGGAGCGTATTAGTCGGTGTCTCTGTTCAATCTCCATCAGTTCTTGCAGAACATCGGCTATGTCTAAGGCTAAGGTTCTGCTTAGGGTGTCTGGAGTGAAGGAATGACCGCAGACAGCGGCGAGGTCCAACAGTTTTCTTTCTTCGCGTTCGAGTCTCGCGATTCTCCGAATGATGACATCGTGAACCTTTGAAGGTATTCCGATTTTTTCTGTTGGAGCCATTAGCATCCAGCGACCCTTTTTTTCTGAGAGGAAACCTTCTTCTACGAGGAGGTTTAGCGTTTCAAGCGCGAAAAAAGGGTTGCCTTCAGTTTCCTCATACAGCTTTTCTACGAATTCGTCATCCAATGAAGAGTGAAAGATTGACCGTAAAAAGTCTGGGAAATCGTTTCGCCTTAAGCATTTCAACTCCATTTTAACCAACAGGTCTTCTCGACTCATTGAAAACATGATTTCCTCTAGTGGATGGAGTTTCTCTTCTTTAGTGTGAACAAGGTCTTCTGGTCTATAGGTGCCGATGATGAGAAGCCGAGAGTTTCTACACTTTCTTGCCAAGTAGTGAAGTATAGCTAAGCTTAGGTGGTCTGCCCACTGCAGGTCATCCAGAAACAGGATTAATGGTTCTTGATTGGACAGCTGAAGGAGAACTCTTGCCACTGCCTCAAACGTTCTGTCGCGTTCTATTTCTGGAGTTGAAAAGAGTTCACTTGCTTTCGCTTCACGTGTGATTTCAGACCCTCTCAGCCATCCTGTAATTCCGAGCTGCTTTGTCACGGAGGATTTCGCCTTTTCATCGCTCAATGCTGACATGTAGGTGTTAAATGCTTCCGTAAAAGGAAAGTAGGGTATGTCCACCTCGCTCATGCAATAGCCCTGAAGAATTTTCGCTCCTTTTCTCTTTGCTTGGTTCAGAAATTCGTTGACCAGTCTTGTCTTTCCGACTCCCGCCTCACCACAAGCGAATATGGTGGCTCCTTTTCCCCTCATGGCAGAGTCAAAGTATTGTGTAAACTGTTTGATTTCTTGGTCCCTGCCGACCAAAATTGGCTCGGCCGGAAGCTTAGAATTCAACTTACACCACGTCCAACAATTCTAAATGATTAAAGGTGCGATTTCAATCTATCGTTCTCAAAAATAAGAGCACGCGCATTTTTAGGAGACTTCACGGAATGTCTGTGGCGCAGTTGTTTGGCTCAATTTATCTTTGCAAAAAAGAAAAAAGGGATTTTGCGGAAAAGTCATAGCCGAAACAACCCAATCAGGTGGATTGGTGTTCAAAGTGCTTGAAGGTATGCTAGTGAATCTGAGGGTTATGGAGAAAGAGGATTTGCCACTTTTTGCAGAATGGGTAAACAAGCCTGACGTCTTTGGTGAATATAATCCCCTGCATCAGATGTCCAGAACAGATGCAGAAAAGATGCTTGAGAACCCTCTTGAACTGGAGCCATTTATCATTGAGAAAAAAAACGGAAGCAAAACTGGTTTCATAGCCCATTTTTACGTCCTACACATTGCAGGTAAGCAACTGGAAATAGGCTATAGTTTGGTGCCGAGTGAGAGAGGGAAGGGCTACTGCTCTGAAGCTGTCAAGATTATGGTAGATTACTTGTTTCTTTCTAAAGACATAGCACGTATTCAAGCCCATACTGACCCGAGAAATATAGCCTCTCAGAGGGTCTTAGAAAAAGTTGGCTTCAAGAAGGAAGGTACACTTCGTAAGAACTTCTTCATGAGAGGAGAACTGAGAGATGCCTATCTCTATAGTATTCTCAGGGAAGAATGGAAAGAACCAAAAATACTGACAAAAATCGTTGAAGGCGAATAGAAACATGAATATCGTCTTTGTCTTGACATACGTGGTCAAATACGAAGAGCGAACAGAATTTCAGATACTGATCAAAAGATTCCTCAAATTCAAAAAGGAGAACCCGAAAGCTTTTGAAGGACTGAAATCTTGGCGGCTCTTCCAGCGAGAATACGGTGGAGTAGCTGGTTCATATGTTGAAATGTGGGAATGCAGGAGCCTAGAAGAGCTGGATAAGGTTAATGCAAAAAATGATGAAATACAAAGCGATGATGGAGATTCACACGGAATTCCACAAGCTGATAGACTACACAACATTTACGGAGTCAATATGGAATACGGTTGGCTAGTTTAGAAATATCGAAAAAACGATAGAAGCATCCTCTATCTGTCCTTCTAAGCCAGTTCTTGATTTTACGGATAGTTATAGTTGAACAGCCAAAGACTAGCAATTGGTCATGAGTGATTCAAGATTTTTGTAGCAAGGTTTTCGAATTGTTCTGCAATGTCGGTGATTTTTGAGGCGTCATTAGGGTCTCGAGCGGCTACACTTAGTGACCCTACGTGGTCTAATTCGAACAACCCAGCAATCGCTTTAAAGTAGTCTTCGACTTTTCCTCTGGAGGTTATACCTTCTTGTCCACCGACTTGCCCCACTACTATACTCGCAAATCGTTTTCCTTTGATTTTGCCATAGAGAGGATACATACGATGGATAAAGTTCATGGCTAACGCCGTAGGAGCGTCCATGTAGGTTGGAGAGCCAAGCACAACAGCGTCAGCAGACAGTATCTTGTCGTAGATTCCCTTCATATCATCTTTTATGTGGCATGTGTTTGTCTTTTCGCATACTAAACAGCCGTCACACATCTTGATGTTCCTATCTCTGAGCGTAAACAACTCGGTTTTGCCACCACGTTTCTCGGTTGCCCGCATCAACTCTCTCATCAACCATTCAGTATTCCCCTTCCTCGGACTACCACATATCCCCAGTATCTTCAAGTTTAACTCCTCATTATTGCTGTTAGGGGGTTTACATATAAATCTAAGTACAAACCCACAGACCTAGGCTTTGCAGAAAAGTTATAGCTGAACCAGAAATCGTAGTTTTTTCGGTAGGTCTTGTCCAATGGCGAAAAACAAAATAACGCTCAATAACCACTTAAGATTCGTTGAGACTACATTGCAACAGCCTAATCATTTTGGTGACCATAGTGATTGATGCTGAAAATCTGACTAGGAGATTTGGCAGTCTCATTGCGGTGGAAGACTTGACTTTGCATGTTGATGAGGGTGAGGTTTTCGGTTTTCTTGGACCAAACGGTGCGGGAAAAACCACTACAATCAGAATGCTTTGTTGCCTGATATCCAAAACCAGTGGAAAAGCTAGGATTGGTGATTATGAAATCGGAAACCGTGCTGATTCACAGAAGGTCAGAAGAATTATAGGGTTGCTGCCTGAAAACGTCGGTCTATATGAGGAGCTGAGTGCTTATAAGAATCTCGATTTTTATGGGCGACTATACAAGCTTACCGAAGAGCAGAGGAGAGAAAGAATCGAGCATTTCCTCAGGATGCTTGGGCTTTGGGACAAGAGGAACGTCTCGGCAGGGACCTTTTCCAAAGGGATGAAGCAAAAACTTGCAATAGCCCGTGCCCTTATTCATGACCCTAAGGTCCTGTTCTTGGACGAGCCGACGGCAAACTTAGACCCAGAAGCTTCAAAAATGGTGAGAGATTTTATTCTTGAGCTTAAAAAAGAAAAAAGAACTATTTTTCTCAACACTCATCTTCTAGACGAAGCGGAGAAAATCTGCGATAGAGTAGGAATATTGAAAACCAAGCTGCTGGCGGTGGGCAGTCCCGAAGAGCTGAGGGAATCATTGTGGGGAAGGAAAACTGTGATTCAGCTTGAACGTGTTAACGATGTAATTGTGGCGGCTGTGAAGAAACTTGGACTGAGAAATATGGAGATAGTGGATAACAAACTTGTCATCAATGTGAGCAATCCTGAAAAGGAGAATCCCGACATTGTGGACGCTATTTACGGTGTGGGTGGTCGTGTCCAGTTCGTTACTGAGGCCAGCCCAACTTTAGAGGATGTGTATTTGAAATTGGTCAGGAGTTGAAAAAGATGGACTTAGAGAACGTATGGACGGTTGCAAAGAAAGACCTTAGCATTTTCAGGAAGAAGAAGAGCATCCTCTACTCGCTGGTCGCTTTTCCGCTTGGCATTTCACTCGGCCTACCAGCTATCATTTGGTGGGTCGTGAAAGAGCATCCAACAAGCGTTTCCTACGCACAGCTGACCCCTCTGGTAAATGCGTTCTTCTTTTTCTTCATGATAGGCACGGTCTCACTGGCCACTGGCATGGCTGCATATAGCATTGTCGGCGAGAAGGTGGAGAAGAGTCTGGAACCCCTTCTGGCTACGCCAACGACTGACGGCGAGATCTTACTGGGAAAGTCCCTCGCCGCGTTCCTGCCTACGATTGCATCAACCTTCTTGGGTGCTACAGTTTTCATGGTCTTCATTGATACAATTTCGCGCCAGCAGCTGGGCTATCTTTTCTATCCTAACTGGACGATGGCAGTCTTTCTGCTTCTTGCCACGCCCCTTGCATGCTTGCTCAGTGTTGAGCTGAATGTCATCTTCTCGGCCAGGGTCACCGACGTCAGGGCAGCACAGCAGTTTGGAGGGCTGATTGTGCTACCGTTCATGGGCCTATACATCTTGGGGGAAATCGGATCCATCTCGCTCGACGCTCTCACCCTTCTAGTCATCTCGGCAGTCCTATTTCTAGTCGACGTGGTTTTGTTCTTCATTAGCAGAGCCACTTTCCGCAGGGAAGAGATACTGACAAAATGGAAATAAAAAGTCGGGTGTTAGAGTGCCCTGCAATCGATCTCTGTTATTGGTTAGTATCCGAGCAGAATAAGAATCGGTAGAAGATACTTCTGTCAACACTTAAAAACCAGTTTGACTCTTTGATTTCACCGCTTTCACGTTGAACAGTTTAGAAGCATGATTCTTAAGCCAGTTTGCCCCCATTTTCTATTAGAAGAAAACGGTCATGTGAAGACGGACTTCGGGAGATATCTACACTATTTTCTTTCAGGTTAGGCGCACTATTCTAGGAACCCACGTGTTCCTTTCGTTCCTCAATTACTGAGCAAACAGCAAAGCCTCTTCATCGATCAGAGTCTCCATTTCTTGCTGTTCACCGGCTCTAATTCAAGGAAGAGAAACCTTACTCCGAGACAGCTGATCAAGACTTCTGACTAGAACACAAGTCAAAGAATCATTCAAGCATTCACGCTTACCCTTCCGGCAAGTAGAATAGGTTTCACCCTTCAAAATGAAGTCTTGTTTCCGCAATCTCTGACAGAACTGAATGATCAAGTCGTCTACCAGATACCGACACACCCTGCGATATCCTGCGCACACCCCTTTTTCTGTTTTGCCAACGTGGGTTTTCTGTGAGCAACCGAAGTTTATGTCCCCGGAGCAAGGGGTGCGGTTTGCGCATAGCATGGACACCAATATATTTTTCAAATTGCCTTCTTCAATCGTTTATGGAGGCGATGCTGGCGGCCAACCACTTTCATAGTACCACATGAATGTCTCGCCTTGCGAGACAGCATACGCGCCTGAACTAATGAGGCCCATCGTCCACCCTGTGCTATTCCCCCATAACCACCACACCCATCCATAAACGCCAGCAGCAGCCACATTGTTTATTGATTTTATGTAAATGCCATATCCAGCCATCGTGTCATACGTAACGTTGGTTATGTCTTCTGTGACTTTGAAGAGGGTCATCCCGGTCAATTCTTTCGTGTTGTTGCTCCAGACTGTGGAGTTTCCGTAATTTATGCCTATGTTGAGGGAGATTGGCACACCGCCAACTCTGTTTATAAAATCAGTGTACTGAAGCCAGTAATAGCCTGCTAATAGTGATGTTGACAATGCCCAGCATAGAACAGCTACAGTGGCTATTTGCCACTTATTCTTTAGGACCGACGTTTCTCTCACCTCCTACGACCTTGTTAATCGCAGAGATTACGGGAACTGAGCCGACTCCGAAGAACACCAAGTTGCTAATTTCATGCAGGAGTCCAAAGGGAATGAAACCGACAACAACTGCAAAAACAACGTTCCAGCCAGCGGTTAATCCAAACACAACGTTGGTGATAACGTCATAGATCAGAGTCAGCAGTGCACCCACAGAAGCAAAGAACACGCTTGCTTTCCACGTTTCGCCTTTGAGACCGGTTAACCCTTTCCGCAATAAGCCACCTGCAATCCCATATATCGTTTCCGAAAACATCGTTGCGAGCAAGACTGGCAGCACGAATCCCTGCGGGTTTAGGGTACCATAAACTGTCCAAGAAATCACTCCAATTAAAACGCCTACGACTGGTCCAAAGCAGAAACCGCCGACGAAGACGATAAAGTCCATAAGTTTGATGTTCCACAGACTGAACATAGCATAGTCCGTCCCTATTGATATCGCGCAGAATACCGCAATGATGGCTATCTTGACGGTGTTCATGTTTCCGTCTTGGTTAGATTATCCATCCAGCTTATACTTAAGAATTCCTATATCCAACATATAACAGCCTGAACGTGAGGAGAACACGATTGGAAATACTTGAAATAGTCAGCAGAGTTTCCTCGAAAATCGCACCTGGACGTTTTCCTTCGTTTGCTGAGGCCCACGTTTTGAAGGCTTTGGAAGAGATCAGCCTAGAAAAGAGCGTCGGCAGATTGAAGCTTTCAAAAGATCTCCACTTGGGGGAAGGTGAGACCAGAACTCTCGTTAAGCATCTCAAGAATGAAGGGTTGATTGATGTTTCAAAATCAGGGATCTCGTTGTCTGCGGATGGAAGAAAACTCCTTTCCCGTTTGAGGACTCTTGTGAGCGAACAAATAGAGATTCCCTCAACGCCTTTAACGGTTGGCCCTTTCAACGTTGCAGTTCGAGTGAGAGGAATGAAAGACTCCGTAAAATACGGTGTTGAGGAGAGAGACGCTGCCATGGTAGCCGGAGCCAAGGGAGCCACTACTCTAATCTTCACCAAGAACAGATTAGCTATGCCGGGCACGGACGAAGACTTGTCAAAAAGCGATCCGCATATTCTGACTTCGTTCTCAAAACTGGGTTTGAACGAGGGCGACGTTATAATAATCGGAAGCGGAGATGACAAGATAAGAGCGGAACTCGGGGCAAAGTCTGCTGCCCTTGAACTCCTTAGGTCAAAAACCGCAAGCGCGCGCGTTTACGGAAAAGCTGGAAAGTGATTTCTCTGGTTTTCGGCACTCTCGATAAGTCCGCCCTAGCAAAAAGGCTGGAAACCTGAAAACATTCTACTTCGCGTCGAAGGGTGATGCGTTTTCGATTTTGGCGGCATAGTTTAGAAGATTAGCTCTTTGCTAAGCCAGTCTGGGAACCACTTGTACTTTTCTAAGGGCCCAGCGGCACGCAACCCGTCGTAGGTCGCTTTTGCGAGTGCAATCGTCTTTCGTTGGTCACGGTAGAGTTTCGCCAGTCCCTTGGTTTCAAGTTTTTTCAGAATTTCGTCGAATTTCTCGTCGCTTGTCTCTGTGAGTCTCTCTTTCAGGTCTTCTCGCGCCATGTACAGTCCGGGGTTCACCATGTAGTCTTCAGCCAAGACTCTCATTACGCCGTCTTCGCTTGGTTCCATTCTGGGCAAGGGTTCAACCGTCGATACTGGAACTCCAAGCTTCCCGTGAATACGTCTGCGCGGCATCTTGAGGTCTTTGCCCATTGCTTTCAACCCGCCTCGGAAGATCACGAGTCTCATGATCTCGTTGGTTCCAGCGCCGATCTGGTTCACTTTGGCATCTCGAAGATAGCTCTCCACAGGGTAGAAGCGCGTCCAGCCGTCGCCTCCCATTACCTGAACAGCGTTGCTGATGAGCTTCTCAAACGTGTCTGAAGTGAACATTTTAGCGGTTGCAGCCTCCACCATTGCCTCCTTGTGCTGGTCCAGAAGGTAAGCGGCGTGATAGACGAGCAACCGCGAAGTGTACAGTCCAGAGAGCATCTCGGCAACCTTGGACTGGTTTGATGGAATGTCTATAGTTGGTTTGTCGAACTGCATCCGTCTCTGCGTGTAAGCAACTGCATGGCGTATCGACTCTCTCATGGGACCAAGCATGCCAGCCGAAAAAACGACTCGTTCAAAATTCAAGCCGGCCATCATCACTTTCCACCCTGCTCCTTCGGGTCCTAAGCAGTTTCCAGCCGGAACCTTGACGTTGTTAAAGTCTAAGAACCCGTTCGGAAGGCCAAACCATCCGGATAGTTCATTGATTTTCTCAACGGAGAAACCTGGCGTTTTCTTTTCTACAAGAAAGGCCGTGAGGTGTTGGTACTTTGCCTTGTCTTCGGGTTTTTCGCTGGTCTTCGCGTAGACAACGTAGACATCGGCTAGTCCCGCGTTTGTTATGAAACGTTTTTTCCCGTTTAAAATGTAGCCGTCTCCCTCGCGCTTAGCTGTTGTCTCTATCCCTGCAGCATCGGAGCCGACAAAAGGCTCGGTGATGCAGACGGCGCCTATGACATCGCCTCTGGCTATTCTAGGAAGCCACTTTTTTCGTTGCTCGTCAGTTCCAAAGGTTAGAAGTTGTTCGACGCCGCCGAACATGGATACGGCATATGCTTCTGACAGAGCTGAGCAAACTCTGCTAAGCTCTTCAGTCACTATGCTCGCGCCTGTGACTCCCGTCCCCATGCCACCGTACACCGGTGGAATGACAACCCCAAACCATCCCTTCCGAGCAACTTCTTTCAACAGTTCATGCGGGAATTCCTTAGTCCAAAAAACCTCTTCGCCCCTTGGCAGACTCTGATCAGCGAAGGCTTTCGCTTCCTCCATCAGGGTTCGTTGCTTGTCGTTCCACCATGAGAAGGGTTCCATACTTCATCCCCGAGAGTGGTATTGGCTAAGAGTCCATTCGAATTTTAAACTTTCGCCTAGTGTTAGAAATCAAGAGACTCGACTTAGGAGATTCTGGCCGATTTTTCAAAGGTGTTGGCGCGCGCGTGTCTGTTCGCGGCGAAAGTTTATAAAATAATGTACGTTAGTGATGTTGCGTTGGAGTTTTGATGGTTTTGATTCTGGATTCGATTTTGAGTCAGACGAATTTGCTTAGCTTGGTTGTCTTAATCATCGGCTTGGTCATTCTGTGGATAATTGTCTCGATACCCGCGTACTTGGCAGGAAAAGTGGTGACGAGCGGGAGGTCCACTTTCGGCGAGGCTATGATTGCGACGCTGTTCGGGCCCATAGTCTATGCTATAACGCTGTTCGTGGTGGATTTCTTTCTGGGGGCGATAATAGGGGGCATCGCGTACGTGTTTGCTTTGATTCTTGCTTTCATAGCCTGGGTCTGGGTCTTTAAGGCAAGCTTCAGGGACAGGCTGGCTCGGTGGCCTCGGGATAGCGGTGCTCTCTGTAATCGTGTTTTGGATATTGAGCATAATTCTAGGCTTCCTGTTTGGTTCAATTATACCTGCACACTACTTCCCTAGCTTCTAGACGCTTGAATTTTGTGGTCCTTCGAATTAAAGTGGGCCGTGTTCCTAGGAATGAGAACGCGCTCTCATAGTATTAGACCGTAAACGGGTTCAAGTCCTGCGCGCGCAATAGCGAAGGGCCTGCTTTTGTCCTCAGTTACCCACGTCAAATCTTATATGAGCGACTGTCAGAATAGGAGATGAGTCCAAGTTTAACCTTGTTTGGATTGTGTGCGAATGAGAAAGACAATATTCAAGAAGCTTGACGCTCAGGGCTTAATCACAAACTACAACCATCTGAGAAAGAATCTGCCGCCAAAACTTCCTGAGGACGTCTTGATATGGGATGAGACGTTGAGAGAGGGTGTTCAGGCCTTAGCGGTTTTCTTGACCTACGTTGAGAAAGTAAAGTTGGCCAAGATGATGGACGAGGTGGGCGTGTCCATTATCTCAGTGGGTTTTCCAGGGCTTTCTGAAGAAGAGAAGAATGCGGTGAAGAGAATCGCGAACGAAGGTTTTCAGCAGGCAACCCTTGTTGCTTCGGCGCGGATCATTAAAAGCGACATAGACGCGTGTCTTGAGTGCGGGATAAGAGAACTCTCCTTGTTCACACCGTTCAACGGGCTACACCTTCAATACAGACTCAAGGAGACCAAAGAGCAGGTCTTGGAGAAAACTGTTGAATGCATCGAGTACGCTAAGAAGCACGGCGCAAAGGTGGATTTTGTCCTCGAGGATGCTTCGCGAACGCCCCTGCAGGACATTCTGCAGATCTTTCAGGCAGCCGCAAGGGCAGGTGCAGACCGCCTAGTGATCGCCGACACTGTTGGTTTCCTTAGACCCTTGTCTATGCATTACCTAGTATCACACGTCAGGGACGGCCTGTCAGAGCTTATCAAGAAGCAGATTCCACTCTCCATCCACTGCAACAACGATTTTGGCCTCGCAACTGCAAACACCCTGGCAGCCGTGGAAGAGGGCGTTGCTTGTGTACACACCTGTGTTGCAGGGTTTGGCGAAAGAGCTGGCTGTGCGCCCTTGGAAGAAGTCTGTACAGCCTTAGAGCTACTCTATGACATTGACACCAAGGTGGATCTGGGAAAGCTGAACAGGCTATCACAGTTGGTCGAGAAAAGTTTTGCCTTGCCCATTCAATTTCACAAGCCAATAATTGGGGAAAACGCTTTCTCCTACGAGATGAACGAAAACCTCGGGGCGATGCTTGCGAACCCTATAATCTACGAACCTTTTCCGCCTGAGATAGTTGGAAGGGAAACCACGTTCCACTTGGGCAGACAGACTGGAAAGAGCGTTGTTGAAGAACGACTGAGGATGGCAGAGATCAATGCTACGCCCATGCAGATACAAGAAATCGTCAAAAGAATAAGAACAAGCCAGGAGTCCTTGGACAAGGGCGAAGCGCAGATGACTTTTTACCAAGTCAAAAAGCTGATGAAGGAACTCAGAAAAGGTCTGACTGAAGAAGAGTTTTGGCGGATAGTTGAGCAGGTCACGAAGCAAAAACCCAAGCTGGTCCAACCGTTGGCAACTGCACCTACTTAGTTCTTGGAATGTAGATCCCAGTGGGGTCTATCGCTCTTAGAAGATCAAGCTCCTCGCACGTGGGCAGGTCCGTGGTGAGCACATCCTTCGGCACGATCAGGTCAAAGCCCGTGTTGTCAAGAACCTGCTCAACCGTCACGCCTGGATGCACCGTTGCCAACCTTACGCGTTTTGTTTTAGGGTCAAAGTCCATTTGACAAAGGTTTGTGACCACAAGTGATGGCCCACCTCCGCGTAACCCAGCTTTTTCTCTGGCTCCAGGTCCGTCAAGGAAACCTGGGCTCGTGAGATAATCCAGTTTTTTCACCATTTTCCTTTTTTCATGCGTCATTATAATCACTGTGCGCTTGGCTGACGACGCTATGTCATTTCCTCCTCCACTTCCGGGCAGTCTGACTGATGGCTTTTCAAAGCTTCCAATGTAGGTTGTGTTTATGTTTCCGTACTCGTCGATCTGGGCCGCACCCACGAACCCTAAGTCAACGTGTCCGCCCTGCAGCATAAGTCCGAGAGTCTCGAACAGACCGATGGCTCCTGACGCGCGCCAACCTAGTCTGGAGTCAGCTATGGACAAGGCTATGTCCTTTGCGTTTGAATCTATGAATCCTGCCTCGAAAACGATTCTTGCACTGGGCGCGTGCGTTCTCTTTGCCAGCAACGCTGCAATCATGGGTAAGCCTGTTCCTATGAAAACGACCTCACCGTTCTTTATCAGTCTGGAGCCGCAGACCGCCATGAGTTCCAAAGTGTTGAAATCTCCCGGTTTTGCGATTTTGGCCATATTTCTCCTTCCTCCTTCTAGTACGGGAACGGCTTTTTCGCTCTGAGCTTCATCAGCCGTTCGATGCCTATCTTCTGCAGGAACTCATAGTGACCGTCAACGCTTGTTATGTAATCTTCACAGTATTTTTGCCACCCTTCCTCTGTCTTGCATTGGTCATAGTACATGCGAACATGCTCCATGTCATAGTCGTAATAGTTGTAAACCATCATCGGATGCGAGCCCCATGGGCACTCAACGACATGAGTAACGTAGATGTTAGGGATAACCGTCTGGTCAGGCTGAGATCGAATAAATTCAGTGTCCACAATTTCTTCGGCCGTAACGATGACCTTCTTTCCAGCCCTTGCCCCTTCCACGTCTTCGCCCCTGATTCCGTCTATCTGCACGTTTCCTTCTCGGTCAACGCGTGAAGCGTGCACTATGCTGAAGTCTGGACGAACTGATGGGACGAGGACCACTTTTTCTCCAGTAAATGGACAATTGATCACTTCTGCCTTCTTATCCCTGAACCTCTTTTTTGCAAGCATGTCGGTCGCCAGCATGCTTTTGAGCGGCATGAAAGGCACTCCGAGCGCACCGCCAAAGAAGCGCAGAACCATCGCAAGGTTTGAATAATCTTCTATTTCGATGGCACCTTCACGGACTCTCCTCTGAATGTTAGGAACCAGACCTATGCCTTCAATCGCGTAGAAAGCCAGCTCATAGCGCGAGACAACCCGCGCGCCTGACAGGATGTCAATATCCATTTCTGACCCGCAAGTGTAGATTGTCAAATCCCTCTTTTTCTGCCTGACAAGCTCATAAGCGAAAGCCATAGGCGGACGCTGGAAACCGAAGCCTCCCCAGAAAAGGTGGGAGCCGTCTGGAACAAGCTTCACCGCCTCTTTCAGTGTTATCCTCTTGTCTTCGACTGGGGCCTCAACCAAACTTTCACCAGCCATTCAGATGTGCGTAAACGTGTACCCTGCACATAGATTTTTCGACCCTATAGTTTTGAGGAGCACGGCAAACATCACCATTCGCTCATGAAAAACCTAATTGTTTAGCTATGTATGAAAGCTCGTCTTCCATCAATTTCCTTGGATAATTGTAGATGGGACCACTGGGCTTCTCGTTGTAAAATGGACGGTTGCAGTCAGGACATCCAGACGTGAGAAATGGCTCACCTGTTTCAATCACCTTCATCAGTGTTTCCCCGTCGACTCCAAAATCAACCACCACGCCCCGCTCATTAAAACTCATATCTTCATACCGGGCGGTTCCATGCCAAATCAGGTGCCTTGCAACCTGTATTCGCCTGTATGCTTCAATCGGAGGCCTCTTCTGGCTGGCAAGCCTTGTTCCAAGAATCGGGGTGAAGGCAAACAGCGCTGGAAGAACTGTCATATCCACGCACTCTTGCATCGTTTTGATCATCTGCCTTTGGGTTTCTCCAAGTCCAACGATCAGATGTGTGCTGACCTTTCCTTTTCCAAAAGTGCGCAAGGCTTCATCCAGCAGCTGGAACTGTCCCTCCCAAGTGTATGGGCCTCCGGCAGAGGAGCCTTTGATTCTCGTGAAGACACTTTTGACTGCCGCGTCCAGGGGTATGCCTATTCTTTCGGCTCCTGCATCAGCCAACTGGGCTATGTTTTCTCGCTTGGATGGCTGGCACGAAACTGAGATAAGCATGTGAGTTTGTTCGAAGATCGTTTTCACCAAAGCCGTTAGATGTGTGAAGACTTCAGGATAGTTCAGGGCTTGGAAGCAGACACGTTTTATGTCGGCTTTTTCGTAGGCTCGGGCTATTCCGTTCAGCACAGGTTTTGTTGGGTAGACTGGCCATGAAACCCTTGAGAGCATGTCCGTTCTGCCGCGGCTCTCCCTTGCTTGAGGACAAAAGCCACAATTTGCGCTACACTTGCCCCGTCTGTATGTCATAAGATAGATGGTCGTTGGGGTAGCATCAAGTCTCGCGTTTAACAGTCCAAGGATTATTGCAGAACCTAGGGAGACACGAATCTGTCTTGGCAAGCGAGTTTTTTTGCTCACATGTCTCACAGCATGGACATTAAATGGTTTGAAAGAGATGTTTTACAGACTTGCAGAAGTTTTGAGTCAGATTAAAGAGTTTCTAACCTCTCATTCGAAAATTGCGCGAGGGCATGCTTAAATAAACTGTGAAGTCTTCATGTACACTTCAAAACCCTGAAGGAGTTCATGCTTGAAATGTCTGCGGAGATGACTTCTGAAGAGATTGAGCAGTTTCTCGCTTGCGCGCGAGTTGGGAGAATTGGCATGATTGTGGATGATGAACCGTACGTAGTCCCAGTTGGCTTTGGATATTGCAATGGGAAGGTGTTTTTTCACACGTGCGACAAAGGGTTGAAAATGAACGGTCTAAGAAACCCAAGTGTTTGCTTTGAGGTCGACGAAGCTTTGTCCGACGTAACGATGTTTAAAAGTGTGATCATTCTTGGCACTGCTGAAATCATCAATGAGAAGAAGAAAATGATACCTTATCTTCAGAAGCTCATTGACAAGTACCGTGTTCCATTGATCTTCGACGAGTACATGAGCAAACCAGGAAGGAACAGGGAAAACGAGCTGAAGGCCGTAAGAATCTGCGTGATAACTCCACGAAGGGTAACAGGCAGAAGATTTGTACAAAACAAGGCCTCAGCTGACACTGCTGCCTCAGACTCAACTTCATGAAACCCGTCTAAAAGTCTCTGGGGAACCAATAAGTGGATGTACGAAAACACTGAAAAGATAACATGCTGCTTTCTGCTAAAGATTGAGGGTTCATAAACGATTTATCTGCAGCGAAACAAGACCCACAGAAAGGGTGCCCAAGCATGCACAGATCAAAGCTGGAATCATACGAGGCAATTCTAGAAGCCTTGATAAAGAAACCTCTTACAGTCGACAGGATAGCATACGAAACCACCATAGACTGCACGATTATCAATCGTCGCTTGGAATTCTTGACGGAAAACGGGCTAGTTGAGGAACGACCCTTGCCCAAGAAAACGCTGTACGCCATCAAAGAAAGAGGCGTAGCGGTTTTCAAGACCCTGAATTTCAACAGATACCTTGAGAAGATCTCAAGCACACTTTCTGCAATAGACGAAGCGATGCAGACCCTACCGGTGATTTCAAAGGACTATAGGGAAAAAGAAGAAACACCGTAAAACGAAAAGTATTAAGCGAGTCATGGGACAATCCTAACCGAGAACAATGACCAGACTCTCGGCTGAAAGCATCTGGCGCATGAACGAAACGGAGCTTTTGAACGTTCTGAAAAAGGACGCTTGCGGCGTTAGACGCAAGAGAATCCGCTTTTACGCGCCGAGCTTCATGTACTATAAAACAAGTCATTATGCTTCTTCGTCGAGTGATTTTCCGACGATCTCCATAACCGGTAAAGCGTGCGCTTTGATGTGTAAACACTGTGGTGGAACGGTGCTGAACACGATGTACCCTGCCACCTCGCCTGACGCGCTCTTTGAACTGTGTGCACAATTGAAGGAAAAGGGAGCAAGGGGATGCTTGATAAGTGGCGGATGCCTACCCAACGGCGCTGTGCCTCTTGGAGGGTTTGTGGACTCCATCGCAAAGATCAAGCATCAGCTGGGCTTAACAGTGTTTGTGCACACGGGTGTCATTGACCTCAAGACAGCTGAGGGACTCAAGAAAGTCGGAGTTGATGCAGCTCTATTAGACATTATTGGTTCGAACGAAACCCTGAAGGAGATCTTCAATCTAGAGGCGTCAGTCAAAGATTACGCAAATTCCTTGAAAGCTTTGCATGAAGCTGGAATCGAGTTTGTGCCGCACGTGATCGTGGGGCTTCATTATGGAAAACTAGAAGGCGAGCTGCATGCCTTGAAAATGGTGTCAGAGCTCAACCCTTCAGCACTAGTCATAATCGCGTTCATGCCCATACGCGGAACAGAGATGGAGAACGTCAAACCTCCGGGACCGATCGACATAGCCAAAGTGATTGCGGCTGCAAGGTTGATGCTTCCTGACACTCCGTTGGTCCTTGGCTGTATGCGGTCTAAAGATAAGCATAGATCTGAAACAGAGATCCTCGCCATAGAAGCGGGGGTAGACGCTATCGCGTTTCCAACTGAAGAGGCGGTTGAATTCGCTGAGAGCCAAGGATGCAAAACATCTTTCTCTTCGTTTTGCTGCTCGCAGATCTACTTGGACATGAGAACCTCCGCTACTTTTCGCGTACGACAACCGCTACCATGATCGCGAACTCTGACCCCGCGGTAGCGAGAAAGACTGGCAGAAAGAAGGGTGGAGCAAGGAAATAGGCCGCAAACGCGCCGACTATCGGTATTGCGGCCACGATGTACCCGGGAATCAAGATCATGATGTAAGTAGTAATTCTTGAGTAGATGTTGCCGACGGCGAAGCCTTCTTTCCAGAACTTCCTCAGCAAAATCGTCAGTTCTAGCATGATCGCCGCTGCAACAGAGAACGCGTGTATCATTCCCAAAGTCAGGACAAATAAGAAGCTTTTCCCCAACAAGACTGCGACGATTGAAAGAACTATCATAGAAATCACGTAAGTGACCGTTGACAACAGGGTTTTCGCCGTTATCATTGTCCTCTTCTTCATAGGAAGATGCCTTGTGTAGGAAGATGCTAAACCCTCAATGGCAAGAAGAGTTGGTGGAAGCAGAAGCGTGATCATTGATATTCCAATCAGAATCCCCAGTGCAGTGCTCGGCCCGACCTCGCTGAATGAAGAGAAAGTTATTGCCACAACAACTGTCTGTACAACTGGCAAAAGAAAAAGACTTGCGAATGAGGGTGCTCTGGAGGCCACTCTCAAGTCCTTCCGAATGATTCCTAGCCATGGAATCTGAGGTCTGATAAGCGTGTCCTTCACGATTTCTCTTGGACCTGCAGCAAATCCTCCGACTCCGATTTTTCTTACGGTCTGCGTCACCCACCTTAGACAGTAGTAAGCAGCAACCACGTATGCGACTGACGCGATAGTCGAAAGACCTAGAGTTATGTTGTCAACTCCATGGGGGGAGGTTGCATAGGAAACTAGAAACCCGTAGGAAAATGGGTAAACCAGAACTAAGATCCTGGAAATCGAAGAGAAACCCTGCGCAAGGTACGCAAACGATTGAACTATTTGTCCCGCGAAGTTCACTATAAAGTATGCTGCAAATGTTGGCAGAAGCCACACGAGCATGAACCCAAATCTCAGAAAGGTCTTCCATTTCGACTTGCCACCTGCCCGTGCGACTCTCTGGTAGAAAAATTGTGCAGAAACCGTAGTGAGAGCCAAGGCGAAGATCTCGGTGACCCCGATGCCTACGACAGAGACTATGCCGCCTAGGATCGAGACCGCCGATGACGAAGTAGACGGACAGAAAGATGATTGCTGCTGCAATTAGAGGTATGTCGAAGATTCTGATGAAACAGAGAAATATGGTTCTTGAGATGTCCTTCTTTGAAAGCGGAAGAGGACTGAGGATATCCACAATTTTTGAGGACACAAACGACGTTGACATCTGCAGTCCCATAAAAACTATCAAGAAGAGTACAATGGCAAGAAAAGCCGAGACGCCGCCTTGAACCGCTATGTCTCTCGGCAAAGCTGTACCGACGCCGCTGATTGTTAGAGGAAGAAACACTACTCCTGCGAAGATAGCGATGAAAACCGTCGTGACCAGTTTACTGATCAGAGCGTTCATCCTGGCGCTAGAGACGAGTTGTTTGACGTCTCTTTTGCCGCTTTGAGGCAGGGATGAGCCTGCACGAAGGGAAAAGATGGATTGGAACGTGACTTCTTTGTACGCTTTGCCCGATAAGCGCCAAAGCTCAGAGAATCTCACTGCATTTTACTCCTCTTCTAGGGCTTTTAGTATGTCCTGCATTCCGGTTTCCTGCTCTGTCACTTTCAAGAAAATGTCTTCTAAGGAGCCTTCTGCGCTTCTGACAAGTTTACGGAGATCGGCAACCGTGCCTTCTCCGACGATTTTGCCCTTGTTTATTATTCCAACTCTTGTGCACAGTTTTTCCGCGACTTCCATGATGTGGGTCGAGAATATGACGGCTCCGCCTTTCTTGGCGTGAAAGGTTACAAGTTCTTTGAGAATCTTCGAAGAGCGAGCGTCTAAGCCTATCAGAGGTTCGTCCAGGATCAGGAGTTTCGGATCATGCAGTAGGGCTGAGACAACAGCAACCTTCTGCTTGTTGCCCATAGACAAAGCCGCGATCGGAGTGTCAAAGTACTGCTTGAGTTCAAAAGCGGACATGAACCTTTCAAGTTTGGAGTTGACAGTTTCCTTGTCTAAGCGTCTTATTGAAGCTACAAACTCGAAAAACTCTCTAGGCGTGAGCGAATCAAGAAGCACAACTTCTTCTGGGACATAGCCGATTTTACTCTTCGCAGCGACTTCATCCGAGATCGGCGTATCGTAGATCTCAACTTTTCCCGCCCGTGGCTCCAGAACTCCCACAAGAACCTTGATCGTGCTCGTCTTGCCCGCACCGTTAGGACCCAGCAGCCCATAGATTTCCCCGTTCTTCACGGTGAACGATAGGTTTTCAACCGCCACGAAAGAACCATAAGCGACAACAAGGTCTTGGACGTTAACAGCAACAGTCTCCATGTTCAGCCCTTCAACGCGTGAATCATAGTTTTTCTTGACTCGTTGCCTTAATACGTTATGGTGCCTAAATATTTACCTTAACAACTCTCTAGCGTGATCTTTTAAGTTAGTTTCTCATGGAGACACGAGGTGGATCCCGATCTTTCATTACCCTTAAATTGCCAAAGTTATGATCTGTTGCTATGGCTGAGAAAAACGAGAAGACGAAAACATCCGAAGATGTAAAGGTCGTCAGTGACAGTGTGAGCTTTAGCGAAAGCGCCGATGTAATCCTTGTCCGCAGCCCTCTTCGTTTTCTGGGTGACATAATTGCTCAGAAGAGGTTCCTTGAAGGAGTGGTTGTGTCTGTGATGTATTTCGAACGTTTCGGAACCAGTAAACTTCAAGAATATTTCAAGTCCAAAGGCATCCGTCTTGAACCTATGAAACTCCAGAACATGCATCTATCCAAAATTATGGCAATGCTTGAAGGCTTTGACTTGATTGATCATCGCACACATAGCCTCATGGGTGAAGTATGCAAAGAGAGGAATGAGATAGTTCATGAGTTGTCGCACCCTGACGCAATTAACGAAGACAAGGCAAAAGAAACAATCGAGAAGGCAATTGAGTGTTTGAAAGCGTTAGGAGCTAATTAGTCTATTCATACACAATCACTATAGTATGTTTCACCTTTCACGTTTAATGTTCTGACTACCTAGAGCTTCAATTCATAACTATTAAATTGAATAGCAGACGACTCTTGAAACCAAACTGTGAAGGTAAGCTAGATGAAGGACTCCGTCTATGCTGATATGGAAGAGTCAGAGAAACTAGTTGCTCATTACTTGAGGGAGCTTGACATTTGGTGGCTCTATGAGTCACCTGTCTTTGTGTATGATGAGAAGGAAAGACCGAGAGTATGGACTCCTGACTTCTATCTTCCAAAGTTGGGGATGTATATTGAGGTCTGTGGTGCAGAGAATGCCAAGTCCTATGAATACAGGGAACAGATATACAGAAAGAATGGTGTCGTTGTCGTCTTTGTTCATCTCTACAAAGAAGAGAAGAAGTGGAAGAATTTTCTAGTCAAGAGAATATCAGAGATTGAAGAAGTGAGGCATTCAGGAGTAGTGAAGATGTTCCACTCACTTCAGTTTTGACTCAGAGTTGGACTTCTTATTCCTTCAATTGCCAGAACATACGTTCATTTGATTCTCCATCCACGTGAGGAGAAATCTTAAACTGTCATTGGGCTTGATCCTCTCCTTGGGAGTGTGGATTTGTGGATTGGCAAATTCTCGTTCCATTCATTCCGTTCTTTGCCTCTTTCTTTGGTGTGCTTGCAGCTTTCTTCTTTCAGTGGCTTGGCAGAAGATATGATAGAAACCAGGATAGAAAGAAATTCCTCAAAGACCTCAAGCATGAGCTTGAAACAGTTTCCTCATTGTTGACAGGAACAGGACAGCTTCTTCCAACTGATATGTGGGAGAGTGGTAAATCATCAGGATTTCTGAGTCTGCTCTCTCATGAAGTGAAGATCAAGTTTGCTGCAACCTATTTTGCAATAGGGAGTCACAACTATGAAGCAGTGAAGGTCAGAGATGTAAGCATTCTTTCACGGACTACCAAAGGTGAGAAACCCAAGGCAGACGTTGAGATCGAGCAGGATGGCAAGACTACTGTTGTTGAATCGCCTTATACTTTTACTGAGTTACTTTGGTACACGCTCTCAATCACGCTTATAGAGACTGAGAAAGGCTTGAAGAAACACATTGACGACTATCTCAAAGAAGATATTTGGGAGTGACTTAATGTCTGCAGTTGAAACTCTCCTTTCTGTGATTGACCTTGAAAGACCTTCGCAGAATCAACTTATAAGCATTTTATAATTGACGAATGCGGAACGTGAGACTAAAACAAAAATCAAAATTACAAAAATCTTAAATCCTCACAGCAACAGAAGACAAACCAGAGGTTCAAAAATGAGTGAAATAAAACCGAAGAAAATGGTTAGGAGAAGTGTCGCTATTGCATTAGGAGCAATCTGCATCATTCTGGTGGTAGTCGGTTTAGTCGGAGCAGTTACATATATCATGCCAATGATAAACGACAAGAACAACACGATTTCTTCATTAAACACTCAGATTTCTCAATTGACAACTAATAATACAAATCTTCAATCGTGGCTCGCTGGTAACATCACTGCTTATAACAACTACGTTAGCGATCATCACTATACTGACGAAGAATACAATTCATTGAACTCAATATATCAAGACTACGAGGGAAATCACACTCACACGAATGGCGAATACAATTCTCTTCAGAATCAATATAACGCCTATGTTGCCGACCATAGCTATACTAACGAACAATATAACGCCTATGTTGCTGATCATCACTACACTGACGAACAATACACAAATCTTCTGAATATTGTCAACCTAGCAGATTCTACGATTTGGGTCGATGATCAGACCGTGAGTGAACCTGCAGGTGGACTCGGGATTGCTTGGAATGATTGGACGTACTCAGCAAGCTATGCAGGATATGTTACGATTGACGTTCTATCATCAACAACGGGAGCATGGACTCACGTAGTCTACTCCGCGTATGGCGTTGACTATAACGTTGAGATAAATGTTGGCACAGGTGGAACCGCGTATTTTCCCGTTTTACCCTCTTCGAGCATAACAGTTGGAGTCGGAAATGGGAACTTAAGTGGCGGAGCAACTCAAACCGTAACGATAACATACCACTACTAAATCCACTTTTTTAGCGCGCGCTGGAGTGTGATCAAATGAATGATAAATCTTCTGGAAAGAGGATCTTTGCTTGTTCCAAATGTGGTGATCCTTATGAAGTATATCCACCTGACGATATTCACACAACTGTGTCTCTGAATGAACCATCAAATGCAGTTGCTAGTAGCGTCATCAAGATAGTGCATAACTGCTTGACGTGCAAGACTCCAATAACTCTGTATTGGTATCATCCAAAACCTGTTTTCTTTGTGAGCTAGACTCATGGATGCTCATTCAGTTTGCTTGAGGTTCCCGTCATGTCTGCAGTTGACACTTTGATCTCGGTGATTGTTGGTGCGGTCATAGGTTTTCTCAGCTCAATAGGCTTTGACAGGTGGAAGGAAGATAGAGAGGAGAAGGAGCTGAAGGACAGGATAAGAGAGGAGCTTGAAATCATCCTCAAAGAAGCTACAGAAGATTTGGAGAAAGAAGCCTTTCAAAGCAGAGCCTTCTTTACAGAAGGATTTATAGCTCTCAAGCAAGACCTCATCAGAAAGCTTGACGCCAAAGCCTTCAGAGCTGTTTTGGAGACTTACATTAAGATTGATGGATTGCGGTTCCCTTCAAATTCGCCTGACGCTAACAGAACAAAATACAAGGAAACTATTGCTGCTATGAAGAGAACAATCGATCTTCTGAAGTAGAGATTGTCTTGGCAGACAACTCTGTAGAAGGAAGCTGACAGGGAGAGGATCTCAAAAATTGTCTAGTCCAAAGAAAGACAACGCAATTCAATTTCCAAAGCCTATGGAGATCAAACTAGCTGATGTTCTGTTTCTTTCTATGAGAAAGAACCTCATGCTGTTCAAAGATCTTGCCCACAAGAATGTCCACTATTCACTCTTCATTCGTGGATCACTGATTGACTTCCATGAGACTTTCGAAGATACGCACAAGCATCTCGCATTGATAGAGATAGAGTTTGATTGGCAGTTTCTCATGGGAAGGGTATTTCAGGAAATGAGACGTAATTGGAGATCCATCTTTCAAATTGTCAAGACTGACGATCCAAAGTGGGCAGACCTTGAAGTCGATTTCATACCTGCCAAAGCGGTAATAGAGTTGTTCTCTCCATTACTGAAAGGAATCAGATGGAATGTTGATATGAGATTTCTAGAGAGACTTGATACTGCAATTGGTCGTTCAAGGTTGGGAGAATTGGCTGACAGTGGGTTGATCATGGGAACAGGCTCAGGTTATCTTGTCATGAGCGATGGAATCGACTGTGTTCTGTTTGACATGGGGAAGATGTCAAATATTGTTGAAAGAGGCTTCAAGTCGTCCATAACAAGAGTCAGGCTGAGGAGCTTCACTCCAAGATTAATCTTGGGATATTTCAAGTTGAGATTGCTAGTCTTGAACAACTCTGCAGTTAGATTTCTCAGGAAACTCTAGCTCTTAGCGCGCGCGCCAACTGGCACAACCTGACCATAGGCTTCGAACACGTTCGAAGTGCATGACCTGTGGGTTCTGTCACAGGGTAACCGAACAATTGGTTAGTCACTGGAACCCGAAATGCCTCTTACCATGTCGAAACCAATGATCACAACCCAAAGTGATGCTGAAAGCGCAGACAGTGCCTCCGGAATAGCAACACCAGGAACATACCGCCACAGGAACTCTGCGATCCACACAGCCGCTGCAAACATGGCAGCCCCGAGAGTAAGTAGCCCCTTAGCTACCTTGGATGCCAGAAGAAAAGACGCCGTCAGAAACAACATGGAAACAGGCGCGAGCACAAAGAAAGCCACGGAGGCATAAAGATGCATTGGCCTCGCATTCTCAGAAAAAACCCCTATGGCGATCAGGGCTACGGAATCGAAGGAGAAGAGGAGAGCGCCAACACGGCCTGGCAGGGATTTCTTGAAAAAGACCAACAGTCCTAGAGCGAACAACAGTGCCAGTGCTCCGCTGACCATCAGGCCTGAATTGAACAGGATCGACGGGGAACCTGCAATGACGCCCAAGTCGCTGAGAGCATTGTCAGCCCAGCTGAAGTGAGGGGACAAGGCGACTGCAAGCAACGTGCAAGTGAACGCAACTAGCGGCGTGAGGATGCCACAAAAGCCAAACATTCTCTGCCAATTACTGCCTTTTGAATTCGTGACGTTGTCCTCCTCGGTTTATCTTATCGCCACTGACTGTTTTTGAAAGATATGAGCTTATGTGTCTCAGTCGGATCAGACGGAAACAAATCGTCTAAGCCTCTGCAAACACCGTAATTTCTCCGCGTTGCCAATCCTTGCCTCTTGAACTGATTGTCTCAGGATTTGGATGGACTCGTCCATTGCCCCGCGGTTAACAGCGTAGGGCACGCCGTCCTTTCCTCCGTACGCGAAGGAGTACTTGACAGGGTCTTTCCAGCTTGGCTTTTCGCCATAAAGCAGTTCTGCAATCAACGCAAGTCCTCTAACCGTAGCCGGTCCGACACCCTTGAAGCCAAGCAGCTCCTCGTAGTTGCTGGGTTGAAACTCGTAGACTTGCTTCATCGTTCTCCAGTTTGTGTTCCATGGCATGCACAGAACATCCGGCAGGTCTTTGTTCCATCTGGCATCTGCCGTTGCTGGCAACCATTCACTCAGCGATTTTTGAAGATAAGGCCTCACAGACACGACCAGTCGCATGAGCTTCCTGGTGGGTTCCTTGGCCACGTCTACGGAAGCTTTCCTGCTTCCTTCACTTTCTCGAGCGGTCATGTCCAACACGCACTGGCGTTTCGTGTCGCCGACGATTGCGCTGTGAGGTTCGACGACGAACTCTTCCAGTTTCTCGGAGAGCCAGTGATAGCGTCTTGCGGTTCGATCTTGTGCGCACATGCCTTGTTGGACAACTGCCCATTTCCGGTTCTCCGCAACGAAGAACGCATGATGATAGAGCTGATAGCCCGCTTGGATCGCAGTGTTGTCAACCTTTGCGCTCATCCTGCTTGCATAACGCAGACTCTCGATGCTTTCAGTTGGAAAGCCAAACTTCTCTCCAACAGTTTGGATCTCCTCAGGCGCCAGACGGGAGAACTTGCCCTTCCCGCCGCAGACCGCGACCCCGTGCTCCTCAGGAATAATCACCTGTTTCAGGATCGCCGTGACAACGGTGGTCACTCCTGACGAGTGCCAGTCATATCCTAGAACACAGCCTAAGGCCTGAAACCAGAAAGGGTCAGAGATCCGCCTCAAAAACTCGTCTGAACCATACTCGTCGACGATGATCGTGACCATTTCTTTGGCGAGTTTTCTCATTCGAACGATGAGGTACATCGGTGCTTTTCCGTAATGAAGTGGAAGCTTAGCAATCCCTGTTCTCTGCACCGGAACACCGCTCTTAATACAAGTGCTCAACAAATGGTTTAATCATTTTCCTTTCTTCTTCAGAATGTGACCTTCTCGGTCAATCTCGCCCGTGCGAATCCGTGTTGTCGAGATTGCCGCGTGATTTTGGGAGGGAACCATGTCAATCACAATTATTTCAAGTGGACCTATTCCGATTTCTTTTCTCTTTTGGTTGATTTTAAGAGCGACGGGCTCCGTCTCCCTGCTGACGACTAATGCTTCGATAGGATCTTTAGAGAGCAGCACACCGCCATAAGCATCATCTATCGGAATTATTTCCGCTCTCTGCAGTACTCCCTGCTGTCTTAGGAAATCTCTCAGCTCTTTCGTGCGCTCCTCGTAAGACGCTGTCTGGTGAGACTTGTCCATTTTCCGTACAAATTCGTCTGAAGAGACGCCGATCATCACGTTTTCGCCTATTTCAAAAGCTTTTATGAGCAATGCTCTGTGTCCCTTGTGAAACTCGTCGAAAGTACCGCCAAGACCGACAGTTCTGAACCTTTTCTGCATCGATTTCACGTTTAACGCGTCTGAACTGTTATTAAGACTATTTTGGTTTCATCCTGTCAATCGTAACATCGAGTATCTTCCTTGCAACTTCTCGCTTCTTGGCCAGCGGCACATGCACTATGCTCTTCTCCTTGTCAATTATGAAAACCTCGTTCGTATCGGTTGCGAAGCCAACCCCCTTCTTTCCCACGTCGTTAACGACGATAATATCTGCATTGGCTTTCAGTAGTCTCTCGTACGCGCTCTCAATCAACCTCTTCTTGGGCAGCCTGTATTCAGCGCGGAATGCTACGAGAAAAGTTCGGGGACTTACCTTTTTCACGCTGTCTATGATCTTCGCTGTGGGCTTAAGCTTCAAATCAAGCGAACGCAACTCGTGCGACGAAACCTTGTACGAAAACGGTTTCTCAAGCGCCCAATCAGCAGCCGCAGCAACAGCTATAACCAAATCATACTTCCTAGAATTCAGTTCAGAAACGACCGCCTCATGCATCTGCCGTGTTGACTCAACTCTGAGCACATGAGCTCTTGAAGGAGGAGCTTCTGTACCTGAACCGTAGACGAGTGTCACCTCTGCTCCCCGGCTCAAGGCTTCCTCTGCTATTGCAACACCCATTTTTCCAGAGCTTTTGTTCGTGATGACGCGAACTGGGTCTATGTGCTCCAGGGTTGCGCCCGCCGTGATCAACACATTCAGACCCGAGAAATCCTGTCTGACCGTGAGTCTACGGATGACCACGTCAACGATTTCTTCGGTTTTAGCGATTTTTGCCTTCCCCTCCTCGAATCTTGGACCTGCAAATTCTACTCCCAGAGCTTTGAGTTCTTTAACGTTCTTAGTCAATATCGGATGGTTGTACATGGATTCATGCATCGCTGGAACAATGATTATTGGACAGTTTGAACCGAAGGCGGTTGAGACGACGGATGTGACCGTGGTGTCATCAATTCCGCAGGCGATCTTGCTTATGGTGTTTGCTGTGGCAGGCGCCACCAGAACAAGGTCTACCCTCAAGGAGTGCTCTCCGACCAAGGCCACGTGCTCAATTTTGCCAGTCAGCTCTGTTATCACCTCGTTCCCCGTCGCCCATTCCATCAGATAAGGGTGAACAATTTTCTTGGCCATCGGCGACATCACAGCGAACACTTCGGCGCCGTGTCGCATGATGGCACGTGCAATCTCTGGACTCTGAACAGCCGCCACGCTGCCGGTTACACATAGAACTATACGCTTTGCCCTCAGCTCACTGCCTTGAGTTCCAATAATTTGCTTCGACGGATGCGTTGACGTAATTGATCCCTCCAACCTACCCTTTTAATTGTTTGACTATCTTGTTTAAATCTTGCAGCAAATCCTCAACGTGCCGCTCCTGAACGTGAGGCATTATGACGATTCGAATGTGGCGCGGAAAGAGAGAGATGGCCCATTTTCTAAGCCTCAATTCCTCAGCTATACTACGGATATCGAACACGTCCGATGTCAATCCAACAATGTTCATTGTCGGCTCCATTGCAACGTTCAACCCCTTAATCTTCGGAATATCTTTCGCAAGCCGCAGCGTTAGCCGCATGCACTTTCCAACGATTTTTTTATAGCCTTCTCTTCCAAAGTGTTTCATCACGGTCCAGACAGCGATGGCTGAGGCGCCTGAACGTGTTCCGACAAGTGTCGCTTGTTCGGTTTCTCCGCCCGATAGATAAGCGATGTCCCATGCCACTTTTTTTCTAAGGTTTTCGTTACGGAACAATAACCCGCCAGCCGGGATTGCAGCTAACCCCATCTTGTGAGGGTCAATTGTCATGGAAAGGACTCCGGGGACTGCAAAGTCAAAATTCTGCACGTTATATCCTAAGTCTTTCAAAAACGGAAGCACGAACCCTCCGAAAGCGGCGTCCACGTGGAAGTACAGGTTCTTTTCCAAGGCGAGTTCGGAGAGCTCGTCTATCGGATCGACTGCACCTAGCCCCGTTGAGCCGGCTATGCCCACGATCGCTATAGTTCTCTGATTTATTGCTTTTTTGACGGCTCCCACATCAACTTGGAACTTGCTGTTCAACCTTGCCTTGACAAGTTTCAATCCTAGCAGATCTGCGGCTTTGTCGAAGGAGCAGTGGGCTGATGCGGGCACTACCACTTCACAGCTGGTTTTCTTCGCAAGCTTCTTGGCGGTCCATAGTGCGAGAACGTTTGCTTCTGTTCCCCCTGTAACTATTTGCCCTGATGCTTCTGGATTCGATAGAAGAGTGCCGAGCATGCTAATTGTTTCTCTTTCTATTTCTGCCACAGCAGGGAAAAGTCCGGAGTCTCCCAGGTTCTTCTCGAGAAAACGAGCGTATACTCTTCTGGCTAGTGGATGCGGGCTAGTGCACATTGAACCGATGATTCTTCCAGAATTGTACGTGAAATCTTCTTGCAGCCTTGACTCAAGGTCTTCCATGAGTGTTTTTTCAGGCAAGCCTTTGGCATTCATTCTTCACGACCGCCATGTAGCCTAATGGTAGGTGTGTTCCTCGTCCGGGTATTTGCCCGTGGAGACTTCTTTGATGAACTTCGCCACAGCTTTCGTTATCGTCTTATTCAGATTTGCATACGCCTTTACATATTTCGGTTTGAAGATCTCGTCGAAACCAAGCATATCATTTACAACCAAGACCTGCCCGTCACAGTGTTTTCCGGCTCCGATGCCTATCGTGGGAACAGTTACGGATTCGGTTATCGTTTTTGCCAGACTTTGAGGAATGCATTCTAGCACTATGGAAAACACGCCGAGTCTATCCAGAGCCTGAGCGTCCTGCAAAATCTGTGCGGCTTCTTCAGGATTTTTTCCTTTAACGTGGTAGGCTTCTGCCATTTGAGGGAGCATTCCGACGTGACCCATCACGGGAATTCCGCTGCTTATCAAGGCTCTTATGGCATCTGTTTTCTTTCCTTCGATTTTGACTCCGTGCGCTCCTGCTTCCAGAAATTGTCTGGCGTTCTTTAGGCAGTCTTGTACGGCGTTGCAACTGTTGATCGGCATGTCTCCGATTATCGGCTTGGATTTGACTCCTCTTGCCACTGCCTTCACGTGAAAAATCATGTCTGCCATCGTCACGCTCTTGGTGTCGCTATAACCCTGCACTACCATGCCTGAACTGTCGCCTACAAGAATCAAGTCGACGTCAGTGTGATCCAGTATCCTGCCCATCTGAAAGTCGTAGGCCGTCAACATTGTGATTTTTTCTCTGCCTTTCTTTTGCTTAATTTTTTCTTGGAAGTTCACCTTTTTCCTCCAGAAATTTTATCAGATGGACGAGGGTTTCGTTCACTGGTGTTGGAATACTGTGTCTTGCACCGAGCTCAACTATTTTTCCGTTGAGGAAGTCAATTTCTGTTCTCTTTCCCCTCATTATGTCTTGGCACATCGAAGAGTAATTTGTGTAGCTGATGATCTCTTTGCCGATTCCTTTTTCTAAATCCTTCGGAAAGGTTACGCCTTCAGAATTTCCAACTTGGACGCATTCTCGGATAATCTGATGCCTAACTTCTGCCAGAGGTTGCGTGGAGATTTCGCGATTTTTAACGCGAAAGATTGCGGTCAGCGGGTTTATCACGCTGTTGAGGACGACCTTGCTCCATGCTTCGTTTTTGATGTTGTTGGAAACGCTTGCCTTGAGACCGGAGTTATTCATTATGGCTGCGATTTCCTCCGCCACACCATCGTGTTCGATCGTTGTTTCACCTGTCCAATACTTTATCTCTCCTGCTTTGAAGAACTCTGCTGCCATGTTTGTTATTCCTCTTAAAACCTTGGCTTTGTAGCCGACAGCGCGTTTGACAATCTCTTCGTTTTCAAGACCATTCTGCAGAACCAGAATGGCCGTGTCTTTCCTGAGAAGTCTACTTATTCCTTCCACCGCCTTTTTCGAGTCATAAGCCTTTGTGGTCAGGAAAATCAGAGTTCCCTGAGGTATTTCTCGAATTTGCGTGTCAGCCCCTAAGCGAAAAGTTTCATTAATGTTACTTGCGACTAACAAACCCTTTGATTTTACGGCGTCTACGTGTGCCTTGTTTCCAATTAGAGTTGCATCATTCTTTTTTGATAGCAGAGCGCCGATGACACTTCCTATGCCACCAGCGCCTAGGATGAAAATCTTGTTGAATGTCACATTGCTCGCCCCCGCTCAGTAACCCCTTCTGCTACGAACTTTGAGAGGTTTTCTTTGATCAGAATTATGGATTTGGCAAGGTTTTTTCTGTTGTCAAAGTTTCTCAAGATTTCTCTACACTTGCCCACGCCTTGATTTTTCAGCTTCTCAACAGTTTCAACGAGCTTCGGCGCTGATCTTACGATGTTGTCGACTATCGTGATGGTCGCTTTTACCGCCGTCCGAGAAAGAGGGTTCAAGTCTATTGCTATCACCTTTTTCCCGATCTTAACAAGAGTTTCCGTCCTATCTCCATCTTCCAATGGCACCATGACCACATCAGCCGCAAGTATCCCCCTTGGATCAACGCGTCGCCTCTCGCTGCTTAACTCTGGAATTCTTGCAGACGCGTTTTTTCCCACTCCAAGAACTTCATGTGCACCTGCTTTTTCAAGCAACTTCCTTATTGCAAGCTCCCTTGCACGGGACCTATAGAAGAGGTTGACTTCAATCTTCGATCCTGTAACGTTAGCGAGCTTCACAACTTCTTCAGCAACTAAAGCCGCAGTGTTCCCGTTGACAGAGATAACAGGGTTTCTTGCTGTCAGAAACATGGCTGCTGCAGCTTCAATGGCTTCCAGAGCCGGTTTGCTGGTTTTTTCGCCCAGCAAGTAATCGAAAGCTTCTCCACGGCCATGCGCAATGAGGCCTGAAGCAGCGACAATTCCTTCGAGATAACTATTGATTAGCTTCTCTCGTGTGTACAAGGACTTTGCTCTAGGATGATCATCGGGGATCTTAGTATCAGTCACTGAAGTCGCACTCCTTCATGATCCACCTTGCTTACGACTGTATGACCACCTGAGCCATCTTTACGGAAGACCTGAAGAATTCGCCCGAGCCTATCCACATCGGTTATTGTGAACGCGCATTCTCCGAACATCGGCATACTGCACACTACGCCAGCTTCGTCCGCTGCGTTTAAGATGTTTCTGACTTTTTCAGTTATCAGTCCAACATGTTCAGCGAACCGGCGAGAGAGCCTCAAGAAGTTGATGATAGTTGGTGCTTTGACCAATTCGTTCACTAGCTCCCCGCCAAACCTGTTTATCCGCGAGCGAGTTTCGGCGTCGGTCAGGTACTTTCTCGTAGAAAGAGGTCCGAAAACATGGCAGGCAACCACAGCGTTTTCTGAGATTGGAAGGCACTTGATCTCCCCGATTCCAGGCGCCCCCGGTTTGATCCTGATTTCAAGCCCGCCGAACGTTTCGGCTATGACTGTTCCAAGCCCAGTCTTACATTCGATTTCAGCGACGTGTGCAATTTGTGCAGACTGTATTTTTGACATGCCCAACCCTAGGGCTTCGTTCAAGGCAAGGGCAAGACTTAGCGCTGCAGCTCCACTCGTCCCGAAACCTGCGCCTATTGGAGCTTCTATCTGATGTTCGACTGTGATTTCAAAGTGAAATGCCTCGCTCAAACGCGAAAGAAAAGCGCTGACAACACGCTCTGATAGGTACGCACAGTCTGCGGCTTGATGGTTAATGTTCACGTGCAAACGGTGTCTAGGACCTTTTTCGACTTTAACGGTTGTTTTGGCCCCTAAATTCAATGAAACGCCAGCACCTTTGGAGCCAGCGCTCAAAAGGTCTGCTGATTGATCAAATATCTGGAAGATCCCGGTGATGTGGCAGGGTGCAAACGCCGCAGCTTCTTCCATACTCAACGCCCAGAGATCAAGTTTAATGAAATAGCTTCAAATAAAAATTCTGTATGGACTGTTTAAACATGTATAAACTTCCCATGGCTTTTACTGAACCCTCCTAGGATTGGCCATTGAATCCGCAGCCAAAGTCGGGACGTTTCCATCGCTTGGGATGGTCTCCGCTCTATTTCCACGTTTGGTGTCGTAGTAAACGCTGACCATATTTGTATCATATGTCAGACCGGAGGGGTAGGCCGTACGCGCACATGACCAGAAAGGTGGCGGCCATCATCGGGAATCACGCAATCGTCAAGGCCGAACAAGAAAAAATAGAATTGTACGGGATATATCTTCATCTTGCGCAGTTTGTTTAACCAAGGTTAGGCCCATCTTTGTTTCGTGCGCCGCCGAAACGTGTTTCACTCGCTCATCGGGTGCTTTCGAGCCGCTTAAATATGGAAACGTCTACTTCGTACTAAACGCGAACCGGGGCTCCTAGATGATTGAAAACTATTCTTCTCGGCACGTGTTCACGCTGCTTAAGCTGGCCGAAATGGGAGCTCATCGAAGGACCGCCAAAATATCAACTGAGTACTTGGCTCAGAAGCTGAACATATCTCAGCAGACAGCGTCGAGATATCTTATCGAGCTTGACCGTAAGGGGTGGATCAACAGGACCATAACGCCTGAGGGCTGCCTCATAAAAATCACGCAGACAGGCATCACAGAGTTGAACAAGCTCTATTCAACCCTGCGCTTCCTGATGGAGGCAACCTACCCACCGTCGATAACCTTGGAGGGAACGGTTTTCACCGGCCTCGGCGAAGGAGCCTACTACATCTCAAAAGAAGGGTACAGAAAGCAGTTCATCGAGAAACTGGGGTTTGACCCTTACCCAGGAACCCTCAACCTGAGGCTCACAACTGATTATGACATCAAGGCTCGAAGCGAACTTGAAGCTTACCCCGCTGTGGAGATCGAAGGCTTCAAGAGTGAAGACCGAACGTTCGGACCGGTGAAATGTTACCCTGTGATAATAGACAACAAGGCAAAAGGCGCCCTGATCCTAGCGCTCAGAAGCCACTACGATGCTTCCGTGCTCGAAATCATCGCTCCAATTCCCCTGAGAAAACACCTCAAGCTCAAGGATGGACACAAGGCTAAAGTCGAGGTCTTAACCCTCCCATAGGCTGAACGCACGGTTAATCCTGCATCGATTGCGTAGAATAGGTTTCCGTGTTCTTCCAGCCCTAAGACATTATCCTCCGCCTTACGGTGTCAGTTCTCCGCGTGGACAGTCACATAACTCCCCTTGACGATTGCTGACAACTTCTTGAACCGTTGAGCTAGAGTTGGCCTCAAGCTGGTTCAATGAAGCTTGTTATCTGCTTCTGACCTTTCTCCAATCCAGCAAAGTTTGACACCTTAACACCGACTCTTCGCGTCTCGAGCTGAGTGTCGCTCTGAAACTTTTCAAAAAGCTCAACCACAGTTTTCTTTATCAGTTCAAGGCTGTTCGACGAGTTTTCGAACGTCCTGGACCTAGTGTGAACTTTCATGTCTTTCGTGATCGCAACTATGCCTACTGTTTTGAAAGTGAGCTTTTCCTCCATAATTCTGTCGTACACCTCGTTACAGATGCGATCAGTCTGCTCCAAGATTAGAGTCAGATCCATAGTGTCCTGTTTCAAAGTGGCAATCCTGCTTATGGATTCTGCTTCGCCCCTTTCCTGGACAGGCTCGTTGTCCATGCCGAGTGAGGCGTTGTGGAAATAGGTTCCAAGGGTCTTGCCGAAAACTGCAATCAACTTCTGCACGTCATAGTTTGCCAGGTCGCCGACCTTGCTTATTCCCAGCGTCTGCATCTTTTCCAGTGTCTTGGTTCCAACACCGATGAGCCGATCTACCGGAAGCGGTGCCAGGAAGCTCTTGACTTGATTGGGGGCTATCACGGTTAGACCGCCCGGTTTTTTCTCGTCGGCGGCGATCTTTGCGACAAGCTTGTTGGGCCCAACCCCGACTGAACAGGTGAGTTTCAGCTGATTTCGCATCTCAGTCTTTACCGTCTCAGCCAGCAGTTTGGCTTCTTGAAAGCTTCCACCTACCCGTTCGGTCACGTCAAGGTACGCTTCATCTATGCCCACCTGCTCGAATTGGTCAGCGTAGGCTTCGAGCAGGTTCATAACCTTCTCTGAAACTTCCTCGTAGAACTGATGGTCAACGGCCAGAAATGCGGCATCACCGCTTTCGAGTTTCTTTTTCGCCAAAAAAATCGGTATGCCAGACTTCACTCCGTATTTTCGAGCGATGTAGTTTGCAGTGCTCACGGCTCCGCTGTCTTTGCTGCGCCCAGAATAGACGCAGACCACTACTGGTTTGTCCCTGAGCGCTGGGTTTCGCAGCTCCTCGCATTGCGCAAAGAAGTAGTCCAAGTCAACCAGCATTATGACTCTTGTCAACAAAGGCTGCCACAGATGGATGAAAAATCAATAAGATGATTTACGTTTTTCCTCTCTTGATTTTTCTTTAGGCTTCGGTCACGTGAAGCGTCAGCTTCTCTCCGCTGCGATTGTAGACGGCCACGTTTTCCTTGTTTCTAAAAGGGAACGCTGTGATCATGAGTACCACGCCGAAGAAATGGTTCAGGTCAGTGTACGAGGGCATCAGGTTCCCTGAAGGGTGACTATGCGCTGTTCCCACAAGAGAGAAGTCCATGGGCAGCATGTGAAGCGGAAGGCTTGAAAAGCCCCGACCATACGTGGCAAGCGGGGGAATGAGAAGGTCACTTATTTCTACAGACTTCTTGCTTTTTTTTCCTCTGAGAAGCAACATAGTTTCCTTAGGATATAGCCTCCTTGCACCCTCAAGAATTGCTTCAAGCAACTCTTTGTTTATAGAAATTGTCAAACCCTCGTTCATGACCTTCACAAGCTTTCTAATGTTTGATCCATGTTGCATTTACAAATCGCTATTCTTCTCTCCACCTACTCTTAAGAGCCACCAACAGCAACGAGACTACGGTCGTTATGATAAGAACGAGCCAGCGAATCAGCACTATTTCAGACGTCAAGGGCGAAATACCTGCGTAAGACTTTATTAATCCAGCAGCATTCGAAGTTGGAAAAACGATTGCTAACCAATGGAAACTACCCCAAACCTGCTCAGAATAGAACACGGGTGGCAGGAAAATGAACAGTATTCCAAGGATGTTGGACACATTGTTCAGCGTGTTTATGTTCGCGTTCCTCAGATAGGTCGACATGACGAACCCGATGCTGCTTAAAGCCGCCCAGCACAGAAACACCGCGGCTACAACCCAGCCCAGCGACGAAAGAGGAAGGATCCGAAAAACAGTGGAAATCACTACGAAGATTATGAAACCAGGAGACGCGTACAACAGCTTGGACAATGCCACACCGAAGGAGTAGGAAAGAGGGTGAACAGGCATGGCCACGATCATCTCTCTTATTTTCACGTACCTGTCCCAAGTAATGTCCTGCACTGCTGAGGCCAAACCGATGAAACCGATGGAACCGACCATTCCACCAACGAGGGCGTAGGCGTAGTTTTGCCCCCCGAAGAAGTAGGTGAAGAACAGCGGAATAAAACTCAAGAAGGTTATGATGATCAACGACAACGGCTGTCTCTTAATGTCCGGAATGGCCTTCATCGTAGCGATAATGTAGACGTCTTTCAAGGGTTTAAGGTTCATACTGTTCTCCACCGACAAGCTCAACAAAAACGTCTTCAAGCGTGGTCGGCGCTATCTCGGCCTTCAACCCCCTCTTCAGAGCCGCCTTCGCAAGTCCCAAAGCCTCATCCTCAGCCTTGAAATAGAAGATTTGCCTGCTGCCAAACTTCGCAGTACGACAAATCGCCTGAAGAGCAGAAATGTCCTCCAGTTTGCCTTCCACGACGACGCGATACTTCTCCTGTGCCAAACCCCTTATCTCCTGAGGAGTTCCTTCAGCAACGACCAGTCCCTTGTTGATCACTGCAAGCCTGTCGGACAGCATTTCGGCTTCCTCCATGATGTGGGTCGTCAACAGGATGGACCTTCCTTGTCCAACCATTTCCCTAAGAACCGCCCAGACCTTTCTTCTTGCAACTGCATCCAACCCACTCGTCGGCTCATCAAGCATCAGAAGGTCAGCATCAGAACACAGCACAGAAGCTATAACTGCACGTTTCCTCTCCCCGCCGGAAAGGCTCGTGCACTGCCGGTTTCTCAGACCCCATAAGTCAACAGCCTTCAAAGCCTTCTCGCCGTTTCTCTGCACCTCATTCCTTGACATGCCACGCAACATCGAGAAGTAGTAGCAGTACTCCCAAGGCGTAAAGCTGCCATAGGTCTGAACGTCCTGCGGAACAACAGCAATGTGCCTACGCACATCCTTCGGCTCCGACGTCACGTTAAGCTGAAAAACATACGCCTCCCCTCTGGTCAGCAGAAGCTGCGTGGCAATTATCCTCAGAAAAGTGGTCTTTCCCGCACCGTTTGGCCCCAAGAGAGTGAAAAGCTCACCCTTCTTTACAGAGAGACTTACCCCTTTTAGAGCCTCAACAGTCTCTTTGCCCTTGTAAACCTTAACTAGGTCAACAGTTTTCACGGCTTCCATCGCTTTATGCTCCTTCAAGCATGCTAAACCAACACAACAACAGTTCTCATGCAAAGAGACGCTGACGACTTTCAGCTTCGTTTCCCATTCATGAAAGCCAGATATAAGAGTTGCCATGAAAACAGAAAACACAAGCGAAAGCACGTCGACCCACAGCCGCTTTTGAGAACCTGCGCCGCAGAACAGAGTTCGCGAGCGCGATTTGTCTACCTTGGGCGCCTTGTTTCGGTCGGAAAGCCCCTTTTTGCCCTCGGCTTTCCGGTCTCAGCAAAGTCTTGAGTGCCCTTCAAGGTTCTAAGCCTTGTTCTTCTTCTTTCTGACCCTAAAATAGCTGTGAGACGGCAAAGATAGTATCTGATGAGATCAAAACGTAATTAAGAGCAGTATGAGCTTCAGTCTTGGCGGATATTAACTTGACTGCTTGGCGTCTGCTAGAACTTGAAATTTATGACGCGTTCATGAACATGGCTATGGACGAAGCTATTCTAAGAGCAAGAATTCAAAGCGTGGTTCCGAACACTCTAAGATTCTATCGCTGGAAACCCTCCGCCGTTTCTGTTGGAAGATTCCAAGAAATCGAGAAAGAAGTCCAACTGGACAACTGTAGAAAACACAACGTTGATGTCGTAAGACGGATAACAGGCGGAGGCACAGTCTACCATGACGCTCAAGACGAGATCACGTACAGCGTGATCGCCAGAAAAGAGGACTTGGGAGCTGAAGAAATAGCCGCGGTCTACTCGAGAATCTACGCTGGCCTAGCTGAATCACTCCGAATACTTGGTATTCACGCAGATTTCAACCAAGGCACAGCAAAGCCTGCCCAAACTTAACGGTCAACGGAAAGAAAATCTCTGGAAGCGCTCAAGCCCACAGAAGCGGGGCCTTTCTGCAGCACGGGACGCTTCTCTCTGAAGTCAACCTGAAAAGGATGTTTACTTTCCTCCGCGTTCCTTGGGCCAAAACACGTATGCAAATCGTGCGCATTGCAGAGAATAGAATCACTTCAATAAACGCTGAACTTGGAAAAACTGTTTCAGCAGCGGAACTCAACGATGCTCTGGTTAAGGGTTTCGAAAAAGCCTTAGGCAACAGACTCACGAGCGGACAGTTAACCGCGGGTGAGCTAGAGCTTTCTAAACATCTTTGCATGGAAAAATACGCCACTGACGACTGGAACTTCCACGGCATAACCAACGATCAGAAGCAAGAAGACTTTGCAAGACGCGTGCTGCATTAAAACAGGTGAGAACAAAGTCATTTGCCGACGTAGCAATTAATGCTTGCAGTCGACGTTCAAAGTCTTTGCCAGCCGTCCTAGGTCTTCATCGCTCATCCACTCTGTTTTTAGGTATTCGCATATTCTCTCATCACTCAGTCCCATTCTTCTTGCCTCTCGGACCGCAACGCGGTAGGCTTCAACCTCAGTTGGCCTCGCGGCGTAGCTGTAATGAGAGTCGAAAAGCTCCTTGCCTTCCATGAACTGTTTCACGTGAACGAGCTCATGTATGAGGTCAAGGTATATGTCAACTCTGTCGCCTTGGTTAAGGTATTTGGAGCTTATCATGAGGCGACCGTCTGCCCCGTTGACCCACATGTAGCCGCCTGCCCAGGTTAAGTCAACCTTGAGATTGCGCAAAACCTCATTTGTCCTTTCTCCAAAGATCTCCCTGACAGCCTCTACTCTCTCCATGCCGGTGAAGTAATCCGTGAACCTATGCGTTGAAGTGCTCAACTGCAGCGCGTGTGCTAGTATTCTATCCATGCGGAGCACTCTGAGAATGCGAAACATGTTGAGCATCAGTTGCTCGCGCCAATCCATGATTGCTCTACACCTTTCTCTGTTTGAGGAAGTTCTCTGAATAAAAGAACTGCTCAGCTAGCGCTTCTCAAGTCTCCATTTAACACCTTGAGAAGTGTCCTCTATTATCACGCCCATAGCCTTAAGCTGCATTCTAATCTGGTCAGCTGTCTTCCAGTCTTTGGCCTTTCTGGCCTGCTCTCTCTTCTGGACAAGTTCTTCAGCCTCTTTCGAAAGCTTCGCTTCCTTCTTGACTTCGCCGATTACGCCGAGAACCCCGTCGAAACTATTCATCAGACTCTGGACTTGCTGTGCCTCTTCCTTGCTGAGCAAATTGCTGTCCAGAAGGACGTTGACTTCCCTTACGAAATCAAAAAGTGCCGCCAGGGCCTCACTTATGCCTAGGTCGTCATCCATTGCTTCGGCGAAGTCTTTTTCCACGTGTTCCATGAGCAGCTTTGCTCTCTCTCCAGAACCCTCTCCATCCGAATCTCTAAGTCGGTGCATGAAATTGGTCAGACGTTCAACGGCTCCCTTCGCAGCCTCGAGCCCTTCAAGAGTGAAATTGAATTGTTGTCTGTAGTGAGTTGCTAACAGCAGATAACGAACGGCTTTCGCGTCATAACCCTTCTTCATTAAGTCGCTCAGCGTGTAATAGTTGTGGAAGCTTTTGGCCATTCGCTTTCCTTCAGATAGCAACCACTCGTTGTGAAGCCAATAATTCACGAACTTCTTGCCCGTGACCGCTTCGCTCTGGGCAATCTCGTTTTCGTGGTGCGGAAACAGGTTGTCCACGCCGCCGCAGTGAATGTCTAAGGTTTCGCCCAAGTATTTCATCGACATTGCCGAGCACTCGATGTGCCATCCGGGTCTGCCCTTGCCAACCTCTGTCTCCCAGAAAACGGGGCCGTCCTGTTCGTCCCAAGCTTTCCATAGGGCAAAATCGCGAGCTTCCTCTTTCGCGTACTCGTCAGCCTTCACTCTGGCGCCGACCTTGAGCTCTTCAACCTTGATTCTTGCAAGCTTGCCGTAGTCCTTAAATTTTGAAATGTCATAATAGACTGAGCCATCCTTGCCTCGGTAGGCGTAACCCTTCTCGAACAGTTTCTTGATCAGGGAGACCATTTCAGGAATGTTTTCCGTGGCTCTTGGGTAGTACTCTGCTTTTTGAATGTTCAGTCTTGTCACATCTTCAAAGAAGGCCTTTATGTAGCGTTCCGTGTACTCGTTAAGTGGTATGCCCTCTTCTCTTGAACCCTTAATCGTTTTGTCGTCCACATCTGTCAGGTTCATCACTTGGGTGACCTTGAACCCGCGGTATTCGAGCCACCTCCTCAGGAGGTCTTCGAAGAGGAAGGCTCTGAAGTTTCCTATGTGACTGTCGTCATAGACTGTTGGCCCGCAGGTGTATATCTTGACTTTTCCTCCTTCAATCGGGACGAACTTCTCCTTTGTGCGCGTTAAAGTGTTGAAAAAGCGCAGGTTTTCAGCCTCTGATGTTTTCATGAGTTTTCCCATAGAACTAGCGATGGAACATATTTAAGCATTATAGCATTACCCGAAATGCACGGCCCATTTCAGGTTGATCGTTTACATCGTTTTCTGTCTGTGTAATCGGCAAACACCACAACCGCAGAACACAACCTTACTTGAGAAGAGTATTGCTAGAGAAAACCGATTCAGAAGTCCTAAAATATATAAGATATGCCGCTGATTATAGTTCCAACGATTCGAAGCGATTGAAATGTCTAAAGAGAAAGAGAAGAAAGCGATGACAAAGGATCGACTTATCGGTATGCAGGTGATTGACAGCGACGGTAATGACGCGGGGACCGTGCAGGATATCGCATTCACTGTGGGAAAAATGGGCATGACCATGATCGTAGAAACGAAGAAAGGCGAAACGAGAGAAGTCCCCTGGGAGGAAATTCAGGCTGCAGGAGACTACATCCTCCTCAAGCCTCGAGCCACTCAACCACAGACTGTTCAACCACAAACCTTCGGACCACAACCAACAACTCAGCAGCCCCAGCAGTCACAGACGCCAGTATGTCCCACGTGCGGAGGACCACTCACCTACATTGCGCAATACCAAAGATGGTACTGCTACAAAGACAAAAAATACGTTTAGGAGAACACAATCCTAAATAACACTCTACACTTTTTGCAATGTCAACGACCGCGCATGCGCATTCCTGAATTCAGCACGATTCAGATGCGGTAGCCACGCGCTTTTCTGATGGTTCTTGTGAGGTGCTTGGCTGAACTAATGTGTGCGCGCACAACCTGCGCCGCGTCTCCATACGATCCAAATATGCTCAGGAAGCAAGACCAGCGACACAAATC
This sequence comes from Candidatus Bathyarchaeota archaeon, assembly GCA_963707955.1. Lineage (GTDB taxonomy): Archaea > Thermoproteota > Bathyarchaeia > Bathyarchaeales > Bathycorpusculaceae > DASPPK01. The sequence goes on along the minus strand of OY970176.1, from coordinate 171,767 downwards.
GCATCTAAACGGAATGTAGGAACAGCCATACGCACTAAGGTTTAGGATAGGCCATCATGCATCAGCGCGCGCTAGTCGTAGTTTAAGATTGCATCACTAGCTAGATGATTTCCATGCGCGCGCAACATTAACAGAAAATGATAATAACATGTGGAGTCGAAAATACTAGCACGATTAAAATGTCAGTCGAAAATAGAAGCAGTACACAAGTCGACTTCGGTCACTGGCTACTACGATTCATCGCGTTACTCATTGACAGCATACCTCTCACGATCATAGCTTACGTTATTTTCTGGTTTGCTATAGCTCCACTGTGGTGGGCATGGATTCTGCTCTTTCCACTTCTCTACGGGATATTTGCATTGCTGTACTTTATAATCATGGAAGTGACAATCGGCGCTACAGTAGGGAAGAAAATCCTTGGACTCGAAGTTCAGATGACCAACGGAAGCAAGGTCACTTTTGACAAATCATTCATCCGCAATATCAGCAAGCTGTTCGGCATATTCCTAATCTTGGATTGGCTAGTGGCTATAATCACCCCGGGACCAGATCCACGTCAGAAATACACTGATCGCATTGCAGGAACCACTGTAGTCTCGGTCAAGCAAGTGTTTGGAGGACAACATCCACCTCCACCACCACCCCCGCCACCACCAAGCACCGCGATGACCTGTGCGAGCTGCAGCAGTCCACTAAGATACATTCAGCAATACCAGAGATGGTACTGCGACAAGGAACAGAAGTACGCGTAGGCGCTTCTTCCATCCTCCATTTTTCTCTCAACTCAAAGACAGAGGAGATTTCATATTCCGCTCCTCAACGAGGAAACATATAAAGCAACTAGGCCAGAATGGTCTTTGAACGAGATGTTACCTGAAGAAAGAAGTGGCACAGTTTTCTGGCCGTTGATAGGGCCTTGGTACGAGTCCCTGAAGACCCCTCAAGAGACCCAGAGGCAAGTGCTTTCTGGCTTAATGAAAGAATGCGCAAAGACGCGTTACGGAGAAGGGCACCACGCGTCCCAGACAGAAGACATCGAAGACTTCAGGAGAAACTTCCCAATAATCAACTACGATGGACTTAGCTCCTACTTGTCAGACATAATGAAAGGCGATTACAGCTCAATTCTCCCAGAACCAATGGTGTGTTGGGTGATGACACGGGGTTCCACTGGCCCCGCAAAAGTGTTGCCCGCCACAAAGACACACATTGAGCAGATCCTGACATGCGGATCCAGAGCTTTGATAAACCATGCGCTAAGAAACAAGGACTATGAGCTTCTTGATGGCAAAATTCTGAACCTAAACTTTCCGTCCAATGTCCACACAATCGTGATGAACGGGCAAACGATGACTTACGGCTACAGTTCAGGAACCTACGCAAAATTGATCCCTGCACTTGACAGGGTCGGACTTCTACCAAGGCAAGAGGAAATAGATGAGCTGGGATCAGGAATCACCACGCGGGATTGGGAAAAAAGGTTTGAGCTGGTTTACCAACGTGCGCTTCACGAAAACGTGACTGGCGCGATGGGCGTGACTCCTGTGATCCTGTCTTTTGCTAAGTACGTTATGCGAAAACACGGTGAAAGACCGAAAGGACTTTGGAAATTGCGCGCACTATTCTGCACGAGTGTTCGAAAGATCCAGTTCAGGTATGCACCAAGGCTCAGAGAATACTTCGGAGATGTCCCAGTGGTGGAGATATACAGCGCAACGGAGGGAGTTTTCGGTCAGCAACTCGACGAGTTGCCATACGTTACTCCGAACTATGACACCTATTTCTTCGAGGTAAAAACGGGCCGAGGGATAAAGATGCTGCATGAACTTGACCGCGGAGAATGGGGTGAGTTGATAGTGTCCTCATGCCTGTTCCCGAGGTACGCCATCGGAGATATGATCGAGTCTGCGGGGAAGAATTATTTTCGAGTGTTTGGCAGACGCAATGCTCAAACGCTTCTCGAGCATAGGCTTCACAGGTTCTTTCTCGGATGGCTACTCTAAGGCCTCGGGTGCCTCTTGCGCAGCACGAAAGCGTAATAAATTGCCACGACGATCACTATCACTCCAATCAAGAGAAGGAAGAAAGCCCAGAACGTTCTCAAATCGTAGCGCGGATAAGAAACTCCAACGAAAGCTGCTACACCCAGAAATATGAGGATTAAACCCCCGATCAGTGGACCGAAAAACCCAAGCTCGTGCTTCTCCCCTTTTTCGCCTTTCTCGCGTTTCTCGGCCTTTTCGCTTTTCTCGGATTTTTCGCCTCTTCGATACTCTCTGAATCTCGGCTCAGCAGGAGCTTGTGCCGCTTTCAATGGGGCACCGCATTTGGGGCAAAAACTCATCTCTTCTGTGACCACGGCACCACATTTTGGACAGTATGACATAATTCTTCACTCCTGTTTTCTGCCTTTCTATTTTAAACACTTATATTTAAAACATGTCCATCCCGAGAAATGTTATATATTCACGTGTTGAGAATAGTCCAAAAGGAGAAAATTGAATGAATTTCGGAGGTATTTCACGAAGACGCAGAGAAGGACTTTTGAGTGCCGTCTCAGCAGGTTTCTTTTTGCTGTTGATCGGTGTCCTTTTTGTGATCAAACCCAATCTCTACGCTGACACGGTCACATTCTTCAACAACTTCAACGCCACATCAGCTGTTCCCAACACGCAAATACAGCTTCCTGCTCCCGACGCTCAGCGTTCAGCAACTAACTCTACTGTGCACGAGGCGAATTTGGCCGTTTACTCAGCAGCACAGCAATTCAGCGTGGCTTGGGGAATCTTCCTCATAGCACTACTAGTTATGAGGTTTGCATTTGATTCAACATGGCGCAGAAAGGCACAGAACATCTCAAACATTGTCTTCTGGTTCGGAGCGATCTATCTGATCCAGACGTGGCTTATAGACCCCACGAACAGCTTACCCTACCCAACAAACGCTCAACCATGGTTTGAGTTCTGGTCCATGATAATAGTGCTAATAGGGGCATCTCTGATTGTTAGAGCAATCTGCCTGGCTGCTTACAGAAGAGAATACGCATAAGACAGGAACAGAAGGTCAGACCAACAGACAAAGATGGCGGTGACAACCATACCGATAGTGTATTCCGAAGCTCCAGACGTGAAGAAACTGACCGATGAGATTGCAGAAAGTCTCGGGTTGTTCCACGTTGTTCCACAGTACGTGTTCTGCGTCAGAAGCAGAGGGTCCGCATCTAGACGCACGATCGCTCGGATTCACGGCCTTGGCAAAGTCTGGCAGGAAACTCTCAACCTTCCAGCCTCATACGTGATCGAAGTGATCTCTGAAAAATACGACAAAATGACCGAGGAAGATAAGGAGAAAACCATAATCCATGAGCTCCTGCACATCCCAAAAGCGTTTGCAGGCGGATTCCGACCCCACAAAGGGTACATCGACAACCAAATCGTGGAACATCTGCACAGAACTTTTCAGAAAGAGAGACGTTCCAGAGGACAACTTTTTAAGGCGCACGAAGAATGAGAGAAAAGAACCTCAGTATCACGGTTCACGCAGCATCATGAGAGACAAGAAATGAAATACTGCATGAAAAGTCTGGCTCATAACGGAATCTATGTTCCCCAGTATGAATACAAAGGGTTTTCCGTCAAGATTCAGGGACAACCTGTAAAGTTGGGTCTGAAGACAGAGCAAATGGCAGTCTTCTGGATAAGAAAGAGGCAGTCACCAACTTCTCCTCCCGACAAGGTTTTCTACAGGAATTTCATTCAGAATTTCTTGACAACTTTGAGGTCAGAAAACGCCTCGCTGCAGTTTCTTGAAAGCTTCGAAACCAAGCATTTGAGCTGCCTGGACAGAGATTATAACGAATGGCTGAACGACGGAAACGCCGGGGTCGACTTCTCCGAAGTGGCGGCTTATCTGCTACAGGAACAACAAAAAAGGCTCAATATGCCTAAAGAGGAAAAGAAGAGACTTGCAGCCCAGAGGAAAGCCGCAAGAGAAGTTTTGAGAGAAAAGTATGGTTACGCTCTGGTCGATGGAAACAGGCTTGAGATAGCGAACTGGACTGCAGAGCCATCATGCATATTCGCAGGCAGGGGAGAACATCCGAAACGGGGGAAGTGGAAAGAGGGGCCAAGGCAAGAGGACATAATTCTCAACCTGCATCATGACAGCCCCATGCCTTCAGGGAACTGGAAGGGCAGAGTCTGGGAACCCGAAAAGATGTACCTTGCCAAGTGGGAGGACAAACTTACTGGAAAGGTGAAATACGTCTGGTTTTCCGATTCCGCCTTCTTAAAACAGAAGGCTGAGGAAGAGAAGTTCAGAAAGGCTGAGAAGCTGAGCAAAGAGATTCCAAAGATTAAAACTCACATAATGAAAAACTTGGAATCTGAGGATTTGGATAGGCGAAAACTGGCCACTGTGAGTTGGCTGATTCTTGAAGTGAACATGAGGGTAGGCGACGAGAAAGATCCTGGAGAAGCAGACACTGTCGGAGCAATAACCCTAAGGCCGGAACACGTCAAGATTGAAGGAAACACTTTGAACTTCGATTTTTTGGGCAAAGACTGCGTCAGATGGACCAAGAAAGTTGAAGCTCCGCCTGTCGTCATCAAGAACATCGAGAGATTCTCAAAAGAATGCAAAGAGTATCTTTTCGAAGGAATAAACTCAAGAAAAGTGTCCAGATTCCTCTCCGAAAAAATGGAGGGCTTAACAGCCAAGGTGTTTAGAACTTGGAGATGTACAACCACTGTCTGTGAAAACCTGCAAAACTGCAAAACAAAGAAAGACGATCCAGAATATGCGAAGCAATATTGTGCAAAGAAGGCCAATCTGGAAGCGGCCAAAATAGCCAACCACAAGCGGAAGATCCCTCCAAATTTCGAGGAGAGACTCGCCAAGAAGCGTGACAGAGTCAAAGAACTCGAAATGAACCTAAAAGAGAAAACAGAACAAGGCAAGAAGACAGACACTCTTGTTAGAAGATTGGAAAAGAGCAAACTTGATGTGAAACTTTCGGAGGAAACAAAAGAGTACAACCTTGGAACTTCTCTTAGATCCTACATTGATCCCATGACTTACGTGAAATGGGCTGAACAGGTAGACTTTCCTTTGGAGAAGTTTTACCCGAAGACCTTGAGAAAGAAGTTCAGTTGGGCGCTAGGACGAGAATGCTAAAACCCTTGTTGTTTTGGGTTCACTGAGGAGAATGGTAGAACAGCTTTTTGAGCGGGGAAAGGAGAAAATCAAAAAACTGGCTTTCTACCATCCTCCACGTTAAAAATTAAATTGTGTTATACTCTTAACTTTGTCGTCAATTTCTGACTCTTCGGAACCTTATTCCATGACAGATGGGACTCATAAGAGACAACGGCAAGTTTCTGGTGGACGGGCCGGGATTTGAACCCGGGGCCTCCACGATGCCAACGTGGCGATCGTACCAGGCTGATCTACCCGCCCGTTGACGTTGTTTCTGCAACTTAACCGTTTATGACAAGCTATAAGCATAGACTACCTAATTAGACAAACTATTGTCTAGTATAGGTCGCCGTTTGGACTTGTCACCGTACGCTTTGAGCAGTTTCCATTCTTGACGTGTAAACGGAAACTGCTTTGGAAGATTCTTAAACTTTGCGCTTTGAATCAATCGCGAAACTTTAAATCCAGAACTCACAAAACAGTACGCAAGGGCGTTCTGCATGAAAACAGAACTACCGTGTTATCAATGCTTCTATTCTGACAGAAAACGCGCGGAGACATGTTCGCCTCAAGATTGTGACCAGTTGACTGATGTTCTACTCGCCGACGATCCTGAGACTAGAGAACTCATGGTGATGACAAACTTCCGCGAAATCATGCTCTATCAAGATGTCGTATTGAAGGCCGCCGCGAGACACTACTGGAAAGAGCAAACGCCGTCAGCCCTAGAAGAACTTGAACGCGTCGTCGAGTTCGTTCACGGCAAAATCGAATGTCTCTGAGTCTCAAGTTCTTTTGAAACTGTCCGATTCAAGCACTACTCATAAAATAGATTCATAGATGATCCTAATAGAGTTAGAATCTCCGTTCGATTTGTTCTTGAACACGGTCTTTTACAGTTTGTAATAAACTGTAAACTTTAAATGTGAGAACCGTACTACTCTGCGGATATGAGTCTCCCAACTGTCCGTGAAGTTCGCAAGAGAATAGACGGAATAAATGACGTACCGACAAGCATGGTTTTGAGAACCGCGTTTCTATACGCGGGAAGAATCAGTGAAGTTGTCGGTAAAGTAAGCCCGAGCGACATGACCGTTGCGCGAGGCCCACGCGGAACGGATGCGAGTCTCGATCAGATAGAGGGACATGACGCGGTACTTTTCAAAGTTCGCACAGCTAAACGGAAAGGGCTAGAACGAATCATCGCGTTGCCGACTGAGTGTGAACCATGGGCGTTGCCGCTGTACAACTATTTCAAAGACGTTAAGACCGAGTTTGTGTTTCCGTTCACGCGTCAGAAAGTATGGAAGGATGCTCAACCGACGTTTGAAGGTTTCAAGTGTCCGATTGAACCGTACAAGATAACTGGTCATGCTAAGGTTGAAAGACATGTCAGACCGTTCACTCTTCACAGTCTCCGACATCTGCGCGCGACGGAACTTCGACGGTTCTATCACTTTCATGCGGATGAACTCGCCGCGTACTGCGGCTGGACTATGAGGACGGCTGATCCGCGAATAACAAGTGTGATGCAACGGTATCAAGACCTGAGCGCGGATTATCTGGACTACTTTCCGAAGCTGTTGAGAAAACGGTGAGCTAAGAATGACGCGAATGAAGAAGCCTTTCAAGTGTCCTGACTGTGATTCTGTCTGTATAGAAGTCGGAAAGCCGTTCTATCCGAAAGACATTCGTGAACCAAACGTCGCGCCAGTCTATCATGAGTATCGATATGCTTGTCTGAAATGTCAGAAAGAGTGGATTCATGACACTTATCTAAGACTGATCCTAGACGTTCCTGATGATTCACAATACGTCTATGATTTCAAGACGAAAGAGTTTCGACTGAGAGCTGAAGAGAAAACGGAAACTTGAGTCTTGATTACGTGGTTTCTTGCTTTCGTTTCCATTCGTTGAGAACGTCAAGTCCGTACGCGGTTATGTCAAGATGATGCACCGTTCCGCGTGGAACAATCGTGACAAGCTGATGAGCCTTCAGTTTCACTTCAATGTTTTTCCGTTCCCCCTTGAACCAGTCTCGACGTTTCCACTCAGTCATCTCTCCACGATCAACAAGTTCCTGAAGAGTCACAATATCGTCAGCGTTGAGTCGTTTCAGAATGTTCGGGGTTTGCTGAGTCATTGAATTTTGAATACGCTCAATCGCCTCGGCCGCGAGAGACAATCTGAGATCGTCATACGGCTTGAACCGTTCAATAGGAATCTCAGCGAAACTATGTGTCTGCATCCAATTCTTTGAATGTCTCGGACTCCAACCTTTGAAGTCTTGTTGCCAAACAACTTTATCATATTTGTATGTTCCGCGATTTTCAACCATGATCTCCGCTGTAATTTTGTTCTCAAGCTGAAGAGTGGGTTCTTCAGGACTCGCCATAGTCGCGACGATAACGCCGAACTCTGTGCCTAGCGCGTCGAAAGAACCTTTAAAATGATCCCATGCTTCAAGATGCTGAGTGACAGCTTTGTTTGAAGAGACTCCAAAGTCATCCCAAACGATGATCGGTATTCGCCGATGTCTCGCCTTCCAGTCCCAAACTCTCTGCATAGTCTTGTCCTGAATCTTATAGATGAGTTGCTCAAGGTTGAACACGATCGCGTCGTACACGCGTTCCCAAATCTCGTTCTCACTCAAGTCAGGTTCTTTCATTCGCCAAAAGAAGTACGGAATCCACAACGCACACGTACTCTTTCCTGTTCTCTGAGGCCCCCAGATCACCATGAACGCCCACTTGTCTTCGAGAACCGTGTCGAACACGTCTTTGAACAAGATGCAGTCTTCTGGAATAACGAATCGTTTTGTGGGATCATACTTCTGTTGTTCAAGAACCATGAGGGTCACTCTTGTTTCGGCGCGGTGTTCTCTTGATGTTGACCGACGGATTCTTTCGGCGCTTTGTAACGCGGCGAGATGTGTTCGATCAACAGTCCACTCTTATGCAGTTCAAGCATAACTTTCTGAAACAATGCGAGATTTTCTTCCGCTAAGATTTTTCTTGTTTGTGTTGAGTTGAACGCTTTTTTGAGAATTATATCTGCGGCGGCATCGTCGATCGTGCCGAGTCTTTGGTTGATGTGTGTGATGTCATTCTCAACAAGTTTCAAACTGATCTCAGGCGGTAAAAGTAGAATCAGGTCTCGCATGACGACGAAACTTTGAATCGGATCGCCGTCTGCGCGCGTTTCGAGAACTTGCCTCAGTTGAAAACAGATAATAGACGTATAAGTCGGTGTAGTCCAGCCGATTTTATCAGATTCTTCAGCCATGTTTTCTCACCTCTTACTTGCTGACTCGGTTCTTCCGTTTTGACATGTTTGAACTATGTCTTCCCGAACTTCTTAGGCCTCTGTTTCTGCCCATGATCACTCGCCTCCTTTCGGTTTCTTCGCGACAAGAGTCACGTCACCGCAGATGTAATATTCCGAAGCAGTTTCAAGCAATGGAATCTCATTTTTGAGACTGTGAGCAAACATTTCCTCAACACTGATCGTCGCGCGAACTCTGCATGAATCAGGATTAATCTGAAGATCAGTACAGTGGAACGTCAGAGGTTTCGCCGATTCTTTCAAGCACCGAAAAGCAAGATTATCTTTGAACAACCAAAACGCGGCATCTGTCTCTAATAGTGTATCGTTGTCGCGCGCAAGTTTGTTGATGAGTTCAAGATTCGGAACGTTCAAAAGTCGGTCGTTGATTCCGAGTTCTAGACTTGTGACTCTGATCGGTTTCTTCAAGAGTAACGCCTCCGCTTCCGCCGATAATTCGGTGTCTCTCTTCCGAGAAATCCGAACACCTTTTCAGAGTAGTCAAGTCTACGCTGTGATCTCAAGTTCCATCGCCTCAACTTCCGCCTCGACTTCTGAGTCGGGAATGTCTATGAACAATTTGTCAAAACAAGTTTGATGATAAACGCGTGCGCTTTGTATTCTTCCAGCGCGCTTTGTCACAACGTCGTCGCCGACTAAAATCGGTTGCGCGCAACTGAAACATGTTAAAGAGTGTCCGAGTCGGTGACACAATTTTGTCATTATTCGCGTGCTGATTCGGTAACGATGTGGCGTAGTGTTCACCGTCAACGGTAGACTATTGAGGTTTTGTTTCAATTTCAAGTTTTCGGTTGCCTCTAAGCGTCATTTTCTCTTTATCTCCTAAGAGTTTAGTTCATATGTGTGACGGATATGAACTAAACGTATAGCCTTCACTCTGCTTACCCCGCCCCTCCTATGTTCGTCCGAACACACGCGATGAAGCGACATTCTCTCAAAGAACTGCGATTCAATCAGATGCTTTTTCTCCAAGTTGCGAATCGCGCGCCAAAAAGACTGTCTGTCCGATACCGTTAGTTTACTCCAATCATAATCTTTGCCTTCTATGTTGTGTGTCGCCGAATCATCTTGAACTTCTCCTATCAGATTTCCAAGACTGTGCCATCCGTTATCAACAGTTCTTTCAAGGCTTAGTGAAGTTTCAAAATGATAGAACATTCCATCCTCAGGTTTTCTAACCTTCAGTCGTTCAATTATTCTTCTTTGCAGTTCTCCGAGACCTCTACTCATGTTTTCACCGCGTACACGTCTCGCGCGTACATGTCAAACAAATCACCTTTCATCTCTGTCTTCATGAACGGCATCACTAAGTCAAGCATCCTTTTCACGTCAGGGGTTATTTCAGTGATGAGGCACCACTGTGTGCCTCGTACAGGTTTCTCAAATTTAACCCAGAGAAAATCGTACTTGCTTGTCATCATGACTTTGTTTTTCGGCGTTTCGCAGAGTTTCCGAATCGTTGGAGAACCGTCGTCTTTGACTGCGACACATAAGTCGTGCGTTCCGTTCGCGATGATCGTGGACTTGATAACTCTATATTCGACGCCTTCGTCTACATAGAACAGAGTTCCATGCGCACGGTCAATTTCCCAACAGCATGGTTCAACATTCGGTAGCGGCGAAGTCTCAATCATGCTTTATCTCTCTCCTTCGCGAACTGCTGAGCGCAGTCCTCGCAAATCGCGATTGTCTGCGACTTAACCGTGATAGTTTCCCAAGAAGTTTCTTTCTCGTATCCGCAGACACCGCATAGTTTCTTAGCGCGGTCTTGTGTGAAGTAGACCGACGTCAAATCATTGAGTTTGCAGGGTTCTTCCGCAGAACCCTCGGCCTTGTAGCTTCCGTCATTATTACCGTGATGTTGTTCCTTCTCTTCTATTCCGAGTTTCCGCAAGACGTGACCTGTGAAGATGTTGCACAGTCTCGACGTTGGGTCGTCGTCGGGTTTATCGCTCGGTATCGGCACTTCCAGTTTAATTCTGTTCAGACCGTCAGTGAAACCGAACTCAGTCATGTATCCTTTGAACGTCGCAGGCGACACACCTTGACCGACTTCTTGTTTCAATTTCTCGTTGAGCGTGTCGTAGAGTTCTTTATTGCTGATCTTGATCAGTCCGTCTGACGTTGTGTAACTCATGCGTAGTTTCGCGTTGAAGGCTTTCTTCTCGCTGTACTTTGTCGCGAGCACATCTTTCAAGATACCGAGATAGCCGAGTTCAGTTCTTTCGCCTTCTTCGATTTGTTTCTGCGCGAACGCTTGAACAATAGAGTCGTCGCAGTTTACCCCGATAGTGTCTGCAAGAGCAAAGCAGAGATACATCAGTTCCGTGTTTCGACCACTGACTTGACACACTTGTTCGACTTGATTGTTTTTCAAGGCCCTCTTACGTTCAGAAAATAACCATGCCCGAATTTTCTTGGGATGTTCAGAGATATCAGGGTCGCCTATTTTTAGGTTAAGTTGGTCAAGTGTGTCAAATAGACCGTTTGAACCGCTGAACATGTTTGTGGCGCTGTCGCGTAAGAGTAGAATGTTATCCATGTACCAGAGAAAGTTTTCAGTGTAGACATCTCTCGCGAAAGAGAGTTTGTCAGAGCCTATAATCGGATAAGCCGCATCAATCGTTTCTCTAGTGTGATGAGGAACCGTTCTAGTTTGAAGTGCTTGTTCTGCCTCGTCGTGAACAGTGAAGAATTTACAGCCGAAGATTTCAAACGTCTCAATCATTAAACTGTCAGGGTTCACTCGACTGTACTTTGTGCCGCGTCTGTAACCCTGACGGAAAATGCTGTTCAAGTCTGAGTCTTTCGTTCCAGCTACACTGTCAAGCTCATCGACCATCAGTGTGATTTTCTGTTCTTCAGTCGCACGCGCGATAAACGATGGACTCAAGTTTCCTGTTAAATATCCGTGTTTGCAGACATGCGATAGTGCTTCTGCTAAGACGGTTTTACCGCCTCCGAACGCGCCTTCACAATCAGCATAGAAAACTACGTTGAGCAAGTCTATCAACCATGACTCACTGATGAATAACAATGCGGTGTCGTACTCGTAGACTTTCGGAAGGTCGATGAACGTCTGGAGAAACACTCGATTCAGTTTCCACAAGTCCGTTAAGTTCAGACTTGTCTTCTGTCCGTAGACCCAACTGTCAACGGCGTCTCTGTTCGGAAGATTAAAAATCCATCCTAACGGCGGACTTCGAGAGAAATAATAACGCTGTCCGTCGATGTTGATTGAGAAGTGAGGTCTTTTCTGATGTTCATCATCTTCATACTCGGTCTGTTTCTGACTGATCCCTTTGTGGCCTTCTATCGTCGCCCAGACATATTCTCTCGCGGAGATGGGTTCGTAGACAAAGTTTTCATAGATGCCGCCAGCGGGATGTAGAACATGCGGCTGAGCTTGTAAGAGTCTTGATCTTTCAGATTGTTCGGCGTGTTCAAGTTCACGCGCACTCATGTCGTCAGACCCTCCGTCAGAGTTTCCCCTATGACTTCTTTCAAACCGCTGATGCCGAGAAGGTTCGACCCGATGTTTCGTCGGTTCTGATAGTGATACCGAACAAGTTGAAGTCTCTGTTCACGTTCCTCGTCTGAAGTCAGAGTCGTGACTTGTTCAACGATTCTGTATGCGGACTCGAATGGTATGCCTTTTTTGATCGCCCATCCGAGAAAGGCCATTTCAAGATAGTTTCTGTTTCCGCTTTTATTATCTGGTGTGGGTTGTCGCCAGTATTTCGCGAGAAACCGTGCGATGCGTTCTTCCTCTTTGTCTTTCAACGGTTCGCGTTCTTGTGGGAGAGTAAACGTGACTTGAACGTGTCTCTTCTCTTCAAACGCCTCTATCTCTTTCAAGTCGGACTCAAGGAAGTTTATCCCTTGAACGTCACTGAGTATCGAGAGAGACAAGGGTTCAAAGGTTGACGGATCAAGAAACCGAGACCACTTCTTTTCTACCTGATGAAAGCCACACGGTAGTTTGACAAAGTTCCCAAACGGCCTATCAACTGAAAGCTCTGTTTGTTTCGGAAAGACCTCGACTTCTTTAGGGTTCAGACTTCCGAGTTCTAACATTCTGAGTCCGAGCCAGTGAGCAACCTTAGCGGGTACGTCAGGTTGAAACAATACCCAAACGTGATAAGACGGATCAGGAAAACGACTTGCCTCTAACAAGATTGCTTTCGGAAAGATTCGCGGTGTCTTCTTTCCATCTGTGTCTCCTTTCTCTTCAGAACAAACTTTGAGAACCTTCAGAACCGCCTCTTTCGGATCGTGTAGTTTCTCAGGGTCAAAGTCAAAACACAACCACTTTACGTGACTGTCTTTCGTGAGCTGATAACTACCGAGGGTTTTCTTCCCTTGAACGTGTTCTCTGAGGATATCGTCGGTTAAAGGTTCATCGATTTTTACGTATCCGTGTTGTGTCTGAACGCAGTGACAATCTCTTCTCGCAACAAAGAGTTCGCCTATCAACCTGACAGTTTCTTCCTCAGTCATTTTCTCGCCGCCTTTGTCGTACGTCTACATAAGTCGCGTTCGCGGCACGTCTTGCACTTGTTCGGCGGCAACGGATGTCCGTAGAAACCAATACATCCCTCAAGAGATTCGCCCATGATTCCGCCGCCGTGTACTCACTCGGTCAGAATCTTGTCAATTTTCGCGAGCAGTTCTTTCGTGGAGTCTTGAAGGCGTTTAATGATCTCACGTCGTTCGGTTGAGTCTTCAGTCATGTGGCGCACTCTCCTCGTTGGGTTGAGGTTTCATAATGCTGATTTGAACAGAACCGTTGCAGATGACGCGGACTTTGTCTTTGTCGGTTAACTTGAAATATGTAGTCCAAGGTTTCGGAAGCACAACAACAAGAGAATGGCCAAGTCGGATGACTTTGTGAATTTCTTCAGACGGCATTTTTTGTTCACCAAGACAGTGATATGTACGAACGTTTATATCACCGTTCACCGACATTAAAATGTCTCTGACTTCACGGAAAATCGTTGGAGAAATGTCAGTATGCGCGACACAACTGTCTCTCAACTCGTTGAAAAATACAGACTCAAGTACCCTGATTTGGACAGAGACCTTCTTAGAAAACTGATTCGACTTGAGAATAACCTAACGAAAGATTCGACTAAACTGAGGCAACTTGACAGATGTTTGGAAGAATCGTTCAAGCCTAAGAAGAGCGAAGTCTCAGAGTCAAACCATGAAACAGAACCATCAGCTTTGATTCAGAACGACTTGCGAGCAGAATTGTTGAGTGTGGCTCGGGAAGTCACAGCCGAACTTGTTTACGGCGATCCTGAGAAGTCTTACGAGTTACTCGTCTATGCGGGTCAGATGTTTCCAGAACCGTCTAGGGGGAAGTTCAACATGTTTGTGAAGGCGGCGGAAACATTCTTAGCGGGAGAACTGAAACGTTTTCCGCCTTTCAGCCCCATAGGACGCGCGAGACAACGACACGCACTTCTGAAAAATAACGTCGTTCGGATTCTGCTCGCCGAGTTTTCTAGTTTACTCAATGAGTCTTGATTAGAAAGAAAAGGGAAGGTTGAGCCGTTCAGGTTTTCTTCTCATCGAGTTCCGCGAGTCTGTCAATCTGTTTCTGTTGTTCTACTATTTGTTTCGATATGTCAACAATCAGCTCTTCTAACTTGTTGATCTTCTTCTTCTGATCCTCAATGATTGACGCGTTGTCAATGACGGACTCATACACCCTCAAGAACGGATAACCTTCGGAATACCGTTTCCGATGTTCCTCAACGTCGTTGCTGACATAGTGTTGCTTTGCGTCGGTGTGTCCGAGCCAAAACTCGACGTAAGCGCGATCTGTCCTCATATTGTTGTTGAAATATTTCCGAAACCCATAAAGTCTAATCGGTCTTGGCGCTTTCCGTTCGCCTTTCTTGCCTCTTTCAGCTAGTCCTGTCTGCGTTGCGATCCTCCCGAAACTACTACTAAACGCGCTCGGGCGCAAGTTTGCAGTTAAACTCGCTGGCCGTATCGCCGAAAAAATCAAGTCCTTGTCTGACAGTTTCTTTCCCGCGAGGTATTCCTTGAGAAAATGCAGACTGTCTTCGCCGATGAAAGTGAATCGCGCGCTCGGATTGTCTTTCAAAATGAGACTAGGCAACTCAACTTTCATAGGCACTTTGCCACTTTCAAATTCTTCTTTAATGTCGGCGTAACTGAGTTCACAAAGAGTCTCAGGTCTCATGCCACTTTCGGCCATCATCAGGAAAAAGGTTCTGTCTCTCAATGTCGCGTGGTCAACGATTTTCCGAATATCCTCTTTCTTCAGGTCTCTGTTATGGTACTTGACGAAAACATGTTTAGGCAGTGTCACTTCAACGTCTTTCATGCCGCATCCTTTCACTAGATAACTGCGGATCACGCTTAAGATTAGTGCCTCATGCATCGAAGAGTACGCGAGGGTTTTGATGTGGCAACCGTAGACTTCAACAAGATCGTGTATTTGGTCGAGAAACTTCTCTTTCTCCATCTCGCCCGCGTACTTGGCTTTTCTGTATTCGTCTTTGAGAGTTTCAACGTCAACGCCGCGCGCGAGTATAAAGTTTCTGAAATTCCGAATCTCTTTCCGATACGTCTCTTGTGATCGTGGTCCGCAACATTTCATTATCCACGTCTGGACGTTAGACAAGTTTTCCATGTTTGTTCACGAATAAGACATGTGTCAGTGAAGGATATAAAGTTTCTTGTCTTATTAGTTAAAATATAAGCATTTCTTAACGGTGCCAGCACAACTAGCCGTATTGTAAATACTGCGATAGCGCCTTCTGCATTGCCTCTGGTTTGTTGGAAAGTTCCTTCCACAGGTTTCCATCCTTGTAGCTGTTCAGCTTTGAAATTGTCTTGTCAATCAGCGGTCGCGGAAAGACTCCACTAGCTTCGTAGTACTTTCTGTTTTTCGCAAGGTTCTTTGCAGCCTCGGCACACGAGCGAGGCAAAACCCGGAATCGCTTCTCTTCATGACGCGCAGGGTCTGCATGCAAGTCTTCGGCGATCTTCAGCGATTCCTTAGAGTTTTCCAACCCGTAGTTTGCGGCTATGGCTAATCCTGCAAAGAGCAGGTGAGCATTAGCGAAGGCGTCGGGAGCCCTGTATTCGAAGGTCTCTCGGCAACTTTCAGTCTTGCCGATTTTTTGCTTGAACTTCCACCAGAGAGGTATCCGGATCAGGGCGAGACGGTTTCTCGCACTCCAGCAGATGTGCATGGGCGATTCACTGCGCGCAATAAGGCGCAAGTACGATACTGGGGTTGGGTTTCCGAAGGCTGCGAGGCTTGGAGCGAACTTCAACAGTCCACCAATCATGCTCAGGGCTTCGATGCTGACGTCTCCTTCATGGTTGACAACGATGTTTTTCCCATCCTTCAGCGCGCACATGTGAACGTGCATTCCACTTCCCGCATGGTTCAAGTCAATCTTTGGAACAAACGAGACAGACACACCGTGTCTCAGGCAGACATTTCGGATAACCCACTTTGACACTGCTATCGTGTCAGCCATGTCTGAGAGGTTCTCCGGTGCGAACTCGATTTCATGCTGCTCCAAAATCTTGCCGTCACTTTCCACTGCGCGGCCAACTTCACCATGCCCGTACTTAGTCGGTACTCCAATGACATCTAGCGTGGCCAAGACTTCGTTTCGAATGTCTTCAAACCTTGCGAAGGGGGAGGATTCATGATAATTCTTGTCTGGTGCACCTGGAAATAGCATTTCAGTCTGTCTTTCAGCAATTATGTAAAATTCAAGCTCAGCCAAAGCTTTTAAGGCAATACCGCTCGAAGACCGAAGCTTTTCTTCGGCCTTAGCCAATACGTTTTCGGGAGCAATGTTCAACGGTTTCCCATTCTCATCCAAATACTCGCACAAAATGTTCAACGTTGGCAGTGTCGCAAAAGGGTTTGCAAAAGCTTTGCCCAGACGAGGCGATATGTAAATGTCACTCTTCGCAGGGTCAATAAACGAAAACAAGCTTGAGCCATCAACCCTTTCGCCGAACTCCAATATGTCATGAACCCTGTCCTTATTTGCAGTGGAAAAGCTAAGGGTCTTCAGCCTCCCCTCCTCGGGAATGTGGCATAGGTTCAGTATCTTTATGTTGTTTTCTAAGATGAACTTGAGGACGGCCTCTTTTCCAGAGAAGTTCAACGTGTCGTGCATGAATACGCCTTCCAGCGAGCACCTAAGTGACTCTAGAAACCGATATTTTAACTCTCTCCAGGGGGATCTTCCATTCAGCACAACCTGCTGCACATTATTGTTAATAAGGATAGGTAGCTCTTCACAACGATACATTTTGAGGATTCGCTAAGTTTATTTACAAAGCATGGTGTGTAATAGGATGACCAAACAGCGGAGAAACAGCGATGTCGAAGAAGATTCCATCGAAGGATGAAGCCCTAGAAGCCCTTGACTTCATTGTCAACGTTCTCAAGGAGCACGAAAAGGACTTGGACAGGCTGATCAACGAACTGGGCAACGTGACAGAAAGGATGGGCGACACAGGCGAACTTAGCGGAAAAGTCGAAAAAGTCGAGGAGCGATTGACCACGTTGCAGAACGAAATAACAAACCTCATCACTTACCTTTCTGCGTCACAAGAGTCACAGCCAGGCGCGCCGCAACTCTTGGAAAGAACAAAAAGCGAAAACGTGCAGGTTAAAGAAACCCGAGGGCCTCCGGTGATTCTTCGATGCAAGCTGTGGGAAGACTTTCAGACGATGGCTACTCAGGCTCATACATTGTCTTTCATGTACCGAGAGGCAGAGAAAGCGTTCCAAGTAGACGCAGTAAAGGATAACCAGGTCATCACGTACAGCGGCCAGCTTCCTAAGGAAGCATCAATGTTGAAAGCATGGCTGTCGAAACAGCTGGACGTTCCAGAAAAGAAGATTTTAGAAGGCATTTTGGCCATAGGCTAGCATCATTTTCAAATTGGCATATGTTTTCTAACTAAACAAGGTTTTTATAGAGGACTCAACTCTTAAGTCTTACGATGTGCTGGAGGTTCAAGGTTGAAGGCTAACCACGAAAGCCAAAACGGTTTTTTTCCGTTCTCGAAGCCTTCTCCTTTCTCCTCAGTGACGGAAAATGGCTGAGTGGTTAGCCAAAAAACGATGAAAACCCTCAGCGCACCACAAACCGCGGAGACCAAAGCCATGGACCAAAACAGCGCAGTCGTACAAAAAATCCACGAAGAATTCACTAGTTTCCACAACACGATGGAAGAACTATACATGCTGAAGAAAGTGGCCGCAGACCTGAGAAACTATAGGAAAATGATAAAACTGAAAAAGTACGACTAACACAATTCGCAATTTGGCAAATTTCGCCACTCTGCACTCGTCCCAAAGTTGCCTTTTTAAAAAGTCGTTCTCTTTGAAAACTGCTAAGACTCAGAAGCCCGATTTCTTGTATACGTGACTGACGTTAGACAACAATGGCCTGAAGACCAATGACTAGCAGTTTCTCAAACAAAACATTCTCGGTTATTCTTCGGGACTCTTCATGTTGGCAGCCTCAGCCCCAAAAACGGCTAGCCATATTCTCTGTGCACACACTGCAGTGGTGTGCAAAAACTTATCCCGTGGAAAACAATCTATTAGAAGGAGGATTACTCGTGAAAGAGAGAACCTCAAACAATGTTCATGAGGCTTTCGTCGGCGAAGCCAAGGCCTATCAAAGGCTTTTGATGTTCGCAAAAAAAGCAGAAATGGAAGAGTTACCGCAGATAGCTCACTTGTTCAGGGCTGTCGCTGCGGCTGAAGGCGTCCATGCGCGCAGGCATTTCGCTTTGCTGGAGTCCGTTGCAGACACGCAGACCAATCTGGAGAGAGCATTCCAATCAGAGAACGCAGTGAACGGAGTCTACTACCTGAGGATGCTCCAAGAAGCCGAACAGGAAGGTGAAGAGGCAGCCGTTTCAGTTTTCTCGCAGGCCCGGGACGTCGAGGCGGAGCATGCTAGCCTGTACAAAAGAGCTCTGAGCCACTTGATAGCACAGCGCTCTACAGATTACTATGTCTGCACGGTCTGCGGCCACATCTCCGAACGCGAACCGCCCGAGACATGCCCAATCTGCGGCGCATCCAAATCGGCCTTTGAAAAGGTTCCCTAGAAACGCAACTAAACACACATGTTAGCGCACGCTATCAGAAAGGTATTGAAGGAACCTTTATCATTATTCTTTGGAAACAACTGCGTGGATGATCATGGAGTTTTGTGATAAATGCGGCTCCCGCATGACCAGAACAAAGGAAGGCTTTCTGTGTCCAAAGTGCCGAATCGTAATTCCCGCGAAGTCTGAAACGCCGCTGGGGAAGCAAAAGAAAAGAAATGATTCTGGGTACATTTATGTGTCCGGACCCTCAGGAGGCGGCTATTCAAAGGTTTCCCGTCGATGTCCAAGATGTGGAAACAAGGAAGCGTTCCGCTCGTCCTCCGGAATTCTTGGCGAGCACGCGGGTATCGCGCGAGAAAGAACATTGGAGCATTTCAGATGCACAAAGTGCTCGTACTCTTGGACAGAGCAATCCTAGGACAATGGCGATTGACTTGAGGCTTTTTGCCTTTCCGTATGAATAGCAAGAAGTTATCCGCCGAGAACAGCGCATAGCAAGGAAGCTGAAAACTGAAGCAGCAACCATAGAAGAGACTGTCTGAAGTTGGTCGCGCTTTCAGGATACGATAACACCCGGACCACGATGTAAGCGAAATTGCCTAGAGAGATGATTATTAGCGCAATCCCTGCAGTCAAGTATTCTTTTATCCTGTCGTTCACCACGCCTATTCCTTATCGTTAAGAATTTATAGGTTTCCAATGGTAATGCTGACTCTTTCTTGGAAAGGCATGTCAGCACGGGGATTCCGAGCTCAAAATACATTCGTGACTGATTCCGCATGTTTCTTCACGGTTAATACTTATACAGAAGCATATCCCTTGTTTCTTGGTGACGCGTCAACTACACACTGGAATAGGTTTTTCTTGTGCGCTCAATCTCCGCTTTTTCGAAGCCAAGGAAGGGAACGTGAGCGCCGTGAAGCATGGCAACACGACTTCCGTTTGGCCTAGGACTGTTACGCGTAATGCTCTAGGCGTTGGGCGTACCGCCTGTAGAACACCCTTTTCAGAGACTCCACTAGTGTTAAGTAGGCCACGATGAAAGCTGCTAGGAACGGGAAGAACTTGAGCGGAGGTGCGACAAATCCAAACAGGCCACCTAATGGTGTGAAAGGCAAGACTAGAGCTACGCCGACGATCGCTATGCTTGTCACCAATAAAGGCTTGCTCGGTTTGCTTCTGTAGAAGGGTGACTTCCTTGTTCTTATTGCAAATATGACTAGCGTCTGCGTGCACAAGGACTCGATGAACCAGGCCGTCTGAAACAGCGAATGGAAATAGTTTGGAGTGTACATGCTGAAAACTTGAAACATGATGAGGAATGTTAAGAAGTCGAAGATCGAGCTTATCGGTCCGAAGAAAAGCATGAAATTCCTTATATAAGTAGTATCTAGTCTCTTTGGTTTTTGGATGTATTCTTTGTCGACGTTGTCTGTTGGGATGGTCACCTCGGACACGTCGTACAGCATGTTGTTAAGAAGTATTTGTGTTGGAAGCATTGGGTAGAATGTCAGGAACATGGATGCTCCAGCGGCGCTGAACATGTTTCCGAAATTCGAGCTAATGGCCATCAAAATGTACTTCATCGTGTTACCGAAAGTCTTTCTACCTTCAAGAACCCCCGCACCCAACACCGTCAGGTCTTTGTGCAGCAATATGATGTCAGCTGACTCCTTGGCAACGTCAACGGCGTTCTCAACGGATATCCCAACGTCTGCTGTATGCATTGACGTTGCATCGTTTATTCCGTCTCCGAGAAAACCAACGACGTGTCCATTCCTTTTCAAAGCGCTCATGATTCTATCCTTTTGGGCTGGGCTAACCCTTGCAAAGACGTTGGCTCCTTCCACAATTCTTGCAAGAGCATGATCTTGAACCTTAGCAACATCGTTTCCGAGAACAACCCCTTTGATCTCGAATCCGAGCTGTTCACAGACTTTCTTGGTGACTAGCTCATTATCACCGGTAAGAATCTTCAACTCTATTCCAGCTTCTTTTAAGAGCTGTAGCGATTCTCTAGAACTCTCTTTAGGTGGGTCCATAAAAGCTGCAAAGCCCAAGAAAATCATGTTCGTCTCATCATTCACGGAATAGGTTGATTTTTCTTCGACCCATTTGTAGGAGACTCCGATAACTCTGAACCCCTGTGAGCTTAACTTGTTATAGTTGTCCTTCATTCTCTTCTGCTCTTCACTTGTCAAGGGAGTTATCTCGTTTCCAAATTCAAACTTCGTACACACATCGGCAATTTCTTCAAGGGCTCCCTTAGTGATCATTAATCGCGCGTTTTCATGTTCGACAACGATGGAGACACGCCTTCTTATGAAATCGAATGGCACTTCGTCCACTTTGTCGAAGTTCTTCACATCCAATTGCTTGTACCGAAGTATAGCATCGTCAAGAGGGCTCTTCAGCCCCGTTTCATAGTAGCTGTTAACGAAGGCATACAACAGCACTTTTTCATCGTCTCTTCCTTCCATATCAACGTGCAGAGTAAGCGTAATCATGTTCTGCGTTAGCGTACCTGTCTTGTCAGTGCATAAGACATCCATGTTCCCGAAATTCTGAATGGACGCCAGACGCTTGACTATGACGTCCTTCTTCGACATTTCGAGGGCTCCCTTTGAAAGGTTCACCGAAACTATCATGGGCAAAAGTTCAGGCGTCAGCCCTACTGCAATGGCCACGGCGAATAGAAGGGATGTTAGAACGTCTGATTGGCCGAGCGCGCCCAAAAACACTGGTTTGAGGAAGACGTTTACGAAGAAAATGAATATGACGAGAACCAAGGCGACTTCCATTATGAGAAAACCGAATCTCCTAAGCCCTCTTTCGAATTCCGTTTCAGGTGCTCTTGCAACGAGCTCTTTTGCGATTTTTCCGTACTCGGTTGAGCCCCCGGTTCTCACTACAACCGCGGTTGCAGTTCCGCTTACGATCGAGGTTCCTAGGAACACGAGGTTATCTGCTTCGGTGATCGTTGCACCCTTAGGCGTTGCCGGTGCTGCCACCGCTTTTTCCGCTGGGAACGACTCGCCTGTCAATCCTGACTGGTCCACGTACAGGTCCTTCAGGCTTATCAACCTCGAGTCACCCGGCACGACATCTCCGGCAGAAAGATAGACTATGTCGCCTGGAACTACCTCGGAAAGCCTCACTTCAGTCTTGACAGAGTCTCTAAGGACCGTTGCGGTTGTGACCACCCTTTTCTGCAGCATCTCAGCGGACTTTTCAGCCTTGGACTCTTGATAGACATCAAGAACCACACTAAAGAGCACTATTATGAATATGATTATGGCATCTGTTATCTGTCCAATAGGAATTGAGATCACACCGGCAAGAAGCAGTATGAATACAAGCGGATTCCTGAGGTGGTAGAAGAACTCGATGGCGCCAGTACGTTTTCTTCTCCGAGCAAGTTCGTTAGGGCCGTACGTTTGAAGGCGGCTTCTTGCCTCTTGAGAGGTCAGGCCTGACGGAGAAGTGCCCAACCTTGCAAGAACGTCTTCGGCGGGCAAGGCCAGAATCTCATCTAGGCTGGTTGATTGAGACCGGCTCGGTGTCTTCTTCGTTTCCTTCTTTTTGGATGCACCCGCAACTTCCATGACCTTTGCCTCCGTTGACCTTGAAGCGCAAGAGCCGAGATATCACCTGGCTTAAGAGGCAGATTGCTCACATGATCTAATACGTGTTTTGGCGGATGGCTTGTTGTCCAAATGATGCTGATTCTCTGCTCGTTCAGTGCCACGGTGAGCCTGCTGTTCTCCCAGAATTAGACCGGATTTGCGTCGGCCTTGACCGCTACGCAGACATTGGTGGCCGTTTCGCACGCATGCTTATTCCTAAATTCTGTTCAGGAGACAGGCATGACGTTTTCTGACGACTACCGTTAGGGCTCGAGTGGGTGCTTGCTTGCTCACGCCCTCCCCTCCGGGTATCCTATATGGTCCAAATATGGTTGATGAGCAAAATGAGTAGCACAAGCTACTTCCCAAGAGAATTCTGGAATACGCGATCCGCGCTATGGTAGTCTGCTGACTTGACGTCCAAATCTTGAGGGCAGATGAAAGTGCTGCAAATCAGGTCTTTTGACTTCAGTTCCGTTCGCTTTACCAAGACAAAAAACTAGTCGTGTTCCAGTAGGATGTCTTTTCCTTCAACTTTCACCGCGTAAGTAGGCTCGTCTTTGATTTTTGGGTGCATGAGGAGAACCCTTGGGCCTGAGACCACTTTGCCGTTGTGACGTCGAATTTTGCTTTGTGATTGGGGCACGTTACCATGTCTCCCTCAAGTGTTCCTTTTGATAGTTCCCCATTCCTGTGTGTGCAAATGTTTCCGACGACGTAATAAATACCTTTTACGTTCGAAATCAAAATCTGTTTTTACACGAACTTGAAGTCCTTCATTTGTCCCAGAGGGATCTCAGACGTTTCCACAACTTTCACAAAAGTCTGTTTTTCACCTTCAATCGTTCTTCGTGCTTTTCTCGGCTATTTTGAATCGCTATTAATTGCTAATGGCAGGCGCTTGCCGCAGATACTTCGTATCCTGCACTTGTCTGAGCAGGAAATCGGCCAAATCTGCACGTGAAATCCACGTCCCCACTTCGCCCTTGCCTACATAGCCAGCTTTGACTTTTCCAGATTTGGGATTATTGTTAAGCATTGTCAAACGCACGATGGTCCAATCAAGATCGGAGTCGCGTACCGTTTCTGCGACGCTGACTATTTCTTCATACGCATCATGCATCGTGACTTTAACAAGGTTGACCAGAGCTTTGGTTCTGAAATTCAGCGGGTCGTTTGGATCCTTAGCGCTAAGGGTTGAAGTTATGATTAGTCTCCGTATGCCTTGTTTCTTCATGGCCGTAATGATGCTCTGCATTCCGCGCGTAATTGGTTTGTTTTTAGAATCGCCTCTTGGACCGAGAGCACTAATCACCGCGTCTGCCCCGCTTACTGCACTTTCGATCAAAGGCTCATCAGTCAATTCGCCTTGAATAACCTTCAAATGCTCATGGCTAATGTTTAGCTTGGATGGATTACGAACATAAGCTACAACATAATCTCCGGCTGCAAGTGCCTGTTCGACGAGTCGTATGCCTGTGTTCCCAGTTGCGCCAAAAACGGCGATTCTCATGTCATCACATTAACCTTAAACTCTTACCAAGATGTCATTGCCCTCTGCCTTTACTTCGTAGGTGGGCTGATCATAGGTTTTGATAAACTTTTGTATTTCTCTTTGACGTTGGACCAATTGCGATATGGTCTTCTGGACTTCTTCGGGGCACTTTTCAAATATGTTTGCTCTGCCTGTCATTTCTACTGGCCCCGAGACCATTTTCCCCGTAATCACATCAAATCGTGAGAAGTGTTGGGGACAAGTCACGATGTTCTTGTCCAAAGTGCCCATAGAAAGCCTCGCGTTCATGTGACTGCATCGGTCACTTGTTGCATAGATTTTGCCATCCACGTTTGCGAGCATCATCTCTTTTCCGTTTACTTCAACGTGCTTCATCTTGCCCAGAGGAATCTCCGAAGTCTCAGCGACTTTGACAAAACTCAAATTTCACACCTGATTTGCCTTCTGATCATTAGAATTAGAGTTAATGTCAAGCTTAATCATCATTCTGCGTTGCTTGCTTCCATTGTTAAGATTCGCTTTCTGCCCTTTTGTTCAAACCGTTCTGCTTGGGTTACTCTTCTTTTGATTGCCGCTAGCTCTTTCTGTAACTCTTTTATCATTTTCTCAATCTGTTTACGCTTGCTTTGTAAGACGTTCATCGTATCATCTGGTTTTTCTTTTCTCTCTTCAAGGAAGACTGAGAAAAGGTTCGGTATTCTTGGGATTGAAACGGTCTTCTCCAAATCCAACACGTCTTTCATAAATTCCGTGAACAAGCCGCTCATACTATTGGCAATTTGACTCTCTTTGGCCAGAGACCGCCTCAGAACCTGCTTGCCCGCTTCTGTGATTCGAAATATCTTTCTTTTCCTTTTCTTCTGAACCTCCCATTTTCCCTCGATATATCTAGAGTCTTCTAGGTTTCGAAGTATGGGATAGATGCCGCCAGCGGTTGGTCTCCAAAAACCCATGGTTCTTTCCTTGATCTCTCTCATTATTTCATAGCCGTGATACGGCTTCTTGTTGAGAAGAATCAGCGCGGCAATGCGTATATAGCCCTTCTGCGTTTCCTTAAGCCAGTGCCCAGCAGTTATTTCGTCTTCGCACTGCATTTTGGGTTCATCTTTCTCATCTGAGTATTATCGGAATATTTATATTTTACTACGATATATTGCAACGAACAATATCTGGCGGTGATGCTCTCTTGGAAAATGACCCAATAATCGATGTCAAGAACTTGACGAAGTCCTTCGGCGATTTCGTTGCGGTTGACAGCATCTCGTTTGATGTGAAAAAAGGCGAGATATTTGGTCTGCTCGGTCCTAACGGAGCTGGTAAGAGCACAACCTTACGCATGCTCTCCACGTTAGCGAGGCCCACGAAGGGAACCGCCACGGTTGGCGGTTACGACATAGTGAAGGATGATACCGAGGTGCGGAAACTAATAGGCATCGTGTCCGAAAAAATGATATTGTACAACCGGTTGACAGCCAAAGAGAACTTGGTTTTCTTCGGAAATCTCTTCAACATCCCTAAAGATATCTTAAATAAGAGAATTGACGATCTGCTAGAGCTGGTTCAGCTTACCAAATGGAAGAACGCTCAAGCAGGTACGTTTTCCACTGGCATGCGACAGAGGATGAACGTAATACGGGCGTTGCTCAACATGCCCCAAGTGCTATTCTTGGATGAGCCTACTTTAGGTTTGGATCCTCAGTCGTCCGTTGAGATCAGAGAGTTCATAAAGAAACTCAATAGAGAAAATCACACCTCGATTATCATAACGACGCACATGATGGTGGATGCTGATTTGCTATGCGACCGCATCGGCATCATGGACCATGCTAAGATAGTTGCGCTTGATACGTCAACGAATTTGAAAAGAGTGATTTCTGGAGCCGACACAACAATATTGAAACTGGAGATTGGAAATTTATCACCTAGTATTATTGAGGCAATCCGGGCGTGTCAATGCACCGATGCTGTTACTCAAGAAAATTCTACCCACTTGAGAATCATCGTCCACGGCGATGAGGCGTTCGACTCAGTAATTGACGCAGTGAGGGCGAAAGGCGGAAAGATAAACTCTATTGAAAACCTTCAGCCCACACTTGAGGACGTGTTCTTGCACATAACTGGTCACGAGGTAAGAGATAGCGCAGACCAGAAGATACCGATGGCGATGGGTCGTCGACGCTTTGGGGCTCCCCAAGGAAGGATAAGGTGATATAACATGGGTGCAAGAACTTTGCTTTCACACAGTTTCAGGATAGCTTGGAAAGATTTAACGGAATTGTTCAGGAACCGGTTGGGGCTAGTCTTACTTATCCTGATGCCGTTGTTCATGATGGTCATGGTTGGCTTTATATATCCATCAAGTAGTAGCGCCCCGACCAACTTGCCAGTTGCCCTCGTGAATGAGGATATAGGTTATGGTAATTCCATTTTTTTGGGAAAGAATTTTACAATGGCATTGCAACAGATTAACAGCGGGACAAGCCCAAGAATGATTGCTCTTTCCAACGCATCAAGTGTGAGCGATATCAAAAGCATGGTTCAGAAAGGCGATATCGAAGGAGGCATAGTCATCCCAAGCAATTTCACTGAGAGCATCTTGAACGGAGAACAAGGTACTCTGATCATCATAATCGACCAGTCTAACCCGCAAGTATCGGCTACCATTCAGGCAGCTTTGACAGGTGTTTTCGACCAGATGGGCACATCGATAGCCCGAAATAAGGTTACGGGCTTAAACCCGGCGGTAGTCAACGACAACAACTCCCTCGCCTACGTGCAGCCTTACAGTGTTCAGACAGAAGGAGTTGTACCAGGAACCCCCAGTTACTTCGACTTCATCGCGCCAGGAATAATGGCCATGACCGTAATGATGAGCGTCATGACAGGGCTTCCTGTGGCCATATCCCAAGAGAAGGAAATCGGCACTTTGGACGGAATGATGGTTGCACCAATCAACAGGCTGTCCATAATACTTGGGAAAACCCTAGGTCAGACTGCCAGAGGCCTGCTGCAGGGAACCATTATACTAGTGATGGCTACCGTTTTGTTTCGCGTCTCAATTCAAGGAAGCATCCTGCTTGTCTTCGCGCTGCTCTTGTTGGGCGTGTTCAGCTTCGTCGGCCTCGGCATCGTAATAACGTCCTTCGCAAAAGACCAAGAGACAGCGCAGATGATGATGATGACGCTGATGTTCCCCATGATGTTCCTCAGCGGAGTATTCTTCCCTATACAGCAAATGCCCTGGTACATGCAAGACATCTCAAAAGTACTTCCCCTTACCTACGCATCGCAAGCCCTCAGAAAAGTCATGGTTCTAGGCGCAGGAATACCGGACATAACCACTGAGCTTACAATAATGATAGTGTTCGGAGCGATCATGACAGCAATAGCCGTGCCCGTTTTCAGAAGAATGATGACAAGGTAAGAAAGAAAGGAGTAGCGCGCGCGAACTGTGGTGCGGGGGGTGGGATTTGAACCCACGAACCTCTACAGGACAGGCTCCTGAAGCTACCGCGTCGCACTAGGCGACTCTGCGCCTTTGGCCATGCTCGGCGACCCCCGCCTGATCCTAACAGAATGACAACTGGAAATGTTTAAGAGTTACTCTACGTTCTACGTAGAGACGGTGTACATAAATGCCTACTCACGGTTCGCTTTCCAAAGCCGGAAAAGTCAGGTCTCAAACTCCAAAAATACAGGCTACATCCAAGAAGAGCCCGAGTCCAAGGTATAGAAACAGGCGGAACTACGAGAAAAGGGTAATTCTTCAGAGAAAGCCTGGACAAAACTGGGTTTAAGGTTTTTATTTTTCTCACTCAATATTCCTGAGCATGTCAGAATCTAACTTTATACTTCTTGATGCCAATGTGGTGACGCTAAATCCTAAGCAGCCCAGGGCCCAAGCAATTGCTATTCAAGACGGCAAGATAACTGCCGTAGGTTCCAACCAGGAAATCCACAAACACGAGGGCCAAAACACAAAGGTTATCGAGTGCAGGAACAGGACCATTATTCCAGGACTTGTTGACTGCCACGCGCATATGCTAGAATTTGGCTTTTCTCTGCAGAACCTAGACCTGAGACAGGTAAAATCGATACGGGAGATCCAAGAAAAACTGCGCGAACATATCGATAAGAGTCCTGAACTAGACTGGATTCTCGGAGGACGTTGGGACCAAGAGAAACTTGCAGAAAAACGATATCCAACCCGCATGGACCTGGACGCCGCGGTTGCAGATAAACCTGTCTTCCTGAGCCGTGTCTGCGGATGCTTAGGCGTCGCTAACACCAAAACCTTGCAACTTGCTGGGATAACAAAGGAAACGACGGTCAAAGGAGGAAAGATAGACCTAGAAGAAGCCACCGGTCAACCTAACGGCATCGTTCGAGGAAACGCCATGAGTCTTGTTTGGAAAGTAATCCCAAAACCAAGCAAGGAAGAGCTTAAGAAAGCATGCCTTTTGGCCTGCAGGAAAGCCGTGGAGGCTGGGCTTACAGGAGTCCATTGGCTTGTAAGGTCCGCTGAAGAAATGCGCGTCTTGCAAAGGCTGTACTCCGAGGGCATGCTACTGTTGAGAGTTTACATTGGTGTGCCCGTGAAGCTCTTGGATGAGACTCTTAGCTTAGGATTGCTTCCGAACTTTGGAAACGACATGATAAGAATTGGCTTCATCAAAGTCTTGGCGGACGGCTCACTGGGAGCCCGCACGGCCGCACTGAAAAAACCCTATTCTGATGACCCTGAAAAACGGGGGATGATGCTCTACACCCAAAAAGAGCTATGTCAAATTGTTTTGAAAGCTCACAGTGGCGAGCTGCAGCTCGGCGTTCACGCCATAGGCGACCGAGCAATGGAAAACGTTCTGAAAGCCTTTGAAGAAGCCCTGAAAAAGGTGCCAAGACAAAATCACAGACATAGAATCGAACACTGTTCCATTTTGAACCCAGAACTCATTCCCCGCATGAAGCGCCTAAGCTTAGTGGCCTCAGTGCAACCTCACTTCGTCGCTTCCGACTTCTGGATCCACGACCGTGTCGGCCGCAGAAGAGCACGCTGGGCTTACCCATTCAAAACACTTCTAGAGGAAGGAGTGACAGTTGCCTCTGGCTCAGACTGCCCAATTGAACAGATCAGTCCCCTGCTTGGCATATGGGCAGCCGTGACAAGGAAAGACAACGTGGAGGAAAGACTCAATGTTGAAGAGGCTTTGAAAACGTACACGTTGAACGCAACCTATGCCTCCTTCGATGAGGAGAAGAAAGGGACGATTGAAGCTGGAAAACATGCAGACCTCACGATAGTGTCACATGATCTGACGAAGATTCCGCCGGAGAAGATACGCGATGTAACGGTGGAAATGGTCATCGTCGATGGAAAGATCGTCTACTCTAAACGGTAAAGCTGGAAGCTCGGTTTATTTGCATGTTTCAAATTAATCCATAACGGTCGCCTTCAAGTTGAACGAGGACAAACCAATAGAAGAAATAATCAGAAATCTCATGCACATTCCCGCACCTAGCTCCAGCGATCTGGACCGCGCAAAGGCAAAAGCGGCCTCCAAGTACCGGCTCCAAAGGATACCCTCAAACTCGGAAATAATAAACATACTCAAGCAAGAAGAAAAACGCAAACTTCTCCCACTGCTACGAAGAAAGGCAACACGGACAATGTCAGGCGTCACAGTCTTGGCCGCAATGACTAAGCCATACCCATGCCCACAAGATGAGCCCTGCGCCTACTGCCCAGGAGGACCAAAACAGGGAGTTCCCCAGAGCTACACTGGCTTTGAACCCGCAGCAATGCGAGGCCTGCAAAACGACTTCAACCCCTACTTGCAAGTGAAGACGCGCATCCAACAGTTGAAAGCAATAGGACACCAAGTTGACAAGGTAGAACTGATAATCATGGGAGGAACTTTTCCTGCCACTCCAGCAGATTACCAAACCTGGTTCATCCAACGCTGCCTGGATGCAATCACTCAGAAAGATTCAGCCAGTCTGGAAGAGGCGAAGAAGAACGCAGAAACGAGCAGAATGCGTAACGTGGGATTAACTGTTGAAACGCGTCCAGATTGGGCGAAAGAAGCACACGTGGACCAAATGCTCAACATGGGTGTAACCCGTGTGGAAATGGGCGTTCAATACCCAAGCGACAGAATCTATCATCTCGTTGGTAGAAAACATACACTCGCAGAAGTTGTTGAGGCAACACGAATAATGAAGGACGCTGGGCTGAAAGTCGTCTACCATCTGATGCCTGGGTTTCCCGGCACCAACCGAGAACAAGATCTTGAAGCCTTCAAGACAATTTTCACCAACCCGAAATTCAAACCAGACATGGTCAAAATCTATCCATGCTTAGTTTTGAAAGACACAAAAGCCTATGAATGGTACCGTCAAGGCACGTTCACACCCTACACAAACGAGGAAGCAGCAGACCTCATCGCAGAAGTCAAAAGAATCATACCGCCGTGGATACGCGTGATGCGAGTCCAGCGCGATATCCCTGCGCCCCTGATAGTTGCAGGCGTCAACAAGAGCAACCTCCGCCAACTAGTGCAGAAGAAGGTTCAAGAAAAAGGCTTTAGATGCAGGTGTATACGCTGCAGAGAAGTCGGCCACAGGCTGAGAAGCGATAACGTAAACGTTGACCCAGAAAAAATCCGGACTCTAACCACACGATACAAGGCCTCAGAAGGCCAAGAAATCTTCATATCCGCAGAAGACCCTGAAAGCGACATCCTGATCGGCTATCTGAGACTTAGGGTTCCCTCTGAAAAGGCGCACAGACCAGAAGTGAAAGCCACAATGTGCACAATAGTGCGGGAACTGCATGTTTACGGTTCACTTGTCCCCGTTGGCGAACACTTTGCAAAAGCCTGGCAGCACAAGGGCTACGGAGGCATTCTGCTCGCCCAAGCGGAGCGCATAACTCTGGAAGAGTACAGTTTTAAGAAGATTTTAGTTATAAGTGCCCTTGGTACAAAGCAATACTACAAGCGGTTCGGTTACGATTACGATGGAGTTTACATGTCAAAAACGTTGGAGAATTAAAAATGGCTGAAAAAGAAACGGGCTACCGAGGCAAAGCCCTTGAGGCAATCAAAAAGGCTCGGGCTAACATAGGCGATGTGATTCGTGTAACCAGAGAAAACGAGGTCTACGAAGGAATTCTGATCCCGCGATCTGAGTACGGTGATGAAAAGCACGTTGTCGTGAAGCTGAAAAATGGTTACAACATCGGCATAGCCATAACGGCAGACACGAAGGTTGAGAAAGTCGGAGAAGGCATAGAACCGACCTTTGCAGCGCCACCTCTTCCACAACAGAAGCCAGAGCTTCCAAGAACCACCATAATAAGCACGGGTGGAACAATAGCCAGCCGCGTGGATTACCGAACAGGCGGCGTTAGGCCAGCTTTGACCGCAAACGACCTCTACAGCGTTGTCCCCGAACTGGCAGACGTGGCACGCATAGAAACCCAGATACTTCTGAGCCTTTTCAGCGAAAACATTGGGTCCCAACAATGGACTCAAATCGCTCATGCCGTTGCAAAGCAGATGTCAGAAGGAGTCGACGGCGTCGTCGTAGCCCACGGAACAGACACCATGGGATACACTGCCGCAGCCCTTAGCTTCGCATTACAAAGCCTTCCAGCCCCAGTTATAATCGTTGGCTCGCAACGTTCAGCAGATCGCCCGAGCTCAGATGCCGCTACAAATCTCTTGGGAGCTGTCTGGGCCGCGGCCAAAGCGCCGTTCGCTGAAGTAGTAGTAGCAATGCATGAGACGCCCTCAGACAACTACATAGCATTTCACAGGGGAACAAAAGTCCGAAAATGCCACACGAGCAGAAGAGACGCTTTCAAGTCTGTGAATGCAACACCGATTGCGAGGGTAGAAAAAGACAAAATAGTCATGCTAACACAAGACTATCAGAAACGAGACCGATCAAGAACACTCATGCTAAGGCCAGACTTCCAAGAAAACGTCTCGTTGATAAAATTCTACCCTGGAATGGACCCGGCAATCATACATTTCTATACAGAGAAAAAGTACAAGGGCATAGTCATTGAAGGCACAGGTCTGGGTCACATCAGCAAAGCCTGTTACGAGGCCTTGAGAAAAGCTGTTGGACAGGGCATTATCATTGCAATGACGTCTCAGTGTATCTGGGGACGCGTAAACATGAACGTTTACGACGCAGGTCGTGATTTACAAGCTCTAGGCGTGATCCCCTTGGAGGACATGCTTCCCGAGACGGCTCTTGTCAAACTCATGTGGGTTCTTGGACAGACCGAGGACAGCGAAGAGGCAAAGAGACTATTGAAAACAAACATTGCGGGAGAGTTTTCGCTAAGAACCCTTGCGGAGAAGATGAGTTGTGAGCAACACAAAGGTGGCTGCGATTGGAGCTAGATTACGGAAAAATCGGGTTGATAGTCGGCTTAGAAATCCACCAGCAACTGAACACTTCGACGAAACTGTTCTGTAGCTGCAAGCCAGCACTCTTCAAAGAAGAACCAGAAATAACTTTTCTGCGCAGACTCAGACCGACCCAGAGCGAGCTGGGTCAAGTGGACCCTGCGGCTTTCTTCGAATTTCAAAAGGGAGTCAAAATCCTCTACGAGGCAAACAATGCGACGTCATGCCTTGTTGAGATGGATGAAGAACCTCCCCACGCCTTGAACAAGGAAGCCGTCAAAACAGTCCTGACAGCGGCTCTAATGATGAATGCTAACCCCGTTGGCGAAATACACGTGATGCGCAAGACAGTGATAGACGGCTCAAACACCACAGGTTTTCAAAGAACATGCGTAGTAGCCCTCAACGGAGAAATCAAAGTGGGAGAAAAAACGGTTCCAATTCAACATGCAAGCCTAGAAGAGGACGCTGCGAGAAAAACAGGCGAAGAGAAAGGAAGCACAATAAAATATCGCATTGACCGCTTGGGCATACCACTGATAGAAGTTGCCACCGCGCCAGTCATAAAGTCGCCTAATGAAGCCGAAGAAGTGGCACTCGCAATCGGAAGGATACTGAGAGCAACTGGAAAAGTAATACGCGGCCTCGGCTCAATCCGCCAAGACGTAAACATATCGATCCCTAGAGGAGCTCTCATAGAAATCAAAGGTCTACAAGAACTCGAACTTGTTTCAATCGTCGTCGAGTACGAAGTTCGTCGTCAGCTGAACCTCATAAGAATAAGCGAAGAACTAAGGAAGAGCGGAGTTGAAGACGACCAAGTGAAGGCCGAGTTCTTCAACGTGGAAGATGTCTTCAAGAATACGAAGTGCAAAGTGATTCAAAAAGCCCTAGAGAAAAAGCAGCAAGTTCTGGCCGTTAAATTGCCGAAGTTCAAGGGCCTCCTGAAATGGGAACTAGGCCCTGGACTGCGGCTGGGAACAGAGATGGCTGACAGAGCCAAGTTTTGGGGAAGAGTAGGGGGGATATTCCACACGGATGAGCTACCAGCTTACGGAATAACGACAGAAGAGGTTGAAAAACTGAGAAAGAACCTTGAAGCCCATGACGAGGACGCCGTGGTTCTTGTCGCAGACAATCAGGAAAACGCTGAAGACGCGTTAAGAGCCGTGGTTGAAAGAGCACGAGAAGCGATAGCAGGCGTACCTCAAGAAACGCGAGGACCAAACCCTGACGGGACAACACGCTACATGAGACCTCGCCCCGGTGCAGCAAGAATGTATCCGGAAACAGACATCCCACCCGTTCAAATCTCACAAGACTACGTGGACGAAATTCGTTCTCATCTACCAGAACTCCCAGAACAGAAACTCGAACGGCTGCAGAAAGAGTACAGGCTTAATGACAAGCTGGCTAGGCAGGTCTTGAACTCCGAATACAGTGAACTGTTTGAAAACATAGTAAGTCAGAGTAAAGTCCCACCAACAACCATCGCAGCATTCATGACCGAGACTCTGAAGGCAATAAAACGAGACGGCATCAGAGTGGAAAAAGTGTCAGACAGACAACTGAGCGGCATCTTCAGCCTCGTAGGGGAAGGAAAACTTGCGAAAGAAGCAATCTCGGAAGTGTTCACTTGGCTGTCAAAGAATGAGGACAGAACTATTGAAGAAGCTATCAGAGAGCTTGGCTTGCAAGCCATCCCTCAGGCTGAACTGGAGAAGTTGGTGACCAAGATTGTTGAGGAAAACAAGGAATTGATCAAGAAGCATGGAGAAAGTAGCTTCAGCGTCCTAATGGGCATAGCCATGAACAACTTGCGGGGCAAGGCGAACGCAGCACTTGTAAGTAAGGTGCTGAAACAAAGGCTTAAAGAAGCCCTAGAATAGAAACAATGGAAACCTACTTCTGCTTTTGATCAGTCACAGCTATGACAGGAGTCCTCAGCAGTCTGGCATCCTCGCCACAGTATGGGCATATCTTGAATTCAGGCAACAAAGGCTTTCCGCATGCCAAGCATACATAAGAGTACTTCACATTATCCTCGAGCTTTTCCACTTCTTTCGCCAAGTCGTTCAACTCTAGCCTGATCAGATCAACGGTCGTCGCCAAGGGCTGAATTTCTTTCACTTCTGTCCTCACGTTGCAGATCATGTCCTTAACATTTGCGATAGTCTCACTGCTAGACTCTAACGTTTCGTACATCGCATCGAGAATTTCACTCTTATCTTCAACCACCTTGGTCTCAGCAACACTCTGCTTCTTGGCGTCTGCAACCGCCTTCTTCAAGAGCTTTTCCATAGGGTTCTCAAAAGCTATTGCACATGTCATCCCCCAAAAAACCAAGCTCGCCAAAGCAGATAGCCATAGATACAGAACGGGCGAAACACCGCTCAAACTCCCGCCGACAAAGGGATAGAGCTTAAGAAGCTTGATTTCGCTTCCAGAAACCAAAACGTAAATCGCCTCAATCAGGTGCGCAACCGATACGAACGTCAGGGAGCTGAAGATCCAGACGGAAAGCCCTTTCTTTGCCAAGGATTTTCACCATCTTTGAGAAGGCGATACAACGTCAACTATTGTATCTTAATATTTAATACAATGCTTCCCACCTGCAACATATATCGAAAATCGTAACATGTCCAAATGCGCAAATCCTAAAAGGAGTTGTCACTTTCCTATATCTTGGGATAGGTTTGCAGCAGAAGAAACCGAGAAAAACCAGTGGAAGTTTTGCCCTTCGAGTGAAGATGGGGGACTATGAGGTCGAGGTCACCGGGGCCTACGAACAAGTTCTTGATACGATGAAAGCCTTGCCGAGCCTGATAAGCGACATCGACAAGGCATTTGAAAAAGTGAAACCTAAGAAGGTGGCAACACTAACCGTCAAGACTGGGGCTCCCAACGCAGAAAGACCTCCATCCCAACAATACCCACAGATATCGTATACGGCAAAACTCGATGAGGCACTCTTAAAAATTCTCGAAACCGATTGGGGAAAGTGGCGCCCACGCACGATCGACGAGCTAAGCGAAGCATTAAAGGCAAATGAACTGGAACACTCAGTGCGCACGCTCGCAGCGGTCCTGATGGAGCTAGTCAAGAAAGAAAAGATCAGACGTTGGAGCACCAACACCGGCTACGTATACATCCTCGCTGAAAAAGAAGCTCTACGTTCACGAGGAGACGCTGAATGAACAGGGTTGAAGCACGAATCAAAACGCCCTTCGGTGAAATCATAGTTGAGGGCGAGAACCCCCAAGAAGTCCTCAAGATACTCGAGAACTTTCCAGACAATTTCATGCAAAAAGTGTCTGACCTTGTCTCAAGCCGTTTGATTCCGTCAGGGGTTCAACTGAAAGGTATCGTTGAATCCACAACAGAGGGGCCTGTAATAGTAGCCCACGAAAACCTAACACACTATGAAGCGATAGGCTTGACATTGTATGCTTCAGAAGGGAAGAAGAACACTGCGGCGCAGACA
The DNA here is from genome assembly GCA_963707955.1 of Candidatus Bathyarchaeota archaeon. Lineage (GTDB taxonomy): Archaea > Thermoproteota > Bathyarchaeia > Bathyarchaeales > Bathycorpusculaceae > DASPPK01. The sequence continues at coordinate 136,028 of OY970176.1, read as the reverse complement.
ACGAAGCTTCTAGAGTCAAGCGGAATAAAATGCATGGTCCCAGCTCGACTAAACGAAATGACGAAGCGAGGGCAAGTGTTCAAACCAGATCCCAACAGACCTGAATTTAAGCTCACGATTCAAGGCGACAGATGGGTTGAAAACGAAGTCCTAGCCAAGCTCAGGGGTAAGATCGGTTGAGTGAAGAACCAAGCAGCTTGATGGTTCACATCAGGTACAAGGACGTTGAAAAAACACTCTCAGGGAACCCAGAAGAAGTTTGGTTGCTACTGAACAAATTCTTTGGCGAGCTACTTCCTTCGTTTGAAATTGCAAGAAAACTGACGTTAAGCGTTGACCTGAAAACCCTAGCTAAGGACAGCGAGAAAGTCTTGGCCTTTGCAGAAGAGGGCCCCTACATACTCGTGCCAAGAAACAAGTTGACGGACAACGAGACTCTCGCCTTGCTGCTTCTAGCTAATCATATGGGACGCCGAATGGGCAAGACCCAAGTCGATGGTCTTTCCAAGGAAGAACTCCAAGCAAAACTCGGAAAAGACGCAAAAATAACGAGCACACGATTGGGCGAACTCGTAAAAAACGAGATGGTGACGAAAACCCCTGACGACACTTACAAGATCACAACCTTTGGCCTAGTTCAGCTTCAAAAAGACATTCTACCAAGAATCAAGGCAAGAACTGGCATTCTAGCCTAGCAATACAATTGCAGATCGTTTAGGAAGCCGGTCTTTTTTGAGCGTATTGGTACCTGCGGGGTTTTCCTTCTCTCGTCAAGACGCCGTCCTTGACCAAGTCGATCAGGGCATGGGCGACCGCGGTCCGGTCATAGTGGAAGCCCCGTCTTGCCAACTCGCTGTGCACCTCGCTTAGGCCCTTGGCAACTGCGAACCAGCCTTCCTCCCACAGTTTCTGAATTATGCCCTTGCAGGTTTCAGCCCTTGGCGGCTGGGCGGACCTCTCCATCATTAGAGGAGTTTCTCTCAACCTCTCAGTCACAGTTGAGAGAATCTTGTCTACGGTTGTCTGCAGCTGATCTTCTTGGCACTCAATCTCGAACTCTATTTCACCTATCTTCATCTTTAACCGTATCGGCTGTTTTGCTTCTGTCTCCGTCAATGGCTCACCTTGTTGTTTATTGTGTTGTACATCTTGTACATGCACAACACTTAAATATGTCCTCCTCAAACAATTGGCTATTGGTGAATCTTGGTGATTGCACAATACCCTATTGCAACAACACCAAAATATAACTTTCCACAACCTGCAATGGACACCACGCTCCCACACCAGTTCACCACACTTAGTTTATATTCGTTAGGTTACCGACACAATCACTACTTTCAACAAAAGGAGCAATTAATTCAACAAGTCAGCACAGAGGAAACCGTTGAAACACTAAAGCTTAAACTTGAACCCATGCTCCTCAAACCCCGACATGAACAAACTGTTGTTGCAGCAGTAGACACGTCAACCATGAAGATTGCCGAAACATGCGCAGGAATAGTGATAGCCGTCAGAGGCGCAAATGTCTGGAAACAGAGAGAAAACTACAGGTACACTCGAATAGGCCCATTCATCTTTCAGGTGACGGAAGAAAACAAAAGGGAAGTCTACAACACCCTGGAAAGAGCATATTTAGCTTCTACACGGGAACCAGGCCACCAAAGCGCGCCGAGCCTCTTGCAGATGCCGACACGAATAGCAAACCTCCTCGAAAGATGGTTACAAGCGATGCTCACAAAAACCCTGAACAACGGACTGATCCTTTTCGACGGCTCCTTAACCGCTGGAACAGCAGACACGCCGACACGTCGCATGAAAGAAATCCTGAAAGACGGAAGGGAAAGAGGCAATGTTATCTTGGCTTTTTCAAAAATGACAAACCTCAGAGTCAACGGTTCCCTCATAACAGATCTCACGTTCGAACAAAGACCTCCATACCTGGTTGAGACCATCGGTTTTAGACTCAAGCCTCCAATGGTTCCGTTGGGAGAAGTCTACGTTGCCAAGTTAAGCAGTGGAAACTGTGCCTTCAGACTCGACATCGACACAGAGGTTCCTCACGAGCTGAGAGTCGAAGCAGTTGAGAGACTACTAGGCAACGACCTGATCTCGCAGAGCTACCCTGAAACCCTCCGGTTAGCTCACATCCTGTGCACATTCACAGCCAACGAAGTGCTAGCAATGCAGCACTTCATCACGCGCAAATGCGGGCTTCAGATCATCAACAGACCAGACATGCACAAACTTCTGTTCGGACCCTTCGGCAAAGGAGAGAGCTAACCATGAAGCTCTACAAAAAAGAGGGCAATGCGATCTACGTTCTGAGTTTCCCGAACGAAACCGTCGAAAAAGGAGATTACTTGCTCGTTCAAGACGAAGAAGCAAGAAGAGCCCTGATCGCGCAGGTAATCGACGTGCAATTTGCCGCAGTTCCAGGCGTCCTAGAAGAGCTTCTTCGCAGTCTGCCAGACGGTGGAGAACTGCTTCAAGGCGAGGACATTGATCCTCTTGAAATTGCTCCACACATCACCTACATTCAAGACGCCAGCCTGCTCATCTGCAAGATCAGAGCAACCGTCGAGAACGACAGCTTGAACCCGAGTAGCTCTTGGCTTCCCTCACGCTCACAATCGACAATAAAAAAACTACCGATCTCGACACTGCTCAAGCTCGCCAAGATAAGCGGAAAACTCCCAATAGTCCTGGGCGCCATGAAAGACTCCTCACTTCTAACGATAGACGCCACATCACTAGATGGAAGACTGAACATCATAACAGGAAAAAAGGAAACAGGCAAATCCCACCTGTCCAAGCTGTTGATGATAAACCTGCTGGGCTACAAGGCCACAGTCGTCGTCTTCGACTTGAACGGTGAGTACCTCAGCCTGGGGATAACATCTGAAGGCAAAAGAAACACCAACCATGACAAGATACACGTTTTAACGCCTTCACAAAACTTCAAGGTAGCCCTGAAACAGATGAGCTTACACGTCTTACTCGGCATCCTTGTTCACGCGCTTCATCTCCCAGGCACATCTGCTCGTGAATTTAGACACATATGGAAAGAACTGAAACAGAGAGACAGCCTGACATTGCATGACTTAGGAGAAGCGATACGTAATTGCAACTGCAACCAACACGTTCGCGACGCACTGTTCTCACGATACCACACGTTAGTAAACTCGGGCTTTTTCACAGACAACCTTGCTGAGGCCGCTTTACTAGAAGAATCCTTGCTGAAGGCAAAAGAAGAAGGTGGTGCCATAGTCATAAACCTGCGGAACACTTCGACGATTGACCGGCAGATAGTCGTCGAGCACATTCTTGGAAGACTCGTTGAATCCCTGACGAACTGGAAGCTCAAGGCGGTGTTCCTCTTCGCAGAAGAAGCCCACCTCTACTTACGTGAGACTTATTGGGACGACATCGTCACACGCATGCGCCATTTCGGCATCTTCACAACATTCATAACCAATCAACCTGACACGATAAGGGAAAACATCTATCGTCAAGCAGACAACATATTCCTCTTCAACTTCACGAACGAGCATGATTTGGACGTCGTTTCAAGAGCTTCGAGAGTAGATGCAGAAACGGTGAGATCAATAGCCAGAGACCTGCCACCGCACAATTGTCTCGTCCTCGGAAAAGCAGTGAGAGACTTTCCGATCGTTGCTAAAATCAAAGCAATGGATGTGAAAACCATGGGAGAAACGAGACTTTTCTTCGAATGATTGACTAATGATCGCACATCGCATAAGCATTGGTCATTCTCCGGAAGAAGAAATCATCTTCTCTAGTCTCTTCCTGTTCTTCTCGAAAAAGCCTCTGAAACTTCTTATAAGATCCTTCTGTTCAACTTCGTCAAACGGGACCCACTCAAGTTCTGCAGCGTCACTTGCGGCTCTAACCGTTCCGCCCTTAAGCTTGACGAGGTAGTCGACTATTACGAAGTGATACTTCACCTTACCGCTTTCGTCTAAAGTAGCTTGGCTGACAACATCGATAAGTTTAGGCGCATCAACCACGAGGCCAGTCTCTTCTTGGACCTCTCTTATCACGGTCTCTTCGAGACTTTCACCCAGTTCCACTAAGCCCCCAGGAATGCTCCACTTGCCCCTTCCTGGGTCATTTTTCCTCTTCTCGAGCAGAATCTTACCATTCTGTATGATAATTGCGCCGACGCCCACAATCGGCCGGTTCGGGTAAAGTCTACTCAAACCTTTGAAACCTCCTGCGCACAGCTCTTCCACAGGTTTTCAGCGCTTCTACGGCCTTAAGTTTTTGCGTCGCCATTTCGGATAGCCCCGAATGCGCACTGATATCTCTACGCAGACTCATAAACAGTGACGGCCAAGCCTGTTGGAAAGAGAACAGGAATTTTGCCTAGTCAATCAATGTGCCAACATGTTTTCCTTTGATGACCATTAAGACATTCTCGATTTTGAACCCGTTGACAACTGCAACCCTAACGTGATGACGCTTCAGAATCTTGACGGCTTCGGGGTCGATTATCTGATGAATACCAGCCGCGTGCTTGCCTTGGGAGAACACTCTCGCCAAGTCTTCAAAGCTCAGATGATCTAGCTTCACCGCATCTGGGTGGTTCCTTGGGTCTTTATCATAGACACCTTCTTGATCCGTTGCTTTCAGCAGCAGGTCGGCTTTCACTCTCTCGGCGACCATCGCTGCAACCGTGTCGGTTGTCATGCCGGGCTTCAAACCACCCATGATGGCGACCTTTCCCTTAGCGAGACATTCTGCAGCGTCCTCCACCGTCAGCGGAACCCTTTCACAGCTAAGGGTGCCCAGTTTTTTCATGAGAAGCTGGGCGAAGGCTCTTGAGATGGAAATCCCGATTTCGTCCTGAGCTGGTTCGTCAAGTCCGACGTCCTTAGCAACAGCAATCAACTCTCTCGCCAAGTTTCCACCGCCGACAACAACGACCAACTCATGCTTCTGCGCTTTCAATTCCCTCAAGAGATTAGCGTACTCGCGTATTAAGACCGGGTTAATTGGCGAAGCAACGATGGAACCGCCTATTCGCAGCACGATTCGCATGGACCTTACATCCTTCACGCCTAACTATGAAGCGGTGCGAGTTAAAAATCCTTCACAAAAAACCTGTCAGGTCCTTCTGACCCTTTCCTGTCTCCATCTTGATGCTTTCGCCGAAAAGAACGACCATGCCGTCCACCGCAGAGATTGCTGGAACACCTGTCTTCTCCTGAATCAGCATTGCCTCTTTTTCGGGTCCCCGAAGAAGCATGCTCATCCCAAGATGCGTCAGGACAGCCTGCTCAGGATGAGTTTCATCAACAATTCTTATCGCGTCTTCTGTGGACATGTGGCCCTTCCAAGGTTTCCCTGAAGGTCTCATGACGCACAGAGCCAACAGACGGAGTCCCTGATAATATTTGGCTATGCCTTCATAATATTCCGTGTCGCTCGTGTAGGCGAAATCCCCGAGCCCAGTTTCAAACCTGAAACCGACTGCGTCAGGATCAGTGTGCCTCGCTTCAGTAGTTGAGACGGTGATGTTACCAACTTCGAACTTCAGCCCTGGCGCCACTTCTATTTTTTGTCCGACCATTTGCTGATGATACCTGGAGATCGAAACCTCACACGCGTCGCTGCCCTCCAAAACACTCTTAGGCGCAGCAAGCAAGCCTTGTCTTCGAGTCATACCTCTCGTCATTGCTTCAATCAGCATCTCCGCATCGGTGTAATGGTCCGGATGGCAATGTGAAACAAGCACAGCGTTGATACGCTGAGGGCTAAGCCCTTCCTCTATCGAATGCACAAGCGCCCCGGGACCAGGGTCCAAGTGTAAATTCAGTCCATCACCAATGATCCGAATACCGGCAGTGCGTCGCCTCTGCGTCATTGTCACAAACCGGCCGCCACCCGTCCCGAGAAACACTATTTGATAATCAGGTCTCATAACTGATTAGGTTAGCCAATCACTGATTTTTGCCTTGCGGCCTCGCGAAAACGTCCTAGGGGCAGCCTTTTTAACATGAATCTGAAAAGAGTAGGCAAATCTCCGCAGGAGAACCATGTTGGCCCACACCGAAACATTGACTCTGAAGTGCGCACCACCCTTTGATTTCAACCTGAGCGCCATCATCTTTTCTAACGGTGACAGAAACATCCGCAAGTATGAAAACGGAAAATTCTGGCAAATCGTACGAGTCGACGATAGGCTGATTCTCGCCACCATGAAAGCGTTAGGAACCGTAGACGACCCGAAAATATCAGTTGAATTGAGATCAGATCAAAGCATATCGGAGGCCGACAAAACAGCCGCCAAACAGACGGTGAGTGGCCTGCTTAACATCGATTTGGACCTCAAACCCTTCTACGAACACGCCAAGAAAGACGAAGTCCTTGCACACATCGTCCACAGGTTGAGAGGGCTGAAAATCCCTACTACGCCTAATGTCTTTGAAGCTCTAATCGACTCGATCACCGAACAGCAGATCTCGCTCAACGTAGCACACGTTCTAGAGACAAAACTGGTCAAAGCCTTCGGCAAGACACTCAGATTGGATGGCGAAGAGTATTATGCTTATCCAACGCCACGGGAGCTGGCTTCTGTAAAGCCTGAACAACTGCGCAGATGCGGCTTGTCTCAGAAGAAAGCGGAGTACGTCAACGAGGTTTCCAAGATGATTGCCGACGGAAAGCTGGACTTGGAGGGTTTCAAACGCTACGATGATGCCCAAAAGATCATCAGCGAACTCGACAAGATACGCGGAATAGGAGTCTGGACGGCTGAACTCACTATAGCCAGAGGAATGGGCAAGCTTGACGTTGTCCCCGCTGATGACCTGGGCTTGAGAAGAATCATTTCCCACCACTACTGCCACGACAAAAAAATCTCAGGCACAGAAGCTCGCAAAGTCGCCGAGAAATGGGGAAAATGGAAAGGACTAGCAGCCTTCTATCTGATAATCGCAGACGCAATGGAAAACCGTTAGAAGCACGCTAAAGACTGCAGAGATCGCGCTGTGCTTTGTAGGTTGCCCTTCGATTTCATCCGGCGCACTTTTCGCTCAATCATACCCCACAACTCCTGCTCAGAGATGGGCTGAAAATTCGGGCCAAAGCGCTCTTTCGCGACCTCGTAAATGGTTTCGTTAATCGGTGTGGAGAATCCCGCTCGCCGGGCAAGGTCCAGCATGTACCCGTTCAGCGTTTCCAATTCCGTGGTAGTCCTGCCTCCGAAAACGTCTTGAGCCATGCTGTTCAGACCGAGCCTTTTTGTGTTAAGCCTATACAGGGCGCCCATCATGAAGGCTGGCAGCGTGGCCCCCATCTTGATGGATCTCCACGACGGAATCGGCCCTAGAGAGTGTTCATGGAACCCGGCTGCTTGAAGAAGCTGGATGCCTTCCCAAAACAGCTTCAACGTCATACGCACCAAGAGGTTGAAGGACCCGATTGGGCGCCTCTGAAACCCCACGAGCGTCATCAAAGCATTCGCAAGGTTGATCACCAATTTACAGTGGACTGCGTCTTGCAAGCGATCCGTGGTCACGCAGTCCAAGCCCAACCCAAAGATCCTCGCAACCGCTTGCGCCTCGTCTTGTAGGTCATTTGCAGGCGTGCCCAGAATGACATAACCCCGAGGCTCGTGTCCCACTTCTCCAGGACCATCCCGCCAAGCGTTGTAACAGACAACGCCATAAACTACTCTGCCGAAGTATCTGGGGAGAACTTGCTGGTTCTGGACGCCGTTCTGCAAAGCTACGACGATGGGTTCATGATCTCCCAGATGTGCCCTCAGGCCGTGGGAGGTGGTGTCAAGGTCGTAATTCTTCACAGTGATAACGATGACATCAGGCAGTGCGATCTCGACCAGCGACCCTATGCCATGCACAGGCAACGCTGCTGCGGTTAATCTCCCTCCTTTCAAGTAAGACTTCAGTCCCCGGTTCTTAATGACCTCAAGAGTCTCGCCGCGTGCGAGCAAGGACAAGTTTCCATACTTGGGCGCAATCCAGCCCGCGATTGACGACCCGATCGCTCCAGCTCCCACCACGACAACTCGGGGTTCTTCCCTCATAAGTGCCACTTGTTTGACCTGGTTTCTGGGTAAGAGTACACTCAAACAACATTTAAAAATTTCATGCTTGAGGATTCTGTTCGATCAAAGTACATGGCACCTAGCGCACGCACGATAATCATGAATTGATTATCTGAGCAGGGCTATCTTGCTAAAGGTGGAAAACATGAAGAAAAGCAAAGTCAAGGGAGAACCTTCTGAGGAAATAGACCTTCTGGACACGATGCTTTCTAGTCTTGTTGAGTAACTAAAAGAGAACAAAAGCGCGCTTGAGACCTAAGCCTTGAATAAAAATTTTGTCAACAAATTCCAGAAGAAATTTCCATTCTCTTGTGCGCATGATTTTCTCTAAATTCCAGTGCCACTCGAAAAGGACTTGCAAGCAAGACTAGCTCTGAGGTCTCAAGACGGTTCCATGAGACGCTGTTCAAACAGCACTCTGCGCAAGCCTGAACGCTCAAAAAAAATTATTTTTTTTCCACAAAAACGGCCGTCCTCTTCAATTTCGGAACAACCAGGTGCAATAAAACGTAAGCGTCTTAGAAGAGTGAAAACGCGAACTGAGGAATGTTAACCTCTTCGGCTTGCCACCGTAACAATTCCTTTGTCCGCGTCTACCGTGACAAAGTCGCCATTGTGAATAGTCTCGAACGGATTCTTTTCCAACCTGTCTACAAGAGGCACTTTTGCTATGAATGCACTCACGATGAGCACCGTTTCAACATCCTTGACAATCATCGCCCTCGGAGCAAGGCCGTGTGACGCCAGCTTGAACAAACCGTCTATCTGAACCACGGAGCTGGCCTTGCCCGACGGAAATACGAGCACCTTGTTCGCAATGTTCATCCCGGCCAGCTCATGCGTTTTCTCCCTGACGACTCCGGTCTTAGGGTCCGTAAGGTAGAAGCAGATCGGCTCATGAGACACCAGAGCCTCACCCTCTCCGCGTCCTCCTATGATCCTGTGACACTTCAATAACGTCTCCAAGCTTCTCATCTCGACCTGCCCTCGACCGCAGCGTCAATGCAGTCACGAAGCCTCATCACCTTGACGTCCTTGAATCTACGATAGTAGGCGCACTTAGGCGAGTCCGTCACGCCCACTTTGTCTTTGTACGTGACCCAGCAAGGCTCGTCTATGCACGTGTCAACCACAACGTGCCCACCAGCTTCCTCTATCGCGCGTGTGTAGCCGACCCTGTCGGCCAGCATTTTCGTTGTCGCCGACGTGCAGACCCAGAAAGACACGTCTTTGTGCACCTTTTTTCCGCTCAAGAGCTCTGCGACCTCCCCAACCTGTTTAAGAGTGTAATGGGGACATCCAAGCTGAACGAAATCGATTCTTCCACTCGCCGTTTGAAGTTCTTCAATGACCATCTTAAGCTCCTTGTCCGTAACAACGATCTTTTCCTCTGGAACGTCGCCTTGGAAGGTTTCCTGAACCGTTGAGGCCTGCACCGTGAGTCCGGGCATGTAAAACATGGATATGGCACCGGACGTGTTGGACATCGCACAGAAGTTTATCAATTCCTCCGTACTCGGACGTCTAGCTATTCCAGTCAGCACTGGGATTCCATAGCCCACGGCCTTGCCAACGCAGTAGCCTAGCAGACTGTAATCAAACTCGTCTTTCAGGGAAGCTTCGACGTCGATGAGAACCGTGCCTCTGCGATTTTCTTTGATGTGCAGGCCGTATTCAGGAGTTTTGCCGATCACTCCGGCGGCCAGCGCGCTCTGAGCTGCTTCGCGATTCGTCTTTGCGCCGATGACGGAATTCACGTACGGCGTGGCGCTCGATTCCGAAAAGGCGACGGTCTCACCGTACAACGGTATGTTTTCTGACATGTAGGGCACGCAGCTCCAGGTCAGCATGGCGCCCACTCGTTTGTAGGCTTCCATCACTCTCCGAGCTACTTCAGCCTCGTCTCTCGGAATGTTGTCAAAAAAACCGTGAAAATAACCTATGTCATAAACCGGGTTCGTGCTGGTCGGCACTCGGCATCTTGCGCCTCCATCAGCCAAGAGCTCCACGAAGTACAAGTCTCCCTCTTGGCCGCTTGAAGCAGCGTGCGCACGACTCACAGGAATCATCCTTTCCGCGTCATACGCTTCTCCTATTGCCAAGAGCAACTCCATCGCTTTCTGCGTTCCTGCACCCCATTCTCCGTTGAGCATTTGCTCTTCTTCTTTGGTCAGACGCATGTTAACTCACCTTGAAACAAGCTCATGCCTCTCAGCAAACGTTTTGCGGTTTTCCTTCAAGAAACTTTGCAACGTTGTCGACACAGATGTCCGTGCATCTTGCCTCTGCTTCGACAGTGTTGAAACCGATGTGCGGAGAAAGCACAGTGTTGCCAAGCTTGAAAAGAGGATTGTTCTTGGCTGGCGGTTCATCCTCAAAGACGTCCAATCCTGCGTAGGACAGTTTTCCTGACCTCAACGCTTCAACCAGAGCCTCCTGATCTATCACCCTTCCCTGGGACGTGTTAATAATCACCGCTCCATCTTTCATGGTTGCGATCTCCTTTTTTCCCAATAGCTTCTCCGTTTCCGACGTCAAAGTAACATGCAAAGTTACCACATCGCTCTCTCTCAGCAACGTCTTCAGATCAGCATAGCTCATACCAACCTCTTTTGCTCTCTTGAGATTAGGATACTTGTCAAAGCCCAGCACGTGCATTCTTAAGGCGCGGCCTATCTCAGCCACTCGGCAACCGATAGCTCCCGTGCCGACCACTCCGAGAGTCTTCCCAGCTAATTCGCTGCCTGCGAAGGGACTCCAGTCGAATTTTCCCTCTCTGACATGCTTATCTGCTAGCGTCAGTCTTCTGACCGCCGCCAACAGCAAAGCGAAGGTATACTCCGCGACGGCTTCCGTAGCGTAGCCTGGAACATGAGTCACCACGATTCCTCTTTCTCTTGCCGCTTCAAGGTCAGCGTAGTGGCAAGTCGTGGCCCATATCGAAATCATTCGCAGTCTCTCAGCCGAATCCATGACACTTCTGGTCAGGTTGCTCCACCCAACTATGACCACCTCTGCTTCTCTTATTCTCTCCTTCAATTCTTCACTAGTCTTAGGCGGCTCTTCAAAAACTTTCAAGTCGCCGAGCGACCGCAGTCTTTTGACGTGCTTCTCTTCCAGGTAAACATGGTCTAAGACGACTATCTTCATTTTCAATCATTTCCTACCATGTGGAAAGTCACTTAAGTCTTTATTCTACAGAAAACCGGATTTTCCTGTGGCTTACGATCGCGAATGGACAGTGAAAAGGTCGATGGCACGTGAGGGTCATTTCTGATTTATGCAGCACCGCTTCAACTCTGTTCGAAACAGTTTCGCGTCTTGCGGTTGCGAGGTTGCCTTTCATAAGGCTTTTATACGTGATGACTTGAGCTTATGTGTGATCACGTTCAGAGACCAAGGTGCTCAAATGGAACCCAGCAAGAAACCGCTAAACGTCCTCATCAAGCAGCTGAACGCAGAAATCGCAGTCGTGCTGAAGAACGGCGGCGAGTACAAGGGCAAGATGATCAAGTGCGATGGCCACATGAACATTCTGTTGGAAGGGGCCACCGAGTCCAAGGACGACCAGCTGATCACGAACTACGGAAACGTCCTGTTGCGCGGCAACAACGTTCTCTACATAATGCTTGACATTCCTATAAGATAATGGTCCTACTCTCTCCAGTAACATAATTCAAGCATTCTTGAATTTTTACACTTAGCCGATGCTTGCGTTCAAAATACTGCAGAACGTTCTGGACATCGCGTTTCAGCAACTCTTCAGCGTTAGGGTGATCCCTCTTAACGTACTGTGGCCAATCAATTATCAAGATGTGCTTATCAGGTTTCACGATGATGTTGTACTCGCTCAGGTCAGCATGAATAACGCCTGCCTTCAAGAAGGCTTTCCGAACATTGCGCAGAATTTCTCGAAGAATTCTATCGGGCCTGGCCAACCTTTTCCAATTACCGAGTTCTGCACCCTCAATCATCCCCATGACTACGACGTGACGATTTTGATTCAACGGCTCCGGCACAGCTACTCCACAAGGAAAAAGAAGCTTAAGAGCCTGGAATTCCCTTTCCGCCGCGAGTCGTGACTCATAAAGCCATCCTGCACTACGCTCGGTCGTGTAGCTTCTTTTGCGTGTTGTCTGTCGAAAACTGATCCTTCCCAGTCTATGAAACTTGACGGCGATTCGCTTGCCTTTAGGGTCCAAAGCATCATAGACATCGGTTTCTTTGCCTACGCCCAACGGCTTGCCAAACGCCTCAAGCACTCCGGCTTTGACTAAGGCGTTTATCGATAAGCAATCGTATCCGGCGTAATTCAGGGTGTAGCCGACGTAGGCGCCGCGCTTCTGATAAATTAGGCCCAACTTGTGGACTCGAGTTAGCCTGAAGTCTGTGTCTCGGGCCAAGTCATACCTTGTGAACTTTGCGATCTGCTCTTTCGGAGCGAACTCGTGTTGACTCATCGCAGTTTCTATGGCCTGCAACACTCGAAGGTCTTCGCTTTCCAGTTCACGAAACACTTTTACTGCGACATCGGCCGACGACATGACAATAACGAAATAGACTTTTCTACTAATAAGCGCACGTTCTGTCTACCCGTCTGGCGGATGCTTTTCAACCAACTCTTTGGTTCTTTCCCTTCAGCCGCATATTCTGAGTAGCGCGCTAGCGTGTTCCTGAATTCTTTCGGGAAGCAGCTTGCGCTACTCATTTTACTCTTCAAACATATTTGGACCATATACGATACCCGGGGGGGAGGGTGTAAGCACGAGACCACCCAGCTCGAACCGTGACAGTAACAATCCCCCATCGGAAAACGCTATACCCGCCTCTTGAACGCAATTTAGGAACAAGCATGCGCGCTAAAAAATCGGTGGCTACCAGAATTCTATGGACTGTCTTAACCACAAGCGTACGATACACACCAATAAGCGTGTGCAGGTCACATTTTACGTTCTAAGCTTTCTCTGATGCTTTTTATTCCCTTTTTGGCTTGCTCATAGGAGACTGAGTAGGATATTCTCAGATGACCCTCTCCTGCTTTCCCGAAACCCGAACCCGGTGCAGTCGCCACCCCAGCGTCCTTCAACAGATACGAGGCAAGCGCCTCATCAGACTCTTCGAAGCTTGAAAAGTCTGGAAAAACATAGAATGCCCCTTTCGGTCGACTGCACGATACGGCCTTAACTTTGTCGAGTTCATTGAGCACGCATCTTCTTCTTCTGTCGTACTCTTCAACCATTCTTTGAACGCAGTCTTGAGGACCTGCTAGTGCAGCAAAGGCTGCCTTTTGCGAGAGTGCGTTTGGACACAGCGTTGCGTAATAGTGCAGTTTGCGCAGGGTGGCAGACAGCCCCTCTTCAGCCGCTACGTATCCGATTCGCCAGCCTGTCATAGCATATGCTTTTGAAAAACCATTCACTGTTATCGTTCTGTCTTCCATGCTTGGCAACGAGCCTATGCTGATGTGTTTCGCATCATCGTAGATGATCTTCTCGTATATTTCGTCAGAGAAGACGATCAAATCATGCTGTTTGGCGAATTCAGCTATGATTTCGAGGTCCTGTCCTGAGAACACGTGTCCCGTTGGGTTCGAAGGATTGCACATCCAGATCATTCTAGTTTTCTTTGTCAGCTGGTTTTCCAAGAGTCTAACGTCTATTGCATAGTCCTTCTTTTCATCAAGCTGCACGGAAACCGGCAAGGCTTCTGCTAGGAGAGTGTCCTCAAAATACGCTGGATAGTAGGGGTCGAGGATTAGGGCTTCATCACCAGCGTTTAGAAAACCGAGGGCAGTGATAAACATGGCTTCTTGAGAGCCAGCAGTCACCGTGACCTCTGTTTGCGGGTCAACGTCGATACCGTTCTCCCTCGCAAGTTTTTCAGCTATGGCTTCACGCAGCTCCATTGTTCCGTCAATTTCCGTGTAATGCGTGAAACCCTTCTTGGCCGCCTGAACAGCCGCATCCAATATGTGCCCTGGAGTTACGAAATCCGGTTCACCCTGCTCCAGATGAATCACATTCTTTACTCTTGCTGAAAGCTCGAGCATTCTACGGATTGCTGAAGGCTTTATCAACCCAACTCTTCTAGAACCATTAGATGCCATCTGACAGACCTGTTCAAAGTCTTTGAAAACGTATTCACGCAGAAAGTAATATAAGAATTAGCCTGTGAACCAGGCCAACGTCACAAATGAAAGCACTTAATCTTCATGAAACTGGAAGACCCGATGTTTCGGTCGTAGCCTTCAAGAAATCATGGAAATCCTCATCCAAAACGACATAGAGTGACTGGCAGCGCTCACCAGTTTTCCTGACGAAAGCCCCATAGATGGGCAGAAGAGACTCTTACAAGATCTAAATTCTTTGCATCTTCACAGAGGAAGAACGCAAAATTCTTATCTTGCATGAATCGCTAATACTGAAAAACGTTTGGTGGGAAAGGTATGCCCATGTTTACTATTTGCACTGCGATTGTACCCGAGGGTGAACTTGAGAAGCAGGTCAATGGTTTTCGTGAAGCCGAGAAGAGGTTCACCCGAGAAATAGGCGTGCTGGAGAGAGATTTTTACCAGTGCATCCAGCAGCCGCACATCATCTGGAGTAACACCAAGTGGACAGTGGAGAAAGCTCACAACGATGCTGCTCAAGGCATTATGAAGGTGAGAAGAGACGACAGGATTGGCGCAGCCTACTTTCAGCCAGGACTGTACTTTGAAATCTTCTGCAGGGAAATTGATGAAGTCTCCTACGCCAAGCCTAGTGAAAACCCGCCTGAAATGGTTGTAATCTGCCATGGATTAGTGGCCATGAAAAAACTGGTCCCCTGGAACAAAATGGTACGTGAACTGTTAAAGGATCTGCGTTCGGTTGGAGGACTGGGATTCTGCCGCACTTTCTACAATTACTACAACCCTGCTGAGTTCGTGGGATTCATGGGATGGAAAAGTCAAGAATCCTACCAGAAACACCGCATGATCGATGATTTAACGATCGAAGAACACTGTTACACGGGCCTCAAGAGCGGTTCCTCTCTGCTTGCGGGCTTCAACCAGTTCTATTGCAGACCTCTCAAGATCAAATAGTCTGCGCATTTCTGTCCGAAGCATCGGGTTACTTAGAAGGAACGAAACTCCAGTTTTGCGTCAGAATTAGCGCGCGCGTTACGCAGCCGACTGCATGACTGAACGACATTTTGTTGACGGCAGACGGATAGTCTAATAGCAAGTTGTTCCTATTTTGCAGTTGGCAACAAAAAAGGGACGAGAATGAGATGCCAGTTCTTAGTTGCTCCTAGCTCGTTCTCAACTCGTCAAAAAAGTCTCTCAAGTCTGCTGTAGAAAAGCCGTTTTCGTCGCTGATTTTCTGCTTTGCTGGTGGGTTGCTTCGGTAGAAGGGTATTCTGTTGATGATGCGGTCGATAAAGGTCGGTTCGAGCTCGTTCTTGTAGAAGACGCCGATTGGAATTCGGTCACCCCATTCTTGGGCCTTGTCCATGGCTGCTGCTTTTTTCTTGTATTCCTCTGACCAATCGCGAACAACAGGATCAAAGCCCGTCTCTTCCAGCTTATAGAGCCTTGATTGGGGTTTTCCAGTTTTGGGGTCTTTTCTGTCCTCACCTGCGTACCAGTCTTTGGTGTTTATGTCGTTGTATGTTGGACATGGTTGCAGACAATCTATGAAAGCCAAACCTTTGTGCTGAACACCCTGCTTTATCGTGTCTTTCAAGTGTTTAACATCGTAAGCATACGATCTTGCCACGAATGTGTATCCGCACGTGAGCGCCAGCGCAATCGGGTTTATCGCTTCGTTGATGTTTGGTTTCGGAATGGCTTTTGTCTTCAATCCGAGCTTCAGCGTGGGTGACGCCTGACCTTTTGTTAGGCCATAGACGCCGTTATTGTGGATTATGTAGAGTATGTTCAAGTTTCTTCTGCCCGTGTTTACAAAGTGTCCCGCGCCGATGCCGAGTCCGTCGCCGTCTCCGCCTATTGCAATTACCACTAAGTCTGGGTTTGCGAGCTTTATTCCCGTCGCAAACGGCAACGTTCTGCCGTGAAGAGTGTGCACGCCGTTGACTTTCACGTTGTGCGGTTCTTTGCCTGAGCAGCCGATGCCTGAGACCATCACGACCTGATAAGGTTGCAGGTTAAGTTCAAGAAGGGCCATTTGCAGAGCAGTCATTATTCCGAAGTCTCCGCAACCCGGACACCAGTCTGCGAAAATATCAGTTTTAAAATCTGTCATTTTAAGAGCCATAGGTTAGCACCTGCTTTTTTGGGGCTTGTCCACGCAAAACATTTTTCAAGGCATGATATAGTTCGGTCGTGCTTATTGGTCGCCCGTTGTACTTCAGGACATAGAAGTTAGGGGTGATTCCCGTTTCTTGTTTAACTACTCCTCCTAGCTGTCCCAAGTAGTTGTTTTCAACATCGATTATTTTTTCTGCAGTTTTGAACAAGTTGGCGAAATAGTCACTTGGAAGTGGAAGAAGCATACGTGCCTGAACAAATCCCACACTGAAGCCTTCTCCCTTCAACATGTCGAGCGCCTCGAGAATGGCTCCCTTCGGAGAACCCCAACTGAGGATAAGGTTTTGTGATCCTTTATCTCCATAGAAGTTGACCTTCTCCTCGATAGGTATCTCTTCCTCCACCAGTTCCAGCTTCTTCATCCTTTTCTCAACCATCTTGTCTCTGTTGAAAGGCTCTTCACTGATGTGACCTATCTCGTTATGCTCGTCTCCCGTGTACCATTGCACAACATCTTTTGTGCCTAGGAACGCTCTCGGAGAGATTCCGGTTTCCGTGAATCTGAATCGCCTATAGGGCTGGTCTTCCGGCTTTATTTCAGTGACGATTTCTCCACGTTGAACCTTGAATTTGCTAGCGTCAAAGGTTTTGTATGTTTGAGAACTGTTCGCCATGGCTTTGTCGATAAGGTGAATCACTGGAAGCTGATATCTTTCAGCGTAGTTGAACGAGACCGCAGCGTCGTAGAAGCATTCTTGGATGTCGCCGGACGCGAGCACTATTCGAGGAAATTCTCCGTGCCCAGCATGCATGACAAATCCTAGGTCAGCCTGGCCGAATCTAGTGGGCAAACCTGTGGCTGGCGCACCTCGCTGATAGTAGGTTATTACAACTGGCACTTCGCAGTTTCCCGCCCAGCTCAAGCCTTCAACCATAAGCGAGAATCCGGGTCCAGACGTGGATGTTGCCGCTCTTGCACCCGCCAAGGCGGCCCCGGAGGCTGAGTTTATGGCTGCTATCTCGTCTTCAGTCTGAACGACAAGCACCGATCCGTCGCCCGACTTGGTTTTGAGAATTTCATGCGCTTCTAGATACTCGCTTTCATCTGCAGCTGGCGTTATTGGGTAATAGGTTTGAACTTTACATCCGCCTAAGACCTTGCCTAAGGCGACAGCTTGGTTTCCTGACAGGAAAATTCTTTCTTCCTTCGTTTCAAACTTTTGAAGCGTGCGTGGAAAATCTTCTTTTAAAGTCTGGTTTAGATAGTCGTAGGCTACTCTTAGGGCTATGATGTTCATGTCGGCGATCTTTGGCTTATCCAAGAAAATCGCCTTGACGGCTTTCTCAACAAGGCTTTGATCGTACTTTAGAATTCCAAAGGAGATGCCAAGTGTCAGCACATTTATCATTCGTGTGAGCGTACTCACTTTGTCTACTCCCAACTTTGCCCCGGTCTGCTTCAGTAGATCCATGTAAGGAACCAGAAAAACATGGACGCCTTCTTTCTTGGCATTCTCAAGAAAGTCATTCAGAGTCTCTCCGAGACCTTTCGCATCCATATACTTGCGAAGTTCTTCCTTAAACTCCAAGGGAAAGGTTGGTATGCTAAGGACTTTTGTCCCAATCTGCTCCTTATCAACTATGATGCCACCGTCAGCAACAACCTCGCTTATGTGTCTGACCACGGTTTCAGCGTCAAACGCAGCCAATAGATCAACATCGTTTACATTTGCCCCAACCTCGTGGTCGGAGATGCGCAGGTGAAAGTAACTGTGAAGCCCCTTTATGTTGGAATGGTATTCTCTTTTTCCGTAAACATAGAGTCCGCCGTAACCGCATGCTCTTCCAAAGATGTTTGCGGCAGAATCAACACCCGCCCCTTGTGGGCCTCCCGCCATCCAGTTAATATCCTTCATATCTTTCACTCACCAAACAAATATCTCAGGATAAAGCTTCGGCTTCTAACCGCCAGTTACCGCGTCAGGGCCTATGCAGCAATCGCAACCAAAAGATTTACCGCAGTATGGGCAAACACATTTGTAGTCATCGATGGGATAACCGCATCGCTCACATATCTGTTCTTCTTCTCTCGGTTTCATCATTTCTCAACACGTTAAACTTGTTAATCTTCTCAAGCAAATTAAACTTTCCGAAGTTATCCGACAAACCATCTCACCAACATTCTTCATAATGAAGAGACAAGATAGCGCGCTAATTTTGTATTGCAAGCGCCAAGGTGCACTAGTGATCTTCCGGCGCAGCATTATTGGGAACTAGTAATATCTCTTCAATGGGTTTCGCTGATCTGTTGCCAATCTTACTTGCTGAGGAACCAGTATGCCTTGCCAGTCCGCTTTAACGGTGTTTCTTCTAGGGCCTCCAATATTAACACTGTGAACATGAAGGGCATAAGACATTGCACGATCTTGGGGATTCTCAATCTGAAGCATCTGTTTTAAGCTCAGATGCTCGAAGACTCGACGAATTGGGCGCAGAGAGTTACCATGGCACGAGATTGCCACGTTAGCCGGGTTCTGTCGGAGCCATTCTTGAAGCTGCAACAAGAAGGGCAACGTTCGATTTTCAACCATCTTTAAACTTTCTCCCTCTGGCGGCGGAAAATCATAGCCCCTGTGAATTTGAGCGAACCATTCAGGCCTTTCCTCAGCAACCCTTCTCTTGCTTTTGCCCTGAAGCAAGCCGTAGCAACGTTCGATGAGCCCGTCATCCGTAAAAACAGGGATAGCAGGATGCTTTTCAAGGACTATTTCAAGAGTTTTTCGAGCTCTCTTAAGATGTGAGGTGAACGCATAGTCAATTTTCTCTCGCCTTAGTTGCTCTGCAATCTCCTGTGCTTGCGAGAGTCCTTTCAAGGTAAGTTCTGAGTCTCGCCAACCTGAGAATATTCCACGGCTGTTATCAGTTGTTTCAGCATGCCTAAAGACAAACAGATTGCAGATCATGAAAATCCTCCATATACACTAGTGTAATCTTCTAATAGGACTTATCACTTTTCTTCACTGTGAACTCCAAGTGGCGCCTTTTGAAATGGCATTGGAGTATGAGTGGGTGAAGAAAACCAAGATCATCTGCACGATCGGTCCAGCTAGCATTTCCAGAAACACGCTTAGAAAAATGTACCGTTCAGGTATGAACGGTGCCAGAATAAACACTGCTTATGGGACGCTTGATCAGTACAGGATCATGATTAGCAGTCTTCGAGAAGTAGCAGACATTCCAATAATCATCGACGTGAAGGGCCCTGAAATAAGGCTCAAAGCAATGGGCAGAAAAACTGTCAACAAAGGCGACACTCTTGACGTAGGCAGAAACGAAAAAATAGGCTTCAATAACAACATCTATGAAGAAATGCATGTCGGAGACACTGTTCTTATCGACAACGGCAGGCTGAGAACCACAGTCAAAGAAAAACGGAAAGATACCCTGAAACTGCTTGCGACAACGAGCGGTGAAATAGACGACGGAAAAGGAGTCAACATCCCGAACAAGAAACTGACAGTTCCAACCCTCTCCAGCAAAGACCTGAAAATAATAGATCTCGCAAAGGAGAGTGATGTTGAGTTTATAGCCCTTTCATTCACAAGAAATGCTCAGGACGTGAACACCCTGAAGAAAGAGGCCGACGGGTTCAAAGGCGCAGTCATCGCCAAGATAGAAAATTCGGAAGGTGTCGAAAACTTCAATCAGATCCTCGACGCTGCAGACGGAATCATGGTGGCAAGAGGCGACCTGGGCGTTGAAATAGAACCAGAAAAAGTCCCGCAGCTCCAGAAATCAATAATAAGAAAATGCAATCAGAGAGGAAAGACCGTTGTGACTGCAACAGAAATGCTTGAATCGATGACACACCAGCCGAGTCCAACAAGAGCCGAAGTCAGCGACGTCGCAAACGCAATATTGGATGGAACAGAAGTAACCATGCTTTCAGGAGAGACAGCAGTAGGGCAGTACCCTGTAGAATCTGTCTCTATGATGTCAAGAATTGCGAACGAAACTGAAAAGGCAATCGAAAGCCACGTCGAAGACGAAGGGTTCATCAACACCTCAGACACGATAAGCAAAGCCGTTCAAAGGATATGCCAAGAAATGCCCATAGACAAAGTTGTCACACTAACCCGATCAGGCTACACAGCTCGAATGATCTCAAGATTCAAGCTCATACAACCAATAATCGCCGTTACACCTGATAACCGCGTGAAGAGACAACTTGAACTGTCTTTCGGCGTCTATCCTGTGCACATCAACTACGTTAAAGAGAAAGACCACATTCTTGCGACCGCAAACAAGCTTCATTCAATGGGCATCATCCGCGACCGAGACACAATTCTTTTCACCGCAGCCTTCAGAACGTCCAAACAGCATTCTAGCAACCTGATCGAGATACATGACATCAGAGAGCTTTCAGAGCTCACCAAAAAATGACGAACCACATTTAAGAAGAGGTTGCTTAACGGAATCTCAATCAAGGATTCGGTGAGCATTCCTATGCGTATCGCGATCATCGGTTGCGGAGTGGCAGGCGTCACAGCAGCAAGGGCCATAAGGCAAAATGCTGCTCCTGAACACGAAGTTACAGTCTACACAGATGAAAATCATCTGTACTATCCTCGACCGAGACTATACGAGGTTCTTTCGGGAGAAAAAGAACCGCAAGAGATCTACTCCTATGCGCCGAAGTGGTATGAGAAGCTCGGCATTAAGGTTCAACTAGGCAAGAAAATCATGCGGATAGACCCAGCGAATAAAGAAATCACGCTTGAAGGTGGCCTAAAAGCAAACTACGACAGACTTCTCTTGGCAAACGGAGCCCACGCATTCGTTCCACCTATAGCGGGCATAGAGAAGAAGGGAATTTTTACTCTTCGCACCGTTGAAGATGCCATCGCTATAAAGCAATATGCAACGAAGACAAGGGAAGCAATAGTCATCGGAGGTGGACTTCTAGGCATAGAATTTGCCGATTGCTTAATGAAGCTGGGCCAAAAAGTCGAAGTTGTAGAAATTTTCCCCATGTTGCTACCGAGGCAGTTAGATCAAGACGGCTCATCGATTCTGGAGAATGACCTTAGAAAACTTGGTATAGGCATGCAGCTTGGCGTAAAAACAACCGAAATCCTTGGCAAAGAGGCAGTTGCTGGAGTAGCACTTGATAATGAAAAGGAAGTTTCAGGCGAGCTCATTTTGATATCAGCAGGCGTGAGATCTGACATCCGACTCGCTGCAGACGCGGGGATCAAAGTAAACAAGGGAGTAGTCGTCGATGATTACCTGCGAACCAGCGCTGATGAAGTCTATGCTGCTAGAGACGTACTGGAGTTTCATAGAAAGGTTTACGGCATAATCCCTCCGGCTATTGAGCAAGCAAGAGTAGCAGCTGCAAACATGCTTGAAGGCGAAAAACATGTTTACAACGGCACAATACAGTCCACGACGTTAAAAATCGCGGGAATAAGTCTAACTTCAATGGGACTGGTGAGCCCCGAAGGACCCCAATACGAGGAGATCAAAAGAATCGACAAGCAAAGAGGCGTCTACAAGAAGATCGTTCTGGACCAAGGCAAAATCGTAGGAGCAATCCTTCTAGGAGACAGAAAAGGCACGTCGACCTTGACTAGATTAATGCAACAAGAGACCGACGTCACAAAGTACAAGAATCATCTTCTGGAAGACGACTTCGATTACAGGCAAATAACATGAGTTGTGGGGTTAATTTCAGTGTGCCCCGATCTTTCTCTTTTATTTGTCTTCCAGCGCTTTGCCGTATTTGATAAGCGCGTTTAACGCGTTGACTGCCCTCTCCGGGGTTTTTGTATGATGGTATGCGGTCTTCCTCTGACATTTTGACCAATGTTTGTGCGAAGTCTCCTCCTATAGTGCATACGATCACGGCTTTGCCGTAGGTTACTTGCGATTCAGTTATTGCGTCAACCACATCCGACTCAATGTAGGATGTTTGAAGAAGTACGATCACCAGAATTATTCCAACGTTTGGATCCGAGGAAACAGCGTTTAATGCAAGTCGATAACGTTCCGCGTCTGCGTCGCCTACTACGTCTAATGGATTGTGTTGGTCGGGCGGGCAGGACTTTCATGAAGCTAAACCCTCATTTTGAAATCGCCGAGCTGAAGGTAATACTCCAACTCTCCTGCGGCGATCCGGTTTCTGCCTGTTAGCCTGGTAGGCTGGGTGATGCCCACCTTTGGTAGGCTTCTACAGCGTCTCCGTCAGCCAGTGTTTGGCGCTATGCTGACTCGGAAGCTCTGCCAGGCTGAGCTACCGCCCGGTGCCCGACCGAGAATAACAAAAAACGAAATAGTATATAACCTTAATTCGTTGGCAAAGCGAGTGCCGAGGGAGCTTAAGCTTTCGCAAGGTCTTATCAACCAAACCAAACGAAACCGCGCACTCTGAGGCAACGCCTTTCTGACGCGCCAACGAAACTCCACGTAGGCTAAGCAGGAGAAGCTTACGATAAATCCTCTCAAACTTCCGCAATGTCAAACCCCTCATTCTCAACGAAGCCAGTTTCACGTGCGCGCGAACGGATTCGGATGATTTCTCGTTACAGAGAATCATAGAGGGTGAGATGAAAAATGATTTCCAGTTGGGATATGGCGACATTTTTTCATAAGAACTTGGAAAAAGCTGATGAGGAACAGAATTCAGAATTGAAAAAGAAATGGAGAATGAAGTTCGCTTTATATTACGAGTTTCCCATCTTTCATCATGGCTTTTCCGTCGAGCATCCATGTGGGCTTTGGAATAATGAAGTCCTGATGCAGGTCTGCGGACACTTTGCCTCCCATGTGAGAGTTATCGCCGATGGCTAAGTGAACGGTTCCCTTGATCTTTTCGGATTCTAAAATGTTGTCAGGCCGTTTCGCATTTGGGTTTGTTCCTATCCCAAGCTCTGCGAGGTTCCTTCTGGAAGTGTAGGGTTCTGCTTTTTTGCTAAAGTCGAGTAGGCCTCTGTATTCGTCGCCGATTTTTCCCCCGCCAATTATCTCGGTGACGTAACCGTTCTGGAATTTCAGCGTCATCTTT
Source organism: Candidatus Bathyarchaeota archaeon (assembly GCA_963707955.1). Classification (GTDB taxonomy): domain Archaea; phylum Thermoproteota; class Bathyarchaeia; order Bathyarchaeales; family Bathycorpusculaceae; genus DASPPK01. The sequence continues at coordinate 112,616 of OY970176.1, read as the reverse complement.
TCCTTGAGGTCTGGGTACCAGTTGGCTTCTACGACGAGCCTACCGTTGGCGGATCCTTCGACGGGCGCGCAGTAGGCTTCTCCTGACGGAAGGTTGCCCCAAGAGCCTTTCTCAGTGAAGATTCCAGCGTCAACCATTCCTTTTCTGCCTTTCAAACTGAAAGTGATGTCTGTCCCTCCTGGAGACGTTACTTTCGCTTCGTTAGTTCCTGTGATTAGGTTCGCGATTTTCTTCGTTTCTTTGTCTATTTCACGATAATCGGATGCCATCGGTCCGCCGGTATAGAACATTTCTGCAACAAACATGGGCATGCTTGCAACTCGAGCGCCTGCTTTGCAGGAGTTTACCCGAGCGTCGGTGTGTGTCAGCGAGTAAGTGGTTATTGCAATGTCCACATCAGCGGCTTTCATTTTTTCTTCAACTTCTTTTCCCGGGTACGTGCCGTGTTTACCTATGGACGGATAAACGTAGAACTCAACTTTGCAGTCTGGAAACTTTTCACCAGCGATTTCGCTCACTGTTTTGGCTAGAAGCGATCTTTCCAATGCCTCTGTCAACTTGGCGCTGTCTTTTGATTCCCACTCCGCAACTGTCGGGATGTCTGTGACGACCAGGAGTTTTTCGCCTCTCTTGAGTCCCATGTTCACTTTGAGCATGTTCACAGCGCCATCAGCCAATTTCTTCTTGTCAATCATACATCTCACCGTTTGCAGACCATGAAAACGGAAAGGAACTAGGATTTCCCGAGTTTCTTTGCAAGTTTGGCGAGCTCTGGGTGAACTACCATGCCCTTGTCAAAGATCTGTTTACCGTCGAGCCAAACTGAGGTGTTCAAGCATATGCCGTCCGTGTGAGAGGGCGCCTGAATCGGTTCGCCGCCCGTCAGCATTTGACCAACGTAGCCTATTCCCCATTCGGTGCCTCCCCAGACTCTCTCGTCTTCAACTATGTTTCCAGTCAGCTTGGCACCTGGGTTGACCCCGTAGCAGACGTGAGCTATTCGTAGCATTAGTGGACTCTTGAAGCTCTTTAGCCAAGCTTCGAAGGTCTGTGCGTCTTTTCCGCCTTCTATTTTGACAATGTTTCCTTCTTTGACGTGAAGTTTTATGGGAGCCTTTGTTAGGCCGATTGGGGGCACGACTGAGCCGTCGAAGGCTATGACCCCGTTGATAGATTTGAAGATCGGCGACCAGCCTATTTGGCCACCGAGCATGTGGGATCCTGGCGTGTCAGCGTATCCGACTTCGCATATCATCGGTCTCTTGGGGTCATTGCTAAATTCAATGTTTTCTCCTGCAGGTGTCGTCATTTTGACGTGTTTGGCAGCCTTTGTCAGAGCGATCAGCTTGTCTTGGAACTTGCCTAACGTGGGCAGGTCGACTCTCGCAATGACTCTGACCATCATGTCAACGTTCATGCCGACCAAGCACATATGCCTGAGCTTCTTGTTTTCCTTCATTGCCCTTTCGTACGGCGTTGAGTACAGGAGCCACTCGTTGTTGTATTCAACCCACGCGTCAGCCTTGTTCAACGCAACCGTCAACGCTTCTACTGGGAGCATCGGGTCTGCCGCTTTGCCTACGCCCAAGGGTGACGCCGTCCAAATGACCATGGGTTTGGCTCCGACAGCGAATGCTGCCCCAGCGGTTGCCTCAACCACCCGAGGGTCTGATTCGGTGTCCGCAGTTATCACAAAGGTTTCGTCCTTCTTCAACTTGAACATTTCAGCGACCAGCTTGTGCGCTGCTCTTGTCAACTCGTATTCGTAAAACTGTGGCATTTTCTTTCACCTTTCAGATTACCAGTATTCTTTGGAAAATTAATATAAGACTTTCTGAAGAACTCACATGCCAGAAGCGGATGGATGAAAATGGATGTTTTTGAAGCTATTCTTGGTCGGAGAAGCGTTCGCCGGTATAAGGCGAATCCTGTGCCTGAAAAGTTTATAGAGAAAATACTGGATGCAGCACGTTGGGCTCCTTCGGGAAGCAACATTCAACCTTGGAAATTCATCGTGGTAAGCGATAGGAATCTTCTTGAGGTTATTCGAAAAATGTCGCCCGGCTACCTTGGAGAAACCCCGCTAGCAATACTTGTCTGTTCAGACAGGGAGAAAGAGTACAGGGACGGTGGAACCCTGGGAAGGGATTACATGTCAGTGGCAGACTGTTCGATGGCTGTTGAAAACATGCTTTTGGCAGCCCACGCGCTTGGCTTGGGAACGTGCGTAGTGAAATCTTTTTCCCGATTCGCCGTGAAAGAAATGCTTGAAATTCCTGACGGTGTAGAGCCTGAGCTTTTGGTGGTAGTTGGCTATGCAGCACAGGCTCCAAAGCCGCCCGCGCGGATTCCGTTGAGGGAGATCGCTTTTCTGAACAAGTATGGTCGCAAGTTTCCAACTAGTCTGGACTGATGAGAAATGTCCGAGAAGAAAGCTACTGGAAATGACTATTTACTGGAAATAGCCGTCTTTCTGGCAACGAGTGCGCAGGGCTGTCTGAATGAGCCGCCGCTCTACGGACCTTTCAGGCTTCTTGACGCCTTGAGCAAGCTAGCCGAGCTTCCGAATTACGTCACAGGATTGGCTCCTGACCCGTTTTTGAAGGGGATAAAGGCCATAGTGGATAAGAAGAAGTTTCTTGTTATGTATGATGTGGAAGGCTTCAAGAAAGCCATCGACGAAATAGTTGAGGAGTTTGCAAGAGAACTCAAAGCAAGATACTTGGACTCAAAACAACGTGAAAGCTAGCTCACCGAATTGGAAGGCAAAAGATGACTGAAGTTTCGTCTTATCGATGGGCGATGGTAGCCCTGACATGGCTGATGATGTTCTCTCTGGGACTTTCTTGGTTCTGCATCACGCCAATAGAGAAGACGCTAGGCATAACTGATGCGCAATATGGGTTCCTACTAGCGCTAGTTCCACTAGCCCTGGTTATACTCTGCATTCCAACAGGTCTGTTTGCAGACCGATTCGGCGTTAGACGAACCGTCCTAATGGGCGGACTGATAATGGGTGTCTTTGGGCTTCTAAGGGCGTTCGCGACAAGTTTCCCCATGCTGGCGACAACGATGTTTTTGTGCGGGTCAGGCTACGCTATTGCCTACCCGAACATGCCCAAAGTGACGGGCGTATGGTTCCCATACAAACAATACGCGTTAGCCAGCGGCATCATATTCACGGGTATGGAGGTCGGCATGGCATCCTCTTTCGTATTGACTCCAGTCGTGCTGCTTCCTCTCACTGGATCTTGGCAAGGCGTTTTCTTCGCCGTCGGCATTCTTGCTTTGGCTATGACCCTAGTGTGGATATTGTTAGCAAAGGAAAGACCAGTCAATTTGAGGACCGATGAGAATATGCTCTCCAGCGAAGAGCAGGGGGTTCCTTTCAAAAAGTCTCTTTTCGTTGTGCTTAGAAGCAAGCAGATGTGGATAGTGATGATTACATGTCTATTTCTCCTCGCACCTCAAATTGGCCTGTTCGGATTTCTTCAACTAATATTAACACAGAAGGGAATGGATGGGACTGCTGCGGGACTCGTAACATTGATGATAATGTTGTGTATGGTTCCGGGCAGTTTCATCACGCCCATGATCTCTGACCGCGTGCACATAAGGAAACCCTTCATATGGGTTACGTCCATCGCCGCTGCAGTCGCACTCTATTTCACCGGAACAACCCTAGGCCTTCCACTGTGGACATCAGCGATAGTTTATGGTTTCCTCATCGGAAGCATGGCACCCATAATCCTAGCGATGCCTGTTGAGCTCATGGGAGCGTCATACTCAGCAACTGCAGGCGGGCTAACACTCGTCGGAGGATACATCGGAGCCATTATCGCTCCCTGGTTGGCGGGCTATCTCTCCACGGCCACCGGATCCTTCACGCCAGCAGTCATCATGTGCACCGCCTTCACCGGTGCCGAGGCAGTCTGCGGCTTGATGCTGAAAGAAACCGGTTCGTAACCAGAGACCACGTGCGTTAGCGCGCACGACGGTTTACTTTGCCACCATGTGGCATGCTACGAAGTGCTCAGGTTCTACCATCACGAAGGCAGGTTCTTTTGTCTTGCACGTCGCATTGGCAAGGGAGCATCTGGTGTGGAAGCGGCAGCCTGGCGGTGGGTTAATGGCGCTGGGGACTTCGCCTTTTGATGTCACTCCCTTGGGTTTGAGCTTCTCCTCCTCTTTTGTCATTACTGGCACGGAAGAGAGCAGCATCTGAGTGTAGGGGTGCACGGGGTTTTTGAAGAAGATTGGTGTAGGTGCATACTCGACGATCTCTGCCAGATACATTATTGCCACTCTGGAGGACACGTTTCTCATGAGGCTCAGGTCGTGGGTTATGAACAAGTAGGACAGGTTGAGCTCCTGTTGCAGCTTCATCAGGACCTTCATGATTTTTGCCTGAATTGAAACGTCCAATGCTGATGTGGGTTCGTCTAGAACTATGAATGATGGGTTTGTGGCAATGGCACGCGCGACGGCGACGGCCTGTTTTTCACCGCCTCCGAGATCTCTCGGTCGTCGATACATGAAATCTTCAGCGGGCAGCTCAACAGCCTCACAGAGCTCGGTCACTCTTTTATTCAATTCTTCGTCATTCTTGACCATTTTGTGCACTTTCAGGGGCAAGCCGACTATGTCTTTGACGGTTTTCGTGGAGTTCAGTGATGAGGCTGGATCTTGGAAGACTATTGCCATCTCTTTTTTGACGCTTTTGGGGCGCTGCTTTACGTGCACCGAAATGTCATTGCCCTTGAAAAGTATCTTGCCCGATGTCGGTGTGTAGATTCCCATTATTACATAGCCCGTTGTGCTTTTGCCAGAGCCCGATTCTCCTACCAGGCCAAAGGTTTCGCCTAGCTTAATATTGAAGTTTATACCGTCAATTGCTCTGACGACGCCGTGAGGAGTTTTGAAGTGTTTAGTCAAGTCTTGTACGACGAGTAAGTCTTCTTTTCTTTCCATTGAGTTCACCTCTTGTCGTACAGCCAGCAAGCTGCTTGGTGTCCGCCGCTTTCGCCCAAGAGCTGTGTCTTCTCCTTTAGACACCTGTCAAGTGCGTAGGGACAGCGGGGATTGAACCTGCACCCGGGCGGAGGGTTCATGTAGTCTGGAATCCTGCCTTTTATGCCTTCTGAAAAGCCAGTTCCCGTCAGTTTCGGAACGGATTTTATGAGTTCTTGTGTGTAGGGGTGCCACGGGTTTGTGAATAACTCCTCAGTTTCTGCAGTTTCAATCATGTCTCCAGCGTACATCACATAGACCCTGTTGACGGTTCCTCGTACGGCGCCGAGCGCGTGAGATATCAGAATGACCGACAGATTCCTCTTCTCCACGAGGCTCTTCATGAGCCGAAAAACCTGATCCTGTATTGTCACGTCAAGACTTGTTGTGGGCTCGTCGGCTATCAGAAGATCGCCAGACGTAGCCAATGACATTGCGATGCAGATTCTCTGTTTCATGCCTCCGCTCAGTTGGAATGGGAAGTTATCCAACACTCTTTCCGGATCTGGTAGCGCCACCTCTTTGAGTAGTAACAGAGACTTGGCCATGAGCTTCTCCTTCGTAACCTTCTCGTCCTTTATCGTTCCTGAATACCTGATGACGTCCATCAACTGTGTTTCAACTTTAAACACTGGGTTGAGAGCCGCCGTCGGATCTTGAAATATCATGGTTATGTGCTTTCTTCTTACATCGGTCATTTCTTTGTTACTCATCTTAAGCAGATCTTCACCCTTGAAGAGAATCTCGCCCGAGTCGACAACAGCGTTGTTAGCTAGGATTCTCAGAATTGTCCTCATGGTGGTGGTCTTTCCGCAGCCCGACTCGCCTATTACCCCAACCTTTTCTCCCTCATTCACTGTCAAGTGTACGCCGTTCAATACCTTTAGTTTACCTCTGTATGTATTGTAGCCGACGATGAGGTCTTTGATGTCTAACAGTTCCATTTTGCTACCTCGACTCTTCCGTGAACATGTCTCGGATGCCGTCACCTAACAGGTTGAATCCTAGGATTATGAAGACTATCGCAAGCGCCGGAAAAATGGTCAACCACCAATATTGAGGCATGTACTGTGCTCCTTTGGAGACCATTGTTCCAAGATCAGCAGTCGGGTCCTGTGCGCCAAGCCCTACGAAGTTCAGTGCCGACCCCAGCAGTATCACCCAGCCCACGTCAAGTGTTAGTTTTGTCAGAATAGGGCCAAGGCAGTTTGGAAGGATTTCGCTGAACATTATGTGGCCTGGGCTGGCGCCCATGACCTCCGCCGCCTGCACGAAGTACTCATTCCTCAACGCCGATGAAGTGCTGTATGTTAGACGAGTATACCATGGCCACCACATCAAAGAAACAGCCATCATTGCATTGAACGCGCTTGGGGTCAGCAGCGAAGCCACTGCCAAGGCCAAGACTAATGGGGGAACAGCAATGAATATGTCAGCTATTCTCATTATTACCGTGTCAAGCCATTTCCCCCTATAGTAGCCTGCGACAAGACCAAGAACTATGCCTAGCGGTGCCACAAGGGCGATAACAACAGCGGCCATCACAAGAGAATACTGAAACCCAAAAAGGGTTCTGCTGAAAATGTCCCTTCCCAAATCGTCCGTGCCGAAAAAATGGCTCCAGCTCGGAGGTTGGAGGCGGGCATCAAGGTTGACATACATACCTGCGCTTTTCGGATCGGGAGCGATGAAGGGAGCAGACAGGGCAATCGCGATGGACCCGACTGCGATTATTAGTCCCATTATGGATAAGGGGCTTCTTGAGAACCTGTACCACCTGCGTTTCAAATCCAACCTTCGAGGCAGTTGTTTCAGCACGTTAAGCAGATCCACTCTCAACCTACTCTCCCCTCTCCATCAGCCTGATTCTTGGATCTAGATAGGCAACAATGATGTCCGTGACGACGTTTATTACGGCATATATTATGCCTATTATTAAGACAAGGGCGACTATCCCATTGAGGTCTTTGTTCAACATGAATGCGATGCCCAGCCTTGAGAACCCAGGCCAATTGAAGACCATCTCTACAAGGAAGGCATTCGAAAGTAGCGCGGCTATGTCCATTCCCATAACTGTTATCGCCGGTATGACCGACGGTTTGAGGAGGTACTTGAACATGACTTGCCGTTCGGGTAAGCCTTCACATTTCGCCATCGTTACGTAGTCCTTGTCCTGGTTTTCAACCATGCCTGCCCTTATTATTCTCGCGTCTTGCATCATTCCTCCTATGCACAGCGCGAGCGCAGGCAACACCATGTGCCACAGGACATCGACGAATGCGTCGAATCTCCCGGTTATCAAAGAGTCAATTGTAACAAACCCCGTTATCCTTGTAGGAGCAGCAACGCTTAGGTTTCCTGATACAGGAAAGATACGCAACCACCAACCGAAAAGCAGTTCGAGTATTATGGCCATCACGAAAGCCGGAACGGATATTCCAACGTAAGAAACAATTCTGACAAGGTTGTCAGGCCACTTGAAGGAGTATCTGCCGGCTATCACGCCGAGAAGGAATGCTCCTAAAATATTGAATATCGCTGCCAGCGTTATCAACTCAAGCGACACAGGAAGGTATTCCAAGACAGACTGCTGTGACACTGCCCCGGGTATACGTAGAGAAGCCCAAATTACCGTGAAAAAGGTCAATCAACCAGTAAAAATATTGCACGGGAAGAGGTTCATCCAGTCTCAGCTGCTTTCGCAGGGCGTCAACAGCAAATTGGGGGGCTCTCGGTCCGAGAGTCATTCGCGCCACATCCCCTGGCAACACCCTCGCTAACACGAAAACTAGCACAGACAAACCGAATAAACTGAATACAATGTATACAATTCTCCTCGCTATGTATGATGAAAACTTCATCAGTTAACCCGCTTTCAACTTGTATATGTTTACGTTAAACCCACCTTTAAAAAACTTTAGCCTGCGCGCGTAGCTGTCTTCTTAGAATCAGACTATTACCAAAGAAAAAGGGTGAGGAAGAGTATTTGCGTGTCACATGCTTCGCGTTGACTAATGCGCCAGTATCTGTATCAGCCTTCCGTCGTAGTTATAACCCATCGATGGAACAGACTGGCTTACGTTGGCCATAGGCCAGCTGACGTACTTTTGAGCTGCGCAAATCATTGTATAGTCGAAGATGAACATGCTTGGGCATAGGTTCATTATGTATTGCTGCAGCTCTCCATACAGGGCGTATCTTTGGGTTTGGTTGAGCGTTCCCAGAGCCTGCTCCAACATACTATCATACGTTGAGTCATTAAGCCATTCCATCTGTTCCCATGTTCCCATAGACGCTGAGCTGTACCGGGCCTCTAGAAGTGAGCCTGCCTCAGTGTAATCCGAATCCACCTCAACGTTTGCCATGCCGGGGCACGTGGCTTTGCTACCGACGTCCGACTCGAACTTGATCCATGTTTCACTGACAACGTTGATTTTTATGCCTATTGCATTTGCGCAACTTGCGAAGTATTCCGCGTCTAGTTCCCTTATAGGAACCGTGTTGATCCAATCGAAGTCAATGGAATAGCTACTGATGTTATTAGCGTACTTGGACATCGCGAGTTCCTCTTTGGCTTTGGTCACGTTGTAATAGTAGGGTGAACAGTCGAGGTATCCTGCAACGCTCGCGGGCACGCAGCTTGTAGACACTGCGCTTAGTGGATACAACCCTGCAATCATGCCCGTATAGTTCAAACAGTAGGCCAGTGCTTCCCTCACATGTATGTCATCTAATGGAGGCTTCAGGGTGTTCATCATGTAATAATACTCGTTGGGTTCAGGAACGTTTGCTATGTAGATACCATTCGTACCATTCAGAGACCCATACTGCAGGTCTGAAAGCCAAGGCGATGTTATCTCCAGCTGGGCTGTATCCATCATGCTTATTTCCGTCGTTGAGGTCGGTTCTGCGATAAGGTCAACTTCAGTTGGGTGCAGAGGTGCAACAGTTCCCCAGTATTTCGAGAAGAATGTCATGGTCAGAAGCGTTACTGAGTTTGATTTGACCGTGAACGGACCCGAACCAGCATCGTAAATATCAAGCCAGCCCATGCCGTAGTCACCGTTTGCGCCGTAGGAACCACTCGTCTCGTGGGCAATCACTGTTTTGGAGTCAAGTATCCACAGCCTAACGAGCGAAAGTAGGAACGGTGCAAAAGGTTTGCCAAGCGTGAATACGACTGTCCACGGGCCTGTTGCATTTGCAGAGCTCACGTAGGGGGTGAATAAGTATGAGTACCCCTGGCCTATCGTCAGAAGTCTGTTCATGCTAAAGGCAACGTCCGTAGCGTTCAGCTCATTCCCTGAGTGGAACAATACGCCCTGCCTGATTGTAAAAGTCCACGTTAGACCATCTGCCGAAGACGACCAGACTGTAGCGATCCAGGGTTTAACGCCTGAGCCCTCTGCCACAGTCTGTGGGAAAACCAGCGGATCGTACAGGTTTATGAGAGAAGACGCGCTGGCTAGGTCTGAGCCGACGGCTGGGTCAATGTGCCATGGGGCAGGATGAGTGAAACGCAGTATCCTAGCAGTTGGTGTCGAACTGGGAAAATAACCTGCGGCGTACAGCGAGCCTACAATTATAGCTACGATGATGATTATTGCAAGGATAGCGGCGTATACTTTTGAAATAGCTGATCTGCTTAAGAAAGACTTCATTTTTTTCCTCCTTAGGAGCACTGTAGCTATGATACACGATATATGTTTTTCTGCATGGGTGGGTTCTCAAGTGTGCAGTCGTAACATAGTGCCAACACATATTTTGCCCATTTTTGGCGAATTGTCAATTTAGACGTCCGGTGGAGGTTCGTACCCGTAGAGCTTCGAGTGCGCTAGGCCAACCTTGCGATACAAGTCAGCCATCATTTCAGCGTACTTCCACGAAGTAACCACGGCATCCAGAACAGGCACTTTCAGCTTGTTTGTCAGCTCCTTCATGAATCCAGATTCCATCGTGCATCCTAAGACTATGACTTCCGCACCGTCCTCCTCAACAGCCTTCTTAGCCTCCGTCAATATCGCCTTTTTCAGCTTCTCAGGCTCAGAACCCATCCTCGGAACCGTGAACTCTATAGTCCTAAAAGAGGCAAGCTTCCTCTCAAGCCCATAGACGTACACATTGCTCTCCATCCTGGGAATCGACTTCCGTCTGCCCACAATTACGGAAAACTTGTGCCCAAGAGTCGCGGCAACGTGCATCGTAGCCTCTGCCGGAACAATCACCGGAATCGAAACAAGCTCTCTGGCCTCTCTTACTCCCGGATCATAGAAGCAGCCAATGACCACCGCATCGTACTCCTCTTTCTCCGCCCACTTCACCCACTCTAGAGTTTCATCAAGATTCAGATGTTCATAGTAGTGGTACTCCAAGTGGACTGGACCCTTGCACAAATGAACGACCTTAGGTTTTACGTCCGGTCTCTTAACCTCATTTATCGTCTCCAGCATGTGCTCATCTAGGGCGCTAGTTCCGACAGGGTTTATGAACAAGATCTTCAGCAAACCGATTCACCACACGCCTCCTTAGATCAAAGAGGCTATTTAAACTTGAGCGCGTATGCCTGTTCCTAAATTCGCATGCAGGGCATTTCACGATAGATCCTCGCGCGCGCTAAAACGCTCTCGATCACTGTTTACGTGCATTCAAGTGGTTCAAGCAATCATTAGGAAGAGCGAAAGAGGTTTTCCAAAACCTCATGTCTCGCGCTAAAAAGAAAAGAGGATTTGCGATCTTATTGTTCAACGCCCATCTCTTTTATGATTGGCAACAACTCAGGGTGGACGAACTTTCCATCTTTCTGCACGGGTTCACCGTCAAGGTATATCGATGCCTTCAGTATGATGCCGTCGTCGTGCGATGCAGCTCTCCATCCAAAGGCGCCTTTAAGGTCTGGTCTCAGAAGCGGCCCTTGGGAACCCCAGACCTACTTGGAAGCAACCCCAGACTCTCTCGACCTCTGATATGTCGCCTGTTACTCTTGCCTTAGGATGGTATCCGTAGCAGATGTGAGCTATCCGGTACATATTGCGATCTTTAAGGCTTGCTAAATACCTCCGGAGTATGTCAGCCTCTACGCCGCCAGAAATTTCAGTTAATACGCCTTTGTCAACCTTGCATTTTATCGGGGTCCTTATGTTCGATTTGATCTCGTCTGGAGGCCACACATTTCCGTCAAATGCTAACAGGCCATTTTCGGTCTCCTCGATGGGAGAACCGCCCGTCTGTCCACCTAACATTATCACTTTTCTTTTGTCAGCAGTGCTTCCGAAATTCTCGAACTTTCGTCCGCCAATTTTGGCGGAAAAGTTCGTTCCTGAGGGGCTGGTTATCCTGATTTCATCAGCCTTTGTAGTCATTTCTGCAAGTTTGTCTCCCAACTCAACCATTTTCGGATAGTTCACCCAACCTAAGGTTCGAACCATTGCTTCACGGTCAAGGGACGTTAGACAAATGTAGGCCCGGTTCCGCTTCAGGGCGTTTGTCTGCGCACTGGTATATAATATGGCCCTAGCTGAGAATTCCACCGTGACATCAGAGTCCATCATTGCTGCGGCAAGAGGCTTAGGAGGTTCAGTGAAAGAGATTTCTCGCGTCTCGTGAATGACTATGGTGGGCGTCGCTCCTGCGGATTTGACTGCTGCCGCTGTTGCATTCAGTACGGCAGCATCGACAATGTCATCTCCATATATGAGAACGTCCTCTTCTTTCTTTACTTTTAGAACGTAATTTACCAAAGTGTCTGCAGCTTTTCCTAATTCTATGTACCAAGACAAATTCTTTCACCCATCTGAGAATATGTTTATGTGAATAAAAATCTTGTCCAGCGCGCGCCGGTTAAGGATTTCTCATCTTATTAGGAGTACTGAACGGTCTATGTATTGGATTACGTGGTCGCTTACACTTCCCAGTAAAAATTGGGCAACGACGCCATGCCCTTTGTGTCCCATTAGGATCAGGTCGTAGTCCCCTTTTTTTGCCGTTTGAATAATAGTCTTGGCTGGATCGCCCGATGCCAGCTTCTGATCTGGCTTTATACCTTCAAATTGGCCAGCTGCTTCGGATAGTATTCGGGTTCCTATTTCTTTCATGATTCTGGGAGGCAAATCAGGCTCTTGAACATGAAGTAATGCCACTTCAACGCCCAACTTTTTAGCCAGAATTGCGGCATAATGGACAACCTTTTTTGAATGCTCAGAGCCGTCGACTGGAACTATTATTCTTGATATCTGTCTTTTTTCTCTGGCGATCAGGACAGAGGTTTTGGCGTATAACGCTGCTTTTTTAGCAACGCTTCCTAAATGCGGCTTCTTCTCTTCCTCTCCACTGGACCCAATAACTACTAAATCGTAGTTTCCCTTTTCAGCCTCTCTTATTATACTTTCGGCTGGATCAGCATGCTCTAAAAGCTTCTGATCCACCGGTATGCCTTCTTCTTTGAAGAGGGCTGCAGCCTCTTCAATCACGTCTGTGCCTCTTTGTCTATATGACATCGTGATCTCTTTTGCAACAGCTTCTTGTGCGCCCGAGGCTGGCACTGCAGAAACACGTTCTTCGAGAGCACCTCCAGTGCCTAGAGGCACATCCTTGTAGAGTATTGGAATATATTTCTCAAGCTGGGAACCCATGAACTCATGGGATATTACGTGAAGAACCGTCACATTTGAATCAAGTTTCTTAGCCATGAAGACTGTTAGTTCTTCAGCAATAACAGACGGAAGTGAGCCATCAATAGCAACTAGAACTTTCTTGAAAACCTGCTCACTAGACATAATTTCACTTGTTTCTGTTCTACATTCCTAGTCTAATAAGTCTTCGCAGGCACGCGGATTGTCTGGGATGAAGTGCACTCTAAGAGAAAGAAGAGCAAGCAAGCCTACAAGATATGGAAGACGAAAAGGGTAATACAGCTGTTCTCTTCAAAGCACTTTCACTTTGACAGAGAATATGGGTCAATCGAAGACGTCACTTCTCACAGGACTTATGTACAGCATTTTCAGCGTATGGATTCGATTGATTTCTTGCTGGAGACAAATAAAAGGGTTGAGGTTATTGTTCGATTGAGATGTAACGGGATTCTTTCAGAAGGATTTGTGTTCAGTTCTCTTGATTATTTCGTTCTGCAGTTCTACACTGAGATTAACAAAGTAATCACTGTATCCTGCGACCCTTACCAAGAGATCTCCGTATTTTTCGGGATGTTTCTGTGCATCACGCAAAGTCTCAGCATTCACCACGTTGAATTGAATATGGTGTCCATCTAGTTTGAAATACGTGCGAATGAGATGGGCCAGCTTGTCTAATCCTTCTTCATCGGCCAAGAGTTCAGGGGCGAATTTCTGGTTAAGCAGGGTTCCGCCTGTTCTTGCATGGTCTATTTTGGAGACGGATTTTATCACCGCTGTGGGGCCTTTTCTATCGGCTCCTTGGACCGGCGACACTCCCTCAGACAATGGTTCCAACGCTTTTCTCCCGTCGGCCGTGGCCCCTGTGACCCTTCCGAAATAGACGTGTACCGTCGTTGGTAACAGGTTTATTCTGTAGTTGCCGCCTTTCGTGCTGGGTCTTCCTTCTATTGCCTCGTAGTAGGCTTCAAAAACGGCTTTCATCACATCGTCCGCATAATCGTCATCGTTTCCATATTTCGGCGTTTTGTTCAGGAGTATCTGACGGAGGGTTTCGTACCCGTTGAAGTCCGCTTTTAGGGCCTTGAGTAACTCTCTCATGGCGATCTGTTTCGTGTCGAAAACTTGATAGCTTATTGCTGCGAGCGAGTCTGTTACCGTGCCAAGTCCCACGCCTTGAATGTAGCTCGTATTGTATCGAGCTCCTCCATCGTTGTAGTCCTTGCCTTTCGATATGCAATCGTCTATGAGGAGGGACAAGAAAGGCACAGGCAAGTGTTCGGCATACAATCTTTCTATTATGTTGTTTCCCTTAATCTTGAGATCGACAAAGTAGTTGAGTTGCCTCTTGAACGCATCGAAAACTTCGTCAAAAGAACTGAACTTAGTGGGGTCGCCTGTTTCGAGTCCAATCTTTTGACCTGTTCTCGGGTCCAGACCGTTGTTCAAAGTGGTCTCGAGCACTTTGACCAAGTTGAAATACCCCGTGAGAATGTAGCACTCTTTGCCAAAGGCTCCTGTCTCCACGCACCCACTTGCGCCTCCGTTTCTCGCATCTTCGATTCTTTTTCCCTGCCTCAGAAGCTCTTGAATTATGACGTCAGTGTTAAACACTGATGGTTGCCCAAAGCCTGTCCTTATGATTCTCAATGCTCTTTTCAAGAAACTGTCAGGAGTCTTTTTGCTAATCTGAACCATCGAACTAGGCTGAGGAATCCTCATTTCCTCTATGACGTCAAGTATCAGATAGGAAAGTTCGTTCACTCCGTCTGAACCGTCAGCCTTGACTCCGCCCGTGTTTATCAGCGCGAAATCATTGTACGTGTTGCTTTCTTCTGCCGTGACTCCCACCTTCGGCGGAGCTGGCTGGTTGTTGAACTTTATCCAAAGCAGCTGCAGGAGTTCTTTTGCACTTTCCTTCGTCAAAGTTCCGTCGTCAAAACCCTTCGTGTAGAAAGAGTAGAGATGTTGGTCGAGCCTGCCAGGGTTGAACGCGTCCCAAGGGTTGAGCTCTGTTATTACTCCGAGGTGAATGAACCAGTAGTGCTGCAAGGCTTCCCAGAAGTCTCGTGGCGCGTGAGCTGGCACACGAGTGCACACGTCAGCCATCTTCTTCAGTTCCTTTCTTCTCGCTTGATTCTTTTCCTTTTTTTGCAGTTCTCTCGCCTTTTCAGCGTATCTTGCTCCGTAGCAGATAAGAGCGTCCGCGACAATGTCCATGGCTCTGAGTTCTTCCATCTTTTCGTGTGCTCTCGGATCATTCAAGAAATCGAGGCTTTGCATGCTCCTTGCGATGTCTTTCTTGAAATCAACCAATCCTTTTCCGTAAATCTTGTTGTCTAGAGCCGTGTGCCCCGGAGCTCTCTGCTCCAGAAATTCAGTGAACACCCCTGCTTGATAAGCGGTCTTCCATTCTTGAGACATCTCACTGAATATTGTCTCTCTTATTGACCTACCTTTCCAGAACGGAATGATCTTTTCCTTGTATGTTCTCTTTGTTTCCTCATTAACTGCATATGGCGTCTTTTTTCTCGTGCTAAGGATTTCGAGGTCTTCAAGGCTATGGCAACATATTTCGGGGTACGTAGAAACCGCCTTAGGAGCGGGCCCTCTCTCACCGACAATCAGCTCCTCTTGACCGACGTAGATTTTCTTATTTTCAAGAACATGCTTGAACGCAAGTGCCCTTCGCACAGGCTCAGAAAGCTGGCTCGCCACGCCGCTCTCATAAAACCCCGTTACAAGAACCGCTCTTTCAGCTGTGATATACGGCTTCGTCTTAATGCTCTGTTCCCTCAGTTTCCTAACCCTTTCATTCATGCTATCCTCCCCCTATCTTCACTTTCAACCCAAAAGCCTCAAGTTCTTCTTCGATTAGACTTAGGTCTTGGTCCGATGGCGTTTGGATCTTTTTCAACTTGTATGTCCTACTTAGGCTCTTGTACTTCTCGATTCCCGCTCGGTGGTAAGGAAGAAGACTTATGTTCTTTATTCTGCACGAAGCCACAAATTCAGCTGTTTCGGTGACGTTTTCCTTGTCATCGTTGATTCCTGGGATAATGGGAAAACGAATCTGAATGTTACTTCCATTTTCGGCTAATCTCTTGAGATTTTCGAGAATTGGCTTGTTTGATACGCCAGTGTATTTCATATGTTTTTTCTCATCCATAGTCTTGATGTCATACAGGAAAAGGTCTACCTTATCGCTGATTTTGTCGATGGCGTCATGCGAGGCGTAGCCACAAGTATCGACTGCGGTGCGAATGTCTCTGTCTTTGCACTCTTTGAGAAGCGCGTTTAGAAAATCGAGCTGCAAAAGGGGTTCTCCTCCAGAAGCTGTCACGCCGCCCTGTGACTCATCGTAGAAAATCGAGTCCTTGTCAATCTCTCTCAAGACCTCTTCTAGACTCACTTGCTTTCCAACAATCGTTAGGGCCCCTGTTGGACATACCTGGCAACACTTTCCGCACAGATTGCAGTGATCCCTATTTATGGATATTCTTTTGAGAGAGCATGAAATTGCTTCTTCCGGACAGATCCTTACACACTCGGCACAGCTGTCACACCTAGTTCTTCTGTACATCAATTCCGATGTCGGCAGCTGACCCTCGGGGTTGTGGCACCACCAGCAGCGCAGAAGACAACCCTTGAAGAATATGGTTGTGCGTATCCCAGGTCCGTCATCAATTGCGAATTTTTTGATATCAAAAATAATGCCTCTTTTGATGGCCATGCCCACCGATAAGATTCTCAAGTAGTCTAGCGGAGAGCGGGCCTAAAAACTTTCTGGCAACGATCCTTACGGTACGCGCAACCATTTTTGAAGATGAGAATAGGAGAGTGCTGTGAACAGGTTAGCGCGCGCTTGTCAAGACCACTCAATCATTAATGCTCTATTTGAGGGTTAAGAGGAAGATTGCGCTGTCCGAAATGAAGTGGAAAGGGGATATACGTAAAAAAGCGACATATGTTGAACGGTGCAGTAAACGTTTTAATGGAGATATACATTGTTAACTTTTGACCTGAGAGGAAGAAAAGGAGAAGGCGACTTTAATTTCCGTCTGTCCGAGGTCCAAAGCATCTCCAGAACCAAGGCATTTAAGCCTGTTATCATTTAGAACTCGAATTTGCTTTGGATTTTGTGTGAACAATCAGGTTCGAGAAGAGAAAAGCAGAACGTTCAGTTCTCACGCTATAGCCTTAGTTTTCTGAAGGCGCTTTTTGAGCCTTTGGCCTTTTCTGGATGTGATAGAACCTCGCAAAACTCCAAAATGGCGCCGCAGTGCTTGCATTGGACATAACTCCTTTCGCGGTTTGCAGCGAGCCAAAATCCTTCGCCTGAACCGCATTTTGGACAGTTCTTCAAAGAACTAGCGAAGGCCTCAATTTCGTCAAGGCTCAAATTCTATCCCGAGCTTTTGTAGGTCAGAGGTTTCATTTATCTGTTATGTAGTAGTCCTTCAGTAGCCGATCGTGAGCATATTTTTTTTAGAAATGTCACGCAGCTGAACAAAGCGGCACTCATAATCTCAATTAGACAAATCACTGATGAGCAGATTAGATCTGAGAAACCGAGAGGTCTATGAATAGGTATAAATCTTCGGTCAATTTGTGGTGAAATCTTGATAGAACCCACTTCGGTGCGACGTGTTTAACACAGCGCTTGCACACTGGCAGCCCTCCGACCTATGTAGTGTCCCACTTGGAAACTATGTGCCAAAGGGCTATGAGCAAGTAGACTGGAACGGTTATTACCAAGAAGAGGCCGAAGAACAATGCTACCAAGTACTGCCATGGGCCACCGAAGACACTGTACGTGCCAAACGTGGGATAGCCCAGTGCAAGCACTATTATCAGCGATATCACCACAGCGATTATTGTCCAGACCACAGCGATTATCTGCTTTGCGTTTATCGAAATCTCCACACGTTCACCTCCTTGTTCCAAGCCTGCTTCTACTTCTCCCTCACCACATGGTTAAGAGTTCTCTCTGTAAATAAAGCCTTATGGAGAAATCCTCTATAACAGCATTCCTTTACGACGACCAAATGACAGCGACAGGCCCTATTGCTTCCTCATTCGCGCTCTTGTCGACTAATATCTGAAGCCATTCGCTAGGCATTCCTCTAGATGACTTCAGCGCTGATGGTTTTGCCTATTCGTTTATGATTTGGTCGATGTATGCGGCGAGGCGGATCCAGTTTTGTTTGGTTTCTTCTTTCGCGAGGTGAGTGTCTATGGCTTTTTGTTGTGCGAGTTCGGTGAGGGCTTTGAGTTCGAGGATCAGTTGGAACCTGACGTTTTGCATATCGAGGCTGTATTTGTCTGCGATGGCGGTGAGTCTTTTTTGTATGAGTGTGAAGGTGGGATGGTGGTGGGTACCCCTCCTCGGTTTCAATGTACCATGGATATTTGGATCCAAATATGATGGCCTATTAGACTGGTCTTGCGAAAGAAACGCATGTTGTCACCATGAATTGGCGCTTTCGGCACGTTCTAAAGGAACGTGGATCGGCGCATTGACTTTGGTAGAAGGCCTATTGGTAAAGATTCCTTTACGAAAATCCCTATCTCAAGTAGAATAATAGGTATTCTTTGAAGTCCGATGTCGACTTCTGGAACGCGCATTAGAATCAAAAAGAGCCTTTTCGTCTGGGAAAGAGAAGATAATTGACACATGCATTTCCGAAATTGCACCAAATGAGGATTTTGCACGAGGGGACCAATACCCAAACGGCTTCGGGTCTAATGGCGGGCCCGCCGGGAATTGAACCCGGGACCCCCGGGTTTCCACGCAAAGCTTTTTGCTTAAAAGCCCGGTGCTCTGTCCTTACTGAGCTACGGGCCCATTCTGGGCTGATCTTTCGCTTACTGAGAGGCAGGGAAGGTGTTCTTTAGTGTTTCTATTAGGTTCATTCCTTTCAAAGGGAAGGTGACCGAGGCCTCGTTCAGCGCTTGTACATATTGCTCTTTTCAAAGCTAGATAACACCATTCAGACATCGCGTTTTTAGACCTCAATCTTTCTAGTAAATGGCGAAAGAAGCCATTTTTAACAGTCTGCGATATATCTGCATATTAACAAAGGTTATTTGTCACTTCAAATCGAGAAAGTTGCAGGTGCAGAAATTGATCTCGTGGAAGCATTCTTTTAAGAGATTAAGCGAAGAATACGAGGTGGCGAGGAAAAAGAAACAAGCTTTGGACAATTTGCTGAAAAAGGACAGAATTTCGCAGTCGACTTTCGACGTGTTCAATCAAGAGATAGAAGATGCACTCGCTGAAGTCGAGAAGGAAGAAAAGGCTTTGTTGGAAAAGATGGCTGCTAAAGTAGTCGAACTCGAGGGACAGGTGAAAACTCTGGAGGTTCTTCTAGCCAACTTTGAGATTGGACATGTGACAGGCGAGATAGATGATCAGGTCTATCAGCGGGAGAACGACCTTCTTTCTGTGGGACTTGAAACGACGAAACGTGAACTAGACGAAGTCAAGGAAGCGGCAGACGAGCTTGCCGGTGGCGGATTGACGATGGACCGAGAGGCTGGACAGGTTTCCAAGGAAAGCGAAGCTACTCAGCAAGAAGTCAGATTCTTGGAGGAGTCGCCTCCTTCAGAGGAAAAAGACCCTTCTGGGCATAGCAAGGAAACCGTGGTTCAATCAGTAGTGTGTACAGCACAGGCTGAGTCGCCAGAAGTCAAGGCTAAGGCTGAAGAAAAACCAGAAGCTTAACAAGGCCACTATTCTCCTTTCTTTTTCTGTTCAAACGTGTCCACACGGGCCATGCAGGATTTTATACTGGTTTGCATTCATTTCGGGTTGAGGATGTTCTGCAATTGGCTGAGAGGATCATCATCGGTTTTCATGAAAAAATGAAACAGTACGATCTGGGCGAAGGGCATCCGTTCAGAGGCGACCGCTTTGTTAACGCAATGGAATTCTTTCGTGCACAAGGCTTGTTCAGCCATCCTGGAATCGTTCTTGTTCAACCTGAGCCAGCCTCTCGAAAAGACTTGTTGAGGGTTCACGATGAGGAATACGTCGACTTGATCTTTGGCCTCGCAAAAGAGGACAGAGCTTACGATATTGAGACACCTGTCTCTCCAGAGATTCTTGAAGCAGCACTAATTGTCTGTGGGAACGCAATTGAATGCGGCAAGGCAGTTGTTGAGAATAGAGCTGGAAGAGCAGTTTCCCTAGGTGGGGGTTATCATCACGCTGGAAAAAACTACGGAGGAGGATTCTGCTTGTTCAATGATGTCGCAGTTCTGACTGAGTACTTGAGAGCTGAACACGGTGTTCGAAGGTTTTTGATCCTGGACCATGATGTTCACTTTGGAAACGGTACGAGCAGCATCTACTACGATGACCCAACGGTGCTCTACATATCTTTGCATCAGGACCCGAGAACGATCTATCCTGGAACAGGCTTCACCTGGCAGATCGGAGAAGGAAGAGGAGAAGGCTACAACGTCAACGTACCGTTGCCACCGGGAACGGGCGACAGCACGTATCTGTACGCGTTAAATGAGATTTTTGTCCCGTTGGCAGAGGAGTTCAAGCCCGAGATCATCATCACCAACGGAGGAAGCGACCCACATTTTGCAGACACGCTCGGAGGCTTAGCGTTGACTGTCAACGGCTTTTTTGAACTGTCCAACGTGATCAGAGAGACTGCAGATAGAGTCTGTGGTGGAAAGCTCGTGATGATGCCTGGAAGCGGATACAACCCGAAAGTTCTGCCGCTCTGCTGGTACGCGCTCGTAGCAGGCATAGTCGGCATAGAGAAGATGACTGTCACGGAGCCCTATGCTCCGCCGAAGAGTCCCCCTGACTGTCGGCGCATCGTCGCAAACACTATTGACGAGCTGAAGAGACTGCTGAGAAAAAACTGGGCGTGTTTCGAAGGCTTCTCGATTTCAGGCTTACAATAGGCGCCAAAAACATTGCCAATGGCCCCGCGTAAACCTTGAGGCTTTAATACTCAGAAGCTAATAGTCTAGGCTTGCCAGCATAGCAGTGGGCGTAGATCGTATGGATAATGTCCGGAAAATCCGTGAACAGTTTCCAATCACCGAGAGCAAAGTCTTTTTGAATCATGCCGCGCAGTCTCCACTGCCCAAACCAGTCGCTGATGCGATTCACAGATACACAGATGACTTCTCCAAGTTTGGAACAAGCTTGATCGAATGTGACAGGTGGGGCAAACCCCACTTCGCCAAACTCATCGGCGCTAGGTCTGAGGAAATAGCGCTGATCGAAAACACCTCGGTAGGCTTGAACATAGCCGCAAGCGTCCTTCAATACCCGCCAGGTTCGAAGATGGTCACGACAGACTTGGAGTATCCTTCTGTGGTTTATCCTTGGCTCCGCAAGAACCTCGGGGCAAAAGTCCACTATGTCAAGAGCGTCGACGGAAAAGTATCGTTGGACGACATGGAAAAGGCTGTTGACGATAAGACTGTTGCCGTTGCTATAAGCCACGTTGAATACGTCAACGGTTTCCGCCACAACCTGCGAGTTCTAAGCGAAGTGGCCCATGAACACGGAGCCTACCTAATCGTTGACGCAATACAATCTGTTGGAACCATGCCGATCAACGTCAAAACTGATGATGTTGACTTCCTCATGGCCGCCTGCTACAAGTGGCTGCTGAGCCCTTCAGGAGCAGCCTACCTGTACGTGAAGGACGAACTCATTGAAGAGTTTGAACCACCCTACGTCGGTTGGGCAAGTGTGAGGCCAGAGGTATTTAAAACGACAGATTTTTGGGACATCTGGAACCTGAAACTCTCTAAGACGGCAAGTCGTTTCGAAGTGGGCTCGCCGTCAACGATAAGCTTCGTGGGCGCGGCGGAAGCGATGAAGATGCTGCTGAACTGCGGAACTGAAAATGTCAAACGAATAATCATCAAGCTTACAGATCGTCTGATAGATTCAGTCAAGGATCTAGGGCTTGAACTTCAAACGCCGGAACAGAAGCAATGCCGCTCTGGAATAGTGAACTTCAAGATTGGAAAACCGCAGAAGGTAACGGATAGGCTGAACAAGAAAGGCATAGTCGTGTCTGCTAGAGCCAATGGAATAAGGGTCTCACCACATTTTTACAACACAGAGGAAGAAATTGACAAGCTCATAGAAGAAATCAAGAAACTGAAGGACTAGTGCGCGATAATTAACATTGATAATTAACATTGTTGTACCGTGAGTTTAATGTTCAAAGTTGAGAAGATTGATGAGGGAAACAAACAGCGCTTCGTTGAATGTGTTAAGTCAGACGTCATCAAACATGTTTTCGCTTTCTACGATGTTCAGTACGACCCTGAACACACGACAACCTACGCGGCCTTCCAAAAAAACCGCGTGATTGGATACATCCTCACCTACACCGCCGCCGACGTTCCAAGCGTAATCCTAGAATCCGAAGAAGATGCTGCTGAAACGCTGATTGTCCATGCACCCGAGAACCACTTCATAATGCATGCGACACCAAACCTTCTGCCAGTCATAAAGAATAATCTTTCTAACGCAAAAGACTACACCGAAAACTGGATGCTGATAAGAAAGCCTGAAGCAATCTTTTACAATTCAAGACTTGTGAAGCGATTGGTCACCGAAGAGGACGCGGCGATGCTAGCTAGACTCCTTCTCCAAAGGACGGATCGTCCCAAGAGAATGATGAAGAGGTACATTGAATGGGTAGCGAAGTTGCCGATCTACGGCGTCTTCAAGAAAGACGTGCTGGTCTCGTATGCCGGTTCCTTCATTCAGCTGCCCCAGGTCTGGATGATAGGAGGAGTCTACACTGACCCCAACTACAGGAACAAAGGGTACGCACTCCTAGCCACGTCTGCAGTTACCGAAGAAGCGTTGAGGCAGGCGGAAGCGGCGGTTTTGTTCGTGAGGTCAGACAATTATCCTGCAATCAGGGTTTATGAAAAGATCGGTTATAGAAAAATCGGCGAAAGACTCTGGATAGACGTGGGCACGGGGTTAAGACCGTGAGGCTAAAATGTTTTTTCCAGCACTTCGTTCAGTAGCTTTATCGCGGACCACGCTGCAAGAGCACTTGTCTTAGGGTTGTCTGGATACGAGTCGTTTTCAAACCTCAAAAGCATATCGCCATGTTTCCAAGCGACTTTGACCTCATGGATGTTCCTGTTCACTTTGGGGTCTGATATTACTTTGACCATCACTTTCTTTGGCCTGACAGCCAAAGCCAGGGTTGCAGCGACGTTCATCTCTCTTGGAAAAAGCCTGACAGCCTCCTCAGCATACCCATCGTAAGCAACCTTTTCTCCTTGATTGTTCAAGTCAAGAGTCTGAGGGTTCTTTCTCGTAGTCAGGGTGACCTCGTCAATCCCAGCGAGCGCTGCACTGGAAACTGCGTCTAAGCCGCCTATAGCTCCTGAGGGCACGTGAATTTTACGGCTTCTGACGTCCATTTCAAGAAGCGCACCCACGCTCATGACTATGAGTTCAACGTTCTCCGCTAGGATCCTCGGAAGGTATTCTTTGACAGCTTGCTGTGACGCTGCCTCCACGATCACTGCAGGTTTGATTCTAAGCATTTCTTCAAGGCTTCTGACGACTTCGACGTCGACGCGCAGAGATTTTCGAAGGTTCTCCGCCTTCTCGTGATTGCAGTCGTAGAGAATGAGCTCGTCACACTTAACAATCCCTTCATCAACTGCTTTTGCGATTACAGTGCCGATTACGCCGCACCCTATTATCCCAACTCTCTTCACTGTCCACCGCTTCCGAGGGTCACTGATAATCTGTGATGAAGCTGACGTTGAACGGTTTGGCCTCTCTGCCCTCACCCTTGTCTGGCAGAATCTTCAGGTCTGCGACCTTGCAAGAACCAGATATGTCCTCCTTGCCTTCAGCAATTGTTTCTCCAAAGCTTTTTTCTCCAGCGTAGATCGTGAGCTTCTTGATTGGTGCATTCAATGGCAGATGCTTTTCAGCTTTCTCCCTTCGAACCTCTGTGATGATTGCCATGATTAGGTCTCCACGCGTTTCCGCTTCTTCATCAAAACGCGTTTTGTCAACTCGTGGCCAGGAAGAACGATGGATGCTTCCTTGCTTTTCCTCTTCCGCGTACAGAGTTTGATAGATCTCTTCTGTAACGTGAGGTGTTATCGGTGCCAGAAGATGCAGGATTCTGTTCAAGACAACGTGTAACGCGTACTGCGCCGCCCTTTTCTTGTCTTCTCCGTAGATTTCTGGCCTGTAAAGGCGGTCTTTCACAGCCTCTAAGTAGCAGTCGCAGAAGATGTGCCAGGTGAAATTGCGAGTTTCTTCCAAAGCCGTGTTGAACTGACAGTTCTCTAGAGCCTCAGTCACCTTTTCAGTAACCTTTTCAGCCTTGCTCAGTATCCACTTATCCAAGGGCTGAAGATTGTCTCTGGACTTCTCAGTCGGCGCATAGTCCTTCAACAAGTTGCTCACGAAGCTCGATGCGTTCCACAGTTTGATCAAGAAGCGCCAGCCATATTCCACATCCGGCCATCGGAACGGAATGTCTGAACCCGTGGCGCCGCCGCCTGCGGCCCACTGCCTCGTCGCGTCTGCTCCGTACTTCTCAAGAACTTCTTCAGATGACACATAATTGCCCAAAGACTTGTGCATCTCGCGGCCGTCTGTTCCCAGCACCATGCCGTTGATCAAGCAGCTCCTGTACGGTTTTTCGTCAAACAGGGCCAAGTGCCTGACCATCAAATAGTAGGCCCACGTACGGATGATGTCTACGCCTGAAGGGTGCATGTCCGCTGGGAACAGTCTTCTCCAGTCTTTCTTGTCAGGCCACCCAGCGTGCACCGCACACGTTATCGACGAGTCAAACCAGGTATCCAGCACATCTGTCTCTGGCTTAAACTCCCCGTGGCCGCATTTCGGACACTTCGCAGTTCTCGGGCTTTCTAGCCGCGGGTCTATCGGCACCCACTCAGGTTCGGCAAGGATTATTTCACCGCATTTTTTGCAGTACCAGATGGGTATCGGCGTTGCGAACACTCTCTGCCGCGATATTACCCAGTCCCACTCAAGCGACTTTGCCCAGTCGATCAGGCGATGCTTCATGTAGTCAGGATACCACTTGATCTCTAAAGCGTTCTTTTCGACCTTGTCGGTGAGGACACGTGTCTTCATGAACCACTGTTCCCTCTCAAGGATTTCTATCGGAGTCTTGCATCTCCAGCAGATGCTCACCTCCTGCTTGAGAGTTTCAGTCTTTCCTAGCCGCCCATCATTCCGCAGGTCTTTGAGAATGGCCTCCTTGGCCTCTTCAGTCTGCATGCCAGCGTATTTTCCGGCGTTTTCGGTCATTCTGCCCTTTTCGTCTATGCACACTATGGCAGGTAGATGATGCACTGCGACGCTCTTGACGTCAGCCTTGTCGCCGTACGTGCAGATCATCACTGCTCCAGTGCCGAACTTCGGGTCGACCATTTCGTCAGTTACAACTTCAACCGTTCTGTTCGTTGTTGGCACCTTAACCCTCTTTCCGACGTACTGTTTGTATCGTTCGTCGTCAGGGTTCACAGCCACTGTTACACAGGCTGGAATGAGCTCGGGTCTTGTCGTGGCTATCTCGAGGAAACCGCCCTCTTCAAGCTCGAACTTGATGTAATGCAACTCGGCGTTTCTTGTTTCGTGTTCGACTTCGGCGTCAGCGATCGCGGTTTCGCATCTTGGACACCAGTTCACAGGATGCGTTCCACGGTAGATGAAGCCTTTGTTGTAGAGGAGAATGAACGAGAGCTGGGTGCGTCTCCAGTAGTCCGGGTCCATCGTCTTGTACTCCGTCGTCCAATCCATCGAATATCCAAGGCGGGTCATGTCAGCCTTCATGGAACCAATGTATTCGTTCACGAGCTTTTCACATAGCTTCCTGAAATGGTCGGGAGGAATGTCCGTTTTCTTGATCCCGTGCTCCTTTTCAACTTCCACCTCAACGGGCAAACCGTGACAGTCCCATCCTTGTGGAAAGTGAACGTTGTAGCCGTCCATGCGCTTGTAACGGGCCACGATGTCAAAGTATGTCCAGTTGAGAACCGTTCCCATGTGGAACTCTCCAGACGCGTACGGCGGAGGCGTGTCAATGCTGAACCTAGGGCTTCCACTATCCTTCCAGTCGAAACGGTACGTCCCCATCTTTTCCCATTCGCCCTGCCACTTCTTCTCAATCGCCGAAATACTGAGCACTTTTGGCAGTCTCTTCATTACACTCAACAGCATCCTGACGCAAATTGCGAACTATGGCTAGGAAAAGTAAATATCTTCCTAATTAAGGCGATGTCTCCCGCAAATCCCCTCTTTTCTCTTGAAGCACGTTGGAAACCGAATCAGTGCACGCTACTGGTTGAGAAATTTTTTGGGCAAAGTTCGTGGAAGCAAGAAATTTTGGCATGCCCTTGTCAAAAGCCAAATCTGACTTCAGTACTGCGCGGCGCTTGAACTACTTTGCTTCGAACCTTGCAAAGGGCAATCTCGCTCCTTAAGTTAGCGCGCGCTACCTTAAGACGGGTCGCTTCATACGGAAGCCTTAGAGCTCGCGCTGGCCTTGTATTTTATCTCCATTAATGATTGATTGTCAGGATGAAGAACAAATATAACGGAACAAGCGCTGTTTTCGCAGCAGTACCTTTTCTTGCGCGAGCCCTTTTTCAATAGTTTCCCACATTCTGGACAATTAACCATCTTCAAATTCCCTTTTAGCTAACTAGAGAAAATGATGTAAAAATGTTATGAATCTCGGATAGTGAAGGAAACTCTGCTTCTGCTAGCGCGCGCCCAAAAGCTAAAAGCCAAGTGTTCAGAGAGAGTAAAAGGTGATTTGGATGCCTACGGCATATTTGTTGATAAATTCAGAAGAATATCACCCGATGTTGATGAAAGCATTGAGGGAGATTAAGGGAGTTGAAGAAGCTTATCCTGTCTACGGCGTCTATGACATCATTGTAAGAACAAGAGCGGATACTATGGACAGGCTCAAAGAATCACATGACAAGATAAGGAGACTGGAGAGAGTTAAATCAACAATAACGATGATCGCGCATGAAGGATAGAAAAAAGTTTCTTCTTTTGGCGCGAGCTAAACGGCTTTCGTCACAGTTTGTGCAAGCACTTGCTTTGGAAGGATCATTTCAGGATTAGCTTTGAGGTTCTAAGAAGATTAGCGCGCGTAAGTTGACTAGACTCGTTCCTTTTTTGTAGGGTTTGCAGAGCATGTCTGGACAGGTATGAGAAGGTGAGATTGCGATGGTGTGCGCGCTAGATAATGTAGCGGTCGATTACTTTTTGCATGCTTTTTGGTGTGGTCTGATTGGCGGCAAGTAGTCTGACCAGCACCATCATTTGAGGTTGGAAACGAGCAATGTCAGTCAAACTCAATAGACCCATTAAGCGCTTGTCTTCGACCACAGGCAACTTCTTTATCTTCATCTGAAACATCAATCTCACACCTTCAACAAGATCCATCTTTGGTTCAGCAACAACCAAAGGACTCGTCATCACATCTTTGACTCTTATTTTGGACGCATCCTTCGCCTCAGCAACCACCCTTTTCAACAAGTCTCTCTCTGTCAAAATTCCCGAGACCTTGCCCTTCTTAAGAGCTATCAAGCAGCCGATTTCATACTTGTTCATTAATTTAGCGGCTTCTTTGACCATGACGTCCTCGTTTATCTTTATTACTTCCTTGACCATCACGTCCTCGACTGTTAGAGTCACGTTGGTCTCTTTCTCAGTCATTCCCTCAACTCTCTCTTCACTGTGAGACAACAAGATCACCAAATAGACATTTTGCTCATATGCTATTTCCTAGCGCGCATTAGAAAAGCGTTATGAATCCAAAATAGCGATTCTGTCTAAACCCTGAGCACACGCGCGCTCGAGTGATTGCAAAAGTTATTGTGCAGAGTAACGCGCGCTCTAGTCAAACTGAAAGAGGAATATGAGAAACAGAGAAAGCCCGATGAAACCCGAAGTTTCTCTGACTTCTGCGTGTTTTTTTGTGTGCGTGTGTGTGTGCGTGTGTAGAGTGAGTGAGTAGGGGGTAGAGTTAGAGCGTCAGAGTTAGAGCGTCAGAGTTAGAGCGTCGTCGCGTGCATAAGAAATCGAGAGAGAGATTTAGGAAGATTAAACTTTACCCCCCAAACCCAAACCCAAACCTTTCTACGACCACGACTACGACTGTGCCTTTCCACTATTCACCTATACTATCCCTCTCTCTCTGACAGACCCAGACAGGCAGGCAGACAGACACACAGACAGATAGAGATAGCGAGATATCGCGCAAAGAAAAAGAGATGGATAAACGGCGCGTACTTGATACGCAAACTTTTTTTCGGAGCATGGTAGAAAGAATACTTGAAGGCGAAGAGCATGAGCTCCGAAATCATTCTCTACGTGAGAAGTGCTAAGATTCCTAAAAGAAATGTGCAGGTGTTTGTTCCCAAGCAGGGAGAGGTTCTGTCAAGATTCTATGGGGTGCCACAGAGAGCGCACTCATATTATGACCAAGAAACCGTCATTGAATACGATTTTGTACTTCCTGAAGACCAAATGAGAATGGTCGAAGAAGCCACAGAGCTTGCCTCAGAGCACGGTTTCGTTTTGACGGTGGTTGACCTAACGAAGGAGAGTGCCTTCTCAAACTGGAAATTTGACCACTCTAAAAAAATCAAGACTCTTCCAGCGTTGGTTGCTGATTCTGGCGAAATCGCAGAAGGCATCATGACGAAAGAGCAGATAGAAGCCTTTCTCTTCAAAGCGGGTAAATCAGCGACCTAGATTAGCGCGCGCCCTCAAAAGTTTCAAATTTTCTCTCTTTTTTCTGAAGAAGGTTCAAGGATGTAAGTGTAGCTTTGTTTCCCATCAAGAACCTTTCGTAGTTCTTCAAGTTTTGCTATGTACCGAGCCTTCTTAACTACGACAGCCACTTTCTTTCCATCCTTAGTTAAACTCAAATAGCCACAGTCTTTCCAAACCATTGTTATCGCCTCCTTTCCTTCCTGAGAAAATTGAGTATGAAACTGCGATTTCCCAGATACTTCTTAATCATCTTGTCTTGCAGACCATAGCTGAAGATAATTTTTGGAATAGGTTTCTTACCCTTCCTTGACATCCTCACGGTTGAAGTTTCCTTGATGCACTGCATCCTAACATATTTCTGCAAGTTCTCGTTTCCGCTTTCCAAGGCAACCCAGTTCATAACGTGAACGTTTAAGCTCCAATCGACTGGGCGATTAAAAACTACATGATAACTTGCCTTTCTGAGTTTGAAAAAGATTTTTCTTTTCTGTGTCACAACATAGTTTTTGTGGCTTGATTCCGAGATTATGAATCCTTCCAGTTTGAAAAAGAAGGTTGCTCTGTAAGACCAGAGTTTTACTTCGTCTAATGAAGGGGCGTCATCCCAGTCTAACCTAATGGTTTCTGTGTCCCAGTCTCCCCAGACCAGAGAAGTATTAACTTTCAACTTTTGGCCTAGCATCCCAGTGTCCCCTTTCAAGATATTCTTCTGGGTCTTCTAACAAAGCCTCAGGACTTACGGTTAGAAACTGTTTTTTGGGCGGATGCTTAGAAACTATCTGCATGGCTTGATACAGTTGTCTTCCGCTTCCACTCATCTGTATCCTTTTAGATTTTCCATGCTCTGAACCGTAGCAAGCAATCTGTTTCTGAAACAGTCCTATTGCTGGTTTTCCAGTTGGTCTTGCTTGGTATGTTGATTTTCTGTATTTTTTGCGTATGTGTTTTTCAGGGTGAGCTTTTGGTTGTTTGTGCTTGTATTTCCTCACGTAGCTCAGAAGTTTTGTGCGCCTCATTCCCATGTGTCTTTGTCTCAGTTTGTGTTGAATCTTGTTTGCAGAGTAGCCTTTGCGAGCGTAACTTCTGATTGCGCTGATTTGTCGTTTTGAAACACGTTTAGTTTTTGTCACTCTCTCACCTCTCAAATATCGTTGAAATCATAATTCACATAGCGGAGCAGGTTAACGATTCTGTCAACGTGCCCTTGCGTTAGCTCGTTGGAGTTTTCAATTATCGCGAGTGCTTCAGCGAGAGTATGCAATTGTATGTCTGCTCGATAGGGCATGGCACGCGTTTCCTTTCCTAGTGCCTCACCATAAATGGAAAGTTGATGTAAAAGGACAGGGGAAGTTTTGACAGGTGAAGGATTCTTGTTAATCACGTATGGATGATTACGTATTGTGTCCGAAACCTTGTTTTCTAGGTTGTTCACTATCCTGTTCTGCGTGGCTGTGCTGTGTTTAAAGCTAAACGGAATTAACCGAGAGAGAAAGCCTGTTGTTTTCCAGCGTTCCATAAATTCTTGGATTGATGCAGAGCACATCAGATTCGTGGAAGAGATTTCAGAAACAATCTCTTTTGGCGCTTTGAAGACATTGCTCTGATTAGCGCACGCTTATCCTTCTCACTCACTCCGTGTGCGTGTGCGTGCGTGTGTGAGGGTATATAGGAGGGTATGTAGGAGAAGGAGTGAGTGGTCACAGAGTTAGGTTGGTGACCGTAGTAGAGTTGTAGTTGGTTGGGTAAAACTTTACCTCCAAAACCCAAAACCCAAAATAATCGAGCTGATACATAATCTTGAAGGAGTCTTTGCTTGACGTGTCATATTTAAGCTTGCGTGTGGAAACGAGCTGAAAGTAAAGCAGTCGGCAGGTGGAATGTGTTGGAAAGGGACAACGAGAGACTCGAAAGAATCCTCACTGGGCCATCTGCTGCCAAGATATTTTGGTCACGGTCTTCTTTTCAGCATATTCGAATTGACTATGGGTATCGTCTTGGGCCCGATGCTTGTTGGCTTAATTGTTTTCGGTGCTATTATAGGGTTGATAATCGGCTTTCTTGTCTTGTTCTTCATTTTTGGTGCTGTCAACAGTTTTCTTATAGAGAAGATATGGAGCATCCCAGTAGATGATCACTGGAAAAAATTGCTGGTTCATGGGTTTGTGCTGTTCATCGCGCTTTTAATGGTGTCCATCCCGTCAGTAATCATAATCTTCTATTCGGCGAACTTGCCTACAGCTATGATTCTCTTCGTAGTGTACTGTTTTATTGATGGATACGTCAGCAAGGTTGTGGGGACTCATTGGGAAGCAGAAGGCACTTTGGACAAGACTGATGAAGACAGTGAGCGCTTTCTTGAAATGGGAAAAGTCTAGAGACAGCAGAACTAAATCTAACGCGCGCGCTACCTTTCTACTTTTTTCCTCTACCTTTACTATACCTCTCTCTGACAGACCCAGACCGACAGGCAGACAGACAGACAAGCAGACAGATAAAGAAGTATTAAATAAGCGGGTTGAACACCTGATTATTTGGGGAAAGCGTCGGCGAACGAGACGTGAGAGGTCTCGAGTTCTACACAATTGTAAAATGCAAACCTTGCCATGCTTGTTGAAACGACGAAGGGATTAGATGATGAAAAGCTTACCTGTAGTGCAGGATTTTGCTTTGCCTTGTCCAAAGGCATTCTACGCCAAAAGTTGAACGAAAACTGACTTGGTTCAAGATCGAACCACGTGATTTGGAGCCCGCGCCATAATGTAACCAGAAGTTGCTGAAAGAAATATCCCCAGAACGAGCCAAAGAATGCCGACCAACTTATATCCTGCATAGATTGTCCTGAGTTCCCCGATTACCGTAAGTGACGCTATTATCCTAGGTTGCCCCCCGATGCCAAAGTTCCAGTGATCAGCTAAACCAATTGCCACGTTATAACTAGAACATGCGCGAAGGAAATAGTAGATCCCCCAAGCGGCGAAGATGCCACCAGCGACACAGAGTAGAAGTTGGTTTAGGCTTTTTGTACGAGTTTTCTCGTGTAGCATGAAATCAATTGCACATAAGACTAGACCTATCGCAATTGGCAAAATGCCCAATTCAAGAGTAAGCCACGTCCATTGCGTGTAGGAATTAGCAGTTGATTCAAGTGTAAGTACTGTACGCCACTCCTCGCCAAACGTACCTACAGTTATTAGAAAGGAAAGAAAGAAAGCAGAAAACAGAACAAGCCCCGCTGCTGCGGAAAGAATACTGCCTATTGCAGATTCCGTTTTCATCTTCAGAGTCACAAGTCTTAACTTGTCTTATCAACGATATAAAAGCGCGCGCAATACAGAAAGTAGATTAATTCAAATTGACAACTATGGGAATCCAAGTTTTTTTCATCTCTCAGGTATTGAGCAAATAATAGGGCTTCTTCGTTAATCCGAGTTTCAATTTCCTGACGCTTACCCATCCTCACCCTTGAAACATATGCTTTCTTTCATGTGGAAGCTTATCATAATGAGGGCTCTTTAGCTGTAGATACAGAGGTAACACCAAATAGCAAATAGCACACTTTGGGGGATTGACGGTCAATCTTCGACAAGTGTAGACTTGAACTGTTACTATAACGGTACTGCCCTTGCTTCTTGGACGATAAGAGTAGAGCCAATTATACTTATCGATAATTAAATGAGATGTAAGTCACAACAATAACATACTACTACTAAATCCAGTCTCTCTTTCCACTCTAAACCACATTACACAGAAATCTAGCGCGCGCACGATGTTTATATGTGTGCAAGGTTCTGGTTGATATTGACGGAGAGAATTCCGTGAACAAACCAAAGGCATTCCTTTATTTTTCAGCCGCCTTCTTGATCTTGAGTCTCACAGCAATCGTGTTGTGCTCACTGCCGCTTACTCGAGCAGCTTCATATAGCAACGTTCGCATAACCATCCAGACTCAGAACAACCTTCCCTACAGCTTCACCGTCTCAGCCTTTAACATGAGCGGCTACCTGCTTGCCTCATGCCAAACCCAATATGCGGCAGCCTCCTTCGAACTGCCCGACGGACAATACGTTTTCACCGCAACAGCCTACTATGACGCATATCAGACATCAAATGCCATCCAAGGCGTCTACACGATGCCATACTACGCAACGCCTGTCACAGAATACGGCTACTCGAACGACCAGATATCCGGCTCAACAGCATTCACGATCCAAACGCAAAACGTCACATCGTTTCCCGAAACCACAATAACCGTAGAAGTCACTTATGCCAATGGCACCGCAGCTGAGGGCGCCTCAGTTTCCGCCTCCATACTGGGATCCTGGTACTACTGGGACTACGGAGAAAACCTCCAACTTTGGACATCGACCCAAGCTGACGGTTCAGCCACGCTTATTACACCTCAAGCTCCCGTTCAAATCAACGCATGGGATTGGATATACGTCAACCTACCGAGCAACATGACAACCGTCCAAGTCACAGTCGCCGGCGAACAAGTCAACGTCACAGTCTACTGGCAACCAACATACGTCGGCCTAGCCGGATCAGCATTTGTGATCCCTCCAGAAAACAATACTTCCATCACCCTAAGCGTTCAGCAACCTAACTACTGGGTCGTGCCCCTCGGCGTCAGTGCCCTACCGGAAGAAGGAGGAACAGCGACAGCAGCTTCAGGTTCAGGCTCAATTCCAGCTTCCGTGTACCAGTCACAACAAGGAAACCCCATGCTACAGAATTATCAGACCCCAACAGTTCCAGAGTTTCCATCAACCGCAATCCTAGCAATACCCTTCGCCGCAACACTGCTCGCAACCGCCCTCCTCAAGAGAAAGAAAAACCAGCTGAAATAGAGGACCAACCAACCTTTCAGATACAATTCAATAAGTCAGTGCTAACGACAGAGCTTTCACATTGGCCTTAGACGCTGCCCAAGAAAACCTAAGCAGGCAGGAGCCCGTTGGAGCTTCAATGACGCTGATGACTGCTGCTACCGACAACGGAAGTACTGAAAGAAGCGTGAGCCAGAAACCGAATCCGTAAATCACAGTATTGCAGTCGTTTATGAGAGAAGCTAAAACCGATACCGCGCGTGCGTAACAAATCGTCAAAAAAATTTCTTTTCTACGACTGTTTCGTGACAATTATTAGAAAATGACTCCCTTCTGCCTATGTTGAATGGTAAAGTATAGCAAGTTGTTTTGCGCGCGCTTCTTTGCTACTCCGAAACCTTCCGGGATGACTTCCGTGATCTTGGTCAGCAAGATGGCCCTCTTCTTCAGTGCATCTGTAACTTCTATTTCCAGCTCAGGGCCCTAACAGATCTTCAATTCTTTGGCTAAGCAACGATGCGCTGGAGAATAAGTTCGCTCTCGTGAAAAGAGAAAGATACAACTTTACCCCAACAAACCACCAAAAAACGGTGTTTGTCAATCTAGCGATCGCTGATAGCGTGTTGAGGAAATGACCTTGACAGCTTGTTACTCTAGTTTTGCGCCGCACCTTGGGCATCTTAGGGGGTAGTTTTCTTTGTTGACCATTTTCAGTCCGCAGCCGAAGCAGATGCAGATCTTGCACGTTGGGCAATGGTAGTTGGCGCCTTGAATGCGGTTGCCGCACAGGTTGCATGGTTTGGTCAAGCAGTCATTAGACATCAGGTTCGCCTGGTGAAGGAAAGATTTGCTACGGTTGAAACGTCGAGTTTCAGAGTTAAAAGGCGTTTGTCAATGCGACGTTCTGGAAAAGTGGAGAGAGTGGAGTTAAAGTAATGTTGTGGCTCGGAGGAATGCGTCATCCCTCATGCGCGCGTTCAGCGTGGACAGCACATGCGAGATCAAAACTGGAGAACGACTGAAATACATCGTTTCCGGAAGCCTTCGTGCTAGCTGGGGACGTCGCGCTGCCAGCTTTTTAAGTCTTTCACTGCAGGTAAGGTAAGTACATTATGTAGCCGATTGCCGTTAAGGCTGCGCTTATGGCGAAGGCGCAGACCCAGATCATTTTGCTCCAGTTGAATATTTTGTGTCCGTCGAAAATTCCGACTGGTAAGAGGTTAAATCCGGCTATGTACGCATTGAAGAAGCTGCTGAAGATGAAGATTGAGGAATAGGAGCGTGATACGAATGCTGTGCCGAGGAACAGCATTGACAAGACGATGTTGACGATGGGTCCAGCTATGGATATTTCTCCTATTTCTTTGCTATCAGCGGCTCCGGCGATCATCACGGCGCCCGGAGAAATAAATTTGATCGGCAGAAACGCAAAGATTAGAGTCACAACGGAGCCCCAGAGTGTCAACCTGAATTCTGACCAGAGACCCCTTCTCTGAGCGGTTATTTTATGTGCCATTTCATGGATGAAAAAAGACATGGTCAGGATGATGGTGAAAGCGACGACGGAGATGGTCAAATTAGGCCCAGGTATAATGCTGCCGTAGAGAACGGACAGCATCCCGACAGCGATGACGAGCAACGCAGCTATGGCCAAATGCTTAACTTCTTTCGGGCTGAAATAAACTCGTCCTTTATGTTGTCGAGGTGGTCCAAGAGTAATTCTGTAATCATACGTGGCCGACGTTGCCGGTCTCGAAACAACAACGTCTCCTTCCTGTTTCGGTGCGCGGGCAAGATGTATATTTGGACAATTATGGTTTTCTGGCAAACGATGAGCTTCGCAGAATTGCCCGTTGCAGTATGGGCATCGGAACGGTAGGAATATTTCTTGGCCACACACTTCACATTTCATGCAGGGAGAACCGCCCTTTTCCTTGCATAAGACGAGTAATCGTTTATATGTTTCCCTTGAGAATACTTGAATGACTTTCTAACTCGCAGTCTGGTCAAAGGTTTAGATCGATTTTTTATGAGTTGAGTTTCTGTTCCCAGAATCAGAAGTGGTAAGCGTCAGGAAATTGAGACGTTAATCAATGAAGAGGCTTTGCTGTTTGCTCAATATTTGAGGAATGAAAAAAGAAATTGGGTTCCTAGAATCGTATCTGTTACATGAATGACTATGTTTAACTATTCAATCATTGATTAGCGTTAGCCTTTGTCTCTTCCCAATAACCGGTCTTTCACCAAAAGACAAAGACAGAAATCTTAAATTCCCACTCTCTACTATCAAAGAATAGGGGAAACCTTGAAAATAACGAAAATACGGGTTGCCTTTCTCGTTCTGGTCATAATTGCTTCCTCAGTATTGGCTGGAATTTTCTACGTCATCAGATTGCAACACGTATCTTCTCTACCATATACAATCGTCATAGACGGAAACACATACAGCGACAGACCAACGCCCTACGGTCATTTTGAAGTTCGATTTGCCAATGGAAGTTTTTCAACAACATATTGGCTGCTAACTCCCAACGAAACACTCCCTTCGAACAGTGTTACTTTCATCCCACCACTCCCCAAAGAAGGTAGTACCGTGATATACGGAGAGATGTACAGTACGATACCGACTAACTACACTAAATTTACCATGCCACCATCAACGGAGCCATATTGGACATTATATGCTGGCCAACCGATACCAATAAACGCAGCAGTAGTTTGACGGTTGGCGACATTGATTCAGGACTTCTGTTCATAACCATGGGTGTTATTGGGCGCGTGCGTTAATCCCTTGGGTTTGGTACATGAGAGTGAAACTGACGACGCTGAAGTCGATTTATATGGATATTAGAAAATAAATGTTTCCGCCTCGAATTTCACCGTGCGCGCGCTAAGTCGATTTTGGGATAGTTTCTGTTAGTTGCATGGCGAGGGTTGCTACTGTTTGCAACATAGTTTCGTCAGGTGGTGAGGGCCCGAAATACCAGAAGGGAGGTCCAGTCTCGCTGTTTACACTCGTGGTGTTGAGAGGATTCCAGTATGCTTCAGGAAGCTCAATTGCAATAAGTTTAATACCGTTACTCAAATTCCAAAACTGGGAGTCGTTCAACAGTACTCCATTTATGCTCGCGTCACGTAAGGTAACGATCAAATCTTCTATCCAATAGAGTTCACTCTCATGTGCCTCGTCAACCTTAACCAATTGGCTAAGTGTCCAACTTGCAAAATCCAACTCGTTCGTAAACCAGAAATGTGTGGGGTCAGTCGTTGCGTTTTCCGTGATGCTAGGAAGACGGACGTATACCTCAGAGAAAACAATACCAAATTCCTGTGATGTCTCGACCATCGATGCCCAACGTTTGTGAGTTTCAATTCTATCGGAAGCCCAACCAAATGAGGCTAAAGCCGCAACAATGACAAGAATCAGGACGAGAAGTTGCTTGAGGCTTATGCGGAAGACCCTGTTCCATCGTGAGGGCTTAACCGCTCGTTTATCTTCAATCATGCCTAGGACGTTGAATGACACATCAACCCCCTACAAGGCTTGTATTGTAAAGCTAATAATTTTTGTGTGTGTTTGGGGTTTGGGTTTGGGGATAAAACTTTACCCCAAAACGGTTCTGTTAATTCTTGCGGTCTTAAAAAACCTGCTAACTCTCAGAGGTTTTTCCTAATGTGTGTCCGCCAATATCGGTCTAGATCCCGTAAGCAGTTTTGGAATGGTTAGCTTGAGAAAATCACAGTGTTAAAAAACATAGAACTAGCATGTGCTGTCGTGTACCAATGCTTGGTACTAAATGTACCAGTGCTTGGTATCAAATGTACTAATGCTTGGCATTAAGTGTCTGCACTCCGATTTATCTTTGATGACTCTATGAGGAAAGAGAGGATAGCCATTGTAGCTGCGCTGACGACACTGGCGCTGATCGGAGTAGTCTTCGTCGCTTCTGCCGTTCTTTCTGGGCAACGTGCAAGCAACGAGTTAGACAGTTACACAAGCTTGAATTCTCCAATAAGGCTCACCAAAGTTGGCGACATACCCAGCGAAATCTTTTCGGGCGTTCCATACACATTCCATGTTGTGACAGAGAACCTGAACCCGGCAGAGTCCTATACGATCAAAATAGTCTTTGATATTTCACAACAAGAGTGGATCTACCTACCGTATCCATTGGTGCCAACAAACAACGTATCAGGTCCCGTTTCTACGCCAGTTGTGGGTGTGCTTCCGTTCAATTATAGCGCTTTTAACCAGCTGACTCCAGACATGGTTACATTGACTTTCCGCGGCAAAACCGTTAACCTTGCCTACAATGAGACTGAAAATTCCCTAATAGGCTATTCAGACGCGTTCACGGCAAACGTTGGTTACTACGACAGTTCAGCAGTAACAGTTCAGTTCAATGACGCAGCGCTCTCAGCGTCGACAGGCAGTTGGACAGTGAGCATATGGGCCATCTTCGCTTAGTCTCCCTCTTTTTTTTTTTAAAGCTTCAAAATGGAAGCGCATGCTAAGGAACTTTGCGTATGTTTCATACTTGAACAAGAGCTTTGCAACCAAGCCCCAGACCAGCGCCGCTTTTCCAGGTCATAGCTACGATCTAGGCCGTGCTTATCGATCGATAACACTGCTGCCTTCTCTGTTCTATAGAAGCAGCAGACTTTGCCCTGTTGGCGAATGCGGGCGATTCGCGTTGGATTTGCGATAAACCGCCTACGAACCTTCTTGTAGGTGGAACTCACTCATCTTTTCTCAATCTCAGAGTCCAAGAGGTCAGGTTTTCAAGCGTCTTAACTATAAGTTTCTTGGTGTTTTCGTCTTTCAACCCGCCGTTTTCATCAAACTTTTCCTGTGCGTAGGCTAGGAAGACTTCGGGAACGTTGATTGGATGCATGTTGAGGAAAACGAAGCATTGGCGCAGGTGATACTGTGCCCTCGCTGTGCCCAGCATGCCTATCGATGCTCCCATAACGGCCACGGGTTTACCTTCAAACGCGTTGTCTGGATATGGTCTTGAAGCCCAGTCGATCGCGTTCTTGAGAACGCCGGGAATAGAATAGTTGTATTCGGGAGTGACGATCAGTATTGCATCTGCGGCTCTGATCTTGGCCTTGAAGTCCTTGACCTTCTGTGGCAGTTGAGTCTCCAAGTCCTGATTGAACAGCGGAATACCTTCAAGGTCGAAGGTCTCAATCACAGCACTCTTTGGTGCCAGTTCAACAGCGGCACGTAGCAGTGCTTTATTGTACGAATCTTTTCGCAAGCTCCCCGCAAAACCCAGAATCTTGATTGGTCTGTCCATGAAACATCAAGACTAATTGATCAACGAAGTTCTTAAGCATGTCTGACTGGCAAGAAGCAGCGACAGATCACGATCTCCCAAGCAACGCATTTTCGTTGTTGCGTAATCTAAAGTGTCATCCAGAACGCTTTTATACGCATAGATAACAATTACCCTTCATAGGTTTCGGGGAGCTGGGATTGTGACCCGGCTGAGAGGACGGTTGAACACCGTCGACCCTTAGAACCTGACCCAGGTAATACTGGCGGAGGGAAAAAACAATAGATCAAAAACCCGCAAATCGGCATTTTAGCACCAAGATACTCTCAGAAGTAATAGTGCTCGTCGCCTTGGCCGGAGCCTTAAGCCTCATAAGCCATTCTTTCTTCAGCCTGCCACAAGGCGGAAGCATCAACATTGGAATGGTACCCATCTTCTGGCTGGCCTACAGAAGAGGCCCAAAAATAGGGATTTTCGCAGGCGCCGTGTTCGGCGTCGTTGATCTTGCAATCGAACCTTTCGTCGTCAACCCCGCCCAATTCATCCTGGATTACCCGTTGCCCTTCGGTCTGCTTGGCGTCGCCGGGTTTTTCCAGAAAACCCCAGTTGCAGGCGTCGTCGTAGGCGCTACAGGCCGATTCATAAGCCACTTCGTCTCAGGCGTACTCTACTGGTCCAACTACGCGAACGGAGAGAACCCCTTAGTCTACTCAGCAATTTACAACGGAAGCTACATGATACCAAGCTTGATAATATGCGCCATAATAATCGGCATCTTACAGAAAAGCAAGGCCATCAACATTTACCTCTAAGGCATCGCGAACACCATGGGAAAACTATCCGACTACGAACTCAAAAAACTCTTGGCCTGCATCAAAAAAGACTCACGAGTCATCGTCCCTCCACTGGCCGGCTACGACTCAGGAGTACACAAGATAGGCGACAAGTACCTAGTAATCTCCACTGACCCATGCATTGGCGTTCCAGAAGAATGGTTTGGATGGCTACTAATTCACTATGCTGCTTCGGACGTGGCACTCTTTGGGGCAAAGCCAGAATTCTGCACTATCAATCTCTTGGGTCCACCATCGACGAAACCCCAGACCTTCCTTAAGGTCATGCAGCAAACCTGCCGCGCCGCCGATGAACTTCAAATGGCCATCGTGACAGGGCACACCGGAACCTACAATGGACTCTCAACCCTAGTCGGGGTCTGCACAGCCTACGGAACAATCGACAGAAGCAAACTCATAACACCGAGCGGCGCTAAACCTGCAGACTACATTTATTGTATGAAACCGATAGGCTTAGAAGTTGCAGTCAACTTCGCCTTGACCCGCGAGGATACGGCGAAGAGGATTTTCGGAGTTCAAAAAACGCAAGAGCTAGAAGAACTTGTTCCAATGCAGAGTTGCGTTAGAGAAGCGTTGCTGCTTGCTGAAACAGGCAGCATTCATGCTATGCACGATGCCACTGAAGGAGGTTTGACAGCAGCATTAAATGAGATGGCTGAAGCTTCCAAAGTCGGTTTTAGAATAGAATTTGAGAGTATTCCAATCTGCAAAGAAGTGAAAACGCTGCAGAAACACTTCCAACTGTCGGAAAAGCAATTGTTATCCATGTCATCTACTGGAACAATCCTAGCCAGTGTTAGTCCGAAAGCAAAAGAAAAAGTCGAAACAACTATGCGTCGAAGCAAGATTCAAGCAAACGTCTTGGGCATTTTCACAAAAGACACGAGCCGCATCCTCGTAAGAGATGGAAAAGAAGTATTGTTTCCAGAAGATGCGGATGATCCTTACGCAAGAATTCTCTCTGGATAGTTGTAAATGTTCATCCGCTTCCCCCGGACGAACCCAACCAGAGTCAAATCGGCTTTCTTCGCAACTGCTATTCCAGAATCAATGGCCGCTGCCATGGAAGCTACGACTGGCATTCTTAATCTTGCTGCTTTCATCACTATGTCGCCTGTCATTCTTCCAGTCAAGGTGAGAATGCATTTTCCAAGATTAGTCTTGCGCATCATCGTGGTGCCTATGACTTTGTCGACCGCGTTGTGGCGACCAACGTCCTCAGCTGAGGCCATAAGAGTTCCATCACTGCTGAAAATCGCAGCGGCGTGTACTCCGCCGGTTTTTCTATAGATTTCTGCGGCGCGGTTCAGAGAGTTGACGCAATCGAGCACCGCCTCGGCTTTGATCGTTAAGTTTGACTTGATTCTGGGCAACCTCTGCGTAGGTGTATAGGTTCCCTTGCTTCCGCAGGCTGAAAGAATTACTCGTTGAAAATGTTTCGACAAGCTTAGCCTTTTGTTCAGGTCAACGCTTGGTGTCAGCTTAACCCTGCAAACATCCTTTTTCAGGTTTACTTCTTCGATCTCCTCAATTGATTTTACGATTCCCTCAGAGACTAAGTGCCCAACTGCCAATTCCTTCAGTTTTGAAGGAGTGCAGAAAATGGTGGCGTACAATGTTCGGTTTAGGAAAAGGTGTAGTGGTTTTTCCTGCGCGACGCAGTCTTTCATCTGATTTGCTAGTCCGCTGGAAACGTCGATTCTCAGAATTTCAACTTCTCGCACGGTTCTCACTTCTTCAATTCTGATAGTACAAAGTCCACAATTTCATCCGCAATGTTGACGGCTGCAACTGACTGCAGTCCACGCCATCCTGGCTGACTGTTGACTTCGACCACAACAGGCCCTGAAGGGCTTTCAAGAATGTCCACTCCAGCTATCTTACAAGCGATGGATTTGGCCGACTTGACGGCGAGGTCTTCATGGACTTTTTCAAGCTCTATTCTCATAGGCCTAGCGCCTTGACTGTAGTTCGTCTTCCAGCTGCGTGCAACACGCTTCATTGCTGCGACCACTCGGTTGCCAACTACGAAAGCGCGAATATCAGAAAAGCCGTGGTCAACAAACTGCTGTAGATAAATGACGCCGTGATAGAACGTTACAGCCCTGAAGACCGTTGCAGCCACTTCCGAATCGTTTACCCTTGTGGCCCCTATGCCTCTGGAGCCGAATATCGGTTTCACGATAACGTCGCCTCCCAACGCCTTGAAAGCTCTCACAGCCTCCCCAATGCTTTCGGTTACAGCTGTGCGGGGTACCGGTACGCCGTTTTCTTCCAAGATGGCCAAAATGTCGTATTTGTCAGCACAGTGTTCAATCGCCTCCGGCGGGTTTATGATGTACAAGCCTACACGCTGAAGCCTGTAGAGGACATCCATCCTGAAAACCAACTCCTCAAGGGAGCCTCGCCCGATTGGTCGAACTATCAGCCCGTCCAATTCCTTCTGCACGTCAACGTTATCGACCCTTGCCAGCGGAGCATGTCCTACATTCGCAATCAACCTGGGAAAGCTGAAGCACACATACGGAATTGCACGCTTTTCCAGGGCTTCGCGCACTTGGAATGAACTGTAAGAGTTTCTGTTCCGCGTTACAATTCCAAATTTCAAAAAGGGAACTCTCCAGTGGTTTCAACCTGTGAAAAATGCTGTAGGCTGTGTTTCTTAAAGTTTCTGTGCTACGGCACGCTCAGAATTTGTGAACGTACGGAACCAGTTGTGTTGCCTTTCCAAACTTCTCAGATAGGTTCACGTCCAAATAGGCGCCATACTTGTTGAAGTAGGGAGGACCTTTTCTTGAAAAAAGCGTCAAGATCTTGCCGTCGTGGTCGATTTTGAAGCCCTCGCTGCATGGTTCGTGTCCACGTATCAGTATTTTCACTTTCAGTGCTTTCAGAACGGCGGTTGTTACGTCTTTACCGAACATGTGCCCCGCACCTCTAGTGGAAGGATATGTTCCTTCAAGAGCTTCCTGTGGATCGCTCCAAAGCATGTCTTCAAGGAACGTCACCTTCGGATGCTTCGTATGAGCATACGCGAAATCCTCGATCGTGCGCGCCTGCTGAGGTAAGCCTGCGTGAACAATCAAGTAACGTTCTTCAACCAACACTGAATTGCAGAGAAGCGGAAACAGTTCGAGAATACCGCGGTAGGCTTCGGCCCATTCTTTTCCAAACCTGTTTTGAAACTGCACGGGCAAGTCGTGAGGAGACGCTAGAAGGTCTCTTGGTCCCTCATGGTTTCCCCGCATCAAAACCACCTGTGTTGGATGTTGAAGTTTCAGGCTTAGAACCGTGTAGTAGACTTCTGCAGAGAACTCGCCGCGATCACCGTAATCTCCAAGAAAGATCAGGAAGACAAGTTGAGACTTTTCCATTCTTTGCAGAATCTCACTTTGCTGCAGTATCTGAATTAGACTCTCAATGTCGCCGTGCAAATCACCCACCACGAGTGCTTCGCCTGAAGGCTTCATCTTGACGAGTCCTCCGAGGATTTGAAGGTTGCCGACTCTGCCGTTTTCCTTTTCAAGAAACCGCCTTGCCTCCGCGACCAGTTTGGTGAAACCATCAACGGGGATTTCCATCGCTTCCTTCACAGTCCGCGCAAGGCCTGTCTGCAAAAAGCTCACTTCGAAACTATGTAATCGTTACTTTCTTGCTCGTGAAGCTGGAAATGTTCTTCTCTATTTCGCTCTTGTGACTTTTGATTTTGTCAGCAGTTTCGACGTATGTTCTGTTAATCGAGTGTTCTTCTCCCTCAAGAACTCCTTTGCTTCTCGTTAGGTTTGCAACGTGTTCGTGAAGTTTTGTGAGGTCTTTCTGCGTGGTAGCGACTTCTTCTGATGTTGACAGTTGTGTTCTTCGGCTCATTGCGTCCCTGCATCGTTGATGCAGACTTGCTAGTGAGTTGCTCCTGAGGATGTTGTTTATGTCTTGTTCAGCTTTGCGGGCTTTTTCGGGTTTTAGCTTCAGCTTGTCCTCAGAAATCGACCTTTGCA
This sequence comes from Candidatus Bathyarchaeota archaeon, assembly GCA_963707955.1. Lineage (GTDB taxonomy): Archaea > Thermoproteota > Bathyarchaeia > Bathyarchaeales > Bathycorpusculaceae > DASPPK01. Next base: position 69,210 of record OY970176.1, on the reverse strand, counting down.
GCTTCTCAAGTACCTGCTTCAACAGTGGGTGTCCTTCGTCTTCTGTTGAAAGAGCTTCAAACGGGTTTTCGAGGTATTGGGCAAGTTTATTGAATTCTTCAGGCGTCAGACCGCTTCCTGAACCGTGACTTGCCAGGGATTGAAGCTTGATGAAAGGTTTCTGAAGATGTTGCAGGCTGTGCTTTATTTCCAGGCTTAAGGCTTCTATCTCGGTTCCCGTCTGACTCAGCTGGCCCACGCTGCCCATCGTTTTCAAGTCAGCTATTCTTTGTTTTGCTTCAGCTATTTCCCTCTCCAGCGAAGCTTTCGCGCTTTCAACCTTCGCTTTTCGTTCACCCAGAACTCTCAGTTGGCCCTCAAGACTCGACAGCTCTTCGATCAGCTGGAACGTGTCCTCCAAAGTCTTGGTTTTCACGTACTCTTTGGTGACGAAACCGTCGAGCTCTTTTAACAAGGCTTTTGCTTTCTCGAAAACACTTAAGAATTTTCTTCTGTCAAGAATGAAAAAAGGCGAGATCCGTGGAAACCAGTTTCTAATGTCAATTTCTGTTGCTACAAACCCCTTTTGAGTTTCCCGGACAAAGTCGCTGGCATTCTCATACGTCACCTTTTCAGGAACTTTCATTTGGCGGTTTCTGTCGACGAACAGCCGGGCCAGCTTGTTCATCGCTCTTGCCCTTCGGTAAGTCTTCATGTTTCTTCTCTCGATCTCTCTTGCGCTATTGTCCAAAAGAGTCTTCGAAGTTTCTGAAAGGTTATCAAGCGTTCTGCCCACGTCATTCAGCAGCTTTTGCGCCCTTGCATGGACTGGAGTGAAAATTGACCCTGTTTCGCGTTCAAGCCATGCCTTAACTTCTGTTGAGGAGAATTTCAGCGCTTCAGACAATAGTTTTTCCCATTAGGAGATATGCATTAGGAATATTTATGCTTCAAGCTCAGTTGCCTCTACCCTTTTATGAGTAGCTACTCTTAAATAGGAACTCACAAGGCTTCACTTTCACAGGCTGTGACTGAAAGCAGAGGGCTTGCCGTGAAAACTAAAACTGTGGCTGCAATAATAGTCTTTGCCGCTCTTGCAATTGCGCTCAATTTGTCTCCTATAAAAATACCCGCACCATACGCGCCGTACCTAGTATATCAGATATGGGAAATACCGATAGTGACAGCATTCCTTCTTTTCGGAACAACAGTAGGAGTTCTGATAACAATGGTGAACACTTTGGCGTTGTTTGCCTACTATCCTGGAGCGCTTCCTACAGGCCCACTATACAATTTAGCGGCGGTACTGAGCACCCTTCTGGGAATAGGTCTCACGAAAACTCTTCTCAGAAAACATCCTGCGACTCACGAGGCCACTGTTGGGACTCTGTATACAGCCTCGGGCGTTGCCACGAGAGCAGTATTAATGGCCTTAGTCAATTACACGTTCCTTCGCTTTCCACCGCCTGTTGGCTATGGTTATGCCCAAGAAGCGGTAATTGCCGCTCTTCCTTTTGTGATAATTTTCAACATCACGTTGGCACTGTACACAATTCCCATAGGCTATTCATTAGCGAAAATTGTGGAGTCCAACCTGAAGACGCTGAAGTGAGCAAAATCGGCTTTATGCCTTAATGCCCAATGAGGTTTCCAGAACCTCTTTGTTTATTTCTCCAGCTTTGAATGTGCGACCTGTCTTCCGATTGTTGACTATCATGATCGCTGGGGCAAAAAGGTTCTGATCTATCTTGTAGAAGTCATACTTGGCTTCTTTGAATGTTTCTTTGAAAGGCTTCCCGTAAGCCTTGGACGCCTTCGACGGAGCCTTCTTCACTATCTCGCTGAGTTTTTCTTCATCATCACACTCAAGAACATAACAGGACGTGCCGCCGTAGAGGATTGCATCATTCGTCCTTGCCATCGCCTCAGCGAACTTGGGATGCACTGGCGGGATAGGTGCGTATCCCCAGGCGTAGAGAATCGTGTTGGGGTCCAGCCCTAGCCTTCTCAGTTTGTGTATTCCCGTTTCAACGATTCTTCCTGAAACTTGAGTCGCTCCGGCCAGGCTGGTTGTTGGGGTAAGAATTACTGCCACGTTCTCTGGCGATACTCTGCAGTCTCTTGCAAAACGGTCTATCCATTTCGGCGGTGGAAATTTCTGGGTTTCCAAGATGACAACGGCCTTGTCGCACTCGTCTTTGTACTGGATCTCCTCATAGACTTCTTTCGGTTTCAAAGCCAATGCTCTTGCTGGTCCAGAGCCTATTCCGAAGTATCCCTCCTCGCTAATCTGCCAACCAGCGTACTGCGAGCCTAGGGTCGCAATTGCCGGGTGGTCAGTGTAAACGAATATTGACTGCAGTTCCAAGTCGCCGTATTTTCTGGAGCATACTTGGGCTTTTCCAAGGCCACCCATGCAGATCTCCGTGATGAGTCTGCCAGCTTCAAAGCCGCCTCTTGCCTGCACGCCCGCATCTACAATCATCGTCCCCTTACTCGTCCTTTCCACTTTGACGCCGTAGAAGTCTGGACTCTTGACCAGTTCTTCCAGAAGCCTCCAAGCCAAGCGGTTTACACTTAAAGCGTTTTTCAAAGGATACTTCTCCTCAAAGTAACTTCTCATAACAGGTCAGATGTGGGTTCCGGTTCTTAAAGACGTACAGTTTGCCTTTTCCACCTTCGGCAAGGTCTCCCAAAAAAAGATAGAAGGGCCCTTCAACCGTTTCGTTCTCTTCTATCTTGACTCTTTGCTTAACACTGTCTATCGTGAAGCTGGGCAAAACGGACCGTAGGCAGCCGCCTGCAACGATCTTCCCATCCGTCATGCATGCGCCGGCCCTTGCTTCGCAGTCGTTTTGAACGTAGATCGTACCATCACGCATGCGAAAGCCGATGAATTGGCCTGCACTTCCGTACACTTTGATCGTGCCTTTTTTCATCCACGCTCCAACTTCGTTTCCCACGTTTCCATAAATGGTCATCTTACCACCATGCATGCCCTTGGTGCTTCCACGGTAAGGTGCGCCGACATAGTCGCTCGCGTTTCCATGAACCTCGATAGTGCCACCAGTCATCATTGAGCCAAGCCAAGCCCCGACGTTTCCATGAACAGTTATCTTGCCTCCCTTCATTTCTTCACCCAAGTGCATGCCAGCATCCCCGTTAATCACGATTTCTCCGCTTTTCATGCATGACCCAATCCTTCGAACTTTGCCAACGTCCCCATGGATCGCTATGGCAACACTTTCCGGCGTACTTTCGTCCCTGACCTCGTCAATCCTGAAAAGTTCACACAGTTTCTTCTGTCTGTTCCCTTCCCAGACCTTCAACTCTTCAATTTCGCCAGCGCTCTTGCCTTCAAAAACATCCGGGTTTATACACTCGGCAATTATTGGAAACCTGAATTCTCTCGCTGGTCGAAGCCTTATCATCTAAACACATGCCTTCACAGCGATCGGCCTTGAAACCTTAAGGCACCCTTCACCGACAGGATAATTCTCATACTCAACCGTCCAGTATTCCCTGAACCTTTTCTTCATGTCATCGGTCAACCTGACGGGTTCAGACACGTGAACATCAAGCCACATCGTAGCGCCGTCAGCGTGTCTCACTATCTCTCCATTTTTAACAACTATTTTTCCATCTTTGATCGTGTATGCTGCTCTCTTGAACGCTTTTCTCACGCTCTTGTACTTTCTTGACGGATCGGCTGTTTCAGGGTTCACAGCATAGATTGCCAGGTCAGCGTCTGCTCCCACGCCCAAATGCCCCTTATTCTTGAGGCCCAACGCCCTAGCTTGTCCGGCCCTCGTCATGACTGCGATCTCGTAGAAGGTTAGCTCACGGTCTATGGAGAGAAGGAGACTTCTGCTCCTCGCCCGCCTGTTGATCCTTTTCATCGTTGCCTCCCTTGCTTTTCCACTCATGAGCCAAGCGATGATCTTCGGATACGCTGTGAACGGTCCGCCGTTCGGATGGTCCGTAGTCATGAATATTTTCCAAGGATCCTTGATCAGTAAGGCCAGCTCGAGGCCTATTGACCATTGTGTTGCGTGAACGTAGCTTTTACGGCGGTAACGGAAGGGAACGATGCCCGCGCTTGTTTCCGTTTCAACATCATGGTTTACCCATTTGTTGCCTGTGAGCCCGTAGAGGTCGTACTGGAATGGCCCGTCGGCCGTCATAGTCGTGGTGTCCGTGAATATGACTTGGCCCATGTCCATAGTGACGTGATGGTGCCCGTTGACATATTTTGCGATGTCCTCCGCGCCGGATTCGAGTGTTGCCCAGTCGTCGCCCTTGAAGGCGCTGAACTGGCAGTGTGTTATGTGGATTACAGGCTTGTTTTCAAGGGCCAAGTCTTCAACACACTTCATAGTTTCTAACGCCGTGAGATAGTTTGCTGGTTTTCCAAGGTTGTTCGTGTGGACGTGAATTGTGTGGGGCAATGCGAGAAGCTTGTTCACCTTACAGAGGCCCCGGATGATCTCGCGTGGAGTGGTGCAGAAATGCGGAACCTGGTCGTCGAGGCTTTTGATGTTGTGGCCGAATCCCCAAGCCTCCAACCCGCCTGGGTTGACTATTTTTATCGCGTATCCCTTGGTCGCGTCCATCAGCCACGCTACGTGCCTTGCGCACTCTTCGATGTTTCCTTGCGCGAGGTACTCGAGCACGAACCACCAGTCGCCGAGGAGCGGGTAAGAGCTCTTGTCGACCATAGGCGTGTCGTTTAACTCTTCATGCGTGTGCTTCGCTTCCAACGGAGGCATGGAAGGGTTCATTATCGTCGTGTAACCCATCCTGGAGTACCGGTAGCCAGTCGTGAAAGTGGACGGAATCGAGCGGCCGACTCCGGACCTTGTTATTGATGTTTTCACTTCAAAATCTTTGAAGTGGTCTTCTGGCCTTAGGAGCCTCCCAGTGTTGACCTCTGACCCGGCAATGTGGCAGTGGATGTCAACGCCGCCAGGCATGACTATCATTCGGGAAGCGTTGAGCTTCCTTGCCTTGCGTTCATTCACGTTTTCAACTATTTTTCCATCCCTGACTGCAATGTCCATCTTTTCGCCGTTTATGCCGTTAATTGGGTCGTAGACAAAGCCGTTTTTCACCAGAAGCTCCATCTACTCTGCCTCCTCTTGCTTTTTCTTTTTTATCTGTCTAACCTTGGAGAGGATCCTCTTCAAAATCACTTCGTCGGAAAGAACTCCCTTTGGAGGGTCAACGATTTTTTTGAGTGAAAGAGGCACGTGATCCATGCGGTATGCTGTTCCACTTGTCTCTATTCCAACGAAAGCGGAGGGAAAAACCACGTCGCCCATCTGGGCTGTTACATTCATGTGCGGGTCTATAACGATCAACGGATTCTTAACCAAATGTTCCGCAGCAGTTCTGGGAAAGTTTGAAACGGGGTCTGAAGCCACCACCAGCGCTGCGTCTGTTTCTTTTCGCAAAAGAACGTCTACGGCTGATGTTTCTCCCGGGTTGTACCTCGGGTAGCCCAAGGAAAAATCAACCGCGTACGGGTAACCGGTCTGCCAAGTGAAGACCGTGTCCGCGCCCGTAACGTTGAAATGTCCTCGCATCGGCAGTATCATAAATTTGGTGCGCATGTTCAAGTCTCTGGTCAGAGAAAGAGCTGCGTCCACGTTTCGCAGTTTTCCCTTGCTCATAGTAAGCCCGAGACCAAAGAAAATCACGCCGAAATTGCATCCGATCATCGCATCTGCCACTTCTTCCAAGTATTCCACAGGCACTCCTGCAACCTCGTCAACCTCAAGCTCCTCGTCTCGAATCAAGGCTCTGAGAGCTTCGAAAACCTCGTAGTCCTTGTTCGGTTCAACTTGGATAAAGTAGTCAGCATTCTCAGCGGTTCTTGTCCTCCTGACATCCACAACTAAGAGTTTTCTTCCTCCTTTCAAGATAGCTGGGCATGGTGCACCCACGGGAAGTGACTGAAAAGGTTTTGTTTCTTCTGCTTTGACTCTTCGGAGAGCACTTTCAACCTTCTTCTTGGCTGTCGAAGCCTTCGTTTTCTTCAGGTACGCTTCCCATTCGCTCTTCTCAAACCTTCCCTCTGAAAAGGACGTGTACCTTTCAATGTGTCTCGGATGAGCACTCCAAGGGTTGCTTCCCCAGTATATTACCAGATCAGCCCGGTGCCTTATCTGCCCAAGCGTGCACGACGGTAGTCCAACATCTTGAATGCTTAAGGCAGACGGGCCGTGGCAGATTGTTGAAGTGTTGTCGATTACTCCGCCTACTTCTTCGGCCAACTCAAGACCTACGCGGATGGCCTCGCAGCATGTGGAGCTCCAACCGTAGAGCAGCGGATAACTTGCTTCTGCCAATATTTCAGCTGCAGCTGTTACAGCTTCTTTGGGAGAGATTTGAACCAGCTGTCCGTTCTTTTTGATCAGAGGTTTCAACTGTCTGTGCCCTGTGTAACTGGAAAATTTCGACTCGCACATAGAGCAGCCGTTTTTCACCTTAACTATCGCTTCATCTTTGATCGTTAACTCTATGTCGTCGCAGAGACATCCGCAGATCGGACAGGTCACCGCTTTGACGACTGGCATGTCACTCATTCCCGAAGAGCTGCGCAAGAAGTTGGGGTAAATCTAGAACTGGTTTTTCCGGCGTGGATTCTATTTCGGCTGGGATTCCTTTCAGAGAGGGCATTCCGATGCTGTCTGTCCCTGAATCAACGACGACGTTTGCCCACGGGCCGTAGGGAACAAAAACTAAGCCAGGATGAGGGCCTCTTCTGGATTTCACGGATTTCAAAACGACAGAACCTTGGCTCGTTGACACTTCCACGTTGGCTCCTTCTTTGACCTTAAGTTTCTTCATGTCCTGCGGGTCTATGAAACAGAGGGCAACGCTTTCAGCGTATTCCTTTGAAGCTTTTCCGCGCTCCTTGCCAACGCCCTGTTCAATCGTTCGCCCTGTCAGCAACGTAACGGAGAGTCTTGCTTCGTTCCTCATTTCACGTTCCTGCTCGATTTTCTGCGGCAACATCTTTTCGGCTCTTAGAAGTAGTCTCAGTGCATTAACGGGTTATTTAGCCTAACTGATTTCCCAATAAAACATCGACAATGGCTTCAAGTCGCAGGAGCAACATAGCTGCTATTGGACACACTGGTTCTTCTCTACAGAAGATGAGTGCATAGTGAACGTGGCTAAGGCCTGTATCCGGCCAGAATGCACAGCGCTAGTGCAGCTCCTATGATGTCAGCAGTGGTTCCTGGATTCAAAAGATTGCTGGATTTCTTGAGTTCCCCGTCAAGCTTGTCTAAGCTCTTTCTTCCGCTGGATGTTTCAACTCCACCGAGCTCTACGACCTCTCTGGCTTTCAGCGAAATCTGACGCGCTTTCTCTATGCTCGTCTTTCTGGCTATAAAAGTGTCTGGAACTTCAGCAAGCACCTGCAAGAAGGTTTGAACTATGCCCAAACCTGGATCAGGGCTGTTTCGCAACCGATTAGTCAAAGAGGGATAAGCAAGATCAAAAGTCACTGGATAGTTCTTCGTCCACTCGGAACAGATAGTGTCATATTTCTCAGCTATCTTGAAAACTTCAAACAGAGATATCTTCTGATCTATTATTCTTTCAGTCGCGGTGGGGTCGTTGATGTCCAAGTCAGGAGCCTTCCCAAGCCCGCTGGGGTTAGCGATCCTTATGGCCTCATAAACGTCAACGGCGTCCTTGGCGGTTGTTGATTCCACAACCAGCTTCAAGTTCTTTCTTAAAGCGGGCACGTCAAAACGCTCTCTCAACATGGTCATGCCAGCAGCGACGGCCATCGGAGAAAGCAGAATCACGGTGCCCAGCAACGTGTTGCCGCCGTGCTGCCAAGCGTTGATGTCAGCCACACAACTCTTTATAAACTGGCCCACTCCAACATCGCACAGGTCAATTCTGTCTTCAGAAACAGCAATTCCTCTCTTTGCCGCAGATTCAAAAGAAGAAGACGCAGCAACGGCGGAAGCAAGAAAATGCTCATACCGAGTTTTTTCAAAGTTGGTAACAACGCTTACGTTTCCAGGCTTATGAGCACTCGCCTCTAGAAGTATGGCAAGCTCCAAGCAGTGCGAGACATGCTTCGATTTGGTCAGTGAACTCAACTGGACTGAACCGCCTTCTAAGTCATAGTCTTGGAAAGTTTTATTAACGTTGTGTAAAAAGTTACACAGCTAGGAAAAATGCAACACAAGCCGTTGAATTATGATGACTCCAAAATATATAACCAACGTAGTGTTTCTGGCCTTGACTGCCACGTGGGTTGGCTTGGTGCTCGCATGCGCTTGGATTCCAGCCTACCCTGTCCTCGGAAGCGGTGTAGTGATAACTTTTTCAAGTATCGTGTTCTCAGCTTTGACGGCGCCTATATTAGGACCCCTCTGGGGAGGGGTTTCGGGATTTATCTTTGGATGGCTTGTTCCATCTGTGAACCCGGGTGCTTCCATCGGACTGCTAACTTTCTTGACCCCAACGATGGCTGCGTTGATGAGCGGTCTTGTTCTGTTTAACCGATGGAAAGAGGCCACTCTGATCTTCTGTTTGGAAATGGTGATATGGTTCCTGCATCCGTTCGCATGGTACCAAGCAATGCCCATCATAACATGGCAATATTGGCTTGTGTTAGCCTTCATCGTAATACCTCCAGTGAGAAAATGGATTGTTGGCTCCATAACGTCGCGAAATCCTGCAAATTTAACTATTGCCCTATGGTGCCTTGCTTGGATTGCTCTGGTAGGTGGCGACACAGCAACAGGTAATAACATTTTTGTATGGACCCTAGGATGGGGAACCTCAACATTTTATCCCCTTTGGGTAGGATCGACTATATACTACGCAATCGCAGACGCCTTGAATTGTCTTGCAGGAGCCACAATCGGCACAGCAGTCCTTTTAGCCTTAAGAAGGGCAAACTTGAGAGTACTGGCTGTAGACTTTCTGAAAACCGAAAAGTAGACACTTATCGATGCGTCTTTTAATGGCGAGAGGTAGCTGATGAAAGCAAGAGAGGGAGACCTACTTGAAACCCGTGACGGGGCGATTTTCGACGTAAAAGGATTAGTCCATCCTAACGATCGAATCGTGGCCTTCATCCGTTTTTTTCTTGAGGAAAAGGGTGACAGAAAGAAGAATGAGTTAACCTATCGCAAGGTCTATTCGCTTTCGGACCGCTACTCGCTGTTGAGAGAGAAGTTCCCCGCGTATCTTGTCTATGACCCTGTGTTTGATGAAACTCTATGCGAAGTGCCATTCAACAAGGTCAAAAAGCATTTTGACCCCTTGAAAAAGCTGCAGCAACTGAGAAATTCTAAGACTGTGGACGCACTGGAAAACAAGGCATTGCAGTTAACGGAACTACTCAAACAAAACTCGAACATTCCGTGGAGCACAATCGGAATTTCTGGATCCATCTTGGCTGGACTCCACAAGATTGGTTCTGACGTCGATCCGATCGTGTATGGTTCTGCAAATTGTCGGCGAGTCCATTCAAGCCTTCAAGAAATGTTTAATGACCCACATTCGCCCCTTAAGCTCTATAGCCAACATGAACTTAGAAGCTTGTTCGATTTCCGTTCGAAGGACACGACGATGGATTTTGAAGACTTCGTTCGAACCGAATCGAAAAAAGCCTTTCAGGGAAAATTCACGAAAACTGATTACTTCATCCGCTTCGTGAAGAACTGGGACGAGATTGATGAAAAATATGGCGACATACAATACAAGAATAGTGGTTATGCAAGAATCAAAGCAACAGTCGTGGACGATTCTGAATCGATTTTTACTCCATGCAGGTACGCTATTAAGAGCACAAACGTCATGGAAGGACCAAAGCTCTCCCCAATTACAGAGATTGCTTCCTTCCGCGGAAGGTTCTGCGAACAAGCGGCAAGCGGCGAAACCGTTATTGCACAGGGAAAAATCGAGCGCGTCACAGATTTGAAACGACATCAAGAACACTTTAGACTATTGATTGGGAACAAACCGTCAGACTATATGATACTGGCGTAGCAATTCAATTCTTCACTTTCAGAACCTGCTCACAGTATCTTTCACAATAGGTCAACGCTATTTGATAGAAACTGCTCTTCGGAGTTGTCACTTCCTCAAGGTTTCCTTCGACATACACGGTTTCTCCGTCCCTTGCTTGCATTCGAAATTCCTCCATGTAAGAGACAATTCGTCTTACCTCAGCAGTTTCCCTTGGTCCTTCAAGAACTTGAAGCGGTTTAATGCCATAGATCGAGGGAATGTATGAGGCCTCACTGGCATCAGTCACCGTGGCCAGAATCTTAGTCCAACCTCTTCGCAGAATTCTTGTTCTGGGGCTATATTCGTTGCTAATCTCTTTCCAGTCTTTCACAGGCTCAAACTCTGTCTTTATTCTCCTGCCACTTCGTGCGTTGTCAAACAAGGCATAGATCAGCTTTCTTCTCTGATGCCACAAGTATTCTTCGAGACTAAAGTTCAGAAACCGCCAATTCTTGCCTTCGATTGATCGTTCGGTTTCGAACTCGTTCTTGAGCGGCGAAGAATCAGCTTCATAAAGTTCTTTGAGTGTTTCACAGAGCTTGGCAACATTCCTTCTGCCGTAAACGATCAGGTCAATATCAGAGAACTTTGGATGATAAAAGCCATGCAGCAAAGAGCCGAAAACCCCGAAGTCTCCGGGGCTTAAACCTGCAGACTCTGTCACGATATCGAGTACACTTTGCGCAGCCATGAGAAGTTCATCTTTTGGCTGTGTTCCAATACGTTCTTGAAGAATTGCTTCCGGTCTTCTAACTTCATGAACGTCGTTGTGGTTGACTCCGACTACGTTTTGTCGCAGCATTTCGTGGAAAATCATGTATCGTGGGTACTTGCTTTCAACGAACTTCCAGCCTTCATCCTCGTAGAACTTATAGAATACGTTTTGACCCGCGTTTCTGAAGGCTTTTGGATTGTCGGACTTGAAGATGCTAGAAGGCGCGTACTCGACATCGCAAACATTGGACTTTGAAGGATGCGAGTAGCCGAAAACGCGGAAGATCAACCCTTCTTCTGTGATAATCGCGTCACGGTCACGGAGTTTCAGAGCGGCCAAATGTGCTCTTCCTCACCTGTGCCAGTGCCGACGACTACTTGATGAGAAACCTGTCCTGTTTCGAGGTTTTCAACACGCTCCAGCATTCCGGAAACTCGGATCCTGTCGCCTCGCCGGGCAACATTCCGGTAACACCCGATCATTGAGACCACCTGGTTGGGCACTTTGTCCTCCCTTAAGGTTGACCCTCTGTCGGCTGGAACGTAATTTTCAATTCCGTAAATGGCTGGGCGAAACATCGCTTCAGAATCGTCTTTTACCGTGCAGCAGAACCTGACAGGGGCAATGGGATGATACTTAGCTGTCCCGTATTTTGAATTGACTTCCTCAGGCTTTCGGACTGCGTTGTACATGAATATTTCGCCTTGGTATTTTCCCTTGCATTGTCTCGCTGCGTCTATACGATTCTTGGACATGTAACTGAGCGTCCCTGCTTCGGCAAGTTTATTTATTGCTGCCTCAACTTTGCGAAAGTTTTGCGCTCCATAGACTACTAAGTCCATGTCCGACTTTGGCGTGTGCATGTTCAAAGCAATTGAACCGTGGATTCCGAAGTCTTCAGTGTCGATTTGTGACTCGCTTGACAGCAGTTTGATAAGCTCCAACGCAGCGTTTTGCAGACTGTCCCTGGTCTGAAGCTTTGCCAAACGGTGCAGACACTCTTTTGGCACATAAATATCTTTAACAGAGTTCAAGGGTGCCGTTATAACCTCTTTGCCCCTGTACTGGCAGAAATACACGTAGCTGGGAAAATTGTGTCTAAAAGTCTCAAGGAAACTCTGGTAGTTTTGGGCAGTGTAGAGCTTCTCTGCCCGGAAAACTTTCTGCCTTCTGTAGTTCCAAGTGTTGTTCAGATATGCGATGTTGAAGAGTTTCTTGGACTTGGCTGGAATGTATTTCAAGAAGGCAAAGACTCTACCAGTTGGATGCTCATATCCGAAAACGTTGAATATGAACCCCGCTTTGGTTATGAAAGTGTCTCCGTCCTCAGGAATCCAGCTGTCAACGTTCGTCTTGATGCACCGCGATAGACTGGTTCATAGTGTTAAAAAAACCTATTGCACAAAGCCGTAACGTTTAAAGCAGGAATACTGCAGAGCTGAGTGCGGTGAGTCCTAGTGGAAGATTTACATCCGTATGTAGTGTTCCTTCCATCCGAACAAAAAACAAAGATACTGAGTGCGATTTTCGGCTCAAAAGCAGCTGTCGACGTCCTGAGGTTCTCCTTGAAAAACGGCATTTCGAACAAGATCTACCAGAAAGATCTTGTGAAAAAACTGTCCTACTCAAACAAAACCATCATTGAGAATTTGAAATCGCTGACAAGACTTCGAATAATGAAAGAGAGCATGGAGAAAGTTGAGGAAAAAGGGCGTATCATGTGGGTTAAAGTCTATCTGCTTTCGGATGCTGGAAGGTGGTTTGCGCTGCTGCTGGCTGAACAAAGGGACCTTTCTCAAGAGGAGAAAGCAGAGATATTACAAGACCTTTTCAGGGCTTACATTCGATGGGTGAAAGACCTTGCAGAGAAACTGCACGTGGATAGGGGCACTTTAAGAAAGGTCTTTACTGAAGAGATGGAGTAGCAGGATATCACCATGCTACCCGTTGTGATAGCCGTTGTCGGAGGAAAAAAGTCAGGGAAGACAATAACGATAGAGATCTTGACCAAAGAGCTTACGCAAAGGGGATACAAGATCGCAGCCGTGAAGCATATCCCTGAACCAGATTTTACGATTGACACGAAGGGAAAAGACACTTGGAAGTTCGCGCGGTCGGGAGCCAAGATTGTGGTCGCTGTATCAGCTGCTGAGATCGCAACGATTGAGAAAACGGAGTCCAGAAACCTTTCCTTAAGGGCAATCCTGCGAAAATGCAGGGACAGCGATTTGGTTTTTCTTGAAGGCTTTCGAAAACTGGTTGCCGAAAACAAGTCTATCTACAAAATTGCCGTAGTGAGATCCCTTGAAGAAACTGCGGAAAGCTTGGAGATTTTCAATCCTATACTGGCTTTCACAGGACCTTATCAGCCCAAGTCAGGCCTAAAGCGAATTCCATACGTGGACATACGGGAAGACTCTGAAAGACTTGCAGATCTAATTGAGAGAATTGTTAAGAAAAAGGCTGCAACTTGAGTTGTGTTGTGTCAGGGTTGTGGGGTTTGGGGAGATTATCTGAGGGGGAGATGGGAGAAAGGAGATAGGTTAAAAATTCAAGGTAATTCTCCAAACCTTTCCACCCGACAGTTCAACACACTCTTGTTGCATCATCTCCTTCTAGAGGGCCTTGAAGGCTTCAAACCATCGTGTGTACAAGGCGACCATGTCGAGGGATACGCTGGGTTTTCTCTCTTCAAGTATCTGTCTGAAATCATCCATTGTCAAGGGTCGAGGCTTTGCCATTTTATCGCTTGCCTTTCCTGACTCGAAGAATTCACCTATGAGTTTCAGCTGTGCCGACTGGTTAACATCTCTTATGTCGCTTCCAGAGAACCCTTCTGAAAGTCTTGCGAGCTCATGCAGGTCAACATCAGGCGCCAATTGCAGATTAGTGGTGTAGAGATTGAACATCATCAACCTCGTATGGTGATCTGGCAGAGGCACCAAGATCCTTTTCTGGAACCTCCTTATGAAAGCCCAGTCCAAATCCCAAGGTTTGTTTGTTGCTCCAATAACGTACACGTGAAGGTTCTTGCCTTTGTCCATTATCCCGTCCATCTCTTTCAAGAACTGGTTTCGAACGCGAATCTCACCTCCAACCTCGTTTGAATGTTTTCCCATCAACGACTCCAATTCATCGACGAAAACTATAGCAGGTTTACCTTCCACTGCTGATTTTCTCACTTGACCAAAGAGACGTGCAACGTTCTGCTCAGCCTCGCCTAACCATTTCGACATTATTGAAGCTGCGTCTATTGAAACAAAGGTTGCGTCTATTTCTGTCGCGACGGCCGCTGCCAACAGTGTTTTTCCGCAACCAGGTGGTCCGAAGAGCAGTATTCCCCGTGGCCAGCCCAGTGGGAACAGGTCTGGCCTCTCAACTGGGTAGATTATTGCTTCCTTCACTGCCTTCTTCGCCGGATCAAGCCCAACAACTTCTTCCCATTTGACTTTAGGCTTCTCTGTTACTATCAACTCCTCATAGCTGGACTTGCCGCCCTCACTGCTCTTAGGTTCGCCTTCAATGTCACCGTTTCTCGCTTCAATGTGTGGTTGTTCCCGAAAAGTGATCACTGCGCCTTGAATAGCCTTAATCCGCTCTTGATACGCGATTGCTCTTTGCACGTAGACCTTGTTCAGGTTGTACTCAGGATACAGCTGGACAAGCTGCAAGAGGCTTTCTATAGCCTTCTGGTACATGGTTATTGCCATACCTTTGGACCCTTGCTTGTCCAAGCGTACCGCTTCCAACGCGTAGTTGGTTGCGGATTTCTCAAGCTCTTGTGAAGCGCTCATACCTTCTACTCTCCATTTTTCAGTTCGATCTTTATTTTCCCCTTAGACCCTAGATTATGAAGGGCCTTTTCGATCTCCTCATTTGAGGTTTCCAAATCAACTGAGCAACGTGCCAAGTCAATCTGTCCGTTGGTCTTCTTAACATAATCTAGAAGAATGTCTTCTAGTTGTGAATTTTCAACCTTTAAGGAGATTTCCTTAATCTCGGCTTTCTTATAAGAAAAGAGAGTTTGAGAAGAATCTCTTCCGGATTCCTCAACGGATTTCCTGCCTGCTGATTCTGTTATGCCAGAAGCTATTGCCACCATCTGTTTTATCGTGGTTTTCTCAGCATCTGCGATTTTCTGAGCGGCGGGCGGTTCGGGAAGGTCCTCAGCGAGCTTCTTCTCAAGATAGCCTGAGACTTCATTGAGTATCTCTTGACCGCCGGGTGTTTTCCAATTCACGGGTATCACGGATTCATCAGTCGTTATCTTGGTCGAGTAGAGCGTCTCACTAATGGTATCGTTGACTTTGCACAGTTCAGACGAAACGTCAGGAAGAACCGAAATCAGCTCCTGCGAGACACTTTGGAGAAGTCTCAAAGCGGGTTTCAGGTCGACGACGATCTCGCTTAGCTCTTTTACGGTTTCAAGCCTCAGAACTACACGTTCTATTGCCAGCTCTACGCTGTGGAGAAATTGCAGGAGTTTTCGGACTTCAGAAATCTCGTTTGCACATATTGCGGCTCTTTCCCTGTTCTTGTTTCTCAATGCGCTGACGCAAGTTTGGAAGAGGAAATCGTGCCTGTTTTTGAGTCTGTGAGCTGCCAGTCCAAGCTTGCCCTGCTCAATTCTCAGGGTCTGAACGGACTTGAGAACAGTTTCGCGAAATGGTGGAGGGTGCGAACGAATGAAACTTTTGATGAGCTCTCCCTCCGCCGCCGCTTTCCTGTTTCGATCCTAAATGCCAGTCTTTCCGATTTCCTTCACGTAGACTACTACAGGCGGCTCTGGAAGCCCTGGAGAGGATGAAGCAGAACTCACTGCTTTCGATCCTTCGATCCCCTTGTTTTTGGCTTGATCACCTAAGAGAATGTTTGAGAGCTTGCTCCTTGTGAGGTCTAGGTCGGTCTTCTCCATGTGGACTCTCTTGAGGCTTTCCTGAACTATTGCGAAGGCCGTCTCATAGGATTGGTTGTCCAGTTTTCCTATCTCATGTTCGAGTTCGAGGTGCACGAACGCGTAGTTTAGGGCCTTCGTTTCGTCAACGCACCTTGCAATTTCATTGTCTATGTCCTCCATGAGAGCTTGAGCTTCGGTCCTAAGCTGGGCTAGCACGCCGTCGAAGCTGGTGTGCAGCTCAGTGTACATCTCTTTGGAGATCTTCTTCTTTTCCGACAAGTCTCTGAGGGCTTGGTCTTTGCGCCAAATGAGGGGGATCTGATCGCACAGGATAGCTGCTTGAGCCTTTATGTTAGATGTTAGAGTTACGTTAGCACCTTCCAACTTGAGGAGCTCAGAAGAGTGTTTTGAGATTCTTCCGTCGCCAAGTTCGATAAAGACGGAGTCAAATTTCCCGCTTGGGGTTACAGCGAAGGATGCAATCTTTCCTATCGTACATCCGTACTCGTCCTTAACTTGCTTTCCAAGGGAAAGAAAAAGGTTGGGGTTTTGTGACATGGTTTCCATCCCCTGTTCTATGAGGTCTCTGTCGAAGATTTCTCGCCTACTGGGGCTGCTGGAAGTCCTGGGATTCCTGGTGGCAGGTCTGGGAACTTCTCCTTGATTCTCTGCTCTGCGACTGTCGATGCTTCTGTGAGAATTTTGGCCGCGTCTTCGTTAACCGTGTTGAAGTCCATTGTCATCCCTGAATTTGTTCCAGCTTCCATCATTATGCCACTCAGCAAGTTGCCTATCTCGCCAAGTTCGCTCTCTGCCTCTGGAAAAACGCTCACGAGTCCCGCCTTGACTGACCGTAGGACACCGACTGCTGGGCCCAGTGTGGACACTACGTCTCCTAGTTCTGACACAGTGCGTAATCTTAACACGATCTGTTCGAGCGCGAGTCTGGCATTAATGATGAGCCTTTCCATTTTTCGTATCTCTGCTAACTCGTTGGCGAAGACATTTGCGCGAGCAGTGTCGTGTTTGGTGTAAGCGTCAACTATTCTCGCAAAGATCGTCTTGTCTCTTTGGCCGAATCTGTCTGTAGCTTGATCGAGCTTCTGAACTTGCAGATCAATACGTCTGACAGCAAAGTCTAAACGTGGCTTCAGAGGACCAGGTGGCCTTATTGTCTCCTTGAGCTTGTTCGGAAACGGTTGTTCTTCTCTTCTCGATTCCCATTTCTTGCTAAACCTTTCTGACAAATTAATTACCTCCTAAAAACAGAAGTCGCATAAAACCAGCTTATGCATTGTTAACATGGTGAGAATATGCGCGGATATATGTGGAGCTATACGTCCCGTTCAGAGCGGTTTTGGCCTTTAATTTTCCAACTAAAAGACAATGTTGCCGCTTTTCTGAGAATAGACAGAAAAGTGTAAGTTAGACTAAAAAGCGGCTTGAATTCAATTGTAAGCAAAAGGTGAAAATAATGGGCGAAAGGCTAAAGATGTTCCTCTTCATCGCAATCCTAGGATTCTTCGCAGGAGTCATAGCAGACCTCGCAGCCACATATGCCATTCCAGCTCTCGCTGCAGTGCTGCCCGCATTCCTCAGCGCAGGGTATCTGTTGTCAGGACTCGCCGGAGCTTGCCTAACAGTTTTCCTAGTGAGCATTTGGGCCTACATCAGCGGAACTCCAGAACGTTAACATCTTTCTCCCATCCCCTTTCTTTGTTTGCAAAATCCTTGCTTTCAGAGCCTCGACTGTTGACTACAATCTGACGTGTGAAGGTTTTTTTGGACTCAGCAGCGGAAAAAGATGTCATCCGCAAAAGCGTACTCGTACCTCGATTTCTTCATAGTCCACTTTAGAAGCAGTCAACTTGAGATTTCAATGTTTTGGTCTAATCCAGGGCTCGCAGCCCCGCGAGGCGATATCTCCCGAAATTCTTGACGACTCAAATCGGAGTATGAGTTCCGATTTGTCATCTTGTTTCGACTATGCTTACAAAATTCCTGTAGATCTCTTCACCATGCTCAGTGTTGTTCACTTCTGGATGGAACTGAACCCCATAGTAGGGCCTCTCCAAGTGTTTAACTGCCTGGACGCTGCAGTTATCTGAAACCGCAAGAACCCTAAAGTCCGGTGCATCTTTCACCTCGTCGTTGTGCGACTCCCAAACAAGGAACTCTTTCGGCAGTCCCTTGAACAGGTCATCCTCTTCGATGACTCTGATCTTGGCCAACCCGTATTCTGGAACCTTCGACGGCCCGGCCTTGCCTCCGCAGTGGATGGCCATCAACTGAAGCCCAACGCATATGCCCATTATCGGACCGTGAAAATCGTTCAAATAGTCAGTGCAGTTGCCCAGTCTGGGAGATTCCCACGCGACTCGGGGTGCGCCGCCGCTCAGAACCAGCGCATCGGCTTCTATCTCGCTCACGGGAGTCGTGTTCGGAATGATCTTCGTTTCGCATCCTATCTCTCGCAGAACCCTCCAGATCCTGTGAGTCCACTGTCCACCGTTGTCGATAACGTAGACTCTCGCGGTTTTACTCATACTCAATAGTCCCCGGGGGCTTGTTCGTAACGTCAAAAACAACCCTGCCAACATCATCCTTTAAAGCGTTTGTTATTCTGACGGATATTCTCTCCAACACCACGTGAGGAATCTTCGAGTAAGCAGCGCTCATCCCGTCTAGGCTTTCAACAGCACGGACTGAGACCATGCTTCTGTAGACCCTGACGTCACCGTGAACACCAACGGTCTTACAGGGCAGCAGAACAGCAAAGTACTGCCAGGGCCTACTCATCTCATTTTTTGCGACGGCATTCTCGATCTCCTCCTCGACTATAGCGCACGCTTCTCGCACGATTCTCGCACTGTCCGGACTAGCCTCGCCGAGAATCCTCACGGCCAACCCGGGACCAGGAAAAGGCTGTCTCTCATAAATATCCTTAGGCAACCCCAGCGTTTGTCCAACGATTCTGACCTCATCCTTATACAAGTCTCTAAGCGGCTCAACAATTTCAAACTCTATCCTCTCGGGCAGACCGCCAACGTTGTGATGAGACTTAATCCTGTCCCTGAGTCCCCCTCCGCTCTCTATCCAGTCTGGCGCAATCGTGCCCTGAACAAAGAATCTAGCATCCTCTTTCTTCGCAACTTCCTCGAAGACCCTTATGAAAAGCTCACCTATGACCTTCCTCTTCTGCTCCGGGTCAACAACACCCTTCAACTTTTCATAAAACCGTTCCTTCACATCCACAACAAGTACATTTAACCCCAGCTTCTCCAGCAATTTCTGATTGTTGACTATCTCATTCCTCCTCATGTAGCCAGTGTCGACCAAAACACACCGCAGACTCTTCCCAATGGCCCTGTTAACCAACACCGCGGCAACAGTAGAGTCAACGCCGCCAGAAACCCCGATAATAGCAACGCCCTTTATCCTGCGTCTTATCTCCTCAACAGTGCCTTCTATGAATTTCTTAGCATCAAACATAAGACCATCACAAGCTAGGATGAACAGGGGAGTATAAAAATCTTGTAAAACACACAAAATCGATAATGAGGAATAAACACGTTGGGGTCAGGATTTAGGGTTCCGTAAACTCTCATGGGCTCGGCATAGAAGTATGGAATACCTTCATGCAAATCTCGATCCATAGTTTTCAGGCTACTGATAGGTAATAACTGCAAAGACTTTATTGTGCCTCAACCAAGTGGGGTGTTTCGGTCGAAATAACTGGTCTCCTGTTCAACCTGCACTGTGAAGCCTGATTTGGCAAGGAAATCTTCCACCGTGTGAACGTAGGAGTCGTGGGCACCGTAGGATATTCCCAGAAGCCCAGACCCTGCAGCGCATGCGATAATCTCGAGTCTCGTCTCAGTGCTCGTGACTTCTTCCAGAGTGATTAACAATGCTGCGTCGTTCTTAACTCTGAAAAAAAAGTGTTCTCCCAAGATGACTCCTGTCAAAGATTCTCCGGCCTTCCCAAACTTTCTTGCGTATATGTCCCCAAATTCCGCTCCCAATTCTTGGAAGACCTTCTCGAATGAACCGTTCACATTGCACCTCAGGTAATGAGATGTCACGCGGAATTCACCTCTAGATATGCGTTCTAAGGTTCGTGCACTTAAGTATTTGCTCGCAGGGTTCTAGTAACTTGACGGGTGAGCGCGCGCGCTCTCCTTGTTTAGGCTCCGAAGAGTCAACAGAATGCACCTAGAAACTGTCAACTAATCTGCTATCGTAGGAAAACAATCCGTTTAGAGACTCACACGCATGTCTGGCAAAAAGGCTCTTCGGTTAACGTGGACAACCCTTATTCAAGCAAGACCACAAGAGTTAACAGAACCTAGTTTGGAAAACTATAAAGCGCAGGTCAGAAGTCTACCTTATCCCTAACTACTTGCCAACCAGGTGAACGGCATGGAAAAACTCACTCACGACGTAGCCATAATCGGAGCCGGCCTAGCCGGTCTTAGAGCTGCGGTGGCTGCCGCTGAGGTCAGCGACAAACTGGATATAGCCGTAATCTCAAAGCACCACCCGATACGTTCACACTCGGTGTGCGCGCAGGGTGGAACCGCAGCGGCGATGCGTGAAAAGGACTCGTTTGACCTGCACGCTTTCGACACGGTGAAAGGCGCTGATTACCTAGCAGACCAAGATGTCGTAGAGTCCTTTGTAAAACAGGCTCCAAGAGAAATAGTCCTCACTGAACACTGGGGATGCCCATGGAGCCGAACCCCAGACGGGAAGATAGACCAAAGAGCGTTCGGTGGTCACACGTTTCCACGAGCATGCTTTGCAGCGGACATGACCGGATTCCACGAGATGCACGCGTTGTATGGAAAAGCAACGTCATACCCGAACATCAGGTTCTACGACGAGTGGTTCGCCACCTCGCTCATAGTCGAGAACGACAGGGCAGCAGGGTTGACGGCCATAGAGATGAAAAGCGGGGAAATGCACGCGTTCAATGCCAAATCGATCGTGATGGCAACCGGAGGTCACGAACGCATCTATGAGTTCACCACTTTTTCACACACAACAACCGGCGACGGAATGGCAATGGCCTATCGTGCCGGGGCACCACTGGAAGACATGGAATTTGTGCAGTTTCATCCGACAGGCTTGGTTCCCTCTGGCGTGCTGATAACCGAAGGAGACCCGTGGCGAAGGAGGCTACTTGGTCAACTCGAAGGGCGAGCGTTTCATGAAACGTTATGCGCCGGAAAAGATGGAGCTCGCCCCACGCGACGTTGTTTCAAGGGCTGAGCAGACGGAAATCCTGGAAGGAAGAGGTCTGCAGGGACCTCACGGGCCCTACATAGCAATAGACCTGAGACACTTGGGTGAAGAAAAAATCAACTTAAGATTGCCGCTGATCCGAGACGTTGCAATGAAACTCGGCGGTGTAGACCCTGTAAAGGAGTTGATACCTATCAGACCCGCGGCTCACTACTCGATGGGAGGAATCAAAGCTAACATAAGAACCGAAACGCCGATTTCTGGATTGTACGCTTCCGGAGAATGCTCCTGTCTGAGCATACACGGAGCAAACAGGCTGGGAACAAACTCGACAAGTGAATGCCTAGTCTTCGGAGCCGTGTCAGGCGAGGAAGCTGCCATGCATGCCCTGAGAAACGGTGTGCACGAGATTCAACATGAAAGGCTTATGGCAGAAGAAAAGCGGGTTTTTGATGGGATACTGGGAAGCGAGGGCAGTGAAAGTGTGCCCAAAATAAGGGATGAGATGAGGCGCACGATGAATGAGAAAGCCTGGATCTACCGAAGAGGTGACCAGCTTGAAAACGGCCTGAAAGAAATAAGACAGCTGAAGCAGAGATTCAAAAGAATAAAGGTGAAAGACAAGGGCAGACAATTCAACACTGGCATGCTGAATGCCCTGCAGCTGGACTTCATGCTGGAGCTAGCCGAGGTCACTTTTGTCGGAGCTCTTCCAAGAAACGAGTCGCGCGGAGCCCACTCGAGGACCGATTATCCAAAGCGTGACGACGAAAAATGGCTGAAACACACACTGGCGTACTACACGAAAGATGGACCGCGACTAGAGTACTCGCCAGTCACTATCACAAGGTGGCCGCCCGCGGCGCGAACCTACTAGAAGGGTGAGTTTGATGAGTACACACGTTGAGAAAACTGTCGAGTTTAAGATAAACCGTTTTGATCCTACGCAAAAGAGAAGGTACACTTCAACGTTCAAGGTTCCAGTTCGAAAAGGAACAACGCTGCTGGACGCTCTTCTCTACATTAAGGACAATCTGGACGAATCACTCACTTTCAGACAGTCGTGCAGAATGGGCATATGCGGAGACTGCGCCATCAACGTCAACGGAAAACCCATGCTGGCATGCTACACGCAGATTCTCGACCTCGGTGCAGACTCGTTACTCATCGAACCGCTCTCGAACGCGCCGGTCATAAAAGACTTGGTAGTCGATATGCAGCCTTTCTTCGACACGTACAAGAGGATAAAACCTTACCTGATCAAACCAGGAGACGAGCTGAAAAAACCAAACGAATTTGCCCAGTCTCCAGCCGACCTCAAGAAGTACTGGGACCTAACGCTCTGCATAAAATGTTCCATCTGCAACTCAGCATGCCCCGCGATCATAGACGAGAAGTTCTTAGGCCCCTCGGCTTTGACCTCGAACTATCGGTTCGTAGCAGATTCAAGGGATCAAGGCACTGATGAACGCTTGAAGCCGATGGCAGACAACGTTTGGCTGTGCACCCAGTGCAATTCTTGCACGCTTTTCTGTCCCAAGAAACTAAGCTGCGCCGACGCGATAGTCGACGACCACAACCTTCTCGTTGAGAACAGCAACATACCCAGAACCGTCAAAAACGTACTTGAGAGCGTCTACAAATACCACAACCCAATGAGCACACCACAGACAAAAAGAATGGACTGGGCAAAAGACCTCAACGTAAAAACCTACCCAACAGTCACGAAAGCCGATGTCCTCTTCTTCGTCTGCTGCTCAAACGTCTACGACTTGAGAAACCAAGAAGCCGCCAGAAACATGGCCGGAGTGTTCAACAGCATGGGCCTGTCCTTCGCAACACTGGGCACCGAAGAGTGGTGCTGCGGAGACCACATGCTGCGATTGGGCGAGAAAGGACTCTTCGAAGAACTGGCCGAACACAACATCTCCATGTTCAACAAGCTCGACGCTGAAAAGATTGTGACGCTATCACCGCACTGCTTCAACACTTTCAAGAACGACAAACCATACAAAGACGCCAACCTCAACGTTCAGCACTACACACAATTCTTGGCCGAAGCAATAAACGACGGCAAGATCAAACTCGGCAAGCCGGTGAAGAAAACTGTTGCCTACCATGACCCATGCTTCCTGGGCAAGCGCAACGACGTGTTCGACGCGCCAAGACAGATCTTGCGATCAATAGACGGTATCAAGCTTGTTGAGATGAAGAGAACAAGACAGAGCAGCTTCTGCTGCGGCGGAGGAGCAGGGAGAGTCTGGACAGAAGACGCGGTGACCGAGAAGAGGCCGAGCACGAACAGACTTCGGGAAGCGCTTGAACTCGGCGTTGACACCGTGGCCGTTGCATGTCCCTACTGCGTGACAACTCTTGAAGACGCAGTGAAAGTGCTGGACGTCGAAAACAAGATTGCCGTGAAAGACATCCTCGAACTCATCAAAGAAGCAACGTAGGGCCCTAGGAAACCTCGCGACTTTCTTAGCACGCATTTCTTAACGTGCTTCCCGGCTTCTCACCTGCTCTAGCTTCTCTCCATGCAGATTCTCGTTTGCAAATCGATAAATTAATATCAACCGCGCATCGTTCCTTTACAAACAGCAAGGTGGAGGAAACATTGTTAGGATACGCTGGTCGAATGCTTCATATTGACTTAACCTCAGGAAAAACCCATGTTGAGCCTTTGAACGAAGAGTACGCCAAGAAATACATCGGCGGAATAGGCTTAGGCATGCGCCTGTGGTTAGACAACTCTAAACCCGGAGTGGAACCGTTCAGCCCTGAAAACCCGCTGATCTTGACGACTGGGTCAATAGCAGGCACAATGTGGCCCACGGGCGGAAACGGACACGCCTTCGTCTCAAAGTCGCCAGCAAGTTACGGCGTCGGCGAGTCCAAGGCCCACGGCACCTTCGGAACAGAGTTGAAAAGAGCCGGATACGACGGCGTAATAATCAAGGGCAAGGCTGAAAAACCAGTCTACATTTGGATTGACGATGACGCTGTCCAGATTCTGGACGCTTCACGTCTGATGGGCAAGTCGCCGGCCGAAACAGAGGACGCAATAAGAGAAGAACTGGGAGACTACTACATCCGCGTTGCCGCGATAGGCGTCGCCGGCGAGAAACTCTCGCGCATCGCGTGCATCATGAATGACAAGACCAGAGCCTGTGGAAGAACTGGACTAGGCGCAATCATGGGGTCAAAGAACCTGAAGGCAATCGCCGCCCGTGGCACGCATGACATCACGGTGGCTAAGCCTGACGAGTTTATGGAGATGGTCAAAGAGTTTCACGAGAGAATGAAGGGTCCAGCGGCGCAGAAGTACCGCACTTTGGGCACTGTGGAGAATGTTCTCGTGCACAACTCCTTGGCTTGTATGCCCACGAGGAACTACAACAACGCATCCTTCGAGGGTGCAGAGAAAGTCAGCGGAGAGTGCCTGAACGAGAAATACGTCGCGAAGATCATAGGATGCAGCTCCTGTGCGATGCGGTGTGAACACATGTGCGTCGTCGCAGAGGGTCCGTACAAGAACACGATGACGCGGATGGAGTACGAGACCCTGTGGGCGCTCGGACCGTACTGCGGTGTGGACCGCCTTGACGCGATAATAAAGGGGATGGAACTCTCAAACTACTACGGCGTAGACGCGATTAGCGCCGGCGTTATCGCGGGCTTCGCCATGGACTGCTACGAGCATGGCATACTGACCGAGAAGGACCTCGGCGGGATAGACGCTCACTTCGGTAACCATGAAGCGATGGTTCAGCTCGTCGAGAAGATAGGCAAACGCGAGGGCATAGGCGAAGTGTTGGCCGACGGGGTCAAAGTCGCCTCAGAAAAGATCGGCCAAGGCTCAGAGAAGCTGGCTGCACACATTAAAGGCGTGGAAGTGACGGGTTACGACCTGAGATGCCTGAAGACGGCCGCGCTGGGTTTCGCAGTTTCGTTCCGTGGAGCAGACCACAACAGACACGGGGCCTACGCGTTCGACGTGAAGGGAAAAGTCAATCGATTGATCGCCGAGAAGGGCAGGGGGAAGATGGTGATGGGCATGGAAGACTCGTATGCGGTCATCGACTCGCTGGTCGTGTGCAAGTTCTCAAGGGGCACCTACTACAAGGAGTGGGAGGACATGGCTAAACTCTACAGCGTCGTCACGGGTTACCCTATGACGCCGGAAGAACTCAGGCGTGCGGGTGAAAGGATAAACAACCTCGGCAGACTGTTCAACATAAGAGAAGGACTGGGCAGGAAGGACGACACGTTGCCGTACAAGGTTATGCACATGCCGATCCCAGACGAGGGCCCGTCAAAAGGAGCCGTCTTCACTCAAGCGGAGCTGGACCTGCTTCTCGAAGATTATTATGAAGCCCGCGGCTGGACAAAGCAGGGAGTACCCACAGTGGAGAAGCTCAAGGAACTTGGGATGGAAGACCTAACACCCATAGTTCAGAAGTGACCGGAGGAAAAACCATGGTGAAGATTCATGATAGAAAATTCGTTTCAGCAGACCCGGACAAGTGCGTAGGATGCCAAGTGTGCGAGTACATCTGCTCATGGACGAAGGAAAAAGCCTTCAACCCGTTGAAATCCAGAATACGCGTCGTCAGGATAAACCAGCTGATAAACATGGCAGTCACGTGCAGACTCTGCGAAGACCCGCCCTGCGTTCACGCATGCCCAAGAGAGGCACTCACTCAGTCAGAAGAAACAGGACTCGTTTCCGTGGACAAAGACAAGTGCAACGGCTGCGGATGGTGCATCGAAGCATGCGACTACGGCGCAATCATGCTGCACCCAGACAACAAAGTAGTCTACATCTGCGACTTGTGCAAAGAAAAAGGCGAGCCCCAATGCATCAAATGGTGCCCAGAAGAAGCCCTAGACCTCGTCACGAGCGACGTCCTGGCACAGAAGGCAAGAATCACAGCGGTGAAGAAACTCTTCCAAGAAGCCGTACAAGAAACAACAAAGAAGTCCTAACGCGCTTGTCACGTAACTGATCCCGATATATTTCTGATTCCTCTTCAGATCATTCTTTCCTCTCACGGTTGGAGAACAGATTTTCCGTACAAAAATCATCCATAGCCCCCGCCATTGCAAAGAAGCAATCGTCTCCTCTCTTAGACTCTGGCAGAAAATAATCTTTTGAGCCCATGGTTGAGAAACGCGGGCTTTTCCCGCATTGCAGAATAAAAAGGTACCACGGCGCGGTCAAACGATGAAGTATTTGGGGCAGATCTCCATTTCTTCAACCCAGAAAGACGCCTGAAGGTCTTTGACCCCAGGTATTCTTGCGATATCATCTCTTACCTTGATTAAATGCTCGAAACTCATCACCACGCTGATAGCGAGTAGATCGTGGTCTCCAACACTCTTCGCAGCCACAATTATGTTAGGCATATGAATCAGCCTGTCCAGGATCATCGATGAATCAGGAGGATTGTTTTGACGCGGCAGTATGTGCGTAGGCGAGGTGTCGATCACAAACACGGCCATTGCTTTGTATCCAATCTTCCGGGGGTCGATCACGATCGTGGACCCGCGAATCGCTCCCTCTTTCTGCAGCGCGGTGTATCTGTGCACCACCGTGTCAGGTGAGACACCCAGTTCCCTAGCAATCTTCCTGAAAGACATGCGAGCATCCTCAGTAAGCTTATCAATTATGGCAACGTCTATTTTGTCCAATCCTTGTCACTTCTTCCTTAGCTGTTCGAATTCAAAGTTCTTTGGACACAATAGTATCTCATCGACCCAGATGCTGGTGGCCACCTCCCTAACCATGGGATGGCCTTGTATCGACTCCTTCAGTTGCCCCAATCTGCCAACGTTTTCCAGCACTGCTATCGCGAATATGTTGTGTCTGCCCATAGATGGACTGCAGAAAACCACTCCTGGCATCCTTTCGATAAAGTCCACGACATCCTCAACGTGAGGATACTCAACGCGAATGCCAAAGCTCGCAACACAATCACAGCCAAAACTCTTAGGGTTCAACAGTATCGTTGTTCCTCTGACAACACCGGTTCTCCTCAACCTCCCAAACCTCTTGCTTATCGTATCCACAGATACCTTGCAACCCTTAGCAATGTCTGCAAAGTTCGTGCGCGCGTCTTCCTGCAAAGCTCGAATAACGTTCACGTCAATTTCGTCAATCTTCGTTTTGGAAGCCAACTTACACCCTCTTATCCGAAAAATACGCGTTCAAAGCTTTTAAATCATATGATTTACCCCTTGAAATCTTACAGTGTCGAATGTCTCAAAAAGATAAACGGTTATCGCAGGGCATTATCCGCACTATATGACACGATTATCTTAAAATGTACGCATATTCACTCTGAAATCGGACAAAACGTATAAATATGGCTAAATGTGCTTAAAATGTTGGGAGAGTAAAATGAAACTAGAACAGATATTTCAAGAAATGAAAAGCAGAGATTCAAGTGAGGAGCTGAGAAAGAGAAGATTCGCGTGCGCTAGCTGCGGAATAACTTGGACTGAGTTTGTGGGGATGGTCATCGGCCACAGAGATGGAAAGGAGGACTTGTGCCTTCGAATCGGAATGGAATCAGAAGCCTGTCAAGTGTGCAGATTGAAAGCCAGAGAGTGCCAAGCATGTGGTTCAAAAGATGTGTATGAGCTCAGATTTGAAGAGGAAGTCTCCGAGGTTCCACTGAGCTTCAAAGGCATAAAGACGGTCGACAGAGGATTGCGCTATTGATGTGCTGTGGAATCGAGATAATGTGGAGATGAAAAGGATATGTTAAGCTCGATAGAACTTTCACGCCGAGAACTTGGAATGATGAAACTGATGGCGGAGTTTCTCTCTGAAAAACCTGAACTGGCCACAAAGATTGAGAGTTACTCCACAGCTCATTATGCGTTGACAACGACGTATTCGGAGAACTTTGATGTCCCTGAAGCCGACGCTTGGAAGATACTTGAGGAAATTGAGAGAAAAATCAAAGAAGCGGAATACGTTCACGTGGAAGCGCCTTATCCGGTTAAGAGATGGTATGCCCTATCTAGAGAAGAAATCAACATGGTTCGCGTGCTCATCGACTACTTCTCTCCGAATCCCAGAATGATATCTGCGAGTGGTTTCGTCGCAAGCAGAACGGAATCAGTGATAGAGGCTTACAAGTGGTTCTTTGGAACTTCTGAAGGAAACGGTGAACTGGCTAGAGAAAACTTCAGAAACCTCATTGAGAAGACGCAGACCGCTTTGTCGATTAGAACGGAAACGCTTTCACCCATAGCGACAATGCCGAATCCCTACAAAACCGTTCTGGAACTGATGCAGATCGCGGGAGAAAAACTGAAACTGGACCAGGGAGTCCACGAAATGCTCAAACGTCCAATGAGAACAATAATCGTCAATGTCCCGGTTGTGATGGACGATGGAAGCATGCGAGTGTTCACAGGTTACCGTGTACAATACAACGACACTTTGGGTCCGACAAAAGGCGGCATAAGATATCATCCTGAACTGACACTCGAGGAGGTCATAGCGCTGTCTGCGTGGATGACGCTGAAAACTGCCGTCGTAGGACTGCCTCTTGGCGGCGGCAAAGGAGGAATACGCTGCAACCCGAAAGAGATGTCTTCCGGAGAGCTGGAAAGGCTAACAAGAGGTTACACACGCGCGTTGGCAAGATTCATCGGTCCATACTCTGATGTGCCCGCACCGGATGTTTACACGGACGCACAAACGATGGCATGGATGATGGATGAGTACAGTCAGATGGTTGGGTGCAACGCTTTCGGCGTTGTCACAGGCAAACCAGTTTGCATAGGCGGTTCACTTGGAAGAGTCGAAGCAACCTCCAGAGGAGTGATGTACACCATCGTCGAAGCTGCAAAGCACTTGGACATAGAGCTCAAAGGAGCAACCGTTGCCGTTCAAGGGTTCGGAAACGTGGGCTACCATGCAGCAAAACTGCTCCATGATCTTGGATGCAGAATCGTGGCAATCTCTGATTCCAAAGGCGGGATCTACAGTCCAGATGGGTTGGACCCAGCAAAAGTCTTAGAATACAAAAACGAAAGAGGATCTGTCATCGACTATGAGAACTGCAAAGGCCTAACCAATGGAGAACTTCTCGAGTTGGAATGTGACATTCTTGTGCCCGCGGCAATGGAAAACCAGATTACTGAGACGAATGCAGGCAAGATCAGATCAAAGATAGTGGCCGAAGGAGCAAATGGGCCTACGACACCTGCGGCGGACGAAATACTGTTCAGAAACGGCGTGTTCGTAATACCAGACATCCTGGCGAATTCAGGCGGCGTAATTGTGAGCTACTTCGAACAGGTTCAGAACCAAATGAACTACTATTGGTCGGAAGAAGAGGTACGTAGCAAACTGCAGAGTACAATAGTCAACGCATTCAATGAAGTCTTAGCAGTTGTAGAAGAACACAAAGTCAACATGCGCATCGCGGCCTATATGAACGCATTGAAAAGAATCGCTAACGCAATGCTTGTTCGCAAGCAGAACCCCTTTGTGCCAATCACGAGTCCACAGAGAATCAGTGGCAAATAAAGCAGCTCCTCCCCCTTTTTCTTTCATCCACAGTGCCAGCAAGAATACTTGAGACGTTTCATCACTTCTCCGGGCAGAAGTGCACGCCGGCTTGTCCCTAGACTAATTCGACCGAAGCTCCGAGACTGTTTCCACAAAAGCTAGGTTCCGGGTCATCCCGACGTAGAAGCATTACCACCCCTATTCCAAAGCGGGCCGGCCATAAGGCCGCTTGGAATCCTCGCGCGCTGAAGCTGAAGCTTCAACGTAACGTTCCGACGCGTGCACTTTCTTGAGTGGCTCGGCATGGTTATTGATTTTTGCCACGCCCAGTACCATTGTTATTAACTTTTGCGCAAAAGTTAATAATATCCTTGATTACACAGATTATGGATGGTCCAAAATGACACATGCGCTCCTTCATAGAAGCGCCTTGGTGGTGTCGGCGGTGACGCTTCTGGTCATCGTTTCGGCCGTAGCAATATACGAATTCGGCCCGTTCAGATCTTCTAGTTCTGCGACTGGGCAAAGCAAGATGCTGAAGGTTCTTGCCACCTTCTATCCAATATACGATTTCACAAAGAACGTTGGAGGAGACAAAATAAGCCTGACCCTCCTCGTGCCGGAGACTGTCGACGTTCATAATTTTGACCCAACACCCTCATCTGTACTGCAGGTGTCCAGCGCGGACTTGCTCATTTACAACGGCGCGGGGCTTGAACCTTGGATCCCGCAGATAGTAAGCGCGGCGGACAATCCTAGGCTAGTGGTTGTGGACACGAGCCAAGGTATACCGTTGTTGCAGGTGCCACCGCAATTCCAAAAGGAAAACAGAACAGTAGATCCACACATATGGCTCGATCCTGTCCTTGCAAAGCAGCAAGTGGACAATATCCTTAAGGGGTTGATCAAAGCGGACCCACTAGACCAGCTGTATTTCACTGCGAACGCTCAGAATTACGAGGCAAAGCTCGATTACCTGAATTCCCAAATCGTCAACGGCACGGCGAACGTGAAAACAAGGGACTTTGTTACTTTCCACGAGGCCTTCGCATACTTCGCCAAACAGTACAACCTAACCCAGATACCTATCGCAGGCCCATTTGAAGAAGAACCCACTACGAGCGACATCCAGAACGTCATCGACGCCATACACCAACACCACCTGCTTTACGTCGGCTACGAGTCACTCGAGAACCCAGCCATCTCGCAGGCGATCAGTAGCGAAACCAACGCCACGTTGATACTGATGAACCCGATCGAAGGTTTGACGGCGCAGGAACAGAGCGCTGGCAAAACTTACCTCAGCTTGATGCAGGAAGATCTTTCAAACATAGTCTTGGCGTTGAACAACGTTGGAATCAGCTAAACCGATCGTCGAACTTCGCGATGTCAGCGTTAGATACGGCAACGGAGTGTTAGCTCTCGACAGAATCACCCTGGACGTTAACGACCGAGACCTGATCGGCTTAATCGGTCCCAACGGAGCGGGCAAGTCCACACTCCTAGGCGTTGTTTTAGGGCTGATAAAGCCCACCTCTGGCTCGGTCAAGCTGTTCGACGACGAAGTCTTGGCAAAGAACCTTAAGTATGTTGGCTATGTTCCCCAGAAGGCACAGGCGCAGGATCCCAACTTTCCTTTCACCGTGTTTGAAACTGTCATGCTTGGAAGAGCCGCACGGACAGGTCTGCTGCGCCGGCTAGGCGGACGGGATAGGCAGAAAGTCGTTGAAGCGCTGAAACTTTTCGGGATATACGAGCTGAAAGACAGGAAGATTGGGCAACTTTCAGGTGGGCAGTCGCAGCGGGTTTTCGTGGCGAAGGCGATCGTCGCGGAGCCGAAGCTACTCTTGCTGGATGAGCCTACGACCGGAGTTGATGTGGCTTCGAAAGCGGAGTTTTACGACATACTGGAACGCTTGAATGGAGAGAAGGGAATAACCATCGTTTTGTCCTCCCACGACATCGGGGTGGTCACCAAGCTCGCCAACAGGGTCGTCTGCATCAACAGATCATTGTTCTTCTGCGGTCAGAAGTCTGAGTTCTCTCCGAGTTCGGTGCTGCCGAAGATGTACGGTTATCCGGTGGAGATGATGCATCACGATCATCCTTGACTCTCTACTCGACATGCTGCAGCAACCCTTTGTCCAGCGAGCCTTCGTTGCTGGAGTCATACTGGCGATCCTCACTTCTATCCTGAGCATTTTCATCGTGCTAAAAAGGCTTTCACTTATCGGGGACGGCTTAGGGCACACGGCCTTCGGAGGCTTGGCGCTCGGCTATTTCCTCGGGGTTCAACAATCGGTTAATTGGGTAGCGTCGATCGTCGTGGTACTAGGCTCAATGGGGATGACGAAAGCAATCCGTTCTGCCAAGATATCTGGAGACGCAGCCGTCGCGTTGTTTCTTCAGTTGGGCTTGGCCGGTGGTGGCGTGCTTCTCAGTTTGGCAAGAGGCTTCGGGGTCAATTTGGAGAGCTTGCTTTTCGGAAGCATCATCTTGGTCAATTACGAGCAGATATACATCGCGCTGGCGGTACTCATTGCAACTTTAGCCGTCGTCATCGCATTTTACAAGGAGCTCGTCTTGGTCACTTTCGACGAAACTCAGGCCAAAGCCGCCGGCGTGAAAACATGGTTCTTCGATTACCTAGTGAGCGCCCTTGCCGGCGTGGTAGTTATGGCCGCCATACCGATCGTCGGTGTACTGCTGATATCTGCTCTACTTGTGCTTCCCGCCCTCACAAGCCTCCAAGTTAGTCGATCGTTCAAGCAGACGATGACACTCTCTCCCGTGTTCGGTCTTCTAACTGTCGTTCTCGGCCTGCTGCTGTGTATCGTGCTCGACACGACCCCAGGCGCCACAATAGTTATCGTCGGCCTCACGATCTTTCTCTTCGTCATTACGGGCAAAAAAACAGTCCAGTGGCTCAAACGCTAAGCTTCGACCTTGATTGCAGGCTGATGCTGCCAAAATCAAAGTCGTTTTCTGCATAACTCCGAAGAGGTTCTTCCAAATTTGCTGATTTTTCGTCCTTTTCAGTAACCCCGCGCTCAGCAGCTTTTCGCGGCTGGTTTAGTTTTGATTCATAAGCCGCTCCAGTCAGTCTTATTAGAAAAAGACAACCTTAATACACTGCAGAATGCTGAGGCGAAGACGTTGGGAATAATCAGTCTATCATTACCCGAAGAACTGCTGAAAGAGCTAGATGCCATCCTTGGAGAAGAACGATACGCATCAAGGTCTGAGGTGATAAGACAAGCTCTTCGGACATACATTTCAGAGTACAAGGAACTCGACGAAATCAAAGGAAACATAATGGCCACGATAACGGTCCTCTATGAAAAAAAAGAAAAAAACGAAGAACTGTTCAGGCTCCAGCACGAGTTCAGCGACATGATTGCCGCATACCTTCATTCACACTTGACGGAGAGCAGCTGTCTCGAGGTCATGGTAGTGAAAGGATCTCCTAAGCGTCTGAAAAGCCTCTTAGACGGCCTGAAAGCAAACAAGCCAGTGAAACAGATAAAATTCTCCGTCATGACGACCAACGAGGACCAACTAGTTTAGATCAACATTTGTTCTTGGCACGCTACTCTGATTGCTCAACCTTCAGAGAACTAGTGATTTCATACTATTTAGGAAAGCACGCGCTGAGGCTGGAACGTTTAGGAGTTGGAACACGACTGAGTTTCGATGAGCTTACTCCTGAGAAGGTTGGACGGGCATTTGCAGAGGCGCTCAAATCTTCCCACGTCACGTCAGGAGTTAATCTGCCAGTCAACGGCATGGACGTAACTGCTGAAGTGATCCTGAAGTTCTCGTGACACTGCACGCTCAGTAAGCTGTGCGTTCCTGGCTTGCTATCTGATGAATTGTGCTGATATGATGTATATGTTCTCAACTGGCGTGCCGTCAGTCGCGCTATTCACGGGGGTGATGGGCACTTGGCCGATATTGTCAACGACGTCCATGCCTGATATCACCATGCCAAAGACCGAGTAGGTGCTGTCCAACTTGGCAGCGTTGGTGTCGTTCAAGTCTATGAAAAACTGGCTCGCAGCAGAGTTGGGTTGGCTTGTTTTAGCCATGGCCACTGCTCCGGCCACGTTGCTGTGCTTGTTAGGAAGTTCATCCTTAATCGGAGGCACCGTTATGCCCTTCGGCGTAGCGTCCCCGCCTTGGATCACAAAACCATAGGCAACCCTGCTAAAGAGGGCCCCATTATACACTCCGGTTCTTACTAGATTCTTGAAGTTCCCCGTTGTAATGGGCATGTCATCGTAGAGTTTGATCGTTATGTTTCCCATGCTTGTCACAAGCAGAACTTTGTTTGTGTCAACAAAAAAGCTCTGCATCGGAACAGTGTTCCATTTGTTATTGGTGTCGTTGCACCAGAACCTCCATTGAACAACGTCGCCGATCGTGTTGTCCAAGGTCTTCGTAACCGTGGCATTGCTGGATGTTGGACCCACGAAATCTGAGAACGGTGTCCACGTGTCATTAACGAATGTGCCAGTGTTGTTGGTTTCGAAAATGTAACCGCTCACGTTCGCATTATCCGCCCAGAGAGTACTGAAGGTACATGATGAACCTGCCACCGTTGAAGTATTTGAGACATCCGAATACGTGGGCCCGCCGCCGTTCATTCGATAGGCCGCCACGACTATGCCAAGGATAAGAATCAAAACTACTGCGACGATGAGTGCATTTCTAAGTTCGTGAGACTTCCTGCGCCCGTGCGGCATAATGGAACCTTCAACACGAAGACATATAAACCTTAAACTTTGAGCGCGCACTCTCGAAACCAGTATACATTTGTCTCCAAATAGAGAGCCCTACCGCCGTTGCACGCACACTCCATTTTACAGGCGCTTGGCGTCAACGTCACATGACTAATCCCATTGTCGACCGTCAGCGCATCAACTCTTCCACGAGTCTGGCCACGTTGTCGACGACGTAACTGTTAATCATCCGGCCTTTCGTCCGCGACGCCGCTGTCGGGTCGCCGATCACACCGCTCGGAAAATACTTCTGCGCATCCGCGACTATTTCGAACCTCGGCAGCGTCGGAAAACTCTTCTTACCCCTCATCTTAACTAGATCAGGTCTGATGGCCATAACCCTCGAAGTCTCGATCGCTCCAGCATGGCCGTCCTTCTCGCTGAAATACTTCCCCCTCAACTCATAGGCAAAGTCATAATCTGAACACACCATAATCCGACATTTCTTCTCCGCACTCTCGCCCTGATGATTCCAAACAACTTCCTGCGCCGCAAGTCTGAGCGCAGCCATGTGAGCCTGACCGGCGTGACCGCTCAAAACAAGAATCCTCCTGAAACCGTTGCGAACAAACTCTTCAAGAACGTCTCGAACAACCCTGTGCAAAGACTCAAACCCAATTGAAATCGTACCAGGAAAACCCCTCGTCGAATCGCAGACCCCGTATCTCAAGGGCGGTGCAACCGAGCACCCAGTTCTCTTGGCCACCTCCAATGCTACAAACTCAGGCTGTACGCTGTCGGTGCAAAGAGGGAGGTGGGCTCCATGCTCCTCAACACTCCCAACAGGAACTATGACGGCGTTGCTTGACTTGGCACACTCTTTGACCTCTCTCATGTTCAACTCATCAAACCACAATCTACGTTTCTGCTTCGCTCGGACGTCACTAACGCCACTTTTTGTGACCTTCAAACGTTAATCGCCAGCTACTCAAGAAACAAGTCAACTGCAGCGCTTATAAACCTCCAGGCAGAGTGCGCGTGCTGTGTTTGTTTTGGGATTTGTATCTGTGTTGCTCAATTAGACAATAAGGTTTATTAAGACTCACGATGCCTGAGTCTGCGAAGGTGAAAACACATGGCCATGCAAAAAGCAACAATAGGAGCAGTCTTGGTAGTAGCGGTTATGGCCACACTCGTGGGTGCACTGGGCACTCTCACTGTGACTCGCACATTCTCCAACAATGGGACTATCAACGCCGTAGGAGTAGGCGTATACTCAGACTCTAGTTGCACAACTATCCTCTCCTCCGTCAGTTGGGGAACCCTGAACCCAGGCAACACGGCTACGCACACGATATACGTAATGAATAACGGCACCATACCGGTGACGTTAACGATGACTTATGGTAACTGGAGTTCGCCGTCCGCTCAAAGTTACATCACTCTAAGCTGGGACCACGACAATACACAACTGGCATCCGGTTCAAATGCCACGGTTGTGCTGACTCTCAGCGTTTCATCAGGCATCAGCGGCGTCACAAACTTCAGCTTCAACATAAACATAACGGGAACGCAATAGCATCACAAGAGCCTTCACAAGGCAGCATAATCTGAGAACACGCGCGCTTCAAGACCAAGAGGCCGTCATCAGCCTCTCCCCATATTTCTTGTTTGAGTAAAAGCCGCTGTTGCCTTCATGTTTTTTTCTGGGTCATGTTTTGATGCTGCTCTCTCAGCGCGCGCTAGGTTTTCAGGGCACTATACACTCTGTTCAGTGCGGACAGTGCTCTCTTGTGCCATTGCATGAGCGTTTTCGTCCTCAAGTTTGTCTTTCGCTGGCGAGTTAATACATGTTCTTCCCTTTTCGAAACAAGGCGAAAACTCTGCTGCTATGAAAAATAGTGAGGAAACTCCTTAAATTGCAGGTTTGGTCTGAGGTTGAGGCCACGGCGCGCGCATGTAAGGAATAATCCTGTAGAGGGTTTTTATGGAGTTGTCAGAAACATGGCAGTCCAATATGGGGTTTATGATTACGTTGGCTAAACAACGCGCATGACGACCGTTGCCAAGAAGCCTATTCCGAGCGCTAACGCGATTAATCTGAGACGTTTCTTTTCAATCGCAACGTTTCCCAGTCGGCCGGTAGAGGAGGAAAGCAGTTCAGAGGTTACCAAGAGTATGATCGCGGTGACTGCGAGCCACAGTCCGATGTCGGAGACTGACAGTGGAAACCTCATCTTCCTAACCTTCTTTGAAGCCGTAGGAGACTTCGATAGTTTGAACGTCTGGCGAAGTGTTAATGGACTCGATCAGAGTCGCTTTGCCCGTTGTCTTCCCCAGTGCGGATGCTACGGCGCTGACGAGAGGGCATCCTAGAAGTCGCACGCTTCTTGGGCCTTCTTCAAGGTAGAGGTTTTTGAAGACTGAGTCGGATGTTTTCAGGATGACTCGGTGATCCTCTGTTTTCATCTCGATTTCTTTTGCGAGCTGAAAGTTTTCCAGGATGATCTGTGGTAGGCTGGCGCACAAGTCTTCGAGGTTCATCTTGGTCAGGTCTGTTCTCAACATTTTTTCAAACTGGTCCACGAGGCCTGATCCGGGTGCAGTTATGCATATTCCTCTGGGTTTTTTTGTCATGAACCTGCTGCTCGCGATCTCCTCGACCGATGGTGGGCCTGAGTCGGCGTCGGCGGATATGAACACGATGGATTCTTTGAGGCCTTTTAGGTGTTCGGGCAGATAAGCGTCTCTTGGGTATGGCGGCACGTAGAGGCCCTTTCCTTCGTAGTTCAAGTCTTTGATTATTCTGTCGATCGTTGAGTACAGTGTGACTGCTGTTATGCCTAGGAGGTTGCCTCTGACGTAGGCGATGGGTCTGACCAAGAAGAAGAGGGCTCCCCAGAACGTTAAGCCCAGGCCGATGAATGCCAGGACTTGTGATGCTGTTATGACGGAGAATGCGAGTGACAAGATGCCGGGAACAGCGAAGACTATGCCGATTCTGCTTGAGGATTTTCGGTTCGTTGCCTCAAGCTGCGACTTCAGACTTGCAACTTCTTTCTGCAGCTGATCAAGCGTGGCTGTGAGCTGTTTCGTTGATTCCAATTCGGCATTTGCGCCGGCAGGTTCTTCTGCTCCTTGCTTTTCTTGGTGGGTCATTTCCTTTTCATTAGAAGATTCTTGAGGGAGTGTTTTTAAGGTTTCTTGACCCTTAGACTTTTCACACTAGCGCGCGCCTGGCGAAAACTAGTCGATCGTGGCCAGGTTGGCCTTCAGCATTGTTTTGAGGATTTTGGTTCCGTCGCTGAGTATTTTCAGTTTTGAAACGCTGTATTGTCTCTGCTTGCAGGTTATGGGTTTTTCTTCGAAGGTGAAGCCGTTCTTCAGTCCCTTAACTGTGATTTCGGTTTCTATTTCGTAGCCTGAAGAGGCTAGGTTGAGTTTCTGGAGGACTTCTTTTTTGAAGGCTCTGAAGCCTGTTTGGCTGTCTGTTACCCGTTTTCCAGTTAGCGTTGCGATGGCCATGTTGAAGATGAAGTTGCCGAGACGGTTGAGTCTGGTCGTTGAGTAGGCGTTGTTGCCTAAGAACCTTGAACCGCCAACGATGTCCGTGCCGTTGGACAGCGGATTGAGTAGGTCTGGTATCTCTTTGGGGCTGTGTTCTCCGTCAGAGTCCAGGGTGACGATGATGTCGCCCGTTGCTTGTTCGAAGCCTTTTCTTATGGCGTAGCCTTTTCCCCTGTTTATTTCGTTCGTCAGAACGGTTGCTTTGTACGTCGTGGCTACTTGTCCTGTTCTGTCCGTGGACCCGTCGTCAACTATGATGATCTCGTATGGGACTCCTAGGCTGTCCATCACCGAGATGGTTTCTTCGATCACGTGTCCTATGGTTTTCTGTTCGTTGAAGGCGGGAATGACCACTGACACAGATGACTGAAGCATTTTCTTCTCCTTTCTTTTCCGTCAGCATAAAGTTGACAGAACGGCTAATTAAACCGATGAGGAATCGTCCTATAGAATAATCCTCTACATAAATCTTACGCAGAAGATCATGCTTTATGGTCTTAATGAGCATTTGATTCAGTTGTGTCCAAAATCTTTTTCTGGGCAGGCGAGATAATGCGAGTTTTCAGCTTTCGCTGGCCCTTCCGGTCTGGCGCACCTGAAAGCCTCGTTTTCGGGGCTCTTTGTGTAGTTCCTAGACTTGGGAAGGGGTGTATTTGAACGTCGAAGCCGTTTCTTGCGTGCGTGCTCGTTCAAGTTCTATTTTAAGAGGGTGAAGGATGTTTTCTGATGGTTCCCTGTAGTTGTGGGGGAATCATTATAAGTGGAGGGAAGAAGTAGGCGAGCAAGTTCGCTTTAATGTCAGTCTGAGATTAATTGAAAGTGTCAGGAAAGGCACAGTGAGAAAGAGAATGGAGCGCGTAGAAGCATATACATTTTGCATATACGTTTTGCATATACAGTTGGCGAGGATTGTTGAAAAGCGCGCATGCTTGTTCCTTTATTCGTTCGCATGCCGGTTTTTCTTATATGCTTGGTTGGTTCGAGGATTGCTGTCTGATCTTGATGCAAGGAGCATTGTCTATTGGACATGAATCAACTCGGTCACGTCACGCTTGAAAAACTGAATTTGGGGACACGCTAGCGCGCTATGTTGGCGGGTGTGAGATGAATTCTTTTTCGGTCAGGGTTTTGATTTCGGGTATTCTCTTGAAGTCTGGGTCGTCGCTGATTATGGTTGATGCTTCAAAGTAGGCGGCGGCTGCTATGAAGGCGTCAGCTATGGGAACGTTGTATTTGCCTTTGAATTCGCCGGCTTTGACGGCGGCCTCTTCGT
Organism: Candidatus Bathyarchaeota archaeon; assembly: GCA_963707955.1. Lineage (GTDB taxonomy): Archaea > Thermoproteota > Bathyarchaeia > Bathyarchaeales > Bathycorpusculaceae > DASPPK01. Next base: position 30,228 of record OY970176.1, on the reverse strand, counting down.
CTATCTCTAGCTTCTTGAGGTATACGGCGTACCTGAGCTCTTGAGTTCTGGTTCTGGCCAAGTCTGGTCTTTTCTCGTGCAGATACTTGTAGTAGATTTCTGTGAGGGTGACTACGCTGATCGTCGCTTCGATTTCGTCATCTTCGATTTTGCAGAGGATTTTCTGAACGGTTTCCCAGCCTTCTTCTTTTGCGAAAAGTTTGATGAAGGGTTTTGTGTCCAGGACGATCTTAGGCTTGCTGGGTTCGTTTGTCAAATTCTTTTGTCCACTCCTTTCTCATGGTCTGAATTTCTTCTGAAGGCTTTCTGTCACGGAACATTTCCTCGTCCACGCCGGCTAACTTGGACAGCTTGGGTACTGGAATGATTTTGAGGGCGTTTCCCTCGCGGACAATCAGGAGTTTTTCTCCTTTCAGTATTTTCAGTTCTCTTCTCAGCCTTGAAGGAATGGTCACCTGCCCCTTCGAAGTGACGGTAACGGTTTCTACCAAAACCAATTTCACCCACAGAAACATATAATGCCTTACATTAATAAATATGTCGGAAACTGTTGAGTTTGGCTGCCGATCACACTCGCTGCCTTACCTTAACGTGCGTCATGCTCCTACGCGGCATCTCTTTAGGCCTTCAACGATGGCATTGTTAACGCTTTCGTCGGCACAGATTTTGAGGCGTCTGATTATTCCTATCCCGTTTCCAAGTCTTTAAACGTCCACGCGCGTGGGTTATACTAGTGGAGTCCTGGTTATTTCTTTGACTTGGTCAAAGTCTTTGTCGTCGCTGATAACTGTTTTTATCTTTCTGATGACTGCCGAGGTTGCGTGTATGGAATCGCGCGGGCTGAGCTTGTATTTGTTTAATAGGTTTTGAGCCAAGGTGAGTATCCCTTCGTCTACGTCTATGAATTCTAGGTTTGGGAAGCCGAGTAGTTTTTTGCCTTGGTTTATTCCGTCATTTCTGTTTAATAGCTTGCTGACGACCCATACGACTTCGTCCCATGTCAGCGTTGACGTGTATGCTGGTATCTCTCCGTTTTCTATCTTTAGGAGTGTTTCTTTGGCTTTTTTTGCTTTTTGTTGCGATTCTGTTTGGTATATGGCGGCGTATATGAAGACGTTCGAATCAATGTAGGGCATGTCTCTGGGCTACTTCCTCGGTTATTATTTTTTTGACGTCTACGGATTCTTTCAGTTTTGGAGAGTATGTGGAAGTGTAGTACTCGGTGTAACTGCCTTCAATTTTTGGTTTGCTTATCACTATTTCTTCTCCTCTGACTTCAATCGTGACGTCGACGCCTGGCTTTAGACCCAAGGCATCTCTTATGCGTTTAGGAATCACAACCTGCCCTTTTGGGCCAACGTTCTTCGTGGGCAATTCGGTTACCAGTTAGTAAGCTTGTATTACTTTTATTTATACTTTCTTACCACGCGCGCGCTTGTTAATGCTTTTACATGCAAGCTTTTATAGTAAGTAATTTGGTAGTGGTTTGTGAGGCTGAAACGTTTGAAGTTGAACTGGAAAAACGGAAGGATTGTGGGATACGTTTTGTTGGCCGTAGGCGTCGCTGTGATTTTCTTCGCGGTCTTTGAGATGATACTTGTTTTCACGGGCAGCAACGGCCCTCCGAAACTGTTCAATTTCTCAGACATTTCCGTAAACGGTACGCTGGTGGTTTCAGGCAAAGACATGAACAGGGCTACTGGTTTGCTTGTTTGGTTTGTACTGATGGCTTTCGTCATGTGGGGCGGTGGAAAAATTGGATCCTTAGGCGTCAACCTGCTGAGGGAGATTAAAGTCGAATTAAAAGGGGCTTTGAAGACAGTCGAAGAGAAAGAACCGGCAAAGACCGAACCGGCAAAGACCGAACCGGCAAAGACCGAACCGAAGAAGGAGCCATAAAGCGCGCGTGCAATTGTCAGACATACGTTGCAGATAGTATTATTGATGGAGATCGCGTCAGAGGTAGGTTTGGCAAGAGAAGAATTTTAGGGGCTTCGAAAAGGTTTTTGTTGAGCGGGTGGAAGCCTATGCTTTGACGAGTTTGGTTTTTCTTTTGTAGAGGTGTAGTTTCTCGGGTGGTTGTACGTGAATTTCGAATGGATCCTTGATTCCGGCTTTCCACAGTTCATATTGCACTCTAGCCGGCTCTTTTTTAGTGATTATGAGAACGTCTATGTCGCTCGAATAGGTGTGCCTTTTCTCTGCTGTTGAACCGAACAGGTACACTTCAACCTGGGGATCCAGCTTTCTGACGGTCTCTCGGATGGTTTGCAGATTTTTTTCCAGGTTTCTGAAGGCTTCTCTTCTCTTGAGAGCCGTCTTCACTATGGTTTCATTTGACGTTGTTCATCACTTCCTTAACGGTTTTTGCTAATCTCTGAGCTTCTTCGCTTGTGAACTCTCTCATAACGTACCGAGATGTTATATAGGCATCTTCCAGCATGCCCAGTTCAAGGAGGTAATCGTTCAACATGTGTTTTATCCCTCTTTTTTTCTCATCAGACTCCACGTCGGAGAGTATTTCGAGGAGTGTTCTCACCCCGTGTGTTCTTGGGTAGTCGACGCCTGCTATCAACATCTTCGACTTGAGGAATAGCTGCAATGCTTGCTCGAGGCTGAAGACCGCTATACCGTAAAGGCCTCTGCTTATCTGATATTCAGCGGTTTCTAGAAATTCCTTTGATCTCTTGAGTAAGTGCTCCGCCTCTTCTTTTCTACTCACGGTAAGCCCTCTTCACCGTATTATGTCCTTACGAACGCTTAAAGAAATATTGGTTATCCGCCCTCGCTGAAGTTGCTCGTTTTCAGCTTTCGCTGATCCTTCCGGTCTGGCGCACCTGAAAGCCTCGTTTTCTGGGCCTTTTGTGTAGTTCCTAGACTTTGGAAGGGTGTATTTGAACGTCGAAGCCGTTTCTTGCACGCATGCTTGTTCCTGAATTCCTAGATTGCGTTCAAGAGGAAGGCTTGACGTTTTTCGATGGTCACCGTCAAGGTTCGGCTGGGTGCTCTCTCGCTCTCACACCCTCCCCCCCGGGTATCCTATATGGTCCAAATATGGTCCAAATATGGTTGAAGAGCAAAATGAGCAACGCAAGCTGCTTCCCGAAAGAATTTAGGAACACGCTAGCGCGCTGGTTTCACTGGTGCCTGCCTGTTTCTCGGGTTAGTCTCCAGATGAAGAATCCGATGATGCTTAAGATGAAAGACAACACTGAGAACGTGTCTACTCTAATCCAAGGTATGAGATGAGACAGACTTGTGTACAGGAAGTCAGGATGTGTTATCTGTATTAGCACTCCGTAGGTCCAGCCTAGTAGCCCGTACAGGAAGAGGGCTTCACCGACTACTTTGAGAACTGCGCGCGTGTCAAGGTCTTTGTTCATAATGGACTACTCACGTGAGCAGGCTGATTTAAGGCGTTCTTAAGGCGGGCGCTTGGTTTATGATGTTATATTTCGTTTGCTTGAATTGTTATGTCCATGTTAAACTGCGTTATGTTGTTGTTTACTAGAAACGTAAGGAAGCTTGCAGAGTTGTCTGTTGTTAATGTGAGTGTTGTCTGGAAGGTTTGACCTGGGTTCAGTGTCTGGTTCTGGTAGTTCCAGGTCACGTTCATGTACGGCGTGGTGTCCGATGGCCCCGCGGCGACGGTGTTGTTTGCGTTTGAGTACGTCCAGTTTGTCGTTGCGAGGCTTAGTGTCGCTGGGACGTTGCTGCTGCTCTGCAAGTACAGTGTGACGTTATTGGATGAGCCTGGGTAGATTGTGCCCCAGGCGATCTGTGCTGTTTGGTTCTGCAGGGTTGGGTCCCAGTAGGTTTTTACGCCTACCGTGTGGATGTAGCCGATGCTGGGTAGGCTTATGCTGTTACGGCCGTCCAGAATTATGGAGATGGTTCCGCTGATGATGAGCGTCGCGGCGGCTACGATGATTATGAGCAAGATCGTCTTCTTTGAGCGGCGCAGAGAGTCTGAGGCTGAGTGTAGCCTGAGGAGGATGGTTCTCCTGAGGCGGCGCAGAAAGTCTGAAGCCGAGTGAAAACTGCCTTGTTCTTGGTGGGTCAACATTATCAACTTGTTGGACAATGAATGTTTAAGCTGTGCAGTGCGATGGTATTAAGGCTTCTCGCCTGTTTTTCTGTTTGCCGATTTGGTCCGTGCGGCTTTTTCTGCGGCTTTTAATGGGATGTCTATTATCTTTGATATACTGCTCATGCTGGAGAACATGGTTCTGAGGTTGTTTATGTCTGTCAGGCTTACTGCGCCGATCATGGGTGCGCCGAAGATGTAGGCGGCTAGGAAGATGATTAGGCCGATTATGAGTTTTATCCAGTTGGCCGTGTTGAGGAAGACCATGGGCAAGTATGCAAGGACGGCAGCAATCGCTGATGATGCAAAGATCTTTGCTGATGATGCGAAGTCCGCTTTGGCCTTGTAGTGTTTCCATACCCAGTAGAGGCCCCAGAACATGCTTGGTAGTCCTGCGACGACGCTTGCGACGATGAGGCCTGTTATTCCGAACGTTGGGATAAGGACGATGCCTAGGGGAAGGCCGATGGCCACTGTTACTATACTCTGTATCATGACTATTCTCGTTTCTCCCAAGCCGTATAGGAAACCGCCTGAGCTTAGGCTTCCGAGGACGGCGAACAGGCTACCTATGACGTATATGGTTAGGAAGAAGGGTGCGGAAACGTATTTTGCTCCGTACAATGTGCCGACTATCGGGCCTGATAGGGCCATTAGGACCATCGTTGCTGGCACTACCAGTATGGAAGTGTACTTGATTGAGGATGCGAAGACGTTTTTTAGGAACTCAAGCTCGTTCTGGGGGTCCAGCTTTGCAAACGCTGGGAACAGCACTGTCGATATAGGGATGGTGAAGAAGGTTAGAAGGACGGAGAAGTTGCCTGCCACGAGATAATTGCCGTACATCGTTTCGCTGGTTAGAGGGATTATCATGAAAGCGTAAACTTGCCCTAGGATGCCCGTCAGGATGCCGCCTATTGAAAGTGGCACTCCGTAGTTTAACATTGTTCTCAGAGTTTTAGAGGCACTCATCCTAGGGCGTGTGCTTGGATCCTTTGCTAGCTTTTTTGTGAGGGGTCTGAGCAGGGCCAGGTAAAAGACTGCTAAGCCGATGACTCCACCAGCTGCAGCGCCGGTGGTGAAGCCGACGGTTGCGCCCAGGACGCCGTATCCGAGCAGGACGAGTCCGGGGCCTATGGCGGTTCTCACGATGGCTTGGCAGATGAGTGTGAAGCTGTTGAGCTCCATTCTTTCGTAGCCTATGAAGCCTGCTTGGACCGCTGCGAGTAGCGAGCCTGAGATTATCGAGGCTGAGACGATGGCTATGTAGGATGCGGATTCTGGTTTGTTGAAGATTGCTGAGGCGATGAAGCTTGCCAAGAGCAGGGACAGGAATGAAAGTGCGATGCCGCTTGCGACTTCGAAGATTATGCCGGTGACGATGTAATCGTGTATTTCTTGTTCCCTGTTTGAGGCTCTGAGGCCTGCGATGTACTTTGTCATGGCGCTGTTTATGCCCCAGTCCCTGAAGAGGTTGATCAGCGTTGCGGGGACGACTACGATTCCGTAAAGCCCATACTCGGCGGTCGTCAGAAGCCTGCCCAAAATTATGGATCCGACGGCCAAGATTATGGTAGACACGGCTACGCCTATGAGCAGCTGGAAGCTTCCAGTAGCCGAGGTCTTGCCCATCTCAAACGCTTTTTCCACGGCTTTCAATCCTCTCTAAGCCTGTTCAAATGGGGGTCGGAATCTGTTTAACGGTTTCGTGGTCTAGTTGTTTGCGGGTGAAGTTTATCTGTGTGCAGGACGCGTGGTAGAGGAACTTTGAGGGCTCGTGTGCCTGAAAGTTCGGGTACCCGGTCGTTTTTTTCAGCGCTAGCGCGCGCTAGGTTGTTGTTAAACCATTTAAGATTATAGGTTGCTCAATAGAATTTGCTAAGTTTTACGGCAAGGATGAGAATTAATTGTGGGAGCATGCCTATCGGGTGACTTATTTTTTTAGGATTACTTTTCCAGCATCGTAGCTGTAGTTTAATGTGTACTTGTTGATGATGTCGCGCCCCAGTATGCTTGGGAGAAGTTTTAGCTTTGGATGCGGGCAACTGCTTGTAACGATGTGGACTTCAACGTTCTCTTCGATAGGTTCTCCTTTGTCGGACCTGAGGCTTATTGTGCTCGCTGTTGGTTTAGCTCCTATTAATCCTCCAAGCCCTGAAAACATCCTTTCAGGTTTCATCTTAGAAATGTCTGTTCCGAGGCGCTCAACGTCTCCCCAGAGGATCATGGTGTTTGATGCGCCAGTATCTACTAGGAGAGGGGTTCTTGCTCTTATATTTAATTGGCGGAGGTTGATTGCTGCGGCGACGAATGGGGTTGGAGGCCGGTAACCATAGTTTATGTAGCTAGGTATCCTCACAATATTGCCTCTATGGGTTCCTTGGAGAGGAATTGTATGAGTGTTTGTTCCGGTTGAAGTCCCTTGGCTTTCAACCTTTTTAAAAGTGCTGTTAAATTTTGGTCTGAATCTAGAATTTTGTTGTTGGAGATTGCCACCCACTTGTTCTGGTATTTTGGCAGAAGCTTTTCTCGGCTTTGGAGGAACCACTGTAAATCTTTGTTGAAGTCTGTAAGAGCTATCGCGACGTCTTCAGACAATCAATTCACCTGTTTTTAGAACGGTGTGGGAAGTCTATAAACATTTGTGGCTCGCGCTAAATTCATCTGTGATTTAGCTTTTAAGCAGTCAGAAAGCGATTTGACTAGAACTATCATGAAGAGAGAACACTCGAAGCACTTGTTGAGGCTACCATGCGTTTCCGCTTTCAAATTTATTAGTCGGATCCACATCTGTAATGCTTGAGTGATTTTAATGGCGAAGGTTGCATATTTAGATGAGGAAGACCGAAAGCTCCTCTCCGAAACCAAGCAGAAGCTTGACGAAGCCACAAAGCTAATGGGCGAGCTCTTGGAGACCATTGAGATTTTAAGCGATCCAGACATGATGAAAGACATCCGCAAAGGCCTCGAAGACATCAAGACTGGAAGAGTCAAGGAACTGCACAGTCTTCTAAAGGAAGAAGCCCATTGAAATACACGATTCTCTTATCAAGACAAGCCGAGAAATTCTATAAAAAGCTACAGGAAAAGGTCAAAACCCAAGTTCGAGAAAGTTTAATCGGTTTAGAGATTCAATCCTACGCAGGAAAACGACTTCACGGAGACTTGAAAGAAAACTACAGCCTACGAGTTGGGAAACTCAGAATAATCTACACCATTTCAGAGAAAGACAAGACCATCTACATTATAGCCATAGGCCCAAGAAAAACGATTTACCAATAATATCGCGCGCGCATCTTTTGCCTCAGTCGTTTATGTGGAGATAGGATTTGTTTTGGGTTCCGTCGCCAAGTATTTCGAGTTCGTTTGGGTTTTTCTGTAGTTTTTGGATGAAGTCGTAGATTAGCGCGCGCCGATGACGATGTAATCGTGTATTTCTTGTTCCTTGTTTGAGGCTCTGAGGGTTGCGATGTACTTTGTCATGGCGCTGTTTATGCCCCAGTCCCTGAACAGGTTGATCAGCGTTGCGGGGACGAGCACGATTCCGTAAAGCCCGTACTCGGCGGTCGTCAGAAACCTGCCCAAAATTATGGATCCGACGGCCAAGATTATGGTAGACACGGCTACGCATATGAGCAGCTGGAAGCTTCCAGTAGCCGAGGTCTTGCCCATCTCAAACGCTTTTTCCATTTTGTGTCTGTCTCTCACTTATTTTCTGGGAATGACAATAATCCTCTTTTTATCTTTTTATGTTTTGCAGCACGCACCGTTTTTCTGCCTGTTTGTTTCAAGACTTTACTTGAGCAGTGGACCTGATGAAAGAATACACCCTTGACTATGGGGACGCTGTACATTTGGCGGTAGCGATGAGAAGAGGCGTACAAGAAATATTGTCAAACGACAAAGATTTTGACGTGGGCCCGATAAAAAGAAACGTGTAGAACCCGGCCAGAAAATTTGTGTACCATTAACCTTGGCGAGTTTAAGGACTCGGTCGATCAGTTTGGTGGGGCGCGCGGAAAATTTAAAGGAATTTTTGGGGAGAGATTAGGTTAAGCTGTGAAGTTTCAGTGTTTTTATGTGTGGTTTTGCTTTTTCCGTTAATTCGTTGTCTTCGGTGATTAGGGGTGTTTTCTTGTTTTTGGCGTGGTATATGTACGATGCGTCGTAGAAGGTTATTTTTAGGTCGTGTGCTATGTTTAGTGTTTCTTGTTCGTGGCAGTTTATGGTTAGGGTTTCCATTAGGTTGAGCACGTTTTTTATGAGTTTGACGAGTTTTTCCAGTTCTTCGCGGTTTATCCGCTTGTGAAGCGTGTGTTCTTTCCATAGGATGTTTCCCAACTCGTATCTTGTTAGGTCTAGTGTTGAGTTATTAGCTAGGATTTCGACGGCGTTTTCTTTTATTGCCTTGAATATTGTTGAGGAATCGAAGATGTAGCTCATCTGTGTTCTCTGTCCTCTCTGATGCTTTGTATTATGGTTTCCATGGGGATTTTGTCAAGGGTCGCTTTTATGCTTCGTATTTCCTGTTTGATGTTTTGAACTTGTTTTCTTTTTATTTCTTCTTCTATGGCCCTCCGTAAAAGCTCGGAGGGTTTGATGCCCAGCTGCTTCATCTTCTCCTTCGTTGTTTGGGGGACTTTTACTGAAACGGTTTCGTACTTACCCACTGTTACTACCATTTTATACTACAAGTTGTAAGAATATAAGGTTTACCATTATCTCGAAGACATGCATGCATAGGTGAGGAGCGCGCGCGCTGTGGGTTTTATTTCGTTGGGATGACTCGAACGCTGTCCTCTCTGACCGTGAGGAAGGAGTTCTCTAATGGAATTCCAGATGTTGTTATTTGTTCGATTCTTTTTGCTGTTTGTTGAGGGGATTTGGGGATGAAGCGTAGAAGAACTATGCCTTTCGTTTTGCGTTTTTCTTTGAATACGAGTTTGCCGAAGTCTGCGTCAAACGTTATGATTATTCTGCCCTGTCTGTTTGCTAGGTCAAGTACCTCTCGGTCGCTTAGGCCGTGTGAGATGTCCAGAACTGGGATTATGTCGATGTTTTTCTGCTTTAGGGTTTCCACGGCTCTAATGGGTATGTTTTCGTCGGCTAAGAATTTCGTCAAGGAAGTGGGTAAACCTTCTCTTCTTTCAAAATTTCGGTGGCGTACTTTAAGACTGCAGTTATGTCTTCTTTCTTGAGCTGCGGGTAATTCTCCAGTATTGTTTTAGCTGTCCAGCCGTTGGCGAGAAGGTCCAAGATGAATTCAACGGATATCCTGGTGCCTTTTATTATTGGTTTTCCAGCCAGTACGTTTGGGTTCAGTGTTATTCTGCTTCTCCACTGGTCCATCACTTGATCACCGATCTACTGGTTCAGTGCGGGGGTTATATGTCTTCTTGATGTTCTTGATGTGCGTGTGCTCCAGCGCGCGCTCAGGTGCCATATCTTTCAGCTTCATAGTTTTTTAGGCTTTTCTGACTTGTGTCTTAAGATAGGGCAACAAATGATTTATGGAAGTTATGTTGATATATGGTTTCATCGGCGTTTCGTCCACGGTGCCCATGTTGCTGAACATTAAAAGGGCTTTGGTTTTTGCCATAGTCATAGTCTTAGCGTTCTCGATGGCTAGAGTGCTCTTTGATTCTCAGTCGCCTTTCAGAGTGTCAGGCGTCATAACAAGCGTACCCATAGGCATCTATTGGGACGCGAATTGCAGCACACCTGTTAATTCAATTGATTGGGGTAACCTGACGGTTGGAGGTGTGAAGACCTTAACGATGTACGTTAGAAACTTTGGGAACGAGTCGGTTTTCTTGACCGTGGACATGATGAACTGGGTTGCTGGCAACACGTCTGACGTTGCTAGTTTCAGCTGCGAGGAGCCGCAGATCAGGCCCGGCCAAGTTGCGAAGGTTGATCCGACGTTGACGATTTTTCCCAACGCGTCCGGAGTTTCAAGCTTCAGCTTCGACATCGGTTTCGGCGAGATATTCGTGAGGCTGGGTGATTTTGCTGATCTTTTCTCCAACAACACAAGCGTGAGGGTGATTTATCCTTCGAACAGCACTGGTAAGCCGCTTGGCTGCCACCCGGCAATGGTGAGCGATTGGCTAGCGTCAGCGTACGTTTCCTCAGAACTCACGAACTTTACGGAGGGACTCGACACGAACAGTAGTTTTGTGAACCAAACCAACGGAAAACCAGTGGGCGCCTCCGAGACGGGCATAGTGAGTTTCGGCGGTCCCATGGTAAACCTAGTCGTGATTTACTCGGAGAGTAACAGTACCACCGCGTCCGATAGGGCACCCATCCAATTCCATAACGATAATGGTCTTCTCTCGTTTCAATACTCGAATGGCTCAGCTATTCCAGGTGCGAGCATGCAGGGCGGAGTCGCCAGCACGAATCAAGACATGTTTGTCATCGAAACATTCAGAGATGGAGACGGCAGATACATTATGCTGTGCTACGGGTTCGGTCTGGGAAGGAACCTACGCCGCGGGCAAATACTTTGACGCGGTCATATACCCGAATTTGGCATCGCAGAGCGAAAGCTGGATAATAGTCAAATGGTTTGACACAAACGGAAACGGCTTCGTTAACGGGCCCAACGATGGAGACACGTACACGGTAATCGCACAGGGCAACTGAACGGGCCAGCCAAAGATCGAATAGCTACGTGACAAAGCGCACTAGGGCTTTTTTGATGTTTCTTGTACTGCTTCTTGGAAGAGTTTCATCAGACGCGTTTTGTACATGTTGTTGAACAGGACAAAGCCGCAGTAGACTCCAAATGATTTCTCTAACCGTATTCTCCGAAGTTTTCGATAGCGATGACGATGGCGCTCATGTCGATTTTTCCCTGTTGGGTTAGGTCGCATGCTGGGTTCCAGTTTGGTGAGCCTGGCGTTGAGCCGAAAGCTTTTTGCATCAACATAAGATCAAGCATGTTCACGACGCCATCACCGTTCACGTCTCCTAGGATATTTTCTTTCCCAAAGATTATGTCAAAGCCAAAGGTGAAATTTCCCGTTGTTTGGGGAGAAGAAACAAAAAGCTTTGTGGTAACCTGAACAATTTCATTTGGCAGAATCGTCGCGTTTTCGCAGGTCCACGTGAAACTCAGATAGTTAGAAGCATTCGTTGGGCTATAGTTTGTCGGTGCCACAGTCAAGAGAATTGGCTGATTTCCTTCATTTCGAACGTAGACCACGACTTGCGCACTCTGTCCGGGAGACAGAACACCCCAATTTATTGAAAGCACCGAGTTGGTACAGCCCGCATTCCAGTATACACCTATGCCTGCCGTTTCATCGACTGCAGAAACACTGGAAACAGAATTCCTGACGTACAGGAATTCAAATAAGGCAACGCTTAGTGTGAGCATCAGTAACAGGATTAAGCAAGGTACTCCCTTACGCACTTTCTCCCTTATAATTTGAATCTCAAGGCCAGAATATTTGCCTTTCCCCTGCTTCAAAAAAGTCAAATCTAACTGTCAACCTTGACCCTTCCTGCAAAAGCTTTCTCGCGCGCGCACAATGATTGAGACACGTACGCAATAATTGCACAGGGCAATTGAACGAGGCGGGTTATCCGAGGCTTATCCGGTTCTTGTAGGCAAGGGAGATTGCTTCTAGGTCTCTTAGACCATCTTCTCTGAGGGTGAGGGCTTAAGTCGTTTGATAGCTGACGCTTCATCATTCAGTTCAAAGTTATAGGTTGTAGGTGTTAACGTAGCGTTTCGTATGTTGCCTTCTGTTGATATGGGGATATAGTTGAAGTTAATCATCCCAGTGAGCATATTAGCCCCGGTCGTTTTGCTTTTTGAACTGACGGACACTGATTGTGAAGCTGTCAACGGACCGATGTAGCTGCTGGAAACAACGATGTCGTCTGCGTAGCTCGTTTCGTTGCCCCTCCAATTCTCTCGCTCTCCCATGCTTACGCGGCCAGCAGCATATTGCGCCGTATTTAATCCCGTAGTTGTTAAGTCAGTAACCTCTACGCCGTTGAGGTAGAGTCTGATCTCTCCGTTGGAAGCACTCTGAACGCGTTTCAACTCGACACAGCACCATTGGTGGATTGGCCAGCTTGTGGCACTCGTTTTGAATGTTATCGTGCCGCTGTTCCTAAAATCAATAAAGATCTTATTGCCGTTTGAAACACCTACTGACATGAGTGTGAAATACCCGTTAGCGTCCCATATTTCTCCGTACCACATATACTGGTTGCTTGCTGAGACGGTTGAATCTATGTAGAGGTAGAAACGATAATAGCAAGTTGCTAAGGTCGACTTTAAGGTCTTGTAGCAATAAGCATTAGAGCCCTGGCCACCATAGGTAAAACTCTTGCTTGAGTAAGAACCAGTGTGCACAGGGCTGCTTGCAATTGTCAGATTCCCACTCGAAATAATAGTCCCTGTCCAAGCCGAGTAGTTTCCTTCCTCAAAACCATCGGCGAAATATGTTGACACATTCGGTGTAAGGGTTACCGTCCAGTTCGATGGTGCGAATATTCCTGTCGTCCTATTAAAAACTTGAACGTTCCATACGTACGTGCCGTTTGCAGAAAACGTGTAGGTGAAAATGTTTTGAGTGTTGTTTGCAATTGCACTGCTGTTGGTCAATGTGGGCAACCAACTTCCAGTAGCGTTAGTCCATAGCGAGGAGTTCGCGATGTTATCGCCCACGCATGTTGGAACATATGAAAATACTAGCGTTGCATTTGATTGGCTTACCCCATTTTGGGGACTGTTCAAGGCGACGGATAGTAACGAAGGAAGGAATACCGTCAGCGTGTAATTTGATGGAGCAAACACGCCGGTTGTCGAGTTATAAACTTCCACGTTCCAAAGATAGGTTCCTGCGGACGCGAAAACATAAGTAAATACGTTCTGCGTGTTGTTCTGTATTGCTGAGGAATTCGAAAGAACGCTCTGCCAAGTTCCTGAAGCATTTGTCCATAGACTAGAGTTTTGAATGGTGTCTGCCACACAGGTTGGCGTGTACGCAAATGCAATAGAGAGTGAGCTTTGGTTTGCGCCGTTGGAAGGTGCGTTGAGCGAGACTGTTGTTGTCGGTTCAGGTGGAGGAATTATGGTCAGCGTAGAATTAGCTTGCGCGAAGACTCCATACGTGGAGTTGTAGACTTCGATGTTCCAAACGTAGACCCCTGGTCCGTTCAACGGATAACTGATAGTGTTAATGGTGTCATTGACTACGAACGATGAGTTTGATTGAAGGGCTTGCCATGTTCCAGTCTCGTTGATCCACAATGAGGCATTCTGGATATTGTCTCCGGTACATACAGGCGTGTAATTGAAGTTTATCGTTCCAGCTGCCAAGGAACTTCCAGTTAGCGGTCCGTTCAGAGTTACTGACAACTGTGGAGACGAAGCTAACGGACCAACATAGCTATCAGAAACAACGATATCATCCGCATGGCTTGTTTCATTGCCCCTCCAATTTTCTCGCTGTCCAATGCTTATGCGACCTGCAGCATAGTCAGCCGTGTTTAGCCCCGTGGTCGTCAGGTCAGTCACTTCGGCACCATTGATGTAGAGTCTTACCTCTCCGTTCGATGCATCCTGAACACGTTTCAATTCGACACAATACCATTGACCTGTTGACCAAGTTGTAGAGCTAGTTTTGAACGATACTGTTCCATTTGACCTGTAAGCAATGTAGATCGCCGAACCACGACCTATGCCGACTGAAAACAGTGTGAAATATCCATTGGCAGCCCATATTTCTCCGTACCACATATACTGATTGCTCGTCACGTGCGTAGAATCTATGTACAGGTAAAAGCGAAAATAGCATGTCGATAGAGCAGAACTCAAAGTCTTGTAGCAGTAGGAATTAGAACCACCACCATTTATAGTCACACTTTTGCTGGAATAGGAGCCACTCCTGACGATATCACCAACTACAGTTAAGTTGCAACCAGTGGTAACGGTTGTTCCGCTGTACGCAGAATAATTGCCTTCCTCAAAGCCATTGCTGAAAAATGTGACAGCATAGACTCTCGGTGGAATGTAGATTTCTAAAAGAAAAACGGACAAAAGAAGGACAACTGCAGCGCGTCCACCAGCCTTCTTCTTTGAGAATCGAGCGAATGAGGACAAGCGATTTGCTATTTGTCGAACCATAGCTATCACCTACTGCAGCAATGCATGTTCGAACTATACATGAAGCTTGCCCCATATTAAGAATTCCCGCTACCTCTGGAATCAACTTGGGATCTGTATGATTTCTTGTCTTTCTAGAGACTTTTAGCGCACGCGATGATTCTGTCTGCTCTGTTCAGTTGCCAAGCCTCGAGTTTAAATCAGTCCATAACTATTCCCTCAAGCCGCTTCATATTCGTCATGCGCGCGCGTTCTCGTATGCAAGCGAGGCTGCTTTCAGGTTCCTGAGTCCGTCTTCTCCTGTGGGCGAAGAAGTTAGGTCTTTGCTTACGCATCGTGTGAAGTATTGCAGCTCTACGAAGTGCGGCTGGAAGTATTTTGAGGCCCCCGTTGTCAGAACCTGCGCTGCTGTTGCTACAGGGTTTTGGAGGCGCTGCCCTAGCTTAGCATCTTTTTGAGTCCTTTGATTCGTGCCTTGACCATAACAGTTTCAAACATCGGCGTGTAGATTAGCATTGTAGGGTGTACGATGAGATAAAGTCTGACGCCTTCTTGAAAAGATTTCAGAATTGAGTAAGCGAACCTGCAGTAGATTCTGAACAATGAATAAGTCCTTACTTGGGCTACAAGTTCACGCATTGAGGGAACGCCGCTTGCCCACCAGCGGAGGTGGTCAAGATATTCAGATAAGCTCATTGGATGATATACAACAACTTTCCTGTCCGACACCCATTTGTATCCTGCAGCCAATATTCGCTTATACAGGTCGTAATCTTCCCCGGCACCAGTTATTGTTTGGTCAAAGTTTCCTACCTCTAACACAGAATCGCGCTTGAATACAGTGTTGGTACAGCCCCAACCATCACGAAGTGTCCATCGCCAATACTCGTGAAGGCGTTGGATAGGAGGAAAACCATAACCATATATGGTTGTTCCCATCGCTGCAGCGACTTTACTGTCTTCAAAATGCTTCACCAAGTGTTTATGCCAGTCTCTTGTCAGGATAACATCAGAATCAATCATTGCCACTAATTCTGAAGAGGCCTTTCTCATTCCGAGATTTCTCGCTGCTCCAAGCCCCTCATCACCATCCCAGAACACCTTCGCTACATATTTCTCAGCAATTTCCTTCGTCCCATCCTTCGATGAACCGTATATAACAATTAAGTCTCTGAAAGGAACCTCGCGTATAATCTGTTGCAAAACTCGTTCCAACATTTGAGCACGGTTCTTGGCACAGACGACAACATCTAAATTCATGCCTTTGAACACACTCATTCTCGGTTTTGGCATGTGTGGACTTTTTCTAGTTGGACTCTGGACAGCAGTGCTTCAATTTATAGCGTGACGCGCGCGCGAAATTTCTGCAATGATTATTCAAGCTTGACATATCTTTCGAAGGCCGTCTTTAGAGAATAGAGCCCTCCCACTTTTCTTGATAAGAGCCATTTCACTCCTATAAGCTCTGAGTAAAACGCTGCTTTGATTCTTGTAATTCTCCAGGTTTCTTTGTCTTTGCATATTTTCTTGATATTCGTCAAAACAGAGAAGATGAGCAAACAGATTCTGCGCATCTTTGACAGGCCTGGTTCGAGCCCATAAAGACGATAATAAAGGAGGCTGCTTCCAACCGAACGCAAAAATTCCTTTCTCGTGTCAATGATGTTGCGGCTCAGAGTCTGACCATGTACAAGATGTCTAACTCTTGCATGAGGATTGAAAAAAAGGTTATAACCTCTTTTCCATATATGCCAGCCCAAGAACTGCTCAGTTGCTGCTTCGATCGGCAGCCATGAATCTGGAAATCTAAAGCCTTCTATTGCCTCAGATAGAACAGACATGTTAGCGCCCATTCCGAGCATCGATTTCACGGTTTGATGCCTCGCGCGATGTGACATTCTAGAATTATAATCCACTTTTCCTGCTTTTGATATGTAAACAAGATGATTTTCTAGGCCTTGGAGAGGTTGACTCCAAATTTTCTGCCCCATTGTTTCAAGAAATGGTCTATCGTTTGGGATGATTTCCGAGACGTCGTCCTTGGTTGTCAATTTCTTATATAATGATGTCTGTATGACATTTCCTGCTACTCCCCCAACTTTTGATTTGGCATACGTTTCCACATGGTTTTTAAGCCAGTCTGGAAAAGGAACAGCGTCATCGTCCAAGAATGCTATGATATCACCTTTGGCATGTTCGAGTCCAAGATTTAACGCGTCTACGAAGTAGCCTTTCTCTTGTTTAATCAATTTTATTCTCAATGTTTTCTCATAAGTCTTAACGACATCTTCAGTTTTGTCTCCGCTTGGTTTCAAAATTACAAGGACTTCGAAATCTGAGTAGGTTTGTTTTTCAAGCCCTTCAAGGGCATAGCCTAACAAATCGGACCGCTTGTACGTTGTAATCAAAACACAAACGTGCAAACTTGTCGTTGTTATCCCACCCTGTCTTGGATTCAGAAAGATCTTGTTCCAATGGAAGCGCGCGCTACTCACCAATCCTTTGTAAATAGGTGGCTTGCGGGATATTACCATTGCCTGCGTCGATAGCGCTCACGACACATTGGTGGGAATAAATCTTGGCAGAGGCAGCGCGCGCCTACATTGGGATTATTCCTTGACAATGCGCACGCTTTTTCGTCGTCGAGCATAACCTACCGCGGCGTGTTTGTGTTGTACAGTTCAACAGAATGGTTTATTAAGTATTACTATACACTGGAACCAGCCGAAGGGTATATATGTATTCAACGGGTTCAAATGGCAAGATGAAGAAAGCCCTGATTGTCGCAGCAGTGATAATTCTGTCTGCTCTGCTCGTTTGCCAAGCGAGTTTAAATCAGTCCATAACTATTCCCTCAAGCGGGCACATACTCGCCACACAAAGCATCGTGCGCGCTGCTGAAAGTCAATGGAGAGGCGTGGGATTTGGACAGGACGAAATAAGCTCCACTAACAATTGGACGCTCATAGCTCAAACATGCGCTTCTTTTGGAGTCAACTTCGTCACCATTGACTCGATTCGCAACTATGAAGTTTTCGCTGATGGCACATTCAATTTTGGAAACACTACATTAAGTGGATACTATAATGTGAGTTGGGCTATCAGCGCCTTTCACTCTTACGGAATAAAAGTGTATTTGAACCTTGACACAATGTACAAGTCTTTCGGTGGAGATGGCGTACAACGGGACTGTGAATATCTGAATGGAAACCTGACTCCAGTATGGTACTATCAACTAGGAACAACACCTCCTACCGGTAATGGGGGCTGGCTTGACATTGCAAACCCAGCGAGCATTACACTTTGGCAGAGTCTAACTACTCAGTTAGTGACTGATTATCCAGGCATTGATGGTTTGAGTTTTGACTATACCAGATGGGATGATGTTATGCCAGTCAACCCTGATGCTTATACACTGTTCCAGCAGCAGACAGGACTCGACACCACTGCAAACTACACACAATGGATTCAAGACATAGCACCCCCCAGCTACGGCGGAGATGGATTATACTACACTCAATGGTTAGAATGGAGAACAAACCTTGTCACCACGCTTGTCCAAGATATTGAACAGTGGGCATTGGCCATAAATCCGAACCTCACATTCGGCTGCACACCACATAAACTCCAATTTGCTGGCGAACCTGAACCTGATTATTGGACTGTAGGAGAAGGACAAGACACGGCAGCATGGATAAAGCTTGGTCTTATGCAATGGATCGCCCCGATGTTTTATTCTCCCACCAACAGTACCAGCGATGTTGCGCAACTTATCGCCGGGATACCAGGTCTAATGCAAAACGAGGAAAATTATAATACGGGTGCTGCTCACGGAATAATCCCAATATGCCCCTCCCTTAATGCTGCTGGAGGCTGGGGAGGCACAGGCCAGACTTACAATACTTCGACGTTTGTAACTGAAGTAAACCTTGTTATGGCTAATGGCGGAGATGGATGGCTTGTAACCTACGGTCAAGGCCCAGGCGAAACAAACACTGCGGGCGCATTAAGCACAATACCATATTTGGCTGCGCTTAATCTTCCACAAACATTCTCGTTAACTAAGATTACCCTGACAGCTTTGAGTAGCACTTCAGAGCAGATTTCATGGACTACGAGTTCAGCGGCAAACAGCACCGTGGAATACAATTCTTCTCAGCTTTTTGCTTGGTCCCAGCTTACTGTAAATGATGTTGGTGTTGTATTTCCTTATTGGAAGGACAGTCATGTAACAGGCTTCTTGGTAACTGATGCCGCAAGCGTGACCAGCCACGTCATTACACTGACGGGACTAACACCTGGGACAAAATATTACTTCAGGATCCAAAGCGCCGATCCTTCAGGCATAGCAACTACCCCCGTGATGATGTTCTCAACCTGACAGACTGCGCGCGCTTGTAGATCCGATAAGAAAGATCGATATCTTCTTAAATTGAACGCCTTCTCAGATTTTCGCGCACGCTCTGCCCGAAGGGCATACCGCGATACTGTTCCAAACTTGTAGGTTATTACCCAACCTATGCGCTTCTCCGGAAAGTTTCATTGCATGTACGCAGAAGACATTTTCAGCATTTAGTTCACTGCCTTATTCCATACGATTACTAAACTCTAGCGCGCGTGTTTATTTTCCAGTTCCATCTAACAAGTCCCTGTAGAATTCAAAGGTTTTCTTGGCAATTGTTTCCCACGTAAACTCTCTCTCAACTCTCTTCCTCGCGTTACTCCCAAATTTTTCTCTGCACGATGAATCTGAAAATACATTAGTTATCGCCCTCGCAAGCTGTAAACTGTTTCTGGGCTCAACCAATAACCCTTCTACACCATTTGTGATGAGTTCTGGAATCCCTCCGACACGTGTTGCGACAATTGGCTTGCTCATGCTCATCGCCTCCAAAATCGTGATGCCCAACGGCTCATAAAGTGAAGGTTGGACGTAAACCTCTGCCTCGTCATAAAGAGAATAGAGTCTCTCCCTTGATACCCTGTCCAAGAAACGCACAGAACCTTCGATTCCAAGTTTCTCAATATGCCGCTGCAAAGGTGTTCTTTGGTCGCCGTAACCAACTATAACTAGTTTGGCATCGGGATATTCTGACAAAACTTGAGGCATCGCACCGATCAAATACCTGTAACCCTTCCTCCACACAAACCTACCCACAGATAACAAAGTATGTTCTTTGTTCTCTTCTCTTATGGGTAAATCTGTAAGGTTTGGCAGATCTATTCCATTATGGATTGTTACGACACGATCTTTAGGTAAACGGTAGAATCTCACTGTTTCTTCTGCTGTAGCTTTGCTGACCGCTATAACTTTATCAGCGCTTTTATATTCTATGCAGGTCAGAAAAGCCCACAACATTTCTCCCATTGCTCCTAAGACAACATCCCTGTTGATGAACGGAAGAGGTATGTCAAAATAGGATCCAAGTTCACCGAACGATGTACCATGCAGAGTAGCAACGAAAGGTATGTTGCCTCTACGGAATAATCCGTATCCATAACCTGACGGACTCTGACTATGAATAATATCCATCTTATATTCTCTGCATAATCTAGCAACTTCTCTAAATGAAGTCAGATTAAGAACACGGCCTCCATCAAATGGTACGTGAAAAGACAAAAGCGAGCGCGCGCTAAGAGAAGGAGTGAGATAGTGCATTTGAACTCCATGCACGACGCCATTATTGTTTTTTGAATTCAAGACTAATATGTGCACTTCGCAACCGAGCTTGTTAAGGGATTGAGAAAGGCCTCGTATATGAGCTCCAGGGCCCATATATGTAGTTGCAGCCACAAAAGGATCAAACATCGAAAGAAAAAGAACTCGCAAGCTCCATTTCGCCTCATCTCATCATTAAAGTGATTCAATATACGCGCGCGTCTTCTCGTTTGGATTTAGAAGATTTTTTCTGCATACCGCTTGAAGAGTTTCATGAATTCGCTCGAGAAGTTTTCTTCTCTGAATTTCTCTGCGATTTTTACGGTTTTTATGGCTTTCTCAGAGGACCATTCATAAATCTCTTTTGTGATTTTTTCTGCTGCTTCATGGACAGTCCTATACCTAAAATCTTTGGGAACAAACTCTTTTGCTCCTCCAGAATCGTGAATGATGGGTATGCATCCCATAGCCATGGCTTCAACTATCGAAATTCCGAAATGTTCGCCAATCATAGTGTGCAGATATATTTTTGCTTTTTTAAGTATTTGTTTCATTTCCATTCTTGATGCGTCTGGGAAAAACTTCACTCTGTCTTTTAGACCGAGTTTCTCGGTGAGTTTTTGCAACGAAAGTAGCGTGTCCCGGTAGTGTACTCGGCCTATTATTGCAAATTCAATGCCGGCGTCTGTCAGTGAGGCTATGTGGGGAATTTTTTCTAATCCCTTGTCAGGTCCGAAACGGGATATTGTGACTACAAGGTTTTTTCGTTGGTTCTTTGTCAGGGTTTCTGGATTGCTGTTGAAGATGATGGAGGGCACTGGCGGGTATAATACTTCTGCCTTTTTTCCAGAAAATCTTCCTATTTCATCTGCCGTATAGTGGCTGTTAGCGAGTATGAGCTTCCCGTTATAGTTAGCGAAGTTCTTCTCGAAAAGAGAGTATGGCAAACCGCCGAGCGCACGCATGCTTCCGCTTTTCAAATATGGAAACCCTGGTCTGTAATAGTAGTGGTTCAGAAAGGGGAAATGGATGTAGGTTACGTTGGTCCATGGGAAAACGCAGTTTGAATACGAGTCTATCCATATATCGCATTTTGATTTGAAAATGTAGGAGCGGAAAATGGTTTGATAAAAATCCAGCAGTCCTCTCTGCTGGACTCTTGAGGGTTTAACGATGGCTTTTATGGAAGGATCGAGACTCTTCCCAAAGAATTTTTCGATTTCCCGCTGATTTATTTCTTCATTTATGAAGAGAATGACGTCATAATTGTTTTGAGCTAATGTGTTTGCAATAACTACTGTTACAAATTCTCCTCCGCCGTAAACATTCAACGTAGGACAAAAAACACCAACTCGCAACCCTAACACCTTGAGAACTCTACTACATCGCCGTATGAATGTGGATTCCCGAAAGAAAACCAAACAGAAGAAAGAAAACTGCGGCCCGCCCGCCGACTTTCTTCTTTAAGAAGGCAAAGGAATGCGATAAATGAGATTAAGGGACTTGCTTTTCGCCGAGCCATGAACACCAACTTCACAAACAAATGTGCTTCAACAGTACATAGCACCCAGTCCCATTAAGACTCCGCGCTACGTTCTAATTCAACTTAAAACCTGTACAATTTCTTGTCTTTCTAGAGACTTTTGAATGCTTTCAAGCAGTTGGATGGTTTTCTTACCATCTTCGGGCGGTATGGGTGATGGCAAATCATTCTTCAATGCGTCCATGAACCTTGTAAAAAGGTAGAAGTGACCTCGGAAGTATCGCAGTTTTTTCCTTGAGAGCCGAAACTTCGCGCGACTCCAAGCTAATTCTGCAACATCGACTGGAACGTCCAATAAATGATCATCGGCTCTGTTCATCTGATACCGTCTTCCGTCTGCGGTGTCGACTTCGTAGAATATTTCTTCTTTCTTGGGCAGCCAGGATATCTCCATTATTCCGTAAGACCTAGAGGGTGTTTTCAAGAGAACACAGAAATCATCGTACACAGGATACTTCACTTTGTTCCCGATTGCAAAAACGCTGGTTATATTTCTCAAGAAAAACAGTTGGAGATAAGCCAAGTGATAGCCTGCTTCCCACAAGATTCCTCCCTCGGACGCCGTGGTAGTCCAAGAGGGTAACAGTTCACCGTTTTCTTTAATGAATGTTTTGAATGACACCAGTTCTGCTCGATTGTCGTCAATCATCGACTTGATTCTCTTGACCACGGGAAAGAAGATTTGGTTGTGGCATACGCAAACCTTGGCTTTGTGTTTTTTCGTTTCGGATATAATCTGATCGCATTGTTCGCTTTTCAACGCCATGGGCTTTTCTGACAACACATTGATTCCCGATTTCACTGCGTCAACTGTAATAGAAGCATGCGTTGAAGTGGGAGTGCATACGTCGACGAAATCAAGGTCTTTAATTTCAAGAAGATCTAAATGGCTTTCAAAGGTTTTTTCTATCTTGTGCTCATTTGCGAAAACTCTTGCCTTTTTAACGTCCTTGTCACAGACGGCTACGATTGTTGCATTCTCGATAAGCCTGTATACTTTGGCGTGCCAAGAAGCGATTCCTCCACAACCTATGAGTCCAATTTTCATACAACCACTTCTTCCAGCTCAGTTATCAGAGCATCTTCTTATTTTTTTGCCCAGATACATACGTGTGAAGACAGGTTCCTGACCACCGGAACTCTTTCGAGTATATTATCCATTACAGATAGCATGTTGAGAGGAGTGGGCAATCGGAAAAAGTACATCGAAAAAACGTTGTGATATGTGATTTTGATTGCAGAAAATCCTATCGCTTCAAGTTCTCTCCTAGCCTCCAGAGAATAGAAACCCTCCTCTTGATGTATATCTGCTATTCGATACTTTGAAGGAAACAGAACTTGAGCGTTTGACCGTGTCGCCCTTGTTTTGCTCTTTCTTATGCGTAAGCCAGCGATGAAATCAAGAACTCTCTTAGGTTTCTCAAGACCTCTTCTAAATCGCCTCGAATTCGGCTCATGATCAATGTACATTATGCCTTTCTTGGATAGTACTCTGTATATTTGGCGAAAAGATCTTGGTCGTGAAGGCACGTGGTGAAGCGCGGCATGCATTGTCACAATGTCAAATGTCCCTTCCTGAAACGGCAGTTTCTCTACGTCGCCTATCAGAAAGTTGGCTTTTTTTCCCAAGCCCTTTGATTTGCAGATCGATATCATTCCCCTCGATATGTCCAAACCAATGACCTGTTCAAACTCGGGTATCTGTCTTGCGATCAGGTTCCCTGTGCCACAAGCGAGATCACAGCAGAATTTACGTTTGGAACAGGTCTTATCTGCTGTTCTGAGTCTTCTGTCAAGGTTGCGTTGCTCAAACGTGTTAAACAGTTCCAGATTTTTTTCCTCAAAAAACTCAGCAGTCTCATTGTGTAGTTCTATATTAGCTCTTTTGACTTCAATGTTCTGGGACAGATGTTTCACGACCTGGCATTTACAATTATGGTATTTTCGCCCTTTCGTTCGCGTGCGTGAGATCAAAATGTCATAAACAAAAACGTTATTCTACCATTTTCTTATAAAGGGCGAACATTGGCCTTACAAGGCTAACTTGAATTTTGTCTGATGCTGTTTTTCGGGGAAATCGCTCTGTGAAATACTGAAGCCTATCGCCTACCAGCGTAGACCGCATTTTTCCTACTCCCTCTTTTTCTGCCAAGACAATATGTTTTATCTTCTTGGGATCGAAGCCTAGAATTCTTGCCGCGACTGCATCCAATGCCACAGGATCGGTGCTTGCCATAACAAGACCAAGTCTTAGTGGATGTCTGCCGCTTACTACCATTCCATCAATTATGCAAATGTCGCTGGGCATAAGCTTGTTCAGTGCCACTATCACTTCATTTAGTTTGGAATGATATCGGAACTTCTTAGGAAACGGGTTGCAACCAAAAACGTTCTTCAGACAACAGGTCATCAACGTGCCGCTCATGTATTTTATTTTGGGAACATTGATGAAAATGTCTGCATTCACCACTGTTTTCGGGATTCGAAACTTGTATTCCTGATTGTTAACCTTAGTTTTTGATTCTACAGTTTCATCTTCTGTTAAATTTACCAATTCTATTTCTTTTTCCTTAGCCATTTTTTCGTACCCGAGTATTTTATAAGCACATCTACACTTCATCGATGAAGCATCCGCCTCAGCAACTGAAACTTCCGCGTCCGGAATTCGTTTTCTGAGAACATCAATCAGCGTCGCAACAAAACGAGGATCTGTTGTGTGACCCGTTGAATAATCCCAATAGTAGCACAAGTTTGGTTTTATCACAATACTCTTGGCTTCGGAGTTTATTTTGAAGTGTATTCTTTCAATGGCCTTCTCTATCGCTTTCTTTGGACCCTCAATATCGCCATTAGCTTTAATCAAACTGACCAAACTCATTGTTCTTCCTCAGAGGACTTCTTGATTTTTGTATGCTAATGATATGACTTCTAAGTCTTTCAGTCCATCTTCACAGGAAGGAGAAGGTGCAATGTCCTTTCGCACACAGTCTGTGAAGTAAACCAGTTCATCAAAAAAGACTCGGTTCCAACTCGGTGGCTTCTTTTTAAGGATGTTCATTACCCTCATAGCTGTCGAAATCTCTCTTCCTCTCGCCCTTTCGATCCCTGCCGTTCCAAAAAGCTCGATCTCCAAGTCTGAGGAAAGCGAAAACCATCCTGATTCGATCGTGGCAACTGGGCCGTTTCTAAAAGACAAAAAGACAATGGCAAAGTCTTCAACATCCAGGTGGAATCTATGTTGAAGTACCGCCCTCGTAATCGTTACGTCATCCCCAAAATACCACCGTAGAAGATTTATCATGTGGCAACCCAAATCGAGGAGCGCTCCGCCTCCAGACAAATTCCGCTCAAGCCACCACGAGGATACAGGTTTCGGTATTGCCTGATCAGTGACATATGCAAAAGGGCCACTACTTACGTTCACTGCATTTGCAACGATCACATCTCCTAAAACGCCAGAGCGAACACTTGTTCTGAGCTGCCGGAATTCTGGAGAAAATCTGAGTGGGTAACCCATCATCACTTTTACAGAGTTTTTCCGAGCTTTAATTATAATTTCCCTGCCATCAGTAACGTTTCCAGCAATGGGTTTTTCAAGCAGTATGCCTTTCCCATGTTCAGCAGCAGCAACAGAACACTCGGCATGGAGAAAAGTGGGAACGGAAACAATCACGCAATCTACTTGCTCATTTTCCAAGAGTTTTAGGTAGTCGCTGTATACGTACTTGACCCCGGCCCTTTCAGCCATTGAACGTGCTTGTTTTGAAGGATCGGCAACGGCGACCAACTTGGCATCTTTGAGATATTGGCAATTTTGAAGATGCCTCTTTCCCATTCCGCCAAGTCCTATTATTCCAATATTAACGGATTTCATCGTCTCCACCCATTGCTTTTTGCATTTGACCTTTGAACATTGGCCTGTAACATAATGGGACACGTAAGCACAAGGGGCAATTCAACGCACAAGCCAAAATGATTTTAGAAAAGGCAGATATACTACGCGATATGGTCATGGAGTTTGATAGATTTCACAATAACCATTAGAATATACACTGTCAGTGCTATTGAGCAAGGTCGAGATGTCAGTCGTTTTATAATTGTAGAACTGCCCAGCCATGATCCCAAGATCAATGTTCATCCTTCCCAAATAGATTAATGACCCAGATTGCAGGCTTTGAGTTGTGTTAGATAATATTTGGACGCTTCCTCTGTCTAGAGAGCAAAATGCTGTCAAAACATCACCGTCTGAAAATACATCACTATATACTGTAGATTTTTCATTGATAGCCATGTAGTGGGCGATCCATTGCCCACCCACGACTTCGCTCTGCCACACAAACTGACCGAACAGCGAAAGAATGTTAGGATGGTACATACTCATTTCTACAGTGTAAGTCATGTCTCCAGTTATTGCATAGACAAATTCTGATTGAAACATGAAAAAGACAATGAGAACAATCAAGGCTAGAGCTAGAAAGGTCGATTTCCGCCACAGTTTCTGTCCAATGTCGGAAACCGCCTTAATGCCCAAGATGGCCATGGGAGACAAAAACAGAACGGTAATCTCGTAGAATCTTCCCTCAGTAAAAGAAGCGGCTAACATTGGCACGACAATAGTCATGACGAGAATAGCAAGATTGAAAAAAATCAGCGCCATGAATTCTGTGTCAAACTTGAGTTTCTTTCTTTGAACGAAGAGCTTGAAGAAACCAAGAACTATAAGAGCTTCCGTAGCGTAGAAAACATATCTTCCGATTTGATGGAGAGAGGACACAGCAGACTGTAAACCAATCCCCGCCAAAACTGTAGAACTTCTGGAACTTGGATTGAAGAAATCCGTTGCAAAATTCGAATATACGTTGTTCGTAACTCTCACAAGATTATTAAATGGTCCTGAACCTGAAACGAATATGTACCATGAAAACGCCAGAGCCAAGAACAGAACACATATGGCTAGAGATATTCTTCTGCTGGGTTTCTTCAACATGAACGATGCGAACCACACCAAGAAAATCAGGAAAATGAGTATGTAAGAAAGCGAGTAATGTGAAACAACGATAGACGCGCCAAATATTACGAGCAGGATATTCTTCTCCCAAGAAACCAATTCTTTGTTGAAGAACAAGAAGAATATCAGCACATAGAATAACATGGCAACTGTTTGCTTGTCAGGACCTAGGACGTTTCCCCCCAGACCCACAGCCACCGTCACAAAAAAGAAGACACTTAGAAGAGCCTCTGTTTTGCTTATTTGCGTACAGTACAGACTGTATAATGCCAAAATAATGAAGACTGCAATCAAAGGATACAGAAGCTTGAAAGTCCAAGTTAGGTCGATCCCCAATACTTGCGAGTATACTTGTGGCAAGATTGTTACGCTTAACATACTGTTAGCCTTCAATAATTCGATATCCTGTGACCAGTTGAGACCCTGATTCCAGTAACCGCTGCTGTTCACATGCCTGAAAACGTAGTATTCGTCAAACTCGTCAGCTCCCCAGAAGTAGTGACTGATGAAAAACCCACGGAATAGAAGAGCTACAGCTATGACTATAACGATCAAAGCAAAGAATCTGGAGACTTTTGATCTGAGAAGAACACTCAGGCCGAGGACAATGATGATTGCAAGGTCTAAAGCCAGCAAGAGTGAACCATTATTTGACACGGCGGCGTAGAAGGAACCGGCGATGCCTAATGCTGGTAAGAAAACAGCAAACAGAAAGGCAGGCAGCGAGAAAATGCCTTTTGTATCAAACCTCAGCTTCCTCTCACGCAGTTGGGTTGCAAGAAGGATCAGGAGGACGAATGAAAGGTTGAAAACTACCAGAACGGGGAACTCATCCAATGGTCTGTTTATTCCAGCAAGGGGAAGCAAGAAATTCGCTAAAAGCCCAAGAAACATGTCAAAAGATACACTTAGACCAACAGACAACAGGACCGTGGCTGCAAGCCCAAGTCGATCCAATTTCATCAATCGAACAATCAAAAATCCGGAAACAAAGGTTAGCAACACGAGTCCTAGCAACTGTCTTAGGAGCATTAAGTTGAAGAACGTCGCCAACAAGAAAGTTGCCTGAACCAACAGGATTATCGCCAAGTCTACGCTAACCTTGGCAGTGTTCGACTTCACCGGATCATTTCTCCTCACAATCTCGAATCATTAATGCCAAGAAAATAAAAATATAAACGAACTCGGTGCATGGGTGGCCAGGCGATAGAAGAAATCATTACGCATTCGTACTTGTGCCGATATGGAGCTCTGCAAGCTCTTGGGCCTTCATGAATTTTGCCCCGGTTCTCTTGCCATACAGAATTATGTCCTCTAACCCTTTCATGCAGTTGGCCGTATTTCTGGATGAATACCAATAAGGACCACCGATTATGTGGATCACATCTTTAGGATGAACATAGAACACTATTGGAGCATTGAACGTTAGGTTGGTTCTGATTCCCATCCTTGCCCATCTGGAGCCAAGAATCCGTAAGTAGGCGCCGCCCAACGGAAAAGGCAGAAAGGGATTTACAGAGACTGGGATTTCAAGCAAGTTGCACTCTGCATGGTGATTGGAACAAGGGAAGAAAAAAGGCTTTGAGAGTAGACGAATTTTGGGATTTCCGAAGAATGGTGAGCAGACCATGGAAGAGTCGTAGACATAGTTGTTTTGTCTCAGAGCTGTTCGACAATTTGCGTTTGACCGGAAGAGCGGCGCTCGGAATCCGATCGGTTTAGAACCTGCGATACTCTCAATAATATTTGTAGCGTTTCTTATAGTATGGCACTGCTCATCAAGACTTGAAATGGCCTCGTTTGCATCGTGCTTAAGACCGTGGCACGCTATCTCATGCCCCTCGCCTTTTATTTTTTGAATCAGTTCAGGAAACGCCAATGCAACACTTGCCGGTACAAAAAATGTTGCGTGAACACCATGCGCCTGAAACAATCTCAAAATGTCAGTCGTTCCCTTTTCAATATCTAGGTTAGGAGCTGACCATGGCGGAGGATCCATGTCAACGGTCATTATGAAGGGTTTCAACATTATTCTCACGTTTTCTTGTGATTTGCTTTTGCGTTTTGCTTTCTACTATGACCATATCCGTCTAGATGACCATGGACAAAGCCAAGACACCAAGCAGTTTGTTTGTATACATACTGTATTGGAAGGAGCAACGATTTCTTGTGGTGAGCCACTTCGTTGACTCTTTTGGCCTGCAAAAACCCAGAGAAAAAAGCGACAGGAGCTGTCCTAGTCCAAACATGAATAAGACCTTCGTGTTTATGTTTGACGTAATGGCTTCCATAACCATACCAGAAGTACCTTCTCCACAGAATCCTCCAAGTAGTGCCAGATTTGTGATAGAATCTTGCCATCGTGAAGCTCATGAGCCAACCTTTCTCCATCATCGTGGCCCCAACATCTATGTCTTCTCCTGCACCGAAGATGGCCCTGTCAAATCCTCCTGAATTCCTCAACGGCTCCGTCCGGCAAACTGACCCACCTATGCCTACCAGTTTTTGGCTCGCGTGACCTCTGCCACTGTGTTTCGACTCGTATCGAAAAAGTGTCATGTTTTCCAGTTCCTCAGCCAAATTCTCTGCTTTATGCGGCTCCCACCTTCCTCTTGCCTGCCAGACTTGTGGATTTCTTTCCATGAAGCCTACTTGGACGGAAAGGAAATCAGGAAATAGCGTTATGTCCCCGTCGATCCAGGCAACGTACTTGCCATGAGCGTTTTCCACAATTATCTGCCTAGATTCGCTCAGTCCCTTACCGCCGGTAGTAAAAATTCTGCTCCTGAGTTTTGAAAATTTAAGTTTGCCCTGAATTAGCGGAATCGTTTTATCTGTGCAGCCATCGTCAACAACGATTAATTCCATTTGATCCATCGGATAGTCCTGATTGAGAATGCTATCCAAAGTCTCGCCAATGGTTTTTTCGCAATTCCTAACTGGAATACCAATGGTAACTAGAGGCTTCTCCAAATGGTTATCCCATCATTCGGCATATTTTGACAAAACCTTCATCGTATCTCCTGTGATTATTCGCCAATCATAGAATTGCTCAACGTGTTGGCGGGCTCTTTTCCCAAGTTTATCACGCACATCAGGTCTATTCAGAAGGCCCAAGATCACATTGGCAAGTCTCTTTGAATCGTTAGGAGGAATTACCAGCCCGTTTTCGCCGTTTTGGACCATTTCTTGAACCCCTCCTATAGAAGTTGTAACCACCGCTTTTCCCATCGACATTGCCTCCAGAATCGTTGATGGACACTCGATCTGAGGCCAAAACTTGAAGGGCAACGCAACAACAGAAGATCTCTGCACATGTCTGATAACCTCTTCTTGGCTGAGCGTTCCCCAAACAATCTCTAGATTTGCCACGGATTCGGTTTTCTTGAGCCAATTGTTATCAGGCTTCGCACCCCGTGCTAAGATCACCAACCGAGCTGGCGTAAACCTCTTTCGAATTTCGGCGTAGGCCGCAAGCAGAACATCAATCCCTCGGAAACTAGAAAGTGGTCCAAAATAGAGAATACTACTGTCATCCTCGAATGATTCCCTTGATGGTCTGAAAACATCAACATCCACGCCTGAGGGTATGCAGGTGACCTTCTGGTCGTCAATGCCAAAGCTGACCAATCTGTGAGCCATGCGTTTGCTCAGTGTGATGATGTGCTTTACTGAAGGAACGTTGGCCCAGGATCGTATCATCGTCTTGGGAAAATATGCGTTTACAAAATTGTTCCAGAAATTATGCAACTGTAAAATATCATGGAAACTCAAGTTCATAACATCGTTGAGTGTCAAC